>NZ_CP170485.1:0-1892500 GCF_052055585.1 Oceanicaulis sp. LC35
ATGGGGTATTCTCAAGATGCGACGGCGCGCCGGGACGGGATGGATATGACGGATTCCAGCTCGATCGTCGCCGTCTGGCGCGCTGTCCGTGCGCGCTTGCGCGAAGAATGCGGAGACCTGGTCTATGCGGCCGAGATCGCCCGTCTGCGTGTTGAGCTCGATGCGGCGGGCCGCGTCTGCGTAATCTGTCCGAACGAGTTTGGCCGCGCCTGGGTCGAGGACAATGTGGGCGTCCGCCTGCGCGCGCTCTGGGCGAGCGTCGCCGAGCAGGCCTGCGATATTGTCATCTGTACGGAGAAGACGCTCTCCAACACGAAATCGCAGAGCGTCAGCGTGGCGGCTCTGAATGCCGGCGGGGTGTCTGAGACTGCGGCCCTGCCGCCGGTCGAGGCCGTTGAGGCCGAAGCCAAGCGCGAGGCGCGGTTCACCTTTGACACTTTCATGGTGGGCTCGGCGAACATGATGGCGGCGACCGCAGCGCGTGCTGTGGCCAGCGCCGATGCGCCGCCCTTCAATCCGGTCTTCTTCCATGGCGATTACGGCGTGGGCAAATCCCACCTTCTGGCCGCCATCGCCCATTCCGCCTCGCTCAGCGGCAAGCGCCGCAAGGTGCTCTATCTGACGGCGGAAGAATTCCTCAACGGCTTCCAGTCCGCCCTGCGCGCCCGCGACGTCCAGCCCTTCAAGGATCTGGTGCGCGATTGCGACATGCTGCTGATCGACGATGTGCACTTCATCTGCGGCAAGCCGCGGACCGAAGACGAGTTCCTGCAGACCGTCACCGCGCTGATCAGCGCCGAGAAACAGGTCGTGCTCGCCTCTCATTGCGCGCCGTCCCAGCTCAGCGTGTCCGATGACCGTCTGCGCAACATCCTGGCCGGCGGCTTCAACTGCCCGCTGCAGGGCCCCGATCTCGACCTGCGCCGCAAGATCCTCGACTGCAAGATCGCCCAGGCGCGCAATCACTGCCCCGATCTTGAAGTGCCCGAGACCGTGCGCGACTTCCTCGCGGCGCGTGTCACGAGCTCCGCGCGGGAGCTGGAAGGCGTTCTGAACAATATCATCGTGCGCACCGCCTATATGAACCGTCCCGTCACCATGGAGACGGTGGAAGAGGCGCTGGGCGAGCTGCCGGTCAAGGCCGAGCGCCGCATCACGGTGGATGACATCCAGAAGACCGTGGCGTCCTATTTCTCCATCAGTGTGGACGATCTCATCTCCAAGCGCCGCACCAAGGCGGTCGTGCGTCCGCGTCACATCGCCATGTATCTGGCCAAGACGATGACCACGCGCTCGCTTCCGGACATTGGCCGTCGCTTTGGCGGGCGGGACCATTCCACGGTCATTCACGCGGTGAACAAGATCACTGAAACCCTCACCTCGGACGCGGTGCTGGCCGAGGATGTGGAGGCGCTTCGCCGCCGCTTGCGGGGTTAAGCAGCATCAATTGAAAAACGACCGCAAGACCCCCTTCTTGCGGTCGTTTTTTTTAGGCTATGGTGCTTGACCCAAATCAGGCGATTCTCGCCCCCTGTTCTGAATTCTCTGTTCGAGGCGACACATGAAGCTCACGATAGAGCGCGCGATCCTGCTCAAGGCTCTGGGCCACGTTCAGGCCGTCGTGGAGCGCCGCAACACCATTCCGATCCTGTCCAATGTCCTGATCAACGCGTCGGACGGCTTCGCCCGCTTCACCGCGACCGACCTCGACATGGAGATCGTGGAAGAGGCGGAAGCCTCGGTGGAGCGCGAGGGTCTCATCACCGCGCCTGCGCACACCCTGTATGAGATCGCCCGCAAGCTGCCTGAAGGCAGCCAGGTGACGCTGGAGCTGGGCGGCGATGATCCGCGCATTCTTCTGTCGGCCGGCCGGTCACGCTTCAACCTGCCGATCCTGCCGCCGGGCGACTTCCCGGTCATGCCGAGCGAGGATCTGGCGGTCAGCTTCACCGCGCCCGCCAGCGAGATCGCTCGCCTGATCGACAAGACCAAATTCGCCATCTCCACCGAAGAGACGCGCTATTATCTCAACGGCATCCATCTGCACGCCGCCGAGCGCGACGGTCGCAAGACCCTGCGCGCCGTGGCGACCGACGGCCACCGCCTCGCGCTGGCGGAAACCGATCTGCCTGACGGCGCCATGGGCATGCCGGCGGTGATCGTGCCCCGCAAGCCGATCCAGGAATTGCGCCGCCTGCTCGAGGATCTCGACGGCGACGTGGATGTGTCGGTCTCTGAAGGCAAGATCCGCTTCCAGCTGGGCGCGGCCGTGCTGACCTCGAAACTGATCGACGGCACCTTCCCCGACTATGAGCGGGTGATCCCGCGCGGCAATGACAAGGTGATGCGCATTGATCGCGCGCCCTTCGCCCAGGCCGTGGACCGGGTCGCCACCATCAGCCAGGAGAAATCCCGCTCGGTGAAGCTGTCGCTCGCGCCGGGTCAGGTCACCCTCACCGTGAACAATCCTGAAAGCGGCGCCGCCAGCGAAGAGCTGGTCGCCGACTACAGCGCGGACGAGATGACCATCGGTTTCAACGCCCGCTATCTGCTGGATGTGGCCAGCCAGATCGAAGGCGATGAAGCGATTTTCGAGCTTGCTGATTCCGGCTCTCCCACCCGCGTCACCGATTCCGGCGACAAGGATGCGGAATATGTGCTGATGCCGCTGCGGGTGTGACCTCAAGCGGCCCTGATACCGGTGGGCCCGCCGTCACGCGGCTCAAGCTCACCGGTTTTCGCAACTATGCCCGTCTCGATCTCGCGCTCGATGCGCGACCGGTCGCCCTGTTCGGCGAAAACGGCGCGGGCAAGACCAATCTTGTGGAAGCGGTGTCGTTTCTCGGCCCGGGGCGCGGCTTGCGCGCCGCCGGGGCCGACGCCGTGCGTCGTCGCACAGACCAGGGCGTTGATCCGCTCTGGGCGGTCTATGCCGAGGCGATCACGCCTGAAGGCCCGGTTAGCCTCGCCACCGGCGCCGATCCCCAGAACCCGACCCGACGCCGCACGAAACTTGATGGCGCCGCGGCGACCCAGACCGAGCTGGCGCGCCTGATCCCCATGCTGTGGCTGACCCCGCGTGAAGACCGGCTCTGGGCCGGGCCGCGGGCGGACCGGCTGCGCTTCTTTGACCGACTGGTGCTCGCCGCTGCGCCCGATCACGCCAGCTCTGCCAGCGCCTATGAGAAATCCATGAAGGAACGTCAGCGGCTGCTGGACCGGGTGGCCGAGGGCGGTCGGGCTGATCCGGACTGGCTCAATGCGCTGGAAGCGGAAATGGCGGCGTCCGGCGTGGCGCTGGCGGCGGCGAGGCTTGATGCGCTCGCACGTCTTCAGGACGAGATCGACACCCGGCCTGAAAGCCAGTTCCCCAAAGCTGATCTGGCGCTTGATGGCGCGGTGGAGGCGAAACTCGCAGACGGGATGAAGGCGGGAGAGGCGGAAGACTGGTTCGCCGATGAGCTCAAGCGCGTGCGCCCTCGCGACGGCGCTGCTGGCCGGGCGCTGACCGGACCGCATCGCACCGAGCTTGAAGCGCGCCATCGGACCAAGGACCAGCCGGCGGCTGATTGCTCGACCGGAGAACAGAAATCCATGGTGCTGGGTCTGGCGCTGGCGCAGGCCGCTGCGATCCGGCGTCTGTCGGGGCGCGGCCCGGTGCTGATCTTTGACGAGGCGTGCGCGCATCTGGACGCCGCGCGGCGCGACGGGCTCGCTGAAACCGTGCTCGATCTTGGCGTCCAGGCTTTCATGACGGGGGTGGAGCCGGTCTTGTTTGAAGCCTTCGGGACCGGCGCCCAGCGGGTGGAAGTTCGCGATGGCGACGCCCGGCTCTTGGATCAGGGCTGAAGCGGATATTCCGTCTCCACCCGGTAGAGATTGGGGGTGTGCGATTTGCGCGCCCAGCTCGAATACAGATGGAAGCGATCCACCGTGAAGGGCTCGGATTTGAACAGGCCCAGACGTTGCTCGAAGCGCTGCACCCGGCCCGGCTCCACATCCTTGTTCAGATAGGCCAGTGTCACATGGGGCAGATAGGCGCGTGTCTCGATCTCGACGCCGGCCTGTCGAGCGGCTTTGCGACACTGTCGCGCCAGATCCATCAGGGCGGGATGGGGCTCAACCCCCAGCCAGATGGCGCTGGGATCGCCGCCGCCAAAACGGCCCGCCCCTTCCAGATGTAACTCAAACGGCGCAAGCCGGACCTGGCCCAGGGCGGAATCCAGCTCCTCAACCGTGCGCTCATCCAGCTCGCCATAATAGCACAGCGTGATGTGCAGGTTCTCGCGCGGCCGCCAGTTGGCGTCGGGCACGCCGGTCATTTCGGCGCAGGCCTGATCGGCGACGGTTTCAGACAGGGGCAGGGCGGCGAAGACACGGAGCGACATGGCGTCAGGGGGCACGGATGAGCGGATGGCGTCAAGCCGAAGACCGTCTGCATTGATGAAATCCCTTTAATTCTAAAGGGTATTGGCAGGCTTGATAGTTCGGTTTCTCTTGAAACCTGAGCGGAAAACTCCGATATTCGGTTTCAGAACGCGCGCACAGACGCGCACCGGTTTTCTGGTTGAGAAGGACATCATGAACCAGTTTTCACACCCTGCTTATGGCGCACAGACGCTCGACACCTCTGTGGATGCCGGCCTGCGCAGCTTCATGCTGGGCGTTTACAACAAGATGGGCCTCGGCCTGCTGCTCTCCGCCGTGCTTGCCTATGTGGCCGGCACCGTGGATCCGGTAACGCAGCTTGTCTTCAACTCGCCGCTCTACTTCGTGGTGCAATGGGGCCCGATCGTCCTGTTGTTCGGCTCCATGTTCTTCATGCGCAATCCGTCCCCTCTGGGCGCGGCGGTGCTGTACTGGGCGGTCGTCTCCCTGATCGGCACGGGTCTGGGCATCTGGGTGCTGATGGCGGTTGGCGGTACGAGCGCTGAAACCCTGACCGGGACGATCTCGATCACCTTCGGCACGATCGCGCAGGCCTTCGTGATCACCGCGGCGGCCTTCTTCGGCCTCTCGCTTTATGGATACACCACCAAGACGAACCTGCAGCCGATCGGCAGCTTCCTGGTGATGGCGATGATCGGCGTGGTGCTGATCTCCCTGATCAACGTCTTCTTCGTGGAAAGCTCGGCCCTGCAATGGATCATCCAGTTCGCGATCCTCGCCCTGATGGCGGGCGTCGTGGCCTGGCAGACCCAGTCGCTGAAGCTGACCTATGCCGAAGCGCGGGGCGATCAGCGTTCGCTGGGCGTGCTGACTTATTACGGCGCGCTGAACCTCTACATCGCCTTCATCAACATGTTCCAGATCGTCCTGATGATCCTGGGCAATCGCGACTAGGCGAACAGCCTTTCCAGCAAAAACCCCGGAGCCTGGCTCCGGGGTTTTTTGTTGTCAGGACCCGCTCCAGCTGAGCTTTTTGAGCTGATTGTCAAAGACCTTCAGGACATTGGGAAGCTCATGGCCGCGCTTGAGAATGGCGCCGCCCGGCGCCACCACTTTCCATGCGCCCTGTTTGCGGCTGTCCGCCGGTGTTTTCACGATCCGGTAGATCGGCACTTCGGCG
This sequence comes from Oceanicaulis sp. LC35, assembly GCF_052055585.1. Lineage (NCBI taxonomy): Bacteria > Pseudomonadati > Pseudomonadota > Alphaproteobacteria > Maricaulales > Maricaulaceae > Oceanicaulis > Oceanicaulis sp. LC35. Next base: position 5,570 of record NZ_CP170485.1, read on the forward strand.
GCGTTTCGGAAGATGGAGAACTCGGCGCGATCCTTCAGGCCGTCAATCGCGTAGTCGCGCCATTCGCCGCCCGCGACCATCATGCCGTAGACGCGCAGGATCTGGTCCAGCTCCGTGCGGTGAAACATGACCCGGTCATCACGGGGCCGCGGCGTGGGGAGGGGAGTCAAAGCCATGTCGTTTTGGAAGTCACCTTTGCTCTGGACCTTACGAAGTTTTCACAGTCTGCCGCAATCTCGCCTCAATTTCGTCCTCGGGCAGCCTAACCCCGTCACCACCTTAATCGCGTCGGCTGGCGCATACAAAACCCGCCTGATCTGGATTCACAGCCCCCCCAGCCCCCCGGGTCTGGCGGTGAGCGCCGGTCGACACCTGCTTCCTGACATCGCCAGCAGAATTTTCAGGCTTTGGTCACTCGCAGCCTCTAGAAAGCTGGTGTGAGGGGATGAGGTAAGCTACCCCTGTTACGCCGTTTTTCGCAGCTGACGGGATGATCCGCCGCCCATGATCCGCGCTGACCGCCTGATCAAACGCTTCGCCGGCTTCACCGCCGTGGACGAGGTGTCGTTTACGGTCGAACGCGGCGAGGTGGTTGCGTTCCTCGGGCCCAATGGCGCGGGCAAGTCCACGACCATGCGCATGCTGGCGGGCTGTCTGGAGCCCGATGACGGCCGCGCCCTGATCGCCGATTTCGACTGCCATATCGACCGCCGCGCCGCGCAAACCCATCTGGGTTATCTGCCTGAAGGCGCTCCGGCCTATCCATCCATGACGGCCCGCGGGTTTGTGCGCTTTGGCTTGCGCGCGCGGGGGTATTCCGGCGCCAATCTGGATGAAGCGACGCGTGTGGCGCTCGATCGGGCGCAATTGGGAAAGATGGCGGACAAGGCCATTGGCGCCCTGTCCAAAGGCTACAAGCGCCGCGCGGCGCTGGCGGCCGCCATCGCCCATGATCCGCCCGTACTGATCCTGGATGAGCCCACCGACGGGCTGGACCCGAACCAGAAAGATGGCGTGCGCGCGCTGATCTCCGAGATGGCGCCCAAAAAGGCGATCCTGATCTCCACCCACCTGCTTGATGAGGTGGAGGCGATGTGTTCGCGCGCGGTCATCATCGCTGAAGGCCGGATCAAGGCGGATGCGACGCCTTCTGAAGTGATGGCTCGGTTCGGCGGCTCTCTGGAAAGCGCCTTCCGGGGCCTGACCCGCCCGAGCTATGATCCTGTCCTGTCTGATCGTCCGGGGCCGCGCGCATGACCGGTCTGATCGCCATCTACCGGCGCGAGGTTGCGGCGTATTTCGAGACGCCTCTCGCTTATGTCTTCCTGTCGGTGTTCGCCTTCGCCGCCCCCGCCTTCGCCTGGCGGGTCGGACGCCTGTTTGACACCGGACGCGCAGACCTCAGCCCGCTCTTTGACTACATGCCCTGGCTGTTGCTGGTGCTGATGCCGGCGCTGGCCATGCGCGCCTGGGCGGAAGAGCGTGACCGGGGCACGCTGGAAGTGCTGCTGGCGAGCCCGATCGCGCTGTATGAAATGGTGCTGGGCAAGTTTCTCGCCGCGCTCAGCGTGGCGGCGCTGGCATTGGTGCTGACCTTCCCGATGTGGATGGCGATGAATTATCTGGGCAGTCCCGATAACGCCGCCATCGCCACTGCCTATCTGGGCGCGCTCTTGTTGGCGGGCGGGTATCTGGCGCTCGGTCAGGCGCTGTCCGCCTCCACGCCCAATCAGGTGATCGCGTTTGTGCTGGGTGTAGGCGCGTGCTTCCTGGTCACAGTGTCAGGCGCGCCCTTTGTGCTCGACGCGCTGTCTGCGCACATGCCGGGCGCTGCAGCGGAAGCGCTGGCGGATCTGTCGGCATTGGCCCGGTTTGACAGCCTGCGTCGGGGCGTCATCAGCCTTGCCGATCTCATTTACTTCCTCTCCCTGATAGGCCTCGGGCTCGGGCTCGCCATGGCGCTGATCGATGCGCGCCGGGGAGGCGGACGATGAGCCGGGGCCGTTTCCTGTGGGTGATGATCGCGAGCCTTATCCTGGGCTTTGCGGGCCTGAACATGGCCGCGCGCATCGGGCTGGATGGCGCCCGGCTCGATCTGACCGAACGCAGCCTCTATGCGCTGTCAGACGGGACGCGCGATGTGCTCGAACGGCTCGATGAGCCGATGGCGCTCGATTTCTATTATTCGCGTGCGGAAGCGGCGGGCTATCCCGAATTGCGGGCCTATGGCGCGCGGGTGCGAGAACTGCTGCGCACGCTGTCGGCCCGGTCGGGCGGGGCGCTGCGCCTTGAAGAGATTGATCCGGCGCCGTTTTCTCCGGATGAGGATGCGGCGATTTCCGCCGGCCTCCAGCCCGTGCCGGTCGAAGGTGGCGGGCAAATCTTCTTTGGTCTGGTGGGCCGCAACGCCGTGGATGAGGCGCGCATCATCGGCTTCTTTGATCCGCAGGACGAAGCGCGGCTGGAATATGAGATCGTGCGCCTGATCGCCGAGCTCGAGCGCGCCCGCACCCCGCATCTCGCCATCATCTCCGACCTGCCCTTTGCGCCCGATCGTGAGGGCCGCAGCGGCAATCGCATCATCGACGAGCTCGGGGCGACCTATGAGCTGAGCTGGCTGGAGCCTGATTTCGACGCCATCCCCGAAGAGGCGGATGCGCTTCTGGTGATCCATCCGCCCCTGATGAGCGAGCGTCAGCTCTATCGCATTGACCAGTTCACCCTCGCCAAAGGCCGGGTGATGGTGGCGGTCGATCCGATGGCGCATGTGGCGCTCAAGCCCGGTCCCGATGGCTTGCCGCCGCTCAACGCCCAGCGGGCCACCGATCTGGCGCGCCTGTTTGCGAGCTGGGGCGTGCTGTACGATCGCAATACCGTCGGCATGGATGGCGAGACGGGTTTGCCGGTGCAGATCGTCGAGGCGGGCCGCACCCGCATGCGCGCTTATCCTCTGTGGTTCTCTGTGCCGCCTGCGGGTCTGAACCAGTCCCTGCCGGGTCTTGCGGGCCTGTCGCGGGCGGTCAATCTGGGCTCGCCGGGGGTTCTGGGTTTTGAGCCGGAAACGGGCCTGAACTTTACGCCGCTTCTGTCCACCAGCGCCCAGGGCGCACGGCTGGACGCTGATATCGCCGCTTCAAGCCCCTCGCCGGAAGAGCTGATGCGCGGCTTTGAAGCGGCGCCTGACGCGCCTCTGACGCTGGGCCTGCTGCTGGATGGCCGCTTCCGCACCGCCTTTCCCGACGGTCCGCCCGTGGATGACGGCGCGCCGATCCGGACCGCGCATCTGGACGAGAGCGCCGGGCCGGGCGAGGTGATCGTCCTGGCGGATGTGGATCTGTTTGATCCGGCTTTCTATTTGCGCGCCGATCCGGTTCAGGGCGAACAGGTGGTGGCGGACAATCTGTCTCTGGTGCTCAATCTGGTGGACCGGCTGGCGGGGGATCGCGCGCTTGTGACCTTGCGCTCGCGCTCGCGCTCGGATCGTCCCATGACCCGGGTGGATGCCCTGCGCACGGCGGCCGAAGCGCGCTATCTGACTTTGCAGGACAGCCTGCAGGCGGAGCTGAGCGACGCTGAAGGCCGGCTTGAGGAATTGACGCGTCTGGGCCGGGCTTCGGCGCTGGGCGGGGCGGGGAGTGCAGACGCGGCCGAGGCGGACGCCTTGCGGGCGCAGATCCTGGACGCGCGCGAACGCCTGCGCGAGATCGAGCGCGGCTTCCGTATCGAGATTGATGCGCTGGAAAACCGTCTGATGCTCTGGACGCTGTGGCTGCCGCCGCTGATGGTGCTGGTGTTTGGCGTGATCGCTGCGGTCTGGCGCAGGAGGCATCGGGCATGAGCCGGCCAACGCCGTATAAACGCCGCGGAGTTCAGGCGCTGATCAGCATCGCCGCTGCGTTGGGGCTTCTGGTGCTGGGCAGCGCTGTGGTCTGGCGTGACGCCCGCATCGGTCTGGCGCCAGAGGTTAGCGGCCCGGTCGTGCCCGGCTGGTCCGGGCAGGCGTCCAGCGCTTCGCGGATACGCATCGAGACCGCCGAGGGCGAGTTCGTGATGGCAGAGCGCGAGGGACGCTGGGTCATGGCGAACCGGGGCGATTATCCCGTGCGCGCCGAACGCATCGCCGAGCTTGATACGCTGCTGCAGGGGCTTGAGTTCGCTGAAGCCATGACGCGCGACCCGGACAAGTTCGACCGTCTGGGTCTGGGCGCGCCAGAAACGGGCGGCGACGGCGTCAGGGTGACAGTCAGCAATGATGCGGGCGAGACCCTGGCCGATCTGATCGTCGGGCGCCTGCGCGGTGAGCGCGGGCTTTATGTGCGGCGTCCGGGCGGGGTGCGCGCCTACGCAGCGTCCGGGCCGGTTGCGGGGGCGGATAGCCTGGGTGATGCGGGCCGCTGGATGGGGCTCGATTTCTGGAGCCATGACGCCTCGGCCATTGCACGAGCAGAAATCCAGCCTGAATTCGGGCCTAGCTGGCGCGTCATGCGTGCGGGCGAGGCGCAGCGCTATTATGAGCTGCGTGAACCGTCAGGCTGGCGTCTTGTGACGGCGGGCGCGGCCAATGGCGTGGCGACGGCAGGGGCGCAATTGCGCTTCCGCGACGTCAAACCGGATCAGGAGCTGGTGGGCGCCTATGTGGCCCGCCATGCGGCGGTGACCTTCTCCGGACTTGCTTATGAAATGCTGTTCTTCGCTGAAGGGGATGAGCGCTGGGTGAGCATCGAACTCGCCGCCCTTGCCGATGACGCCGCCCCGCGCGCGGAGCACTTCAACGCCCGGGTCGAGGGCTGGGCGTTTCTGGTCAGCGAGGACGCCTATGAACGTCTGACGCGGGCGCTTGATCAGGTGGCCGAGCCCGTTCGTTAACCCGTATTCACTTTTTGCCTTTGCAACTGTGGGTCACACTTCCAGCTTCACAAGTCTGGGAGGGCGTCATGGAAATCAAACCGATCGTGCTGGCTGTGGCCGCACTTGGCCTGCTGACAGGAACAGCTCTGGCGCAGGAGGATGTGTCTGCGCGCCAGCTTGCGGCCATGGCGCGACTTGCGCCGCTGGCGGGCGACTGGGTGGTCACCGGCGAGGTGATGGGCCCTGAAGGCGCGCAAGCGATGACGCCCGGCACGGCGCAGGCCCACTACGCGTTCAATGAGCGCGGGATCGAGGAGACGGCGCAGATTGATCTGGGCTCTGTGGACGGGCTGACCGAGCTGCGCACCCTCTTTACCTATGATCCCTATCGCGAAGTCTACCGGCTCAGCGTCATGGATGGCGCCTACGGACTTCTGGATATCTATGAGGGCGGGTTTGACGAAGAAGGGCGTCTGGTGACGACCAATCTGCGCGCCGACACGGCCTTCCCCATCGAGGGCGGCCAGCTTCACTTCAAGCTGGTGCATGATTTTACGGGGTCAGAGGGCCATGATTTTGCGGTCTATATGACCGCGGATCGCGGCGAGAGCTGGCTTTTGTACTTCGACCAGCATTTCGCTCCGGCCGATTAGGGCAGCCGCGCGGCGGACAACAGGCGTCCGCCCGGCCCGTCCTGAACCAGCACGACCGCGTCCAGCCCTTCGGCGGTGTCGGGCAGGACGAAGCTCGCCTCCCCGCCCGTCCAGTCCGCAAGCTTCTCGACGGCGCGGACCATGTTGAAATGGGTCATGCGCAGGCCGGCATTGCGGCCGCTCTCGATCTGGCGCTCCTGCACGCCGGGCGCATATTGCACCACCCAGATTTCCGCAGGCGTTGGGCGGTCGCCGGACAGGAAGAGGGTCAGGGCGCCATCGTTCGCCGTTTCAACCCGCGCTGTGGGGATGGGCGCGCTGGCTTCAAGCGCTGATCTGATCCGGTCGGCGTCAAAGCGCAATTGCTCGGGCGCGCCATTGAGGACGAAATGCGGGGTGTAGACCCGCATGGCCTCGCCCGCCTCCACATAGGCTTTCTGACGATCCACAAATTCGGGCATGGCGAACTGGTCGGTCCAGCCATAGGCGTCCCAGTAATTCACGCCCCAGGCCAAAGCGATGACGTCGTCCTCTTCGCCAAATTCGGCCAGAAGCTGATTGGCGGCAGGGCAGAGCGGGCAGCCTTGAGAGGTGAACAGCTCCGCCACGCGCACAGTGTCAGAGGCGGCGGACACAGCCCGCTCGGGCGTCGCCCGCGTCTCTTCAGACGGGGCGGCATGGGCCTGAAACAGGACGGCCAGAACGGAGAGCCACGTAAGCATAAGTGCTTACTAGCCCATATCCGGCTCTCATGTAATTCACAGGGCCGTTATGGCCTGTTTCAAAAGACGGTCTGGCTGAGATCCCGCGTCGCGGGGCACCATTGCGGTTCAACAGGCTTGGGGGTGTCGAGGCGGATGGCGTTGGCGTCTTCGAGTGCGACCTCGCCTTGCTGGACGTCAAATTCCAGCCACATCAGATCGTCTCGCACTCTCGCCTCTGAGAGGCTCATACAGCTGCACTCATTGAGGGAACGTCCTCCCAAGACGAGGGGGCCATAGATGCGCTCAGGCGGGCGTTTGGTGGACCAGTATTCATATCCGGGTCCGGCTTCCACGAGGAATGTTTCGCTTGCTAGTCCTAGTCTGGCGACGACCCACCCCTGACGCAGGCTGTCACTGACCGGCTTGAACAGCGAATAAGGGCTGATGAAGCTCGACCAGGTGGTCATCACCGTCAGGATGGCGATGAAGAGGATCGCTTGAACGCTGGTGACCCAAATCGCCGGGCGTCGATTACGGACGCGAACAAGGTCGATAATCCAAAGGCAAAAGACGGCGGTGAAAGCCAATGCAAAGACGCCGAGAAGGGTCGGCCCGACAGGCGCCTCGCCGTACCAGAAACGCAACAGTTCGCCACAGCCAAACTGGGTGACAACAAACAGCTCTGTCAAACGCCAGCACAGGCCCAACGTGAGCAAGCTGACCAACAGCATCCAGCTGACCGGGCTTTGATAGGCGGCGGTGCTGCGATGCAGGCGGCGTTGGCGTAAGCGTCTCACCGCTCAAGACTATTCCGGGCGGGGAATTGCGGCAAGAAAAACCCGTCTCAGGCGTTTTCGTCTTTGGTTTCGCCGTCTTTCTCATCGGTCGAATTGTACTTCATGACCAGCGGCGCATTGGCCAGCACGAACACGAAGAACAGCGGGAAGGTGCCGAAGAAGCGGAAATTGACCCAGAAGCCTTCGGTCAGCTCAAGGCCTGCGAACCAGCGCGCGCTTTCGGGCACGCCCGCATCCACGATATGCCGCCACATCACCTCGTTCAGCAGCGCCAGGAAGGCGAAGAACAGGGCCCAGCGGATGCCCAGCATCACCCAGGCGTGGTCGGGCAGGGAATAGATCGAGCCGAACAGGCGCTTCCAGACGTTAAAGCCGAGCGCAAAGCTGATCAGGATCGCAAAACAGAAGATCATGTTGATGATCGTCGGCTTGATGAAGATGAAGATCGGATCCTGCAGATAGATCGTCATGCCGCCAAACAGCGTGACGATGACAAAGGTCACCGCCAGCATGGGCGGAAAGCGCTTCTGGGTGATCAGCGCGTAGGCCACGGCGGCTACAGTGGCGAGCATGAAGATGCCCGTCGCCCAGTAGATCGCCTGATCGTCCACCATCCGCTTGGCGATATTGTAGCTGATCATGAAGATCGCGGCGGGGCCCACATCCACCAGCAACTTGGAGCCTTGTCCGATGGGGCTCTTGGAGGTGTCGGTCTGGGCGTCTGACATGGGATGCGGTCCGGCTGCGTTTCAGGAATATCCTTGATGCCCTAATACGCAGGCGGGCGAAAGCCGGATTGGCTAGCCGAGCTGAATTGCGGCGAGGCCGAGCGCCAGCACCACCGCCAACGCAATGCGGCGCACGCCCAGCGGTTCTTTCAGGATCAGCGCCGCCAGGATCGCGCCGAACACCACAGATGTCTCCCTCAGCGCCGCCATGGGGGCGACCGGCGCGTTGGCGTAGGCGTAGAGGGCGAGTCCGTAGGTGGTGACATTGAAGAACGACCCGATCACCGCGCCGCGAAGCTCTGTGCGGGCGATGGCTGGAAGCTGGTCGCCGCGACGGACCCAGGCGGTGAGGGTCAGGCTGGTGGCGCTGAGGACGAAGAACCAGGCGGCGTAGAGCAGCGCCGAGCCGGCCGCCCTGACGCCCGATGCGTCATTGACGGTATAGCTCGCGGTCATCATGGCGGCGGACAGGGCGAAACCGATGGCCGCGGCCTTGGGTGCGCCGCCTTTTTCAGGCCAGGCGAAGGCGATGATGGCGGCGGAGGCGGCCGACAGGCCCAGGATCGCCAGCGGGCTGAGCGGCTCGCCCAGAAAGACAAAGGCGAACAGGCCGGCGATGGCCGGGGCTGCGCCGCGCATGACCGGATAGACCAGATTCATCGATCCGCGCCGGAAAGCGGAGATCATGAGCATGTTGAACGCCCAGATCAGGGCCGCGCCCAGGATCAGAAAGCGCCAGACCTCCCAGCCGGGAACCGGAAACAGGAACAGGACCGGGCTGAGCCAGAGCGCGGAGAAGATGTTGGACAGCGCACGGAAGGTCAGCGTGTCTTCGGCGCGCTTGGTGTAAAGCGCCATGCCGGCATGGGCCATGGCCGAGACGAGGGCAGCCAGAGCGGCAAGGGGCGGGATGGTCTCCATGGACCGCTTCTAGCAGATCAGTCCGCCTGATCCTCAATCACATGCATGTCATCATCTGACAGGCCGAAATGATGGCCGATCTCGTGCACCAGCACATGGGTGATGATCTCGGCGAGGGTCACATTCCCCCGCTCGCACCATTCCAGCAAGATCGGCAGGCGATAGAGGAAGACGTAATCGGGGCCCGGCGCGGGATCGAGCACGGATTTATGAGGCAGGTCGACGCCGTGATATAGCCCGGTCAGCTGATAGGGGCTGTCCATGTTGAAATGATTGAGCGTCGCCTCGTCGGCGAAGTCCGGCGTCTGGATCACCACATTGCCGCACAGGGCGCGGAACTGTTCGGGCAGACCCTCCCAGGCGTGTTGGGCGATCTCGAGAAACTGCGCTTCGTCAGGCGCGGTGAGGCTGGAAAGGTCTCGGGTTCTGAACATGATGCACAGATAGGGGCGGACCGGGGCCGCAACCAGAGCCAGACAGGGCTTGCCGCGGGAACATAAAATGAACATGATGCCCCTATGGCTGTTTCTGATCCCCTTCCCACCGCCCGCGCCAGCAACCCCGCCATTGATGATGCGCGGCTTCTGATGCGCGGCACGGCGCGTTTGCTGATGGATCTGGGGATCACGGCGATCGCCGAATTCACCCTGCCCTGTGGGCGCCGCGCGGATCTGGCCGGGCTGGGCCCCAAGGGCGAGATGGTGATCGTTGAGGTGAAATCGGGCGTGCAGGACTTCCGCACCGATGAGAAATGGCCCGACTATTTCGCCTGGTGCGACCGGTTCTATTTTGCGGTGTCTGACCGCTTTCCGGCCGACATCCTGCCCGATCAGACGGGGCTGATCATTGCGGACGGGTTTGGCGGCGCGGTGGTGCGCGAAAGCCCTGTGGCCAAGCTCGCCCCGGCCCGGCGCAAGGCGCTGACCTTGAAGTTTGCGCGCAACGCCGCCGAGCGCGCGCTGCGGGCGATCTGAGCCAGCTTCAGGAAAAATATCGCCCTTTTCAGCCCTCTCGCGCTGGACGATTGAGGGTTCGCTTTCTAGGCTAGTTGCGGGGAAGAAGGTGCGAGGGGTCGCGCCATTCTTGTGAGGGGGTGGAGCGATGCGAGCTTTCGTACGCTATTTCAATATTGTGTTTATCGTGGCGGCGCTTGTCGTCATCGGACTGGCGGCGACGGGGCTTCTGAACTTGCCCGGCGCGCCCAGCGGGCCCGAAACGCCTGCGGGCAGTCAGGTTGATGCGGGCGAGGTCGGCTTCGCTCCCGCGCCGGAGTTTCTCGAGCCCATAGAACCCGCCCCCTTTGACAGGCTGGCTTTGGCGGAGTCCGCGACCGGGGTTCATTATCGCCTGATCGATCAGCAGACCGATCTGCGCGACGCCATGCCGGTGCGCTATATGCGAACGGTTGCGGATGTGGCGACGCGGCAGGCGGCGGATGCGCTTGCGATGCATCTGATCGACTTCTTTCCCGACTATCAGAGTGTCGAGCTGCACGAGGTCGCCGTCATCCGGAACGGGGTGCGGGAGGATCGATCCGAAGATCTCTTCATCGACCGCATCCAGGTGGAGGATCAGTTGGGGCAGGGCGTGGTCACCGGGCTGGAGCGCGCGCTGGTGCGGATCCCGAATTTGCAGGCCGGCGATACGCTGGAGGTGAGCTGGTCGGTGACGGGCGCCCACCCCAGCATGAATGGCCGGGTCAGCGAATTCATCGGCATTCAGTATTTTGTGAACGCCGCCCGGTCCCGCCTGCGCGTGCTGGCGCCGTCTGACGCCCGGCTGCAGGTGCTGGGCGATGGCGCGGAACCGGACATCGTCCAGTTTGAGGGGTATCAGGGGTTCTTCCTGCCCGAACAGGCGGCGACGGCCTTTACCGATTTTGATCCCTATAACCGCTTTCAGCGCATGCCGGGCTGGATCGTCACCCAGTTTGAGGACTGGGCGGAGGTTCAACGCTGGGGGCATGACCTTTATGAGGTAGGCCGTCCGTCAGCCGATGTGCGCGAGGTTGCAGACCGGATTCGCAGTTCGACCGATGATCCCGAGCTGCAGCTGGTGCGGGCGATCCAGTTCGTTCAGGACCATGTCAATTACTTCGCCATTGCGCTGGGCGAGCAGGGCTATACGCCCGCAAGCCCGGACGAGACGCTGCGAACGCGCAGCGGCGACTGCAAGGCGAAATCGCTCTTGCTTGTCCAGTTGCTCAAGGCCCTCGACATTGAATCCCACGTCGCTCTGGTCAACAGCGTGGACGGCCGGATGCTCGATGAACTGGTGGCGACCCCGCAGGCGTTTGACCATGTGATCGTCCGGGTCAGCTGGCAGGGGCGGCAGTATTGGGTGGATCCCACCGCGAACCTTCAGCGCGGCCTGATGGACCAGCGCGAGCAACCCGATTTCGGCCTCGCCCTTGTTCTGGATGATAGCGACGCGGAACTGGTCGACATGCCCGACCGGGTGCAGGGCGAGCCCTGGACGGATTTCCGCCAGCATTTTTACCTGCCCCAGGGGCCGGACGACGAGCTGGTGATTGATGTCCAGCTGGTCTATCGCGGCGAGTATGCGAACCTGATCCGGGCCGCCTTCGAGAACAGCTCCACGGCGGATCGCGAGGAATTTTTCGTGCAGGCCTACCAGCACTTTGAAGGCGTCGAGCTGGACAATATGGGCTTTCACGACAATGAGCGGGACAATTCCCTGCGCATTGGTCTGGAGCTCAGCGCGCCGCTTTTCTATGGCAAGGCGAACGCCGAGGGCCGGCGCAGCCGGGTGCTCAGAACAGACGCCCTGCTGTACCCGGCCCAGTACCTGATCGAGCTGGATGAGGAGGCGCGCCTGCCCTATCCGATGAGCGCGCATCATGAGGTGCAGGTGCACCTGCCCGGTCCCTCACATATGTGGTCGTTCGAGACCGGCGTGATCGAGGTGGACAATGACGCCTTCGAAAGCAGCCGGACGGTCAGCTATGCCGACAATGTGCTCCAGATCGACTGGCGCCAGGCCTACAAGTCCAGATGGGTGGTGGTGACGCCCGAGCTGATGGAAGATGCGGGGGTCGTTCCCTCCATGGTGTCCTATGAGCTCTATACCGAAATGCCCTGGCTCTAGCGCGAGCCGCCGTCCCGCATGGGGGAGTCCATGATGATCGAGCTTCTCGGACTGGCCGGCTTCAGCGCCCTGCTCGCCACGGGGGCGGGATATGCGGGTCGATGGGGCTGGCGCGGATGGCGCAGCCTGTATGACGCGGGCGGGACGCCGGTTGCGGCTGTTGCGCTGCCGCCCTTCCGGCCGCTGACGCCGGGCGCGTTCGTCTCGTCCAATGATCAGGGCGCGTTTGGTGAGGCTCTGACCCATATCATGATGGCGCAGGCGGGCTGGCGGCCGATCAATGGCAAGCCCGGAACCGGCCCGCAAGGCATTGACGGGGTGTTCGTGCGTCATGGCGAGGACGGGCTTGAAGCCTGCCTGATCGAGACCAAGACCAATGCCAGCCGCTATACGGCCCGCCAGATGTCGGACGCCAAGCTGGGCGAGGACCTGACCCGGCTTTACGTCACCTGCGGAGACCCTGCGCTCGGCGCGCTCTACGCCTGGCTCTACACCGCGCTGGCGGAGAAAGACCCAGCGGTCTCAAAACAGCTCTGGCGGCATCATCTGGCGCGCGGCGCGACCGAACAGCTTGATCTGGACCGGGCGGGAGAAACCACCGGGCCGGTCAGGCTGGCTCCGTGCCATGTCTTCATCGAAGCGCTGGCCGCCAGCCTTGATGAGCTGGATCGTGGCCGGCGCTACTGGACCGGGCTCTACCCGTCCTGAGCGGTCAGCCGGGACACCAGTTCCTCAAAGCCGTCCATCCGCGGGGCGAACCGGGCCTCGACCGCCTGGCGGACTTCGGCGGAGGCGCGATCGGGATGGCCGGCGTTCAGGGGCGGCTCGGGATCATATTCAAGGCCCAGCTGGATGGCGGAGGCGACAGCCTCGCCGGCGATCTCGCGCACCACGCTGAACGCGAAATCAATGCCCGCCGTCACCCCGCCGCCCGAGATCACCCGGCCGTCATGCACGACGCGTTGCCGGACCGGGATCGCGCCAAAGGCGGCCAGATGGTCGTGATAGCGCCAGTGCGTGGTCGCGCGCTTGCCCGTCAGAAGCCCGGCCGCGCCCAGAATGAAGGCGCCGGTGCAAACCGAAGTGACATAGCGGGCGCGCTCGCCCTGATGGCGCACAAACTCAAGAAGCGCCTCATCCTGCATCACCGCGTCCACGCCAAACCCGCCCGGAACGCATAAGAGATCAAGATCGGGCGCGGTCTCCAGCGTGTGAGTGGGCAGGATGAAGGGGCCGCAATCGGTGCGGACCGGCCCGTCTGTCTTGGCGATCAGCACGGTTTGCGCGCCCGGAAGTCGGCTCAGAACCTGCAGCGGTCCTGTGAAATCGAGCTGGGTGAGGTCGTCAAAGAGGAGAAATCCGAGGGTGAAACTCATGAGGCGGTCTCCACAGGGAAGGGCGTGCGAAAACGGGCGCGGAAGTCGCGGGGGCTGACGCCGATCTGGCGCAGGAAGGCGCGGTCGAGCCTTTGCAGGCTGCCAAAGCCGCACAGATCAGCGATGTCGGTGACATGGCGGTCGGTCTCGACCAGAAGGCTCCGGGCCAGATCCAGGCGCAAGCGCTCGACCAGCTGGGCGGGCGACAGGTTCAGCTCGGACCGGGTGAGGCGGCTGAGCGTGCGCGGGGACATGTGAAAGCGGGCGCACATCCCGTCGATCGACCAGTCTGCATCCGGTTCCTTGCGCACGCCCTCACAGACGCGGGCGAGCCGGCTGGCGGGATCAAACTGGGCGGCGAGATCTGTGGCGTACTGGCTTTGCCCGCCGGATCTCAGGCGCGGCACAAGCAGATTGCGTGCGATCTTGAGCGCGATGTCCCGACCGGCCTCCTGTTCCACCAGCGCCAAAGCCAGATCGATGCCGGCTGTCACGCCGGCCGAGCTCCAGACCGGCCCGTCCTGGATATGGATGGCGTCGGGTTCCACGGTGACATCGGGGTAGCGTTCGGCCAGTGGCCGCACGGCGCGCCAATGGGTGGTCAGGCGGCGATTGCGCGCCAGCCCCGCTTCCGCCAGCAGATAGGCGCCCGAGCAGATGGAAATCTGCCGCTCGGCCTGCGCGCCCGCCTTGCGAAGACTGGCCATGAAGGTCGGGTCCGACACGATCTCCTGGACCGGCTGCGGATCGCCGCCAATGCAGATCAGGCTGTGGAAGGACCGGGTTTCAAGGTCTGACAGGGCATGGTCGGCCTGGATGCTGACGCCATGCCCCGAAGTGACAAGACCGGATTCTGGCGCGGCGATGCACAGCGTCCAGCCCAGCCGGGGCGCCAGTCTGGCGGCGCTGGCGAGGACGGAATACGGCCCTGTCAGATCCAGCAGTTCAAAACCGGGATAGATGACAAAGCACACGGTCCGGGCGGGGGCGAAAGAGCTCATGCCCCACTCTAGCCCGGACGGCGCGCGGCCTTAAGTGACCATATAGGTCAATTTGGGCCAATCACTCTTGCAGGTCCCGCCCTAGCGCGGCGCCCGCTTGGCGAGAATGCGCTGCAGGGTGCGGCGGTGCATGTTCAGGCGGCGGGCCGTCTCGGACACATTGTGATTGCACAGCTCGAACACGCGCTGGATATGCTCCCAGCGGACGCGGTCTGCGCTCATCGGGTTTTCCGGCGGGGCGGGTTTGGCGTCAGGCTGGGCCAGCAGCGCCTTGACCACATCATCGGCGTCGGCGGGTTTGGACAGATAGTCCACAGCGCCGGATTTCACCGCGGCCACCGCCGTGGCGATATTGCCGTACCCGGTCAGCATGATGACGCGGCAGTCATCGCGATTTTCATGCAGGGTGCGCACCACGTCCAGACCGTCCCCGTCATCAAGCCGCAAATCCACCACGGCGAAGGCGGGCGGGGTGTTGCGAGCGATCACCATGGCTTCGGCGACGGTGCCGACCGCGTTGATCACGTCAAACCCGCGGCTTTCCATGGCGCGTGACAGACGATTGCGAAACGGCTCGTCATCGTCGACCAGCAGCAGGGTCTTGTCTTCGGGAAGGTCCAGCTCAGTGTGTTCGGTCACGGCCGACAGGCTCCTTTAACCGGGTCGGTTTGTACAGACAGAGTGTCTACTCTCATTCGCCCCTTGTCTGCAAAGGGCGGATGGAAAGCAAGACAGCTCAGGAATTAAGAAATTTTAGCGCGAGAGGTCCGAAGCCCCCACATCGCTCTTGGGTTCGGCCTCAAGCGGCGCCCGGGGCAGGTTGAGCACCACCCTGGCGCCGCCCTGCGGCGTGTTTGTCAGATCGACCCGTCCGCCGATCCGCTCGATCAGGGTGACGGCGATGAACACTCCCAGCCCCAGACCGCCATAGCCGGGCTGACCGCGACGGGTGGTGACATAGGGCTCGCCGAGCTTGGCCAGAATGTCGGGCGGAAAGCCGGGGCCGTCATCCTGCACGCTGATGGTCAGCGTATCGCTGGTCCAGGCGCCGGTGATCTGGACTTCGGATGTGGCGAAATCGACGGCGTTCTCGATGAAATTGCCCAGCCCGTACAACAGCTCGGTCCGGCGCTTGAGGATGGGCGCATCCGGCAGGTCCGGCGGCGGAGCCAGCCGGATGCTGATATGCGCGTCGAGCCCTTTGAGCGGCGCCGCCGCCTCGTCCATCAGCTCCTTGATGCCGATGCGTTCATGCATCTTGTCCGCGGTGCTGTGCGAGGATTGCGACAGGCGCTGGAGAATGTCCCGGCAGCGCTGGGCCTGGGAGATGATCAGGTCCGCGTCCTCGCGCGCGATATCGTCCTGCGCCGCGCGCAGCATTTCCTTGGCGGTCAGCTGGATCGTCGCCAAAGGCGTGCCCAGCTCATGCGCCGCTGCAGCGGCCAGCGCCCCCAGGGCGGACAGACGTTGTTCGCGCGCCAGAACGCTTTGGGTGGCGGCGAGGGCTGCGCCCATGCGCTGGGCTTCAAAGCCGACGCGCCAGGCGTAGATGGCGGTAAAGCCGATGGCGATGGCCAGAGCCACCCAGATGCCGGCGCGATAGGCGGAGGGCAGCACGACGCTTTCCCCGTCCGCCCAGGGCAGGGGCAAATGCCAGATGCTCAGCGAGATCGAGCCGATGATGGCGATGGCCGCAAGGCTCAGCCACCAGCGGCCCGGCAGCGCGGAGACCGCGATGACCACGGGGCCGACCAGCATGACCGAGAACGGGTTGGTCAAACCCCCGGTCAGGGCCAGCAAAACCATCAACTGGATGACGTCATAGGCGAGCTGAAGGAAGGCCTCCCAGTCCTTGGCGAACCGCTGGGTGGGCATGGCGAGGGTGAGCCAGGCGTTGACCCAGGCGCTGGCGGCGATGACAGCCAGGCAGGCGCCCAGGGGCAAATCGAAGCCCAGCCCGTAGAAGACCACGATCACCGCCAGCGTCTGACCGGCGACCGCCAGCCAGCGCAACAGGATGAGCGTGCGCAACCGCACACGACCGAAAATCGGCGTCAGATCCGGGTCCGTATCCAGATCAGACCAGCCAGGTTCAATGCTGTTGTCGCGCACGGCGTTGTTTTTCCTTCAGAACAACTCAACCATACACCTGAAGGCTGTGCGACGCTCAGGTCAACTGGACGTTCTGACGCGCTTTTGAACACGCCTGTCATGCTGCACCGCGATATACAGGGCTCGCATCTGACACAAGAATGTCGTACCTCAGAGAGGATGATTGCGCTGCGCCGGCGCGCTCTCAACCTCAGGACTATCCATGGACTTGAAAAATAGACCGATCTGGCTCTTCCCCGTTATCGCCGCTGTTATAGCCGGAATTGCGGGGGGCGCGCTGATCTGGCTGTCCGCTCAAACCGGGCAAGGCTCCAACGGCTCGGGCGCTGCGCCTGTGCGCATGTCGGGCGAAGCTGATATCGGCGGCCCCTTCACCCTCGTGGATCATACGGGCCGCACCGTGACGGACGAGACCTTCGCGGGTCGTCCCATGCTGATCTATTTCGGCTTCACCTACTGCCCGGACATCTGCCCGACCTCCCTGCAGGTGATGGCCGCGGCGATGGACCGCCTGACGCCTGAACAGCGGGCGGAGTTCCAGCCGCTTCTGATCACTGTCGATCCCGAGCGCGACACGCCCGAAGCCCTGGCGGCCTATGTGAACTCGCCGGCTTTCCCGGAAAGCCTTCTGGGGCTGACCGGCAGCGAGGACCAGATCCGCGAGGCGGCGCGCGCCTATCGCGTCTATTACCGCCGGGTCGATGATGACGGCACGCTAGCGGAATACACCATGGACCATTCCTCGCTCATCTATCTGATGGGCCGGGACGGTGAGTTTGTTGAAGTCTTTCCGCACCAGGCGACGCCGGACCAGATCGCCTCCCGCCTTCAACAGTTTCTAGAGAATAACCCGGCATAATCGTGCTGAGCTGACAGGGCTGCGAGCATCGCGGCTCTGAGGAGAATGGCCATGCTTTACTCTTTCCTGGAAATGAGCCGCGCCGCCATGCTGCCCTGGCGCGCCGCCGCGAACATGACCCGGCGCTCGCTGCGCTCTCCGCTCAATCCGGCGTCCGACACTCTGGCGGGCCGCGCAACGGCCGCCGCTGCGGACCTGTTTGAAAGCCTGACGCGCTATTACGGCAAGCCTGACTGGGAGGTCAGCCCCACCCATGTCAACGACCAGCCGGTCGACATTGATGTCGAGACGGTCTGGAGCAAACCCTTCTGCTCGCTGCTGCATTTCAAGCGTGACCGCCAGGCCTTGGCGAAAGCGCGCGGCGTGAAGGTGTCGCAGATCAAGGACCGTCCGGTGCTGATCGTGGCCCCCATGTCGGGCCACCACGCGACCCTTCTGCGGGGTACGGTCGAAGCCTTCCTGCCTGATCACGAGGTCTACATCACCGACTGGGTGGATGCGCGCAAGGTGTCGGTCGCCGAAGGCCGCTTCGATCTTGATGATTATGTGCTCTATGTGCGCGAGATGATCACTGCGCTGGGCACGAACCCGCATGTGGTCGCGGTGTGCCAGCCCGGCCCGCCGACTTTGGCCGCCATTGCGCTGATGGCCGAGGACAAGGACAAGGCGCGCCCCACCTCGATGACCTTCATGGGGTCTCCCATCGATACCCGCAAATCGCCGACCGTGCCGAACAAGCTGGCTGAAGAGCGCCCGTATGAATGGTTCCGGGACAATCTGATCCAGACGGTTCCGGCGGTCTATCCGGGCGCCATGCGCCGGGTCTATCCGGGCTTCCTGCAGCTGACCGGCTTCATCAACATGAATTTCGAGCGCCATGTGGATGCGCACTGGAACTTCTTCCAGCACATGGTGTCCGGCGATGGCGACAATGCCGACCGGCACCGGGAATTCTATGACGAATACCTCTCGGTGATGGATCTGACCGAGGAATTCTACCTGCAGACCATTTCGGACGTGTTCCAGAAACACACCCTGGCGCGCGGCGAGATGACGGTGGACGGGCGTCTGGTGCGTCCCGAAACCATCACCGATGTGGCTCTGCTGACGGTTGAGGGCGAGAACGACGACATTTCCGGCATTGGCCAGACCCAGGCGGCGCACACGCTGTGCTCGAACCTGCCGGACGATCTGCGGCTGGACCACATCCAGCCCGGCGTCGGCCATTATGGCGTCTTCAACGGGCGGCGTTTCCGTGAGGAGATCGCGCCGAAGATGAAAGCCTTCATGGCCGAGCACGACGCCCGGCGGGCGAAAAGGGCCTAGGCCCTATTCGCCGCCGGTTTCGTCTTCACCCGGTTCATGAGTGACCGTCAGGCCCAGCGTCGCCGCATCGGGCGCGGGGTATTCGGCCAGGGCCGCTGCAGAGACCGGCGCGTCAGGCCGCATCTCGATGCGCAGCACCCCGCCTGACGCAATGAAGTCGTCAATCGCTCCGGCGGCCTGTTGCAGGATGCCTGCTGGCATTTGCGTCCCCGCGAACGCCAATCCCATGCGCGCCATGGCGCCCAGCTGGTCCCGGGCCTGGGTTTCACTCAGGCCTGACTGTTTGGCCATCTGCTCTGTGATGCGGCCCATAAGGGACTGGTCCGCCAGCTCGATCTGCAGATGATGGATCATCAGCGGGGCGAGGGTGCGCGCCGGATCGCCTCCATCCTGACCGGCAAGGGCTGCAGATGCGGCGAGCCCGGTCATTTCCTGATCAAAGGTCAGGGTCAGCCCGTCTTCAAGCCGCAGATAGGTTTCGCCCTCGGTCCAGGCCCGGTCCGCGGCCGGGTCATAGCGGGTCTCGCCGGCAGCGCTGAGCACGATTTCGTCATAACCCAGAAGGTCAAAGCTCTGACGGATGCGTGGGCTTTGCGGGTGTGAGGTCGCCGGGGCGATGCGCAGTTCAGGCAGGGTCAGGGACGAGCTCATCACTACGGTCTCAAGCGCTTCCACCCGGGCGTTCAGCTCGGGCAGGGTGATGAAGACGCCGCCCGCTTCCAGCTCGAGGCCGCGCAGATCGATCAGCTCATAGGGGGCTTGTCCAGGCGCCATCAGGGCGGCGCCAAAGGGCGAACCGCCCTCCAGATCACCCAGTCTGAGGCCTGCCGCTTCCAGATACGCCACGCTCATGGCCATGGGCTGGCCCTGTTCGTCCACGCCTTCCATGGCGTAGTTGGCGAACTCGACCGCGCCCAGCCTGTCACCCTGGGTGAAGTCGGTCAGCCGCACATTGTCCGCGCTCAGGGTGACGGTGAGGTCGGGCGCGTCCTCGATCTGCATGACCGGCGCCACCAGCTCCAGAGCGGCGAAGCCATAGCCGTCTTCAAGCGCGCTCAGCTCATCAAGATCGGCATCCCCGCGCAGCACGCCGGCAATGGCGCGCGCCAGTTCCGGGCTGGGCTCTGACAGGCTCAACGTGGCGGCGTGCAGGGCGCCGTCGGGCGCCTCAATGGCGAGGGTTTCCAGCATCAGCCCGGTGAAGAAAGGCGCATCGTCAAGCATTTGCGGGCCGGTCAGCACCAGCTCGCTCGCTCGCATGCGGCCGCTCTCGAGCATCATCTCGAAATCGCTGAAGACATAGCCGCCGCGTTCAAACCGGCGCTCGCTCCAGCTGGCGCGGCCCTGCTCATCCAGACCGAAAGCGGCCAGGGCCGGTTGCGCCTGCGCTTCGGTGACGGGCCGGTTGTGGCGGTGCTCGGATCCGGCCGTGTCCGGGGCGTCGGGGCCGCAAGCCGCCAGCCCCAGCGACAGAACGAGCGCAAAAGCCAGCGAAGCGCGGCGGGTCAGAACAGCCATGATTGATCCTTGTATCGAGCGGGAGCGGTCAGAGCCTATCCCAAGGCGGACAGCAAACCCAGACACGTCGGCGCTAGGATGTCAGGACCAGGGCGTTATTGCGCCCCGCCGATCCGCCCCAGAAGGTCCGCGATGGGGTCTGCCGGCTCTTCAGCTGGCGCAGGTTCATCGGGTTCCGGGACGCCAGCTTGCGCGTCGGCGCCGGCAACAGGCGGGCTGAGCAGGTTCGCGATCGGGTCATCCTCGCGCGGGCTGTCCGCCAGGAGCGCGTCCAGGCCGCGCGGGGGGACGGGCGCGGTGCTCATGAAGGTGGAGAACACCCGCGCCGGACCCGCGCCGCCCACGGCGCTGTCGGTCGAGGTGTAATCGTCATTGCCCATCCAGACGACCGCGGCGAGCCCGTCCATCCAGCCGGCGAACCAGGCGTCGCGATTGTCATTGGTGGTGCCGGTCTTGCCGCGCACCAGACGCCCGTCCACCTGTGCTCCGCGCGCAGTTCCATAGCTGACGGCGGCGTCAAACAGCTGGTCCATCTGGCGCAGGATGCGGTCGGCCAAGACGCGCTCGCCGAGCATGGGTTCATGCTCATACAGCATCTCGCCCCCGGCGGTGCGCACCGAGAGAATGGCGTAGGCGTCGGCCCGTCGACCGCCATTCATGAAGGGGAGATAGGCCTGACCCAGTTCAAGCGGGGTGACTTCATAAGCGCCCAGCGACAAGGCGTGGGTGTTCTGAAGCGGACTGTTGACGCCCATGCGCTGGGCCGTGCGCATCACCCAGCCCCGGCCGGTGGCTTCGGCCACCTGGACTGCGATGACATTGGAGGAGCGGGCGAAAGCGCGTTCCAGCGTCATCTCGCCCTCATAGCGGTCGCCATAATTCTGCGGCGCCCAATCGCCGTATGAGATCGGCGCGTCCATGAAGACATCCTGCGGACCCAGCCCGCCCTCAAAGGCGGCGGCGTAGACGAAGGGCTTGAAGGCCGAGCCGGGCTGGCGACGGGCATTCACGGCGCGATTGAACGGCGCCTGGGCGTAGTCATGCCCGCCCACCATGGCGCGCACCCCGCCCTGGCTGTCGAGCGCAATCAAGGCGCCTTCGGTCGCCCCGCGCGCCCAGTCCGGGGTTTCAAGGCCCAGATTGAGCGCGGATTCCGCAGCGCGCTGGGCGTCCACATCCAGCGTCGTCCGCACAATCAGATCGCCCTGATGGCCCGGCGCCATCTCGCGCACCTGGGTCATCACCCAGTCTGCAAACCAGCCCGCGCCGGGGCTGGAGCTGCCGCGGGACACCCGGATGGGGGTGGAGGCGGCCTCGATGCGTTCGTCCTGGCTGATCCGGCCCGTGGCGTACATTAGATCAAGCACCACCGTGGCGCGGACCGAGGCGCGGCGGGCGTCATTGGTGGGCGCATAGCGGGAGGGCGCCTTCAGAAGCCCCGCCAGCAGCGCCGCCTCGCCAATGCTCAGCTCGTCCGCCGGTCGGGAGAAGTATCGCCTTGAGGCCGCTTCCGCACCCCAGGCGCCGGCGCCGAAATAGACCCGGTTGAGATACAGGGCGAGGATCTCGTCCTTGGTGAAGCGGTTCTCCAGCCACAGCGCCAGCAGCACTTCCTGCGCCTTGCGCTTGTAGGTGCGCTCGGGGCTCAAAAACAGGTTCTTGGCGAGCTGCTGGGTGATGGTCGAGCCGCCCTGCACCACATGACCGGCGCGGATATTGGACACCATCGCGCGGGCTGTGCCGATCAGATCGATGCCGAAATGGCTGTAAAAACGGCGATCCTCCACCGCGATCACGGCATCGGCCAGATTTTGCGGCAGGGCGTCGGCGGTGATGACCGCGCTGGTGGACTGGCCGCGTCGGGCGATGGTGCGGCCTTCGCGGTCCAGCAACACCACTTCGCCGGTATGCGGCGCCGGTTCGATCGTGCTGAGATCGGGCAGGGTGCGCGCCAGATACACCACGCCGCCCACACCCAGAAGTCCGCCAAGGATGATGGTGACGACAAGCGCGCGCAGCCAGACCGGCATGGAACCGGATTTGCGTCGGGATGTGCGCGAGGCTCGGGTCATCAGGGGGTCCGCCGTTTGTGACCTGTCCTTGATGCAGCCTGCGTCGTTAAGGCCGCGTGAACTATAAAGGCGGGCCTGCGTGCTTGCGCTCTGCACGCAAGCAGGGGAAGGTGGCCCGCATACAGAGGGGAGCCGCCATGACCATTCGCCGTATCATCCGCGTCGCCGCGCCGCTGGCCGTGCTGCTGGCCGTCTCAGGCTGCGCCATGTTTCCCGATGGCAATTCCACCTGCACGGGGCAGGGCCCCAATTCGGGCAGCTGGCCGTATTGCGCGCCGTCTGATCCGGGCGGGCCGGGCCCGGCCGATGACCCGATCGATCCGACGGGACGGGGCGTGCGCGGCTAGGCGAGTCCGGCCGTCACGAAAACATCACTCAGCTTTCCTGCGAGCATGGGTACAGTCCCTCCCCTGACATGACGTTCGGTATGGGGGATGACCATGAACCGTTTGACCGTT
Source organism: Oceanicaulis sp. LC35 (assembly GCF_052055585.1). NCBI lineage: Bacteria > Pseudomonadati > Pseudomonadota > Alphaproteobacteria > Maricaulales > Maricaulaceae > Oceanicaulis > Oceanicaulis sp. LC35. The sequence goes on from NZ_CP170485.1 coordinate 28,051, forward strand.
CTGCTGTTTGCGCCGTTTCTGGCGGTCGCCTGCTCTCCGGCGGAGACGCCGTCCGAGCGCGTCGAGGCGGAGGTTTCCGCCCCGCACTGGCGCACGCTGGATGGCCAGCCCACGCAAGTGATCGCCCATCGTGGCGCATCGGGCCTGCGCCCTGAACACAGCCAGGCCGCCTATCAGCTGGCGCTTGATCTGGGCGCGGATGTCATCGAGCCCGATCTGGTCATGTCGTCAGACGGCGTGCTGATCGTGCGTCACGATCCCTTCCTGTCCCATTCCACCGATATCGCGAACCGGCCTGAATTCGCCGATCGCCGGGTGGAGATGATGGGTCAGGAAGACTGGTGGATTCCGACCTTCACTGCCGCCGAGCTGACCACCCTGACAGCTCGCCAGTCCATGGATGATCGCGACCAGTCCTATAACGGCCAGTTTCCGGTGCTGACCTTTGACCAGTTCCTCGATTTCGTCGCGGCCGAGGAAGACCGGTGCGAATGCGTGATCGCGATCGAGCCGGAAGTGAAATACCCCGCCGAGCTGACGGCGATGGGTCTCGATCCGCTGCCCGCCCTGATCGCGTCGCTTGAGGCGCATGATCTCAACCGCGCCGATGCGCCGGTGATGATCCAGTCCTTTGATGCGGACTTCCTTGAGCGTCTGAACGCAGTGTCCGACGTGCCGCTGGCCATGCTCTATGCGGGCCCCGAGGCCGAGGGCGCGAATGCGGGTGGCCGTTCGCTTGAAGAGATTGCGCAGTTCGCCGACGGGATCGGCGCCTACAAGACGCTGATCTTCACCCCCGAGGGCGAGAGCACCGGCTTTGTCGCTCAGGCCCATGCGCTGGGGCTGGGCGTGCATGTCTGGACCGTGCGCGATGATCGCGAGCCGGTGGTGGGCGAGAGCGTGCAGGACGAGCTGCGCGCGCTTTATGCCGAGGGTGTGGATGGCGTCTTCGCCGACTTCCCCGGCACCGCCGTCGCCGCGCGCGACCAGATGGCCGCGGAGTAAGCCGACCTGAACCGGGTCGGGGCTCCGCGCCCCGGCCCGTCAGGGCCGCAAGGCCAAAGGCCGCCCGCAGCGAAGCGAGGATTAAAAGCCCGCAGGGCTTGAGAAACAATCAGCCCGTCAGGGACGGAAGGGCATAAAGTCAAATCCAAACAACAAAAAGCGCCCGCCGGAAAGCTCCGGCGGGCGTTATCTTGTCACCCGTAGAAGGGAAGAAGGGCTTAGCCTTCTTTCTTCTTGCCGCGCGGCTCGATGCCGCGACCGGTGGTGCGCTCGGCGATACGCGCGGACTTACCGCGGCGATCACGCAGATAGTACAGCTTGGCGCGGCGCACTTTACCTTTGCGCTTGACCTCGATGGACTCGATCAGCGGGCTGTAGACCGGCCAGACGCGCTCGACGCCTTCGCCGAAGCTGATCTTGCGCACGGTGAAGTTCTCGTTCAGGCCGCCGCCGGAGCGGGCGATGCAGACGCCTTCGAAACGCTGGACGCGCTGGCGGTCGCCTTCGCGGATCCACACGTTCACGGTCAGCGTGTCACCCGGGGAGAATTCCGGAATTTTCTTGTCGCCGAGCACGCGGACGGCTTCTTCCTGCTCGAGCTGTTGGATCAGGTTCATGGCTCTTCTCCTTGACGCCGCTGATATCTCGTCCAGAGATCGGGTCGGCGCAGTCGCGTTATTTGTTCGGCCTGTTCCTTACGCCACCGGGCGATCCGGCCATGATCGCCTGACAGCAAAACGTCCGGGATTTCGTGCCCGTCCCATTCACGCGGTCGCGTGTAGTGGGGGTATTCGAGCAGATCACCCTCAAAACTCTCGTCTTCGGTGCTCTCGAGCTTGCCGAGAACGCCGGGGATCAGCCGCACACAGGCCTCGATGAGGACCATGGCGGGGGCTTCCCCCCCGGCGAGCACGGCGTCGCCGACACTCACCTCGTCCATGCCGCGCGCTTCGATGACCCGTTGGTCGAGACCTTCGAAGCGGCCGCAAAAGACAATAACGCCCGGACCCGCCGCCCACTCCCGGACCATGGTCTGGGAGAGCGGCTTGCCGCGAGGCGTCAGATAGATCAACGGCCGTCCATCCCTTGGCAGACTGTCGATCGCCGCTGCCGCAACATCGGGGCGCAGCACCATTCCTGGGCCGCCGCCAGCCGGCGTGTCGTCAACGGAGGCGTGCTTATGACGGGAAAACGACCGGATGTCCACCGTTTCAAGCGCCCAGAGTCCGTTCTTTCTTGCAGTCTCCAGCAAGGAGACCCCAAGCGGACCCGGAAAAGCGTCCGGATAGAGGGTGAGCACCGAGGCGTTAAACGTCATGGCGCGCGCTTATGGGGCGCCAAAGCCTGCGACGCAAGGACAGAAGGGAGTCGCCGCGGCTATGGACAGTCGCAAACTTATCCACCCCCTCTGAAAGCTGCGCCATACTCGGCCTCGTTCCTTCCAGGGCGGGCGGCCGGCGCGTTCAGGCTGGGAGGAGCGGGATGTCCCGAGGACAGAGGCTGTAACGCGGCCTTTGTGCGAAAAGGCGGGCCCTCACCGGGCGGTCCAGGGCAGCGGCGTCTGATGAGGCGACGACTGCACCGGCGGCGCGACAGCGCAGAAGTCTCCGGACGGTGACCCCGACAAATCATCTCAAGCGCGGGAGCCGGGTCAGGCTTCCAACTGCTTACCTTCAACACAAGACGCCCCGCTCCCGCGCGACCCGTCTGTGCTTCACCCCTGCGTTGGTGCGCGGGGCTGTTGGTGTTTCTCCTTCTCCTTCTCCCCATAGGCCCGTGCGGGCTTTGCCAAGACATTCATTGTCATCCCGGCCTTGAGCCGGGATCGACCCGTTTCGTTTCTGTGATCAGAACAGAGCGGTTCCGGTAGATCCCGGATCGCTGCGCGTCCGGGATGACACTGTCATGTCTCTGGACTGTGAAACTGTCATTCGCCGGTTTATCCGGCGAACCCATGCCGTGACCTGTGATTAAATCAACCGGCATTGATCGGCAGGACAAGCCGTCCGATGACCTTAGGAGACGGAGCGTGAATTCCCGGGCGAGCGGAGCGAAGACCCGGGACCTCCCTCCACGTAACGCGCCCAATCCTGATGGAGGCCCCGGCTCGGCGCTGCGCTTGGCCGGGGTTTCAGAGGCTATTCGCCTTCCTTTTCATCGCCCTCGATGACTTCGGGTGGATTGGCGACGAGCTTGCCGGCCTTCAGGTCCACATGGGGGGCGGCGTCCTTGGTGAAGGGCAGGAACCAGACCCCGTCCGGGCCTGAGATTTCCAGAAGATCGCCCGCGCCGTAATCCTGCACCGACTTGATCTTGCCCAGTGTCTCGCCCTCAAGGTTCTCCACATTCAGGCCAATGAGGTCGGAATAATAGAACTCGTCCTCATCAAGCTCTGGCAGAGCTCTGTGGGGCACATGCAAGAGCGTGCCCTTCATCGCCTGCACCTGTTCGCGGGTGAGGTTTTCCTCCAGCCGCACGATCACCGTGCCATTGGGGCCGGGCCTGGCCTGGGTCGGGGTCAGGATTACCGCGCCGGTTTTATCCAGGAACGGGCCATAGCTGCACACCTGTGAAGCGTCGCCGAAGGGTTTGAGCTTGGCGTCTCCGCGCACCCCGTGGGCGCCCGCGACAGCAGCGATGACGACGAGCTCTTCTTTGGGTGCGGGCATGGCGAGATCCTTTTCTGCGCCCTCTGTGCCCAAAGATGGCCCAAGGCTCAAGATGGGTGCTGCGCGCGGGCTCTGTCTTAATGGAGATTTGAAAAATTTGATGTAAAGGCTTTGAGCGCCCTTATGCGTTGGCTCGCCTCCTCAAAAGGACGTTCAGATCATCCATGACGAGGGGGGGTGTGGATAATGAAACGGGCTGTCGCCTTGGCGTTTGCAGGTGTTGTGGTCTTGAGCGGCTGTGAAACCGCGTCCCTGACCAGTCAGTATGCGTTTCCCGAGGAAGGCCGCGCCTATCATTACGGCAATTTCTGCGGTCCCGGGGTGCCGGTGCGGGTCAGTGAAGACCCGGCGCTTCAGCTTGAGGTCCTCAATACGCTGGTTCCGGTGGACGGCATTGACGCCATCTGCCGCGCCCATGACATCTGCTATGAAACCCACGGGCGCGATCATCCCGGCTGTGATTACGCGATGGTGGGCGCCCTGGGCTATTTCTCCGAAGCGTCCGTGCCCGAAGGTCTGTTCGCCATGACCAGCGATGAGGAGGATGCCTGCATCAACCTCGCTCATGAAATCCAGACGCCGTTTCACACCAAGTTCGCCTTCGGGCGGGGTCTGGAGAACCGGGCGCGTCTGGAGCGCACGGATGCCGAGACGGAAGCCTATGAGCGGCTTCAGGCGCAGAACAATACCGACACGATCCTGGCCTTCCTTGGCAATGACGACGCCCAGCGTGCGCTCGATGAACGCCTTGATACCCGATCCATCGGGGAGGTGAGCGGGCTGCGAAACTCGTTGGAGACCGCCGCCTTCACCGCCCTGTCGCGGATGCTGACGGGCTTTCCCGACACGCCGGGGACCTGCAATGCGGTTCCTGTTCAGGCCCTGCAGTCCAGCTTCACCTGCCATTTTGACCATTTTGAAGAGCGCATGGTCAGCTCTCGCGGCGATCTTGAGGCCGTCAATCTGGAGCGTATGTCGATGAATGGCTGTAACACGGTCAAGCGGATCACTCCCTAGGGCATGCCGCCCTGGAAGGCTTCGGTCTCGCCCGCGCTCACTTCGTAAAGCGTGACGGGGGCGCGGCAGCCGGGCTGGGCGCATTTGAGCGCGGTCTCCACCTCATCAAGATGGGCGTGGGCCAGCGCGCGGCGGGCCAGCAATTCCTGCACGGTGTAATAGCGCGCCGCGCTGCAAGCGGTGCAGAAGGCTTCGAGCCGGGCATGCGGGTCGAGATCGTCAAGGCGCAGTTCGGTTTTCCAGGTCATCACCAGAAGTCCTCGGCATAAGGAATGCGTGTGAAGGCGATCTTGCCGCCGGCATAGCCGCCGGGCGGCGGGGTCCAGACCCCTTGGGTCACCAGCGATTTGGCGTAGCGGCTGTTGATGGAGTCGATGGCGTCCTGAAGCGCATTGCGGCGGGCGCGATCCTCAGGCTTGTCGTCAATCAGCCAGTCGGTCTGGGTGACGCCTGGATCATCCAGATCGCACAGATACATGCCCGCCCGCATGGGCCGCGCGCGCGGGTCCGCCCGCTGGGCGGCGGCCCACAGCGTATCCAGCGCTTTCAGGCAATCGCGATCGGTGCGGGCGCTGTGCAGGGGCAATTCCCCGCTCCACCCGCCCTCGATATGACGCAGCCACAGACCCATCCGCCCGGCGGTGCGGCCATCACGGCGCATGCGGCGGGCGGCTTTTACGGTCAGAAGCCGGGCGCAGTCATAGGCGCTGGGCCAGCTGCGATGGCTGGGCGGCAGGACGCGGCCATGGCCGTACATGCGCCGCTTGGCGGGTTCGGCATGGACCGCATAGCCGTGCAGGGCGTACCAGAAGCGCTCGCCTCCCACATTGCGCCACAGGGCGCGCATTTGCTTGGGCTGCATGGCCCACAGCGCCTTCATGTCCGCCACACCGGCCTTCAGCAGGCGCTTGCGCATGGAGGAGCCAATGCCCGGCGCTTCATCAAGGGGACGTTTGAGCAAGGGGCCGGGCAGATCCTCGGGCCGCCAGATGGTCAGCCCGTCGGGCTTTCCCAGCTTGCAGGCCATCTTGGCGAGGAAGCGATTGGGCGCCATGCCGATCGAGCAAGTGACAACGCCGTCCGTCTGGGCGGCGATGCGCGCCTTGATGGCTTTGGAGACGCCTTCAGGATCGGCGATGGCGCGGCCGTCGAGGGGACAGGTCAGCTCGTCAATGGATTTGACCGCGCCAATGGGCAGCACGGCCCTAATCTCGGCGATCATCAGGGCGTGCATGCGGCGATAAAGATCGGGCTTCTGATCCACCAGGATCATGTCGGGCACCGCCTCGCGGGCCTCGCGCACGGTCATCACCGAGCTTGCGCCCTTCGCCTTGGCTTCTTTCGAGGCGGCGATGATGCAGGTATTGCGCGCGCCCTGCATGGGGATCACCCCGACCGGGCGGCCCCGCAGGCGTGGATCGGCGTATTGCTCGACGCTTGCAAAGAAGCTGTCAAAGTCGAGATAGAGCTGCTCGATGGTCTCTGGCTTGCGCATGATCTTTGTTCCGCAGGCGGCTGTCCGCTACAGAACAAAAATAGAACAAATGCGTTCACCGGGAAAGCGGGAAGAGTCAGATCGGGGGCTGAATCCCTGACCCGAGATGTGAAAAACCCCGCCGCATTTCCACGGCGGGGTTGATCAAACAGCTGAGACAGAAGGTCTTATTCAGACGCTTCTTCAGCAGCAGCCTCTTCGGCCGGGGCTTCTTCTTCAGCCGGAGCCGCAGCGGCTTCCGCTTCAGCAGCCTTCTTGGCTTCTTCTTTTTCGGCGCGTTCAGCAGCGCGCTCTTTGGCTTTCTCGCCCGGCTCGCCCTTTTTCGGGTTGTTGCCGTGGGTCCATTCGTAGACGCCAGCGTCTTTCAGGAAGCGCGCGACGCGGTCAGACGGCTGGGCGCCTTTCTTGATCCACTCGGCGGCTTTCTCGGTGTCCACGGCGATGCGGTTCTCGTGGTCTTTGGGCAGCATCGGGTTGTAGTGACCGATTTTCTCGATGAAGCGGCCATCGCGCGGCATGCGGGAATCGGTGACGACGATGCGGTAGTACGGACGCTTCTTGGCGCCGCCGCGGGCGAGACGAATTTTAACAGACATGGTTGTGGTCCTTTAAGGTCATTTTTTCTTCGAGAGGCCGAGCGGTAGGCCATCCGGCCCCAGGGGTCCGCCAATGCCTGGCAGTCCCTGTTTGCCTGGGCCGCCCAGCCCCGGCAGGTCTGCGCCCTTGGGCGCGTGTCCTTTGAGAAGATCGGACGCCGCGTCGCCGAGACCCGGAGGCATGCCGCCTCCCATGCCCGGCATTCCGCCGCCCATACCAGCCATTCCGGGCATGCCGGGGAAACCCCCTTTTTTGCCCTTCTTGCCCATCTTCTTCATCATGTCCGCCATCTGGCGGTGCATTTTCAAAAGCTTGTTCACTTCCGGCACTTCAACGCCCGAGCCGAGCGCGATACGGCGCTTGCGGCTGGCCTTGAGTAGATCCGGTTTGGCGCGCTCTTCGCGGGTCATCGACAGGATGATCGCTTCCTGACGCTTGAGCATCTTGTCGTCAAAGCCGGCATTGGCCATCTGGGCCTTCGCCGCCTTGTTCATGCCCGGCAGGAAGCCCATCAGCCCCGCAACGCCGCCCATTTTCTGAAGCTGGCGCAGCTGGTCGGCCATGTCGTCGAGATCGAACTTGCCCTTGGCCATTTTCTTGGCGAGGCGTTCGGCTTTCTCGTGATCGACCTCGGCGGCGGCTTTTTCCACCAGCGAGACGATATCGCCGCGCCCCAGAATGCGGCCTGCAAGGCGCTTGGCGTCAAAGGCGTCAAGGCCATCAACCTTTTCAGAGACGCCCAGGAACTTGATCGGCAGGCCCGTGACCCAGCGCATGGACAGCGCGGCGCCGCCGCGGCCATCGCCATCCATCCGGGTCAGCACAAGGCCGGTCAGCTTCAGACGCTCGTCAAAGCGTTTGGCGGTCTCCACCGCGTCCTGACCGGTCAGGCTGTCGGCCACCAGAAGGGTTTCGCGCGGCCGCGCCACTTCGGCGATCCTGGCGGCTTCGCCCATCATCTCTTCATCGATGGACGTGCGGCCCGCGGTATCCAGGATCACCACGTCATAGCCCTGAAGGCGACCCGCGCTCATGGCGCGCTTGGCGATCTCGACGGCGGACTGGCCCGCCACGATCGGCAGGCAGGCGACGCCGGCCTTCTCGGCCATCTGCGCCAATTGCTCCATCGCCGCCGGACGGCGGGTGTCGAGCGAGGCGACGAGGACTTTCTTCTTCTCGCGCTCGGAAATGCGCTTGGCGAGCTTGGCGGTGGTGGTGGTCTTGCCCGAACCCTGAAGACCCGCCATCAGGATCGCCACAGGCGGTTCGCCGGTAAGGTTGAGCCCTTCGGGTTCGCCTTCGCCGCCCAGCAGCTCCACAAGACCGTCATGGACGATCTTGATGACCTGCTGGCCGGGGCTGACCGAGCGGATGACCTCTTCACCAATCGCCTTGTCGCGGACCTTGGTGGTGAAGTCCTTCACCGCCGGCAGGGCGACGTCGGCCTCCAGAAGCGCCACGCGGATCTCGCGCAGCGCGGCGTCCACATCCTTTTCCGAGAGCGCGCCGCGCCCGGTCAGGCTGTCAAAGACGCCGGAAAGCCGTTCTGAAAGTGAGTCGAACATGTGTTCGCCTGCCCTGGTCCGCTTCTGGTCACACCCAAGAAGGTGTGTGTGAAACGCGCACGCCGCAACCGCCCCACTGGACGAGCCTTCGTCGAGCGGGGGACCTCGCCCGCCTCCAAGCGTTCACTCCTGATCAATGCAGGACGCCGTGTGCGGGTAAGGCAAGCGGAGAGACGCTTGCGTGAAGCGTGGGCGTTTACGCGGGGGGCGGGGAAGAGTCAAGGGAAAGCGGGATTGTGGGGTTTGCTGACTTCCATTCTCTCCATCCATCCCCTACCTGTCAGCGCAATGATCCCGCCTCTGCCCGAAAGGCCTGCCATGCTGACGATCGCTTTCCAGATGGACCCCATCACCCAAGTCAATGTCAACGCGGACTCCACCTTTGACATTGCGCTGGAAGCCTTTGGGCGCGGCCATGAGATCTGGGTGTATGAACCCAAACATCTGAGCCTTGAGAACGGCAAGGTCCGCGCGACGGCGCAACGGGTCACCGCCATGCAGCGGGTGCAGGGCGAGCATGTGACCCTGAGCGCGCCTGAAGTGCTGGACCTGCACACGGTGGATGCGGTCTTCCTGCGTCAGGACCCGCCCTTTGACATGAGCTATATCACCACCACCCACATTCTTGAGCATCTGATGCCCGAAGTGCTGGTGGTTAATGATCCGCGCCATGTGCGCGATACGCCCGAAAAACTGTTCGTGACGACGTTTGAAGGCGTGATGCCGCCCACCCTGATCACCAGCTCTGAAGACGAAATTCGCGACTTCTTCGAGCGCCATGGCCGGGACATCATCGTCAAACCGCTGTTCGGCAATGGCGGGGCGGGCGTGTTCCGCATCCGCGATACGGCGGAAAACATCGCCTCGCTGGTGGAGCTGTTCGGTCAGACCAGCCGTGATCCGCTGATGGCCCAAGCCTTCGTTCCGGACGTTCGCAATGGCGACAAGCGCGTGATCCTGGTGGATGGCGAGCCGGTGGGCGCGATCAACCGCGTGCCGGCCGAGGGCGAAGTGCGCGCCAACATGCATGTGGGCGGCAAGGCGGTGCAGTCTGACCTGACCGAGCGCGATCTCGAGATTTGTCGCATTATCGGGCCGGAGCTCAAGCGTCGCGGCCTCGTCTTTGTGGGCATTGACGTGATTGGCGATTACCTGACCGAGATCAACGTCACCTCCCCCACCGGCATTCAGGAATTGCGCCGCTTCTCCGGCGTCGATGTGTCGGCTCTGCTGATCGACTGGGTGGAAGCCCAGCGGGGGTAGGCGCATCATGATCGATACCGACACCCTGCATCTGCAATGGGCGCTGAGCTATCCCTTCCCGCGTCCGCAAACACCCTTCATCTTTCTCGATGGCGCGACCTGGCCCCTGATGCAGACGAGCGGCGGGTTTGGCGACTGGATCATTGATCACGCCAAGGGGCCGATGCGGATGGCCGATGCGCTGGGCGAACAGCGACTGTCAGAATTTGAACGCGGCGCCTATCACGCCGTGGCGGCGGTGGGTTCGAACGCCGCGCCCGCTCAATTGCGCCGCAAGTTTCGCGATCATCTTGATGACGTCGCCATTCCGGTGATCCAGATCAACGTGCCTGACCATGTGGTCGCCTATGCCAACCGCATTGCGGTCTATGGCTCGATCCCGGCGACGCTGGTGGAGCGCCCCGGCGGTTCGGTCCGGGTCTGGGCCACGCTTCTGACCGCGCGTGATTACGCCATCATGAATGGCACCGAAGATCGTGGCGAGATTTATGACGGCGTGCCGATCAGCCCGATCCATGTGCCCGAAGCGATCGAGAACCCGTTTGAAGCCTATGCCTGCCTGACGGGCTCGCTCCCCCTGCGTGTCTCCGCTTTCCCCTCAGAGGGCTGTGGCTGGCCCGTGGGCGGCCAGTGGGAAGCGCAATCAGCCGCCATCCGTGCGCTGGGCCTTGATCTGTCGGTGGATCATTTCGTTCTGGAAAACACCGCTGATCCCGAGCTGCGGCTGACAAGAGATCTGGCGCTGTCGAAGGTGCGGTAGAAAAGCGGCTTGCGGGGCGTCGCGAGCTGTCGTCATGCTCTCCCGGCTAAAGATCAGGAGGGGATCATGAAGTACGGGCTGACATTTCTCGCAGGGGTGATTGTCGGGGCGGCGCTGGTGATTGCGGCGGGCCTGTTCATGGGCCGCCAGATCGCCGTGACGCCGGAGCTTCCGGGCGCGAGCCTGACCGAAGACGACGCGCCGTCAGACAACGGATAAGTCACTTCCTCAACGTGAAACCCCGGCCAAGCGCAGCGCCGAGCCGGGGTCTCTATCAGGATAGAGCGCTTAAGCGGAGGGAGGTCCCGGGTCTTCGCTGACGCTCGCCCGGGATTTCAGCCCTATTTCTTCAGCCAGCCCTTGTTGACCACCACTTCGGCGATCTGGACGGCGTTGAGGGCTGCGCCCTTGCGCAGATTGTCCGACACGATCCACATGGCGAGGCCGTTCTCGACGGTGGGGTCGTTGCGGATGCGGCTGACGAAGGTGGCGAATTCACCGACGCTTTCCACCGGGGTGACGAATTGCGGTTCGTCCTCGTCGGCGCGGTCGATCACCATCAGGCCCGGCGCTTCGCGCAGCAGGTTGCGGGCATCCTCGGCGGAGAGTTCCTTTTCGAGCTCCAGATGCGCGGCGACGCAATGGCCGACGAACACCGGCACGCGGGCGCAGGTGGCGAACAGCTTGATCTTGGGGTCGAGGATTTTCTTGGTCTCGACCGTCATCTTCCACTCTTCCTTGGTGGAGCCATCCTCCATGAAGACGTCGATTTTCGGGATGACGTTGAAGGCGATCTGCTTGGGGAAGACTTCCGGTTCGACCGGGTCGTTGACGTAGATCGCCTTGGTCTGGTTCCACAGCTCGTCCATCGCCTCGCGGCCGCCGCCGGAGGTGGACTGATAGGTCGAGCAATTGGCCCGGATGATCCCCGCCGCATCATGGATGGGTTTGAGCGCCACCACGGTCTGGATGGTGGAGCAATTGGGGTTGGCGATGATGTTCTTCTTCGGGCGTTCGTTGAGCGTGTCCGGGTTCACCTCGGGCACCACCAGCGGCACGTCCGGATCCATGCGCCAGGCGCTGGAATTGTCGATCACGAGCGCGCCGGCCTTGGCGATCCTGGGCGACATCTCGCGCGACACATCCCCGCCTGCGCTCATCAGCACGATGTCGACAGTGGAATAGTCAAACGTGTCCGCGTCCTTGATGGTCAGGGTCTTGTCGCCATAGGAGACTTCGCGGCCCACGGATTTGCGGCTGGCAAGCGCGTAGACGGTTTCGGCGGGGAAGAGGCGTTCCTCGAGGATGGTCAGCATTTCCTGACCGACAGCGCCCGTGGCGCCCAGAACGGCGACGTTGAGACCCATGGATCTCTCCTTCAGATGATATTGCTCTGCACAATGACGCAGGCTCAGACAAAGAAAAACCCCCGGGGCCGGTCTGGCCCCGGGGGTTTTCACACCGGATCGACCAGACCTTAGGCCAGGCTGGGGTCAATCTTCTTGCACGCTTCCACAAGGCCTTTCACGGAATCAACCGAGTGGTCGAACATGTCCTGCTCGTCCTTGTTCAGGGTGATTTCGACGACCTTCTCCACGCCGCCAGCGCCGATCTGCACCGGAACGCCCACATAGAGGTTGTCGACGCCGAACTGGCCGGTCAGGTGCGCGGCGCAGGGCAGGACGCGTTTCTTGTCATTGAGATAGGATTTGGCCATGGCGATGGCGCTTTCCGCCGGAGCGTAGAAGGCCGAGCCATTGCCCAGAAGGCCGACGATCTCGCCGCCGCCCTTGCGGGTGCGGTCCACGATGGCGTCGATTTTCTCGTCAGACGACCAGCCCATTTTCACCATGTCCGGCACCGGGATGCCGGCGACGGTGGAGTAACGGGTCAGCGGCACCATGGTGTCGCCATGGCCGCCCATCACGAAGGCGGTGACGTCTTCCACGGACACGTTGAATTCTTCAGCCAGGAACCAGCGGAAGCGCGCGGCGTCCAGGACGCCCGCCATGCCGACCACTTTGTTGTGGGGCAGGCCGGAGAATTCGCGCAGCGCCCAGACCATGGCGTCCAGCGGGTTGGTGATGCAGATCACGAAGGCGTTCGGGGCGTGCTTCTTGATGCCTTCGCCGACCGACTTCATGACCTTGAGGTTGATTTCCAGAAGGTCATCGCGAGACATGCCCGGCTTGCGCGGCACGCCGGCGGTGACGATGCAGACATCCGCGCCCGCGATCGGGGTGTAGTCCTCGACCGAACCGCCGGTCAGGTGGCTGTCCTTGCCGAAGACGGGGCTCGCCTCGCACAGATCCAGCGCCTTGCCCTTGGCGGTGCCTTCATTGAGGTCCATCAGGACCACATCGCCCAGCTCTTCACGAGCTGCGATATGGGCCAGGGTGCCGCCGATCATGCCGGCGCCGATAAGGGCGATCTTTTTGCGAGCCATGGAATTACTCCTCAAGCCTTACGAGGGGATGCGCCTTTGATGCAGGCGCGAAGACAGGTGAGCCTGATCTACTCCCCTCGGCGCGGAAGTGCAATGCGCCGAAGGGAGAAGACCGCTCACAGGCCTGTCAGTCTCCCAGCCAATGCATGAAGCTGGCGTTGCGGATGTGCTCGCCGCCCATTTCCAGACCTACGGTCATGGCCGGCGGATCGCTTTGCGGTATGTCGCCGGGTTCTTGCAGGGCGTCAGCCTGGATCATGCCGGAAATCAGGATGTCGCCGAGTTCGCCGTCATGAGCGCGGAACTCGAATGCGCCATCGGTCAGGGTCAGATCGTGCGGGCGGATGCGGCGATTGTCGACAAAATAGGTTGAGCCCATCTCGTTGATGGCGGTGTCGCCCCCGACCGGGTTCAGGCTCAGCCAGACCGGGATCTCGTCAGGGTTTTCACCGGCTTCACGCCAGAACATGAAATCGGTGCTGTGCCCGACGAAAATATGGTCGATGGACCATCCTGCGACCGCGATGTCATTCATCGGAACGAAATAGCCGCTGGCGTCATAGCTCGTCCCGATCTCGAACTCGCCGGTTGCTACAGACTGCGCGGCGGCGGGTTCGGAGGGGGCGGTAGCGTCGACAGAGTCAGAGCATGCGGTCGCCAGCAAAAGGGCGGTTAGACCAAGTGTAATACGGACCATGATGCGTCTCCCCAGACTATGGTCTGCGGAGTGTGCCCCAGGCCGGAGCGTCCGTCACTCTGCTTGCGAGACATCCTCGCCCACCCGGCGCTCGGCGGCCAGATAGGCATGCCCGCTCATCTCCATCAGGCGTGACACGGTGCGTTGGAATTCGAACGCATAATCGCCTTCGGGATAAAGTTTGGAGGCTTCGGCGGCCGCGCTCATGATCAGCTTGGTCTTCACTTCGTAGAGGGCGTCGATCAGCGTCACGAAACGCTTGGCGGCGTCGCGCTTGCCCGGCGTCAGCAATGGCGCGCGGTCGATCATCACGGTGTGGAAGGTTTCCGCCACCATCAGATAATCCGCCGGACCCAGCGGCCGGGCGCACAATTCGTCAAAGGTGAAGCGCGCCACGCCCGCCGCCTGACGCGGCACCACCAGCTCACGCCCGTTCACGTCGAGAATGCAGGTCTGCACCCTGGCGCCGCGGGTCAGACGCTTGAAGGCGCTGTCCATCGCTGAATCCGCTTCAGAGCCCAGCGGATGGTAGAACACCGGCGCGGCTTCAAGCTGTTCGAGGCGGTAATCACGCCCGGAATCAAGCTCGCGCACATCCAGCGTCTGTTTGATCAGCTCGATAAAGGGCTCAAAGAGTTGCCGGTTCAGGCCGTTCTTATACAGATCATCGGGATGGCGGTTGGATGTGGCGACCATCACCACGCCCTCGGCGAACAGACCGTCAAACAGGCGGCCCAGGATCATCGCATCGCCCACATCGGTGACCTGAAGCTCGTCAAAGCACAAAAGGCGGGTCTGCTTGGCCAGCGCTTTCGCCACGCGCGGCAAAGGATCGGAATCCTTTTTCTCGCGCTCATGGGTGATGCGGGCCTGAATCTCCTGCAGGAACTGGTGAAAGTGGACGCGGCGCTTCTTCGCGACCGGGGCGGCGTCAAAGAACAGATCCATCATCAGGGATTTGCCGGTCCCCACCCCGCCATAAAGGTACAGGCCCTTTGGTGAAGGTTTGGACTTGCTGAAGAAACCGGACTTGCCTTCGTTCCACTCAGCCAGTTCATCGCACAGCGCCTGCAGGTGTTCGGCGATTTGCGCCTGTCCGGGATCGGGCTGCAGCCGCCCTTCGGCCACCGCCTGTTTCAGGCTGTCCACAGGACCCATACTCAAAGGCTCCAGAGCAGAGCTGCGGCCGCGATCAGAGCAAAGCTGACAGCGGCGGCGAGCCAGACAAGGGCGGGGCGTTGCAAGGTGCGCATGGCCGCCTCGATACAATGATGCGCCCGCCCCGCCAAGACGCAGACGCTTATACCCTTATGAGGTTGCAGAAGGATTGCGAGGGGATGACAAGCGTGTAGCCCGTCAGCCCATCCAGCCTTCAAGCTCTGACCGCCAATGATCCGGCAGGGGCTTCGGGCGACGGGTTTGCCGGTCCACATAGACATGGACGAAGAACCCCTCGGCGGCGGCGGTGTCTTCGCCCGCTTTGAAGATGGCGATCTCATAGCGCACCGAGCTGGAGCCGATGCGCGCCACCTTCACCCCCGCTTCCAATTGATCAGGAAAGGCGGTGGCGGCGTGATAGCGACAGCCGGTCTCCACCACGAGGCCGATGGTCTCGCCATGCTCGATGTCGAGAAGGCCCGCGCGGGCCAAACGCCGGTTCACGGCGGTGTCGAAGAAGCCGTAATAGACGACATTGTTGACGTGGCCGTAGACATCATTGTCCGCCCAGCGGGTTTCGATGGGCTCAAATTGGCTAAAATCCGCTCGCCTCGCCGGGGCCTGACGCTCTGCGCTCACAGGATTTCCTCATACATCGCCACGATGGAGTCGTAGGTCATCTCGCGCGGATTGTTTGGCAGCAGGCGATCATTCGCGGCCACGTCTTCAGCCATTTTCGGCACGTCATTATGGCTGATGCCCAGTTCTGACAGACGACGCTCGATGCCCACGGCCTCGGCGATGCGGTCCATCTCGTCGATCAGGCCGGTCGAGCCGGGCTTCAGGCCCAGATGCGCGGAAATCTCCGCATACTGACTTTCGGCTTCAGGTGCGTTGTAACGCAGCACCGGCGGTAGGACGACGGCGTTTGAAAGCCCGTGCGGCACATGGAACATGCCGCCCAGCGGATAGGCCATGGCGTGCACGCCCGCGCAGGGCGAGTTGGAGAAGGCCTGCCCCGCCAGCATGGCGCCCAGCAGCATGTCGCCGCGCGCCTCGCGATCCGAGCCGTCTTCGCAGGCGCGCAGGATCGAGCCGTGCAAGAGCTTCAGCGCGGTCAGCGCCAGCGCATCCGACATCGGGTTCTTCGATCGGCGATTGGTATAGGCCTCGATGGCGTGAACCATGGCGTCAATGCCGGTATAGGCGGTGGGGTGGCGCGGCAGGCCCAGCGTCAGATCCGCATCCAGGATCGCCATGTCCGCATACAGAGGGTCCGCGGCG
The DNA here is from genome assembly GCF_052055585.1 of Oceanicaulis sp. LC35. Classification (NCBI taxonomy): domain Bacteria; kingdom Pseudomonadati; phylum Pseudomonadota; class Alphaproteobacteria; order Maricaulales; family Maricaulaceae; genus Oceanicaulis; species Oceanicaulis sp. LC35. The sequence goes on from NZ_CP170485.1 coordinate 44,007, forward strand.
ATCCCGCGTTTGGAGGTCGCCCCGGTGGTCAGCACGGCCACATTGGTGACTTCAGAGCCCGTACCCGCCGTGGTCGGCAACAGGATCAGCGGCGGACGGCTCGCCTTGACCTGCTGGACGCCATACATGGTGGACAGCGCTTGCTCGCCGGACAGCAAGAGCGCGACGACCTTTGCGGTGTCCATCGGGCTGCCGCCGCCAAAGCCGATCACGGCCTCTGCGCCAAACTCCTGGCCTTCCTGAACCGCTTCGAAGACGGTGCTTTCGGGCGGGTCAGCGACCACCTTGTCATAGACATGCACCTCAAGGCCCGCATCCTTCAGCCCCGCCAGCGCCGCATCCGCGAGCCCCGCCTTGCGAACGCCCTGATCGGTGACGAACAGGATGCGTTTTGCGCCCTTCAGCGCCGGGGCGGCGGTTTCTGCGAGGCGCGCGCTGGAGCCCGGTTCAAACAGGGTTTTGGGGACCGTGGTGAAGGTGAAAGCGGTGGTCATGATGGTCGGCTCCTCCCGTCTGCGGGCTCGCACTGCGCGGATGCGTCGCGTGTGTTATGAGCGGGGTCTCTTTATGCGGACCCTCGAAACAGGCACAGTATGCCTGTCTTTTTCACCCAGACCAGCCCGGCTGGCCAGCCATAGGAGGCGACTATGCTCGACGAACAGTCCACATCCATTCCGGATATGGGTCGCGCCTATTATGACCCCCTCGTGCAGGATGCGGGCAATGGCCTGACGGGTCCCGGCGGAGCGCTCTATCGCTACGCCATCCGGCCTGAAGGCTATCGTCTGGATGAGAGCGATTTCATCGCCGACAGCTGGCAGCTCAAGCGCCAGCCTGATTACACCCCTGCTGAGCATGCCCGTTGGCGTCTCCTGTTCGAGAACCAGCGCAAGATGTTGCCGGGCCGCGCCTGCAAGGACTTCATGGAGGGGTTCGAGCAGCTTGAGCATTTGTTCAAGGACGGCATTCCCAGCTTTGACGACATCAACGCCATCCTCAAACCCGCCACGGGCTGGACGGTGGTGCCGGTGCCCGAGCTGATCCCGGACAACATCTTCTTCTGGCATCTGGAGAACCGCCGCTTCCCGGCGGGCGTCTTCATTCGCGGCGGCAATCCGAAGACCAAAAAGGTCAAGGAGGCCAATCAGGGCCGCGCGCCGGAGTTTGTGGAATACACCGCAGTGGAGGACGACCTCTTCTATCTGCAGGAGCCGGACACCTTCCACGACATTTTCGGCCATGTGCCGATGCTGATGAACCCGTTCTTTGCGGACTATATCCAGGCCTATGGCGCGGGTGGTCGGCGGGCGATCGAGTATAATCGCCTGAAGAATTTCGGCTCGGTCTACTGGTACACGGTGGAGTTCGGCCTGATCCTGGAAGAGGGCGAGCTGCGCGTCTATGGCGCGGGCATCCTGTCGAGCCCGGACGAAACCCTGTTCTCGCTCTACTCAGACAGCCCGCACCGCATCAAGATGGTGCCCGAGCGGGTGATGCGCACCGATTATGTGATCAGCGATTTTCAGGAAACCTACTTCGTCGTGGATTCCATCAAGGCGCTGTATGAAAGCACCGCCGGTCGCGATTTCACCCCGATCTACAAGAAGCTGCCCGCCGGCTTCACCTACGCCACCACCGCAGCCCTCGACACCGATGTGATCGTGACCGAGGGCACGCAGGAATACAAATTCTGCGGCGGCAAGGGCAAACCCCGCGCGGTCGAGCACATGCAGGCGATCCGCGAACAGCACAAGCGGTAGGGTTCTGGCTTGAAAGCACAAAAAAGCCCCGGCGTCTCCGCCGGGGCTTTCGTGTATTGGAGAGGGGGTGAACCCTACTCCATCGTCGGGATGATGAAGGCCTGATCGGACACCTGACCGGACGGCCAGCGCTGGGTCACCGTCTTGATCTTGGTGAAGAAGCGCACGCCTTCCATGCCGTGCTGGTTGGCGTCCCCGAACGAAGACCGCTTCCAGCCGCCAAAGGTGTGATAGGCGACCGGCACCGGGATCGGCACGTTCACGCCGACCATGCCCACATTGACCTTGGAGGCGAATTCCCGCGCGGCGAGGCCGTTGCGGGTGAAGATCGCCACGCCATTGCCGTACTGGTGCTCGCTGGGCAGCTTGGCGGCCTCTTCGAGATCCTTGGCGCGCACGATCTGCAGCACCGGGCCGAAGATTTCTTCCTGATAGGTCTTCATGTCGGCGGTGACATGGTCAAACAGGGACGGGCCGATGAAATAGCCCTTCTCATGACCTTGCAGCTTGAAGTTTCGACCGTCGATCAGGAGCTTCGCGCCCTCGTCCACACCCATCTGGATATAGCCTTCGACCTTCTCCTTGTGCGCCTGGGAGACGACCGGGCCGTACTGGGCGTCAGGATCGGTGGAGGCGCCGGGGGTCAGCTTCTCGATCTCGGGGATCAGCTTTTCCAGGAGGCGATCGGCGGTGTCGTCACCGACAGGAACCGCCACGGGAAGCGCCATGCAGCGCTCGCCAGCCGAGCCATAGGCCGAACCGACCAGGTCTTGCACGACCTGATCCAGATCGGCGTCAGGCAGGATGATGCCGTGGTTCTTGGCGCCGCCCATGGCCTGCACGCGCTTGGCGTTCGCCGTGCCGCGCGAATAGACGTACTGGGCGATGTCGGAAGAGCCCACAAAGCTCACCGCCTTGATGTCGGGATGGTCGAGGATCGCATCGACCGCTTCCTTGTCGCCATGGACGACGTTCAGGATGCCATCCGGCAGGCCCGCTTCCTTCATCAGCTCGGCAAGGCGCACCGGCACGGACGGGTCTTTCTCGGACGGCTTGAGGATGAAGGCGTTGCCGCAGGCGATGGCCACGCCGAACATCCACATCGGGATCATGGCGGGGAAGTTAAACGGGGTGATGCCCGCCACCACGCCCAGGGCCTGACGCATGGAATACACATCGATGCTGGGGCCGGCGCCTTCGGTGTATTCGCCCTTCATCAGATGCGGCACGCCGCAGGCGAATTCGATCACTTCCAGACCACGCTGCACATCGCCCTTGGCGTCAGCGACGACCTTGCCGTGTTCGGACGCCAGCAGCACCGCCAGCTCGTCCATGTTCTCTTCCAGCAATTGCTTGAACTTGAACATGACGCGGGCGCGGCGTTGCGGGTTCACTGCGGCCCATTCGGGCTGCGCCGCCTTGGCGATGGCGACCGCTTCGTCCATTTCCTTGACGCTGGCGAGCGCGACCTTGGCCTGCACCTCGCCGGTGTTGGGATCATAGACGTCGCCGAACCGGCCTGAGGCGCCGGGGACAGCCTTGCCGTTGATGAAGTGATGGATATCGCGATGGGCGGACATGGGGCTTCCTCCGTCAGGCCGGTCTGTAGGTGGACTGAACGCCGGCTCGTTTGTGTGTTGGGCCGGGTTTAACGCCGCGCAGGGCGGCTTGTCGAGCGCCCGGCGGCGCTTGTGACCGCTAGCGTGCGGACAGGGTCGCGGTTTGACCGTCTCCGGTTTCTCCGCGCCAGCCCTCTTCGGTGAACACGCCGGAGAACACGCTGGCGCCCGTGGGGTCGAACAGGTTCAGCGTCTGGTCTGCATCCCGATAGCTCCAGAAGGTCGTCATCGACACGCTGGCCGGGCACTGGGGCATGGCGGTGGCGAAGCCCGATGCGTCGCGCTGGTCGAGATTGGTTTCCGGCAGGGGCGCAGCCGTGGCGTCCAGCAGCAGCTCACAGCTCTCTGCAGGCGTGGTCAGCGTATAGATCCCGCCTTCGGGCGCCGCCGCCTGAAGCAGGGCGAAAAGGCCGATGAGTGAGGACAACATGGTCAGGCTCCTGCAGAGGCTAGACGCTGGCCGGTTGGTCAGCGCCGGGATCGTAACAGAGCCGCGTCCCAAGTCACCTCACACACCCAGACACAGATCAGGCATCGGGACGGGCGTGCGCAAACCAGCCCTGTGTGCGGTTGGCGAAGGCGACCAGCGACAGCATGACCGGCACTTCCACCAGCACGCCCACAACGGTCGCGAGCGCCGCGCCGGAATTGAGCCCGAACAGGGAGATCGCCACCGCCACCGCCAGCTCGAAGAAGTTCGAGGTGCCAATGAGCGCGCAGGGCGCAGCAATGCTGAAAGGCGTCCGGGCCAGCCATGCGGCGCCATAGGCGAGGGCGAAAATGCCGTAGGACTGGATCAGGAGCGGGACGGAGATCATCGCGATCACCACCGGCTGGGTCAGAAGCGTCCGTCCCTGAAAGCCGAACAGGATCACCACGGTCGCGATCAGGCCCAGAATGGAGAGCGGCTTGATCTGTGCGGTGAAGGCGCTGACCGCAGCCTCACCCTCCGCCGTGTCACGGCCGCGGGTGATCAGATGGCGCACCACAGCGCCCGCGCACAGGGGCGCGATCACGTACAGCCCCACCGAGATCATCAAAGTGCTCCAGGGCACGCTGACCTCGGTCACGCCCAGCAAAAGCGCCACGATCGGAGCAAAGGCGAAGACCATGATCAGGTCATTGGCGGCGACCTGCACCAGGGTGTAGTTCGCATCCCCGCGCGTCAGCTGAGACCAGACAAATACCATCGCGGTGCACGGCGCTGCGCCCAGAATGATCAGCCCTGCGATATAGGCCTGGGCGTCCTGAGGCTGCAGGAAGGGCGCAAAGACAAATTCGAAGAACAGGACGGCCAGCCCGGCCATGGTGAAGGGCTTGATCAGCCAGTTCACGATGAGGGTGATGGCGAGGCCCTTGGGGCGCGCTCCGATATGGCGCAGGCTTGTGAGGTCGATATTGACCATCATCGGGAAGACCATCAGCCAGATCAGCACGGCGACCGGAAGGTTCACCCGGGCGATTTCGAGGCTGGCGAGCGCAGCGAAGGCGTTCGGGACCAGCGCGCCAAGCGCCGTGCCCAGCACAATGGCGCCGCCCACCCAGACCGACAGCCATTTTTCGAAAAACCCGATGCCGCCTGCTGACGGCGCCGTGTCCTGCGTGTCAGAGACGCTCATTGCCCGGCCTCATGCGCAGCTTTCAGGATGGCGAGGCGCTGCTCGCTGTTGGCGTCGAGAATGCCCGCGTCCAGACAGGACTGGATGCGGGTCCTGAGCGCTTGATAGGTCGTTTCAAATCCGGCTTCTGCTTCCGGGCCATCGGGCAGGGCGGCGGGGTCGGGCAGGCCCCAATGGACGCGCACGGGCGCGCCGGGCCAGATCGGACAGGGCTCGGAGGCGGCGGAATCACATACCGTGATCACCACATCCATTTGCGGAGCGTCGGGCGCCTCGAACTCATCCCAGCTTTTCGAGCGCAGATCATCAACCGTCAGACCATGGCGCTGCAGCGTGGACAGGGCGTAGGGATTGGGGCGGCCTGAGGGTTTTGACCCGGCCGAATACGCTGCTACCTTGCCCTCGCTCAGCGAGGACCAGAGCGCTTCAGCCAGGATGGAACGCGCCGAGTTTCCGGTGCACAGGACAAGTAGATTCATAAGGCGCTCCGCTTGGTTGAATCGCATTCAGCCTCTATAATGCGAGACTTATATATTTCAGGACTAGTTGAAATGAAAGAGCCGAAATTGTCACCTGAAGGTGCGGCCAACCAGTTCGGCGCGCTGGCGCACGAGACCCGTCTGGTCGTGTTCCGGGCTGTGATGAGCGCAGGCCCTGAGGGCGTGTCCGCCGGCGATCTGGCGGATCAGGCTCAGGTCACGCCCAGCAATCTGTCGGCGCATCTGACCGTGCTGGTGAATGCGGGCCTTCTGCATGTGCGCAAGGATGGCCGCCGCCGGTTCTATTCCGCGACCCTGCCGGCCGTCAGCAACCTGCTCAATTTCCTGATTGTGGAATGCTGTGACGGCCATCCCGAGATTTGCGATCTCGCCGTGTCTGATCTTGCGGGCTTGCAGAAAGCCGCTTGCTAGCCTGTTCTGGCGGCATGACCTCTTCTGACCCTTCCCAGGCGCATGTGGTGGACCAGCTCATTGAAGAGCGGGCCGTCCGCCTGTCCGCCAATCCTGTGCTCTGGCCCTGGGTGAAGCGCGTCTTCTATCCGCTGCTGGGCTATCGCCGGGCGCGGGACATTGCCGATGCGCTGGCCGACAAGTCGGGCCGCGAGGCGATGGACTGGGCGCAGGATTTCCTGTCCATGACCACCGTCGAGGCCGGGCTCGATCATGTGCCCGAAACCGGCCCCTGCGTGATCACCGCCAACCATCCCGGCGGCATTGCGGACGGCATCGCGGTCTGGCAGGCGCTCAAGGCGCGCCGCCCTGACATGGTGTTCTTCGCCAACCGCGACGCCATCCGGGTCTGCGAAGGCCTGGCCGATGTCGTCATCCCGGTGGAATGGCGCGAAGGCCATCGCAACCGGGAGAAAACCCGCGATACGCTCAAGCGCGCCATCACCGCCTTTCAGGAGGGGCGCTGCATCGTGGTCTTCCCCGCAGGCCGCATGTCCGCCTGGGACTGGCGCAGTTTCAGCCTGCAGGATTCTGACTGGCAGCCCACCGCCGTCAGTCTGGCGCGCAAGTTCAAGGCCCCGATCATCTCGCTGGGCGTGCGCCAGCGCATGTCGCTCTGGTTCTATTCCCTTGGTCTGATCCACGAGGAATTGCGCCACATGACCGTGTTTCACGAGCTTCTGGCCAAGAAGCGCGCGCGCTACCGCCTGCTGTTCGGCGCGCCCATGGACCCGCTGGAGCTGGCGGGCGACGAGCAGATCGCCAGCGAGTCCTTGCGCCTCTGCAGCCAGGGGCTGGCCCGTCAGGCCTGAGAGGGGGCCTCATCGTCTGAGACCGCATACCAGTTGACGTTACGCGTCATGTACATGGTCAGCGCCAGTGACAGGAAGGCCAGTCCGGCTCCGATCAGCAAAGCGTAATCTTCCAACAGCAACAGCATGTATTGCAGGGCGTAGGTCAGAACCAGCGTGAGTGCGACCAGCAGGCCTCGCCCGAAGCTCTTGAATGCTGTCATGGCGTATAGCCCGCTGATGCCGATTGTTGCGCCAGACGCGGCCAGGTAGGCGGGCTGGATCAGCCAGTGCTCGGAGAGCGCCAGAAGCATCAGATAGAAGATCACCTGGGCCAGCCCGATCAGCACATATTGGGCGGCGTGGATGCGTTTTTTGCCATTGGCTTCGATCAGGAACACCATCAGCAGAGTGAAGCTGAGGAAGAAGAATGCATATTTCAGCGCCCGGCTGACCCGCACATAGCCATCGGTCGGGGTAACCAGATTGACGGTGAACAGGGCGTCGTCGGCGCGCATCATGTTAAAGCCAGCCCCCTCGCGCCAGCTTGCTGGTACGCCGCGCGCCAGATAGGGCACGGACCAGCTGGCTTCAAAGTCCTGATCCGTGATCGTCCGGTCCTGGGGCAGGTAGGCTCCGTCAAAGCCGGGATGAGGCCAGTCGCCGCGAATAGCGGCACGGGTCTGACGTCCAGAGGGCGTGAGCGAGAGGCGCTGGGCGCCGGACAACGTCATTTGCGCCTGAAAGTCAAAGCTGGCCCCTTCGGTCAGGTCGGGCAGGCGGGCCGAGACGCCGCGCCAACTTGCCTCTGTCCCGCGCCGTTGGGGTCGATCAAAGCCGGAACCCGGCTCGAAGCTGAGTGGGTCCGGACGCCCGTCAATCGTGAAGGACAGATCAGCGTTGATCCCTCGAAGATCGCTGAAGGCTAGAACCAGCTCAGCGCCTGACCAGCGGATTTCGCCATTTCGGGGCGTCAGAGGCGCGAGGTCACTGGGGGTGAACCGACCGCTGAATTCCAGATCGGCCTGATAGACCGGAACATCATAGATCGCGCGTCGACGGATATCGGTATCGAGATTGACCGTCACGTCCAGCGTTTCGGGAGAGATAACCAGAGTTTCCGTTCGAATGCGGGTTTCCTGGCGTTCCTCTTCACCGGTGTTCACGAGCACGGTTTCAGTAATATCGACAGGCAGGAGGAGAAAAGGTCCACGGACGATCTGAGGGCCGCCATAGGCGGCGCCGACTTCCTGTGCAACCAAGTCGGCGCGATTGGCCCGTTCCCACGCCAGCATGTTCACAAACAATAATGGCAGGCCCAGCACCAGAACCAGCGCTCCGACCAGAAGAATTTTCAAACCGAGCGAACGCCCGCGTCCAGTATTGGATTTGTCCATGACCGGCCTCCCTGTCCCTCAACCAGTACGCGCACCTTGGCGGACAATTAGGGACAAAGCGAGGCCGGACTTGGCTTAGATACGGGCAAGCCCTGGGCTAGCGCGCCAGCAAACGCTCGACATGATCCCGCCAGGGGGTCGGGGCATGGCCCAGAAGCGTGGCGAGGTCGGTGCTGGCGCTTTCCAGCGCGCCCAGTTTCATCCCCGCATCGCTATCAGCGAGAATGTTGGCGAAGCCTTCAGGCACGCCGTGCTCGATCAGAACGCCGGCATAGGCGTCCGGCGTCATGTCGGCATAGTGGATATCCTGGCCTGTGATGGCGGATGCGGCCTGAGCCAATTGAGCAAGCGTCAAACCCGGCTGGCCGGCCAGCTCATATACGCGCCCGGCATGATTGGCAGGATCGAGCAGCACGGTGACGGCGGCTTCGGCATAGTCGGCGCGCTTGGCGGCGTTGATGACGCCGGTTCCGGCGGCGCCCGCCAGAACGCCATTGGCGACCGCGCCTTTCAGGCTCTCGTCATAGTTCTCAAGATACCAGCTATTGCGCAGGATCACGGTCTGAAGGCCGGACCGGGCCAGTTCGGCCTCGGTTTCGCGATGCTCGACAGCGAGCTGCATCGGGCTGACATCGGCCTTGAGAATGCTGGTGTAGACGAGGGTTTTCACGCCTGCGCTCTTCGCCGCCTCGATAACGGCGTGGTGCTGGCGCGCGCGCTGTCCGACCTCTGAAGAGGAGATCAGCAGCACGGTCTCGACCCCGTCAAAGGCCGTTCTCAGGGTTTCAGGAGCGTCATAGTCGGCCTGGCGCAGGGTGACCGCGCCCGTTTGAAGACCGGCGGCCTTTTCAGGGTTGCGCACGGCGGCGATGACGGGGGTTTGCGGGGCGCGGCGGACCAGTGCGTTCAGCACGTGGCGGCCCAGCTGGCCATTGGCTCCGGTGACGGCGATCATGGTCTGTCCTCCATTGGGTACGGGATCTGGTTGACAGATAGCCACTCACTTACGAAGAGTAAGTACGTACAGAAATGTAAGTATGGAAATTTCTCATGCCGTCTGCACCTGCTGCGCCAAGGCTGGATCGTGATCCCGTTGTTTTGTCGAGCCTTTGCCCGTCCCGGGATGTGCTGCGCCATGTGACCAGCACCTGGGCGATGCTGGTGTTCTATGTGCTGCGCGAAGGCCCTTACCGGTTCAGCGCCCTGCGACGCCGGATCGACGGCGTGTCCGAACGCATGCTGGCGCAGACCCTGAAAGTGCTGGTGGAGGACGGCTTCGTGCTGCGAACCGCCCATGATGTCGTCCCGCCCCATGTGGAGTACGAGCTGACCCCGCTGGGCCATGAGATGGCCGAACGCGCCAGCGCCCTCGCGGAATGGATCGAGGCCAACGCCCATGAAGTGCTGGCGGCGCGCGCGCGGGCGCAGGCGGGATAAACGTCCGTGGCGCCTTAAAGCTCTGGCCTTGATCGCGTCTTGAGCCAGTAGAGCCACAATCCGATGACGGCCAGCACACTGACGGCGAGGGTGATGACAGATTCCTCGGGACCTGCCGCCCCGCCAGACAGCCAGTCCGGGCCTTGATAGCGGCTTTGCAGCGGGGCGATATCCCGCCATTCCTCAATGCCGGTCAGCGGCAAACCGCTCAGGACAATGGTGAAATTCCACAAGGCGTGGTTCAGTGTCGCCGCCCAGACATTGCGGGTGATCAGATAGACCAGCGTCCACAGAACGCCCAGCAGAAGCCCGGTCGCAAGCGAGACCCATCCCGCCCAGTTGGGATTGAAGAAATGCAGCACCGAGAACAGAAGGCTGGGGGCGATCAGCGCTGTATAGGCCCCCAACGCCTCCTCGACTGCGGGGACGATGACGCCGCGAAACAGGATTTCCTCAAACGCGGCGGCGGCCAGAAGGGTCAGGGCGACATTCGCCATCGGGCCCAGGGGGCGAATGCCAGACACTTCATAGGCGCCTGTTATCAGCATGCCGAGCATGGACAGGGCGATCAGCGCGGAGCCCAGCCCGCCCCAGATCAGGAGCGGGACGGGCCTAAGCGCCAGCGGACTGGCGGGTCGTTTGACGATAAAGTGCAGATAGAGCCAGAAGCTGCCTGCAAAACTCATGAGCATGCAGACGCGCCGCAGGACCGAGACCACAGCCTCATCCATCACGAACAGGCGCTCAAGGCCCGGGATCAGCGCCAGTCGGACCAGAGCCATGCCCAGGCCGATCAGAAGGGCGCCCGCCAGTATGCGACCCGCCATCAGAAGAAGGGGTTTCCAGCGCATCAGACGGTCTCCGCCATACGCTGGCTCAGGGCGCGGCGTGTGAGGGCCGCCTGAGCCCGAGAAACCAGAGCATCAAGATCCACGCCCAGTTCTTCAAAGAGATCGAGATAGGCCTGATCGAGCTGGTCGAGGAAGGCCTGCAGGGCTTCAGCCTGAAGCGCGCCGGCCCGGGTCAGGCTGACCTGTTTGCGGCGGCCATCCTCGGGATCAGGTTTCAGCTCGACCAGACCCGCCTTCAGCAAGGGGGTCAGGCGCTGGGAGACCAGCTGGTGGGAGACGCCCATGGCCTCAGACAGGGCGGTGATGGGGGCCGGCCCGCCATGATGCAGCAGGTTGAGAACACCCGTTGTCTGCGTCTTGAGGTCGTGACCGGCCGCGCCGAGCGCTGCCTGCAGCTGATCAGAGAGCAAATCTTCAAGCCGGCTCAGGCGTAACAGGAATGCGGCGGGACGCTGGAACAGGGCGGCTTCGGTCATGGGACATCCATTTATGCAAGCAATTGCGCAATTAGTTGTATAAATGGCGTCGTCTGTCAATTCCCTCCGGGCGAGCCCGCATGAAAAACGCCCCGGCCTGATGACCGGGGCGTTTTGCGTTCGACGGTTGAGCGCGGGTGCTAGACCTGACGTTCGACCATCAGATCCTTGATCTTGCCGATGGCCTTGGCCGGGTTCAGACCCTTGGGGCAGACATTGGCGCAGTTCATGATGGTGTGGCAGCGATAGAGCTTGAAGGGATCTTCAAGGTCATCGAGGCGCTCGCCGGTGGCTTCATCGCGGCTGTCCGCGATCCAGCGATAGGCCTGCAGCAGCGCCGCCGGGCCAAGATACTTGTCCGAATTCCACCAATAGGACGGGCAGGAGGTCGAGCACGAGGCGCACAGGATGCACTCGTACAGGCCGTCCAGTTCCTCGCGGTCTTCCTGGCTCTGCTTCCACTCTTTCTCGGGCTCCGGCGTATCGGTTTGCAGATACGGTTTGATGGAGGCGAGCTGGGCGTAGAAGTTCGTCAGGTCCGGAATGAGGTCGCGGACCACCGGCTGGTGCGGCAGCGGGGCGATGGTGATTGTCCCGTTATGCTCATCAATGCCGTTGGTGCAGGCGATTGTGTTCCGCCCGCCGATATTCATCGAGCAGGACCCGCAAATGCCTTCGCGGCAGGAGCGGCGGAAAGCCAGCGTGGTGTCGATCTCGTTCTTGATGAAGAACAAGGCGTCCAGGATCATCGGGCCGCACTTGGAGGTGTCGACATAATAGGTGTCCCAGGACGGGTTCTCGCCGGATTCAGGATCGTAGCGATAGACCTTGAAGGTGCGCAGATTCTTCGCATCCGCGCCTTCGGGCTTAGGCCACACCTTGCCCTTTTTGACCTGGGAGTTTTTCGGCAGCGTCAGTTGGACCATGGGGTCGTCCCCGCTTTCTAATAGCCAGTGAGCGTGGGCGGGGTCTTAATAGACCCGCGCCTTGGGCTCGATATAGGCGATGTCATTGGACAGGGTGTATTCATGAACCGGGCGGTCATCGAGTTTGACCGAACCGTCTTCATTGATCCACGCTAGGGTGTGCTTCATCCAGTTCGCGTCATCGCGATCAGGATAATCCTCACGCGCGTGCGCGCCGCGGCTTTCCGGGCGGGCGGCGGCGGAGTTCACCGTCACGGCGGCCTGGGCGATGAGGTTTTCAAACTCCAGCGCTTCGACAAGGTCGGTGTTCCAGACCATGGAACGGTCGTTCACACGGATGTCGGAGGACTGCTTGTAGACCTCGGCGATGCGTTTGACGCCCTCGTCCAGAACGTCCTGGGTGCGGAACACCGCGCAGTTTTCCTGCATGGCCCGCTGCATGGACAGACGCAGGGTCGCGGTCTTGGTGCCGCCCTCGGCGTGACGCATCTTGTCAAAGCGCGACAGGGTGTCCGCGCCCGCCTTGTCAGACAGCTCGGGCTGATTGGCGCCCGCTTCCACGGTCTCGCCGCAACGCAGGCCGGCCGCGCGGCCGAACACCACGAGGTCGATCAGCGAGTTCGAGCCCAGACGGTTCGCGCCGTGCACGGACACGCAGGCCGCTTCGCCCACCGCCATCAGGCCAGGCACGACCTGATCAGGGTTGCCGCCGACCTTGGTCAGCACTTCGCCGTGATAGTTCGTCGGGATGCCGCCCATATTGTAGTGGACGGTCGGGATCACCGGGATCGGTTCCTTGGTCACATCCACGCCTGCGAAGATCTTCGCGCTTTCCGAAATGCCCGGCAGACGCTGGGCCAGAATGGCCGGATCAAGGTGATCCAGGTGCAGGTGGATGTGGTCGCCATGTTCGCCCACGCCGCGGCCTTCGCGGATCTCCATGGTCATGGAGCGCGACACCACGTCACGGGAGGCGAGGTCCTTGGCGTTCGGAGCATAGCGCTCCATGAAGCGCTCGCCCTTGGAGTTGGTCAGATACCCGCCCTCGCCGCGTGCGCCTTCGGTGATCAGGCAGCCCGCGCCGTAAATGCCGGTGGGGTGGAACTGAACAAATTCCATGTCCTGCAGCGGCAGACCCGCGCGTAGAACCATGGCGTTGCCGTCGCCCGTGCAGGTGTGCGCGGAGGTGGCGGAGAAATAGGCGCGGCCATAACCGCCGGTGGCCAGAATGGTCTTCTGGGCGCGGAAGCGGTGCAGGGTGCCGTCGTCGAGTTTCCAGGCGGTGACGCCGCGGCAGGCGCCGTCATCATCCATGATCAGGTCGAGCACGAAATACTCGATGAAGAACTCGGTCGCGTGGCGCAGGGACTGGCCATACAGCGTGTGCAGGATGGCGTGACCGGTGCGGTCGGCGGCGGCGCAGGTGCGCTGCACCGGGCCTTCGCCGAAATTGCGGGTCATGCCGCCAAAGGCGCGCTGATAGATCTTGCCATCCTCGGTGCGCGAGAAGGGCACGCCCCAGTGCTCAAGCTCGTACACGGCTTTCGGCGCGTGGCGGCACAGATATTCGATGGAATCCTGGTCGCCCAGCCAGTCCGACCCCTTGACGGTGTCGTACATGTGCCAGCGCCAGTCATCCTCACCCATATTGCCCAGCGAAGCGGAAATGCCGCCCTGGGCTGCAACGGTGTGCGAACGCGTGGGGAAAACCTTGGAGATACAGGCCGTCTTCAGGCCTTCCTGAGCGGCGCCAAGCGCGGCGCGCAGACCCGATCCACCTGCGCCGACAACGACGACGTCATAGGTATGATCGATCCATTCATATGCGGACATTGATCAGGTCCTTCCTAGCTTGCGATCGCCAGCACGGCGTACAGGGCGGCGATCCAGAGACCTGCGGTGATCAGCGTGTTCGCGCTCAGCAGCAGGGCCCGGCTTACCGGTTTGCGGATATAGTCCTCAATGACGACCTGAAGACCCAAACGCATGTGATAGAGCGTCGCGGTCAGGGTCAGCAGCGTCAGGATCGCGCCATAGGGCGAGGCCACGAATGCATAGGCGCTGGCGTAATCGGCGCCCGGCAGGCTGGCGATGGACCAGACGAATAGCGGCACCAGGATCACGAGCGCCAGGGCGGAGACGCGCTGGGCGATGAAATGGTTCACGCCGGTCTTGGCCGAGCCCAGGCCGCGGGCCTTGGCGAGGGGGGTGCGGAAATCAGCCATCAGATCAGTCCTCCGGACAGGAACCAGATCGCCACGGTGACAAGGATCGAGGCGACAATGATCGCCATGGAGGCGGTGTTGGCGAATTTGGGATCAAAGCCCTTGCCCGCATCCCACACCAGATGGCGCACGCCATTGATGAGGTGATAGATCAGGGCGAGGGTGAACAGGAACAGCACCAGCTTGACCAGCAGGCCGATCGGACCGGCCATCAGCGATTCAAAGACGCCATACGTGTCCGGGCCGGCGGCCAGAAGAACCAGCCAGAGGGTCAGGAAAATTGCGCCGATATAGCTGCCGACGCCGGTGGCGCGGTGAAAAATGGACGACGCCATGGTCGCGTGCCAGCGCCAGATTTCAAGGTGCGGAGAAATCGGTCGGGGATCGACAGATTGTTTGGCCATGGATGGGCCCCCACTAAATTAAATCATTAGCCCCGTCAGCTCGGAACTCGGGCGTGACAATAATCCGCACCGGGTTAACGTCAACGCACACCAAAGTGTGGATTGCTGCTGTGTTTGCAAACGGTTCTCAGTTGCGCGAATGGCCGCGCCACTGGACTTGCGCTGTCATGGCGGCGTCAGGGGAGAGACAATGTCTGAAATGAAGAACGCCATGATCACGGGCGCGTCGACCGGGATCGGCTACGCCAGCGCTAAGTATCTGTCTGAAAAGGGGTGGCGCGTCTTCGCAGGCGTTCGCAAGACTGAGGACGCCGATCGTCTGAGCGCCGAGCTGGGCGAGGCCGTGCGTCCGGTGATCTGCGATGTTACCGATGCAGGCATAATAAAATCAGCCGCTGAGCAGGTGCAAAATGAACTGCAAGGGCAGACCCTGCATGGCCTTGTGAACAATGCCGGCATCGCCGTTGCGGGTCCGCTCCTGCATTTGCCGCCTGAAGAGATGACCCGTCAGCTCGATGTGAACGTGACCGGCCAGCTGCGCGCAACTCAGGCGTTTGCGCCGTTGATGGGCGCGAAGAAGGACTTCACCGGAACGCCGGGCCGCATCGTCAACATCTCTTCTGTGGCGGGTTTTCACGCCATGCCGATCCTGACGCCCTATGCCTGCTCGAAATTTGCGCTGGAAGCCTTCACCGAGGGTCTGCGTCGCGAACTGATGCTCTATGGCATTGATGTGGTGGCGATCAATCCGGGCCCGATCAAGACGCCGATCTGGGACAAGGCGCAGGAGCTCGATCCTGAACAATACGGTCAGACCGATTTCATCAAGGCGATCCACCGGCTCCTGAAATTCACCCAGAAGAGCGCCGAGAACGGTTTGCCGCCCGAACGGGTCGCGCAAGCGGTATTCGCCGCCCTGACCGACAGCAAGCCCAGACTCAACACCATTGTCACGCCCACGCCCCTGCAGGGTCTGATGCTCAAGCTCATGCCGACGCGCATGGCGGACCGGATGATCACGAAACAATTGGGTCTGAGCCGGAGCTGATCCTGTCAAAACGGTAACTGGCGCCCGCACGTCAGCTCCTCATTATTTGAACGGACAGCAAGGGGGAGGGCTCAATGGCCTTGGGACTTATTGCGGCGGCGGCGTTACAGGCCGCCAGTCCGGAACTGAACTATACGCTGACCATTCAGGAGACGGCTCAGGGCCCGGATGTTCACATGCATGTGGACTTTCTGGGCGATGAGGATGGCGAAACGATTCTTGTTCTGCCCAGCTTCTGGGGCGGCGAGGATGAGCTGTGGACCGGCATCACCGGCCTGAGCGCCAGCGGGGAGGACGCAGTCCTGACGCCCGGCGACAGCCCGGAAAGCTGGACCCTCAACCACGCGCCGGGCGCTGCGATTTCGCTCGACTATCAGATCATTCAGGACCGTGACGGCGCGCCAAGCGCGGCGGCGGATGATTCCTACCGGCCTTTTGTACAGCCCGACTTCGTGCATCTGATCGGCAATACGATCTTCATCCTGCCCGATAACAGCCGGATGGATGAGCGTCTGTCTGTGACGCTGGAAGCCCCCGACGGCTGGGCGCTGGCGTCTGATCTGCAGCATGGCGCGCTGGATGTGGACGCGCTGATGGCGAGCGTCATCGTGGCGGGCGATTTCCGGGTGATGACGCAAGAGATCGGCGGCGCGCCGGTGCGGGTCGCGGTTCGCGGCGCGCTGGAGATTGATGACCAGACGCTGATGGACAATCTCGCCCATGTGATCGAGGCCAATCTTGAGTATTGGGGCGCGACGGGCGAACCGTATCTTGTGACCGTGCTGCCGCTTGAGGCCGAGCCGGACTGGATCAGCATTGGCGGCACCAATCTGGCCGACAGCTTCGCCATGTTCATCACCACCAATGCCCAGATCGACACCGTCAAACGCATTCTCGCCCATGAACACACCCATACCTGGAATGTGAAACGTCTGGGCGGACCGCTTGGGGGCGAGCAGGAAGAACCGGCAGGCTATTGGTTCTCTGAAGGCTTTACCGATTATCTGACCACTCGCGCCGGAGTGCGTGGCGGCAGCTTCACGGCGGAACAGGGCGTGGCGCAATGGAATGAGTTCTTGCGCGACTATGCCAGCTCGCCGGTCAATACCGCGTCCAATCAGGCCATTCTTGAAGGCTTCTGGTCAGACCCGAATATCCAGCGCCTGCCCTATCTGCGCGGACAGGTGTTCGCGGCCCTCGCGGATGCCCGCATCCTGTCCGAGACGCACGGCGCTCAGGATCTTGATGATGTCATTCACGCCATGCTCGAGCGCTCTGATGAAGGCCCGGCCCCGTCTCGCTTCATTCCGCTGGTCCGGGAGGTGACGGGTGTCGATCTGACCGCACTCTATGACCAATATATTCTGCAGGGCGAGATGATCTGGCTCCCCGAAGACGCGTTTGGCGCGTGCGGGCCGGTCCAGACGCTGGACGAGCCGGTTTTTGTCTATGGCTTCACCCTGGGCGAGAATGAAAACGGCGAACGGATCATCACTGAGGTCGAGCCGGGCTCGAACGCAGAAGCGGCGGGTTTCGAGCCGGGCATGTTCATGATCCAGCGCGTGGGCGGCGCCTATGGAGACGCCAGCGTTCAAAGCGTCATGCGCATCCGCACCGTTGAGGGCGAGGAGCGCGAGATCGCCTACTGGCCCACGAATGGCGAGGTGCTGCGGGTCCAGCAGATCGCCTATTCGGGCGAGGAAGCGGCGTGCCGCGCCGCGCTCGCAGGCTTGAACTGAACCGCGATGAGCGACAGTCTCTCCCCCACATAACGGGGAGAGACTTGCTCATGCGTATTGCCTTGGCGTCCATCACTGCATTGGCTCTGGCTGCGCCGGCCTTTGCCACGCCGGTCGAGGATTTCCGTGATCTGATCGCGGACTATGAGGCGTTCAGTGCAGAGCGCAATCTGGGCGCCCGGGCGCGCGCTGGCGATCTTGAGGCCGCCGCCTCCTGGCCGGATATGAGTGTCGGGGCGATCGAGAGCTGGGATGAGGGCATGGCCGGGTTTGACACCCGCATCGACGCCATCGATCCGAGCGCTCTGCCCGCCAGCGAGCAGGCCAATTACGCCGTCCTCGCCTATGAGCTCGATAGCGCGGTCGCCGTTCCGTCCATGACCACGGCGATGATCCCTTTCACCAATGATAGCGGGTTTCACACGACCGCCAGCTTTGCTGCTTTGACGACACGGGTTCGTACGGTTGAGGAAGCGGAAGCCTGGATCGCCAAACTCAATGCCCTGCCCGAGTATTTCGCCCAGCAGCAAGCCTGGCTGGAGCGCGGTATCGAGGCTGGTTTCACCCAGCCGCGCGCCATCCTCTCTGGCGTTGCTGACCAGATCGAGGCGCAGATCACCCCGGCGGATGAGAGCGAGCTTCTGACCCCGATCCGCAACCTGCCCGAGACGATCGCGGCGTCAGAGCGCGAGCGCCTGATGGCGCAAGCCGTGCAAGCGGTTGAGACCGAGGCGCTTCCGGCGTTGCGCGATCTGCACGCCTTCTTCACCGAGACCTATATGCCCGCTGCCCGCGAGACGCTGGGCGCGCGTGATCTGCCGGGTGGCGATGACTTCTACCGAGCGCTGGTGCGCCAGCACACCACGCTCGATATGACCCCTGAACAGGTCCATCAGCGCGGGCAGGCGGAAGTGGCCCGCATCCGTGCGGACATGGAAGCGGTTATCGCGGAAACCGGGTTTGAGGGCAGCTTTGAAGACTTCCTCGTCTTCCTGCGCACCGATCCGCAGTTTTATGCGTCCAGCGAGATGGAGCTGATGATGACAGCGTCCTATTTCGCCAAGCAGATCGACGACCAGATGCCGCATTTCTTCCATCACCTGCCGCGGCTGAGCTATGGCGTGCGGCCCGTGCCCGCCGCCATCGCGCCCAATTACACCACCGCGCGCTACTGGCCGGGCGATCCGGAACAGGGGATTGCGGGGGGCTATATGGTCAACACCTATCGGCTCGACCAGCGTCCGCTCTACGAGCTGCCTGCGCTGACCGCACACGAAGCCGTGCCGGGCCATCACCACCAGATCGCCATCGCGCAAGAGCTTGAAAACGTGCCGGACTTCCGCACCCAGGGCTATATCACCGCCTTTGGCGAGGGCTGGGCGCTCTATACCGAGTTTCTCGGTCAGGACATGGGCCTGTATGAGACGCCCTACCAGCAGTTCGGCCGCCTGACCTATGAGATGTGGCGCGCCTGCCGCCTCGTCGCGGATACCGGCCTTCACTGGTATGGCTGGAGCCGGGAAGAGGCCGAGGCCTGCTTCCTGGAAAACTCTGCGCTGAGCCCGCTCAACATCACCAATGAGGTCAGCCGCTATATCAGCTGGCCCGGTCAGGCGCTGGCCTACAAGACCGGCGAACTTCTGATCCGCGAACTGCGTTCTGACGCGGAAGACGCGCTGGGCGAAAGCTTCGACCTCGCCGCCTTCCACGACCATGTCCTTGATGAAGGCGCCGTGCCGCTCGGTTATCTTGAAACCAAGATGCGCGCCTGGATCGAGGCGCAGGCGGCCGAGTAGGGCTTTGTAAGGCTTGGGCGACACTGTCGCTCAAGCCTTCGCGTCGCGTCGCCCCGATACTCGCCTCATCCGGCATGGGCGAAGGCGGAAGCGATGCGGCGACCCTCAAAAGAACCTTCTGATCTGCCCCATCGCGTCCGGGACGGGATCATCACGATCCGCAATGAAGTCGAGTACACCGAGGCGATCGAGCTTGTGAATTCCGGGCTCGCCTTCGTGATTGATGTGATCGAGCCGTTCAAGCTGACCAAGGCGGCGAGCTGGTTCCTGCGCTCGGCCTGGCTGACCTCGTCCAATGGCAGCTATATCGAGGATCAGGGCCTGTCGAGCGTTCAGCTCAAAGGGTTGAGCACGACGCTCGCCCTGTCCTTGCGGGTGTTGGGTCGGGGTCTCAATCAGGTCTTCGAGGGCCGGCTGGTTGCGGAGCCGGGCGCGGAATTGCCCACAATCTTGCTGGTCCAGAAAGGCGGGCTGTCGGTGCCCGCGGGAACCGATTTCACGCTCAGCCAGGGGCTCGACGCCACGCCCAGGGGCGGGCTGTTGATCGGCGGCGTCCTGCGCGTTTCCCAGCCCGTCGGCGTGCGCGAGGCGCGGCTGATCCTGTGCCCGGATGGTTTCCATCCCTGCGCCATCCATCAGGCGGTGATCGCCGAGCAGGGATCGGTTGTGGCGCTGACGCCCGGCGCCCGCGCCTATGTGGAGAGCCTGACGCTGAAGGATGACAGCGTTCTGGAATGCCGCGAAGGGCGAGCCCGGCTTGAGAGCGACAGCGCCATTATTGTGGAATCCGGCCAACCTGACCTGCCCGCCCGCATGCGCGGGGTGGACGCCGCCGAGGTGCGGCTGAAGCCCGGCGGGATCTATGAATGCCGCGGACACGGGGGCTGGGCGGGGGAGCCTGCGCGGGTTGATACGCTCCACAATGAAGGCGGGGTGGTGGAGCTTGAAGGCGATGCGCGCCTGATCTGTGAACGGTACGAGCAGAGCGCAGGCGAGATCCGGTTCGAGCTGAGCGATCCGCACGCGCCGCCGCCGCGTTTGATGCTGGATGGCCATTGCGTGGTGACGGGCGGACGGCTGGTCGTGGCGGGGCCGGGCGTGCTGTCAGAACCGCCGCGCGAGCGGGTCTTCCTGCCCCTGGTGGAGGTGAGGCGCGATGCGCCCGTGCTGACGCGCCTGATGGAGCACGCCTGGATCACCGGCTTCCCCGAAGGCGTGCTGACCGGGTTCGAGCTGGTGGGAAATCGCACGCTGGGGCTGGTGATCGCACCGGGCTAACCCGCACGGTTACAGGGAAAATGTCTCAAGCGCGGCTTCATCGAAGGGCGCGCGCCCCAGCCAGTCCAGCGCCTCGTCCAGCGTGTCGAACATCCTTATGGACAGGCTCTGCTCGGAGTCCGGGAAGAAGAGCGGCCAGATTTCCACGATGGATTTAAGAGGGGCGGGCACGTCCACGAAGGCGGACCGCAGCTGATGGGTGACGCCGCGTTCCTGCAAGGTGCGTTGACGCTCGATGGCGTGGCCGACCACGACCGTATGATCGATCTCGATCCGGATCCGGGGATCAAATGTATGGATGAGGTCGTAATGAGCGGGAAAATCGGGTGCTCTGAACACCTCCAGATTTCGGCTCAGATCATCCTGTGTGAGCGCGGTCTCCCAGTACAGGATCACAAGGCGTTGGCCATGGTCGAGGCGAGTTGTGAAGGTCATGCGCTCTGGGTCATGAGGGGCAGTTCAGCCCGACTGTCAGGATGATGGGAGATACGCCTCGTTCGCGATCTTACAAGGACAGGGCGGAAGAAAAACCCCCGGTTCATGGGACCATCGATCACGCTGCCTTCTGTATCAAGGTCGATCTAAAGCGGCTGGATCGAAACGTCCTCAAGCGCATCAAGGTCGATCGGGTCGCGTCCCAACCAGGCCAGAGCCTCTTCCTGCGTGTCAAAGAACCGGATTTGCAGACCGTTCTCAGCTTCGGGAAAGAAGAGCGGCCAGTATTCCAGAAGGGATTTCAGCGAAGCCGGCACGGCGACGAAGGCTGAACGGATCTGCTGGTCTGGCGCGCGCTCGAGCAAGGTGCGCTGGCGCTCGATGGCGTGCGTGACCATGGCGTTGTGATCAAGCTGAAGGCGGATATCCGGGTCGAACAGGTTCAGCAGATCGTAATCCGCAGGGAAGTCGGGGTTCCTGAATAATTTCAATGCATGCGCCAGGTCTTTCTGCGACAGCGTATCCTGGCCGTAAAACACGGCGAGGCGCTGAGCGTGATCAAGGCGGGTTGTAAAGGTCATGCAGATTTCGTCGTTAAGGCAAGTTCGGCGACATTGTCGAGAATAAGGAAATTACTACGCGCGGCACGAAAAGAAAGAAAAGCACTAAAGAAAAACCCCGGCGGATCGCTCCGCCGGGGTTTCTATGTTTGCAGTGCTTGCGCGTTTACGCGGTGGCGCGCTGACGCAGAACGTAGTGCAGGATGCCGCCATTGTTGACGTAATCGAGCTCGTTCTCGGTATCGATCCGGGCCAGAAGCTCGGTCGTTTTGGTCGAACCATCCTCGAAGGTGATCTCGAGGGTCACCGTGCTGCGCGGCTTGACGCCTTCAATGCCCTTCAGCGAGACGGTTTCCTTGCCGGTCAGACCCAGCGAGGCCCAGCTTTCGCCGTTCTGGAACTGCAGCGGAACCACGCCCATGCCCACGAGGTTGGAGCGGTGGATACGCTCGAAGCTTTCGCAGATCACGGCTTTGACGCCCAGAAGACGGGTGCCCTTGGCCGCCCAGTCGCGCGACGAGCCGGTGCCGTATTCCTTGCCGCCGAAGACGACGAGCGGGGTGTCCGCATCGGCGTACTTCATGGCCGCGTCATAGATCGGCATTTCCTCGCCGGACGGCTGCAGCTTGGTGACGCCGCCTTCCACGCCCGGAACCATCTGGTTCTTGATGCGGATGTTGGCGAAGGTGCCGCGCATCATCACTTCATGATTGCCGCGACGTGCGCCGTAGGAGTTGAACTCGCGCGGCTCGACGCCTTTTTCCTGCAGGTACAGACCTGCCGGGCTGTCCGCCTTGATCGAACCGGCCGGGGAAATGTGGTCGGTGGTGATCGAGTCGCCGAACAGGCCCAGGATGCGAGCGCCGGAAATGTCTTTCGGTGGGGTCACATCGGTGGTCATGCCGGTGAAGAAGGGCGGGTTGGCCACATAGGTGGATTCCGGCCAGTCATAGGTCAGACCGCCAGAGGTCTCGATGCCTTGCCACATGGCGTCGCCCTTGAAGACGTCGGCATAGCGCTTGGCGAACATTTCCGGCGTCACAGCCGTGCGGACCGCTTCAGCGATCTCGGCGGAGGTCGGCCAGATGTCTTTCAGGTAGACCGGGTTGCCGTCGGCGTCTTCGCCAATCGGATCCTCGGCGACATTGATGTTCATGGTGCCGGCGATGGCGTAGGCGACCACGAGCGGCGGGCTGGCGAGATAGTTCGCGCGCACATCCGGGCTCACGCGGCCTTCGAAGTTGCGGTTGCCCGACAGCACGGAGGTGGCGACGAGGTCACCGTCCTTGATGGCTTTGGAGATCGGCGCCGGCAGCGGGCCGGAGTTGCCGATACAGGTGGTGCAGCCATAGCCGACAAGGTTGAAGCCGAGCGCGTCGAGATCGTCCTGCAGGCCGGCTTTTTCCAGATAGTCGGTCACGACCTGGGAGCCCGGCGCGAGGGAGGTTTTCACCCACGGCTTGACCTTCAGGCCTTTCTTGAGCGCGTTGCGCGCCACAAGACCGGCGCCCAGCATCACGGACGGGTTGGAGGTGTTGGTGCACGAGGTGATCGCGGCGATCACCACATCACCGTGGCCGATGGAGAAGTCTTCGCCATCCACGGTGACGCGCTTGCCGGCTTCGTCGGCTTTCTTGAACTCGTCCTTGAGGACGTTGGCGAAAGCGTCGGCGGCGGTGTTCAGCGCCACGCGGTCCTGCGGGCGTTTCGGGCCAGCCAGCGACGGCACGACGGTGGACAGGTCCAGTTCCAGCGTGTCGGTGTAGACCGGGTCGTCCTTGCGCTCGGGGCGGAACATGCCCTGGGCTTTGGAGTATTCCTCGACCAGCTTGACGCGGCCCTCTTCACGGCCGGTGGCGCGCAGATATTCCAGCGCTTCATTGTCGACCGGGAAGAAGCCACAGGTCGCGCCGTATTCGGGCGCCATGTTGGCGATGGTCGCGGCGTCTTCCAGCGACAGATTGTCGATGCCGGCGCCGAAGAATTCCACGAACTTGCCGACCACGCCTTTTTTGCGGAGCATTTCCACGACGGTCAGCACGAGGTCGGTGGCGGTCGCGCCTTCCGGCAGCTTACCGGTCAGCTTGAAGCCCACGACTTCGGGGATCAGCATGGAGACCGGCTGGCCCAGCATGGCGGCTTCGGCTTCGATGCCGCCCACGCCCCAGCCCAGAACGGCCAGGCCGTTGACCATGGTGGTGTGGGAGTCCGTGCCGACGAGGGTGTCCGGATAGGCGTAGGTGACGCCGTCTTCATCCTTGGTCCACACGGTCTGGGCCAGGTTCTCAAGGTTCACCTGGTGGCAGATGCCGGTGCCCGGCGGGACAACGCGGAAATTGTCAAACGCGCTCGAACCCCATTTGAGGAATTTGTAGCGCTCGCCATTGCGCTCGTATTCGCGCTCGACGTTTTTCTCGAAGCTGTCGCCCTTGCCGAAATAGTCCACCATCACCGAGTGGTCGATGACGAGGTCGACGGGGACCAGCGGGTTCACCGATTTGGGATCACCGCCCAGCGAGGTGGTGGCGTCGCGCATGGCGGCGAGGTCCACAACAGCCGGAACGCCGGTGAAGTCCTGCATCAGCACGCGGGCCGGACGATAGGCGATCTCGTGATCGGACTTGCCGGTCTTGGTCCATTCCGCGATGGCTTCGATGTCCGCCTTGGTGACGGTGCGGCCGTCTTCAAAGCGCAGCAGGTTCTCCAGAAGAACCTTCAGCGTGTAGGGCAGCTTGGAGACGCCATCGAGGCCGTTCTTTTCCGCCTCTTTCAGGTCGAAATAGGTGTAGGTCTTGCCCGCGACCGTCATTTCGCGACGGCACTTGAAGCTGTCCAATGAAGCCATGTTTGGTCCTCGTTGTCGGGCCGGGCCGCCGCATGAGAGAGGGTGCAGGCGGAACCGGGCGGAGTATCGTGCGCGATCACACGACGGAAAGGTTTCGCGCGGGTTTTAATACTGTCTGCGCTGCACCGCAATGCAGCCGAAGGCCGTAGGTGCGCCAAACGCATTTATCGCAACGCATTTGCAGGCGATGCGGCGGCGAGCGGCCCGGGCCGGATACAGTCTGAAGATGTGAGGCGCTCAGGCTTTCGAGGCTTGCTCGACCTCGACGATGACGCTGGCGAGATCGTCAATGATCTCCTCGAAATCGAGTAGCAGGGTAACGAAATTGACCTTGATGCCGTTCTGGTCGGTCATGAAGGAGCGCCGGAGCTTGTGGTTGAAGAACGTGCCGATATTGTTCTTCAGAATGGCGAAATCGCTATAGAAACACTCCACAATACGCAGATGCTTGGGGTCCAGATTCCGGTCGTGCAGCATGTGGCGTTTCTGCTCGTATGTCTCGAGCTCCATGGCGTTCTGACGGTCCATATAGGACAGGATCAGGTTCTCGAGCTGACGCAGGAATTCACGCTGGAAGATCGCGATCCGGTTGGCCGGGTTCTGCCCGTCGCGGCTCATTTCGATGATGGCCAGGATGCTGTCGCGGGTGAACAGGGAGAAGCGATGAAACTCGACGGTCGTCTTCTTGAGAATTTTGATCTTGTTTTCCATGTCGATCAGGATTTCTGACGAACAGGCCGCGACCTTTTTCTCGAACCCCTTGGACAGTTTCACATTGGTGCGATCGACCAGATTGCTGATGTCGGAGTAAATTTTCTCCACGATCTGAAATGCGGATGAAAAATCGGGGCCTACGAAATAATAGATGTGCCCGCCATGGCTGCTCTCGAAGCCGAAAGCGCCTGTGGTGCGCAGCGTAATGGAATAGATCTCGTTCGTGTTCATACCATCCCCCCGGATATGGTAATTCATGGCGCGGTCAGACCGCGTTAAGTATTCCTTAACGGTAGCAATCGGGTCTTGCGCGAACAAGAATGGATTTGAAAAGTCCTGAGACGCCGGGATGACTGGGGCTGCGACATCTCAGCCTTGGACCCTTGCCCGAACTGCGGCTAAGTCTCTGCTCATGAGTTCCACCGCCTTTTCTCCGTCTCCGATCAAGGTCTCCGGCCTGCGCCTTGAGCGCGGGGGCAAGACCTTGCTGAGCGGGTTTTCGCTGGATGTGAAACCGGGAGAGGCGCTGGTGCTGCTGGGGCCGAACGGCTCGGGCAAGACCACGCTGTTACGCGCGCTGGGCGGTCTGGTGCGGCCTGCAGCAGGCGAGATTTCGCTGGATCCGCAGGCGGTCGCCTTTCTGGGTCATGCCGACGCGCTCAAACCGTCTGAAACCGTCGAGCAATCGCTCCGCTTCTGGGCCGGGCTCTATGGCGGCGATCTCAAGACGCTCGATCCGGTGATGGTCGATCTGGCGCTGGCGCATCTGGCGCGGCGCTCTTGCGGCACGCTGTCAGCGGGGCAGAAACGGCGCACGGCGCTGGCCCGGATAGCGCTGTCGAACCGTTCGGTCTGGCTGCTCGATGAACCGGCTGCACCACTGGATGCACGGTCGCGGGAGCGTCTGGCCTTGCTCGTTAGCCAGCATTGCGCGGCAGGCGGCATTGTCATCGCCGCCACCCATGTGGATCTGGGGTGGGCGGGCGCGAGGGTCGAGGATTTGCGCCCCGCCCCCACCAAAACCGCGGCGGGTGTGGGATGAGCGCGATGGGAGCGATCTTCACCCGCGAGTTACGGCTGGCCTTTGCCGGCGGCGGCGGTCCGGCGGGACCGGCGGCGTTCAATCTGGCCGCGCTGGCGCTGGCGCCGCTCGCCATTGGTCCGGACGCGGACACCCTTCAGGCCGCCGGTCCGGGCGTGATCGCCTTCGCTGCGCTACTGGCGACGCTGCAGCCCGCCGAGCGCATCTTCAGCGAGGACGCCAGCGACGGCACGCTGGAGCTTTACGCATTGTCTCCGGTCGGGCTGGCGCTCTCGGTGTTCATGAAGACGCTGGCCTTCATTCTGGCGGTGTTCTGGACGACGCCCTTGCTCGCCTTCATTGGCGGGCTGGCCTATGGCATGGATGTCAGCTCGGCCTTTGTGCTCGCGCTGGGGCTGGCCTTCGCTGCGCCAGGACTGGCGTTTATCGCAGCCTTTGCGGGCGCGTTGGCGGCGGGGCTGAAACGGGCGGGGCTTCTGATCGCCCTGATCGCCGCGCCCTTGCAGGTGCCGCTTCTCGTGTTCGCCGCCGGC
Source organism: Oceanicaulis sp. LC35 (assembly GCF_052055585.1). Taxonomy (NCBI): domain Bacteria; kingdom Pseudomonadati; phylum Pseudomonadota; class Alphaproteobacteria; order Maricaulales; family Maricaulaceae; genus Oceanicaulis; species Oceanicaulis sp. LC35. The sequence continues at coordinate 70,452 of NZ_CP170485.1, forward strand.
GCAGGCCGCGCCGCGATGGATGGAACAGGGCTCGAAGGCCCCAATCTGATGATGGCGCTGGCGGGTTCGCTGGCGGCGTTGGCCCTTGCGCCCTTCGGGGCGGCCGCAGCGCTCAAGGCGCGTCTGGAATAGAATTGATTGCGGCCCAGCGCCGCATCGGCTTGCCCGTTGGGGCCGGCCCGGCTAGGTGATCGGTTTATGTGGAGCTATTTCGCCAATCCTGAACGGTTCGACCGCCTTGCGCGCGCGCTGATCCCTTGGTGCTGGGGCGTCACGGCCGTGCTGTTCGCCATCGGTCTGCCCTGGGCGCTGTATTTCTCGCCCGGCGACTATCAGCAGTCGGACACCGTGCGGATCATGTATGTGCACGTGCCCGCGGCCTGGCTCGCCATGTTCGCCTATGCGGGCCTCGGCGGAGCCAGCTTTGTCTACTTCATCTGGCGGCATAACCTGGCTGACCTTGCCGCACGCGCCATCGCGCCTGCGGGTGCGGTCTTTGCGTTTGTGTGTCTGGCGACCGGCTCGCTCTGGGGTCGTCCCATGTGGGGCGCCTGGTGGGTCTGGGATGCGCGCCTGACCTCCATGCTGGTGCTGTTTCTCCTGTATCTTGGGTATATGGCCCTGCGCGGCGCCATCGAGGACGAGAAGCTCTCCGCACGCGCAGGCGCAATCCTCGCCATGGCGGGGCTGATCAACCTGCCGGTGATCAAGTTCTCGGTGGACTGGTGGAACACCCTGCATCAGGGCGCCAGCGTCTTCCGCTTTGACGGGCCGACGATTGATGCCTCCCAGCTCTGGCCGCTGGCGATCATGGCGCTCGGCTTCACCGTGCTCTATCTCGCCCTCGTGCTGACCCAGATGCGCGCCATGCTCATGGAGCGCCGGGCTGAAGCGCTGGAGCGCCGCCGGGAACGGCGTCTGGAACTGGAGGCCGAGTTGTGAGCGCGATCACCGATTTCTTCGCCATGGACGGCTATGCCGTCTATGTCTGGGTGTCCTACGGGCTCAGCTTTCTGGGCAGCGCCGGGCTTGTCCTGATGGCGGTCAGCCGTCGTCAAAAGGCCAGCGCCCGTCTGGCGCGCCTTGAAGCGCAGGAAGCGGCCCTGAAGCCGGGCGCCTCAGCCTCCGTCGCGGACGAGGATGCGGCATGAAAAACATCATGACCTGGTTTCCGGTGATGGCGGTGGGCCTGTTGCTCGCCATTTTCGCCATTGCCCTGTTGCGTCCGAGCGAAGGCGGGGGCGACCCGATCCTCGGCCAGCGTGTCAGCGATCTCGGCCTGCCGCTTGAGGCGGTCAGCTTCCGCGACGAGGGGTTTGATCCGGATACGGTTGAAGGCCCTTATCTTCTGAATGTCTGGGCGAGCTGGTGTCCGCCTTGCCGGATCGAACATCCCTATCTTGAGGCGATGTCGGACCAGGGCGTGCCGATCTATGGCATCGTCTACAAGGATGACGAGGCGGATACGGCGCAATTTCTCAACCAGCTGGGCGATCCGTTTACAGGGCTCGCCGCTGACCCGGAAGGTCGCGCCGGGTTCGAGCTTGGGGTCACCGGGCCGCCGGAAACCTTCATCGTGGATAGCGACGGCATCATCCGCGCGCGCTGGCGCGGGGCTGTGACCGATATTGTCTGGATACAGCGTCTGGCCGGGCCCTGGGCGGAAGCGGGCGGCCAGCCGATCGACTGGAGCGCTGTGCAATAAGCCCGAGCAGCCCGCCTATTCGGCGGCGGCTGCTGCGGCCTTTTTCTTCTTCTTCTTTTTCTTCTTGTCGCCGCCCTTGGCTTTCGCCTTGGCTTCCTTCTCGGCGATCTTGGCCTTCTTGGCTTCTTCCTTGGCCGCTTCCGCGCCGAGCTCGGAGGCGCGGGCGATACGGTTGAGGGCCTCGACGAAGCTGGCGCGCTTGTTCTTGGGCAGAGCCGTCAGGATGGCGTCGTCAGCCGCTTTCGCCCCGGCGATGACGGTGGCGTGCAGCTTGCGGCCTTCCTCGGTGAAGCGCACGGCGTTGGCGCGGGCGTCGCCCGGCGCTTTTTCCCGAACCAGCAACCCCTTGGCGGCCATGCGCGAGACCAGCTCTGCCAGCGTCGAACGGTCAATCCCCGTCGAGGCCACCAGCTGGGTCTGGGTCAGGCCTTCCTGATCATGGACCGCGCAGAGCACGGCGAACTGGCGTTGGGTGATCTGAACGCCGCCCGTCGCTTCGGAGAATTGTTCCGCAGCGAATTGCTGGGCGCGGTGCATCAGATGCCCCGGCGAAGCGTTGAGGTCGAAATCGAGTGCGTCAGCCATATTTCACCCTCCGGCGACGGAACAAAACAACCATAGCCGGGTTTGACGACGTTTCAATAACAAGGTCCTCCTGATACGGAACAGGATAAGCAAACGACTAATGCAGCAAGGGGTTCGCGATGACTGATACATATCCCGATTTTCATCACGTGACGCCTGAAGGGGAGGATCGGGAGCGTAGGGTCTGTCGAACCTGCGGCTTCATTGATTACGTCAATCCCAAGATCGTCGCCGGGGTGGTGGCGATATCCGATGATGGCCGCGTTCTGATGTGTCGCCGGGCGATCGAGCCGCGGTCAGGCTTCTGGACCTTGCCGGCAGGCTATATGGAGCAGGGGGAGAGTGTGGAGGAGGCCGCCTTGCGCGAGGCGCGCGAGGAAGCCTGCGCCACGCTGGAGCTTGAGGGCGTTCTGGCGATTTACTCCATCCCGCGCCTGTCCCAGGTGCAAATCTTCTTTCGCGCCCGGATGAGCGATCCGCATTTCGCCGCCGGACCGGAAAGCCGGGAGGTGGCGCTCTATGACTGGGACGCCTTGCCGCTGCCCGATCTCGCCTTTCCCAGCGTGAAATGGGCGCTTGATGATTATCGTGCCGGGCATGGTCGGGATCTCGGTCCGGCTATGCGCACGCAAGGGCCGGACTTCAAACCCCTCTAGCGCAATCAGGCCGAGGCTTTCAGGGTGAGCTGGTTGAGCCGGGCGCCGAGATGATCGAGATTGAGGGGCTTTGACAAGCAGTCCGCCGCTCCGCGATCACGCAGGCGCTGGGCGGTGCCGGAGGTCACATCGGCGGTGACGATGACCACGGGCATGTCCGGATAGACGCTGCGCAAATGCACCAGAAGGTCTTCGCCCGACAGGCCGGGCATGTGCAGGTCCAGCAGGACGGCGTCGGGATCGGTCCTGGTCTTGTCCATCAGGGCGAGGGCGTGCGCACTGCTTTCCGCCTGCAGGACGCTCCAGCCGGTGTTCTCCAGATAGACCGTCAGCAGATTGCGGTTTGTGGCGTTATCTTCCACGACGAGGGCCGTACGTGCAGGCCGCGCTTCAGACGCCGGCTGCCGGACCGGGGAGGGCAGGTCGGTTGGGATCGGGTCGCTTTGCGTCTTCGCCGCCAGTCGATAGGGCAGGCGGACCCAGAACCGGCTGCCTGCGCCGAGTTCACTTTCAACGCCGATTTCACCCCCTGCCAGATGGGCGATTTCCTGGGCGATGGTCAGGCCCAGGCCTGCCCCCTCATGATGACGGCCCACGCTGTCATCTATCTGGCTGAAGCGCTCGAAGATGGAGTCGACCTGATCGGGCGCGATGCCGGGTCCGGTGTCGGACACGCTCAGCTCCATCTGCGTGGAGTCCAGAAGGCGGCCGCTGATCGCGATGGCGCCGGCATCGGTGAACTTGACGGCATTGCCGGCGAAATTGGTCAGGATTTGCAGGATGCGGGTGGCGTCGCCCATCACCGGTTGCTCAAGCTCTGACCAGATATCGAGCTCGACCCGCAGTTTCTTGCTCGCAGCCATGCTGGCGATGGTGTCGGACGCCTTGCGCAGCAGATCGGCCGGTATGTAAGGCGCGTCATCGAGCTCAAGCTCGCCCGCCTCGATGCGGGAAATGTCCAGCACGTCGTCGATCAGCCCCCGCAGCGCGCTGCCCGAGGAGTTGAGCATGCGCACATAGTCGCGCTGACGGTTATCAAGTTCGGTCTGTCCCAGAAGCTGGGCCATGCCCATGACGCCATTGAGCGGGGTCCGGATCTCGTGGCTCATATTGGCGAGGAAGCGTGATTTGGCCACGTTCGCCCGCTCAGCCTGGCGATAGGCGTCCTTGATGCGGCGGCTGGCGGCGCCAAAGCGGCGTGCAGCGACAAAGAAGTGCAACAAGAAGAGTGCTGCGGCGATGAGCGCCAGCACGTATTCCACATTCATCTCGCCATCGCGGAACAGGGCGCTGGCCGGCAGCGCCAGCAGATAGGCCGCAGCAGGACCGCCGCCGCTCAGGGTGAGCGGCAAATCCTCGTTGGAATGCACTGCGATGTGAAACAGTGATCCGCACAGCAGCAGAAGGGCGATGGACTCTCCTGTCTCGCCCCAGGCGTTCCAGAGCCCGATGCTGAGTGAAGAATAGATCGTGGAGGCGACCATCATGGAGACGTTCGCCCGGAACTTTTCGGCGCGCGTCACCGGGGCGTTGCGCGTTTCATCCCGGAATCTGGACGCCAGCCAGTGATCCAGAACTTGAGAGCCCACCGCCAGAAGAGCGTAGGCGATGGCGAAGAGCCGTAGACCCGCCAGATACATGACAACCGCGCCGAAGAGCGCGGTGCCGATTCGCATAGGCAATTCGCGCGCCCTCTTTCTCGCGATGCTTTGATAAGCATCGAGCGTGATTAGGTTGTCCATGCAAAGGCCCCAGGATGACGCATTCTTCGAGCTTCATCCTAAAGTCTTGAAACTTGGTGACACTCCGCCAAAGGTCTTATGTAATTATAACGCATCCAGGATTTGCTCGACCGGACGGCCCAGGGCGGCGCGTGCGCCATGGATCAGGATCGGGCGCTCGATCAGCTTGGGATTGTCCGCCATGGCCTGGATCAGCGCGTCCTCATCCTCGACCGATTTGAGATCGAGCTCCTTGTAGAGATCTTCCTTGGTGCGCATCAGCTCGCGCGCGCTGGAGAGCCTCAGCTTGGAGATCACCGAACGGATTTCATCGGCGCTGGGCGGTTCCTTGAGATATTCGCGGATTGTCGGGCGCATGCCGTGCTGCTCCAGCAGGGCCAGCGCCTCGCGCGATTTCGAACAGCGCGGATTGTGCCAGTATTCCATTCTTCACTCCCGGGTTTGCGCGGCGGCAAGCACGGCTCGCGCGGCGCGTAGATGCATGTGTTCGACCATCCGGCCTTCGACCGGAACGGCGCCCTTGCCCGCATGGGCCGGGTCCGCAAAGGCGTCCACGACCTTTTGCGCCCAGTCGCATTCGCGGGCGCTGGGGGCGTAGGCGCGGTGTACAGGTTGGATCTGGGAGGGGTGGATCAAGGTCTTGCCGTCAAATCCCAGCGCACGGCCCTGGCGCGCTTCAGCCTCAAACCCCGGCTCGTCCTTGTAGGCATTGAAAACCGAATCCAGCACCAGAAGCTTCATGGCGCGCGCCGCCAGCACCAGCCGCGACAGATGCGGGGTAAGAACCTCGCGTCGCTGGTCGGTGTCGGGCAGGTGCAGGCCCACCGCAAGGTCATTGGCGCCCGCGACAAGCGCTTCCAGACGCGAGAACTGCGCCTGCCGGGCAATGGCGTCCACATTCAGAACGCCCAGCGGAGTTTCGATCATCGCCCAGACCGGGCCGTCATAACCGGCCTGATCCAGTCGCTGGCGAATGCTCGCCAGCTGATCGGGGGTCTCGACCTTGGCGATCAGGACCGCATCGGGGCGGGCGGCGCTCGCTACAGGCAGATCGGCCGCCAGATCCGGTGATCCGGGCTCGGCGATGCGCAACACCGTATAAAGACCCTGCGCCCGGAACCGGGGGATCGTCTCGCGCGCCTGGGCCCGGGCTTCGGATTTACGTTCGGGGGCGACGGCGTCTTCCAGATCCAGGATGATCGCGTCCGCGCCCAGTCCCGGCGCCTTGTCCAGCGCGCGGGGCTTGTCGCCCGGCACGAACAGGACCGATCGCATAAGTCTTGCGTTCAGAAGTGTGTGAGAGGAATCGTCCATCATGAGGCAAAGGCTTACATAAGGCGCATGGCTGACACCACTCCCCAAACGTCTGTTCTCGTCATCAGTTCACTGGTCGCTACGAGCGAAGTGGGCGGCGGCGTGACGGCGCAGGTGCTGAACGCCCGGTCGATCCGGCCCTTTTTCGTGCCTACCGTGATGCTGGGGCGGCACCCTGCACTGGGGGCGCCCGGGGGCGGACCCGTCTCCACCGAGCATCTGGCGTCGGCGCTTGAAGGGGTGAAAGCCAATGGCGCGCTGGGTCGTGTGGACGCGATTTTCACGGGCTATTTTCACAATCCCGACCAGATCCGGCAAGCCGCAGCCCTGATCGCTGAGGCGCGCGCCCGGCGTCCGGATCTTCTGGTGATGGTGGACCCGATCCTGGGAGACGGGCAGGCCGATGGCAGGGATGACGGGCTGTATATCAGCGCGGACGCGGCGCGGGCGATACGCGACGACTTGCTGCCTCTGGCCAGCGTCATCACGCCCAACCGGTTCGAGCTGGCCTGGCTGAGTGGGGGGGCGATCACCACGCCCGCTGACGCGGTGAGGGCCGCGCGGGGACTGGCGCCGGTGGTGCTGTGCACGTCCGCGCCCGCTGATCGCAATGAGGTCTCGGTCATCACCGTTACGGCGGAGGATGCGTTCAGCGCCCGGATGCCGCGGATTGATCCCGCGCCGTTCGGGACCGGGGACGTGTTCGCCGCCAGTGCTCTGGTCGAACGTCTGTCGGGCGCACGCTGGCGTGATGCGGCGGCGAGGGCCATGGCGCGCATTTCCCATGTTCTGGAAGAGACGCGCCTTGCGGGCGAGACCCGGGATTTGCGCCTGACGCGCGAGACGCTGCAGACGCCCTTGCGCGCGCCCGCCCTGCGACGGGTCGGCGCCCAACGCCCGGCCTGGGTGATGGGGCTGGATGGCTGCAAGGCGGGCTGGGCCGGGGTGATGGTGGACCTCAATGGCATCGAAGCGCCGCGCCGGGCCGTGTTTGAGAGCTTCAAAAGCGCGTTTGACTGGGGCGCTCAGGTCATCGCGGTGGATATGCCCATCGGCTTTCAGGACCAGCCGACCAGCCCGCCCGGGCGGGCGTGCGAGCGCGAGGCGCGCGCCCTGCTGGGCCCAAGGCGCAGCTCGGTCTTCCCCTCCCCGATGCGCATGGCGTTGACGGCGTCAGACTATGCGCAGGCCAATCAGCTCAATCGCGCAGCGGGCGGGAAGGGTCTGTCAAAGCAGGCGTTCCACCTCTTTGCCAAGATCCGCGAAATAGACGCGCTGATGACGCCGGATGTGTCGCGCGGCGTGGTGTTCGAGACCCATCCCGAAGTGAGTTTCACGGTGCTGTCCGGCGCCCCGGCCCGGCATCGCAAGAAGACAAGGGAAGGGCGGCGGGAACGCATGGAGCTTCTGGTCCGCGAAGGCCTGCCCGAGGTGTTGTTCGAGCCGCATCCGTTCAAGTCCGCCCTGTGTGCGCCCGATGATCTGATTGATGCGGGCCTGTGCGTGCTGACCGCCCAGCGCATTGCGGCGGGAGAGGCGCGGCGCATGCCTGAAGACCCGCCCGAGGACGGGCGCGGTCTGATCATGGCCATTCACGCCTGATGGCCTCATCCCGCTTGAAACCGGGCCTGCGGGCCTATACCTGATCGCTCATGAGCATTGAAATTCACGGACATCTCGCGTCGGGCTTCGAGCTGGTCGCCGAGGCTTTCAAAGAGAACTTCTCCGAACGCGGCGAGCTGGGCGCAGGCTTTACGCTGATCCGCGACGGTGAAATTCTCGTCGACATCCATGCAGGCCATGCCGACCGGAAGGGCGAGCAGCCCTGGACGGCTGAAACGATTGTTCCGGTCTTCTCCACCGGCAAGGCGATCACGGCGCTGGTCGTGGCCTGGCTCGTGGATCAGGGTCGTCTCGACTATGACGCCCCGGTCGCCGATGTCTGGCCGGACTTCGCCCAGGCGGGCAAGGGCGAGGTGACCCTGGCCCAGGCCCTGTCCCATCAGGCGGGTCTGCCCGGTTATCCGGACGAGATGGAGCCGGCGGACTGGTTTGATCGCGAGCTGATGGAAAGCCGCTTCGCCGCCATGACGCCCATGTGGCCGCTGGGGCAGGGTTCGGGCTATCACCCGATCAGCTATGGCGTGATCGCCGACGCCATCGTGCGCCGGGCGGACGCCGGCAAGCGCACGGTCGGGGCGATCCTGCGCGAGGAGATTTGCGGGCCGCGCGACATCGATTTCCATATCGGCGTGCCCGAAAGCGAGCATGCGCGCGCAGCCGAACATGTTCTGCCCCCGCGCCCGCCGCATCTGGGCTCTATGACGCCTGAGAAGGCGGCGGCCTTCCTCAAACCCTGGTCCTCGCCCGGACGGCGGGGCACGGCGGCCTGGCGCTCGGCGGAACTGCCCGCCGCCAATGGTCATGGCACCGCGAACGCGATTGCGCGCCTGATGTCGCCCTTCGCCACGCAAGGCCGACTGGATGACGAGGCGTTTGTCTCTGACGCGGTGATCGAGGCGGCCTTGCGCGAACGCGTCAGCGGGCCGGACAAGGTTCTTCCCTTTGATCTGGCCTTTGCGGCCGGGGTGATGATCAACCGCGCGTCCGAGGCGTTCGGGCCTGAGCCCCGGGCGGTCGGCCATTACGGCTTTGGCGGTTCGTGCGGGTTTGCAGATCCGGTGCGCGGCCTGTCCGGCGCCTATGTGATGAACCGGCAGATGGATGTGCTGGTCGGCGACGCCCGGGCCAAGGCGCTGATCGAGGCGGCGTACCGCTGTCTTTAAGGCTCATAGTCCAGAGCAAGAAAAACGCCGCGCGAGGGCTCTCGCGCGGCGTCTTTATTCAGGCAGGCAAGGCGATTAATCCATCGCCTTCAGATTGACCGCTTTCGGACCCTTGCCGCGACGGTCCGGTTCGGTTTCAAATTCAATGCGTTGGCCGTCGCGCAGATCGTTCAGGCCGGCATCTTTCACAGCGGTGATGTGCACGAACACATCCTTGTCGCCTTCATCCGGAGTGATGAAGCCGAAGCCCTTCTCGGTGTTGAAGAATTTAACGGTACCCGTAGTCATGGGTAGGAGTCCTTTCCCGTCCGTCCGCGCAGCGTCCCGCGCCAGTAGTGTGTGCACACGGCGTCCCGCGCACAGCCTGCGGATTGCGGTCGGGGAAGGCAAAGTCAGAGGCGTTCGGCACTCGGGTCTTCCATACTCTTCACCGGGCCTTGTTCAAGCCGCTCGTGCACGGAATACTATGCCTGAAAATTCACCCTCTCACAAGCAAAGCCTAAGCGTGCGTTCGCTCTGGACTAGGGCCTGATACGTGAGCCGAAGAACCCGAAGATTCATAAGCGCTAAGTCCCGCGCGCCCCGTTCGGGAAACTCCGATCCGGGGGCGATGATCCGATTGTCGGGCTTTGGCGCGGCCTTTCTGGTGCTTGTCGCCGTCGCCGCCGGATTTCACGGCGAACGCTTTGCGCTGGCCGCCGCCGGGTTGATGAGCCGGCTGGGACCCTTGGTGGAGCCGGTGATCTGGGGCGTGAGCCCGGCGGAGCTGGGCGCGGGCGTGCTGGTGGTGTCGATTTTCGCCTGGGCGGTCTGGCGCGGCTTCAGAGGTTGAGCCGCCAGGTGCTCCACGACAGCACCAGCGCAAAGCCCAGCCACAGGACCAGCGGGATCATCAGGGCGCCCGCCAGCCTGGACGCCCGGAACGCGGCCAGCGTGACCGGGATCGAGAGCACCAGCGCCAGCACCGTGACGTAAAAGCCGTTGGCGACGTTCTGAAGCCCGAAATAGCCCAGCGTCCAGCCCATGCACACCAGATACTGGGCGATGATCGCCAGACGGGCGAAGCCCTTGTTCGCTTCATCCCCGTACCGGTCAACGGTGAAGGCGGCCAGGGCCATCAGGGTGAACAGACCCACCCAGACGGTTCCGATCACGCCGCCCGAGGGCGACCAGTCGGGGTTTTCGAGCGTGCGCGACCATTGAATGGCGGGGCCTGTGAAGATCCAGGCATTCAGGGCCAGGGCGGCGCCTACAAATACAAGAAGATACAGGCCCAGTCGGCCAAGTGCAGGACGGTTCTTGCGGAAGATATTCGTCGCCACTGATCGCCTCCTCTGCACGGTCCTGCCGGGCTCGGAGACGAACTTTAGCATGGTTTACGCCGTCGACCAGCGCTCAGCTCCAAGCGCCCCTGAACGGTCACAATCGCTTGAGAACGCCCCGATCGCCCGATCCGCCGCTTTTCTCGCCCGGGCGTGCGGGTCATGATTGCGACAGCGCCCGTCATTCGGGCCCGGTTTCAAGGATTGCCCATGTTGCGTTTCGTTCTCGCCCTCTCTGTATCGCTTGCCTGCACCCTGCCCGTGTCCGGCGCCTGGGCGCAAAGCCCGACCCAGGCGGCGGCCGAGGCGGCATCAAGCTTCGGGCCTGCAATTGGCGCACCGGCGCCCGAGCTTCATGTTGTGGACGCGCAAGGCGCCCCGCGCACGCTTTCAAGCCTGATGGGTGAGCAGGGTCTGGTTCTGTACTTCAACCGCTCGCTTGACTGGTGCCCGATCTGCCTGCGCCAGACGCTGGAGCTTGAGGGCTATGTGGACGCTTTTGCCGACGCGGGCTGGCCCGTGGCGGTGTTAACCTATGATCCGGAGCCGGTTCTGGCGCAGGTGGCGGAGCGGCGTGATCTGAGCATGGCCCTGTTGTCGGACGCGGGCAGCGCCACCATTGACGCGTTTGGTGTGCGCGATCCGATCTACGCAGATCCCGATCATCTGGCCCATGGCGTGCCCTATCCCATCACCTTCGTGATTGATCGGGACGGTGTGGTGGTCGCCAAGTTCTGGCATGAGGCGGGACTGGGTCAGCAGCGTGGCTATGCGACCCGGATCTCGGCCGAAGACGTGCTGGCTGCGGTGCAATCGCGCTAGCTCTTGTCTCGCGCTGTCGAATGAAGACACTCAGGCTTTGACCTGGGAGCCTCCGATGCTTGACGGACCTGTGCTTGAAACCGAACGCTTGCGCCTTCGTCTGCCCGAAGAGCGCGATCTGGATGGCTTTGTGGGCCTGATGAGTGACGAAGTCGCTGCCCGCCATATTGGCGGCGTCATGGAAGCGCCTTTGGTCTGGCGACAGTTGTGCACGATCATCGGGCACTGGGCCGTGCGCGGCTATGGCTTCTTCTCGGTAGAGGAAAAGGCGACGGGGGACTGGGTTGGCCGGGTCGGCCCCTGGGCGCCCCATGGCTGGCCCCAGCCGGAAGTGGGTTGGTCGATCACCCGGGCGCACTGGGGCAAGGGCTTCGGGCCCGAGGCGGCCGCCGCCACGATGGATTTCGCCTTCGACGAGCTGGGCTGGGACAGCGTCATTCATCTGATCGCGCCGGAGAATGACAACTCAAAGGCTGTGGCGCGCAAGTTGGGCTCGGTGGATCAGGGCCGTACCGCGGAGGTGCCGGGCTTCGGCATACAGGCGCAGGTCTGGGGGCAGTCCCGGGCAGACTGGGCCGCGAACCGGGAGCGGATCCGGCGCTAGAACCAGCCCGCCTCCCGTAGCGCGGGGTAATAGGTGCGGCTGACCGGAGCCTCTACGCCGTCCTTGAGGATCAGGACGCCCCGGCCATCACCCTTGCGTATTTCGGCGACCGCGCTTTTCGCCACCCACCAGGACCGATGGGTGCGCGCGCCTTCCAACGCGTCACAGGCCGCGACCGCATCAGACAGGCGCATCAGGATCAGGGCCTCGCCGCGTTCGGTGCGCACGCGCAGATAATGATCCTCGGCGCTCATCGACCAGAGCTCCGCGGTCCGCAGCCCGACGGGCAGTTTCTCGAGCAGAGCCGAGCTCGGCTGCGCATTGAGGCCGTTCTCTTCGGTTCCGGCGCGCGCGCCGCTCAGCTTGTCCACCACATAGACGACGGCGGTGGCGAAGCTTGAGATGAACAGCACCAGAAAATAGGTCAGGGCCAGATCACCGGCGCTGATCTTCAGGGAGAACCCGGCGTTCACAAAGGCGACGCCGAAGGTGACGGGGATGGAGACGCCGGCCGCTGTGAGTGCGTAGATGCTCCATTCCGGCGCCTGGGGCAGCAAGCGCGGCAGATTATGGCCCAGCGAGAAGCCGACGGCTCCGCCCAGGGCGATAAAGCCGGTCCAGTAAACCCACACCCAGGGCCAGCCCAGGGCATCCGAACCGAACGGGCTCATGATGGCCAGGAAGGTTCCAAGTCCCAGCACCATCAGCGCCGGTTGCACAAGGGCGCGCAGGGTTGTCCTGACCCGGTCTTGCATGACTGATGCGCTTACCCCCGTTCGCGAAGCGTGAACGGCAGGTTGGCTTCAACTCGCGAAGAGGTCCAGTCCGCTCGCGCAGAACCGTTTCCCGTTCCCGTTCGCCGCAGGCAGCACTGTGGGGCGACCCGCAGCGCCGTGCTGCGGTCAGATCGTGAAAGGACGGGACATGAACCACAAGACGATGAAAACCGCGGCCCTTGCGAGCGCAGCCTTGTTTGCGCTCCACTTCGCACCCTCAGCCCATGCGCAAGCGATGCCCGAAACCGCGCCGGACCTTGCGACGCTCTCCTTGGTGATTGACGGTCTGACGTCGCAAACCGGCCGGGTCTGGGTGGGCGTCTATGACAGCGCGGACGCCTGGAACGGGCAGGACGAGCTCCGCTCCGCCTGGGTCGAGATTGCCGAAGGTCAGGCCCGGCTCCAGCTTGAGGAGCTGCCAGCCGGTCCGGTCGGGATTCAGGTGTTTCATGACGCTAACGGCAATAACGACTTCGACACCAATTTTGTTGGCATCCCGCGCGAGCGCTATGGCTTCTCCAACAATCCCCGCCCGCGCTTCCGGGGCGCGAACTGGGAGGAAGCGGCGTTCACTCTGGCCCCGGGCGAGACCCGTGACATGGCCATCACCCTGCAAGGAGCCCGGGGATGAATATCGACGCCTTCCTGACCGCGCCGCTGCACATCCAGATCCATGCGCTCGCCGCCATGGGGGCGCTGGGGCTCGGCGTGGTCCAGTTCTCCGCGCCCAAGGGCACGATCCCGCACCGCGCGCTCGGCTATGTCTGGGTGGGTTTGATGCTGACGGTGGCGGGCACCGCCTATTTCATTCGCGAGACCAATAGCGGTTTCAGCCTGCTGCACCTTCTGATCCCGGTAACCGTGATCGGGGTGGTCTTTCTGACCCTTCATGCGCGTCGGGGAAATGTGGCGCGTCACCGAACGACTGCGCTGGTGCTGATGATCGCCGCTCTGGGCATTCCGGGCGCGGCGACCTTGATCCCCGGCCGGCTCATGCATGTGGTGGTGTTTGGCGGCTAGGTCGGGCGGCGTGTCATTGACCTGACGCAGGTCCGCGCTACACCTGCCCTGACCGCACGCGCTGGGCCGCGGATTGCACCGGACAGGGGATAGAGATGACGTCAACCTGGATGAAACTCACGCTGGGCGCTGGCCTGTTCGCGCTTGCCGCCTGCTCCGAGCCGGTGCCTGCTGACGCCACCGAGCCGGTGATCGCGCCCAGCCTCGTGGCTTCAGGTGCGCCGCGGACCCCGGTCGAGGCGCTGGCGCCGTATTACGCCCAGCTTGAGTATGTCGCCCCGGTCGCTCCAGAAGGTCCGGCCCTGCCGGGAACGGATGCGGTGCTCACCTCGATCGCGTTCGGATCGTGCAACACCGCGCAGCGCGAAATCCCCATTCTCGCGACCATCGCGGCGGAATCCCATGACCTGTTCATGTATGTGGGCGACAATGTCTATGGCGATGCGCGCTCCTATAACGCCGACCTGCCCGAGCTGCGCGAGAATTACGCGGCGCTCGCCGCACGTCCCGAATTTCGCCTGCTGCGGTCGGCCCTGCCCATGCTGGCGACCTGGGATGACCATGATTACGGCATGAATGATCTGGGGCGGGATTTCCCGTTCAAAGGCTTTTCCGAGCAGCTCTTTCTCGATTTCTGGCGCGCGCCCGAGGATGATGCGCGTCGCCAGCGTGAAGGCATTTACGACGCGCAGGTCTTTGGCCCCGAGGGGCGGCGCGTGCAGATCATCATGCTCGACACCCGCTATTTCCGCTCTGACCTGACCCCCACGGACGAGCAGGGTGCAGCCGGACGCGAGCGCTACATCCCCAGCACCAATCCCGATCAGGACATGCTGGGCGCGGCGCAATGGGCCTGGCTGGCCGATCAGCTGGCGGAGCCGGCCGATCTGCGTCTGATCGTGTCTTCCATTCAGGTGCTGGCGGATGGCCATGGCTGGGAAGCCTGGCGGACCATGCCGCTGGAGCGTGACCGCCTGTTCCGCCTGATCAATGAGGCGGGTGCAGAAGGCGTGGTGTTCGTTTCCGGCGATCGTCACTCTGCAGGCCTTTATCGCCGTGATGATGTGGCGAGCTATCCGCTCTACGAGATCACCTCTTCGGCGCTGAACATGGCGAGCAACCGGGAGAACACCGAGGCCGGACCGAACCGTCTGGGGTCCATGTACAGCCCGGAGAATTACGGCGTTATCGGCATCGACTGGGATCAGGGCCGTCTGAATCTCGAGATCCGGGACATGGAGGGCGATGCGGTGCGTCGCGAAAGCATCAGCCTGTCCGCCATTGGCGCGCTCTGACGCCGTGTCTCGCAGGTCACGCCTCGCAGGCGTCGTGCGCGCCGTTTCGTGCGCGTGATTGCCTGAAGGGGCAGCCTGCGGGCAGGATGGTTGCGGGGGGACGCCATGAAGGACGCGAGTCAGTTTGAACGCCTGTTTCTGGGCGCGGGAGACGCCGCAGGGCCCGGCGCTGGCGCTGCGCCGCCGGTTCCGGTCGAAGCGTCATCGGCGGGGCCGCGCGCCAACCTGTTTGATGCGGTGCTGGGGCTTGCGGTTCGCGCCGTGCTGATCGTGCAGATGTGGAGCTGGTCGCGGGCGAACGCCGCGCTGGTGGATGATCCGCTCAGCTGGCGCTCCTGGGTGACGCCGACGGACGGCCTTGAGACGGCGGCCCGGATCTGGACCATGGGGCAGGTGGATGCGGGTTTCGCCGCTGTGCTGCTCCTGACTGCGGCTACGCTCGCCAGCCTCAGCCTGGCGGCGGGCGTCCTGACCCGCCTGACCGGCATCGCCATTCTTCTGGGCGCACTCTGGCATATTCTGTTCATTCTGCCGGAAGCCTTCACCTCGACGGTGGCGTATCTGGCGCTGGGGTTGTATCTCATCCTGCGCGGCGCCGGGCCGTTATCGCTGGACTGGGCGCTTGCACGTCTGGCGCGCCTGGCCTGACCGTACGGCTTGCCTTGCGCACGCCCACATGATGACCTTGACGCCTCTCGCGCCGACCCAGACTGCAAAGGCCGCCCATGCTGATTTATCGCAATGTCGCCATGGTGATGGTCGCAACCCTGTTTCTGCAGGCCGCGATGGGCGCGCTCGGCGTGGCTCTGCCGCTGGCGATGAGCGGCGCGGGCTGGGGCCGTCCGGCCATCGGCGCCGTCATCGCCGCCTTTGGCGCCGGTTTCGCGCTCGGGGCCTGGCTGTCGCCGGGCATGATCCGCTCGGTGGGTCATATCCGGGCTTATGCGGGCTATGCGGGCGGTGCTGCGGCCCTGACCCTGATGTTGTCGCTGGGCGATCACTTCCTGTGGTGGCTGATCACCCGGTTCGGGTTTGGCATGTGCGCCGCCGGCCTGTTCGCGGTGGCGGAAAGCTGGATTGCGGACGCCACCCCCAGCGAGCGCCGGGGCGCCGTCATCTCGGTCTATCAGATCATCGGGCGCGCCGGCCTGATTGCAGGCCCCTTCCTGATTGCGCTGCCCGGTTTTGATGCGCGCGACGGCTTCATCATGGCGGGCGCCGCCATGGCGCTGGCGCTGACCCCGATCGTTTTCACCCGCCGCGCCCAGCCCAGCCTGCCCACCGGTGAGACTGTGCCGATCACGCGCCTGTTCTCAATCGCGCCCGCAGCGGCGGCGGCGGCGTTCACCGCCGGTCTGCTCAATTCAGGCGTGCTCGGCTTCATGCCGATCTGGGCAGGATCGCTGGATCCGCTGAACGCGGCGGGCGGCGCGGCGCTTCTGATGGCGGTGATCTATCTGGGCTCGATGGTGACCCAATGGCCCGCCGGGATGATCTCTGACCGCATGGACCGGCGTCTGGTGATCGCCGCCCTGTCGATCATGAGCGGCTGTTTTGCGCTGATCCTCGTGGTGATGCCGAACCCGGACCTGTTCATGGCGGCGGTGCTTGTTGGCTTCTGGGGCGCTGCCAGCCTGGCGTATTATTCCGTCGCTGTGGCGCATGCCGCAGACCGCTCGCGGGTGGAAGAACTGCCCGCCATCGCTTCGGGCATGCTTCTGGTCTGGGCCGCAGGCTCAACGCTGGGCCCGATCGTGGCCGGCGTCGCCTATTCGGGACCTCTGGGCCCGCGCGGCCTGTTTTTATTCGCAGCGATCGTGAGCTGCGTTCTGGCCGCGGGCATGCTGTGGCGTCGCCGCGCCCGCAAGCCGGTCAGCGAGGGTGAGCGCCAGCCCTTCGTCAACCTGCAGGCCACCTCCGCCGAGCTCGCCGAGATCGAAGCGCCCGAAGAGGAGCTCGACCGGGCATGATGATGGCGCTGGTCATCGCTTTGCCTGCGCTGGCCGGAGCGCTGGCGGCCTTCGCCCTGCGTCGCAAGCTGGCCTCGCTGGGCTTCATGACCTGGCTGGGCTGGATGATGATCGGCATGGGCGCCCCGGTGCTGCTGGGCCAGATCGTCGCGCTGGGGCTGACAGAGACGGCGGCGTCCCTTGCGGAAGGCTGTGAGCTGAACGGTCCGGACGCCTGCAGAAACGCCGGTCTTTTCCTCGTCTTGCCTCTGGCGGCGGGCCTTTGCGCGGGCCTGGGATGGGCCGCAGGTGCGTTGAGTGCGCGCTTCGCTAAGGCAAAAGACACGATCTAGGTCTAAAGATAGGGGAATGCCGCGTTGCGCCTGACCGCTCGGGTGCTATAACGCCGCCTGTCCGCCTAGGTGCGGGTGTTTCTCGCCCGCATCCCCCTCAGCTCTGTGCGAGAGATATTGCTCCATGAACATTCACGAGCACCAGGCGAAAGCCCTGTTGAAATCCTACGGCGCTCCGGTCGCCGAAGGCATCGCCGTGTTTTCCGTCGAAGAGGCTTCCAAAGCCGCTGACCAGCTTCCCGGCCCGCTCTGGGTTGTGAAGTCCCAGATCCATGCCGGCGGCCGCGGCAAGGGCAAGTTCAAGGAACTGCCCGCTGACGCCAAGGGCGGCGTGCGCCTCGCTTTCACCAAGGAAGACGTTGCGAAAAACGCCAAGGAAATGCTCGGCAACACGCTGGTCACCCACCAGACCGGCCCTGATGGCAAACAGGTCAACCGCCTGTACATCGAAGACGGCGCGGATATCGAATCCGAGCTGTATCTCTCCCTGCTGGTGAACCGCGAAACCGGCCAGG
This sequence comes from Oceanicaulis sp. LC35, assembly GCF_052055585.1. Taxonomy (NCBI): domain Bacteria; kingdom Pseudomonadati; phylum Pseudomonadota; class Alphaproteobacteria; order Maricaulales; family Maricaulaceae; genus Oceanicaulis; species Oceanicaulis sp. LC35. The sequence continues at coordinate 87,896 of NZ_CP170485.1, forward strand.
TGGCCTTCGTGGTCTCCACCGAAGGCGGCATGGATATCGAACAGGTGGCCGAAGAGACCCCTGAGAAGATCCTGACCGTGAACATCGACCCGACCACGGGCGTGACCGGGGACGATGCGTCCAAGATCGCTGCAGCGCTGGAGCTTGAAGGTCAGGCGCGCGACGACATGCTGTCGCTGGCGCCGATCCTGTACAAGGCGTTCACCGAGAAGGATATGAGCCTTCTGGAGATCAACCCGCTGATCGTGATGGAAAACGGTCGTCTGCGCGTTCTGGACGCCAAGGTGTCCTTTGACGGCAACGCCCTGTTCCGCCACGACGACATCCGCGAGCTGCGCGACCTCACCGAAGAAGACGAGAAAGAGATCGAGGCGTCCAAATACGACCTCGCCTATATCGCGCTCGACGGTGACATTGGTTGCATGGTGAACGGTGCGGGCCTGGCCATGGCGACCATGGACATCATCAAGCTGTACGGCGCCGAACCGGCCAACTTCCTCGATGTGGGCGGCGGCGCTTCGAAAGAGAAAGTGACCGCAGCGTTCAAGATCATCACGGCCGATCCGAACGTCAAAGGCATCCTCGTGAACATCTTCGGCGGCATCATGCGCTGCGACGTCATCGCCGAAGGCGTGGTTGCGGCAGTGAAGGAAGTCGGCCTGAAGGTTCCGCTGGTGGTGCGCCTTGAAGGCACCAATGTGGACCTGGGCAAGAAGATCCTCAACGAAAGTGGTCTCGACATCACCTCCGCTGACGATCTCGATGACGCCGCGAAGAAAATCACCGCTGCTGTGAAGAAGGCCTAAGCCATGTCAGTTCTCGTCAACAAAGACACCAAAGTCATCGTTCAGGGCTTGACCGGCAAGACCGGCACCTTCCACACCGAACAGGCGCTGAACTATTACGGCACCAAGATGGTCGCCGGCGTGCACCCCAAAAAGGGCGGCGAAAGCTGGACCTCGGGTCTGGACGGCTCCGCGACCCTGCCGATCTACGCCACTGTGGGCGACGCCAAGGAAGCCACCGGCGCCACCGCGTCCGTGATCTATGTGCCGCCGGCCGGCGCTGGCGCGGCCATCATCGAAGCCATTGATGCGGGCATCGAGCTGATCACCTGCATCACCGAAGGCATTCCGGTGATGGACATGGTCAAGGTGAAAGCCCGCCTCGAGAAGTCCAACTCGCGCCTTCTGGGCCCGAACTGCCCCGGCGTTCTGACGCCTGAAGAATGCAAGATCGGCATCATGCCGGGCTCCATCTTCAAGAAGGGCTCTGTCGGCGTCGTGTCGCGCTCTGGCACCCTGACCTATGAAGCGGTGTTCCAGACCTCCAATGCGGGCCTGGGCCAGACCACGGCTGTCGGCATCGGCGGCGACCCGGTCAAGGGCACCGAGTTCATCGACGTGCTGGAGATGTTCCTGGCGGACGACGAAACCAAGTCGATCATCATGATCGGCGAGATCGGCGGCTCTGCTGAAGAAGACGCGGCCCAGTTCCTCAAGGACGAAGCCAAGAAAGGCCGCAAGAAGCCGATGGTCGGCTTCATCGCGGGCCGCACCGCGCCTCCGGGCCGCACCATGGGCCATGCCGGCGCCATCGTGTCCGGCGGCAAGGGCGGTGCTGAAGACAAGATCGAGGCCATGAAGGCGGCGGGCATCGTCGTCTCCGACAGCCCGGCGCGTCTGGGCGACACCCTGGTCGAGGTCCTCAAGGGCTAGGACTTCGGTCGCTTGAAAAGACAGACCCCCGCCTGGTGATCCGGGCGGGGGTTTTTCTTGGCCCCTAGCCGAAAGTCGCATCCATGCACCCGATTGACGGGTGTATGGGGACGTCTGAACCCCGTAGAAGTCCGGATTGCAGTAAAATCGGCGCGCTTTTACCGATTTGCGGCGCTTCGGTCTTCTATTTCTTAACTAACAGGCATAAATGTCGGGTCAAACCATATGCGCGCGTCCGAGAGGGTGCGTGTTCCCCTTAGATGCCGATTGAATGGCGCCATGGCTGACGAACGCTCCCCCCAAAATCAGACTTTCCTGGACACTTCGTTCCTGTTTGGCGGCAACGCCGTCTATCTTGAGCAAATGGCGGCGAACTACGCTGCGGATCCGGCCTCGGTTCCCGCAAGCTGGCGCGCCTTCTTTGAAGAGGTGGGGGACGCCCCTGCCGAGGCCAGCCAATCCGCCAAGGGCCCCTCGTGGAAACGCAAGGACTGGCCGCGTCCGGCGAATGGCGAGCTGGTGCGCGCGCTTGGTGATATCGAAAGCGCGACCATGGCGCTGCCCGATGCAGTTGCCCAGCACAAGGGAAAGGCCGCCTCGGCGGAAGACGTGCACAAGGCGGTCAAGGATTCCATCGCCGCGATCATGCTGATCCGCGCCTACCGCATGCGCGGGCACCTGGCGGCCGATCTTGATCCGCTCAAGCTCACCAGCTTCGGCGAGCAGCCCGAGCTTGCCCCGTCAAGCTACGGCTTCGGGGCCGAGGATCTGGATCGCGAGATTTTCATCAACGGCTATCTGGGTCTTGAGACGGCGACTGTTCGCCAGATGCTCGACATCCTCAAGCGCACCTATTGCTCCACCTTCGGCGTGGAATTCCAGCACATCTCCAACCCCGAAGAGAAAGCCTGGCTGCAAGAGCGCATCGAGGGTCCGGACAAGGAAATCGCCTTCTCCAAGGAAGGCAAGATCGCCATCCTCAAGAAGATCATCGAGACCCAGGCGTTCGAGAACTTCCTGCACAAGCGCTATCCGGGCACCAAGCGCTTCGGCATTGATGGCGGCGAGAGCCTGATCCCGGCGCTGGAACAGATCATCAAGCGCGGCGGCGCGCTGGGGGTGAAGGACATCATCCTGGGCATGCCGCACCGCGGTCGTCTGAACGTGCTCGCGGCGGTGATGGGCAAGCCCTATCACGTGATTTTCCATGAATTCCAGGGCGGCGACACGATCGGTCAGATCGATTACGCCTCGGGTGACGTGAAATACCACCTTGGCTCCTCGTCCGACCGCGAGTTTGACGGTAACAGCGTGCACCTGTCGCTGACCGCCAACCCCTCCCACCTTGAGGCCGTGAACCCGGTGGTGCTGGGCAAGGCCCGCGCCAAGCAGACCCAGTTCCGTCGTCAGGACGGCGATGAGTCCGATTATGTGGGCAAGGTCCTGCCGCTGCTGCTGCACGGTGATGCGGCCTTCGCCGGTCAGGGCGTTGTGGCCGAGTGCTTTGGCCTGTCCGGCCTGCGCGGTCACCGAACCGGCGGCGCCATCCACTTTGTGGTCAACAACCAGATCGGCTTCACCACCGATCCCAAGGACAGCCGCTCATCGCCCTATCCGTCCGACGTGGCGCTGATGGTGCAGGCGCCGATCTTCCACGTGAATGGGGATGATCCCGAAGCCGTGACCTTCGCCACGAAAGTCGCTGCGGAATACCGCCAGCGCTTTGGCAAGGACGTGGTCGTGGACATGTTCTGCTACCGTCGTTACGGCCACAATGAAGGCGATGATCCGAGCTTCACCCAGCCGATCATGTACAAGACGATCGCCGACCATCCCACGACGCTGGACCAGTATGGCCAGCGCCTGATCAAGGAAGGCGTCACCACCCAGAAAGAGATCGACGGCTGGGTCGAAGGCTTTGCGCAGTTCCTCGATGACGAGTTCGAAAAGGCCAAATCCTACAGCCCGAACCGCTCTGACTGGCTTGATGGCGTCTGGCAGGGTCTGGGCCTGCCCGAAGAGGATGATCGCCGCGGCCAGACGGCTGTCGAAACGAGCGTCCTGAAAGACATCGCCGACAAGATGACGACGATTCCCGAGGGTATCGCCGTCCACAAGACCCTGAACCGCGTCATCTCAAACCGCCGCAAGGCCGTGCTGGACGACGAGAACGGCATTGACTGGGCGACGGCGGAGCATCTGGCGTTCGGCTCGTTGCTCAAAGAGGGCTTCCCGGTGCGCCTGTCCGGTCAGGACTGCGGCCGCGGCACCTTCTCCCAGCGACATTCGCATGTGATCGATCAGAACACGGAAGACCGCTACACCCCGCTGAACCATCTGGGCGGTGATCAGGCGCGCTATGAAGTCATCGACTCCATGCTGTCTGAGGAAGCGGTGCTGGGCTATGAGTACGGCTACACGTTGTCTGCGCCCAACACGCTGGTGATGTGGGAAGCCCAGTTCGGTGACTTCACCAACGGCGCCCAGGTCATCATCGACCAGTTCATTTCCTCGTCCGAGCGCAAATGGCTGCGGATGTCGGGCCTGGTGATGCTGCTGCCGCACGGCTATGAAGGTCAGGGCCCGGAGCACTCCTCCGCCCGCCTCGAGCGCTATCTGCAGCAATGCGCCGAAGACAATATGCAGGTCGCCAACTGCTCGACCCCGGCGAACTATTTCCACATCCTGCGTCGCCAGATCCATCGCGGCTTCCGCAAGCCGCTGATCCTGATGACGCCGAAATCCCTGCTGCGTCACAAGCGTTGCATCAGCCCGCTGGCGGAGTTCTCCGAAGGCTCCAGCTTCCACCGCGTGCTGTGGGATGATGCGGACATGAAGGTGCGCGAGGGTCGCTCTGACGTGGCCACCGGCCGCGCCGAAATTCCGCTGACCTCTGACGACAAGATCCGCCGCGTCGTCCTGTGCTCGGGTAAGGTCTATTACGATCTGCTCGAAGCCCGTGAAGAGCGTAAGATCGACGACGTCTATCTGCTGCGCGTGGAGCAGTTCTATCCGTTCCCGGCCAAATCGGTGATTGACGAGCTCAAGCGCTTCAAGAACGCCGATGTGGTCTGGTGTCAGGAAGAGCCCAAGAATATGGGCGCCTGGAGCTTTGTGGAGCCGTATCTGGAATTCTGTCTCGAGAAATCCGATACCAGGAGCGCCCGCGCCCGCTATGCCGGTCGCGCAGCCTCGGCCTCCACGGCGACGGGCCTTCTGTCCAAGCACCAGGCCCAGCAGGCCGCCCTCATTGACGAAGCCCTCTCGTAAGCCTTCGCCCGCACGAAGACCTTTCTAGGAAAGAGCCTAATATGACCGAGATCACCGTCCCCACCCTCGGCGAATCCGTTTCCGAAGCCACTGTCGGCGAATGGCAGGTTTCCGAAGGCGACGCCGTGAAGAAAGACGACATCCTGGTGGAGCTGGAAACCGACAAGGTGTCGGTGGAAGTGCGCGCCGAGGAAGATGGCGTCATCTCCAAGATCGTCGCCCAGGAAGGCGACACCGTGGAAATCGGCGCGACCCTGGCGCAAATGGGTGAAGGCGGCGGCGCGTCCGCACCGGCCAAATCCGAAGCCAAGTCCGAGCCGAAAGCCGAAGCCAAGTCTTCCGGCGGCGGCGAGCTGATCGACGCCAAGGTCCCGGTGATGGGCGAAAGCGTTGCTGAAGGCCAGGTCGGCCAGTGGCTGGTCAAGCCCGGCGAAGCGGTCGAGCAGGATCAGGCGATCCTCGAGATCGAGACCGACAAGGTGGCCGTGGAAGTGCCGTCCCCGGCGGCGGGCGTTCTGGAAGAACAGCTTGTGGCCGAGGGCGACACCGTCACCCCCGATCAGGTGATCGCGAAAATCCGCGCGGGCGCGTCTGCGGCTGCTGCGCCCAAATCTGATGACGCGCCGAAAGCGGCGGCCTCCTCGTCCTCGTCTTCGGGCGACATGAAAGCCATGCCGTCCGCCAACCGCGTCGCGGCAGAAAACAATCTCGACCTCTCCAAGGTCGAAGGCACTGGCAAGGATGGCCGCGTCACCAAGGGTGATGCGCTGAAAGCCGTCCAGTCCGGCGGAACCGCTCCGGCGTCGTCTGCGTCCGCGTCGTCTTCCAAGCCGCGTGAAACCGGCCCGCGCGAAGAGCGCGTGAAGATGACCCGCCTGCGTCAGACCATCGCCCGCCGTCTGAAAGACGCGCAGAACACCGCAGCGATGCTGACCACCTATAACGAAGCGGACATGAGCGCGATCATGGCCCTTCGCAAGGAAATCCAGGACGATTTCGTCGCCAAGCACGGCGTGAAGCTGGGCTTCATGAGCTTCTTCGTGAAAGCCTGCGTCGCGGCGCTGAAAGACGTTCCGGCGGTCAACGCCGAGATCGACGGCACCGACATCATCTACAAGAACTATTACGATATGGGCGTGGCGGTCGGCACCGATCGCGGCCTCGTCGTGCCGGTTGTCCGCGATGCGGACGATCTGTCCCTGGCCGGCGTCGAGAAGTCCATCATGGACCTTGGCAAACGCGCCCGTGACGGCAAGCTCGGCATCGAGGACATGCAGGGCGCGAGCTTCACCATCTCCAATGGCGGCGTCTACGGCTCGCTTCTGTCTTCGCCGATCCTGAACGCGCCGCAATCGGGCATTCTGGGGATGCACAAGATCCAGGAGCGCCCGGTCGCCATCAATGGCGAAGTGAAGATCCGCCCGATGATGTATCTGGCGCTGTCCTACGATCACCGCATCGTGGATGGCAAAGAGGCCGTGACCTTCCTCGTCCGCGTCAAGGAAAGCCTTGAGAACCCGCAGCGCCTGCTGCTCGACATCTAGTCGATCTCAAAGCGTCAAACGATCAACCCCGGCCCGAAACGGCCGGGGTTTTTCTTTGGGCTGGGCGCAGGTCGGGTTTGGGGGCTAGAATGCGACTATAACCTTGGGGGAGGCAGTCTGATGACAGACGAGATTGAAGCGCCGAGCGAACGGCCGAAAACGCCGGTCTGGTTCTGGATTGTGGGCGTTGTCGCGCTGATCTGGAACAGCTTCGGGGCCATGGATTACACGCTTACCCAGATGGGCAATGAGGCGTATCTGGCCGCTTTCACCGAAGAGCAGCTGGCCTTCTATCTGGGATTTCCGCTCTGGTATGAAGCGGTCTGGGCCATCGCGGTCTGGAGCGCGGTGTTGGGCAGCGTCGCCTTGCTGATCCGGACGAAATACGCCGCGCCACTCTTTCTGGTATCCATCGCCTCATACATCATAAGCGCCGCCTACCTTTACGGTCTGACCTCAGCCTATGAGCTGATGAACGGGATCGGCGGGGTAATTTTCTCGGTCGTGATCTTCCTGAGCCTCGTTGCGTTCTGGTGGGTGGCGGACCGGGGTGTGAAGACGGGGATCCTGCGGTAACGGGCTTGAAAGCCTTCGCAACTACACCGACCTGTAAATGCATGGCCGCTCTGCGTCCTTAGCCGCATTGACGCGGGCAAGGGCGGGTATAGGGTGCGGCTAACCCCTCCTTGGCGCGCCGGTGCGGCGCGCGTTTACCGATGACGGTGTACCCATGGCAGATCAATATGATGTGGTGATTATCGGCGGCGGCCCCGGCGGCTATAACTGCGCCATTCGCGCAGGCCAGCTTGGGCTGAAGACGGCGTGTATCGAAACGCGCAAGACGCTGGGCGGCACCTGCCTGAATGTGGGCTGCATCCCGTCCAAGGCGATGCTGCACGCCTCCGAGCTTTATGAGGAAGCGCGCAAGAACTTCTCCAGCCTGGGCATCGAGGTCGGCAAGCTGTCGCTCAATCTCGACAAGATGCTGGGCCAGAAGGACGAGGCCGTGGACGGCCTGACCAAGGGCATCGAATTCCTGTTCAAGAAGAACAAGGTCGACCATATCCGCGGCAAGGGCCGCATCGCCGGCAAGGGCAAGGTGATCGTCACCGACGCGGACGGCAAGGAAACCGAGCTTTCCGCCAAGAACATCGTCATCGCGACCGGGTCCGAAGTCACCCCGCTGCCGGGCGTGGAGATCGATGAGGACCGCGTGGTCTCTTCCACGGGCGCTCTGGAGCTCAAGGAAGTTCCGAAAAAGCTGACCGTGATCGGCGCGGGCGTCATTGGTCTGGAGCTGGGTTCGGTCTGGCGTCGTCTGGGCGCTGAGGTGACCGTTGTGGAATTCCTCGACCGCGCCCTTCCGGGCATGGATGGCGAGGTCTCGAAACAGGCCAAGCGTCTGTTTGAGAAGCAGGGTATCAAGTTCAAGCTCTCCACCAAGGTGACGGGCGTTGAAAAGCTCAAGACCAAGCTGAAAGTCACCACCGAAGCCGCCAAGGGCGGTGATGAAGAGGTGCTGGACGCCGATATCGTTCTGGTCTGCATCGGCCGCCGTCCGTACACAGATGGTTTGGGCCTCGAGACGGTCGGGATTGAGGCCGACAAGCGCGGCATGATCGCCAATGACCACTTCAAGACGTCCGCTGAGGGCGTGTGGGTGGTCGGCGATGTGACCTCGGGTCCGATGCTGGCGCACAAGGCCGAGGATGAAGGCACGGCAGTCGCCGAGCTGATCGCGGGCAAGGCCGGTCACGTCAATTACGATGTGATCCCGAACGTCGTGTATACTTACCCTGAGATCGCCTCGGTCGGTCAGACTGAAGAGCAGCTCAAGGATCAGGGCCGCAAGTACAAGTCCGGCGCCTTCCCGTTCATGGCGAACTCGCGCGGGCGCACCAACCACACCACGGACGGTTTCGTGAAAATCCTCGCGGACGCCGAGACCGACGAAATCCTGGGCGCCCATATCGTGGGCCCGAATGCGGGCGAGCTGATCGCCGAGCTGGCGGTGGCCATGGAATTCCGTGCGGCGTCTGAAGACATCGCCCGCACCTGTCACGCCCACCCGACCCTGTCCGAAGCTGTCCGTCAGGCGGCCATGGGGGTCGAGGGCTGGACCATGCAAATGTAAGCCGTCCCAGACTTTATCCGGGTGCGTTTGGGACTATGTCACGAAAATGTCTGACGACATTTGTGTGGCGGTGCGCCATAACGCGCCCGGACAGTCTCGGGAGGCTTGTCGATGAATACATCAGCGCAGACAGATGACCGCACGCCCCTTGAGGTTCAGGGAGCGCGCCTGCGGCTTGTCGCCATTACGTCCGAGCTGGCCCGGCTGCAGGTCGAGGACCGGCCCGCCTTCTTCAAGGCGCTCGGGGCCGAACGCGAATCAGCCTGGCCGCCCGTGGCCGATGACGAACCCAAACTTGCTGAAAAACTCGAAATCCTCAACCGCGCCCCCGAAGAAGCGGGCTGGCGCGGCTGGGTGTTCCTGATGGGCTGGACGCCGGATGGGCTCGATCGCGCCGTGGGCGTGGGCGGCTTTCACGGACCGGCTGATCCGGACGGCGTGGTCGAGATCGGCTACGCCATGCAACCCAGCTTCCGCGAACAGGGTCTCGCCACCGAAGCGGTGGAAGGCCTGGTCGGCTGGGCGTTCAGCCATGTGGAGGTGCGCAAGGTCTGCGCGCGCACCCTGCCGCATCTGACGGCCTCGATCCGGGTGCTGGAAAAGACCGGTTTCACCTTCATTCGCGAAGAGACAGACGAGAGCGGGGAAACCGTCCGTCTGTATGAACGCAAACGCGCCTAGCGCTTGCGTGCGCGCGGATGGGTGGCGGCGTGGATCGCCATCAACCGGCTCTGCTCGATATCGGCATAGATCTGGGTGGTGCTGAGCGAGGCATGGCCCAGCAAGTCCTGGATCGCCCGCAAATCCCCGCCATGGGCCAGAAGATGGGTCGCAAAGGCATGGCGCAAGGCGTGCGGCGTGGCGGTCGAGGGCAGGCCCAGCCGGCTTCTGAGAGTTTGCATCGCGCTTTGCATGGCGCGCGCCTGTAACGGCCCGCCACGGCTGGCGCGGAACAAGGGCTCATCGCGTTCGATCTGATAGGGGCAGGCGTCCACATAGGCGCTCACAGCCTGACGCACGGCGGGCAGAACCGGCACGATCCGGGTCTTGCCGCCCTTGCCGGTCACACGCAGCACGTCGGGCAGGGGATGGTCGCGCCCTGTCAGGGCCAGCGCTTCTGATATCCGCAAACCGCAGCCATAAAGAAGGCTCAGCACCGCCGCATCCCGTGCGCCGATCCAGGGCTCCTTCGCGCCGGATTGAGCTTCTTTCAGCAAGGACTTCGCCGCGCTCTCGCTGACTGGGCGCGGCTGGCGGCGTTGGGCCTTGGGCGATTCCACAAGGCCGAGTGCAGGATTGTCGAGCCCCCACCGCCTGCGGCCATAGCTGAAGAAGGTGCGCGCGGCCGACAGGCCCCGCTGCAGGGTGCGCGGTCCCACGCCATCGCGGCGGCGATCGGCCAGCCAGGCGCGCCAGTCCGCGCTGGACAGGTTTGAGAGCGATTTCAGCGACAGCCGCCCGCCCAGATGCCCGGTCAGGAATTCAAACAGGCCCGACAGATCCCGGTCATAAGCCTCGACCGTGCGCGGGCTCAGCCGCCGCTCACCCTCAAGATGGCTCAGGAAAGCCGACAGCGCCTGTTCAGCGCTCAGGGACGGCTCGGCTAGCTGCGCAGCCATGGCGCGATCCGGCGTTCAAGCGCCCGGGCGAGGAAGTGAATGAGGTCCGCGCCCTGATCGGCGGTGAAGGCGCGGGCGTCGCGGCTGGCCAAGCATAGCATGCCCGGATGCCCGCCAATTTCCATGCGCGCAATGGCTTCAGAGCGCAGATTGGGGCCGAGCGGGCCATAGAGCGCATCCGCGAAGCGACCGTTCACAAGGCCAAGGCGCTCACTGTCATCATCCAGCAGCGCATTGGTCAGCTCGGGCGAACAACCCAGAATGGCGCTGGCGTCTTTCAACGGGGAATGACCCTCAAGGAACACCCGCACGGCGTCCACGCTCAGCGCCCCGGCGACGCGGCTGGCGAGCTTGTGGTCGAGCGCGGCGAGGTCTTCGGCTTCCAGAATGGCGAGCACGGCGGCATGGGTCTGCGCCTGGGCGGCCATATTGGCCTTGGCCAGCGCGATCAGCGCATCATTGGTGGCGCGGACCTTGCGCAGGTCCTTTTCGAGCTTTTTCTGTCGGCGTTGGGCGAGGTCCACCACGCTGCCGCCGCTATCCGCATCGCGCACCAGCGCCATCAGGTCCGGATCCTCGGTGATCACTTCAGGGCGCTCGCGCAACACGGCGCGCAGGGATTCAAGGTCCAGCGTTTCCAGGGCGGTCATTGATCGAACTCCATGCCAACCTGATCTACCTGCCAGACCCGGCTTGTGAATGCGTTAACCCTGAGTCGTTCGTCCTGCCCTTTGTTACACTGACGCAGAATCAAACCGCTTCAGGATGTCCTTTGTCGTGAGCGAACCCGCTTCAACTCCGCAACGCGCTTCGGTCCTGTTTCCGATGCCCTTGCCCGAACCGTTTGACTATGCGGTTCCTGAAGGCGTGCGCGTGAAGCCGGGCGATCATGTGCTCGCGCCGCTGGGCAAGCGCAGCGCGCCGGGCGTGGTCTGGGCGGTGGGGCCGGATGATGGCTCTCGCAAACTCAAGACGCTGGATGATGTGCGGGGTGGCCCGCCTTTGAGCGAGCCCATGCGCGAGTTTGTGGACTGGGCGGCGCGCTATCTGGTGGAGCCGCCGGGCGTGGTGCTGCGGGCGGTGCTTCGAAGCCCCGGCGCGCTCAAACCCTCGCCCACTGAAACGCTCTACCACCCCTCCGGGAAGATCCTTGCGCGGCTCACCCCGGCGCGTCGGGCTGTGCTTGAGGCCGCTCAGCAAGGTCCGGCCAGCGCCGCCGAACTGGCGCGGCGGGCGGGCGTGTCGGCTTCGGTCGTGAAGGGGTTGGCGGATGCCGGCGGTCTGCGCGCCGAGGAGGCGCCGGTCGATCCGCCGTTCGAGACGCCCGACCCGTATCGTGAGGGCGTTGAGCTGAACGCCGTGCAGACCGAGGCCGCCGCGACCTTGCGGCGTCTTGTGGCGGCGGGCGGATTTCAGGCGGCGCTGCTGGATGGCGTCACCGGCTCGGGCAAGACGGAAGTCTATTTCGAAGCCATCGCCGAGCTGATGCGGCGCGAGCCCGAAGCGCAGATCCTGGTGCTCTTGCCCGAGATCGCGCTGACGCAGGCCGTAACCAGGCGCTTCAGGGACCGGTTCGGCGTGGAGCCCGCGCTGTGGCATTCCGGGCTTGCGGACAAGGATCGCCGCCGCACCTGGCGCGAGGTCGCGTCAGGCCGGGCGAAGATCGTGGCGGGGGCGCGCTCCTCGATCTTCCTGCCCTTCACCAATCTGCGCGGCATCGTGGTCGATGAAGAGCATGACCCGACCTACAAGCAGGATGAAAACCTCACCTATAACGCCCGAGATCTGGCTGTGGCGCGCGCCAAGCTTCAGGGCGCAGTGTGCATTCTCGCCAGCGCCACGCCATCGCTTGAAAGCCTCGTGAACGCCGAGGCCGGGCGCTATGTGCATGTGGTGCTGCCCAGCCGCGCGGGCGGGGCGGTGCTGCCCGATATCGAGCTTCTGGACTTGCGCGACAGCCCGCCCGAGAAGGGCGAATGGTTGTCCCCGCCCTTGCACAGGGCGGTGGCGGAGACGTTGGCGCGCGGTGAGCAAGCCATGCTCTATCTCAACCGGCGCGGCTTTGCGCCGCTGGTGCTGTGCAAGGCCTGCGGGCACAAGATGAAAAGCCCTGAAGCCGACCGCTGGCTGGTCGAGCATCGCTATACCGGGCGGCTCGTGTGCCATGTGACCGGCTTTTCCATGCCCAAACCCAAACACTGCCCTGAATGCGGCGAGGCTGATTCGCTGATCGGGGTGGGGCCGGGCGTCGAGCGAGTCGCCGAAGAGGCCCGCCAGCGTTTTCCGGACGCGCGGGTGGAGGTGTTCTCGTCGGACACCGCCCAGACCGGCGAGGATGTGCGCTCCATCGTCCAGCGCATGGAAGACGGCGAGATCGATATTCTGGTGGGCACACAGATCGCCGCCAAGGGCCACAACTTCCCCCATCTGACGCTGGTGGGCGTGGTGGACGCCGATCTCGGCCTTGCGGGCGGGGATCTGCGCGCGGGTGAGCGCACCTATCAGACCCTGGTGCAGGCGGCGGGGCGGGCCGGACGGGCGGATCGGCCGGGCCGGGCGATCCTTCAGACCTGGAACCCTGAACACGAAGCCCTGCAGGCGCTGGCGAACGGGGATCGGGACGCCTTTCTGGCCGCTGAACGCAGCATGCGAGAGATTCTTGGCCTGCCGCCCTTTGGCCGCCTGGCCGCGCTGATCGTGTCTGGTCCGGATCCGGCGCAGCTCGATGAGGCTTGCCTTGCCATCGCCCGCGCCGCGCCCGTGTCAGAAGGCGTGCAGGTCTTTGGTCCCGCCGAAGCGCCTTTGGGCGTGGTGCGCGGGCGCTGGCGGCGGCGCTTTCTGGTTCAGGCGCCGCGCAATGTGGATGTGTCGGCGTTCATGCGCGCCTGGATGGGCCGCATCAAACCGCCCTCAGCGGTCCGGGTGGTGCTTGATATCGAGCCCTATTCCTTCCTCTAGCGCTCCGGGCTGATCGTGACCGTATGGGTTTCGCCATCACGCCAGATCGTCAGGGTCCGAACAGAGTGCGCGTCCAGCTCATCCGCCAGCCAGTGCGCGGTCTCGCATCGCGCGTCGAGCGGCTGGGTCGGCAGCTGGCGTCCATCCACATACAAGACCGCATCGCCAACCTGCAGACCGGCCCGCGCCGCCGGAGTATCCTCATAAAGCCGGACCAGCTCGGCATGGTCGCCGACAAGGCCGATGGAGAAATCAGGCGGCGGGCTGGCGGCGAGCGGCGTGGCCAGCGGGCTCAGCGCGATCCGGCCGCCCGGATAATCAAGCGTCACCACATGGGTGTTCAGAAGACCGGCGCCGAACAGGGTCGGGGGGATGGGGCGCAGATCGCTGTACAGGCGGGGCAGAGCAGTCTCGCCCAGCGTGACCGCATCGAGCCGGGCGCGGGTCAGCGGTTGAGGTTCAGACCAGCCGCCCGCTGATTCCCCCGCGCGACCTGTGCCGGTTTGCACGCTGCCGCGAACGATCCGTCTTTGAACTGTCGGCATGTCAGCGGCGCGCTCGAACAGGGCCAGGTCGCCGCCAAAGCCTGTGTCAAAGAGCGCCTTGTCGCTCATCTCGCCAATGGCGTAGTCGATGATGGGCATGTGCGGATAGCCGAAATCATGAAGCGCGCTCTCGGGGCCCTCGGGCAGGGCGGAAAGCGCGTCGGCGTTAGCGGCGATGGTCAGGGTTTGGCGAGACAGGTCCAGGCGCCAGGCGCTGCCCGTGAGAATCTCCGAGCCGATCACCCCGCCCCGCATGAAACAGGCGCCCTGGTCCAGGGTTGAGAAGTCAAAGACCATCACCGGCACATCGTGGAACACCACATCACCGAGCCGGATCGTCTCGACGACCGCGATGTCCATCACCAGCTCCGCGCCATGGGCGTCCCGTCCTGTATTCTGGCCGATAATGTCCAGCTCAAGCGTCTCGGCGAGGGCGCGCGACAGGATGGTGGGCGAACCCGTGTCGAAAATGAAATCGCCGCTTTGACCGTTCACGTGCGCTGGGATGAAGATCTTCCGCAGCCGCCAGTCGAACGCCAGCGTACTGACAGGCGCATCCCGTTCGATGCGAATCTCCTGCTGGAACACCGATTGAGGCGCAGGGGCCTGATCGAGGCTGGCGATCAGTGTGAGCGCGAGAGCGCTGAGCGGAAAAGCGGGCATGGCGTCTGTCCTTGAAACACCCGGTTGCAGAGTGTGCGTGACGCTAGCGGAGGGTTTGAGCCAGGTCCCATGAATTCGAGTTCATAAAGTTTTACTTTAATTTTCGAAGTCGGTTCAGGAGCCGCCAAACAGGGCGTTGACTGAAGAAACCGGACCGCGGGAGAGGATCGGGACGCAGAAGGAGGTTATTTCGCGCACTCCCCGGTGTTGCCGGGGGCGCACCCCTGTGCTAGTTCGGCGCCGGGCTGTGAGACACACGCGGCGGTAACCCTAGTGTGTCTTGCAAGAAGCCAAGTTCCTTCAAGCGTTTGGGCAATGCCGCACAGGTGGGGTCTGAACGCGCATCACGAGAAGAAAGCGGCGCAGAACGGTGACCACCGTCGATAATGCGATCATGAGCGAGGCCGGCGAGCGCTATGCGCGCGCCTTGTTCGACCTGGCCGAAGAGGCGGGCGCGGCAGAGGCTGTCGAGAAGGACGTGGACGCGCTGGGCGCGGTGCTCGCGGACTCCGGCGATCTGCGCGAGGCGCTGACCAGCCCGCTGTACGGCGCGGCTGAGAAATCAGCTGTGCTCTCTGCTCTGGCTGAAAAGCTGGGCGCCCAGGACCTGACCAAGAAATTCATCGCTGTTGCGGCCCATAACGGCCGCTCGGGCGATATCAAAGACATGCTGCGCGCCTTCAAGGTGCTGGCGGCGCTCAAGCGCGGGGCGACTTCGGCTGAAGTCACCACGGCGGACGAGCTCACCGCAACGCAGCTGAAAGAGCTGACCGCGGCATTGAAAACCGCATTGGGCCAGGATGTGGATATCCGTACGCAAGTGCGGCCCGACATCCTCGGCGGACTGATCGTGAAGGTCGGTTCGCGCATGTTTGACTCCTCCCTCCGCACAAAGCTGGAGGGGCTGCGCAACACGATGAAAGAGGCGTAGGCCATGGATATCCGGGCGGCGGAAATCTCCGCGATCCTGAAAGAGCAGATCAAGAACTTTGGCGCAGAGGCTGACGTTTCCGACGTTGGTCAGGTGCTGAGCGTGGGCGACGGCATCGCTCGTGTTTACGGTCTTGACGAAGTGCAAGCCGGCGAACTCGTGGAGTTCCCGGGCGGCGTGAAGGGCATGGCCCTGAACCTCGAGCGCGACAATGTCGGCTGCGTGATCTTCGGCGACGACCGGGGCATCAAGGAAGGCGACACCGTCAAGCGTCTGGGCTCCATCGTGGACGCCCCGGTCGGCAAAGGCCTTCTGGGCCGCGTCGTGAACGCGCTGGGCGAGCCGATTGACGGCAAGGGCCCGATCGACGCCGCCGAGCGTCGCGTCGTGGACGTGAAAGCGCCGGGCATCCTGCCGCGTAAATCCGTGCACGAGCCGATGGCGACCGGCATCAAGGCGATCGACTCCATGATCCCTGTCGGCCGTGGCCAGCGTGAGCTGATCATCGGTGACCGCCAGACCGGCAAGACCGCCATCGCCATCGACACCATCCTCAACCAGAAACAACTGAACGAGGGTGATGACGAGAGCCAGAAGCTGTACTGCGTCTACGTCGTGGTCGGCCAGAAGCGCTCCACCGTGGCCCAGGTCGTCAAGACGCTCGAGGAAAACGGCGCGATGGAATACTCCATCGTTGTGGCCGCGACCGCGTCTGACCCCGCTCCGATGCAATTCCTGGCGCCCTTCACCGGCTGCGCCATGGGCGAATACTTCCGCGACAACGGCATGCACGGCCTGATCATCTATGATGACCTGTCCAAGCAAGCCGTGGCTTACCGCCAGATGTCGCTTCTGCTGCGCCGCCCGCCGGGACGTGAAGCCTATCCGGGCGACGTGTTCTACCTGCACTCCCGCCTGCTGGAACGCGCTGCAAAACTGAACGAGACCCATGGTTCGGGCTCGCTGACGGCTCTGCCGATCATCGAAACCCAGGCCAACGACGTGTCGGCCTACATTCCGACCAACGTGATCTCGATCACCGACGGCCAGATCTTCCTGGAAACCGACCTGTTCTACCAGGGCATCCGCCCGGCTGTGAACGTGGGTCTGTCGGTGTCCCGCGTGGGTTCTGCGGCTCAGACCAAGGCGACCAAGACCGCCGCTGGCAAGATCAAGGGCGAACTGGCCCAGTATCGCGAAATGGCGGCCTTCGCCCAGTTCGGTTCCGATCTGGACGCGGCCACCCAGAAGCTGCTGTCGCGTGGCGCGCGCCTGACCGAGCTGCTCAAGCAGCCGCAGTTCAGCCCGCTCTCCATGGAAGAGCAGGTCTGCGTGATGTACGCCGGTACGCGCGGTTATCTGGACAAGATCGAAGTGGCTGCGATCGGTCGCTATGAAGAAGAGCTTCTGCGTCACCTGCACGCCGAGAAAGCCGATCTTCTGGCCGCGATCCGCGACACCAAGAAACTGTCTGATGAGTCCGAAGCGGCGCTGAAAGCGACGCTGGAGACCTTCACGGCGAACTTCGCATAAGGACGGGCGCGCGAAAGCGCGCCCAACCTCCTCGTTCTGGAGGGGCTTGCCCCGACAGGATCAAGCGGTTGGGCTGAGGACGACAAATGGCCAGCCTTAAAGAGCTGAAAAACCGGATCAACTCGGTCGAATCGACCAAGAAGATCACCAAGGCGATGCAAATGGTCGCCGCGGCCAAGCTGCGCAAGGCGCAGGAGGCTGCTGAAGCCGCACGCCCGTACGCTGAGCGTATGGCGGCGGTGATGGCCAATCTGTCATCGGCCATGGAAGGCCCGGACGCGCCGCGTCTGCTGGTCGGCACGGGCAAGGACGATGTCCACCTGCTCGTGGTCGCCACCGCAGACCGCGGCCTGTGCGGCGGCTTCAACACCAATATCGCGCGCCTGGCGCGCGAGCGCGTCGCTGCTCTGGTCAGCGCAGGCAAGACCGTCAAGATCCTGACGGTCGGCAAGAAGGGCTATGAAGCCCTCAAGCGCCTGCACAAGGACAAGATCGTGGACACGGTCGAGCTCAAGGACGTCAAGTCCATCGACGGCTCGGTCGCGGCGATGATCGGCGACAAGGTGCGCACCCTGTTCGAGGCGGGCGAGTTTGATGTCTGTGAAGTCATCAGCTCGGAATTCGTCTCGGTGATCAGCCAGAAGCCCCGCGCTCAGGTGCTGATCCCGGCGCGTGACGCCATCGACGAGACCGTCGAGCGTCCCGACCTCAAAGGCGCGATCTACAGCTATGAACCCGATGAGGAGAGCATCCTCGAGGTTCTGCTGCCGCGTTATGTGGATACGGTCATTCTCTCGGCCCTGCTGGAGAACGCTGCCGGTGAAATGGGCGCCAAGATGGCGGCCATGGACTCAGCGACCCGCAATGCCGGCGAGCTGATCGACAAGCTGAATCTGGAATACAACCGCTCCCGCCAGGCGAAAATCACCAAGGAGCTGATCGAGATCATCTCCGGTGCCGAGGCGGTGTAAGCGTAACAAGTTTGAACGACAGGCGACCGGGCGCGGCGCCTTGCAAGGTTTGGAAAAGAGGCTGAGACGATGAGCAAGCTCAAAGGCCGTATTGCGCAGGTGACCGGCGCCGTCGTGGACGTGGAGTTCGAGGGCGGTCTTCCGGACATCCTCAACGCTCTGGAGACCAAGAACGGCGACCAGAAACTGGTTCTGGAAGTGGCGTCGCACCTGGGCGAGAACATGGTGCGTACGATCGCCATGGACGCGACCGAGGGTCTGAAGCGCGGTTCTGAAGTGACCGACACCGGGTCTCCGATCATGGTTCCGGTGGGTCCGGGCACGCTGGGCCGCATCATGAGCGTGACCGGTGAGCCGATCGACGAAGCGGGCGCCGTGGACGCCGCCATGCTGGCTCCGATCCACCGTCCGGCTCCGGCGTTCGAAGAACAATCCACCGAGGCGGAAATCCTGCCGACCGGCATCAAGGTCGTTGACCTACTGTGCCCCTACGCCAAAGGCGGTAAAATCGGCCTGTTCGGCGGCGCTGGCGTGGGCAAGACGGTTCTGATCCAGGAACTGATCAACAACATCGCCAAGCTGTTTGGCGGCTATTCCGTGTTCGCCGGCGTTGGCGAGCGGACCCGCGAAGGCAACGATCTGTACTACGAAATGATCGAATCCGGCGTGAACAAGGACCCCAAGGAAAATGGCGGTTCTGCTGAAGGTTCGCGTTGCGCCCTCGTGTTCGGTCAGATGAACGAACCGCCGGGCGCCCGTGCTCGCGTGGCTCTGTCCGGTCTCGCTCAAGCGGAATATTTCCGCGATGAGGAAGGCAAGGACGTGCTGTTCTTCGTGGACAACATCTTCCGCTTCACCCAGGCCGGCGCCGAAGTGTCCGCTCTGCTGGGCCGGATCCCGTCCGCCGTGGGCTATCAGCCGACCCTGTCCACCGACATGGGCGCGCTGCAAGAGCGCATCACCTCGACCAAAAAAGGTTCGATCACGTCCGTGCAGGCCGTTTACGTGCCGGCCGACGACCTGACCGACCCGGCTCCGGCCACCACCTTCGCCCACCTCGACGCAACGACGGTTCTGAACCGCTCGATCGCGGAAAAAGGCATCTACCCGGCTGTGGACCCGCTGGACTCCACCTCCCGGATCCTCGAGCCGCGCATCGTGGGTGAAGAGCACTATCAGACCGCCCGTCGCGTGCAGGAAATCCTGCAGCGCTACAAGGCTCTGCAAGACATCATCGCCATCTTGGGCATGGACGAACTGTCCGAAGAGGACAAGCTGGTCGTGGCGCGTGCGCGTAAGATCGAGCGCTTCCTGTCCCAGCCGTTCGACGTGGCCGAAGTCTTCACCGGTTCTCCGGGCATCCAGGTGCCGATCGAAGAAACCGTCAAAGGCTTCAAAGGTCTGTGCGATGGCGATTACGACCACCTGCCGGAACCGGCTTTCTACATGGTCGGCACCATCGAGGATGCAGTGAAAAAAGCCGAGAAACTGGCTGCTGACGCTGCGTAAGCCTGATCAGCCGGCGCGCCCCGGGCGCGCCGGCGACCAGCCCGCCCGGCGGGCTTGATTGAGCAAGGCCTGCCCGCTTGTCGGGCGTAACTGAGCAAGGATCGGCCCATGGCTGACAAGCTGCACTTTGACCTCGTTTCGCCTGAGCGCCGCGTCTTCGCGGGCGAGGTGGACATGGTCGTGGTCCCCGGTTCCGAGGGCGATTTCGGCGTGCTGGCCAACCACGCGCCCTTCATGTCGACCATTCGCACCGGCGCGATCTCGGTTCATTCCGGTTCGGACGTCACCCGCACCTTCATCCGTGGCGGCTTTGCGGAAGTCACCGCGAACGGCCTGACCATTCTGGCTGAAGAAGCGATCGACCTCGCCGACGTGAACGCTGAAGACGTCTCCAAGTCCCTCGCCGAAGCCCGTGAAGATCTGGGCCAGGCGCGCAATGACGAAGAACGTCATGACGCCGAAGCCCGCATCGAGAAGTTCCAGGCTCTGCTGGCGGAACTGTCTCACTAAAGATTGAAGCCTTTTCATTTGAGGCTTGCTGGAACCCTGCGCACTCTTGCGCAGGGTTTTTTGCATTCAAGGACTGAGGATGATGCGTGTTTCCGTGATCTGTGCCGCAGCTGTGTCGTTGACCGCTCTGAGCGCGCCTGCGCTGGCGTCCGATGACGCGCAGACCGAAGCACTTGCCGACCAGATGATCAGCCTGTGCGATGCTGCTCTCGGTCCGCAGGGCCTGGAGGGAGCAGCGCAGGAGATCGGCGCGACGCTGAAGGCGTTCGACTTCCCCGTAGCGGATCGCGATATCACGGCGTCAGATCGGGCGCTGGTCTTGCCGCAAGCCGAGGGTCTTTCGATCTGGACGGGCATGCGCGATGGCGAGACGGTCTGCGTGATGGGCGCTCAGGACGACAATCTGCGCGTGGTGCGTGAGGTCGAGGCGAAACTGCGGGCCGAGGATCGCAACATCGCCCACAACACCGTCAATCTGGCATTCGGCTTCTTCAGCCGCGGCACGGCGTCTGTAAGGGTGGTGGAGTTGGCGGCGTCGCGCTAGGCGCTGTAGGGCGCGAAAGCCTCGGCGACGCGCTCATAGATGTCGCGCTTCCACGGGATGATGAGCTGGGGCGTGGTTTCCAGCGAGACCCAGCGGAATTCGGAGAATTCCTGCGGCGGAACAGCCTCAAGGTCAAAGTCGGCGTCTGTACCCAGATAGCGAAAGGCGAACCAGCGTTGCTTCTGGCCCCGCCAGCGATTGCGGGAGCGCTGCGCCAGCACTTCGGGCGGGAAGTCATAGGCCAGCCAGTCCTCGATGCTCCCGAGCGGCTCTATGAGATCCTGGGTGACGCCCGTCTCTTCATGGAGCTCGCGCAGGCCCGCCTCTTCTGGCGTCTCGCCCTCATCCATGCCGCCTTGGGGGAATTGCCAGCACCAGGGTTCATCCGCGCCATAGCGCTTGCCCAGCCAGACCTTGCCTTCAGCATTGAACAGAACGACGCCCACATTGGGGCGGTGTTGGGGAAAGGCGTCCGACATGATTAGTGGGTGTCTCCATGGCCATCGCCATGACTGTCGCCATGGTCATCGGCCGGAGCGGGATCATTCCCATGGCCGGCGCCGTGGTCATTGGCGACGGCGTGGGAGGCGCCCACAGGGCTGCGGATCTGCATGGTGAAGCTCGCAGGCGCCAGCTGATAGCCGCGGCCGTCCAGACCTTCCGCCCAGGCCGCGATCGTGTCTACGGTGGCGGGATAGGCGAAGCCGGACCCAAGCGCCGTGCCGTTTTGCAGGGCCAGCGCCTCAAGCTCCAGAAGACGGCCATCAATGGCGCGCGGGCTTGGGTCTGAATCCACCACACGATCTGCAATGGTCATGCGGGCATGGGCGTGGCGGCCAGCCTGTTCCAGAACTGCGCGTCGACCCGCTCCGTCATGGAAGATGCTCAGGCCCCGCGCTTCAAGCTCGGAGAAAATCTCGGTCATCGGGCCTTCCGCAGCGCCCAGACGCGCCCCGAGATAGTTGGCGACGCCGGTATAGCCCGCAGCGCGTGACAGCAGCCAGACGAGGCGGCGATTGTTTTCCTGCGTGCTGGCGTCCACCAGCAGGGTGTGCGGACCGGGATCATTATTGGGATAGTCGAACGGCTCCATGGGCAGTTCGAGCAGAACTTCATGCCCGTCAGCGCGCGCGCGATTGATCCAGTCCTGTAGATTGTCGGCATAGGGCGCGAAGCTGAGGGTCACCTCGGCGGGCAGCACCTCGATGGCGCGCTCGGTCAGGCTTTGCGACAGGCCGAGACCGCCAACGATCACTGAAACCGTGGGGACGTTCTCTACGCCGTGAAACGCGTGGGCATAGGCCTGATCCGGACGCTCGCCGCTGGCGCTGATAACGGGCAGCGGACCGCCGGGACCGTTCTCGTAAAGACCGGGTAGCGGTGCGGGGGGCGCCTGGGGCGTTGCGGGCTGCGGGCTGTGATGGCCCGTGTCATGGGCGTTGAGCGCATCGGCGGTGTCACGCACGCCGGGCAGGCTCACATCATCCGTGTGGGGATCGCTGAATGGCGCGCCATGGTCGCCTGTGATTTCGGCGGAAGCCAGCACGGCGGGTTGGCCGGCGATATCGGCGCTGGCGCTGATCGTGGGCGCAGGACCGCCCGCCAGCCAGGTCAGGGCGGCGACGCCGATCACAAGCGCAGCCGCAACTCCGAGACCCGCCAGAAGCGGGGCTTTCAAGGGAAAGCGATCAGAGTCCAGTCGGGCCATGGTGCGCGTGCCGCTTCTTCAACGCCGGGGCAGGGGTGATTCGAACCCTGACCCTGCGTGAAGACGGGGTAAAGAAGCGTTAACGAACCCGCTCGAAAAGCCGTATCGCCTACTGAAGGCGCGCCTGATCCTGGCCCATCATGGTGTTGAGGATCTCGAGGGCGCGGTGCAGCTGATAGTCTTCGCTCGCATCCCAGTCCTCGGGCGGCATTTCGGTGTGAGACAGCTCGTTCTGCAGCTCTTCACGCTCGGCGCCGTTCTCGTTCTCCAGCGCATTGCGCAGGCTGGCTTCGGCATAGGTGTTCACGCCCTCGACCTCTTCCTCGGCCACGCGGCGCGGGGCGATGGCGATGTCAGGCGCAATGCCGGTAGCCTGGATGGTGCGGCCGGCCGGGGTGTAATAGCGCGCCGTGGTCAGGCGCAGGGCGCCGTCACGACCGCCGCGCAGCGGCACCACGGTCTGCATGGAGCCCTTGCCGAAGCTGGTCATGCCCACAATCGTTGCGCGCTCGCGGTCCTGCAGGGCGCCGGTGACGATTTCAGACGCCGAGGCGGAGCCGGAATTGATCAGCACCACGATGGGCGCGCCGTTCAGAATGTCGCCCGGCTCGGCGTTATAGCGGCGGGTGTCGCGCGGATCGCGACCGCGGGTGGAGACCACCTCGCCGCCATCCAGAAACAGCGAGGACACCGACACCGACTGGTCCAGAAGACCGCCCGGGTTCGAGCGCAGGTCGAGAATAAGCCCCGGCAGCGGGCCGCCATAGGCTTCGGTCAGGTCCTCGATGCCGGCGACGGCGTTGGCCGTGGTGTTCTCGTTGAAAGTGGTGATGCGCAGATAGGGGGTGTCGCCCTCTTCCATGCGCCAGTACGCGGCGCGCACCTCGATGAGGTCGCGCACGACGGTGACGTCAAACGGGTCTTCCACGCCCTCGCGCAGAATGGTCAGCACGACCGGATCGCCGGCCGGGCCACGCATGCGCTCGACGGCGTCATCCATGCTGGCGCCGATCATGCTCTCGCCATCGACCGCGATGATCTGGTCATTGGGCTCAAGGCCGGCGCGCTCGCCCGGGGTCTCGGCGATGGGGGAGATGATGGTAATCAGGTCATCACGGATGGTGACCTCGATGCCCACGCCGCCATATTCGCCGCTGGTGGTGACCTGCATGTCCTGGAAATCGTCCGGCGACAGATAGCTCGAATGCGGGTCCAGCGCCTGCATCATGCCGTCGATCGCGCTTTCGATCAGCTCGGCCTTGTCGGGCTCGGTCACATAGTCGGCCTCGATCCGGCTGAGCACATCGCCAAACAGCTCCAGCTGACGGAAGGTCGCTTCCCGGCTGTTGGTGTCCTCTCCCTCGGCGGAGACGGCCAGGGTGGCGGCGCCAATTCCGAACAGGACAGCTGAAGCGATAATGTGCAGACGCATGATGGTCTTCCTCAAAGCGCGGCGGTCGAGGCTCTAGCCTCTGCGAAATTCGGGCCGAAGCCAATCCTCGGGGTCAGCAGCTTCGTCAGTGCTGCGTCTTATCTCCAGATAGAGCATTGGCGGCGGGTTTGCACGGTCTGACATGGAGCCCACGGGCTCTCCGGCCAATAATGTTTGTCCCTCTACGGCGTAAATAAGGCCCAAACCCCCTAAAATCAGTGTGTACCCATCGGGGGTGTTGAGCATCAAAACTCCGTCAAAGCCCTGAAAAGGCCCGGCATAAACCACGACGCCATCAAAGGGGGCGGTCACTTGCGCACGCTGGGCGGTTTCAAACCATACACCCTCGCGCCGCACGCCGTCCGGACCGCGTTCACCGGCGCTGATGGTCAGATCACCGCGCACGGGCGGGCTGAGATGACCTCTTGTGTCGCTGAACCGCAAGGTCTCGACCGGCCCTTCCACCGGGCGCGCATCCACCAGCGCCGCCATGGCCACAGGGGAGGCCTGTTCCGGTCTGAGACGGGGCACGGGAACGCCGGGTTCCGGCTCGGGCGCCGGTTCGGGACGCGGCGCCAGACGCGGTTCGGCGGCGGCGAAACGACGAATATCCGCCAGAAGCTGACGCAGGGATCCCGCTTCGCGGGCGATACGGGCGGCGCGTTGGGACAGGTCATCGGCCTGGGCGCGCAGGGCGGCCTCGGCGGCGCGACGCTCCTCGATCAGGGCGGTGACCTCCTCGCGCGTCACGCCCAGAGCCTCGCGGGCCTGCACCAGCGCCTGGGTCTGGGCGGCGAGCTCCTCGCGCAGGGCGGCGAGTTCTTCAAGACGGGCCTGCACGGCTTCCACGCGGGCATCCAGCTGCGGCGCGATCTGGGCCAGAAGGCCGGCGGCGCGCGCGGCGGACGCCGCATCATCCGGCGTCACAGCCAATGCAGGCGGGTCGGACATCTCGATGCGTTGCAGCGCCGCCAGCACGCGCGCCAGATCGGACCGTTCCGCCCGCAATCGCGCCAGCAGATCAGATTCCTCGCGCTCCAGCGCCCGCAGGCGTTCGGTCGCGGCTTCCACTTCGGCCTCGCGGACCTCGACGCGGCCCGCCGCTTCCACAAGGCGCTGTTGCAGGCGGGCGATGGCGATGCGGGCGGCTTCGGCCTCGGCTGCACGGGCTTCGGCCTCATCGCGAAGCTCGGCGGCCTCGCGCTCCATGGTATCCACCTCGTCCGGCTCCGGCGTGGGTTGCGCCTGCAGGGCAAGGCTCAGCGCCAGTATGGACAGCAGGGACGCCATCAGCCTTCCCGGTGATAAGGCGCGCCCGCCAGAACGGACGCCGCGCGATAGATCTGCTCGGCCAGCATGACGCGCACCAGCTTGTGCGGCCAGGTGGCCTTGCCAAAGCTGAGCATGCGGGCGCCAGCTGGCAAGGCGGGACGGTCATGACCGTCCGCGCCGCCAATGAGAAAGACCAGATCGCGTGCGCCATCATCACGCGCGGTTTCGATCGTCCGCGCAAACTCAAGCGAGCTCATGGGCTTGCCGGTTTCGTCCAGCGCAAACACCAGCGCGCCTGCGGGCATGTCCACAATCAGCGCCTGGGTTTCGGCCGATTTGTCCTTGAGGGTCCGGGGGTCAAGCTCGCGCTCGACGACCGGGCCGAGCCCGATCCCGCGTCCCACGCCATTGGCGCGGTCCATATACTGGTCCACAAGCTCGCGCTCGGGCCCGGCCTTGATCCGGCCGATCGCACGAATCTCAACGCGCATGGGACGCCCCGGTTCGGGATAAGGATTGGGTGAGGGTCAGGCGGCGCCGTCGGGCGAGACGGACCACATCTTTTCCAGATCGTAGAAGCTGCGCACTTCGGGGCGGAACAGGTGAACGATCACGTCGCCTGCATCGATCAGGACCCAGTCACACGTTTTCAGGCCCTCAATCGCGACCTTGCCGTGCCCAGCGTCCTTGAGCTTGCGCACCAGATGGTCGGCCATGGCGCCCACATGCCGGTTGGACCGGCCAGAGGCGATGACCATCACATCGGTGACGGATGATTTGCCCGTAAGATCGATGGCGACGACATCTTCTGCCTTGTCATCGTCCAGCGCGTTCAGAACCAGCGCTTCGAGATCCTGCGTGCTCTGGGCGAGTTCGCCAGAGTCGCTGTCAGCCTCGCCATTGGGGCGGCTGTGCAATTCGGTGGACAGAGTCCTTGCTCCCTTAATTGACCAATCCGCACTCTAGCACGTTTTCTCGCCACGTTCGAGCCAGTGAATGGAGAAGGCGCAGGCGCCGTCCTGCGTCCAGACATGAGCGGGAACCAGCCCGGCCTGACGCGCGAGGTCCTGGAAGGTCGAGACGGTGAATTTATGGGAGTTTTCGGTGTGGATGGTCTCGTGCTCGCGTAGCACGAAGTCTTCGCCAGCCACCGTGAACGCCATGTCCCGCAGGGCCTGCAGATACATTTCCACCCGCGAGCGGTACGGGTTCCAGAAGGCGCGATAGACCAGCGCGCTCGGATCAAGATCCCCATCCAGCTCGGTATTGATGCGCCGGACCAGGTTGTAGTTGAAATCCGCCGTGGCGCCGCCGGCATCATCATAGGCCGCTTCCAGAATGGCGGGGTCCTTGCGCAGATCGACCCCGATCAGAAGCGCATCGCCAGGACGCAGCCAGTCACGCAGGGTCTTGAGCAGTTTGAGCGCATCGATCAGCTCGAAATTGCCGATGGTCGATCCGGGGAAGAAGACGATGCGCCTGCCCTCGGGCAGGTTGAGAGCGTCCACATCCAGCGCCTGGGTGAAGTCATGGCAGACCGCCCCGACCGTCAGATCCGGATGGTCTGCGGCGATGTCGGAACAGGCGGCTTTGACGTGATCGCCGGAAATATCCATGCCCACGAAACCGGCAGGGTGGTCGAGGGCATCCAGAAGCCGGCGGATCTTCACGCTGGACCCGGCGCCCGGTTCCAGCACCACCGCGCCGGACCCGGCCAGCGCTTTGAGCTCCGGACCGATCCGGTCCAGAAGCGCCAGCTCGGTGCGGGTGGGATAGTATTCCGGTGCTTGCGTGATGCGGTCAAAGATCGCCGAGCCTGCCGCATCATAAAAGTATTTCGGCGAAATCGCCTTCTGGGGTTTGCGCAAACCGGACAGCACATCCGCGCGGAAATCGCTGGCGGAGGGCTGCAAGTCTTTGAAAAACGCCAAGGCGCCAGCCTCGACTAGGGTCTCGTTCGACATGGTCTCAAGGCGATGGCTGCGGGTCAGGATGCGGCGTTTGCACGCAACAGGCGTGAGGCCTCAGCATGTAGGGGCTCTGTGAGGTAAGTCCACCCCGGAGGATTACCTAGAGGGAGAGATTTCGCGCGACTGTCATGTTTGCGCGCCCGGGCCAGATACCGCGCGGCGGGCGACAAACGCGCCTTCATCGCCGAGCCGGGCCGGGCGATGACGCAAATTGAAATGCGCCGGGCGATCGCCTGCCAGTCCTTCCAGCGATGGAAATTCGCCAGCCCGTCCGCTCCCATGATCCAGACGAAGCTGACGCGCGGATAACGGCTCTGAAGGTGACCGATGAGATCGATGGTGGCGCGTGTGTGGAGCCGGTCTTCCAGCGTGGAGACCACATGGCCGGGCTCGGGCATGAGCGCCCGAATGGCGTTGGCGCGGCTTTCAAGACTGGCGGGGGCGTGGGCTTTCAGAGGATTGCCGGGGCTGACCATCCACCACACCCGGTCGAGATCAAGCCGCTTGAGGGCGGTTTGCGCGACGTGGCGGTGAGCGCGGTGAACGGGGTCAAAGCTGCCGCCATAAATCCCTACCAGCATGCCATCATGCAGGAGTTCGGATTTGGCGGCCCGGCTCATGCGCTGCCGCTTTCAGGGTCCAGCACCAGATCACCGGCATGGATCAGGGCGACTCCGCGTCGATAGCCCAGCACGTCAGCGATGCTCTCGGACTTCAAACCCAGGATCTGGCGCGCTTCATGATCATCATAGCCCGCAACGCCCACGCCCAGCCGTCCACCGGTTGCGGTCAGAAGGCGCACGGTCGCGCCGCGCTCGAACCGGCCCTGCACATCCACGACGCCTGCAGGCAGGAGGCTTCGCCCCTTGCGCACCGCCTCTGCGGCGCCGGGATCGAGCACCAGCGCGCCGTCACGGGCGAGCGAGCCGAGGATCCAGGCGCGGCGGGCGCTCTCGGGATTGCCGTGGGGGGCGAACCAGCTGTGCCGGGCGCCGTCGCGAAGGGCGGCGACGGGATGGTCATGATCGCCGCGGCAGATGATCATCGCGCAGCCTGCCGCATTGGCGATCCGGGCCGCCGCGATCTTGCTGGCCATGCCGCCCGTACCTGCGCCGCCTGAACGCGCGGGACCCGCCAGCGCTTCGATCTCGGCGGTGATGGCGGGGATTTCGGGAATGTGCAGGGCGCCCGGCTCTCGCGGGTCGCGGTCATACAGCCCGTCCACATCCGACAGGATGATCAGAAGCTGCGCGCCGACTAGCTGGGCCGTGCGCGCGGCCAGCCGGTCATTGTCGCCAAAGCGCAATTCCTCGGTCGCGACGGTGTCGTTCTCGTTGATCACCGGCACGGCGCCGAGCTTGAGAAGCGTTTCAAGCGTGGTGTGGGCGTTGAGCCAGCGCGGACGCGATTCAATGTCGGCGGGCGAGACCAGCGCCTGGGCGGCGGGAAAGCCATGACGGGCGAAGGCCTGATCCCAGTGCTGGATCAGGAGCGCCTGCCCGGCGGCGGCCGCAGCCTGTTTCTCTTCCAGCGTCAGGGTCTTGCCGGGCTTCAGCCCGAGCCGCGGGCGACCTAGGGCCACCGCGGCCGAGCTGACCAGAACCACCTCCCGGCCTTCGGTGCGCAGCTGTGCGATGTCGTCCGCGAGGGCTTCAAACCGGTCCTGACGGGGCGCAAGGCTGTCCGGGTCGATCAGCTGGGCCGATCCGACCTTGATGACGACCCGCCGGGCCGTCGCCATGCGCGCCGCAGGCGTCACTGGTCCGGCGTCCAGCCGGTTTCCCCGCGCTCCTCGCGCTCGGCTTCTTCTTTCAGGCGCTTTTCCTCAAGGCGACGGGTGTGGACCGCCTCCCAGATGACTTTCAGAAGGTCCTTCAGGCCCTCCTGCGTCGCGCCGGACAAATGAAGCGGGGTTGCGCCAAGCCGGGCCTTGAACTCTTCGTCGAGCATCTCGACGATTTCAGGGTCTGCGGCGTCCAGCTTGTTCAGAACGACGATCTCGCGCTTGTCGGTGATGCCGCCGCCATAGGCTTCAAGCTCGTTGCGCACGGTGTCATAGGCGCCCATCGGATCATCGCCCGTAGCGTCTATGAGGTGCACCAGCAGGGCGCAGCGCTCGATATGTCCCAGGAAACGGTCGCCAATGCCGGCGCCTTCATGCGCGCCCTCGATAAGGCCGGGAATATCGGCCAGCACAAAGCGGTTGCCCGTGCCCATTTCCACAACGCCCAGATTGGGATGAAGCGTGGTGAAGGGGTAGGCGGCGATCTTGGGGTGGGCCTTGCTGGCCACAGACAGAAGCGTGGACTTGCCCGCGTTTGGCAAACCCACAAGACCCGCATCCGCGATCAGTTTCAGACGCAGCCAGATGGCGCGCTCCTCGCCCGCTTCACCGGGTTGGGAAATGCGCGGCGCCTGATTGCGGCTCGACTTGAAGTGGGCGTTGCCCTTGCCGCCAATGCCGCCCTTGGCCAGAAGCGCCTTCTGTCCCACCTCGGTGAGGTCAGCGAGCAGCGTCTCCTTGTCCTCGTCAAACACCTGGGTGCCGACCGGAACGCGCAGGATCACGTCCTCGCCGCCGCGCCCGGTGCGGTTGCGACCCGCGCCGTTATGGCCGCGCTCGGCCTTGAAGTGCTGCTGGTAGCGGTAGTCGATCAGGGTGTTCAGGCCTTCGACAGCCTCCACCCACACATCGCCGCCATCCCCGCCGTCACCCCCGTCGGGGCCGCCGAACTCGACATAGGCCTCGCGCCGGAATGACACGCATCCCGGGCCGCCCCAGCCGGACTTCACATACACTTTGGCTTGATCAAGGAACTTCATGGCTCGGTTTTATCTATGTCTGTTGAGCTGGGCTAGCCCGCCATCGTCATCTGACGGATGGGCGCAGAGGCCATGCGTCCGATGGAGAAGGCGGTCCCGGTTTCGCCGGTATGGGCAAAGCCGGCCTTTTCCAGCACCCGGCCGGATGCCGGATTGTCATCAAAAAAGCTTGCGGTGAACGGGGTCATCGCATGCTGGCGCGCCCAGTCGCACAGGCCTTGCGCGGCTTCGCTCGCATAACCCTGCCCCCAGGCGGCGGGCATGATCCAGTAGCCCAGCTCCCAGCCTGCCTCATGCGGGTGCAGGCCGATCACACCCACCGCGCTGCCGGTCTCGGCTTCGCAGATGGCGCGGACCACATCACCCCTGACCTGTTCGCGCGCACGCATGATCATGATGAAGCCTTCGGCGAACAAAGGCGGGTTCTTGGCGGGCACCCGGCTCGTCATCCGGCAAATCTCCGGACGGGCGCTTTCAGGGCCAACCCAGGCGGCGTCGTCAATCTCGAGCGGACGCAGAACCAGACGCGGGGTGCGGATCTCCGCAAACACGGCCGGCTTCAGGACTGCGCCCGCTTCGAACTCGGGCGTCTCTTCGGGTTCAGACTGCATGTCTCTCATATCGGCCTCCTCGGGCGCGAACTGGGCGGGGAGAGACTTTCAAACGCAAAAGGGGAGACGGCGATCCGTCTCCCCTGAAACTTGGCCCTCTGGCCCGGATCGCCCCTCATCGGGATGGGCGATCACGAGGTCAGTGTCGCCCTATTCAGCCGCGTCCGCGAGCGGAGCGACGGACACGAAGGTCCGGTTAAGCTTCTTCTTGGCGAAGGTCACACGACCTTCGGTCAGCGCGAACAGGGTGTGGTCCTTGCCCATGCCAACGTTTTCGCCGGCGTAGTACTTGGTGCCGCGCTGACGAATGATGATGTTGCCCGGAATCACGTGCTGACCGCCGGACTTCTTGACGCCGAGGCGCCGGCCTTCACTGTCGCGGCCGTTGCGCGACGAACCGCCTGCCTTTTTGTGAGCCATGGTGCTCTCCTTCTCAGGTTCTGTTGCCGCGTGGCCTTATTTGCCAGCGAGTTTCTTGGCTTCGGCGACCCAGTCGCCTTTTTCCGCTTTGGCCTTCAGGCCGGAGATCTCGCCGTCGAGGCGCTCGATGTCCGCGTCGGTCCAGGCGGCGATCTGTGCAAAGCTGGTCACGCCGGCTTCGTTCAGCTTGGTGGCGAAGGCCGGGCCGACGCCGGTCAGCTCGGTCAGGGCGTCAGAGCCCGCTGCTTCGGTCTTGGCGGCCGCTTTCGGAGCGGCTTTCTTGGCCGGAGCGGCAGCCGGTTTCTCATCAGCTGCGATCTTGGCGGGTTTCGCGTCCAGCTTGGATTTGGAGCCCGGCTTCAGGATTTCAGCGACAGAGATCACGGCGATCCACTGACGGTGGCCTTTGGTGCGGCGATAGTTCTGACGGCGGCGCTTCTTGAAGACCTTGATCTTCTTGTCCTTGCGGATGTCCAGCACGTTGGCGGTGACAGAGGCGCCGTCCACGGCCGGAGCACCGACCAGAGAGTCGCCTTCGCCGCCGATCATCAGCACTTCGTCAAACGCGACCACATCGCCGGTTTCCGCGCTGAGCTTTTCAACGCGCAGGATGTCGCCTTCAGAGACGCGGTATTGCTTACCGCCGGTCTTGATCACTGCATACATGATCGTTTTCCTTTTTTCGGAGCCGTATCTGCGGATTTCCGCGAGACCGGAGCCCTTTTTCTTCGCCGGTTCTTGATCCGAGCCAGCGTTGTTTCACAAGCACAATCCCCGCATCGGACGGATCCGTGCGGGAACAGAGCGCGCGATATAGGCGAAATGAAGCATCAGAGTCAATGCTGGTGCGGGTCGCAGCACAGCATTGACTCCATACTGTATGGCCTAGCTGGGGCCGCTCGGTCCGGGCAGAACGACCTGACCCTGGGCATTGCGATCCTCGACCCAGCGCTGGCTGCCGTCCTCGATCTCGTCCCATTCGCGCTGGGTCAGGCAGACCCGCTGGCTCATCCGGGTGCCCGTTTCACGGACATTCTCGCAACGCACGCGATCCCCGTCGCTGGTCTCGCCGCGCAGTTCGCCCGCGTCAACGAGCTCCTGACGCTCCGGCGTGTCGGTGGTGGCGCAGGCGGTCAGAGCCAGTCCTGCCGCTGCAATGATAAAGAGAGAGTGTGCTCGCATGTCGTTTCCCCTGTGGCGTGTTTGCCCCGTGTTATAGACAGGACAATAAGCGAAGAACCGGAGGGGCGTCGAGCGTCCGGCGCCCAAAAGGCTTGATTTTGGGTCTGGCCTTTGCGACACCGCGCTTCCCTGAGTTCGGAGAGATGCCGGAGTGGTCGAACGGGGCGGTCTCGAAAACCGTTGAGCGCGCAAGCGTTCCGAGGGTTCGAATCCCTCTCTCTCCGCCAGATTTCCTTCAAATCACTGTTTCTACGGGTTTTCGGCATGAGCGCAGCCGGTTAGTCTTGGCTTTGCACCCGTATTTGGTACAAACTTTGGTACAAAATGGCGCTGAAGGCAGTCGAGCAACACCTCTACCTTGTAGCAGGAACCTTTTGGTTCCGTCGCGGCGTCCCAAAGGATGCTCGTCAAGCCTTCGGCTGCACAGAAATCAAACGATCACTACACACCGGCGATCGTCGGGAAGCGCGCATCCGCCTCGCGCAATGGCAACGTTGGTTCGACATGAAGCTGTCAGAAGCACGACGTGGTGCTGAGGGGACCAAGCCTTGGTCACGGCCCCAAAATTGGGGAGGGCCGCCTAGATTAGTCTCAGACAGCGAGACCGACAGCGTAATCCGGGCCTGGGTAAAAGACTATTTGGACCGAACCACTGTCGAAACAGCTACGGGGTTAAGACCGGACTTCGCACAAGACCGCTCAGAAGGAAGGATAACCGCTCAGAACTTACTAGCTGACGTCGCGCGAATGCGAGAGACCGATGAGCCGCCCTTGCGTGTCATGTGGATAGCAGAGCGGCTCGTCGAGGAGGCAAATCTGGATGCGCCAAAGGGCAGCCCGGGCTTTTCACGCGTATGTCGCAAAATAATCGATGGCCTGACTGAAATCGCAGCTCAGCAAGAAGCGGCGTTAAAGACAGGGCAGTTTGTAGCGGCAAATCAAGAGATGTTCGGGGCGCAGGCTTATTCAAATGACGCTAAAATCGCCTCTGGATTTACGATGCGCGAAGCAGCAGAGGGTTACCTCGCTGAACCAGCGAAACAAAATCCCAAGACACAAGGCCTCTATCGCGCCCGAGCCGAGGTTGTACTCGAGGCTTTGGGCGAGAACACCCTCGTTCGAGATGTAACTCGCCAAGCATGCAGAGCATTCGCGAACGAAACCCTTTTACGATACCCTGCAAGACCTTCGTCTAGCCTAAAGGAACTACCGCTTGAAGAGCGTATTATTGAAGCCCAGCGCCTAGGACTCCGCCCGCTAAGCGATAGTTCCAGAAATCTCTACATCGAGATCATGGCTGGAATGCTGTCCTGGGCAAAAAACGAAGGCCACCGGTTAGATAATCCCTCTGAAGGCCTCCGCCTGAAAAAGCGGAGCACAAGGAAACGGCTCCCGTTCTCGGAGGCAGAGCTTCAGCGCATCTTCACTGCCCCGATCTACACAGGCTGCCAGAACGATGAGAGCGGCTATGCGAAACCAGGCAGTTCCATCATTCGGCGGCACAGGTTCTGGGCTCCCCTCATTTCGCTCTACTCAGGCCTACGGATCAATGAAATCTGCCAGCTCGATGTACAAGATGTTTTGCAAAAGAAGGGCATATGGGTCATTCGCCTTTGGGCAGACGAGGACCGGGGCCGTACTCTAAAAACTCCTGGAAGCGAACGTCTTGTACCAATCCACTCAAAACTACTGGAAGTCGGACTTCTGGATTACCGTGCCTCACTTCTGTCGAGCGGTCGGCTGTTTCCCGACCTTGTTGGCAATCCGGATGGGTATGGCTCAGGTCCTCTCAGCAAGTGGTTCTCGCACTTTCTTGGCAAAACTGGCGTGAAAACCGAGCAGAATTGTTTTCATTCGCTCCGCCATACATTTAGGGACGCGCTGCGGAACTCAGAGACCCGGATTGATGTACAACGCGCTCTGGGAGGATGGAGTGACGGAAGCGTTTCGGAACGCTACGGTGCCGGCCATAGCGTTACGGTCTTGCGCGATGGTATTGAACGGGTCGCGTATGAAAGCTTAGATCTTTCACACCTTTCAAAATGAACTAACTTCATAATCTCGAAATTTTGCACCCAGTTGCAATTTTTAGGGTGTCGTAAGCCGTTCGAGATCATCAGCGAGGTCGCGTGCGTCACCCCCGAGCGCCACGTAAATATCCAGCGCGTCTAGAACGCCGACCCGCCTTTCCGCAGTTTCTATTTTGGCAATGAACGATTGCGGCTTTCCAAGGCGGGCCGAAAGCTCAGCCTGAGTGAGACCAGCTTCGATTCTACGCTCTTTGAGGATGCTCCTGAGCTGCTCGTGTCGCTCAGACCTTATCGACTCTGACAAATTTCAAACCTGCGCTCGACTCAAACTGACAGGCTTGGTAATCCTAACCTAGGATTATCCCATTTCAGGATATTGAGCTTATGAAGACTCTCATCACTAGCGCGTCCCTTACAGTACTCGTCGCCGCCCAGGCCAATGCTGAATGGGCTCATGGAATTGGCACCGACCCGATGACCGACCAGGTCGTCGCCGTCGCGACCGTCCGGTATACGGATGGCAGTTATATCCGGTATCGTTGCGCAGCGGACGGCTCTCAAAGCATCGGCTATTCTGGTGGCGAGTTCTTGCCGGGAGTGGCTATGAGCAGCGGCGACTTACGAGCCGCTATCGTTTACCGCGTGGATGATCACGAGCCACAGCGCCGGGTTTGGCACGTGCGGAACGGCTCAGATGGCGCGTATGTGGATCGGGTAAGCCTCGAGTCGACAATCGCCGACTTCCTCTCGGCGCGTGAGCGAATCCTAGTCCAAGACGCGCTCGAAACGAACGAGTTCGACGCCTCAAACGCGGCTGAGGAGATTACTGCGGCGCGGACCGCATGCGGGCTCGACTGACACACTCGATACGGGCCTGCCAGCCCCATAAATGCTGACAGGCTTTAAAATCAGACCTGACTCACCTGACTCGATATGGGGCAAAATTTTGCAACCGGTTTCACATTTTTGGGTAATAAGGCTTGCTCTTTGATGGAATGGGCCACGGCGGAGGAACACGATCATGCCTGTGAATTACTGTTCGAAATGTGCGAACGGTGGGCAGCACGGTATCGCCCTAAAGAAGCAATAAACCTCCAGGGCGTACACCTCCCGCCGCCTAGCTACCGTGGAAACAATCCATACAATGGATTCACGGCTGAAGAACGTATCCATACGGATCGCGTTATAATCTGGTTGAGAAAGCAAGGGCTATTACCGAAGCCTTCTCAGTGTGAAATTTGCGGGGCCTCAAAGCGTATCGGCTACCATGGCGAGAACTACTACGACCCATTTTCACTTATTCAGGTCTGCTTCCCTTGCCATATGGCGATCCATCGAAGGAGCATTTTCAGCGGACGTTGGACTACCTGGGTAAACAACCAGAAGCTACAGGGACTATGCCAATTATTGAGCACAATTCCGCGTTATCAGCCCGACCTCAAACGGTGGCTGATATCTACTAAAGGGGATTTCGTAGGAAGCTCGCTCAGCATGGTACTGAGAGGTATATAGCCAGATCAGTCAGGCTATATCAGCCGCTAGCCCCAATTATTTTGGGGCGCACTTCAACTCGAACTGGGTAACCCAAAAAAGATTCTGGCACCTGTGAGCTTAAATAAGAAAAGTCCTGATTTAACCACACAAGAATCTCATCATTATTTTCGGACCAGCACATTATTGTTGCCGCGGCTGGCGAAAAGCCGAGCCGGTCAACAAGGCGACGTGCTGCTTCCTGTACGTTCAACCTAGACTCCTAATTCTCCCGCCAACGTTACGTCAAAATAGCTCAAAATTTTGTTTATAGGGATTATGAAGCTAAGAGATTGGTCATTGGTGCCGGCGAATACTAGGCCAACTGCTTCATGCTCTCCGCTCGGGAGTTCCGTTACCACAAGCGAGCCGGAATCTCCTGGGGCACTGAATGGTACGCCTCCGAAACCGCGAACAATCCAGATATCTTCGAAGTATATTGCACCCTTAAACTCCGGTACCTGATAAGCAACCGGCAGCGGGCTTTGTGTCCACCCAATTACTTTACCATTTGTGAGCCCAGTTGTCCTTCCCACTTTCTTCACAGGCAGATTGTCGGACGGATCGCTAGCGCGAATAGGTGTATCAAAAAAGTTCCTTTGCATCGAAGACACACGAGAAGTGTCTTCGACCTCAAACAGAGCGGCGTCGAAATTCCCGCTTATGTCAACATTTGATGGCGAACCTGAAATCCAAGGCGAAACACGTGTATGCCTACCCAAGGTAAAAGGTGAAATGCCGTCGTGCCGAATATCAGCCAACCCAGGCGCAAGTATAGGAAATTCGGGCTCAAGATAACTGCACCCACCAGTCACATGGTTGTTCGATAAGCCGAAGATCTTGCCGTCGGCCCCATTAACTAGACAGCCGAGAGTCCCTGCGGCTAGTTCGTTAGCTGCCGATATCGACCCGCCACAGGTAAACTTCGAATTGGGATCGATAAGGTAGTGGCCATTCGGGCTAGGGGTGGATGAAGGCGACTTTACGCTTGGCGGCATCGCTTTGATATAACTGATCGGGAAGCCCTCTTCGGTCTCCCTGGGAAGTGCTTCAAGAGCTGCTTTTGTCAGTTTTCGATGCGTGCAGACCACAATCTTGCTATCTGCGCGGTTCACAAAAACCATATTTATACGGCTTTTCACCAAAGCATCTGATGCGGCCCGCGCTCGGTCATTGTCGAATAGCTCTTCAAGATCAGCTGGATCGTTGTCCAGCTCATCTTCAGGCAATGTATAGGTTAATACACCTGTCTTGGCAGCCCAAATCCGGAAACGCTCCGCAGCTTCAATAAGTTCCATATAATTCTCCAAAAAATGAAGCCCACACGTTAGGTGAGCATTTATCGTTTCTTTTGGCAACTTATGGAGTCCGCATACTCGCTCGTTAGGCGCAATAGCCCTCATTAGTGTTTATTGAAATCGGTCGTTTTTGAGAGCCTATGCGGCGCGCGATAAGTCTGTCGTAAACCGCTGCAGTTATATCTCAAAACTGTTTCTCGAATCATGCTCTCTCGTTTATCCTGATTGCAGGGTTTTTGAGAAGGCGAGAGAGCAATGATGGTTGGGTACGCAAGGGTTTCGACGCAGGAGCAGGACGCCGAGTTGCAACGCGTTGCACTGCGGGAGGCTGGGTGCGGGAAAATTTTCGAGGAGACTGCTTCCGGCGCGCAGCGAGACCGGCCTCAGCTCGCCGCTGCCCTCAACTACATGCGCGAAGGCGATACTCTTGTGGTTTGGAAGCTGGATAGGCTCGCAAGATCGCTAAAGCAGCTAATCGAGACCGTCGAGCGGCTGGATGACTGCCAGGTTGGTTTCCGTAGTCTGACGGAGAGTATAGATAC
Organism: Oceanicaulis sp. LC35; assembly: GCF_052055585.1. Taxonomy (NCBI): domain Bacteria; kingdom Pseudomonadati; phylum Pseudomonadota; class Alphaproteobacteria; order Maricaulales; family Maricaulaceae; genus Oceanicaulis; species Oceanicaulis sp. LC35. The sequence continues at coordinate 125,163 of NZ_CP170485.1, forward strand.
GACAACCCCCGGGGGGAGGTTGATATTCCATATCTTCGGCGCACTCGCCGAGTTTGAACGCTCAATGATCAGAGAGCGGACGATGGCTGGTCTTGCCGTTGCGAAAGCCAATGGGCGTGTAGGTGGTAGACCGAAGGCGCTCAGTGATGCGGATGTTCGAGCCGCGTCAGCATTGCTATCCGATCCCTCAATCACAGTAGCCGATGTCGCGAAGCGCCTAGGTGTCGCGCCGGCTACGCTCTATCGGTATCTACCTGGTGGGCGCTCCGCGGCCTCCTAGACTTGAGGCCTTCAATTGACACTCTCTAACTCATCATCATCTGGTCCAGTCAGTGTACGAGAACGAAACCGTGAAGGCATCCGTCATGTCTTCAGTGAAAGGGCCCCTTCTGCGCAGGAGGCCAGGGTTGATAGGCTTGAGATCCAAGTAGTTGCGCGTCTGACGGGTTCTAGGGAGGCGATTAATCAGTACGTCGAGTTCTTAAATGATGAGGCCGAGGCAGACGCTATTGGCGGAATGCAAGAAAAGCTACTGACGCAATTTGGGAGGCAACCTAGCAAGAGGAGCGCACGAATTCGGAATGGATGCTGGAGTATCAACGATAGCGTCCATTTAACGGTCACAACTCGAGGGGGCTGGCTTATCCTGCGCCTACAACTCAATCCCACTCGTACTGCGCAGCACGCGCTGGCCGCAACTGGGTACGAAGATCTCCATGAACTTGACGTTCGTGAGTTCTTCCGCATCCGCCCTGAGGTGCTTGAAGAAACGAGCAGGCAAACCCTTACACGAACTGACAATGCTCTGACTTCCACGGATAGGCTCGGGGGTATTGTGTCGAATGTCCGCTTTGAGCGCTGGCAGAGGTATCTCGAAGTTTATGAGAGCAAGCTGATCGAGTTTCTTCACGCGACCTTCCTCCCTTCCGAGTTGGGATTTGCGCCTGGTGACCGTAGCGGAACTGGAATTGTTGAAGCCGGTCCGGTTGGTGTCTCCTTTAACTGGGCTGAGCTTACCGTCAATCAGGCGGAGATATATTGGGAGCGTGTTGAGTCTTCCGCGCTCGGTTTCGTACGCCAGCTTGGCGGGCGCCTGTTTGATGCGACTCCGGCTTCGCAGGTTCGAAGATACCCGAATTCAGAGCCCGACAGGATGGCCAGGGAAGGCGATAGTATCGTTGTCACAGTCCCTCAGAGAACCGGGCTTGATCTCGTAATTTACGCCAAAATGCACGATCGCATCCGATTTGAAATGCGGTATCAGAAAAACATTAGCCAGACTCTGAGGCGCCGACCGAGTACGACGAGTGAGAGTCCACTGTTACCTTGGCTCGAGCAACTTCAAGCCCATGCCAGCCAAGCGCTACAGTGGGACGGTATTCGAGCCTTGATGCCTCACGGACAATCCAGCGACCCTGTCGTCTTGCTTGTGTCGTTGGCAGACAAAGTGCGCGTAGCTTGCCAGGAAGTTGGCAGAAGTCAGGATTACGCGACGGTTCTCAATTATCTTTTAGAGTCCGCAGGCATGTCGGAAGGTGGGGAAATTGACCCCGAGGGAAGTCTAATTAGAGCTTTGGCGTCGAGAAATGTGCTTTTCCGGGCGAGAGTTCGAAATCGTAGCCGCGGCCAGCCTAAGAGATGGATGTTGCATCCAATGTTCACGCTTTTGCGTGAGCGGTTGAGCGGGGAGTCTGGCTGAGTGGTGCGCGGCTGACAGCGAGTGGATCGATTCGCTAGGCAGACAAGCCAAGTCAAAATATTGCAACTGGGTTGCAAAATTCGACGTGCTTCAGTGCGCAAGCGCGCTATCGAAAAGCCCTAAAAGAAACAGCTCGAAATCTTGCTCGGGGCCGTCTGTATTGAGCTGCTCCAACAAGAACTCCCAGAACGCCACCTTAGCAGCTCCATAAACCTCGTGTTGATCGTCTTGCGCAGCTTCAAGGCTCCGTTCGAGCCACTGGATCAATTCCGCTTTGTTTCTCGGCCTAACCCCGAGCCTATTGGAAACCTTTGCTGCGTTTTCTAGCCACCGATTGGCCTTTGGCGAGATTACGTCCTCGCGTAACCGACGTTTGATATCCCATACGGCGTCCCAGGTGTTGGCTTGGTCTCCGCCACTAAGTGTGATTTGCCAGTCTGGTGCTGCTGCATCCACGGCCGCCGGAAATCGCGAGCCTGCAAGTGAAATCTCGCTGGCTACCGGCCCAAAGGGATCGAACGCCGGTCGAAGCCTGCCGTCAGCTTTTCGAATTATGTCCTGCGCCTTCTTGAAGCGTGAGTTGCAGGTGCTGCCCATCGGCACGAGATTGTGAAGGTTGGAACCAGCGAGCGGGTAGAGCGAAATTGGAATGTAGTGATCCAGGTCCTGATTGGGGGCGTTCTCGTCCTCTGAAAGTATCCGCGGGATAGTCATGATCTCCGTTCCGCAGAACGGACAAACAGGAACAGGCATCGAGTCAAAAATTGCCTGATAGTGGCTCTGCCTGACGTCGAGAGAACCAATGAGGTTGAACCCTGCCTTAAAATATTCGATGAACGGTTTTCTAACCGCCTCCGGAAATTCTGAGACAAGCGGGCAAGCAGTCATTCCATTCAATACGGCAGGGATGTTGTTTTGGGCAACAATAGCGTCTCGAAGCGTTGAGCGTTCAGCTTCCGAGATCTCGCTCAGAGGTCTGATTAGGTCAGCACGCGTATCCCTTATGCTCAGCCGACGAACAAGGTTCGGCCTTCCAACTGGGACACAGTCTTTCCACTCTGCTGGTTCATTTCCCGCATCTATTGCATCCAGCAGCTCGGTTAGCATGTCGACCAGCCACTCATGAACCCAGTTCTCGGGTATCGCTGCGCCTTGATATGTGTACAGCATCGGTTAGCCCGGAACGTCTTTGATCATGCGGCGCAGGCGGTCCGCTAGCAAAGATTTTTCGACCGAAGGCCCGAGGTTCTTGAGCTCGTTCCGTATCAGCTCAATGTCATCTGTCTTCATGAGCTCATCGATGGTCGACATCGCAAGCTTCGAGATGGGCGGCTCGACGCCGAAGCAGCTCTCCAGAATTGTATCATAGGTGGCGCCGAAGGTCTGAACATCCGGGTTTTTGACCTCGATCTTGCCATCCTCATCTTTCCTGAAGATCAGCACCTGTTCGCGATCCATGTCCGACGGCACGAAGGGGGCGTGCGAGGTGATCAGAACTTCCTGGTCTTTCCGGTCTGGGAGGAGGTCGAGCACGCTGCTCACAAACTTCACTCGCCAGCGGGGGTTAAGATGGCTCTCTGGTTCATCGAGCAGGAACAGGGCGGATTGACTGCGCACGATGCCGAGGATCCCGAATATCTGAGCTTGCTGATGCTCACCGTCTGAGAGGGAGACGTAGTCGACTTCGAGCTTCTGATCAGCTTTGGCGGCCTGAAACCGAACACGCTCGAATTGGAAGACCTTCTGCTCGTCCTGGGGTTCCGGAAGCCGTGTCGCGTAACGCCGCTCCTTGGCGCTCTTTTTGATCCGTGTCCTAGCGGCTTTCGGGATTGCAAGATCATTGAGCATGCCGAGCGCTCGGATTGCGATATAGAGGGTCAAAGCATCAACGAAGAAATGAGAGGCGGCTGTTCGCGTCGCCTCGGAGACAAAAAAGTCAAATGTGTATGTGTCAGTGGACGCGACGTAGTCCCAACACGTCGCCGTCCGTTTCAGCCCGAGAATATGTCGCTCGAGCTCATCGGTTAGCTTAATCCGCGTTGTTGCCGGTCCATTAAGACGGACCGTGCATCGAAATGAGGTGATCTGGTCCAGGCAAGCGTGCTCAATCGTTTTGCGGCGTATTTCAGGTTCGCCAAGCAGCTGCGTCGCGACCAGGACTTCCAGATGGCTGGCATAGTCCACCATCAGAAGCTTGTTAAGCAACACCGTGTCGATCAGGCTGTCCGGGTATAACGCCGCTGTCGCGACATCTGCCGCATAGCCGGACCGGCTGATCAGGAAGGGCAGGCTGAGCGTTTCGTTGTCCCCAGAGGAATAGCCCACAATGAATGAAGGTAGGAGACGGGACGTCGCGGAGGCCGACCAGTCGAGCATTTCATATTCATCGCCGGTCCAACGGGCGACGGTGAAATCAAATTTCTTCCCCTTTTTGCCGCGTGAGAGCCGAACCTTTTCCCAATCGGCCTCCCCAGGAGGCCGAATAAAATAGTCGAGCCGGAAGAGCGTGTCTTCGTTCGCGGCGTCTCGTTCAATTTTTGGATTATGTTCATGCCAGGCGAGCTGGAAGATTTCGGCGATCAGCTGAATTAGTTGCGATTTGCCTGACCCATTTGGCCCAATCAGGCATAAAGGCGCTATAGGAGAGTTGCTGTCGCGCCGGTCCCCAAAGTCAATCTTCAGCCCATCCAGCAGTCCGCCGCAGCTTCTTGCTTCGATGATATTTAAATAGCTGAGCCGCACGATCAGGCCTTCTTCAACTTTATGATTTGATCGTCTTCATCAAATTCTTGCCGGAGCCTCGGAGGGTCCGACGTCAGCAGCTCAAAGATCGCGTCTTTTTGAGCTTCGTATGTGCCGGGAAAGACCTCCCTAATATCTTCAAAAGTCCGCCCTGACTCAGGCCAGGTTTCCAACGCGTCAGCTATTTTTTGGATGGGGCTCACCTTGGTCTTGCCTCCCTGGCGCCGCTGGCGGGGCTTCTTCGGAGCGCTCTTGCGAGCTGCTTTGATGCGGGCGAGGAGCTCCGCTGCGGGTTCGTCGGCAGGGTCTTGCGGAACTAGGGCTCCGCTGAATGCTTTCGACAAAATTTGCTGGTCGATGCGGTCGAGTGCTGTTGCTGAACCACGGACCTCTTGGACAACTTGATCGATATGGCGGAGTGCGGCTTCAATCCGCGCTATTGCGACGTTCTGGGTGGAAATTGGAGCCAAAGGAATGGCATAGCTCTTCAATTGCTTGAGATTGATACGGGGCCTGGTCGCGCCATGGACCGAGCCGCTTAGCGCGTCGTAAGCCTTGGTGCTCCCAAGTGCGAACATGATGTATCTAGGAAGGGCGATTGCGCGATTTAACCTGATTGCGAAACAGTCGGCTTTGTTAAGTGCTTGCCCGTCGAGGTCAGCCGGCAGTCGACACACGCGGATATTGTCTGAAATGAACGAGGAAAAAAGAATGTCATCCGCCTTTAAGTGGTGTCGCTCGAGACTGAGAAACTTCTCTTTTGAGATAAACGTTTCCTTCGAGCCTATGAACGCGAAGTGCCCGATGTTCTCTAGCCTGATTACCCGCTTTCCGGCTTCGACATAGTCCGCAGATTTGAGGTTGGACCCGAAAGGGCCGTCGAACGTGGATGCAGCAATTTCCTCGATAGAATGCTCGCTCTGAGCCGCCTTTTCAGCTCTACTAATCTCCGTGTCGATAACCGCCGCCTTATACCGCTCTACCAGGGCTTCGATTTTGGTGAGTTCGGTGCGGGCGCGAGCGGATTTGGCGGTCAGGCTGTCGATCTTCGCGACGATGCGTTTTTGTTCTGGAGCTGGGGGTAGAGGGATCACAGTTTCCTGGATCGCGCCTTTACCAAGTTCAACTTGATTGGTGCTTCCGGACTGCATTTCCTCGATGCGGGACTGTACCGCAGGCGAGCGAATATAGTTGAACACATAGCCTGGTTCAATCTCACCAGCGGATCGCACAACGGTGACATGACTATCTACCACCGCCCGGTTTGAGGTCTCCAATCCGGTGTAGAGACAAGCTCGTCCAATTGTTCCTGTGCCGGTCGAGTTCCAAAGAATGTCACCCTCAACGAGGAAGCGTTCTTCGCCCCACTTGTCCCATTGATCTGGATGCACGAATTTGAGCGCGGCTTCATCAATGCCCCACCACCTAACAGCCTTTTGGTTGATGACCGGAAGGTCACTCTTATCGGTGTACTTGGGGGACTTGCCGCGCTGAATGTAGCTCGAAATCGCGTTAAGGGTGGTCTCTGCCCACCCCTCTGGAAGATCACTCATCCTGCCACCTCATCGGCGGCGAGCTCGTCCTGTAGCGCTTCAATCTCCATCATGGCCGCCCGCAGGTGGCCCATGATCGCATCAGCGATCTCATCGGGTTCGGTCAGCCCATCTTCTGGCGTATCGCTGTCTTCACGCAGCCAGGTGATGTCCAGGCTGTCGCCTCGGGCGGTAATGTCTTCGCGAGAGAATTTGCGGAAGCGACCCTCTTCCCCTTCGTCGGGGCCATGCTGGCGACCGTTCGGGTCGGCTCCGTAGGCTTTCTCGAAGTCCTTCAGATGCTGACGGGTGATCGGGTTGGTCTTGCCGAATTGCGGCATGTTGGTGCGCATGTCGTAGACCGCCACTTCGGTCGTCGCATCGACCTTGCGGCTGGCGTCGTCATCGCTGGCGCGTTCCAGGAAGATCACATTCGTCTTCACGCCCTGGGCGTAAAAGATGCCGGTCGGCAGGCGCAGGATGGTGTGGACGCGGCACCAATTCATCATGCGCTTACGAAGGGCGAGGCCGCGGCCACCCTCGAACAGGACATTGTCCGGAATGACGATGGCTGCGCGTCCGCCTGGGTTAAGCGAGCGGATGCAATGCTCGACGAAGGGCAGCTGGTAGGATGACATGCCGGCCGTATCCACCAGGTCTTCCCGGGTCGGTGCGCCGCCAGACGGACCGAAAGGCGGATTGGTGAGGATCAAATCGGTTTTGGGAAGCGATTGCCCCCTCGGGCTCAACGTGTCCGCCAAGTTCACATGCTCGGGCTCCAGTCCGTGCAGGAAGAGGTTCATGAGAAGAAGGCGGAAAGTGTCCGGGACGTTTTCCAGCCCGTGAAAGGCCTTTTCGCGTTGGAATTTCTGGTTCGTCTCGGACAGGTCAAAATACTCGTCAGTCTTGGCTTTCATGTAGCGGTCGGCGGCGATCAGAAAGCCGCCGGTTCCAGTCGCCGGGTCTTGGATGATTTCGCCCGGTTGGGGCTGCATCAGATCGACGAGGCATTCAATTAAGACTCGTGGCGTGAAGTACTGACCGGCCCCGCGTTTGGTCTCCTCGGCGTTCTTCTGGAGGAGGCCCTCGTAGAGATCCCCGAACTGGTCGCGCTCTTCGGAGAACCAGTGGAGCTTGTCGATGGCGTCGACGAGTTCTTTCAGATTCGCGGGCTCACGTAGGAAGGTGGAGGCGTTGGCGAAGATCAGCTGGACGATGCGTGGCAGAGGTTCTGCAGCGGCGTAAGCTTCCACTTTTAACTTGCGCGCCTTGGCCTGATCTTCAGATTCTTCGCCTTCAGGCGTGGCCGGAAGCGGGACAATGACGCCCTTGGCGTCGATCCGCACTTCAGGGTTGCCAAGCGTTGTCAGTGTGTCCCGGTAGCGCTGGAGGCGTTGAACGCCCTCTAGCTGCTTTAGGACCGACCACTGATAATCAGCCGGGAGCATCGGTCCTTTGCGCGTCTTGTCGAGAAGGGTAGCTCCGCGCTCCTCGACCATTTTCAGGAACAGAAGATACGTCAGCTCAGTGACGTACTGCTGATATGTGATCCCATCTTTTCGGAGGATCGTGCAAAGCCGCCAAAGCTTCTGAACGATATTGTTTGCGTTCATGTCTTTTCTCCCCGATGCGTCCAGAAACCAGTCTTAAGCTGCAGGCGTCTCCCATATCGCAGCGTTCAATTCCTGGAGCAATCCAGGCAGTTCACCGGCAAAGTCCATCGAGATGCGACGGTAACCGCCCTGTTGAGCGAAAGCCCCGGCCTCCAGCGCAGTTGGGTCTGCGACAGGCATCTCTTTGAGCACGCGCCCTATGCGCTTGAGCCAGCGCTTCTGGACGCTGTTCCAAGGGCGTGAGGCCGCGATTTTTGCAATGGCGTTATCGACCCGAGTCTCATAAGGCACTAGTGGGTCACCCAGCGCCGCCTGACGGACATACCCAATGATATGTGCGGCTATGTCTGCATTCCGGACTCGGCCATAAGCAGCTCTAAGGTTCGCCTCCGAGAAGCCTTCATCGTCTAGAAGTTTTGCGAGGTTTGTGAGCTCTTTACGGGTCAAGTCGCGAGGCTTTTGAGTGGCGGCGATTAGCGCCGGGACGGTGTTCATGTTCTCGCGAATGAATCGTTCAAAGCCTTCGATATAGTCTTCTGGGCTGGCGTTCGGCCCGTAGTAGTCCTCAATGCCCAAGAACTCGTCGGGGTGCTCGGACACATAAATGCCGCCGCTGCCGCCTCCCTCTGGCCGCCGGTCAAGGATTTCGCTCGCCCTGGGGAAGCGCTCGAACCACTCCATAAGCTCACCGGGGGTCAGCTCATGGAGTATTTCGGCAAGGTCGTCCGAAGAGGTCTCAAGATGGGTCTCCAGCTGTCGGCGCTGATCTTCGTCCAGGCGCCGAACAAGCTGGCGCGTCTTTACGACGATCTGCCCGGCGACCCAGTCCTGGTCCTCCTCGGTCAGGGCGAAGCGCAGATCGCTTACCAGCTGCATCAGGTTGATGTCCGGCCTCACGACGACCGGACGCATGTCCGACAGTTCCTGAAGATGAGAATACAGATCGACTGCGTCGAAAATCCTGAAATGCTCTTTGCCGATTTCCTTGCAGAGCCGGGTCGCCCGCCCGAGCATTTGGTCATAAAGGATGCGGCTGTTGACCCTGCGCAGGAACACCAGGTTCGTGATCGAAGGGATATCGACGCCGGTCGTCAAGAGATCGACGGTAACGACGAATTTGGGCAACGGGTCGCTCCGGAAGCGATGGATTTGTTTCTCCGGCTTGTCGACGGCACCCGTGATCTTCATCACTAGATCATCAGGGATGTCGCCCCATTCCTCGCGCAGCGCTTCCTTGAGCAACCGGACCACTCGGTCTGCATGATCATCGCGCGCGGCGAAGATCAGGGTCTTTCCCGGTGCGCTTGGATCAATCTCAGCTGCGAGGGCCTCACAGACGACCTTGTTGAAGCTCTCCGTGTAGACCTTCTTGTTGAACTTTTCGACTTCCAGCTCGACCGTATCTTCCAGGGTGGAGAGTTCGACCTTCCCAGAGCGCGGATCAATGATCTCAACTTCTTCGCCGCCTTCAAACTTGATCCCAGCTTCGGCCAAGGCCGTGAGGATGCGTTTAGGCGGCAGGTGGTCGGTCAGGTAACCGTCGATGACGGCCTGGCGGTAGGAGTAGTTGAACACCGGCCGGCCAAATATCTCGCTCGTGTGGAGGGCTGGCGTGGCCGTCAGCGCGACCTTGGTTGCGTCAAAATAGTCCAGTACCTGGCGATACTTTGAAAGGTAGTCATCGATATCGCGGAACGCGACATCACCCTCACGGAGTTCAGCATCCAGAGTGTATCCCCGGTGGGCTTCGTCAACGATTATGCAGTCATACATGCCTGGTGTGACGCGCTGGTCCGGATCACCCTCAGCCATGATCCGAGTGACGAGCGATTGGACAGTCGCTACATGCACCTGATCCGATGGCTCTGGAGTTTTCTTCTCTAGATCCGCGACATTGTAAATCTGCGCGAACTTCAGAAGACCTTCGAGTTCGGTGTTTTCCAGCGCATCAAGGGTTTGGTTGCCCAGCGCTTTTCTGTCGACAAGAAATAAGATGCGCCGAAACCGTTTGTGCTTGAGGAGCCGGTACATAAGCGCAATACAGGTCCGGGTTTTCCCGGTTCCTGTCGCCATCGCAATCAGGGCCTCGCGCTGACCACGACCGATAGCCGCCTCAATCGCGGTTATCGCTTCCTGCTGATACGGGCGTAGCCCGGCGTATTCGAAGGTTTCCTGTGAAAGCTTTATAGCCGATCCTTCGACGTCCTGCTCTAGCTTAGTCAGCAAGTCGGCTGGTGAGAACCATTCCGGCAGTGCTGCCGGGTGATTTGAGGCCTTCCGGACGTCTAGAAACCAAATGCCCGACTTCTCTATGAATTGGCGGACAAATGGGCGGCCATTCGTCGCGAAGAGAAATGGCACGCGGTAGCTGGTGGTTTCATCATGCACCCAGGGTGCATCTGCGAGCAGCTCGCCCCCATCCATGGTGATCGACTTGCCATAGCGTTTCGACTGGCTGTTGAGGATGCCAGGGACGTCCTTGCTCTCTCGCTTGGCCTCGATAACGCCCACACATTTCTTGCCCACGAAAAGGGCATAGTCGACGGGCCCGGTTTCAGTCGGCCACTCTGCGATGGCGAGGTTGCGGCCCTCTTTTGGGCGAGCGCCGTTTCCGTAACGCAGTGATTTGGTGTCAGCCTCCCAACCCATATCCAACAGCTGGACATCGATCAGCGTGCGGGTGTCGGCTTCGTCCAGCTCCAGGCTCTCAGCGGCCTTTAGGCCTGAAGAGACCGCCTTCTTACGCTCTTGCTCTGGGCCCTGCTCTACCTGCGCATTTAACGCCGCTAGCTCCCGCTCAAGGCGGGCGCGCTCGGTGTCATATTCTTGGGCGAGCGTTTCCCAGCTTGCCTGGTCTTCGTGGGCCTGCTGAGCAAGCTCCTCTGCGGCTTCCCTCGCTTGCTGTTGCTCTGCGAGGGACGCTTGATTGGATTGAGCAGCCTCCTCGGCTTCGCGCACCCGTCGCCTAAGTTCAGAAAGCGCCGCAAGAAGGTCTTCGCTCTCCTCGGCGGGATTAGGGGGAGGCACAAAGGGGCCCGGCTTGAAATCAGGCTCACTGCCGAAGCTCTGATGAAACCAAACCCCCAGCGCGCGGGCAAGTTTCAACGCGGAGAGGGCTTCGGAGTGCGAGCCGCTGAATTCATGGGCGGCTTTGTTGCCCTTAATCCGGATCGCGTGGACGATGTCCAGCACAGCCTTCGACATGATCCGGTCGCGCTTCAGCGCAAAGAGCAGGTCGTTGAACTTCTCGCGGACCTTGGGGTCATAGGCCCCGGCCCTGGCCGCGACTTCCTTAGTCAGAAGCTCCGCGAACTGCCGCGACTTAATGAGCGAGGTGTTGGGGTCTTCCGCAAAAAAACGCTCAGCCAGATAGCCGAGACGAAAGAGCTGCTCGTTGTGAGTAAGCAGGTGGTGGAAGTTGACTGACTTCATGTCTCAATTGGTGCGCCAGATAACCGTAGAGGTTGCCTGTAGGCTAGCGTATCCCAACGAATTGATTTTGCAATTGATTGCAGAGGTGCCGAGTAGGTTGCCATGCTTCTTACATGCGGCCCAATCGAAGTGGCCGTTCAGACTCAACTTTTTCGTTTATCCTGGAATCGCTGAGGCTGAGATGGGCCAGAGTCGCGCTAAAATTTGCAACTGGTTGCAAACTCCAGCCAAAATTGGCACAGCCTTGTGGTACAAAATTTAGTACATCGGAGATCAATCAATGGCATATAAAGCACTGATATAATTCACATGTGCGAGAGTTGCCTCGTTTCCCTCTCTCTCCGCCAGGGTTTCAGCAAGCTGATATGGATTTACCCTGGCTCCTTAAGTCGGTAGCGTAATGCGTCGGCGACGAGCTTGAAGGCGGGCAGATTTTGTCTGCGATTGGGATAAAACAGATGATATCCGGGCAAAGGTGTCGTCCAGCGGCTCAAAACCAGCTCCAGGCTACCGGATGAAACCAGGGGTTCAACCTGGTCCAGAGGCAAATAGGCCAGGCCCATTCCATTCAGCGCAGCGTCCTGAATAAGGTCGATGGAATTCAAGATCAGTTGCCCGTCGATCTTCACGCGCGTTTCGCGTTTGGTGCTCTGCAAGCGCCACGTGTTCACGGTATTGCTTGTCGGCAAACGCAGATTGATCCCTCTGTGTCGGGAAAGCTCTTCTGGAACAGTTGGTCGGCCATTGGCGTCGAGGTAACGGGGTGAGCCGACAATCGCCATTGGAATGTCCGGACTGATCCGCAAAGCGATCATGTCCTGTTCGACGTGTTCGCCCAGTCGAACCCCGGCATCAAATCGGTCAGACACGACATCAGACAGGTTATAGTCGACGATCACCTCAACGGAGATGTCGGGATATTCCGCAAGCAACTGGCTGAGCTTCGGCAATATAATTGTCTTGGCGGCATGCTCCACCGCCGTCAGCCTGATATGGCCAGCGGGTTTGTCGCGGTATTCTCCGAGTTCGGCGATGCCGCTCTCCAGCTCCTGCAGTAGGGGCAGGAACCGGGACATGAGGCGTTCGCCAGCCAGAGTTGGCGCAACACTGCGCGTGGTCCGCGCCAGAAGCCGGACACCCAGCCTGTCTTCCAGGCGCCGTACAATCTGGCTCAGCGCGGATTGGGTGATGCCTATTTTGCTGGCCGCCTTTGTGAAGCTGCCTTCCTGAGCGACGATCGCAAAAGAGGTGATGTCGGAAATATCTTCGCGTCTCATTCAGTGCCTGACTTATAAGTCCATGTAGATTTTCCCATCTAATCAATGAAAGGGTCAAGGTGCATATTCCCTCTCATCAGAAGCGGCCCCATCGGGCCTACCCTGGAGATGAATATGACGAAGATCACATTCCCCAACACCAACAATGAAGCCATCATGATGTCTGCGGTGATCAATTTGCCGCCGGCCTTTGATGAGGCGCGGACCTACCCGGCGATTGTCGTGTCCCATCCGGGCGGGGGCGTGAAGGAGCAGACGGCAGGCGCCTATGCTGCCCGGTTGGCGCAATTCGGCTACGTTACGATCGCGTATGATGCCTCCTATCAGGGTGAAAGCGGCGGCTCTCCCCGGCAACTGGAAAATCCTTACATCCGGACAGAGGACATCAGCGCTGTCATCGATTATCTGACCACCTTGTCCTATGTGGACAACGAACGGATCGCCGCCATGGGCGTCTGTGCAGGCGCCGGCTACACGGCAAACGCGGCGATCAATGACCGCCGCATCAAGGCGGTCGGCACGGTCAGTATGGTCAATATTGGTCAGATGTTCCGCAATGGTTGGGACAATGACGTCAAAGACGCTGATGCGGTGGCATACATCGCCGCCGGATCCGAGGCGCGAACCTCAGACGCATCTGGCCATGAGATCGCAACCATTCCGATGGCGCCTCTGCGTGAAGAGGATGCTCCGAATGAAGAGCTGCGTCAGGCCTGGGAATACTATCACACGCCACGAGCGCAATGCGCGACTGCGCCAGGGTATGCCACGGCCAGAAGCCTGACCCAGCTGACGACCTATGACGCTTTTCATAAGGCGGAGGCGTTTCTGACCCAACCGCTCCTCATGGTCGCCGGCAGTGATGCAGGCAGCCGCTGGATGAGCGAAGACCTGTTGAGCCGCGCCGCAAGCTCGGACAAGCAGCTTCATATCGTAAACGGCGCCAATCACATGGATCTGTATGACGGTGAACGGGAGATGTCAGAAGCACTCTCCGTGCTCGTTCCCTTCTTCCAGACCCATCTGGGCGACTAGAAGCGACCCCTCACTTCCTTGCGAACTCAGTCTGGCCCGACGTGTCGTCACGTCGGGCCTCCGCCCCCGGTGACATTCATGAAAACGACTCGTTTCAAGAACCCTGACATGGCGTGGGAAATTGCCGCCACGCTATACTTTCCGCCTGACTTTGATGAAACTCGCTCCTACCCCGCTGTGATCAGTATCCACCCGTTCGGAAGCTGCAAGGAGCAGACATCCGGAGCGGTTTATGGGCAACGGCTGGCCAAGCTCGGCTATGTCGTCTTCGCCTATGACGCCACTTTTCAGGGTGAGTCTGGCGGTCAGCCCAGATGGATCGAAAGCCCGACCCAGAGGGTCGAAGACGTGAGCCATGTCATTGACTATGCAGTGACGCTTGATTTTGTCGATGACCAGAGGATCGCAGTCCTGGGTGTATGCGGCGGCGGCGGCTATGCTGTGAGCGCCGCGTCCACAGAAAAGCGTATCAAGGCCGTAATCGCGATCACGCCCGTTAATCTGGGGCGGTTGTTTCGCGAGAGTTTCAGCCGCCATAATCCTCTTGGCGCTCTGGAGGCCATGGCGCAGCAAAGGACCCATGAGGCTCGTGGCGAGGTTCTGGAAGTCAATGAACTTCTTCCCTCAAGTCCTGACGCCGCCCGAGATGCAGGGCTGGCGGACAGGGATGTTCTAGAAGCCACCGAGTATTACAAGACAGAGCGGGGGCGATCCGAGGGCGGCGCAACGCGTATGCTGTTCAGTCATGCCCAGCAAATCCTGTCATGGGATGCATTCGCCTTCGCCGAGACGCTGCTGACCCAGCCTGTACTGGTCGTCGTGGGAGAAAAAGTAGGCGGTTTCGGCGCATATAGGGATGGAACCTCCATCCATGGGCGCGCACTGGCCTCAACTGACCGTCGGATCGTGTCCCTGCCAGACTGGTCTCACTATGATCTCTATGATCAGGACGAACCGGTTGAGATGGCGATGGACGCCATTCGCCCGTTTCTAGGCGATCACCTTTCCTGAGACGTCGACAATTTGTGAGGTTGTCTCCCTGAAGGCGGTCTGGCTGTAAGCTGATCGAGCATTTCGACGGCTCGATCAGCTTCGCCAAACGCGTGAGGCGGAACGGATTCAGGCCACCCGTCGTTATATCTCCAGTCAAGGCTGGAAGGGTTACGATATGGGTTTGACGTACACGCTGATCGGAACGCCGTTCTCCGCCGCCAGCATCAAGGCGCGCCTGTGCCTGCGCTGGGCGAACCTGCCGATGACGGAAAAGCCGGCGACGGTGGATGTCGTTCAGACCTATATCAAGCCGCGCCTGAAGACGGTGGCGACGCCGCTGATCGTCAGCTCTGATCAGACCGCCTTCACCGATACGCGCCTGTTGTTTGATGCGCTTCATGGCTCTCATCCCGCGCGCACTCTCTATCCTGATACGCCGGCGCAGCGTTTCGCGAGCGACCTTCTGGAAGCGTGGTCGGATTCCCGGTTCTCCCGGCAGGCCGAATACGTCTTCTGGGTGTGTGAGCGCGAGCGGGCCGAAGCGCGATTGGCGCGGTTTCTGGAGGCGGACAGCCCCGCTGATCTGGCTGCGCGCCGGGCGCGACTGGTGGCGGGTCAGATCGGCAAGCAATTTGCCAGGATGGGGCTGGATCAACAGGCGGAAACCGCGGTTCTGGCCCGGTTGAACGCCATGCTGGCCCGGCTCGACAAGGCGCTGGGCGCGAGCCCGTTCCTGTTTGGCGAGCGCCCCGCCATGGCGGAGTTCAGCCTTGCGGGCGCCCTGCACGTTCTGGCGGGCACGCAGGCGGGCTCGGACATGCTCGATCTGTTCCCGCGTCTGGGCGCCTGGCGGATGCGGCTGACGGCAGTGGATGGTCTGGCGCAAGGCGATCATCGCAAGGCCAGCTCCAGCCCTTCAGCCTTCATGCAGCTGATGCGCGATGTGGCGCAGGACTTCGCGCCGCGCGCCCTTGAAAGCGCCTCGGCTGTGGCGGACTGGGCGGAAGCGCATCCGGGCGCGCGCGCCCTCCCGGACCGGATTTCGCTGGGCCGGGGTCGCAAGCGCGCGTCCCGCGTCAAGGGGCAGGCCGCCCCGGTCTGGTCGCCGCGTGACGCCTACTGGCTGTCGCGTCTGGGCGCTCAGGCGCGCCCCCATTACGGGGTCGAAAACGCGGAGCTCTATCGCCTGCTCAAGACGATCGGCCTTCTGCCCTTACGGGATTACACGTCGCCGCGGGAGATCGTGGCCCTCAACCATCGTCTGGAGCTGAGCCTGCGCGATGTGCAGTCTGACGCCAGCCATGACTCCCTGCACAAGGTGGAGAGCGCGTTGATGGCGGCGCGGGAGGCGACGGCGGACATTGCCGAACTGACCGCGATCCACGTCTAGACCGGCCTGCAGGACTAGAACACCGACAGATTGGTTTCCTGCGCGAAGATTTCGAGGGCGCGGGTGCCGGCGAGCGAATTGCCCAGCTCATCAAGCTCGGGCGACCAGACGCAGATGGCGAAATGGCCCGGTATGACCGCCGCAATGCCGCCGCCCACCCCTGATTTCGCCGGGATGCCGACGCGGAAGGCGAAATTGCCAACCCCGTCATAGAGCCCGCAGGTCAGAAGCAGCGAGTTGATGCGTTTGGCGCGCAGGGCGGGCATCAGGGTTTCGCCGGTCAGCGGATGGCGTCCGCCCGCCGCCAGCGGCAGGAAAGCGCGGGCGACGTCGCGGCAGGTCATGGCGATGGAGCATTGGCGGTAATAGGCGGCCAGAACATCATCCACGTCCGCGACAAGATTGCCCTGGCTTTTGAGAAGATGGGCGATGGCGGCGTTGCGATGCCCGCTTTCCTCTTCGGACCGGGCGACTTCTTCATCAATGTAGATGTCCTCGCAGTCCGCATAGCGGCGCACAAGGCCCAGAATCTGCAACACGGGGCTGACAAAGTGCGTGGTGATCACATCAGTGATGACAATGGCGCCGGCATTGATGAAGGGATTGCGCGGCAGGCCCTGCTCGGATTCCAGCTGGACCAGGGAGTTGAAGGCGTTGCCGGACGGTTCGCGGCCCACGCGATCCCAGACCCCGGAAGCGCCCGGTGACTGCAGGGCGAGGGCCAGGGTGAACACCTTGGAGATGCTCTGGATCGAAAACGAGCTGTCGCTGTCGCCCACAACCCATTCGCGCCCGTCCACCCCGCAGACCGCCATGCCGAACTGGTCAGGATTGATCCGGGCGAGGGCGGGGATGTAGTCGGCCACATGGCCCTTGCCGATTTCCTTGCGGGCTTCGCGGGCGCAGTCGTCGAGGATTGTCGAGAGGTCGCGGTCGGTCAGGGGCATGGCGGGAAGACTTGTGCGGCTGGGTTAGTCTGAGCGGTAGTCGATCTTGCGCCGTCAAACAACACACCTGGCTTGCGGCTTGTCTTGGCGCATGGCGCATGCCGGTCTAGCGTGCGCGTCAATTCCGCCCGAAGGGCGTGGCAAGGGGAGCAATCAGCATGCGGATTTTCATGGGTCTGGTCGCGGCTGCAGGTCTGACCGGCATGGCGGGCGCGCAGGTCGCGCCGCCGTCAGAAGTGCTGGACGTGCATGATCATGTGGCGGCGGTGTCCGCCGAGCGCATCGAGGCCGATATTACGACATTGGTCAGCTTCGGCACGCGGCACACGGCGTCTGAAACCGAGAGCGACACGCGCGGCATTGGCGCGGCCCGGCGCTGGATCCATGACGAGTTTGAACGCATTTCGGCCGAGTGCGGCGGCTGTCTGGAGGTGATGTATGTCTCCGAGACGATCAGCGGTGAGCGGCGCATTCCCGATCCGGTGGATGTGGTCTCCGTGATCGCCATCCAGCGCGGGACCTCTGATCCCGATCGCATGGTGGTGATGGCGGGCGATATCGACAGCCGCGCCTCTGACGTGATGGACGCCGAAATTGACGCGCCGGGCGCCAATGACAATGCGTCTGGCGTGGCCGGCGTTCTGGAAGCGGCGCGGGTGCTGAGCCAGGACGAGTTTGCAGGGTCCATCATGTACGCCGCGCTGGCCGGTGAGGAGCAGGGCCTGTTCGGCGGCCGCATCGTGGCCGATTACGCGCTCCAACAGGGCTGGCGGATCAAGGCGGTGCTCAACAATGACATGATCGGCAATAGCGCCGGGATTGATGGCATTGTCGACAATTCAACGGCGCGGGTCTTCTCCGAAGGCACGCGAGCAGTGGAAACGCCGGAAGAAGCGCGCATTCGCCGCTTTACGGGCGGTGAGGTGGATTCCCCCTCGCGCAATCTGGCGCGCTTCATTGACCGCACCGCGGACCAGTATCTGCCCAATCTGGATGTCATGATGGTCTATCGTCTCGACCGGTTCGGGCGCGGCGGGCACCATCGCCCCTTCAACGAGGCGGGCATGCCGGGCGTGCGCATCATGGAAACCCATGAGCATTATGACCGCCAGCATCAGGACATCCGGGTCGAGAACGGCATCGCCTATGGCGATGTGCTGGAAGCGGTGGATTTTGACTACGCCGCCAAGCTGACCGCGCTCAATATTGCAACGCTGGCTCAGCTCGCCGGTGCGCCGCCCTTCCCGGCAGAGGTGGTGATTGAAGGCGCGGTTCAGCCCTCCACCACCCTGACCTGGGCTCGCCCTCAAGGCCGGCAGGCGGAGAACCTGATGGGGTATCGCGTTTACTGGCGTCTCACTGACGCACCGCAATGGACCCATAGTCGCTATGTGGGCGATGTGACGACCTTCACGCTCGAGAATGTGGTGATCGACAATTATTATTTTGGCGTGTCGTCCGTCGCGCCGGACGGGTCTGAAAGCCCGGTCGTGTTCCCCGGACCTGCAGGATCGTTTGGCGGCTATTAGGCCCTGATAGACGGATCACATGGAAAAGCCCGCCGGTTTCCGGCGGGCTTTTCAATCGTGTCAGGCCAGAAGCGTTAAGCGGCTTTCTTGAGCGCTTTTTTCGCTTTTTTCAGTTTGGATTCCTGATTTTCGATCTTCTTCTTGCGAACCTTGATCTCTTTTTTCAGGTCTTTGACTTTCTTCGACGCCATGTCGTGTCTCCTTTTTAGGTGAGGCGCGTCTTTTGGGGTCAGGCACTGTCTTCAGGCGTATGCCGGGCGATAAAGCCCTTGATGAAGAGGCGCAGCTCCCGGGCGGCGCTGGTATCCAACTCATCGCAGAGCTGAACGAACTGATCGCGCTGATCCTTGTTCAGGCGAATGACAAGCTGGCTGTCTTTCTTCTTTTTAGCCTTCTTCTCGTCCGCCATAGGCACAATCCGGTCTCGATCTGCAATGCAACGGCTATGCAATGTATATACATTTTGAAGCGAGTCCATACTTTGCGACATATTTGTGAAGGCGCGCAGGTCGGGTGTTCGCGCTCAGAATGCTGCGGGTGCGGTGTGTTTTGATTGCGTCTGGCGCTGTGAGGGTTACACCGCCCCCATGCTTACGATCTCAAATCTCGACTACCGTATCGGCGCCCGCTCGCTGTTTGAAAACGCCTCGGCGCAAATCTCCAGCGGCTGGAAGGTCGGACTGGTGGGGCGCAATGGCACCGGCAAGTCCACGCTTCTGCGGCTGATCCGGGAAGAGATCGACCAGCCGTCGCCGGATTCTCCCATCCGCCTCATCAAGGGCGCGCGCATGGGCTGGGTGGCCCAGGAGGTGGAAGCCTCTGACGACACCATTCTGGATGTGGTGCTGGCGACGGACGCCGAACGTCACGCCCTGATGCAGGAGGCGGAAACCGCCACCGATCCCGAGCGTATTGGCGAGATCCATATGCGCCTGGCGGACATTGACGCCTGGAGCGCGGAATCGCGCGCGGCTGAAGTCCTGATGGGTCTGGGGTTTTCTGACGCCGATCTTTACCGGCCGACGCGGGAGTTCTCGGGCGGCTGGCGCATGCGCGCCGCCATCGCCGGGGTGTTGTTCTCCGAGCCGGATCTGTTGCTGCTCGATGAGCCGACCAACTATCTCGACCTTGAGGGCGCGGCCTGGCTTGAGGCTTATCTCAAGAAATACCCCCACACCGTGCTGATCGTCAGTCACGACCGGGAAATGCTCAATCGCTGCGTCACCCATACGCTGGCGCTCGAACACCAGCAGCTGTCGATCTCGCCGGGCGGGTATGACGCCTGGCTGAAGCTGCGCGCCGCCAAGACGGCTTTGCTCGAAAGTCAGCGCGCCAAGCAGGAAGCCGATCGCGCGCACCTTCAGGCCTTCATCGACCGCTTTGGCGCCAAGGCCTCAAAAGCGAGCCAGGCCCAGTCGCGGGTCAAGCGGCTTGAGAAGATGCAGGAAATCACCATCCCCATCGCCGAGCGCACGACGCCCTTCTCCTTCCCGAGCTCCGCTGACACCCTGTCGCCGCCGCTCCTGCAATTGCGCGATGCGAAGGTGGGCTATGGCGAGGATGCGGTGATCCTGAAGGGTGTTGATCTGCGCCTTGATCCGGAAGACCGGATCGCCATTGTCGGCGCGAACGGCCAGGGCAAGACCACGCTCGTCAAATCCATCGCCGAGCGCCTGCCGCTGATTGCGGGCGATCGCACCGCGCCGCGCTCGCTACGGATCGGATATTTCTCGCAAGATCAGATGGACGAGCTGCATGAGGGCGAAACCGTCCTGCAGCACGTGCAGGCCGCTCTGCCGGAAGGCTCTCCCGAATCCAAACAGCGCGCCGCCGCGGCCGCCATGGGTTTCCCGCATGAAAAGGTCGGCACCAATATCGAGAAGCTGTCAGGGGGCGAGAAGGTGCGCCTGCTGCTCGGGCTGATGGCCATGGAAAAGCCCCATGTGCTGATCCTCGACGAACCGACCTCCCACCTTGATATCGACAGCCGAGAAGCGCTGATCTATGCGCTGAACGACTATAAGGGCGCGGTGATCCTGATCACCCACGATGTCTATCTCGCCGAAGGGACGGCCGATCAGCTCTGGCTGGTCAATAACGGCCGGGCGACCCGCTATGACGGCGACCTCAATGACTATCGCAAGCTGATCCTGCAAGCCGACAAGGGCACCATCAAGGTCTAGGCCGGACGGCGTCCGGTCTGGCTTGAGCGCGCTCTGAAGCGGCGCATCAGCGGAGCTGCGTCTGTCGGTCGGCAGCGGTCGCCGCCTCTGGCGGCCCGCCCTGGAAAGGTGCGCAACTTTTAGCTGTGTGTTGCTATAAAAGTGTCGTGGATCGATTATGGACTCATAATCACAATTTATAACCTATTATAATAATGAGATTAATAGGTTTCTTCGCGCCTGCAATAACTAACTTGCATTGACGAACCTACTTTCTTGAGCCTAGGCTTCTCCCAACGTGACCGCACTGGAATGACCCCGATCAGAGGGTCTTGGCGCGTACCTCTGGGGAGAAAAACCGTGACTATTCTGAAATATGGAACTGCGTTGGCTCTGGTGCTGGGCGCCGCAAGCCTCTCGTCAGCACTGGCTCAGGACGAGCAGCAATCAAGTGCGGCTCAGGGCCCGACGCTGGATGTGATCCAGGTGACCGCCCAACGGCGTGAAGCCAGCATTCAGGACTCGTCGCTGGCCGTGTCGGCCATGACGGGCGAAACCATCGAGGAAGACCGCATCCTCAGCTTTGAGGACCTCGCATCCTCGATGACCTCCCTGTCCTTCACGGCGCTGTCGCCGCTGGATCAGGAATTCAACATTCGCGGCATCACCAATACGCGCCTGGACTCGCCCTCGGCTGACCAGTCGGTCGGCATCTTCGTGGACGAGGTCTATATTGGCCGCTCCGGCCTGTTCAATTCGGACATGTACGACATTGACCGGGTCGAGGTCGTGCGCGGTCCGCAAGGCGTGCTTCTGGGCCGGAACGTGGTGGGCGGCGCCATCAGCATCTACACCGCGACCCCGACTTTCGAGCCGAGCGGCAACATGACCGCCTCTTTCGGCAATTACAGCGAGACCCTGGTGCGCGGCTATCTCAACGGCCCGCTGACGGAATCCCTGGCTGGCCGGCTCTCCTTCCAGACCCGCAACCGGGATGGGTTCAACACCGACATCCTGCACAATCGCGATCTGGATGATGTCCAGTCCTTGCAGGCGCGCGGCCAGCTGCTGTATGCGCCGGATGATCGCGACGTCACCGCCCGTCTGGTCTTTGACTATATGGAAGACGAGATGAACGGCTTCCACTCGGTGGCCATCAACGGGCCGGATCCGGCGACACAGGGGCCGTGGAGCGCCGCACGTGAGGCGGTGTCCGCCGCGCTGGGGCGTGAGCTGGATATCCGTGAAAGCCTGCCAGAGCACCCGCAATACAAGGGCGACGCGGCACCCTCGCCTCAAGGGCTTAACCGGGAAGCCTGGGGCGTTGCGCTGGATGTGGATTACGGCATTGGCGATTTCGCAACGCTGACCAGCGTGACCGGCTATCGTCAGGGTCAGGCCTATAACCTCTATGACCAGACCGGCATTGGCCCGGATAACGGCTATGGCGTGTTG
This sequence comes from Oceanicaulis sp. LC35, assembly GCF_052055585.1. Taxonomy (NCBI): domain Bacteria; kingdom Pseudomonadati; phylum Pseudomonadota; class Alphaproteobacteria; order Maricaulales; family Maricaulaceae; genus Oceanicaulis; species Oceanicaulis sp. LC35. The sequence goes on from NZ_CP170485.1 coordinate 146,969, forward strand.
ACGCCGCTGCTGTTCAGCTTCCCGGTCAGCGAGACCGAGGATATCAGCCAGTTCACCCAGGAGTTCCGTCTGGTCTCCGAGCCGGGCGACAGCCGTTTCGACTGGATTGTCGGCGCGTACTACCAGCACGATGAAGTGGAGAAGTATGACCGCTTCTGGGCCGAGGTCCCGTTCACCGCGCTGACGACGCTGTCCGGGGAATCCCATTGGGATAACAGCGCGGAAACTGAATCCATGGCGGTGTTCGCGCAGCTGGGCTTCCAGATGACTGATACGATCCGTCTGGTGGGCGGTCTGCGCTACACCCGGGATGAAAAGTCCGGCGTCGTGACTGCGGTTGCGGTTGAGGGCGGGGACCAGTTCAACCCCAATGACACCGTGCCGGTTTCACCGCTGGCGCCGAACTTCACCGAGGGCAGCACCTTCACGACGAGCTATGGCCAGAGCTGGGAAGAGCTGACGCCCCAGTTCACGGCGGAATATGCGCCGACCGAGGACCTGTTCTTCTACGCCACCTGGTCGCGCGGCTATAAGGGCGGCGGCTTTGAGGATGATCCGGCCAACCCGGTTGCGGCCATGTCCGGCTATGATCCTGAAACCGTCGAGAATATCGAGCTGGGCGCCAAGATCGACTTCCTTGACCGTCGGGCGCGCCTGAACATGGCTGTGTTCTCGATGGATTATCAGGACCTTCAGGTCACCCAGACCGATGATGGTTGCCTGTGCAATATCACCGACAACGCCGCCGACGCCGAGATCACGGGCGCCGAGCTGGAAATGACCTTTGCTGTCACCAACCGCCTGACGGTCTGGGGCGGGGCGACCTTCCTTGAGACCGAGTATATCGACTTCATCGATGGCACGGGTCTGGATGCGTCCGGCAACAAGCTGCAACGCACGCCGGAGAGCCAGTTCAATGTGGGCGCCGAGCTGGTGCTGGATGTCGGCCAGTTCACCGATGCCCTCTCGATCCGCGCCAATTACAGCCATCAGGGCGACATGTACTGGTCGCCGGAAAACGCGCAGGTGGAAGAGGCGTTCGGTCTTCTGAACGGTCGTATCGCCTTCGCACCGCAAGACGCCAACTGGAGCGTCTCGCTGTGGGGCCGCAACATCACGGATGAGCTGTACCGGACCAATGTCATCGCCTTCTTCGGCGATGAGGTGTCCCGCCTGGGTGCGCCGCGCACCTATGGCGTCGAGTTCTCGATGGACTTCTAGACAACGAAAAGCCCGGATCTCATCAGATCCGGGCCTCCTTCCTGAAAACTGGCCGGCCCTGCGTTCAGCAAGGCCGGCCTTTTTTGTCGGGCGTCAGGACTGGACCCGCTTGGCCATGGCGGCGGCGAGCCCGGCCGGGTCCCGCGCCAGATGCGCCCGGACGCCGATGGAGTGTGCATCCGTGTCATGCTCGGGCACGCCCCGCGCGGCGGCCCACAGACCGGCCTTGCCGATATCGCGCGGCTGGGATTTCTGCACATGGGTCACATGGGACGCCATGCGCGTGTCCACCGAGCCCACGATCAGGGCGGTGACCGTGATGTTCAGGGGCGCGAGCTCGGCCCGCAGGCAGTCCGAGGCCGCACGGGCGGCGAACTTGGACGGGCTGTAACCGCCCATGTCCGGGACCGCGACAATGCCGCCGGCAGAGAGCACGTTGACGACGGCGCCGCCGCCATTGGCTTCCATGATCGGCCCGAAGGCGCGGACCATGTTGAGAACGCCAAAGAAATTGACCTCCATCTCCTGACGTACGGCGTCGGGCCTGTCGGTCTTGTAAAGGCGCTCCATCAGGAACATGCCGGCATTGTTGACCAGCAGCGTGACGTCCGGGCAGTCCACGGCGGCTTTCTCGATCTGCTCGGGACGGGTCACATCCAGCTCGATTGCGACCAAGCGATCCGGCGCGCGCGCCGCGATTTCCTGGGCATCAGCCAGTTTGCGCGAGGCGATATAGACCTTGGCCGCGCCCTGATCGAGCAACTCCTCGACAAAGCCCAGCCCGATCCCGCGATTGCCGCCGGTTACGAGGGCGACGCAGTTTTCGATTTTCATGATTGGGTCCAGTCCCAGTTGTAAAGAAGGTCATCGGGTTTCTTGCCGCCACGCACAAGCTTGTCCGGATCTGGCGCGATTGCGCCGCGGCCCCAGCTCTCCTTGAGCGGCATCTCATGGTTCCATTCCCAGGCGAGGCGACGATGGGCGATGGCCCAGCGACTTTCCCGCCGCTCGAACCGGTCAACGACCCGCGCCATGGTCAGGCTGTCGAACGGGTCTTCAATCCCGTCACGACGAGAGAAGGTCATGATGTAGCTTTCCGCCCGCGCCCGGTCGCCATCGAGCTCGATCAGCACATTGGTGGTGGCGTGGGTCATGCGCGGCGCGGAGGGCAGCACCTTGCGCAGCATCTCGATATAGTCGGACGCCTTGCCCTTGAAGGTGCCGCCATGATCCTCGATGGCGTCGTCATGATAGGCAGCGGCGATCAGGTCGGCATCGCCCCGGTCTGCGCCGCGGCAATAGCGGATCAGCACCTCATGGATCGCCTGTTTGTCAATCAGCGCCTGAAGCGCGCTGATATCCAGCTGGCTCTCATCCAGTGTCTGCGTCATCGTCAGCTCCCTTGCATCAGTCTTGGGCCCAGAACCACCGGGCGTTGGGTCAGGTCGCGGGCATGGTCGGGCAGTGCGCCGCCATCGGCGGAGGCGCGGTCGAAATAGTCTCGCCAGGCGCAGATCAGATCGCCCTCAAACTCGAGAATGCCCATGTAAGGCACCTCGACGCGGCGACCGTCTGCGGTTTCAAAGACATCCGCGCCTTCCACGAACAGGGCGTCCTCGCTCTCGGCGAGGCGGAAGATGCGCCAGGCCGGATTGCGGACCTTCTCCTTGAAAGCGGTCAGGAATTCGCGTGCGCCCGCCTTGCCGGTCTTGGGCGGCTGGCTGATAGCGGAGTAGTGCCAGACAATATCATCGGTCATGTGGGCCAGGACCGCGTCGATGTCCTGGCGCTCGCACCAGGCGTCGATGACGGCCTGGAGCACGGCTTGCTTCGAGCTCATGAATCTCCTCCCTTCAGCGGTCTTTTCGACCTTGTCATGTGGGGTGCGCCCGGTCGCTCAGCTGGCGCGCCAGGGGGCGTAACCCGGCGTTTCCATCAGTCCGGGCTCAGCGGCGACCACCAGTGGGATGGCGTTCAGCACGGCGCCGGAGACGCCCAGCATTTCGGGCGAGACCCGCTCGGTCCAGCCTTCAGGCTCGGTCAGCTCAAGGGTCAGATTGACCCCCGGCTCGCCTTCGACATTGATGCGCCACAGGCCCGGCGCGTCTGCATCCGGCGCGGGCGGCTCCATCGTCCAGGCGATGTTGAGGTCCACGCGCGGCGCACCGTCCGCATGGGCGATCCAGCGCCAGTCAATGCGCGCGGCCTTGCCCGGTTCGATCCGGCCGGCGGCGATCTCGAGCGCGGACTGTGCGGGGACAAGGGCGTGCGCGGTTTCCACCCGGTCCAGCGTCCAGCCCAGACGGACCGCCATGGCGGCGACCACTTCTTCAAACAGGGCGTTCATGGTCTGGGCGGGAACCCAGTCCGGCGCATTCGGATCGATCGTGGACACATCCGCGCCAAAGCCGATGATGTCGAACACGTATTCAGGGCTGCGCACCGGGCGGCAATCCACCAGCTCGCTGATGGTGATCCGGTCCACCCGGCGGCAAATGCCTGTGGCGATCACGCCCAGCTTCTCCACCGCAAAGCCCGGATTGAGGCCCGCGCCCACGAAGGTCGCACCGCCTTCCTCGCCCGCTTGCCGGTAGCGTTCCTGCCGCTCGGCGGGCCAGTAGGGCGGATAGGTGCCGCCATTGATGGAGATGACATTCTTGCCCGAGCGCAGAAGACGCAGAATGTCCGCGTCATGGCGCTCGACCGGGGGCGCCAGTCGCGCGGCATGGATCACCACATCCGCTTCAAGGGCGAGAATCTCCTCGATGTCGCGCGTGGCGATGACGCCGGTCGCGTCACGCTTGGCGATCTCGCCAGCGTCCTTACCGGCCTTGCGGTCGCCGTAGACAAAAAGGCCCACAAGCTCATGCACGTCGCTGTCGATCACGGCCTGAAGGCAGGTGCGGCCCATGGCGCCGGTCGCCCATTGAATGACTTTCACGATGAACGCTCCGGCTTGGCTTTGACGAGGGTCTTGAAGAAATCGGTGAAGGCGGCTTCCGCGCCGGTGAAGCCGCGCAGGGTTTCCAGTCCGGACTGGGTGTCGGCGAAAGCCTCAAAGTCCGGAATCTCTTCGGGGAAGGGTGCGCCTTCGGTCTCCTGTATCCGCACGCGCCGCAACCAGCCGCCGCCGCCGAGCCAGACTTCACCTGTGCGGTCACACTGGGGGGCGGTCAGCCAGACGGCCGGGGCGGCGATATGCTCTGACGCCATCGGGTCATCAGAGGGATCGGTTTGCGGGTCCTGGCCGGTCATGCGGGTCGAAGCATAGGGGCACAGCACATTCACCCCCACGCGGCCGCGCCATTCATCCGCCAGGGAAAAGGCGAGGGCGTTCAGCGCGCCCTTGGAGGCGGCATAGGCCGGTCGGCCCTTGAGCCCGTAGAGCCCGGCGGAGGAGGCGATCATGAGAACGCGGCCCGAGCCGGAGGCTTCAAGATGGGGTTTGCATGCTTCCATCAGGGCGCAGATGGAGAAGAAGTTCGTCTCCATGATCGCGCGGATCACTTCGGTCGAGCCGTCACCGAAACGCCCGACAGGCCCGGAAGCGCCAGCATTGCACACCACGCTGTCCAGGCGTCCGAAATGATCAAGCGCGGCGGCGACCAGGTTTTGCGGCGTATCCGGCGCGGTGACGTCGCTGTGTTCTGCGACCGCTTGTCCGCCCGCATCGCGGATGGATTGCGCGACGGCGGAGGCTTCGTCGGGGGCGCCGTCCCGGATCCGGTTATTGACGACGACACAGGCGCCTGCGCGACCGAGCGCGCGGGCGAAAGCAGCGCCCAGGCCCTTGCCGGCGCCTGTGACGATGACGGAGCGACCTTCAAGCGGCCGGTCTGAGGCATGGGTAACTTGCATACCGAAACTGTAAATCGGTAGGTTTCGCAGTGCAAGTCATTAAGCGATAAAGTGACGCCTGCGTGTCGCTATTCCGCTGCGCTGGTTGCCGATTTGTGCTCGAGAACCTCGAACTCCACATCCTCGGGAGTCAGCGGCGCTTGGCATTCCGAGCAGATCACCTGAGGCTCCAGCTGGTTGCCGCAAGGCTGGTGGGTCAGCAAGAGCGGCGGTCCTTCGGGCGAGACATAATACTTGTCGCCCCATTGCAGAAGCATCAGCAGGATCGGGTAGTAATCGATCGCCTTGGGCGTCAGCCGGTATTCAAACCGCGGCGGGCGCTCGGAATACTGGTGCAGCTCGAGCATGTTGATCTCGGTCAGCCAGTTCAGGCGCTCGGACAGGATATTGGTGGCGATGGCAGTGTCTTCGCAGATCTCGTCAAAGCGGCGCAGGCCGGTGAAGATCGACCGCAGCACCAGGCTCGCCCAGCGATCGCCCGTGATCTGGGCCACATGGTCGAGCAGGATGGAGTGCTCTTCACGGTTCGCCGCCGTGTCGCGATGGCGGCGGCGACGCGAATAGGTCGGCGTCATCCAGCCCAGGCCCGGGCCTTCGCTCCAGCTCATGTCGCGGGCATGGATCTCGCCATGACAGGCGCCGCAGGCGGGGAGCGGGTCAAAGATCTTGCCGCAGCCGCGATGGCGCAGGCGGATCTGGATCTTGCCATCCTGTGGCCCCCAGAGCCGCTCCCAGCGCAGCATCATCAGGGCGGTCCAGTACAGGTCCCGACCTTTCTGGGTGAGATGGTACTCAAAGCGTTTGGGAGAGTCCGAATAGGGGCGCTTTTCAAACACGCCCGACGCCTGAAGGCGTTTGAGGCGGTCGCTGAGCAGCGGCTTGAGCAGGCCTGTCCGGTTGCGGAAGTCCTCGAACCGGCGCGCGCCCAGCCATGACGCCTCAAGGATCAGCAGGATGGAGGTATCCCCGACCACTTCCAGCGCTCGCCAGATCGAGCATGTTCGAATGAATTTGTGTTCGGACATTCAGGCCCCGCCCCGTCGATCCTCCCCATGTCGCGGCCCGGTTGGCTCCGGACCGCTTGCATGGGCATACCAACTAGGCTGCAGCGTCTCCTTTATCAAGCGGCAGAAAGTCGCGCCGCTGCGGCTCAGGCGCTCTCATGGCGTTTTGTGTAACGCGCTGAGAGGAAAAACAGACCCGCTGCAATCAGGCTGGAGATCGGCGACACGATCGCAATCGCGTAGCGGATTCCGTCCGGGGTGGGGAAGAAGGTGTCCCCCACCAGCGCCGCCGCCGTCGGGCCCAGACCCAGGCCGATCAGGTTGACGATGAAGAGATACACCGCCGACAGGGTGGCCCGCATCCGGTTGGGCACGAGCTGCTGGAGCGCGCTGGCGCCTGCGCCGATGGGCACGGCCGAGGAGGCGAAGAAGATCGTGAAGCCGATCCCGGTCAGCACCGGATGGCCCACCAGCGGGAAGATCAGGGCGAACACGGTTCCGATCGAGCTGGTGACGGCACAGAAGGCGAGACGACCCGAGGCCGATCCCCCGCTCAGACGGTCCGACAGCCAGCCGCCGCCGATCAGGCCGATCAGACCGCCGAGGATCAGAGTGCCCCCGGCAAAATGCCCGGCGGTGGTGAGCGGAAACTCGTGCACGCGGATCAGGAAGGCTGGCAGCCAGGAGACAGCCGCGAAGACCGCGAGGTTCACCATGGCGACTGCGAAGCACAGATTGATGATTGCGCCGGCCCGCGTGAGCGTGAACCGCCAGACCTCGGAGATCGGAATGACCGCCTGGGTTTCCGGCGTGGCGGTGGCGGCGCCATGACGCGGCGGCTCGGGCAGGATCAGGAACAGGCCGGCGATCAGGATGCCGGGCAGGCCGACGATGACAAAGGTCGCTTGCCAGGCGCGCAGCTCTCCAAAGAGCGGCAGGGTCAGGCTGCCTGCCGTGGAGATCAGCTCGATGACGACCGCGCCGATCAGGAAGGCCAGGCCTGCGCCGACCGCGGAGCCCAGACCATAAACGCCCATGGCCAGACCCAGGCGACGCTGGGGGAAGGAGTCGGAAATGATGGAATAGGCGGCCGGCGACAGGGTCGCTTCACCCACCCCGACGCCCATACGGGCGAGGAAAAGCTGCCAGTACTGGGTGGCGAGGCCGCAGCTGGCGGTCATCACGCTCCAGAACGCGACGCCGGCGGCGACGATGCGCATGCGCGAGGCCCGGTCGATGAGGCGGCCCAGCGGCAGACCCACAATGGTGTAAAAGATGGCGAAGGCGAAGCCCTGAAGCAGGCTGACCTGCGTATCGGTCAGGCCCAGATCGGCCTTGAGCGGCTCGATCAGCAGGCCAATGATCATCCGGTCGATGAACGAGAAGATGTAGGCGATGAACAGCACCGCCACCATGGCCCAGGCGAGCGCCGGGGACGGATAGCCGTCCCCCGCCGGTGCGGCGGGGGCGGCGGTCGCATCAGTCGGACTCATTGCGCGCTGTCGTCGAAGTCTTCGTTCAGTCCCATGGCGCCCAGCAGCTGGTCGCGATCATAGTATTCGCGCCATTCGGTGATCAGCCCGTCCTCGCCGATCTCGATGACGCCGACCACGGGGACGGAGCCTTCATGACCGTTATAGGTGAAGTCATCCGTGCGCTCGATGAACACCACATCATCGATGACGCCGATATGGCGGACATTCAGGGTGATTTCGGAAATGCCCTCGCCCAGATGGGCGATGCGCGCGCCGATGACGTCGCGACCGACTACCGGGTCGACCATCATGGAATGCAGAACGCCGTCTTCGGCGAACAGGTTGGCGACCCGGTCCCAGTCATGGGTATTCCAGGCGTCGACCATGTCCATGACGACCGCAACGCGGTCCTCATCTGACGCCACATGGTCGTCCAGAACCACCGCATGAGCGGCGGACGTCGCAAGCGCCAGGCTGGCGGCGGCGAGAAGTGAGCGCATGTTTTCCTCCATAGTATTATTGTGCAAGCTATAAGACAGGCTCGCTGCAAGACGGTCAAGCGGAACCGTCGAGCGGGATGGAGGAGGGGGCGTCCAGCAGGGGGCGTAGCCAGTCCGCCGGGGCCTCGCCGCGTTTGGCCGACGCGATCAGGCCGGTGTCCACATAGTCGCGCCAGCGCCAGACCAGACCGTCTTTGAATTCGAACACGCCGGCATAGGGCGTGCAGATATGAACGCCGTCCGGGTCCACATAATCATCAACGCCTTCGAGGAAGAGCCGGTCCGCGTCCTCGATGTGATTTGTGATTTTCCACGCAATCTCGGTCTGACCCGCGCCGAACTTCTCAAGGAACCAGCGCACTTTTTCTCGCCCTTCCAGCGGGCGCTGCCCGACAGCGTAGTGATAGACCACATCCTCGTGCAGCAGCTCGATCACGCCCTCCAGCGCGCCGGTTTTCCAGTTTTCGATGATGCGATGGATCGTTTGGATATGGGCCATGGGCTTGAAGTCCTTGCTCTGGAGGCGCGCCGGGGGCGGGCGCGTGAATTGACAGCGGCGATCGTGCGGGCATAGTGTCTCATATAAATTGCATAATAAAACCTATCGGGGGAAGTATGAGCCTGCTCTATCGTGAGGTGGAGTTTCCGCCCGTCGATCTTGCGATCGACAGACGGCCGGACGGCGTCATCACCATGACGCCGCGGGAGCCGCTGAAGGTGGATTGTCCCACAGTGCCCGCCGGGCTGGCCCGGCAGGCGGCTCTTGTCGCTGACAAGCTTCATCTGGCCGAACGTCCCCGGCCGGGCGCGGACTGGGTCGGGCTGAACTTCGCCCAAATGAAGGCCGCCGCCGATGCCGTCTCCCAGTATCTGATCGACCAGGCGGTCGAGACAGGGCGTCCGGTGATGATCGTGTCGGGCAACTCCATTGCTCACGCCGTCATCCGGTATGGCGCAATGGGGGCGGGCGTGCCAGTCTGCCCGGTGAGTGCGAACTACGCCCTGATGGGCGCGAAAGGCGGCTTTGAGCGCCTGCGCCATGTCATGGAGATGACCCGTCCGGCTCTCGTGTTTGCTGAAAGTGCGGCCTGCGCTGAAGCGGTGAACGCCACCGCGCCGTCTGATGCGGTGGTGATTTCGCGCCAGCCCGACGCCTATCGCGCGCCCAGCATGGCCTATGACGCGGTCCTTGAGACAATGGCCGGGCCGCAGGTTGCGCGCAGCATCGAGACGCTCGATCCGCATGCGCCCGCCGCCTACATGCTGACTTCAGGCTCGACCGGAAAACCCAAGGCGGTCATCCACACCCACCACATGATCGTCTCCAATCTGCATCAGGGCTGGCAGGTTCTGGGCAAGGCGGCGGGCTGGGATGACACCTTGCTGGAATGGCTGCCCTGGAGCCACGCCTCGGGCGCGTTCTCCTCCATGGCGGCGGCCATTTTCGGCGGCTCGTTCTATATCGATGGCGGCAAGCCTTTGCCGGGTCTGTTTGACGAGACGATCCGCAATCTGCGCGAAATCCCGCTCAAATACTTCACCAATGTCCCGGCAGGTTACGCCATGCTGGTGGAGGCGCTGGAGCAGGATGAAGCGCTTCGCCGCGTCTTCTTCAAGAAGCTCCGGCTCATGCTCTATGGCGGCGCGGGCTTGCCCCAGCCGCTGTTTGATCGCTTGCAGGCGCTGGCGGTGAAAGAGACCGGGCGCGGCGTCTTCATGACCACCGGCTATGGCGCGACCGAGACCACATCGGGCTGCATGTCGATCTATTTCATGTCTGAAAAGGTCGGCATCGGCCTGCCCATGCCCGGCCTCTCTCTAAAGATGGTTCCGATTGACGGGACCCGCTACGAGCTGCGGATGAAGGGCGACATGGTCACGCCCGGCTATCTGGGCCGTCCCGAGCTGGAAGCCGAGATCCGGGACGAGGAGGGTTATTACAAGATCGGCGACACCGCCACCTTCCACGATCCCCAAGACCCCGATCAGGGCCTCGCCTTTGCGGGCCGGATGGCCGAGGAGTTCAAGCTCAATACCGGCACCTTCGTGTCGGGCGGCGCCTTGCGCGCCGAGCTGGTGCGCATTGGCTCGCCCCTCATTCAGGACCTCGTTCTGTGTGGCGAGAACCGCGCCTGGCTGGGCGTGCTGATCTGGCCGAACCTTAATGCTCTGGCCGAAGCGGCGGGCCTGCCCGGCGCAGACGCCGCAATGCTGGCCCGGTCCGGGCGCGCGCTTGATCTGATTGCAGAAAAGCTGGCGGCGCACAATGCCGCCTGTCGCGGCTCGTCCGAACGCATCAAGCGCTTTGCGCTACTGACAACGCCCCCGGATGCGGAATCCCATGAGGTCTCTGACAAGGGCACCATCAACCAGAACGCTGCGCGCCTGAACCGCGCGGCCGATGTCGAGCGTCTCTATGCCGACCCGCCTGCCGAGGGCGTGGTGGACCTGACCGCGCCGGCGCTGAAAACCGACGCCTGAAGGAGCGAAGGATGACGGAAATTCTCTATGGGCTTGGCGTGAACTTCGCCGTTCTGATGGGCGCGATGATTGTGCTCTGGCTGATCTCGATCCCGCTCAAGGATGTGAGCTTCATCGACTCTTTCTGGGCGCTGGGCTTCGTGCTGGTCGCCGGGGTGACCTTCCTGATGACGCCGGGCGGAGATCCCGAACGCCGCCTCTTGCTGCTGGCGATCACCACGATCTGGGGTTTGCGTCTGGGCGGATACATCTTCCTGCGCTGGCGCAAGGAAGGCCCGGACAAGCGCTATGTCGCACTTCTGGGCAAGGCCAAGGGCAATGTGCACCTGTTCAGCCTGACCCAGGTCTTTCTGATGCAGGGCGTGCTGTTGTGGGTGGTCTCGCTGCCGGTGCAGCTGGGGCAGATGCCCGCAACGCCGGTTGGCGTGGGCGCGCTGGCCTGGATTGGCGCGGGGCTGGCGGTGATCGGCGTCTTCTTTGAAAGCGTCGGTGATTTCCAGATGGCGCAGTTCAAGAACGACCCCGCCAATGCCGGCAAGGTCATGGACCGGGGTCTGTGGCGCTATACTCGCCACCCCAATTATTTCGGCGACGCCTGTGTGTGGTGGGGGCTGTTCCTCATTGCGGCCGAAACCGGCCCCGGACGGCTCAGCTTTGTCGGCCCGCTTCTTTTGACCTTCCTGCTGGTGAAGTGGAGCGGAGCGGCGCTTCTGGAGCGTCGCCTCAAGCGCTCTCGCCCCGAATATGAAGACTATATCCGCCGCACCAGCTCGTTCATTCCCATGCCCCCGCGCCGCGGCAAGCCCGCCGAAGCCGGCACGCTCTGATTTACGGAGACAGTGATATGTCAGCGATCAAGGTAAACACCGTTCCTCATCTCGATCCCGATCCGAACCATCCCTACACCTCGGGCGCCTGGACGCCGGTGTTTGACGAGTATGATGCGGACGGCATGGAGGTGATCGGCGAGATCCCGTCCGATATCGACGGCATCTATGTGCGCAACAGCGAGAACCCGGCCTTTGGTTCGATCGGCCTGTACCACCCCTTTGATGGCGACGGCATGATCCATTCCATCGCCTTCCGTGACGGCAAGGCCAGCTACAAGAACCGCTTCGTGCGCACCAAGGGGCTGATGGCCGAGATCGAGGCGGGTCGTCCGCTCTGGGCCGGCATCGCCGAGGACCCGCGCCTGTCCACCCGTCCGGGATGGGGCGCGCATGGCATGATCAAGGACTCCTCCTCAACGGATGTCGTCGTTCATGCCGGCCAAATTCTCTCCACCTTCTACCAGTGCGGCGAGGGCTACCGGCTCGACCCCTACACCATGGAGCAGTTCGGCACGGAAAGCTGGACGCCGATCGACGGCATCTCGGCCCACCCCAAGCTGGATGAAGCGACGGGCGAGCTGTTGTTCTTCAACTATTCCACCCATGCGCCCTACATGCATTACGGCGTGGTCGGACCGGACAACAAGCTCAAGCACTATATCCCGGTGGAAACGCCCGGTCCGCGCCTGCCGCACGACATGGCCTTCACCAAGAACTATTCCATCATCGCCGACCTGCCCCTGTTCTGGGATCCGGAGATCCTGAAGAAGGGCCGCCATGCCGCGCGGTTCTACCCGGAGATCCCGACGCGCTTCGCCATCATCCCGCGCTATGGCTCTCCGGATGAAATTCGCTGGTTCGAGGCGGCGCCGACCTATGTGTTGCACTGGATGAACGCCTGGGAGGAAGGCGACGAGATCGTGCTCGAAGGCTATTTCCAGGAAGACCCGATGCCGGGGCCGCTCACCGCCAATGCGCCTGATCCGCGCATGGGCCAGATGATGGCCTATCTCGACGAGCATTCCTTCAAGCCCAAATTCCACCGCTGGCGCTTCAACCTCGTCACCGGGCAGACCAAGGAAGAGCGGCTGGATGATCGGTTGCTGGAGTTTGGCAGCTTCAATCAGGCCTATGCCGGTCAGAAGACCCGCTACGCCTATTCCACCTTCACCGAGCCGGGACGCTTCGTGTTTGACGGCGTGGTCAAGCACGACATGCAAACCGGGTCGTCCCAGACCCTGCGCTTTGGCGAGGGGCGGTATGGCTCTGAAGCGCCGTTCGTGCCGCGCATCAACGCCCAGGATGAGGATGACGGTTATCTGGTCAGCTTCATCACCGACATGAAGGAGAACCGGTCCGAGTGCGTTCTGATCGACGCCAAGGATTTTGACGCCGGACCAGTGTGCCGTGTGATCCTGCCCCATCGCATTTCCAGCGGCACCCATGCCTGCTGGGCGGATGGTCCCACCGTACGCGCCGCCCAGGCCGGGCGTGTGGCCTGAACCGGAGCCCTGAGATGACCAATACTGTCGAGACGATGCTGGCCAAACAGGACATCCGCGATGTCCTGTCCCGCTATGCGCGCGGCGTGGACCGGGCGGACGGCGCGCTCCTGAAGTCCTGCTATCATGCGGACGCCATCGAGGAGCATGGCAATACCTATAACGGTCCTGCCCACGCCTATGTGGACGGCGCCATTCCGCGCATGATGAAGATGACACAGCCCATGGCGCACTATGTCTGCAACTCGCATTTCGAGTTCGACGAGACGGGCGATGTGGCGTGGGTGGAAACCTATGTGCTGACCTTCGCCCGTTTTGAGGACAAGGAGGGCGCGGCGAACGATACCCTCACTGGCGGTCGCCTGTTTGACCGCTTCGAGCGTCGTGACGGCGTCTGGAAGATCGCGCATCGCAAGATGACGCTCGACTGGAACCGGGACATGACCACGCAGGAGGGCTGGTGTCTGGGCCTGTTCGACCCGGCCTCTCCCGATCTGCACATGGGAACGCGCGGGGAAAAAGACCTCACCTATTCGCGGTTCTGATCAAAAGGCCGGCTCGCAGGAGCCGGCCTTTTTCACACACGTTCGACGATCATGGCCGAGCCGACGCCGGACCCGCCATGGGTGACGATCAGTCCAAACTGCCCGTTATCGCGCTCAAGGCCCGAAACCATCGTGGCGGTCAGGATGGCGCCCGTGGCGCCCATGGGGTGACCCATCGCCAGATGCCCGCCATCCGGGTTCACCCGATCAAGGTCCGGGGCATAGTCACGCTCGAACTTCACCGGCGTGGCGGCGAAGGCTTCCATGAACTCGATCCGGTCAAAGTCAGACAGTGTCATGCCCGCTTTGACGAGCACTTGCTCCATGGCGGCGAAACCGGCGGTGAGCTGCAAGGTGGGATCGGCGCTGGCCTCGGCCATCGCCTTGATGCGGGCGCGGGGTTTGAGCCCCATTCGCTCACCGGCCGCACGTGAGCCGATGAGGCTCAGCCCGGCGCCGTCACAGGTGGGCGGGCAATTGGCGACCGAATGAACATGCCGGATGGCGTCCACGCCGGGCGCATTGTCCACCATGATCTTGTCAAAGCCCTGTGCGCCCATCTCTACAAAGGCGGGTTCCATGCGGGCGAGACTGTCTTCTGTGGTGGAACTGCGCACGCATTCGTCATGGGCGAGGGCGATCTCGCCCTCCGCATCGCGCATCGCGATGACCTCGGTCAGCCCGCCTCGCTCCCAGGCCGCCGCCGCGCGCTGGTGAGAGCGGGCGGTGACGCGATCGAGATCGGCTTTCTCAAAGCCTTCCATGGTCGCCAACAGGTCAGCTGACAGGACCACGGGCACATAATTGAGCCGACGGGCGGTTTCAGGGTCGTCATAATAGAAGGCGCCATCGCCCATGAAGGGCACGCGCGACATCATCTCGACCCCGCCAGCCAGCCTCAACCGGTCATCGCCAGAGACCAAGCCGTCCTGTGCGGCCAGTCCGATGGCGGTCAGTCCAGAGACGCAGAAATTGTTGATGGTGAGCGCTCTCACGCTGGGCGGCAGCTCGGCATGAATCCGGCTGACCAAGGCCAGATGACCGCCTTGCGCGCCGATCTGGCCGACACAGCCCAGCGTCAGGGAGGCGGCCTCCGTAGCGACTTGGTCGCCATTGCGCTCGGCCAGAGCGGCGATCAGCTGGCGCACCAGCTCATGCGGGGTCAGGGCCGCAAGACCGCCATTGGGCTTGGACTTGCCGCGCGGGCTACGCACGGCGTCATAGATATACATGTCCATGCGAAATCAGACTCCGATGACCATGCAGGCGCTGGCGGTGGTGGAGCCTCCGACATTGTAGGTCGCAGCGGTTTTCGCGCCGCCCACCTGCATGTCGCCAGCGATGCCGCGGGTCTGACGCGCCGCGTCGAGCGCCATGCGCACCCCGGTGGCGCCCACGGGATGGCCCAGTCCGATCAGCCCGCCGGACGGGTTGAAGGGCAAGGCGCCCGACATGCCGATCATGCCCGCTTCGATCGGTTTCCAGGCTTCACCGGGACGGGCGAGGCCGAAATGCTCGATCGCCATGTATTCGGTGATGGAGAAGCAATCATGGGTCTCCACCAGATCAAGCCCGCCCGGATCACCTTCAGAGGGCGCTTTCACGCCGGCCCGCTTGCACGCATCGGTGACAGCCTTGTGCACCCAGGGGAAGATGTAGCCGTCGCGGCCTTCGCTTTCGGCCAGCTTGGCGTCCAGCAGCAGCGGCGCGGTCGTATGCCCCCAGCCCTTGATGCGGGGAATGTCCTCAAGCTTCAGGCCGTGACGATCCGCATAGGCGCGGGCATAGTCCTCGGACGCCAGGAAGATCACGGCGGCGCCGTCGGTCACCTGTCCGCAATCGCTCTTGCGCATCCAGCCTTCAATGACCGGATTGGCCTCATCATCGGCTTCAAAACTGTTGTCGCCAAACTGCCAATGGCGGGTCTGGGCGTTGGGATTGCGCTTGCCGTTGGCGAAATTGGTGCGCGAGATTTCGGTCAGATGCTCGCGCTTCAGCCCGTAGCGGCGGTCATATTCTTCAGACAGGGTCGAGAACATGGCGGGCCACAGATAGCGCGCGCCCAAAGCTTCCTTGCCGGCCCATGCGGCGGCGCCCAGATGTTCCGCGGCGGTCTGGCCGGGCACATTGCGCATCATCTCAACGCCGATGACGGCGGCGAGGCCATAGCGTCCGGCCTCGATATCGGCCATGGCGGCGAAGATCGCCATTGAGCCTGACGCGCAGGCGGCTTCATGACGCGAAGTGGGCAGGCCGGAGAAGGCCGGATGGGCCATCACGGCCATGCCGCCCAGAAGACCCTGTCCGCAGAACAGCTCGCCCGCGAAATTGCCGATATGGAGGGTTTCGACATCCCTGGCGTCGACGCGGGCGTCCTCCAGCGCCGCCTCGGTGGTCTCCGAGATCATCTCGAACAGACCCTTGCCCTCGCGGGCCCAGTTGCGGGCGAAGTCGCTCTGCGCGCCGCCCAGAATGAAGACAGATTTGCTCATGCCGGTTCCGCCTCAGCCAGTTCCTTGAGTTTCCAGCGCAGCACCTTGTTCATCGGATTGCGCGGCAGCGCCTCCATCAGGACCAGGCGTTCGGGAAGTTTGAATTTCGCCACTTCCTGCTCCAGCAGGAAAGCGATGATCTCGTCGAGTGTGATCGTTTCACCGGCCTCAGGCACGGCGGCGACCCAGATGCGTTCGCCCATGACCTCGTCGGGAATCCCGAAGACGGCGGCTTCCGCGAGCTTGGGGTGGGCTTCCAGCAGGGTATCCAGCTCGGTCGCGGAAATGTTCACGCCGCCGCGAATGATGATGTCCTTGGCCCGGCCCTTGAAGACCAGAAAGCGCGGGTCGTCCCCGTCGATCTCGAACAGATCGCCGGAGTGGAAGAAGTCATCCGCATCAAAGACCTCGGAGCGTTCCTCGGCCGTTGAGCCCCAATAGCCCTCAAACACCACCGGCCCCTTGATCAGGAGCTCGCCCTCGCGGCCGGGCGTCTCGATGACTTCCCCGGTCTCCACACATACGAGCTTGGTCTTCACACAGGCATGCATGGGGTTGGAGAAGTCTGCGCCCTCAAAGCCGAAGCGCGGAAAACGTGTCGCGCGCAGGGCGGGATCAGGCGCTTCACGCGGGCCCGTGACCAGCGCCACGCCCTCGTTGGAGCCGAAAATGTTGACGATCTCGACGCCGCGTTCCTTCCAGCCTGCGACCATGAACTCTGACAGCGGGGCGGAGCCGGAGCCCACGACCCGCAGGCTGGACAGGTCCACGCTGTCGAGCATTTCAGGGTGCTTGAGCAGCATGGTGAGGACCGCCGGAGGGGCGATCGTCGCGGTGACCTTTTCCTCAACGATCTGACGCAGGAAGAGCTGCAGATCGAACGGGTGATGCAGGACCAGAACGCCGCGGGTGAGGAGCCAGTTGCCCAGCATCCCGGCGATAGAGGCGGTGTTGGTCAACGGGAACGGATTGAGCAGGATTTCGCCCGCCTGCAGCTCCATCCCGTCGCCGCTGCCGGGTATGATGGAGATCCAGTGATTGTGTGACCGCGGCACGCCCTTGGGCATGCCAGTGGTCCCCGACGTCCAGGCGATCGTAAAGCAGTCATCCGCCTTGCCGGTCTGCGGCGCGGTTTCGCCAAACAGACCCATGGGCCCCGATTTGAGGCGCGCATCTTTCATGATCGCGGCCAGATCCTCGATCCCGTCAGCCCGGGCGTCCGGGCCGACGGCGTAGACCTTCACATTGGCGGGCGCGAGTTTGCGCAGCCCCTGTGCGAGGGCGCGCTCCTTGAACCGGCTGGCGGCGACAATGGCGCGCGGTTTGACCGCTTCGATGACGTGGCGCAGCTCAAAGCCGGAATACTGGACAGGCACCGGGCTGACGATGACGCCGATCTTGGCGCAGGCGAGATAGAGGGCGATCGCCTCGACCACATTGGGCATCTGCATGACGATGATGTCATCCGCCTTCAGCCCGTCCCCGATCAGGGCGGCGGCGAGCCGTTCGACGTCTGCGCTCAGTTCGGTCCAGCTGACCCGGCGTCCGGCATCGCCCAGAAAGTCGGGCCGGTCGATCGGGTCGACGATGGCGAGGGCGTCGCCACGGGCTTTCACACCGGCCTGGAACAGGTCGTAATAGGTGTCATCGCCCCACCAGCCGGCTTTGCGGTATGCGGCGATCTTCTTGTCGGCGGCTAATTTCATCAGCCTTCCCTTTCGCTCCCCCGAACGGCCCGCTTGGCGGGGCCTGTCCGTCGTGTGTCGGTCGGTCAGTCCGTCCCGGTCGCCTGTGCGGATGCGCCGTCGATGGCGTGTGCGGGCGTGGCCTGAACAGGTTGAGACCCCTGATATTGCTGGATCAGTCGGTCGATGATGCGGGCCGCCGGTTCGATGGCCTGAACCCCGCCGACTCCCTGACCGGCCGACCAGATGTCCTTCCAGCCTTTCAGCGATTGCTCGGGGTCGCTGAAATTGGTGGGGCGGGCCTGGGGCAGGTTGTCAGGATCAAGCCCGGCTTTCTCGAGGCTGGGGCGCAGCCAGCTTGCCGGCACCCCGGTCACGCAGGCGCTGACCACGAGGTCCGTGGATTGCGCGTCCACGACCATCGCCTTGTACTCGGCATGAGCGAGGCTTTCCTCAGCCGCGATGAAGGCCGTGCCCAGATAGGCGAGATCCGCGCCCATGGCTTCCACGGCAGCGACGCCTGAACCGGTGCAAATGCCGCCCCCGACCGCGATAGGCCCGTCAAAGAAGCTGCGAACCGCCTCGATGAAGGCGACATTGGACATCCAGCCTGTGTGTCCGCCCGCCCCGGCGCACACCAGCGCCAGACCATCTGCGCCCGCGGCGGCGGCCTTGCGAGCGAAGGGCACGGAGTTCACATCAGCGAAAACGACGCCGCCATAGCCGTGGACCACGTCAATGACGCGTTGCGGGCCGCCCAGAGCGGTGATCACCAGCGGCGGCTTGTGCGTGCGCACCAGTTCCAGCTCGGCCTCAAAGCGGGGATAGCTGGAATGGGTCACCATGTTAAACGCCCAGGCCGCATCCTGCGGACCCAGCGCCTCGGTGATCGTGCGCATCCAGCTGTCCAGATCCTCGATGGTGCGGCAGTTCGGAGCCGGGAAGGAGCCGATCATGCCAACCTTGCACGCCGCAATAACCAGATCAGGGCCCGAAACGAGGAACATCGGAGCGCAGACGGCCGGCAGGCGAAGATTGCGGGTCAGGGCCTGAGGCAAACGGGTGGAAGGCACGCGCGGCTCCGTACAGTTCTGAAAGTAACTTTCGTATTGAAACCCACTATAGGGGCAGGCCGCAGGCAGGGCAATAGGAGTTGACGCTGGAGAGAAAAGCCTTGGATGACAGACTGTTAACCCCGCACGCAAAGACGCCGCGCACTGGGTGCACGGCGTCTGGAGCTGAGTTGTTTAACGGGTTAAGGGCGGGAGTTCGCGGTCTGGCTGTCCAGATAGCGCGTCAGAGCCCGCGCCGCGGTTTGCGACAGGGCGATGATGCGATCCCGGTCGGTATTGTCGCCATACTCCACGGTCACGCCCGGCGCGGCATAGGTATCCGCAAACCAGGTCTTGGAGGTGGGCATGCCCACATTATGGCTGGGGCCGCGGTCAAAGGCGGGGTCGTCGCCCGTCCACTCGCTCTCGATCAGGCTGATCCAGTCCTCACTGAAAGCGAACGGGGTAAGAGCTGCGCCATCGGGCGGAGTGTAAAGCACGTCGCGGCGGGTCGAGTGGAAATCCAGTAGCAGGAAGGGCGCATGGCCGTTCATGATCTGCTGTTCGATGGCGGCGAACGCAGCGGCGGTTTCAGGCTGGGTGAACGGTCCCCAGTCCCGGTTCAGATCCAGTCCGCCGGTATTGTGTCGCCAGTGCCCGTGCTCGACGCCATCAGGGTTGAGATCGGGGATGATCAGCCATTGATAGGCGTCAAGAACAGTCGCATCGGCGTGCGGGCCGAACATCGTGTCCAGAAAGGCGCGCAGGCCCAGAACGCCCGTAACTTCAGGTGGGTGCTGACCGCCCAGAATGATGATCAGCGGGGCGTTCGACGTTGAAGCCTGACGGGTCAGCGCCTCGATGGGGCGCCCTTCCCGGCTGTCCCCGATCACGGCCCGGCTCATGCCGTTCCGGTCGGCGAAAGCCGCACGCCAGTCCGCGCGCGCCTCGATCGGGATGACTTCCTGAGCGCCGATCCGGGTCACGCCAGCGGGAATGTCGAGGGCAAGCATCGCCTGATGGCCGTCCTCGGATACCGTCACCACATCTGCGGGCAGGGCCGCCCAGTGCCCATCCTCAAGCTCGATGCGCGGCTGATAGCGGTGGCGGTAATCGGCGTAATCAAGCGCGACTTCAGCGTCGGTCGCTTCATCGGCGTGAAGGTCGAACGCGTACCAGGGGCTGGGATTGATCTCCGGGTCCTCGGGCAAAACGCTCAGTTCAAACGCCGCTTCGCCCTCGCGCTGGCAGGCATAGCCGGGCGCGGTGGAGAAATCCTGGGTCAGGCGGACCGCGCCGGTCTCGCACCCTGCGAGACGCGACGGTTCAGGGGAGGTCGTGGCGCAGCCCGGTGCGGCCAGAACCGCGCCCAGAGTCAGAAGGCTGATGGCAAGCTGTGGTCTCATGGGGTCTCCGTGCGGACCGGATCGGTCTCTCTGGCGGCGCGGGCCTGGGCGATGACGCTTTCTGTCAGCTCGACATCAAGCCCCAGATAGGTGCGGGGATCGAGCAGCGCATCAAGCTCGCCCGGTTCAAACAGAGCCAGCAGTGCAGGATCGCTTTCGATGGCCTCGCGCAGGCTGGCCCCGGTTTCGCTGGCCTCAGAGGCCAGATCGCGCAGGCGGTGCTCGGCGCCTTCCCGGCCCAGATCATCCTGAATGGCGAAGACAATGCGCTGGGTCAGGATCCAGCCCTGGCTCAGCTCCAGCGATTGCGCCATGCGCGCTTCATTGACCCGCAAGCGCGAGATCAGACGGCTGGCGTCGCCCAGCATGTCCTCGGTCGCCAGCGCAATATCCGCGACAGCATCATTGGGGCGCGAGGTGTTGTCGCGTTCAAAGAAGTTGACCATGTCGTCCTGCACGATCTCGGCAAGGCGCGGAATGGTGCGACCATGCTGGATCAGCGCTTCAGACAGCGAAGGGTTCACCTTGTGCGGCATGGTGCTGGACCCCACCGCGCCGCCGGGCCGTTCTTCCACCACTGCGCCGATATCGGTCATCTGAAGCAGGAAGACCTCCTGCCCCAGTCGCGCGTATGTGTGCGCCATCATGGACTGGACGAGGGCGAATTCGGCGAACACATCCCGGCTGGCGTGCCAGTCATCGGGATAGGGGGCGGGCAGACCCAGCTCCTGCGCCATGCGCGCCTCCACGCGCTGGCCTTCCGGTCCCAGCCCCAGATAGCTGCCCACCGCGCCCTTCATGATGATGGAGCGGTCGATGCGATCAAGCAGGTCTGAGAGCCGGTCGATATGGCGGCGGTTCTCGCCGATATAGCCGCTGACAGACTTGCCATAGGTCAGCGGCAGGGCGTGCTGGCCCAGAGTGCGGCCAATCATGGGCGTGGCCTTGTAGTGATCGGCCAGCTCGATCAGCTGAAGCTCGATCACCCGCAAATCCTCGATCAGCGCGAAGACGGCGTCGCGCATCTGGAGCATGGCGGCGCTGTCATAGAGGTCCACCGTGGTCGCGCCGTAATGGAGATAATCCGCGCTCTCCTCATCAAGTGAGTGGCGCAGCACATTCAGGAGCGCGACCATGCGATGGCGCACGACGGCGTATTCGGCGTCGATGGCGTCCTGCGGTGTGTTCTCGGGAATGGCGGCGCGGGTGATCGCATCCGCAGCCGATTGCGGGATCACGCCTTCATGAGCCTGGGCGCGGGCAAGCGCGGCTTCAAGACGCAAGACCTGAGCGTTCAGTGCAGCATTGGAGAAGATCGCCTCGATCTCGCGATTGGGCGACAACACCGGACTTTGCGGCGTGAAGGCGGGCGCCGGGGCGTGTGCGCTTTCTGCAGGAAGGGCGGCGGCCTGGTCGGCGGGTTCAGGCGTGGGAGCGGGGTCCGCTTCCGGTCCGGAACAGGCGATCAGGATGAGCGGCAGCAGGAGAGAGGCTGGCGTTTTCATGAGCGTGCCGACAGACCGTAGAGGAGCACGTACAGGAAGTCGTTGGTTGCAGACTGGGGCTTCTTGGACATGCGCCAGTCATTCATCGTGTTGCTGGCGGCGAGCGTGTAGCCGCTATTGATGAACATGACCCCGGACAGAAGGGATTCCACGATCGAGGCGTCATGCGGGCGCGCCTCGCCTGTGCTGACAGCAGCCTCATAATTGTCGCCGAGACGGCGGGTAATGTTGCGCAAGCGCGCCTGATGCCGGTTGCGCCGGGTGGCGGGCAGGGCGGACATCAGTTCCAGCCGGATGATCGGCGCCATGCCGCTGGCCTGCATGTAGATGAGGTCAAACACCGCGCGCCGGATGAAGGCGAGCCCGTCGCCGCTCTCGGCGGCCGCATCCAGCGTTGTCTCGACGTTCTGAAGCGAGTGCTCCAGACACTGGTCCAGGAAGCTCTCCTTGTCGGGAATATGGTAGTAAAACGCCCCGCGCGTCACACCCAGAGAGGCTGCAACCTCGGCCAGAGACACGCCTTCAAAGCCGTAGAGATTGAAAAAGCGGATGCCGGTCTTCAGGAAGGCTTCCCGCTTCATCCGGTTGCGGGCCTTGCGGTCGAAAATCTGGGGCAGCTCCTCGGCGGACACAAACTGCGGCGCGATCTCGTTCATGGCGGGGCCGCCCAATGTCAGGCCCTCTCGAAGAATGTCGCGAATCAGGCTCGCCGTGTCGGCGAAGGCGGGCGCCGCCTCTTCACCAGCCCGGACCGTCAACCAGTCCAGAAGGCCGAACAGGCAATAGGTCACGGGTTCGGCCCGCCGAGAGGTCAGGCCCGCCTGCTCCAGCCAGTCGCCCACCATGGCTGTGACGCGGCTTACGACTGTATCAAGAGCCGTGGTGATCCGCCCCTGCACCTCCGGGGACAGGGCGTCGAGCTCTTGCAGGCGCGCCGGGAAGGGGCGGACATCCTCGATCGCTTCGCTCAATTGCTCGGAATAGGCCTGGAACAGGCCCAGCAGCTTGAGCGCCGGGGCGTCATTGGCCGCCTCGGTGCGTTTGACGGCGTCGTCAAGGAACGCCACCGAACGCAGAAAGACGTCCTCGGCGAGCTCTTCCTTGGACGCGAAATAGTACGAGATGCTGGTCTTGGTCAGGCCGAGATCGGCGGCGATATCTTCGAGCCGCGCCCCCAGAACCCCTTGCGCATTGAACCGGCGTGACGCGGCTGAACAGATCGCGGTGATCTTGCGCTCCCGCTCCTGACTTCGGGAGAAGGGGGAGCCGTGATCGGGGAACTCCGGTCTGACTACGTTCATCCTCGTCTTTCCCCCTCAGGCTCCGTCGATCCTGCTCATAGTAGCTTCGGCGCCACGTCTGACAAATTACAGACGGCAGTCCGTACGGAATTTGAACCGAGTGTATAATTTTCGTTGACAGTGTCCAGAAGCGTTGCTCTCGTTTGCAAAACAACACGCATGGGAGGGACACATGACACTCAAAATGATTCTCCGTTCCGGAATCGCTCTTGGCGCGCTGGCGCTGGGTGAAGCCGCGTACGCACAAGCCGTCGAGACCACGCAGCAAGAGCAAGAGGCGTCTGCGCCGCCCGCTACGCAGGACGTGATCATCGTCACCGGCACCAACATTCAGGGCGCCCGCATCAATCAGGCGCTGCCGGTCACCATCGTCACGCAAGAAGATCTCGCCACAATCGGCGGCGTGGATGGCGAAGACCTTATCCGCTCGCTGCCGTCGCAAGGCGGGGTCCAGTTCCGGACCGACAACAACACCACCAACAACAATGCCCGCGGCGACGTCGCCTCGATCAACCTGCGTTCGATCGGCTCCAGCGGCACGCTGGTGCTTCTGAATGGCCGCCGCGTGGTCAACCATCCCTCGACCCAGGCCGAGCTGTCGACCCCGGTGACCACCACCAACGTGAACTCACTTCCCGTGGCGGGCATTGCGCGCGTTGAAGTGCTCAATGACGGCGCGTCTGCAATCTACGGCACCGACGCTGTCGCGGGTGTGTTCAACACCATTCTTGATGATGACTTTGTCGGCTTTGATGTGCGTGCGCGCCATCTGTACGCCACCGGCAATGGTCTGAATGAGCAGACCCTCACCATCAAAGCCGGTCAGGACTTCAATGAAGGCCGGACCAATGCCTCGCTGGCTGTTGAATATTCACGCCGGGACGGCCTGTTCGCCAACGAGATCGACCGCGCCTCCAGCGAGGACCTGCGTCGCTTCCTGGTGGGCACCAGCTTTGAGGGCGACACCTCGTTCGATAACCGCGCCACCCAGACGCCCTGGGGCCAGTGGACGCTGAACACCACGTCTTCGACCCGTGTACGCCAGAACGGCAATACGCTGACCTCGACGGCGGGCGTGTTCCACTTCCAGCCTGACAGCTTCCCGGGCTGCCGCGCCGACAGCCTGTCCACGCCGGGCCTGTGCATTGATGACGGCAGCCAGGATCGGGATCTGCGCTATGATGGCGCGACCGAGCGCTCCATCATTTCAGACCGTGACCGCTTCAACGCCTTTGGTTTCTTCAACCATGATCTCGACAACGGCGTTCACCTGTATGGCGAGCTGGGCATCTATTACGCCGAAACGCGCTCCACGAACGAGCCGCGTAACGGCATTTCCGCGACCGAAATCTCTGTTCCGGCCAGCTATTACTACAACCCGTTCGGCCCGGTGACCTTCTCGGATGGTTCGATCAACCCCAACCGTCTGCCGGGCCTGACCAATGTGCCGGTTGAAGGTCTGCCGGTCTTTACCGATGCCGGTCGCTACCGCTTCGTGGATGTGGGCTATCGCGATATCGAGGTTGTGAATACCCAGTATCGCTTCCTGGGCGGCGCCCGGGGCGAGTTTGGCGATTCCGGCTGGGATTGGGACAGCGCAGCGCTGTACAACCGCGGCTATGCCGAGGACACGGCCAACAACTCCATCTCGCGCACCCTGTTCCAGCAGGAGCTCTTCAAGGAAGGGCCGGATGTCTACAATCTGTTCAATGGCGGCGATCCCAACAATCCTTCAGTTGGCGACGCCACGGCCAATCCGCGCAATCTGATCGAGCCTTTCCTGATCGACGTGGTGCGTGAGAGCACGTCCGAGCTGGCGCTGATCGACTTCAAGGTCAGCAATGGCGCCGTGTTCAACCTGCCAGGCGGCCCGATCGGTCTCGCTGCGGGTGTCGAGGCGCGCTACGAGGCCTATGACGAAAACCGGGACGACCGTCTGGACGGCACCATCACCTTCACCGACATGGTGACGGGCGAGGTGAGCGAAACCGATGTCTACGGCACCAGCCCGACCCCGGATTCCAGCGGTTCGCGTGAAGTTCTGGGCGCATTCGCCGAGGCTTCTGTGCCTCTGGTCAGCCCGGAAATGAACATCCCGCTCATCCAGACGCTCGATCTGCAAATTGCAGCGCGCTACGAGGATTATTCCGACTTTGGCGGCTCTGGCGTGAAGCCGCGTGTGGCGGCGGCCTGGGTTCCGTTTGAAGGGCTGAAACTGCGGGGCGCCTATTCAGAAGGCTTCCGCGCGCCGAACCTGGTCGTCATCAACGAAGGCGTGGATCGGTCCAACTCTCGCGAGGACAGCTATTTCTGTGAAGCCGGCGTGCGTAACGGCACTTTCGCCACCTTTGCAGACTGTACGGGCTATTCTGAAGGCCGGACCGAGCGTCGTTCCGTGTCTGATGATATCGGACCGGAAGATGACACCAACATCACCTATGGCTTCGTATTCGAGCCGCGGGGGCTGGACGGTGCTCTGAGCTTCCTGAACGGGCTGACGATCACCGTCGACCGCTGGGAAATCGAACGCACCGACGTGGTCGGCGTGTTCGGCGCAGAGAACCATATCAGCCTGGACTACCTGTTGCGTCTGCAGGGCTCGTCCAACCCGAACGTGGTGCGCGCAGACCCCGATCAGGATGACATCAACTTCTTCACCGCGGCCGGCCTGACCCCGGTCGGGGACATCCTGTTTGTCCGCGACACCTATGACAACAACGAGAACATTGACGTCGATGGCATCGATTACGGGGTGTACTACTCGCTTGATGACACGCCGATCGGTGATTTCGACCT
The DNA here is from genome assembly GCF_052055585.1 of Oceanicaulis sp. LC35. Classification (NCBI taxonomy): domain Bacteria; kingdom Pseudomonadati; phylum Pseudomonadota; class Alphaproteobacteria; order Maricaulales; family Maricaulaceae; genus Oceanicaulis; species Oceanicaulis sp. LC35. The sequence goes on from NZ_CP170485.1 coordinate 172,622, forward strand.
CAAGGTCAACGCGTCCTATCTCGACACCTACTTCATCGCTCTGTCGCCGGGCGCGCAGCAGATCGCCGATGCGGTGGAAAGCGGCCTGATTTCCGATGAGATCACCGTGTCCCAGGAAGGCGATATCATCTTCCAGGATGGTCAGCCGGAATGGCGTGTCTCGGCATCGCTGAGCTGGCGTCACCATAGCGGCTGGGGCGCAGGCGTCCGGGCCGACTATACCAGCGAGTTCATCGATACCGGCGCTGGCCTCGACCCGAACGGGGACCCGTTCATCGTCAGCGAGTGGACCCAGACCAACGCCTATGTCCAGTACGACATTGACGCCAATGGCTTCCTGGATGGCATGCGGGTCCGTGTCGGCGCGAACAACATCTTCGATGAAGAGCCGCCCCTCGCCGACGAGACCAATGGCTATGACGCCGCGTATCACAGCATTCGCGGTCGCCAGGTCTATTTCGACGTCCGCAAACGCTTCTAGAGCCAGCAAGGTCGGGCGCTCTCCTCGCGAGGGCGCCCGGACGCTTTCATGATGCGCTTTCTCATCTCCCTTCTCGTCCTCGTGACGACACAGATCAGTGCGGCCTGGGCCGGGGACTGGCAAACAGGCCAGTTCACGGTTTCAGACTGGGTCGGACCAGCCTTGCGCGTGTTCTATGTCGAACCGCCCGAGGGCCGTCTGCCGGATGCCCCGGTGGTCATCGTCATGCATGGCGTCAATCGCAATGCGGACGAGTATCGCGACAACTGGATCGGCCTGGCCGAGCAGTATGGCCTGCGGATCTATGCCCCGGAGTTCACATCCGCCGACTTCCCCGGCGCCGCCTTTTACAATCTGGGCGGGGTCGGGACGGATGCGCCGTCTTCCTATGCCGCCATCGAGCCCCTGTTCGCGGCGATCCGGGCGCGTGGCTCAACCGCATCGGGCTACACCCTCTTCGGTCATTCCGCCGGGGCGCAGTTTGTCCATCGGGCGGTTCTGTTTGAAGACATGCCGCACCTGATCAAGGCGTATTCGGCCAATGCAGGCTGGTATACCTTGCCCGATCAGAACACGGACTGGCCCTACGGGCTGGCGGGTGTTTCCGTGACAGAGAGCCAGCTCGCCGCATGGCTTCAGCGGCCCATGACCTTGCTCCTGGGCGAAGCGGACACCGATCGTCGGGACCGTAATCTGCGGCGCACGCCTGAAGCTCTGGCCCAGGGGCCGCACCGTTTTGCGCGCGGCATGTTCTTTTTCGAGGCGGCGCGGTCTGAAGCGGACCGTCTGCAACTTCCCATCGGTTGGCGGGTCGTCACGGTTCCGGGCGTGGCCCATGACAATGCAGGCATGGCGCACGCCGCAGCCTATCTGATCGCGGAGGATGCTCGTGATGAGTAAGCCCGCCGCTTGCCCAACCGACACACGCCGACGCTGATCCTGACGCGCTCCACCCGCGTCCCGCTGCGCCGCATGCCTGATCCTTCGCCTTAAGGTTTTCTGCGGCCAGATTGTCCACCACAGATACACAAGGCCCACCGAACCCATGACTGCACAAGACGACGCCGGACACGCGCTTTACCAGCGCATCGGACTGATTGCGGGCCCGATCGCCGCATTGATCCTCGCCCTGACATTCGAGCCTGAAGGCTTGTCACGGGCGGGCGTGATCGTGGCGGCCCTCGGGCTGTGGATGGCGATCTGGTGGGCGACCGAAGCCATCCCGGTGGCGGTCACCGCCTTTTTGCCGCTGGTCGTGCTGCCGCTGCTGGATGTCGTGCCGATGCGCGACATCGCGGCGCCCTATGCCCACCCGATCATCTATCTGTTCTTCGGGGGATTTGTGGTGGCGCTGGCGATTGAACGCTGCGGACTTCACCGGCGTATCGCGCTGGGCGTGTTTTCCTTTGCGGGCGCAGACGCCCGGGCGCTGGTGGCGGGCTTCATGGCCTCGGCCGCCTTTGTCAGCATGTGGATTTCCAACACGTCGACCACGCTGATGCTGCTGCCCATCGCGGTGTCGGTCTACACCGTGATCAGCGAGACCATGCCCGGCCTTGCGCCCAAACAGCGCGAGAATTTCGGCGTCTCGCTGCTGCTCGGTCTCGCCTATGGCGCCACGCTGGGCGGTCTGGCGACGCTTGTGGGCACGCCGCCCAACGCGTTCATGGTCGGCTTCATGGCGGACAATTATGATGTCCAGATGGATTTTGCGCGCTGGATGCTGGTGGGGTTGCCGGTCTCGCTGGTCATGCTGCCGCTCGCCTGGCTGGTCCTGACCCGCTTCATCTATCCGATCAACTTCAAGGCCTCGGACGAGGCCATGCAGCATATCAACGCCATGCGCGAAGGGTTGGGCCCGATGAGCAAGGCGGAAGTGCGGACCGCGCTCCTGTTCGCCTTTCTCGTCGTGGGCTGGCTGTCGCGCGGCTGGCTGAGCAGCCTGTCGATTTTTGGCGAACTGACCGATACGGGCGTCGCCATGGCTGCTGCGATTGCGGCGTTCCTGATCCCCTCAGGGCGCAAGGGGCAGGCGCTGATGACCTGGGACGCCATGGGCAAGCTGCCCTGGGGCGTGCTGGCGCTGTTTGGCGGCGGTCTGGCGCTGGCGGCGGCCGTGACCAGCTCCGGGCTGGCGCTCTGGATCGGTCAGCAGCTGGTGGGCATCGGGGCGCTCAACGCCATTCTCCTGGTGGTCGCCGCGACGGCGCTCGTCATTTTCATCACCGAACTGACCAGCAATCTCGCCACCACCGCCACCTTCCTGCCGGTGATCGCCGCGATTGGGGTCGAGACCGGACAGGACCCGCTGGTCTATGTGATCCCGGTCACGCTGGCGGCAAGCTGCGCCTTCATGCTGCCGGTGGCGACGCCGCCCAATGCGGTGGTGTTCAGCTCAGGTTTGGTGTCGATCCCGGCCATGGCCCGGGCGGGCCTGATGCTCAACATCATCGCCGTCGCCGTGCTCAGCCTTGTGGCGCTTCTGCTGGCTCCGATGGTGTTCTAGGCGTCTTCCAGCGGGTCGGCATGCCCGTCCCAGATACGCAGGCAGGCCGTGAAGACCAGAAGGTCGCCGGCCTGCAGCGTCTTCTGTTCGATGCGCTCGTCATAGGCGGTGCGGAAGTGGAAGGCGAAGTCGCCGGCCCGATTGCGCAACTCCTCGCGCTTGGTCACGGGCAGCCAGCCCACCAGGTGCAGACCCGCATGCCGGGTGCGGATCAGGCTGGCATAGCTGTGTCCGATGAGCGGGTCGCCGGGTTCTAGCGTGTGCATGTACAGATGCGTGCCGTCGCGCATGTTCATGACCGCGATCAGGAAATCGAGCATCGCATTGCCGTCGAACACGTCTTTCACCAGGAAGCGTTCGACCAGCGTCGTGCTGGGGATCACCACATGGGCGCCTGCGCCGTCAGTCATGAAGGCGTCCCGGTCTTCCCGGTCCAGCACTTCTGCGATGACCTTGCACGGCCAGTCACGCCGGGCCGCATGCTCGGCGATCAGCTTGGTCGCCAGGAGCGTGGAGGCGTCCACGGCTCGCACCTCGGCGGAGCTGGCGGCGTCGCGTTTCTTGCTGGCGTCCGCCAGGATGATCACATGGTCAAACGCCAGGCTGGCGGGCAGCTGCGCTTCCAGAATCTCCGTGGTCAGGAAAGGCGTGTCCTCGATCGTGATCGCATGGATGGTCGGGTTCTGGTGGAAGATCCGCAAATTGGCTTCAAGGCGTTCCAGATGCGCGCGCGAGGCATAGAGCAGGATCCGCGCGCCTTCGCTGCGCTGGAGCTGGAACTGGTCCCGGGGGATCGGCTCGGCGTCACGCACTTCATTGAAGCCGCGCGTGTGCGCCACGCTCTTTCGACGTCCGGCGGCATAAATGATCCGGTCGTCGGGTTTGGGGGTGTAGGCATAGCCTTCTGGCCGGGTCAGCGAGATGATGGGGCCGCCATCCACGACTTCCGCGTCAAACACAGCCTCGCGCCGTAACTCGCTGCAGACCAGCCCCACAAGGTTCACCCCGCACGACCACAGTGCGGTCTCCAGCTCGCTATTGGTCATGCCCTGGGCAATGTCCGGGTTCTGCGCGCACAAGTCCGTGAACCGGATCGAATAAAGCTCGTCAAAGGCGTCATAGGTCAGCACTTCGAGCAGGTAGTCGATCATATTGGGGTGGATGGTGCTCAGCGCGGCCGCCTTGGCGACGAAGATGTCGGGTGTGATCAGGGTTGAACAGCCGAACGCCGCGAAATGGTCCGCGTTCTGGGAGAAGGCGAGCTCGGCGGAGATGTGGATCTCGGGATTGAGCCGCTTGAGGTTCATTGCGGTCAGGATCGCGCCAATATTCTGGCTCGAGCGCCGGTCGTAATCAGCCAGGATGATGGCGTGGCCCGCCTCGCGCGCGCCCGCCTTTTCCAGCGTGTCCCGGTTCGCGCTGTCCCCGCGCCGGAAGCTCACCTTGCTCTGATCGAAATGGTGGGTGGCGAGGGGCGAGGCGTCTCCGGATTCCGCCACGATGCAGACCTTCTTGGCGTGCTCGGCGTCATTGCCGGTCAGGGCGTAGACCACCCCGTCCAGATGCTCGTTCCAGCCGCAGACCAGAACGTGATTGCTGAACTTGGCGGGCATCAGTCCGGCAATGCGTTCCGACCGCCGTCGCCCCCACATATTGACGATGATGATGATCGCGGCGATTGGGCCGCCCACGCCGACAAAGGCGAGGATCGCCACCAGAATGCGTCCGATCGTACTGAGCGGATAGGCGTTGTTCTCGGTAAAGCCGCTGGCCACAAAGGTCAGCATCCAGATGAAGCCTTCCGACAAGGTGAGATCGGCGAACGGATTGTCCAGCTGGTAGGCTTGGGCGTGGGCGGTTTCCGCCGAGCGCAGGGTCAGAAGCGCGGTCAGCAAGAGCAAGGCGAACAGGCTCAGCCCGATAATCCACGGGCTGGGGCGCGCCCACCAGTCGAGCGCCACCTGAATGAAGGCGAACCGGCCCCGTCGCTCACGCTTGGCTCCGGTTCGGTCATAGGTGGTCTCAAAGGTCACGGCGATAAAGCTGACCGCCAGCAGCGCCGCCCAGATCAGGATCCACATCCAGTATTGCGGCTGCGGATTGGCGTGACCGGCGTCCACCAGACTGCTTCGCGCACTCCGGTGAACGGGCAGGGAAGCGCGCAACAGGAACTGGTCCGGCGCCAGAAGGCCGTCAAATTCGGATGATAGCGTATCCCAGTTCTCGATCAGCGCTGCGCTTGTTTGCGCCACACGGCCCGCGGGTGCGGCAGCGCGCGTGAACAGATAGGCGCGAACGGCGAGGGCCGAGGCGGGCGCGCCGTTTATCTCCAGAAATCCGGTTTCGTAATAGGGGCGACCGGCGGACAGCTCGGACACCACCATGGGCGGCAGGGCCAGACGCCGCACGCGCTGGTCGTCATGCTCAAGATTGGCGGCGGCGGTGACGAACAGGGCGTCGATCTCGCCGGTCTCCAGCGCTGAGAAGGCCTCGCCCAGTCCCAGATTGCGGGCGCGATAGTCGATCCCCTCGCGCAGACCTGCCGCATCCATCACCTCGCGGGCGTTGTAATAGCTGCCCGATCCGGTCTGTCCCAGATTGACGGACAGGCCCCTGAGATCGCCCAGAAGGTTCGGGGCGTCCGCTGCATTGCGCACAAAGACCTGAACATATTCGGGAAATAGGGGAGCGACGGCGGAAAACTCCCGCCAGCGCGGGAAGCCGTGATTGCCGTAGAAATGGTGATAGGCGAGATCGTTCTGGGCCAGGGCGAACTCGAAGCGGCCCGTGCGCAGGCCTTCAAGGTTTTCCACGCTGCCGGCGGTGTCGGTAACGCACAGCCCGCTCTCGCCCGTCAGCTCCGCCATGCGTTCGGCGAAGGCGTGATACCGGCCACCGCTCTCACCGGCGCCAAGGCATTGTGTGTCCTGCCCCCGGGCGGTCGTGCTCATCAAACAGAGCGCGACCAGACAGAGTATCGCCCGCATCATGTTCGGCCTCCCCCAAGGCGTGTCCCGGCGCAGTGAAAGGCGAGGGTTGACGGTGTCCGTTTCAACCCGGAAGCCCTGCGCATCCCGGACCAGTTATATCGGATACGACCAGAAGATGAACCCGTTGGGGAGGCGGGCTAGGCGCTGGACGCCTCATCTTCGGACTCACCGGCTTCCTCGACAGCGGTCTCGGCCCAGTATTCGCCGGCGGAGATGGCGGCGGGGGCCAGCAGGTAATCCTCGGTGCTGTCGGGCGCCTGACGACGGGTGATGCGGTAGATTGCGTAGGCGCTGAGCAAGAGACACAGGCTCACAAGATACCAGGCGAAACCGTTCGGGCCGAATGCCCCCATCAGGACGCCCGTGCCCAGCGGACCCAGCATGGCGCCGCCGCCATAGACCATGACCAGCGCGCTCGAAGCGGGGGTCATCTGATCGACCTCCAGCCAGTCATGAGTGTGCGCCATGGACAGCGGATAGAGGGTCATTGTCAGCCCGCCCGCGAAGAAGCCAGCGAGGGTCAGGGTCATCAAGCCGTGCTGCGCGGCCATCGGCATCAGGGCCGCGATCACCGCGGCCGCCGCCGCGACGCCGGCGATGACCAGTCGTCGGTCGATGGCGTCAGACAGACGCCCGATAGGCCATTGCAGCGCCGCTCCGCCCACTAGGCAGGCGGCCATGAAGATGGAGACCCCGCCCACTTCAAACCCCAGGCGACGGGCATAGACCGCGCCCATGCCCAGAATGATCCCGTTCGCCACTCCGGCGCAGAAGCTGCCTGTCAGGCCGAGCGGGGAAATGGAGAACAGCTTGCGCAAGGTCAGGCGCTCGACCTCCAGCACGAAATGCGGTTGGGGCGTCGAGCTCAGAAGGATCGGCACGAGCGCGCCGGAAATGATGATCGAGGAGAGGGCGTAGAGCGCCAGGCCGCTGGTGGGCGCGGTGTTCAGAAGCCCTTGCCCGATCGCGAGACTGCCATGGGTGATGATCATGTAGATGGCCAGAAGCGCCCCGCGATAAGCGTTCGAGCTTTCCCGGTTGAGCCAGCTTTCGGCGACCACATAAAGCCCCGCAAAGCTGAACCCGGTCAGAAAGCGCATGCCGGCCCAGACCCAGGGATCAATGATCAGGCCGTGCACCAGAATGGCGATGGAGCCTAGCGAGGCGAGGGCGGCGAAGGTGCGCACATGCCCCACTCGGCCGATCAGGCGTTCAGCGCTGGCCGACCCGGCGAAGAAGCCCGCGAAATAGGCGGTCATGACAAGACCGGTCAGGGCCGAGGAGAAGCCGGAATCTTCCGCCACCACGCCCAGAAGCGTGGCCTGCAAACCATTGCCCGCCAGAAGGAGCGCAATGCCCAGAAACAGCGCCCAGAGTTGCAGGACGGCCTGTAGCAGGCTGCGTTCAGCCAGGGTCTCGGTCTGCTGGCTCATGGCTGCACTCCTTCGCCTCAGGACCGCGCGTGTGCCGCAGCCCGGGTCAGGGTGTCAATTGCGCCGAAGGGCTAAGGCCGCTCATAGGGAACGGAGACGAACCAGACCCCGTCCACCTGATCCACAATCCGCCCGCCCAGCGCTTCGGCCGAGGCGCGGTCCGGGCAACCGGCGAGATCAGCGCTGTCATCAAGATAATTGCCGGTGACAGCGGTTTCCCCGAGCCGTCGGCACGGGGCGCCAGACACGGGATACCCGTCTCCAAATGCGCCGACCGAGGCCGGGAAAACGAACGGGGCGGGCTCTGCAGTCGTGGCGCAGGCGCCCAGCATCACAAGGAGGGCGCCGGACAGGGCGAGAGGCTTGAGTGGCATGGCGAACCCTTTTCTGTCTGCCCTGGCGAGCATCTCAACACTGTGCCTGCAGTTTGTCTGCAGGAGCAAGGGCGGGACCTAGTCCGTCTCCGCGCCCAGGCTCTCGAACTTCACCGCACGGGCGCGCCATTCATCGGGCAGGGCCGACGCCTTGCGCGCCTTTGTATCAAAGCAGACTGAAACTGCCGTCAGCCGCGCGGCCCGCTCCTCTCGGCCCAGTATGATCATGTCATAGACCAGGGTGACGGACTTGCCGCCCAGACGACCAAGACGGGGGCGGATTTCCAGCAGATCACCCGCCCGCACCTCGGCCACATAATCGATCTCGTGACGCACATCCACAAAGCCGATCCCGGTGGCTTCGGCGTCCGTGCCGGACCAGCCGAAGACCGCGTTCAACGCGTGATACGAGGCGTCATCAAACATCGCCATGTAATGGCGGGTGGTCAGATGCCCCATCACATCGCACAGCCAGGGATGAGCGACGGCGCGGAACGGGGCGATCATGCCGCCGCTCGCAGTTTCTTCATCTCTTCGAGCTTGCGCAGGCCCAGCGTCTTGCGCGCCTCCTCGGGCGTCTGGATGCGGGCGCCCATCATCTCGACAATGGAGCGGGCGCGCTCGACCAGCTGGGCGTTCGTCGCAGGCTGACCCTTGGCGAGATAAAGATTGTCCTCCAGCCCGACGCGCACATGACCGCCCATCAGCGCGGCTTGCGCGGCCATCGGCATTTCATTGGCTCCCAGACCAAAGGCGGCCCAGTTTGCGCCGTCTGGCAGATTGTCGACCATCGCCTGCATGTTCCGGGTCAGGCCTTCAGCGCCCCATTTGACGCCCATGCACAGCTGGAAGAGCGGCGGCTCCTCGAGAAGGCCTTCCGCCATCAATTGCTTGGCGAACCAGATATGACCGAGATCAAAGACCTCAAGCTCGGGTTTGACGCCGATCTTCTGAAGCCGTTCCGCGCCGATGCGCAGCATGCCGATGGAGGACACATAGACATAGTTGGGGACGTTGTAGTTGAACGAGCCGCAATCGAGCGAGCAGATCTCCGGCAGCAGCATCTCCACATGTTGCATGCGCTCCACCTGACCCACGCAATCGGTGTCCTTGCGATCAAAATCGGTGGGGTTGTCATCAGGCCCCAGGAACAGATCGCCGCCCATGCCGGTGGTCAGATTGATGATGATATCGGTGTCGTGTTCGCGGATCCGGTCCACCACTTCCTTGAACAGTTCGGGATCGCGACTGGGCGCGCCGGTGTGCGGATCGCGCACATGGATATGGGCGATGGCCGCGCCGGCCTTGGCCGCCTCGATTGAGGCCTTGGCGATCTCGGCGGGAGTGACCGGGACATGGGGCGTCTTGCCGGCGGAATCGCCCGAGCCGGTCACGGCGCAGGTCAGGATCACATTGCGGTTGAGCCTTTGATCTTGGGCGTTCACGTCGTCACTCCATCTTTTGCGGATCAGGATCGCCGCCAGAGGCGCTCCCGGGGGAAGAAAGGTCTTCGGAAAGCTGGCTCATCAAGGAGCGCGCCATCACCAGTCCGATCAGCACGACCGGGGCGGAGGCGATCAGGGCGGCGGTCTGGACCACGCGCAAACCGCCGACGAACAGCAAGGTGACGGGCAGAGCGCCCAGCATGGCGGCCCAGAACAGGCGTTGCCACAGTGCCGGGTCCTGCCCGGCGGGCAGCGACCGGGTGGCGCTCGACGCCAGAATATAGGAGGCGCTGTCATAGGTGGTGGCCGAGAACACCACGGCGGCGACCGCAAACAGGCCCATGGCCCAGACATCGAGCGGCAGGGCGTCCATGATCGCGACAATAGCCTGTGCGCCGCCATCGGCGTTGAGGTGTTCGACCACATCAACCGCGCCGGTCAGCTGCAGATTCAGGCCGTAATTGCCCAGAATGACAAAGAACAGGCCCGCGCCCAGCGTGCCGTATCCGATCATGCCGAAGATCACTTGCCGGATGGTGCGACCGCGTGAAATGCGCGCCACGAACAGGCCTACCACCGGGCCATAGGCGATCCACCAGGCCCAGTAGAAGATCGTCCAGTCGATGACGAACCGGGTGTCGCCGAAAGGTTCCGCCCAGGTGTTCAGCCGGATGAAGTTTTGCGCCACAAGGCCATAGCCGGTAATGCCCGCCTCAATGAAGAGACCTGTGGGGCCTGCGATAAAGACCAGCGCCAGAAAGGTGAAGATCAGCCCCACATTCAGATCGCTGAGACGCTGGATGCCCTTGCGAAGCCCTGCCGCCGCGCTCAGCGCGAACAGCACCATGGTGATCACCAGCGTCGCCACTTCCAGCCCGAAACTGGGCTCAACGCCCATGATGCGCGCGGCGAGCGCGGCGATCATCGGGGTGGAGAAGCCCAGCGAGGTGCCTGCCCCGCCCAGAAGACTGACCATGAAAATGGTGTCCACAATCCGGCCCAGCGGCTGGTGTGCGCCAAAGCCCGGCACGCCCGCACACCCTGTGCTCAGGCGCAGGAAGGGCACGCCGCGATTGTGATAGGCGTAACCGATGGCCAGCGTCGGCAGGCAATAGAAGGCCCAGGCGGACGGTCCCCAGTGAAACAGGCCATAGGCCGACGCCCATTCAATCGCTTCGGGCGTGCCCTGGGGCAGGCCGAAGGGCGGGGTCTGGAAATAATAGGCCCATTCGATCGCCGCCCAGTACATCAGGCCCGCGCCAATCCCGGCGCAGAACAGCATGGCCGCCCAGCCCAGCGTATTGAAGTCCTCGACGGCGTCCTCGCCGCCCAGCCGCACCCGGCCATAACGGCTGAGCGCCAGCCAGACCAGAAACACGATCAGGACGACGCCAAGGGCAAGATAGAGCGGGCCGATCTTTTCAGCGACAAAGTCATAGATCTGCGGCAGCAGGACTGCCCCGGCATCGGGGTTGATGACAAGCCCCAGGCACACCAGTCCAACAAGGCCGGCGCTGACGGTGAAGGCGATCCAGTCTGTATGGGCGGGCAGGGTCAAGGCGTCGTCTCCCAGCCCAGAAGCGGGCATAGATCTTCATCCATCGGCGCGTCGGTCGAAATTGGTTGATTCCAGACCCGAAGCGCGCCGGTCGCGCCAAACTCCGGCCAGTCGGGTTCGGCCCCGACCGGATTCGGATCACCTGTCCGGGCGAACCGGGACCAGCTGTCGTGCATGGCGCGGGTCAAAGCCCGGTCGGCCTCGGAGACAGGCAACCAGTCATTATGGGTATCAAAGACATAGGGGAGCTCTGCGCCATGATAGACCCGCAACAGGTCGGGTGCGTTGTCGCGCGCGCGCTCAAACCGGTAGAGAAAAACGGGCGCGCCCTGAGCCGAAACCCCGCGCGCCAGCGCCTGCCCCGGACAGCGCATCCAGCGGGCGGTTTCCAGACGGTCGAGCGCGCCCAGCGCAGAGCCTTCTTCGGCAAGCAGGCGGTCAACGCTTGCGTCGCCGAGTTCCGTGCGCCAGCCTTCAAGGCTCTCTTCCAACGCAGCGGCGTCCACATACATGCGCCACTCATCGCGATTGGTCCCGATCATCAGCGGCACAGCGTTCAGATCGCCCGCATCCAGGGCGTCGCGTGGCGAGACGGGCAGCTCAGCGGGGCCATAAACCGGGCCATACTCATAACCGGACAGGGTCTCGGCGGCGGTCGCAAGGATCAGGTCAGCGGATGCGGTGTAGGGATCATCCTCCAAAGCGCTTGCAAGCTGCGCAAACGCCTCATGCGCGGTGTGTTCGGGACGGTTCGCGTCAAATTCAAACCCGCCGCTCTGACTGATCGCCCGATGAAACAGGCCTTCGGCCGCCGGAGACGCCATTAGCGCGCCGACCGCTGCGGCTCCCGCGCTTTCACCGAAGATCGTCACCTGATCGGGGTCGCCGCCAAACCGGCCAATATTGTCCTGAACCCACTCAAGCGCCGCGATCTGGTCCAGAAGCCCGGCATTGGCCGTCGCAGTGTCCGTATCCGGACCCAGATAGCCGAACGCGCCCAGACGATAGGCGATCGAGACGAGAACCACGCCTTCTTCGGCGAAGCTGTCGCCATGATAATCGGGCTCGTAGGACCAGCCGCCCGTATAGCTGCCGCCATGGATATAGACCATGACGGGCGCGGCCTCGTCCGGGTGGAGATCCGGGGTCCAGACATTGAGATAGAGGCAGTCCTCGCTCACGCTTTCAGGCTCTGGCGCGACCGTGCGGGCCTGTCCGAAGGCTTCGGCGATATCGCCGTACCAGTCCACATTGGAGGATGTCTGCATGCAGGCCGGGGCGAAGGAGCGGGCCAGGCGCTCCACGCTCCACGCCTCGACGGGGTGAGGCGCATGCCAGCGAAGAGCGCCCACAGGCGGAGTGGCGAAGGGCACGCCCCTGAACACGCCGCCATCGGGATGATCGGATAAGGTCAGCCCGAGAACCGGGCCGTACATCGTCTCCACACGCGGCGGCTCCGGCGTCTCGCTGTCGCAAGCGCTCAGGGCCAGAAGGGCGCAAATCGCCCCCGTGATGAGACTTCGGACCTTCAACCGATCAAACCTCCTGAACCTTCACGATCACCGCGCCGCGACGATTTCCGGCTTCCACAGCCGCGTGGGCGGCGGCGCATTCGGCCAGCTCATGGGTTTCCGCGATCCGGTGGATCAGTCCGCCCTCGGGCTCGGCCTCGACCCGGGCGATGTCGGCGATGGCCTGCGCCTTCGCGTCCTCGGGCATTTCGTAGACGATCACCATACGCACGGTGAGGTCCATGAACATCATGCGATAAAAGGGCAGGGTGGGGTTCATGTCCTGGGCGGAGGAATAGGTGCAGATCGCCCCGCCGATGCGGATGCAGTCGAGGACTTCGGCGAGGTTGGCGCCAAACTCCACTTCGACGACCTGATCGACTTTCTCCCCGCCCGTGGCCTTGAGCACGTCCGTACTCCAGCCCGGCTTGCGGTGATTGACCACATGGGCCGCGCCCGCTTCGAGACAGGCCGTTTCGTCCTCGGGATTGCTGGCGGTGGCGATGACCCGGGCGCCGGCGCGGCTGGCCCATTGAATGGCGTAATGGCCGACCCGCCCGGCCCCGCCCGTGACAAGGATGGTCTTGCCGAACGGAGCGCCTTCCGCGAACACGCAGCGATGGGCGGTCATGACCGGAATGCCGTAGATCGCACCGGTCTCAAAGCTGGCGCCGTCCGGCAGGGCGGGCGCGCGACTCTCGTCAATCACCACTGACTGGGCGGCGGTGCCGAAGCGGCGTCCGTGCTGGGCCTGATAGACCCAGACCTTCTGACCGATGCGCGCCGGATCAACACCCTCACCCACCGCCTCGATCACGCCAGCCCCGTCTGAATGCGGAATGACATAGCCGTTGTCGAGCAGGTGCGGGAAAGAGCCCATGCGCTTCTTGACGTCGGACGGGTTCACCCCGCTGGTGGCGATCTTCACGCGCACCTCGCCCTTGCCGGGGTCGGCGACGGGCTCGTCGCCCAGGATCAGCGTGTCTTCAGCCTTGCCGAAGCGCTCAAAATAGATGGCTTTCATGGCCGCCTCACTTGACCGGGAAGGACAGGGATTCCGTATGTCCATCAATGGCGATGGACTGGCCGGAGATGCGCTCGCCGCCTTTGGAGCTGAGATAGACGCACATATTGCCGACATCCTCGGCGCGGATGAATGTCTGCATCGAGGACTGGCTTTCATAGGTGCGGCGCACCTCTTCGGGGCTGACCCCGCGGCTCGCCGCCTCGCGTGCGATCACGCCTTCAATGCGCGGACCTTCGACCGAGCCCGGGCAGATCGCGTTCACGCGCACGCCATAGGGTCCCAGCTCCATGGCGAGGGTCTTGGTCAGGCCGATCAGCCCCCATTTCGCCGCCGCATAAGGCGCACGATAGGGAAAGCCGAACAGCGCCGCGTTCGAGGCGATATTGATGATCGCGCCCTTGCCAGCCGCCTTCATTGCCCGTGCGGCATGCCGGGTGAAGTTGAAAGCGCCGATCAGGTTCACATCCAGGCACTGGCGGAACCCGTCTGCATCCAGATCCTCCACCGGACCGGTAGGGCCTGCGATACCGGCATTGTTCACCAGCGCATCCAGTCGCCCGTGCGCATCCAGCACTTCACTGACGACCCGTTCGGCGGCGGCGGCGTCAGACACGTCCGCCCGCGTGGCCCCGCAGCTGGGATGGGCGTCCAGGAAGGTCGCCAACGCCTTCTCGTCCACATCGCAGACATGCACGGCCCAGCCGGCTTCGTGATAGGCTTTGGCGATGCCACGCCCAACGCCTGCAGCGCCAGCCGTGACCAGGACGACAGGAGCGGCGTCATTCGCCGCCTGAGACACTGTGCTCATATTCGATCCTCAAACCCTGCGTCGTCTCTAGAAACGCTGGGACAGGCTGACGCCGAAGGTGCGCGGCTGGTTGGTCGTGATCCGGCTGTCAAAGTCGGTGGCGTTGCGATAGAGCTCGGCCCGCTCGTCCGTGACGTTCCGGACAAAGGCGGTGACGGTCCAGTTGTCCCGACCCAGCCCGGCCGATAGCCCCAGCAGGGCATAGGCTTCCTGCTCGGACCGGTTGGCGACGAAGAGGTCGTTATAGGACCGGCCCACATATGATCCGCGCACATTCCAGAAGGCGTCAAAATCACGCCAGGCGAACTCATAGCGCGCGTTCAGATAGCCTTTGACCGACGGGATGTAGGGCAGCTCCGTCCCGTCCGGCGCATCGGGCGTGGTCGCATTGATGTTCTGGCTGAAGTCCTCGCTCAACTCGGCCTGCAGCAGGGTCATCGCGCCTGTCAGGGTCAGATTGTCGGTGGCGAGCCAGCTGATATCCGCCTCAAGGCCCAGAACCTGCGCTTCCCCGGCGTTCTGGGTCAGACCCAGCGGGGATTCCGACGGGTCAAAGCGGGTGAATTGCACGTCGTCCCACTGCATCAGGAAGGCGGCGCCGTTAAAGCGTAGCACGCCATCCGCCAGCATGGTCTTCCAGCCAAACTCGTAATTGGTGATCAGGTCGGAATCATACGTGCCCGGAATATTGGAGGTGGAGGACCGGTTCACCCCGCCCGGTCGGAAGCCTTCTGACACCGTGGCGTAGAACAGGCGTCCGGAATTGGGCTGCCAGGTCAGATTGAACTTGTAGAGGCTGCCTGATTCTGACTGCTCGACATCCACATCCGGACTGCCTGTGAACACGGTGCCCACAAAGCCCTCAATGGAGCTGTCGGTGTCGAACACGCGCGCGCCGACCGTGGCGGTCAGAGTGTCAGTGAGATCATAGGACAGCTCGCCGAAGATTGCGGCTTCCGTGTCCTCGCGCACCTGGTTGGTGGTGAAATAGGCCAGCTCTCCATCCACCGCCATGCCCGGCTTGATGGTCGGAATGTTCCAGTCGAAATCGAAATCGTGCTCGGCGCGTTGATAGAAGACGCCGGCGATCAGGCGCAGGCGATTTTCCTGCGGCGTCGCCAGTCGGAATTCATGGCTGTCGCGGGTGTACTGGCTGCGGTCCTGATACTGGATGCGCGGATCCTCACAGGCGTAGAAATCATACGCGCCCGCAGCGGAATCGTAAGCGTAGTAACAGGTGTAATAGTCGATATAGGACGAGTATTCAGCGTATTCGGAGTAATCATTGTCATACTCCACCTCACGGTCGAGGAAGGAGCCTGAATAGGTCACGTCCATGCCGGCGATGCGGCCCTCTACGGTCGCGCCCAGCTGGGTGAAAGTGTCTTCGGAGCGGTCGTTGAAGAAGCGCTCCACTTCCAGATCGCCCACATCTTCAGGGTCATGATCCCAGACGCCTTCGGTTTCCTGGGTCTGATGCAGGGCGCGAGCGGTCAGCGTCCAGTTGTCATCAAGATCAATCTGAAGGGCTGCGCGGGCGCCCGTGGTGGTTTCCTCGTTGAAGTCCTCTTCAACATAGGGCGCGTTATCCACGGTGATGCCCGAGCGCGAGAAGGTCTTCGTCGCTGCGACATTGTCGATATAGCCCGCCGACTGGTCGTGCCAGCCGACAATGCGAAGCGCAGCGCGATCGCCCAGCGGCAGGTTCACGAAGCCCTCAGCGGTGTAGCCGACGCCGCCTTCGCTCACCGTCTCAGTGGACAGGTCATAACCCGCTTCAAAGCCACTGGCGTCGGGCGCGTTGGTGATGATGCGCAGCGTGCCAGCCTGCGAGTTCGCGCCATAGAGCGTGCCTTGCGGGCCGCCGAGCACCTCGATTCGCGAGACGTCGTAGATGTGGACATCGAGATTGCGGCCGATGGCGGTCACCGGCTGGTCATCGAGATAGAGGCCGACGCTGGGCTGTGACCCGGAGGCATTGCCGTCGCCGCCGTCTGAAATGCCTCGGATATAGATTTGCGCCGAGCCAGGGCCGACGGAGTTGAAGGAGACGCTGGGCAGAAGCTGCGCGTATTCCTCAAAATCGGTGACGCGTTGCTGATCAAGGAAGGTGTTGTCCAGCACCTGAACGCTCAGTGCGACGTCCTGCAGGCTCTCTTCGCGCTTTTGCGCGGTGACGGTGATCGTCTCGATTTGCCGGGGCGCGGCGCTCGCATTCTGCGCCAGGGCGACGCCCGGCAGGCAGAGCGCGGCTGCGCACGTGGTCGTCATCAAAAAGGCGGCGCGAGATGTCGTGTTGCGTCGGCCTGACATGTCCTTGGATCTAGCCATGAAGCGTCCCTCCCTCGATCTGAGCGTGCGTCATGAAACGCGCACATTGGGGCGGACCATAAGGGAGTGCGTGGCGGGTCGCCGACCCGAAAATATTCGTCGATAGTTGAGTTATACTCACCTATCCCAATGGCGACCTTCACCAAGCTCCGCTTCAAGCACGGCTTTCAGCGGGGTGAGCTGGTCCTCAAAATTAAGCCATTGCGTTGTTCCGCTTTGATAAATGGGTTGGCGAACCTGTTCGGAGCTGGCGGTGCGGACGGCACGGTCTGTTGAGTGAAAGTTCACGCAATCGGGGTGAAATTCCACCCCGACATAGTCCAGAAGCCGGCGCACTTGCGGCTCGAAATCAGAGACCATGTCCTCATAGATCACGCGCAAGGCGGCGCCCGGTTGCGCCTCGTCAAAAGCACGCATCACACGCAGATAATCGCTGTAATAGCGGCCGATCTCGACAAGATCGTAGCTGAAGTTCTGGCCCCGCGCGAAGAGCTGCTTGAAGTTAGAGAAGCCGCAAGCCAGCGGATGGCGCCGCGCATCGATGATCTTCGCGTTCGGCAGGATCAGACGGATCAGCCCCACATGCATGCAGTTGTTGGGCATTTTGTCGATGAAATAGGGCGCATCGCCGCGATGAACCCGCGTGCGCTCCAGATACTCCGCACCCAGAGCGTTCACGGCGTCCCGGTCGAGATCGGCCAGCATTTCCGGATAGGACGAGGCGTCCGTGCGCCGCTTCTTGCCGGACAGGCGACGGGCGATGGAGATGATGTCGGGCAGTTCGAATGTCCCGTCGATCCGGGGATGGCTGGCGAGAATCTGCTCCAGCAGGGTCGAGCCCGAGCGCGGCAAACCCAGAATGAAGATCGGATCGGGCGACGGATCGCCCCAGCCCTGACGCGCCTCAAAGAAGCTGCGGCTGAAGAAGGCGGTCACCTGATCGGTTTCGGCGCTGGTTCGGTCAGCGTCATAAAGCACGGTCTTGCGGCGTAGGGCGTTGCCGGTCTCATAGGCGCTGAACGCCTCCTCAAAGGTTTTGCTGTCTTCCAGCGCCTTGCCGAGCGCGAACTGCAGATGGAAGCGGTCCTGCACACTGATCCCGTCAGTCTGCAACGCCTCTTTCATCCGCGCGATATCAGTGGCGTCAAACCGGACGGTCTTGAGATTGGCGAGGCTCCAATAGGCCTCCCCCAATCTGGGTTCGGCAGTGATGGCGTTGCGATAGGCGGTGACCGCGTCCTCGCGCTGGCCAATGGTTTTCAGGGCGTGGCCATAGCTGAGCTGTATGCGCGCCTGATCGGGATTGTCCTTGAGGATGCGGGCATAGATCTCGCACGCCTCCTTGTGATGGCCGGTCCGGACCCGCAACAGCGCCTTGAGGATGGCGTGGCTGGGATGGTCGGGTTCGGCGCGGTCCAGCAGGGCGAGCTGAGCCTCCGCCTCCTCAAAGTGTTGGAGCTTGATCAGGCAGTTGGCGTAATCGTGCCGGGCCATGTGAAAGTCCGGCGCCAGTTCCAGCGCGCGCTCCAGCAGCTTGCGGCAATCCTCGAAAACACCCAGCCGGAGCGCGACATCGGCCAGAAGCCGGATGCCGGACACATCGGTGGGATGGGCTTTCACAAAGCGACGCAGGAGCGCTTCGGCGCGGCCGAGTTTGCCATCCTGGATCAGACGCGCGGCTTCCAGCAGCTCGGGGGACTGCGCGCTGCTGGCGGCCTGTTGCTTGGCCGCTTCCAGCGCGCCGTCCGCATCGCCGGCGCGTTCACGCAATTCCGCCAGCAGACGCCAGGCCGGCGGGAAGTCAGGGTCCGCCCGGGTCAGGGCTTCAAGCCGGGCAATGGCGGACGTCAGCTGCCCCAGAGCGGCTTCAGCCCGCGCCGCTTCCAGCGTCAGGCCGGGATGCGCCGGAAACTGCCTCAGCGCTTTCTGTGCGAGTTTGAGGGCGTCTTCGGGGCGCCCAAGCCGTCGGGTCGCCTCGGCTTCCACATGGAGCGGCAGCGGATGAACCGTGCCTTTCGCGCGGGCGTCACGGGCCGCAGTCAGGGCCGCTTCGGGCTCGTATTCGACCCAGATCGCCAGATCCCGACCTCTGCGCCCGGCGAGGGACGGGGCGGGGCGTGAGCGCGGATGGGTCATGGCGGCTCCGATGTTTGTGTTTGACGCAAGCCCTCATCAAGCCTGACTATCGCCCCGTAATTCAAGTCAAAGTGCTGCGCTTCATGCAAAGACGTCTGCCGCCTCTCGCCTCGCTCCGCGCTTTTGAAGCCGTAGTGCGTCTGCGCAGTTTCAAGGCTGCGGCGGCTGAGCTGAACGTGTCCGCCTCCGCCATCAGCCACCAGATCCGGCGTCTGGAAACCGAGTTGAACTGCCGCCTCATGCAGCGCAATCGCACCGGCGTCACCCTGACCGCTCAGGGCGAGCGCTACGCCTTTGGCGTGACCCGGGGCATGGAACGCCTGCTGGAGGCGACGGAGGAGTTGTTGTCAGATACAGGCAAGTGCCTGACGCTTCAGACCTATTCAACCTTCGCTATTCGCTGGCTTGTGCCCCGGCTTGCGAAGTACGCCCGCGCGACCGGGCAGAAGCCGATCCGGCTCGTCACGTCCCAGAGTGATGTGGATTTCAGCGTGGATGCGGTGGACGCCTGCATCATGATCGGTCACCCGCAAGACCCTCAGGTCGCCTATCAGCCGCTGTTCAACTCGCATGTCTTCCCGGTGGCGAGCCCTGACTATGTCGAGCGCTATGGCCCGATCAGCCAGCCTTCGGACCTGCGCGATCATCCGCTTTTGCAGGTTTATCCGTCTGCGGACGATTGGTCGACCTGGCTGACCGCGACGGGCCTGACCGGCATCAGCCCGGCAGGCGAGGGTCTGTTTGACAGTTATGATCTGGCGCTCAACGCAGCGGTTGGCGGCATGGGGGTGGCGCTGGCGATTGAGCCCTTCGCCCAGACCGAACTTGAGTCCGGCGCCCTGGTGGAGCTTTTCCCCGAACGCCGCACCGCCTTGCCCGGTAACTGGTATTTCGCCACGCCCTATTCAAAGCGCGGGCTCGACAAGGTCGCTGCGTTCGAACGCTGGCTGATGGATGAGCTGGCGCAGGATTCCAACCTGCACTCGCTCACCCGGTCCGCCTGATCAGTTCAGGCCCAGCCGCACGCCGCTATCACAATGGAAACACCCGTCCGCGCCGATGGGGCTGCCTGGCGGAATGTCGGTGTTCGGCGTGGAGACCGTGCGGCCCTCGTCAATGGCGGCGAGACCGGCGCTGATCATGGCGGACAGGGCCGAGGCCTGATCAGCACTGACCGGGGCGCGGCGACCGCTCAGACCCGATTGCAGCGTGTTCAGCCGATGACGCGCCAGACGCGCCGCGCTGGGCGTGGAGCTGGCGGCATTGGACAGAAGCTGGCCCACATACTCCGCTTGAAGGGCCTGGCGGATGGGTTGCAGGCGGGCGGCCTCGTCACGCGGGGCGTCAAACAGAACCGCCTCGATGCCGTCAAAGACGCTCACGGGCGACAGCCCGTTCTCATGACGCGCGCTCTGTTCCTCCATGCGCGCCAGACGCGCCGGGTTCAGCATGGCGTCAAGCGTGATCCGACCTGCGGCGGCGGCGGCGTTGGCGCGGCTGAAGGCGGGATACTGGTCGCTCTCGAACTGCTCACGACGGGCGATGGCGTCATAATCGGTGAAGGGCGAGGGGGTCAGGAGACGCAGCGTCTCATCGGAAATGTCGAGCAAAGCCGGGTCGAGCGTGGCGGCCAGCGCGTCCAGCGCCTGACGCTGACGGGCGGGATCAAAGTCGCTGACGCCGCTGACGCCGGGGCCGTTGACCTCATAAGCGAAGACCACCCCGCCAAGCGCCTTGGCCGCGGCTTCCACCTGATAGCGGTGATAGAGATAGATGGGCGGGAAGACATTGCGGATTTCACTGAGCGGCAGGCCCTGCGCCATTACATCCGTGCCGAAGCGTGCAAGCGCGGCCTCGCGCACCACCAGCGTATCATTGAGCGCTTCAACCGGGTCCGCGCCATTGTCCCACAGATTGGCGAAGGGGTGGCCGGCGGCGTTGCCGCGGGCATGGCGGTCGGAAATGTAGAGCAATCCATCCTCTCGGGCGTCCGCCAGGATCGCAGCGAGGCCCGCCTGTTCGGACGCTTCGTCCGGATACTGGGAATAGAGCCAGGAAATGCTGGCCACATCCCATGCGCCAATGCCCACATCATAGGCGTCTGACGCATCAAAGCCGGTGTCCTGGTCAAAGCGGATCAGAGGCGCGGGATAGTCCATCACTGAGGCGCGATCATTGGTGCTGGCTGCGAAATTGTGCATCAGGCCAAGCGTATGGCCGATCTCGTGCGCGGAAAGCTGACGCACGCGCGCCAGCGCCAGTTCAAGCGGATCATCCTGCGCGCCGGTGCCGGTGTGCTCCACCCCCATCAGGCCTTCAAATATCCGCCGGTCCTGACGCACGCGCTGGCTGCCGAGGATCACATGACCTTTGAGGATTTCGCCCGTGCGCGGATCGACGACCGAAGCGCCATAGGACCAGCCGCGGGTCTGGCGGTGCACCCATTGGATGACATTGTAGCGTGAATCGAGCGGGTGCACGCCTTCGGGCAGAAGCTCGACGCGATAGGCGTTTTCAAAGCCCGCCGCTTCAAAGGCGTCCGCCCACCAGTTGCCGCCCTCGATCAGGGCTTGCTGGATCAGCTCGGGCGCGCCGCGATCCACATAATAGACGATGGGTTCAACCACCGGGCCGGAGGCGGCGTTGGGATCAACCCGCTCCAGACGATGACGCTGGGCGAAACCGCGCTCGAGTGGAGCGTCCAGCGGCGTCGCCATGTCATAGCGGGTCATCTCGAACGCGCCGCCGCGCGGGTCAGAGGCGCGGGTCTCATACCCCGCTTCAGGCAGGGCGATGAAAGAGTGGTGCACGGTCAGGGTCACCGCCTCGGCAAAGGGCGCGGTGGCGCGCACTTCAGAGCCGGGATTGTTTGCGGTGAGGGTCAGCAGTGCGTCGACCTCAATGTTCTCCGGAAAGCTCAGAACGCTGTCGGCCAGGGGCGCGCTGCGGTCAGCGCTGACCGAGAAGGAGCCTTGCCCGGCATTCTCAAGATAGCCGGCCGCATCAATCGGGTCGCGCGTAAGGAAGCCTGACAGGTCGATCAGCACTTCGCCATTTGCGCGCTCAGACACGATGTCGGTGCGCCAGATCACGGAGCGGGCGAAGGATTGCGCGGTCGCCGCCTGTTCATCCGCGCCTGTGCCGAGAGCCGCGTAGCGGGTGTTTTCAAACTCAGCGAAGACCGCATCGCCCACACGGGAAAAACGCAGGATCCAGGTGTCGGTCCCCAGACCCCGGTCCAGCCCCACAGGGTTGGAGCCGAGCCCTGAGGTCAAACGCGCCGTATAGATCATCCGGCCCAGCGTGCCGTCTTCAGCCGGGGTCAGGGCGGCCAGAACCCGGCCTTTCGCCGGATCGGGATAAAGAGCGATCAACCCGTCCTGACGGTTCAGCCCCTCAACGCTTTCAGAAAAGCTGGCGGCGGTCTGGGCCAGCGCCTCTGCGCCGGACAGGCTCAGGCACAGCGCCACAGCGCCGGTGATCACTCGCATCATGGTCAAACTCCCCTTGGCGCTGAACGCGCTCTGGTCTGAAAGCTAGCCAGCCCGGCCGGGTTTGAACAGGTCCGTCCCGGCAAAGGTCTGGTTTTATGACGCTTCAGCGACCTCATAGAATTTGCGTTGAGCCCTGGTCGCGCTCGTGGCTATCTGATCAGGACAGATGTGGGGGTTCACATGATCGGTCTTGTCGTTTCGCTGGCCATCGCCATGCAAGTCTCTGAAACCGCGTGTCCGGTGGGCGTGGAGCTGGATGGTCCTGAGGGGCGCGCCTGGGACAGCCTGCCGCTCACCGCACTTCAGACCGTGGGCACCCATAACAGCTACAAGCAGGCGATCCCTCCCGCAGAGCTGGCGGCGCTGATTGCCCGGAACCCGGACGCGGCCGGGCTCGATTACAGCCATCCGCCCCTGTCAGATCAGCTCGACATGGGCATGCGCAATCTCGAGATCGACTTTGTCTATGATCCCGAAGGCGGGCGTTTCGCCAACCCGTTGATGCCCGCCATGATGGCGGGGCAGGAGGGCTCAACGCCCTATGACGCTTCGGGCATGGACGCGCCGGGTTTCAAGGTGCTGCACATTCCCGACATTGATGTGCGCACAAGCTGCTCCACCCTGATCGCCTGCATGAGCGAGATCCGCGACTGGTCGCTGGCTCATCCCGATCACGCGCCCATCATGGTGATGTTCAACGCCAAGACCGGCGGCCTTGATGCGCCGGGCGCGACGCAGGCGCTGGACTTTGACCGTGAGGCGTTTGCGGCGCTCGACGCCGAGTTTGCGCAGGTGTTCGCGCCGGGCCATCTGATTGTGCCCGACGAGGTGCGCGGGGATCACGCCACCTTGCGCGAGGGTGTTCTGGCGGGCGGTTGGCCAACGCTGGGCGATGCGCGCGGGCGCATTCTTCTGGTGCTTGATGAGCGGGGCGAGAAGGCGGACGCCTATCGCGGCGAGGCGGTGTCGCTGGAAGGGCGGATGATGTTCACCCTGTCAGAGACTATCGACGCGGATCACGCCGCGATCTTCATCCTCAATGACCCGTTCGAGGATTTTCAGATCATCCCGCACGCGGCCCTGAGCGGTTTTCTGGTGCGGACGCGGGCGGATGCGAACACGATGGAGGCGCGCACCAATGATGGGAGCCGTCGTGACGCCGCCTTTGATCTGGGCGCGCACTGGATCAGCACCGATTACCCCCAGCCTCGGGCTGAGTGGAGTGACTATCAGGTCAGCCTGCCCGATGGCCTGATCGTGCGCTGTAATCCGATGACGACAGTCCCTGCGCCATAACAGAAACCGGGCGGCCGCTTGGCGACCGCCCGGTCTGGCGTCCTGGCAAGGGGAGGGGGGAGCCCTTGCTCTGTCAGGGGAGGGGGAGACCCTTACAGTTCGGACGCTGCGGTGTGTTCGATCTCGGTCCAGTTGCGCTCGGCGCGGGCCAGGGTGCCGGCCTCATCGCCCAGGAAGTTGCGCAGGATTTCTTCGTTCACGAAGACATAGAGCTGGCCGTCGCGCACAGCCGAGAAGCGCGGATCACCGTCCAGCTTCTTGCCCAGCGCCACGCCCAGGGCGCAGAAGCCGCCATAGGCCGGGATGTATTGCTCGGGGTTGCGACGGAAGGTGCGAAGATTGGCCTGGCTGGCGAAGTAATAGGCAACGCCGTCGTGGACAGCAGCGAACTCGGCCGAGCCATCAAGGCGGATGCCGGTCTGGATCAGGGCCACCGGATCAGAGCCATGAAGGCCCAGCGGCGCGCCGGCCAGGGTGTAGCCCGAAGAGACGTTGTTTTCGTCTTCGGCCAGAGCGACAGGAGCGGTGGAAGCGACCAGCGCGAGGCCGATCAGAGCGGTGGAAACGAGGGTCTTCATGGTCTCTCTCCGAGATGCGCGCCGGGGGGGACAGCGAGCGGGATGTGAAGGTCGCGACGCCTTCGGTCAGCCCGGAGAAGAAAGACGAAAAAAGAGCCCGCCTGTAGACGGAATTCTCCCTAATGGATTGTACGATCCGGAGTGTTCCCTATGGCTCAGCCGGTCGCCGCTGCGCCTTCATCGAGCGTTTTTATATACGCGAACAGCTTGCCGACGGCGGCGGGGGCGGTCTTGCGCATGGACTGAAGAAGCTCGGTCTTTTCAGCGTCTTCCGGGCCGATATCGCTCAACAACTTGCTGAAGCCATCCAGCCGGTTCTCCCGCAGCCAGGCGCGCAATTCGGGGATCTGGCTCCAATTGTACTGGTTCATCATGTAGGCGGCGGTGAAGCGCAGGAAATCGGTGTCGTGATTGGGCAGGGGCACCACGCCGCAGAGCCGGTTCTGCTCGGCCTCCTCTTCATAGGCCGCCTCGATATGGGCGATGAAGGCGGCGCTGAAGACCGGCTGGTAGGAGCGCACCATTTGCAGCACCAGCGTATCGCCCTGAAAGACCGGGACGATGGCGTCATTGTCCACGGCCCGCGCCGAACAATCGACCAGCACCGTATCGGGCGTGATGGTGATCTCGCCCTCATCAAGCGTGACAGTATCAGACGTGATGGTCTTCACGCGGCCCTTGCGGACGATATTGCGGACCTGTCGCAGCGCATCGACTTCATCGCGCGAGACGGTGGCGCCATGGAACATGGAGGGGCGCACTTCTGGATCGATACGCAGGAAATAGCCGCATGCTTCGAGCCGGTCGAACATGTCCTCGATGGAAGTGGACTCCGCGATCTCCTCGAACTGACGCGCCTGCGCGCCAATGGTGTCAAAGAAGAAGTCAGGTCCGGTCTGGGTGTTGCGCCGGTCCAGCAGCCAGCCATCGCGCGGCATGATCCAGGTGATGAGGTCGGGGGTCACCTGATGCTCCAGCAACCACAATACCGTGTCGATGGCGGTCTTGCCCGCGCCGATGATCACAAAGCCGTCCGGCTTGCGGTCGATCTTTGGCAGGTCGTTGGGCGGCATGAACCAGACGTCCGGGGAGACGGTGAATTTGGGCGTATGGGTGGAGGGGACGGAGGTTTTCAGATGCGTGGCGTCAACGGTCTTGCGTCGCGCGTTGACCTCGAACACCTCTCCGCTCAGCATATGTTCGAACCGGCCTTCGCCCAGATACCGGCACATGGGGAAGAAGCGCACCCGGCCTGAAGGCAGGAAGGTGTGGTTCATCACCTGCTGGTAATAGGCCAAGACTTCATCACCGCTGGCCAGATCCCCCATCCCCTTGTTCAAACCCACCTTGTCGATTTCGCCCCGGCTGAGCTCTCTGGAGGAGACGCCGTAAAAGCTTGAAGGCTGGTGCAGGGTGACGAAGGGATAGGCGTGGTTCCAGTGACCGCCCGGCTTGGCGTTCTGATCCACGATGATGATATCGGCGTCGGTTTCGGACAGGATGACATCGGTGAAGGCCATGCCCATGGCGCCGCCGCCAATGACCAGATAATCAGTCTCAAGATGTGTGATCGCCATGAGTCGCCTCCCCGCGACGGCCCGCCCGTATTGTCTGTGTCGGGTTGAGCCTGATCATAACAGTGTTATACATTTGTCGGGGCCAAATCCCGTCCCGTCAAGGCTGAAGAGATGAGCGACGCGAAATCCACGATCATGCAGGCGGCGTCAAAGCTGTTTCTGGAAGGCGGCTACAAGGCGCTTTCGGTGCGGGCCATCGCACGGGAGGCGGGCGTCTCAACCATCGGGATTTACAGCCATTTTGACGGCAAGCAGGGCATTCTCGACGCGCTCTATATTGAAGGGTTCGCGCAAGTGGAGGCGACCTGCGCCCTGCCTGAGGGCGTGACGGGTCGGGATGAAGCGATCGAGATGGTGGTGCGTCAGTATCTGCGCAGCGTGCAGGCGCATGAAGCCCATTACCGGCTGATCTTTGGCGAGCAATCGCCCGATTTCAGCCCGTCCGAAGATGCCCGGAAGGCGGGGTCACAGGCGTTCGCACGCCTGTTGGAGCGGTCCGCGGAATTCCTGCCGGATCATTCCGCCAACGAAGTGCGTAATGCGGCGCTGGAGATCTGGGCGCTGATCCACGGCTTTGTCAGCCTGCGCCAGCATGTGACGGCCCTGAAAACCGAAGGAACGGATTGGGAGGACCAGGTCGTCCGGGCGGTGCGCATTCACGTCGCCGCCCTGGACCAGACCCGGCCCTCCTGATCGTCTGCCGAAAAGCACTAGTCGAACGGGAAGCTCGTCACCGCGCCATCAGAGGCGGAGTGAACGAGTTTGGCGTATTTGGCGAAGGCGCCCGTGCGGTATTTGGGCTCGGGCGGGGTGAAGCCCTTCGCCATGCGGGCCTTGAGATCAGCCTTCACATCAATGCGGCGGTTCTCGATGTCGATGGTGATGACATCGCCGGTCTGAATAAACGCGATCGGCCCGCCATGAGCGGCTTCGGGCGCGACGTGACCGACCATGAAGCCATAGGTCGCGCCCGAAAAGCGCCCATCGGTCATCAGCGCCACATCATCTCCGAGGCCTGCGCCCTGAATGGCGGCGGTGACGGCCAGCATTTCACGCATGCCGGGACCGCCCGCAGGGCCTTCATTGCGGATGACGACCACATCGCCTTTCTCGATTCCGCCGGTATTGACGGCGGCGAAGCAGTCTTCCTCGCAATCAAACACCTTGGCAGGGCCTTCAAAGAACAGCCGGTCATGACCGGCGAGCTTGGCGACACAGCCTTCGGGGGCGAGATCACCATAGAGCACGCCAAACCCGCCGCGCTTCTTCAAGGGCTTGTCTGCTGACAGGATCACATCCTGCCCCGGCGTTTCAGAAGCGAGATCGGCTTCTTCAAACAAGGATTTGCCGGTGACGGTCGGGGCGTCTTCGATCATCTCCGCCGCCTTCAGGCGTTGCAGGAGCAGACGGGCGCCGCCCGCCGCCGCCATGTCCGGCGCCATATAGCGCCCGCCGGGCTTGAGGTCGGCAATGACCGGCGTCTTGCGGCTCACCTCGTCAAACACATCAATATCAAACTGATCGCGGGTCACCCCGGCCTCGCGCGCGATGGCAAGAAGGTGAAGGACGGCGTTTGTGGACCCGGCCGTGGCGGTCACCGCCGCCGCTGCGTTCCTCAGAGAGGTTGGGGTGATGATGTCGCGCGGCTTTCGATCCGCCTTCAGCGCCTCGACCACGGCCTGACCGGCCTTGCGGGCGGCTTCGGGCTTGTCGGGATGGACGGCGGGAATGTCATTGAGCCCCATGGGCGACAGGCCGAGCGCGGTCAGCGCCAGCGCCATGGTGTTTGCGGTGAACTGGCCTCCACAGGCGCCCGCGCCGGGGCAGGCGGCCTTTTCCACTTCCACCAGCTCGTCTTCTGAGATCTTGCCTGCTGCGCACGCGCCCACGGCTTCGAACACGTCCTGAATGGTGACCGCCTTGTCGCCCAGCTTGCCGGGCATGATCGAGCCGCCATAGAGCACGACGCTGGGCAGATTCAATCGCGCCGCGGCCATCGCGGCCCCGGGCAGCGTCTTGTCGCAACCCACCAGGAACAGCACCGCGTCCAGACAATGGCCGCGCACGGCGAGCTCGGCGGAATCAGCCACGCAATCACGGCTCATCAGGCTGGCGCGCATGCCTTCGGTACCCATGGAGATGCCGTCGGTGACGACAATGGTGTTGAAATCCACCGCCGTGCCGCCCGCTGCTTCGATGCCGGCGCGAGCATGATCAGCCAGGCCCTGAAGGTGCATGTTGCACGGGGTGACGCTGGTCCAGGTGTTGACGATGGCGATCATGGGCTTGGCCATGCGTTCATCGTCATATCCGGCGGCGCGCAGCATGGCGCGAGCCGGGGCGCGGGCAGGCCCCTGTATCAGTGTATGCGAGGGGCGTTTCTTGTCGGTCATTTCGGTCAGGCCGTTTCGTTCAGGGCGTTCAGATGCGTGGTGAGGGCGTCGAGATTGGCCGCGCAGGGCTCAAACCGGGTGGAGCGATTCAGCACCTCCGCAAGGGCGGGTGAGGGATCAAGGCTACGCCCGATCAGCGGCTCGACAATATCGGCGAATTTATAGGGGTGGGCGGTGGCCGCGATCACCCAGGGGCGTGCGTGAAGGTCAAACTCGCGCATCCGCGCCAGCGCTTCAGCGGCGACAGCGGAGTGCGGACACCAGACATAGCCCGAGCGGGCATAGTCGGCCTTGATCCGGGCGCGGATGGCGCGGTCTTCCACCAGCTCCACCGACAGGCGCGCGGCGTCATCAGGCAGGGCGTCGAGACGCTCGAAATTGCTCGGCGCGCCCACATCCATGGCGTTGGCGAGGGTGGCGATGGAGGCGCGGGGTTCATACCGGCCCGAGATCGACCAGTCCGCCAGCGTGCGGTTGGCGTTGGTGGCCAGAACGATCGGCCCCCAGGGCGCGCCCATATGGCGGGCCCAGATGGCCGCAACGCCATGGCCCAGATTGCCGGTGGGGATGATCAGGCCCGGTTTGACGCCGTTCTTTTCGTATGCCTGCCGCGCCGCCCAGGCCATATAAGCCGCTTGCGGCAGGAGCCGGGCGATGTTGATGGAATTGGCGCTGGTCAGATTGTGTTTGTCGCTCAGGGCCCGGTCGGCGAAGGCGGCCTTGACCATGCGCTGACAGGCGTCGAAATCACCCTCGACTTCCAGCGCAGTCACAGGCGCGTTCCAGCAGGTCAGCTGGCGTTTCTGAAAACCCGAGATCCGGCCCTTGGCGTACAGGATCACCGCCCGCACGCCCTTGCGGCCCTCGGCGGCGCAGCCCACCGCCCCGCCGGTGTCGCCCGAGGTGGCGGCGAGCACGGTGAAGGGCTTGTCCGGATCGCCCATCTTATCAAGGCAACGTAGCAAAAAGCGCGCGCCCACATCCTTGAAGGCGCCCGTGGGCCCGTGAAACAGTTCGAGGGCGAAGACGCCGGGCCGTCCCGGGAAGGGGTTCACCAGCGGCACGTCGAAATCATAGGTCTCATCAACCAGTTCAGGCAGAACGCCTTCCAGTTCATCGCCCTTGAAGAAGGGCTCGAACAAGGTGAGCGCGGTCTCTTTCAGACTGGTCTGGGCCGTCAGGCCGCTCAGCTGGCCTTCGGGAAACGCGTCGGGGATGAACAGGCCGCCATCGCCAGCAAGGCCCACGCGGATAGCTTCCGAGATGGAGTTGGCGCTGGCGCCGTGTCGGGTCGAGATCAGGCGCATGCTTCTTGCTCCTCGGCAGGCTCAAGCCGCACCCCGGCGCTGTCGAGCGGCGCGCGATAGGCGCGAGCGTTGCGTCCGGCCCGGGCGAAGGCGTCGGCCATGGCCGCTTGCACGGCGTCGGCATCAAGATCCGCCGCCCATGCGAAGATGGACGGGCCGGAGCCGGAGAAGGAACAGCCCAGAGCGCCAGCCTTGTGGGCGGCGGCCTTCACATCGCGCATTTCAGGCAGCAGGAAGGCCCGCTGGGGTTCGATCAGCACGTCATCGAGCCCGGCGCGGATAAGTTCGAGATCCGATGTTGCGCACCCCAGCGTGAACGCGCCCAGACGCCGTGCATGTTCAACGGCGATGTTGAGCGGCACGTCCGGCTGCAGCACGTCGCGGGCGGCCTGGGTCTCGGTCTTGGCGTCGGGGTGAAACAGGACGGCGCTCACCCCTTTTGGGACTGGCATGGGTTTGACGACCGCGGGGTCCAGCTGGGCGGCGATCACCAGCCCGCCCAGAAGCGAGGCCATGACATTGTCCCAGGGCGGCGGATCGGCGCTGGCGCGTTCGCCTTCCAGCGCGAAAGGCAGAAGTTCTGCCGTCGAGAAAGGCTTGTCCAGCAGGGCATTGACCGCGGCGGCGGCGGCCACGGCGCTGGCGGCGGACCCGCCCATGCCGGCGCTGATCGGCACGCCCTTCTTCACATCCAGACGGACGCCGAAGGGCGCTTTCACCGCTTGCAGAACCGCCTGGGCGGCCCGCAGCGCGGTATTGCGCATCGGGTCGTCGGGCAGCCTGGTCATCAGACCCGACACCTGGCCCAGACGAACGCCGGGCTGGCTCTCGCGATGGGCGGTCACTTCATCCCGGCATGCGTCAAACGCCTGTCCCAGAACATCAAATCCAACCCCGACATTGCCAATGCTGGCCGGGGCGCTGGCGCGCGCTTGCACACTCATGAGACCTACTCGTCCTCTTTCCGTCAGGCGCTGCGCAACGCATCGTCCGCCCGCAAGGGGGATCGGACGGACGATGCGTGCGCGGGCGCGGCGCCATCACACGCCCAAGCCCGACGGATGTCCATCATGTCGCCGAAAACAGCCGCAGCCGTGGGCCAGCGGCCCGCGCCCTTGCCTTGCAGGGCATGCACCTCGCCATTGGAGAGGGTGAGCAGGAAGCGGTTCTCCTCGTTCCGTGCGCCGGCCAGCGCATGGCTTTGCGGCACGGCGCGGACCTGAACTTCCGCGTCCACCTTGCCGCCGGCGGTCAGCTTGCAGCGCCCGATCTGCTTGTAGATCTTGCCGTTCATCAGGGCGTCCTGGGCATCCTTGGCGGAGACCTCGCTGAGCGATTGTTTGGCGATCTTCTCCGGCGGCAGCTCCACGCCAAAGGCTTCCCGGATCAGGATGGAGAGCTTGTCCGCCGCGTCATGGCCGTCCACATCGGCGCTGGGATCAGCCTCGGCAAACCCCATGCGCTGGGCTTCGGAGACCGCGTCCTCGAACGGACGTCCCTTGCCCAGCTGGTCGAGGATGAAATTGCCGGTGCCATTCATCACACCCTCGACGGCGACAACGCCCTGATCCTTCAGCTCTGACAGGCGCTCGAGCACCACAACGCCCCCGCCGACGGAGGCGGAGTACATCAGATGCGCGCCGCCCTTTTTCGCGGCCTCATGCAGGGCTTCGTAATGCTTGGCGACGGCGGCCTTGTTGGCGGTGACCACATGCTGGCCATTGCGCAGCACCGGCATCATCACCGAGGCCGGGCCATCCGCGCCGCCCATCATCTCGACCACGAGATCGGGTTCGCCCGCTAGTGCGGCATGGGGATCAGAGGTGAAGACCGCGCGGCGATCGTCAGCGCGGGAGCCCACATTACGCACCAGAACGGGGTTCAACTCAAAGAGTTCGGGATGGCTCAGCACATGATCGAGTACGCCCGATCCCACAGCGCCGCAGCCCAGAAGCGCGACCTTCATCGGACCGCGATGACGCGGGCGACCGATGACGGCCGGACCCGAGGCGATGCGGGTGGCTTCACTGGCGCCCATGGCGGCGACTTCCACCACCAGATCAGCGGCCTTGGCAGCCTCGATGGCCTTGGGCTGGATCAGGCCGCGGCTGGCGTCCATCGCCTGATCATAATCAAGCGCGTCATAGCGTTGGGCGTGCGGATCCTTGGCCGGATCGTCGGTGTAGACCCCGTCCACATCCTTGATCAGGCGCACCCGGTTCGCGCCCGCCTTGACCGCAAAGAACACCGCCGTCAGATCCGTGCCGCCCCGCCCCAGCGTCGCTGCGCCATGATCGGCGTGACAGGCGGTAAAGCCGGGCAACACCACGGCGTCCGCCTGTTCGAGCGCGCCAGCCAGGGCGTCCGCATCCAGCTCGCTGAGATTGGCGTCCATGGGATCGCCCTCGGCCATCAGGCCGATTTCATGCGGGTCTAGCACTTTCGCCTTAAGGCCGAGGCGAGACAGGGCGAGGCCCATCAGGGCTGCGGAGCGAAATTCGCCAAGCCGGGCCAGACGGGCGGTGATGTCGGGGAAGGGCGCGCCGCCATTGGCGTCGGCCTGGGCCAGAAGCTGATCGGTCTCGCCCTTGAGGGCGGAGACGATGACGATGGTTTTCTCCCCCGCCCGGACATGACGGTAGATTTCTGCGCCAGCAGCGGCGTAGTCGGCTTCCGAAGTCAGCACCGAACCGCCGAACTTGAGGACGCAGAGGCCTTTCGGGGCGGAGGAGACGTTAAGCTGGGGATCCATCGGATCAGTCCTTTTTGGTTCGTTTGGGGGCGAGCCGGGTGAGTTTGAAGCATGAAAAAACCCGCTCGCCGGTGTCGGGGAGCGGGTTGGTGTTGGGTTGAATGTTTGCGCCTGTTTTGCGCTCAGCCCGTACCGACCCGCCCTCGAGTAAGGGTGGTGGTAATGGTGGTAATGGTGGTGGTGAGCGCGGTGGAGACGACGCATACGCCATCGGTCACGGGGAATGCCGTGAGCGTTTGGGCGCCATGCTGGACCTGCGGGAAGCGGGTCATGTTCATCTCCTGGACGTGCTGCAAGTGCGCAGCGTCGAGCGCAACGTGACCGGCTTTTCCGCACCCCGTCAACCGGGGTTGTGTGGCCTGAAAACCACAAAAACCTGTCCGGACAACAAAAAACACCTCATAAATCACTGATATTATAAAGAAAATATTTTTATCGAGTTGTTCGGACATTTTGGTGTTGCGCGATGCAGCATTTCCGCCTTACG
This sequence comes from Oceanicaulis sp. LC35, assembly GCF_052055585.1. Classification (NCBI taxonomy): domain Bacteria; kingdom Pseudomonadati; phylum Pseudomonadota; class Alphaproteobacteria; order Maricaulales; family Maricaulaceae; genus Oceanicaulis; species Oceanicaulis sp. LC35. The sequence goes on from NZ_CP170485.1 coordinate 205,106, forward strand.
GTTTTTGCACAGCCCGGCGAGACGTTACCCGTCACATCGCCGGTCATTTTTCGCGCGTTGAAACGGCCCGGTTCCGGGTTTTCGACGCAGTGTTGAAACCGGGAGACAGCGCCATGCGCGACGCAAAGACCCAGACCCTGACCCAGGACGCACAGCGTATCGCTGCGCTGACCGGCTCGGTCGTACTTCTTGTCGTCGTACTCCTTATTACCACCTACGGTGGAGCGGCGGCGCCTGTCTGACGGAACGACACACCTCAGACCCAAGCAAACCCCCGCTCCACACCGGAGCGGGGGTTTTTCTTTGCCTCAACCCCAGACCCAACCCGAGCCAGCCTCGAACGCCACGAAAGACCAAGACCCATGACCCGGATTTACACCGACGACGACGCCAGCGCAGACGCCATCAAGCCCGGCCCGATCGCCATTATCGGCTATGGCAGCCAGGGCCGCGCTCATGCCCGCAACCTGCGTGACTCCGGTCATGAGGTGATTGTCGGCGCCCGTCCCGGCGGCGGGGCTGAAGCCAAAGCCAAGTCTGACGGCTTTGAGGTCTTCACCCCTGCCGAAGCCGCCAAGAAAGCCAGTTTCATCGCGCTCCTCACGCCCGATATGAGCCACAAGGATGTCTATGAGTGTGATATCGCCCCGCAAATGTCGCCGGGCGATACGCTGATGGTGGCCCATGGGTTCTCGATCCATTACGGCCAGATCCGTCCGCGCACCGATGTCGACGTGATCCTGGTGGCCCCCAAGGGTCCGGGCGATCTCGTGCGCCGTGAATACGAGATCGGTCGCGGCGTGCCCTCGCTGTTCGCGATCTATCAGGACGCGTCGGGCAAGGCGCGCGACAAGGCGCTGGCCTATTGCAAGGGCAATGGCGGCACCGCTGGCGGCGCGATCGAGACCACGTTCGCCGAAGAGACCGAAACCGATCTGTTCGGTGAACAGGCGGTTCTGTGCGGCGGCGCGTCCGAGCTGGTCGCAGCTGGGTATCAGACCCTGGTGGATGCGGGCTATCAGCCTGAAATCGCTTACTTTGAATGCCTGCACGAGCTGAAGCTGATCGTGGATCTGCTGTACGAAGGCGGCATCGCCCGCATGCATGATTTCATCTCCGAGACCGCCAAATACGGCGATCTGGTTTCGGGGCCGCGGGTCATCAACGACGAGACCAAGGCGCGCATGCGCGAGGTTCTGACCGACATCCAGTCAGGCAAGTTCGCCCGGGACTGGATCCTGGAGAACCAGGCCGGCAAGCCGCAATACGACGCCTTGCTGCGCGCGGATCTGGAGCAGGACATCGAGAAGACCGGCGCCCGTTTGCGCGCCCGCATGGCCTGGCTGCAACCCGGCGCCAACGCTGGCCAAGCCTAGCGCGCACCAAGGAGCCTGATCATGACCGCCCAGCCCAAAGCCGCACCTGCCGCCACCGTGAACCGCACCGGCGCCCATCTGGTCGTCGAAGCTCTGCGGGCTCAGGGGGTAACCAAGGTGTTCGGCTATCCCGGCGGGGCGATCATGCCCGTCTATGACGCGCTGCCGGGCTCGGGTCTCGAGCACATTCTGGTGCGCCATGAACAGGCTGCGGCGCTGGCGGCGGACGCCTATGCGCGGGTGTCGGGCGAGGTGGGCGTGTGCCTGGCCACGTCCGGCCCCGGCGCCACCAATCTGGTGACCGGCATCGCGAACGCCTTTCTGGATTCAGTGCCCATGGTGGCGATCACCGGTCAGGTGGCGACGCCCCTGATGGGTACGGACGCCTTTCAGGAGATCGACGTGTTCGGCGTCACCCTGCCGATCGTCAAACACTCCTTCCTGGTCAGGGATGCCAAGGACATCCCCGAAATCTTCGCCGAGGCTTTCGAGCTGGCGAAGCACGGACGACCCGGACCTGTTCTGATCGACCTGCCCAAAGACGTCACTCAGGCGTCCGGGGCGTTCCCCTCAGTTGATCGAACGGTCCGGGCGTCCGTCAGTAAGACGCCCTCCGAGCCCGCCGAGATCGCCCAGGCCGAAGCCTTGATGGCGCAGGCCGAGCGGCCGGTTCTGTATATTGGCGGCGGCGTCACTCTGGCCAAGGCCGAGGATGCGCTGCGCCGGTTCTTCAGCCGCACCCGCATTCCGGCGGTGGCGACCCTGAAAGGGCTGGGCGCGCTGCCCACCGATACGCCGGGTTTTCTGGGCATGCTGGGCATGCATGGCACCAAGGCCGCCAATCTGGCGGTCGATGAAAGCGATCTGTTGATCTGTATCGGCGCCCGGTTTGATGACCGCGCGACCGGCAAGCTCGACACGTTCGCGCCAAACGCCCGCATCATCCACTTTGATGTGGACGCGTCGGAAATCTCCAAGCTGCGTGCAGCCGATGTGGGTTTGACCGGTGATCTGGCCGAAACGCTGGATCGTCTGGAGCCGGGCGTTCTGAGCATCGATCCCTGGCGTCAGCGCTGCGCCGAGGCGGCCGAGCGCTGGGCCATGCGCTATGACGCGCCGGGTTCGGGCATTTACGCGCCCAAGCTGTTGAAAGACCTGTCTGAACAAGCGGGCGACAACGCCATCATCACCTGTGATGTGGGCCAGCACCAGATGTGGGTGGCCCAGCATTGCCGCTTCTCGCGCCCGCAAGCGCATCTGACGAGCGCGGGTCTGGGCACGATGGGCTACGGCCTGCCGGCCGGCGTCGGCGCCCTGATGGCCGAGCCGGATGCGACCGTCATCACCGTGTCCGGTGATGGCTCGATCATGATGAATATTCACGAGCTGGCGACCCTGCGCCGCTACCGCCTGCCGCTCAAGATCGTGCTGCTGGACAATTCCCAGCTGGGCATGGTCCGCCAGTGGCAGCAGTTGTTCTACGACGAGAATTTCTCCGAGGTGGACCTGTTCGACAATCCCGATTTCGCCGCCGTGGCGCGCGCGTTCGGGATCGAGGCGTTCACTCTGGACCGGCGCGAGGATGCGCCCGCCGCCATCGAGCGGTTGCTGAACACGAACGGGCCGATCCTGTGCCATGTGCGCATCGACCCACGCGAGAATGTCTGGCCGCTGGTGCCGCCGGGCAAATCCAATGCTGACATGATGGAGGCCTGATCCATGACAGACCGGATCGAGATCGAATTCCGCCCCAGTGAAGGCGCGATCCTGCGTCTGATCGGGCTCGTAGAACGTCGCGGCTTTGAAGTGCGCGGCGTAGACCTGCCTCAGATGAGCGCCCAGTCTGATGCGCGCATGGGCCTGACCGTCCAGCCGCGTGATGCGGGCCGCAAGATGAGCACGCTGTGCGCCCAGATCGCCAAGGTCTACGGGGTCAACGCGGTGCGTTCGGCTTCGATGGCTCCGGCCTATGAGGCGGCGTCATGAGCAAGCCCGCACAGATCAGGATTTTCGACACCACCTTGCGTGATGGCGAGCAGGCGCCGGGCTTTTCCATGTCCGAAGCCGGCAAGCTGAGCGTTGCGCGCGCCCTGCAGGCGTTGAAGGTGGACGTGATCGAAGCCGGTTTCGCCGCCGCCAGCCCGGGCGATTTCCGGGCCGTGGAGCGCATTGCACAAGAGATCGAAGGCCCCGCCATCTGCTCGCTGGCGCGCACCACGCCGGGCGATATCGACGCTGCTGCGCGCGCCCTGAAGGACGCGCCCAACAAGCGCCTGCACATCTTTCTGGGGACGAGCCCGCTGCATCGCGAGTTCAAGCTGAAAATGACCCCGGACGAGGTGCTGACCCGCATCAAGGAGATGACCGAGCTGGCGCGCGAGCATTTCGACGATGTGGAGTTCTCCGCCGAGGACGCCATCCGCACCGAGCGGGGCTTCCTGGTCGAAGCGCTCTCCATCGCGGCTGAATCAGGTGCGAAGACGCTGAACGTGCCCGACACAGTCGGCTATTCGACGCCGGACGAGATCTATCAGCTGTTCAAGCATCTCAGCGACAAGGTCTCCAGGGCTGAAGACGTGGTCTTTTCCGCGCATTGCCATGACGATCTGGGCATGGCGGTCGCCAACTCCCTGGCCGCCGTGCGCGGCGGGGCGCGTCAGATCGAATGCACGGTCAACGGCATTGGCGAACGGGCGGGCAATTGCGCGCTGGAGGACGCTGTCATGGCGATCCGCACCCGCCGCGACGTGTTCAACCTGACGACCAATATCGACACCCGTCAGATCATGGCGGCCAGCCGTGCGCTGAGCAAAGCGACCAACACCCACCCGCCGCGCAACAAGGCGATCGTGGGGGCGAACGCTTTCGCCCACGAATCCGGCATTCACCAGCATGGCGTGCTGGCGAACCGGGAGACCTACGAGATCATGAAGCCCGAGGATGTGGGGCTGAGCTCCAACCAGATCATTCTGGGCAAACACTCGGGCAAGCACGCCCTGGCCGCCCGCGCCAAGCAGCTGGGCTGGACGCTGGAAGGCGAGCGCATGCAGGCCGCCTTCGAGGCGTTCAAGACGCTCGCGGACGAAATCGGACTGGTGGATTCAGGGCAATTGTCAGCCCTGCTGGAGCGCCTTGAAAGCGGCGCACAAGGAGAGGCTGAATTGTGGACCCTCAAGCGCATTGATATTCGCGCGCCCCTCTCGCCCAAGGATCATCCGGTCGCCCGGATCGAGATGGAACATGGCCATCGCGGCCAGGTGACCGATATCGCCACCGCGCCCGGCGCGCTGGATGCGGCCTATCGCGCCGTCAGCCAGATCATGGAAACCCCCGCCCGGGTCGAGGACATCGACATGCAGTATGTCGCCGCTGATCCCAACGATACGGGCGATGACGGCCAGGGCGCAGACGTTCTGGTCGACCTGAAAGCCAGCGTGGACGGAGAGGTCTTCTCTGGCCGCGCCCGCGCCCGCGACATCATTCCCGCATGCGTCTCCGCCTATATCGACGCGCTCAACAATGCCTGCGCCGTCCGACGACGCCGCAAGGCCGACGCCCACGCCGCCTAGAGGACGAACACCAATGGCTATCAATCAAGTCGAATACATCTGGCGCAATGGCGCGCTTATTCCGTGGGCGGATGCGCAGGTTCACGTGCTGTCGCACGCGCTGCACTACGGCACGTCCTTCTTTGAAGGCATCCGAAGCTATGACACGCCGGCGGGGCCGGCCGTTTTCCGTCTGACCGATCACGTCAAGCGCCTGATCGATTCCGCACGGATCTATTCGGTCGAGCTGCCCTATTCCGCCGCCGAGCTGGCGGAGGCGTGCAAGCAGGTCCTGCGCGAGAACAAGCTGGGGTCGGCCTATCTGCGTCCGGTCAGCTTCATTGGCTATGGCTCCATCGGCGTTGTTCCCGCCAAGGAAACCCCGATCGAGACCTATATCGCGGCCTTCCCCTGGGGCGCCTATCTGGGCGAGGATGCCCGGACCAAGGGCGTGGATGTGTGCGTGTCGAGCTGGAACCGCATGGCGCCGAACACCGCGCCGACCGCGGCCAAGGCCGGCGGCAATTATCTGTCGAGCTATCTGATCAGCCGGGAAGCCAAGTCCCGCGGCTATGCCGAAGGCATTGGTCTCGATGTGGATGGCCGCCTGTCCGAAGGCGCGGGCGAGAACCTGTTCGTGGTCAAGGACGGCAAGCTGATGACGCCGCCCGCCAGTTCCTCGATCCTGCAGGGCATCACCCGCGACAGCGTGATCCGTCTGGCCAAGCGCGAAGGTCTGGAAGTGATCGAACAGACCCTGCCGCGCGAGATGCTCTATCTGTGCGACGAGGCCTTCTTCACCGGCACCGCCGCTGAAGTCACCCCGATCCGCTCCATCGATGACAAGACCACCCGCGCCGCCGGCGCCGGGCCGGTCACGCGTCTGATCATGGATCGCTTCTTTGGTCTGTTTGAAGGCCGCACCCAGGATGACTGGGGCTGGCTGGAGCCCGTAAACCCCCAAGCCCAGGAGACAGGACATGACAACGCCGTCGCCGTCTGAGACGACCCCCAAAACCCTGTTTGAAAAGGTCTGGGACACCCATCTCATTCAGCCTGAGACCGAAGCGGCTCCGGCGCTGATCTATATCGACCTGCACCTCATCCACGAGGTGACGAGCCCGCAGGCCTTCACCGCGCTCGAAGCGCGCGGTCTGAAGGTCCGCAGGCCCGATCGCGTTTATGGCACGCTGGATCATTCCACGCCCACCACGCCGCGTGCGCCGGGGTCCAAACCGATCTACATCAATGCGGCGGCGAAAAAGCAGGTCGAGACGCTGGAAGACAATTGCCGCCGTCATGGCATCCGTCTGGCGGGATGGGACAGCCCCGACCGCGGCATTGTCCATGTCATCGGGCCGGAGCTGGGCCTGACCCAGCCGGGCATGACCATTGTCTGCGGCGACAGCCATACCTCGACCCATGGCGCGTTTGGCGCTCTGGCCTTCGGCATCGGCACCACCGAAGTCGGCCATGTGCTGGCGACGCAATCTCTGCTGCAATCCAAACCCAAGACCATGCGCGTCACCGTGGATGGTCGTCTGCCCCATGGCGTGGGCGGCAAGGACCTGATCCTCGCCATCATCGCCGAGCTGGGCGCAGGCGGCGCTTCCGGCCATGTGATCGAATATGCGGGCGAAGCGATTGAAGCCCTGTCGATGGAAGAGCGGATGACCGTCTGCAACATGTCCATCGAGGCGGGCGCCCGGGCGGGCATGATCGCTCCCGACGCCACGACCTTTGCGTGGCTGGATGGTCGCAAGCACGCACCCAAGGGCGCGGCCTGGGAAGCGGCGAAAGCGCGCTGGTCGAAACTCAAGACCGATCCGGACGCCAGGTTCGATGCGGAAGTGCGTCTGGATGGCTCGAAACTGGCGCCCATGGTCACCTGGGGCGACAGCCCGGATATGGCCGCCCCGATTGACGCCTCCGTGCCGCGCGCGCCCGAAGGCCCCGCCGCTGATGCGCTCAATTACATGGGCTTCAAGGCGGGCGAGGCGCTCATGGGTGAAACCATCGACGCGGTGTTTGTAGGCTCGTGCACCAATGCGCGCCTGTCCGACCTGCGCGAAGCCGCTGCCGTGATCGCCGGACGCCACGTCAAACCGGGCGTGCGCATGCTGGTCGTGCCGGGCTCTGAAGAGGTGAAACGTCAGGCCGAGGCTGAAGGACTGGACGCCATCTTCCGCACCGCGGGTGCGGAATGGCGCGAGCCGGGCTGTTCCATGTGCATCGCCATGAACGGCGATAGCGGACGCACCGGCGAACGCATCGTCTCGACATCCAATCGCAATTTCGCCGGTCGTCAGGGCCGGGGCGTGCGCACCATTCTGGCGAGCCCGGCGACCGCTGCGGCATCCGCCATTGCGGGCGCCATTGCGGATCCGCGTCGCATTCTGGAGGCGTCCCATGCTCAATGAGCCCATCAAGACCGTCACCGCGCGCAGCTTCGTGATCCGCGACGCCAATGTGGACACCGACCAGATTATCCCGGCGCGCTTTCTGACCACAACCGAGCGCGGCGCGCTGGCGGACGCCTGTTTTCATGACTGGCGCTTCACCCCGGAGGGCGAGCCGACCGATCACCCGCTCAATCAGGTGAACCGGGATGAGCAACGCATCCTGATCGCGGGCGATAATTTCGGCTGTGGCTCCTCGCGTGAGCATGCCCCCTGGGCGCTGCGCGATTTTGGCGTTGAAGCTGTCATCACCTCGCGTGCGGCGGACATCTTCAAGTCCAATGCGCTCAAGAACGGTCTCGTGGTGTGTGAGATCGACGAGGCGGCTCATGCGGCCTTGCTCGACCGCGAGGACCTCGATGTGACCGTGGACGTGGTGAGCCAGACCGTGACGGCGGGCAATATCACCGCGAGTTTCAAGCTCGACCCCTTCGCCCGCACCTGCCTGATCGAGGGCGTGGACCCGCTGGGCTATATCCTCAACCAGTCTGACGCGATTGCTCAATTCGAGCAGGAGAATGCCGCATGAGCCAGTCCATCCTGATCCTGCCCGGAGACGGCATCGGCCCGGAAGTCGCCAAAGCGGCGAAGGCCTGTCTTGAGGCGGTGGCGGCGCTGGAAGGGTTGGAGTTCACGTTTTCCGAAGCCCCGTTCGGCGGAGCGGGGATTGATGCGTGCGGCGAGCCTTTGCCGGAAGAGACCCTGAAAGCGGCGCAGGCGGCTGATGCGATCTTTCTGGGCGCCGTGGGCGGGCCGCAATGGGATGGCGGCGCGAAGCGGCCCGAGCAGGGGCTTCTGGGCCTGCGCAAGGCGCTGGGGCTTTACGCCAATCTGCGCCCGGTCAAGGTCTTCAAGGGGCTTGAGCATCTCTCGCCGCTCAAGGAAGACCGGGTTGCGGGCGCGGATGTGCTGATCGTGCGCGAGCTGACGGGCGGGATGTATTTCGGCGAGAAGCGCGAGGGCGATGACGAGGCCTTTGACGGCTGTTCCTATTCGCGCGCCGAAGTCAGCCGCATCGCCGAGATCGGTTTCAAGGCCGCTCAGGGCCGCAAGGGCAAGCTGACGAGCGTGGACAAGGCCAATGTGCTCGCCACCTCACGCCTCTGGCGCAAGACGGTGAATGCCTTGGCGTCGGACTATCCTGATGTGGCGGTGGATCATCTTTATGTGGACGCGGCCGCCATGGCGCTGGTCACCGGGCCGACCCGGTTTGACGTCATCGTCACCGAGAATCTGTTTGGCGACATCCTGTCTGACGAGGCCGCTGTGGTGGCGGGCTCGATCGGGCTTCTGGGCTCCGCCAGCCTCGGCGCGTCCGGACCAGGTCTGTTTGAACCCATCCATGGCAGCGCGCCCGATATTGCGGGGCAGGACAAGGCCAACCCCTCCGGCGGCATCGCCAGCGCGGCCATGCTGCTGCGCTATGGGCTGAACCAGCCCAAGGCGGCGGATCGTCTGGAAGCGGCGCTGGAAGCCGCGCTGCTGCATGAGAACCGCACGGCGGATCTCGGCGGCACGGCCAGCGGGTCGCAGTTTGCAGACGCCGTGCTGCGGCAGATCGGGAAGACGGCGGCCTCAGCCGCCGCCGAATAGAGGCGCGAGGGTCAGTCGGCCTTGCGCCGGCTGGCCCGCTTCTTGATGAAATCCCAGTACCGGATCGGGAATATCCGCTCCAGAATGGCGAGCGTGTGGGCGTCCTTGCCCACGAGTACGCGCGGCAGGCGACGTTCTACGCCGCGAAGGATGATCTCGGCCGCTTCAGGCGGCGGCATCACCAGGCCTTCCTTGGCCATTTTCTTCACCGCCTTGAGCTCGGCCTCGGTCATGTCGGCGGGCTTTTTCGCGTCCTCGGCGATCTTGGTGTTCACCCCGCCGGGATGGATGGTCGTTACCCCGATGGACGTGCCTTCAAGCTCGTGCATCAGGGCGTTCGAGAAGCCGCGCACCGCGAACTTGGCCGAGGAATAGGCCGTCTGGCCCGCCGGGGCGACAATGCCGAAGATCGAGGAGACATTGACCAGCTGGGCGGTGTCGGCCTGTTTGAGAAGCGGCATGAAAGCGCGCGTCATGCGCACCACGCCATAGAAGTTGATATTGATCAGCCACTCGAAATCATCGTCGGTGACCCGGTCAAAGGTCCCGCCGAGCGCGACGCCGGCATTGTTGAACAGGCCATGCACAGCGCCATGCTCTTTCTCGACCGCCTGAGCGAACGCCTCGATCTGGCTCTTGTCGGCGACATCGACCTTATGGGTCGTCACCTTGATTTCATTGCTTTTGAGAGCGTTGGCGACCTCTTCAAGTCGCGCTTCATTGATGTCGGCGAGCGCCAGGTTCGCGCCTCGCGCCGCCAGGGCCGCCGCGAGCGCTGCGCCAATGCCGCTGCCTGCGCCAGTGATGACGGCGGTACGGCCCTTGAATTCGAGATGACGGGTCATGCTCTCCCCCTGAGATTATTGCCGGTTTTGATGTGAACGCTGTTCACTCCGGCTTTTGCGGCAGACTTCCAGAGTTTTCAGCCTCTGTCCATCTGGCTGCGGGGGCGGATACGACTTGCGGCTGTCTTGTCAGGGGCTGGAAATAGGATCACAGTCAGGAATACACATAAAAAATATAGGGAGGAGTTCGCATGGTTACGCTGGAAAAAGTCCGTCGCGATGCACCCTGGACCTGGATCAAGGGCGCGATTGACGACATGCGCGCCGCGCCCTTGCTGTCCATCGGTTACGGCGTCGTGTTCACCGTGATCGGTCTCATGATCACCGTGGGCCTGTGGATGCTCGGTCAGGGCGCGATCGTGCCGGTGATGATGGGCGGGTTTGCGCTTGTGGCGCCGGCCTCGGCGATCGGCATCTACCGGATCAGCCAGATGCGCGATCACGGCAAAGCGCCGGGACTTTGGGATTTCTGGTCCATTCCGGCGGGCCGTTTCACCCAGCTCGCTCTTCTCAGCGTTCTGATGCTGGTCTTCTTCCTGACCTGGGCCCGGCTCGCGCAGATGATGTTTGCGCTCTTCACCAATGACGCCGACTTCCGCCTCGGCAGCTTCCTGCCTTTCCTGTTCACCGATGTGCAGGGCGTGATGCTGATGATGATCGGTACTCTGGTGGGCGCGGCGCTGGCGCTGGTGGCGTTCATGGTCTCCGCGCTCTCCTTCCCCATGATGGTGGATCAGGATGTGGACGCGGTGACCGCTGTTGTCGCCTCCATCAAGGCGGTGAAAGACCAACCCGAAGTGATGCTCGTCTGGGCCTGGCTGATCGCCTTTGCGACCGGGGCGGGCCTGGCGCTGTTCGGGATCGGCATCGCCATCACCTTCCCGCTGATCGCTCATGCCAGCTGGCGCGCCTACAAGGATTTCAACCCGCGCCCGAAACCGAGCGCCAAGGAAGTCGAAGCCGCACTGGCGGACAAGAACCACGCCTGATCCAGAGCTGAAATTCCGGGCGAGCGAGAGCGAAAACCCGGGATCTCGTTCAGAATACTGCGCCTTTCCCTGATAGAGGCCCCGGCTCCCCGGCCGGGGCTTCAGTGTTTTATGAACTAGCGCTCGTCCTCATCATCCACGATGGGGCCGTCATCATCAATGAGGATGCGCTCGGCGGCGCCGTCGAGATCGTCATACTGACCCGACTTCATCGCCCAGAAGAAGCCCAGAAGGCCCATGGCGCCGAGCACTAGGGCGGCGGGGATCAGCCAGAGAAGAGCGGTCATGCGCGCCAGAGCCTCAATGCGTTGGCCATCACCACAAGCGAGCTGGCGGACATGGCGATGGCGGCCACGAGCGGCGTGACCAGACCAAACACCGCCAGCGGCACGGCGATGACGTTATAGAGATTGGCGAGGGCGAAATTCTCCATCATCCGCGCCTTCGCGGCCCGGGCGATTTCGACCGCGCGCGGCAAGGCCGCCAGCCGGTCGCCCTGGATAACAAGATCGGCTGCAGACCGCGAAATGTCCGCCGCCGAGCCCATGGAGATGGACACATGGGCGGAGGCGAGGGCCGGGGCGTCATTGATGCCGTCGCCCACCATGATCGGGGCCTCGCCCGCCGCGTTCATCGCGTTGATGCGCGCGATCTTGTCCTGGGGTTTCAGGCCGGACTGGTAGCGATCAAGGCCTAGCGCATGCGCTGAAGCGGCGACGGGCGCTTCGCGGTCGCCCGACAGAAGCTCGACGGGCAGGCCCTGCGCCTTGAGCCCGGTGACGGCCTCGGGCGCATCCGCGCGCAATCCATCTGAAAAGACAAAGCGCACGGGCGTTTCGCCCTCAACCAGCAGCCAAGCCTCCAGAACCGAAGGGTCAGGGTCTTGGCCCTGTTTTTCAAGGCCAAGCCAGCTCGCCGAACCAAACTGGATCACGGCGCCCTCGGCGGTGCCGGTCAGGCCGCCGCCTGCGATTTCCTGAAGGTCATCGGCCAGCGGGCCGGGGCCCGCAGCGTCTGCGATGGCGCGCGAGATCGGATGGCGCGAGCCGCGCGCCAGACGGGCGGCGAAATTGAGCGTCCGGGGAGAGATGTCATCGCGGTTGATCAGGGTCGGACGGCCCAGCGTCAGCGTGCCGGTCTTGTCAAAGACCACAGATTTGGCTTCAGCGAGCCGTTCCAGCGCGTCACCCGATTTCACCAGCACGCCCTCGCCATAGAGCCGGCCGGACGCCACCACCTGAACGGCGGGCACCACCAGCGCCAGCGCGCAGGGGCAAGTGATGATCAGCACCGCGATGGCGTTCATCACAGCGTCGTGGACATTGCCGGTAAAGGCGAGCCAGCCGATCAGCGTGACAAACGCCATGATGAAGACGCCTGGCACATAGGCGCGGGCGGCCTTGTCGGCATAGCGCACATAGCGCGAGCGGCCCTGTTCGCCCGCTTCCACAAGACGCGCGATTTCCGCCAGCAGGGAATCGTCGCGCGCGGCGGTGGCCTTCACGGTCAAAGGCGCGTTGAGATTGATCATGCCCGAATAGACCGTACCGCCCGGCTCCAGCATTTGCGGCTGGGTTTCGCCGGTGACCAGAGCCGCGTCGAGCTCGCCGCGGCCTTCGGTGATCACGCCATCTACGGGCATGCGGTCGCCCGGTGCGATGCGTAGCAGATCGCCCGGTTTCACATCGCGGGCCGGGATCGCCCTGATTGCGCCGTCGGGCTCGATCCGGTGAGCGATGCGCGCTTGCAGCGCGGCAAGATCGCGGGCCGCCTGACCGGCGCGGGCGCGCAGACGTACATCCAGAAAGCGTCCGATCAGAAGGAAGAAGAGGAGCATGATCGCGGCATCGAAATACGCCGCGCCATGACCCAGAGCCGTTTCATAGATCGACAGGCCGCACGCCAGGAGCACCGCCAGCGAGATCGGCAGATCCATGTTCACATTGCGGGTGCGCACGCCGGTGATCGCATTCTTGAAGAAGGGCCAACCGGCATAGGCGACGGCGGGCAGGGCGATCAGCCCGGAAATCCAGTGCATCAGGGTGATGGTGGCGAGACTCATCTCGCCTTCGCCAGCCCAGACCGAGATCGACAGCAGCATCACATTGGCGGACGCAAAACCCGCCACGCCCAGAGCGCGCAACAGGCGCTTTTCTTCATCCGATTTTGGATCGTCTGCGGTTTCAGGCTGATAGGGCCGGGCGCGATAACCCAGATGTTCCAGCCGCCCGACAATCTCTTCGGCCCGCGCATCAGGTCCGGTGAACTTTACCGCCAGTCGCCCGGTGGACAGGTTCAGGCGTGCGCGTTTGACGCCGTCGAGCTTTTGCAGCCCATCCTCGATCTTGACGATACAGGCGGCGCAATGAGCGCCTTCGACGGCAAGGTCGATCGCCTTGCTGTCTTCGGTCTCGCGCACAAAGGCGGTGATTTCGTCCCCGGTCGCGCGGGCGGGCGAACCCGCCTGCGCTGTTTCAGGGCCGAAAGCGGGCTCTACTGACGCCACAACTCGCGCTCCAGCACGAACGGAGCGTCCGCGTCCACAGCTTCGGCATGCAGGGTCCAGCCGCCTTCGGTGACGTTCTCGACCGGGGCGGAGTACACGCCCGGACGCGCTTCATTGAAGGTCAGGGCGTGATCGAGATCGGTATTGGCCGGATGACGCAGGGCGCCGGTCAGTTCAAGGCCCATCACCGGCTGGTCGTCCGCATCGGTGACGCGGATCAGAACCCGGTCATCGGCCAGATTGACCGCCGCACTCCAGCCGAGCGCCGCCTGGGCGCGCCGCTGGGCTATGACGTCATTGTATTCCAGCCCCTGCACATAGGAGCGGCGCTGATCCTCTCCGGGGAAGGATTTCACCGCCAGCGAGATGAAAACCGCGTTCACCGCGATGATCGTGGCGAAGAACATGATCATCCCGGCCAGCACGTGCCAGCCCTTGATGCGGAAACCGGAAGAGCCCTCGGGCGCGGTATAGTCGGTCATCGGATCTCTCCGGTCTGGAAGGCGGAGCGGGTCTGCGCGGTCTCGCCGGTTTCAGCATCAGTGATGATGAAGCTCAGCGGTTCGGACGGCGCATCCACCGCCTCACGCGGCAAGGTGACAAACACCCGGAAATCCTGCGTCTGGTCGGCGTCGACTGCAAGCTGACGAGATGTCTCATCTGCGCCCAGCACGCGGACTTCCATGGCGGGATCGCCCTCGATCGTCAGTTCATAGGTGCGTGGCTCGCCGGTCTTGTTCAGGACGGTGAGCGTATAGCCATTGCGCACGGACCCGTCAGACAGCCGCACATAGTTGGGGCTGCGATCCCGATAGGCGTTCACATCGAGCACCGATCGGTTCGCGAGGCTGAACAGCATCAGCCCGCCGACCGCAACGATCAGCACGGCGTAAAGAATGGTGCGCGGACGCAGGAAACGGTAGCGAGGTTTGAGGTCTTTCGCCCGGCGCTCGACATTGTCCTGGCTGTCATAGGCGATCAGCCCTTTGGGGCGACCGATCTTGGCCATGATGTCGTCGCAGGCGTCGATGCACAGCGCGCAGTTGATGCATTCGAGCTGGTCGCCATCGCGGATGTCGATGCCCATCGGGCAGGCGGCGACGCAGGCCTTGCAGTCGATGCAGTCGCCGCGGCCTTCCCAGCTTTCACCTTTCTTGTGACGGCCGCGCGGCTCGCCGCGATCGACCTTGTAGGTCACGCTCAGCGCTTCCTTGTCGATCAGCGCGCCCTGAATGCGCGGCCAGGGGCACATATAGGTGCAGACCTGCTCGCGCATGGTGCCGGCCAGCGTGTAGGTGGTGAAGGTCAGAACGCCAAAGAAGATGTAGCTCGTCAGCGCGGCCTGGCCGGTGACGAAATTATTCACGACCTGAAAGGCGTCGTGGAAATACAGGATCCAGGCGCCGCCCGTGGCTGCTGCGATCAACAGCCAGACGGCGTGCTTGCCGATCTTGCGCCACGCCTTGTCCAGGCTCCAGGGCGCGCGGTCGAGCATGATGCGCTTGTTGCGGTCGCCTTCGAACATGCGCTCGACGGCGATGAAAAGATCGGTCCAGACCGTTTGCGGGCAGGCATAGCCGCACCAGACCCGGCCGAAGAGCGAGGTCACAAGGAACAGCGCCAGCGCGGATACGATCAAAAGTCCGGTGATGTAATAGACTTCCTGAGGCCAGATCTCGATGAAGAAGAAGTAGAAGCGGGCATTGGCGAAATCCACGAGCACCGCCTGGTCCGGCGCGCCCGGACCGCGGTCCCAGCGCAGGAAGGGCAGGATGTAGTAGACGCCCAGCGCCAGGGCCATGAAGACCCATTTGCCCAGACGGAATTTACCGTGGACCAGCTTGGGATGGATGGGTTCGCGTTTTTTATAGAGCTCGCGCGAGTGGGCGGCGTTCACCGCGACTGCATCATGGCGTTCAACGCCGTCGGCAGCCTGTTCCCGAGCTTCGGGACGATTTTTGATCAGATTCATAGTCTTCTCCGGCCTCCGGCCGTGGTGTCAGACAAATGCGCCATCTGGCTCGCCCCAGAGAACCAGATGGCGCTTGATAGTCAGGGCCCTTGCGGGCGGGGCTCCTAGCGCCCCGCCTCCTGGGCGTTGATCACGTCGGCCGCACTGGCTTCGGTAATCGTTGCGCTCTCACCGCCGCCCAGCAGGTAGACGTAAGCAGCGAGTGCGGTGATCACTTCCTCATCAAGACGCCCTTCCCAGGCCGGCATCATGCCGTAGGGGCCACGCCAGATGGTGTTGTAGATCTGGTCGCGCGTGCCGCCATAGAGCCATTCCTGATCGGTCAGGTTCGGCGCGCCTTGCGTGCGGTCGCCCCGACCGTCAACGCCATGGCAGGCCGAGCACTGGAATTCGAAGATTTCAGCGCCCGTGGTCTGACCGGCCTCGGTCGGCTCGATCATCTCAGACAGCGTCATGACATAATCGGTGACCGCCGAGATCTCTTCACGGCTCAGAAGCTCATCGCGGCCGTAGGACGGCATTTGCGAGAAGCGGGTGTCGGCATTGGATTCCCAGCGAACGCCCACGTGCAGGGTGTGACGGATCTCGTCGAACGAACCGCCCCACAGCCACACATCGTCGTTGAGGTTGGGATAGCCCAGAGCGCCCTGACCGCCTGCACCGTGGCAGGTGGCGCAGTTGTCGCCGAAGGCCGAGGACCCCGCCGCGAGGGCGAAGTTGAG
This sequence comes from Oceanicaulis sp. LC35, assembly GCF_052055585.1. Taxonomy (NCBI): domain Bacteria; kingdom Pseudomonadati; phylum Pseudomonadota; class Alphaproteobacteria; order Maricaulales; family Maricaulaceae; genus Oceanicaulis; species Oceanicaulis sp. LC35. Next base: position 221,116 of record NZ_CP170485.1, read on the forward strand.
AAGGTCCGCATCCGCCTCGATGGCGCTGATGCCGCCCGTATTCGCCGCCTCGGTGAGACGGGTGAACATGGGCGCGCGGCTGGCTTCGAGCTCGGCCACCGCCGCGGCCACATTGGCCCGTTCGGAGTGGTCGCGCAGGCCGCGGGTGTGGCCGTCCATGCCGGGCAAAGCGGGCCAGGCCGGCATGAAGACCCAGTAGATCACCGACCAGACGATGGAGGCGTAGAACACCCACACCCACCAGCGCGGCAGCGGGTTGTCGAGTTCCTTGATGCCATCCCATTCATGGCCCGTGGTGTCCACGCCGCTATAGGCGTCGACGTCTTTCTTGTGCTCGTCAGCCATGATTGTCCTCCGTGGCCGAAGCGGCGGCCGGACGTGCGTCGTTTTCGAGCGGCACGCGGGCGGCGTCGTCAAACTTGTCCTGGTTCTTGGGCCAGAGGGCGTAGACCAGAACGCCAGCGAAGATCGCGACGAACATGATCAGCCCCCAGGTCTGTGCGAAGCTTGAAAGCATCTCGTACATGGCGGCCTACCTCAGGTTCTCGTCGGCGTCGGCTTCATAGGTGGAGAAGTCCACCATGGTGCCGAGCACCTGCAGATACGCGATCAGGGCATCGAGTTCGGAGATCATCTCCGGATTGCCGTCAAACTCGCGGATCGGTGCGCCCGGATAGCGGGCGATGAAGGCGTCATAGCTGGCCGAATACGGATCGAGCTGGGCTTCAAGGTCAGAAGTCGCGTTCTCGATCATCTCGTCGGTATAGGGCACGCCCAGCCGGCGCAGGGCCCGCAGGCGGCCTTCAACCACTTCGGTCTCAAGCGCCGTGGTCTCCAGGAACGCATAGGGAGGCATGATGGATTCAGGCACCACAGAGCGCGGATCACGCATGTGGTCGCGGTGCCACTCGTCCGAGTACTTGTTGCCCACCCGGGCCAGATCCGGCCCGGTGCGTTTGGAGCCCCACTGGAAGGGGTGGTCGTACATGCTCTCGGCCGCCAGCGAGTAGTGGCCATAGCGCTCCACCTCGTCACGCAGCGGGCGGACCATCTGGGAGTGGCAGTTATAGCAGCCTTCCCGGATGTAGATGTCACGGCCCATCAGCGCGAGCGGGGAGTAGGGCCGCACGCCTTCCACTTCCTCGATGGTTTCATCGAGATAGAAGAGCGGTGCGATCTCCACCAGGCCGCCGATGGAGACGACAGCCAGCACGCCCACGGTCAGCACCAGCGAGTTCTGCTCGAGAACCTTCTTGTGCCAGCCCCAGATCGGATTTTGTTTTTTCGCCATATCCGCCTCCCTATTCGGCCGGTTGGATAGCGGCGGACTGCGGGTTCACCGCGTCCTCGGTATCGGCGACGTCGCCCTTGATGGTCCGGTAGACGTTATAGGCCATCAGAAGCGCGCCAGTGAGGTACATCAGGCCGCCCAGAGCGCGGATGATGTAAGAGGGATGCATGGCCTCGACCGTCTGGACGAAGGAGTATTCCAGGAAGCCCAGCGAGTCGTAGGACCGCCACATCAGACCTTGCATGATGCCCGACACCCACATGGAGGTGATGTAGAGCAGGATGCCCAGGGTCGCGATCCAGAAGTGCCATTCGATCAGGGCGCGGGAGAACATGCCCTTGCGCTTCCACAGCCAGGGAACCAGGCAGTAGATCGCGCCGAAGGAGATGAAGCCCACCCAGCCCAGAGCGCCGGAGTGCACGTGGCCAATGGTCCAGTCGGTGTAGTGCGACAGCGAGTTCACGGCGCGGACCGACATGACCGGGCCTTCAAAGGTCGACATGCCGTAGAAGGCGACCGAGACGACCAGCATGCGGATCACCGGGTCGGTGCGCAGCTTGTCCCAGGCCCCGGACAGGGTCATCAGGCCGTTGATCATCCCGCCCCAGGACGGCATCCACAGCATGATCGAGAAGGTCATGCCCAGCGTCTGCGCCCATTCCGGCAGAGCCGTGTAGTGCAGGTGGTGGGGACCGGCCCAGATGTAGATGAAGATCAGCGCCCAGAAGTGGATGATCGACAAGCGGTAGGAATAGACCGGCCGCTCAGCCCGTTTGGGGATGAAGTAGTACATGATCGCCAGGAAGCCGGCGGTCAGGAAGAAGCCTACGGCGTTGTGCCCGTACCACCACTGGGTCAGGGCGTCTTGCACGCCCGAGAAGGCGGCGTAGGAGCGAGACCCCAGGAAGGAGACCGGCATGGCCAGGTTGTTGACCACGTGCAGCAGCGCGATGGTCACGATGAAGGCCAGGTAGAACCAGTTCGCCACATAGATGTGCGGCTCTTTGCGCTTGGCCAGCGTGCCCAGGAAGACCAGCAGATACGCCACCCAGACAATGGTCAGCCACAGGTCGGCATACCATTCCGGCTCGGCGTATTCTTTCGACTGGGTGATGCCCAGCAGATAGCCCGTGGCCGCGACCACGATGAACAGCTGATAGCCCCAGAACACGAACCAGGGCCATACGCCGCCGGCGAGGCGGGCGCGGGTGGTGCGCTGGACCACATAGAAGCTGGTGGCGATCAGCACGTTGCCGCCGAACGCGAAGATCACGGCGCTGGTGTGCACCGGGCGCAGGCGACCGAAGTTCAGCTGCGGCAGCGCATCCCAGGACAGAAGTGCAGGCCAGGCCAGCTGGCAGGCGATGATCACGCCGACCAGAAGACCCGCAATCGCCCAGAACATGGACGCGATCACGCCGTACTTGACGATGGTCTCGTTATACTGGGCCGGGTCGCGTTCGACCCCGCCCCCTGAATACACGCCGATCATGCCGAACAGGCCCAGCACGAAGCCGAGCCCGATCACCCAGGCGTGAATCCTCATATTGGCGTCTGCGCCATTGGCCGCTGCAAACAGCGACCAGAGCGCGCCCAGCAGCAGAATGCCGCCGACAATCATAGCATTGGCGTCTAAGCCGGTTTTGGGTCGTCCCGCGAGCGCGGTCATTTCGCCCCTCCCTAATGAAGGCAATGTCCATGCGTGTCTTCGCTGGGAATGAGCCAACATGAAAGTATGGCAATATGCCTCAGCGCGATTTCCAGCGAGCGCGCAGTATGGTCAGTGCCGTTGATCTTGCCTTGTTTTCCTTGGAATTTCATAGGGCTTCGGGGAAATTTCCTTACAAAAAATGTGGAAGGCGACACGTTGACACACCCGGGAATGGATGTGGGCCCGCTTCTGGGCGGCCGAGTGGAGATTGATTTCCTCGCAGGCCTGATTGCGGGCCTGTCCACGAGCGCGCATTGCCTGGCCATGTGCGGGGGCATCGCCGCGGTCATTGCGCTGGGCGCAGGCGGCAAGCAGGCGGGCGTTGGTTTGCGCGGGTCGCGCCTGTTGATGGCGCAGCTCGCGCGGATTTCGCTCTATCTGCTTTTGGGGGTGATCGCCGGGGCGATCGGCTGGGGTTTGCAGGATTCCAGACCGCCCGCCGCCTTTCAGGATGTGGCGCGCTATCTTTCGGCGCTGGTGCTGGTGGCCGCGGGCTTCTCGGTGATGGAGATCCCGATCTTTGGCGGCGAGGTGGGGCGGCTGGGCGCGCGACTGGCCGCGCCGATCACGAAACGGCTGCACCATCTGCATCGGTTCGGGCCCATCGGGCTGGGGCTCGTCTGGGGGCTGATGCCCTGCGCGATGATCTATCTGATGACCTTCTATGCCGGGCTCACCGGCTCACCGGTGCAGGGCGGTCTTGTCATGCTGGGCTTCGGGCTGGGGACCGTGCCGGCCCTGATGGCGGTGGGGCTGGGCGCGGGCGCCCTGCAAAGCCTCGCCCGCTCGCTCTGGCTGCGTCTTCTGGCGGGCGGAACGCTGATCGCACTGGCGATCTGGACCGTGCTGGACCATGGCCTGCACGCCATGTGAGAAAGCGCTTGACCACATATAAAGATATCCTTATATCTCTCTACGCGCCGATTTGAGCTTCAGCTTGCGGGCGCGGAATAAATGCGGCTAAAGCGAAGCGTCGAGTATGTTTGGTCCTGACATCCCCCCGTCGCCTCAGGCATTCTCGACGCACCGCTCTCTTCATTGTTCCGCCCGGAGTGCTCACTTCGGCGCCCTATAGAACCGATGGAGAGCATCATGACCTATCCGGCCCTGCTGGATCGCCCCGCCTTTTCCCCTGCCGCCTCGCCGATCCGCCCCATGCGCGCGATCATGCTGGGTTGCGGCGTGGTGGGCGGCGGCGTGATCGAGCGTCTGCCGGACGGGATTGAGCTTGTCGGCATCCTGACCCGCACCCCGCGCCCCGAAGGCGTGTCCGGTTTTCCGGTCTTCACCGATCCGGACGCAGTCTTCGCGCTCAAGCCCGAGCTGGTGATCGAAGCCCTGCCCGGCGGCGCGGCGGCCGAAGCGCTGGTCGAGCGCGCCGTGCGTGAAGGATGTCATGTGGTCACCGCCAACAAGGATGTGGCCGCCCGTCGTCCCGACCTTGTCAAAGAGACTCAGGACGCAGGCCGCACCTTCGCTTGCTCGTCTGCTGTGGGCGGCGGCGCGCCGGTGCTGGAAACCGTGGCGCGCCTGCGCGATAGCGGCGTCAAGGTGGGCCGGGTGCGCGGCGTTCTGAACGGCACCTCCAATTTTGTGCTCGATCGTCTGGCGTCTGGCCGAGGTCTGGATGCCTCTGTGGCCGAAGCGCAGGATGCGGGCTTTGCCGAAGCTGATCCCAGCGCGGACCTGGATGGTCTGGACGCGGCGAACAAGCTGGCGCTGATTGCGCGGGAAGCTTGGGGCGTTGATCTTGATCCGGCCTCCATCCCCACCGCCTCGATCCGCGATCTGCCCGCCCATGTGCTGGACGCCGCGCGTCTGGATGGCCGTCGCATCCGTCAGGTGGGCTGCCTGTCCCGCTCGGTGTCGGGCGTGCGCGCTGAAGTGCGTCTGGAAGCCTTGCCGCTCACCGATCCGCTGTCGCGGGCGCGGGCGGAAGGCAATGTGGTCGTGCTGCTGCCCGAGCGTGGCGCAGAAGTGATCGTGGCGGGCAAGGGCGCGGGGCGTCTGCCGACCGCAGGCAGCCTGATCGGCGATCTCAACCGGCTTCTGAAGGCCAAGCGCTGATGTCTGCCCTAGCCTCTTCCACCCCGGATCGATGTCGAACCGCCCAATGGCGCGTTCAGGAATACTCCTGCGGCTTTGAGCGCCCCCATGGCGGGGGCTGGTCGGATGTGCGCGGACGTGTGGTCGGCCCCGATGACGGGGCCGTCACCATTGTACTGGGCGGCATCTCGGCGGACCGGCGTCTTGTCGAGGATGAAGAGGGTCCGGGCTGGTGGCCGGGCGTGGCTGAAGCGGGCGGAGCGCTGGACCCGACCCGTCGGCGTCTCGTGTCCATGGATTTTCTCGATGACGCCGCCGAGCCGTTTCCGACCGTGGATGATCAGGCCGCAGCCGTCCTGATGCTGGCCGATACGGCGGGCATCGAGCAGTTTGCACTGGTCGGCGCCAGCTATGGCGGATCGGTCGGGCTCAGCCTTGCGGCCATGGCGCCCGATCGCGTCAGCCGGCTTGATCTTCTGTGCGCCAGTGCGGGCGTGCATCCCATGACGCAGGCCCTGCGATCCATCCAGCGTGAAATTCTCAAGCTCGCCATCGAGGCCGGGCAGGGCGCGCGCGGCGTCGACATCGCCCGCCGTCTCGCCATGACGACCTATCGCACACCTGAAGAATTCGCCCGGCGCTTTGGCCCGGATGGCGAACCGGGCGGGGTCGAGGCCTATCTCTGCGCGCGCGGCGCGGATTACGCCCGCACGGTGACGCCGGAACGGTTTCTGTCCCGGCTCGCGTCCATGGACGCGGCGGCGCCGGACCTGTCGGCCATCACCTGTCCGGTGAACCTTCTGGCGTTCAGCTCTGACAGTCTGGTGCCGCTTGACCAGGTTGAAGCCACGCGTGCGGCATTGACCGGGTGTGAGACCCGGCTTGTCGTTCATGACAGCCAGTACGGTCATGACGCTTTCCTTAAAGAGACTGCGCTCGTGAACGCCTTCCTGGAGGGCCGTCATGACTGAGTTTCGTACGCGTGCAGTCCGCGCCGGGATCAATTGCGACCCCGGTCATGGCGCAGTGGTGGCGCCCATCCAGATTTCGAGCGCCTATCGGCGGGCCGATCCGGCCCAGCCGGGCGCGTTTGACTATGCCCGCACTGGCCAACCCGGTCGGGCTGAACTGGCCGCCGCCCTTGCAGCGCTGGAAGGGGCCTCCGGCGCGGTGGTGGCCAGTTCGGGTATGGCGGCGATTGATCTGGTGCTCAATCTTCTGCCCAACGGCGCGCGGATCATCTGCGCTCATGATTGTTATGGCGGGACGCGGCGTCTGATGGATGCGCGCAGCCAGCAGCGTGGCTTCAAGCTGAGCTATACAGATTGCACGGATGCGGCTGCGCTCGATGAAGCGCTCTGGAACGGGGCTGATCTGGTCTTCTTCGAAACGCCATCCAATCCACGCCTGCGCCTGACCGATCTCAGGGCGGCCTGCGCGAAGGCGAAGGCGGCGGGTGCGATTTCGGTCGTGGACAACACCGTGCTGTCGCCCGCGCTCCAGCGCCCGATTGCGCTGGGCGCGGACATCGTCGTCAGCTCGCTCACCAAGATCATCAATGGCCATTCGGACATGGTGGGCGGCGTCGTCTGCGCGGCGGACCCTGATCATGTGGAGCAGCTGGGCTGGTGGGCGAATGCAGCGGGCGCCGTGGGCGGGGCGTTTGACGCCTTTCTCGCCATGCGCGGTCTCAGAACCCTGCCGGTCCGGGCGAAGGCGCAGTCAGAGAGCGCGCTTGAAATCGCCCAACGTCTCAAGGCCCATCCCAAAGTGGTCCGGGTGGATTATCCCGGCCTTGAGGATCATCCCGGCCACGCCATCGCCAAGAGCCAGCAGGACGGCTTCGGTCCGCTGATGAGCCTTGAATTGACCGGCGGCGCCGAGGCGGCGCGCCAGTTCGTCCTTGCGCTTGAGCTGTTCATCCTCGCCCAGTCGCTGGGCGGGGTGGAGAGCCTGTGCGCCATTCCCGCCACCATGACCCACGCCGCCATGACGCCTGACGCTCGCCAAGAGGCGGGCGTCAGTGACGGTCTGGTGCGTCTGTCGGTCGGTCTTGAGGCGGCGGATGATCTCTGGGCTGACCTCGAACAGGCGCTCGCCGCGCTTTAGCGTGCCTGCGCCTTGACCCTTGGCCGCGCAAGGGGTACCGCCGCATGTTGACTGCACTTGTCTGGTGCAGGGTTTCCTCAGTCAGTGGCATTGTCGCAAGACGCGCCAGTTTCAGGCGTGGGGAAGCCGTCAGAAACATGTGAGACGAGGATCGATATGGCCGACGCGACCAAGAGCGACGCCCAGAAGGCTGAAGGCGCGAACGAGCGCCGTTTTCCAGCTGTCCCCGGACCGTCGGAGCTGCCCAAGATCGATGCCGAGATTCTCCAGTTCTGGAAGGCGGATGGCACCTTCCAGGCCTCGATCGACGAGCGCCCTGAAGACGATCAGTTCGTCTTCTATGATGGCCCGCCCTTCGCCAACGGCCTGCCGCACTACGGGCACCTTCTGACCGGCTTCGCCAAGGACGTGATCCCGCGCTTCCAGACCATGAAGGGCAAGCGCGTCGAGCGCCGCTTTGGCTGGGATACGCACGGCCTGCCGGCTGAACTGTCCGCCGAGAAGGATCTGGGCATTTCCGGGCGCAAGGCCGTTCTGGAAATGGGCATCGACAAGTTCAACGCCGCCGCGCGCGCGGGCGTGATGAAATATGCCGGCGAGTGGGAAGACTATGTCACCCGCTCGGCGCGCTGGGTTGATTTCGAGAACGACTACAAGACGCTCGATATCGGTTTCATGGAAAGCGCGCTGTGGGCGTTCAAACAGCTTTGGGACAAGGGCCTTGTCTACAAGGATTACCGCGTCGTGCCCTATTCCTGGGCTGTGGAATCCCCGCTGTCGAACTTCGAGACCCGTCTCGATAACTCCTACCGCAACCGGACTGACCCCGCCGTCACGATCGGCTTTGAGCTGAAAGAGGGCCAGGGCGAGCTGTCGGGCGCGAAAATCCTGATCTGGACCACGACGCCCTGGACGCTACCGTCCAACCTTGCCGCCGCCGCGGGCGCGGACATTACCTACGCCATCATGAAGAAGGGCGATGAGCGCTTCATCCTGTCAGTGAACGGGCTTGAGAAATACAAGAAGCAGCTTGAGGGCGCCGAGCAGGTCGGCACGGTCAAGGGCGCTGATCTCGCGGGCCTGAAATACCACCCGCCGTTCGACTATTTCGTCGGCTGGGAAAACGCCCACCAAATCCTTCTGGAAGACTTCGTCGTCGATGAAGACGGCACCGGCATCGTGCACATGGCGCCGGGCTTTGGCGAGGACGACCTCAATGCCTGCCGCAAGGCGGGCATCGCCGTCGTTGTGCCGGTGGATCAGGCGGGCCGCTACACCGCGCAAGTGCCGGACTATGAAGGCATGCTGGTGTTTGACGCCAACAAGCCGATCATCCAGCGCATGAAGGAAGAGGGCAAACTCTTCCGCCACGACACCTATGACCACAATTATCCGCACTGCTGGCGGACCGACGAGCCGCTGATCTACAAGGCGGTGGACAGCTGGTATCTGAAGGTGTCGGACTTCCGCGAGCGGATGGTCGAGCTGAACCAGGACATCAACTGGTCCCCGGCCCACGTCAAGGACGGCATTTTCGGCAACTGGCTGGCCGGTGCGCAGGACTGGAACATCTCCCGCTCGCGCTTCTGGGGCACGCCGATCCCGGTCTGGGTGTCTGATGATCCGAACTATCCGCGCATGGATGTCTATGGCTCCATCGAGGAGCTGGAGGCGGAGTTCGGCGTCAAGGTCACCGATTTGCACCGTCCCTATATCGACGAGCTGACCCGCCCGAACCCGGATGATCCCACCGGCAAGTCCACCATGCGCCGCGTCGAGGACGTGTTCGACGTGTGGTTTGATTCCGGCTCCATGCCCTATTCCCAGGTCCATTACCCGTTCGAGAACAAGGACTGGTTCGAAGCGAACTTCCCGGCGGACTTCATTGTGGAATATGTCGCCCAGACGCGCGGCTGGTTCTACACGCTGATGGTGCTGTCGACGATGCTGTTCGACCGGCCGCCCTTCAAGAACGCGATCTGTCACGGCGTGGTGCTCGACGAGAACCGCCAGAAGCTGTCCAAGCGCCTGCGCAACTATCCTGATCCGATGGAGTTCTTTGACCAGTACGGCTCGGACGTGATGCGCTGGTTCCTGATCTCCTCTCCGGTGCTCACCGGGGGCGATCTGCTGGTGCCCAAGGAAGGTCGCGAGATTGCGAGCGTGCAGCGTGAAGCCATTGCGCCGCTTTTGAACGCCTATTCCTTCTTCTCGCTCTACGCCAATCTTGAAGCGCGCCAGCCGCAGATCATCACGTCTGCGACCGATCCGCTGGACCGCTATATCCTGACCAAGACCGGCGAGCTGGCCAATGCCGTCAACGCGGCGCTTGAAGGCTATGACGTGCCGCGCGCCTGCAAGGAGGCGACGGCCTATTTCGACGCGCTGACCAACTGGTATATCCGCCGTTCCCGCGCCCGTTTCTGGGGCTCCGAAGACGAGGCGGCCAAGAACGCGGCGTTCGATACGCTCTACACGGTGCTGGTGAAGGTGAGCCGCATCCTCGCCCCGCTGCTGCCGATCACGACCGAGAAGGTCTACAAGGCGCTGACCGGCGACCGTTCGGTGCATCTCACCGAGTGGCCCAAGGCGGATGAATTCCCGCAGGACCACGATCTCGTTCACGCGATGGACCTGGTGCGCGACGCCTGCTCGGCGGCGCTTGCGGTGCGCGAGCGCGCGCGACTGCGCGTGCGCCTGCCGCTCAAGACCCTGACCATCGTGCATGCGGACTCTGCAGCGCTGGAGCCCTTCGCGGACCTGATCCGCGATGAGGTGAATGTGCGCAATGTGGCGACCTCCACCGATCTTGACGCCTATGGCAAGGTCGAGCTCAAGCCCGATCCGCGTATCGGCAAGCGGCTGGGCAAGGCCATGAAAGACGTCATGGCGGCGTCTCGTTCGGGCGAGTTCACGCTCAATGAGGACGGCACGGCGACTGTGGCGGGTGAAACCCTCGCCGCCGAAGAGTTCACCATGCGCGTCGTCACCGATGAGGGCTCGGACGCCGAACCCTTTGCGGGCACCGGCGCCATCGTGCTCGACACCTCCGTGGACGCCGATCAGGAATGCGAAGGCCTCGCCCGCGACCTCGTCCGCGCCATCCAGACCGCCCGTAAAGAGGCCGGGCTGGAAGTGTCGGACCGCATTGCGCTCGGCATTGCTGGCGGCGAGGCGGTAAATGCGGCGCTCGACGCCCATGGCGACTTCATCAAGGACGAAACCCTCGCTGTCAGCCTTGCGGCTGAAGCGGGTGAGGGCTTTGTCAGCGAGACTGAAATTCAGGGCGATGCCGTGCGCATCTCCGTGGCGAAAGCCGGCTAGGACGATATTCGATGACCGAACAGACCGCATACGAGTTCAACGCGCTTGAGAAGAAATGGCGCGCCTACTGGCAGCAGAACCACACCATGAAGACGCCGGACCCCAAGCCCGGCGACAAGACCTTCTACGTGCTCGACATGTTCCCTTACCCGTCGGGGGCCGGTCTGCATGTGGGTCACCCGGTTGGTTATCTGTCCACGGACATTGTCGCGCGCTACAAGCGCATGGCGGGCTACAAGGTGCTGCACCCGATGGGCTGGGACAGCTTCGGCTTGCCGGCGGAACGCTATGCCATGAAGACCGGGGTGCACCCGCAGGTCTCCACTGAAGCCAATATCGCCAACTACAAGCGCCAGATGGACCTTCTGGGTCTCGGCTATGACTGGGATCGCGAGATCCAGACCTCCAGCCCGGACTATTATCACTGGACCCAGTTCATCTTCTCCCGGCTCTATAACGCCTGGTACGATCATGACGCCCAGAAGGCCCGTCCCATGGACGAGCTGCCGATCCCGGCCGAGGTCGAGGCCGAGGGCAAGCTGGCGGTTCAGGACTATCAGGACGAGCGTCGGCTTGTGTACTACGAGACCGCGCCGGTGAACTGGTGCGCCGAGCTGGGGACCATTCTGGCCAATGAAGAGGTCTTCGACGGCAAGTCCGAGCAGGGCTATGAGGTGATCCGCGTCCCGCTCAAGCAGGTGAAGATGCGCATCACCGCCTATGCCGAGCGCCTCATCGCCGATCTCGACGGTCTCGACTGGCCTGAGGGCATCAAGGACTCCCAACGCAACTGGATTGGCCGCTCCGAAGGCGTGCAATTGCGCTTCAAGGTGCAAGGCTCTGATCTTGAGGTCGAAACCTTCACCACCCGCGTGGACACGCTGGGCGGGGTGACCTTCCTCGCCGTCGCGCCCGAGCATGAGCTGCTGGATGCGCTGACCGCGCCGGAGCAGAAAGCGGCGGTTGAGGCTTATCGTGACGAGGCCGCGCGCAAGTCTGATCTTGATCGCACCAAGGACGCCGAAAAGACTGGCGCGCCGACGGGCAGCTTCGCCATCAACCCGGTGACGGGCCGCGCCGTGCCGATCTTCGTCGCCGACTATGTGCTGCCGGACTATGGCACGGGCGCGGTGATGGGCGTTCCGGCCCATGATGAACGCGACTTCGCCTTCGCCAGCAAGTACGGCCTCGACATCGTGCCGGTGATTGACCCGGGCGCGGATGCGCCGGAGCGCGAGGCCGTGCTGGCGGGCCAGAAATGCTGGACCGAAGACGGCGTCATGCTGGCCGCCCCGGACCAAAGCGAACTCTATCAGGCGGGCGTGCGCTGGCGCGAGGCGCGTGAAGCGGTGGCGGACCATCTGGAAGCCCAGGGCGTCGGCAAGCGCGTCATCAGCTATAATCTGCGCGACTGGATCTTCGCCCGTCAGCGCTATTGGGGTGAGCCGATCCCGATCATCCATTGGGAGGACGGCACCCGCACCACCGTGCCTGAGGACCAGCTGCCGCTGACCTTGCCGCATATCGATACCTACAAGCCGACCGGCCACGGGGAATCCCCGCTGGCGCGCGCCGAGGACTGGGTCGAGGTCACCGATCCCGTCACCGGGATGAAGGGCCGTCGCGACACCAACACCATGCCGCAATGGGCGGGGTCGTGCTGGTATTATCTGCGCTTCAAGGACCCGCGCAACACCGCCGCCATGGTCGATCCCGAGCTCGAAAAAGCCTGGGGCATGGTCGACCTCTATGTGGGCGGCGCCGAGCATGCCACGCTGCACCTTCTCTATGCGCGCTTCTGGCACAAGATCCTGTTTGATCTGGGTCTGGTCTCCACCAAAGAGCCGTTCCAGAAGCTGGTGAACCAGGGCCTCCTGACCAGCCACGCCTTCAAGAATGACCGCGGTATCATCCTGCCGGTTGACGAGGTGGTTGAGCGCGAAGACGGCACGTTCGTGCATGAACCCTCCGGCGATGTGGTTGAACGCGTCGGCGCGAAGATGTCGAAATCGCTCCACAACGTTGTCACCCCGGACGATGTGGTCGAGCGCTTCGGCGCCGATGCCTTCCGCGTCCATATGATGTTCATGGGCCCGGTCGAGGCGATGCGCGAATGGGAGACCGAGAAGGTCGCCAGCGCACTCAAATTCCTCCGCCGCGTCTGGCGTTTCGCCACCGAAGGCCTCGCCAGTCCGGCCGCCGAAGAGAGTAAGCCGGTGAGCCTGGCGCTGACCAAGCTCGTGCTTGCAGTCACCGAGGATCTCGACAATCTGCGCCTCAATACCGGCATCGCCGAGCTGATGAAGTTCCTCAATGCGGTGGAAGGCCAGCCGGTTTCCAGGTCGGTGCTCGATCAGTTCATCACCGTGCTTGCGCCGTTTGCGCCCTTCATGGCCGAAGAGCTGTGGGAGAAGGCTGGTCACACCCCGTCCGTGTTTGATGCGCAATGGCCGACCGCGAACGAAGCCGATCTGGACGCTGCGATCGAGGAGATCGATGTGGTGATCCAGGAAGGCGGCAAACGTCGCGACACCATCAAGCTGGCTCCCGATGCGGATGACCAGACCGTGCGTGACGCGTCTCTGGCGCGCCTTGCCGAGATGGGCAAATCCATCGAAGGCGTGGACATGAAGCGGGTGATCGTGGTGCGTGACAAGAAGTCGGGCCGCGTCAAACTCGTGAACGTGCCCAAGCTCGATCAGGCTTAAGCACGGTCTTTTGAACAAGACAAAGCCCCGGCGGAAACGCCGGGGCTTTTTTGATGGGGGGCCATGTGCGCCGGAGCTACTCCACCTCAAGCGGTTCGCCATCCACCGTGATCTGCGCTTCCATCACCTCAGCGGCGTTGGAGAAGGCGGTCGCGCTATCCTGCTCGCCATCCAGAACGGCCTGGCCTTCATTCAGAACCGGCATGTAGAGCATGGAGCCTTCCGGATCATCCTCGGCGGTGAAGCGGTCTGCGGTTTCCAGGATCTCGTCCCAGACCTCGCGGACATCCGCCCAGTATCCTTCCGTGCCGGCCCAATAGCTTTCGGCGGCGTGTACGCCTTCAAGCTCGGTGCGCCGATAGGTGTTGATGCCGTGTTCGCGCACCAGCTCGCGTTCCTCGCCATCGCGCAGGACGAGCTTTGAATTGTCCTGTTCATGGGTCCAGCCCCATTCCAGGATCGAGTGCCGGTTCACGGCGTCGATCACATCGTAATCATCGCGCGTGGTGGCGTCGCGGCGCGGCAGGGGGCGCCAGCTGCGGGCCGGCTCCCAGGTGGATACGCCGGCGGCATGCTCCCAGCGGGCGAGGCCGGCATAACGCGGGCTGTCATCGACTTGATAGACGGTCTGCGACCAGGCGCCGAGAGACTGCTCTGCGGACACCTCCTGCATCTCCCATTCGCCAAAACCGCGATAGGCCATCAGACGGTCCGGCTCATAGGCCCAATCCTGGCGCCAGTGCTTGACCACGAACGGGTTATCACGATCTCCGACTAGCAGCAGATGCTGAAGCGAGATGAAGCCCGGTTCGTCTGCGATGACATAGACCACTTCGCGGGCCGGGGTGACTTTGGGGTCGGCCAGCTCATAGTCCGCGCTGATTGGCAGGAACTCGTTGAAGTCAAACGTGACTTCGTATTCGCCAGCCATTGCGAGGATCGCCTGGCGGTCAGTTTCGACCTGGGCGGCGAACTCGGCGGCGGCGTGCGGGTTGGGGATTTGCGAGCCGTCCGCCATCGCCACGCCCTGTTGCCCGCCTGTGCTGGCGCAGGCGCCCAGCGATATGGCGGCGAGGCTGGCGGTGGCGAGCGTCATGAAGCGAAGTTTGGTCATTGGCACTTTCCTGTCTGAGCAGCGTCACGGACATCGGCGCGCCCGGACGACCGATCGCACCGCTTGAAGAACATATCGACTGCATAGTGCGAAAGATTCTTACTTGCAATCGCAAAGCTCCTGCGCCATTCAGGTCTCAATTGAGAACTATTCGCAATCTGGGGCGAGGATATGATGACCAAGACTGAGAGACTGAACGCACGCATGGTGCTGACGGCTGGCGTTTCCGCGCTGGCACTGGCGGCGCCCGCCATGGCGGAAACGGAGGTCGCGCTGGACGAGGAAGCCAGCGATGTGATCGTGGTCACCGCCACGCGCACCCAGCTGACCAATTTTGATTATCCGGGCCTGACCAGCGTCATCTCGCTGGAGGCGTTGGATCAGAACCGCCCCTCTGACCTGATCGAGCTTCTGGAAGACATTCCGGCGCTGGAAGTCTCTGGCGGGCCGCGTCGCACCGGGCAGACCCTCAGCCTGCGTGGTCTGGGGCGAGAGAATGTCACCCTGCTAATTGATGGCGCGCGGCAGAACTTTAACAGCGCCCATGACGGCGTGCTGTTCCTGGACCCGTCTCTGCTGGGCCGTGTGGAAAGCGTGCGCGGCTCGGCCTCATCGCTCTATGGCTCAGGGGCGGCTGGTGGCGTCGTCGCCTTTGAAACGCTGGAAGCGGACGACATTCTGCAAGACGGTCAGCGGTATGGCGTGCGCGCTTCGGCGGGCTATCGCTCGGTCAATGAGGAAACCCGCGGCGCTGTGGCGCTGGTTGGCGACTGGGGCGCCTTCCGGGGTGTCGCCGCGGTCAGTGCGCGCCAGTCTGGCGATATCGCGTTGGGCTCCGGTGATGATCTCTCCGCCAGTGACGACATCGTCTCTACGCTTCTGGGGGGCGAATGGGATATGGCCGAGGGCGTCGAGCTGGAGCTGGGCTGGCTGAGCTTCCGCAATGACAGCGTTGAGCCCAATAACGGCCAGGGTGTTGCGGGCGTGGATAGTCTCAACCCGCTGATGAACAAGGATGTGGCGTCAGACAGCCTGCGCGCGACCTTGCGTTTTGATGCGCCCAGCCCGCTGATCAATCTTGAAACCACCGTCTATCACAATATCGGCGCTGTGGATGAGGTGGATGCGAGCATCAACCGCCTTGTGGAGCGGGATCTGACCACGACTGGCATTCGGGCTGAGAACCGCGCCGAGTTTGCACTGGGCGGGCTCGACATGGCGCTGGTTGCCGGCGCGGAATGGTATGAAGACGAGCAGGAAGGCTTTGATTCCGCCACCACCGATGGGGTGCGCGGCGGCGTGCCGTCCGGCTCCACCCGTTTCACCGGCGTCTGGGCCCAGCTTGAAAGCACGCTGGACCTTGGCGCTGCAGGCAAGCTGATCGTGCTGCCGGGCGTGCGCTTTGATCAGTTTGAAAGCGAATCCAGCGCCGCCGATGACAACACCGACGAAGCCGTCTCACCCCGCATCGCGGCGACCTGGGCGCCCAATGACAGTGTGCGGGTGTTCGGTAGCTGGTCGGAAGCCTTCCGCGCCCCGTCGCTGAACGAGCTCTATCTCAGCGACACGCACTTCTCGCTGCCGCACCCGATCCTCGGCGCCCCGGTCTTCATCACCAACAGCTTCATCGCCAATCCGAACCTGAAGCCTGAAGAGACCGAGACGATTGAGATCGGCGCCGCCTTCAGCCATCAGGGGCTGTTCACCGCCAATGACCGGCTGGAGATCAAGGGCGCCTGGTTCCAGACCGAAGCGGAAGACCTGATCAATCTGAATGTGGACTTCGCGTTCAACCCGACCTGTTTTGCGCCGCCCTTCATGCCGTGTTCGGCGGGGACGACCTATTCCGAAAACCTGTCTGAAGCCGAGCTTGAAGGGTTCGAGATTGCAGCGGCCTATTCGGTCGGCGCGTTCGAGCTGTCCGGGTCCGTGTTTGAAGTGGATGGCGAGGACAAGGCGACGGGTGATCCGCTGGGCGCGCTGCAGCCGGTCATGGGCTTTGTGAATGCGCGCTACACCTTTGAGCCCCAACGCCTGACCCTGGGCGGCCGCGTGGCCTTCGCCTCTGATTTCGACAAGGCCGCGAGCGCTGCCGAAGTGCGCGACGGCTATGCGGTGCTCGATCTGTATGCCGGCTGGACCCCGATGGCGGACCAGCCTCTGCGCATCAATCTCGGCGTCGATAACGTGTTTGACGAAGATTATGAGCGCGTCTTTGCAGGCGTGTCCGAAGCCGGACGCAGCGTGCGCATTGACCTGACCTGGACGGGCGCCTGGTAGAGAGGGCCGACGCCTGTCCCACAAGGGGCGTGTCCGGACGCGGGCGCGCCCCTTTTTCTTTGCGGTTTTCCTTGTTGTGCGCTTGCACAATCGACAAGCTCTCCCGAACGGGGAAGGGGAGAGCCTCCATGAACGTCAAAATCGTATCGCGTTTGAGCCTGTTGGGATTGCTGGCTGTTCTGGGCGCGTGCTCGCCTTCTGAGTTGCCGCCAGAGACCAGCGAGGCGACGCTGCGCCAGCTCACAGGCGGGGCTGTCATCGGGTTCGAGAACGAGGCGGGTGCTCAATCCTGGCTGGGCCTGTCCTATGCCGCCTCCACCGCTGGAGAAAACCGCTGGCGCGCGCCGCAAGCCGTTACGTCCTGGGAGGGCCGGTTTGAAGCGCTGGAGCATTCCGCGCCGTGTCCGCAGATCATCAACACGCTCAGCAGTGAAGCAACGGGCCGCCCGGTGGGAGAGCTTTATGGCTCCGAGGATTGCCTCAAGCTAGATGTCTACGCCCCGGCGGGCGCAGGTCCGGATACGCCCGATCGCCCGGTGATGATGTGGATCCATGGCGGCTCGAACACCTGGGGCTATGCCAGCCATTATGACGGCGCCCAGCTGGCGCAGGACCGCAATGTGGTCGTGGTGGTGATCCAGTATCGTCTGGGCCCTCTGGGCTTTTTCGCGCATCCCACCCTTGATGACAGCGTCGGCGCCAACTTCGCCTTGCTCGACCATGTAGCGGCGTTGAACTGGATCGAGCGCGAGATCGCCCAGTTCGGCGGAGATGCGTCCAGCGTCACGATCTTCGGGGAAAGCGCGGGCGGTCAGAATGTGGCGGCGCTGATGGCCTCGCCGCTGTCTGAGGGCCTGTTTCACCGCGCTATCATCCAGTCGGGCCTGTTTGACAGCGTGCCTCTGGAGGAGGCGCAAAGCGGCGGCGAGCAGAGCGCCATCCCGGCCGCCGGGCGCATGGTGGAGGGCGGGGTCAATGCCGACGCCCTGCGCGCCGTGAGCCTTGATCAGGTGTTTGGCGCGTATGATCTGGGCGCCTCGCGAGGCAGCCTGCCGCGTGTCATTGCAGACGGGGTCACCCTGCCGTCGAGCGGTCTCGCCGGCGCCTTTCAGAGCGGTGAGTACCAGGCGGTTCCTGTGATCACGGGCACGAACCGGGACGAGATGAAGCTTTTCAACGCCTTTGATCCGGCGCTTACGACGCGGCGGTTCAGCGTTCTGATCTCACCGCGTGATCCGGGGTTCTATGACCGGCTGAGCCGGTACCAGTCACGGCTCTGGCGCATCCAGTCGGTGGATCAGCCCGTGGGATGGATGAGTGAGGCGGGGCAGGACACGGTCTGGGCCTACCGGTTTGACTGGGATGAGGCGGGCAGCCTTTTGACAACCGACTTCGCTGATATCTTCGGCGCGGCCCATGCCATGGAGATCCCGTTCGTCTTCAATAATTTCGACTTTTTCGGGAAGATTGATCCCTTCCTGTTTCACGGTCGCAATGAGGAGGGACGCGAAGCGCTGGCCCAATCCATGGGCGCGTACTGGGCGGCGTTCGCCCATACGGGTGATCCTGGGGCCGCAGGCGGGCCGGACTGGCCGTCCGCCAGCGCGCAGCCCGTGCTGATGCGCTTTGATGCGGGCGGGGCGGAGTTGATGGAAGGCCGGGACACCATCGAGGCCTTGCTGTCTGACCTTGCAAGCGATGAGTCCCTGACGCCCGAGCAGACCTGCGCGATTGGCGCGGCGCTTGTGGACTGGTCACCGGGGCTGGCGGATGAGGTTGCAGGCGCGCTTGCGTGTTAGGCCTTGCGGGTTTCCGCTTGCAGCCTTGAAGTGAACAGTGTTCACTTGTTCCCAGAACGAGCGGCGAAGCCGCCGGGGAGGAAGACATGTCTGCAAACGTTTCAACGCCTGTCGAGGCGGATCTTGATGTGCTGATCGTCGGGGCCGGCCTGTCCGGCGTCGGCGCCGCCTGGCACTTGCAGCACCGCTGCCCGGACCAGTCCTATCTGATCCTTGAATCGCGCGAGAGCCTTGGGGGGACGTGGGATCTGTTCCGCTATCCCGGCATCCGCTCGGACAGCGACATGTACACGTTTGGCTATGCGTTCCGGCCCTGGACGGATGGCAAGGTGTTCGCCGACGGCCCGTCCATCCGTGACTATGTCAACGATACCGCCGAGGAGGCGGGGATCGCGCAGAACATCCGCTATCAGCACAAGGTGGTGGGCGCACACTGGAGCACCGAGGACGCCCGCTGGACCATTGAAGCTGCGGTGGGCGAGAGCGGCGCCATCAAACGCTATACCGCGAAGTTCGTGTTCCTGTGTTCGGGCTATTATCGCTATGACCGTGGCTACATGCCCGATTTTCCCGGCATGGCGGACTTCAAGGGCGATGTGATCCATCCCCAGCTCTGGCCTGAAGGCTATGACTATTCCGGCAAGCGGGTGGTGGTGATCGGCTCGGGCGCGACGGCGGTGACGCTGGTGCCCGCCATGTCGGACAAGGCGAGCCATGTCACCATGCTGCAGCGCTCGCCCACTTATATCGCGGCGCGGCCGTCCGTGGACAAGACAGCGGATTTCCTGCGCAAGGTCCTGCCCGCCAAGAGCGCCTATGGCCTGACGCGGATCAAGAATGTGCTGCAGGCGATCCTGATCTTCCAGATGTCACGCCGCTGGCCAGACTTTGTGAAGAAGGGCGTGCTCAAGGCCATACAGGACCACCTGGGCGAGGACTTTGACGTCGAGAAGCATTTCTCGCCCAGCTACCGGCCCTGGGACCAACGCTTCTGCCTGGCGCCGGAGGGCGATTTCTTCGACGTTCTGAAATCGGGTGAGGCCTCGATCGTCACCGACCAGATCGAGCGCTTTACCGAAAACGGCATCCTTCTGAAATCGGGTGAGACGCTGGAGGCTGATCTCATCATCCCCGCCACCGGGCTTGAAATGCAGGTGGGCGGCGGCATGGATATCAGCGTGGATGGCCAGCCTTTCGTCGCGCCCGACCATGTCACCTATCGCGGCATGATGTTGTCGGACGTGCCCAATCTGGCGCTGGCCTTCGGCTACACCAATGCCTCCTGGACGCTGAAGGTGGATCTGACCGCCGAGCGGGTCTGCCGTCTGATCAATCACATGAAGACGCGCAATCTTGATTATGTCGTGCCGACCCCGCCGGCTGATCTTGAAACCCTGCCGCTGCTCGACTTCTCCTCAGGCTATGTCCAGCGCGCCCTGCCGACCCTGCCGCGACAGGGGGCGACGCCGCCCTGGCGGACCTATCAGAACTATCTGCAGGACATGTTCGCTATCCGCTATGGCAAGCTTGAGGACGGTCATGTGCGCTTCGGCACAGCGGGCGATCAGGTCTTCAACCAGAACGCCCCGCTGACAGAGGCGGCGGAGTAGGCGCTAGTCCAAGCGCCTCACAGGCGGCATCTCCCACGCGCCGGACAGGGCTGAGGACTGGGGCGAATAGAGCCGTGCTGTGATCGCGAAGGGCTCGCCCTGGGGAATGGGCAGCCAGTTTCTTGTGTCGCCTTCTGGCGGGTGCGCGCTGAATGTCAGTGTCAATCCGCCATCAGGGTCATAGGCCAGATCGGACTGGCCATGGATCATGCGGCGTTCGTCCGGCGCATCCATAATCAGATAGCCTTCGGCGTCATAAACGGTGACGGACCAGAATGCGTCCACGGGTGGAAGCTGGTCAGGCTCGAACCGAATCTCATAGCGGTTGTCGCCGTTCAGGGGCGCGCCCTCACTGTCGATATCGGTATTGGGATAGATGGCGTCCTCGGCCCTGTTGGCGCCCAGCCCGATCACCGCGACACCCGCGCGCAAGGCGTAGTCCTCGCCATAAACGCCAATGCCTTCGCGCAGGGTGCGCCAGTTGGTGGGGCCGTAGGGGCGGTTGCGCAGCCCGTCCTGAAGTCGCTGTCTTGCGATCTCCACACCCTTGTTGATGGCCCATTGCGCCAGCGGTCCGGTCTCGGCGTCCTCCGCGCCATATCCCAGAGGTCGAAGCGTGTCGCGGGCTTCGGGGTCCGAAGATGTGGCTTCCAAAATCGCCGCCATGCGCGTGAAGAAGGTCTCCGCGCTCATCTCCGCCACATGATGCGGCGGCAGGTCCGGGATCGATTCCTGGGGCGCGATCGCTCGTCCGCCTGACAGGCGGACGCCATCCTGCAGGGCATGGATAGGAGCCAGCGGTTCATCCGGCGCGAGGGCGATGCGTCCGATCAGCCACGCTGTCCGGGTTGGAACCCGCATCGTTCGACTGTCGGAGCCTGCGTCATCCACAGGGGTGTCCGGACCTGCAATCCGCACCTCCAGCGGGCCAGACCCGTCAACGCGCTGGCTGGGAGCGCCCGCCACGACGGTCCAGGCGTCGAGCACCTGAAACATCCAGTCGCGTTCGCCGAAATCCGGCAGGCTGAGGACGACGGGGCCCTCGGAGAGGTCGAGAAAGGCGAGGGTGTAAAGCGTGTCCAGATTGGGCCGCACCACCAGCCGGTCTTCGGGGGCCGGACGCTCGCGCCGATGATACAGCGTATTGACCGCCGGCGCTTCGCTGCGCGCCAGAAGCGCCTGCCGGGTCACATCGGTGAGCACGAGCGGGTAGCCATAGACGTAGGTCTGGCCTGATCGCTCGGCGAGGGCGCGAAGGCCCAGATCGTCCGGATTGCGGGTGAGCGCTGGCCAGAGCGCGGCCAGCATCAGTCCTATGACGCAGATCAATGCTGCAAGGATCGCCAGTGGTTTCATGCTCTCCCCCGTCTTTGGTCCGGGCAGCCTTGCCCGGATATTCTCAGCGGGCAAGAGCAAGACGGGGTGACAGGGCCGGTCAAAAGCTGGAACATTAGGGCTTAACTAAGCGAGCGCTGACTGAGAGGCGCCGATCAGAGGGAGGCCGTCATGGGTTGGGCGCTGTCCATCAACAAAGCCGATATTTCCGACGCAAAGCTGGTGAAGGCCGAGCCGCAGCCGCTCGCTGACGGGCAGGCGCGGTTTGCGATCCGGCGCTTTGCGCTGACGGCGAACAACATCACTTACGCCGCCTTTGGCGCGGCCATGCGCTATTGGGATTTCTACCCGGCTGAGGATGGCTCGGGCCGGCTTCCGGTCTGGGGTTTTGCGGACGTGGTCGAGACCAGGGCGGCCGGTCTTGAGGTGGGCGAGCGGGTTTATGGCTATTGGCCGGCCGCCGATGAGGTCGTGCTCAGCGTGGACGCGGTCAAGCCGGGCTCCTTCTTGGAAGTCTCGCCCCATCGCGCCGAGCTGGCGGGCGCCTATAACCGCTATGTGCGCTGCAAGTCCGATCCGGGCTATGCGCCCGAGCGCGAAGCCGCCCAGATGGTGCTGCAGCCGCTGTTCATCACGTCCTTCCTGATCGATCTGCATCTCCGCGATCATGATTTTATGGGCGCGGGGCAAGTCACGCTCACCAGCGCCTCGTCCAAGACCGCGCTGGCGCTGGCGCATCTGCTGCACGCCAATCCGCCTGAAGGGGTGAAGATCGAGGCGCTCACATCCGAACGCAACACCGGGTTCGTGAAGGCCACGGGCTATTATGATGTCATCAGCACCTATGACGAGATCACCGGTTTCAAACCCGAACCGCGTCGACTGGTCGTGGATTTCGCTGGTGATTCCAAGGTGAACACCGCGATCCATGAGACGCTGGCCGATAATCTCATCGGCAATATCCGTGTGGGCGGCGCCCATTGGGAAAACTCCGCCCCGCCTGGCGCCATGCCGGGACCCAAGCCGGTCTTCTTCTTTGCGCCTGATCATGTGCGCGACCGGATGAAAGCCTGGGGCGGCGAGGAATTCGGTCGCCGTTATGGCGCAGCCTGGATGGGCTTCGTCGAAGCGGGCCAGAAACTCTTCACCGAAGAGGAATTTGACGGCGGCGACGGCGCGCTCAAGGCCTATGACGCCCTGATTGCGGGCAATTTTGATGCGTCAGCAGCAATGACGGTCAAGGCGGGGTGAAAGCCTGAAGTCCCGGGCGAGCGTAGCGAAGACCCGGGGCCTCCTCCGTTTAGGGCGCCTCATGCTGACATAGGCCCCGGCTCAGTGCTGCGCTTGGCCGGGGTTTCAATACTTGAAGAGGCCTAGCCCCCCTCGATCTCCTCGCGGAGCATTTCAAGTTCCAGCCAGCGTTCTTCCTTGGCGGCCTTGTCGTCTGTCAGGCGGGCATGCTCTTTCGTCGCCGCGTTGAAGCGCTCGGGGTTTTTCGTAAAGAGCGTCGGGTCGGCCAGCTCGGTTTCGAGCTTGGCCAGCGTCGCCTCGATCTTCTCGATCTCGCCGGGCAGGGTTTCCAGCGCGTGCTTGTCCTTGAAGCTGAGCTTGCCTGAGGATTTGTTCTTCGGCTTCTCGCCCTTGGGCTTGCTGGCGGCTTTTTCGGCCTTCTCGGCGGCCTTGCGCGCTTTTACGCCTTCCCCGCGCTGGGCGACCATGTCCGAATACCCACCCGCATAGACGCGCCAGACCCCGTCCTCTTCCCAGGCGATGGTGGCGGTGGCGGTGCGATCGATGAAGTCCCGGTCATGGCTCACCAGAAGCGCGGTGCCATTATAGTCCGCGATCAGCTCTTCCAGCAGATCCAGCGTCTCAAGATCGAGATCGTTGGTCGGTTCGTCGAGCACCAGAAGGTTGGACGGCAGGGCCAGCGCCCGCGCCAGCATCAGACGGGCGCGTTCCCCGCCAGACAGGGCGTGAACGGGCGTGCGGGCCTGTTCGGGGCTGAACAGGAAGTCCTTCATATAGGCCTGAACATGCTTGACGATCCCGGCGACCTCGACCCGCTCGCCGCCGCCCGGCGCGATGGCCTCGGTGACGGTCCAGTCGGGTTTTAACGCGGCGCGGCGCTGATCCAGGCTCGCAATCTCCAGATTGGTGCCCAGCTTCACCGTGCCGGCATCGGGTTCGATCTGGCCGGTCAGAACCTTGATCATCGTGGTCTTGCCCGCGCCATTGGGGCCCACCAGCGCGATGCGGTCACCGCGTCCGATCTTGATGGAGAGGTCAGAGAAGATCGGGCGGCCGTCATAGCTCTTGCTGACGTTCTCCGCCTCGATAACGCTCTTGCCGGAGCGGTCCGCTTCGCTGACGGACAGGCTGGCCGCGCCTTGCGGTCCGCGCCAGTTCTTCAGGTCCGACTTCATCGCCTGAAGCTCGCCCACCCGGCGCACATTGCGCTTGCGGCGGGCGGTGACGCCATAGCGCATCCAGTCCTCTTCGCGCGCAATCTGGCGTTCGAGCTTGTGGCGCTCCTGCGCCTCGGCCTCGAACACTTCATCGCGCCAGGCCTCGAAATGGGCAAAGCCGCGATCGAGCCGGCGGGTCTGGCCGCGATCAATCCAGATCGTCTGACGCGTCAGGTTTTCCAGAAACCGCCGGTCGTGGCTGATCAGCACCAGCGCGCCGCGATGGCTGTTGAGCTCGCTTTCCAGCCACTCAATCGCGGGCAGGTCGAGGTGGTTGGTCGGCTCATCGAGCAGCAGGATGTCGGGCTGCGGCGCGAGGGTCCGCGCGAGCGCCGCTCTTCGGGCTTCACCGCCAGAGAGAGTCGCCGGGTCCGCATCGGGATCAAGGCCCAGATGTTCGGCGAGATAATCGGCGCGATAGGCGTCGTCGCCCGGCGCCAGCCCGTCGCGGATATAGGCGATGACGCTGTCATAGCCGGTCAGGTCCGGTTCTTGGGGCAGATAGCGCAGGGTCGAGCCGGGATGGACGAAACGCTCGCCGCTATCGGCCTCGATGATCCCGGCGGCGATTTTCAGGAAGGAGGATTTGCCTGATCCGTTCCGGCCCACAAGGCCAATGCGTTCATTCTCGCGCACGATCAGATCGGCGCCGGTGAGCAGCGGGGTCGCGCCAAAAGTCAGGCGCGTATCGGTCAGGGTCAGAAGCGGTGCAGACATGGATTAGCCGTTAGCCGAGCGCCGGGGCGCTGTCACCCTTGCTGATCACGCTGGGCAGTCTCTGGCGCAAGGAAGTCGCAAAAATAATGAAAAGAAAAATTCATATAAAAATTCTAGATTTGTAAAAACCTATAAGAAAATAACGGCAAAACGGGTTCATTGGATTCGGTTTAGATAATCCGGTATAAGTATTCAAAATGGAAGCTGGGTGAGAGAGCTCATGAAATCAGAAAATGAGATTCTAGATCGAATTTACAATTTGAGTGGCGATCCTGAAGAAACGCGGGATGCTTACAAGGACTGGGCCGAAAGGTACGATGACGATACGGTTGAGGGTATGGGCTATGTGGCTCCGGCTGTCGCCAGCGACAAGCTGAGCGCGCTCTTGCCTGATACCTCCATTCGCATACTGGATGCCGGTTGCGGCACCGGCCTTGCGGGGGTGGAGCTCAACAAGCGCGGTTATCAGAATGTGGACGGAATGGATCTGTCACCTGACATGCTGGCAATGGCGCGCCGGAAAGAGGTCTATGACGATCTGCGCGAAGCGGACATGACCGAAACGCTCGACTATCCTGACAACGCCTATGACGCGATCATCTGCGTCGGCGCGTTCACCCATGCCCATGTGGGCCCGAAAGGCTTTGACGAGCTGGTGCGCATCACCCGCCCGGGCGGCGCCATTGTCGCCACCGTGCATGAAGATGTCTGGGACGCGGACAAGTACGCCGACTATCTCAGGAAACTTGAGGCGTCGGGCAAGGCGAAGATCCGCGAAGCGGACGAGGCGGATTATCACATCAACAAGTGCCGGCTTGTGGTGCTGGAGCCGGTCTAGACTCTATTCGAGTGGCAATGCTGGTGTGCGTTTGACCGTGCCGAAAGCAAAGCTGGTCTCGATGCCGGCGATGCCGGGCACGGGATGCAGGCGCTCGCGCATGAAACGCTCATAGCCCGACTGGCTGTCCACCACGACCTGCAACAGATAATCCTCGGCGCCCGAAGTGAGGTGGCATTCCAGCACTTCATCCAGACGGAGGATCGCTTTTTCGAAGGCCGCCACAGTCGCTGGCGCGTGATTGGCGAGCTTGATCCTGAGAAAGGCCGTGATCGGCAAGCCCGCCTTGTCGCGATCCAGGATCGCCGCATAGCCGGTGATCAGCCCGCTGTCTTCAAGCGTGCGGACGCGCCGTAAACAGGGCGAGGGCGACAGGCCGATCCGGTCCGCCAGGGCCTGATTGGTGATGCGCCCGTCTTGCTGAAGGGCGGTGAGAAGGCGTCGATCCGTGCTGTCCATGCGCCAATATTAGCAGATTCTGCTAATCCGGCTACAGTCGGGGCTGAAATGGCAAGCCTCTGCTCCGACTTCGCGCGTATTCTGTCCTCCGTCAGTCAGGGAGGACGACGACGTGGACGGATCAGCGCCAATCACTCGCAAATCCGGTTTCTCCACCCGCGCCATTCATGCGGGTTATGAACCGGCCAAAGAAGGGGGTGCGCTGGTCCCTCCGCTCCATCTGTCCTCGACCTTCGCCTTTGAAACGGTCGAGGATGCGGGCGCGGCCTTTGCTGGCGAGCAGCCCGCCCATTTCTACACCCGCATCTCCAACCCCACGCTTGATCTTCTGGAGCGCCGCATCGCTGACCTTGAGGGCGCGGAAGCGGGCGTCAGCTTCGGCTCCGGCATGGGCGCGATCACGTCCGTGCTGTGGAGCTTGCTGGAGCCGGGCGACGAGATTCTCGCCGACAAGACGCTGTATGGCTGCACTTTCGCCTTCCTCAATCACGGGCTGTCGCGCTTCGGGATCAAGGTGCGCCATGTGGATATGAGCGATATTGACGCCGTGATCTCAGCGCTCAGCGCGAAGACCCGCGTTGTGTATTTCGAGACGCCGGCGAACCCGACCATGAAGCTGGTGGACATCGCCGCCGTCGCGGCCGTGGCGCGGGCGCATGGCGCGCTGTGTGTGGTCGACAACACCTACGCCACGCCGCTGATCACGCGCCCGATTGAGCGCGGCGCGGACGTGGTGGTGCATTCGGCGACGAAATATCTCGGTGGTCATGGCGACCTTGTCGCCGGGATCGCGGTGGGTTCGGCCGAGGTGATGGAGCGGGTCCGGCTGTACGGGCTCAAGGACATGACCGGCGCGGCGCTGTCGCCCTTTAACGCCATGCTGATCCTGCGCGGTCTCAAGACCCTGTCCTTGCGTATGGAGCGTCACAGCCAGACCGGCGGCGCTGTGGCGCGCTGGCTTCGGGATCACCTGCAAGTGCGTGAGGTGGCGTATCCGGGACTGGAAGACGGGCCGCAATACGCGCTCGCCCGCTCCCAGATGCAGCATTTCGGCGGCATGATCGCGTTTGAACTTGAGGGCGGGTTCGAGGCGGGCGTGCGCATGATGAACGCCATGAAGCTGGCGCTGCGGGCTGTCAGCCTTGGCGATGCTGAAACCCTGGTCCAGCACCCGGCCTCCATGACCCATTCCGCCTACAGTGCAGACGAACGCGCGCTCTATGGCATTTCGGACGGGTTGGTGCGCCTGTCGGTCGGGCTGGAAGACGCTGACGATATTCTGGGCGATCTTGAGCAGGCCTTGATGGCCTAGGGTTTCACCTAACCCCTCACTCTCTTTCCCCGCGAAGGCGGGGACCCAGAGCGCCCTGTGATCCCCCGGATCCTGACGTGCGTCAGAATGACGATTGCTATCGCCTCAAACTGTCATCCCCCGGCTTGTCCGGGGGACCCATGCCGGTGGGTTTGATCATAGGGCACGGCATGGATTCACCGGATAAACCGGTGAATGACATTGAAAAGTGAGTGAACTCCCGGCCCCTTACTTCACCACGCGCAAAAACCCGCCAATGCGGTTGAGCGTATCGGTGATCTCGGGAAATTCCTTGGCGCCTTCGGCGGCGATGCCGGCGGGCACGTCATGGGTTTCGGCGATGGCGTGCAGCGTCTTGTAAGCGGCGACAGTCGCAGGATCGTTCGCCGCAATGTCCTGCGCCAGAGACGCCACTGCGTCGTCGAGCGCGTCCTTGCTGTCATAGCAGGCATTGGCGAGGCCCCAGTCCAGAGCCTCCTGGCCTGAGAAGGTGCGCGCGGAGTAGGAGATTTCCTTGGCGCGGCGCAGGCCCACTGCATCCACCAGCGTCTGGCTCATCCCCCAGGTGGGGCGAATGGCGAATTTGGCATGGGTGTCGCCGAACTTGGTGTCGGTGGTGGTGTGGATGAAGTCGCAATGCAGCGCAAATTCCAGCGCCCCGGTGAAGCAGGCGCCATGCACCTTGGCGATGACAGGTTTGGAGCTGGCGCGCACGGCCTGCATCAGCCGGCTCGCCGGTTCGTCAAACACCGAGCCCACCCGGCCCGCTTTCGGTTTGGCGCCCGACAGCACTTTGAGGTCGACGCCGGAGCTGAAGGCCCGGCCCGAACCCTCGATGATGATGACGGAGGGGCCGTTCTCGTTCTCGGCGCGATGCAGCGCCTCGATCAGCTCTTCCAGCATGGGCGGGATCAGCGCGTTCAGCGCATCGGGCCGGTTCATGCGGATGGTCAGGACCGCGTCGTCACGCCGGGTCTCGATGTATTCGTATGCCATGGTCGTCTCTATGATTGAGGGGGCTCAGTTGCGATTGCGCCCCAGCTTTTCATGACTGTCCACCCAGTCGCCAGCGACGACGGCGGCGCCCAGGGAAATCTCGCCTGCAAGCACGGTCGCCGCGCAGATCTCGATGAAGCGACCGACCTTGCCGGCGCCCTTGCATCCAAGGATATCCAGGCATTCGCCCTGGGTCGGCAAGCCCGTACCGCCGCCAAAGGTCGCCACGATCAAAGCGGGCAGGGTGATCGACCAGTAATAAGTCTCCCCGTCATCCTCGAGCCGCACATAGGTCATTGCCGCATGGCTCTCGGCTACATTGGCCGCATCCTGTCCGGTGGCGATGAAGAGGGCCGCCAGGGCGTTCGCGGCATGCATGCCGTTATTGGCTGACCCCGCCATCACCGAACCGGCATAGGAGTTTAGCCGCGCGCGAAACATCTCGGCTGCACTGGTCCCCAAACGTTCGCGGATCAGCGCGTCTGGAATGCGCGCCTCAGCGACGACACGGGCGCCGCGTGAGTGCAAGACATTGATCTGGGAGTGTTTCTTGTCGGTGTCCATGGCGCCGGACAGGGTGAAACGCGCCCCGCCGGGATGGTTCGCTGCGATCCACTGACACGCCGCCAGCGCCGCCTTGCCGGACATGTTCTGTCCCGCCGCGTCGCCGGTCTCGAAATTGAAGCGAAGATGCAGCATCGGGCCGAGGGCGTAATGCTCGATATGACTGAGCCTGACCACTGACGAGCTGGCTTCAGCGGCTTTGCGGATCTCGCTCATATGCAGCTCGACCCAACCGGAGAAGTCCCGCGCGCCGCGCGCATCATCAAAGTGGAAGACCGGCGCACGCTGCATATAGCGCTCGACGATGGTGGTCTTCACCCCGCCCGCCTCGCTGAGGATGCGCATGCCGCGGCTATAGCTCGCCACCAGCGTGCCTTCGGTGGTCGCCAGCGGCACGCAGACATCTTCGCCCTGCACATGCTCGCCATTGATGCGCACAGGACCCGCCAGGCCAATCGGCACCTGAGCGACGCCAATATAATTCTCGATATTGCCCTGGGTGACCGCCGGGTCGAACGAGGCTTGCGCCACATGGCTCAGCTCAACGCCTGTGCGCGCCTTGAGGAAGTCGCGGCGCTCTTTGGCGGCGGCTTCAGTGTGGTCTTTGTCGGGGTGACGAGGAATGCGCACCCGCCCGCCCGGCTGGCTGTCGTGTCCGGTCTTGTCAGTCATGGCGCCACGCTAGCTGTGCTCGCCTTTTGCGTCAGCAAAAAATCGTCTAAGACCAGCGTCCCTTCCGCCTCTCATCCAACATATCGGTCCGCCTCAATGAAACCGTTTCCGAACAAGTACGACGCCAAAGCTTCCGAAGCCGCCCTTCAGGCCCGCTGGGCCAAGGACGACGCTTTCGTCTGGGATCCGAACGCGCCGGCGGACACCGACTATGTGATCGACACCCCGCCCCCGACCGTGTCGGGCGCGCTGCATGTGGGGCACGTCTATTCCTACACCCAGGCCGACATCATGGCCCGCTATATGCGGATGAGCGGGCGCAATGTGCTCTATCCGATCGGCTGGGACGATAACGGCCTGCCGACCGAGCGTCTGGTGGAGAAGGTCAAGAAGGTGCGCGGCGGCACCATGTCGCGTGAGGAATTCGTCGCGCTCTGCAAGGAGGTGATCCCGCCTTACGAGCAGCAATTCCGCGACCTGTTTGGCCGTCTCGCGCTGTCTGTGGACTGGAGCCGGGAATACCAGACCATTTCTGATGAGAGCCGCTCTGTCAGCCAGATGTCCTTCCTCGACCTCTTCCACAAGGGGCTGCTGGAGCGCCGTCTGGAGCCGACCCTGTGGGACCCGGCGGACCGCACCGCCATCGCCCAGGCCGAGGTTGAAGAGACCGAGCGCGAAGGCAAGCTCAACTATATCCCCTTCGCCATCG
The DNA here is from genome assembly GCF_052055585.1 of Oceanicaulis sp. LC35. NCBI lineage: Bacteria > Pseudomonadati > Pseudomonadota > Alphaproteobacteria > Maricaulales > Maricaulaceae > Oceanicaulis > Oceanicaulis sp. LC35. The sequence goes on from NZ_CP170485.1 coordinate 251,178, forward strand.
AGGGCGGGGATATCGAGCCGGCCATCATCGCCACCACGCGCCCTGAGCTGATCGGCGCCTGCGGCGGCTTGATGATCCACCCTGATCACCCGCGTGCGGGCGAACTGATCGGCAAGCGCGCCATCAGCCCGCTCTACAATGTGCCGGTCGAGATCTACGCCGAGGACACGGTTGATCCCGAGAAAGGCACCGGCATCGTGATGTGCTGTACCTTCGGCGACGTCACCGATATCCAATGGTACCGCACCCACAAGCTGCCGCTGCGCCTTGTCATCGATCAGGCGGGCAAGATGATCGACGAGCTGCCGATCGGCACGGATGACTGGCCGAGCCTGGATCTGGACAGCGCGAAGGCGACCATGGCGGCCCTGGCGGGCCTCAAAGCCGCCAAGGCCAAGGAGACCATCCTTGAGATGCTCAAGGAGCGCGATCTCGTCATCAAACAGGAAACCACCCATCAGGTGATCCCGATCGCCGAGCGCTCCGGCGCGCCGCTTGAGATCATCGTGACCCCGCAATGGTTCATCCGCACCCTCGATTTCAAGGAGCAGATTCTTGAGAAGGGTCGCGAGATCACCTGGCGTCCGGCCTATATGCGCCAGCGCTTTGAAAGCTGGGTCGAGGGTCTGAAATGGGATTGGTCGATCTCGCGCCAGCGCCATTTCGGCGTGCCGCTGCCGGTCTGGTATTCCAAGCGTCCGGGCGAGGAAGGCAAGATCATCGTCCCCACGAAAGACCAGCTGCCGGTCGATCCGACCTCTGACCTGCCCGCAGGTTATGAAGCCCATGAGGTTGAGGGCGAGCGCGATGTGATGGACACTTGGGCGACCTCGTCTGTCAGCCCGCAGCTCAACACCCGCTCGATCAATGAAGACTATGCGCTCGATATCGAGGCGCACCGTCGTCAGTTCCCGATGGCGCTGCGTCCGCAGGCGCACGAGATCATCCGCACCTGGGCGTTCTACACCATCGTCAAGGCGCTGCATCACGAGAACAAGCTGCCCTGGTCCAACATCGCGATTTCGGGCTGGTGCCTGGCGTCCGACGGTTCGAAAATGTCCAAGTCCAAGGGCAATGTGATCGACCCGATCAAGATGCTGGACGAGTACGGCACCGACCCGGTGCGCTACTGGACCGGCACCTCGCGCCTCGGTCAGGACACGGCGCTGTCGCCGAACACCCTCAAACAGGGCAAGCGTCTGGTCACCAAGCTGTGGAACGCCGCCAAGCTCGCCGCGATGAGCCTTGAGGGCGCCGAGAGCCACGGCGTGCTCAATCCGACGACGCCGAAGGGCGACATTGAAAGCGGGGTGATTTCCCATCCGCTCGATCAATGGCTGCTGGGCGAGCTGAGCCAGACCATCGCCAAGGCGACCGAGGCGTTCGAGAACTACGAATACGCCGCCGCCCAGCGTGAAGTGGAAGACTTCTTCTGGCGCACCTATTGCGACAACTATCTTGAGATCGTCAAACGCCGCACCCGCTTTGAGGGCAAGCCCGAAGGCGAGGAGCTGTCAGCGGTCTATACGCTTTGGCACGCCACCGATGCGCTGATCCGCCTGTTCGCGCCCTTCATCCCCTATGTCACGGACGCTCTTTATGAGGTGATGATTGGCGACCGGGAAGGCATGCCCACCACCGTCCACGCCCGTGGCATGTGGCCGAAAGCGGCTGATCAGGCGCCCGCCGGTGCGTTCGAGAAAGAGGGCGAGGCCTTCGTCCAGATTCTCGCCGCCGCCCGCAAGGTGAAGTCTGAAGCCCAGGTGTCGATGAAGACTGCCGCCAACACGCTGACCATTTCGGGGCAGGGCGCTGGTGAGGTGGCCGAGCTGATTGGTGAAACCGCCGAGGATCTGATGGCGGTAACGAGTGCGGGCGCAATCGTCCGGGCTGAAACCGCACCTGAAGGCGTGGCCTCGGTCGTGTCGCCGGACGAGCGTTTCACGGTCTCCATGGACCTGGTCATCGAGGAGAAGAAGGCGGAAGGCTGAGCCTTTCCCTTACTCTGAAACCGGCAGGGTGAAGACGAAGCACGCGCCTTCACCCGAGCCGGGCTCCAGCCAGATCGCGCCGCCATGGCGCTCCAGGATCAAATGGGTCTGCGCCAGCCCAAGTGCGGCGCCGGGATAGCTCTCACGCGGATGAAGCCGTCCGAAGGGCGTGAAGAGTTTTCCTGCAAGCGCCGGGTCAACGCCAATCCCGTCATCACGCACTTCGATCCGGTGATGGGCGTCGTCGCGTGAAGCGGTGACGGAGATCTGCACGCCCGGCCCGCGCCTGAATTTCAGGGCGTTGTCCAGGAGCGCTTCAAGAGCCTGCTTGAGAAGGACGCGGTCGCCCTCCACATCCGGCAGCGGGGTCTGTCTGATTTCCGCCCTGTTCGCCTCGATCCGGTCTGCGCGTGAAGCGACGACTTCAGTCCACAGCGCATCAAGGCTCACCGGCCCCGGGTTCAGGCGACGCGCCGCGACATCGATATAGGCCAGAAGGTCATTGACCAGAGTGCGCATGCGCTGGGCGGCGTCACCGATGAATTCAAGGCTCTGCAGCCCGTCTGCATCAAGGTTTGCGCCATAGCGCTTGGACAGAAGGCTTGAGAAGGCGAGCATCTTGCGCACCGGCTCTTGCAGATCATGGCCCGCGCTGGCTCCGAAGCGTCGCAGGGCTTCAAGCTGGCGTTCGCTGGGGTCTGCAGGGCGCAAGCGCATGAGCTGATCGCCACGATCCGACAGAACGCCGAGCCTGGCGTAATAGGTCCGCCCGCTGTCCGTCCTGACCGTCAGGCGGGCTTCGGCCTTTTGCATCATCGCGGTTTCGCATCGTTCAATCAGGTCGGGGCAGAGCCTCATTTCATGCTCGAAGGCCGTATTCCACCCCAGCGTTTCACCGGATGCATTCAGCAGAATGGAAGGGTCGGGCAGCGCCTGAAAAAGCGTTTTTGCGGAGAGATCTGCGGGGAAACTTCTAAGCGGCATGAAAGGCTCCCGGATGTACGGCTCTGACAAGACGGCGCCGAGCACGCTGGCGTTGAAGCGCACAGTAGCTATTGTGCATGACTTTCCACCGAAGTCTCTGCCTCTGGAGCCATAGTCTTGTCCGCCACCACTGCGCCGATCTTTCAGGTATCCGACCTCAATGTGCGTTTTGATACGCCGGATGGAGAAGTTCACGCCGTTCGCGGGGTCAATCTGGAGATATCGCCCGGCGAATGTCTTGCTGTGGTGGGTGAATCCGGTTCAGGCAAAAGCCAGACCTTCCTGGCGGCGATGGGGCTGCTCGCCTCCAACGGCAAGGCGGAAGGATCAATCAAATACGCTGGTCAGGAAATCCTGAACCTGCCGCCTTCCAAGCTCAATGCGGTGCGCGGCAAGTCCATGACCATGATCTTCCAGGATCCGCTCACCTCGCTGACCCCGCACATGAAAGTGGGCGCCCAGCTTGAGGAAGTGCTGAAGATCCACACCGACCTTCGGGGGCAGGCGGCGACCAAACGCTGTCTGGACTGGCTGGAGCGCGTGCGCATCCCCGAGGCGGCGCGTCGCCTCAAGCAGTACCCGCACGAGCTGTCAGGCGGCATGCGCCAGCGGGTGATGATCGCCATGGCGATGCTGTGCGAGCCTGACCTGCTGATCGCGGACGAGCCGACCACCGCGCTTGATGTGACGGTTCAGGCTCAGGTGCTCGACATCATGGATGAGCTGAAAGCGGAAACCGGGGCCGCGATTGCGCTGATCACCCATGATATGGGCGTGGTGGCCCGTATGGCCGACCGCGTTCAGGTCATGAAGCACGGAGAGTACGTGGAAGGCGGCGATGTCTACGATATCTTCAAGGCGCCCAAGCACCCCTATACCCAGATGCTGCTGGATGCGATGCCGCGCATCGACCAGCCTGACAAGCCCGGTCACGAGGCCCTGCCGCCGCGTGAAGCGATCGGCGAGGACAAGCCGCTTCTGGTTGCCGATGACGTGAAGGTTCACTTCCCCGTGGTCGTGGGCGGCGGGCTGTTTCCCAAGACCAAGCCCTTGAAAGCCGTTGATGGCGTGAGCTTCGAGCTCAAAGAAGGCGAGACCCTCGGCATTGTGGGCGAGTCCGGTTGCGGCAAGTCCACTCTGGCGCGCGCCGTTCTGCGTCTGGTGCCGGCGAGCGCCGGCTCTGTGAGCTGGATCGGCAAGGACCTTCTGTCCATGAAGTCGAAGGCTCTGGAGCAAGCACGTGAAGACCTGCAGATCGTGTTCCAGGACCCGCTGGCGTCGCTGAACCCGCGCATGACCATTGGCGCTTCGATCGCCGAACCCATGCTGACCTTCCGCAAGACCATGTCGTCGAAAGAGCGCGAAGCGGAAGTGAAGGCGATGATGGAGCGGGTCGGTCTCGATCCGAACATGATCAACCGCTATCCGCACGAACTGTCTGGCGGTCAGAACCAGCGCGTGGGCATCGCCCGCGCCATGATCCTCAAGCCCAAACTGGTGATCTGCGACGAGGCGGTGTCCGCGCTCGACGTGTCGATCCAGGCTCAGATTATCGAGCTTCTGATCGGGCTGCAGAAGGATTTCGGCCTGTCCATGCTGTTCATCTCCCACGACCTGTCCGTGGTGCGCGAGATTTCCCACCGCGTGATGGTGCTCTATCTGGGCCGGATCGTGGAGCTGGCCGATCGCGAGGCGATCTATACCGACGCCCGTCACCCCTACACCCGGGCGCTGATCAGCGCGGTGCCGATCCCCGATCCGGAGATCGAGAAGACGCGAGAACGTCTGAAGCTGACCGGGGATCTTCCCAGCCCGCTCGACAGCCGCGCCCAGCTTCGCTTCATGAAATCCAAACTGGTCGATGACGAAGACGCCGAACAATACCGGCCGGAGCTGATCGAGGTGACCCCGGGCCATTGGGTCGCCGAACACGATCCGATCGACTAGGACTGCAATTTTCCGAGCGGTATCCTGTTATAAATTGGAATTCATTTGCCTCTCGGGATCGCGTCCTTATTTTCGCCATAGTTGGAGAAATCCCAAACGAGGAAAATGATCATGGTAAAGCGCTATTCCCGCATCGCTGCTTGGTGTCTGACGCCTGTTGCTGTGATGTCGCTCTGGGCTTGCAATGATCATGATGCGACGCCGGATGCAGCAGGCGACGATCTCGCCGCTGCGTTCGAAGCCGCCGATTTCCCGCATGAAGCCAGTGATATCTCCGTTGATCCGGCAGTGCGGTATGGCGTTCTGGAGAACGGCCTGCGCTACGCCATTCTGGAGAATGACACGCCCAGCGGCACCGCCGCCCTGCGCATGGTGTTCGATGCCGGTTCTCTGGCTGAAGACGATGACCAGCGCGGTCTGGCGCACTTCATCGAGCATATGGCGTTCAACGGCACCACCCATGTGCCGGAAGGCGAAATGGTCGCGCTTCTCGAACGCTATGGTCTGGCCTTCGGCGCCGACACGAACGCGTTCACCGGTCGCGAGGTGGTGGGCTATCAGCTCGACCTGCCCAGCAATTCCGAGCAGATGCTGAATGTCGGGCTGTTCCTGATGCGCGAGACCGCCTCCGAACTGATTTTTGACAGCGAGGCGATTGATCGCGAACGCGGCGTGATTCTGGGCGAGGAGCGCTATCGCAACACGCCGATCCGCCGCTTCTTCAACGCGTATTACACCTTCCTGTATCCGGACACGATCATCACCGAGCGCGACGCCATCGGCACTGTCGAGGTGATCGAGACCGCGCCGGCCGAGCGCCTGGAAGCCTATTACAATGATTATTACACGCCCGAGCGCGGCATGCTGGTCGTCGTGGGCGATGTGGACGCTGACCTGATCGAAGCGAAGATCCGCGACGGTTTCGACATCAGTCTTGAGGGTCTGGATGTCGAGCATGTGGCGAGCTTCGCCAGCTGGGAGCAGCCCAGCCCTGCGGCGCCCGATCCCGATATCGGTACGGTTGAGGATCCGCAGGAGCCTGAATTCGGTTTCTTCTATGACCCGGACGTCTTCACCCTGATCACCGTGGACGTGATGGAGCCGGGCCTCGCTGCCTATGACACCCAGGACGCGCGCTTTGAAGATCTGCTGCGCCAGCTGGGCAACAGCATCGTGCAGCGTCGTCTGCAAAGCGCCATCAATCGCGGCGCCTCGCCGCTGGTTCAAGCCAGCCTGTCTTATGGTAACGAGTTTGATCTGGTGAACAAGGCTGGCCTGTTCGCCGTTTCCAGCCCGGATCGCTGGCGCGAAGGCGTGGCGACGCTGGAGCAGGAATTGCGGCGCGCACAGGAGCATGGCTTCACTCAGGCCGAGCTGAACGAGCAGCTGGCCAATGTGCGCACCAGTCTGCGCAATGCCGTTGATCAGGCCGATACGCGTCAGAGCGGTGATCTGGCGGACGGCGTGTGGTCAAGCTGGATCGAGGGTCAGGTCTTCTCTGCGCCGAGCGACGTGATGGCGCGCTTTGAGGCGCTGGAGGATCGCATCACCCTGGAAGCGGTTGAAGACGCCTTCAACCGGATCTGGACGGCCTCTCCGCCCAAGGTGATGGTGGCGCTCAATCAGGATGTCACCGATGGCGCCGCCGCGGTGCGCGAGGCCTGGCTGGCGTCGTCGGCGGAGCCGGTCGAGGCGGTCGAAGAGGCTGGCGTCACCGAATTCGCCTATACCGATTTCGGCACGCCGGGCGAGGTGGTCAGCACCAGCCGGATCGAGGATCTGGGCGTGGATCAGGTCGTGTTCGACAACGGCGTGATGCTCAACGTCAAGACCACCGATTTCGAGGACAATGTCATCCGCGTGCGCGTTGATTTCGGCGCGGGCGACCTCACCCCGCAGCCTACGGCGGCGGCGGGCACCATTCTTGGCGCGGCGTTTGGCGGCGGTGGTCTTGAAGCCCATGACCGTGACGAGCTGCAGCGCCTGCTGGCGGGCCGATCGGTGGGATACGGGCTGAATGTGGGACCGGATTATTTCGCCTTCGCCAACGCCACGACGCCGACCGATTTCGAGCTGCAAATGCAGGTCCTGGCCGCCTTCATGAGCGCGCCGGGCTGGCGTGAGGACGGGCTGAACCAGTTCCGCACCATCGCCGAGGAAATCCGTCGCGGCCAGAACGCGCAGGCGGTTCAGGTCGCCGTGAACCGGGTGGGCCGGATGCTACGCTCGGGGGATCCGCGCTGGGGCTTCCCGACCGCGGAAGAGGTCAACGCTTTCACCATGGAGCATGCCCGCACCATGCTGGAGCCGGCGCTGCAGAGCGCGCCGATCGAGATCACCATCGCGGGGGACGTCACCACGGAACGCGCCATCGAGGTCGTCGCCAGCACGTTTGGCGCGCTTGAGGATCGTGACGAGAGCTGGCCGTCCTATGCCGAAAACGCCGAGATCGCATTCCCGGCGCCGACCGAGGAGCCGGTGGTCGTGACCTTCAACGGTCAGGACTATCAGGGCATGGCGAATGTCTACTACCCCACGACGGACGGCATCAACGCCCGCGAACGTCGCGCCTATGACCTGCTGCGCGCGGTCTATAACCTCAAGGCGATCGACCGTTTCCGCGAGCAGGAAGGCGCGACCTATTCCGCCATCGTTTCCAGCCAGCAATCGCGGGTTTCCGAAGGCTATGGCTTTTTCTGGGTCGGTCTGGATGTGGCCGTGGACGACATCGAGCGCATGTATGACATCGCTGACGAGATCGCTCTGGCCATGGCCAATGGCGACATCTCCGAGGATGAGCTGCAGCGGGCGCGCAATCCGGTTCTGGAAAGCATTGAAGAGAACTTCGAGCGCAATCCGTTCTGGGTGAACGCCCTGTCGCGTTCGCAGACCCAGCCTGAGGATCTCGACCAGATCCGCTCGGTGGAGGCGGATTATCGTGAGGTCACTGTCGAGGAGCTGGTCGAGCTGGCGTCCCGTTCGCTGCGCCCTGACGCCGCATACCGGGTGACCATCCTTCCCCAGAGCGCGGTCCAGCAAGACGCCGAATAGGACATCCGGACGCGGCCCGCTCATGCGACGGGCCGCGTCTGACCTCTCGACGTTCGGACAAGTCCTGATACTCTCCTGCGCACCGCGCCCGGATGTTCGGGCGTTCATGCTCGAGGGAGAGAACGCATGAACCGTTTCGCGCTTTTGACCACCGCCGCTTTCGTCAGCCTGGGCCTTACCGCCTGTGGCGCTCCTCAGGCTGACGAACCCGAAGCTCAGACGTCGGGCGAGGAAGAGCTTAGCGAGACCGAAGCCCAGGTGAATGACATCCTGGAAGCCATGGCGGAGACCGCCGAGGCGTCCGAGGAAGAGCAGATCGTCGCCGAGGCGCGTCGCTGTACGGCTGAAGGCGATGACGCCGAGTTCACCGCCCCCGAACAGGGCGCCGATCAGGCCCGCGCCGACTATAACGCTGTGGTTGGTGAAGCCTTCCTGGCGCAAAACGCCGAGAATGCTTGCGTCTTCACCCTGCCCTCCGGTCTTCAGTTCCGCGTGGATCGCGCACGCGACGGCGCGTCACCGGACCCGCGTGGCGAGCTGGTTGAAGTCAATTACGAAGGCACGCTGATCAATGGCGAGGTCTTTGACAGCTCTTACGAGCGCGATGAATCCGCCGTGTTCCCGTCCAACCGTCTGATCCGGGGCTGGGTCGAGGCGCTGCCCCTGATGAATGTGGGCGAGGAATGGACCCTCTTCATCCCGTCCGATCTCGCCTATGGCCCCACTGGCACACAGGGTGGCCCGATCGGTCCGAACGAGACGCTGATCTTCCGTCTGGAGCTGATCAGCCTGCCCAACCGCCCGATCGACGAGCAGTAAATCCATGCGCACCGCCTCTGACTGGCTGGCCGAGCTGGTGTCCTTTGACACCACCTCGCGCAATTCCAATCTCGCCCTGATCGACCGGGTCGAGTCCTATCTTGCCGGGTTGGGGGCGGAGTGCCATCGGATCGAAAGCCCGGACGGCAAGAAAGCCAATCTGCATGCGGTCCTCGGGCCGCATGTGGATGGCGGCGTTGTCCTGTCCGGGCATACTGATGTGGTGCCGGTGGATGGTCAGGACTGGAAGACCGACCCGTTCACCCTCACCGAACGTGACGGCAAGCTCTATGGTCGCGGATCGTGCGACATGAAGGGCTTCATTGCCTGCGCTCTGGCCAAGGCGCCCGGTTTCGCCAAGGCGGAGCTGAAGCGTCCGGTTCATTTCGCCTTTTCCTATGACGAGGAGATCGGCTGTCTGGGCGCGCCGGACATGATCCGCCAGATGGCGGGCCACTCCCCGCGCCCTTCTTGCGTGATTGTGGGCGAACCCACCGAAATGGCGGTCGTGACCGGCCATAAGGGGCTCTATTCGGTGCGCGTCGAGGTAACGGGCAAGGAAGCGCATTCTTCCCTGGTGGAAGACGGCGCCTGCGCCACGACCTATGCCGTGCGCCTGATGCACTGGCTGGTGCAGGAATCAGACAAGCTCAAGGCGGCCGCTCCCGATGACAGCCCCTTCACCCCGCCCTATGGCACCCTGACCATTGGTCAGATGGGTGGCGGCACGGCGACGAACATTCTCGCCAAATCCGCCTGGTTTGAATCTCTCATGCGTCCCGCGCCCTGGGATGACGGTCCGGGTCTGGGGCGTCGTCTTGTCGAAGAGGCGGCGCGTATCGAGGCCGAGATGCAGCGCTATGCGCCTGAAGCAAAGATCACGGTGACCACGCGCTCCAATGTGCCGCCGCTTCGGCCTGAAGACATGGGCGAGGCCGAAACTCTGGCGCGCGCCCTGACGGGGGATAACAGCCCGCGCGTCGTCGCCTATGGCACCGAGGGCGGTCAGTTTCAGGAAGCGGGATTCTCCACGGTCATTTGCGGACCGGGCTCGATTACCCAGGCGCACCAGGCGGACGAGTTTGTCGCCATCAGCGAGCTCGACGCCTGCATGCGGTTCTTGGACAAGCTTGAACAGCGCTTGAGCGCCTAGCGCCTAGCGTCCGCCCGTGCGGGTGATCGTGCCGTCCTCGGCGATATGGATGCCGCACTCGGTCTTGTCCTGACCGGCCCAGCGTCCGGCGCGCGGGTCGGCGCCGGGGTCTTTCACCTGACTTGTGCAGGGCAGGCAGCCGATCGAGGGATAGCCGTCGGCCACCATGGGGTGGGGCGGCAGGTCATGCGCCTCGAAATAGGCGTTGATCTCATCGCGCGACCAGTCAAACAGCGGATTGAGTTTGAGCTTTCCGTCCTGAATTTCGACCCGGGGCAGGGCGGCGCGATCGCCGCCATGATGACGTTTGCGGCCCGAAATCCAGACCTTGAACGGGCGCAGGGCGCTGATCAGCGGCAGAGTCTTGCGGATATGGCAGCACAGATCGGGATTGGTCTGGTGCAGCACCCCGTCCGGATCGTCGGCTTTCAGGTGATCAGGGTTGGGCGTCAGCGTCTGGATATCGGTCAGGCCCAACCGGTCAGCCAGCGCATCACGATACGCCAACGTCTCGTCAAACAGCTGTCCGGTATCCATGAACAGCACCGGCGTGTCCGGTTTCGCCTGCGCCACCAGATGCAGGATCACCGCGCTCTCCGCCCCGAAGGAGGACACCACGCAGGACTCGCCGGGATAGATGTCCGCCAGCACCCGTCGCACGGCGCCGGCGGCATCAAGGCCATCAAGCGCAGCGTCCAGCGCCTGTGCGCCCGCTTCCAGCGCCAGCCGGTATTCTGATTTCAGCGGAGCCATGGATCACCTGTAGTCGCTGTTTCCAGACTGGGCGCTTGTGTGCAGCGCATCAAGAGCGGGGTGCGACAAGGGCTGAGAAAAAAGGCCGGATGCGAGGATCCGGCCTTTGATCATCTGGGTGCAAACGCGGACTAGCGGGTCGCGTTCTGGGCCGCTTCGCGGTCCTTGTTCCAGTAGGAGACGGACTTCACCTTGGAGCGGTCGCAACGATCAGAGTATTTACGTGCGATCTCGGTGACTTCCTCCATCAGGCCCTCGGCGAGGGTGATGGGCTTCAGACCCATCGACAGGAAGGTGTCGTTCTCCACGTGAAGTTCGTTCTCGTCGGCTTCGTTGCGCGGGTTCGGTAGATAGGCGACCTCGGTCTTGGTCATGCCGGCGATCATTTCAGCCAGTTCGCGCACCCGGTGGGTCTCGGTCATCTGGTTCATGATGCGCGTGCGTTCGCCGTGCTCGGGCGGATTCTCGACCGCCAGCTGGATGCAACGCACCGTATCCTGAATGTGGATGAAGGCGCGGGTCTGGCCGCCGGTGCCGTGCACCGTCATCGGGAATTCAATCGCGGCCTGCATCAGGAAGCGGTTCAGAACGGTGCCATAGTCACCATCATAGTCGAACCGGTTGATCAGGCGCTCGTCCTTCTTGGTCTCTTCAGTCTGGGTGCCCCAGACAATGCCCTGGTGAAGGTCGGTGATCTTCACCTTGTCGTTCTTGTTGTAGAAGTGGAAGAACAACTGATCCTGGGTCTTGGTCATGTGGTAGATTGAGCCCGGATTGGCCGGATAGAGGATCTCCTGATCCTTCAGGCCTTCCTGGGTCTCCACCTTCACCTTCAGATAGCCCTCGGGGATTTTCATGCCCGCGGTGCCATAGCCGTACACGCCCATGGTGCCCAGGTGGACGAGGTGGATGTCGAGCCCGGTCTCAACGATTGCGGCCAGCACGTCATTGGTGGCGTTGAGGTTGTTGTCGACCGTGTAGCGCTTGTGGCGCGCAGACTTCATCGAATAGGGCGCGGCGCGCTGTTCGGCGAAGTGAATGATCGCATCGGGTTTTTCTTCAAGGATCAGGTCCACGAGTTCCTGATAGTCCTTGCCGATGGTCAGGTCCTTGAAGCGAATCTCCTTGCCGGAGACCTCTTTCCAGGCCGCCAGACGCTCGCCCATCGGGCGGATCGGCGTCAGGGAGTCCACTTCCAGCTCGATATCAATCTTGCGACGAGACAGATTGTCCACGATTACAACATCATGGCCGCGCGCAGAGAGGTGGAGCGCAGACGGCCAGCCGCAGAAACCGTCACCGCCGAGCACGAGTACTTTCATCTCAATCCCCAAAAGACTGTCCTGACCCTGTCAGAATTTTGAACAGGTTTCTTGCAGGTCATGCGTTTGGATGCAAGGCCGGTTCGCGGTCCCGGCGCCCCGGATATGGACGGATGGGCGGGAAGGGGCTAAACCGCGCGCGACATGTCTCAAGGCCGAAAACGCGAGAACGCGTCCGGCCCAGCAAGATCAAAGGAGCAGATCATGGCGCTGCGTGTGGCGATCAACGGGTTTGGCCGGATCGGCCGTCTGGCTCTGCGTGCCCTTATGGAGCACGAGCGGACGGGCGAATTCGAGGTTGTGGCGATCAACAATTCCGGTTCCGCCGAAGCCATTGCCCACCTGTTCGCTTTTGACAGCGTGCATGGTCGTTATCGGGGCGAGGTGACCACCGGTGAAGACTGGATGGATCTGGGCTTTGGCAAGATCACCAAGGTCAATGAGCGCGACCCGTCCAAGCTGCCCTGGGCCGCCATGGGCATCGACATCGTTCTCGAATGCACCGGCGCCTTCAATGACAAGGCAAAGGCGATGGCCCATATCGAGGCGGGCGCCAAACGCGTGCTGTGCTCGGCGCCGGCCAAGAACGCCGACAAGACCATCGTCTATGGCGTCAACCATGACCAGCTGACGGCCGAAGACCTCGTGGTCTCCAACGCTTCGTGCACCACGAACGGTCTCGCGCCGGTCGCCAAGGTGCTCAATGATGCGGTCGGCATCGAGCGCGGTCACATGACCACCATCCACGCCTATACCGGCGACCAGCCGACGCTGGACCGGAACCACAAGGACCTGCACCGCGCCCGCGCGGCCGCCATGTCCATGATCCCGACCTCCACCGGCGCGGCCAAGGCTGTCGGCCTCGTGCTGCCCGAACTTGCAGGCAAGCTTGATGGCTCCGCCGTGCGCGTGCCGACCCCGAACGTGTCGGTGATCGACCTGGTGTTCACCCCGTCCAAGCCGACCAGCGCCGAAGAGATCGCGACCGCCATCAAGGCCGCCGCCGACGGCCCGCTGAAAGGCGTTCTGGGCTATGACACCGCGCCGCTGGTCTCGATTGACTATAACCATGACAGTCGCTCGTCCGTGGTTGCGCTCGACAAGATCACCGTGATCGACGAGCGCCTGGTTCGCGTCATGACCTGGTATGACAATGAATGGGGCTTCGCCTGCCGGATGCTGGACACCGCCAGCGCGATGGGCCGCTTCCTCTAAGCCGACTGACCTTCAAGGGACGCCGACATGATCCGTCGTATCGAAGACGCCGACATCGCTGGAAAACGCGTGCTTGTGCGCGTGGACTTCAATGTGCCCATGCAAAACGGGAGCGTCAGCGACGACACTCGCCTGCGTGCGGCCCTGCCCACCATCGAGCATGTGCGCGAGGCGGGGGCGAAAGTGATCCTGATGGCGCATTTCGGTCGTCCCAAGGGCCAGCGCGATCCGCAGATGAGCCTCGCTCCTGTGGCGACGCCGCTCTCTGAGCTGATCGGTCATCCGGTGAAGTTCGTCTCCGATTGTGTGGGCGCGGACCCCAAAGGCGCGATCTCGCGGATGAAGGCGGGTGACGTGCTTTTGCTGGAAAACACCCGCTTTCATGCGGGCGAGGAAAAGAATGATCCCGAGTTCTCCGCCCAGCTGGCCGAGCTCGGCGATGTCTATGTGAACGACGCGTTCTCCGCGGCTCACCGGGCGCATGCCTCCACCGAAGGCGTGGCGCGTTTGCTGCCGGCCTATGCCGGTCTGGCGCTTCAGCGTGAGATCGACCATGTGACCGCTGCGCTCGAAAACCCCAACCGTCCGGTTCTGGCGGTTGTGGGCGGGGCGAAGGTCTCCACCAAGATCGAGCTTTTGAAAAACCTCGTCAAAAAGGTGGACCGTCTGTTCGTGGGCGGCGCCATGGCGAACACCTTCCTGGCCGCGCGCGGTCATGATGTGGGCGGCAGCCTGTATGAGCGCGACCTGATTGATACCGCCAAGGCCATCGAGGATGCGGCCGGTGAGGCGCAATGCCAGATCCTGCTGCCGACCGATGCGGTTGTGGCGAAAGAGTTCAAGGCGCACGCCGATCGCCGCGTGGCGGAGGTGGATGACATCCAGCCCACCGAAATGATCCTCGACTGCGGTCCGGAGACCGTGGACCAACTCGCGGACGCCATTGCAGCTTCGCGCACGCTGGTGTGGAACGGCCCGCTGGGCGCGTTCGAGACGCCGCCGTTTGACACCGCCACCGTGGAAGCGGCCCGCTATGCGGCCACCCGGTGCAAGGAACATGGCCTGACGGCTGTGGCTGGCGGCGGCGATACGGTCGCGGCGCTCAATCAGGCGGGCGTGTCGGACGATTTCACTTTCGTCTCCACCGCAGGCGGGGCGTTTCTGGAATGGCTTGAGGGCAAGGCCCTGCCGGGCGTGGAAGCGCTCAAGGACTAAAGCTTGACCCTTCGCCCGCTCGGGGCGAAACACACACTCAATCCGGCGACGACCGCCGCACACCATCTGACGGGGGACCGACGATCATGGACATCGATCAGCTTAACGAAATTGCGATCCGCATGACGGCGCCGGGCAAGGGTATTCTGGCCGCCGACGAATCCACGCGCACCATCGGCAAGCGCTTTGATGGCATCGGTCTTGAAAACACCGAACAGAACCGCCGCAACTGGCGCGAGATGCTGTTCCGCACCAATCCTGCGATGACCGACCACATCTCCGGCGTCATCCTGTTTGACGAGACCCTGCGCCAGAAGGCGGCCGACGGCACGCCGCTGGTCAAGCTGATTTCCGATGCGGGCGCCGTGCCGGGCATCAAGGTGGACGCAGGCGCGAAAGCGCTGGCGGGTGCTGAAGGCGAGACCATCACCGAGGGTCTGGATGGCCTGCGCGAGCGTCTGGCCGAGTATTACGAGCTGGGCGCGCGTTTCGCGAAGTGGCGCGCCGTCATCGACATCAATGGCGAAGACATCCCGTCCCAGTACGCGGTGGATGTGAACGTGCATGCGCTGGCCCGCTACGCCGCGCTCTGCCAGGAAGCCAACATCGTTCCGATCGTGGAGCCCGAAGTCCTGATGGACGGCGATCACTCCATCGAGCGCTGCTATGAAGTGACCGAGTTCACGCTCAAGCGCCTGTATGCCGAGCTGTTTGATCAGGGCGTCATCCTGGAAGGCACGGTGCTCAAGCCCAACATGGTCATCGCCGGCAAGAAATGCGCCGATCAGGCCAGCCGCGAGGAAGTGGCCGAGATGACGGTCCAGTGCCTTCTGAACACTGTTCCGGCGGCGGTTCCGGGCATCGCCTTCCTGTCGGGCGGCCAGTCTGATGAAGACGCTACGGCGCACCTGAACATCATGAACGAGGGCTTTGACCTGCCCTGGCCGATGACCTTCTCCTATGGTCGCGCGCTGCAGGCGGCTCCGCTGAAAGCCTGGGGCGGCTCCAATGTTGAAGCTGGCCAGAAAGCCTTCAACCACCGCGCCCGCATGAACGGCCTCGCCGCGCTGGGCGAGTGGAATGAAGGTCTGGAAAGCGAAGGCTAAGCCTCGCTGATGTCATGGCTTGAACCGACTGCCGCCGGGCTCGGCGTGCTTTGCCTGTTCTTTCTGATCCGGCAGAGCATGTGGGCCTGGCCGGTCGGCATCGCCATGACCAGCCTTTACGCCATCATCTTCTTTGATGTGCGCTTGTATTCCGATTTCGGCCTGCAGCTGATCTTCTGCGTGCTGCAGGCTTATGGCTGGTGGTTCTGGCTGAGCCATCGCGACAGGGCCGAGGCGGACAGCCAGGCGCCGGTGATCTGGCTGGGTGTCTCAAAGCTCATGCCCTGGCTGGCGGTCGGCGCTGTGGGCGCGGTTGCGCTCGGGCTGGTCATGGACCGCTTCACTGATGCGGACCTGCCCTATTGGGACGCGATGACCACGAGCTTCAGCCTGGTCGCCCAGTTCATGCTGGCGCGCAAATATCTGGAAAACTGGCTGGTCTGGATCGGCGTCGATGTCGTCGCCATCGGGGTCTACGCCTATAAGGGGCTGATGCTCACCAGCGGGCTTTACGGCCTCTTCCTTCTGATGTGCGTGTGGGGCTATTGGCAATGGCGCCGGGAGTCTGCGGCGGCCCAGGAAGCCGCGCCGGCGCAATGACCGCGCCCATCCATGGCTTTGTGCTGGGCAAGTTCATGCCGCCCCATGCCGGGCACATGTATCTGTGTGATTTCGCTGCCGGGCTGTGTGATCAGCTGACCATTCTGGTCTGCTCGCTCGACCGCGAACCCATCCCCGGCAAGCTGCGTCATGAGTGGATGAGCGCGCTCTATCCGAACGCGCGGGTGCTTCACTATGATCGCGATATCCCCCAGGACCCCTCCGAGCATCCCCGGTTCTGGGACATCTGGCGTGAGCTGATCCGCAGCATTCACCCCGAGCCGATCCATCGCGTCTTCGCCTCTGATGAGTACGGGTTGCGGCTGGGCCAGGAGCTGGGCGCCGAATTCTGGCCCGCTGACCCCGAGCGCGTCTGCCGTCCGGTCAGCGGCACGCAAATCCGGCAAAACCCGATCGCGCACTGGTCGATGATCGCCCCGCCGGCCCGGCCGTATTTCACGCGAACCATTGTCCTTCACGGCCCTGAAAGCACGGGCAAGTCCGTGCTGGGCCAGACGCTCGCGGACAAGCTGGGCGGGGCCTATGTGCCTGAATTCGGGCGCACCTGGTGCGAGCTTTATGGCACAGAGTGCAGTGCGCAGGATCTGCGCAATATCGCAGCGGGTCAGGCGGCAGGGGTCGAAGCGGCCCGACGCACGGCGGAGGGGCTTGTCTTTTCGGATACGGACGGGCTGATCACGGAGGTCTGGTCGCAAATGATGCTGGGGCGCTCGGTCTTTGAGCCTGCGCCAGAGCCGGAAGGCGACCTGTATCTTCTGACTGATATTGACCAGCCCTGGATTGATGACGGCACCCGGGTCTATGGCGATGACGCCGACCGCCGCCGGTTCATGGAGTTGTCCATCGAGGCGCTGGAGCGGCGCGGCGTTGATTATGTCCGCCTGTCCGGCGACTGGGATGTCAGGGAGCGGACAGCCCTCGCCGCGATCCGGGATCGCTTCCCGCAACTTTGCCGGGAGAGGTGACCGCGGCCCCAATCAGGGTATTCTGGCCAACCGATGACTTTGGCGCGAAGGAGACGGCCATGAGCCCGAACCCGTTTGAGCAAGGCGGCGCGCGCTATGCGGCCGGACGCCCGGTTTATCCCGCCAAACTCGCCTTCACCCTGGCAGGGCTTGTCAGCAATCATACGCTCGCGGTTGATGTGGGATGCGGGACGGGGCAGTTGTCCGTGCTGCTGGCTGAGTACTTCACGCAGGTGCGCGCCTTTGACCCCAGCGAGAGCCAGCTCGCCCACGCCCGGCCTCACCCGAAGGTGAGCTACGCAAAAGCACCGGCCGAGGCTTTGCCGCTGGCGGGCGGCAGTGCGAACCTCATTACCGCAGCCCAGGCGGCGCACTGGTTTGACCGACCTCACTTCTACGAAGAGGTCCGCCGGATCGCGGCGCCCGGCGCAGTTCTGGCGCTGATCACCTACAACAACGCCGAAGCTGACACCGAGGCGATGAAGCCCATTGGCCAGCTCTATCAGGCGCTGGATCCCTGGTGGCGACCCGAGCGCGAGGATGTCGAGACCGCCTATGCGCGCTTTGATTTCCCGTTCGACGAAATTCCGGCCAAGGGCGGGGCGATCGTCCATGACTGGACGTTTGATGAGATGCGCGCCTATCTCGAAAGCTGGTCGGCCCTGCGCGCGGCGCGGGCCGATGGCGAGGATAAGATGATCGAAGGCTATCTCGACAAGGCCCGCATGGCCTGGGGCGAGGGTGAGGTTCGGGTGCGCTGGCCCATCACCATCCGGGCGGGGTTCGTCCACAAGCCTGCCCGCCGCTAATCCGCCCCCGGTCCGGGCGCCCTGATACTGACGCTTCAGTCAGCAGGAGGGCCTCTCATGACCGGCGACAATCTTGTCCAGTGCGCATCCCGGCATATCGGGGAAGTCTATCAGCTCGGCGCGGCGGCGGAGCTCGAAAACCCCGACTATGCCGGGCCGTGGGATTGCGCAGACTTCGTCAGCTGGTGCGTTTATCAGACCTTTGGCGTGAAACTGGGCCTGACAGCGGCCGGGCATCCTTATACCGGCGCCTGGATCAAATGGGCGGAGGACCCGGACCATGCCCTGCCGCTTGAAGACGCCTATCAGACGCCCGGCGCGATCCTGGTGCGTCGCGCGCATCATTACGGGGCCGGGCATGTGGCGATCTCGGACGGGCGGGACGGCACGATCGAGGCGCGTGGCCAGCGCTATGGCGTTGTCAGGGCCAAGGGGCGGGGACGGGTTTGGGACCTTGCGGGCCTGCCTGCGGCTGAGCCGTGACCGCTTGCGTTCTGCAGGGTGCGGATTCTGGCCGTTCCTTTTCCATCGGCGCCGGGTTAGGAGAGAGCCATGGCAGACCTTTACCTTCTGACCCCGCCCCGGATTGATGCTGACTTCGCCGATGTGCTGGCGCGGACCCTTGATGCCGGGCGCGTCTCGGCGCTTCAGCTGCGTCTCAAAGAGCATTCCGAAGCCGAGATCGAGGCGCTGGCGCCCAAGCTGATCGAGATCGCGCATCAACGCGGCGTTTCGGTCATCATGAATGATGATCCGGCGCTGGCCGCAAAGCTGGGCTGTGATGGCGTGCATATCGGTCAGGAAGACGGGTCGATCAAACAGGCGCGCGCCGCGCTGGGTCCGAAAGCGATTGTCGGCGTGACCTGTCATGACAGCCGTCATCTGGCGATGCTGGCGGGCGAGCAAGGCGCGGATTACGTCGCTTTTGGCGCTTTTTTCGAGACCGCCACGAAATCGCCCAAGACCCGCGCTGATCTGGACATCCTGGTCTGGTGGACCGAGCTTTTCGAGTTGCCCTGTGTCGCGATCGGGGGAATTACCCTGGAGAACGCCTCCGAGGTGATCGCGGCCGGGGCCGATTATATTGCAGTGTGCGGCGGGGTCTGGTCGCACCCCGAAGGACCGGAGGCCGCATGCGCCGGCTTGTCTCAACTCTTGGATTGATCCTTTGCCTGGGCGGGTCCGCCTGGGCGCAGGAAGACACGCCCACTGTTCCGACTGCGGAAGAGGTTGAAGGCGTTGATGCGCCTGTCGCGGATCTGCCGCCCTTGCCCGAAGGTCTGGCCGAGGATTTCGC
Organism: Oceanicaulis sp. LC35; assembly: GCF_052055585.1. Classification (NCBI taxonomy): domain Bacteria; kingdom Pseudomonadati; phylum Pseudomonadota; class Alphaproteobacteria; order Maricaulales; family Maricaulaceae; genus Oceanicaulis; species Oceanicaulis sp. LC35. Next base: position 270,426 of record NZ_CP170485.1, read on the forward strand.
GCGGGACGCCAGCGGCGATGCGGTCGAGGGTCGCTCCCTGACCAATTCGGCGATGGCGAGCGCGTCAGCCGCTTACATGGTCGGTGATTTTCAGGGCGCGCTCATTCACGCCCAGCGCGCGGCGGCCGGCGGCGAAGCCCGTGGCGCGACGCTGGCCGGGCATATCCGCTTGCATGGCCTGTCCGGAGAAGCCAGCGATGAAGACGCGGTGCGCTGGTTCCGTCGCGCGGCCGAGCTGGGCGAACCGGACGCCCTGATCATCCTGTCTCGACTGGCCGGTGAAGGCCGGGGCGGTCTGCAGACCTGGCAATCGCGTGAGTTTCTGGCGCAGGCGGCTGAAGCCGGGGATGCCCGCGCCGCCCATGAATATGGCCTCTACCTGATGGAGCGCGGGGATCCGGGTGCGGCGAGTGACGCCCTGAACTGGTTGCAGCTGGCCGCGGAAAGCGGGCGCTTTGAGGCCTATGGCGATTATGCCTACGCGCTGGCGGACTGGGATCATGGCCCCCATGATCTGAGCACGGCGCGGGAATGGTATCAGCGTGCAGGAGAGGCGGGGGATCCGAGCTCGGCCCTGATCGCCGGTCTGATGCTGATGAATGGTGAGGGCGGCGACGCCGATGAAGCGGCAGGCGCGCGCATGATCCGCATGGCGGCGGAATATGGTTTGCCAGCCGCCATGGGGCAGCATGCCTTGCTCCTCTATCAGGGCGCAGCCGGTCGCGCGCCCAATCCGTCTGAAGCGGTGGACTGGGCCCGTCAGGGCGCGGACGCCAATGACCCGGACAGCCAGTTCCTGCTCGCCTATGCGCTGGCGACAGGGGATGGCGCGCCGCGTGATCTTGAGCGGGCCTATTACTGGGTGTTGCGCGCGGCAGCTCCGCGCGGCGGACGCACGCCGGAGGACTTTGACCGGGACCGTCTTGAGGCGAGCCTCGAGAACGCCCTGCCCGAGCCTGTGCTTGAGCGAATCCGTGTCGAGGCGGCGGTGGGATCAAGCCCCTTCTAGAGGGGCTGAGAGGCCGGAGTCTGACGCACAGCTTGCCCGTGCGGGGTCTGCCTGTTAAACGAGCGCGGCTGAATTACAGGGCGGCGCTGGTGGTTTGTGCGGCGCGCCCGTTCCAGGAACGGACCTTCCGATGAAAATCAACGGCAATGAAATCAAGCCCGGCAACGTGATCAAGCACCAGGATACCCTGTGGGTGGCGGTGAAAGCGGATCACGTGAAACCGGGCAAGGGCGGCGCGTTCGCCCAGGTCGAACTGAAGAACCTGCTCGACGGTCGCAAGCTCAATGAACGCTTCCGCTCTGCGGACAAGGTCGAGCGCGTGCGCCTTGAGCAGAAAGACCACCAGTTCCTCTATCCCGAGGGCGAGATGCTGGTCTTCATGGACACCGAGACCTATGAGCAGACCAACCTGCCCATCGATTTCGTGGGTGAAGACCGCGCCGCGTATCTGACCGACGGCATGATGGTCGTTCTGGAAATCTACGAAGAGAAGCCGATCGGCATCGAGCTGCCCAAACATGTGGAGCTGGAAGTGATCGAGACCGAGCCGGTGGTCAAAGGCCAGACGGCGGCGAACTCGTTCAAGCCCGCCATCCTGGCCGGCAATGTCCGCACCGCCGTGCCGCCTTTCGTGGGCGTGGGCGAGCGTATCGTGGTGGCTACCGAGGACGGCTCTTACGTCCGTCGTGCGGAGTAGATCTTGGCTCAAGTATCCGCACTGATGCAGGTCATGACCGATGCGGTCCGCAAAGCGGGCCGCCGTCTGGCGCGTGACTTTGGTGAAATCGAGAACCTTCAGGTCTCCAAGAAGGGCCCGGCGGACTTTGTCACCGCGGCCGACATGAAGTCTGAAGAGATCCTGTTCGACATCCTGTCCAAGGCGCGTCCGGGCTATGGCTTCCTTCTGGAAGAGCGCGGCGTGGTCGAGGGTACGGACCGCTCCCATCGCTGGATCATCGATCCGCTGGACGGCACGCTGAACTTCATGCACGCCCAGCCGCACTTCGCCATTTCGGTGGCGCTGGAGCGCGAGGGCGAGATCGTGGCGGGCGTGATCTACAATCCCGCCACCGACGAGCTGTTCCATGCCGAAAAGGGCCGGGGCGCGTTCATGAATGACCGCCGTCTGCGCGTGGCTGAACGTCGCGACCTGCATGACTGCGTCATCGCCACCGGCATGCCGTTCTTTGGCAAGAAGGGCCACGCCCAGTTCCTCAAGGAACTGCACCAGATCATGCCGATGACCGCCGGCGTGCGCCGCTATGGCGCGGCGTCGCTTGATCTCGCCTGGACGGCTGCGGGCCGGTTTGACGGCTTCTGGGAACGCAATCTCAAGCCCTGGGATATCGCCGCCGGCCTGGTGCTGGTGCGTGAGGCGGGCGGTTTCGCCGGCGCCATCGATCCGGGCACCGATGTGCTGGAAACCGGCCATATCGCGGCGGGCAACGAGATGGTGATCAAGGAACTGCGCGAGATGCTGGCGAAAGCCGCCAGCTAGATTTGCGACGAAGACACGCCTGACGCGGCGCCGGCCGGTTCTGGCCAGGCACCGCGTTGCGTTTTGAGCTGACCCTTATAGGCCCGGTCTGGCGGAGGCAGGGGCGCGCCATGCGCCCACAGCACGCAATGCACGGTCAGAAGATCCGGGCGCACCACCGCTTGCAGCGGCATGGGCGGGCTGGCCTGCTCTAGAAGCGTGTCCAGCCGGATGGGGAAGAAACGCAGGCCCTGAGCCTGACTGAGCGTTTTCCCGTCCACGAGCAGGCGGACCTGCGCCCAGCCCCATAGCGTATAGCCGCACTCGACAGTGATCTCGTGGGTGTTGAGCCGGTAAACCCATCGTTTGAGTTGCATGATCACCTCTATGCTGCGGCGCAACACATCATGAATATGGTTAATACCGCTTAAGGTTTCAGGCAAGGATTTCTCGAAGCTTAACTTGTGAAATTTGATCCATCCGGGCACGCTGCTCTGAGTAGGGGGCGGCATGTCGGGTGTCAAAGAGTTGCGGAAATTGAAGATTTGTACTCTGGCGCTGTTCGGCGCGATGCTTGGAGCTGTGGGCGCTCAAGCACAAGATTGTGCGGACATGTCAGCGCTTGAGGCGCAGGTCAGCACGCTTCTGTCGCCTTCGGAGGCGCTGGATCAGCCTGGATATGTGGTCTCTGTCACCCGGGCCGATGGTTGTCAGGCGATTGTGAGCTCCGGGGCGTCTGATCTGGAGCAGGCGCGCGCAAACTCAGGCGACACCGTTTTCCACCTCGCCTCCCTGTCCAAACAGATCACGGCGGCGGCCGTCGCTATCGCCATCGAAGACGGGCTTGTGAGTCTGGATGACCGGCTCGTCTCCTATCTGCCCGAGGCGGAGCGGATCGGTTCAGAGCTGACTCTCGCCCATCTCATGTACATGACCAGTGGTCTGCCCGAATACACCAGCCTGGGCCGGGCGAATGGCGAGCCCTGGGCGACTTTTCATTATTTTGACGTGGATGAAGCCATCGCCCTGGTGCTTGAAACAGGCGAGCTGCAGTTCGAGCCGGGCGCTCAATGGTCCTATTCCAACATCAACTTCATGCTGCTCGCCGAAGTCGTCGAGCGGGTCTACGGGACGGATTTCTCCGAAACGGTCAGGACGCGGCTTTTCGAGCCGCTGGGAATGCAGGCCTCTCTTGTCCATGATGATGTCACCACGCTGATCCCGAACAGGGCGACCGGGTATACCGCGCGCAGTGAAGAGGTGGTCACGACCCTGAACGAGCAAGGCGGCATTCAGGTCGCGCCCGGACCGGGCTGGGTGGTGTTGCGACGGAATGCGCCACACTATGGCGGCAGCGGCGTGTTCTCCTCGGCGCGTGACTGGGGGCTGTGGCAGGTCGAAATGATGACCCATCAGCGGCTCGGCGAGGATTTCTGGTCCCTGATGACCTCAACGCGCGCCTTTGACCATTCCAAGGTCAATGACGGCTTCGGTCTGGTGGTCGACGACTGGGAGGGGCGCCCGGTCCTGTGGTATTCCGGCGGTGATATCGACACCTCGACCTATGGGGCGGTGTTTCCCGAGGCAGGGTATGGAGTGGCCTGCTTCGCCAATGATCCGTTCGGCGGGTGCGAGGCCAAAGCCAGGGCTGTCATCGAAGCGCTGATTGAAGCGGAGCGCCTTTAGGCCTCACCCTTGCCTCATTCCCGCCAAGACCCTTGCGTTTGATGGCGGTGTAGGCCAAGCCTGCATGAGTGCTGATGCGCCAGATGAGGGAGCTGCGCTGAATGGCTGATCCGAAAGCTTCGCGCCGCAAGGCCCGGTTCACCGGACCGGGAAATTATATTCTGTGGATGATGATCTTCCTGTCGGCGGTCGTCATTCTGGCGGCCTTGCTCCACCAGCCCCTGATCCTGGCGTTCGAGGCGAACCCTGCGATCAATGGTCTGATCCTGGGCGTCTTGTTCATCGGCATCCTGTATACCTTCCAGCAGGCGCTGGCGATCGGACCGAGCGCGCGCTGGCTGGTGCGTCTGAACGAAGCCGATCACCCCGACCAGTTGCCCAGCCCGCCCGCGATGATCGCGCCCATGGCGGCGCTGATCACGGACGCGGCGGACGGTCGCTCGCGCCTGTCGGCGGCGTCGGCCCGCGTGGTGCTGGATTCCGTCGCTGCGCGCATGGCCGAGAGCGGCGCCTTCACACGCTATTTCGGCCGGCTTCTGATCTTCCTGGGGCTTCTGGGCACCTTCTGGGGCCTGTTGCAGGTGGTGGGCAATGTGGGCGACGCCGTGCGCGCCGTGTCCGCCAGCTCCACAGGCGCGGGTGAAACCGACGCCATGGCGCTGATGAGCGCGATTGAAGAACCGATTGCGGGCATGGGCACGGCCTTCGCCTCCTCGCTCTTTGGTCTGGCGGGCTCGCTGATCATCGGTTTCCTCGAACTGCAGGCGAGCCGGGCGCAGAACCGTTTCTACAATGAGGTTGAGGAATGGCTGTCCTCGATCTCCCGCCTCGCCAATGCAGGTCCGCAAGGCGCCAGCCCTGATGAAGCGGGCGGTTCGGGCGCCTATGTGGGCGCGTTGCTGGAGCAGAGTGCGGATGCGCTGGACCGGTTGACCCACACGCTGGAGCGCCACACCCGCCAGCTTGAAACCATCATGGCCCGCTTTGCCGATGACGCAGCGGAAAGCCAGCGCGAGAGCGCGCGTTTGTTGCGTGACGAGATCAAGGTTCTGGTGCGCGCGCTGGAGGCGCAGGCGCGTCTGAACCGGGATCGCGGCTCGGATCGGAACGAATAGACCATGGCGCTTCCCCGGCACCTCCAGTCTGGACAGGCCGATTCCGGTGATTACTGGCCAGGTTTCGTCGATGCGCTGGCGACTCTGTTGCTGGTCATCGTCTTTCTTCTGGCGGTGTTCACGGCAGGTCAGTTCGCACTGTCCCAGGCGCTGACGGGTCGAGATGAGCAGCTTGCCGAGCTCAATGGTCGCCTCGCCACCCTTGCTGAAGAGCTGAACCTCGCCCAAAGCGAGAATGAGCGCTTGAGTTTGCGGGTTAGCATCCTGACCCAGGAGAATGGCGCGCTCGCTGAAACCAATGCCGGGCTGTCGAGCCAGATTGCGGGTCTGCAGGAAGGCCTCGCCGCCGCGCGTTCGAGCCTGGCTGAGGAAGAGGCGCTCAATGAAGAGGCGCAGGCGACAGTCGCGCTTCTGAACAACCAGATGGCGGCCCTGCGCGAGGAACTGGCACGGCTCAACGAGGCGCTGAACGCCTCTGAAGCGCGCGAAGCAGAGCTTGAGGCCGAAGTGGTCAATCTGGGCCGACGCCTGAATGCGGCGCTCGCCAGCGAAGTGGCGCGTCTGGCGCGGTATCGCTCCGAGTTTTTCGGCCGACTGATCGAGGTGCTGGGAGACCGTTCCGGCGTGCGGGTCGTGGGTGACCGGTTCGTCTTTGAAACGGATGTCTTGTTCGCCTCGGGTTCAGCTGAGCTGAGCCCGGAAGGCCGTCAGTCGCTGGCGCCCATTGCGGACGCCATTATCCAGCTCACCGATGAGATCCCCGATGATCTTGACTGGGTGTTGCGGGTGGACGGGCATACAGACCGCGTGCCGCTGGGCCCGAACGCGCCGTTTGAATCCAACTGGGAGCTGTCCACCGCGCGCTCATTGTCGGTGATTTCCTACTTTGAGAGCCGCGGCGTGCCGCCCCGCAGACTGCTTGCGGCTGGCTTTGGCGAGCATTATCCCATTGCTGAAGGGCGCACCCAGGACGCCTATGCGCGCAACCGCCGGATCGAGCTGAAGCTGACCTCGCGTTAGCGAAGTGTTTACCATAACTGTAAGTCTGGCGGGCTTAATCTTTCGGTAAGTCCTTGTATTTTCGCTATCTGACTCAGGGTGCTTGATACAGGGCAAAACGGGGTGTATACACCGCGCCTCAATTCATGCAGATTTCCACTTGCGGGCGGCTTTAACGGCCGCCCGTGAGCGTAAAGAGGGCCGGAGCGGCACGATGAAACAGGACATTCACCCCGACTATCACTTCATCGAAGTGGTGCTCCCGAACGGTTCACGCTTTAAGACCCGTTCTACCTATGGTAAAGAAGGCGCAGTGCTGCAACTGGACATTGATCCGTCCTCGCACCCGGCCTGGACTGGTGGCAACCAGACCCTGCTGGATCGTGCAGGTCGCGTGTCCAAGTTCAAAGACAAGTTCAAAGGCTTCGGCGTCTAAGGCCCAATCCCCCCTCGATCGGGCAGAGCTTGGCTCCGTTGAAGTCTTTCGAGGAACGCCCGCAGTCTCCCCTCGGCTGCGGGCGTTTTTCTCACCTGCTTTGACGTCCCGTTCGAGGGGGTTCAGTCTTCTGAACAAGAAAAAGGCCGCCCGGATGGGGCGGCCTTTTTCTTGTGCCATGTAGCGGGATCTAGAGCTCGCCGAACGCCGCGCTGAGCTGTGACAGCTGGCTCGCCACCGGGTTGGCGACGGGCTTGAGTTCGGCTTCGAACAGGGAATCGTCCAGACGCATCAGGCGCTCGTGCAATTCGCGGGCGCGCAGCGCCAGATCGCCCAGACGCGGCGGGCACGGGTCATCCCCGGCCGGCCAGGTCGGCGGGCTGAACTTGTTCGGCGACAGGCGATAGCGCTCTTCCGCCGCTTCCCTGGGGCTCATATCGCCTTCGGCGACGGCGCGTTGGGTCAGAAGCCAGGAGGCGCACTGCATGAGCTGGGTGGTCAGGCCCATGGATTCAGAGGCGTAGGCGAGCGCGCCCGAACGGCCCAGCCGCTTGGCGTCGTCCCGGCCGGGACCATCCAGATAGGACGCAGTTTCTTCCACCAGATCCATGCCGTCCCGGAACAGGCGTCGGAACATTTCAGAATCCGCAAAATCGGAAACCCGAGCGGCGGTGCTGGCGGCGTGAGGCGTGACCGGGGTCATGGCAGTATCCGTTCTGTCTCGTTACGCATCATCTCAAGAGTGTGTACGGACTCTTAAGCAAGGCCGGGGCCAGACGCCCCTCACTCTCCGCCGGGTGTCTTGAAAAAGGCTTCCGCAGCTGAGAGCCCGGCTTTCTTCTGCTTGATCGCCGCCTCGGTCCGTCCCATTTCCTGACGCAAGACTTCAAGCCGCTCGGTGAGCTGTTCAACACCCAGATCGCTCAGATCCTCACCGGGGACCAGAGCCTCGGTGCGGGAGGTCAGCGGTTCATCGTGAAACATGGCGTCGCTCTCCTTGGTGGCGGACAGGACAACAGATACTAGTGCATTAACCCTCAGGAGTCCCGCTCATGAATCCGATTTCATCACGCATCGTCACGGTTCCCGAGCCCGGCGGACCTGAAAAGCTGGTGGTCAAACAGGTCGATCTGGCGCCCGCCGCCGCGGGCGAGGTGCTGATTGATGTCGCCGCAAGCGGGATCAACCGGCCTGATGTCTTCGAGCGTCTGGGCTTTTACCCCGCGCCTGAGGGCGCGCCGGAAGGGTTGGGTCTTGAAGTGTCCGGTACGGTGCGGGCGGTTGGCGCGGGCGTTGCGGCGTTCAAGGTCGGCGATCCTGTGGTCGCGCTGGTGTCCGGCGGCGGCTATGCCGATGTGGCGCGGGCCAAGGCGGGCAGCGTTCTGCCTGCGCCAGACGGGGTGGACCTTGTTCAGGCGGCGGGCCTGCCTGAAACAGTGTTTACGGTCTGGACCAATGTGTTCGACGCAGGCGCCCTCAAGCCGGGTGAGCGGTTTCTGGTTCATGGCGGGGTGAGCGGCATTGGCTCGACGGCGATCCAGATGGCCAAGGCCCATGGCGCCTATGTCATCGCGACGGCTGGCGGTGCGGACCGGTCGCAAGCCTGTCTCGATCTGGGTGCGGACCGGGCGTTCGACTATCACACCGAGGACTGGTCCGCTGCGATCCGGTCCGAAGGCGGCGCGGATGTGATCCTCGACATGGTGGGCGGCGATTATGTGCAGAAGAACCTCAACTGCCTGAACCGGCATGGGCGCGTGGTGATGATCGCCTTTCTCAAGGGCAGCCGCGTCGAGGTGGATCTGATGGGGTTGATGCTCAAGCGCCAGACCCTGACGGGATCAACGCTCCGCTCCCGCTCGGATGAAGAGAAAGCCGTGATCGCACAAGCGGTTCAAACCTATGTCTGGCCCTGGATCGAAGCTGGCAAGCTGCGTCCCATGATCGATTCCACCTTTGCGCTTGATGATGTCTCCAAGGCGCATGCGCGTATGGATGCGGGCGGGCATGCGGGCAAGATTCTCCTCATCCCCTAGCGTGACAGGGGTGTTTCCAGCGCGTGACAAGCGCGCTATAAGACGGGTCACACTCTCCCTCTTCATCGTGAGTACGAGATGAGGGGCGGTCGACGGAAACAACCCGGCGGTCCGCGCCGGGTTTTCTTTTGTTTCGTGTACGAGGACTGACATGGCCGAGATTCTCATGCCCAAGGCGACGGCGGTCTGGCTGGTGGACAACACCGCGCTGAGCTTTGAACAGATCGCTGACTTCACCGGGCTGCACCATCTTGAGATCAAGGGCATTGCAGACGGTGATGTGGCCGCCGGCGTGCGTGGCGCCGACCCGATCGCTTCTGGTCAGCTTGATCGTGAAGAGCTCGACAAGGCTGAAGCCGATGCCTCCTATCGCATGACGGCCTCCAAGCCGAAATACGCCGAGCTTCAGGAACGCAAGAAAGGCCCGCGCTACACGCCGCTGTCGCGTCGCCAGAACCGTCCGGACGCCATCGCCTGGCTGGTGCGTAATCACCCCGAGCTGACCGATGCGCAGATCTCCAAGCTGATCGGCACCACCAAGACCACCATTGAGGCTGTGCGTGAGCGCACCCACTGGAACTCGCCCAACATCAAGCCGACCGACCCGGTGACCCTGGGCCTGTGCACCCAGATCGATCTGGACGCCCAGGTCTCCAAGGCCTCCGCCCGTCGCAAGCAGATGGAAGAGGACGGTCAGGTGTTCATCGAGGAAGATACGCTCAAGCCCGCCGATGATCAGGATATGGAATCCGCCAATGCGCCGACCACGCTTGATGAGCTGTTCGGCAAGCCCAAGGGCGACGATAACTAGGTCTGGACCCCAGGTCTGATTGAAAGCCCGGCTCTGTGAGCCGGGCTTTCTTTTTGCCGCATGAGGGAACAGCCACGCAGAATTGACCGGCATTGCTTTGATTGATAATCACTCTCAAAATCAAGGCATCTGGCTGGAAGGCTCCCCAATGACTCACCATGCTCGTTTGATGGGCGGCGCAGCGCTGTGCGCGCTGGCGCTCACGGTTCCCGCTTTCGCTCAGGACGCAGACGCGACCGAGGACGTCATCATCGTGACGGGCTCGCAAGTGGAGCTCAATGGCGCGTTTGAAGGCGGCCAGGTGGCCCGCGGCGCGCGCAATGGTCTGCTGGGCAATGTCGACTTTCTGGACTCCCCCTTCACCACCACGGCCTATACCGCCGAGCTGATCGAGAACCAGCAGGCGCGCGGCATTGGCGATGTGCTCGCCAACAACCCGCAAGTGCGTCTGGCCAAGGGCTTCGGGAACTTCCAGGAGCTCTATGTCGTGCGCGGCTTCCCGGTCTATTCCGACGATATGACGCTGAATGGCGTCTATGGCATCCTGCCGCGTCAGTATGTGGCGGCCGAGCTAGTCGAACGCGTTGAAGTGTTCTCCGGCGCCAATGCCTTCCTCAACGGCGCTGCGCCGGGCGGCTCGGGCGTCGGCGGCGCGTTCAACCTGGTGCCCAAGCGCGCAGGTGAAGACGATCTCACCCGCGTCACGCTGGGCTTTGAGGGGCGTTCGCATGGCTACGCCGCGCTCGATCTGAGCCGGCGGTTCGGGACCGAAGACCAGCTGGGCGTGCGCTTTAACGGCGCCCTGCGCGACGGCGAGACCGCCATCGAGGATCAGGACCGCTCCCTGAACCTCTTCACGCTGGGTCTCAACTATGAAACCGACCGCATTCGCCTGTCCGCGGATCTGGGCTGGCAGGACCATCATATCGACGCCCCGCGCCCGCAGGTCTCCCCGATGGGCGCGATCCCGGCCGTGCCGGAAGCGGATGTGAACTACGCCCAGCCCTGGACCTATACTGACGAGCAGCAGTTGTTCGGCGTGGTGCGTGCAGAAGTGGATTTCAGTGATGTGGTCACCGGCTGGCTGGCCGTAGGCGCCCGGGACGGGGAAGAGGACAATATCCTCGCCAATCCCAGTGCAGGCGCGAACGGCGTCACCTCCGCCTATCGCTTTGACAATGTGCGCTCTGATCAGGTGATCAGCGCGGATGCCGGCCTGCGCGCCGATGTCTGGACCGGCCCGATCGGTCACCGGCTGGTGGCGTCTGTCTCCGGCATTCAGAGCGATTCCAATAACGCCTACGCCTTCTCGAACTTTGCGGGCTTTGCGGGGGATCTCAATGATCCCTTCGAAGCGCCGATCCCGGCGGCGAATTTCTTCATTGGCGGGGATCTGAACGATCCGGGCAAGACCGAGGAAGTGACAAATACCAGCGTCGCCATCGCCGACACGCTGAGCCTTTTTGACGGCCGCATGCTCGCGACCCTCGGCCTGCGCTGGCAGAACATCGACACCACGACCTATGACTATAATACGGGCGACGTGCTCAGCAGCTATGAGGATGATGCGATCACCCCGGCGCTGGGCGTTGTCTATCGCGCGTCCGATGCGCTCTCGCTCTACGCCAACTATGCTGAAAGCCTGCAGCCGGGGCGCGTGGCGCCGGCCAGCTCGGGCGGCGTGGTGATCGTCAATGCCGGCGAAGTGCTGTCCCCGTTCCGCGGTGACCAGTTCGAAGCGGGCATCAAGTATGACGGCGGCAATTTCGGCGTGACCGCGAACCTGTTCGAGCTGACCCAGCCAAACGCCATCGTGGTGGGCGACCGCTTCACCGACGCCGGCGAGCAGCGCACCCGCGGCGCCGAGCTGACAGTCTTTGGCGAACCTCTTGAAGGCGTGCGCCTGATCGGCGGGGCGACCTGGCTTGATTCCGAACAGGCCAGAACCGAAGGCGGTCTCAATGAGGGCAAGGCGACCGTGGGCGTGCCGGAATTCCAGGCCAGCTTCAATGCGGAATGGGATGCCAGCTTCCTGCCGGGTCTCGTTCTGGAAGGTCGCGTGATCTACACCGGCGAGCAATACGCCAGCGCGGACAACACGCTGGAGATCCCGGCCTGGGCGCGGTTTGACGCCGGTGTGCGCTACAGCTTTGAGGCGCAAGGCCATCCGGTCGCGCTGCGGGCGCGGGTGGAGAACCTGCTTGATGATGATTACTGGGCCTCGACGGGTGGATATCCGGGCGCGAACTATCTGGTGCAGGGCGAGCCGCGCACCGTTCGCGTGTCCGTGAGCACCGACTTCTAGGCGAGGCGAGATGACCCAATCGGCGATCCGGATCTGGAGCGGCATTCACACCTGGACATCCCTGGTGTGCACGCTCTTCCTGCTCATGCTCTGCGTGACCGGATTGCCGATCATCTTCCATGACGAGTTCGAGGCGGCGCTGAACCCGTCTGAATTCATGCCGGGCAATCCTGACGGGACGATGCTGGATCTCGATCAGATCCTGGACCGCTCACTGGACAACCGCCCCGGCGAAGTCCCGCTCTTCATGAGCTTTGACATCGACCGTCCCGTGGTGAACGTCACCACCGGACCGACCCCGGATGCGCCGGGCGGAGCGATGTGGTTTGAGCGGTTCGATCAGACCGACGGCTCCATCGTTGCAGCGCCCGCAGATGCGGGCGGTGTCATGGACTTCCTGGTCCAGCTGCACACCGACATGTTCCTCGGACTGCCGGGCAAGCTGTTTCTGGGCGCCATGGGGGTGAGCTTCATCCTCGCCATCATTTCCGGCGTGGTGCTCTACTGGCCCTTCATGCGCAAGCACCGTTTCGGCCTGTTGCGGCTGGAGCGATCAGCGCGCACCAAATGGCTCGACTATCACAATCTTCTGGGCGTGGTGACGCTGGGCTGGGTGATCGTGGTGGGCGGCACAGGGGTCATCAATACGCTGGACGATGTCATCTACGGATACTGGCGAGACGCGGCGCTGGCCGATCTGATCGCCGAATACCCTGACCGCGCTGTCCCAACGCCGGATGAGATGGCCTCGCTTGATCAGGCGGTGAGAGCTGCGATCGTGGCCGCGCCGAACATGACCTTGCAGTTCGTGGCCTTTCCGGGCGGGACTTTCTCGACCGATTTTCACTACGCCATCTTCCTGCATGGCGATACGCCGCTGACCGAGCATCTGATTGCACCAGTGCTGGTGGATGCGGTGACGGGCGAGGTGGCGGGCCTGCGGGAGATGCCGTGGTACACGAAAGCGCTGGCGCTTTCCCAGCCTCTGCATTTCGGCGATTATGCCGGTCTGCCGCTGAAGGTCCTCTGGGCGCTTCTGGATGTCCTGACCATCGTCGTGCTGATCAGCGGGCTCTATCTGTGGGCCGTGCGCAAGGGCTATCTCAGCAGCACGCGCCGCCGCACCGGGGAGGTCCCTGCATGAGCGAGCTCTGGCGCGTGTTCGGCTGGCCGCTGGTGATCCTCGGCCTCAGCCTGTTCGGGCTGATCGTCTCGCTTGTGGGCAATGGCGTCTGGGATGCGGCGGGCTGGATCGGCCTGTTCAGCCCGCTCGCCATCCTGGTCTGGGCGCGCTTTGTCCGCGCGCCCTCAAGGACCTAGTCCTCGTAGTCTTCTGGCTTCATCGTGTAATTGAGCGCCAGTCGGCCGCCATCGGCGTAGATGCATTCGCCGGTGATGTAGCTGGCATCCTTGCCCGCCAGGAACCAGGCGACGCCTGCAATCTCGTCCGGGTCGCCCAGGCGGTTCAGCGGCGTGCGCGACAGGATGCGCTGCATCGCCTCGCGGTCATCGGCGACGGCCTTGAGGATGTCGGTGTTGATCGAGCCCGGCCCGATGGCGTTCACCCGGACGCCCCAGGGCGCCAGCGCCAGCGCCATGGACTTGGTCATCTGGTTCAGTGCGCCCTTGCTCATCGTATAGGCGAGCTGGTCGGGCAGGGAGACCACGGCGTTCACCGAGCTCATATTGATGATGGCGTAGCGCTTGCGGCAATCCTCGGCGCGGGCCTGCTCTTCCTCGATCTGTTCGATCATCTGCTTGGAGGCCGCCTTGGCCACCAGGAAAGCGCCACGCAGATTGACGTCCATCACCGCGTTGAAATCGTCAAAGGACAGGTCGAGCACGTCGCCCTTGGCCAAAGTCGCAGCGTTGTTGATCAGGATGTCGACACGGTCAAAGGCCGATCGGGTCTCGGCCATGAGATTGGCCACGGCCAGCTTGTCAGAGACGTCGCAGCTGACATAGAGCGCGCGCTCCTTGCCTGCGTTCAGCGTCTCGACCAGCGCCTCACCGGCCTCGTCATCAATATCGGCGACCACCACCCGCAGGCCTTCCTCGACAAAGCGTCGGGCGCATGCCGCGCCAATGCCCTTGGCGCCGCCGGTGATGATGGCCACGCGATCAGATACGGCCATGAGGATACTCCACTTCCCAAAAATCGGCGGCGATCAAACAGCCGTCGGACGGTTCTGTAAACCGCTCAGTCAGTCACAATGAAAGAGATCAGGGCGTCTGGTTGAAGACCCGCTCATAGTCTGCGGTCACTACCGGATCGTCCGGAGCCTGCTCATGGGCGAGCGCAAACAGGCGATGCGCTTCCTCGGTCTCGCCAATCTGCTCCAGCGCTGCGGCGAGCGAATGGGTGATCGAGCCTTCTTCGGGCGCAGCGTCCGAAGCGGCGCGGCAGGTCGCCAGACCATCTGCAGCGCGGCCGTCCTTGACCAGCGCCCAGCACAGGGCGTTGAGCGCGCCGGGGTCCTCGGGCGCGAGCGCAACCGCTTCCTGGGCGTCCTCGACCGCCAGTTCGGTGAGGTCCATTTCCACAAACGCCGCCGAGCGCCCGATCCACGCGGAGGGATAATCGGGTTCAGCGCGCACGGCCTGATCAAAGGCGGCGACGGCTTCCTCGGGGCGGTAAAGATCCAGATAGGCCGAGCCGGCCAGCACGGCTGTGAAGCCGTCCTCGGGGATGCGCGCCAGAGCGATCTCGAGATCGGTGATGGCGTCCTCGGGGCGGTCCAGCTGCAGATAGGCGGCGGCGCGATTGCGGCGGATCAGCGGATTGTCGACATCGCCGTCATTGGCCTCGACCAGCGCGAAAATCTGATTGTAGGCGATCAACGCCTCTTCGGAGCGGGCGGTGGCCAGATAGGCCGCGCCCAGCCGGGTGCGCAATTCCGCTTCCTGTGGCCAGTCATAGAACTGATCGGCGAGGCAGTCCTGAAAGGCGGCGATGGCGGCTTCGGCGTCATTGTCGGAGAGGGCGGCATAGCCTTCCGGGCAAAGCTGCTCGCGCGGGGTCTGGGCCTCAGCGGTTAACGGCGCGAAGCCGATGACAGCAAAAATCGTCAGAAGGCGGACGGGATCAAGCACGGGCGGCCTCGACCTTGAGGGTGCGACAAAAGAAAAGGGCGGACGCAATGTCCGCCCTTTCCGATCAGGCTAGCAGCTCGCGGCGTTATTGTCGTCGTCTGAGCGCTTCGATCTCTTCTTTAAGTTTAAGCTTTTGTTTTTTAAGGGAGGCGATCTGAAGGGTGTCGGTGGAGGGGCGCTTCATTTCTTCGACAATCAGGTGGTCCAGCTTGTCGTGGCGGGCGTCCAGTTCACGAATACGCGCGTCAGTGGCCATTAATGCCTCCCTTGCTATAGGACTTACATTGAACCATTTGATAGCGCGTTCTGACAATTCAAATTCGATTGCGACATTTTAACGGAGTTAACTCGCGGTGACGGATGTGACGCCAGATCGGCTCGTGGTTGGAATTTCCGGCGCATCTGGCGTGATTTACGCCATGAGGGCTCTGGAAGCGCTTCGGCAATTAGGTGTGGAAAGTCATGTGGTGGCCTCCAAGGCCGCCGAGATGACCCTGTCCTATGAGCTGGACGAAAAGCCGTCGATCCTGCGCGAGAAGGCGGATTATCTTTACAAGCCCGCCGATGTGGGCGCGCCGGTCGCTTCGGGCTCCTTCAAGACCCGCGGCATGCTGATTGCGCCCTGTTCGGTGCGCACGATGAGCGAGATCGCCACCGGGGTGACCTCATCCCTGCTGACCCGCGCCGCCGATGTGGTGCTCAAGGAGCGCCGTCTTCTGGTTCTGATGGTGCGGGAGACGCCCTTCCATCTGGGCCATCTGCGCACCATGACCCAGCTGGCGGAAATGGGGGCTGTGATCCTGCCGCCCCTGCCAGCCTTCTACGCCCACCCTGAGACCGTGGATGACATCGTCAACCAGTCCGTGGGCCGGGCGCTTGATCTGTTCGGGCTGGATTGGGACGCCACCAAGCGCTGGGGCGAGGATCTTGAGCAGGGCCGCCGTCCCCAGGCGCGGACCGACCGGTGAGCGCGTTCTGGAATTTCTCCGTTCGCCTGTACGCTCAGGAGGGCGTGAAACCCGCCTGTCTGGCGCTGCAGGCGGCGGGCATGGATGTGAATGTGGGGCTGTGGATCATCTGGGCCTGCGTCAATGGCCGTGATCCGGGCCCGGCGCTGGGGCAGGCGGTTGAGCTGTCGGCCCTGTGGAGCGCACAGGTCGTCAAGCCGTTGCGGGGCGCGCGCGACCATCTCAAGCATCCGCTCTCAAGCGTGGACACGAATGCGGCGCTCGCCCTGAGAAAGAGCGTGCTGGCCGCCGAGCTGGAAGCGGAAAAGCTGGAGCAACAGGCTCTTGAGGCCCTGACCCATGCTTGCCCGGAAATCGGCGCGGCGGACCGTCGCGATCTGGCGCTCAAACGCTTGCAGGACTATGCGGCCCGGCTGGGCTCGAGTGCGGTCAGCGCAGGCGCATTTGTGGAAAACGTTTTCGAGACGACCAAAAATGTGTAATATAGGCGTCCTCGAAACGAAGTGAGCGCAAGCGTATCGCTGAGGCGCCCGAGGTCTTTTCGACAATCCACTCAGCCGGATGGGTCCGGCTTGCGTCTGATTGAAGAGGTCGGTCACGGTAATGGACGGCGAGTTCGACGAAACCGCGCTCAAGCGCAGGCTCGAAGATCTGCAGATCGAACACCGCACCCTCGATGAAGAGGTGTCGGCTCTGGCGGCCTGCGGCGTGTCCGACCAGCTCAAGCTGGTGCGGCTCAAGCGTCGCAAGCTGTTGCTGAAAGACGAGATCTATCGTCTGGAAGACATCCTGAACCCGGACATCATCGCCTAGCGAGACGGTGCTAGCCCGCTGCGCGGGCCTTGCTGGCCTGTTTGTGCGCATACATGGCGGCGTCCGCAGCGGCGAGTGCGTCTTCAGGGGCGACGCCGTGCGAGAGCGCATGAACGCCCCAGGCCGCGCCCACTTTCAGCGCCTTGCCCTTATGTGTGATTGACGCGTCGGCGATGGCCTTGGCGAGATCCGCCGCCTTCTGACGCGCGGCGTTTTCCGGGGTCAGCGTCAGGACGATGCCGAACTCATCCCCGCCCAGACGGCCGACTGCATCGGTTTCGCGCACATGATCGGTGATCAGGTTCGCGACCTGCTCGAGCGCGGCATCACCGGCGGCATGGCCATGCTCGTCATTGATCTGCTTGAAGCCATTGAGATCGATGTAGATCAGGCTCGACGGCGCGCCATGACGTTCGGCCAACGCCAGGGCCTTTGAAACCTCACGCAGAAAGGCGCGACGATTGAAGACGGGCAGCAGGGCGTCCCGATCAGCCAGGCTTTCCAGATCACGCAGGCGACCGCGCAGGGCCTCGGTCTCGCGACGCAGCTGGTCGACCTCGCCCATCAATGACAGCAAGGCGCGCTGCACGTTCGGCGTCAGCTCGGCTTCGGGCACGCCCATGATGGACGCGCTGTCTGTCGGTGCGCTCGTCCCCTTGGGCGCAGCAGAGGTGCGCCGGGTGTCTTCACGTCGACCCACCGGGCCGGCGCCAGCGAGCGGACCGCCGGATCGAATTCGCATGTCGCGGGCTCCATGAGACAGGTCTCGCCCTGTAAGCCTCGGTGGTTGTGGTAAAAAAAAGGTTCATTCGCGCCAGACAGACAGGTCGGGCCTCAGAAAATCCTCTATTTCAAAACATCATGAATCATTGAGCAGGAGGGCCCGCGAGGCTAGGCTTCCATCCCATCTTCAGCGCCTGGCCCGGTTCGGGCGTCGCGCCTTTGATCCGGAGCCACTTCGTGTCTGATCTTCACGCCAAGTCCCTGCCCAATCTGGCGGCCGGTTGCATCGCCCCGATCGATCGCGAAGCGCTGGCGCCGGCGGGCCGGATGACCCACAAACCGCGCATCTTGCTGCTCTACGGTTCCTTGCGGCAGCGGTCTTTCTCGCGCTTTGCGGCGATGGAGGCGGCACGCCTTCTTGAGATGTTCGGGGCCGAGACGCGGATCTTTCATGCGGACGGTCTGCCGCTGCCTGACGACGCGGAAGCGGATCATCCCAAAGTGGCCGAGCTGCGCGATCTCGTGACCTGGTCTGAAGGCATGGTCTGGTGCAGCCCCGAGCGGCATGGCGCGATGACGGCGGTGCTGAAGGCGCAGATTGACTGGATTCCGCTGGCGCTGGGCGCGGTGCGTCCGACCCAGGGCAAGACGCTGGCGCTGATGCAGGTGTCGGGCGGCTCGCAGAGTTTCAACGCGCTTAATCAGATGCGGGTGCTGGGCCGCTGGATGCGGATGATCACCATTCCCAACCAGTCCTCGATTCCCAAGGCTTTTCTGGAGTTTGACGAGGCGGGGCGGATGAAGCCCTCCGCGCTGTATGACCGGATCGTCGATGTCATGGAGGAGCTGGTGAAGTTCACCCTCATGACCCGCGAGCAGGCGGGCTATCTCGTGGACCGCTACTCCGAACGCAAGGAAAGCGCAGAGGAATTGATGGCGCGGGTGAACTCCGCCTAGCGCTCTTGCAGTGCAGATATGGGTTTTGCTTGACCGAAAGCGCGCCGCGGTTAAGTTGGCGTGCTTTCCAATCGCCTGTCAGGCAAGGCTATTATGAGCGAAAGCACTTCGGGCGGCGCCAAAGCTGCTCCCATCTCCATCATCATGGGTTCCCGGTCAGACTGGCCGACGATGAAAGCCGGCGCCGATCTTCTGGATCAGCTGGGTGCGTCCTATGAGACCAAGGTGGTCTCCGCGCACCGTACGCCCGACCGTCTGGTGGAGTTCTCCAAGTCTGCAGCCGGTCGCGGCGTCCAGGTGATCATCGCCGGCGCAGGCGGTGCGGCGCACCTGCCGGGCATGGTGGCGTCCATGACGCATCTGCCGGTGCTGGGCGTGCCGGTGCAATCGCGCGCCCTGTCAGGTCTGGATTCGCTTCTGTCCATCGTTCAGATGCCCGGCGGCGTGCCGGTGGGCACGCTGGCGATCGGTGAGGCGGGCGCCAAGAACGCCGCCATCATGGCCGCGTCCATTGTGGGGCTGTATGACGCGGAGCTGATGGAGCGCCTGAAGGCCTATCGGGCGTCGCTGACGGAGTCGGTGGCTGAAACGGTCGAGGACTGATCCATGACGCAAGCTCTGGCGCCGACCTCCCGGATCGGCATTCTGGGCGGTGGCCAGCTGGGCCGCATGCTGGCGCTGTCGGCGGCCCGGATGGGGCTCGATGTGGTGATCTTCGATCCCGAGCCTGATTGCCCGGCCAGCCGCGTCGCCGCCGAGACCGTGACCGCCGCGTATGACGATCTCGACGCCGTGGCGAAGTTCGCCGCCAGCGTGGATGCGGTCACCTACGAGTTTGAAAATGTGCCCGCCGCGACGGCGGCGGCGGCCGCCGAGCATGCCCCCCTGCGTCCGGGCGCGAAGGCGCTCGACGTGGCGCAGGATCGCCTGACCGAGAAAACCTTCCTCAACGCGCATGGCGCAACGACCGTGGCCTTCCGGCCTGTGAGCACTCTTGCAGAGCTGCACACGGCGATTTCCGAGCTTGGCCTGCCCGCCATCCTGAAAACCCGCCGCTTCGGCTATGACGGCAAGGGGCAGGCGGTGATCCGTGAGATGTCGGACGCTGAAGAGGCGCTGGCCGCCATGAACGGCCAACCGGCCATCCTCGAAGCCTTTGCTGACTTTACTCACGAGCTGTCCATCGTGGCCGCGCGCGGCGTGGATGGCGAGGTGCGCGCCTATCCCCTGTCCGAGAACCGGCATTCAGACGGGATTCTGCGTGAAAGCCTCGCTCCGGCCAAAGTCAGTGACGAGACGACGAAGACCGCGCTCGGCATGGCGACGCGGGTGCTGGATGCGCTCGAGTATGTAGGCGTGATGGGAATGGAGCTGTTTGCGCTGAAAGACGGTACGCTGCTGGTCAACGAGATCGCGCCACGGGTCCACAATACCGGACACTGGACGCAGGACGCCTGCACGGTCTGTCAGTTCGAACAGCATATCCGCGCGGTTGCGGGCTGGCCGCTAGGCGATCCCGTTCCGCACGCCTCGGCTCGCATGGTCAACCTGATCGGCCATGACGCGGATGCCTGGGAAGACTGGCTGAAGACGCCGAATGCGGTGCTGCATCTTTATGGCAAGCGCGAGACGCGCGATGGCCGCAAGATGGGCCATGTGAACGTGCTGGGGTCGCTCTAGGGGCGCCTAGCGCGCCCGGCGGAAGCCGTAGCGCAGATCCCCCATCAGGCCGGGCAGGCCGGGCAGGCTTTTCGTCAGCTTGGTGACCTGGCCTTTGACCTTTTCAAACTGCATGACGTTCCCGATCCGGCGGTCGAGGAATTCGGTCGTCTTGGTGCGGCCCTCGGTGTCGTCTTCGAGCCAGATGGCGAAGGTCGAGGCGTAAACGCCAGAGAGAATCGCCCGCTTGGAATAGAAATTCGCATCGGTGCTTTTGTCCCCGATGGCGCTCCAGATCATGTGAGATGTGGCCCAGACAAGCCGGGCGCCGCGATCAAGTCCGTCAGGCAAAAGCAGTCGGGCGCGGGCGCGGGCGGCGGCCTCTTCATGACCCTCATACTGCGCCAGACGGATCAGCACCGCCTGGCTGACCTTGTCGCGAATCCGGTTGGCGGGATTGGCCTCGATCTCGACGCGGGCCTGGGCGTCGCAGCGTCGCGTCCAGGTCTCGATGACGTCGAGAATCCCTGCAGGGCAATAGAGTTGCACCTCCCCCTCGCTCAGGCCGGCTTCCTCGGCGGCGCGGGCGAGGGTGTGCTCGCTCCAGCCATCAAACGCGGCGTTGGGCAGGGCGGCGTCCACAAGCGCTTCACGGGCGCGCTGGGCGCGGGACGGGGCGGTGTTTTGTGCTTTTGCGGTCATGGGTGTATATCTAGTGCGCTCTTGGCCTGACGTCACGGGGCGTTTCGCCGCGCTCTACGCTGGACAGGGGCTTCCAGACCCGGTATATCGCCCGCCTCTGTTGGAAGCGATCCGGCGCGGACGGTGGAGCCACGCGGCTCTTGGGTTCGCGTGAGCTATATCGGTCTGGGTTCCGGAGCGGGCTTAGACCACCTATTCGAAGGGAGAGATTACCATCGTCCAGATCGTCGTGCGCGATAACAACGTTGAGCAAGCGCTCAAGGCGTTGAAGAAAAAGATGCAGCGGGAAGGCACTTTCCGCGAGATGAAGCGCCGCAACCACTACGAAAAGCCGTCTGAAAAGAAAACGCGCCAGAAAGCGGAGGCGATCCGTCGCGCCCGCAAACTGGCTCGCAAGCGCGCTCAGCGCGAGGGCCTGCTGCCGAAACGCGGCGGTGGTCGCCGCTAGAACGCTGCGCCGGGCTTAACCGCTCCTAAGCAGACACGAAAAACCCCGTACGCCTGGCGTACGGGGTTTTGCTGTATCTGCGCGGGCCTGACAGACAGGCTCAAGGCCTGAGGCTTGCGCCTCAGGCCTTTTTCTTGCCGCCCATTTTCAGGAGCTTGCGGACAGAATCCGCATTGGCCTGACGCAGCGCGCCCTGGCGGAACACCGCCGCAGCGCCCCACAGGACGATCAGGGTGGTCGCCACCATCAGCGCACAGGCGCTCAGAAGCTCCCACAGCGGCGGATCGGTGGGCAGGCGGGCCATCATCACGAAAGGCGTCCACAGCGGCACCCAGGAGCCGATCTGGATGACCATGGAATCCAGCGCCTCGATGGAGAACACGATGATCAGCATGGGCAGCATCAGGATCCAGATCACCGGGCCCATCAGGGTCTGGGCGTCCTGCAGCGTGTCGCACAGCGAGCCCATGGCGAGGAAGATCGCGCCATACATCAGATAGCCGCAGGTGAAGAAGAACAGACCCGCCAGCAACAGACCCGGATCAAAGACCGAGGTGAGAAGCTGCAGAAGGTCCGGGTCAAGCGCTGCGATTGCTGAACCGCCCAGCGTGCTCAGAAGCACGCCCACGCCGCCCCAGATGGCGAACAGGGTAACGGACACGCCCGCCACGCCCAACAGCTTGCCCAGAAGGATGTCCTCGAGCCGGGCGGTGGAGAGCAGCAGCTCGATGATCTTGCCGCCCTTCTCCTCGATCATGGAGGTGAGCAGCATGTTGGCGACCGAGAACACCGCCATCCAGAGGATGAAGGCGAGGCCGAGCGCCACGAAGAAGGGCGCCCGGTCGGCGAAGGTGACTTCCTCTTCCACGCCTGCCTCACTGGACGGATCAAGGCTCGTCACCAGCGGGCGGATGTCGAGGATGGTGTCGATCCGGCCCGGGTCGAGGCCTTCGCTCACCAGCGCCTGTTCGCGCATGTGTGCGCGGACGATGTCGCGGACATCACCGCGCAGCTCGGAATTGGTCAGGTTGGTGGAGAGATAGACGATCTCCAGCCCGTCTTCGGCATGCTCGCGGATGATGAAGGCGGCGAACAGGGCCTTGGGGCCTTCAGGGGTGTCGATGGTCCGGTCGCCGGACAGATAGGGGCGCAGGGCCTCTACAGACTGTGCAGGGGGCGTGACCTGCACAGCCTTGGTGCGTCCGGCCTCAAGCGCGCTGGCGGCGTCTGACAGGCCCACAGACTGCAAGGCGACCTCGGTCTGGCTGACCCCGTCCGGGTCTTCGTCAAAAATGGCGAGGGCGCGTTCAGCGGCCTCTTCGCCCCCGACGCCTTGGGCCATCATCTCGATGGCGCCGCGCACCTGGGCGCGCCGCTCCTCGAGACGGGCCACCTGGACCAGCCGGTCCAGCCCTTGGCCGGTTTCATCGATGACCGAGAAATAGCGCACAGGCTGACTCGACTGGATCAGCGCCGGGGTCACCCCGCCAATGGTGGCGAAGATCGGCACGGCCAGCAGCGAGAGCCAGAAGCCCCAGGTGGCGACATAGGAGAGGTATTCGCGGCGAGCGATCAGATAGGCGGCGCGCATGATCAGGCCTCCTGACGGAGTGTTTCGACCGCATCCTCGCCCACAAGGGCGACAAAGGCGTCGTGGAGATGGGGGCGACGGGGCTCAAAGCGGGTCAGGGGCACGCCCGCCTGCACGCAGGCGCGCAGCACGTCCTGAGCGTCCACGCCCGGCTTGAGCGTCAGAAGCAGGTTCACCGCGCCGTCTTCATCAGGCGCAAGCGTCTCTATCTCGCCCATCGGGGAGATCACTTCGGCGAGGTTGGAGCCCGCCGACGCGCCCAGCGTCACCTGTCGCGGCACGCGCGCCAACGCTTCGTCCACCCGACCGTCAAACACCTTCTGGCCGCGCGCCATCAAGACGATGCGGTCACACAGCCGTTCGGCGTGTTCCATCACATGGGTGGAGAACAGCACGGTGCGGCCCGCCTGGGCCTGCTCGCGGATCACCTGCTCCAGCATGGCCTGATTGACCGGGTCGAGGCCGGAGAAGGGCTCGTCGAGAATGATGAAATCGGGCTCGTGGATGATGGCGGAGATGATCTGGATCTTCTGGGCCATGCCCTTGGAGAGTTCCTTGATCTTCTTGGTCGCCGCATCCTTGAGGCCGAAGCGTTCGAGATAGACCAGCGCCCGGCGGCGGGCTTCGCTGGCGGACAGGCCTTTCAGGCGCGCAAAGAACACGATCACGGCCTCTGCGGTCATCTTGCGATAGACGCCGCGCTCTTCAGGCAGGAAACCCACCCGGTCCATGCTGGAGGCGTTGGGGGTTTCGCCAAACAGCTTCACCGTGCCCGTGTCCGGTACGATCACGCCCAGCGACATGCGCAATGTGGTGGTCTTGCCGGCTCCGTTCGGGCCCAGAAAGCCCGTCAGCTCGCCCTTGCGAGCCTTGAATGAGACGTCGCGTACGGCCGGTTTGCCGCCGAACGTCTTGCTCAGGCCTTCGACCTCAAGCGCATATTCAGTCATCGGATTGGATGCTCCCCGAACTCTTTGGTTCATCTTTAGGGTGATGCGAGCGCGTAATCCAGTTACGAATGGGGTAGGTGAATCGCACGCGATGGGATCGCGCAGGAGGAAAACCGCCATGGCTGACAGACCCTTCCCGCTGAACTTTTCGACCCTTGTTCCTGACACGCGCCCGCGTCGCTGGCTGGTCCTGCCCGAGGGGTTCAAGGCCGCCGTCGCGCCCGATCAGACCAGCCCGGTCTTCAGCGTGGCGCCTGACGCCTTGCTGGCGGCCTTCAAGGGGTATGCGCAGGAGCAACCGCGCGTCTCGCTCGTGCGGGAAGGTGAGGGTCAGGTCGAGCTGGTGCAGCGCACGAAGCTGTTCCGCTTTCCCGACTACATCACCGCCGAGGCGTTTGACGTGGAGGGCGGTGCGGCGCTGGCGATCTATTCGCGCGCGGTGATCGGCTATTCCGATATCGGGGTGAACCGCAAACGCATCACGGCGTGGCTTGAGGCGTTGAAAACCCGGCTCGACTAGGCGGTCGGCAGGGCGAAATACAACAGGTCGAGCGAGGGCGGCTCGGCCACGCCCAGCTGACGCAGGATATGGGTCGCCTGTCCGCGGTGATGGGTCTGGTGATTGAACAGATGGGTCAGCACCACGCCCAGCGGCAGGGCCTTCGCCTCGCCGCGCGTGTTCACATACTCAAGGATGGTCTCAAGCTGCTCGGGCTTCACTGTGGCGGCGTAGTCCATCAAGCGCTTGTCCTCGACCTCACGGGCTTCGCGCAGCTCCGAGAATTGCTCAAACAAGACCGTGTCGAGCCTGGCGGGCGCCTCGCCTTCTCCGGTGAGGCGCTTGAGCCAGATCCGGTCCGCAGTGAGCAGATGGTTGAGCGTACCGTGCAGGCTGGTGAAATAGGCTTTCACATCACGCTTGCGCTCGAAATCTGTCAGCGCGGTCGCAGCATCATACAGGCGCGCATTCGCCCAGGTGTTGTAGGCCGCCATGCGGGACGGGTGGCTGTAGAGCATCGCCATATGTCATCACTCATTCAGACGCCGGACCAGACAGGCGCACGGATCATTGTAGACGTCCGGCCCGGCGCGGCGCCAGCCCGGCGGACGCCTCAGAGGCGTATCACCCTGTTATTGACCGAAGATAAAGCTGTAAAGGCGGCGCAGGGCCTTGCCTATCGGATAAGTGCGGAGCCCGCATAATTGAAGCTGGCGAATTTCGGACTCTTGGGCAGATAGCCTGCCGTCATCTCCTCGATCGCAAAGCCGGCCGCCTCGATCAGCCGGTCCGGCTGACGGGTCAGATGGCAGCCGCCGCCGATGGGCTTCCAGACCGGCTCGATGAACTTTTGCCAGCGCTGCACACCCGCGTCCGGCGCCAGTCCGTGTTCGGAGAATAAAAGCCGCCCGCCCGGTTTCAACACCCGGCGCATCTGTGCGAGGGCGGCGTTCACATCGGGAATGGTGCAGGCGGTATAGGTGAGCACCACCGTGTCCACGTTGTCATCGTCAAGCGGGATCTCCTCGCCGGGCAGATCAATCAGCTCCACCTCGATCGGGCAGTCTGCTATCGCCTTCTGCGCCTTGCGGCGCATGCCTTCTGATGGTTCCAGCGCGAAGACGCGGCTGACCTTTGCCGGATCGTAGAAGCTCAGATTGGGGCCGGCGCCGAAGCCGACCTCAAGCACCCGGCCTTCGGCTTTTGGCGCCAGAAGCGAGCGCTGTTTCATGATCTGGGGTGCGCCGCAGGCGCAGCCGATCAGATGGGGCAGGATATGGGTTTCATAAAACGACATGGCTTCAGGCTAGCGGGGTTTCCGCGTCAGAGGAACGCGGCGCTTTGACAGTTCGGGCCGGGCGTCTTCACGCGGCAGGACCGGATCGATGACGCTGATATCGGGCATAGGGCGGTCCCGCCCGCTCAGACTGGCGCAGGCTTCTGCAAAGAAGCGGATATGCTGGTTGAAGACCGCCTGGGTGTAGATGCCGAAATGGTTCGCGCCCTTCACCAGCGCCGCGTATTTCGTGGACAAGGCGGCGTCATAGAGCCGCCGTCCGCGTCCCTGCGGGATCACCCGGTCCTTGTCGCCATGAATCCACAAGACCGGCGCTTTCACAGCCCCGATCTGGCGGATGGAATCGTAGCGCTCGCGGAAGATCGCCCTTGGCAACAGCCAGGCGGTTCGTGAGCGGACAATGTCGCGGAAACTGTCATAGGGCGCGTGCAGGATCAGCCCGCCCACAGGCCGCACCGCCGCCAGCTGCACGGCTGTGCCAGAGCCCAGGCTTTCGCCATAGACCACGATCCGCCCCGGCCTCATGCCTTCGCTGACGAGCGCATCAAAGGCATGGATGGCGTCGGCCACATTCGCTGGCTCGCTTGGCCGACCGGTCGAGCCGTTAAAGCCGCGATGGGCCAGGGCGCTCAACCCCCAGCCCGAGACGATGAACAGCCGGAAGAAGCGCGCCCGTCGCCAGAGCGCCCGACGATTGCCGTGCAGGTAGAGGATATGGGGCAGGTCATCATCGTCCGCATCAGCGCGCCATATGACCAGCGTCTGGCCATCGAGGGTGCGCAGCTCGGTCTCTTCGGTGCGCTCAAGCTCGCAATCAGAGGGATGGATGCGGGTCGGGTCGGTGAAATACAGGATGCGGCGCTGGGTGAAGAACAGCACCAGCCACAGAACGTACACCCCGATCAGAGCGAGGATGGCATAGCGCACCGGCTCCGGCGTGTCCTGCCAGACACGCCAGGCGGCTTCGCTCCAGTGCACGAAGCGATCCATCCCCGTTTCCATCCCCATTACGCCGTGTCCCCTTTGGCGTTTGAGACAGGAAGGCGGACCGGGCGAGCAGAGTCCAGCACGAAGCCGGGATCACGGTCGGAAAAGAGGGGCCGGTGCGGCGCGAGAGCCTCACCCGGCTGGATCTGATGCTTCAAAACTGGCGAGCCAGGCGCGCAGTCCCTCTTCAAAGGCAGGGCGCAGCGTGTCTGGCAGCTGGCGGATCAGACGGTGCTGATTGGCGACGTGCTCATCAATGACGGTATCGATGAGGGCGAACCCTGCCTTCGACAGGGCGACAACCGTACTGCGTCGGTCTTCGGGATTGGGGCGGCGCTCGATCAGGCCTTGCGCCTCAAGCCGGTCAATCCGGTTGGTCATGGTGCCCGAAGTGACCATGGTCCAGCGGATCAGGTCTGACGGGCTGAGCGCATAGGGCGGACCCGAACGGCGCAAGGTCGCCAGAACGTCAAAGCTGGCGAAGCTGAGCCCGTGCTTGCGATAGACCGCATCAATCTCGGCCTGCAGATGATCGCTCAGGCGCTTGAGGCGCCCAAACAGCCCCATAGGGCTGACATCCAGCTCCGGTCGCTCTGAGGCCCATTGGGCAAGAATTCGGTCCACATGATCCATGTGAGACAGGGTATCGCCAGTTATCTTGACGTCAAGGCAATCGCTCGTTATCTCGACGTCAAGATAAAAGGAGGCGGCCATGTCGCGTACGCTTGATATTACCCTGACGGCCAGCGCGCCGGTCATCTGGGGCACGACCTATCTGGTCACAACACATATGCTGCCCGATGGCTATCCGCTGACCGCGGCCGTATTGCGGGCCTTGCCGGCTGGTCTCGTCCTGATGGCGATGACGCGGACACTGCCGCCTCTGACCTGGCTCGCGCGCCTTCTGGTCCTGGGCGGGCTGAACTTCTCGGTCTTCTGGTCGGCCCTGTTTATCGCCGCCTACCGCTTGCCGGGCGGGGTTGCGGCGACCCTTGGGGCCGTACAGCCCCTGATCGTCCTGTTCCTGTCGAGCCTGTTGCTGGGAACGGCGTTGACGGCGCGCAAGCTCATCGCCGCGTTCGCAGGCATTGGCGGCGTGGCGCTGCTGGTGCTGGGTCCGCAAGCCCAGCTGGATGGCGTTGGCGTGATCGCGGCGCTTGCCGGGGCGGGCGCCATGGGGCTGGGCAGCGTGCTGACGAGGCGCTGGCAGCCGCCGGTTTCGCCATTGGTGTTTACCGGCTGGCAGCTCACCGCGGGCGGTGTGCTGCTCTTGCCGGTCGCGCTGATCCTGGAGCCGGCCTTGCCGCCCTTCACCCTGGCGAGCACGGCAGGCTTTGTCTGGTTGGGGCTGTTCGGCGCCGCCTTCACCTATTTCGTCTGGTTCCGGGGCATTGCCCGTTTGGGTCCGGCCTCGGTGACGGCGTTCGGGTTTCTGAGCCCGCTGACCGCCGTGCTTCTGGGCTGGATTGTACTCGGTCAGGCGCTCAGCCCGCTTCAGATCGCAGGGGCGGTCATTGTTATGGGATGCGTCTGGCTGGGCGGAGCGTCGGGCAAGCCGGCTCAGGCGCGGGTCAGCGTGAAGGCCTGACAGTCAACGCCCCGCCGCGGAGGTCCGGGCGGGGCGCTTTGGCCTAGTCGAGCGATTTGACGATGCTTTCGCTCATCTTCTTGGCGTCGCCGAGCAACATCATGGTGTTGTCGCGGAAGAAGAGCGGGTTCTCGATGCCCGCATAGCCCGAACCGAGCGAGCGTTTGACGAAGAATACGGTCTTCGCCTTCCACACCTGCAGCACCGGCATGCCATAGATCGGGCTGGTCGGATCTTCCTCGGCGGCGGGGTTGGTGACGTCATTGGCCCCGATCACGAACGCCACGTCAGCGGTCGCAAATTCGGAGTTGATGTCCTCCAGCTCGAACACCTCGTCATAGGGCACCTGGGCTTCGGCCAGGAGCACGTTCATATGCCCCGGCATCCGGCCCGCCACCGGGTGGATGGCGTAGGAGACGTCCACGCCCTCTTCCTTGAGGATGTCAGCCATTTCCTTGAGCGCATGCTGGGCCTGAGCCACCGCCATGCCATAGCCGGGCACGATGATGACCTTGCCGGCGTTCTTCATGATGAAGGCGGCGTCCTCGGCCGAGCCCTGCTTGACGCTGCGATCCACATCGGACGCAGCCGCTGCAGCAGAGGTGTCGGCGCCGAAGCCGCCCAGGATCACCGAGATGAAGGAGCGGTTCATGCCCTTGCACATGATGTAGGACAGGATCGCGCCCGAGCTGCCCACCAGCGCGCCGGTGATCAGCAGCGCCGTGTTCTCCAGCGTGAAGCCGAGCGCGGCCGCCGCCCAACCCGAATAGGAGTTGAGCATGGAGACCACGACCGGCATGTCCGCGCCGCCGATCGGGATGATCAGCAGCACGCCCAGCACCAGTGCGAGGAGGGTGATGATCCAGAATGCGATCTTGGCGTCCCCGCCCGAGGCGGTCAGGAAGGTGATGAACACGAAGATCGCAACGCCAATTGCAAGGTTCAGCCAGTGCTGGCCCTTGAAGACGATCGGCGCGCCGCTCATCAGGCCCTGAAGCTTCATGAAGGCGATGACCGAGCCCGAGAAGGTGATCGCGCCGATGGCGACGCCCAGCGACAGCTCGACCAGCGACAGGCCCTTGAGCTTGCCGGTGGCGGTGGCGATGTGGAAGGCGTGCGGTTCATAGAGCGCGGCGGCGGCGACCAGCACGGCGCACAGACCCACCAGCGAGTGAAAGCCTGCGACCAGCTGGGGCATGTCCGTCATGGGGATGCGCTTGGCGATGACCGCGCCAATGCCGCCGCCAATGGCGACTGCGCCCAGGATCAGGAACAGGCCCAACCCGTCAAGCTCGACATAGAACAGGGTCGTGCCAATGGCGATGGCCATGCCGGCCATGCCCAGATAATTGCCCTGACGGGAGGTTTCCGGGCTCGACAGGCCCCGAAGCGCCATGATGAACAGGATGCCCGAGACCATGTAGAGAAGTGCGGCGAGATTGGCTGACATGTCCTAGCCCTCCGCCTTCGGCTTGGCCGCCGGCTTTTCTTTTTTCTTGTACATCGCCAGCATGCGCTGGGTGACCATGAAGCCGCCGAAGATGTTGATGCTGGCGAGGATCACCGCGAGCACGCCCACGCCTTTGGAGAACTGTCCCGCCTGATCCAGCGCGGTGGCGCCCGCTGCGATCAGCGCGCCGACAATGATCACCGAGGAGATGGCGTTGGTCACGCTCATCAGCGGCGTATGAAGGGCCGGGGTCACCGACCAGACGACGTAATAGCCCACGAAACAGGCGAGCACGAAAATCGCCAGGCGAAAGATAATCGGATCAACGGCTTCCATGAGAGGCTCCGTATGCGGGGGCGGTCAGAAAGAGGTGAGTGCGGCGTGCGAGGCAAACCATTACGCGTCGCCTGTCAGGCTGGGATGGATGACGGCGCCGTCCCGGGTCAGGGCCATGCCCTTGATGATCTCGTCATCCCAATGGGGCGCGAAAGCGGCGTCTTCGCCCACCAGAAGCGGGAAGAGATTGACGAGGTTCTTGGCCAGAAGCTGGCTTGAATCCGCAGCGAGGCGGGCGGGCAGATTGGTGAAGCCCGCGATTTTCACGCCATTATGGTCGACGACCTTGTCGGGTTCGGTCAGCTCGCAATTGCCGCCATTGGCCGCGGCGATGTCGATGATCACAGAGCCCGGACGCATGCTTTCGACCATGGCTTTGGTGATCAGGCGCGGCGCCGGGCGGCCCGGAATAAGGGCTGTGGTGACCACGATGTCCTGTTTGGCGATGTGGCTGGCGACCAGCTCGGCCTGCTTGGCTTTATACTCGTCGCTCATTTCCTTGGCGTAGCCGCCCGCGGTCTCGGCTTCCTTGAACTCGTCATCCTCGACGGCGACGAATTTCGCGCCCAGCGAGCCCACCTGCTCCTTGGCGGCGGGCCGCACATCGGTGGCGGAAACGACCGCGCCCAGA
Organism: Oceanicaulis sp. LC35; assembly: GCF_052055585.1. Lineage (NCBI taxonomy): Bacteria > Pseudomonadati > Pseudomonadota > Alphaproteobacteria > Maricaulales > Maricaulaceae > Oceanicaulis > Oceanicaulis sp. LC35. The sequence goes on from NZ_CP170485.1 coordinate 300,992, forward strand.
CGGCGGGCGGTGGCGATGGCCTGAAGGCCCGCCACGCCGGCGCCCATGACGAAGGCCTTGGCGGGCGCGATGGTGCCCGCCGCCGTCATCATCATCGGGAAGGCGCGACCATAAAGTTCCGCTGCTTCGATGACGGCGCGATAGCCCGACAGGTTTGACTGGCTCGACAGCGCGTCCATGGCCTGGGCGCGGGTGATGCGGGGCGTGTATTCCATGGCCAGCGCATTGACCTTGGCCTCTGCACAAGCCTTGGCGAAATCAACAGCGCCATGCGGTTCAAGCAGGCCGATCACCACGGCGCCGTCTTTTAAACGTTTGAGGGTTTCGTCATCAGGGCGGCGCACGCAGAACAGGGCGTCGGCGCCTTTGACGGCGTTGGCGCGGGTGGCGAGCTTCGCCCCGGCGGCCTCATAGGCGGCGTCGGGATAGGCGGCGCGCTCGCCCGCGCCCTTCTGGACCGTGACCTCCGCCCCGGCCTTGATCAGCGCCTTGACGCTGTCCGGCGTGGCGGCGACCCGGGATTCTCCATCCCGGGTTTCGGCGAGTACGGCGATATGCATAAAAAACCCCGTCTTCCGGCATTAACGTTGTGCGCAGTCTGCGACAAACGTCTAACGCCGGAAAGGGGTAAACTGGCTTGTACGGACAAAAGACCGTTCAACAGGGGGTGAGCCTGCTGTGAGCCGAGCAGAAACGCTCTTAGGCCAGAAGGGTGACCAGGCCGCCAATGATGAAGCCGATGATGGCCAGCACCACCAGGGTCGCCCAGTAGCCTGCGCCCTGCTTCATGAAGACGCCGCCCAGACCGCCAACGATGGCGGCGGTGAACATGGCGGTCAGCCAATGAAAATGAGCGCCGAAGACCAGGATCACGCACAGCAGCGTGGTGACCACGACCAGCGTGGAATACACCGACACGCCGATAAAGCCGTCAAAGGAAGCTTTATGCTCGGAGATATCCATGTCTCCGCGGATGTATTCTTCAGCCATGATGGTCCTCACCTGAAAAGAAGTCTTCTGAGCGCGGCACATATCACGCTCCTCGCGATCCGCCAAGACGGTGTGCTCGTCTAGACTGGCCGCTTCGCCCAGCCCTCGATCAGCGCATCCAGCGCCGCGGTGACGGCGATCGGGTCATCCAGGATCAGATGATGCTGGGTGTTCGGTATGCTGACGAAGGGCGAACGAGTGAAGACGGACTTCATGTAATCCCAGGTCTCCGCCCCCATCAGGACCGAATGCTCGCCACGGATAAACGCCAGCGGGCATTTCAGATTCGCCGCCGCCGCTTCGGGATCGCGACGGTGATAGGTCAGTTTGGCCCACAGGTCCGGATCAAACAGCCATGTATAGCCGCCCTCGACCTGTTTCAGGCTGCCGCGCGCGATGTGGTCGATGATCCAGAGGTTCTCGCACTCTTGTTCCGGCAGCAGGCGGAAGCGTTCCAGCGCGGCGGGCAGATCGGCATAGGTGCGGCCGCCCCGACGGGGCGGGCTGCCTTCGCGTTGCTTTTCAGGTTTGCGAATCGGGCTGTCGAGAATGATCGCCGCCGCCAGTTGCTCACCCATGACGGTCGAAGCCTGCAAGGTGACGAAGCCGCCAAAGGAATGGCCGATCATGATCGGTTTTCCGGCCTCGCATGCGCCGCCCTCTTCCGCCGCGACCAGCATATCTGCGGCGTGGTCATCCATGGTGTAGACCTCGCGCCAGCCGCTTTCGCCCATGCCGGCGAGGTCTGCGGCGACAACGCGGCGACCGCCGCCTTCGCGCGCCAGATAGGGGCCCAGCGCGTCCCACCAGCCTTTATGGGCCGTACCGCCATGCACCAGCAAAAGCCCTGGCTTGCCGCGCTCGCCCCAGGCCTTCCAGGCCAGCTTTGTGCCCTCGCGCTCGGCGAAGCCGGTTTCGACGGCGGTGTCTTGCGCTGTGTTGAACCAGTCCGGGGCGGTCACGGGCTCGCCCTTGAAGGGGGCGAGAGGCGGGGGCATGCGGTCAGCTTTGGTCATGATGGGACCTTGGGACTCTTATACTTAGGAGCTTCAGGGGTAGACCGTCGTTAGCCGACCCGTCAAACGCCTGAGTCTCACCTGAACCTTAAGACAAGGCTAACCCTCTATTTACCCTAACAATTTCTGAGTCGCGTCTACACCTCATCTTTACGCCGGGTGTCCCATAAAGGGTCACACAACAGGTGGGAGGGCGGTTCGGACCGGCACGGGGAAAACCTCGGTCGGTCCGCGCAAAGGATCGCCCCGAAAATAAAGCGACCGAAAAGGCGTGGGTGTGATGGCCAAGACCGTATTGATCGTTGATGACGATCCGACTCAGCGTCGCCTGATGCAGGCGGTTCTGGAAAAACAGGGGCATCTGGCGGAGACCGCCGAAGATGGGGAGGCCGGCCTCGAGCGCGTCAAGCGCGGCGGGGTGGATGTGGTCATGCTCGACATGGTCATGCCCGGCATGGATGGCATTGAGACGCTGGAAGCGATCAAGGCCCGCAATCCCGATCTGCCAGTGATCGTGCTGACTGCGCACGGCGGCATTGAGACTGTCGTCAAGGCGATGCGCGCAGGCGCAGTGGACTTCTTTGTGAAGCCTGCAAGCCCGGAACGTATCGCGGTGTCGATCCGCAACGCCCTGAAGGTCAAAGACCTTTCCGGCGAAGTGACGCGCCTGAAAAAGAAGACCAGCGGTGCGCTAGGCTTCTCTGACATGATCGCCGGCGCTCCGGCCATGCGTCAGGTGGTGCGTCTGGGTGAGCGGGCGGCCAAGTCCAACATTCCGATCCTGATCACGGGCGAAAGCGGCGTGGGCAAGGAATTGGTGGCGCGCGCTATTGCGGCGGGCTCTGACCGGGCCGGTCGTCCCTTCGTGGCGGTGAACTGCGGCGCGATCCCCGAGAACCTCGTGGAATCCACCCTGTTCGGTCACGAGAAGGGCTCGTTCACGGGCGCTGTGGCCAAGCATCTGGGTAAATTCCAGGAAGCCGATGGCGGCACGCTGTTCCTTGACGAGATTGGCGAGCTGCCCCTCGACATGCAGGTCAAACTGCTGCGCGCGCTTCAGGAAGGCGAAGTGGACCCGGTGGGTTCCAAGCGCCCGGTGAAAGTGGATGTTCGCATTGTCTCCGCGACCAACCGCGATCTCGCCGAACAGGTGAAGACCGGCGCCTTCCGCGAAGACCTGTTCTATCGCCTGAACGTGTTCCCGATCGAGGTGCCGTCCCTGAAAGAGCGGACTGAAGACATTCCGGCTCTGGTGCGCCATTTCATTGCGCGCTTCAACGCCCAGGAAGGCAAGTCCGTGCTCGACGCCACGGCGGAGACCATGCACATGCTCGCCAGCCATGACTGGAAAGGCAATGTGCGCCAGCTTGAGAACTCGGTGTTCCGCGCGGTGGTCCTGTCTGACAGCGATTATCTGACCGAAGAGGATTTCCCGCAGATCTCGGGTCTCGCCCCGACCCTGCGTGATGCGCCTGCTCCGTCGGTCGCCCCGGCCCAGCCGGTTGCAAATGCGGTTTCGGCCTTGCCAGCAGAGCAGTTTGAAGGTGCAGCTCCGAACGGCGCCGAGGAAGACCATCTTGCGGTCGATATTCTCGACGAGGGCGGTCATCTGCGCTCGCTGGAGAGCATTGAACGCGATCTGATCGCCTTCGCCATCGAGACCTATTCGGGCCGCATGGCCGAGGTCGCCCGGCGTCTGGGCGTGGGTCGCTCCACGCTTTACCGCAAGGTGCGTGAATACGATCTCGACGTGGACAATTTCCGCGAAGCGGGCTGATCGATCACGGCTGGACGCTCAGTACGGCGTCCAGGTTTTGAGCCAAAACTTCATCGCGGTTCAGGCGTTCAGCCTGGACCGCGATTTGTTGTTGGATGCGGGCTTTCCCCAAGGTGGCGTCCTTGGTCTGATGCTATGCGATAACGAATGGACTTGGCCTGAGCCTCAGTGACAATGCGACCGATAAGTGGGCCGAATGGCCCCTCGCAGAAGGAGGACTGCATGTTCAATCACATCATGGTCGGCTCGAACGATATCGAGCGGTCCAAGCGCTTTTACGACGCCGTTCTGGGCGTTCTGGGCGCAGGCGAGCCTGTGCGCAATGAAGCGCCGACCGGTCATATCCGCCTGTTCTACATCCATGATGGGAACGTCTTCTGCGTCAGCGAGCCGATTGACGGTCAAGCCGCGACGGCCGGGAATGGCGGCACGATCGGCTTCAAATGCCAATCCTTTGAGCAACTGAAAGAGTTCCACGATGTGGCGGTCGCTCATGGCGGCAGGTCCATCGAGGACCCGCCCGGCCTGCGTCAGGGCTCGCTGGGGGCGATCAATCTTGCCTATGTACGTGATCCGGACGGCCACAAGCTCTGCGCCATCCACCGCGTGGGCTAGGAGTTTTGGAAAGGCGGGCGAGAGCCCGCCTTTTTCATTCGCGTCGAGACGCGGAGCTAGTCTTTCCCGCCGTCGATCACCCGGAAGCCGCGCCGCGGCGGGGTAGGCGGTTCGGACGGCGGGTCTGACGGCGCCTCATCCGTCACAGGCGCCTCTGGCGTCTCGATCACCTCTGGCGTGAAGCCCTTGCGCACGAGGCCGGACTTGCGCAGCTCCTGCACCGGGTCGGGCGCAGCGTCCTCGACAGGGGCGATGACATCTTCATGGATGTCGCGATCGCGGGAGCGGCGCTCAGGCCCCTTGCGCTTGAAGCCTGAGCCCTTGGTCTTGAAGCTCGACCCGCCGCCACGCGAGAAGCCCTTGGGCGCCTTGCCCTTGGCCTTCTTCTCGATTTCCTTGAGCTTGGCGAGCTGGAGCGTGGACAGCGCCTCGCCGTCAGCGCCCAGCGACGGGTCGGCATAGGCCGAGCCGAACGTGTTCAGGCGCTCCTCGATAGAGCTCATGAACTCGTCCTCCCAGTCAGTCAGCTCGATCCGGGCGGCTTCAGCGGCGTCGGGATTGTCGTCTTCAGCCTTGGCGATGGCGCGCTCGACGGCGGCCTTGGCCCGGCGGATGCGGGCCAGGGCCTTGCGGGTCGACTTGTCATCAACCTCACGCGCCATGACGAGCCTTAGTGTTCGCCGACCGCGCCCAGATACAGCTCCAGAAGCGCTTCCATTTCCTGGCGCTCATGGGCGTCCTGTTTGCGCAGGGAGATCACCTTGCGCAGCACCTTGGTGTCATAGCCCATGGATTTGGCTTCGGCGTAGACTTCCTTGATGTCGGCGGCGACGCCGGCCTTGTCTTCTTCAAGACGCTCGATGCGGGCCACAAGCGCGCGGAGCTGGTCGCGGGCGGCGGCGCCGATGGCGTCAGATTCGTCTTTCTCGGGGGTCGAGGCGGCAAAGTCGGCCATGAAGGTCTCCTGGCGGGGATTTACGATCTTGCCCTCATCGATAGGCGAGCAGGGCGGGGCGGGGCAAGCCGGTCGTGACGCGTAAAGCCGATCTGATGCAGACGCGTTGCATGCTTTCCTTATCCCCGAAGAGTCTTTAGAGCCCTTGCCAGCACGAAACAGGAGACCTTGCATGACCACGCTCTGGCGCCTTGAAGCGCGCGGCCCGATGGCGATCATTCGCGCAGCGAATGAGCGTCTGGACGCGGCCCTTGAACCCCTGCCGGTCAGCTGGTCCATGTTCGAGGACGGCTCGCCGGAAGCGGGCCGCATCGACATCCTGTTTGATCATGAGCCCGACGCAGAGGCCTTCGCCATCGAGGCCGGTCTTGAGCATGAGTATGTGGAAATCCTGTTCGGCCCGCTGCCGGATGAAGACTGGATCGCCATGTCGCTGGAAGGCTTGCCGAGCGTCGAGGCGGGCCGCTTCCTGGTGTATGGCGAGCACACCTCGTCAGACCTGAGCGAGGGTCAGATCGGTTTGTGGATCGAAGCCGGCCCGGCTTTCGGCACCGGCCATCACGGCACCACCAAGGGCTGTCTGGAAGCGCTCGACCGGATCGACCAGTCCGGCTTCCATCCCAAAACCGTTCTGGATCTCGGGACCGGCACGGGCCTTCTGGCCATCGCGGCGGCGAAAATCTGGTCTGATTGCGAGATCCTCGCCACCGATATCGATGAGGAATCCGTCATCGAGACGGTGGAGAACACCGCCAAGAACAATGTCAAACCTCGCATCGAGGCGGTGACGGCTGACGGCTTCCACCATCCGGTGTTCGACGGCGCGAAATTCGAGCTGATCTTCGCCAATATTCTGGCGGGCCCGCTGATCACGCTGGCGCCGGAAATCGCGGCCCGGCTTGAAGCCGGCGGTCGGATCATCCTGTCGGGGCTTCTGGAAGAGCAGTCTGAAAAGGTCGAGGCGGCCTATGACGCAGAAGGTCTGACGCTGATCGACAAGGCGATCCTGGATGGCTGGGCGACGCTTGTGTACGCCAGCAAGGCCTAGGCCCATAAAGAAAAAGCGCGCCAGCTGTGAGGCCTGGCGCGCTTTTAACAAAGCCGGAGAGAGATCGGCTTAGAGTTTGCGGACGCGATCGGCGAGGCCGATTTTCTCGAACAGCGAGTTGGCGTCGGTGTTGCGCGGACGGGCGCGTACGCCTGCCGTTTCCGCGCGGCGCGTGGAGCGCAGGCCGTCGCAGGCGTTCAGGCGAAGATGAGCGTCATGATGGAACATGGCGGGGCTCCCAAAGGGCGTGAATTTCGTGAGCCCGGATATGGCCTTGAACGTTTTGTTTAGCCATATCCAATCGCGCAGGTCCGCTCTGCGTTTCTGCAAGGCGGGCGGCGTCGCTGCTCACTGTCGCACAGATGAGATTGATAAGGCGATGGCGCGAGCCTAGCTTGTGCGCATGACCCATCAGATCCAGCAGTTTCACGTGAAGGGCGGGCCTCAATACGGGCGCGACAACCTTCCCAAGCTCCGCGCCAGCCTGGCCCAAGCCGGTCTGGACGGTTTCCTGATCCCGCACGAGGACGAGTACAATAACGAGTACTTGCCTGCGAACGCCGAACGTCTGGCCTGGGCCACCGGTTTCACCGGGTCCGCCGGCGCTGCGGCGGTGCTCGGCGACAAGGCCGCGGTTTTCGTGGATGGTCGCTATACCGAGCAGGTCAAATCCCAGGTCGATAACAGCCTCTATGATTATGAGGACCTGGTGAAGACCGGCATGGCGGGCTGGATCCGCAAGACCGCCAAGCCGGGCCAGGTGATCGGCTATGATCCGCGCCTGCACTCTCCGGACGCGCTCGCCAGGCTTCAGGAAGCCGCTGACAAGACCGGCGCCAAGCTGGTTGCGGTCGAGACCAACCCGATTGACGCCGCCTGGGAAGACCGTCCCGCCGCGCCGATGGCGGCTGTGCACCCCCAGCCGCTGGACGTTGCGGGCGAGGCCCATGGCGACAAGCGCAAGCGCATTGGCGCGGATGTGAAGGAAGATGGCGCGGACGCCGCCGTGATCACCGATCCGGCTTCCATCGCCTGGCTGTTCAATATTCGCGGCGGCGATGTGGCGTGCACGCCCCTGCCGCTGTCCTCGGCCATTCTCGAGCCATCCGGTCAGGCCACGCTGTTCATCAATGAAGCCAAGCTGACCGACGCGACCCGCAGCCATCTCGGGAATGAAGTCGCGATCCGGCCCGAAACCGAATTCGCCGACGGTCTGAAAGCACTGTCCGGCAAGACCGTCCGCGTCGATCCGGCCACCGCATCTGTCTGGGTGGTCCAGCAGCTTGAAGGCGCGGACGCGAAGGTTCAGCGCAAGTCTGATCCGGTGGCGTTGCCCAAGGCGTGCAAGAACCCGGTCGAGGTGGAAGGCAGCCGTCAGGCGCATATCCGCGACGGCGCGGCCATTGTGCGTTTCCTGCACTGGCTCGATACCGAAGCCCAGTCCGGCGAGATGGACGAGATCCGCGCGGCGATGAAGCTGGAAGAGTTCCGGCACATGTCGCCCCAGCTCAAGGACATCTCTTTCGAGACGATTTCTGCGGCGGGCCCGAACGGCGCCTTCCCGCACTATCGGGTGAACACGGACTCCAATCGCAAGCTGAAGCAGGGCTCGCTGTTCCTCGTGGATTCCGGCGGCCAGTATCCCGACGGCACGACCGACATCACCCGCACGGTTCCCATTGGCGAGCCGACCGCGCAGATGCGTCGCCACTTCACCCTGGTGCTCAAGGGTCATATCGCCCTGTCACGCATCCGCTTCCCTGAAGGCACGTCGGGCCATGCGCTGGATGCGCTGGCGCGTCAGCCGCTGTGGATGGCGGGGCTCGATTACGATCACGGCACCGGTCACGGCGTGGGCAGCTATCTGGGCGTTCACGAAGGCCCGCAGCGCATTTCCAAGGCGCCGAACGCCATTGCGCTTGAAACCGGCATGATCGTCTCCAACGAGCCGGGTTATTATCAGGTGGGCGATTACGGCATCCGCATCGAGAACCTGCAGGTGGTTACGCCCGCCGAGCCGGTTCCGGGCGGCAATCGCTCCATGCACGGGTTTGAGACCCTGACCATGGCGCCGATGCACCGGGCGCTGGTGGATGTGTCCTTGCTCGACAAGGACGAGCTGGTGTGGCTCGACGCCTACCACGCCGATGTGCGCAAGAAGGTTCTGCCGCTGCTCGATGGCGAGGCGGCGAGCTGGCTGGTGAAGGCCTGCGAACCCTTCCTGAACGCCACGCCCTGATGAGAGCTCTGGCTCTGACCTGTGTGAAAGCGAGCCTGCGCCTTGCCGCCGGGCTCGCTTTTGCGCTGGGGCTGACCGCCTGCTTCGCCAGCGAGGAGGAGCTGGTGGGCTATTGGGGCGCCGATCGCCCCGTGGCTGAGGGCGTTTACGCCCACACGCCCACCCATCCCGATGGCCGCGAATGGGACCGCCCGACCTGGACCGGCGCAATAACCGTGTCCCAGAGGCGATATGTCTCCGACGAACCGAACTTCCCGCATCAGAACGCCCGCTTCCATGAGCTGTTTGACGACGTCTATATCGTCCAGTCCCCGCGTGAGGATGGCGTCGGCTATGGCCTCGCCTTCGTCTATGAGGACGGTCGTGTAGTGAGCTATCACCAGCCCTCCTGCTCGGATGTGGAAGAGGCGGTGCTGGATGCGGCGGGCGTCAGTCTGGATGCGGAGGGCTATTGCCCGATCCATGATCTGGATCAGCTGGAAACCGTGATGCGGGGCCTCTATGAGGCGGCGGAAGGCCAGCTGCGCGTGGATGGCGTCTATCGGCGGGTAGAGGGTTAGGTTTCGACCTTTCCTCGCTTCGCTGCGGGCGGGCGTTCGCCCTTGCGAACCCTGCGGGTTCGAGACTAACGCTTGCGCGCGAATACGTCCTGCACCGCTTTTGTCACTTCATGGGAATAGCCATGGTGCAGGTTGTGGCCCGCCTTGGGAAACAGCCGCACCTCGCCATGGGGCAGGGATTTGGCCACCGGTTCGGCATGTCGGCTGGTGCGCACCACGGTGTCCTTGGGCCCCGCCAGTATCACCACCGGCTGGGTGATCTCGCTGTAGCGGGTTTCCTGTTCGGCGAGATGGAGGTTCACCTTCGCCATATCCGCTGCGTTGGCTTTCCAGACTGACGGGGTGAACAGGCGCTCCAGCTGCGCGGACTCGATATAGCCGGTCGGGACGGGTTCGGGGTGGAAGGCGCTGGCGACCCCCTTTTCCAGCTGCCCCGGCCCGATCATGGGCGCGATCACATGGCTGATCAGCGGGCCGATTACGGGCCAGCCCGTCATCTTGTTGTAGTCCGCAGCTTCCCCGACCCAGGCGCGCGCCGCCGGGCTGACCAGCACGCCGCCGCCCACATGGTGCGGATAATCCATCAGAAGGCGCAGCGCGATCGCCGCCCCCCAGGAATGACCCAGCACCACGGCTCTCGGAACGCCGAGGGCTGTCAGGAAATGGGCGATCAGCTCGGCTTCGCGCCGGGGCGACCACGGGCCCCTGGGACGCTCGCTCCAGCCCAGACCTGGCCGATCCAGCCAGATGACGCGATAGGCTTCCAGCGCCCCTGAGAGCGCCATGAGCGGCTCGTACAAAGAGGTGGACGCGCCGTGCAGCACCAGCACGACCGGGGCGGTCTCCGGCCCTGTAATGAGATGGTGAAGTTTGACGCCGCCCAGTTCGATGAAATCGCCTGTCATGCGTCAGCCCCCAAACCGCGCCTAGAGCGCGCGTCCCGCCAGCTCGCGCTCGAGCCGGGCAAGGGCGGGGCCAGCCGCCGGGTGCAGGGGGTAGAGCATCACCGCTTCGCGATAGGCCTCCATCGCCGCCTCCCGCGCCTGCGCCTGCTCAAGCGCCCGTCCCAGAAGCGCCCAGGCGTCAAACCGGCGCTCATCCAGCGTCACCGCCTGATTGAGCGCTTGCAGGGCGAATTCCCAGTCCGCCGCCTGAACCGCCAGCTCGGCGGAAACCACCCAGCCCTCGGCATAGTCCGGCTCCAGCGCGCGCAAATGGTCATAGCTGCGCCAGGCAGTGTTGATATCGCCGCGTTCGCGCGCTTCAGCGCCGCGTTGCAGGAGCAGGTCTGCGGTCGCGCCTGCTTGCTGACGCCAGAGCGAGCGCACTTCATCGGCCAGATTGGCGGCGCGGTCTTCATCGGTCTCGCTGGCGAGCGACAACAGCTTGTCGTCCAGATGCGCGTCGATGGACTGATGCACGCGCGGCTCGGCCGTCTCCTGCGTTGGAGCGAGGTCAAGCGGCATCGCCTGCAGGGCGGCCAGGAGGCTGAGCAGCATCATCGCCGCTGAGGATACGCGTCCTGACCCATGCGGCAAGCAGGCTCTGCGTTTTCAGGGTGAAGAGTTTGCACTTGCACAGCGCTGCGGGCGGGCGTTGAGCCCGGATGCGCGGGCTAGAGCGCGATCCCGTGATCGCGGATCGCCTGTATCGCGCCCTCGGCGCCGCGGAAGACATGGCCCTTGAAGCCCGCTTCGATGCCGGCGCGGATATTGTCCTCGCGATCATCGATGAACAGCACGTCCTCAGGCGCGTGGCCGATGCGGTCGATGGTCAGCTGATAAAGACGGGGATCGGGTTTGACCATCTTCTCCGCGCCCGAGACCACGACGGTGTCAAACGCGGCGATCTTGGGATAGGTCTCTTCGATATGAGACCATTTCTCGGCGGGCAGATTGGTCAGGGCGTATTGCGCGACGCCTTGCGCGTTCAGGGCGTCCACAACCGCTTCCATGCCAGTGATCCAGCCGTCGAACATGTCCGGCCAGTGCGTGTCCCAGGCCGTGATCAGCTCGGCCTTGTCGGGGTGGGCGTCAATCAGGGGCTTGCGGTTCTCGGCCATGGGCACGCCGCGATCATGCTCGGTGTGCCAGGCCATCGTACAAACACCGCCGAGGAATTGCTCCACGGCGGCGTCGTCAGATAACAGAGATCTGTAGACCCGGCGCGGGTCCCAGTCGACCAGGGTATGCCCCAGGTCCCAGAGAACCGCGCGCGACACGGCTGTCTAGCCGGCGCGGGCTTTGAAGCGCGGGTCGGTTTTGTTGATCACGTAGACCTTGCCGCGACGGCGCACGACTTGGCAGTCGCGGTGGCGGTTTTTCAAGGACTTCAGGGAGCTGCGCACTTTCATGGTCGTCGCCCTAGCTAAAAGCGGGTGGAGGACATAACGGCCCCCGGAAAATTCAAGAGGGCGCGATGTACTCAACCCTCAGCGCAGAGTCAACGCTTCTGGCGCCTCGCAAGTGCGCGCAAGCAGCGTTATCATCTGCTTCGGCGAGGGGCGCAAAGGCGAGTTCAGGATCTTCATGATGGTACGTACACTGTTCAAGGCTGCGGTTCTGACCGCGACCGTGCTGGTTTCATCAGCGGCGGGCGCGCAGGAGACAAGCTTTGAGGATTGGGCCAACGGCTTCCGCACACGCCTGGCCGATCATGGCGCCCAGCCGGCCACGATTGCGCTGATGATGGACGGGCTGGAGCCTGATTCCCGCATCATCGAGCGCGATCAGTCCCAGCCTGAATTCGTGCGTCCGGTCTGGCAGTATCTCGAAGGCGCAGCGTCCGATGCGCGCACTCAGAACGGCCTCAGCGCTCAGGCAACCCATCGCGACTCCCTTGAACGGGTCGAATCACAATTTGGCGTCGATGCGGACATTCTCACCGCCGTCTGGGGGCTTGAGAGCGCCTATGGCGTCATTCAGGGTGATTTCGACATTGTCCGCTCGCTGGCGACGCTCGCCTGGGAAGGTCGCCGCCGCAGCTTCGCCGAGAGCCAGTTGCTGGCTGTCTCTGAAATGCTGGAGCGCGGCTACGCTGATCGTGACCAGCTGACAGGCAGCTGGGCGGGGGCGATGGGCCAGACCCAGTTCATTCCCACCACCTACATGCGGACGGCTGTGGATGTGGAAGGTGATGGCCACCGCGACATCTGGAGCAGTGAAATTGATGCGCTGGGATCAGCCGCAAACCTGCTGCGCAGCGAGGGCTGGCAGACCGGCGCGCCGGTCGTCACCGAAGTCGCTCTGCCGGAGGGTTTTGACTTTGCGGGCTGGGAAGAACGCGACCGCCGCGCCGTGTCGGCCTGGGCGATGGATGGCGTGCGGCCGGTGAGCGGGGAGTGGAGCCCGGATGATCTGTATCGTCCCGCCCGCATCGTGCTGCCTGCAGGCGCGTCGGGTCCGGCCTTCATGGCCTTCACCAATTTCGACGTCATCATGCGCTACAACAATTCAACCGCCTATGCGCTGGGCGTCAGCTATCTCGCCAAGCGTTTTGACGGGCTGGATGCGCTGCCGGGCGGCTGGCCGGAAGACAATCCGCCGATCACCCGCTCCCAATCGCGTGAGCTGCAGCAGACCCTGACCGATCTTGGTCATGACACACGGGGCGTGGACGGTATTTTCGGGGCGAACAGCCGCGCGGCGCTGAAATCCTTCCAGGCCGCCAATGGCCTGACGCCGGACGGCTATGCCGGGCGTCTGGCGTATGAGGCGGTGATGGCGCGGGCGCAGTAAGTCCCGCTCAGGCGGGCGGCGTGTCCTCGACATTGGGGACCAGCGCCGCCGTCGTCTCTCGGACGCGCGGATGCAGGAGCGCCAGCGCGCAGCCAATCACGGCGAGGCTGGCGTTCAATTCGAACGGGGCTGCTGGCGCGACGCTCTGATAGAGCCACAGCCCGGTAATGGGCGCGATCATGAAGCCCACGCCCGCCGTGGCGGTGGTCAGACCCGCCGCCCGGCCTTGCTCTTCAGGTTCGACCGCCAGCGACGCGCCCGCGGTGAAGCCTGAGCGGGCGAGGCCGAAGCCGAAACTGTTGAACATGTAGCCCACCACGATCACCGCGTAGTTGGGCGCGAAGACCATGGTCACATTGCCCAGCACCACCATCACCGCCCCGATGATCATCAGAACGCGCGGAGAGGTGTTCAGCACCGGGATCACGACAAGCTGGGCGAAGATCAGGCCCGCCGCGCCTGCGGTAAGCGCGATCGAGCCCAGCTGCAGCCCGCCCGCCGCGTCCATGCCCAAGCGGTCCATGATGTAAAAGCTCAGCGATTGCAGGCTCGCCGCCTGGGCCATCCACATGGCGCAGCCATAGATCATGAAGGCGGTCAGGCGCGGATCCGCCGCGAACTTGAACTGTACCAGCGGATTGATGGGGCGGCCCTTTTTCTGGGGCGGGGTCTGTTCAGGCAGGAACAGGCGCACGCACACCGCCGCCACGCCCACCAGCAAGGCGACCAGCACCATGAAGGTGGAAATGCCGATCCGGTGGGAGAAAAAGCCCGCCAGCGCCGGACCGATCACGGTCCCAAGCCCGAACGCTGCTGTCAGGCTCGACAGGGCTCGGGTGCGCTTTGCAGGTTCGGTGCGGTCGGCCACATAGGCTTGCGCGGCGGGGTTCGTCGCTGAGCCCAGCCCGCCAAAGATCGACCGCGCCATCGCCATGGCGATGATCGCCGCCATGGGCGGCAGAAGGCCCACCTGACCCGCCCATGCGCCCGCCGCAAAGACGAGGCAGGAGCCTGCAAAGGCGGACAAGCCGAACACGATCAGCGGGCGGCGGCCATGCCGGTCTGACAAGGCGCCCCAGACCGGGCTCATCACCAGAAACAGAAGCGCGGAAACCGTGTAGATTGCCCCGACAAATATCTCGTCCACCTGTAGCTCCCGCGCCAGCGGCGGCAGGATCGCAAACAGCATGGAATTGCCGATGGAGGTCGCGATCAGGCACAGGAATAAAAGCCGGAAGGCGCGCCTGCGCACATCAGGGCTCGACGGATTGGCGGGATCATAGGGCGGGTTCATAGGCTTACAGACATAGGCCCGCCCGCCCGCGCCGTCCATGCCTATGCGAGCAGGGCGGCTATGCGTGGGGCTCGTACAGCTAGCCCGCACATTAAGGGGCAAGACGAAGGGGTAACTAACTCAGAAGCGTCACGGGCTGCCTATCTGCGACGCAAAGCCAATTGGAAGTTTCTCGACTTCCGGTTCGGCTTCCGGTTTCAAGAACAGAGATAGCCGCGCTTGGTCTGCGGGGGCATATGGCACAGCGTAAGCCGTGGAAAAGATTTGTAGGCAGATATGCATATCGGTGGGAAATTGAAGTAACCCATGCTCCAACAACACCTGAAAATACTTGCGTGACACTGGCGGATATTCAATGATGGCATCCATGAAATCTTGCGCAGCGACGATCGTGATGGGCTTGCATATCGTCGGGTGTGTCGAATTGCCTGCAACATACCCAGCGCAAGGCCTGATCGTGGTAAGCGATGAGGATGCTAGTCCGTGTGCTGCAATTCTTGATTTACGACCCCTGAGCAGTGAAGAGCGCGTGATCGCATTTGAAGCGGTAAGTGAACGGGTGGGGGCGCGGATTTACCGGAGTGACTTTCCTACTCTCTTTGAAGTGGGTTTATTCCGCGCGCATCCCTGTTCACAGATAGAGCTGGAAGCCGACATCGATGTGTTTGCGCGTGACTTACTTGATATCGAGGACCCAGTGATTACGGCCTCTCCCGATAGCCATGTGATATTTGTAGAAAACTACGAGGGCCTTACTTCTGAACAACAATTGTTGGCGCTTGTTGATCGGGGAAACACAGGTGGCTACTGCGAGGTTCGGAAAGAATACGACCTTTCTACCAATTACATGTATCTAGGGCTTGGAGCTACCGCAGTTATGCGTGATCAGGCTTTTCCATTGATAGACTTTTATCAGTCAAATAACGTAGTTGATTATACATTCTATATTCCCTGCGGATCGCAGGTCGATTCATATGTATCTGATGCAGAGTCTAAGGTGTTCAGATCCGAACCAAATTAAGGCGAATGCTTTGTGGGTAATTAGAGGCAGCTGACTTGTGTTTGAGAGAGCGGGCCAGCTGTGGCAACCATGTGGCTGTCGTCGTGCTTGGTGCTGGGGCTTATGTTCGAGCATCAAACACGGACGGGCGAAATGAGTAGCGCCCCAGCCAACTCCAGAGTCTTTCCCACCTCCTAACAGCACGCAAACCCGGCCTTAAGCATCAGCGCGTATAACCGTCCCGAAATCGGACGCTGAAGGCGACAGAGCGGCAGGAGCCGCCGGGTCTTCAGACGTTGCCTAGAACGGGTGGTGGGAATGTTTCAGATTATCGGGATTGTGGTCCTGTTCGGCATGGTGTTCGGCGGCTTTACGCTCGCCGGTGGTCACTTCGACATCATCGTCGCGGCCTTGCCGTTCGAACTGATGATGATCGGCGGCGCTGCGATCGGCGCCTTCCTGATCTCTAACTCCATGGGCACGGTCACCAAGACGGCGGGCGATTTCGCCAAGCTGATCTCCGGCCCCAAATGGGGCAAGCAGGATTATATGGACCTGCTGACCCTCTTGTTTCAGCTGACCAAGACCATGAAGACCAAGGGCGTGATCGCGCTGGAGACTCATATCGAGAACCCGCACGACAGCTCGATCTTCTCCGCCTATCCCAAGATCATGAAGGACCATTTCGCCATCGACTTCATCTGCGACACGCTGCGGATGATGACGATGAACCTCGAGGACCCGCACCAGGTCGAGGACGCGATGGAAAAGCAGATCGAAAAGCACCATCACGAGGCCGCCACCCCGGCCCACGCCCTGCAAAGCATGGCCGACGCCCTTCCGGCGCTGGGGATCGTGGCCGCAGTGCTGGGCATCATCAAGACCATGGGCGCGATCGACTCGCCCCCGACGGTGCTGGGCGCCAAGATCGGCTCGGCGCTGGTGGGGACGTTCCTCGGGGTGTTCCTGGCCTATGGCCTGGTCGGCCCGTTCGCGGCGCGCCTGAACGAGATCTACGAAGAAGAGGGCGCTTTCTACAAGATCATCCAGGCGGTTCTGGTGGCGCACCTGCACGGCAACGCCGCCCAGATCTCCGTCGAGATCGGTCGCGGCAATGTGCCGAGCTCCTTCCAGCCGAGCTTCGCCGAGCTTGAGGAAGCCAGCTCCAACGCGCCGACGATCTAGGCTCACGCGCAGCGCATTTGACATTTCCCCTTGCGCCCGCCCTGGTCTTTGGCCAAGGCGGGCGCTGTCATGTCTGAAAACCTTGATCCTTACGCCCTCAAACGCCCCCACGCACGGATCGACTGGACCGAGACCGGCCCGGTCGCAGTGGATGCGGGCGATGTCTATTTCTCCGCCGAGGATGGCCTGGCGGAAACCCGCTCGGTTTTCCTGCAAGCCGCGAATTTCCCGGATCGTTTCGCCAAGGGGCGCTCGACCGTGGTGGCCGAGCTGGGCTTTGGCACCGGGCTGAACTTTCTGGCGCTGTGGGATCTGTTTGTGAAAACCGCGCCGTCTGATGCGCGCCTGCACTTTGTCAGCATAGAGGGCTTCCCGCTTCACAAGGCGGATGCGGAGCGGGCGCTGTCAGCCTTTCCCGAGCTGGCGGCGTTAAGCGCGCAACTGACCGAAGTCTGGCCAAGCCCGCACAAAGGCCCGCACCGGCGTGTGTTCGAGAACGGCCGCGTCATGCTGACCGTCTTTCATGATCTGGCCGAGACCGCGCTGCCGAACATGGCGTTCAAGGCGGATGCCTGGTTCCTTGATGGCTTCGCGCCCGCCAAGAACCCCGACATGTGGGACACCGATGTCTTCGCCGAACTGGCGCGATTGAGCGCGCCCGGCGCTCCGGCGGTCACGTTTACGGTGGCGGGCGCTGTCAGGCGCGGCCTCGCAGCGGCTGGCTTCAGTGTCGAGAAAAAGCCCGGCTTCGGGCGCAAGCGCGAACGGCTGGAAGCCATCTTCAAGGGCGCCGAACACGTGGCGGAGCCGACGCCTTTCCCCTCAGCGCAACCGACAGACGGCCCCATCGCCATCATTGGCGGCGGCATCGCCGCAGCCAGTCTGGTTCACGCTTTAGCCCTGAGGGGGCGCAGCGTGGATGTGTTCGCAGAAGGCGGCTGGGCGGCTGGGGCTTCTGGCGCGCCACGTGGCTTGCTGACGCCCAGGCTGGAGCTGGGCGACCGTCCGCACAATCGCGCCCTGCTGGCGGCGTTCGACTATGCGCGCACGCTCTATCGCGATCTCGTGGGGTTCGAGCCCACCGGCGTAGTGCGACTGGCGGCGGACACAAAGGGCGCGGAGCGTCTGGTTCAGCTGGCGGATGCGCTGGATGACAGCTTCAGCTTTCTGGACCCCGTCGAAGCGGCGGATAGATGCGGGCTCGGCGGCGAGGCGGGGGCGCTGTGGATGTCCAACGCCGCTCAGATCCGGCCCGAGGCGCTTGTTCCCGCTCTGGCGGGGGGCGCGGCCTGTCAGGATGTGAGGATCGATCGTTTGGAGCAGGTTGAGGGCGGTTGGCGGCTTCAGGGCGCAGGCGGCGGCGTCTTCGGGCCTTATGCCGGGGTCGTCCTGGCGGGCGGATGGGAACAGCATGCGCTCCTGTCAGAGCATGGCCTGTCTCTTGAGCCCACGGCGGGGCAGGTGGGTCTGTTTGACAGCACCTTTGACCTGCGCGCGCCCGCCAATTGGGGCGGGTACGCCGCCCGGCTGGATGATCTGATGCTGATCGGCGCAACCCATGAGAAAAGCGCCGATCCGGGCGCGATCGAGGATGCGGAAGAGGCCTTGCGAACCTTGGCTGAGGCCGCGCCGGGCGGGCCCATCCCGCTGGGTGAACGTCAGGGGAGTTGGTCAGGCGTCCGCGCGGCGGTCGCGGACCGTTTGCCGCTTGTAGGCGCTTTGCCGCCAGCCGGGTTTGAAACGGTCTGGCGCAGTCATGCAAAGGGCGGCCCCGCGCCACACGATGCGCCCCTGGCGCCTTCCGGTCTTTTCGTCCTAGGCGGTTTCGGGGCGCGCGGTTTCGCACACGCGCCACTCCTCGCCGAGGCCCTCGTCAGCGCGCTTTGCGATGAACCAGCCCCGCTCGAGCGCGCCGCGCTCGCAAGTCTGCACCCGGCGCGCTTCGCCTGGCGGGCCCTGCGCCGGGGATGAGGGCTCAAAGCTGAGGTTCAGAAGCGGACAGCGCCGGCTCAAACAGTCCGCGCGGGTGCCCAGACGCACATAAGCCGGGCCGCCCAGCTCCAGGGTGAGGGGCCCGCTTTGAAGCTGCACATAGGCGCCTGCCGCCCGGCCAGCCTGCCCGGGTGAGGCCAGAAGCAGCAGGCCGGCGGCGACGGAGCCCAGCGTTAAAGCCAGAACATGATCAGAGACGGGCATGGCGTTTCATCCGTGGCGGGTTTGCCGGTAAGATGCACGCAGGCGCGCCATTGGATGCGGCGCCCTTTTTGCTCCTGTTTGCTTGACGTCATTCTGACTGGAGCAAAACGGCACGATGAACGCGCATCTTGATCCCGGAACGCTGAACGCCGTGTCCTCACAGGAGGCCTGGAGTGGTCAGGATCGTAGGCAGAGTGCGCGCCATATCTGGTTCCTGAATGCGGCGTTTGACCGGATCTCGGCCGATGTCGCGCTCAAACGCATCGCCGAACGTCCCGCATCGGCGCCGTTTGCCTTCGTGGTCACCCCCAATGTGGATCATCTGGTCCGGCTGCAGGGCGAAACCGTGCTGGCCCGGCTCTACGCCCAGGCCTGGCTGACGGTCTGTGACAGCCGGGTTCTGGAGTTGATTGCCGAGCTGTCAGGCCAGGAGGTGGATGTCACGACGGGCTCCGACCTGACCGAGGCCTTGTTTGATCAAGTGATTGATCCGAGTGAGCCGGTTGTCGTGATCGGCGGCGGTGAAGGGGTTATCGAGGGGCTCAAGGCGCGGTACGGCCTGACCGATATTCGCTGGCATCAGCCGCCCATGGGCCTGAAGTCCAACCCTGAGGCGATCGCCGAGTGCGCCGCCTTTGTGGCCGCCAATCCGTGCCGCTTCAGCTTTTTGTGTGTGGGATCGCCCCAGCAGGAGCTGGTGGCGGAAGCCTGTCTCGAGCGCGGTGACTGTACGGGCGTGGGCCTGTGCGTGGGCGCTTCTCTGGACTTCTTGTCCGGCAAGGCGCGTCGGGCGCCCAGATGGATGCAGACCCTGCGCCTTGAATGGATGTTCCGCCTGATGGCGGAGCCTCGCCGCATGTGGAAGCGCTATCTGGTGGATGGCTCGAAGGTTGTGGCGCTGTGGTGGGGCTGGCGTCGGGCCCGCACCCGCCTGCGTGATCTCGAGCAGGATCTGCTCGACCGTCTCTGAGTCTTTTCAGTCACAGGCACAAGACAGGGCCGCGCTCAGCGCGGCCTTGGTCTATGAGCGCATGAGCGTTCTTCTGACGTGTCAGAAGGTCGGGTCTTGAGGATGCTGGGTAGGGAATGGTGGGCGCGACAAGATTCGAACTTGTGACCCCTACGATGTCAACGTAGTGCTCTGACCAACTGAGCTACGCGCCCGCTATGGCTTGCCATAGGCCCTGCGACCGGGGCCGCGAGGGAGGACGCGTAATAAGTCGGACGACTTGGCCCTGTCAATCGCTCAGACTGCCCAGTGACGAATGTTTTGCAGCTCGTTCTGCATGCGCCGCCCCGGCTTCCCGCGCCTGACGGGATTATTGCAAAAAAGCAACATTGGGGGCGAAAGCCGTACGAGAATGTGTCAAATCTGTGATCCGGCTCTTTGAGGCTTCCTTTTCCTGATTTAGAAATCTGCGCAAGCGTAAAAAAATATGCGCTACCGCCTTCGTCCAACTGGGCGAAGATCAAATCCGAAGGGGAACGATCGTGAGCATTTCTACTAAAGAGCGCCTGTTGCGCTCGACCGTTCTGGCTGGCGTTGCGGCGCTGTCCATGGGCGGCGCCCCGGTTTTCGCTCAAGAAGCGGATCAATCGGCACAGACTCAGGAAGAGGAAGAAGAAGCCTCTGAAGACACCATCGTGGTGACGGGTTCGCGGATTCGCCGCGACTCCTTTACCTCGACCGCACCGCTGCAGGTGATCGACTCTGAAGAAATCCGTGACGCCGGTCTGATCGACGCCGCGCAAATCCTTCAGACGACCACCGTTGCACAGGGCGTGCAGCTGGACTCCACCATCACCTCGGCTTTCGTCACCGACGGCGGCCCGGGCGCGAACAACGTCTCGCTGCGTGGCCTGAACCCTGACCAGACCCTGGTCCTGATCAACGGCCGTCGCTTCGCACCGGCTGGTGTGGAAGGCGCTCCGGCGCTTCCGGACGTGAACCTGATCCCGTCCTCGATGATTTCTCGCATCGACATCCTGCTTGACGGCGCGTCTTCCGTTTACGGTTCTGACGCCGTGGCCGGCGTGGTCAACGTGATCCTGCGCGACGAGTTCGACGGCCTGCAGGTCGACGGCTTCGTGTCCGTGCCGGAACAGTCTGGCGGCGACTCGCAACGCTGGAACATCCTGATGGGTGACTCCACCGAGCGTTCGTCCTTCATGTTCGCCATGGAATACTTCAACCAGGACGAGCTTGAAGTTCGTGACCGCGACTGGGCTCAAGATCCCGACAGCGGCCTGTACTGCTCGCGCGACATCGAGCTGGACGCCAACGGCAACATGCTGTCCGAGTGCGAAGGCTCCATCATCAACCGTGCGCGTATCTACTCCGCATACGTTGACGGCAATGTTGACCTGACCAACTACAACCCGTCCCTGCAAGGCCGTGACGTGTACTTCAACGGCGCAGAAGATTTCGGCCTTCTGGTCGGCACCGGCTTCGGTACGGGTGATTCTGCAGACCTGCGTGCGCGTTCTTCCTACCTGGAAGGCGGCGATGACATCATCCCGCAATCCCAGCGTTACTCGATGTTCCTGACCGCCAACCGCGACCTGGGTCCGGTGTTCGGCATCGAAGGCATCAACGCATTCATCGAGGCCTCGCACTCCAACAGCCAGACCGCTGTGAAGAACACCTTCCACGGTCAGCTCTTCCCGACCGTTCCGGGCTCCAACCCGTTCAACCCGTTCGGCGTTGACGCGGTTCCGATCCTGTCGCTGCCGGTCGAGCGCGGCAACATTGACCTGGAAGTCCAGCAGACCCGCCTGATCGGCGGCCTGACGGGCGACCTGGCGGCCATCAACGCTCCGCAGTGGAGCTGGGAACTGTTCGCTGGTTACACCCGCTCCATGGGTTACTCCTCGCGTCCGGGTATCGATGAAGACCGTCTGCGTCACAGCATCTACACCACCCGCGTCGAGAACGGCGAAATCGTCTGCGGCACGCCGCAAGACGCTGAACTGTTCGGCTTCCTTGGCCCGGACAGCTGTGTGCCGGTCAACCTGTTCGCTCCGAGCCTCTATGCTTATGACGGCCAAAGCGCGACCTCTTTCGCAACGCAGGAAGAGCTCGACTATCTGCTGATCGAACGCACCGTGACCACCACGGTTGATCAGAAGATCGCTGGCGGCTTCGTGACCGGCCCGGTCTTCACCCTGCCGGCTGGCGACGTCTCCGTCGTGGCGGGTGTCGAATGGCGTGAAGATGGCCTGGACTCCGGTGTGGACACCGTTGCGGCTCAAGGCCGTGGCGCCGGCTTCTTCGCCGACCGTCTGTCCCGTGGCTCCGTGAACCTGCTCGAGTTCTACGGCGAAGCTTCCATCCCGGTCCTGTCCGGCGTGGCGTTCGCTGAAGACCTCACGATCGACCTGGCGGCGCGTCTGACCGACCACGAATTCTACGGTGAGAACGAAACCTACTCGATCCGTGGTTCCTGGTCTCCGACCAACTCGCTGACCTTCCGCGGCACCTACGGCACGTCCTTCCGCGCGCCGAACGTGCGGGAACTGTTCCTGGGCGGCCAGACGGGTTTCTCCTCGGGCTTCGCCGATCCGTGCGTCGTGCCGAGTGCAGCTCAGAACGCTGGCGTCTATGACCCGACCGAAGACAACCGTGATCCGATCGTGATCGCGAACTGTCAGGCTGAAGGTGTGGATCCGTTCTCTCTGGGTCTGACCGGCACCCCGTCGATCGAATCCTTCCGCGCAGGTAACCCGGGTCTGGATCCGGAAACCTCCGAAGCGATCAGCTATGGTGCGGTCTTCGAGCAGCCTTGGTTTGACGGTTTCGACCTGACCCTGGGCGTGACCTACTTCGACATCTCCGTCGATGACTCCATCGCCATCCCGGGCACCGCATTCTCTCTGAGCGAGTGCTACAACTCCTCAGATTTCCCGAACAACGTGTTCTGCTCGCGTCGTGAACGTGATCCGAACACCGGGCTTCTGCGGTTCGTGGACAACACGCCGTTCAACGTTTCGACCCAGGAAACCTCTGGCGTCGACTTCAACGCGCGTTTCAACTACGACATTCCGGAAAGCTTCTTCGGCGGCTTCAACCTGGACGTGAACACCGTCTGGACCTGGTCTGACGAGATCCTCAACCAGACCACCGCTGACTCCGAAGTGAACAACTACGTTGGTGACTGGGGCAACCCCGAATGGCGCGGTACGCTGAACACGCGTATCAGCCGTGGTGACTGGTCGGCTCTGTGGCGGATGCGTTATGTGGGTGAGCAAGCCTCTATCTACAACGACACCACCCCGGGTTCCGACACCCCGTACGGTCAGCGTATCTACGCAGCTTGCGAAATGGCTGGTTGCGTCGAGAACGACGATCCGTCCACCCCGTGGCTGGACTTCTCTTCGGTCGTTACCGAAGCTGATGCTCAGTACTACCACGACCTGTCGGTGTCCTACTCTCGCGACACCTGGGTCATCCGCGCTGGTGTGAACAACGTGTTCGACGAAGATCCGGTCATCATCGACCAGGACGCTTCCGGCAGCACCCAAGCTTCCTCCAACGCACAGCTGGGCTCGGGTTACGACCTCCTTGGCCGTCGCTTCTTCCTGAACGTGACCAAGCAGTTCTAATCCAGCAAGCAATTGCTGAACTAACAGAGGCCCGCAGCTTAGCTGCGGGCCTCTTCTTTTGGGCTCTGACGCGCAACGAAAAAGGCCCGCAGCATGTGCTGCGGGCCTTGTTTGTGTGCGTTCTTTCGGGGCGCTTTAGTCGATGCGCTGGACCCGGATCGCGCGACCTTCCCCTTCGATACGCAGGAAATAGCCACCGAAGGATGCGGTTCTGATTTCCGCGGACAGGTTCTGCGTATTGCGCGGGATCGAGAAGCGCATGCCGTCAGTGACTTCCCAGACCTGACCATTGGTCATGTGGAAGCGTTTGGTGTTGTAGCCGTGGGTGGAAATCCGGTCGATCTGCATCATGACGCGGCTGGGATCGCCGCTGCTGTTGCGCTCGATGATTTCGGTGTCGGGCGCAACCTGGCCGGATCCGTTTTCTCCCGCGAGTGCTTCGCCATCCTGTTGGCCGAACGACGGAAACTGCGGGGTGGGGATGGACGGGAAGCGCAGCGCGGACCCTGCCGTCGTATCCGGACGACCAAAATCATCCCCTTCGCCAACAGCGACGGCGGTGTCTGATTGCGATGCGGCGGAGCCGGTTTGTGCGGCGTTGGTCGCGCTGCCGCCGCCCATGACGATGTCAAAGCAGCTCAGGCGCGCCTGATCATTGGTGATCTGGGCGCACCGGGCGAGCGCTTCGGCGCGGGAATCCTGTGCGAAGCTGATCGGGGTTGCGGCCGCAGCCAGAACCGTGCAAGTCAACAATGTTCGGATCAATTTCTGCACTCCTGCGAACGGATGTTTTTTGAGACGCGTTCCGTCCAATCATATACCCTCTAAGCTTGAAGGCGAACAGGTATTGAAGTTACCTAGAGCCCTAAATCACATAGACGTTCAGGGGAGAACGGAAGTGTTTCTGAAACATGCCAGATGGGCATCCTCGGCCTTAGGGGCCTTGGCGCTCAGCTTCATGGTTGGCGGAGGGGCGGCAAACGCCCAGCCGACCATAGATCTCAGTGCGTATGCACGCCTGCCGGAAATCACGCAGGTCCGGATTTCACCCAATGGCGAGCAGCTCGCCATGCTCACCGGCGCAGACCGCTCCGAGATGAGATTGCTGGTCACGTCGCTCAATGGCGGCCCGGCTCAGGCTTTTGACGCGAGCTCGCAGGACATCAACGACCTGCTGGCGTTCGGCGTGAATTGGCTGTCTGACCGCTATCTGCTGGTCTCTTACCGGGAGCGGACCCGTCTTCCTGGCGCGCCCGCTGATCAGGCCGACATTGGCCGTCTGGTCGTCTGGGACCTGGAAGAGGGCGATTACACGGAGTTCGCTCCGAACGCCCAGATCGAGGCCATCCTTCCGGATCAGCCGAACAAGATCATCGTTTCCGCCAGCATTGCCCGCTTCCGTGAAGGCGCTGCAGGGCGCAACCGCGGTGATGGCCGGTATGTGGAAGTGAACCTGTACGAGTATGATCTCGACCGGGACGACTATCGCCGTATTCTGCGTGGCACGCCCAACACGTCCAACTGGGTGCTTGACGCCAACGCCAATCCGATCGCGCGCCAGGATTTCTCCTATGAGGATCGCTGGCTGCGGGTGTTCCGTCTGGACCAGCGCAATGCGCAGATGGTCCATGAGGAAGACATCGCGTTTGATGATTTTGGCCGGTCTGGCCGCCGTATCGAGGCGCGCGTCGGTAACCTGGTGGCGCCGAGCGCCGACGGGAGCGGTGTCTGGTTCGCCGAGCTCGTGGATGATGACCTGATGCGCGGCTCCCTGTTTGATCTTCAAACGGGCGAGATCCAGAGCAGTCTGGTGGCGCCGGAAGGCTTTGACCTGGGCGGCTTCGTGACGGACTGGCGTACAGGCGCCGTGATTGCGGCATCCTGGGATGGCCGTCGCCGGGGCTACACCTGGTTCGACGACGAATTTGGCCAGCTGCACCAGCAGATCAGCGAGATATTTCCCGACAGTGATGTCGCGCTGAGCAGCTGGGACCGTGACGCCAACCGGTTCGTGATCTCCGTCTCCGGCGGTCAGACCTCGACCGATTATTATCTTCTGGATCGCAGCTCGGGTGAGCTGTCCTTCCTGCAGACCCAGTACCCGGAAGTTCCGCAAGACCGCATTCACCCGGTCGAGACGGTGGAATACCGCTCCAGCGACGGCCTGCGTCTCTGGGGTTATATGACCCATCCTGTGGATCGCCCGCTTGAAAACCTGCCCATGGTGGTGCTGCCGCACGGTGGTCCCCAGGCCCGGGATTCCTACGGCTTTGACTTCTGGGCCCAGCCGCTGGCTGAAATGGGTTATCTGGTGTTCCAGCCGCAGTTCCGCGGTTCTGACGGTCAGGGCGATGACTTTGTCCGCCTGGGTCATGGCGAATGGGGCCGGCTGATGCAGGACGATGTGACCACATCGGTCCAGCATTTTGTCGAGCAGGGCATGGTCGATGCGGACCGCGTCTGCATCTTTGGCTGGTCTTACGGCGGGTATGCCGCGCTGGCCGGCTACTCACTGACGCCGGACACCTATCGTTGCGCCATCGCCGGCGCTCCGGTGTCGGACATTCTGGACATGATGGCCTGGCAGGGAAATCAGCCCGGCGGTGTCGGTTCGGTGAACTACTGGACCGAATACATAGGCGATTGGCGCACGCAGCGTGATGAAATGATCGCCATTTCTCCGGCGCGCAACATTCCGGCGAATGCGCCTGCGCTGATGCTGATCCACGGCCGTGAAGACTTCATCGTGCCGTACGAGCAGTCCGAGATCATGCGCGACGCCGTTCAGGCTGCGGGCAAACCGGTTGAACTGGTGACGATCGAAGGCGACGGACACAATCTGTTGTTCCGCAATTCGCGGATGATCACCGTGCAGGCGCTCCATGACTTCCTGATGGAGCACAATCCGCCGGATCCGCGTTGATCTTGAAACTTTGAAGATCCTGATCAGCCCCCTCTTGGAAAAGAGGGGGCTGATTGATTCAGGCGGCAGCCACGACCTTGGCGACTTCATCCACGAGGTCGCGCAGGTGGAAGGGCTTTGACAGGACCTTGGCCTGGTTGGGCGCTTGCGCCCCTGCGTTCAGCGCCACGGCTGCAAAGCCGGTGATGAACATGATTTTCAGCCCTGCGTCGATCTGCGCCGCGCGTCGCGCCAGCTCAATGCCGTCTACGCCGGGCATGACGATATCCGTCAGCAGCAATTCATAGGCGCCGGGCGTTTCGCCCAGGGCGTCGAGCCCTTCCTCGCCATCCGCCACGGCGTCCACTTCATGGCCGGCGCGATTGAGCGCCTTGGCCAGGAAGTCGCGCATGGAGTCATCGTCTTCTGCGAGAAGAATGCGGGCCATCGCCGCCCCCTTGTCTGTTTCCACCAACGGAAAGGCTAACCCAAACTCGTAAAAGTCACCTGAACGCACTGGCAGTGGCGGAGCTGATTTGTCAGTGGGCTCCTATGTCTCATTGACCTGCAGCGTACAGGGCTCACAATCGACGCATGCAACCGGCCCAAGACTCTCTGATTGGCGACATTTATGAACCCGTGATGGTTCATGAGCCTGAGGTGCGCACATCGCCCTTCATCTTCGCCTCGCCCCATTCCGGGCGGTGCTATGAGGACGGGTTCCTGAAACAGGCCTGTGCGCCCTTGACGGTGCTGCGTCGGTCAGAGGACGCCTATGTAGATCAGTTCTTCAGCTGTGTGACCGAGCTAGGCGCAAGTTTTGTCGAGGCGGTCTTTCCGCGCGCCTTTGTAGACCCGAACCGGGGGCCGGACGAGCTGGACGCCAGATTGTTTGACGGGGTTCCTGCGGCTGGTTTTGCGCCGCCCAATGCCCGGACCTCGGCTGGTCTTGGCGTGATCCCGCGACTGGCGGCGGACGGGCGCAGCATTCATCCGGGCAAGATCGACTATTGTGAGGGGCGTCGAAGACTAGACGCGTATTACCGTCCTTATCACGAAGCTTTGAAGAACCAGATCCGTCAGATCGTTGACCAGTTCGGGCACGCAGTTCTGATTGATTGCCACTCCATGCCGTCCTCATCCGGACGAGGGGCGGATATCGTACTTGGAGATCGATTTGGCGCGTCCTGCGGGAGAAATTTGATCAACCATGCAGAAGCGTATTTCAAATCACTGGGCTTTGCGGTAACCCGGAACCGTCCATATGCCGGGGGGTACACGACGGAGCACTATGGTCAGCCTTTGATTGGCGTCCATGTGATGCAAGTAGAAATCAATCGCGGATTGTATTTGCACGAAGCCGATGTGCAACCTTCGTCTAATATGGCCAACTTGACAGAACGCCTTCAGACGTGGGCCAAGTCTATGATTTATACAGAGCACACAGGTAGACTTGCCGCGGAGTAAAGTTTTTTGGAAAGCATATTCCAAGAGTCTTTCCTGGAGCGCGATTTGTGCTGCTGTGTTCACTTGCGAGGCGAGCTGTGCTGTGCCATATCTCAGGTGTCATTGAAGTGTCGTGTTGCGATGATGACGGGGGAGTCGCAACGAGAAAAGTTTGATCGAGGGTTTTCACAATGACCAATGCAATTGACCATCACGTGGGTAAGCGGATCCGTCGCCGTCGCCGTCTGTTGGGCCTGACCCAGCAGCAGCTTGCGCAATCGGTCGGTATTCGCTTCCAGCAAATCCAGAAGTATGAAAGCGGCGCCAACCGCGTCAGCGCATCTCGCCTGTTCGAGCTCGCTGAAGCGCTCGATGTGCCGGTGCAGTACTTCTACGAAGGCCTTCAAGGGTCTGGCGAATCCGCCGCGCCTGAAGGCGAGAACGTCGCTGCTGACGTGCTCTCCCAGAAAGAGACGCTCGATCTGGTCCGCGCTTACTACAAGCTCAATGAGCGGCCGCGTCGTCGTCTTCTCGAGCTGGCCCGGTCCCTGGACCCGGATGCCCGGGGTGAAAACGTCGCCTAATCGCTGACGTCAAACGCCGAGTTCCTGATGCCCGATCTGGATGTGACTGCAGAGTTGGCGCTGGCCGCTCAACTGGCGGACGCTGCGCGTCCCATTGCTCTGCAGCACTTCCGGACCGGGCTTCGCGTCGACGCCAAGCCGGCGCACGAGTTTGATCCCGTTACCGAAGCAGATCGCGCCATCGAGGCGCGGATCCGTGCGCTTCTGGCCGAGGCCCGTCCTCAGGATGGCGTGCTGGGTGAAGAGCAGGCGGAGACCGTCGGTCAATCGGGGCGAACCTGGGTTATTGACCCGATTGATGGCACACGTGCCTTCATTGCAGGACTGCCGACCTGGTGCGTTCTGATTGCGCTATACGGGCCGGATGGCCCCCTTCTTTCCATTATCGACCAGCCGTTCACGGGCGAGCGCTATAGCGGCGTTTTGAATGAAGCGGCGTGGTTGGAGCATGCAGGTTCGCGACAACCGCTTCGAACCCGCTCGGGTGTGGAGCGGATTGAGGACGCGATCGTGTCGACAACCGATCCCGGGCTCTTTGCCGGGGAGGAAGCTGAATGCTTCAGCATCCTGTCGCAAGGCGCGAAAGTGCGCCGCTACGGTTTGGACGCCTATGCCTATGCCGCACTGGCGGCAGGGGGCGTGGATCTGGTGATCGAGAGCGGGCTCAAGGCCTGGGATGTGGGCGCCCTGATCCCTGTGGTCAGCGGTGCGGGCGGGGTCATTACGAACTGGCGCGGCGGCCCGGCTCATGAGGGCGGGCAGATGCTTGCGGCGGCGACGCCCCAACTGCATGCCCGGGCGCTGGACCTGCTGGCGCCGGCTGCGCGATAGGCTGAAGCAAAAACGCCGGCCTAGCGGACCAGACCGGCGTTTGCGTTCTACTCGCCCGCGGGTTTTCTGAACAACAGGGTCATCCGGTCAGATTCCCCGATCGCGTCATAGGGCGCGCGGTCGAAGTTCGGATCCGCCGGTTCACCGAAATCAGAGGTGCGCGACACCGGCGGCAGGGTCCAGACGCCAAACGGGTGGTCGGCGGTGTCGGCCGGATTGGCGTTGATCTCGCTGGCTTCAACCAGCTCGAAGCCCGCCTCTTCCGCCATGGAGACCACAAGGTCCTGCTGGACATAGCCGGTGCTGGCGCGCGGATCCTGAACGCGGTCCGCCGGCAGGCGGTGCTGGACCAGGCCCAGAACGCCGCCCGGTGCGAGCGCATCATAGAAATCGCTGAAGGCTTTCTCCGCGATGCCGCGGCTCATCCACGAATGGGTGTTGCGGAAGGTTACGATGGCGTCGACGGAACCCGGCTCTGCGATGGGGCCGGTTTCGCTGTCAAACGTCGCCATGGTCACGTCGCCAAAAGGTTCGTCGCCGAACTTGTCTTCAAAGCTCTGACGGAAGGCGAGGGCGCGTTCATTGTCCGGCGCGATGTCAGACCAGACGGCGATGTATTCGCCGCCATTGGCATTGATCCAGGGCGCCAGCACATCCGTGTACCAGCCGCCGCCCGGCCAGATTTCCATGACGCGACCGGACGGATCGATGCCAAAGAACTCAAGGGTTTCCTGCGGATGGCGGTAGGCGTCGCGCGCTTGCGCGTCATCGCCGCGCCAGTCGCCTTCCAGGGCCCAGCTCAGGCTGCCAGCCTCGGCGCCTTCGGCCTCGTCCATCATGTCCTGAGCGCCGTCGAGGCCCTCATCCATGCTGGCGGAGTCGTCGGCGGACATGTCTGCGGCGGGTGCGGAAGCATCCTGCTCCTCGTCCGCAGTCGGGGCGCCGCAGGCGGCCAGGACGGCGCAGGCCGAGACGGTGAAAAGAAGGGCTGTCAGACGTTGCATGTACTCACTCCGGTTAGCCGAGATTGTGCTGATCATAGAGCTGGAATGCACTCGCTCACAATGGCGCGAGCGCGTTCGTTGACGCGAAGTTGAAAAAAATGGCGTTGACCTCTTGCGCCCTCCAATTGGCTTACCCAATTCAATTGACGTAGAGCCGCCGAACGGGGCTTTACGGATTACCGGAGGGGTTACGCTGCACGCTGCGGGTGGCCTTGAAGGTGAACTCTGAAACCATAGCCCGCACGCGGGCCCGATCGCTTCCAAGGAGGATCGAACTCATGCGTACTACTGATTTCTCGCCGCTTTACCGCACCATTGTCGGATTTGACCGTCTGGCCAACATGATCGACAACGCGGCCAAGCTGGAGCCGAGCGGCGGCTACCCCCCGTACAATATCGAGCAGCTCTCTGAACACGAGTATCAGATCGAGCTCGCCGTGGCCGGGTTCGGTGAAGACGATCTCGACATTGAAGTTCAGGAAAATGTTCTGACCATTGCAGGCAAGCGCGTGCCGTCAGAAGACGCAGAGCAGCGCAACTACCTGCATCGCGGTATTGCGGAGCGCTCTTTCGAGCGTCGCTTCCATCTCGCCGACCATGTCCAGGTGCGTGAGGCCAGCCTTCAGAACGGCCTGCTGCGCATCCAGCTGGAGCGTGAAATTCCCGAAGCGAAAAAACCGCGTCGGATCGCCGTGAACGGCAAATCCGAAACCAAGCTGATCTCGGCTGACAAGGCGTCCGCCGCCTAAGCCGGGATCGCGGCCCGATCGGACGGACGCGACACGTCCCTCCCCCCGATAGTCTGCGTTTGACCGGTCGGGCCCTAATCTTCTGACTGACTTCCCCTTTTTCGACCTTGCGGCGCTCCTTTCCTCATTGAGGAGCGCCGTTTTTTCGTATCAGAGGAGCTCGTCCCTGAGCACCGCCACGGCGTCTCGCCAGACCTTGGCGCTGGAATCTGATGGCATGCGCCAGTCACCCCTGGGGCTCAGCGCGCCGGCGGAGGTCAGTTTCGGACCATTTGGAATGGCGGAGCGCTTGAACTGGGAATTGCCGAAGAAGCGCCGCGCAAACTCGCCCAGCCAATGCAGGATAGTGTCCCGGTCAAAGGCGCGCCTGTCAGCGTCGGCGACATGTGGCGGCCAGCCGCCCGCATCACTGTCGCCCCAGGCCTGTTCGGCCAGGAAGGCGATCTTGGCGGGCGAAAAGCCGTGTCGAACCACATAGTGCAGGAAGAAATCATTGAGCGGGTAGGGGCCGATCGCGGCTTCCGTGCTCTGGATCGCGCCGTCCGCACCCGCAGGCACCAGTTCGGGCGAGATTTCTGTGTTGAGCACGTCCATCAGAGCGCGAGACACCTCGGCGCCATACTCCTCACGCCGCGCCGCCCAACCGATCAGGTGCTGGATCAGGGTTTTGGCGACCCCGGCATTGACGTTGTAATGGCTCATATGGTCGCCGACGCCATAGGTGCACCAGCCAAGCGCCAGCTCGGACAGGTCGCCCGTTCCGATCACCAGCCCGCCCTCATGATTGGCCATACGGAAGAGGTAGTCCGTCCGCAGGCCCGCCTGAACATTCTCGAAGGTCACGTCGTACTGGTTCGCGCCCTCTGAGTAGGGGTGGTTGAGGTCGGCCAGCATGCGCTCGGCGGCGGGGCGGATATCGATCTCGCGATGGGTCGCGCCCAGTCCTTCGATCAGCGCCAGCGCATTGTTGCGTGTGCCCTCGGAGGTGGCGAAGCCGGGCAGGGTGACAGCAATGATGCCGGAGCGATCAAGACCCAGTCGGTCGAAGGCGCGGGCTGTGATGATCAGCGCCTGAGTGGAATCCAGCCCGCCTGACACGCCGATGACGGCCGTTTTCAAGCCTGTCGCCTTCAGGCGCTGGACGAGGCCCTGAACCTGAATGTTGTAGGCTTCATAGCAGTCTTCATCCAGGCGCGCGGCGTCGTTGGGCACGAACGGGAAGCGATCGACGCTCCGCTCCAATGCGATCTCGGCGTCCTTATCCATCTCCAGCGTAAAGCCGATACGCGTAAACCCTTTGAGGGCGTCCGCATGCCGGGCGGAGGCATCGCGCCAGGTGGACAGGCGCGCGCGCTCACCCGTGATGCGTTCCAGATCCACATCCGCGTACACAATAGCGGGGGCGTTATTGAGGAAGCGCTCGCCCGCTGCGATCAGCTCACCTTGCTGGTAGGCCAGAAGCTGGCCGTCCCAGGCGAGGTCGGTTGTGGATTCTCCTGCGCTGGCCGCAGAGAAGATGTAGGCGCCCTGGGTGCGGCGGGACTGGGCATCACACAGCGCTGCGCGTTCGCGGGCCTTGCCGATGGTGGCGTTGGACGCGGACAGGTTCACCATCACTGTCGCCCCGGCGAGCGCGCCGTGAAGGCTGGGCGGTATGGGCGACCAGAAGTCCTCGCAGATTTCGGCATGAACCACGAGGCCGGGCAGATCGAGCGCTTCAAACAGAAGGTCTGTGCCGAACGGCGCGATATGCTCGCCCACCGAGATCGTATCCTCGATGACGCTTGAGGAATCCGAGAACCAGCGCTTTTCGTAGAACTCGCGATAATTGGGCAGATAGCTCTTGGGAATGACGCCCAGAAGCTGGCCATCCTGC
Organism: Oceanicaulis sp. LC35; assembly: GCF_052055585.1. Lineage (NCBI taxonomy): Bacteria > Pseudomonadati > Pseudomonadota > Alphaproteobacteria > Maricaulales > Maricaulaceae > Oceanicaulis > Oceanicaulis sp. LC35. The sequence goes on from NZ_CP170485.1 coordinate 333,598, forward strand.
ACCGCCAGCGCACAGTTGAAGAGCTGTCCTGAACTTCTGAGCGCGCAACCGAACAGGATCAGCGGGCGCAGGCCTTCGCTGGCTTCTATGATCCGCGCCGCCGCGTCTTCAGCGGCATCCAGAAGCGCCGCCTGATGATGCAGGTCATCCACCGAATAGCCGGTCAGGCCGAGTTCGGGAAACAGGCAGACAGCCGCATGACGCTCATGCGCCTGACGGACAAGGCCGATCAGGGTCTCGGCATTGGCCAGCGGCTCGGCCAGATGAACCTCTGGCGCGAAAGCGGCGATCCGGGCGAAGCCGTGGCGGTAGATATTCTTGAAAGCGGACATGCGGTCACCTGTCAGAGGGGCGACGCCCCCTTATGCTCAGGATGAGTATTTATCGGTTGGCGCAGCCAGCGTCTACTCAGGCCGCGTTGATATCCACCGCGTCGGTCAGGTCATCGACCTGGGAGGTGAAGTGCTCGCTCAGCTTTGTGCCGGTGAAGAGGGCGCGCTTGAAGACGGCCTTGCGCGCGTCCACGCCGTGCATGCGGGCAAAGGACAGATCGGCGTCTTCGGCCTGAAGATGGTGCAGGTCGGCGCCTGAGAGGTCCGCATAACGCAGGCAGGCTTCAGCAATGGAGGCGGCCAGCAAGCGGTCATTGGGCAGAACGAGCGGGCCCAGCTGAGCCTCGCGCAGGTCCGCATTGTTGAGCTTGGCGCCTTTGAGGTCTGCGCCGCGCAGGTCCGCGCCCCGCAAGGAGGTCATGCGAAGATCAGCGCCGGCCAGTTTCGCGCCCTGCAGCTCTACGCCTTCCATATCAAGACCGTAGAGAATGGCGTTGCGGGCCTGGAGCGCCGTCAGGTTCCGCCCCGCCAGCGATTTCAGGCCGCGCAAATCCTTGTCATTGAAGGTGGAGGGAGCGCCCTCTGCGCCGCCGGTTTCACACCAGCGCGCATGCCGGTCGAGCGCCTTGGCGGTTTCTCCGCCCGGGTCAGCGATTTCGGCTGGCGGTGCGTCACGCAAGGCGCCTTCGAGATTGGCGCGCTGGAACTGGCACATCTCGGTCTTGGCGCCGATCAGCACGCAATCGCGCATGTCGGCGTCACTGAGGTCTGCGCCGTAAAGGTCCGCGTCCTGAAGATTGGCGCCGGGGAAGCGCGAGCCGCGCAGATTGGCACGGGTCAGGCGCGCACCGATCAGGACAGCGTCGGTAAAGTCTGATGATTGCGCCACAGCGCCCGTCATCTTGGTCTGGGACAGGTTCGCCCCCTTGAAGCGCGCTTCGCTGGCTTCGCCGGGGCGTTGTTCATGGGTGATGACGGCGAGGCCTTTCTCGCGGTCCACCTGGGCGATGGCGCCTTCTCGCAGATCGGCCTGGCTAAGGTCTGCCCCGGTCAGATCCGCCCCACGCAGGATCACCCCGCGCATATCGGCCCGGTGCAGCACCGCGCCGGAGAGGTTCGCCTGACGCATGTCGGCGGCGAAGATCGTCGCGCGGGTCAGGTTGGCGCCAGAGAAATTCGTGCCCTCAAGGATCGCGCCGGACAGATCGGCGTCAGCAAGGTTGCGGCCCGACAGGTCGAGCCCTTTGAGGATCTTGTAGGAAAAATTGGCCCGTGCGCCGCCCATGCGCCCATTCATCAGGAACTCATGCTTGCGGCAGGCTTCATCCACCTCAAGCTGGGTCAGGGGCTGGTACTGGATGGGCTTGCCGATCATCTTTGATCCGTTACGGGCGATGGGCGTGACCGCCCGTTGGGGGCGAGTGTGGACCCGTGCCTGTTAACGCTATCTTGTCGGCGCGTACACTTGAGGTGTTTTTATCGCTGCCGCACCCGCGTCAGCCCCTGCGCACCCAGTCGCTCTAGCGCAGCATCGACATCCTCGCCCTGCTCCAGGGCAAGCTCGGCATCAAACAGGCCAGGCCGGTTATCCCGGACGAGGAGAGGGCGGCCCGTCTTCAGGCGTTCAAAGAAACCGGCGTTCAGGGTGATGGCTTGCGCCTCACGCACACCTTCCAGGACGGTGATCCCGGCGTCTGCCAGCATGGCGATCCCGCGACCGGCGACCTGTTCGAACGGGTCGCGGCAGGCGATCACCACTTCAGACGGTCTGGCCGCGATCAACGCTTTGGCGCAAGGGGGCGTCTTGCCGGTATGGGCGCAGGGCTCAAGCGTGACATAGACTGTCGCGCCGTCTGCTGCAGCTCCGGCCTGCTCGATCGCCTGTGGTTCGGCATGCGGGCGGCCGCCTGGCGCGGTCGCGGCGGCGCCGATGATCCGTGCGTCCTTGACAATGACGCAGCCTACAGACGGGTTCGGTGCGGTCTGGCCCAGACGGGCATAGGCCAGCGCCAGCGCCGTATCCATGTAGCGCAAATCCTCAGCCGTGACCGGGCGTGAGGTCATGGCGGCTATTTCGCGAAGTCGAGCGGTTGGGCGCGGTCTTCATCGAGATAGCGCACGGAGACGGGTTTCAGGCCATCAAGCTCGATCATCAGCGGGTTGCCGGTGGGCACCTCGACCTTGACGATGTCCTCGTTGGAGACGTCGAACAGCATCTTGATCAGCGCACGCAGGGAGTTGCCGTGGGCGGAGATCAGGATGTCCTCGCCCGCCTTGATCTTCGGCGCGATGGTGCTGTCGAAGTAAGGTGCGACGCGATCCAGGGTCAGTTTCAGGCTTTCCGTGCCCGGCAAAAGCGCCGGGTCGAGATGGGCGTAGCGGTCGTCAAAGCGCGGATGACGCTCGTCCGTTGTTTCCAGCGCCGGCGGCGGAATGTCATAGGAGCGACGCCAGATCTTCACCTGCTCCTCGCCATGCTTCTCGGTGGTCTCTGCCTTGTTCAGCCCCGTCAGGGCTCCGTAATGGCGCTCGTTCAGAAGCCAGGTCTTCTCCACCGGAACCCAGACCCGGTCCACGCCTTCAAGGGCGAACCAGAGCGTGCGGATGGCGCGCTTGAGCAAGGAGGTGCAGGCGAAATCGGGTTTGAAGCCGGCCTCGGCCAGAAGTTCGCCGCCGCGCCGGGCCTGTTTGACGCCTTCCTCGGTCAGATCCACATCCACCCAGCCCGTAAACCGGTTCTCAAGGTTCCAGACGCTCTGGCCGTGACGGGTGAGCACAAGACGGGTCATGATGGGTTTCCTCTGACGGGCAGACTGTGTTGGCGGGCGGTTTACCCCTTTTACCGCCTGTCCGTCGAGCCCATCTGAAGACGCAACCTGCGTCTAGCCTCTTCGCGCCGTGCTTGGTACAGGAGGCGCCCCGCGTGATCGCCGCGCGTCAATTCAGGGATCAGACCATGTCGCCCGCCGCTACCGCGCTAGACCCTTCCGCTATTCTTTCCGCCATGCGCCGTACGCTGAGCCTGGAGAAGGATGGCCTGTCTCAACTCAGCGAGGCGCTGGATGAGGTGAGCGTCGAGGCCGTGCGGGTGATTGCAGGGCTCAAGGGTCGACTGATCTGCGCCGGGGTCGGCAAATCCGGCCATGTGGCGCGCAAGATCGCCGCAACGCTTGCTTCTACCGGCACACCTGCCTCCTACGTGCACCCGGCCGAAGCCAGCCATGGCGATCTGGGGATGATCACCGCCGATGACGCGGTGCTGGCGCTCTCCAACTCCGGCGAAACCAAAGAGCTAGGCGACATGATCGCCTATTGCCGCCGCTTCGGCGTGCCGCTGATCGGCATGACCGCCGGCGCGGAGTCCACCCTCGCGAAGGGCTCTGACATCCTCTTGCTGTGCCCCAAGGCGCCCGAGGCGTGCGGCGAGACCCGCGCGCCCACCACCTCGACCACCATGATGATGGCGTTTGGTGATGCGCTGGCTGTGGCGCTGATCGAGGCGCGCGGCTTCACCGCGATGGACTTCGCTCGTTACCATCCCGGCGGCGCGCTCGGCTCGGCGCTGGCGCGGGTGGATGAATTGATGCATGCGGGCGACGCCATGCCGCTGGCGCCTGAACTCGCCAGCATGGGCGACGCTCTGATCGTGATGAGCGAAAAGGGCTTTGGCTGTGTCGGCGTCACCGATGGGGCGGGCAAGCTGTCCGGCATCGTCACGGATGGCGATCTGCGTCGCAAGATGGGACCGGACCTCATCGAGCAATCGGTGAAGAGCGTGATGACGCCCAGCCCGGTGACCACCACGCCCGGCGCCCTGGCCTCTGACGCCCTGCGCGTGATGACGGCGGGCAACCGCAAGATCACCCAGCTCTTTGTCTGCGATAACGCCGGCAAGCCGGTCGGCCTTCTGCACATCCACGATCTTCTGCGCGCCGGGGTCAGCTAGGCGCGGCGATCCGGCCCTTTGCGTCCTTTCCGAACGCGGTCTAAGACGACGCACATCCTCAAGCCTTCAGCATCATTACGGGGCATTCTCATGACCAGCACGGCGACTTCTCCCCTGCGCGCAGGCGTCATCGGCGCAGGCGTTTTCGGCGGCTATCACGCCGGTAAATACGTCGAGAACCCGGACACCACGCTCACCGCCATTTTCGACCCGGACAAGGACCGCGCCCAGGCGTTGGCCGACAAGCATGGCGTGACGGCCTATTCCGAGGTTGGCGTATTTCTGGAGGCGGTCGACGTGGTCACCATCGCCAGCCCCGGCGTCACCCATGCGCAAATGGGCGCGCGCGTGCTGGAAGCCGGCAAGCCGGTGTTGATCGAGAAGCCGCTGGCGGTGACCGGCGAGGAGGCGGATCAACTGGTGAAGCTGGCCGACGAAATGCGGCTGCCGCTCGCCTGCGGGCATCAGGAGCGACTGGTCTTTGACGTCATGGGCCTGACCGCCATCCAGACCCCGCCCAAGCGCATCACTGCCTGGCGCGAAGGGCCGTGGAGCGGACGAAGCACCGATATCTCCGTCACCTTTGACCTGATGGTCCACGACCTTGATCTGGCGCTGACCCTGATCGGGCAGGACGAGGCCGAGAGCCTGTCTGTCGAAGGCAAGAGTGAACGCAGCGACAGTCTGGATGAAGTCAGCATGACGGCCTGCTTCGCCAATGGCGCCGAGCTGGAGCTGAAAGCCAGCCGGATCGCCGATGACCGCCGCCGCGGCATGGTGGTGGAGTATGAGGAAGGTGTGATCGAGATCGATTTCGTCGCCCGAACCTTCAAGAACACCACCGGCTTTGACCTCAACCCTGACTATATGGACACGCCTGAAGGTCGCGACCCTCTTGGGGCGAATGTGGCGCGGTTCGTGGACGCGGTTCTTGGGCGCGTCAGCGGCCCTGCAGCGCCGGGCGAGGCGGGAGCGGCCGCCGTGCGGTTTGCGGAACGGATTGACGCGACGGCGGGGAAGTAGCCGTCACACTTGTTTGCTAATTCCGTACGCGGCACAGTTGAAGACAATCGATGGCGCGCTCCGGGCGTGCTGATCACAGGGGACCCGAATGCGCACCGACCTTCAGCCCAATACCTGGGAATTTGAAACCGAAGCCTTTGTCACGCCGACCGGGTTCCGGGAATACGATGCGCGCTGGTGGTTCGGCCATCCGGGTTCTGAGCAACCGCCCCAGATCAATCTTTATGGCATTCAAGCGCTGGGCTTGGGCCTCGGCACCCTGATCCACGAGCTGGGCAAGGAGCCCAGGATCGTTACCGGGCATGACTTCCGCAGCTATTCTCTCGGCGTGAAACAGGCGCTGGAAGTGGGTCTGATGCAGGCCGGGATCGAGGTACATGACATCGGGCTGGCGCTGTCGCCCACGGCCTATTTTGCGCAATTCCATCTTGATATCGCCTCGGTGGCGATGGTGACGGCCAGCCATAACTCCAATGGCTGGACCGGGGTGAAGATGGGCGTCGAGCGTCCGCTGACTTTCGGGCCGGACGAGATGAGCCGTCTGAAGGAAATCGTGCTCAAGGATCAAGGCGTGGCGCGGTCGGGTGGCGGTTATGTGCGCGAGACCGGTGTGGCGGAAGCCTACAAGGCCGAGCTGTCCAAGGGCGTCTCGCTTACGCGCAAGATCAAGGCGGTGGTCGCCTGCGGCAATGGCACGGCGGGCGCGTTCGCTCCGGACGTGCTTGAAGCCATGGGCGTCGAGGTGATCGCCATGGATTGCGAGCTCGACCACTCCTTCCCCAAGTACAATCCGAACCCTGAAGACATGAAGATGCTGCACGCTCTGTCTGACCGGGTGAAGGAGACGGGCGCAGATATCGGCCTGGCGTTTGATGGCGACGGCGACCGCTGCGGCGTGGTGGACAATACCGGCGATGAAATCTTCGCTGACAAGGTTGGTCTGATGCTGGCCCGTGATCTGTCCGAGCGGCACAAGGGCGCCAAGTTCGTTGTGGACGTGAAATCCACCGGCCTGTTCGCCATCGACCCGGTGCTCAAGGCCAATGGCTGCGAGACCGAGTACTGGAAGACCGGTCACTCCTATATCAAGCGTCGCGCCAATGAGCTGGGTGCGCTGGCGGGCTTTGAGAAGTCCGGGCACTTCTTCCTGCAGCCGCCGGTAGGGCGCGGCTATGACGATGGCATTGTCGCTGCGCGCTGCATTCTCGAGATGATGGACCGCAACCCGGACAAGACCGTCGCGGACCTGAAACAGGACCTGCCGGTCAGCTATGGCTCGCCCACCATGTCGCCGGCCTGTTCGGATGAAGAGAAATACGCCGTGGTTGAGCGCATCGTCGCCAATTTCAAGGCGAAGCATGCCGAGAGCGCAGACGTTGCGGGCCGCAAGATCATTGATGTGAACACCGTCAACGGCGTGCGCTTCACGCTCGAGGGCGGCGCCTGGGGGCTTGTGCGAGCCAGCTCGAACACGCCGAACCTTGTGATCGTGGTTGAAAGCCCGGACAGCGCAGACGATGTGAAGTCGATCTTCAGCGCTATCAAGGACGAGTTGTCGGCTCATCCTGAAATCGGCGCGTTTGACCAGGAGCTGTAGCTGCAGCTCGCTGTCTGTGATTTTGGGTTGTCACATTCTGGCCGGAATGGCCTATCAGAAACCCGAACTCGATCCCGGCTCTAGGAAGGAGACCCCCCATGCGCGTAGCAATGATCGGCACCGGATATGTGGGTCTGGTCTCCGGAGCGTGTTTCGCCGATTTCGGCCATCACGTGACCTGTATCGACAAGAACGCCGAGAAGATCGACCAGCTGCGTTCGGGCGGCGTGCCGATTTATGAGCCGGGCCTTGATCTTCTGATCGAGCGCAATGTGCGTGAAGGTCGCCTCGATTTCGCCACCGACCTCACCGATGCGGTGAAGGCGGCGGATGTGGTGTTCATCGCAGTGGGCACGCCCTCGCGTCGCGGCGATGGCCATGCGGATCTGAGCTATGTCTACGCCGCAGCGGAAGAGATCGCCAACGCCATGGACGGCTTCACGGTTGTGGTGACCAAGTCCACGGTGCCGGTGGGCACCGGAGATGAGGTTGAGGCGGTCATCCGCAAGACCCGTCCGGACGCCGAGTTCGCCGTGGTCTCCAACCCTGAATTCCTGCGTGAAGGCGCGGCGATCGAGGACTTCAAACGTCCTGACCGCGTTGTTGTGGGCGTCGAGAATGACAAGGCGCGCGAAGTGATGCGCGAGCTTTATCGTCCGCTCTTCCTCAACGAGACCCCGATCGTGTTTACCGCACGCCGGACGTCCGAGCTGATCAAGTACGCCGCGAACGCCTTCCTCGCCATGAAGATCACCTTCATCAACGAGATGGCTGATCTGTGCGAAGCCGTGGGCGCTGATGTTCAGCAGGTCGCCAAGGGCATTGGCCTGGATAACCGGATTGGCGGCAAATTCCTGCACGCCGGGCCCGGCTATGGCGGTTCGTGTTTCCCCAAGGATACGCTGGCGCTGACCCGCACCGCCCAGGAGCATGACAGCCCCGTGCGTCTGGTGGAGACCGTGGTCGACATCAATGACAAGCGCAAGGCGGCGATGGCGGACAAGGTCATCAAGGCGTGCGATGGCGATGTCACGGGCAAAACCGTGGCGGTTCTGGGTCTGACCTTCAAACCCAATACCGATGACATGCGCGATGCGCCGAGCCTCGACATCATCCCCGCGCTTCAAAAAGCCGGCGCGAAGGTGAAGGCCTATGACCCCGCCGGCGCGCTGGAAGCGGAGAAGCTTCTGAGCGATGTGGAGATGACCTCCGGCGCCTATTTGTGTGCGGAAGATGCCGACGTGCTGGTGATCATCACCGAGTGGAATGAATTCCGCGCGCTGGATCTGGGGCGGGTGAAGGAGTCCATGAAAGGCTCCACCCTGGTGGATCTGCGCAATATCTATGACCCCGCAGACATGGCCGCCAAAGGCTTCAAATATGTCAGCGTCGGGCGCTGATTTTAACCCGACCTGAAATCTGCCGCAGTATTTGTTGAAGCCTTTCACAGGTCTAGAGCGCGCCTTCTGCTGGCCAGACTGGCGCGCTCTGGCTATCGAAGGTTGACGCAACCCGGTTTGAGTTCAGGAGCAGCCCATGTGCGGCATTGTCGGCATCGTCGGATCGACCACGGTCACAGAACGGCTCGTGGAAGGGCTGCGGCGGCTTGAATACCGCGGCTATGACTCCGCGGGTGTGGCCGTCATTACCCCGGATGGCGCTCTGGAGCGTCGCCGGGCGCCGGGCAAGATCGCAGGGCTGGACCAGGCGATCGCCAGCGCGCCGACCGACGGCGTCATCGGCATCGGGCACACACGCTGGGCCACCCATGGCGCCCCGACGCTCGAGAACGCCCACCCGCATGTCTCCGGCCCTGTCGCGATTGTCCATAACGGCATTATCGAGAACTATCAGGAGCTGCGTGAAGAGCTGAAGGCGGAAGGCCTGGTCTGTGTCACGCCGACCGATTCAGAAGTCATTGCGCATCTCATCGCGGCCGGTCTGAACCGTGGACTTGGCATGGCGGAGGCCTTTAACGCGGCGGTGGACCGTCTGCGGGGCGCCTATGCGCTCGCCGCGCTGAATGTGGAGGAGACGGACGCGCTTTATGTGGCGCGATCGGGCTGTCCGCTGGTGGTCGGCCTGGGCGAAAACGAGGGCTATGTCGGCTCGGACTCACTCGCGCTCGCAGGTTGGACCAACAAGGTCATCTATTTGGAAGAAGGTGATCGCGCCGTGGTCACGGCCGGGGATGTGCGCATCCTTGACGCCCAGCAGCGCCCTGCCAATCGCGAGGTGCATGTCTCCCGCGCCGTTGCGGGGTTTGCGGACAAGGGCGAGTACCGGCACTTCATGGAGAAGGAAATCCATGAACAGCCTGACGCCATCGCCCATACCCTGTCACGGTATCTCGATGTGGACGCCGGCCGGTTCACCACGGGCGGGTTGCTGGATTGGAAGAGCGTCAACCGATTGCTTGGTACGGCTTGCGGCACGGCGTTCTATGCAGCTGCCATCGGCAAGTACTGGTTTGAGAAATATGCCCGCCTGTCGGTCGAGATCGATGTGGCGTCAGAGTTCCGCTACCGCGATCCGGTGATCGGTCCGAACGATGCGGCGCTGTTCATTTCCCAGTCTGGCGAAACCGCCGACACGCTGGCCGCCCTGCGCTATTGCAAGCAAGCGGGCGCCAAGACGCTCGCCGTGGTCAATGTCGCGGAATCCACCATTGCCCGCGAAGCGGACGCCATCGCCCAGACCCAGGCCGGGCCCGAAATTGGCGTCGCCTCCACCAAGGCGTTCACCGCACAGCTGACCGCCATCGCCAGCCTCGCGATCGGTGCCGGTCGGGCGCGCGGCGTTCTGACCGAAGCGGATGAAGCGCGCTTTGTGACGGCGCTTCTGGAAGCGCCGCGTCTGATCAATGCGGCGCTGGGCGTGGAGCCGCAGATTGAGAAGATCGCCCAACGGCTGACCCAGGCGCGGGACGTGCTGTATCTGGGCCGCGGCGTCTATCACCCGCTGGCCATGGAAGGTGCGCTGAAGCTCAAGGAAATCAGCTATATCCATGCTGAAGGCTATGCCGCTGGCGAGCTCAAGCACGGCCCGATCGCCCTGATCGAAGAAGGCACGCCCGTAGTGGTGGCTGCGCCGCATGACGGATTGTTTGAAAAGACGCTGTCCAACATGCAGGAAGTGGCGGCGCGCGGGGCGGAGATCATTCTGATTACCGACGAGAAGGGCGCGTCTCTGGCTATGGATACGGCCGAGCACATCGTCACCATGCCGGAATGCCCCGAATTCATCCGTCCAATCGTGGCGGCGGCGCCGATCCAGCTTCTCGCCTATCACACCGCTTCGCTCAAAGGCACGGATGTGGATCAGCCGAGAAATCTCGCAAAGTCTGTGACGGTTGAATAAACGCGTTCGCGCAGACATTGCGGTATGCCGGTTCAGAAGCTATCAACCACGCTGATAGTGTTCAGGGGGGTCTTAAATGTCGCGCGCCGTTCGTAAAGCCGTCATTCCGGTCGCAGGGTTCGGGACGCGCGTGCTGCCCGCCACGAAAGTGATCCCCAAGGAAATGCTGCCGGTCTATGACCGTCCGGCCCTTCAATATGTGGTCGACGAGGCTCTGGCAGCCGGCATTGAACACTTCATCTTCATCACGGGCCGCAACAAAGGCGCGATCGAGGACTATTTCGATCATGCCTATGAGCTGGAAGATGCGCTGGCGAAGAAGAACAAGTCCGACCTTCTGGACACGCTCAATACGCTGCGCCCTGAGGCCGGGACCTGCAGCTTTGTGCGCCAGCAGGCGCCGCGCGGTCTGGGTCACGCCATCTGGTGTGCGCGCGATCTGATCGGTGATGATCCGTTTGCGGTCATGCTGCCGGACATGATCATGGACGGCGCCACGCCGTGCCTTAAGGGCATGGTCGACGCCTATGCCGAAACCGGCGGCAATCTGGTCTCGGTAGAGGCTGTGCCCCATGAAGACGTGTCAAAATACGGCGTGATCAAGCCGGGCGCGGACAAGGGCGTGCTGCTTGAGATGACGGGCATGGTGGAAAAGCCGCCGGTGGATCAGGCGCCGTCCAATCTGATGATTTCAGGCCGCTATATCCTCGAGCCGCAGATCATGGCGCTTCTGGGCGATCAGAAGCCGGGCGCCGGCGGAGAAATCCAGCTGACCGACTCCATGGTCACCCTGCTCGAGAGCCGGCCGTTCCACGCCTACAAGTTTGACGGCGTCACCTATGACACAGGCTCGCCGCAAGGCTATCTCGAAGCCTTTGCCGCCATGGCTCTGAAAGCGGACGCATCCGCCAGCGAGGCGGTGCTGTCCGGGCTTCTGAAAGGCGAGCGCCGGGTCTAACCCGCCGCCTGCCGGATCGCTTCAGCCAGATCTTCCGCCACCGAGGTGACGAGGTGATCGTCATCGCCCTGGGTCATGACCCGGATGAGCGGTTCCGTGCCTGATTTGCGCAGGACAAGACGGCCCTGATTGCCAAGGCGGGTCTCGGCGTCCTGTTGGGCCTTCTGGACGCTCTCAAGCTCCAGCGGCGAGGCGCCCTCATAGCGCACATTGATCAGCACCTGAGGCGCCGGTTCGAACAGGTGACAGATCTCGCTTGCCGGTTTCTGGGCGCGCACACAGCTCGCCAGCACCTGCAGCGCCGCGATCAGGCCGTCCCCTGTCGTGGCATGGTCCAGAAGGACCACATGGCCCGATTGCTCGCCGCCCACATTGTAGCCGCCATTGCGCATGGCCTCAACCACATGGCGGTCACCAACCTTGGTGCGGATGAGTTTGAGGTTTTCTGACTGCAGATACCGCTCAAGCCCGAAATTGCTCATCACGGTAGTGACGACGCCATCGCCGGTCAGCTGGCCGGTGTCGAGCTGGTCCTTGCCGATGCGGGCGATGATCTGATCCCCATCGATCAGTTCGCCCTTCTCGTCGCACAGAATGGCGCGGTCGGCGTCGCCGTCGAGTGCAATGCCGATATCTGCGCCCAATTCGCGGACAGCCCTGATCATGGCGTCGGGCGCTGTGGAGCCGCACTCGCGATTGATGTTGGTGCCGTTTGGGGTCACGCCGATCGGGTGCACGTCCGCGCCCAGCTCCCACAGGGCGATCGGCGCGGTCTTGTAACCACCGCCATTGGCGCAATCGACCACGACCTTGATGCCGGACAGCGACAGCTCACGCGGGAAGCTCGCCTTGGCGCCTTCGATATAGCGGCCATAGGCGTCCTTGTAGTGATCGAGCTTGCCGATCTTCTCTCCGTCCACGGAAGAGGCGTCAGGATCTTGCTCGATCAGTCGCTCGATCTCCAGCTCGCTTGCGTCGGCGAGCTTGAAGCCATCCGGACCAAACAGCTTGATGCCGTTATCAGTATAGGGGTTGTGAGACGCGGTGATCATGATGCCCAGATCGGCGCGCATGGAGCGGGTGAGCATACCGATGGCGGGCGTGGGGCAGGGGCCGATCAGGCGTACATCCATGCCCGCAGCCGTGAGCCCGCCCACCATGGCATGCTCGATCATGTATCCCGACAGGCGGGTGTCCTTGCCGATGACCACCATGTGGCGGCGCTCGCCCTGTTTGACGAAAGAGCCAATGGCCCGGCCCAGCTTCAGCGCCACCTCCGGGGTCATCGGGTGCTGGTTCGCGCGGCCGCGAACGCCGTCAGTGCCGAAATACTGTTTCATGGGTCGGGTCCCCGTGCTGGCTCAGGTGCTCTGGTCGTAGGCTGATCGCAGAGCCGATGCAATCACATGGCCGTTCAGGCCGCTGGTGAAATAAAACGACAGGCTTCGTGACTTTTCTCCAAACTGCGAAGCCAATAAGAGCAGGATCACCCTTTTCGCTTTGCGCCAGGAATACGCATCATGCTGCCTTTCATTGACCTCGCCGCCCAGCGGGCCCGCCTTCAGCCCAAGCTGGACCAGGCTATCGCCAAGGTGATCGAGGAGGGACGCTATATCTTCGGCCCGGAAGTCACCGAGCTGGAAGAGAAGCTTGCCGCGTTCAGCGCCGCCAAACACGCCCTGACCTGCGCCAACGGCACCGATGCGCTCGCACTGCCGCTCATGGCCTGGCAGGTGGGGGAGAAGGACGCGATCTTCGTGCCGAGCTTCACCTTTGCGTCGACCGCTGAAATGCCGGCGCATCTGGGCGCGCACCCGGTGTTTGTCGACATTGATCCCGAGACCTATTGCATGGATCCCAAATCGCTTGAGAAAGCGGTGGCCTGGGCCAAGGCTGAGGGTTTGAAACCGCATACGGTGATCGCGGTGGACCTGTTTGGTCAGCCAGCGGACTACCCGGCGCTCTCGGCGATCTGCAAGGCCGAAGGCATGAAGCTGATCGCAGATAGCGCGCAGGGCTTTGGCTGCACGCTCAATGGCAAACATCCGGTCGAATGGGCGGATGTGGCGACGATCAGCTTCTACCCGGCAAAGCCTCTGGGCTGTTATGGCGATGGCGGCGCCGTGGTAACCCAGGATGACGAGCTGCAGCACCTTATGAAGTCGCTGCGCAATCACGGTGAGGCGGATGAGCGTTATTACTATGCCCGCATCGGCCTGAACTCGCGTCTGGATACGATCCAGGCGGCGGTGCTGTTGCTGAAGATGGAAATCTTCGCAGACGAAATAAGTGCGCGCAATGTGGCGGCTGACGCCTACGCCAAAGGCTTTGGTGATGTGGTGAAAGCGCCCAAGGTCATTGAAGGTGGTATCTCCACCTGGGCGCAGTACACCATTGAAGTCGATGATCGCGAGGGCTTCCGCGCCAGCCTGGGCGAAAAGAAAGTGCCGACAGCGGTGTATTACCCTGTCCCGCTTCACCTTCAGGATTGCTACGCCGCGTTCAAGCAAATGCCGGGCGGCCTGCCGGTGACCGAAGCCGCGGCCCATCGCGTCGTTTCGCTTCCGATGGACGCCTATCTGGAGGGCGACCGTCTCGAGCAGGTAATCGCGGCTGTGCGCGCCGCAGTGTGATCAGCGGTACGACCGCTTGAACACGGGGCTTCAGCGCCCATGTAAGAGCTGAACCAGACGGGCGGTCCTGCATGGGGTCGCCCGTTTTTTATCGTCACTATCCATTCGAATGCTGCGGTGCACACTGGTGAGGGTTTGTCGGGTTTCTCCGCTTTGCAAACCTTTCTAAACTGACTACCACAACCGCTGCTCTTCTCCTGACTAAGGGACGTCGTCATGACCGACATCCAGTCGCGCATTCACGCCTATGCGCAGCGCTTTGCGAACGGCGGCAAGCCGCGCGAACGCGAACTCTCCCCGCACCTCAAGGCGCTTGAGGCTGAAGCTATTCATATCATGCGGGAAGTCGCCGCCGAGTTTGAGCGACCAGTCATGCTCTATTCGATCGGCAAGGACTCAACGGTCATGCTGCATCTGGCTATGAAGGCGTTCTTTCCTTCAAAGCCGCCTTTCCCCTTTCTTCACATCGACTCCCTGTGGGAGTTCCAGGCCATGGGTGAGTTTCGCGACGCGCTGACCGAGGCGCTCGGGCTCGACATGATTGTCTGGGTGAACGAGGAGGGCAAACAGCGCCAGATCAATCCGTTCACCGACGGATCGGCTCTGCATACCCAGGTCATGCGCACCGAAGGCCTGCTGCAGGCTCTCAATGATGGTCGCTATGATGCGGCTTTCGGCGGCGGTCGTCGCGACGAGGAGAAATCCCGCGCCAAGGAGCGCGTCTTCTCTTTCCGGAACGCTGCACATGCCTGGGACCCGCGCAATCAGCGCCCCGAACTCTGGCGCACCTACAACACCCGTATTCGCAAGGGTGAAAGCATTCGCGTCTTCCCGCTGTCCAACTGGACCGAAGTGGATATCTGGCAATACATTCTGGAAGAAGACATCCCTATTGTGCCGCTTTACTTCGCGGGCGAACGACCTGTCGTGGAGCGGGATGGCACGCTCCTAATGGTCGATGACGAGCGCATGGTGTTCGAGGACGGCGAGATCCCGGAAATGCGCAAGATCCGCTTCCGGACGCTGGGCTGCTATCCACTGACCGGCGCTGTGGAAAGCGAAGCGGAAACGCTCGACGATATTGTCCTTGAAATGCTGACGGCACGGACATCTGAACGCGCAGGCCGCCTGATCGATTTCGACGAGGCGGGCTCCATGGAGAAGAAGAAGCGCGAGGGGTATTTCTAAGATGGCTGATGATGCAATCCGCGCTGAAGTCTCCGAGCGTCTGACCCGGGCGGGCGAAAACGGCGTGCTGCGGGTCATTACCTGCGGTTCCGTGGATGACGGCAAATCCACCCTGATTGGCCGCTTGCTCTATGATTCCAAGCTTCTCTTCGAAGACCAGATCAAGGTGCTCGAGCGCGACTCTCGCAAGCACGGCACGGCGGGTGAGGAGATCGACTTCGCGCTGCTGCTGGACGGTCTTGAAGCTGAACGCGAGCAGGGCATCACGATTGATGTGGCCTATCGCTTCTTCAACACCGAGAAGCGCAAATTCATCGTGGCCGATACGCCCGGACACGAGCAGTACACCCGCAACATGGCCACGGGCGCCTCGACGGCGGACCTCGCCATCATTCTGGTGGATGCGCGCAAGGGTGTGCTGACCCAGACCAAGCGCCATACCTATATCGCAAACATGATGGGCATCCGCCATGCTGTGCTGGCGGTGAACAAGATGGACCTGGTGGAGCATTCGCGCGCCCGCTTCCACGAGATCGTGTCTGAATACCTGACCATCGCCGAGGATCTGGGTTTTGCGACCATCACGCCGATCCCGATCTCGGCGCGTTATGGCGACAACATCTTCTCGCGCTCTGACGCCATGAAATGGCATGACGGCCCGACATTGATGGAGCATCTCGAACGGGTGGACACCAACACCGACAAGGAGGCGGCCTATGCTTTCCGCTTCCCGGTGCAATGGGTGAACCGGCCCAATCTCGATTTCCGTGGCTTCTCCGGCACGGTGGCTTCCGGCGCTGTGGCGCCGGGGGACGCCGTGATTGTCGCCCATTCTGGCAAGACCGCCACGATCAGCCGTGTGGTGACCGCGGATGGTGATCTGGCCTCTGCAAGCGCTGGCGATGCCGTAACCCTGGTGCTCGATCGGGAAATTGATATTGCACGCGGCGACATGCTCGCCGACCCCCAGAAGCGCCCGGAAGTTTCAGACCAGTTCGCAGCCGAAATTCTCTGGATGACAGAGGAAGAAATGCTGCCCGGGCGGTCTTATCTCCTGAAGGCTGGCGGGCAGACCTCTCCCGTGTCTGTGACCACGCTCAAGCACAAGCTCAACGTCAACAGCTTCGAGAAAGAGCCGGGCAAGTCGCTCAAGCTCAACGAGATTGGCGTTTGCACGCTTTCGACGTCACGGCCCATCGCTTTTGACCCTTACAAGGACCAGCGCGAAACCGGCTCCTTTGTCCTGATCGACCGCTTCACCAACCAGACGGTGGGTGCGGGCATGATTGAATTCTCGCTGCGTCGGGCCAGCAACATCCACACCCATGCCATGGACGTGGACAAGGCGCGTCGGGCTGACATGAAGGGCCAGAAACCGGCTGTGCTGTGGTTCACGGGCCTGTCGGGGGCGGGCAAGTCCACCATCGCCAACCTGGTCGAGCGCAAGCTGGCCGAGGCCGGGCGTCATACCTATTCGCTGGATGGCGACAATGTCCGCCATGGGCTGAACAAGGATCTGGGCTTCACCGACGTGGACCGGGTGGAGAATATCCGCCGGATCGGGGAAGTGGCGAAACTGTTTGTGGATGCGGGCCTGATCGTGACCTGCTCCTTCATCTCGCCCTTCCGCTCGGAGCGTCAGATGGTGCGTGAGCTGGTGGATGAGGCGGAGTTCATCGAGATCTTCGTGGATGCACCGCTGGACGTGTGTATCGAGCGTGACCCCAAGGGCCTCTACAAGAAGGCGCAGGCGGGTGAGATCAAGAACTTCACCGGTTTTGACAGCCCGTATGAAGCGCCCGAGAGCGCCGAGATACATCTGAAGACGGGCGATATGTCTGCGGAAGATGCGGCAGAGCGCGTGATCGAGACGCTGATCGAGCGCGGCTTTATCGGCTAAAGGCTTCAGGCGTTGTCCGGCGGAAGGCCGGACAACGCTTGCGCTTTCTAGCGGGGCGGCTGCGCCCAGGCCACGAAGGCGCCGTTCTTGTAGCCCGCTTCAGTTTTGCCATAGCGGAAGGGTGCGCCATCCGGTTCGGTGACGGCGCCGCCAGCGGCCTTGAGCACGGCGTGTCCGGCGGCGGTATCCCATTCCATGGTCGGCCCGAAGCGCGGATAGAGATCGGCGGCGCCTTCCGCCAGCTTGCAGAATTTGAGAGACGAGCCGGCTGAGACCGCCTCGGTCACGCCTTGCGCCTCGGCGAAGGCCTTGGTCTGATCGTCGGCGTGGGAGCGGCTCATCACGGCGGTCATGCCGCTGGCGGGTTTTTCACGCGTCTTCGCGGGTTTCAGACGGTCGATCGCCAGGGTCTCACCAGGCTCAAACGCGCCGGTGAACGCGGTTTCTCCGCCCAGATAGAGTTGATTGAGAGCTGGGGCAAAGACGGCGCCGGCCACCGGCACGCCGTTGCGGATCAGGGCGATGTTGATGGTGAACTCGCCGCGTTTGGCGATGAACTCCTTGGTGCCGTCCACAGGATCGACAAGCAGGAACTCATCCTCGACCGACGGGCGGATGCCCGCCTCAAAGCTTTCTTCCGCCAGAACCGGCACGTCCGGCATCAGCTCGGCGAGGGCCTTCAGAATGATGATTTCGGCGCGCTTGTCTGCTTCGGTGACGGGAGACTTGTCAGCTTTCTGCTCAGCCGTGAAATCGCTCTCATACACCTCCATCACCGGGATGGCGGCCTCAAGACAGATCTGACCAAAGGACCGGGCGAGAGCGTCGAGTGTCATGGTCAGGTCCTTGTCGTCTACGAGTTAGCGGCGTTCGGCTTTCAGGAGGTTTTTCAGATAAGCGCCATAGGCGTTCGGGATCGAATTGGCGGCCTTCTTCAATTGCTCGTCATTGATGAAGCCATTGCGCCAGGCGATCTCTTCAGGGCAGGCGATTTTCAGGCCCTGGCGTTTCTCGATGGCGCGCACATATTCGGTCGCCTCCACCATGCCTTCGACCGTGCCGGTATCCAGCCAGGCGACGCCGCGGGACAAGAGCTGAACCTTCAGCTGGCCGCGCTCCATATAAGCTTCGTTGACCGAGGTGATCTCCAGCTCGCCGCGGGCGGACGGGGTGATCGATTTGGCGATCTCCACCACGCTGGAATCATAAAAATAAAGCCCGGTCACCGCCCAGTTGCTGCGCGGCTTCTTGGGTTTTTCTTCAAGGCTGATGGCGCGGCCGTCATCATCGAGTTCGACAACGCCGAAGGACGTCGGATCAGCGACGTGATAGGCGAAGACCAGCGCGCCTTCATCAAATTCGCCCGCGGTGCGCAGACCTTCAACAAGGCCTGCCCCATGGAAGAGATTGTCGCCCAGGATCAGCGCGACATTGTCGTCGCCGATGAAGTCTTCACCGATCAGGAAAGCTTCGGCCAGCCCGCGCGGCTTGTCCTGCTCTGCGTACTGAATGCTCACGCCATAGCGGGAGCCGTCGCCCAGAAGTGTCTGGTATGCGGCTTTGCTCTCTGGCGTGGTGATGATCAGGATTTCACGAATGCCGGCGAGGAGCAGCGTCGAGAAGGGGTAGAAAATCAGCGGCTTGTCGTAGATCGGCAGAAGCTGCTTGGAGACGGCGAGCGTGATCGGGCGCAAACGGCTGCCCAGCCCGCCGGCCAGAATGATCCCTTTGGTAGTCTTCGACATGGTGCGCGCTCACTCAACCCTTGGGGTGCTCATAGCGCCGGGCGATCACTTCAGGCAAGCCCGCGCGCCAGTCTCCGGGTCCGATTCCGGTCGTCGCCAGCAAGGCTTGCGCGTCCATCCGGGTGTCGAGCGGGCGTTGTGCGGGTTGAGGGAACGCACTGGAATCGACGGGCTCGATCACCGGTTCCACAGGCAGATGCGCCTGCG
Organism: Oceanicaulis sp. LC35; assembly: GCF_052055585.1. Taxonomy (NCBI): domain Bacteria; kingdom Pseudomonadati; phylum Pseudomonadota; class Alphaproteobacteria; order Maricaulales; family Maricaulaceae; genus Oceanicaulis; species Oceanicaulis sp. LC35. Next base: position 352,487 of record NZ_CP170485.1, read on the forward strand.
CGAGCCGGATGGCGGCGCGCGCGAAATCATACCAGCTGGCGGCTGGGCCGCCGCTGAAATGGAACACTCCGCTGGGCAGGGTTTCCCGCTGTGCAAGACCGACAAGGGCTCTGGCGAGATCAGGCGCCCAGGTGGGCGTGCTGATCTGGTCGTTGACGACCTTCAGGGGCAGTCCGTTATCCAGGCGGTTGAGGATGGCGTTCAGGAAGCTGCCGCCGCGCCCGTCAAAGATCCAGGCGGCGCGCAGGATCATCGCGTCCTCGTTGGCGGTCATTACGGCGTCTTCGCCATTGCGTTTGGTGCGGGCGTAGACATTCAGCGGATGCGTACGAGCCGTTTCCTTGTACGGAGCACCGCCGGGAGCGCCGTCAAAAACGTAGTCGGTCGACACGTGCAGGAAATGGATGTCGCGCGCCTTGCAGGCCGCGGCCAGACGGGACGGGCCGGAGCAATTGAGCGCCTGCGCTGCGTCAGGGTCGGCTTCCGCCCCGTTCACATCGGTATAGGCGGCGGCGTTGATGACGGCGTGAGGCTTATGGGCGTCGAGCAGCGCCGACGGGTCATCCTGCGCCAGATCGAACTGGTCACGGCCGCAGGCGACCAGCTTTGCGTCGGTTTCGAGCAGGGCTTGCGCCAGCTGTCCAGACCGACCGATCACCAGAATGGGGGCGTCGACAGCCTGTGACGTCATGCGCTCAGTCCGAGACGCTCGCCCTGATAGGTCTTGTCCAGGATCGGACGCCACCAGCCTTCGTGCTGAAGATACCAGTCGATCGTCCGGGCCAGCCCGTCCTCGAAGTCGACCGACGGCGCCCAGCCCAGCTGGTCCTTGATGGTGCTGGCGTCGATGGCGTAGCGCAGGTCGTGGCCGGGACGATCCGTCACGAAGCTGATCTGGTCTTTGCGTCCTTTATCGGTCGGGTGAAGCGTATCCAGCCGGTCGCAAATGGCGCTGACAACCTGAAGATTGGTGCGCTCGGCGTCGCCGCCAATGCAATAGGTCTGCCCGGCCTGGCCGTGTGAGACGATCAGCTCGAGCGCGCGGGCGTGATCATCCACATACAGCCAGTCGCGAATGTTCGAGCCGTCGCCATAGACGGGCAGGGGCTCGCCGGACAGCGCCTTCAGGATCATCAGAGGGATCAGCTTTTCGGGGAACTGGCGCGGACCGTAATTGTTCGAGCAATTGGAGACGCGCACATCCAGACCGTAGGTCCGGCCCCAGGCGCGCGCCAGATGATCGGATGCGGCCTTGGACGCGGAATAGGGCGAGGAGGGATCATAGGCCGTGGTCTCAGAGAACTTGCCCTCCGCGCCCAGCGAGCCGAACACCTCGTCGGTCGATACGTGCAGGAAGCAGAAGTCCTCCGCCGCCTGTCCGCGTGCGTCGCGCCAGGCGCGCGCCGCTTCAAGCAGGGTGAAGGTGCCCAGCACATTGGTGTCGACGAAGTCCTTCGCGCCGGTGATGGAGCGATCCACATGGCTTTCAGCCGCCAGATGCATCACAGCGTCCGGCTCAAACTGTGCGAAGGCCTGATGGACGGCGTCGGCGTTGCGAATATCGGCGTGCAGGAAGGTGTAGTTGGGGTGGTCCTCGAGATCGGCCAGCGAGGCCGGGGAGGCGGCATAGGTCAGGGCGTCAAGATTGAGCACCTGCCAGCCGGTCTCCAGCACCAGACGCCGCACAAGAGCCGAGCCGATAAAGCCCGATCCGCCCGTCACCAAAACCCGCATGCTTATGCTCCATCCCATCCCGCCGGGAAGAGCGGGGCGACTTCTTTCAGGCGCGGGGCGGCGGCGTCCTTGTCCGACAGGATCGGATCGTCCACCCCCCAGTCGACGCCCAGATCGGGGTCGTTCCACGCCACCGATCCATCATGCTCTTTCGAGTAATAGTCCGTCACCTTGTAGGCAACCCGGGTGTTGTCCGTCAGCGTCACGAACCCGTGCAGGAAACCGGGCGGAACCCAGAGCTGCTGACCGTTCTCCTCGCTCAGCTCGATCGCCGCCCAGCGACCATAGGACGGCGAGCCCTCGCGGATATCAACGACGACATCCCGGATCGCGCCGGTCATGACGCCCACCAGCTTGCCCTGGGCGTGGGGCGGGGACTGATAGTGCAAGCCGCGCAACGTGCCTTTGTGGGCCGAGAAGGACAGATTGTCCTGCACAAAGCACGTCGTGAAACCGGCCTCGGCGAGGCGGCGCTGGTTATAGCTCTCGGAGAACCAGCCCCGCGAATCGCCAAAGCGCGGCGGGGTGATCACGAGCGGGCCATCCGCGTCGAACAGATCATTGGAAAGCGGTGAAATCATGGTCAGGCTTTACGCGTATCCAAAATGCTTGCGCCAGGGCTCCAGCGGCGCCAGGGCCCCGTTGTTCAGGGCGCTGTAGCGGGTCCAGCGTCCTTTCGAGGTGGTGTAGAGCTTCTGGATCACCTGGTCAGCGGAGGCGGTGCGGATCACTTCACGCTCGCGCGCGGTCTTCCAGAAGTCGACCAAGCTGTCTTCCCATGGCAGACCCAGGCTTTCCACGATGGGTTGCACCACTCCCTGCAAATCGGTGATCAGCTCTTCATAGCGCACATAGCTGACATCGAGGTCGAGGATCTCCTCGGCCTTCACCCAGAAGTTCATCACCTGATCATAAATGGCCACCGCGCGTTCGACCGAGGTGAAGTGGTACATGCCGTCATTCATCAGGAAGTTCTGGAAGAAGCAGGACGTAATGACATCAGCCGGATCGCGAACCGAGAAGATCACCCGGGAATCCGGGAACATGTACTTGATCAGTCGGGCGAAAGGCGTGTTGAGGGGCATCTTGTCGATATACACTTTGCCCGGATCTAGCGGCGCCTTGTTCAGGCGCGCCAGATTGTTCAGATACAGCTCCTGCAGGCGCTCGGGCTCGGTTTTGTAGAAGGTATCCAGCAATTCGCTCCAGGAGACGCCATGCTCATGAGGCGCGTCGCCGAAATGAGCGTCCAGCAGCGTATCGCGAATCGTTGGCTGTTCTTCCAGAACCTCGATGTCAGAGTGCGTGCGGAAAATCGTATCCAGCAGCGTCGTGCCCGAACGCGGGAAGCTGTACATGAAGGCGATCTGAGGGGCGTCGGGAGCGCTCTTCACGGTGTGCGCGCTCAGGCTGTCCTCTGCTTTTGAGGTCAGGTCAGAGTACAGCAACCGGACACGCGCCGGGAAAGCACTGGGTGAGATGCGTCCCAGGCTGACGCTGAGATTCCCGTGAATCTGGTTGCCCAGCTCGTACATGGCGTAGGCTTTGTCGTAGGCCTGAACCTTGTCGTAGAGCTTGCCGGCGACCATGGCGAAATTGGCCTGTTCGTCAGTGGGTGGTGATTTGGGATCAAAATGCGCCTCTACGATTTTCAGCGCTTCGTCGCTCTGACCCAGATCCTGGTGCATAAGCGCCCGGAAGAAATGCCCCGCCGGATGGGTGATCTTGACGCCGTTGGAGTCCAGAACATCAAACACCTCCTTCATCAGAGCCCCGGAGCCCGGCTTGTTGAGGATACGTAGCGCTCCCAGGAGAACGGCTTCATCCTCGGGGTGGGCGCGGGCGAGTTTGAGCGCCTCTGCGGCGGCGTCCGATTGCCGTCCCGCTTCGGAAAGGGCGTTGGCGTAGGCAAACCGGAATCTGACGTGCTCGCGAGCCGCTTTTGAAGATTGCTCAAAGAGGGTGACGGCATCCTCGGGCTTTTCATCCTGCGCGCAGGCGAAAGCGGCCGTTGCGAGTAGCTCCGGGTCTTCACCAATCCTTTTAAGGCTCTGGCGGGCGCAGGCATTCGCCATGTAGTGAAGGCCGCCGAAGGACATGAGTTCCAGGCTGAAGACGTGCAGGGATGCTGCGTCTGGGCTGAAGCACTGGGCGGCGCGGGCGGCGCCGAGGGCCTGGTGCGCCTGGGATGATTGTCGATGTGCGCTTGAGACCAGATGCCAGATCCGCCAGTCGCGCACTTCCAGATCCAGCGCTTTGTGAACGCTGGAGATCACCAGCTCATGCTGGCCGTTCTGGTGGAGTTTGTTGAGCGCTTCAAATGTCAAAGGAGCGGGTTTGCGCTTCAGGACGCTGTTGAGGGCGGCTCGCGTCAATCCGAGCGAAGCGGTGATTTGCCCCTGAAGTCGTTGTAGCGCGTCCTTGTTCTGGAAACGGTCCGCGTGCGCCTGGAGATACCGCAAGGCGAGCTTCCCCTTGCCAAGGTGGGTCAGCGCCAGTGCGTAGTCCGCTCGATACTGATCGGACCCGAGAAGGGTGGCTGCGGCCTGGCACAGATACAGGCCGCTAATGCGTTGGTCGTTGGAGTCTGCGCCCATTCGCAAGGCGGACAGATTGTGAACCGCGACCGCATTGTCAGGCTGTAGGCTGAGTGATTGCTGATAAAGCAGGGCGGCCTGGGTGTGGTGACCCTCTGCAAGCAAGGAGTTCGCCTCACGCATGAGCTCAATCGATTCTTGCAAGACATCACTCATCGCGCCGACTCCCCGAGTTTGTTCCTAGGGGATCGCTAAGGGGTCTCTTGGAAGGGGTCAATATCGGGTGGCGGGCAGACGGGCTGTTGTGGTTCTGGGCCGGATTGGGCGCTGACGCAGCCAGAAAATCCATTGTTAACCCTTCGCCTCTATTGCTCTCACTACCCATCAGGGTCAGATCTGAGGAGCGATCAGAATGACTGACACACTTCAACTGCGAGGACGTTGCCGGAAGGCGACACTCGCCGGAGAAGCACACCGGATGGGCGTGGCAGCCCGGGCCGTAAACCAAATAATCGGTTGACACTTGGACCGCAGCTCGCCTTTATTCCGATCGTTCGGCGCCTCGCTTGAGGGGGGCGTGTGACAGCACTCTCTGCAGGGGTGCGTTATGACAAACTGTCCCCATGGCGCTGAACAGCCATGGCTAAACCAATGGGGGATACCCAGATGAAACTGACTAACCTTCTTACCGGCGCTGCCGTTGCTGCTCTTCTGACTGGCACCGCCAACGCTCAGATCGTTGCCGGCAACCAAGACGGCAACGCGACCAACGACCTCGGCGCGTCCCTGGTCTTCGCTTCCGAGCTGGATCTGGCTGAAGCTGCTCCGACCGGTCACGTTGAACTGGCTCTGGGCGCTCTTGAGATTGCCGCTCTGAACGCTCTGGCCGCGACCGACTCCGTCACCATCAAGTTCGACCTCTCCGGCGGTCTGTCCTGGGACGGCAACCTGTCTGACGCCAACCACATCGGCGCTGTCGCAACCTGCGAATTCAACATCTCCGCAGCTGGCGGCACCGGCACCCAGACCGTGTCTTACGCTCTGGACGGCACCACCGAAGACGCGACCACTTGTGACGCCGCCGCCGACCTGGCGTTCCGTTTCCCGATCGAAATCACCGCACCGGGCAACGTGTCTTTCACCATGTCTCTGACGTCCACCGGCACCGTGCTGCGTTCCGGCGCTGTTGACGTGGACCTCGGGACCGCTGGCACCCAGGCTTATGTCCGCACCGCTCAAGCGTTCACCTACGCTTTTGCTGACGATGCAACCACCGAAGCTGTGTCTCTGGCAGCTGGCTACGAAACCTTCGTGGGTGGCGGCATTCTGGGCACCCTGACCGGCACCGACACCGCCGGCGTCATCGTGGCTGCCAACAACACGCTCAACACTGCAGCTGACTCCTCCAACGACGCGCAAGTTGACGGCGGCGAGCTGACCGTGACCTTCCCGCAACCGGCTGGTCTGGCTTCCGTGACCCTGGGCCTTGCTGTTCCGGTCACCGAAGATCTGGTCGCTGGCGTGGCTACCTTTGATCTGTCCGCAGCTCAAATGGATGAGTTCGACGGTGCGTCGATCAACATCATCGCCAACGAAGCCACCGGCGCTGACGCTGCTCCGATTGCTAACCAGCAACCGACCGCAGTCTTCACCGTGTCTTCTCCGAACGCGTCTGATCTGACCGTTTCTGGCGACACCGCCGTGAACAACACCGACCTCGACGCTCTGCTGCGTCAGGGTTCCAACACCACCACCTTCGAGTGGGTTGGTGACACGGAAGCTTCGGCCGCCAACATGTTCCGTGCTGTCGGCCTGGGCGCGACCCTGCCGACCATCCGCGTGACCCTGGCCAACTCCACCGCTGATGTGGACGGCGAGTACGTGCTGACCCCGTCGAACACCCTGACCAACGGTGAGCTGCTGATCACCGAAGACGACATCCAAGCTGCTGTGGGCTCTGCCTTCGGCCGCGCCGACGTCACCTTCTCCTTTGAAGCAGCTGGCGTGACCGTGCGTCGCTTCATCTTCAGCGCCAACGGCACCCTGACCGACATGGGTGACGACAACGGCTAATCCTTCTGATCTTCGGATCAATGGATGGAAAGGGCGGCTTCGGCCGCCCTTTCTTTTTGTGATTTAAGGCTGTTGGCTGAGAGCGGCGGCTTTCCCGCCCTGTCAGATGCAGTATGCTGGCCCGCCCGGACTGAACGCGGGCCTTTAGAGTACGGGTGTGCTGATGGATCACCGACGGATTGGCGACATTCTGCTGGAGCGCGGCCTGGTCAGCGCAGTCGATCTGGAGCGCGCCGCCCGTTATCAGGACGAGATTGGCGCCCTGTTCGGTCAGGCGTTGCTGCGTCTGGGCGCGGTGTCTGAAGACATCCTGCTCTCGGTCCTGTCGGATCAACTCGACATTCCGGTGGTGCGTCCCGAGCATCTGCCTCAAGCGGCGCAGGCCTATCATCACGCTGCTGAAGCGCTCGGCGTTTCCGTGGACTGGCTCCTGCTGCACGACACTGTGCTGTGGTTTGAAGCGGATACAGCTGCTGAAGAAACCTCCGATGTCACTGAGTCTGATGAACCTGCAGGCGCCAACCGGCTGATCGTTTTCTCACGCGCCCCGATGGACCCGGCGCTGCATGAAACCCTGTCCCGGTCCACGACCGGCCCGGTTCAGGTGGTGCTGGGGCCGAATCGCCTGCTCGACAGCGCCCTGTCCGCGCTGCGCTCAGCCGGGCGCGTCCAGTCGCGCGATGACATGGATGATGCCCAGCGGCTGCGGGAAATGGCCGAGGAAGCGCCCGTCATCGATTTTGTGAATGGGGTCTTTGAGGATGCGCTGCAACGCCGCGCCTCGGACATCCATATCGAACCCTTCGAGAGCCATTTCCAGATTCGTTTCCGCGTGGATGGCGTGTTGCACCAGATGCAGTCCTTGCCGCGCGCCCGGTTCGACGCCGTGGCGAGCCGGATCAAGCTGTTGTCCAACATGGACATCGCAGAGCGGCGTCTGCCTCAGGACGGCCGGCAATCGGTCCGCTTTGCGGGGCAGGATATCGACCTGCGGGTGTCCTCGCTTCCGGGCGCCTGGGGTGAAAGCCTGGTGCTTCGCCTTCTGCGCAAGCAGCAGGAGCTTCCATCTCTGGAAGGCCTGGGCCTTGAAGGCCACGCCATGCACGTGTTCCAGCAGCTGATTGCAGAGCCCAACGGGGTGATTCTCGTCACCGGCCCGACGGGGTCGGGCAAGTCCACCACGCTCTATCGCGGCCTTGAACTGGTCAATGATGGCGAGCGCAAGATCATCACCATCGAGGACCCGGTCGAGTATGACATGGCCGGCATCACCCAGGTCCAGGCGCGGTCGGAAATCGGCTACACTTTCGCAAAGGGTTTGCGGGCGATCCTGCGTCAGGACCCGGACGTCATCATGATCGGTGAGATCCGGGACGGGGAAACCGCCTCCATCTCGGCGCAAGCCGCGCTGACGGGGCACCTCGTGCTCTCTACGCTTCACACCAATTCCGCTCTGGCCGCGATTGAGCGCCTTGTGGATCTCGGCGTTGAGCCCTTCCTCGTCTCGTCCGCCCTGCGTGGCCTGATGGGCCAGCGTCTCGTGCGTCGTCTGTGCGAGCATTGCGCCCAGCCGGCAGGGGAAGAAGATCAGGCGTTGGGAAATCGCATGCTGGCCGAGGCGCGAGCAGAGGGCGCGCAGGGCCTTCCGCTGGAAACCCGCTGGCGTAGCGCGCCCGGCTGTCACCATTGCGGCGGGCAAGGCTATACGGGCCGGGTCGCTGTGTTCGAAGCGGCGCGGATCACGCCCGCTTTGCGCCATGCCATCAATGAGGGCGCTGATGCGACCGGCCTTCTGGCTGCGGCGCGTCAGGACGGATATCTGACCATGCTCGAGGATGGTCTGATCAAGGCCTCCCAGGGCGTGACGTCGATCGGCGAAGTTCTGCGCGTGCTGGGCGCCGGGCAAGCCCGCCAACAGATACAGGCCTGAGGGGAAGCTCCATGAGTGCGCATTACAGCCATTATGACGCCCTTGAGAACATGAAACGGGCCGTGGCGGACGGCCAGCACCGCTCCGTGATTGGCGGCATGTGGGATGAGCTGGGCGCGTTGCAGAAGCGCTTCCTGCTGGATCAGGGGCTCAAGCCCCATCATCGTTTCATCGATATGGGCTGTGGCTCCCTGCGCGCCGGCGTGCCGTTGACCGAGTATCTCGACCCTGATCGCTATTATGGCGTGGACATCAGTCAGGACCTGCTGGATGCGGGGTATGAGCGCGAGATCGTTCCTGCTGGTCTGGCGTCCAAGCTGCCGCGCGACCATCTGACCGCCAACCCCGATTTTGATGCGACGGGGTTCGGCGTGATGTTTGACTATGGCATTGCCCAGTCGGTCTTCACCCATATGCCGATCTCGCGTCTGACCGATTGTCTGAAAGCGCTCGCGCCAGTGTTCGTCGAAGGCGGACGGTTCTACGTCACCTTCTTCGAACGCCCCGAAGACGTGGCGGCTGAGGCGCCTGTCCCGCACGATCCGGGCGGCGTCGTGACTTATCCCGACCGCGATCCGTATGACACCACCCTGACGGCGCTGCGCGCGGCGACGTCTGCCGGCTGGCGGCTGGATATCATCGGACATTGGGACCACCCCCGCGATCAGCGCATGGCGCTGTTCGTGCGCGAAACCGGTCAGGACTGATCATGCCGACCTATGTCTATCGCGGCCTGAACGCTGACGGCGCCGAGGTGGATGGCCGTTTGACGGCGGCGGATGAGGTGGAAGCCCTGCGCCAGCTTGAAGGGCAGCGAATTGCGCCGTTCCGTCTGAACGAAGCCGGGCTCGAGCCGCGCAAATATGATCGCAAGAAAGCGCGTCCGCAGGATCGGTTCCGCTTCATGCGGCAACTCTCGGTCCTGCTGAAGGCCGGTACGCCGCTGCTGGATGCCTTTGATTCGCTGAGCGCGGACGAGCCGTGTCAGGACCTCGCCGAGCAGGCCCTGACCGTGCGCCGAAATTTGCGCTCGGGCACGCAATTGTCCGTGGCCATGCGCGAAGGGTTTCCGAACCTTCCTGCGTATGCCCCGCGCCTGATCGAGCTGGGCGAGGCGACGGGCCGTTTGCCCAAGGCGCTGGCTGACATCTCCACCCAGATGGAGCAGGACCTCAAGTCCGCATCCGAGATCCGCAACGCACTCGCCTATCCGTCCTTTCTCGCTGTGGCGGGGGCGGCGGGCATCGTCTTCATCTTCCTGTTTGTCGTGCCGCGTTTCGCCAATCTTCTGGGCGAGGACCGCAGTGCGCTACCCGCCCTGTCGCGCTGGGTGATCGAGACGGGCGTCTTCCTGCGCGGCCACATGGTCGAAACCCTGATCGTCATGGCTGCTGCTGCGGTGGGGGTGGTCCTGCTGGCCCGGACACCGAGCGTGCGATCGGCCGTGGGTGAGCTGCTGCATCGCGTGCCGGTCGTGGGCGGGTTTCTGGCCGCGTCCGAGATTGCGCGTTGGGCGCGAACCTGTGGCACGGCGCTGTCCGGCGGGGCGCCTTTGGTGGACGCGCTGGTCTTGGCGGAAGCGGCCGTCACCTCAACGCGTCGCAAGCAGGGTCTTGTGGAGGCGCGTCGGGCGATCCGGTCGGGTGAACCGATTGACGCCGCCCTCAAGACCCATGCGAACTTTGATTCCATGACGGTCAATCTGGTCCGCACTGGCCGGGCGTCGGCCAGTCTGGACGAGATGTTGTTGTTCGTTGCTGACCTTTATGAGGAAGAGACCCGCAACCGGGCCAAACGGCTTACCTCGATGGCCGAACCGGCGGCGATCCTGTTCATCGCCGCCGTGGTGGGCACGATCGTGATCAGCCTCGTGCTGGCGATGACCAGCCTTTACGACACCGCGATCTGATCAGGCGCGCCAGCGTTCGGCGGGTTTGCCGGCCAGTCCCAGCTCGGGGGTCAGCGCGTCCAGGCGTTGCGGATTACGGGCGATGGCGGCCCATTGTGCGCCGGGATGGTGCCAGTTGAGCAGCTTCAGCGTCAGTCCGCTCTCGGCGCAGATCTGGTCCAGCCAGGGCTTGGGGTAGGGCACATTGTGCGGATAGGTCCACTCCGCCTGCGGCAGCGGCGTGTCATCCTCACCCAGAATGAAGCTGAACAGGAACAGGCCGTCTTCCTTGAGGGCTTCGCCCGCTGTGCGGATCAGCTTTGCAGTCTGATCGGGGCCGGAATGGGTGATGATCGACTGCGCCATGATGAAGTCGAACCGCGTGTTGAACACCGTGCAGTCGAAATTGGCGTCGTTGGAGAAGAGCGGCGCCTTCAGGGTGCGCAGCTGACCGCCTGTTTCATGTGTGAAGCCGTCCTGGATCAGCCAGTCATGCGGTTCGATGCCGAAATACCGGCCGCGCAGCAGGAAGGGGATCAGGCACCGGCCCAGGCGCAGCGAGCCGCAGCCAAAATCGAGCACGGTGTCGGTTTCTTCCAGCCCGAGCGCGGTCAGAAGGTTCATCTGCAACAGACCCAGAAGGCCATACCGCCCGGGCGGTCCCACATAGGCGCGATAATGATCATCGCCAGCCTTGAGGGCGTTGGCGTCGGTGGGGGACAAATGGCGGGTCATGGGCGGCTCCTTCAGGTTCAAGAGCTATATCAGCGCCTTGCTCGCGCGAAAACCGGTCAAACCGCACTTGCGCCTTTCATTGCCCGTTCCGCGGGTGGTAAGACTGGCGGGTACGGCGAGGGGATGCCGTTTCAGCTCTTTTCTGACTTGCACGAGGTGCGCTCATGATCAGTCTCGTTCGACGCTTTCAGCCGCTCACCTGCACCGCAGCGCGGACGCGCGCGGGCTACTCACTGATGGAAGTGCTGATCGCTGTGGCGATCATCGCTGTACTGGCGACCCTCGTGGGCCCGCGCCTTCTGGGGCAGCTGGATCGTTCCAAGCAGACAGCAGCCCGCACCCAGATCCGCATGATCGAAACTTCGCTGGACACGATGCGTCTGGATATCGGTCGTTATCCCACACAGGACGAGGGTCTGGCCTTGCTGCAAACGCCGACCGACACTGTCTCCGGTCTTTGGGCCGGGCCGTATCTGGATGGCGGGCTTCCCGATGATCCGTGGGGCCGCCCCTATCAGTATCGCGTGGGCGTCGGCTCTGATCGCGGTCAGGTCTTCTCCTATGGCGGAGATGGCCAGGAAGGCGGCTCGGGCAACGACGCCGATATCGGCCTCTAGCCCATGGGGGGCTGGCTCAGACGCCACGCATCCGCGACCCGGCCGGGCTATTCCCTTCTGGAAGTCATGGTCGTCGTGGCGATCCTGGGCGTGGCGGCGACCCTGAGCGGTCCGTCCATTACGCGCATGATCGCAGGGCAGCAGGCCCAGCAGGTCGTTCGGGGGCTGGTCACGGAATTCGGCGCAATGCGCGCCGACGCCTTTCTGCGCAGCACGCCTTATGACGCTGACATGATGAGCGCGCGCTTGTCTGCAACAACGCCTGAAGGCTGGGATGTGCAGGTGGACGAAAGCGCCAGTCTGGCGGCCAGCGGTTATTGCACGCCGGGCGCAGTCTATGTCTACGCGCCGTCTGGCCGCCGCTGGTCGTTTCAGATCAATCGGGGTGACTGCGAGATCCGTTCATCTGACGGCGTCTAGAACTGGGACGGGTCGCGGACCTGGATCCACCCGACCCGCCGGATGCTGAAGGCATGACGGGTTGCGCCGCGTTCCAGCGTGGCGTCCACCTCATACAGGGTGATCCCCCAGATGCTCGTGCCCAGATAGCCGTCGGCGGGTTGTTCTGACGCCAGCTCCCGGCTTTCCCAACTCAACCGCCACCCCCCCAGATCCATCTCGCCTGCAGGCTGCGCAACCGGATCCATGGTCTGCAAAATCGCGAGCGCGCTCTCCTGGGCATCCAGAAGGTCGGAGGCGGTCTGAAGCCGCTGCGCGGCGTTCGCTAGCGTCTGCTGGAAGGCGTAAAGAGGGATGATGGCGATCGCCAGCAAGGCGACAGCCACCAGCGTCTCCATTACGGAAAATCCGGCGCGCGTACGAGTCAGGGTCATAGAACCCTCTGTAGGCCAAGCGCGAGCAGGAAACCAGCCGCCAGGCCCGGTCCGAACGGAAGACGCGATTGCCCGTCCGCGGCCCTCAAGAGGGCGACAAGCAGCGTCAGTCCGGCGCCAAGCGCCACGCCGAGCGCCGCCGTCACGGGCGCACACCACAGGCCGAGCGCGCCCGCGAGTACGATGTCGCCGCCGCCCAGCCCCATCTGGCCCCGACGCAATCTCCCGTACAGCCCCGCGAGCCCCAGAATGCCAGCCGCAAGAGCGGCGGAAATGACCATCTCAACAAGTGAAAGTCCGGGCGTCAGAACGGGCGCGAGGCTGAAGGCGGCAACGGCCAGAATGAGCGAGGTGAGGTCGGCGAGCAGGCCGAGCCTCAGATCAAGACTGACGGCGACGCAAAGCGCGGTTCCGGCGGCGAGCGCGGCGCTGGTCTGGACCCAATCCCCGTTGGCAAGGAACAGCGCCAGCGCGCAGGCAAGGCCTGACATCGCGGATACCCCGAGGCTGATCCGGGACGCCGCCCCGGTCTGCCTTCGGGTCACGACATGATCCACCCACAGGGCCGACAGCGCCGCAAGCGCGCCAATGAGTGGCGCGAGGGCTGTCAGCAGGTTCATCCCGGGGACCTAGCGCGGGTCCGTGTCCGTTTGCCCGGCCTCCGCACCGCCGGCGGCGCGGATCTGGAAGGGCTCACTGGGCGGCAGCAGGGTGCCGTTCATCCGGGTCTGGTTCTGGTAGCCGGTGTTCAGCGCCCGGACGAGGGTGTCCACGACCTGCTGACGATCACTGCGGGTGTCCAGCACGAAGGGGGTCACCAGCACCACGAGCATGGTGCGCGTGGCGGTCAGGGTTTCGCTGCGGAAGGGGGCGCCAATGAGCGGCACATCCTTGAGCAGCGGAATGCCGTTATTGCCCCGGGTGAAGCGGTTCTCGATCAGGCCGCCCAGAACGGCGGTTTGACCGTCTTGCAGGGAAAGCTGGGAGTTCATGGCCCGGGTGGAGATCAGCGGGCTCGAGATCGAGGAATTGTTATTGGCTTCCGCGGCGCTCGTCTCCTGAGAAATCTCAAGATCGATCCGGTTGCCGCTATAGACGCGCGGTGTCACGCTCAGAAGAACGCCGGTGCTGCGATACTGGACGGTTTGCAGGACATCCGTGGAGCCGCTTGATTGCGAGTTCGCCGCGCGTTGGGTGGTAATGATCGGAACATCATTACCCACCTGCACCGTCGCTTCCGTACCCGAGCGGGCGACGATGCGGGGTGTCGAGAGCACATTGACCTGATTATTGCTGGCGTCAGCCGAGCCTGTCAGCGTGACCTGCCCGGTTTCAACGGTCCCGGAAAACCCGCCACTGCTGGACAGGTCGGCGCGGAACCGCGGGGCGATGTCGGAATCAAAGATAAGATCCAGCCCGTAAGAAGAGTCATCGGTCAGCGTGACTTCGGCGATCGTCACCTCGATCATCACTTCGGGTACCGGGGTGTCGAGCTGGCGAGCGAGATTCACAAACTGGTCGTACTCCGCCTGGGTGCCGAAGAAGATGACCCGGTTGCCCTGCTCATCCACCGTGATGTTCTCGTAGGACTGGGTGAAGCCGCCGCCGCGCTCGGAGTCGGCGTTGTCGTTGCTGCTGGATTCAGGACGCGCCGCAGCGCCGCCCGTGGACGCAACGCCCATGACCCCGGCCACAATGCTCGCAAGCGCCGAGGCTTCGGTGTTCTGGGCCTGATAGACGTGGGCGGTGCGAACTTCGGCGTTGAACGCCTCGCGATCCAGACGGACCGCCAGCGCCAGAGCGTGGTCGGCAAGCTGGCGCGAGGAGGAGAAGATCATGATCTGGTTGGTGAAGTTCAGCGGCAACAGCGTCAGGGAGCGCGGCGCGTTCACGCCCACCCCGACAATGTAACCTTCCAGCGTCAGAATCTGGCCCATCGAGGTCGCCAGCTCCAGCGCTTCCCAGTTTCGCAGGCTGACGGTGACGACCTGAGTGCCGGCAAAGCGCAACTCGTCCATTTGCTGGATGATTGACATGGCGGCGTTCACATCGGGCGCCAGACCGCTGAGGGTCACCGTGTTCAGATTGCGGTTGGCGGTGATGTTGAGCACATCCCGATCCGGGAAGGCCTGCCGCAGGATCTGTTCCATGTCAGCAGCGTCGATAGCCTGAAGCTCGACGAACTGGACCACCGGACGCAGATCTGACGGCACGTTTGAATGGGCGCGGGCGCGAATGAATCGCGGCATCTGGGCGCGCAGCTCCGCCAGCTCGATAATGCGGAACAGGCCTTCATTATAGGTGACGCCCAGCCCGTAATCCTGCAGCGCCTGCTCGACCAGGGTCAGGAAGGTGTCCGCCGGCATGTCGTTGACGCTGCGCAGGGAGATGACTTCCTGGCGCTGGCCCACATTCGGACCCATGCTGAAAGGCTGTTCGAGAATGTCGCCGAAGACCGTGTTGATGAAAGCGGGCAGCGGTTGCGGCGGCAGGGTGACGTTGATCGTCGTGTCAGGCAGCTGGGGCGCGTCGCCAGCGTCATACCCGGCGCCGGTGCGCGGATTGCGCAGTGACGGGACCGTATTGCGGGTCACGATCGGGCCTTGCAGAGCCGTATCGGGCTGCGCCTGATCGGGGCCGCCCTCAAGCGTATCAGACGCTTCCGGCTCGGACGTGGTCAGGGTGTCGGGCAGGGCGAGCCATTCCAGCTGTCCCGTTTCCGATTGCGTCGCACAGCTCACGGTGAACAGCGCAGTCGCGCAAACCAGTGACAAACGAAGAGCGTTCATTGTGTATCAGGCTCCGCCATGAAAACTTCAATACGACGAGATTGCTCGCCCTTGACCAGAAGGACCGAGGTGGAATCAATGTTCTGGATAACCCAGCCGTCCGACAGCTGATCCCCGACCTCGCGCAACTGCGCCCCCTCGCCGACACCATAAAGAATGATGCGCCATGCGTCTCCCCGTTTCACGAACGCGGAGAGGGATGGATCACGCAAGGATTGCTCCAGCTCCTCAACGGTCTGGGGCCCGTCCGGGGACGGCTCCGCCTGCGTGTCAGAGCGAAGCTCGACCTCAGGGAACAGGTTGGAATCAAAGACGGCGCGCACATATCGGTCGATATCGTCAGAGGCCGCCAGTTGCGGGGTGACGAGCCCGTTACGACGCCCGGCAGGCGGCGCATCATCAGAGGCGATACCGCTCATCCAGCCCGCGAGCAGGGCGATGAGAGCGGCGGCGGCGGCGAGCATAAGGCGCAGGCGTGACGTCATGACGCCGTCTCCTGTTCGCTGACGCGGGCCGGCGCCTGTAGCCGGATGTCCAGCGCGCCATTGCTGCGCCGCCAGTTAAAGCGCGTGATGACAAGCTGACGTTCGGTCCGGCTCAATTCCTGAAACAGGGCGAGGAACTGGCCATCGGTGTCGCGGGCGGTCATGGAGATTTCGAACAGGCTGGCCTGTGCGCCCAGCGGCTCCGGGGTCGGCGTCACATTTACGCGCACGCGGGTCAGATTCGCATTGCGCGCCGCGCGCTCGACCGCACCCTGAAGCTGGGCGGCGACAATGCCGTTGGTCGCGCCTTCCCAGAAGACGCTTTGGCTCTGATCAAGCCGGGTCTGCAGGTCGCCAGCCTGATCCAGCCAGCCCTGATCATTGAGCAGGCTCAACTCCAGACGGCGCGCGCGTTCAAGCTCTTCGACATTCTGGCGCAGGCTCGTCACCGAGGCGCTCATTTCGCCCAGCGCCCAGAACACCACGATCACAATCAGGACGCCGAGTCCGATAAGGGCGCGGGGCGTGGCCTGTTCCTGAAGTTGGGCGACCCAACGGGCCCTTTGTTCGGGAGCGATCATTGGCCAGCCTCCAGTTGGGCGGAGAGCAGCCATTCGCCTGATCCCCGGCCCGGTTCAAGGCTGACCGAATTCATCAGGGGATTGCTTTCCATGGCGAGCACCAGGGCTTCAGGCGCGAAGTCATCGCTGGCGTGAAGGGTCAGGACCAGCCGGTCTTCGGTCTGGTCAAAAGCATCAAGCCGGATCGAGAACCGCGCCAGCTCCTCGCTGACGCTGGCCAGCATCGCGGCGGGATGGCGGCGGTTGAGCGCGGAGGCATAGGTCGCCAGCTCGTTGGAGGCGCGCTGGGCGTCCTGCCGGGCGGCGCTGATTTCGGCCGTTTCCAGAGACAGGGCTTCAAGCTCGGAGGACAGAGACGCCTCTGTGCGGCTCAGCTGGACCCACTCACCGGCAAGATAGAGCGCCGGGACCGCCAGCAGGACGAGCGCGAGTGCGGTGATGTCCCGGGCGTTGATTCGCTTGAGCCGGTCGATCCAGGCGATATAGGGCTGAGCGTTTGCGGGGCGCGCCGTCAGGATCGGCGTAACCGGTTCGGGCACGACGCCTGTCAGTTCGGCCATGCGGGTGGCGCGCAGAAAACCGGTCCAGTCCGACAGGCCGGGCTCCCGGGGCCACCAGCGGCTGGCGACAAGCTCGCTGTCGCGCCAGACCTGACCTTCGAACCCGTCGATGGCTTTTACGAGCCGTGCGCCAGAGGGAAGGGGCGGGTGCAATACGGTTTCGGGCAGGATCTCGCCTTCGAAATCAGCCAGTCCCTCGGTCAGGTCGCTCGGCCAGCTCCAGATGCCGATCCGCTCATCACCCCAGTCGAAATGAAAGCCGGGATTGGCGATTGGCGTGCGCGCCTTCGCGCTCAACCGGGCGGCTTCATATCGCTTCAGGCTCTGACCGCCGCCAGGCAGGTGAGGCATGGTCTCGAAGTGACAGAGTGCGCGGCTGATCACCAGCCGTTCGCCCAGCACAAGACGCTCGAGCGCAGAGCCCTGACGCGTGACGCCGGTGCTAGCGCTCAGCTGCGATTGCGGGCGTTTGGGGAAGCGGCGCGACATCGTCAATACTCTCGATACGCAAGATGTTTTGCGAATAGGCCCCCCCAATAGCGTACTTGCTGTGAACCACAAAGGGTGAGTTGAGGCTGTTGGGCGTAAGCTCGATAACCGTGCGCTGAATGACCCGCGCATCCGGTGTGTGCGTGACCAGAGTCAGGTGCGGTCCGGGCATGGTGATGATGCTCAACGGGTCCCGAACCTGGTCGAGCTCATCGTGATTGATCTGGCTGAAAGTGGAGAGTTGGCGATTGCGATAGAGCCGGAAGGTTTCGGCGAGGGTCGAGCGGTCCGCACCCGGCATCAGCACGCTCAACATGGCCTCAGAGGCCAGTGCGGGGCTCAGACGATCCGCCGCCCGGTTGCGGAAGGTCAGCAAGAGCCGACCCGGATCTTCACACAGGGCGGTCTCGGACCAGTACATCACCGAGCACAGTTCGAGCGCATCGCGCAGGGGCTCGTTGGACGGCAGGCCGGTCAGGTCATAGTCAGACGCTTCCGCACCACCAAGCGTGCGCAGGTCATCTTCATCCTGATAGTCGCGCAGCGCGGCGGTCATCCGGGCGTGCTGGGTGCGGGGCACGCCATAAGCACTGAGAACGTCCGATAGATAGCCCGGGTCACTGCTGGTCGCGTTGAAAAAGGACTGATCGTCAAAGATCCGGGTGATGACCGGGTTTGTCCGGCCGTACCGATAGGCGTTCCCGTTGGCGTAAATGATGGATTCGGTCGGTGTGTCGGGATTGTTGCCCAGAAACATGTTCAGACTGTCGGACTGCATCCCCACCGCCACGCCCTGTTGGGTCATCGGCTCGGTCAGAAGCTCGTAGATCAGGGTTTGCTCCGCCGCGACGATTCCGGCTCGGGCACGCATCTGATCGGCGAGTGCGCTGATGGTGCGGGTGGAGCTCTGGACCTGCTCGGCGGCGATCGCGGCAACGATCGAGATCACCACGATGGCGGCCAGGGTCATGGGCAGGGCGTATCCGGGACGGGTCGTCATTGCGGCAGGCTTCCCAGTACATCCTCGAGCCGTAGAGGCGGCGGCGCGGTGATCGGCAGGTGCAGGACCATCACATCCCGGCGTCCGTCAGCCAGGGTGATCTCGGCGCGCACGGCCAGGGGCAGGGCCTGATAGTAACGTGTCTGCACCCGGGCGCCGAGCGGCTGCGGCGCAGGCCATTGGCTCGTCCAAATGCGGGCATCAGTCTCGCCTGGACGGGGCATGAAGCCTGGGCGGGACACGGTTTCCTCGCCGAAATAGGACCAGTGGCCTTCTGCGCCGGGCCAGTACTGCACCTCGAACTCCGCGCCGGGCTCTTCATAGATGAGCCGCACACCGTCCGTGCCGTTGACCAGGCGCAGCGTGTAGGGCCGCAACCCCGGTCGGGAGGTTGTAATGGGGAAGCTCGTCATCGCTCTGAACTCGCGGGAATCCCCGGCGAAGCGGTCTTCGCGATTTGTATAGTCTGGCCGGGTGCCCTCGATCGCCCGCCGCACGCTGGCCAGAGTAACATAGTCTTGGGAGGCGTTCCTGGCGGCCTGCTCGATCCGGACGCCGTTCGCGGTGGAGGCGCGCACGGTCTCCAGCACCGTGGCGGCCAGAAGCGCCGTCACGGCCAGCATGACCAGAACCTCAATCAGCGTATACCCGGCGGTGCGTTTCATCGGCGCTCTGGGTGATCCTTTGTTGGCCGGTTCAGGGCTGGTTGTTCAGGGGCGGCTCGAAACGCGCTCACCCGACGATGTCAGCTTGGCGCCCCGGCGTGTGACGAGCAATGGTGACCAGATCATCGCGCGCATCAACGCTGTGACAGGCCCCGTGCGCAGCGGCTTCAGGGCCCGTCTTTGCTGCATCACCTCGCCCAGCCCGGCCCAGGCGGCCGCATAGGCCTTGCCCAGATAGCCGCGACGTTCGGTGTCGGCGCGCAGGTACAGATACAGATTGATGGCGAGATGGACCGGAACCAGCACCGGCAGCAGCCAGAGCGGCGTGTTCTTGAAGAACACCCAGATGCGATTGCGATGGCCATGAAACAGGGTGAATTCTGAATGTCGTCCGGTCGTGCCCGATCCGGCATGATAGACGCGTGCGCTATCGAGCTGGATGCAGACCTGACCGGTCAGGCGGACCCGGAAGCCATAGTCCACATCCTCGCAATAACAGAAGAAGCGCTCGTCAAAGCCCCCAAGCTCGACAAAACGCACGCGGTCATAGAAGGCCGCGGCGCCGCAGGGCGCGAAACTCTCGCCGTCTGGCGGATTGTCACTCAGAGGACGCCCCTCCAGCGCTCGCCAGGCGACCCCGCCTGCAAACCAGACATCACCCGCTCCATCCAGAATGTTAGGCTCGTCCAGCCGGATCTGGGTCGACCCGAAAGCCGGACAGTCCGGCCAGCGTTTCGTCCCGTCCATCAGCGCTTCGAGCCAGGCGCCGTCCACACGGGTGTCGGGGTTGAGCAGCGCGATCCAGCGCGCCCGGCTCTGGCGGGCGATACGGTTGTTCGCGCCGGCGAACCCCAGATTGGCGCCGGGCCGGTCGATGCGGAAACGCTCGTCCGGCAAGGACAGGGCGTCGACGGCGACGTCCGTGGACGCGTTGTCGACAATCACCGCTTCAAAATCGCCAAAGCTCTGTTGCGCGAGCGCGTCGATGCAGGGCTGCAGGAAGTCGCCGCTATTGTACGCGACAATAATGACCGTGATGGTGGGATCAGCTGTCATGAGGCGTCGCCCAGCAGGGGCCGGTTTTCCGACAGGCTTTTATACAGGGAACGAAGATAGGCGACCGCCTTGCCATCCCCGCCGGCCCTTTCGGGCTGGATGGTGCAGACTGCCTCGTACAGGGCCTGAGCTTCAGGCCAGTGCTCCAGCGAGGAGAGCTCGCTCCCAATGTCTTCCGCATAGGTGCCTGAAGAGTTGAGCCGTCGGTTCAGGAAGGCCGTGCAGGCCTCGTCCGGGGGCTCGCCCAGGAAGGCGCAAATCTCGGACATCAGCTGGGCGGGCTCTGATTGCAGACGGTCAAACTCCACGCGGAACACACGCTCTGACCCCAGGGCCAGCTCTGTCTTCCAGGCGGCCTTTACATGGTTGGCCCAGATCTGAAGGGCTTCATCGCGCGCACGCGGTTGCCCGCCCGCCACCTCGAATTTCTCAAGCGAGGCGATCACGCCCTGGGGCGCGCGCAGATGAAACAGGAATTGCGCTTGGGGAAACATCTGCGCCAAAGCCCAAGTGTAGAAGGTGTTGACCGGCGCGCCATCCACCCAACGGGTCTTGGGATGGTCAGGATCAAGCCGGATATGGAGAAACTCCGGATCGGAGAGCTGGTCCGGGCCCGGTTGTCCTGTCGGTCCGTACTTGTCTGTCAGTCGGCGGCTGAACGCCTCATGCACGACCGCATTCACCGCATCGCCCTTGTGCTTGAGGAAGCGATCAAACGGGAAGCGGACATTGGACAGATGCGAGAACTCGCCGCGGTCCGAGCCCAGACGGAAGCTCTGAAGGCCGGCCACCGCCTCGGCGGCGATCCAGGCCGTTTCCGGCATGGGCTGGATGTCGGGATGCTGTCCCAGCGCCCAGGTCATCACCGAAGTGCCCGAGCGTGGCGCGCCGATGATGAAAACGGGCCTTGGTGCGGGCGTGGACATGCGGGAAAGCCTGATCATGCAAGGAGGTGGGCTGTGCAGAGCTGTTTACCAGTTTTCCCCCCTGACGCAACGCAACACGCATGTCTCGCCTTGACGGAGAGGGTCGGATAAGGGCTACACAGATATACAGATTCAGGGCGCCGGCGGGACAGATGACTGACAAGACAGCGATAGCGATCATGGTGCTGGGCATGCACCGTTCGGGCACCTCGGCCCTGACGCGGGTGCTCAACCTGCTGGGCGCCGATCTGCCCGAGGATCTGGTTCCGGCGAACGCCTATAACAAGTCCGGCTATTGGGAGCCATCCGACGTCGTGGCGCTCAATGATGGCTGGCTCTCCAAAGCCGGGGCGAGCTGGGATGCGCCTTTCCTGCCTGACGGCGACATGACGCAGGCTCTGCCGCGCACGTCGGTGAAGGCGGCGGCTGATACGATCAAGGCCGCCTATGGCGCAGATCACACGCTTATTGCGGTCAAGGACCCGCGCTGCACGCTCTATGCGCCGACCTGGCGTCAGGGGCTTGAACGCGCCGGGTATGCACCCGCCCAGCTCATCATCCATCGTGATCCTGCCGAAGTGGCGCAATCACTGGCGCATCGCGACCGGTTCGCCGCCGATGAAGCCGGCTTGCTGTGGGCCTGGTATTGCCTGAAATCTCTTGAGGCTTACCGCGATGCAGGCGGCGTCGTGGTCAGCTATTCCGCCCTGCGTCAGGACTGGCGGGCTGTGGTCGCCGATATCCGGTCGGGTCTGGGCCTTGAAGGCCTGAAGATCACACCGGGTGCCGCGAAGAAGGTGGACGCCTTCCTGACCGAACCGCGCTCCGTGCCGGAGGCGGAGTTTTCAAAGGATGTCTCGCGCATTCTGGAAGCTGTCACCGAACAGCATGAACGGGCTGGTCGCGGGGATGCGCCTGGCGACCTTGAAACGCTGGAACAGGACGTTCTGAACCGCGCCGCCCATGCTCGGCTGTCTGTCGTTCGCGTGCGTGCGGAAGGACGCAAGGAGGCGGCGCGGATCGAACGCGAGCGTGATCGCGCCCGCGAAGACCAGAAGCGCACGGAAGCAGATCTCTCTGCAGAACGCGACACGGCGCGTCGCGCCCACACAGAAGCGACCGCCCGGGCGGGCAAGGCGGAGGCCGAGCTGAAGGACCGTACGGCCGCCCACGAAGCCGCCGTGCAGGGCTATGAGAGCCATGTCAGCTCTCTTGATGCGGAGCTGCGTCAGACCCAGGCGGATTATGTCGCGGCGGATGCCGAGCGTCAGGCGCTCCGTGTCGAGGTGAACCGGCTGCGCGCGATTGAGCAGAGCTCGATCTGGAAGGCCACGACGCCCCTGCGCGCGGTTCTGGTGCGCGTGCCCGGCGTGCGCAATCTGGTCCGGCGTGGCCTTAAGGCGGCCTGGTGGACCGTGACCGGTCAGCTGGGTGCGCGCCTGAAGGCCCGCAATGCAGCCGAGCTCGCCGCGCAGCTGGATGCGACCCGCGTGGTTGAGGGCGGCAAGCCGGGCTCTGGCGTCAAGAATCCGATCAAGACGCTGAACGGCGTCCTGACCGAAGAATTCGCGGATGGCGCAAGCTATATCCCTGAGCTGATCAGCCGGTATGAACTGGCGTTCCAGTCTGAAGGGCAGGCGCCGATCAAAACCGTTGTGGGCGATGAGGCGGCGCGCAAGATGGCCGAGCGGTTGGCGAAGATCACCGCCAGGCGTCCGGACGCGGAAGCGCCCGACGTCTCCATCATCATCCCGGCCTATAACCAGATTTCCTACACCCTGGCCTGCATCGAAAGCGTCTTCGCCAGTAACCCCAGGGCCAGCTTTGAAATTCTGGTGGGGGACGACCAGTCCACGGACGGCACTCAGGCGGCTGCCAGCGTGCCGATGGCTCATGTACGCTGGGTGCGTCACGAGACCAATCAGGGCTTCGTCGGCAATTGCAATCTGACCGCGGAACACGCGCGCGGCCGCATTGTCCTGATGCTCAACAACGACACGCTGGTTCTGCCTGACTGGCTGGATACGCTGGTTGAGACGCTGGATGCGGACCCCGGGATTGGGCTCGTCGGCTCCAAGCTGATCTATCCCGATGGCCGGCTTCAGGAAGCGGGCGGCATTTTCTGGCAGGACGGTTCGGCCTGGAATCTGGGCCGGTTCGATCATCCGCGCCGTCCTGAATTCAGCTATGCCCGGGATGTTGATTACATCTCCGGCGCGTCCATTGCCCTGCCGCGCTCGCTCTGGGAAAAGCTCGGCGGTTTTGATGATCTGTACCGCCCGGCCTATGCCGAGGATGCGGATCTGGCCTTCCGGGTGCGGGCGGATGGCCTGCGTACCGTCTTCCAGCCGCGCTCCATGCTGATCCATTTTGAAGGGGTGAGCTCGGGGACCGATCTGGCCTCGGGCGCGAAAGCCTATCAGGTGAAGAATCTGGAGAAGCTACGCGAGCGCTGGGCGGGTGTTCTGGCCGCGCACCGTCCGAACGCCCAGGAACCCGAGCGCGAGAAAGAGCGCTCGGTCACCAAACGCGTTCTCTTCATCGACATGACCACGCCTGAACCCCAGCATGACGCCGGCTCTCTGGTGGCGGTCGAGACCATGCGCGCGCTTCAGGGGCTGGGTTTCAAGGTGACCTTTGTGCCGGTCGACAATTTCTTGTGGACCAAGGCGTACACCGCCCCCCTGCAGGCGATGGGGATCGAAGCGATCTATCATCCCTTCTATTCGCGGTTCGAGCCGTTCATCAGCGCACGCGGTTCAGAGTTCGACCTTGTGGTGGTGCACCGCTTCGCCGCCGCGGAGCGGGTGCTGGGCGCCCTACGCACGCATGCTCCGCAAGCCAGGATCGCCTTCATGCCGGCGGATCTGCATTTCCTGAGAGAGCAGCGCGAGGTCGAGCTCTCCGGGGACAAGGCTGCGCTGGAGCGGGTGGAGGAGACCAAGCGCCGGGAACTGGCCATCATCCGCTCGGTGGACGCCGTGCTGCCGCATTCGGATGTTGAGATTGACCTTCTCAAGGCGGAAACCCCGCAGACAGCCTCTTTCAAGCTGCCGCTGATCCATGATCCTGCGCCCCTGGCCACGGGCTTTCATGGCCGCGCGGGTGTAGGCTTTATCGGTGGCTTCGGTCATCCGCCGAACGCCGATGCCGTGGACTGGCTGCTTGCCGAGATCTGGCCGAAGGTGCGGGCGCAGAAACCGGATGCACGGTTCGTGCTGGCGGGCAGCAAGATGCCGGACCGCTTCAAGTCGCTGAATGGACGGGACGGGATAGAGGTTCTCGGTTTTGTTGAGTCCATCGAGGATTTCTTCGGCACGGTGCGGGCTTCCGTCGCCCCCTTGCGCTATGGCGCCGGGGCGAAGGGCAAGGTCGCAGCCAGTCTCGCGCTGGGCACGCCGTGCGTGACCACCTCGGTCGGGGCGGAAGGCATGGGTTTGACGTCCGGTGTTGATGTGCTGGTGTCAGATGATTCTGACGGGCTCGCCCGCCATATCCTCGCCATGCTTGATGATGAGAACCGCTGGAATGAGCTGCGTCAGGCGGGTCTGGATTTTGCGCGTCGCGAAACCTCACGTGAGGTGGTCAGGGCGCGCCTGTCGGGCATGCTGGGGCATCTGAAGCTGGGCTGAGCGACGGCGCGGGCGATTCTTTCAGGCCCGCCCTGTCACACTGCTTGAACTTTTGCCGTTAAAGGCGGATTTTAAGGGCATGAGCGCGCCTGAACCTTCTCCCGCCGACGATCCGTTGGCCGACGCCGTCGCCCGTCTGGACCGGGCGGTGTCGCGCGTTGGCGCGCGCCTTGAGGACTATCAGCTGCGTCTGAGCGCGGCGGCGGGTGATGTGGAAGCGGCGCACGAGCTGGATAATGACCGCGCTCGCCTGGCTGCAGCGCTTGATGAGGCCCGCGCGCGTGAAGATGATCTCCAGGGCGCAGCCGAAGAGGCGGCGCAGGCGCTTGATGACGCCATGGCTGATCTGAAGGCCTTGCTGGCTGAAGAGGGTGACGACGCCGGAGATCCGGCGTGAGCAAGGTGACCATCTCCCTCAACGGTCGGGCATTCACCATTGGCTGCGAAGACGGCCAGCAGGCCTATCTGCGTGAGCTCGCCGGACATCTCGATACGCATGTGCGCGATCTTGCCGAGAAGGTCGGCCAGATCGGGGATGTGCGTCTGTTGCTGATGGCCGCCCTGATCGTCACCGATGAAATGCGTGAGGCGCGCGGCAAGGTCGATGAACTGGAAGACACGGTTCTCGACCTCAAGGGCAAGGTCTCCCAGGCTGACGCGCGGCGTCGTGCTGACCGGGCGCGAGCGGCCGAAGCCCTGATCAGCGCTGCGGAAAAGCTTGAGACCATGATCGGGATCGAGGCGGCCACCGGGGCCATGACTGCGTCATCGGAGCCCTCAGATGGAGAAAGCGCTTGAGCGCGGGGCCCTGCGACCCCATCTTCCCTGCTGGCGGTAGCTGGACCGTTCGACAGGTCTTAACATCCCGAGGACCTTACATCTCTGAGAGGGAGCTGCCTCTGGACTGGACCGTGGTCCTATCTAAGCGGCGCCCACCTGGTTTACCGGGTCATCAGGGTTGGAAAACGATCATCGGCGGAATTGGCGCCGCCACCCATTCCCTCCAATTGTCATGCTGACCGCCTGGCGCAAGACCAATGCGCGGCGGAACGCCCGGGCCGCCCGGGCTGCGGCGCATGCGGCGAACCCGGATGCAGGGCGTCAGCTGGTGGAGCATTTTCCCGATCAGCTCTGGCCCAAGGTCCGGCAGGTCGTCGCCGGGTACGCCGCCATTGGCGATGAAATCGATCCGTTGTCTCTTCTGGAAACCTTCGCACTGGAGCAGGCGCGGATTGCGCTGCCCTGCGTCGTGGGCCGGGATCAGCCCCTGGTCTTTCGCAGCTGGACACTGGACCAGCCTCTGCAGGCGGGCGCGTTCGGCACGCGGGAGCCGGCGCAGAACCATCCCGAGCTCAAACCCAGCCTGGTTCTGGTTCCGCTGGTCGGCTTTGACCTGAAGGGGCGACGGCTGGGCTATGGCGGCGGCTTTTATGACCGTACGCTCGAAGCGCTAAAGGCCCAGGGGCCGCTGACCATTGTCGGGCTGGCCTATGACGCGCAACGCCTGAACAAGGTCCCGGCGGAAAGCCATGATGTGCGTCTTGATTGGGTGGTGACCGAGGAACGCGCCTACGAAATCGCATCCTGACGAGATTACAAAGACGCAAGCTGGACGCCATGTCATTGACCGGCAGGGCGCAGGCTGGCTGAGTGTGGTGAAACGCGTTCACGGAAGTCATGACCGCATTTGCACTGTCTCAACGATGGGCGCTCCCGATGGAGGCGCTGACATCGCGCCTCGGTCCTGCTGGCCTGAAATGGTCGTCGGGCGGGGCGGCGCTTGTCCTGCATCTGGGACTGGGTGTGGCGGCGCTGACCCTTATGCAGATGCAGTCCAGACCCGCGCCTGTGATCCCGCGCACGCTGAATGTGACCCTGTTTACGCCCGTGGTGGCCGAAGCGCCCGATGAGCCTGTCGTGGAGACGGTGACCGAGACGCCGCCCATCGCGGAGCTGGTTCCGCAGGACCGGGTTGAACCGGCGCCCGTTGAGCCTGACTCTCAGGCGGAGCCTCCGGCGCCCGCACAAGCCTCAACGCTCACGCCCCCCGCGTCCACGGTCCCGGCTGGGCCCACACAGGTGTTGACCGCTGAAGGGGGAGAGGCGGGCTGGGCGCCGGATACGGGCGTTCAGGTCAGTGAACGCACCGCGGGGGCCTTGCGGGGGCTTTTATGCGCGGGCGGCTCTGAGCATACCCGTGCTGCGGCAGGCTGTGATCCTGCCTCACAGACTGACCCTAACGGCTATGCCGTTTACGCCAGCGCC
This sequence comes from Oceanicaulis sp. LC35, assembly GCF_052055585.1. Classification (NCBI taxonomy): domain Bacteria; kingdom Pseudomonadati; phylum Pseudomonadota; class Alphaproteobacteria; order Maricaulales; family Maricaulaceae; genus Oceanicaulis; species Oceanicaulis sp. LC35. Next base: position 379,282 of record NZ_CP170485.1, read on the forward strand.
GAGGAAATCGCCAAGATCGAGAGCGCGTTCGGCCCGATCGAAACGCTGCGCTATGACGGCGGCTCGACGGTCAATCTCAGTGGCTTCAGCCTGCCCGGACAGGTCAATAACAACCAGCCTCACTATGTCTCCGGCGTGCACTCGGTCTTTGGCCAATTGCCGGTGTCGGACAAGGTCCGTGATCCCGGTTTCGGGGACTGAACGCCCCGCCTGGGGGCGTGACCGCGCGCCGCAGTGCAGGCCATTGGCAAGTTTCTGATCCCGGCCTAGAACGCCCTCACTTATCAGTTTTAGAAAGCGAGACGGCGATGGGCGCGTTTACGGAAGAGAAAGTCATTGCGGTCCGGCATTATACCGACCGCCTGTTTTCATTCCGGGTGACCCGCCCGCAGAGCTTCCGCTTCCGCTCTGGCGAGTTCGTGATGATCGGCCTGATGGTCGACGGCAAGCCGCTCCTGCGCGCCTATTCCATCGCCAGTCCGAGCTGGGATGAGGCGCTTGATTTCTACTCGATCAAGGTGCCCGACGGGCCGCTGACCAGCCAGCTGCAACACATTCAACCTGGCGACACCATCCTGATGGGCAAGAAGTCGGTCGGCACGCTCGTGCTTGATGCGCTGGAGCCGGGCAAGCGGCTCTATCTTCTGTCCACCGGCACCGGCATTGCGCCCTTCGCGTCCGTGATCCGCGATCCGGAAACCTATGAGCGTTTTGATCAGGTGATCCTGACCCATACTTGCCGCGAGGTCGCCGAGCTGACCTATGGCAAGGAGCTGGTGGAGGCCGTGCGCGAGGATCCGCTGGTGGGCGAGTTCGTCGGCGACAAGCTGGTCTATTACCCGTCCTGTACGCGTGAAGACTTCGAGCGCAAGGGCCGTATCACACAGCTGATGGATGATGGCGTCATCTATGAGGAGCTGGGCATTCCTCCGCTCAATCCTGAAACCGACCGGGTGATGATCTGTGGCTCCATGGAGATGCTGGAATCCTGCAAGCAGCGCTGTGAGCAGGCAGGCCTGAAAGAAGGCTCCAACGCCCGCCCGGCCCAGTATGTGGTCGAGAAGTCGTTCGTGGGCTGAGGGTGTGAACACGCCCGGCTGGCCTAATGGCTACGCTTCGCCTATATCCGCACGCCTGAAGAAGTGAAGGCGAGCTCATGCGTATTGCGTTTTTCGGTGATGTGGTTGGCAAGTCGGGCCGCGATGGTTTGTGCGATGTGCTGCCGGATCTGCGCAAACAGCTTCAGCTCGACTTTGTCGTCGTCAACGCCGAGAACGCGGCGGGCGGCTTCGGCATCACCGAAAAAACCGCGAACGAGATGTATGATGCGGGCGCAGATGTCCTGACGCTCGGCAATCATGCCTGGGACCAGTCTGAAACCCTGTCGCATATCGAGCGCGAGCCGCGGCTTCTGCGTCCGGTGAACTATCGCGAGGGCACCGCGCCGGGTCGCGGGGCGGGGCTGTATGACCTGCCGGACGGGCGTCGGGTGCTGGTGATGAATGTGATGCTGCGCCTGTACATGCAGCCGCTGGAAGACCCGTTCGCCTACGTCAATCACGAGATCGAATCCTGCCCGCTGAGCGCGGTGGCGGACGCCATCATCGTGGACATGCATGGCGAGGCGACCAGCGAAAAAGTGGCGCTGGGCAATTATTGTGATGGCCGCGCCAGCCTGGTCGTGGGCACGCACACGCACGTCCCCACCGCTGACCATCGCATCCTGCCCAAGGGCACGGCCTATCAGACCGATGCGGGCATGTGCGGCGATTATGATTCCGTCATTGGCATGGTGAAGGACGAGCCGATCAACCGCTTCGTCACCCATATGCGGTCTGGCCGCTTCGTGCCGGCCTCGGGCGAGGCGACGGTGTGCGGGCTCTATGTGGAGACCGATGATGCGACGGGGCTGGCGGTGCGCTGCGAGCCGATCCGCACTGGCGGTCAGCTCGCAGAGTTTATCCCCGAGGTTTGATCAGAGCCGCTCGCTCAGCCACCGCAAATGGTCTTCCATGAAGGTGGCGATGAAGAAGTAGCTGTGGTCATAGCCCTCCTGACGGTGAAGCGTCAGCGGCTGGCCAGCTGCCTTGCAGGTCGCTTCCAGCAGTTCTGGCTTGAGCTGGTCGGTGAGGAACTGATCGCTCAGCCCCTGATCTACCAGAATGCCGGCGTCACAGCGTGCGCCATCCTCGATCAGGGCGCAGGCGTCATACTTGCGCCAGACGCTCTGGTCATCACCGAGATAGCCGCCCAGCGCCTTCTGCCCCCAGGGGCACTGGATGGGCGAGCTGATCGGCGCAAAGGCGCTGATCGCCTTGAACAGGTCGGGGCGTTTCAGGCCCAGGGTCAGCGCGCCGTGACCGCCCATGGAATGGCCGGTGATGGCGATGTCCTCAAGGTCAAGACAAGGCGCAGCTTCGGCGGCGACCTTCAGAAGCTCGCCGGTGACATAGCTTTCCATGCGGTAGTGTTTCGACCAGGGCGCCTGGGTGGCGTCCACATAGAAGCCTGCGCCAGAGCCGAAATCATAGCTGTCATGCTCGCCGGGTAGATCCAGGCCGCGCGGCGAGGTGTCGGGCGCGAGGAAGGCGAGACCCAGCTCGGCGCAGACGCGCTGGAAGCCGCCCTTGTCGGTGACATTGGCATGGGTGCAGGTCAGACCCGACAGATACAGCACCACCGGGACAGGGCCGTCCTCGGCGGCGGGCGGCAGATAGAGCCCGAACGTCATCTCCGTGCCGGTCTCTTTTGACTGATGGCTCCAGACCTGCTGGCGGCCGCCAAAGCTGCGGTTCTCGGATTTGAGTTCCATAGGCTTACCGTCCTCGTTTGATATCCTGAAACAGGCGTTCAAGCCCGTTGAGAAAGTTTGATCGGTCGCGCGGCCCGAAGGGCTTGCCGCCCCCACCTTCCATGGTTCCGGCGCTGCGTAAATCCGTCATCAGGTCGCGCATGGCCAGTTTGGAACCGATGGAATGGGCGTCAAACTCGGTCCCGCGATGGTCCATCGCCTTGCCGCCCGCCTTCAGGCAGCGGTCAGCAAGCGGAATGTCGCCGGTGATGCAGATATCGCCCGGACCGATCCGTTCGGCGATCCAGTTGTCTGCGGCGTCCGCGCCCTCGGGTACGATCACCAGCTCGGCCCATTGGCTTTGCGGGCGGCGCAGACCGCCATCGCACACAAGCTTGATCTCGGTGCGATGGCGTTCGGCCACCTTGATCGCCTCATCCTTCACCGGACAGGCGTCAGCGTCGATATAGAGGGTCAGACCCGCCCCCTAGAATTCCACGACCGATCGGATGCTCTCGCCCGCATGCATCAGGTCGAAAGCGGTGTTGATGTCATCGAGCGGCATCTTGTGGGTGATCAGGCTGTCGATATCGATCTTGCCGTCCATGTACCAGTCGACGATTTTCGGCACGTCGGTGCGGCCGCGCGCGCCGCCGAACGCCGAGCCTTTCCAGACCCGGCCTGTGACCAGCTGGAACGGGCGGGTGGAGATTTCCTGACCGGCTTCGGCCACGCCGATGATGATGCTTTCGCCCCAGCCGCGATGGCAGCATTCCAGAGCCTGACGCATCACATGGGTGTTGCCGGTGCAGTCAAAGCTGTAATCCGCGCCGCCGCCGGAAATGTCGAGGATCGCCTCGACCACCTTGTCCATGCCGATTTCGTTGGGATTGATGAAATCGGTCATGCCGAACTTTTCGGCATGGGCGCGTTTGGCGGGGTTGATGTCGATGCCGATGATCTTGTCCGCGCCGACCATGCGGGCGGCCTGAATCACGTTCAGACCGATGCCGCCCAGACCAAACACCGCGACGTTCGCGCCCGGCTCCACGCCGGCGGTGAAGATCACCGCGCCCACGCCCGTGGTGACGCCGCAGCCGATATAGCAAACCTTGTCGAAGGGGGCGTCTTCGCGGATTTTCGCCAGCGCGATTTCCGGCATGACGGTGAAGTTGGAGAAGGTCGAGCAGCCCATATAATGGTGCAGCATCTCGCCGTTCAGGCTGAAGCGCGAGGTGCCGTCCGGCATCAGGCCCTGACCCTGGGTGGAGCGGATCGAGGTGCACAGATTGGTCTTCTGGCTCAGGCAGCTTTTGCACTGGCGGCATTCGGGCGTGTAGAGCGGGATCACATGGTCGCCCGGCTTCACGCTGGTCACGCCTTCACCAACCTCACGGACAATGCCCGCACCTTCATGGCCGAGGATGGAGGGGAACAGGCCTTCGCTGTCCTTGCCTTCCAGCGTGTAGGCGTCGGTATGGCAGACGCCCGTGGCCATGATCTCGACCAGAACTTCACCAGCGCGCGGACCGTCCAGGTCCACTTCGTGAATTTCCAGCGGTTTGTTGGGAGCGAAGGCGATGGCGGCGCGGGTCTTCATGGCGACCTCCTGAAACGTTGCGATATCTGCGGGACCAGATACGCGTCACGGGCCTGGCTCGCAAGGATGTGACGTATGAGCCATCAGTCTTAGCTGAGCGGCTGGCATTGAAATGTTCGGTCAAACAGGCACAGTGACGCAATGCAGCATAACCAAGGGACGCCCGTCATGGCCCAGACCCCTGAATACACCGCTCTTTTGCTGGAAAATGTCCATTCGGACGCCGACAGCGCGCTCCAGACTGCGGGGCCTGTGACCGTCAAGCGGGTCTCGGGCTCGCCAGACCGGGCGCAGCTTGAAACCGAGATTGCTTCCGCCAGCGTCCTGGGCATCCGCTCGCGCACCCATGTGGACGCCGCCCTTCTGGACGCGGCGAAAGAGCTTCAGGCGATCGGCTGCTTCTGCATTGGCACCAATCAGGTGGATCTGAACGCGGCGGCCGAACGCGGCGTGCCGGTGTTCAACGCCCCCTTCGCCAATACGCGGTCCGTGGCCGAACTGACCATGGCGTCGGTCATCATGCTGATGCGGCGCATTCCCGAGAAGATGTTCTCCATCCAGCGCGGGGAATGGCTGAAGACCGCTGATGGCGCCAACGAGGTGCGCAAGAAGAAGCTCGGCATTATCGGCTACGGCAATATCGGCGCCCAGCTGTCGGTGATCGCCTCGGCGCTCGGGATGCATGTCTATTTCTATGACATCTCGCCCAAGCTGGCCCATGGCAATGCCCGACCGATGGATACGCTGGATGACATTCTGACCGAGTGTGATGTGGTCACCCTTCATGTGCCGTCCACCCCGCGCACCAAGAACATGATCGGCAAGGACCAGATCGCGCTGATGAAGCACGGCGCTTTCCTGATCAATCAGGCGCGCGGCGACCTTGTGGATGTGGACGCTCTGGCCGATGCGCTCAACTCGGGCCATCTGGCGGGCGCCGCCGTGGACGTGTTCCCGGTCGAACCCAAGAGTAAGGATGAGAAATTCGAGAGCCCGCTGACCCGGTGCGCCAATGTCATCCTGACGCCCCATATCGGCGGCTCGACGCTGGAAGCCCAGCAAGCCATTGGCCTTGATGCGGCCGGTAAGCTCGCGCGCTATCTGCATGAAGGCTCGACCACCTTTGCGGTGAACTTCCCGCATGTGGACCCCGGTCCGATCCAGCCCGGTCGCACCCGCGTGCTGGTTCCGCACCGCAACCGTCCCGGTTTCCTGCGTCGTCTGAACGATGCGGCCGAGCAGGCGGGCGCCAACGTCGCCGCCCAGTTCCTGCAGACCGAGGGCGATCTGGGGTATGCGGTGGCGGATCTCGAAGGCGAGCTGCCCGCCGACTTCCTCGACCGCGTGCGCGCCATTGACGGCACGATCCGGGCGCGTGTGATCAAAGGCTGAGCACGTCGCGCATGTGACCCAGCGTGAAAGCGGCGGCGGCTTCCGGATCGGTGATCCGGTAGTTCATGTTGCGCGGCGCGCTGGGATGGTGGCGGGAGGCTTCGGTGTCCTCCACCAGCTCGGCGGGCAAGGTCGCAGGCTTGATCGCGATGGCGGACTGGTCGGCGTGCCATTGGGCGGTGCTGTCGTTCATCGTTATCTTGGGGCCGTGCACCAGCCCGGGCAGAGCCTGAAGCCAGGCCACCTTGTGCTGGATCGAGCCGACCGGCGTGATGTAATAATCCGCCGTCCGGGCCAGCGCGATCGCCGCGCGAACGCCAAGGCCCGAGGTAGTCGTCAGAAGAGCGTCAGGCCGCCTGATGATCTCCGACATTTGCTTGAACAAGGCCTCTGATTGCGCGCGCCGGGCCTCAAATTGCGGACGCACGGGCGCATACCAGGCCTGATCAAGATCCTCGGGGTCCGAGAAGCTGTCCAGGATATAGCGCGGGGCGCAAACCTTGCGCGCTTCCCGGTCAAAGGCCGCCAGATAGGCCATGAAATTCTCGCACATCCGCCCATCCTCGCGGTACGCGATCCAGATGACGGGGCTTTGCACGTTACCGCGGCGAGGGGCGCGTTCAGGCATGTCTGCGGTCAGAACATCAATGGTGGGCTGATCGAGATGCTCTCCGCCAAGAGGCGTGAAGAAAGGCGGCGACGTGCGGTGCATCGGCGTGAACGGCGCGGGCGGGGTCACGCCCTGAAGCGGACCGAGCGGCGCAAAGAAACTGCGGGTCTGGACGGGCTGCTCGCTCTGGAGCGCAAAGAGCGCGGGCAACTCGTTCCACATATGGTGGGCGAAATTGGGATGCCCGGTCATCGCCAGCGGTTCTGACAGGGGCGTCTCTTCGGGCGTTTTCGCGGATGTGGGCAAGTCGCGCGACAAGCGCTCCAGGACCTTGAACACCGCGGGTCCGGGCGGGGCATCATGGGTGTAGACCCAGTACAATCCATCGATGAACAGGGCGCAGAGCGGGAAGCCGAGCCCGATCTGGAAGCTCATCACCCAGAGGTCGCGCTCATCCTCGAACCGATAGGCATAGAGCGGCAGTTTGAAATGGTACGGATCGTTGATGAAGGCGATCAGTCGGGCCTCGGCGCACGCCAGCGCTCGACCGGAAAAGGGCGAAACGAGCTCAAGGCTGTCACCACTGAGAAGGGTGCGCTGGAAGCGACGAACCTTGCGATCGAACACATAGGCGTTCAGCGCCTCGATCGAAGCGAGGGTCTGATCGAGATGCGGCAACATGCGGTGTGTGCCTTCAGACCAGACCGTCGCGTCCCGTGGCTTTCCAGTCCGCCATGAAGGCGTCCAGACCCAGATCCGTCTGCGGGTGTGCGATCAGCTGGTCAAAGACCTTCACCGGCAGCGTGGCGGCGTCGCTGCCCGCCAGCGCGGCGCCCTCGACATGCTGCAGGCTGCGCAGGGAGGCGGCGAGAATGGAGGTGTCAAAGCCGTACTGGTCAAAGACCGCACGGATATCCTGAAGAAGCTGGAGCCCGTCGCCGCCTGCGTCATCGATGCGCCCGACAAAGGGTGAGATGTAGGTTGCGCCCGCCTTGGCCGCCATCAGCGCCTGATTGAGCGAGAAGCACAGGGTGACGTTCGTGGCGATGCCTTCCTCGTTGAAGATCCGGCAGGCGGCCAGTCCGGCGGCGGTCAGCGGCAGCTTGATCACCACATTGTCGCCGATGGCGCGCAGCTTGCGGCCTTCTTCCAGCATGCCGTCGAGATCGGTGGCGACCACTTCAGCGCTGACCGGACCGGACACCGCCTTGGCGATTTCCTTGATGCGTTCCATGACGCCGGCGCCCGATTTGGCGATCAGGGACGGGTTGGTCGTCACGCCGTCAATCAGGCCGGCGCGGGCTTCGATCTCGCTAATTTCGGCGGTGTCGAGAAAGATCTGCATGGGGCCCTCCGGTTCGTGTGCGGCGTGTTCAACTTGAACACCCCTTACTCCTCAATCATAACAGCACCATAAAACGGCTTTGGGAATGAGGAAGACTGTATGCGCCCGGCGACCGCATTCAAATCCTGGGCGCATCGGGTGCTGCCCCGACCTGTCGTGAACGGGGTGTGGAACCTGGCGAGCGACGTCAAGGACTTGCCGCTGCGTCTCCGGTCTCCAGGCGTGCCACGGCCCTGGCGGGTCTGGCACAATGTCGGCGGCGGCGATTTCCATCTCATCGGACAACAGTATTTCGACTGGTTCCGCAGCTCAGCCCGGCTGCAACCGGATGCGCATGTGCTGGATATGGGATGCGGCGCCGGGCGGCTCGCATTTCCACTGGCCGATTACCTCGACGCTCAGGGCGCCTATACCGGCTTTGATCTTTCCGAGCGTGCGCTGGGCTTCGCCCGACGCCACGCCCGCGGCGCCGCGCATTTCAACTTCATCCGGGCGGACGTGCAAAGCCGGGAATATGGCGGCGCAGGGGCCAAGGCGGCTGCGTATCGCTTTCCCGCAGATGACGAGAGCATGGATGCAGCGCTGGCGATCTCTCTGTTTAGCCATTTACTGCCTGAAGACGCTGCGGCCTATCTCAAGGAGGCGGGGCGGGTCCTCAAGCCGGGAGGGCGTCTTTGCCTGACAGGCTTTCTGGTGGAGCCCGGCATGACGCTCGACGCAGCGGTCCTGCCGCTCAAGCCGTTCCGGGATGGCGCCTGGGCGGCTGATCCGCGCGAACCTGAACGCGCCATCGGCTATGAACGCGCCGCCTTTGAGGGCTGGCTGCGGGATGCAGGACTGCAACTCGCAGAGCCGGTCGCAAGCGGGCACTGGTCGACAGCAGTAAGAGCCGGTGAGTTCCAGGACCGGATCGTTGCGGAAAAGCTGCCCGCCTAGCGTCCCGAGCTGAACAGGACTTCACGAACGGTCCGCACGATGATCACGGCGTCGCGCCACAAGGACCAGTTGCGCACATAATAGCGGTCCAGCCGGGCGCGTTCCTCGAACGTGGTCTGATTGCGCCCATTGACTTGCCACAGGCCGGTCAGGCCGGGGCGCACGCGCTCATATTCCATCAGCGCGGGGCCATAGCACTCTTCCTGATCCAGCGTCATGGGACGCGGACCGACCAGGCTCATATCGCCCCGCAGGACATTGATCAGCTGGGGCAGCTCATCAAGGCTGGTCATGCGCAGGAAACGTCCGGCCGCCGTGATGCGCGGGTCGTCATCAAGTTTCTGATAGGCGCGCCATTGGGCTTCGCGTTCCGGGTCGCTCTTCAGGATGGCTTCCAGCTCGGCTTCGGCGTTGACCATCATGGTGCGGAATTTGAGGCAATCGAACACCTGGCCGTCTGCACCCAACCGTTTCTGGCTGAACAGAACCGGACCGCCGTCGCGGCGGATGGCCAGCACGATGAGGGCGAGTACAGGGGAGAGGAAGGCAAGCGCGGCCAGAGAGGCCAGAATGTCGAACCCACGCTTGATCGCGAGCGCAAAGGGGCGGTCGAGCGCGTCCTGCATGGACAGGATCAGACCATCCTCTGGCGGCAGGGCCAGCGCGTCATAGGACTCAACGGATATGCTGCCGATGGCGGGACGGTAATAGAACTGGCCGCCCTGCGCGGTCAGCATGTCCGCCAGACGGGAGGCGATGGGCTGGGTCTCGGCGTCTGGCGCCAGGAACAGCGGACGCCCGGACAGGGCGCGGACCTGCTCCAGAAGCGCGTCTTCATCAAGCTGTCCGAAAGGTTCAAGAGCAAGGCTGCGTTCGGCGCGCAGACCATGGCCGGTGTCGGCGCTGATGACGCTATCCGGCGACAGGGTCAGCGCCTGCGGCGCCAGCACGGTGACGGGTTGAAGCCAGCCGCCCGTGAACTTGAACAGGTTGCGGACCAGAAGGCGCAGGCCCATGACCAGAACCGGGACGGCCATCCAGCCTGCCGCCAGCGGCCAAGCCTGTTGAAGGTCGCCATAGGCCCCTGACCCGGCAAGCTGCGCCAGCATGGCGAGCATGCAGGCTTTGAACACAGAGCCGGCGGCGCTCATGACAGGCTGGCGCGTGCGATACTGGCCCCGGGCGTTGAACCAGCCCATCAGGAGGGCGCCAAACAGGAAGAAGACCGCTAACTCACCCTTGTCATGGGCTGCGGGGGTCAGGCTCTGCAGGGCCTGCAGGCCAATGCCCGCCAGGCTGATCGCGCTCATGTCGGAGAGGACGAACACTTGAAGCGGATTGATTTTGCGCGACGTCCGACCTGCGGCGAAGGGCGGTGCATGTGCTTCAATCCGGGACGACATGTGGCTCTCCTCGATACGCGCAGCCCGCTCTTGAAGGCGGATATGGCGGTATCGAGCAAGAACGGCGCCGTGCTCAGGCGGTTTCAGGAGGCGGGGTCTGTCCTGTTGAGGAACGCCGTGAACACGCCAAGCGCCAGCGCCGCATGGTGCCATTCCTGGTACACGCCATACCCCAGCATGATGCTGACCAACCAGATGCCGCCCACATAGGAGAGGCTGATCAGCTGGTCGGTGCTCAGGCGCGCCCGTCCAAGGGCTCCCGCCGCAGCAAACAGCGTCGCCGAGCACAGGATGGCGCCGGTGGCGCCGGCATCCATCCAGATCTGCAAGCCGGCGTTATGGGCATGCAGGGGCAGGCGGTCGATGATGATGTCTCGATAGGGCACGGGATCGCTCAGCGCGCGCATGCTGTCCAGGCCGTGTCCGATCAGTGGCGCCTGACGAATCTGGTCCAGTACTGCGCGCCAGATCTCGAGCCGCCAGGCCCAGGAAAGCGGCAGCCGGTCTTCAAGCCCGTCGGGCAGCAGGGCGAGCCCTATGCCCATGAACAACGGTGCGCCCAGGACCCAGACGCCCGCGCCGCCAAGCAGCATTTGAGGCGCGAGGCGTGGTTTGAAGAGTGTCGCCCCCGCAATCGCCAGTCCGCAGCCGAACGCCAGAATATTGGCTTCCACGTCAAAACTGGCGGCTGCAAAGCCCGCCATGACTATCAGGATCATGGCGCCGGCCCGGTCCAGGGTCTCGCCCCGCCGCCAGAGCATCAGGGCCACGGGACCGGCCAGCATGAGAAAAGCGGTCGCGCCGCGCGACAGGGTCACTTTGGCGTTGCGGATGGCCTCCGCCGGATAGGTGGATTCTTCAAGATTGAGTTCGATCCAGCCGCCGATCATCCCGCCTGACAGTGCTTCGATCAGGAAATACCCGCCCACCAGAAGACAGACGATGGTGAGAACCTGCCCCTGTCGTTCCGCTTCCTCGCGCGTCAGCCTGAAACCGGCATAGGCGCCCATGACGAAGAGCGGGATGAGCAGCGCCATCTTGTAGGCCTGATCAGCCTTCTCGTACGGCGACCATGCATGGGAGAGGCATAACCAGCCCACGCACAGCACGCCCAGAAAGACCAGGGTCGGGGCGCTTTTGAACGCGCGCCAGCCGGAGACGAAAACGACCGGCGCGAAGATGAAGCCGATTAGCGCCATGGATGTCGCCAGACCCAGGCCGCCTGCTGCAATGAACAGGGCGCTCAGCGTCAGCAGCAACGCCAGGGTGGCTGACGTAAGACGCCAGCGCGTTCTCACGAACGCAGAGCCTCGACGAAGGCGTCCGGTGAAAGATTCCATCCCAGCAGCTCGCGGCTTTCAGCGGTGATGCGCACTGCGCCCATATGCCCGGTCTTGACCTTGGCGTCCTCTTTCGAGGCGTCCTGTCCCGCCAGGAGCTCGTGATAATAGCGCAAGACGCCGTTCGAGGTGAGAATGAAGACGACCTTGTCCTCGCCCCGGTCGCGCGACACCGAATCCAGAACGCTGCGAGCGTTGGATTTGAGGGTCTCCACGGTCGGGCTCCAGCCTGCGCCGGTCGGAGCGATGGAGCGCTCCCGCCAGTCCGTGATGGCGCTTTCGCCCCAGCTTTCGGTGATCTCGGCGTCAGACTTGCCGCCCCAGACGCCGTAATCGATTTCCTTCAGGCGCTCATCGATCTCAACTTCACCCGTGAAGCCGCAGATTTCCGCCACAAGACGGGCGCCATGACGGGTGCGTTTGAGGGGGCCGGCCAGGATGCGGTCCGGCAGCTGATTGAGATCGCGCAGGGCTTCGCCCATGGCGCGCGATTGCTCCAGCCCCTTGTCGACCAGAGGCAGGTCTTCGTTCGCGCCAACCCAGACCGGGGTGTCCTCGGGGCCGAAGGTGTTGCCGTGGCGGGCCAGGATGAGCAGCATTAGAGGATCTCTCCTTCGCGGGCGATGATCTCGGCGGCGACTTCGGCGTCGCGCGGGGAATCCACAGAATAGGGCGTGCGGCCGCGATACTCGGTCAGCACGACCCGGATCGGGATGCCGTTTTCGAGCGCGCGCAACTGTTCCAGACTTTCGGTCAGCTCCAGCGGGCTGGGCTCAAGCCTGACCAGATCGGACAGCGTGTCGAAGCGATAGGCGTAAAGCCCGATATGCTTGTAGATCGGCAGGCCGGTGTTCTCGCGTTTGAACGGGATAATCGCCTTGGAGAAGTAGAGCGCGTTCATGGCCTTGTCGAAAACGACCGTGGTGCCGCCCACTTCGCCACGGCGCTTGGCTTCGCTCAGCTTGTCCAGCGCATCCTCGCTCAGCGCGACTGCAGGCGTGGCGAGTTTCAGTGTGGGGTCCGCCTTCATCGCAGCGGCGGCGGCGTCCACCACCCAGGGCGGGGTCAGCGGCGCATCGCCTTGCAGATTGACGATCACGTCGTCGGGTTTGGCGAAGTCCTTCACCGCTTCATAGGCGCGCTCGGTGCCGTTGCGGCAGCTTTCGGGCGTCATCACCGCTTCGCCGCCAAAGTCTTTGACCGCTTGCAGAATGCGGTCGTCATCGGTGGCCACAAGCACCCGATCAATGGCGGGCGCGGCTGCGGCCAGTCGGCGCACCCGTTCGACCATGGGCACGCCGGCGATTTCGTGAAGGGGCTTGCCGGGAAAACGTGTGGAGCCGTAACGGGCGGGAATAACGGCGATAACAGTCATGGGGCGCCTTTAACGAGCATCAAAGCGGAGACTTCGGTTCAATGCCATGCCCCGCCGCTGAAGGCCAGTGCAGGCGCTGAGCGCTCAAGGTCTTGGCCGAAGCGCCCTCGATAGGGTAGAAGGCCCGCTCCAAGAATTCATGCGGCTTCGCAAAAGCCGTCGCGCCATTCGCCCACCCGGAGGTTTCGACCATGGCCGGCCACTCAAAATGGGCCAATATCCAGCACCGCAAAGGTCGCCAGGATAAGGCTCGCGCCAAACTGTTCTCGCGTTTGTCCAAGGAAATCATGGTCGCTGTGAAAATGGGCGGCCCGGATCCGGACATGAACCCGCGCCTGCGCCTTGCCGTGCAGAACGCCAAGGGTCAGTCCATGCCCAAGGACAATATCGAACGCGCCATCAACAAGGCTGCGGGCGGTGATGCCGAAGAATACTTTGAAATCCGCTATGAGGGTTTCGGCCCGGCTGGCATCGGTCTGATCGTGGAAGCGTCCACGGACAACAAGAACCGCGCCGCCAGCGACATCCGCGCCGCTTTCTCCAAGAACGGCGGCAATCTGGGCGAGACCGGCTCGGTCAGCTTCATGTTCGACCAGCTGGGGGAGATTCGTTTCCCGGCTTCGGTTGCGGACGAGGAAGCCATGTTCGAAGCCGCCATCGAGGCGGGCGCCGAGGATGTGGTGCAGGAAGATCTCGTCGATGACGATGGCGAGCCTGCCCCTGAACACGTCATCTACTGTGCGCGTGAAGACCTCGCCGAGGTCAGCAACGCCCTGCAGGAGACGTTCGGCGAAGCTAAGTCCGCCAACATCATCTGGAAGCCGCAAAACCTGATTGAGGTCACCGGCGACAAGGTTGCGACCGTGATGAAACTCATGGAAGCGCTTGAAGATCTCGATGACGTCAGCACGGTCTTCGCCAACTTCGACATTTCTGACGAAGACATGGCCGCGCTCGATTGATGACCGGCTCATCGCGCTCCGTGATTATCGCCGTTGATGGTCCGCTTGCCTCAGGCAAGGGGACCATTGCGCGCGCGCTCGGGGCGCGGTTCGGCGTGCCGCATCTGGATACCGGCGCGCTCTATCGCGCGGTCGCGGTCGCCATGATCGAGGCCGGCCTGCCGCCTGAAGACGCCGACGCGGCGGAACAGGCGGCGCGTACGCTGGACGTGAGCGCCATTGATGAAAGCAAGATCCGTACGGCGGGCGCCGGCGTCGCCGCCAGCGTGGTTTCCGCCCACCCCAAAGTCCGCGCAGCGCTTCTGGATGTGCAGCGCACTTTCGCCAACCAGCCCGGCGGCGCTGTGCTGGATGGCCGCGATATCGGTACGGTGATCTGCCCGGATGCGGATGTGAAACTGTTCGTCACCGCGGACGAGGAATCCCGCGCCTGGCGGCGCCGGGCCGAGCTCGTCAATCGCGGCGAAGAGATCAGCTTCGAGCAGGTGCTGGGCCAGCTGCGACAGCGTGATGCGCGGGATGCCAGCCGGGCCGATGCGCCAATGCTGAAGGCGGATGACGCCATCGAGCTCGACACTTCAGAGATGTCGGTCGACGAGGCGGTCCGCGAAGCGATCCGGCTGGTGGAAGCGAAGTTGGGGTAATCCTGGCCGCTTGAGGACGGCCAGGATCAAGGCCGGTGTCTAGAAGCCCATCCGCACCTGCAAGCGCGCCTGAAGGCTTTCCGTTCCATCCCCGGTGCGGCCTGCTGCGGTCAGGGCGACGCTGATCCGCTCGCTGATCCGGCCCTCATAGCCCAGCTGCGCCCGGACAAGGCCATCCTCATTCCCGCCCACACGCGCCGTGGACAGGTCGACATCATTGAGCAGGACGCCCAGCGTGCGTTCCGCGTCGTCCTCGCTTTCATAGGCGAGGCCGACCTGCAGGACGCCAGCATCTGACACCTGCCATTCCGCCCGGACGCCCGCTTCATAGAGCGTGCTGCTGAAGTCGGTGTCCTGATAGCGCCCGGCGAGAAGCGGGCCCTGCTCAACATTTGACGCCAGGTCGTAATCGGTGAAGACGCCCCGCAGATAGGGTGTGAGCTCAAACCCCTCCGCGATGGCGAACCCGACCCCGGCTTCCAGGGCGGTGAAGCTGTGATCAATCGCCCAGGCCCCGGACACCGCATTTCGGGGCGCAAAGCCCGTTGCGCGTAGCGTATCCATATCCGTCCGGCCAAGACCGGCTGCGCCCATCAGATAGAAAGCGCCGGTCGACCAGCCGCCATGCACGGCGACTGCGAAAGTCTCCGCTTCGCCTGAAGCGGCGAGCACGCTGCTAACATCACTGCTGGTGTCAGCATAGCTGATGCGGCCGCCCGTGAAGAAGCCATTGCCGAGATTGGCGTTAAAGCCCCCGGACACGGTCCAGCCGTCATAGTCCACGCCTGCGCTGTCGCCCTCGGCGTCAACCGAGCCATCCAGCCAGCCGCCAGTCAGATAGGCGCCGGTTTCAGCCTGTCCGCGTCCGGCCGCATCCAGAGCATCCACGATCAGATGGCGACTGACCTGATAGGCGTGCTCGGACAGGCCGCCTGCGCTTTGCGCGGCATAGTCGTCATTCGCCCCGCTTGCGATGACGAAAGCGGCCAGCATGGCGTGAGACTGGGTTGTGGGGTGAACGCCGTCATAGTCCTGCCAGTCAGACGGGCAAGCATCCAGCAACAGGCCCTGGCTGACGCAATCAAGGCGCACCTCGCTGAAACCATACGCAGCCGGATCGGAATAGAGATCGAGCAGCAGGTCCTCGACATTGATGTAAAGCACGTCTGCGCCGTACTGGGCGGAGATGGCCGCATCCACGCCGCGAAGCCCCAGATTGAACTGGGAAGCAGCGAGGTCGAATTGGGCGTCAAACGGGGCGGGCGCCTCAACAGACGTGCCGATCGGCGGCAGTCCGAACAGCACGAAGCGCTGTGCGCCGGCCTCAGCCAGGGTCGCCAGTGTCTGCTGGATGTCCGCGACGCCCTGGTCAATATCCAGCGTGCCGCTGCCGCTCAGCGCGGACAGGAAGTTGTTCCCCCCGATCCAGATCGAGAAAATATCCGAGCTAGTGGGCGCGGCGATGCTGCCATTGGCCACCCCTGCCGCGTAGAACTGGGCCTGCTCGATCGAGCCGGGCAGGATGGGGCCGCCGGGACTGCTGGCGAAGCCATAGGTGCGGGCCCCGCCATGGGCGAAGTTGATGCCGTTGGCGGCGTCGCCAACAATCGCGGACAGGAAGGGCGACAGGGCCAGCGTGTCACCGGTCAGATATTCGTGCCAGACAGGCCCGTTGGAGAATCGGCCATTGAAGTGGACCGGCGGTCCGCCAGCTCCCACCGCCAAAAACACATTGCCCGTATCTGACAGGCTGTCGCCGAACACATAAGACTTGCCAGCGGTGAAATCCCAAGTCTGAGCAAGCGATGGTGCAGATGCGAAGGACAGGGCGGCCAAAGAGGCCCCCATGATTTGTTTAAACATTTTGCTCCTCCCCAGAGCGCATTCATATGGCGCGTTTTTTATTTTTTGCGCGACATGATTAGCTGTCTTTAACTGTGTTCTTGTCAAGTATTGTGGTTTTCATTCGAGCGGCGCTGAGGCGTGGCGAAACCCGAAAAAACGGCTTAGCGTCTGGGAATGGTTGAGCTTTCCCCTCTCGGTTTTGGCGTATCCGGCGCCCATGGCACGCCCCTCTTGCCGGCGTCGCAAACCCAGGCGTTGATCGAGGCGGCTGTGGCGGGCGGCGTGCGCTATTTCGATACCGCGCCGTCCTATGGCGCAGGGGAGTGCGAGCGTCGTCTGGGGCGGGCGTTACGGGGGCTGGATCGGTCCGATCTCGTTATTTCCACCAAGGTCGGGCTGATGAGCCACGGCCTCTCAGGGCGTCGCCGGGACCTGTCTCCGGAAGGGATAGAAGCCAGCCTGCGTGCTTCCCTCGATCGTCTGGGCGTGGAGGGCGTGGATCTGCTCATCATTCATGGCGCTGCGCTGCATGAGCTGACCTGGGAGTTGAAGCTGCGCCTTGATGCGCTGAAACAGGCTGGCGCCTTTCGCTGGCTGGGGGCGGCGGGCCGAACTGTAGCGCTCGACTGGGCGCTGGATGTGGGCATGTTCGATATGCTCATGGCGCCGGTGCATCCCTTTCTGGATGCGGCGGAGACCGCCACGCTTGATCGCGCCGCCGCTGCCGGCGTGGGCGTGGTCGCCATCGAAACGGCGGGGGATGCGCCGCCGGTTCTGCGCGCGCCCCGTACGCCGTCTGATCTGTATTCCCTGGGCCGGCGCTTGCGCGGCGTTCCTGCCGGTCGGGGCCGGATTGCGACCCCGGACGGGCTTGCGCAGGCGTTGAAGCGTCCGGGGGTTGTCAGCGCGCTGTTCACCACGACACGCCCGGCCCACCTTCAGAGCAACATTGCCCGGCTTGCGCACGCCCATGAAGATGACGAAGCCGGGTAAGGCTGAGCAGAAAGCGCATTAAGCCGCGCGGAAAAGATGACTTTTCGCCATTCTCCCGCTAATCGGTGGGGGATAGGTTTCAGGCGCAATGCGCCGGGTGGGAGAAACGATGCAATCTGATCTGTTGGCGAAGCTCAAGGCTCTGGCTGAGCCAACGCGCCTGCGGATCGTGTCGCTCCTGTCCCAGGGTGAACTCACCGTCAGTGAAATCATGCAAGTGCTGGGGCAAAGTCAGCCGCGCATTTCACGCCATCTCAAACTTCTGGCCGATGCCGGTCTGTGCGAGCGCTTTCCTGAAGGCGGCTGGGTGTTCTATCGCCTAATGCGCACCGGGCCGGTCAGTCGCCTCGCGGCTTTGGTGGAGGAGTTCACCGAAGCCAACGAGCCCCAGGTGCATCGTGATCGCCAGCGCCTGCAGGAGCTCAAGCGCCTGCGCGCCGAGGAAGCGGCCAAGTATTTCGAAGCCGCCGCACAGGAATGGTCGACGATCCGCTCCCTTCACTTCTCTGAAGCTGCGGTGGAAGCAGCGATGGTGGAGCTCGCCGATGGGCGGCGCTTCCATCAGCATGTGGACGTGGGCACCGGGACGGGCCGGGTGCTCGAGCTGTTCATCGATCAGGCGGATGAAGGCATGGGCGTCGATCTCAGCCGCGAAATGCTCCATGTGGCGCGCGCCAAGCTGACCGAGGCGGGCCTGTCCTCGCGCTTTGTGCGCCAGGCGGATGCGTCCGCCTTGCCGCTGGACGCCGGCGCTGCTGATCTCGTGACCCTGCATCAGGTGCTGCACTATCTGCCGGACCCGCAGGCGGCGCTGTCGGAATGCGCCCGCGTGCTGGCGCCCGGCGGTCTGCTTCTCGTGGTCGATTTCGCTGAGCACCATCATGAAAGCCTGCGTCTGGAGCATCACCATCGCTGGCTCGGCTTCCCGCCTGCGCAAGTCACAGCCTGGCTTCAAACCAGCGGGCTCACCCTGAAATCGTTGCGCACGCTTCAACCAGAGGGCATTGAAGGCGGTCTGACGGTGTTGATCTGGGCGGCGGAGCGCCCGGTCGAGGGGGACGGGGATGACGCCTGAAACGGGTGTGAAGGCGATCGCCGGGACGCAAGCAGACGTCCAGATGGCGGACCTTCTTGACGACAAGGCGCGTGACGAGGCCCTGCAGTTTGAAGCGGCGGGGCTTTATCTCGATCTGCGCCGTCAGAAGCTCGACCTTGATGGCTGGCGCGCGCTTCTGAAACAGGCGGAAGGTCTGAAGATCGACGCGCAGATCGCGCGTCTGTTTGCAGGCGAGATCGTCAATGGCACCGAGCAACGCCCCGCGCTGCACCCGGCTTGCCGCAACGCTGCGCTTTTAGGCGATGCCCCTGCGGGGGCGGCGCTGTCCGAGGCGCGCCAGAAAACCCGCGCCTTCGCCGAGCAGGTGGGGCGGCCTGACTGTCTGGACGGTCATCCGGTGCGCCGGATCGTCAATATCGGCATTGGCGGGTCCGATCTCGGTCCGCGTTTTGTCTATGATGCGCTCAAGGCTTTTCGGCGCGTCGGGATCGACACGCGCTTTGTGTCCAATCTTGATCCGGCTGACCTTGATGATGCGCTGGAAGGCGCGGACGCCGAGACCACGCTGATCCTGGTGATCTCCAAATCTTTCACCACCCAGGAAACGTTGATGAATGCCCGCGCTGCCCGCGCGTGGATCGTCGAGCGTCTGGGGGAAGAGGGCGTGGCGCCGCGCTTCGCCGCCGCCACCGCCTGCCCGGACAAGGCGCGAGAGTTTGGCCTTGAAGAGGCGCGCATCTTCCCGTTCCCCGACGGTGTAGGTGGGCGTTATTCGCTCTGGTCCGCCGCCGGGCTGGCGCTCGAAGTCGGGCTGGGCGCGGAGGTGTTTGACCGCCTGCTGGCGGGCGCGCGGGCCATGGATGAGCATGTCGCGACGGCGCCGCTGGCGCGCAACATGCCCGTCGCTAAGGCGCTGATTGATGTGTTCAACCGCGCCGGTCGCGGTCTGCCGTCTCGTTGCGTGGCGGCCTATTCCTCCCGGCTTGAGCGGCTCGCGAGCTATCTCCAGCAGCTCGAAATGGAGAGCCTCGGCAAATCGGTGAACGCCGAAGGTGGGCCTCTGGCCGAGAGCCATTGCGGGCCGCTCGTCTGGGGCGGACGCGGGTCAGACCTGCAGCATTCGGTATTCCAGTGGCTGCATCAGGGGCTCGATGAAGCCCCCGTCGATTTCATCGCGATTGCGGATCATGGCCGCACGGATGAACGCGTGCGCGCGCTCAACGCCAATCTCGCCGCCCAGGGCGCCGCCCTGACCCATGGCCGGGTTGGCGAGGGTGAGCTGGCTGCGCACACCGCCATTGCTGGGGGGCGGGCCAGCGCCACCTTCGTCATGGAGACGCTGAGCCCCGAAGCCCTCGGCGCGCTTCTGGCCCTGCACGAGCACAAGGTTTTCGTCGAGGCGTTGTTTTATGGCCTCAACCCGTTTGACCAATGGGGCGTCGAGCTGGGCAAAAGCCTTGCCCGCTCCATCCTTTCCGGCGACATGGCCGGGTTTGACGGTCCGGCACGGGACCTGACGCACAGATTGGGCCTTGATTGATTGTCTTCAGGGCTGTGTAAACACATTCCGGATACGCCCCCTCGCACCCGCGCTCTTAAAAGGCTTGCGATATGACCCAGCCCGCTCTTGATCCGGCCCGGATCCAGCCCCTCGCCAATGCTGTCCGCGCCCTGTCCATGGACGCGGTCGAGGCCGCCAATTCCGGTCACCCCGGCATGCCCATGGGCATGGCCGACGCCGCGACCGTTCTGTGGACCCGGCACATCAAGTTTGACCCCAAGGACACCAACTGGGCCGATCGTGACCGCTTCGTGCTGTCTGCGGGCCATGGCTCCATGCTGCTCTACTCGATCCTGCACCTGATCGGGGTCGAGGCGCTGAGCATGGACGAGCTGAAGAACTTCCGTCAGCTGGGTTCGAAAACCGCCGGCCACCCTGAGTTCGGTCATGCGCCGGGCATCGAAACGACCACCGGCCCGCTGGGTCAGGGCCTGTCCACTGCGGTCGGCATGGCGCTGGGCGAGCGGATCATGAACGCCCAGTATGGGGATGATCTGGTGGACCACCGCACCTGGGTGATCGCCTCTGACGGCGATCTTCAGGAGGGCGTCAGCCAGGAAGCCATCTCCATCGCCGGCCATCTCAAGCTCAACAAGCTCGTGGTGCTGTGGGACGACAACTCCATCCAGATCGATGGCGACACGGCCCTGTCTGACACCGTCAATCACCGCCAGCGCTTTGAGAGCGCCGGTTGGACCACGATGGAAGTGGACGGCCATGACGCCGCCGCCGTCGACAAGGCGCTCAACGACGCCAAGATGTCGGACAAGCCGGTGCTGATCGCCTGCAAGACCACCATCGGGTTCGGCGCGCCCACCAAAGCGGGCACCGCAGGCAGCCATGGTTCGCCGCTGGGCGCCGAGGAAATCAAGGGCGCGCGCGAAGCGCTGGGCTGGAGCCATGCGCCCTTCGTGATCCCTGACGAGATCTATGACGGCTGGCGCTTCGCCGCCGAGCTGGGCGGCCAGACCCGCGAGGCCTGGGACGCCCGTCTCGCGGCGTCTGACAAGGCCGACGCTTTCAAGGCGCAAATCTCCGGCCAGCCGCCGAAAGCCGCGCTTGACGCGCTTGACGCCCACATTCAGAAGACCCTCGCTGACAAGCCGGCGCTGGCGACCCGCGCCTCGTCCGGCAAGGCCATCGAAGCCTTTTGGGAAACCTTCCCGGGCCTCATTGGCGGTTCTGCGGACCTGACCGGGTCCAACAACACCCGTGCGCCGGGCATGGCCTCGATAACGCCTGACGATTTTTCGGGTTCCTACGTCCATTACGGCGTGCGTGAATTCGGCATGGCTGCGGCCATGAACGGCATGGCGCTACATGGCGGTCTGCGGCCCTATTCGGGCACCTTCCTGGTGTTCTCGGACTATTGCCGCGGCGCGATCCGTCTGTCCGCGCTGATGAACCAGCCGGTGATTTATGTCTTCACTCACGACTCCATCGGTCTTGGGGAAGACGGCCCGACACACCAACCGGTCGAGCATCTCACTGCCCTGCGCTCCATGCCGAATGTGGCGGTCTATCGGCCCGGCGACGCCGTCGAGGCGGCGGAAGCGTGGAAAGCCGCGCTTGAGCGCACCGACGGCCCGACGGTTCTGGTGCTGTCGCGTCAGAAAGCGCCCCATGCGCGTCAGGATGACGGCTCTGAAAACCTGTCGGCCAAGGGCGCCTATGTGATCCGCGAGGCCGAAGACGCGGCGCAAGTCACCCTGATCGGCACCGGCACCGAGCTGTGCCTGGCGCTGGAAGCGCAGGACAAGCTCAAGGCCAAGGGCGTGAACGCGCGCGTCGTGTCGGCGCCGTCGCTGGAAACCTTCCTCAAGCAGGATGCAACCTATCGCAAATCGGTCGTGAACCCGGACCTGCCGGTGGTCGCGGTCGAGGCGGCCATCCGCTGGGGCTGGGATGGCCTGATCGGCCTTGAGGGCGGCTTTGTCGGCATGGATGGCTTTGGCGCGTCCGGTCCGGCGGAAGCCCTGTACGAGCATTTCGGCATCACCGCCGACGCCGTGGTCGAGCAGGCGCTCGCCCGGGTGTGACCTGGAAGTCATAGGCGGCCCGGAGCGTTCATGCTATACGGGCCGCTTATGAGTAACACTCTGTCTGAGACCCGTTAGGGCCTCGCCTCGCATGTGCGGGGTGAGGCGGCCTTCAAGAGCCCGTTCGCTACGATCAGCGAGCGCCGATTTCTTGCGTCCGCGGCCTGGCTGCGGACCCTCGGGACCGACAGACCCATGGATATTTCAAAAGACGAACAGCGCGTGCTGCACGCGCTGGCTAAAGGCGGCCGTTTGCAGGCCGCCAAAACCTCATCCGGCCGCATTCTTGATGTGGAGCTGATCACGCGGGAGGGCTGGGCCATGCCCGGCGTCACCCCGCGCCTGTTCCGCAAGCTCAAGTCCAAGCGCGCGGTGGCGTCCTCACAAGGCGGGCCTTACCGAATTACGCGGCGAGGGTTGGAGCTGGTGCGCGCCCAGCTCGACAATCGTTAGGCGAAAGCGGGGCGGGCTCAGGCCCGCTCCGCCACGCCATAGGCGATCAGCCGCTCAAACAGGTCGCGCGCCTTGGCCTCGTCCAGTGCGGGAAAGTCTGACAGGCTGATGGTCTCGCCCTTTAAAAGCCGCTCCAGCCCGGCTTCAGCGGGCGCGTCAAAAGTCAGCGCGCCGCCCGGCGCCACCAGCGCCACATGATCCCCGTCATCCACAAGGTCGAGCGCAATCAGCGCCCGGCGCTTCAGTTTCGTGTCCGCCGTGATCGGACCAAAGGTCAGCGCGCCGCGCGTATCGGCGGGGCGTGAAGTGAGGGCGGTGTCGGTGAAAAGGCCCAGCACCGCATCGATGTCGGCGTTCCTGCCCACCGCTTCCAGCGCTTCGGCAAAGGTTTTTGCGAACACGCCGGAGCTGACGGCGCCGCGGGCGAAGCCGGGCGGCAAAGCGCGGCGCAGTTGCGGCGTGCGCAGCGCGGCTTCAGACACCGCTTCGAGCAGGAAGTCCGCCCAGGTCTTGGCCAGAAGGCCTGTCGTGATGTGTAGCGAGGCCTCGTCGGTCCCTTCATTGACCGCGTCATGCATCAGCCCGCGCGGCACATAAAGGACATCGCCGGGGTTCAGCACCAGCTCGTCGCGCGGCTCGGTCTGGGCGAAGCGGCCCGGCGTGAAGCGCTCGCCGCGATAGGGCGTGCCCACCGGGGCGTCATAGAGCCGCCAGCGCTTGGAGCCCTCGACCTGCAGCACCAGCACATCGTGATTGTCGTAATGGGTCTGAAAGCCCTGCGCGTTGGGCGGGGTGAGATAGATATTGGTCTGGACCGGGCACGAGAACTCCGCTTCCAGCTGACGGCAGAGATCGGCCAGCGGCCGGTGACGCGCCTGCAGCTGGGGCAGGATCAGCGTCGCGCCCTGCTGGTAGAGCCTCGCGACCTCGCCCCGATCCACCAGACCGTCCTCCCGCAGCCAGGCGCCGGCCTGCAGGCGGGGTTCGGCCCGCGCCATGGACAGATCGCCCTCCCGCAACAGGTCTTCAGCCAGAATACGGTCGATGGCGTCCAGACTGATCAGTGGCTTGAACCGGTCATGGTCCGTCCCCGCCGCATGCAGATGGGTCTGCTCAAAGGCGGTCTCAAAGAACGTATCTGTCTTGTGGGGCGCGAGGAGGCTGGCCAGCGCGCCGGACGTGGAAACAGGCGTGGATGACATGAGGGCTAGCAGCGCCGTCCCTGATTGGCCGGATCGGCATAGGGCCCTGAGTCAGAGTCCGTGCATTGGCGTCCGCCGCCCGGATGGCCGCCCCGACCCTGACCGGGCGGGTCCGCATACGGCCCCTGATCATTGTCGGTATATCCGCCCTGATAGCCGTTGCCGCGCCCTTGACCCGGCGGATCGGCGTACGGTCCCTGGTCGTTATCGGTGACGCCATTCTGGTAGCCCCCGCGTCCCTGTCCGGGCGGGTCGGCGTAAGGGCCCTGATCGTTGTCAGTATAACCGTTCTGGTAGCCGTTGCCGCGACCCTGACCGGGCGGGTCCGCATACGGCCCCTGATCATTGTCGGTAAAGCCCGACTGTCCGCGGCAATTGCGGCCCTGATTTGCAGGATCGGCATAAGGGCCCTGATCAGCGTCGGTGCAATTGCGTTCGCCGCCATAGGCGCCGCGGCGTCCGTATCCCACAGCGTCTGCGTAGGGGCCTGTATCCTGATCGGTCAGCCCGGTGTAGCCCGCGCCGGTCGTGGTGCAGCCCGTAAGACCCGCCGCGCCGATGGCGGTTGCGCCGCCTGCGACCTGGGTCAGGAAGGACCGCCGTGAGAGCGTCCGTTTCTTGCTCATGCCCGTCTCCCCCAAAGACAATGACCTTACACCGATTATGGTCCCTGAGAAGCTGAATGCGATCTGAACGGGCCCGCGTGCAGAGTTTGGTCGCGTTTTGTTCCAAGTGCTCTATGCTGGCGCCGGATGAGCAGCGCGATTCGCATATTGGGCATCGATCCGGGTTTGAACGCCACGGGTTGGGGGGTGATCGACCAGACCGGCTCGCGCCTGTCGCTGGTCGGCTATGGTGTCATCAAGGCCCCCTCCAAAGCGCCCATGGCTGAACGACTGACGGTGATCTACAACGCCGTTGAAGAGCTTGTGATCGCGCACAAACCCGACGAAGCCGCAGTGGAAGACCAGTTCGTTCACGCCAGCGCGGTCAGCGCGCTCAAGCTCGGTCAGGCCCGGGCGGCCGCCATGCTGGCCCCGGCGCGCGCGGGTCTGATTGTGGGCGAATACGCCCCCAAGCTTGTCAAGAAAGCGGTTGTGGGCACGGGCTCGGCGGAGAAGGCGCAGGTCGCGGCGATGATCGCCATCCTGCTGCCCGGATCGAAAGCGGATGCGGACGCCGCCGACGCGCTGGCTGTCGCAGTCTGTCATGCGCACCATAGAACCAGCGTGAAAGGAAGCGCGTCGTGATCGGAAAGCTCAAGGGCGTCGTCGATTGTGTGGGCGAGGAAGAGGCCGTCATTGATGTGAACGGCGTCGGCTATCTGGTCAGCGCCGGATCGCGCACTTTGGCCCGGCTTGAACCGGGCAAGCCGGTCGCGCTTCATATCGAGACCCATGTACGCGAGGACCAGTTCAAGCTGTTTGCGTTCCTGAGCGATTCCGAACGCGCCTGGTTCGTGCGCCTGCAATCGGTGCAGGGGGTGGGCGCCAAGCACGCCCTCGCCATGCTGGACGCCATCGAGGTCGGGGAGATCGAAAGCTCCGCCATTCTGGGCGATCCCATTCCGTTCGAGCGCGCCAAGGGCGTGGGCAAGAAGCTTGCCCAACGCATCGCCACCGAACTTAAGGACAAGGCGCCGCCATTGGGCCGGTCGCTGGGCGCTGGTGTTGCAGGTCTGGCCGCCGCTCTGGCCCCTGCGGGCGCGGATGCGCCGTCTGCTCCCTCCGCGCCACGAGACAATGTGATGCGCGAATCCGCCGTCTCGGCATTGGTCAATCTGGGCTATAGCGAAAGCGATGCACGCAAGGCCGCCGCCGAAGCCTTGCGTCAGCTGGGCGATGATGCGACCGAAGGGCTTGTGATCAAATCAGCCCTCAAGGAGCTGGCGCGGTGAGCGAAGCCGAAGAGCGCATCATTTCAGCAGAAGCCAGCCCCGGCGATGGCCGGGACAAGGCGTTGCGTCCGCTGTCCTTTGACGAGTTCGTGGGCCAGCCCGCCGCCATCGCCAATCTCAAGGTCTTCACCCAGGCCGCTGCGCGACGCGGCGAGGCGCTCGATCACGTCCTCTTGTCCGGCCCGCCCGGCCTTGGCAAGACGACGCTCGCCCAGATCGTGGCCAAGGAGTTGGGCGTGAATTTTCGCGCCACGTCCGGCCCGGTGATCGCCAAGGCGGGCGATCTTGCAGCGATCCTGACCAATCTTGAAGAACGCGACGTCCTCTTCATCGACGAGATCCACCGCTTGCTCCCGGCGGTCGAGGAGATTCTCTATCCGGCGATGGAGGATTTCTGCCTTGATCTGGTGATCGGCGAGGGACCGAGCGCGCGCACCGTGCGCATTGATCTGCCGCCCTTCACGCTCGTGGGCGCCACGACTCGGGCGGGTCTACTGGCGACGCCTTTGCGGGACCGCTTCGGCGTGCCGGTGCGGCTTGAGTTTTACTCTACCGAAGAACTCTCCGGCATTGTCGCCCGCGCCGCCGCCAAGCTGGGTGCGCCCATGAGCGAGGATGGCGCGACCGAGATCGCCAAGCGCGCCCGCGGCACGCCGCGCGTCGCCGGGCGTTTGCTTCGCCGGGTGCGCGACTTCGCCGAGGAAGACGGCGTGCCTGTCATTGATTCAAAAGCCGCCGACGCTGCGCTGAGACGGCTCGACGTGGACGAAGTGGGGCTCGACAGCCTCGATCGGCGCTATCTTCGGGTTTTGATTGATGGTTTTGGCGGCGGGCCTGCGGGCGTTGAAACGCTGGCGGCGGCCTGCGCCGAGGCGCGCGATGCGCTGGAAGACGTGGTCGAACCCTTCCTGATCCAGCAAGGTTTCATCATGCGCACGCCGCGCGGCCGGGTGGCGGCCAAGCGCGCCTATGAACATCTGGGCTTCACCATGCCGCGTCATCTCAGTGACGATCTGTTCGGGGAGGGCGCGTAATGGCCGAACCCCATGCCGGTGTCTGGCTCGATGACAAGACGCACCAGTTGTCTGTCCGGGTCTATTACGAAGACACCGATTTCACGGGCGTCGTCTATTACGCCAACTATCTCAAATTCCTGGAGCGGGGTCGGACCGACGCCCTGCGCTGTGCGGGCATATCTCACGCCGAGATCCTGAAACTGGACCCGCCGCTGGGCTTTGCCGTGCGCAAGATCAATCTCGATTATCTCAAGCCTGCCCGCATTGATGACGCTCTGACCATCGAGACGCGGTTTCTGTCTGCAAAGGGCGCCCGGCTGGTGATCCGCCAGCGGGTCATGGCGGCGGGTGAAGTGCTGGTCACCGCCGATGTGGAAGCGGCCTGTATCGACCTTGAGGGGCGCCCAAGGCGCTTGCCCAAGAGCATGCTGGATCAGGTGTTACGCTACGTAACCGACTAGAATTCTCCCTCAATTCGCCCCAATCGCGGTGTTTTCTGTTGATGTTATGCCCGGCTCGAAGAGTTCGGCTTGGCGTGGCGCGTGCGTGCGGTTACACCTGCTTGCCGAGGGCGTTTCATAATGACGCATCCGCTCGGCGCGGGTGCGTGAGGGTCTAGCGGAGTTTCCATGGAAAGCGTTGCAGTTGAGCTGACGGGTCCGGCCACTGAACTGACCATCATGCATTTGTTCATGCGCGCCGACATCGTGGTGAAGGCGGTGATGGCGATCCTGGCGTTGATGTCGATCTGGTCCTGGGCCATCGCCATCGAGAAGTGGATGCAGCTGAACAAGGCCCATGCCGGCGCCTCGCGCTTTGAAAACGATTTCTGGTCCGGCGGCTCCCTCGATCAACTGGTCGACAAATACGCCAAGCCCGCCAAGGAGCCCTTTGGCCGTGTGCTGGCGGCCGCCATGCGTGACTGGGACGGTTACGCGGTCGCCAAAAGCGGCGGCGCGGAAGCCAATCGCGAGCTGAACAAGATGGAAGCCGGTCTCGGCGTGCTGTCGATCATAGGCTCGTCCGCGCCTTTCATCGGTCTCTTCGGCACGGTGTGGGGCATCATGAACGCCTTCCGCTCCATCGCTGCGTCCGAGAATACGTCTCTGGCCGTCGTGGCCCCGGGCATTTCCGAAGCCCTGTTCGCGACCGCCCTGGGTCTTCTGGCCGCTATTCCGGCCGTGATCTTCTTTAACGCCCTGTCGTCCAATCTCGCCAAATACGCCGCCCGCCTTGAAGGCCTGGTGGATGACCTGGCGGCGCTTGCGAGCCGGGGGAACTAGCTCATGGCTGGCGGTCTCGACTCCGGCGGCGGCAATGGGCGTCGTCGCTTCAAGCCCAAGGCTGAGATCAATGTCACGCCGTTCGTGGACGTGATGCTGGTGCTGCTGATCGTGTTCATGGTGTCCGCGCCGCTCCTGACGGTGGGGGTCGAGGTCGATCTGCCTGACACCGAAGCGCGCGCCATGACCACGTCGGAAGAACCGCTGACCCTGACGATCCAGGCGGACGGCACGCTCTATCTGATGGAGACTGTGGTCGAGTTTGACGAGCTCGCCCCGCGTCTGGCCGCAATTACCGGCGCAGGTTCTGAAGCACGGATCTATATCCGCGCCGATGATGGCGCCCCCTATGGCGATGTCATGCGGGTGATGGCCCGGGTGTCGGCTTCTGGCTACACCAATATCGGCCTCGTCACCGAACCGATCCGCGAATAGGGGGTCGGGCCATGCGTCAGGCCCTGGGGTTCATCCTCTCCCTGTGCATTCATGCAGGGCTGATTGCGAGCGCGCTGATCGCGTTTCCGCATACGCGGCGTTTGACCGAAGAGCTGACCTATGTGCCCGTCGAGCTGGTGACGCTGGCGCGCGAGACGAATGTGCGCGCCGCCCGTCCCGAGCCGGAGCCTGAACCCGAAGAGGTCATCGAAACGCCTGCGCCGCAACCTGCTCCAGAGCCGGAGCCGGAGCCCGTGCAGCCTGAAGCCCAGCCGGAAGTCATTCCGCCTGCGCCTCAGGACGAGCCGGAGCCCGAACCCGAACCCACGCCGCCGGAGCCTGAACCCGAACCTGAGCCGGAACCCGAGCCGGTCCCGCAGCCCCGTCCGCGCGAGCCTGAACCGCGTCAGGAATCCCTCGATCTCAACGCGCTGTCCCAGCTTGTGGACCGCTCGCGCGATAACGCCGCCCCGCAAGGTCAGGCCGAAACGGGCGAGCAGCGCAACAGCGTCGGCGCAGGCACGGACATGACCGCCAGCCTGTCGGCGATGGCGGCGTCTCATATCAGTCGCTGCATTCGCTCGAACGCGGACGCGCCGGCCAGTATGGACCTTCGCGTCGCCATGGAAGTGCGGCTGGAGCGCAATGGACGCCTGTCGGTTCCGCCGCGTCTGATCGACGAAGCGCGCATCATGAATTCGCCCAATTCCTTCCTGAGAGTGGCGGGTGAACGAGCCTTGCGCGGCGCGATCGAATGCCAGCCCTATCCTCTGCCCCCCGAGCATTACGCCCAGTGGCGCGTGCTCCGGGTTAATGTCGACACCCAACGTAATCGCTGATCCTCCGTCCGAAACCCGGGAGCTTCTCCATGACCGTCCTGCGCTACCTCTTTGCACCGATCCTCGCCCTGATCGTGATAGCCGGCTCGGCCTTTGCGCAAACTCCGCTTGTTGTGGACGTGACCGAAGGCACGCTGGACCCGACCCCGATCGCCATTCCCGACTTCATGGGCGACGACAATCGCGAAGCCGAGATCGGCGCGGACATCTCCCGTGTGATCAGCAACAATCTCGAGACCTCGGGCCTGTTCGCTCCGGTCGATCCCGAGGCGTTCATCGAGGACATCTCAGACATCAATCTGCGCCCGCGCTTTGGCGACTGGCGCGTGATCAACGCCTCCGCGCTGCTGGTGGGCGAGGTGACGATTGACGAGAATGACCGCATGCTCGTGGCCTTCCGCCTGTGGGACGCCAATACCGAACAGCAGATGCAGGGCCTGCAGTTCGTGACGTCTCCAGACAACTGGCGCCGCATCGCTCACAAGGTGTCGGACGCCGTCTATGAGCGTCTGACCGGTGAGAGCGGCTATTTCGACACCCGCATCGTCTATGTCTCCGAGGGCAATGGCCCCAATAACGAGCCGATCCGTCGTCTGGCGGTGATGGATCAGGATGGCGCCAACCCGTCCTTCCTGACCGACCGGTCCTATATGGCGCTCTTGCCGAACTATTCGCCGAGCGCCCAGCAGATCACCTATGTGTCCTTCCGTGACGGTCGCGCGACCTCCTACCTGTACGACCTTGAGACGGGCCGTCAGGAAGCGCTGTTTGACACCGGCCCCTCGCTCGCCAGCGAAGGCCAGTCCCTGTCCGCGCGCTTCCATCCCAATGGTCGCGAGCTGGTGGTGTCCGCCGAGCGCCATAGCGGGCATGACCTGTTCAAGTTTGATCTGCGCTCGCGCACCCTGCGCCAGCTCACAACCCACCCCGCCGATGATGTGGAGCCTTCCTATGCGCCGACCGGCGAGCAGGTGGTGTTCTCGTCTTCTCGCGGCGGGCAATCTCAATTGTACGTGATGAACGCAGACGGGACCGACCCGCAGCGGATCACGTTTGGCGAAGGCCGCTACACCACTCCGGTCTGGAGTCCGCGTGGCGACCTGATCGCCTTTACCAAACAGCGCAATGGCCAGTTCATGCTGGGCGTTGTGGCTGCGGACGGCTCGGGCGAAGAACGTATCCTGTATGAAGGTTACTTCGTGGATACGCCCGCCTGGTCGCCCAATGGCCGTGTGTTGTTGTTCACACGCGGCGACAGAACGCGCGAAGGGACGACGTATTCGATCTGGAGCATCGATTTGGCGGGCTTCAATCTGCGCCGTTTGCCGACGCAGGGGCAAGCGAGTGATCCGGCTTGGTCGCCCTTGATCGACTGAGCTTAGCTCGGCTAATGTCATCACCGAGGTGCGCGTTTTGGGGATTTTTTGGGGGTGTGAAGCGCGCCCATTCTGATAGCATCCACACCGATTTGCCTATGCAGAGTCACATAGGCTTGGAGAGGACGACCTTATTATGAAACGCCTGTCTATTCTTGCCGCTCTGGCGCTCAGCGCTTCGCTGGCCGCCTGCGCCTCGCAGCCTGAGCCGTACACGCCGGAGCCTCAGCCGGATCCGGGTCCTGTCGTTGAGCAGAACCCTGAACCGCAAGGCCCGATCCCGGGTTCGGTGGAAGATTTTGAAGTGAATGCGGGCGACCGCGTCTTCTTCGCGCTGGACCAGCACACGCTGTCCAACGAAGCCCGCACGACCCTGCGTCGTCAGGCCGCCTGGCTGGCGTCCTATCCGGGCGCCCGCATCCTGATCGCCGGCAACTGCGATGAACGCGGCACCCGTGAATACAACCTGGCTCTGGGCGCACGCCGCGCCAACGCCGCTCGCGACTTCCTGGTCAGCCAGGGTGTGGATCCGTCCCGCATCTCCACCGTGTCCTACGGTAAAGAGCGTCCGGTCTGCAACCAGTCCTCCGAGCAGTGCTGGGCGACCAACCGGAACGCCATGACCGTCATCCAGTCGGGCGCTGTCTCCTAGGAGCAGCCCTGAAAAGGATTGATCAGACCGCCCGCAAGGTTCATCCTTGCGGGCGTTTCTGCTTGAGGGGGCAGCACAATGATCATCCGTCTTTTCATGGGGCTTATCGTGGCCCCGATCGCAGCTATTGGCGCGCTCTACGGCCTGTCCATGGTGGTGGAGTCGACGCCGGGCGTTTACGGCGCTCTGCAAGACGAGCCTGCGCCGGCCGGGGACGACACTCTCTCCGAACCTGGTGATGAGACGATGGGCGAGCCGCCGCTTGCACTGCCCTATGACGCGGGCGGGGCTGCGGCGTTTCTGGCGACGCTGTTTGAGGGGGATGAACCCTATTGGCTGGACGGTGCGGACAGTCGCGCTGATCTCGCCAGCGTCTCGGCGCAAATCGCCCAGCCGGGTTCTGGCGGCGAGGCGGAGTGTACGCCCAGCCATGTCCAGCTGCACTGCACGCTGCGTCTGCAGGACGGGTACGGCTATGGCTTCGCCCTGCAAAACCGTGAGGGTGAGGGCTGGACCGTCGTGGACGACGACGTCCGTCTGCTCAACAATTCCTGACTTCGCCTTGATTTTGCCGTTTGCTCGACGACACTAGCGCTCAAACGTCTGAGCCGCTGAACAGGACCCGTGCGTATGACTCGTCTCGTTTTGATCTCCCTGTCCGCCCTGGGCCTTCTGGCCGCCCTGGCCGCATCTCCCGCCGAGGCGCAATCGCGTCGGGAGCTGGCCGCACGGCTGGATGCGGTCGAGGCGAGGTTGGCCCAGGTCGAGACCCGCGCGCTGCAAGGCGATCCGGTGGCGGAAACCCTGATGATGCGGGTGGATGATCTGGAACGTCAGCAGCGCGTGCAGACCGGCGAGATCGAACGCCTGAACTTCGAGAACCGTCGCCTGCGTCAGGAGCTCGAGCAGCTGGGCGTGAATGTGGATCGTCTGTTCTCAGGCGGTTCGGCCTATGACGCCGGCAATGGTCAGGCCGCTTCGGGCGGGGATCCATTGTCGCTGGGCGGTCCGTCCGACCTGCTCACCTCTGACGAAATCGATGAGAGCGATCCTTACGCGCAGGCGCGCGCTTCAACCGTGCAGCCGCTGGGCGCCTCGGGTCAGCAGACCGCACCGCGGGGCCCGTCCCTTGATACGCGTTCCCAGAGCGGGGCGCAGGCTCAGCTCAATGCCGATGTGAGTTCGCTTGCGGCGCCGCCCGAGCCGGTGATGGATGCGGACACCCTGTTCGAGACCGCCAATGCCCGTCTTCTGGATGGCGATTTCGGCGGTGCGCGCGAGCTTCTGCGCGACTTCACCCAGACCTATCCTGAAGACCAAAAAGTCGGCCAGGCCTGGTACTGGCTGGGTGAGACCCATTTCATCAATGGCGATTTCCAGGATGCGGCGGATTCCTATATCGCCTCTCTGCAGGAAGATCGTCAGGGGCCGCGCGCTCCGGACGCCCTGGTCCGTCTGGGCGCCTCTCTGGCCGCACTGGGCGAGACGAACCGCGCCTGCCAGGTGCTGGCGACCTTCCCGTCCGAATTCCCGCGTGCGGGTGAAGACGCCCGGCGCAAGGCCCAGCGCGAGACCTCCCGGATCGGCTGTCGCTAGAGGTCGGGGTGACTGACGCCCTCGCGCTCGGGTTTTCCGGAGGCGGAGATTCCACCGCGCTTCTGCACGCCTTGCGGGCGAGTTTTCCAGAAACGCTGCTGCATGCCCTGATCGTGGATCACGGCCTGCGTCCTGAAAGCGCGGAAGAAGCCGCAGACAGTGCTGATTATGCCCGTGATCTGGGAGCGGAGCCGCACATCCTGCGCTGGTCGGCTCCGCGCAAGAACCAGGCTGCCGCGCGACAGGCGCGTCACACCTTGCTGGCCGGCGCCTGCGAAGGGCTGGGCGTCTCCCTTCTGTGCCTGGGTCACACGCTGGATGACCGGATCGAAACCCTGCGCATGCGGGCCAATCGCGAAGGCGGCTGGCGGACGCTGACCGGGATGACGCCGCTTGATGCGTCGCCGGTCTGGCCAGAAGGGCGACATCTGATGGTTGCCCGACCACTGCTGGGGCTGAGACGCGAGCAATTGCGCACCTATCTTGAACGCATTGGCGCGCGCTGGATTGATGATCCGTCCAATGACGACACGCAGTTTGAGCGCATCCGTTTGCGACAGGAGGCCTATCCGCCGGGCGGTCCAGCCGAACACGGCTTGCTGAGCCTGTCCGATCAGAGCCTGGACGCCGAGCGGCTCTTGCGCGGCGCGGCCTGGCGTCTGACCGAGCGGGCGGTCGAGATCACGCCCTGGGGCGGCGCGGTGCTGGATCGGGACAAGTTCACCCTGGCTGCACGGCCCATGGCGTTACGCGCGCTGGAAGCGGTGATGATGGCGGTGTCAGGCGAAGCCCGGACGCCGTCCCCTGATGGCGTCGAGGCCTGTCTTGATGCGCTGGAGCAGGGCGAGGCCCACACCCGGTCGGGCGTACTGCTGACGGTGGAGGGGGTGATGGGGCGCGATCCGGGCGCTGTACTGGGTCGGGCCGATGGCGGCGCCGAGGCGTTGAGGCTCGAGCTTGAGGCGGGAGATGTCGCGCTGTTTGACGGGCGCTTCGAAATCCATGCCGATCAGGATTGCCGGGTGGAAGCCCTGGGGGACCGACCGGCGCCCGAGGGCGTTGAGCTGTCATCTGTGCCGGCGACGTTGCGGCAGTCCCTGACCTCGATCATTTCACCTCAAGGTGATGATATTCTGGCTTTACCCGGATTTAAGCCCGATGCGACTGACAATTGGCCGCTGCTTTGCATGCTCAGACTCAGGCGCTGGCTGCTTCCGTGCGAGGCTCCGGCGTGGTTTGATGGGGATAAATCTGCGGCGCATATCCGCGCAGCACTGGCGAAACCGGCCTGACGCCCCAATATCAGGCATGACGAAATGACGACAGCCTCAGATGCGCGCCCGGTCGAAGGCGGCGCGGACAAGGACACAGACGGATGAATATGCGCAATATCCTGGTTTGGGCGATCTTGCTGGTGCTGCTGCTGGCCCTGTTCAACATGCTTCAGGGACCCAGCCAGACCGCGCCATCGAACGAGATCAACTATTCCCAGTTCATGAACCAGGTCGAGAGCGGTCAGGTCAGTGCGGTCACCATTCAGGGCGACACGATCACCGGCCAGACTACGGGCGGCGCCACCTTCCGCACGACGGTGCCCGAAGATGAGAACGTCACTCCGGCTCTGCGCGCCGCCGATGTGGACATCACCGCCCAGCCCCCGAACGAGGGCGGCATCAGCCCGCTGGGCATCCTGATCAACTGGTTCCCGATGCTGCTGCTCATCGGCGTTTGGATTTTCTTCATGCGTCAGATGCAGGGCGGCGGTCGCGGCGCCATGGGCTTTGGCAAGTCCAAGGCGAAACTGCTGACCGAAAAGACCGGCCGGGTCACCTTTGACGATGTGGCCGGCATTGATGAGGCCAAGGAAGAGCTTCAGGAGATCGTTGAGTTCCTGAAAGACCCTTCCAAGTTTCAGCGTCTGGGCGGCAAGATTCCCAAGGGCGCCCTGCTGGTGGGCCCTCCGGGCACGGGTAAGACGCTGACCGCGCGCGCTGTTGCGGGCGAGGCGGGCGTGCCCTTCTTCACCATTTCCGGTTCGGATTTCGTGGAAATGTTCGTGGGCGTCGGCGCATCGCGTGTGCGCGACATGTTCGAACAGGCCAAGAAAAACGCGCCCTGCATCATCTTCATCGACGAGATTGATGCGGTAGGTCGTTCGCGCGGCGCCGGTCTTGGCGGCGGCAATGACGAACGCGAGCAGACCCTCAACCAGCTGCTGGTGGAGATGGACGGGTTTGAGGCCAATGAAGGCATCATCCTGATCGCCGCCACCAACCGTCCGGACGTTCTCGACCCGGCGCTGCTGCGTCCGGGCCGCTTTGACCGTCAGGTCGTGGTGCCGAACCCGGATATCACGGGCCGCGAGAAGATTCTCAAAGTGCATATGCGCGATGTGCCGCTGGCTGACGATGTGGATCCGAAAGTCATTGCGCGCGGCACGCCGGGCTTCTCCGGCGCGGATCTCGCAAACCTTGTGAACGAGGCGGCGCTTCTGGCCGCGCGTCGCAACAAGCGCATGGTGTCCATGGCCGAGTTCGAGGACTCCAAGGACAAGGTCATGATGGGCCCCGAGCGGCGCACCATGGTGATGACCGAGAAAGAGCGCACGCTGACCGCCTATCACGAGTCCGGCCACGCCATCGTGGCGCTGAACGTGCCGGCGGCGGACCCGGTTCACAAGGCGACGATCATTCCGCGCGGTCGCGCGCTGGGCATGGTCATGCAGCTGCCTGAAACCGACAAGATGTCGATGACCCATCA
Source organism: Oceanicaulis sp. LC35 (assembly GCF_052055585.1). Classification (NCBI taxonomy): domain Bacteria; kingdom Pseudomonadati; phylum Pseudomonadota; class Alphaproteobacteria; order Maricaulales; family Maricaulaceae; genus Oceanicaulis; species Oceanicaulis sp. LC35. The sequence continues at coordinate 414,684 of NZ_CP170485.1, forward strand.
GGAGATGACCTCGCGTCTCGCCATCATGATGGGCGGCCGGGTGGCTGAAGAGCTGAAATTCGGCAAGGAGAATGTGACCTCCGGCGCCGCCAGCGACATCAAGCAGGCGACCCGTCTGGCTCGCGCAATGGTCACCCAATGGGGCTTCTCTGAAGAGATCGGCCCGGTGGACTACGGCGAGGATCAGGGCGAGGTGTTCCTGGGCCAGCAACTGGTGCAATCCTCTTCCATCTCCGCGGAAACCGCCGCCAAGATCGAGAAAGAGGTCAAGGCGCTGGTCGAGGGCGGTCTCAATGAGGCGCGTCGCATCCTGACCGAGAAGAAAGACGACTGGGTCAAGCTCTCCGAAGGTCTTTTGGAATACGAGACACTCTCGGGCCAGGAAATCATTGAGCTGCTTCAGGGCAATCCGCCGCATCGCGACACTGATGTGCCGCCCAAGGCCGATGACGGAACTCCGCCGTCTGGCGCGCTGCCGGTCATCGATGATGACGAGGATGAAGCGTCAAACCCCGGCGGGCTTGAGCCCAAACCGGGCGGCGCCTGATCAAGGCTCCATCGTTACAGAAAAAGCCCCGCGTCAGAGATGACGCGGGGCTTTGAGTGTCTGGGGACAGGTCTTTAGCGTGCGATGCGCACGCCGTCCGCTTCTTCAAGCGCGGCGGTGACGCCCCAGCCGCCAAAGGTCTCCGAGACAGCGAATGTCAGGGTGTTCTCGCCATCTTGGAGGTTCAGCGGCACGGCTACATGTCGGGTGATGGTGCCGAGATAGCGGTAATCGCGGCTGCGCCAGTCATTGTTGCCGACGAACAGGCGCTCGCCATTCAGGAACACCTGCACCCGGTCCGAATATCCGAACCTGACCAGCGCGGTGCGGTCGCCATCGGCAATGAGCGAGGTTTCCGCCAGCACCGTATCCCCCTCAGAATGACGGGTGACGCTGGCGAGGTTGGCGATGTCATTGTAGGCGACTGGCAGGTCGGTCCAGCGCGACCGGCTGGCGCGCAGGGTTTCAATCGGGGTGTCGCCCAGTGCGTCCTCGCTGAACGGATCAGACACGCGCCAGGTCTCGACCAGATTGGCGACGGGCTCGGCCATCGGGCGTTCGGAGCGACCGACGATTAGCGGGTTCGCCTGCGCCTCCACTTGCACATTGCGCACATAGCCCGACGCCACGCCATTGGGCGCCAGCTGCCAGAACCCGACCCAGCCCGAGCGATCCTCACGCTGCAGGTCCGGCACATGGTGGACCAGCTGGCCATCCATGAAGATGTCGGCCTTATTCTCGGCTACGACCACGCGCACATCCATCCAGCGGTTCAGGCCGTGATTGACCTGGCTGATGGCGTCGGGATCGGAGAAGACTTGCCACGCCGTCACATTGTCATGGGCGGGCGTATACTGCACGGAATCGGGCAGGTTGTTGAGGTGGTGACGGAAGTAGAACTTCTCCCAGTCGCCGACACCCTGACCGCGCCACAGAACGCCGGTATGACCCGGAGAACCGCTGATCGCCATCTCGAAGCGGATTTCTCCGGTCTCGAACTGTGATCCATCGATCCAGATCACGCCGTCCCGGAAATGCAGCGCCTCACGGCCCAGAAACTCGGTTGTTTCCGCAAGGCCTGCTTCGATGCGCCAGCTCATCCCTTCAAATTGCAGGGTGTCCTGGGCGAAGGCGGGCGCGCTTATCACCGCGCACAGGGCGGCGGTCGTCATCAATCTCATGGTCTCAAGCTCCAGCAAAGGGACAGATGGCTTGAGACTGGTCTTAGACGGCGGCGGCGGTCTTGAATATTTCGGACTCTACGGACCTCTCCGCATGCAATGCGGCGGGGGAGAGCCCGCAGAGCGCCTTGATGGCGCGACTGAGATGGGCCTGATCGCTATAGCCTGTGGCATAGGCGATGTCGGCCCAGTCCGGCGTGACATGAAGATCAGCGTGCTCGACGGCGCAGAGGGCGCGGATCTGGCTGGCGAGCGCCTTGGGTCCGATCCCCAGCCGCCCTGTCAGGGCGCGATGCAGATGGCGTTCGCTGACCCCGGCGCGCCGGGCGAGACTGGCGGTGCGGATCTGCCCACCGGTTCTGCGCACCAGGCTTGCCGCCCAGATCGCCAGAGCATCCTGCGACCGCCGGGGCGGATCCGGACAGAGCGTCAGGGCCGGGAAATCGCTTTGCGGCAGGATGGCGTCAATCAGCTCGTCCGGGCGCACGCCCAGACAGCACACAGCGTCTTCGGGGGCGATGAACACGCCTTCCAGAACGGTTCCGGGCGGCGGCGTGTAAAGACGCGGGGTGCGGATCGGACCGAAGACCCAGTGCTGACGATCCACCAGCGCGCCATCGCGTTGGAACCGGCTTTCGGTGACAAGGCTCAGCCGGGTTTCGGGAAGCACCCTGTGCGGGGGCGTGTCAGCCTCAAACCCGGCGTCATGACGCCAAAGACGCCGTGAGCGCCCCATGGGGGTGTGCGCCTCGTGATAGGCGCCGAGCCGGGAAATCCATTGCACCGTCATGACAAGGCCGATAGCGGCCCTGTCATGACAGTTCAAATCGCATCTGCGTGAGCGGCCTAGTTGCCGGCGCCGGCGGACGGGGCGCCTGCCATGCGGGTCTGGGCGGCGGACAGGTTGGATGCGAGCACCGGATTGTTCGGGGCCAGCGCCACTGCAGTTTGGCATTCAGCAGCAGCATCAGCGGCTTGGCCCAGCTGATACAGCGCGATACAGGCATTGGCGTGGGCTGCAGCGCGAACGCTGGTGCGGGCGCCGCCTTCCAGCGCTTCACGGGTGAAGTGCAGCGCGGTTTCCCATTCGCCCTGATTGAGGGCGCGGACGGATCCGCGGATATCGGAATCGGCCACGCGGACCGGGGTGAATTCCTGGACCGGAGCGCCGGTCAGTTGCAGGGCGAGCACTGCGGTGGCAAACACGGACATATCAGCCTCCTAAAGAGCCTTTTCAGCGAAAGTGGATACCGGTTTCGCGGTTCGAAAAGGCGACCATCACAAGGTTGGAGTCGATGAGGTCGAACAAGGACGACCGAAACGGCTCCAGGTTATAATGTGAATATGCCGCGCTGCAGCATATGTGCAATTGACTGAATCCGCATATCTGGTATTCAAACGTGAATGGATAACTGGTCAGACTATCACCTCGCCCTCGCCGTCTTCGAAGCTGGCAGCCATGCCGCCGCCGGACGGGTCATGGGGCTTAGCCAGCCGACGGTCAGCCGCCGGATGCGCGCCCTTGAATCGCATCTGGGCGGCGCCCTGTTCGAACGTCGGGGCGATATCCTCACGCCCACCGGGCTCGGCCGCTCTGTGATTGATCACGCCCGGAACATGCAGGATGAGGCCGCCGCCATCGAGCGCGCCGCCCGCACCGGCCATGAACGGATCGAGGGACGGGTCACGGTCGCCGCCAGCGACGGCATTGGCGCGGACTGGCTGCCCGGTGCCCTGACCCCGCTTCTGCAGGCGCACCCGGACCTGTCTGTCGAGCTGAAGATCGGTTTCGAGCCGGCGAACCTGGCGGGCGGAGACGCCGATATCGCGGTGCGCTGGGGACAGCCCGGCCCGCAACACTCCCTGCTGGCGCGACGCGCGGCGGAAGTGGGCACCGGCATGTACGCCGCCCAGAGCTATCTTGACCGCTTCGGCGCGCCGCAGACCCTTGATGATGTGGCCGATCATGTTGCGGTGGGCTGGGCCTCGCCCATCGCCTTTCAATGGCCGCGCACCCCGATTGGCGATGAACTGCGCCCCCGCCGCGATGTAATGGTGGCCGCTCACCCCAGTGCGCACCTTGAAGGTCTGCGCAATGGTCTGGGACTGGGCATGACCTCGCACCGGCTGGCGCGCGCCCGCCCGGGACTGGTGCGCATCCTGCCCGATTTCGAGGTCATGATGGATTTGTGGCTGGTGGCGCATGGCGCCGTACGCCGGTCGCGGGCCCAGGCCACGGTGCTCGATCATATCGCCGAAGCCCTGCGCGCCGACCGGGATCACTTCCGCACGGGTGAGCCGTCCCGTTATGGACAGGAAGACACTCGGCCATGCTAGCCTTTCCCATCCGGCCACACGCGGATGGGCGCCCGCAAGTGATGGGCATTGTGAATGTCACGCCGGACAGTTTTTCCGATGGTGGACGGCACGCATCCATGCAGGCCGCGCGTGATCACGCACTGGGCTTGCTGGATGCAGGGGCGGACTGTCTTGATATTGGCGGGGAAAGCACGCGCCCGGGGGCGGAGCCGGTTTCCGTCGCGCAAGAGCTTGATCGCGTCATCCCTGTGATCGAGGCGATCAGCGCTGAACGCCCAGATGCGCAAATCTCTATCGACACCATGAAGCCCGATGTGGCGCGCGCGGCCGTGCATGCGGGCGCGGGTCTCTGGAATGATGTGAACGCGCTGCGCGCCGCGGGCGCGCCTGAAACCGCGATGGAGCTGGGCGTTCCGGTCTGCCTGATGCACATGCAGGGCGAACCGCGCACCATGCAGGCCGATCCGCACTATGATGATGTGGTCAATGATGTGGCTCGCTATCTGGGTCAGCGGGCCGGCGCTCTGCTTTCAACCGGGTTTGACCGCGAGCTGATCGTGCTCGATCCGGGCATCGGCTTTGGCAAGACGCTCGCGCATAATCTCAAGCTGATCGCCTCGCTGGAACACTTCGTCTCGCTGGGCCTGCCGGTGCTGTTCGGCGCTTCGCGCAAACGCTTCATCAACGCAATAGACGAGACCGCGACCGACGCCATGGACCGGCTGGGCGGGTCGCTCGCCGTGGCGCTTCACGCGGCTCGGTCGGGCTGCGCCATCGTGCGCGTGCATGATGTGCGCGAGACCGCGCAGGCGCTCAAGGTGCAGGTGGCGATTTCCCGTTACGCAGACTGACGCCCGGCCAGAACCGACCACAAGTCAGCATCGCCCAGCACACGCTCGCTTGTCCGCCACTCCGCTTCGGGCTTGAGCCCGGCTTCAATCAGCAAGGCCGCGCACTCGACATGACCACTGCGAGCGCCGGGCGGGGGATCGAGCCGGCCCTGAACCGCCCATCCCAATGGCGTGCCGTGATGCTGCGTGTCGCGCAGGAAAATGTAGACGCCATGGTCGATCAGGCGTTTGACAAGATCGGGCATGCCCATGATCGCGGCCCAGTGCAGGGCCGTTGAACCAAAGACGCCGCGCGGGTCCGGATTCGCGCCCTTGTCCAGTAGACGATGCGCGATGGCGGGGCAGGACAGGCTGATGGCGCTGATCAGCAGGCTGTCGCCATTGGCCGGGTGAATGGCGTCCAGATCCGCCCCGGATGAAATCAGGATATTTGCAAAGGCCAGACCCTGCGTATCACTGATCCGCCCGTCAAAGACGCGGTCGCAAACAGCATGGATCGGATGAGGCGCGTGATCGCCATCCCTCACAGGCGCATTGGTCAGATGCGGTTCCTGACCCAACAAGCGTGTCAGGGCGTTTGCGTCTTGTGTTTCAAGGCATTGCAGGAGCGTGGACATAAAACAAGCCTGCCGCAGGGCGGCAGGCTTGTCCTGTCCGACTCATGACCTCTTGGTCAGATTAGCTGGTCTTGCGCTTGATGCGTTTCAGCGGACGGTCGCCGCCTTCAGACTTCTTGAAGCCGGACGGCTTGCCGCCTTCGGCTTTCTTGAAGCCCGGCTTGCCGCCAAACGGCTTGTCGCCATCGCGCTTCTTGAAGCCGTCGCGCTTGCCCGCATAGGGCTTGTCGCCGAAGGAGCGTTCACCGTCACGTTTCTTGAACGCAGGCTTGTCGCCATAGGAGCGCTCGCCGTCACGCTTCTTGAAGTCGCCGGACTTGCCGCCCTTGGGCGCCCAGTCGCGCTTGGGACGGGTATCGCCGCGGGCATCATCCATGGCGCCCGAGAAGAAGTCGTCATCATCGTGCGAGCGCTTGGCGGCGCGTTCGGCCTTGCCCGGGCGCGGGGCGCGCTTGGGCTTGCCACGATCACGATCGCCGCCGCGCGGACCATTGCCAAAGCCCGGCCCTGCGGTTTCAAACGGCTCGTCGCCTGCGATTTTCACATGGACGTTCTTGTCGGTCTCACGCGGCTGGTTCATGGAGTCCGTGAAGCCGTCAATCTTGTCTTCGGCGATCTGGAAGCGGGTCGCGGTCTCGCCAATGCGGATCGCGCCAATGTCATTGCCGACAATCCCGCCGACGCGGCAGATCAGCGGCACCAGCCAGCGCGGCTCGGCGCGTTGCTTGCGGCCCAGATCAATTTCGAACCACTGACCGGCGTCAAAGTCTTCACGACCCCGACGCGGACCCCGGTCTGCGCGCTCTTCGCGTTGACGCTCCGGCGGCGTGCCCGACAGCTCTTCAGGCGCGGGCAGGCGGCGTTCCAGCTCGGACAGGAAGGCGGCGGCCAGCTTCTCGGCGCCGAAGCGTTCGATCAGCTCGCGAACCTCTTCAATCCGGTCCTCGTCCAGATCCTTGGCCAGAGCCGGGTGATCGCCCAGACGCTCACGGTCTTTCTCACGCACCAGATCGGCGTCCGGCGCATCCACCCACTCAGCCTGAACCTTGGCTTCGCGCAGCAGACGGATGACCCGGCCCTTTCGAGAGCTGGCGACGACAAAGACGCTGGTGCCCTTGGCGCCCGCACGGCCGGTCCGGCCAGAACGGTGCAACAGGCTTTCGGCATTGGTCGGAGGTTCGGCATGGACCACCAGATCCAGACCCGGCAGATCGATGCCGCGCGCGGCGACGTCGGTGGCGACGCAAACGGTCGCGCGGCCATCACGCAGCGCTTGCAGCGCCTTGGTGCGTTCGGCCTGGGTCAGCTCGCCCGACAGCGCCACGGCATGGAAGCCGCGATTATGCAGCTTCGCGGCCAGACGGTTCACCGCATCGCGGGTGGCGCAGAACACCAGCGCGCGCGGGGCGGCGTGGTAACGCAGCACGTTGATGACGGCGTTCTCGCGGTCATGCCCGGCCACGGTGTGCGCCAGATAGGTGATGTCGGCGTGCTGGTTGGTGGCGCTCAGGGTCGAGATGCGCAGCGCGTCGCGCTGATAGGTCTCGGCGATGCGCGCGATCTCTTTGGACACGGTGGCCGAGAACAGAAGCGTGCGGCGCTCTTCGGGAGCCGAGCCCAGGATGAACTCAAGGTCCTCGCGGAAGCCGAAATCGAGCATTTCGTCGGCTTCATCAAGCGCAATGGCGCGAATGTTGGACAGGTCCAGCGCCTTGCGTTCGATATGGTCGCGCAGACGGCCTGGCGTGCCCACGACGATATGCGCGCCGCGTTCGAGCGCCCGGCGCTCGGTGCGCGGATCAAGACCGCCCACAGCGCTGGCGAGCTTTGCGCCCGCTTCGGCATAGAGCCAGTCAAGCTCGCGCTGGACCTGAAGGGCCAGTTCGCGGGTCGGGGCGATGATCAGGGCCAGAGGCGCGCCAGCCTGCGGCAGGCGGTCTTCGCCCGCCAGCAGAGTGCCGGCCATGGCCATGCCGAAAGCAACGGTCTTGCCAGAGCCGGTCTGGGCGGAGACCAGCAGGTCCCGGCCATCGGCCTCATCGGTCAGCACAGCGTTCTGGACGTCAGTAAGGGTCTCATAGCCCTTCGCCTCCAGCGCCGTGACCAGCGCGGAGGGGATGGTGTTGGGGAAACTCATATGTACCTCGCAAAGGACGTCGCCTCACAATCCCTTGCTTGAGGCAGTCCCGAAAACCTTGTCGCGCGGAGATCCCCGGCGCGACTGAGCGGCGGCTGATAGCAGGCCTCGCATCGAAAAGATACGAAAAACCTGCATCAGCCCCGAAAAGGCCTTGATTGGACCGCTCAGGCCTCGGCCAGCGCAGCCAGACGCGCATAGACGCCTTCACCCTGGCTCGCCAGTTCGTCATGGGTGCCCTGTTCCACGACCCGGCCCTTGTCAAAGACCAGGATGCGGTCCGCATCGCGGATAGTGGACAGGCGGTGGGCGATGACAATGGCGGTCTTGCCGCGCGTCACCTCTTCCATCGCCAGCTGGACATCGCGTTCGGTCTCGTTGTCGAGCGCGCTGGTCGCCTCGTCAAAGATCAGGATCGGAGCGTCCGCCAGCACGGCCCGGGCAATGGCGATCCGCTGACGTTCACCGCCCGACAGCTTCACCCCGCGCTCGCCCACCAGCGTGTCATAGCCTTTGGGCAGGCCCATGATGAAGTCATGGGCGCGGGCGCGGCGGGCCGCATCCTCGACCTCCTCTGGGCTGGCGTCAGGCCGGGCATAGGCGATGTTCTCCGCGATTGAGCGGTGAAACAGCGCCGGGTCCTGGGGCACTAGCGCGATGGACTGGCGCAGGCTCGACTGGGTGACCGAGCGCACATCCTGACCATCGATGACAATGGCCCCGTTTTCGACGTCATAGAGACGCTGGACCAGCTTGACGAAGGTGGACTTGCCCGACCCGGTGGGGCCGACCAGCGCCACTTTCTCACCCTTGGGGATGGTCAGGCTGAAGCCGTCATAGAGCGGCGTATCCTGACCGGAATAGGTGAAGCGCACATCCTGGAACGCGATCTCGCCGTCGCCCGGCGTGAAGTCGGGCGCGCCGGGAATGTCGGCGATCTGGGCGTCGGTGCGGGCGAAGGCGGCCAGATCCTGGATCTCGTCCAGACCGCGCTGGACGTTCTGCACCTCTTCGCCAAAGCGCCGCATATAGCCCGCCATCATCAGGAAGGCGGTGATGCCGAACACCACATCGCCCGCCGTGGCGTCACCTTCGGTCCACAGTTTCAGCAACAGGCCCGCAAGGCCCGCCTGCAACAACAGAACGGCCGTCATCTGGATCAGCCAGGCATTGGTGAAGCGGTACCAGGTCTTCTTCGCCGCCGCCCGCCAGGTCCAGGCCATGGCATGGAAGCGGCTGTCCTCACGCGCTTCCGCGCCAAAGCTCTTCACCGTGGCGACGCCGGAGATGACATCTGCGATGGCGCCGCCAAGCTCTGAGTCCCGCGCATTGGAGATCACGTTCTGGGGCCGGATGTAATAGGTCGACACCAGCACGGTCAGCTCGATGAAGGCGAAGGTCACCGCCAGCGCGTAGATGCCTACGATCGGCCAGTGGATCAGCATGTAGACGCCAAGCGCCACCATCACGCCGATGGACGGGATCATCGAGAACCACAGCGTGGCGGTGATCGTGTCGTACGCCCACATGCCGCGCGTGATCTTGCGCACCACCGCGCCGGCAAAGGCATTGGCGTGCCAGTCCGCGCTGAAGCGCTGTACCTTGGCGAAGGCTTCAGAGGTCATGTCCGCCATGTTGGCGCTGGAGAACGGGATCTCGCAGCGGACCATGATCTGCCGTGCGGCGTTCACCAGCACAGCCAGCCCCACAAACACGGCGAGCGCGGTCCAGTGGCTCTGCCCGGTCGGATCGGCGTTCGCGCCGCTGATCGTATCGATCAGCTGGCCGGCGGCCACGGGAATGAAGACGTCGGCCAAAGTGGCGAGCGCAGAGAAGCTCACTACCAGGCTGAACAGCCAGGGGCGCCGCCGCCACTGGCTGGCGACAAAGCGGAGTACGGCGAAATTGGAAAGAACCCGCTCGGTTTGAGCGTCCTGGTCCTCGAACTCTTCGAAATCGGTCATCTCGGTCCTGCATGCGTGCGCGTCGCCAGGGCCGGAATCCGGCTGCGGGCAAGGGCGCGACCTTATATAAGCTGCGGAAGAGGCGAGGGATTTAGCGATTGGGCCGAACGCGATGCGCGCTCAGGTCCGCGGTTGCTGCGACGCTCACCGCCCGGGTTTCACCAGGCCGCCGCGGCTATCAAGATCGTGGCACGGGTCCGAGAACTCCTTCTGGACAGACACTCTGTCAGGGGAGGGTGTGCTTACTCCATTCCCGCCTCAGGGGCCAGCCATCCGCGTCAAAACCGTGGCGTTCCGGTTTCAGTGTGTCTGATCGGGCACACCCGTGGCGCTTGCGCCCGTCACCGTCACCGACTAGCTCAGGCCCATCACAGGACGGAGCACGACCATGACCGACGCCAGCGACACGCTCGACGAGACCCAGTTTGAAGATCCCAAGGGCCGGGTGCTGATCATCGCCGGGTCGGACAGCTCGGGCGGCGCGGGCATTCAGGCCGACATCAAGACGGTCACGGCGCTGGGGGGCTACGCCTCGACCGCGATCACTGCGGTCACCGTTCAGAACACCCAAGGGGTGACCGGCGTACACCCGATCCCGGACGACGTGATTGCGGCCCAGATCCAGGCGGTGCTGTCTGACATCGGAGCCGACGCCATCAAGACCGGCATGCTCGCCAGCGTCAGCACCATTGAAACCGTGGTCAAGGCGCTGGATGAGGCCGAAACCGCAGGCCTGCCGTTGATCGTCGACCCGGTCATGGTCGCTGGCTCTGGCGATAAGCTGATCAGCGAGGACACGGCCGAGGCGATCCGGACCCTGCTCTTGCCGCGCGCCAGCCTGATCACCCCGAACGCGCCTGAAGCCGCCGTGCTTGCGGGCGGGACGATCGAGGATCTTGATGACCAGCGCGCCGCCGCCGATGAGCTTCTGGAGATAGGTGCAAAGGCCGTGCTGATCAAAGGCGGGCATCTGGAGGGCTCTCAGATCATTGATCTTCTGGCGACCCGCAATGGCGTACGCCTGTTCACCCGCCCGCGCATTCATACCCGTCATACCCACGGCACGGGCTGCACGCTGGCGAGCGGCATCGCCGCTTTGATGGCGCAAGGTCTGGGGCTGGATCGCGCGGTCGAGATGGCGGGCGATTACCTTTACGAAGCGATCCGCCGCGCGCCCAAATTCGGCAAGGGGAATGGCCCGGTCCAGCATGGCTGGACGGTCAACGCGTCTGAATTCGCCCAGGCGCCGGTTCGGGGCGATCTCGACTAGGGTGCGGGCTTCGGCTTGCGGCGGGCGACATAGACGCCGAGCAGGATGACGCCGAGCGCGATCATCGTGGTGAGCGTCATGGGTTCGCCGCGCAGGAGCCCGATCACCGCGGCGACCACCGGAACCATGTAATTGATCAGCGCCACGAACGACGCGCCGACCTTCCGCGCCACGCCCATATAGACAATGGTGGCGAGTGCGGTCGGCAAGAGCCCCAGAGCCAGCACCGCGAGCATCGAGGGCAGGCTGGGGAGGATCGGCGGACCGGCGATGAGGTCGTAGAGCGCCACCGGCAGGCTCAACAGCGCCGCGCAGATCATCGACCCTGCTGCGATGACGCTGGGCGCGGTTTCGGGCGAGGCCTGATAGGTCACCGCGTTGGCGGCATAGCTCAACGTGGCGATAAAAATCAGAAGCTGGGCGAGAAAGTCCGCCTCCAGCATGCCCTTCAAGGCCGCAGGTCCCATCAGGATGACAATGCCGGAAAAGCCGATGAGAAAGCCCGAGGCTTTCCTGAGGCTCAGACGTTCATTGGGCAGGATGAAATGCGCCGCGGCGATCACGGTCAGCGGCATCATCCCCATCAGAATGCCCGCGATCCCCGACGGCACGGTCTTCTGACCAATGGCGATCAGGGTGAAGGGCAGGGCGTTGCCCAGAAAGCCAAGCGCGAGGAACCAGAGCCAGCGCACATCCTTGAGGGGTGGAAAGCGGCGGCGGCGGTAAAGCGCCCAGCCGGTCAGGATGACGGCGGCGAGGCTCAATCGTCCCAGCACGATGAGGGACGGCGGCAGGGTGTCGACGGCAACGGCGATGAACGCAAACGCGCTGCCCCAGACCAGCGCCAGCAGGCCAAGCGCACCCCAGCCTTTGGGGCCCGGAGCGTCAGGCGTCATCCCAGTATGGCTTTCAAGGCCGAGACGAGGCGGTCCACGTCTTCAGGCGTGTTGTAGATATGGGCGCTGATCCGCAGGCGCGGCCCGCGCTGGGATGCGTGCACATCCTGCTCGCGCAACAGGCCCGCCAAGTCAGACGGCGCGTCCTCAGGCAGGCTGAGTGACAGATAATGCGGCGCCTGATCGGGAATGTCGGCGTGAAGGCCCAGCGGTTTCACCGCTGTCTTGATCGCGCTGCTGGTCGCCGCGCAAAGCCGGGCGACTTCTGAAATCCCGATCTCGTTCAGCATGCGCAAGCTTTCTAGCGCGGCCGGCAGCAGCTGGTGATTGGCGCGTTCGCCCATGTCAAAGCGGCGCGCGCCCGGCGCATAGGTGTCGCGATAATCAATGAGGCGCGTGAAGTCCTGCGCGTCGCTGCGATTGATCCAGTTCTCTTCCAGCGGCACGCCTTGCTGGTGGCGCGGCGCGACATAGAGATAGCCGGTGGCATAGGGGCCCAGCATCCATTTATAGGCGCCCGCCACCACGAAATCGGGATCAACGGCTTTGAGGTCAAACGGCATAACGCCCAGCGATTGCGTCAGGTCGAGCACGAGCGCTGCGCCCTGCGCCTTCACGGCTTTCGAGACGGCGACGAGGTCAATCCGCCCGCCATCAATCCAGTGCAGCGCGCCGCAGGCGACCAGCGCGGTCTTCTCGCCGATGGCGTTCAGCAGGGCGTCCGTCCAGGTCTGGGTTTCTGCCCGGGACACCGTGCGGATCACCGCGCCGGTCTGTTTGGCCAGTGCGCGCCAGGTGTAGACATTGGAGGGGAATTGCCCGTCGAGGATGACGATCTCATCGCCCTCTTTCAGCGCAATATTCCGCGCCGCCGTCGCCAGCCCGTAGGAGGCGGCGGGCACGATGGCGATGTCGTCCGCAGCAGCCCCGAACACTTTCGCCGCTTCCGCCCGGACGCTTTCGGGCAGGTCAAAGAACAGCGCGTTCGTGGTGTGTCGCCAGGGCGCCATCTTGTTGCGGAAGGCCGCATGACCGGCCTCGGCGGTGCGGATCGCCAGCGGACCCGACTGGGCGGCGTTGAAATAGGCGGTGGAGGCGGGGATGTCGAACAGGGCGCGATAATCAGTCATGGCTTTTGCGCTACGCTTCGGGCCTAAGAGGGTCAAGTGAGGATTTTCCAACCTTTGCGCAATTGACCGCACATGCAGCACGGCCTACCGGTGAACCTCCATTGTCATAAAGCTGAGGTCATCGTGTCATGACGGTTCTCAAACCCACCAACCGCCCCAATGACGCCCGCTTCTCCTGCGGGCCCACCAAGAAGCGTCCGGGTTGGGAACTCTCTGCATTGGCCGCCGCCCCGCTGGGGCGCACGCACCGGGGCGGCACGCCGAAAGCGCGTCTGGCCGAAGCCATCGAGCGCACCGCGGCGATCCTCGAGATTCCGGACGACTACAAGGTGATTATCACCCCGGCCTCCGACACCGGCGCCATGGAAGGCGCCATGTGGTCCATGCTGGGCGCGCGCGGCGTGGATGTGCTGGCGTGTGACGAGTTTGGCGGCCGCTGGCTGATCGATGCCCGCGACGAGCTCAAGCCTGAAGGCCTGACCATCCATCACGCCCCCTATGGCGTGGCGCCGGACTATTCCAAGGTCGATTTCAACAATGATGTCGTCTTCACCTGGAACGCCACGGCGGCGGGCGTGCGCGTGACCGATGGCGACTGGATCAAGGATGACCGCGAGGGCCTGACGATCTGTGACGCCACCTCGGCGGCGTTCGCGATGGATCTGCCGTGGTCCAAGCTCGATGTGACCACGTTCAGTTGGCAGAAATGCATGGGCGGCGAAGCCCAGCATGGCATTGCCATCCTCAGCCCGCGCGCACGTCAGCGCCTGCGCGAGTATCGCCCCAGCTGGCCGGTGCCGCGCATCCTGCAGCTGTTTGAAGCGGGTGATGAGACCGCCAAGATTTATGAAGGCTCCACCATCAACACGCCGTCGCTTCTGTGCACCGAGGATTATCTCGACGCGCTGAAATGGGCGGCGAAAGAGGGCGGCGTCTCGGCGCTGATCGACCGGACGCAGGCCAATTTTGATGCGTTGGCGGACTGGGTCGAGAAGACCGACTGGATCGATTTCCTGGCCCAGGAGCCGGCCACCCGCTCGCAAACCTCTGTGACGCTGAAGTTTTCCGGCAAGGAACTTGAGGGCAAGTCCGAGGAGGAGCGCTGGGCGGTGTCGCGCCGCATGGGCGTGCTTCTGGATCGTGAGGAAGCGGCGTTTGACGTCATTCCCCACCCCAAGGCCCCGGCGGGTCTGCGCATCTGGTGTGGTCCGACGATTGATGCCGACGATGTGGTCGCCCTTGGCCCGTGGCTGGACTGGGCCTATCACGAAGCGCTTTCCAACCCGGCGGACTAGGCGTCCACAGCGCTTTGCCAGCGCGCTTCTTGCCCCTGGGCTGAGAAGCGCGTAAGCCACCCCCGGTTTTTCCGCGATACGGAGTATGCGCGATGTCCAATGTTGTGGTTGTCGGCGCCCAATGGGGCGATGAGGGCAAGGGCAAGATTGTCGACTGGCTGTCTCATCGCGCCGACGTGGTCGTGCGCTTTCAGGGCGGTCACAACGCCGGTCACACGCTGGTCGTGGACGGGGTGACCTACAAGCTGTCGCTGATGCCGTCCGGCGTCGTGCAGAAGAAGCTGTCCCTCATTGGCAATGGCGTGGTCGTTGATCCCTGGGCCTTCATCTCCGAGATCGAGAAAGTGCGCGAGCAGGGCGTGGATATCAGCCCCAAACTGGTGCGCGTAGCGGAAACCGCGACCCTGATCCTGCCCGTCCACCGCGAACTCGACGCCATGCGCGAGAATCGCGATGACGGCATGAAGATCGGCACCACCCGTCGCGGCATTGGCCCGGCCTATGAAGACAAGGTGGGCCGTCGCTCGGTGCGCGTGATCGATCTGGCGGACGAAAAGCAACTGCGTCGCCGGGTGACCGAGCTTCTGCATCACCACAACGCCCTGCGTCGCGGCATGGGTGTCGAGGAAGCGGATCCTGATGCGCTGGTTGCAGAGCTGCTGGAGATCGCGCCGAAAATCCTGCCCTTCGCCGACCCGGTCTGGCGCACGCTCGACAAGGCGATGGCGGACGACAAGAAGGTCCTGTTCGAGGGGGCGCAGGGCGCGTTTCTGGATGTGGATCACGGCACCTATCCGTTCGTGACCAGCTCCAACACGGTCGCGGGTCAGGCCGCCGCCGGTTCGGGCGTCGGCCCGGGCAAGGTCGGGTATGTGCTGGGCATTGTGAAAGCCTACACCACCCGCGTGGGCGAAGGCCCGTTCCCGACCGAGCTGACCGATGACGTCGGCAAGAAGATCGGTGAGCGCGGACGCGAGTTCGGCACCGTCACCTCCCGCCAGCGTCGCTGCGGCTGGTTCGATGCGGTGCTGGTGCGCCAGTCGTGCAAGATCAATGGCATCAACGGCGTGGCGCTGACCAAGCTGGATGTGCTCGACGGTTTTGACGAGCTGAAGGTCTGCATCGGCTACAAGTTCAATGGCGAGATGTATGACCGCCTGCCCGCCGGCACGGGCGCCCAGGCGGGCGTCGAGCCGGTCTATGAAACCTTTGAAGGCTGGTCGGGCTCGACTGCGGGCGCGCGATCCTGGGCGGACCTTCCGGCGCAGGCCGTGAAATATGTGCGCCGCATCGAGGAGCTGATCGAGACGCCGGTGGCGCTGCTGTCCACCAGCCCTGAACGCGACGACACGATCCTGATGCAGGATCCCTTCAAGGGCTGATCCTCAGCACAGATGAACGACAAAGGGCGGCCCTCGGGCCGCCCTTTTTGTTTGCGCCGCAGCACGTTGCGCCTGCAGGGAAATTGGAACGCGTCCTGCCCGGAGGCGTTGAGTCGGCACGATACCCGAACGCGAACCTGTGACCGTCCCCCCATTGTCCCTGTTCGTGGATCGCCACCCCGCTGAGGAGACGTGTGATGAACAGCTTGAAAGATCTCTATATCGACCAGCTTCAGGACCTTTACAGCGCGGACAAGCAATCGCTGTCCGTCTCCAAGGAGCTTGTGAAGGCCGCCTCCAATCCCGACCTCAAGGAAGCGCTCGAGCGCAGCGTTGTGGGCATCAGCAAGGGCATGGAAAAGGTCAAAGGCCTGATCCAGGACCATGGCGCTGACCCCAGGGGCGAACATTGCAAGGGCATGGAAGGTCTGGTCTCGGAAGTCCGCGCCCATGCCCTGGACGCCGAGATCAGCGATGACGCCGTGCGCGACGCCTCGATCATCGCCCAGACCCAACGCATGACCCATTACGCGCTGGCCGGCTATGGCGTGGTCCGCGCCTTCGCCCAGCGTCAGGGTCTGAAAGCTGACGCCGAAGTTCTGCAGGACTGTCTGGATGAGACCTATGGCGGTGATCGTGAGCTCACGCGCATCGCCGAAACCCAGGTCAACGCTGCAGCGGCCTAGAGCCGCCGCCGCTCATCCCCAAATCTTGAATGGAGGTCCTCATGGGACACCAGACCGCACAATCACTGAACAATATTATCCCGATCCTCATCGACAGCCGACGTGGCTATGAGATGGCTGCTGATCTGTGTGACGATGATTATGCGCACAAGGCGAAGTTCCTGAAGAAGATCGCCGAACGCGCCGCCATCACCGCCGAGTTCCAGGCGCATGTGCGCCTGCAGGGTGAAGAGCCCAAGGAAAAGGGCGGTCCGCTGGGCAGCCTGCACCGTCTGCTGACCGGCATGAGCAAGAATTTCGGCTCAGAGGAGAAGACTGCTCTCAAGGCCATCGATGATGGTGAGGGCTTCCTGCAGCAGGCCTGCGAGACCGAGCTGGAGAAAGACGATGTGGACTCGGTGGGGCGCAACCTGCTCAAGCAGGCGCTCAGCTCCGCCAAAAGTGGTCAGGCCTATGCCGAAGCCGAGGCTGAGGCGGACGCCTGATCCGGGCGCACTTGCGTTGCATCTGACACGATCGTCACTTGCATCCTGACAGGGGCCGGCGATCCTTCGTCGGCCCTTTGTTATGGAGCCCCTGTGTCCGAGACGTCTGCATCCGCTGAAACCGCCGCCCGTATCGCCCTGGCGCCGCAAAGGCGTCGGCTTCATCAGGGCGCGCAAGGCGAACTGGTGCTGAGCTATTATCCGTCCGGCCATTACATGGCCGAGCACGCCCATGACGTGGACCAGCGCTCGATCATCCTGTCAGGCGGACTTGCCGAAGACACACCTTCACACAGTGCAAGACCCGGCGCCCGCCAGACCGGCTTCAAGGCGGCCGGCGTCCGTCATGAAAACCGCTATGGTCCGCAGGGCGCGCTGATCCTGGCGCTGAATGCCGAACCGCAAACGGTTATGGGGGCGGGCTGGGGCTGGGCGCCGGCGCCATCCGCGACGCACATCGGCGCTCTGGTGTCTGCGGTGACGGCTCAGCGTGAGTCCGCTCAGGACGCGCTTGATGATCTGGTGGCCCTGCTGTCTGAGCAGTCAGAGGGGACGGATGCGCAAACGCCCGGCTGGCTCTTGCGTGTGCGGGAGACCGTGCTTGAAGATCCCGATGCAGCCAATATCGAGGCCTTGGCCGAGGAGGCCGGGGTGCATCGCGTGCACGTGTCGCGCGCCTATAGTCGATATTTTCACGCTCCGATCAGTCTGGACCGTCGCCGGGCCCGGATGGGACGGGCGGTGCGGGCGTTGATGGAGCAAGGCGCGACGGTCGCAGAAGCGGCGTTCGAGGCCGGGTTTGCCGACCAACCGCACTTTGCGCGGACGCTGAAAGCTGAAACGGGTCTGACGCCACGCACGCTGATGCGGGTTTTCAGGGATGTGTGCGCATCGCCGTCAGAGGTTACAAGCGTTCAAGAGCGGTCTCGTCGATGCGCCTAAGCTGAAGCCTTGATGAGACTTTGTCCTGGAGGCTGATTTGCGAAACTTGGGTCTGACTGTCTGCGCCGCCGTACTGAGCGCGAGCATCCTGCCCGCCTTGTCTGTGGCGCAGAGCCCGCAAGCGGCTGCGGAGCGGATGGAAGAGTTTCTGTCGGGCTTCCCGGATCTGGGTCCGGGCTATGCCGTCGTGGCAGTGACCGCAGACGAGGTTCTGATCCGCCATGTGGAGGGCGTGCGCCGGGCCAGCACCGGCGCGCCGCTGACCGCAGATACGCCGATCTATGTCGCGTCGCAGACCAAGGCCTATATGGGTTTGCTGGCGGCGCGGCTGGATGCGGAAGGCGTGCTGAGCCTGGACTCCACCCTGGCTGATCATTGGCCGGATGTGCGCTTTCCGGACGGGGTGGACCCGGCGGCGTGGACACTGCGCGATCTTCTGAGCCATCAGGTTCCGGTCGAGGCGGAGCTGATCACAATGCTCGAAGCCTATGTCACCCGTGTTGATCCGGCGGATTATCCGGCTTTGATCGAGGCGGTGATGACCGCGCGCAAGCCCGGCTTTGACTACAGCAATCTGGGCTACAATCTTTATGGCGCGATCCTGGAGACGGCGACGGGGCGCACCTGGCAGGACTGGCTGGATGAAGAGGTCTTCACGCCGCTCGGGCTGGAGCACACCAGCGCTCGCACGTCTGACTTCAGTCTCGATGAGCAGAGCTGGAACCATATCTGGACCGGGCCTGAGGGCGGCTGGTTTGAAGTGAGGCCCAAGACAGACGGGCAAATGCAGTCTGCGGGCGGGATCACCACTTCGCCCAATGACATGATCAGCTGGCTCCAGATGAATCTGCGCGGCGAGGGACCCGCTGGCAGCGGTCTGACCGAGGCGATCATCACAGACGCCCAGACCATCGCCGCCGAGGTGAGCCGGGATGCGCGCAATGCCTATGAGCTGCCCTGTTATGGCTATGCACTGGGCTGGAATGTCTGCGATTTTGAAGGCCATACGCTCTACGCCCATGGCGGCGGCTATACCGGCGCGCGCACCATGATGGCGTTTTCGCCCGATCTGGGCGTGGGGATCGGCGTATTCTCCAATTCCGACAACATGACGGGCTGGCTGACCAGCCGCACCATGATCCAGTTCCTGCAGTTCGTGATCGACCATGAAGATGCGGATATGTGGATGGCTGAACGCCAGCGGCAGTATCCGCTGCGGGTCGAGCGCCTGCTGGAGCAGCGGCTTGAAAGCGTTGAGGCGCACCGGGCTGATCCGGCGTTCGGGGATTGGAGCTGGACTCCCGACGAGGCCGCTTTGTCAGACTATGTCGGCGTCTATGAGAACCCGGCGATGTATGCGCCTGTGACGGTCCGGATCGAAGAGGGGCGCCTTTACGCCGCCTGGGGCGATTACGCTTTTACGGGGGAACCTGCGCAGCCGGATGTATTCGGCCTGCAGCAGCACCCGCTGGATGACCTGCTGCCGCTGGAATTTGAGCGCAATGCAGCGGGCGAGATCATCGCCTTGAGCTATGAGGACGCGCGCTTCCAGCGTCGCTGATCACGCATGTGTTTATGCTTGGCCGCGCCTTGGCCTTGCCCCTCTGCCCCGGCGGGGACTAGCCTTCGCTGTCCTATAAAACAGGGGAGAGGGCGATGAAGGCTTGGATGGCAGGCGTTGCAGCGCTGGCGCTGACCGGTTGTGTGAGCGTGGAGTATTCCGAAGAGGCGGGCTATGTCCCGGTCGCGGATGAAGGCGCCTACGCGCTGCGCGGCGCCGAGGCGCTGGGCGCGACGGATCGTTCCCTGCATGATCGCGTGCTGACCATGGACACCCATGTGGACATTGGTCAGGGCTACGCCACGGCGGCGCTCGATCCGGGCGGTTTCACCCGCGCCCAGGTCGATTTGCCGAAAATGCGTGATGGCGGGCTCGATGCGGCCTTCTTCATTGTCTATGTCGGCCAGGGCACGATCAGCCCGATCGGCTACGAGGACGCCGCCGCGCAGGCCGAGGACAAGTATCAGGCCATCATGCGGATGATCCGCGGCTATCCCGACCAGATCGCGCTGGCGACCACGGCGGATGATGTGGAAGCCATCCATGAGTCCGGTCGTCTGGTTGCGTTGATCGGCATGGAGAATTCCTGGCCGCTGGGCGAGGACCTGTCCAATGTGGCCATGTGGGCCGAGCGCGGCGTGCGCTATGTCTCGATCACCCATTTCGGCAATAACCAGTTTGGCGGCAGCTCGAACCCGAACCTCGCCCAGGGCGATCCGACCGAGGATCCCGGCCTGACCGAGCTGGGACGGGGCCTGGTGCGTGAGCTCAATGATCTGGGCGTCATGGTGGACGTGTCTCACGTGGGCAAGCGCACCATGATGGAAGCCATCGCGCTGAGCCGCGCGCCGGTGATCGCCAGCCATTCGGGCGCCCGCGGGGTCTATGACCATCCGCGCAATCTGGATGACGAGCAATTGCGGGCGATCCGCGACAATGGCGGCGTCGCCCAGATGGTCGCTTTCCGTCGCTATATCGGGGAGGTGGATCCGGAGCTGGCTGAGGCCGAACGCGCGCTGGCCGAGGAGATGGGCTTTACCAGCCGGGAAGCCTTCGCCAGCGCCAGCGAGGCCCAGCGGGATGCCTATCAGGCGCGTTTGCGCGCGCTGCGGGCCTCGATGAACGACATCACGATCTCCACCCTTGCTGACCATATCGATCACGCAGTCGAGGTGGCGGGCATCGATCATGTGGGTATTGCATCGGACTTTGATGGTGGCGGCGGCGTTGGCGGCTGGGATGACGCCAGCACCACCCCGGCGGTCACAGCCGAGCTGATGGCGCGTGGTTATTCTGAAACCGACATCGCCAAAATCTGGGGCGGCAACCTGCTCCGCGTCATGCGTGCGGTGGAAGCAGCGGCACGCTAGGGCCTCGTAACATCTCTCATTTCAGCGCCGGCGCCCTGTGGCGTCGGCGTTGTCATGTGGGCGCACACCTTCAGGATGTGGCTCCGCCTCTGCGGTCCTGCGCACCCACCCGTTGCAGCCTTTGAACCGTGCGCAGGCTGATGCCGCACAGATGCGCCACTTCGGCGGTGGACGCGCCCGCATTGAGCGCCTCAACGGCGATAAAGCGCCGGATATTCTCGATAAATCCGGACTTTGACTGGATCTCCACATAGCCGGTCTGTCCGGCATTGTTCATCACCACCGAGGTGAAACGCGGCGAGCCGGGAATGTCGGCGAGCACTTTCTGCGTGCTGATCCGCCGCGAGGCGTGCCGGTCCAGATAGGCCAGGCCGCGCGCGACCCCGCATTGAAAAAACAACTCTACGGTGAACCAGTTCAGGTGCGGGCTGAGGGCGTCAAAGTGCGCCTCGATAAACTGCACCAGACTCGGGTCCTGCGTGGCGTCCAGCTTGGGCGCAATTAATTTGTAAGGCGCATCAGCGCTTTGGGGTGGTTCCGCCAGTGTCTCCATCTGGCCGTCATCGATGCAGTAAGAAGTCACCCTGTCTCTCCCCTAGGCTGTTTTTATCCGCAGGAGTGCGGTTCCTTCTTTGTTCGGCTTCAATTTAAGCGCGAAGTCAATCTGCAACGCAAGGGACATTGTCGCCGTAGCGACTCTCGCATTGGTTGTGTTTGGTTAACGGGTACTCAGGAGGCGAGACATGGCGACGAATGACGAGGTCAACGGGAAGATTACCGATGCGGTATCGCAAACCGCGGTCGGTGTGTTGGCCGAAGCGCCAGCGGTAGCGATTGGCGCGCTCTATCAAAGTCTGGCGAACGCCAATGGTCTGGCGCTGTCGAACTCTGTGTCCAACCAGCAGAACCTCAATCAGCTCAATCCTTCGATCGTCGCCCAGGCGATCGCGAAGATTAACGGCGGCTAGGCCGGAAGGAGCACCAGATGGCGAGACAGCCCACATCCAGAACGCCCCGCTCCCGGTCGCGCAAGACCGCTTCCAAGTTGGGGGGCTCGGCGCAGACAGCCGGGCAGGTCGCGGAAGACGAGGCGCTGGAAGACGCCGTTGCCGACGCCCAGAAGCTGGCGGACGCCACGATCTCTTCAGCTGACGACAAGTTGCAGACCGCCAACCTGCCCACGGCGACCACGCCGATCCAGAAGGCGGCCAGCTTCAACCAGGCGCAACTGACCGCCCAGACGGGCGAGGTGCTTGGCGCGCTGGAAAGTCCGCTCGCCGATCAGGCGGCCGTGATGATGCTCGAGGATTTGCGCGGCTACATGCAGGGCTCCGAACAACTGGTCCTCGCCGCCTCAGGTCAGGCGATGGCGTTGCTGCTCGATCCGGCCACGCAGGATACCGGCAAAAAGGCGCTTCAGGAGCTGGCCACCTGGCAGACCTCGCTGATCACCTTCTCGGGATCGGTCACCACCACCGCCAGCACCATCAAGACTGACTTTGCGTGATGAGACGCGCCCAGCCCATCAGACGGGCGCCCGTGCGCGGGCCTGCCCAGAACCGAACAAGCCCAGCAGGAAAGGGTGAAGCCATGTCGTGTACTGCCCAGAATACGCTGACCACATCGGGGTCATCCTTCGCAAAGCCTGTCTTCGCGCCGGGCCTGAAGACCCTCGCTGAAGCGTCCTCGCTGGCCTATGTGCAGCCGATCACGGAGAGCTATAGCGCGCAGGGCGCCCCCCGCCTTCACTATGGCGCTCTGGGCGCCGAGGAGAGCGGCAATGGCGTGGTGCAGATCACGCTGGCCGGCAGCCGGATGAGCCCTTTGATGCGGCCTGTCTTCGTGCCCGATCTCTCCAGCTATACCAGCCTTCTGATCGAAGGCGGCGCCAATGAGCGTGGTCTGGTTCTGATCAGCTACGCCCAGACCGGGGCATCGGGGCAGGTGACCCTGATCGTGACGATCGCGCCCTACACCACGGTGAGCGACATCTCCCAGGGCGACCATAACGGCATCCTGCAGATCATGCCGCCGACGCAGAACATCCTGTCCACGACCCTGATGCTGCAAGCCAATGCGCTGGGTGATTATGAGTTCACGACCCAGTCCAGCACGGTCGCGTTCAGCCTGCTCTCCAATCAGGAAGTGGCCGAGCTGACCCGGCGACTGGAGGGGCGGACCTCGGATCTGGTGGCGGCCATCGCCTCCAGTCTGATCTTCGCCGAGCCCAGCCAGCTGGCGACGGGCGAGGCGTTGCGGATCACCCAGCTGACCAAGAAATGGATCATCGGCTCCTTGCAGGTGGTCGGGGCGCTGGCCACGCTCGGCGGCGGCGCGCTCGCGGCCGCAGGCCTGAGTGAAGACGACAATCCCATGAAGTACTGGGGCATTGGCCTGTCCACGCTGGGCGGTCTGTGCCGGGCCACAGCCGGCATGGTCGGAACCTTCGTGGACGCCGAGCAACCTGCGCCGCCGCTGGCGGGTGGCGGGGGCGTCTGAGATGAGCCTTCAGGACCAGATCGCCCGGGAGGTCGCCCGCCAGGTCGCACCGCTGAACGAGGTGCTCAACCAGATATGGGCGCAGATGCAGGCTGATCCGGGTGTGCACATCCCCCCGATCCCGGATCCGTCCATCCCCGATCCCTCGATCCCCGACCCGTCCATTCCGCAAACGCCGATCCCGGACACGCCCATCGATCTGCCGCCCATTCCCGGTCTGGGGGCGCAGCCGGGGCAGGGTGGAGCAAGGCAGGCCACGCCTCAGAACGAAGCGGAGATCCGCCAGAAGCTCGAACAGGCGACGCAGTCCCGCCAGCAGGAACAGTCCGCCGCCATCGCCCGCCGCACGGCGATGATCCAGGCCCGCATCGCCCAGAAGCTCAACGCCTTCCATCGCTAAAGGAGACACACCATGAGTGACGACAAGCAGATTACCCTGACCATCGACGAGCTGTCGGTTGTCAGCAACGAGAACATCGCCACCAACGCCAGCGCCAGCTCTCTGGCCAAGCTGTTTGAAGGCAATGTCCAGTCCCAGCTTCTGAACAATCAGACCGCCGCCGCCACCACGGCCACCTGCGTCGCCTACATCCTGACGATGGGGCGCAGCGCGGAG
Organism: Oceanicaulis sp. LC35; assembly: GCF_052055585.1. NCBI lineage: Bacteria > Pseudomonadati > Pseudomonadota > Alphaproteobacteria > Maricaulales > Maricaulaceae > Oceanicaulis > Oceanicaulis sp. LC35. The sequence continues at coordinate 438,432 of NZ_CP170485.1, forward strand.
AGCATCTGGAACCCGATCGGCGGCCCTTCGGTCAACGTCCAGCAGGACTGATTTTCCCAAGTTTCTGAAGGCGTCAGCGCCGCAGAAAACCCGGCAGATCCGGCTCACAGGGCCTCGGCCACGGGTCTGCCCTTCACCACGAAAACCAATGAGGACAGAACATGACGACGCAAGCTAACGAGCAAGTGAATTCCCAGGTCACCGATGCCGTGACCCAGTCCAATGTCAAAGTGGTCGGCGAAGCCCCGGCCATGGCCATGGGCAATGTCTATCAGGCGCTGGCGCACTCGCACGGCCTGATGTTCGAGAACGCGGTGAACGCCCAGTCGCACGCCTTCACAAATGCGCAGGCCGCCTCCACCCAGGGCGTGATGCAGATCTATTCCGTGGACACCATCTCCGACGCCATCGCCGTCGCCCGGATGATCTCGGCCAACTTCTCGTCCACCTAAGACGCGAAAAAGCCGACGAGATTGCTCCCGTCGGCTCTGCTTTGGACTTCAGACCCGCTCCGGTCCCCCCGGGCGGGTCTTTTTTTATCTGCGCCGAGTATAGCGAAGGCGGACCCCGTTGCCCAGCCCTGGCTGAACGCAAACCCTTGCCAAGCGCGTCGGTCGTCTTCAGTGTGGCGTCAGTTCCAAGGGGTGTCCCGTGCGGTGGTCGTGCGGGGCTGAGACGTCACCCTCAGGACCGGATCCGGGTCATGCCGGCGGCGGGATGGAGCAGCGCGATGACGCTCGAAGAGTATAACCAATTCTGTTCGTCCCTTCCCCACGCGGCCCATGTGGTCCAGTGGGGCGGCGCCCATGTCTGGAAAGTGGGCGGGCTCGAGAAGGGAAAAGTCTTCGCCATTGGCGGCTGGCCGGACAAGGATAGCGACGAGCCCGCACTCGCCATCACCTTCAAATGCTCCGAGATCGTCTATGAAGTGTTGCGTGACGCCGAAGGCTGTCGCCCCGCGCCCTATCTCGCCAGCCGCGGTATGACCTGGATCCAGCGCACCTCTGACGCCGCCGTCTCTGACGAAGACCTCACCGACCATTTGCGCGCCTCGCATGCCCTTGCCGCGCAAGGGCTGACGAAGAAGCGCCAACGGGAGCTGGGGTTGGATGCACTTTAAGAGCGCTTCATCCCTCGAAGAGGCCTTGGAGGCCGGTGAGCGTTTGATCTGGGTTGATAGGTCCAGTCCTGATCAACCACGCCGTACCAATACCAGATGGATCGATGTAATCCCTGCTGAAGCTGAGCTCATAACAGTAAGTTTTGCGGCTGTGATCTTGGGCGGGATGATTGCGGTCTTCACTGAAGGCATCATTGGACAAGTTCTTGGATTGAGTCTGTTGGCCATAAGCTGCGTCATTTCAGGAACTTTGATACGTACACTTATTCGGAAAAAGAACCGCGGCGAGTACGTCTGGCTCGACTACATGCTCACCTCTTCTCGTTTGGTGGCGGTGCAGCCGAACTCCCAAGTTTATGAACAGGTTGAGCTTAAGCGCATCATCGCAATGACACGCGACGGGCATGGCCTGACTTTGCGGGCAGTCGATCCGAAAGACGAGTTTCACCTTTACGACCTCGCGGACGTAGACGCCGCTGAGGCGATCATCGCCAAAACCCTAGGACCCCTCTCATGAACAAGCCCACCAACCAGGCCGAATTTCCGACCCCGACCGTGACCACCGGCCCGCTGGCGGGCTCATCGCGTGTCTATTCCTCGCCCAAGGCCGCGCCGCATCTGAAGGTGCCCCATCGCGAGATCGAGCTTCATCCCACTGCGATGGAGCCGCCGGTGCGCGTCTATGACTGTTCGGGGCCCTATACCGATCCCGACCAGTCCATTGACGTGGAGAAGGGCCTGCCGCGCACCCGCATCGACTGGGTGAAAGCCCGCGGCGGCGTGGAAGAGTATGAGGGCCGCGAGCCGAGCCCGCTCGATAATGGCGGCGCGACGGGCAAGTATCTGGCGCGCGAGTTTCCAGTGCGTCACCGCCCGCTGCGCGCTACGGGCTCGGCCCCCGTCACCCAGTATGAATTTGCGAAAGCCGGCATCATCACCGACGAGATGATCTATGCCGCCGAGCGCGAGAATCTTGGCCGCGCCCAGGCGCTGCATGACGCCCATATCCGCCATGCGGACGGGGAGAGCTTTGGCGCCGCGGTGCCAGAATTTGTGACGCCGGAATTTGTGCGCGACGAGATCGCGCGCGGCCGCGCCATCATCCCCGCCAATATCAACCATGGCGAGCTGGAGCCCATGGTGATCGGGCGGAATTTCCTGGTGAAGATCAACGCCAATATCGGCAATTCCGCCGTCGCCTCATCGGTTGAGGAAGAGGTGGACAAGATGGTCTGGGCCATCCGCTGGGGCGGGGACACGGTCATGGACCTCTCCACCGGCAAGAACATCCACAACACCCGCGAATGGATATTGCGCAACTCGCCCGTGCCCATCGGCACCGTGCCGATCTATCAGGCGCTGGAGAAGGTCGGCGGCGTCGCCGAGGACCTGACCTTTGACATCTTCGCCGACACGCTGATCGAGCAGGCCGAGCAGGGGGTGGACTATTTCACCATCCACGCCGGGGTGCGCCTCGCCTATGTGCCGCTGACCGCGGACCGGGTGACGGGCATCGTCTCGCGCGGCGGCTCGATCATGGCGAAATGGTGCCTCGCGCACCATAAGGAGAGCTTCCTCTACGAGCGCTTTGACGAGATTTGCGACATCATGCGCGCCTATGATGTCTCCTTCTCGCTGGGTGACGGCCTGCGCCCCGGCTCCATCGCCGACGCCAATGACCGCGCCCAGTTCGCCGAGCTCGAAACCCTGGGCGAGCTGACCCAAGTGGCCTGGAAGAAGGGCTGTCAGGTCATGATCGAAGGGCCGGGCCATGTGCCCATGCACAAGATCAAGGCCAATATGGACAAGCAGCTCGAAACCTGTGGCGAGGCGCCCTTCTACACGCTCGGCCCGCTCACCACCGACATTGCGCCGGGCTATGACCACATCACCTCGGGCATCGGTGCGGCGATGATCGGCTGGTTCGGCTGCGCCATGCTCTGCTATGTGACGCCGAAAGAGCATCTCGGGCTGCCCGACCGCGACGACGTGAAGACCGGCGTCATCACCTACAAGATCGCCGCCCATGCCGCCGACCTCGCCAAGGGCCATCCGGCGGCCAAGCTGCGCGATGACGCGCTGTCACGCGCTAGATTTGAGTTCCGCTGGGAAGACCAGTTCAACCTGTCGCTCGACCCCGACACCGCCCGTGATTTCCACGATCAGACCCTGCCGAAAGAAGCCCACAAGGTTGCCCATTTCTGCTCCATGTGCGGGCCGAAATTCTGCTCGATGAAGATCACCCAGGAAATCCGCGACGAATTTGGCACGGCCCGGTCGCCAAACTTCAACGCCGAGGTCGAAGAGGCGATGGCCGAGAAAGCCGAGGAGTTCAAGGCGAAGGGGTCCGAGATCTATCTCAACGAAAAAGGCGAGAAACGCGATCCGATTGATTAGGGCGGCTGGTGGTGAGGAGGCGAGCAGTCGATTCTGCTCTGCTTCCTCCACAGTTTGGCAACCTAAAGCCGAATAGCACCGATTTGAAAGGGATTTACCTCGACAATACAATCTATTGGCGTTGAGTCGCGCTCGTGTTGCCAGTATGTTCCAGATACAGTATATTGTGTATCGTGGCGATCGATACACAACATCTGCTTGACAACAAGCAGATGGCTTTAGCTTTGCGAATCGCTGCAAATTAGTAGGCCGCTGAAGCTGCAACTTCAGCGGCCAGTACGATAAGCCATCGGCAGGCCGATGACGTGTGTGTATCGTCGGATCAAAATGAGTCGAACCGACGTTTTCGTCAAGATCGGACCTGCCTCTAATCAGAGGAGGCGGTTTTGATCCGTCTATCTAAAACTCGTGTTCGAAATCTTGGGCGCTGGCTCAGCCATGTTCCAACAGGAACCATGATTGATGTTAGTTCCGATGTTGTGACAGCTGACACAGTCCGCAAGCTAGCGGGTCCAGAACTCCCTCTTGAAGAAGGTGTTACCTTTCTTCCTCGAGCAATGGGAGCCGTGAGCCGATTCAATGCGCGCGGAAAGTTCAACATTCGCCGCGATTTGCCGAAAGAGCAGCGCTACACGCATACAATCCGCTGGACTTGGAAAGAGCGCCACGGTCGGCATGAGACGGTGGAGCGTGAGGAAACAAAAGACATCTATCGGCTCTGCTATCCGAGGGAGTTAATCGAAGCGCCTAGCATCGAGCTGTCAGTTATGCCCGAAGCCGATGGGTACCGGCTTGTAAGCCCACCGATTCCTTGGAAGCAGACTGACCAAGATGACCTACTTCATGTCACCAACCTTTTTCTCGAGTTGTTTGGTGCGGTGCTTCTCGCTCCGCAGGATGTGGGAAAGAAATCAATCCCTAATCCCAAGCGCGTCAATTGGAGGATGCTGCCTTCTGGTGAGTATCCTTGGGAAGTTATTCGTGGTCATGTTGAAAGCCTGACCCGACGCAGGGCTAAAAGGTCGCAAGATCCAATTCTTGAGCGGCAAGAGTATCTCGCTCAGTTCAAGCCGTCAGAGACTTTCGTTGGTCAGGGTGGGTTTCGCGAGTACATCGCTTATGTTTTCAAGGATCGTGGGCTGGTCGTCCTTGAGGCTATCGAGTTCGGAAATGCGGTTTATGTTTTTGGAGAGGACTGGGAGCGTTTGTCTCAGTTGACCAAACGTGAAATTATTCACGGAAACTACGCTATTGAACGTATTCCTCATACCGAAGGTTGGAGGGGGCGGTTAGGTTCGCTGCTAAACAGGTCTGCTGCAGCCTAGCCCCTTATCACTCTGAACGTTAGCAGGGGCGCCGGTCATTAGTGACGGGCGTCCCTAGCGGCACATAAATCAATTTGGGTGTCGGAAAAGCGTCTCAACTTGGCTGTGCATGTGATCTTTAAGATATTGGCTAGTGGCGCACGTCGCATGCGTAGATACCTTCCTTAAGGTGAAAAATGGGAAGTCCCCCCATTCACGCCCCCTTCACCCCTCATCCCGCAGGCTCTGCGCCATAGGCAAAGGGGGATAGCCATGACAGCCTTTTTGAAAACCGCTGCAGCCGGTCTGGCGCTGGGCGTTATGGCCCTCGCCTCAACCGCCAGCGCACACGCCGCCGACCCGGAGGGCCGGTTTCGGATTTCGGCGGAGATGGACGGGTATCTGACTATCCATTCCGATGGCTCGATGGATCTGGATGCGGTGCTCGCCAGCGAGATTTTCGGGGTCAGTTGGCCGCCCTCGGGCGTGGGCTGGGGCAATTGGGTCCGCACGGGCGAGGGAGAGATCCTCTTCACCTATACCGGCGATCAGGGTGAGCTGACTTACATTTGCGGCGACTGGCCGGGCTATGCCGTGGGCGAGTCTCTCGATGCGGGCGAGCTGTGCTGGCTGGGTCATGGCGCGGGCGAGGGTCTTGAGCTCGGTTCCGCCACGCGGGTGCAATAGCGGTCTGGGCAGGGAGAGCCAGCATGAAACCGGGTCTGGTCGTGAGCGCCGCGATACTGCTGGGCGCAGCCCTTGCGGGCGGGGCGTCCGCGCAGGACGTGCGCAGCCCGTCAGGACAGAGCTATTCCGTGTCGCTGTCGGGCGCGGTCACTTGCAGCGTCAATTTTCTTGAGGATGAGGGCGATCAGTCGGCCTGGGTCATGGTCAATTGTGACCCGAATAGCGGACGCTATCCTGAGGGGCTTGCGACGCAATGGCGGCTGGAGGGCGAGCGCGTGAGCTTCATGCTCGACACGGGCGATCCCGCGACGGCGCGTTTTTTCGCCCATGATTGCGAGCTCTGGCCCGACATGGCAGTGGGCGAGACCGCCACCGAGGCGTGCTGGATCAATTCCGGCGAGGGCGGCCCGTCCATCATCTCGCTCTACAGGGTGGGCTAGGGCCAGGCGTTGCGCTTCAGGCCACCTGTTCGGTCTGGCGCACCTTTTCGCCCATAATGCCGTTGGCGCGGATGGCGCGTTGGCATTCAAAGCTGCCCGCGCGGAAGGCGCGGCAGGCTTCGGGACGCTCCTCATAGACCGCGCAGATGGCCTGGCCGGTCTCGAGTTTGAGATGGGTGCAATGCCCGCAGGAAAAGTCGACAAAGCTGCGCTCGCCCTCCTGAAACAGGCTTTCAGGCGGCAGCTTGCGGTCCCGATCTTCGGGCAGCAGGACCAGATAGCGCGGATGCTTGCTGAAACAGCAGGCTCCGCAGGCGACGCAGTCAAACGCCGTATTGGACATCGTGTGATGTAAGACCCACCGCGCGTGGACGGCCTCCCGTCCCGGCCCGCGGCGAGCGGCATTTAGAGCAAAACGAGCGGGCGCGCATCAGGAATTTTGAGACGGGCCGGGCGCGCGACACCGCTTGTTAAGCGCCGCCATGCTGTGCTGGGTTCAAAGAGGGGGATACGCATGAAAACCGCACTATCCGTATTGTCGCTCCTGGCCCTGACGAGCGCCGGGGCTGTCGCGCAGGACCGGCCCTCCTCCATAGGCGAGGTCTACGCCGTCGAGCTTGATGAGCTGGGCGCATGCGAGGTTGATTTCCAGTCCTATGTGCTCGGCGGAGATCGCGGCGATATCTCCATGCTGTGCGACAATGGCGACAGCACGCGGGGCATGTGGACGTTCACACATGGCGGCGATCTCTACATCCATATCGAACCTTTGGGCGAGCCTGCACTCTGGGGCGATGGCTGCCTGGAATGGCCGATCATCGAAGAAGGCGAAACGGTGATGGATCCGTGCTGGATGTCCTCGCTGCGGGGTGGGCCGGTCCAGGTCACACGAACCCGATAGAGGCGCCCTGATGATCCGCTTGATTTTGAACGCCAGTGCGGCGCTTGTGCTGGGCCTGACCGGAGCCGCGATGGCTCAAGAGGCCCCGCTCTACCCCGAAAACGCAGACGCCAGTGCCGTCATCGATGCGGCATTGGCGCAGGCCCGTGATGAGGGCAAACAGGCGCTGATCGTCTTTGGCGGCGACTGGTGCCATGACAGCGTCGCGCTGGCGGAAGCGCTGGACGAGAATGACCGGCTCGCCAGCCTTGTGAGCGATCATTACGTGCTTGCCCGTGTGGATGTGGGCCATCGCCATCGCAATCAGGACCAGCTGCATCGCTTTGGCCTTGAGGGAACTTTCGGAACGCCCACGCTGGTGATTGCTTCGGGGGAGGGCGCTGCTCTCAATGGCGCGACGGCGCATGACTGGCGCACCGCCTATAACGCCGCGCCGTCCGACATCGCCGCCTATCTCAGCCATTATGGCGGGGCGGACTGGGATGGCTCGCCCGTCGCCAGCGTTGATCTGGACGCGGTCGCGGAGAGCTGGTCCCCCTATCAGACCGCGATGCAGACGCTGGCCAGCCAGCGTGAAACCGGTGAGATCAGCGCCGAGGACGCAGCAAGCCTGCAGGCCTTTGTCACGGGCATGGCGCGCTCCATCGCCCGCTACGGGGCGGGTCAGGAAGCCGAGGCTCAGAGTCTGGCGGTCGCGGACCGGGCAGACCTGAACGCGCTGGGGGTGACGCCGTCAGGTGATCTGACCGATGCGGTCATCGTACGCGTGGCCGAGGTCGAGTTTGACTTGCTCGCCCGCTTCGAAGCCCAGACTGAAGAGACGCGCGCGGCCTTGGCGGGTGAGCCTGATGCCGAATGACACGAGGAACACTGATGATGACGCCCGCCCTGTTGAGCCTTGCGCCTGCCCTTCTGATGGTTGCGGCGCCCGTCGCGCTGGCCGAGGACACCCCGTCACCGGCCGGGCAGGTCTATGACATCGACTTCCTGCACGGGCAGGCGCCGCGTCACCACACCTATCAGTGCGAGCTGACGATCGCTGAGGATGGCGAGGACATGTCCTTTGGCGAGGCGGATGCTCACATGCCCATTATGTATGACTATCAGGCTGAGTGCAGCACGTCGGGCTTCAACGGGGAAAGGCAAAGCTTCTCCGGCCAGCTGGCAATCAGACCGGGGCACTCTGTCCGTTTTGAGGGCGGCGATCCGTACCCGCCTTTTCTGACCGAAGAGACTGACTGCCAGGGCTGGCCCGATACGCCCCTGGGCGAGGTGGACGCGCCGCCCTGCTGGGTGAAGCCCGGTGTCGCAGACATCAGGTTCCACATGTTGCGCCGGAAATAGGGCGGGTTTGTTTAGTCAAGATTAAGCAAGTTTTCGGTTGCACCGGATGAAATGCATGATTTGTGCGTGTATTTATTTGGCTGCCTTACAATTTCTCACCCTTTGTTAAGTTGTCGCGTGGTTTGCTCGCGCCAAAGGGGAGATTTGCTCATGAAAACTCTTATTGCGCTGGCTGCGGCGAGCTTCATCACGACCGCCGCGATGGCGGAGGACGTCCCGTCTCCTGATGGCGAAAACTATTCTTTCGACGTCAGCTACGAAGGTGAGACCTTTCAGTGTAATGTCCACTTCCTGCCCCATGATGATAGCGCCCACACCGGGCTGATGATGCATGACTGTCATGACACTGAACATTCGGATGGCGGTTCGAGTGGCGGTGGGCAAACGGGGGATTGGATATCGGCAGGCGGATCTGACCTGACCATCTCCATTGAGCTCCAGTCGATCATTCCGTCTGTCATTTTCAATGATTGCCAGCAATGGCAGAGCGTTGAGGTCGGCGAGACCGCGTCCGATCCGTGCTGGGTCTCCTCACGGTCAGGCGAACCGATCCAGGTCACGCGCGAGAGCTAGATCCACCGATCAGAACGCTATGCCCTCGGCGGCGCTGGCAGGCGTCTCGCCGTATTCTGAATACCTTCAAGGGACGATCAGACCATGAGAACGCTTTTCGCGCTGGCAGCAGCAAGCTTCATCACCACGGGCGCCATGGCGACGGACGTGCAGCTTCCCGAGCGCGCTTCCTATACTGCTGTGGTGTTCGATCCGGACCTTCCTGCTGTATATCCTGGTACGGACATTCCCAGCAGACACAGGACGTATTCGTGCCGCCTGGATTTTGATCCCAATGACGACACTCACGAAACCGGGTCGATAAACCTGCAGTGCGGCCAGGATCAGTCATCGACGCTTTCCTGGTCTTACGCCGAAGGTCAATCCATTGAAATTAATGGGGAAGGAATGCCCCATGTAGAGTTTGGCGAGTGCGATGCATGGCCCAGCATTGCTGTGGGTGAGACCGTGTCTGATCCGTGCTGGATGACTTCGCTGACGGGCACACCTGTTCAGGTCACGCGCGAAAACTAGAGCCTGTCATACACCGCTCTGTCTCCGGCGGCGCTGGCAGGCGTCTCGCCGTATTCCGAATACCTGCAAGGGACGATCAGACCATGAAAACGCTTATCGCGTTGGCTGCGGCCAGCTTCATCACTCCCGGCGCCATGGCTTCAGGCGTCCCGTCACCTGAGGGTGAAAACTATTCCTTCGATACGATCTACGTACGCCAGACGCTACACTGTTATGTCCATTTCCTTCCCCATGATGAAGGCTCCCACTCTGGGCCGGTTACGTTTGGGTGTCGTGGTGATGACCCATCGCCTGGCTTTGAGAATTCGGGCGAGTGGTCGTTGGAAGGAGGGATGGTCTCTGTTGATGTCCCGCAGGCCCTTTGGACCATGCAATTCTCTGATTGTGCGCAATGGCCGAGCGTCGAAGTCGGTTACACCCTCATGGCTCCTTGCTGGATGATCTCTGAGACAGACGACAAGATCGAGCTCAGACGCGACAGTTAGAGCCTTGTTTCAGGACGTTATGTCAGCGGCGCAGCTGGCCGTAGCAGCGCCGTATTCCGAATACCCTTAGAGATGGATTTGACCATGAAAACTCTTATTGCGCTGGCAGCAGTCAGCTTCATCACGACGGGCGCCATGGCGACGGATGCGCCCTCTCTTGACGGCGAGCGTTACTCGGTTGAGCTGCCCAACTATGGACCGTGTTTCGTGACCTTCGCGTCTCACTCTCAAGGTGAGACGTCTGGAATGATCTCCATGGCGTGTGGGGAACAAGAGAGCGCTGACCCCGGTCAGTGGGACGATCAGGATTCAGGGGATTTCTCCATTTATGTTCCTGAAGTGTTTCCACAAAGACTCTGGACGTCTGATTGCGAGTCCTGGCCGAGCATTGAAGTGGGTGAGACGGTGTCTGACCCGTGCTGGATGACCTCGACCACCGGCGAACCGATCCAGGTTACGCGCGAGCGGTAGACCTTCACCGCCGTCCCGGCGCTGATTTGCGATTGCAATGGCCCCTCTTGATGCAGTGTTTCCGTGCAGGTCTGGCTGATGGGCCGGGCCTGCACGAAATCTAAACAGTGAGCGTCGCATAAAGGGTCAAAGACCTCGCCGCGTTCAGGATGATCCATGATTTTTCGCGCCTCTGCTCTGGCCATTGTACTGGCTGGAACCACCGCTCCCGCCTTCGCAGACATTCCGGCCGCTTATCGCAATCTGCTTGAGGAAGCGGATCGGCGCGGGGTAAGCGACGCCTATTTTCAGGAAACCGCGGACATGGTCGCGGTCCTGGTCGAGGGCGGACGCGCGGCGGTTCATGCCGATGTCATCGCCCATATGCCCGATCGCGCCAGCGCTCTGAGTGACTGGCCGCTGCCAGCGCCGGAACCGCAACCTGCGCCGGAACCAACCCCTGCGCCCGAGCCTGAACATCGTACGCTTGGCGGTGCGCCCGTGGATCTGGCAGAGGCGCCTGACGGCTCTGGCGGCTGGCTGGCGTCTCCGATCCGGGCCTTGCAGGGTGAGAACTGGTCCGGGCAGATCCGCGCGGGCGTTCAGGTCGAGGACGGCAATTCCGATCTGGTGGACTTCTCATTCGCGGTTGAGCTCGACCGGCAATTGCCGCGCGGCTGGCGGGTCGACAACCAGTTTGAATATTTTCTCACCGAGAACGGCGACCGCACCAGCCGTGATAACTGGCTGGTTGAAAGCCGGGTCTCTCGCGCACTGGAGTCCGGTTTTGGCTATTACGCTGGCGGGTCCTATGAGCGCGACCTGGTCGGCGCTTACGAGCAATCGGCTTTCGCGACTGCGGGCGGGGTCTGGCACGCTATCCAGCGAGAGCGGATGAATCTCGAGTTGCGTACGGGCGCCGGTCATCGCTGGCGTGAACGGGCGGGCAGCGGCGAGATGCTGGAAGACTGGGTGGCGGAAGCCGCGGCTGATTTCAGTTTCCAGATCAGCGAGACCAGCCGGTTTGAATCCAAGACCACAGCCTATGGCGGCGGCGGGTCCCGACTGGATCAGCGCTTCACGCTGACCAATCGGCTGTTCGGGCACTGGGCGGTGCAAACCGGTTTGCATATCGAGCATGAGTTTGAGACCGAACCCGGTTTCGAGCCGACCGATACGCGTCTGGATGTCTCGCTGCTCTATGGGTTCTAGGCCCCGTTATACGAGACAACTTTCACCGCTCCGCGTTTGCCCCTAGTCTTTTGTGAACGTGCAAAGACACCGGGGGACGCACATGACACGGCTTCTGACTTTCCTGCTTGCAGGCTCTACCCTCATGGGCGCTTCGGCGTTCGCCCAGACCGCTGGCGGTCAGTCCGGCTATGACGAAAGCCTTGAGGCCGTCTCGCCAACGGATGAAGCGGTGAGCATTGGTCTGGCGGGTGAAGACCCCGCAGACATTGCCCGGTACCTCTTGGCTGCAAACGGGGCTGCGGGCGGCGCCCAGCTGTCGCCCGATGGCTCAAAAGCCGCCTTCCGCTGGTCGATCACCGGCGAGCCTCAGCTCTGGATCATGGATGCCGAGGGCGGCCAGCCCACGCGTCTGACCTATGGCAATGGCATCACCTTCTTCCGCTGGACGCCGGACGGAGAGAGCCTGATCTATGGCGCGGACAATGACGGCAATGAGCAGGAAGCCTATTTCCGGATCTCGGCGGACGGGCTGAGCGAAGAGCAGGTTTTCCCCGCTGAAGCCGGCGCGTTCCGGGTGTTTGGCGATTTCGGCGCGGATGGTCAGACCATCGTTTTCGCCTCGACCGCACGCAACAATCTCGATTTCGACATCTACACGGCAGACCTTGAGACCGGCGAGCGGTCGATGGTCTATGAGGGCTCATACGCCAACTATCCCGGCGCGATCTCGCCCGATGGCCGCTTTGTGACCGTCAGCCAGTCGCGTGGCGAGGATTCCGATGATCTGGGACTGTTGAACCTTGAGACGGGTGTCTTCACCCGGATTTCTGCGCCGGAGCGGCGCGCCGCCCATGGTTCGGTGAGCTGGCAGGATGATTCCTCGGGTTTCTATCTCGTCTCCAATCGGGAACGAGAGCACAGCGCGCTCATGCGCTATGACGTCTTCACCAACAGCTTCAGCATCGTCGAAAGCGTCGAGCATGATATCGAAAGCGTCGATCTGTGTGGCGAAGCTGACCGGTATCTGATCTGGAGCGTGAATGAGGGCGGCTATTCCCGGCTTCACGCCAAGGATCTCTCCACGGGTGACATGCTCGAGACGCCGGAGCTGGCCGAAGGCGTCTATGGCGTCAGCTGCACCGATCATTCCAGCCGCGTTCTGATCAATGTGAACGGCTGGCGCACGCCGGGCGGCTTCCAGCTCTGGGACATGGAGAGCGGGGCGGTGTTTGACACCTTCCAGGCCTCCATGGCGGGGCTCGATGCAGACCGTCTCGTGCGTCCCGAAGACGTGCGCATCACGGCGCGAGACGGGGTGGAGCTGCAAGGCCTGCTCTATCTGCCCGATGACAGCTCGCGGGTGGATGATCGTCTGCCGCCGGTTGTGTTCTTCGTGCATGGCGGCCCGACGGGGCAGTCGCGTCCGAACTTTGATGCGGTGGTCCAGTATCATGTGGATCGCGGCATGGCGGTGTTTGAACCCAATGTACGCGGCTCGACCGGGTTCGGGCACACCTATGTGACCCTGGATGATCAGGAAAACCGCCTTGAATCCATCGCGGACCTTGTCGACATGCTCAACTGGCTGGGGGAGGACGGTCGCGTGGATGCCGGTCGCGCCGCGGTCGTGGGCGGGTCTTATGGCGGCTATGCGGTGAACGCGGTGCTGGCGAACTTCCCCGGACACTTCAAGGCCGGCGCGTCGTTATACGGCGTGGCGGACTGGGTGACCGCGCTTGATATCGCCTCTCCGGCCCTGAAAGCGTCTGACCGGATCGAGTATGGCGACATCACCGAGCAGCGCTGGCGGGACTATTACACCGAGAACTCGCCCATCCGTCAGGCGGACCAGATCAATGTGCCGGTGCTCTATTCGCACGGCGTCATGGACCCGCGCATTGATATCGCGGAGACCGAGGTGATGGTCCGCACCCTGCGTGAGAATGGCGTGCGGGCGGACTTCATCCGCATTCCCGATGAAGGGCATGGCTGGCGCAAGCTCTCCAATCAGCTCTTCTATTACCGTCGTCAGGCCGAGTTCCTTGAAGAGGTGCTGGGTCTGGAGGAAGGCGGTCAATAGCGGGGCGGGACGTCGCTGAGCTTCAGAAAACGGTCGCTTGCTCCAGAGGAAGGCTCAGCGCAAAGATGCGCCATGAGTTCTGACGCGTCTTCCCCCGCAAAATCCGCCCCTCGCGCCGCCGCCACCGTTTTCATCACGGGCACTGTGGCGATTGATGCGCTGGGCTTTGCGTTGATCATTCCGGTTCTGCCCAGTCTTCTGATGGAGCTGACGGGCGGCGGTGTCGGCGAGGCGGCGCGCTGGGGCGGCATCGCCACTTTTGTATTCGCGCTGATGCAGTTCGTCTTCTCGCCCATTATGGGCGGATTGTCCGATCGCTATGGCCGTCGGCCGGTGTTGTTATTGTCCCTGACCGCGCTGATGGTGGACTTTCTCCTGATGGGGCTCGCCCACGCGTTGATCGTGTTCTTCGTGGCGCGTCTGCTTTCGGGCGTGTTCGCCGCGACTCACTCCACCGCCAACGCCTATATCGCTGACATCTCGACCCCCGAACAGCGCTCGCGCCGGTTCGGGCTGTTGGGAGCGGCGATGGGGGTCGGGTTCGTGCTAGGGCCCGGACTGGGCGGACTGCTGGGTGAGTTGAGCCCGCGCGCGCCCTTCTTTGCGGCGGCGGCGCTGGCGGGTGTGAACGCGCTCTATGGCTGGTTCGTTGTGCCTGAATCCCTCAAGCCCGAGAACCGTCGTCCCTTCTCGTGGAAGCGTTCCAATCCCATCGCCACACTGCTGCGCCTGCGCCGGGCGGAGGGGCTTGGCGTTTTGATATGGGTCTATTTCCTGTCGCACCTGGCCGGCTTCGTCTATCCGGCGGTCTGGGCCTATGTGGGCATCGCCAAGTTTGGTTGGACCGAGGGGCAGATCGGCGTGTCGCTGGTCGCCTATGGCGTGCTGTTCGTGATCTGTCAGGCGGTGATCACACCGTTCCTGATGCCGCGAATCGGCGAACGGCGGGTCATCTGGATCGCCTTTGCGCTGGAGGCTGTCGCGCTGGTCGGGCTGGCTTTCGCCCCCACACCCTTGGTCCTTTACCTGTGGCTCCTGCCGGCCTTGTTCACGGGCATGGAAGGCCCTGCGCTTCAGAAGGTGATGACCGAGCGCACCCCGCCCGACGCCCAGGGCGAATTGCAGGGCGGGCTGTCTGGGCTCGGCGCGATCGTGCTGATCCTCAGCCCGCTCTTGTACACCCAGCTCTTCTTTGCGTTTCAGCAAGGGGTGGGCGGCGTGGTGTTTCCGGGCGCCCCCTTCGTGCTCGCGGCGCTGTTCAATGTCATCGCGCTCGCCCTGTTCGTGATGAGACGACGTCAGACGAGCGTCTAGAGCCCGACGCGATTGCGCAGGCTTTCGGGCGTCTCTCCCGCTTCCCGCAGCGCGCGCAGGGTGAGCGATTGATCGCGCTTGGCGAAGCGCTTGCCGGTTTCATCCAGCATCAGCGGGTGATGGCGATAGACCGGGACCGGCCAACCCATCAGCTCTTGCAACAGGCGGTGCAGATGGGTGGCGAAATACAGATCCACACCCCGGATCACATGGGTCACGCCCTGTAGCGCGTCATCATGGGTGCAGGCGAGGTGATAGCTCGTGCCTACATCCTTGCGCCCCAGGATCACATCGCCCAGCGTTTCAGGCCGGGCGCGCACCTCGCCGGACTCGCCGTCCGGGCCTTCACCGGTTTCGACAAAGCTGAGACGCTCAAACGCCTCGCCCAGATGATCGCGGCAGGCCTTGATGGAGAGCCGCCAGGAGAAGGCCTCGCCTTGCGCCAGCCGTTCTGCTTCTTCATCCGGACTCATAGGCGCTGACGGGCCGGGATAGATCACGCCTTCGGGCCCTTCGCCGGGATGGTGCGGCGCACGGGCGATATCCTCGGCGATTTCGCGCCGTGTCTTGAAACAGCGATAGACAAGGCCCCTGGCGTGAAGTTGCTCCAACGCCGCGTGATAGTCGGGGAAATGCTCGCTTTGCCGACGCACCGGTTTGGGCCAGTCACACCCCAGCCAGCGTAAATCCTCAATCACCGCCGCCTCGAACTCGGGCTTGCAGCGCGTGGTGTCGATATCCTCGATCCTCAGAAGGCAGGTCCCGCCTGCGTCCCGGGCCGCGTCAAACACGGTCATCGCAGAGAAGGCATGCCCCAGATGCAGATAGCCGGTGGGCGAGGGGGCGAAACGGGTGAGGAAGGCGCTCATGGCGCTTGCATATCATTGTGCTGAAGCGAGTGCGAGACTTGGGGTTTTCCTGATCGACCAGCGCTTTATGATCGCGCGGCATATATCAGAGGGGCTTTTCCATGATCTTGATCGACGGTCCGCGCATCGCGCCCAAATCGGGGCAGGCGAACAAGCTGGTCATCCTGTTTCATGGCTATGGCTCCAATGGCTCTGATCTCGCCGGTCTCGCCCAGCACTGGGCCCCGCATTTCCCGGACGTGGCCTGGGCTTCGCCCGATGCGCCTGAACCCGTACCCGGCGCGCCGGGCGGGTATCAATGGTTCCCGATCTCCCGGCTTGATCCTGTCGCGATGGAGCAGGGCGTGCGTTCGGCCCACGCTACGGCGGAACAGTTCGTGGCGTCTGAGTTGCGCCGCTGGGAGGTCGCGCCGGAGAACCTCGTCCTGATCGGGTTCTCGCAAGGCACGATGATGGCGCTGCACACTGCGCTTCGGCGCGAGGTCGCGCCTGCGGGCGTCATCGGCTATTCGGGCGCCTTGCCGGGGCCGGAACGGCTGAAGTCTGAAATGACCGCCAAGCCGCCGATTATGCTGATCCATGGCGATAGCGATGACGTGCTGCCGGTGGGCATGACCTTCATGGCGGCGCAGGGCCTGGCCGAGGCCGGCCATGGCGCGCAATTCCATATTTCGCGCGGCATTCCCCACTCCATCGGCCCGGACGGGCTGGAGCTGGGGCAGCACTTCATTGAGGCGGCGTTGTCGGGCCGTTTGCGCGGCTAGGCCGACTGTCAAACAAGCGTCGAGCCTGTGTCATAGCCATGTCATGCGAACAGGCGTATTGTCCTGTTGTCTCAAGGACCGGGTTGTTGATTCGCTGGATGGATCAGCCCGATGGCTAAGAGGGAGGCGCGTCTTCACGACGACGCTTGCATATCAGGGGGACATCCTCCTTCAGACGCGCCGCCCGGCGCTCATGTGCGGGGGCGGTCATGCGGGTCTTTAAGGCTGCGCCTGATGACCTGAGATGCCTTGTCCTGAACGCGGACTATCAACCGCTGTCCTATTATCCCCTGTCCACCTGGCCCTGGCAGGACGCCATCAAGGCGGCCTTTCTCGAGCGTGTGGACATTGTCTCTGAATACAATACCGAGATCCGAAGCCCGTCGCGCTCGATCCGCGCGCCTTCGGTGGTGGCCCTGCGCGACTATGTCAGCCAGGACCGCCCGCCCGCCTTCACGCGCTTCAACGTCTTCCTGCGCGACGGCTTTCGCTGCCAGTATTGCGGCACGGACAAGCTGGATCAGCTGACCTTTGACCATGTGGTGCCGCGCGCTTATGGCGGCCGGACCACCTGGGACAATATTGTCGCGGCGTGTGCGCCCTGTAACCTCAAGAAGGGCGGACGCACCCCGCGTGAGGCCAAGATGCCGCTCCTGCGCGACGCCGACCGGCCCAGCCAGCATATGCTGCAATCACAGGGGCGGCGGTTTCCGCCCAAATACCTGCACGAAAGCTGGCTCGATTATCTGTATTGGGATGTGGAGCTGGAGGCCTGAGCGCCAGCCTTCGGAAAGGCCAGCGCCTGGCAGGGCTCTTATTCCTCAGGCGCGCGCATCTGCGACAGCGCGCCCTGGATTTGCGGCATGGACATCAGCGTGCTGATCAGCTGGTTGTCGGGGTCAAAGGCGGTGATCAGGTGCAGAAAGCTGCCCAGGCCATTGCCGCCATTGACCATCACCACATATCCGTCCCCGCTCTCCATATCGTAGAGGGCGAGCGCGTTTTCCGCCCAGTCCGACCCGCCATGGAAGATGAAGTGCGCATCGTCAAAGCGTGACACGGACCAGCCCAGCGTATGGCCGTTCTCCGGGCATTCGCTCTGATCCTCCAGCATGCAGGGCGCTTCATTGGCGGTGGACACCTGCTGGGTTCCCCGCGCGCCCGCCATGGGGCCGTTGGCTTCCGCTTCCATCATCCCCAGAAGCAGAGTGGTGTAGTCGCCTGCCGTGACAAAGAGATTGTCAGCAGCGCCGGGGGCGTAGTCGGCCGACTGGATCTCGCCATACTGGCCGTCATGTCCCATGGGCGTCGTCAGATGCGCGGACGGCGCACCCTCTGCGCCCAGATAGGCTTCAGCGTGAAGCGGCGCGAACACCCAGGCCTGCATCAGGTCTTCAAACGGCGTATCCATCCGCCGGGCCAGAAATTCGGCCAGCATTTCATAGGCCGCGCCCGAGTATGAGTAGCCATTCCCCGGATCATAGGTGAAGGCGAGCCGGTCATCATCGTACTGATAGGCCCAGTTCTTCAGGCCCGTCTGGTGAGACAGGATGATCGCCGGGGTCAGAAGCTCATGGCGCGGGTCATCGGCCAGATCGGGATGGACGTACTCGCTGGAGATCGGTTCATCGAGATTGATCTCGCCCGCCGCCGCCAACCGCAAGGTCAGCTCCGCTGTCAGCGTCTTGGCGATCGAGGCGGTATTGAAGAGCGTGTCTTCAGTGACGGGAACGCCCGGCCCCTGTTCGCCGCCATAGGCCGCCCAGGAGCGCTCTCCATCCTCAATGCGGATGATCGCCAGCCCCGCCGACGGGTAGAGCGTCAACGACTCGTCGATCAGGGCATCAATATTTGAAGGCCGTTCGACCGGCGGTTCGGCTTGCGCCATCGCGGTCGCAGAGAGCCCGCCCGCAAGCAGGCCGGCAAGAAGAAGGCGAAAGGTCATGAAGCGTCCCCGTGTGTTTGCGTGTTTGTATGTTGCGGGGGGAAGATGCGCCTCGGGCCTCAATTGGATGCGCCAGCATGGCTTTAGGCGGTGAAGTCGGGGGCGAGCGGGGATAGGATCGGCCCGAATCTGACGCTCTCAGCACCGGACACAGTTGTCATGACCGCAACGCCCACCATCGCCATCGCTTATGATTTTGACGGCACGCTGAGCCCCGGCTCCATGCAGGAGCATTCCTTCATTCCCGAAATCGGTGAGGACAAGGAGGCGTTCTGGGCGCGTGTAAACGGTCGCGCCGCCGATCTGGGCGCGGACAATATCCTCATCTACATGCACGAGATGGTCAAAGCGGCCCAGCGGGAGGAAGTGCGCTTCCGGCGCGAGGATATCGAACGGCACGGGAAGTCTGTGTCATTCTTTCCCGGCGTGGCGGACGGCTGGTTCCAGCGCCTGCGCGACTATGGCGGCGAGCGTGGCGTACGCGTCCAGCATTACATCATCTCGTCCGGCCTGAAGGAGATGATCGCTGCGAGCGCCATTGGCGGCGAGTTCGACGCGATTTTCGCCAGCGAATTCAAATACGACAAGAATGACGTGCCTGAATGGGCGGCGTCGGCGGTGAACTACACCAACAAGACCCAGTTCCTGTTCCGCATCAACAAGGGCGCGCTGAACCTGTCCGACCATAAAGAGGTCAACGCCTACATCCCCGAGGATGATCGTCCCGTACCCTTCCGCAACATGATCTATGTGGGCGACGGGGATACGGACGTGCCCTGCATGCGCACGGTGAAGGAGCAGGGCGGCGTGTCGATCGCGGTCCATCCCGCCGGCGATGCAGAGGGCGCGGTGAAGACCGCCAAGCTCAAGGCGGAGCGCCGCGTTCATATCGCCGCGGACGCCGACTATTCAGACGGTGCAGCGCTGGATGTCTATGTGAAGGCGGCCATCGACAAGATGGCGGCGGTGGAGCGCCTGAAGAGCCTCGAACGCTAGATCCGCTTGCACAGGGCGATGGCGGTCAGGCAGCCCGTGGAGATCAGCGCTGAGAGCGCGGGATAGCCCGCAGCCTCCTTGGCGCCTTCCTCGACGGCGAGGTCCTTGTGCGCGGTTTCCTCGTCACGGAACTGGGCGAACTGGTCCGCCAGCTCGGTGCGGCCCGCCCAGCGCAACTCCTGAACCTGATCGTCGTAATGGCCCTCGATCACCGCCTCGACGGCTTCGGTGCAGGCGTGGGCGGCTTTCTCGCCGAGCAGAGCGGTGCCTGCGCCAAGCGCGAAACCTGCCAGATTGGCGATGGGTGACAGAAGAGTCGGGCGCGCCTTGCCATCCCGGATGTGATCGTCGAACGCCTGCAAATGATGCTGCTCGTCCGCTTCCATGTGCACGAGCTGGCTGGCGATGCGGGCCTTGTCCGGGCGGCCTTTGAAGACCGCGCGCTGGCCCTGATAGATCGCCACGGCGGCGTATTCGCCGGCATGGTCCACACGCACCATGGATTCAATGCGCGAGACGTCGGCCTTGCGGCCCGGGCGGCGGATGGTCTTACGTTGCGCCATTACACGCTCCGATAAGGTTTGCGGAACAGGACAAGGATCGAGATCAGCACAAGAACGCCGCTGATGAGTGCATTATAGCCCGCCATTGATACGCCGAAGAGCGTCCAGGCCGGTTCGTCGCACAGAACGACATTGGTCGCGGTGCTCAGAGATGACAGCAGGTCATCCACACTGATCGTGCTGGTGTCGGCGGCCAGGCAGTCGAGCCGCCAGAAGCCGTACTCGCCGCCTGCGTGGTAGCCCGCGCGCCAGGCGCTGAACGCGGCCAGGGCGGCGATCACCGCTGTGGCCGTCCGCGCCGCCAGGGTGCTTGCAGGTCTGAGAATACGCAAGGCGATGAACAGCAGAGCCCCGGCGATCAGCAGATAGGCATGCGCCCAGCGCTGTCCGATGCAAAGCGGGCAAGGGGCGTAGCGTCCGAAAATTTCAAACCCGAAAGCCCCCAGCAGCAGGCTGGCGGACACAAGCGCGCCGATCAGCGGCCAGGTGTCGGGACGGGTCCAGCGATCCAGAAGTGGGGGCAAGGCGAGCATGGTCATGAACCTAGAGCAGAGACGCGGGAAGGGCGAGCGACAGGGCGACGCAGGGTCAGCCGCGCGCTCCGAACAGGCCCAGAATGAACTCTTTGAGCAGGTCGATAAACGCCGCTCCAAAAAACGTGAAGCCGATGATCAGAAGGCTGATCCAGAAAATCCCGAGAATGAGGCCGGCGAGCACCAGAAGGCCGTCCCGCGTGATCAGTCCAATGGAGGCGATGGCGATGCCAATGCCGGGCGCGGTGTTGGTGGTGGGCAGCGGGATCAGGATGGAGGTGCAGAAGAGCACGAAGATTGCGCCGACCACGCGCTCGGCTGTGGGGCCGGAGAGCAGGGTCAGGCGAGGCCGGGCCAGCGCTTCAAGCCAACCAAACCATTTCTTTGACCAGCGGGCGATCCGCACAAGGCTGGCCTTGTCGAGCGGTCGGTCACGAAAGCTTTTCGGCATCCAGGGATGAGTGCGCCCCGCCGCCATTTGCACGGCGATCGCCATCATCGGCAGGGCGACGACTTGCGGCACGCCGTAAAGGAAAGGCATGCAGACCGGAATGGCGAGCGCAAACAACAAGGCGCCGAAGACGCGCTCACCCAGCGCATCGCTGAAGGCGCCCAGCGACAGCCCGTCTTCGGGGGCGGCCTCGGCGATGCCGGCCAGCGCTGCGGTCAGGGCGACGTCCTGATCGGCTTCGCTTGATCCCGCTTGCGTTTCCTCGGGCCCTGAGTGCGCCATGACGATCATCTCTTACAGGCTGAAATCATGTCTGTCTTAGTGTCAGGCGGGCACGTCGTCCATGCAATCGCGCCGTACACGCCCAACTGAAAAACCGGGCTCGACCAGGTTCGCTTTTCAAGGCATACAGGCCGCTTGCGTCGACATGCGTGCGGGCGTGGCGGAATTGGTAGACGCAGGGGATTCAAAATCCCCCGGGTGCAAGCCCTTGTCGGTTCGAGTCCGACCGCCCGTACCAAAAGCCCAGCCCCGCTGAAGGGCGTTCAGGGGCGTTGTCGCCTCAACTTTCCACAGCTAATTCTGTAGACTGTCTGGCGAGTTGGCTGGCGCCTGCTGAAGGCGTCTACAGGCATTAAGTCTTTGATCGGGCTTTCACTAATAAAATTAGATGAATGAATTCATGGGCTTGACGCCTCGCTCTCAAGGCCCGACTTTTGTCACAAATTCGCGTCTCGAGTGAGAAATCATGAGGTTAGGCGGGATGACATGGTCTACGCTCGGTTAATCCAGATGCATCGGAATCATTCAAAGGGTTATACAGGCAGCGGGGTCGCATCGTCGTTTCAGGAAATGAATCATTGAGCTCCAGCAAACAGCCTCTGGTGATCATCGCTGCTGCGATTACAGATCAGGCGCGCGCCAAGCGCGTCCAGCAAGCTCTGCTGGACCGGGGTGTTCGCGCTGTCCTGTCCACAGAGGTCGGCGTTGCTGAAAAGAATGCTCGCCTGATTGTCCTGTGTTCGCCTGCCTCCCTGAAATGCCAGCCGCTCAATAATTTCCTCGAAGACTTTACCTGGTCCCATGGGGTGAGGCACATCCATGTGGTCGGGATCGAAACCGAGCGCCCTGTCCTTCCTATGGCTCTTCGCGCCGAACGCCGGAGCAACGGATCCTTCTGGACGCTGCCCAAGCCGCCGGTTCTGGGCGCGCTCTATAATGATGAGGCCAGCGTCGAGGTTCTTGCAGACGAGATCACGCACGAGACGAATGCGGATGTCGGTTTGTCCCTGGCCCGGTCTGTGGCGACCAGCGTCGCCCATCGCCCCCTCGCTATCGGTCTGGCGTTCGCGTCGGCCATGATGCTGGGCGTCACCGTCTGGCAAGCGGATCAGATCAGCGCCTATCAGGACGAGGCGGCGCAAGCGCAGGCCTTCACCAGCCGCCTGTTGACCGACATTACCGAACATCTGCCCCACGCAGCGCGGCAGGAAACCCTGATCCGCCTCGCAGATGATCTGACGCGCACCTATCTGGGCTCTGACATTGCGGGATTGTCGGACGATGAGCTGGGTCGCCGCGCGCGCCTGTTCAATCTGATCGGTGAAGCGCGTGACCGTCATGGCCAGCCCCAGGAGGCGCGTGAGGCGTTCCAGGCGGCCTATGACATGACCGCCGCCTTGCTTGAACGGTCCCCCAATTCCCTCCAGCGCGTCTATGATCACGCCCAGGCAGCTTACTGGGTCGGCAACCAAGCCTATCGCAGCGGCGATATGGTAACAGCTTCGACCTATATGGATATCTATGCCGAGATGGCGGAGATGCTGGTGACGCGTGAGCCGGATAACCCCAGTTATCAGGCTGAGCGCGGATATGCGGCGCTGAATCTCGGCGTTATCGATCTCGATACAGGCAACCCTGTGTCCGCGACGGCGCTGTTTGAAGAAGCGGTGAGCATTTTCGAGAGTGGTCTGATCGACGAGCACGTCATTGGCTTGTCCGATCTTGGCAACACGCTGGGATGGCTGGCGGATGCGCGGCGGGATTCCGGTGAACTCGAGCAGGCGCTTGCAACCCGGGAACGCGAACTGGCGCTCTATCGTCAGGAGCTTGAGCAGTCGCCCGGCGTCTCCCGACTGCTGTCGCGGGTCGCGCATGCTCAAGGCGAGATGGCCGGGATCACCAGCGAGTTGGGGCAGGCCGAGCGCAGCGCCGAGTTGCTGGATGAAGCGCTGGATACCGTCAATGCGCTTTTCGAGACTTCTCCCGAGAACGACGCGTATGGCCGCCTTTATATCCAGCTGATCTATCAACGGGCGCGCATTGCGCTGAGCCGTGAAGAAATGGTCCGGGCGCAATTGCTGATCGGCGAAGCGCGTCGCTTGGCGGCGAGGACCAATGAGAACGGCGAGAATGACACGCTCTATCTCACCCGGACCTGGGCCCAGACCCTGGCCGGTGAGCTGGCGTTCAGGGTCGGCTCATACGAGACCGCTGTTCTGGAGACCACGCAGGCGATCAGCGCCGGCGAACAGGCGATCGCCAATGGCAAGGAAATCGCCCGGGCGGCGCTGGCCGATGCCTATTATATCCGTGGTGAAGCGTTGAATGCGCTGGGCCGGCAAGGCGAAGCGCAGACCATGTACCGTTCGGCGCTCAACCAGCTCGGCATGATCGCCGAACCCAAGCCTCTTCGTGCATTTGATCTGGAATCGCGACTGTACTGGCGTCTGGGTGACATGGCTCAGGCCATGCAGTTGCGCCGGTCTCTTGAGGCGCGGGGCTATGAAAGCCTGGCGTTTCGCGATTTCTGGCTCGAAGTGGATCAGGGGCTGACCGCGCAGGCGGAAACCTCGACTCAGGGAGGCTGATATGAGTGGTGTCCAAAAACAGGTCGAGCGGATCAAGGCTTTGGGGCTTCCCGGTCTCGATATCCGGCATATTGGCGTTTACGTCCAACCCAGCGTGCGTGAGGTTGACGGTGAGCTGGTCGACACTTTCACCGCCTATGTGGGTGAGCATGAAGGCAATTTCTCGATCAACTTTCCCACCAAGATGATCTTCGTGATCATGGCGCAGGATTGGGCGTTCGAGCAGTTTGATCTCGATGGCCGGACCTGGGACGGCATCGCTGTCATGCCTTCAGATCAGGATTTCATCGTCACCTTTGGTGATGACACGCGCCAGAGCGTGATCGTCATTGACGAGTGCAAACGCTTCTTCACCTATCGCTACCAGGTGGTCCTTCGGAACACCAAGACGGGTGAGCGTCTGGTCGTGGATCCGGGCGTTGGCAATCAGGATCGTGAAATCCCCGATTTTCCGCCGCCACCGCCGCCGCCGCCCGGCGACTGCTAAAGCTTCGGAAACAGGCGTTTGAGGGTCGGATCGGATTGGCTGAGCGCGTTGGCGTCACCGGCTGAGACGACCCGTCCCTCATCAAGCACCGTCACCTGACGGGCGCGGTCCAGAAGGCGACCGCGATGGGTGACGATCAGCGTGCTGCGGCGCGGATCTTCATCCAGCCACCGGTCCAGCGCATCCAGAAAGTCCGCTTCGGTTTTCTCGTCGAGCCCTTCGGTCGGTTCATCCAGCAGCAGCACAGGCGCGTTCTTCACGAAGGCGCGCGCCAGGGCGATCCGCCGGGCCTGCCCGCCGGAGATGAGCCCGCCCTTTTCCCCGATCCAGGTTTGCAAGCCGTCAGGCAGACGTTTGACGAAATCGGCCGCGCCTGCGCGCTCCAGCGCATCCCACAGGCGCGCTTCATCGGCGTCCGGATCGGCGAGCCTGAGATTGGCGCGCACGGTGGTCGACAACAGTTCGGCGCGCTGGTCGACAAGCGCGAACCGGTTCCGGCTCTGCTCAAGGGCCAGGGCATCCAGCGGAGCGCCGCCCAGCATGATCTGACCTGATTGCGGCGCATAAAAGCGCATCAGCAGCTTGATCAGGCTGGACTTGCCCGCTCCGGATGCGCCCACAAGCGCCAGACGTCCGCCTTCGGGCAGGGACAAGGACACCCCGGACAGGGCGTCGGCTGCCGTGTCGGGATAGCGGAAGCTCACATCCCGGATCTCGATGTCCCAGCGATCGGGCAGGGGGGCGGGTTGATCGGGATTGCTCACGGCAGGCGCAATCTCGCTCAGGGCTTTCAGGCGCCGGGCGGAGGCAGTCGTCTTGCCGTAAAGCTCGGCGGCCTGGACGAGGGGCGCGGCGGCTTC
Organism: Oceanicaulis sp. LC35; assembly: GCF_052055585.1. Classification (NCBI taxonomy): domain Bacteria; kingdom Pseudomonadati; phylum Pseudomonadota; class Alphaproteobacteria; order Maricaulales; family Maricaulaceae; genus Oceanicaulis; species Oceanicaulis sp. LC35. Next base: position 463,572 of record NZ_CP170485.1, read on the forward strand.
AAAGAGCGCAAAGGCGATGAAGCCTGCGAGGGAGGAGAGCGGGGCGCTGGCGCCGGAGGCGGCGGCGAGGCCGAAGCCGAGGACGAAGCTGACAGGCGCGGCGAGGGCGAGGATCGCGCCATTGATCATGGAGACCGCGGAGAGCTGTGTATGCGCCGCCACAAGACCCGCATTCGCCTGTTCAAGATGCGCGATCACCCGATCGGTGGCGCCATAGGCTTTCAGCTCAGCCAGGCCTGACACAAGATCACCAGCCTCAGCGCGGAGCGTGCTGGCCTCCTGGGTCAGATCCTGCCCGGCCTTGCGGGCGGTCCTGGCGGCCCAGAGCGGCAGGATGACGCTCGCCAGAATAAAGACCCCCAGGACGCCGGGCAGGGCGGCTGGGGCCAGAAAGGCGAGAATGACCGTCGCGAACAGGGCGCCGGTGACAGCCGCCGTCACGGGCGTGACAAACCGCAGATACAGGCTGTCGAGCGCGTCTACGTCCTGGGTGACCCGTGAGAGCAGATCACCGCCCCGCATCCGGCCAAGCCGGGCGGGCGCCAGCGGCGCAACCGTATCAAAAACCCACAGACGCAGGCGCGCCAGAATGCGGAAGGTCGCTTCATGGGTGACCATGCGTTCGGCATACCGTCCGACGGTCCGTCCAAGCGCAAACCCGCGCACGCCGCCAGACGCGAACAGATAGTTGAACGCCCGACCGGCGCCGGCCAGCCCGGCGACAGCGGAGGCGGTGATGAACCAGCCCGACAGGGACAGAAGGCCAATGCCCGCCAGCAAGGTCAGCGCTGCAAGCGCCGCCCCCAGACGCAACCACCAGCGGTCCGGGCGCGCAAGTTTGAGGAAGAAGCGCAGATCGGTCATGCCGCATCCTCCGGCGCCAGTTCAATCACGTGGTCAGCCAGCGCGCGAACCGCCGGGCTGTGGGTGGCGATCAGCACGGTGCGACCGGCGCTGATGCGCTTGAGGGCGTCGAGGAAGCGCGCCTCGGCTTCACCATCAAGATGGGCGGTCGGCTCGTCGAGCAAGACCAGTTTCATATCGACGGCCCAGGCGCGCGCCAGCGCGACGCGCTGGGCCTGGCCCCCGGAAAGTCCGTAGCCGTTCTCGCCGACTTTGGTTTCAAGCCCGTCCGGAAGTCCGGCGGCGAAGTCCATGACGCCCGCTGTTTCCGCTGCACGGATGATACGCTCCCTGGGCAGGGCGTCGTCATACAGGCTGATATTCTCGACAAGGTCGCCGAAGAACACATGGGGGCGCTGGGATATCCAGGCGGCCTGTCCGATCAGCGGCGCGGTCATCGCCTGTCCATCGACCAGAATCTGGCCTTCGGTCAGCGGCGCATAGCCCAGCAGCAGCTTGAGGGCGGTGGACTTGCCCACGCCGGACGGGCCCCAGAGCGCGGTGATCTGCCCGGCGGGCGCATCAAAGCTGAGCGGGGCCAGGCCGCGGCGACCATCGGAATAGACAGAGCCGACTTGTTCGAAGGTCAAAGACGGCGCGCTGTGCAGCGCCGGGGCGACCGGAGCACTTTGCCCGGCCTTGTCCGCAAGTTCGGCCTGTTGCGCGAGGGTCGCCTTCTCAGCCTTTTCCGGCCCGTCAAAGAGCGGCGCCAGCGCTTCGGCCCCTGCTTCGGCGTCAGCGCGGTCATGATAGGCGGCGGACAGGCGACGCAGCGGCATATAGAATTCCGGCGCGAGGATCAGGCAGAACAATCCGGTTCTCAGGGTGATCGTCTCACCGGGATCAAAGGGCAGCTCGCCCAGAAGCGCAAAGCCGATATAGATCGCCGAGCCGGCCACGGAGACGGCGGCGAAGAATTCCAGAACACCGGACGACAGGAAGGCCATCGCCAGAACCTTCATCGTGCGGCGGCGGAAATCGTCCGAAGCCGCGGCGAGCCCTTCGGCTTCACGGTCGGCTGCGTTAAAGGCGTTCAGGGTTTCAAGCGCGCGCAGACGGTCATTGAACCGGCCGGCCAGACGTTGAAGTGTGGTGAGCTGGTCCTTGGAGGCTGCGGCGGCGCCGGCGCCCACCAAGGCCATGAACAGGATCAGGAGGGGCGCTGTGACAAGGAAGATCAGGCCGACCACATAGCTGGCGGAAAACGCCGCCGCCATGATGATCAGCGGCCCCGCCATGACCACGCCCATCAACGGACGATAGCGGCCGAAATAGCCATCGAGCTTGTCGACGGCGTCGATGAGCGAAGATGCGGTCTCACCTGAATCCGAGCGCTCGACATAGGAGGGACCGCGCTCGACCAGCTGGCGCGCCGCTACGGACCGGACCGTTGAGCGCACTTTCAGGGAGGCCAGCACTCCGGTGCGGGTCTCCAGCGCCTGAAACACGGCGCGCAGGGTGGCGCTGACAAGCGCCAGACACAGGCCCGGCCACACAGGCTGGCTGTTCACAAGGGCGCTGACGGCCCAGGCCGCCCCCCAGGCGAAACCGACAAAGACGGCGTACTGAGCGGCGCCGAACGTCGTGCTCAGACGGGTCAGTGCGGATGCGGGCGCGCCCCAGGCTTTCAGACAGGCGGCCAGCCTCGCCTTGCGGGCTTTCTGAGCGGCCTTCATGTCCCCGGCGGACAAATCAGTGTTATTCATAGCCCCCGACATACACGCCCTTGTCCGGATTGAAGTGCGACGCCTCGTCCCATGCGACACCTTGCAGACGATACAAACTAACGCTCTTGGATCATAAAGACATCGGCTGCGCCTGAGGGCGTACTCTTTTAACCGCTGCCTTTTGGCATTGGAGGGTGAAATGGTCGACATGACCGTTGTGGAGCTGTCGCGCTGGCAATTCGCGCTGACAGCCATGTATCACTTCCTCTTTGTACCGCTCACACTTGGACTGTCCATCATCCTCGCCATCATGGAGAGCGTTTATGTGATGACAGGCCGTCAGGTGTGGCGGGACATGACGAAGTTCTGGGGCACGCTGTTCGGCATCAATTTCGTGCTGGGCGTGTCCACCGGGATCACGATGGAATTCCAGTTCGGCATGAACTGGTCCTATTACTCCCATTATGTGGGCGATATTTTCGGCGCGCCGCTCGCCATTGAGGGCCTGATGGCCTTCTTCCTGGAAGCCACGCTGGTCGGCCTGTTCTTCTTTGGCTGGGACCGGATGAGCAAGCTGGGCCATCTGGCGGCGACCTGGTTCATGGCGATCGCCACAAACCTGTCCGCGCTGTGGATCCTGATCGCCAATGGCTGGATGCAGAACCCGGTCGGGTCTGAATTCAACCCCGACACCATGCGCATGGAAGTCACCGACTTCATGGCGGTGCTGTTCAACCCGGTGGCGCAGGCGAAGTTCGTGCACACGGTCTCGGCCGGTTATGTGACGGGCGCGCTGTTCGTTCTGGGCGTTTCGGCCTTCTTCCTTCTGAACCGGCGCTTTGTCGGTTTCGCCAAACGTTCGATGACGGTTGCGGCCGCCTTCGGTCTGGCGGGGGCCCTGTCGGCGGTGGTTCTGGGTGATGAGAGCGGCTACGCCCTCACCGATAACCAGAAGATGAAACTCGCCGCCCTTGAAGCCATGTGGCACACCGAAGAGGCGCCTGCGCCCCTGACGGTGGTCGGTTTTCCCAATCGCGAAACCCATGAAACCGAGCACGCCATCGAGATTCCCTGGGTGCTGGGTCTGATCGCAACGCGGTCGCTTGATACCGAGGTTGAAGGCATTCTTCCGCTGGTCGCCCATGCCGAGACCCGCATCGAGAACGGGGTCCAGGCGTATGACGCGATGATGCGTCTGCGCGACAATCCCGAAGACGCCGAGGCGCGCACCCGGTTCGAGGAAGCCAAGTTCGATCTTGGCTACGCCATGCTGTTGCGTCGCTATGTCGAGGATCCGCGCGAGGCGAGCCCCGAGCAGATCGCACAGGCCGCCATGGACACCATCCCCAATGTGGCGGTGATGTTCTGGAGCTTCCGCTTCATGGCCGGGCTGGGCTTTTACTTCATCGCCCTGTTCGGAACGGCTTTCGTGCTGAGCTCGCTGCGCAAGCATGAAACCCGCTGGTTCCTGAAACTGGCGCTGGTCTCGCTGCCGCTGCCCTGGGTGGCCGCCGAGCTGGGCTGGCTTCTGGCCGAATACGGTCGCCAACCCTGGATCATTGAAGGCGTGCTGCCGACCTTTGAAGGGGTGTCGAGCCTTCATCCCACCCAGATGATCCTGACCATTGTCGGCTTCACCGCGCTTTATGGTGCGCTGGCCGTGGTCGAGGTCACCCTGATGATCAAATACATCCGCCGCGGTCCCTATCCTGACGGGCCGGCGCACGGATCATCCCTGAAACGCCAGGGCGGTTTCGAACCGCTGCCGGCTGAATAGGGAGGAGCGACAATGGACATTCCTCTGTCATACGAACTTTTGCGGGTGATCTGGTGGGCGCTTCTGGGCGTGCTGCTGATCGGCTTCGCAGTCACCGACGGTTTCGATCTGGGTGTGGCGGGGCTTCTGCCCTTCGTCGCCCGGACTGACACCGAGCGCCGTATCGCCATCAACACGGTCGGCCCGACCTGGGAAGGCAATCAGGTCTGGCTGATCCTGGGCGGGGGCGCGATCTTCGCGGCCTGGCCTCTGGTCTATGCCGTCTCGTTCTCGTCCTTCTATCTGGCGATGTTCGTGGTGCTGGCAGCGCTGATCCTGCGTCCCGTGGGCTTCAAGTATCGCTCCAAGCGCAATGACCCGCGCTGGCGCAGCTTCTGGGACTGGGCGCTGTTCATCGGCGGTTTCGTTCCGGCGCTGATCTTTGGTGTCGCGGTGGGCAATGTGCTGGTCGGCGCGCCTTTCCGGATGAATGACGACATGCGCATCTTCTGGGATGGCAATTTCTTCGGCCTGCTCAATCCGTTCGCCCTGCTGTGCGGCCTTCTGAGCGTGACCATGCTGTTCCTGCACGGCGCGGCCTGGTTGTCGATGAAAGCCGAGTACGGCCCGGTTCGTGATCGCGCGCGCACCTTTGCGCCGATCTTCGCCTTCGCGTCCATTGCGTTGTTCGCACTGGCGGGCGCCTGGGTGGCGTTCGGGGATCTGGGCTATCAAGTCACCAACACCGTCGCACCCGATGGCCCGGCCAATCCGCGTCTGACGGAAACCGTGCGCGAAGGCGGCGCCTGGCTTGCCAATTATGGCCGCTATCCGTGGATGATCCTGGCCCCGGTGCTGGGCTTTGGCGGGGCTGTGCTGGCGCTGTTTGGCCTGCGCTCCAATTCGGAGGCGTTGACCTTCATCGGCTCCAAGCTGTCGGTGGTGGGCATCATCTCGACCGTGGGGCTGTCGATGTTCCCGTTCATCCTGCCTTCGAGCATTGATCCCAATGCCTCGCTGACAGTGTGGAACGCCTCTTCCAGTCATACGACGCTGTTCGTCATGCTGATCGTGACGGCGATCTTCCTGCCGATCGTGCTCGCCTACACGGCCTGGGCGTTCAAGGTAATGTGGGGCCGGGTCACGACCGAACAGGTCGAGAGCGGCGATTACTACTAGGACAAGGAGAACAGACGATGTGGTATTTCACTTGGATTCTGGGCCTTGGACTGGCCTGCGCCTTCGCCATCCTCAACGCCATGTGGCATGAGCTGGCGCTGAGCGACACCGGGGACACCGGCAGCTCGGATGAAGCGTTCTGATCGTTTGATCACGGTTGGAAACAAAACAGCCCGGACCTGAGGTCCGGGCTGTTTTGCATCAAGCGTTGGCTTGGATCAGGCCGCTTCGGTGTCGTTGGCCGGGCTGGGCGTGTCTCCCGCTTCGTCATCGGCGAAGGTGCGAACCTTGATCGGACCATCCCAGTCCTTGAGGAGCTGTTCTTTTTCCTCGGTTGTGATCTGCACGTGCGCGCCATGCAGATACCAGCGACCGGCGTCGTCCCGCACGGGGATTTCCGTGGTCCGCCAGTGTGACACCGGATCGCCTTCATGATCGTAGGTCCAGGTCACCTGCATGGAGGCGATGCGCCCCGAAAAGGCGCCCAGATCCAGAAACGCGTCCAGAATCTCGATGACGTCCGAATTCTGTGATTCCAGAACTTCACCGGGTGTGAGGAGGTGGAACGGCGTGCCGTGATCACGCAGCGCTTCGCTGACGGTGTCGACGATGATCTTGCCGTCGACTTCAGCCAGCATGCTGATCAGGTGCGGAGAATGGCTGATCGTGGTGCGGAAGTGCTCGAACAGCGGACGGTGCTCGGGCTCCTGAAGCAGGCGCTCCAGCTTGGTTTCCAGCTGCGTTGACGGCGAAGCCGTGGAATTCTCGAGTCGGGAGACATACGCCTGGCTGACGCCAAGCAGATGAGCGGCAGCTTCCTGCTTCAAGCCGGTGCGCTGACGGAAAGCTCTAAGCTCTTTTCCCCAGTTCATAATTTTAGACCTATTCAATGGTTCTGAGCGATGTGTCGCGTTTATTGAATCTGACTCAGTCACTTATGTGGTCATATTCTCAATCTTGCTGCACTGCAACGCATTCTCGGTTGAAAAATGCGCCTCTGACATGCCGAGCCGAACTTGACCGGACGTTTTCGAGCCGTACTGTCCCCCTCAACTAAACCGCCGGCGGCGGGTACGAGGGAGGATTATGATATGGGCTTGTGGTCGACGATCCGTCGCGAGTGGTATTACACAACGCAGTTGGCGCGCATGCTGGGCGCGCTCAAGAAGATCACCCCGGACTCCGAATATCTGACGCCAGACCTGTTTGAAGACAGCGTCGACAAGCATGCGCAGCGGACGGCCTTCATTACCGAGAGCGGTGTGGAGATCAGCTATGCGCAGTTTGACCGCTATGCGAACCGGGTGGCGAACTGGGCGCTCGCGCAGGGCGTGAAGCCTGGCGACACTGTCGCGCTTTATATGGCGAACCGCTGGGAATACGTGGCGATCTGGTTCGGCCTGTCTAAGGTCGGCATTATGGGCGCGCTTCTGAACAACCAGATCACCGGCCATTCTCTGGCGCACTGCATTGATGTGTCCGAAGCCCAGCACGTGATCGTCGAGGGCGAGCTGGCCGAGCAGTATGAAAGCGCCTGCGCGCTGATCAACTGCAAGCTCATCCCGTGGGTCAGCGATGGCAAACACGCCAAGGCGCCGGGCGGTCAGGACTTTGATGCTGCGCTGTCGGGCCAGTCCGATGTTCGCCCGGACCGCTCCCACCGGGCGCACCTCAAAGCCTCTGATCCGTGCATGAAGATGTACACCTCGGGCACCACGGGCCTGCCGAAAGCAGCCATCGTGGCGCACACCCGCGCCCTCTATTACCTGCAGGTCTTCGGCGTTGCCGGTCATTCCAGCAAGGAAGACCGCATGATGATGGTGCTGCCCATGTACCACGCCACGGGCGGCCTGTGCGGTGTTGGCGCGGCGCTGTCTTTTGGCGGCGCGGTCATCGTGCGCAAGAAATTCTCCGCCACCCGCTTCTGGAAAGACGCCGCAGACACCGGCGCGACCATGCTGATGTATGTGGGCGAGCTGTGCCGCTTCCTGGTCGCCGCCGAACCCAATGAGTGGGAGAAGAAGCACAAGATCCGCATTGCGATCGGCAATGGTCTGCGTCCGGATGTGTGGCCGCGCTTTGTCGAGCGGTCCGGCATTCCGCGCATCATGGAATTTTATGGCGCGACCGAGGGCAATGTCGGCCTGATCAACCTGGATTCCAAGCAAGGCGCGATTGGGCGCGTGCCGCCGCACCTGTCCAAGCGTTTCAACATCAAGCTCGTCAAGTTCGACATGGACGAGGAAGCTCCGATCCGCGACGCCCAGGGCCGCTGCATCGAGTGCAAGCCGGGCGAGGTTGGCGAGGCGATTGGTGAAATCCGCGCCGATGACGCCCGCTATCGCTTTGACGGCTATGGCGATGAAGAAGCCACCAAGAAGAAGATCCTGCGCGATGTCTTCTCCGAGGGCGATGTCTACTTCCGCACCGGCGACCTGATGAAGCGCGACGCCCAGGGCTATTTTTACTTCATCGACCGGGTGGGCGACACCTTCCGCTGGAAGTCCGAGAACGTCTCCACCAACGAAGTCGCAGAAGTCTTCGGCACCCACGAGAAAGTCGTTCAGGCCAATGTCTATGGCGTGGAAGTGGCGGACTATTCGGGCAAGGCCGGCATGGTCGCCCTTGTCACCGAGGAGGGGTTCGACCTTCAGGCCCTGCATGCGCACGTCCATAACGAGTTGCCGCATTATGCACGCCCGCTCTTCCTGCGTCTGAGCAAGGAAACCCAGGACGAGAACACCACCGGCACCTTCAAGCTGAAGAAGACCGATCTGGTGAAGCAGGGCTGGGATCCGGAGCTGATCTCCGAGCCGGTCTATTTTGATGATCCGGATGCGAACGCCTATGTGCCGCTGACTGCGGAGATTCGCGCCCAGATCATTTCGGGTGAGAAGCGGGTCTGATCATGACGCTGCTGCCGGAAGACATTCTGGACTTCTGGTTTGAAGAGGCCGGTCCCCAGGCCTGGTTTGACGTGAACCCGGCGTTTGACGCCCGGGTGCGCCGCAAGCTTGGGCCGGCCTGTCACAGCTTTTTGCAGACGCGGTCGGTTCAGGGACATCCCTGGCTGGTGGAACCTGAGAGTGCGCTGGCCCTGGTCATTCTGCTCGACCAGGCCCCGCGCAATGTCTGGCGCGGCTCCAATGCGGCGTTTGCGCTTGACCCTCTCAGCCGGGAAGCGGCGATGTGCATGCTGGAGGCGGGCTTTGACTGGGCCCTGCCCAAAGAGCGCCGCGCCTTTGTGTATCTGCCTTTCTCCCATTCCGAGGATATCGAGGATCAGGCCCTGTCCGTGCTGATGTGCGAAGAGCGGCTTGGACCTGACAGCGAGAACACCCGCCATGCCCGCGCGCATATGGATGTGATCGCCCGCTTTGCCCGTTTCCCTCATCGGAATGCGGTGCTGGGGCGGACGCCCCGGCCCGAAGAGACGAAGTTTCTGCAAGAGGGCGGTTACGCCCCCGGCTCGAAACGCCCGGCAAAAACGACCCAAGGGCAGTCCTGACTCAGTCTGTGCGCGCTGGAATTATACTAAACAATTGATTTACAAGGGACCTGTTTCGGCAAGCCCTTTGCAGGACGGCTGGCGAACCCCTCAAGGAGCCGTCCATGCCTGCCCAACGTCAGTCCCGCATCACCCCGCTTGATATTCGCGCCATTGCTTTCACGCTGGTGGATCGTCACGGGGATATGGCGCTCAATTATGCCGACATGGCGGTGACCGAGCTTGAGCAGAAGGGTGAGGATGAAAGCGCGAACGCCTGGCGCGTGCTGCGTTGGGAAATCCAGGATGCGTTGGCGGGTGTGATTGAGCGCGAGAGCCCGATCCAGATGCAATAAGTCTGTCTCTGTCACGAGAGTATGTCTTGCGCTAATGCCCCGGCTCACCCAGCTTTAGGCGATGAGCGATTTATCCCTATTCGACACATGGATTAATCAGGCGGGCCTGAACGATCTGTTCAACCCGCAGAAAACCGTCACCGCCATGCGCGACGCCATGGCGAGGATGGAAGAGCTGGTCGAGGTTGCGCCTCCTCCTGTTGAGGAAGTTCACGATATCGAGATTGCGGGTGGTGATAGCCTGCGTCCCGCCCGGGTCTATATCCCCTATGGCGCGCAGCCTGATCACGGTCCGGGCCTGATCTTCTATCATGGCGGCGGTTTCATGGTGGGGTCGCTGAAATCTCATGACCCACTGTGCCGTCGACTGGCGGCGGTGTCCGGGGTGCGTATCTGTTCGGTGGATTATCGCCTGGCGCCGGAGCATCCGTTCCCGGCTGCCGTGGATGATGCCTTCGCGGCGATGGACGCGGCGCTCGCCGGTGAGCTCTCTGCCTATGGCTTTGACCCCGAGCGCATGGCGGTCGGCGGGGATTCGGCGGGCGGCAATCTGGCGGCCACCGTGGCGCGCGACCGTCGGGACCAGCTGCACTACCAGCTTCTGCTCTATCCACTGATGCAGCTTCTGCAGACCAAGAAGGACCGGCCGCGCTGGCAGGAAGGTCCGCTTCTGTCTGAATTCACGCTCGAGGAAATCCGCAAGCATTACATCCGCGACGCTGATCCGGCGGATACCCGGATCTCGCCGCTGCTTGCAGACGATCTCAAAGGCTTGCCGCCCGCCTATATCCTGGCGGCCGAGATGGATCCGTTGCTGGATGAGGGCGCGGCCTATCGCGACCGGATGATCGCGTCAGGCGTCAGCGTGGACTACAGGCTGTGGAAGATGGTGCCCCATGGCTTCCTGAACATGTCCCGCCTGTTCCCGGCCTGTGTAACGGCGATCGAAGAGTCGGCGAAGGCGCTCGACAAGGCGTTTCAAGCCAGACCCTTGTGAGGCGCTGCGGCAGGGCTTAGCTCTGCAGGATGAGCATGACGTCCCGATACCGCCCGGACCCGCGTTTCGCCGCCTTGGGCGATGCGTATTCCGACCCTGTGGAGCCAGCCGGTTTTCCGGAAGCGAACCTGCGCTGGTGGAATGAGCGCTGGGCGCAGGAGATCGGTCTTGGCGCGTTGGATGAGGCCGAGCGCGAGGCGCATTTTCATCGCTTCAAACCCTTGCCGGACAACCAGCCTGTTCCCCGAGCCATCCGCTATCACGGCCACCAGTTTCGCACTTACAACCCGCAGATCGGTGACGGGCGGGGCTTTTTATATGCTCAGTTGCGCGACCGGCATGATCGGTTGCTGGACCTGGGCACCAAGGGGTCTGGCCAGACACCGTATTCGCGCTCAGGCGATGGCCGCCTGACCCTGAAGGGCGCTGTGCGGGAAGTTCTGGCGTCAGAAATGCTGGAAGCCTTGGGCGTTTACACCTCCAAGACCTTTGCCGTTTACGAGACCGGCGAGCAGCTTCATCGCGGCGACGAACCGTCTCCGACGCGGTCCGCGGTTCTGACCCGGCTGCAGCACTCCCATTTGCGGTTTGGGGTGTTTCAGCGGCACGCCTATTTCGAACGTCCCGACCTCATCGGTGAGCTGGTCGAGTATGCGATCGCGCACCTCGTTCCGGAAGCGGCTGATATCGAAGGGGACCGGGCCGCCGCCCTTCTTGAGGCCGTCTCCCGACGATCCGCCCGTCTCGCCGCGCAATGGATGGCGGCGGGCTTTGTTCATGGCGTTCTCAACACAGACAATCTGGTGGTGACCGGGGAGAGCTTTGACTATGGCCCCTGGCGGTTCCTGCCGCATTTCGAGCCCGGCTTCACCGCAGCCTATTTTGACGAGCAGGGGCTGTATGCCTATGCCCGCCAGCCCGAAAGCGTGTTCTGGGCGCTCCAGCAACTGGCCGGCGCGCTGAGTCTGGTCGGGGATCAGGACGCCCTGATCTCAGTGCTGGAAGCCTATCCCGGTCATTACAAGCGCGAGATCATCACCGCCTTCCATCACCGTCTGGGGGTCGAGCCCAAGGGCGATGACAGTGATGGCGCGCTGGTCAGTGGCCTTCTCAACGCCAGTCGGGAGCTCGAAATCCCGTTCGAGGCGCTGTTCTTTGACTGGTTCTGTGGCGAGGCTTCACAAGAGCGGGCGCTCGGGTCGGAACGAGGCGCACTCTACGGCGAGGACGCATTCGCGGCTGTACAGGCTCAGCTGCTGGAGCGCACGCCCGTTCGGGCTGAGCGCCTGTCTCATGCCTGTTTCAGCAAGCCTGCGCCCGTTCACATGACGATTGAGCGGGTGGAATCGATCTGGGCGCCGATCGCAGAGCGGGATGACTGGTTCGCGCTGGAACAGACATTGTCGGATGTGAGCGCGGCGCGCGCCGCCTATGATCTCGGACGTGACCGGGTCGGCTTTCTATCGGAGTAGCGCCATGCTGGACATTCTGCGCGCAGACGGATTTGGCGATGACACTGTCAGTCACGGCTTCACCACACGCGCAGGCGGGGTCAGCCAAGTCCCTTACGCCAGCCTGAACCTGTCCTGGTCGCGGGGTGACGACAAAGCCGCGGTTGAGGAAAACCGTCGTCGTGTGGGGGCCGCGTTCAGCGCCCGCCCTGTCTTCGCCAAACAGGTGCATGGAAACACCGTGATCCGGGTGGATGAAGCCCCTGACGACTGGACGGCGGGTGAGGGGGATGCCCTGATCACAAACCGACCGGGGCTGGCGCTGTGCGCGCAGACCGCCGATTGCACGCCGGTGCTGATGTACGACCGTGAAACCCGCTCCATCGCCGCCATTCATGCAGGCTGGCGCGGTGTCGTGGCAGAAGTGATTCCCGCCGCCATTCGCGCTTTGTCCGAGGCATATGGCGTGCGAACCGAAACGCTTCAGGCGGTGATCGGCCCGGCCGTGAGCGCAGAGAATTACCGGGTTGGACCGGAAGTGCTGGACCAGTTCGAGGCGCTGTTCGGCCCATTGGATGACACATTCATCCTGCCTCGCGATGCTGGAGGCGGGGCGGGCCTGAATGTCTCTGAAGGCGCCCGGCGGCAGCTGATCGCCTCTGGCATTCCCGCTGCAAACATCAGCTGGATCAAGACCTGCACCTTCGCCGAGGAAGGCCGGTTCTTCTCCTGCCGCCGGGCGGCGCGGGACGGGCATGCGGGGCATTTCGGCGGCCAGTGCGGCGTTATCGCCCTGAACGCATAGAGCGGCCCGAAGGCCGCCCCCTTGGTTTTTTTTAAAGCGGGCGGCCGTTATTGGCCTCGACCAGCATACGGCGCAGCTTGCGCATGCCGCCCACCCAACGATCACGCTCGGCGCCTTTCATGGCGGCATAGCCAGCGGTCTGTTCGTGGGTCGTCACCATGAAGCGGTTTTCCTCCATCGCCTTGAGAAGGGTTTGCGCCACGTCCTCAGGCTCGAGATAGCCGCTCAACCCTTGCGCGCCGCCCTCAATGCCCTTCACCAGCGGGGTGTTCACACCTTCCGGACACAGGCACTGAACCTTCAAACCGTCATCGCCATGAGTGATGGCGAGGCTTTCGGCAAAGGACACCGCCGCCGCCTTGGTGGCGGAATAGGGCGCATCGCCGATCTGGTTGAGAAGGCCGGCGGCCGACGCGGTGATGATGAAGTGTCCATGGCGGCTGGCCATGGATTTCGCCAGCAGACGCGCCGCGAACACGCTCGCCATCACATTGACCTGCCAGCACGCATCCCAGGACGGGGTGGGGGCGTCGCCTGCCCCCCAGAGCGGGCCGTCGGACACACCGATGCCGGCATTGGACATGAAGATGTCGACCGGGCCCAGCTCGCGTTCGACCCGATTGATCAGACGCGCCAGCGCAGCCTCATTGGTCACGTCGATGCCTTGGCCGAAGCCGCCGAACTCGGCGCCGGCCTTGGCCGCAGAGTCTGCGTTCAGGTCTGCAATGACGACCTTCGCGCCCTTGTCGTGAAAGGCCTTGGCGCACGCCTTGCCGATGCCGCTGGCGCCGCCTGTGACGATTGCGATTTTACCGTTGAGATCCACGGCTCTGTCCTCCCGGATGGTTTTCCCGGAAGCTTAAACAGTTAAGGACGTGGAGCAAGCGTCGCGGACGTCTGGTCTCAGGCGACGTTCACGGCTGCCTGCAGAATCGCCATCACAATGGTGAGGGCGGCGCGATACTGTTCCAGCGTTTCAGGTTTGCGTACGGAGGATACGACATTGTCGTAGCGCGAACAGACCTGTTGAAGCCGTTCTGAGTCGCCGGAAAACACGATGACCGGGATGTGAGAGAGGGTTTTGTCGCCGGAGATCTGCTCCAGAACCCAGACACCATCCTCGCCAGAGAGTTTCAGGTCCAGGACGACGCAGTCATAGTGGGGATTGGCGCGGATAAACTCCAGAGCCTGCTCGCCTTTTATGGCTCGATCGATGGAGGCTGCGCCCGCTTCTTCCCGCAGCATTTTTTCAAAGAGAAAAGCTTCCTGATCATCGTCTTCAACCAGCAGCAGGGCCGGTTGAGGGTTGCCCGTCGCCATGCTTTCCCCCGAACCTAAATTTTTGTCCATGCTAACGCTAGAGCGCCCCTGTTTGCCTGAAAAGCCTTTATTTAACGGTTTGATGAATTTTGGTTGTAGGTGAGAGGCGTTTGCAGGAAGGCGTAAGGTCTGATCAGGCCTGAAAAGACTCATCAGAATTAGTGAATATTGAGCACTATAGGCGCCAGAACACGGGTGTTACAGAGGCGAAAACAAGAGTTGCGATCTTTTAATCTTGCCGTCATTGGGGGAAGCGTATCAGCCGGGGCTCGCAGCACTCCGGAATGGTGTCCCCGACTGGATTCGAACCAGTGGCCCTCAGATTAGGAATCTGATGCTCTATCCTGCTGAGCTACGGGGACACGAAGGCGCAAAATACGCCGGGATGACGCGGGCGTCACCCCGGCGAATGCTTATTCAGAAGCTTGTGTCAGAGCTGCGCGGATGGACGCCAGATCGGTGACTTTGAAGTTCTGTCCGCCGCTGTCTTCCTCATCATCCTGAGCAAGGAAAACGCCCTCGGGATGGCCCGGAAGGGGCAGGGCGTGAACATCGATGCCATCGGTTTCACTGGTACGGTCGATCTCGCCGCCATTCACCTCGAAGCGGCCGATCAGGCTGTTGTCGGCGGTATCGAATACGGCATAGGCGCTGTCGCCCTGGCTGGAGACGACGAGCCAGGGGGCGGCGTCAGCCTGCGGCCAGAGCGCGACGCCCTCGGCATCGGCCACCAGGCTGTCGGAATTGACGTCGGCGAGCTTGGTGCGCGCATCGCCGGTCGCAGGATCGACGTCATAGACCCAGACCGCGACGTTCTCTTCAGCGACATAGAGCTTGCCGGCTTCGTCATCGACGGCGCAGCCCTCTGCAATGGAGCCGATCTCGAAAGTGCGAACGGTTTCGCTGCGCATGGCGCCGTCTTCAAACCACAGGCGCTGCTGGGTTGCACGGCCGGTATCGTCCTCGGTGACAAAGGCGAACAGGGCGTTGTCGGACGGGCGTTGATAGAGGCACAGACCATAAGGGTCGACAAAATCGAGCGGTAGCACATCACCCGGAGCGGGGCTGACCTCACCGGTCGCCGGGTCAATGAAGAACACGGCCATGGCGATATTGGTGCGGTCCGAAGCGACAGCGATGTCGACGGTCAGCTCGCCGGTCTGGAAGCCATAGCGCACATCCACATTGTTCATACGGCCTGCGGGCAGGTATTGGGCGGTCGCGCCATCGAGCGTGTAGACGTAGAGACCGCTCTTCTTGTCGGTGCCAAGAATGCGCGACCGGGCCGGGTCTTCAGCGCGCCAGAATGCGGGATCGTCCGCCGCATCGCCTGCGCCCGCGACTGCGGCGGTTTCAAGGCTCGCCGGAACAGAGACGCGCGGCAGGACAGGGCCCGCTTCTTCGGCGCAGGCGCTCAGCCCGCCCGCCAGCGATAAAACAAAGAGTGTCGTAAGTGTTGCGCGCATGACGCACCCCCCTGGATCACATGTGAACAGCTCAACTGGCGCTTTGCATAACGGCATAAGCCCGGTTCGAACAAGAGCGCAGCCGCCGCTGTCATCTTGCATACATTCAGTCGACACAAAGCGGTGTCCAAGCCGACACGAAACTGTCGCCTCGGCTCTTCATAAGCCCCCCGTATACGCGCCTCAGGGCGCTCTTTGTTTATTCCGGCTTTGCTCATCGGGGGATTTCGAGATGAAGCGTATGACCACTTTGCTTGGCGCGGTGTCACTGGCGGCTCTGGCTGCAGGCGCAGCCCAAGCTGGCGAGATCACCGGCCGCGTTACCGAAGCGACCGGCTCTGTCGGCCTTCAGGGCGCGATCGTGCGTATTTCTGAAACCGGCCAGACCGTGACCACCTCCCGCGACGGGTCTTTCCGCCTCGGCAATGTGCCGGCGGGCGATTTCACCCTCGTGGTCGATTATCTCGGCGCCGACGCCCAGACCCGCGAAGTCACGCTGATCAGCGCGGACGCAGCGGTCGAGACTAATTTCGTGCTCGGCGCGGATGTGGCGGTCGAGGACAACATCCTGATCATCGGCCAGCGCGGTCAGCTGACCAGCGCGCTGAACCGTCAACGCGCCGCCGACGGCCTGATCTCGGTGCTGTCTGCCGACGCCGTGGATCGTCTGCCCGACGAGAACGTCGCTGAAGCCGCGCGCCGCATCGCCGGCATCAACGTGCTCAACGACCAGGGCGAAGGCCGCTTCGTCTCCATTCGCGGCATCGACCCGAACCTGAACACCACCACGGTGAACGGCGTACGCCTGCCGTCCCCGGAAGCGGACAACCGTCAGGTGCCGCTTGATGTGATCGATTCCGACGTCCTGTCCTCGATCGTCATCTCCAAATCGCTGACTCCGGACATGCCGGGCGACACCATTGGCGGCAATATCGAGATCGAGACCCTGTCGGGTCTGGATCAGGACGAGCGCCTGCTGCAGTTCCGCCTGCGCGGCATCTATGCTGATGTGGTGGAAGAGTACGGCTATCGTGGCTCTCTGACCTTCGCCGACAAGTTCTTCAATGATCGTCTTGGAGTGGCGCTGTCCATTTCCGATCAGGAGCGCTCCTTCGGGTCTGAAAACGCCGAAGTTGACGGGACCTGGAACACCGACGAGAGCGTGCCGTTCCCTGAAGAGTTCGAGAACCGCAATTACGACGTCACGCGGGAGCGCACCTCGGTGGTGTTCAATCTCGACTATGATCTGAACGAGAGCACCAACCTCTTCCTGCGCACGACGTATTCGGACTTTACCGATCAGGAATATCGCAACCGGATCGAGAACAAGTTCGAGGATCCGGACTATGCCGACGCCCTGTCATCGGGCAATGGCGCTTTCTTTGACGCGTCCACGGGCGACGAGTTCGAGGTCGATCGCGACATCAAGGATCGTCTGGAAGAGCAGACCATCTACGCCATCGCCGTGGGCGGCGAGACCTTCGCGGGTCCCTGGACGCTCGATTACCAGCTCGCATACGCCTATGCCGAAGAGGCTGAGCCGAACCGGATCGACTCCGGATTCCGCGCCAAGTTCGATGAGGGCATTTTCGGCGTCAATGTTACCGACGCCCAGATCCCGCAAGTGATCTTTGGCGATGCGATCGCCGAGCAGGCCTATTTCGACGCGGACTCCTACGAGTTTGATGCGCTCGAATTCCTCGACGGCGTCGCAAAGGATGAAGAATGGTCCGCAGAGTTCAACGCACGTCGCGAGATGAACTTTGGCTCCTATTTCGGCTTCATCCAGTCTGGCGTTCAATACCGCACGCGTGAAAAGTCCTATGACGCCACCACGCTGATCTATGACGGCTTTGACGGTCCGGACCTGCTGCTGAGCCAGTTTCAGACCTCTGTGGAATATCCGCTGGCGACCAATTTCGGCCCGGCTGTGGATGCCGGCGCACTGCGCGAGTTCTTCTTTGCCAATCGCGGTGACTTCGAGCTCAACGATATCGACACGGCAGTGGCTTCCAACGCCGACAATTACGGCGCCGAGGAAGACGTGTTCTCGGCCTATCTGATGGGCTCGGTGGATATCAATCGCCTGCGTCTGGTGGGCGGTCTGCGCGTTGAAGACACCCAGTATGACGCCCACGGCTTCGAAATTCTCGAGCAGGAAATCGACACCGCGATCGACGGCGATGTGACCGGCGCGTTTGAAAGCTACATTGCGCCGGCTCTGACCGGCGCGGAGCTACTGGCGAGCGACATTGATGTCGAATACGACGCGGGCGACGATGAAACGGTGATCGAAGGCGATCGCGTCTACCGTCGCGCGGTTACGGCCGAAAACTCCTACACCGATTGGCTGCCCAGCCTGAACCTCCGCTACGAAGCCTCGGACAACATGATCGTGCGTGCGGCCTACTACGCTTCGATCGCCCGTCCGAACCTGGCTCAGGCCGCTCCGCGCCTCGCTTTTGAAGAAAATGACGAAGGTGAAGTGGAAGCTGAGGCCGGCAACCCCGATCTCGAACGTCAGGAAGCGCAGAACTTCGATCTGGCGCTGGAATTCTACCCGACCGAGGATTCGGTCCTGTCTGCAGGCGTGTTCTACAAGTCGATCGACAACTTCATCGCGCAGGTTGTCTACGAAAACACGGTGATCAATGGCGTGGCGCTTGAAGAAGCCACGACCTACATCAACCTCGAAGACGCCAGCCTGACCGGCATCGAGCTGAACTACCAGCAGGCGCTGACCATGCTGCCGGGCCTGCTGCAGCACACGATTGTGGGCGCGAACTACACCTATGTGGACTCCGAGGCTACGCTGGCTGATGGCCGTGAAGTGACCCTGCCGCTGCAGTCGCAGAACGTGGCGAACCTGATCCTGGGCTATGACGATGGCCGTCTGGATCTGCGCGCTGCGGTGTCTTATCGCGACGAGTATATCGACGAGCTGGGCGATGAAGCCGCCGAGGATCGCCTGATCCTGGATCACACCCAGTTCGACTTCTCGGCCAAATACGACCTGACCGAGAATTTCCGCCTCTACTTTGACTACAAGAACGCTTTCGACGAACCGTTCCGTGCGGCTTTCCGCGATGGCGGTCGTGAGCTGAGCTCGCAGTACGAAGAGTATGGTTGGCAAGCCCAGTTCGGCTTCCGCTACACCTTCGGCGGCTAGGTCAGACTTTTTCACTGAGACGAACCCCCGGGGCCCGGCCCCGGGGGTTTTTCTTTGTCAGATACGTCGGGCGAGGCGCTGCGAAACAGGGTTTAGCTCGGGCCTGATTGAAAGCCTATATTTCACAGGACGTTATCGGTGCGTCTTCACCCGGAGACACGATCCGGCGACAAACATTTCGCACTCTGCCAATAAAAGTGGTTTATAAAATAAACTAGTTTGTGTACATGGGGCGGGAAAGGAGATTTCAATGACCACTTCCTCCCCAGAACGGCTTCATGCGCTGGACGCCTTGCGCGCCAGCGCCCTCTTGCTCGGGGTCGTGTTGCACGCGACCTTGTCCTACTTCCCCACGACGGGGGTCTGGCTGATCGCCGATACGGACCGCTCCTCGCTGATGTCGGGCCTGTTCTTCGTGATCCATGCCTTCCGCATGCCCTTGTTCTTCCTGCTTGCGGGCTTCTTCGGCCGCATGATGTACCGACGTATGGGTGCGGGCCGGTTCGCCCTCAGCCGTCTCAAGCGCATCGGGCTTCCATTTGTGAGCCTCTGGCCGATCATGTTCGTGGCCTTCATCGCCCTGTTCATCTGGGGCATGACAACCATGTACGGCCCGCTGCCCGAGGGCGAGGCGCCGCCACTGAACTGGCGCACCGTGCCGCTGAGCCATTTGTGGTTTCTGTATGTGCTGCTGCTGATCTATCCGGCGGCGATCCTGACGGCTCTGGCGGCCAGGATCATTCCGGGCGCCGACGCGCTGGGGCGCGCCGTCGACAAGCTGTTCGCCATGCTGGCCGGTACGCCGTTCCTGCTGGTTGCGCCGGCGGCTCTCGTCGCTGCCCTGGTGTTTTCAGACAGCTCCGGCCCGATCTGGTTTGGCGTGCGTTCACCCGATATGGGATTGTTGCCGAACACGCCTGCGCTGGTGACCTTCCCGTTCGCGTTCTGGATGGGGTGGATGATGCAGCGTCAGATACACGTGCTCGACCAACTCAAAGGTGTCTGGTTCATCAATCTGGGCCTGGCTGCGCTGGCGACGGCCGGGTGTTTTGCTCTGGTCGGATTCAGCCCGGACTTGATGATGGCGCTGTCTGAAATGAAAAAGGCCCTGTTCGGCCTGGCCCTGGGGGTCGCTATGTGGGGCTTCATCTTTGGCTTTATCGGTCTGTTTCAGGCCCTCATGAACCATCATAGCCCTGTCTGGCGCTATCTGGCCGACTCCTCGTACTGGGTGTATCTCGTTCACCTGCCTTTGGTGGTCACGCTCCAGATCTGGATGTTTGACTGGGGGCTGCCAGCGGAGGTGAAACTGGTTCTGATCCTGCTGATCGCAATGCCGATCCTGTTGATCAGCTATCATTTGCTGGTTCGTGGGACCTTCATTGGATGGATCCTGAACGGACGCACCAAGCCGGTCTTCCGGCGTAAATGAGCATAACGGTGGAGCCGCATGACAACCGAAACCGGTTTGGGTGATGACCTGACTTTTATCCGGTCGCTCTTGAAAGAGCGTCCCGTGCAGCTCCGCACCACCGGCCAGCTCTATGGGCTGGCCGGTCTGTGCTACGGGCTTTACGCGCTGGCTTGCGGTTTCGCATTGCTGGGCTGGTCGCCCCTGGGCGATGCCACCTTCTGGATCGGTACGCTGGCATCCAACGGCGTGTTCTGTGTCGGCGTAATCGTCCTGTCCGTACGCGCCAAAACTCCTGAAGGCGTCGCCAACCGCGCGCTGACGGGTGGTTTTGCCGGTGTGGGGATCGCCAATGCGGTGGCGGCCCTTGGCTTTTTCCTGGCTCAGCGCACAGGATTGGGAGCAGAGGTCTGGATTCTCTTTCCCATGGTGGTCGCGGCGTTTCAGGGCGCGTGCTGGTTTCTGGCCGCTCTGGTCACACGCCGTCTTTGGACCGCGGTGATCGCTGCCGGCTGGTATCTCAGCGTGCTGGTTCTGGCCCTGCTGATCAGCATGGTCTGGGCCTATATGCTGGTTCTGGGGGCGGTGCTGCTTCTGCTGATGGCGCTCCCTGGCTGGATCCTGATCCGCTCGGCGTCCAACCCTTAATCTGATCGCTTATGAGTTCGTTTGATATCGATAAGCTTGATGATGTGATCCACAGCCGCTTGCGGCTGGGGATCATGACCTTGCTGGCTGATTCTGAAGCAGAGACCTTCAACGCGCTTAAAGAGGCGCTCAAGGCCACCCAGGGCAATCTCTCCATCCAGCTCAGAAAGCTGGAGGAGGCGGGCTATATCTCCATCGACAAGCAGATCGTCTCTCGAAAGACCCTGACCACGGCTCGGCTGACCCCGGAGGGTCGCAAGGCGTTCGATGCGTATCTGGAAGCTTTGTATTCCATGGTGGGCCGCAAACCTGACTAATCAACACTGGGGTATTGGAGGACGTCGGCGCGCTCCCAATTTTAGTTGCCTTAAGAAACCAATTGGGGCAATCTTACCGTATGACCCGAACCTCCCTGTCCCGCTATCCCTGTCCGGTGGCCCGCGCCGTTGATGTGATCGGTGATCCCTGGTGCTTGCTGGTGCTCAGAGACGCCATCGCGGGCGTGCGCCGATTTTCCGATTTCAGGGACCGGCTCGGCGTGTCGGCGAAAATCCTGACAGACCGTCTGAACCGGCTGGTGGACCAGGATGTGCTGGAGCGTCAGGAGACGAACCCGGGCAAACAACGCTTTGAATATGAGCTCACAGCAAAAGGCCGAGAGCTCGCGCCCGCGCTGATCGCGCTCATGCAATGGGGCGAGCGCTGGACGTTTGAGCCGGGGCGCTCCCCGGTGCGTCTCAGCGTGCGCGACACCGGTGAAGCGTTGGCGCCGATCCGCCTTGAGACCGCTACAGGGCGCGAGGTTCAGGTCGATGACCTTGAGATGAGCGCCACAGAGGCAGCGCCGGACATCACCAAACACGCCTATGCCGCGCTCAAGGCGCGGGCGAACCGCAACAAGGACGCGCAAACATGATTGAACCGGATTTCATCACCGATCTGGGCAGCCCGAACGCCTACCTGGTTCACAAGGTCCTGCCCGGAATTGAGCAGCGCACGGGCGTTCGATTTCGCTATCGGCCTTGCCTTCTGGGCGGGATCTTCAAGGAGACGGGCAATCAGTCGCCCTTCTTCGCCTTCGCCGACATCAAGCACAAGCTTGATTACGAAATGCTCGAAATTCGCCGCTACGTGGCCGAGCACGATCTGGGGGCGTTCAAGTTCAACTCCCATTTCCCGATGAACACCCTGACCCTGATGCGCATGGCGACGGCGGTGGAGCTGGATGCGCCCGACACATTGCGCGCCTTTCTGGATGCGGGTTTTGCGGGGATGTGGGAGCTGGACCGGGATTTCACGCAGGACGACGTCATCAAGGCGCATTTCTCGGACGCCGGGTTTGACGCGGACGCCCTGCTGGCGCGCGCCGGTGACACCGAAGTGAAGGCGCATCTGATCGCTAATACCCAGGATGCGGTCGTACGCGGCGCTTTTGGCATGCCGACCATCTTCGTGGGTGACGAGATGTTCTATGGCAAGGAACGTCTGGCCCAGATCGAGGCCGAAATCAGAAAGCATCTGTCATGAACGGCGCGGCGGTGATCATCGGCGCGGGCGACGCCACGGGCGGCGCGATTGCGCGCGCCTTCGCTCAAGACGGTTACGACGCCTGCGTGGTGCGTCGTCCGCGTCATCTCGATCAGCTAGAAGCGCTGGCGCAGACGATCCGGGACACCGGCGGTCGCGCCCATGCCTATGGCGTGGATGCGCGGGATGAAGACCAGATGACGGCGCTGTTTGACCAGGTCGAGGCTGACGTCGGGCCGATTGAAATCATGGTCTTCAATATTGGCGCGAATGTGAACTTCCCCATCGAGGAGACCAGCGCGCGGGTCTATCGCAAGGTCTGGGAGATGGCCGCCTTTGCAGGCTTTCTTGCGGGCCGGGAAGCAGCGCGCAAGATGATCCCGCGTGAGCGCGGAACGATCATCTTCACCGGCGCAACGGCGTCGGTCCGGGGCGGGAAGGGCTATTCTGCTTTCGCCGGGGCGAAGTTCGCCCTGCGCGCCCTGGCCCAGTCCATGGCCCGGGAGCTGGGGTCGAAGAATATCCATGTGGCCCACGCCCTGATCGACGGAGCGATTGATTCCCCGTTTATCCGGGAGATGTTGCCCGATGTGGACGCGATGCGCGCCGAGGACCGGATTCTCGATCCGGAGGCCATTGCCCGGGCCTATGTCAGCCTGCATCAACAATCACGCTCTGCTTGGACCCATGAGCTGGACCTGAGGCCGTGGGCGGAAACCTGGTAGACCCAGGCTGAGACATTAGGGCCTCTTTGCAGGCGCGTTGCTCTGACCTATAGGGCGATATGTTTCGCCTGTCCCATCCGGTCCTGATCCGCTTCGCCGCGGTCCTCATCGCCCTTCAGGCGTTGTGGTCGTCGGCTGCGAGCACGGCGTACGCCGCCGGGTTTGACGCGGCGAAATACATGTGCGGGCAGGTCGTGCGGGATGCGCAAGCCCGCGCCGCCATAGCCGAACTGGCGGCCCTGACAGGTCTGGAAGACCCGCAACCCGCCCCTGACCATGACGCATCAGACTGTGTCGCCTGCATGCTGGGCCATGCCGTTGCGCTGGCCTCCGACGTCCCGGCGCTAGCCGTCCACTTGGGGGTTGGGCCCGATCCGCGTCCCTTGCGGATTGATCAGGCCAGTCCGCGCCAACCGGCCGGCCCGCCCGTCGGGCTTCGCGCGCCGCCGCTCATGAATGGATCTCTCTTTCGTCGCGCCTGATGGGTGCGTGTTGCGTCCGGTCCTGCCGGGCGCGTGATCTGTTCTGAGACTTTCAATTCCATGACCAAAATTCTGTTTGCCGGCGTATCCACGCTGGCCCTGACCTCTGCCGCTTTCGCCAACGAGGCCGCTCCCGCTCCGCAATCGCGCTGGGTGGATGTGATCACCGTGACCGGCCAGTCCCCGGTCTCCCCTGATCAGGACTCGGTGCTGATTGATCTGGCGCCCGCGACTGCCCCGGACGCCGCCGGTCTCGCCGCCCGTCTTCCTGGCGCAGCGCTGGTCGACAATGGCGCGCTGTCGGGCCAGGTGCAGTATCGCGGCCTTTATGGTGCGCGTGTCGCGGTGCGTCTGGATGGACAGGCCTTCCATTCGGGCGGCCCCAATCTGATGGACCCGCCGCTTCACTACGCGCCCGCGCCCTTGCTGGACCGTCTTGAGGTCACCCGGGGCCCGTCTCCCGTCCGTCAGGGGCCATCCCTGAGTGCAGGCGTGAATGCGGTGTTCAAGCATCTCGGTTACGCGCAGGGCGAGACGCCGGAGCTTCATGCCGACCTCACCGCCATTGTGCGCAGCGTGGATGAAAGCACGGCTGTGGGCGGCGTTGCGGGCCTGTCCACTGCGCGTCAACGGTTTGAAGTGCTGGCCTCGACGGAAAGCGGCGAGGATCTGGATACGCCCTACGGCACGCTCAACGGGACCGGCCATGAGCGCGATGTCTACGGCTTCGGCTATGGCGTGCGTCTGACCGAGACGACCGAGCTGACGGCTGATGTCCGCTGGCAGGAGGGCGGCAATACGGGCAATCCGCCTTTCCCCATGGACATTCGCTTCATGGATACGTCCTCAAGCCGTCTGGGGCTGAACACCGAGCTCGGCGAATGGAGCCTGTCGTTCAAGGCCGGGCACGCGCGTGTGGATCACGCCATGAACAATTACGATCTGCGCCCATCCCCTGCGCCCATGCAGATGCGTGAGACCTTCGCCAGCTCAGAGACCGTCAGCGTCAGCGCAGACGCCGAACGCGCCTTGCAGGGCGGGGTGCTGCGTCTTGGGATCGACCGGGCGGATATTCGCCACGATACGACCGTGACCAATCCGATGAATGCCGATTTCTTCGTCACCCCGTTCCCGGATGTGGAACTGGGCCGGACCGGCGTCTATGCCGAATGGGACGGGCCGTTCTCTGCCTATGAGGTCTATGCCGGTTTGCGGGTGGATGCCCATGACGCGGATGCCGGAACGCCGCGCCTGGGGGCAGCCCTGCCCGCAGGGCCGCGCATGCTGGCGATGGCATTGGCCAATGCGGATCGGTCCTGGGACGACGTGACTGTGGATGGCTTGTTGCGCATCGCTCGACCGATGTCGGAGACGCTGACCCTGCGCGGCGCACTGGCGCGTAAATCGCGGGTTGGCGGGCAGGTCGAACGCTATGGCTGGCTGCCGATCACGGCGTCGGGCGGTCTGGCGGACGGCAATACCTATGTCGGCTCGCTTGATCTCAAGCCCGAAGTCGCCACCAGCCTTGAGGCGGGTTTCGATCTGGAAACGCCACGCGCTTATCTGCGCCCGACGGCTTATGTCAGCTGGGTCGAGGACTATATCCAGGGTGTGCCCGCCGAGCCCAACACGCCCGGCGTGGTTGATACGCCGCTTGAGATGGTCTCGGCCATGAATGGCGATCCGACGCCCTTGCGCTTTTCCAATGTGGACGCCCGGCTTTACGGTTTTGACGCCGATTTCGGTCTGGTGCTGACAGAGCGCTGGCGCATGGACGGCGTGCTGACCTATGTGCGCGGCGAGCGCGATGATGTGAATGACGATCTGTACCGCATCACGCCCGCCACCCTGCGCCTGAGCGCGACCTATGAACAGGCGCGCTGGTCGGCCAGTCTTGAAACGCTGATGGTGGCCGAACAGGACAAGGTCTCAAGCGAGAACAGCGAACAGGTAACACCCGGCCATGTGCTCCTGAATGCGTATGGGCGCTGGGAGGTGAGTGAGCGGGTGAGCCTGTCGGCGGGGATCGAGAACCTTCTGGATCAGCCCTATCGCGACCATCTGGGCGGCTATAATCGCAATGCCGGACTGGGCGTGCCTGTGGGTGAACGTGTGCCGGGCGCCGGCGCCGGGGTCTGGATGCGTCTGAATACGCGCTTCTAGGCTTTGATCTTCTGCGGCTGACGGGCAGACTATTCCCCCGTCGGGGGAGTGGATGATGATGAGGATCGCGTATCTCGCGCTGGTTCTGATTGGCCTGTCAGCTTGCAGGGGGGCTGAGCAAGCGCCGGCTGAAACGGTGGAGCCTGTAGGGGCGCGGACCGGGCATGGCTTTCTGTATGAGACCTTAGAGGGCGTGCGTGAGTACGCGCTTCTCGCCGGAATTCGCGGCGCGGACTCAGATGAGTCTCGTGAGGCGTTGCAGAGTCTGCTCGATGAGGCGGGCGCCGGACTCAGCCTGATCGAGACCGAGGCCGGGCGAGACCGGTATGACCGCCCGGTGGTGATCGCAATGTTCAACAGGGCCGGTGAAACGGTCTTTCTCGATGCTGAAATGGTGACGTCTGGTCACGCGGTCGTCTGGCCTCGACCCGAGGCTGATGCGCGTGCAGACCTGTTGTATGCGCTGGAGGCGGACGCCCGATCTGCGGGTCGGGGCGGCTGGGGCGATGGCGCGTTCTTGATCCGCGCGCCCGACCCGGACCCTCTGGCCCAGCATCTGGATAGCGCGCAGATCATAGAGGGTCGGGTGGTCGCCATCGGGGAGGCGCGCAATGGCCGCCTCTATCTCAATTTCGGCATGAACTGGCGCACCGACTTCACCGTCAGTCTGAACCGCGATGACCGGGAACGGTTTGAGGCGGCCGGGCTTTCCGACCCCTCGGCGCTCGAGGGCGCGCAGATCAGAGTGCGCGGTTGGCTCTATGCCGAGAACGGCCCGATGATCCATGTGCAGAGCCCGTGGCAGATCGAGGTGCTGGATGCGCCTGAACCTGCGGCTCTGCCCTGAGGTCTAGCCTGTGGGCAGCAGCCCGGCTTCCTCGGGGTCGCCCACCACCTCGGTGAGGTAGAGCTTGAGCTTTTTCATCGCCTGATGCTCGACCTGGCGGACGCGCTCCTTGGAAATACCCAGCCGCTCGCCCAGCTTCTCAAGGGTGACGCTGTCTTCACCCAGACGACGTTCGCGGATGATCAACTGCTCTCGCTC
This sequence comes from Oceanicaulis sp. LC35, assembly GCF_052055585.1. NCBI lineage: Bacteria > Pseudomonadati > Pseudomonadota > Alphaproteobacteria > Maricaulales > Maricaulaceae > Oceanicaulis > Oceanicaulis sp. LC35. Next base: position 490,129 of record NZ_CP170485.1, read on the forward strand.
GCTCAGACGGCCCAGAGCCTCGCCCAGCCATTGAGCGCGCCGGGCCTGATCGCGGTCTTCCATGACCTGGGTTTCAGGATCGGGGTTCTCATCGGCCAGAAGATCCTGCCACTCGCCCTCGCCATCCTCGGAGAAGGGCGCGTTGAGGGAACGGTCCACAGCAGCGAGGCGGCTCGCCATCTTCTCCACGTCATCCTCGCCCACGCGAAGCGCCTGGGCCACATAGGCGCGATTCTCGGGCGTCAGCTGGCCCGAGCTCGTATCCTTGATGAGGGCCCGCAGACGACGGAGGTTGAAGAACAGCGATTTCTGCGCGGCGGTGGTGCCGGTGCGCACGATGGACCAGTTGCGCAGCACATAGTCCTGGATCGAGGCGCGGATCCACCATGTGGCATAGGTAGAGAAGCGCACTTCGCGTTCTGGCTCAAAGCGGGCGGCCGCCTGCATCAGGCCGATATTGCCTTCGGAGACGAGGTCCGGAAAAGGAAGGCCGTAATGGCGGAACTTGGCGGCGATGGAGATCACAAGGCGCATATAGGCTGTGGTCAGCGCATGCAGCGCCTCTTCATCGCCCTTGTCTTTCCAGGCGGTGGCGAGATTGAGCTCTTCTTCCCGCTCAAGAAGCGGGGCGTCCATCGCGCGCTTCATATACCGTCGGTCGGGGTCGGCGGAACGCGCCGGGGCGGAGCGAGTCTGGGCAGAGTGTGACATCACATTCGCTTTCGTTTCGCATGGGCCTTTGATGTGTTCATCAGCCTATACGAAGCGGGCGGGCGTCTGGATCACGCAATGAGGTGATAGTTCACGAATGGCTGGTCATGAATGCAAAGCGCCCCGCCAGAACAATCTGACGGGGCGTTTGAAGTCTGGTGACTGACAGAGTCCGGCGGCTTAGGCGGCCTTTTTCGTCAGGGTCGTGGTCAGCATTTCCAGAGCCTTCTCGCGGTCGACTTTCTCGACGGCTGCGACTTCACGGACCATGCGGTCGAGTGCGGATTCATAAAGCTGGCGTTCGGAATAGGACGGCTCGGGCTGATCTTCCTGGCGGTGCAGGTCGCGCACGACTTCCGCGATGGAGATCAGGTCGCCTGAATTGATTTTCGCTTCATATTCCTGGGCGCGGCGGCTCCACATGGTGCGCTTGACCTTGGGCTTGCCCTTCAGGGTCTTGAGCGCATCCTTGAGCACGTCATCGCTGGCCAGCGGGCGCATGCCTGCAGCGGTCGCCTTGGCGGTCGGCACGCGCAGGGTCATCTTGTCCTGTTCAAAGGAGACGACGTAGACCTCGATATCAAATCCGGCGACGCTTTCTTTTTCGACGCCCACAACACGGCCCACGCCATGAGCGGGATAGACCACATAGTCGCTTTTCTTGAACGTCTTATTGTCGTTGGCGGATTTCTTGGTCATACGAGGCCCTCTCGTCCAAAGCCTGCCGAACTGATCATGTCTACGAGGTCTAATGGACCGCGCAAAAACCCGCTCTGATCTTGTACGAAGACCAGCGGTCGGGCTTTTTGTGAAACAGTTACATCAAGGCGGTTGCTGTCCCGGAATACGCGCATCTGCGCTCACCGAAGACAAAGACCATAACAGAAAAACTACAATAACTCAACTTGATGCGCAGCAGCGATCATTCCGCCCCCGGAAGGCGGTTAACCGATTGCTAACATTTTGAAGGCGTTCAGGGATTCACGAAGCCGGTTTTTCGGAGAAGTATTTCTCCAGCTTGTTCGTGATCGTCTCGAATTCCTTGTAGTCCGCCGGCGGGTCCTTGCGGACCGTGATGTTGGGCCACTCGGTCGCGTATTTGGAGTTCAGGGCCAGCCACTTGCCGTCCGCATCATCCTCGGTGTCCGGCTTGATCGCCTCGATCGGGCACTCAGGCTCGCACACGCCGCAATCAATGCATTCGTCAGGATGAATGACGAGCATGTTCTCGCCTTCATAGAAGCAGTCCACCGGACAGACTTCCACGCAATCGGTGAATTTGCAGCGGATGCAGGCGTCAGTGACGATATAGGTCATCGCGCAGGCGACCTCGGAACAATGTTGTTAGACAGAAAGTTGGGCGGGACATGGCCCCCCGGGGCGGGTTTGTCAACGGCCCGAGGCGGCATGTCGCGCTTCGGCGCGATCACGATCTGACAGGCCCAGAAGCGGCGCCAGGCGCCGGATCAGGGCATCCTCATGGGCGTCGCGCTCGCCATCAGCCAGAACCACGCGCCATAGATCGGCCAGGATGGTCAGGCGCTGTTCACGTGGCAACTGCTTGACCACATGGGTGAAGCGGTGGTGATCCACGGCCGCCTCGGCCAGGTCTTCGGCTTGTTCAAGCAGTTCTGCAGCGCGCGCTTCATCCAGATCAAATCCGGCGCACAACACCGAGATGATTTCCGCCTCTTCCACGTCTGCATAAATCCCGTCAGACAGCGCAGCCTCAACCAGCAGGACGGCGGTGGACAGCTCCGGGCTCAAAGTCTCTTCGTCCTGGTTTTGAGAACCTGCAAAGAGGCGTTTCAGGGTTTCAAACATGATCGATCCAGAAAAGATAAAGCACTACTCGGTTTCAAGGCTGTAGCATGACTGCGCTTCGGGCGCGGGTCCACGCCGCTCTGGCAGCGCCAGAATGGTCAGCCGCATCGGGTCGGGATCACGGCGGATCACCAGACAATCCCCGGGGCGGACAGGTGCTGCAGGCTTGGTCAGGCGCGTAACCTGGCCGTTGCGGTCAATCCGCACCGCGCCCTTTTCCACCATCTGACCTGCGAGACCGCGCGACTTGTAAAGGCGTGTCCGAAACAGCCACACATCGCAGCGCATGGACTCGCCGTGCTCGCTCATGAGCGGTCTTGATCTGTATCCGCCGTGTCAGACGCGGCAACGGCGTCGGTCGGCATCTGAGGCGCATTGGCGTCGGCTTCAGCCTGAGGCGCTTCGGGCGCCTCTGCTGCAGGCGTTTCACTGTTTGCAGTGTCTGCCTGGGCTTCGGCAGGCTTGGCCTTGGGCTTCTTGCGCGGTTTGCGACGCTTCTGGGAGGCCGGCTTGGGCTGTTCGAGCTCCAGCGCCGCCAGAGCGGCGAACGGTGAATCCGGATCAATCGGCTTGTCTTTCACCGGCGCGGGGCGCGGCTTGTGCGCATCCTTGCGCGGGCCTTTGCCCTGTGGCTTGCCTTTGCCTTGCGGCTTCTGACCCGCCTGAGCCGGGCGCTGGGTCGAACGCGAGCGGCCCGACCAAAGCTCAGGCTGATCCTCGGCGGCTTTCTGCACCCGGCGATAGCCAAGCGCCTTGAGCACTTCACGCAGATCATCGTTCGAGCAGCCCAGAAGCGCAGTCATCGGCGCATTGGGCTCAAACCGGCGTTCCTTGTTCTCCGAGCGTTGTTCGCGAATGAGGTCGGCCAGACGCTCGAGCATGTCCAGACGCACGGCGCGCGGCCCGCAGGGCTGGAAGCCCGCAGCGGCGTAGTCGGCCAGGGTGTGGCGACGCTCATTGGGAATGCTGGTCAGGCCCGGCGGCGGGTTCACCGCGCGCTCGATATCGCCTTCATGGATCGCCTTGAGCATGGACAGGAGCCGTGCGGCGCCCGGCTTGAGAAGCGCGGGCATGAAGACAGCGTGCTCGCCAATGCGCACACCCGCTCGGCGCAAGGACTGACGCTCGGGCACGGACAGGGCGGCCAGCTCGTCGGCCAGCTTGATGCGCGACATGGCGCCAAAGCTTTCCACCAGCTGATAGGCGACGCCGCGGGCGAGGCCATCAAGCTTGCCCTCTTCCTTGAGCGCCTTGCGCAGGGCCAGAAGCGGTTCCAGTCGGGTCTCGGCCTGGCTGGCCGCGAAAGCCATCAGGCGCTTTTCAGCCTGGGCGATCAGCTCGCTCGAGCCCAGCTCGCCGCCAATCAGCGCGACACCGGGGGTAAAGGGATCGCCGCCCGCCTTCAGGCGCCCGACCGGGTCATCCTTCCAGCGCAGCACGCCGTCCTCGCCCAGAGCAAGCTCTGCATCCTCGGCCTGTGAGAGCTGGGAGAGCAGGCGGTTCACCTCGGGGCGGACGGCTTTCATTGCGGCATTCGCCACCGCCCGGCGCGCCAGCGGTTCGCCCGCGGCGTCGGCTTCAAAGCTCAGCCCGTTCAATCGTCCCACGAAATGGCCCTCCACAGTGACCTCGCCCAGGCGGTTCAGCCCGGCTTCCAAATCGGTTTTCTCACGCAACCCCTTCATCAGCGCACTGGTGCGGCGATCGATGAAGCGGGCGGTCAGGCGCTCATGAAGCGCATCGGAGAGCTGATCTTCAACCTCTCGGGTACGGCTCGTCCAATATTCAGGGTCTTTTGTCCAGTCCTTCCGGTGCGCCGCGTAAGACCAGGTGCGCACATAGGCCAGTCTTTGGGCCAGCGCATCCACGTCGCCAGAGGTCTTGGACAGACGGCTTAACTGTGCATCCAGCCAGGCGTCCGGTAAATGACCCTTGGGACTGGTCAGATGCATGTAAAGCGTTGAAATCAGGCGCGCATGATCATCGGGGCTGGTTTTGCGGAAGTCCGGCGTCCGGCACACATCCCACAGGCGCGCCGTACCGCCGCGCGCCGCCGCGCGCGCGCGCACATCCGGAACCCGGGACACCAGATCGAGCACATCTTCATCCGCCGCGCTGCGCACCCGTTCCAGTACAGGATCCGGTGACGGCGCGTTCAGGGAGTGGCGCAGAGAGTCGAGCGAGCTGAGATCAAGATGGCTCTCACGCCAGGTCAGCTTCTTGATCGGCTCGAACACATGGTCCTCGACCCGCTCGATGATGTCCGGGTCCAGCGGACGGGCGTCCGCAGTGTCGCCAAACGTGCCGTCAGACCGGAAACGACCGGCCCGGCCCGCGATCTGACCCACTTCCTGGGGGAAAAGCCGTCGGCGTTTGCGGCCGTCAAATTTTGAATAGCTGGCGAAGGCCACATGATCGACGTCCATGTTCAGGCCCATGCCGATGGCGTCGGTCGCGATCAGGAAGTCCACTTCGCCCGATTGATAAAGCTCGACCTGGGCGTTGCGGGTGCGGGGGCTCAGGGCGCCCATTACCACAGCCGCCCCGCCGCGTTGACGCCGCACCAGCTCGGCGATGGAGTACACATCCTCGGAGCTGAAGGCGACGATGGCGGACCGGCGCGGCAGCTTGGTCAGCTTCTTGGTTCCGGCATAGCTGAGGGTGGAGAAGCGCTCGCGCTCTTCAATCTCGGCCTCGGGAATCAGGTGGCGCAGAATGGGCCGCATGGTGGCCGCGCCCAGAAACAGAGTCTCTTGCGTGCCTCGCGCATGCAGCAGGCGATCTGTGAAGATATGACCGCGCTCGGGGTCGGCGGCGAGCTGGATCTCGTCAATGGCCAGAAAGGCGGGCCGCATGTTCAGCGGCATGGCCTCCACCGTGCACAGGAAATAGCGCGCGGTAGGCGGGACGATCTTTTCCTCGCCGGTGATCAGGGCCACCGAGGCCGGCCCCTTGGCCTTGACCACCTTGTCGTAAAGTTCGCGCGCCAGCAGCCGCAGGGGCAGGCCGAACACGCCCGTCCCGTGCGCCATCATGCGCTCGAGCGCGAGATGGGTCTTGCCCGTATTGGTGGGGCCGAGGATCGCAGCGATACGGCTATCGCCTGCGCGGGCGCGCGACATGACGCTCTCCAGCGAGATTGGGCGAGGACCTTAGAAGGGAAGAGGCCTATTGCGTAGCGTCGCCTGCATATAGCTGCGTGGCCTGGATATTGATCGCGCCGATCCGGGTTTGCGCACGGAAGCGCACCGGGACATGCACGCCATCCACGGGCGCCAGCCAGATCGTGACCGGACGATTGGTCTCTTCCTCGTCAGGACGGTCGCCGGGATCATAACCGCTGATCGGCTCGATAAAGGCCTGACAGCGAATGGCCTCACCACTCCAGGCGCGGGTGTTGACGTCATCCAGACCCAGATTGTTGAAGCGCAGATCATAGCGCGCCTTGCCGTCAAAGACGGGCAGGCGGCCTTCGCACACACCGTTCTCGTCAGTGGGCAGGCTGGTCATCAGGCTCAGAAGGGTCGAGATCGGGTCCAGCGCTCCGGCCCGGTCCTCATCACTGGCGGGCGGTTCGCCCATCGAGCCGAAGGGCGGCTGGACGTCGGGCATGGCGACATCGTCTTCAAAGTTGATTCCGACCACACGCCCCTTGTTGCTGGCATGGTTGATGTGCTCGTAGCGGTAAGGGTGCAGGGCGTCCGCCTGACGATAGCCGTTCGAGGTGGCCTCGATATTGGTGTCGTCAAACCAGCGCAGCAGACCGCCGCTTTCGAAGGTGGCGGCGGCGGAATAGACGCCGTCATTGAAGCCTGCGGTCAGCGAGATGTTCGCGACCTTCAGAATCAGCACCGAGCCGGAATAGCGCACATACAGATGCTCGGGCGGCTCGACGCTTTGCGCCTGAGCGGTTGCGGGCAGAGACGCCATAACCAGCGCGGCGATGGCGGTGCAGGCTTGTTTGGACACTGTCAGCATAAAACTCTAATTCCTTTGGTCCCAGCCGGTCGGCTCAGACTATCTAACGCGGTCTGGCTGCAAGATGAACGCCAGTTTCTATGCGGCTGCGCCTTGACGCAGGCCCCCCGGACCGGTACATCGCCCGCTCTCGCGCCGCACCTTGGGTTCTCCCTCTCGCGGTCGCATATAATTTTACGACTGTTGTGGAACAAGGTGGAAGCCATGTCGCGCCGCTGCGAACTTACTGGGACGGGTCCGGTTTCGGGCAACAACGTGTCTCACGCCAACAACAAGACCAAGCGTCGCTTCCTGCCGAATCTGTGCCAGGTGACGCTCGCGTCTGAGGCCCTGGGCCGCTCCTTCCGTCTGCGCATTGCAGCCAAGGCGCTGCGCAGCGTCGACCATGTTGGTGGTCTGGACCAATTCCTGCTGAAAGCTCGTGATGAGCAGCTCTCCGGCAACGCGCTGAAAATCAAGCGCGAGCTGAAGAAAGCTGCGGCGGCTGCTTAAGCCGCTCACGTTCTGACGCGAGAAACAACGCCCGCCGGAAACGGCGGGCGTTTTTCTGTGTGCGATTGCGGGAAGCCTAGTCGCGCGGTTCGAGCGCGAAGCTCATCAGCAGGGTGCGCTGGCTGTCATTGTAATTGTCGTCCGAGATCAGGAAGAACCGGGTTCCGGCTTCGGTCTCGATGATCGCCATGCCTTCAAAATTATCCACGCTCATCTCATCAGGCTCGATGGCGGCCAGAAGGACGGGGTGCAGTTCGGTGACATTGGCGGCGTCCGCGATCTGCTCGGCGCTCAGATGGAAGATGTGGATGCGATTGCCCACATCCCGCGACCAGAAGCGCTGCAGGATATAAAGGCCGCCAACGCCATCCGCTTCCAGTTCGGTGACGCCGAATTCGGCTTGCATCGCCACCAGATAGGCGTTCCCGGTTATCTCGGGGTCCGTCAGGTGCGTGCGTGAGAAGATGTGCACAGGCGCATCGCCGGTGGTGTGTTCCTGCGCTGACCAGAGCCAGTCGCCAATCCGTGTCACGCCTTCCATACCCGCATTGTTGGACAACGCTTCGGTTCCAAGGGGCGTCCGTATGGGCGTGGGCAGGGCGTCATCCACGCCGCTCCAGTCTGACCCGAGCTCATAGCGCCAGATGCGGTGCTCGCGCTCGAAGCTGACGGCATAGGCGCCGTCGCCCAGATCGGCGAGGCCTTCAGAATCAGCGAAATCCCCGGAGACAGGCTCACCGGCTTCATCCAGAATCGCAGCGATGTGCGGGCTTTCGACACCGCTCAGCGCATCGCCGTCATAAGTGAGGCTGGCCGTCATCCAGTAGCCGCTGTCAGACACCGCCAGCAGGCGCTGGCCATCGTCAGAGACATCAAGCGCGGACCAGCCGCCAAAACGCTCATCGTCCAGATCAAGCGCGACCCCGCCCAGATAGCGCAGCGCGCCCAGCCGCTTACGGCCCGGATCATCGGGAAAGAGCGGAACGGGGCTGGCGGTGAGGCCGGCGGGTTCAGTGGCGGTTTGCGCCTCGCCGCCGCCGCCGCAGGCGATCAGAAGCGGGAAGAGACAGACGGACAGGCTGAGTCGGACAAGCATGCGATCCCCCAATTCAATCTCGCGGACTGGTTGCGGAGTATGCACGCCCTAGCGGCGCTTGTCCTCTTCAAACAGGGCCGCCAGCTGGTCGGTCATGGCGCCGGCAAGCTGTTCCACATCCACAATGGTCACGGCCTTGCGGTAATAGCGCGTCACGTCGTGACCAATGCCGATCGCCAGAAGCTCAACATCGGACTTGTTCTCGATCATGGCGATGACTTCGCGCAAATGCTTTTCGAGATAGGCCGGGGAGTTCGCCGATTGGGTGCCGTCATCCACGGGGGCGCCGTCAGAAATCACCATCATGATCCGGCGCTGTTCGGGGCGGGCCAGCAAGCGCTTGTGCGCCCAGAGCAAGGCTTCGCCGTCGATATTCTCTTTCAGCAGGCCATCGCGCAGCATCAGACCCAGATTGGGGCGGGAGCGCCGCCAGGGGGCGTCAGCGGCCTTGTAGATGATATGGCGCAGATCATTCAGGCGACCCGGATGGGGCGGTTTGCCCTGGCTGAGCCATTCCTCCTTGGAGCGCCCGCCTTTCCAGGCGCGGGTGGTGAAGCCCAGGATCTCGGTCTTCACACCGCAACGCTCCAGCGTGCGCGCCAGAATGTCTGCACAGGCCGCAGCCACAAGGATCGGACGGCCGCGCATGGAGCCGGAATTGTCGAGAAGGAGGGTGACGACCGTGTCGCGGAAGTCGGTGTCCTTCTCCATCTTGAAGCTCAGCGGCATCATCGGATCCATGATGATGCGCGGCAGGCGCGCCGGATCGAGCTGGCCTTCCTCTAGGTCGAAGGACCAGGAGCGTTGCTGCTGCGCCATCAGGCGGCGCTGCAGGCGATTGGCGAGGCGACCCACCGCGCTCTCAAGCCCTTTGAGGTGCTGGTCAAGCGTGCGGCGCAAGCGGCTCAGCTCATTGGCGTCGCACAGGTCTGACGCCTGGATGACCTCGTCGAATTTGGTGGTGAACACCTTGTAGGCGTTGGGATCCTCGCCCGGCGGGCTGACCCAGTTGGGTTTGGCCGATTGCTGGGTTTCGCTCGGCTCGTCATCGGCTTCGACGCGGGTCTGGCTGTCCTCGGCGAAATGGATGTCGTCGGTATCGGCCGCTGTGCCCTTGGCGTCGGCGGCGTCGTCTTCATCCTCGCCCTGATCGGGGTCGCTGTCGGTGTCGTCCTCGCCCGCTTCAGGCTCCTGCTCGACGCCGGCGTCATCCTCGCTGTCGTCGGTGTCATCCTCGTCCTGATCGTGCTCGCCCAGCTCATCAGTCAGATCGAGATCACGGATCACCTGGCGCAAAGCATCCGCGAAGGCCGTCTGATCATCCGCCGCCCCTGCGAGAGCATCGAGCGCCCCACCGGCATGCTTTTCCAGATCCTCGCGCCAGACCTGCATCAGGCCCTTGGCGTCGTCAGGGACCGGGCGTCCGGTCACCCGCTCGCGCACCAGCATGGAGATGGCGTCCTCCAGCGGGGCGGTCTGCCGGTCCTCGGCATGGTTCCAGCCTTCGCGGCGGCAGCGGTCCGCCAGCGCGGCGTCCAGATTATCCGCCACCCCGCGCATCGCCCGCGCGCCCAGGGCCTCGACCCGCGCCTGTTCGGCGGCGTCAAAGATTTTGCGCGCCTGTGCGCCAGGCGGCAGGGCGGACTGGTGGGACTTGGAGTTATGAAGCTGCAGGCGCAGCGCCAGCGCATCCGCCTTGCCGCGCAGGAGCGCGGCATCCTTCGCCGTCATCTTTTCAGGCGGGTTGGGCAGAACGACCTTGCCGCGCGCCAGCGCCGCGTCGCCGCCGAACTTCACGTCCAGCTCGCGATCATGGGAGATCGCGCGCGTCGCCGCGCTCAGCGCACGCCGGAACTGGTCTGCAGACGAAGCGTCAGACATCCCTTGCCCTTAGGCCGCAGCGCCGGGCGACACCGCGCTCTCGGGCAGGTCCTCTCCGAAGACGCGCTGGTAGAATTCCGACACGATGGGGCGTTCCAGCTCATCGCATTTGTTCAGGAAGGTCAGGCGGAACGCGATGCCGGGATTGCCGAAGATCTGGGTGTTCTCAGCCCAGGTCAGCACGGTCCGCGGGCTCATCACGGTGGACAGATCGCCATTGATGAAGGCTTCGCGGCTGAGATCAGCGACGGCCACCATGTCCGCAATCATCTTCGCGCCGGCCTCGGTCTTGCCGTACTCGCCCAGCTTGGCGGCGACGATCTGGCGTTCGGTCTCGGCGGGCAGATAGTTCAGCGTGGAGACAATCGACCAGCGGTCCATCTGGCCCTGGTTGATCTGCTGGGTGCCGTGATAGAGGCCTGTCGTGTCGCCCAGGCCCACCGTGTTGGTGGTGGCGAACAGGCGGAAATTCGGGTTCGGACGGATGACGCGGTTCTGGTCCAGAAGCGTCAGCGAGCCCGAGGCTTCCAGAACGCGCTGGATCACGAACATCACGTCCGGGCGGCCGGCATCGTATTCGTCAAACAATAGCGCGACCGGGCGCTGCACGGCCCAGGGCAGGATGCCTTCCTGGAACTCGGTGATCTGCTGGCCGTCTTTGAGGACGATGGCGTCCTTGCCGACCATGTCGATCCGGCTGACATGGCTGTCGAGATTGACCCGGATCATCGGCCAGTTCAGCCGCGCCGCCACCTGTTCCACGTGGGTGGATTTACCTGTGCCGTGATAGCCCTGCACCATGACGCGCCGGTTGAAGGCGAAGCCCGCCAGAATGGCGCGGGTCGTGGCCGGGTCGAACACATAGGTCGTGTCGATATCGGGCACATGGGCGTCGCGCTGGGAAAAGGCGGCGACCTCGAACCCCGGATCAAATCCAAACAGGGCCTGGCAATCGGCTTTGGTGTCGGGGGTGAGGCTGATCAGGGTATCATCGGTCATACGCGGAAAGGCTCTTTGCTAAAAGCGCGACAGGGTCGGACAAACCATAAGCCTCAGACATAGCCCGTCCAAGCCCTGTCGCCACTCCAGCTCAGCACACAATGTCGCGTCTGCGTGATCAGGCCTCGCAGCCTGACACGACATGGGCGGACAAGTCGCTGATCATCGCCTCTCGAGTCTGCGGGACGCCCTCGACGCCAACCTCCAGCCAGTCATCCAGCGACGCCCCCGATGACAGCGATTGCGCCAGCTGATCAAACACGGCTTCCGAGCCGGTCTTCACGGTCAGATAATCGATGAAAGCGCGCGTCAGACCATAAAAGTGCTGGGCGCCGATCATGTCCGCGCCTTGCGCCGCCAGCGCTTCGCCGGACATCACCATGATGCGCGGGCCCGAGCGGGTTTCCCCCGCCGCGCGCTCCGCCGCTTCAGCCTGCTCCGCCGCCAGGGCCGCCAGCTGCAGGAGCGGATGCTCCATCTCGAAATAGCGCTGGTACTGGCCGGGAAGGTCTGCGGGCAGGTTCTCGCACAAGGAGGCGCGGCGGCTGTCAGTCAGCGCTACGCTTTCCATCAGCACGGCGGCGACTTCATCAAACCAGTCCGGAGCCGCGGCAGCCCCATAGGCGCGGGCATCGCCCATGTCGACCTCGGGCCAGTCATACATGTCCTTTACCCACAGATGACCCAGCTCATGGGCGATGATCGCCTCGGCGTGGCGGACCTTTTCATTGTTCTCGACCCGACCGGCCAGGGCCGCTTCGATGGTCGCATCGATCACCGCTTGCGGAGAGCCTGACATCTGCGCCTCGACCGCCGGGCGGACCTGGGCCTCAAGCTGGTCGCGCATGGCTTGCGGCGACACCCAGGGTTTGACGGTGTAGCCATCCGCCGCCAGTCCGTCTGCGAAGCCGGGATAAAGCGTGCTGTCCTCAATGACGGCGGTCAGCCCGGGCATGCGATGAAACAGCTCGGCGAAACGGATCTCGGCGTCCTGCATGGCCGACAGGATCAGCTCGGCGCGGTCCGCATTGGCGGAAACGGCGAGCAGGTTGTCGTCCTCCAGACAGTGGGCGTCAGCGGGACAAGCCGCCAGCGTGAGCGTGAGTGCAAGTGATGATAGAAACATGTGGTCCTCCCCAGGGTGAAGGGGGAAGGTGACCATGGTCACGTTTCGGGACTCTGTCCGTCAGATTAAGTCTTGGACAGGTTAGCCCATGCCACAGCTTTTGAGGATCTGATAGGCCTCGACCACTTTCTGCAGAAGCTCTTCCATGGACCGGTCCCCGCCATTGGAGTCCGGGTGGTATTGGCGCACAAGCTCCGCATAGCGACGCCGCACAGCGGACTTGTCCGCCTTGGGGTCGAGATTGAGCGTGTCCAGCGCGCGCTTCTGCAAACGGCCCATCCCGGCATTGGGGTCTTCATATTCACGCTGGGCGCGTTCCTGACCGGGGGGCGGGCGATCGCCGAACAGGTCGAACGGGTCGACAAAGCCCTCTTCAAAGCTCTGGCTGGCGTTCTGGGCGGCGCGGCGGGCGCTGGATCCGGCGCCAAAGCTCCAGGTCGGGCGGTGGCCGTAGAAGTCGGCGGCGGCATGCGCCTTGGCCGCATCCTCGCTCATGCCTTCAAAGAAGTTCCAGTCCTTGTTGTACTGGGCGGCATGGGACTGGCAGAACCAGTAGAATTCTGTGCGATTGGCGGGGCTTTTGGGGGCGCGGGCGGTGGCTTTGGAGCGGCACTGGGGATGCTCGCACACCTTATCCTCTTGCCGCGCCTCGTTCTTGGGCGGCTTGATGCGGATGTCTTTAAACCGCGGCCGATATTTGTAAGCGCCATCCATGCGCCTAAGTATGGGGCGCACCGGCCTTAGGAACAATAAACAGAGGATGACAATGTCGAGCGTAAAGCAGCAAATCGAGGATCGTCTGACCGCGGCGCTCGCCCCTCAGAGCCTTGTGATCAAGGACGACAGCGCGCTTCACGCCGGTCATTCCGAGCAGGCCCGGGCGGGTGAAAGTCATTTCACCGTCGAGATCGTCTCGTCTGCGTTTGAGGGCCAGAACCGCGTCCAGCGCCACCGCCTGGTCAATCAGGCGCTGGATGAGCTTCTGAAGGCTCAGGTCCACGCGCTGGTGATCAAGGCGAAGGCGCCAGGCGAAGCAGCCTGATCATTCGTTCTCGCCTTCCGCCTCAGGCTCTTTCTTGAGGCGCATGCGGGTCACCTGATTGCGGCGACGCTCCAGGATCTCGAACTGCACGCCATGGAAACGGAAGATCTGCCCCGCTTCGGGAATGGTCTGGGCTTCGTGGATCACAAGGCCCGCAATCGTCACCGCCTCATCATCGGGCAATTCCCAGTCGAGCGCGCGGTTCACATCGCGCACGGGCGCGCCGCCATCCACGAGGATGAAACCGTCAGGCAGGGGCGTCACGCCCTCAACGGTCACATCGTGCTCGTCCTCGATCTCACCGACGATCTCCTCGATGATGTCCTCAAGCGTCACAACGCCCATCAACGCGCCATACTCGTCCACGACGAGGGCGAAGTGTTCACGCTTCTGACGGAAGGCGGTCAGCTGTTCGAGAAGCTCGGTGGTTTCGGGAATGAACCAGGGTTCGCGCTTGATCGCCTCGATGTCGAGCTTGCTGGCGTCGCCGCCCTCATTGTGAAGCTCGCGCGCCAGATCGCGCACATGCAGGATGCCGACAATGTTCTCGGTGTCGCCGCGATAGAGCGGCAGGCGAGTGTGCGGACAGCTCAGCGCGTCGGCCACCAGTTGCTCCACCGGCTGATCGATGTCGAACATGATCAGGCTTTTGCGGTGGACCATCACGTCATCCACCGTCAGTTCGCGCAGGTCGAGCACGCCGCCCAGCATGTCGCGGTCGGTCTTCACCACGCCGCCTTCCTGGTGGTGCAGGTCGATCTGGCCGCGAATTTCGTCATGGGCGGACAGCACCGGGCCTTCTACCGACAGGCCCAGAATGCGCAGCGTCACCCGCACCAGCCATTGCACGGCGGCGACCACGGGGGCGAAGACCAGCACGAAGATGCGGATCGGCAGCGACACCGCCAGCGCCATCCGGTCGGGGTTGGACAGCGCGTAGGTCTTGGGCAGCACCTCGGCGAAGATCAGCACCAGAAGCGTCATCACCAGCGTGGCGATGGGCACGCCCGCCTCGCCGAACATGGCGAGGAACACCGCCGACGCCAGAGACGCGGACAGGATGTTGACGAGGTTGTTGCCCAAGAGGATCGCTCCGATCAGGCTTTCGCGATCATCGATCAGCCGGTTCACCCGACGCGCGCGATGATCCTTTTCCTTTTCAAGGGTCAGCATCCGCGCCTTGGAGGTGGCGGTCAGGGCGGTCTCCGAGCCTGAGAAGAACCCGGAAAAGGCCAGAAGGCACAAAATGCCAAATCCGGTCCACGCCATCCACGGTTCAAAAGTCATCAGTCCTCAACCTCACTGGACAAAAACGCCGCCAGATCATTCCGATCTGTCTCGCGGGTGATAAAGGCGTCGCCGATCCCCCGCGCCAGGATCAATGTAATCGCGCCGCCTGAATTTTTCTTGTCGTCACCCATGCGCGACAACAGTCGGGCCGCATCATAGGGGCCGCCGGGCAGTTCGGAAATCCGTGCAGGAAGGCCAACCGCTTCAAGATGGTTTTCGACCCGGGCCGCATCCTCGGAGCGGCACAGACCCAGCCGGACGGAATAGCGCAAGGCGAGCGCCAGTCCGCAGGCGACCGCTTCGCCATGGATCAGCGCGCCTTTTTCGGCCTCGGCTTCAAAGGCATGGCCAAAGGTGTGGCCCAGATTGAGCAGGGCCCTTACGCCGCTTTCCAGCTCATCCTCGGCGACGATGCGCGCCTTGAAGGCGACAGCATCCGCAATGGCCTGAACCAGCCCGTCGCCGGTGACCGCATCAACGCCCTGCGCTTCAAGCCGTTCAAACAGTTCGGCGTCCTGAATGAGGCCCGCCTTGACGATTTCGGCATAACCCGCGAGCACTTCGCGCCTGGGCAGGGTGTCGAGAAAGGCCGTGTCAGCGATCACCAGATCCGGCTGATGGAAGGCGCCGATCAGGTTCTTGCCGTGGCGCGTATTGATGCCGGTCTTGCCGCCCACCGAGCTGTCGACCTGCGCCAGCAAGGTGGTGGGGATCTGGATGAAACGTGTACCGCGCTTGAGAATGGCCGAGGCAAAGCCGGTCAGATCGCCCACCGTGCCGCCGCCAAAGGCGATGACGGGTTCGGAGCGTTCCACATTCAGCTCCAGCAGCCGGTCACACAGATGTTCAAGGCTCGACCAGGTCTTTGCGCCTTCACCGCCTTCGATCTCGATGATCTCAAGGCGGACGCCCGCTGCGTCAAACGCCTGATTGAGGCGGGTCGCATGATGGGTGAGGGCTGCAGCGTCCGCCACCACGACGGCCCGGCCGCGTGGCGCCCGCAAGGACAGCCGGTCCGCCCGGCTCGACAGGGCGTCACGGCCGATCACCACTTCATAGGCTCGCGAAGCGGCTTTGACCTCGATTACGCGCAAAACGCTCATCTGGCTTTCGTATCCTGATATTGCGCCAGGGCGTCCAGCACCTGGTCGGCGGATTGTTCATGGCTGCCCACAGAGGTGTCCACCACAATGTCGGCCTGGGCGTAAATCGGCGAGCGTTCGCGTTCAAGTCGCGCCATGATCTCGGCGGGATCGCCCTGAGCCAGCAGGGGGCGGGCGCCGGGCTTGCGCGCCACGCGCTCGACCAGCACATCCAGATCGGCTTTCAGCCAGATCGAGATGGCCTGCGCCTTGATGAGCGCGCGCGTTTCATCATTGATGAATGCGCCGCCGCCCAGCCCGATGATCATGGGTTCGGGCTCTTCAAGCAGGCGGGCGATCACCTTGCGCTCGCCATCGCGGAAGGCCGGTTCGCCAAAATCTGCAAAAATTTCAGCAACGCTTCGGCCCGCCGCGCGTTCGACTTCCTCGTCCGCGTCCGCGAACTCCGCACCCAGACGCCGGGCGAGGCGACGGCCGATTGTGGTTTTGCCCACACCCATGAGGCCTACAAGCGTCACATGACGGCTCAGCACAGGCGGATTGTCAGAATTTGTCATCACACTGTAAGGCTATACGCCAATGCTGCGCAGGCGAGCAATCGCTGCTGACGTCTGGAAAACGCCGCAATCGGCTGCTTTAGTGTACGTTCAGGGCAAGCGACACGGAAAAGGGACCATCATGAAATCCATTCTGATCGGCCTGGGCGTTGGGCTGGTAGTGATCATCGGCGGCTTCATCGCTCTTTTGGGACTTGCGGACGCGAATGCGCCGACGCCCGAGGAAGTGCGTGTCGAGGTGACTGATGCGCTGGTCGATTAAGGCCGCTCTGCTGGCCGCCAGCGTATTGGCGAGCGGTCAGTCTTTCGCCCAGTTCCAGCCTGCGCCGCGCCAGATCGAAGTGGCCCAGCTGGGCGATGTCGATCCGTTCGAGGTTGGGGTGAACCCGGTGCTGCCCGACACGGTCTGGAGCACGGGCCATGCCGGCGCCTTGAATGGCGCCCTGTCGGTGCTGCCGGATCGCGCCAGCCCGGGTTGGACCAGCCCGGCTGCGGCGCGTCTGGCGCTGAACGCCCTGCGCTCGTCCGGTGAACCGCCCCGGGGCGGGCGCGATGATTTCCGCCTTGCCGCCAAACGGGCTGACCGGGCGCTGGCCGCCAGTCGCGCCCAACTGGCCTATGAGCTGTTGTCCCGGACGCCGCGCGTGAACGAATCAGACCCGCTGTCGCGCGTCTTCGCCGAGACCGCGCTTGCCATGGGCCGCACCCAGGAAGCGTGCCGCGCGGCCGATGCGCTTCTGGAAGGTCGGGATGCGGCCTATTGGCTGCGGCTTCGGGCAAGCTGTCTGGCGCTTGATGGCGCAATCCCTGCCGCAGAGCTGACGGCGGAGCTGGCGCGGGCCCAGGCGGAAAGCCCGAATTTCGACATCCTGTTCGACGCGCTGGTTCTGGGGCGGTCTGCGCCGGAAGATTTCCAGCCCCGCACCGCCCTGCAACTGACCTTGCTGGAAGCGTTGGCGCCGGGTGTGCGTCTGGTTCCGCATGAGGATGCGCCGGGCTGGCTGCATCTGGCCGCCGAGCGCACCGGGCCGGCCATCGCCTTGCCCGAGACGCTTCCTGAAGCGCTGGAAACCGCTGTGACCATGGAGGGCGCCGAGCGCGCCGCCGCGCTGGGTGCTCTGATCGGTCAGGATATTGATCGTGAGATTGCCGCTGAGGCGCTGGCGGTGCGTCTGTCCGATGCAGCCCAGCAGGGCCTGTTCATGGAAGCCGCGCTGACTTTCGGTCCGGAAGTGGCGAGTCTGCCGATCACCGAGGATACGCTGGCTCATGGCGTTCACTTCGTGCTGGCGGCGCTGGCGGCGGATGATCTCAACGCAGCCGAGCGCTGGCGTGAAGCGCTGATGGATGGCCCGCCTGCCCCTGCACCTGCGCCTTCGGAAGATCCGCTTGCGGCGCCTGCAACGGATCTGGGTACGCTGCCGTCTCTCGATGGTGAAGCGATTGAGCCGGGCGAAGAAATGGCGGCTGAAGAGCCTGAATGGCAACCGCCGGCGCCTGGCGTGCTTGTCGCGCTCGATTTTGCGCGGGCCATTGCGCTTGATGAAGTGCGCGATGACGCCTTCATGGCCTTGCTGGCGGCGCGGCTTGAGACCGCAACGCCTGAACGCTTGTGCCAGGCGGCAGGTCTGGTTGCGCTGGGCGCGAATGATCAGGGCGAGCTGCAACAGGCGCTGTCCGGGCTGACCCGGCAGAGCGGCGTGATCCCGCCGGCTTTTGGTCCGTTGTTGCTGGCGGCGGGGGCGGGTGCTCTGGGGGAAACCCAGCTGCATGCGGCCTCCTTGCTGGATCGCCATCCGGATGATGCGGAAACCTGCGGTGCCTCCATGCTGGCGCTTGATCATGCGGGGCTGCGGCGTCAGGCGTTGCAGTATCTTCTGGCGCGGGTGATCGAGGACGCCGCGTGAGCGCACGCTCGATCGACCTGTTTCTGGACATGATGGCGGCGGAACGCGGCGCCGCCCGCAACACGCTGGACGCCTACCGCCGCGATCTGGAAGACGCAGCGCAGCGGCTGGGGGCTCAGGGCGTCGGCCTTGAAGACGCCCAGACCAGGCATGTGGAGCGCTTCCTGTCTGATCTGGCCGCAGATGGCTTGTCGCCCGCGACGGCCGCCCGGCGCCTGTCCGCGCTCAAGCGCTATTACCGTTTCCTGCTCAAGGAAGGGCTGCGCGCTGATGATCCGGCGAAGACGCTTTCCGGGCCGAAAAAGCCGCGCCCGCTCCCCAAGGTTCTCAGCGAAAGCCAGGTTGAGGCCCTGTTTGACGCCGCCGATCGGATTGAGGGCGCGGACGGGTTCAGGCTGCGCGCTTTGCTGGAGCTGCTTTATGCTGGCGGATTGCGGGTCAGTGAGCTGGTGACCTTGCCGCTTGCGGCGTTTGCGCGCTCGGAACGCTGCCTCGTGGTGACGGGGAAGGGCGACAAGGAGCGTCTTGTGCCCCTGACCGATAGCGCAATCGCGGCGGTGGAAGCCTACAAGGCGGTGAGGGGGGATCATCTGCCCGCGCGCTCTGTTGCAACCCATGCCCTGGCGTCGCGCTATCTGTTTCCATCCCGGACGGCGAAAGAGGGGCATCTAACGCGGGAGCGCTTTGCGCAAATGCTCAAGGCGCTGACGCTTGAGGCCGGGCTTGATCCGCAAACGGTCAGCCCGCACGTGATGCGTCACGCCTTTGCGACTCATCTTCTGGCGAACGGGGCGGATTTGCGCAGCGTTCAGAGCCTTCTGGGACATGCGGACGTGTCCACGACCGAGATTTATACACATGTGCTGGAGGCGCGATTGAAAGCGCTGGTGCATGATGCGCACCCGCTGGCGCACAATGATACAGCTGACCAAGGGTGAAACCGGCCCGTCATTTGCTCATAACAGTGCATAGATTGCGTCGCGCTTGAGCGCCCATTAGTTTGCGCCCTCCACAAGGGCCCATCCACCAGGACCTTCCATGTCTGATACCACGCGCACCTATCTCGATTTCGAACGGCCCATCGCCGAGCTTGACGCCAAGATTGAAGAACTTGAAAGCGTCCTGTCCCGGAACGGTGAGGACGCCCCTGATGCGGCGGAAGAAATCGCCAAGCTGCGCCAGAAGTCGTCGGACCAGCTCAAAGCGCTGTATTCCAAGCTCGACGCCTGGCGCAAAACCATGGTGGCGCGTCACCCCGAGCGTCCGCACCTGCGCGATTACATTGCCGGCCTGATGACCGATTTTGAGGAACTGGCGGGCGACCGCCGGTTTGGCGAGGACCACGCCATCGTGGGCGGGCTGGGCCGTCTCAATGGCCGTCCGGTGGTGCTGATGGGACATGAGAAGGGTCATGACACCCAGTCCCGTCTCAAACACAATTTCGGCATGGCGCGCCCTGAAGGCTACCGCAAGGCGATGCGCCTGATGGATCTGGCCGAGCGCTTTGACCTGCCGGTCGTCACGCTGGTGGACACGGCGGGCGCCTATCCGGGCATTGGCGCGGAAGAACGCGGTCAGGCGGAAGCCATTGCCCGCTCCACCGAGCGCTGCCTGACGCTGGGCACGCCGCTGGTGAGCGTGATCACGGGCGAGGGCGGCTCTGGAGGCGCTGTGGCGCTGGCCTCGGCCAACACCGTCATGATGCTGGAGCATTCGATCTATTCGGTGATCTCGCCGGAAGGCTGCGCATCCATCCTGTGGCGCGACAATGCCCGTGCGAAGGATGCAGCTCTGGCGATGAAAGTCAGCGCGCAGGACCTGATCGAGCTCAAGATCATCGACAACATCATCGAAGAGCCGGTCGGCGGCGCCCATCGTGACCGCGCGGGCGCCATCCGCAAGGTGGGTGAAGCGATTGAAACGGCCCTGTCGAGCATGGACGGGCTGAGCCCGGTCGAGCTGCGTCAGCGCCGCCGCGATCGTTTCCTTAATATCGGCCGGTCCCTGCTTGAGGGCTAGGCCCTCTCAAAGCCACGCGTCCCGATCAATATCGGCCCAGTCGCGCATGGACTGGGGCCGGTAGTTCGCGTCTTCATGATCAAAGCGCACCCAGACGCTGGGGTGAAACAGCGCCAGCGCTTCGGCGGCTGGCGCCGGGGCTTCTCGCACGCGATCCCCCAGAGCCGCCAGCAGGCCGCCGGGGATCTTGAAGTCTGCCAGAGGATCGGGTTCGAGCCGGGAATCCAGAACCGCGTAATCAATCGCGAGACCCTTGCTGCGCGCTTCGTCGGCCATCCATTTGAGGGCGATGTCAGACAGCGGGGTATTGGCGCTTTCCCCGCCCCCTACGCCGCCATGGGGGCCAATGAACCAGATCTGCTTGAGCGGATCGGTTTTGTTGAGCGCCTCCCTGGAGGCCTCCATCGGGGTCAGCGGAAACGCCTTGCGGGTTTCATCCAGCGCACAGGCATGACGGGCGTTCAGCACCTTGCGGTTCAGCTGGTCGTCGTGGAAGCGATACTCTGCATTCAGTCGCTCATTGATGTCGTGATCGTCCGAGAGGTCCGGGATGCCCAGAGCCCCGACGGTATCCCAGCAGCCCAGGAAATGGATGTCGGGCTCAAACCCGTTGCGCTCCCGAAACTCCCGGCACATCCAGGACGTGGGTTTGAGCTCCTTGGAGCGATAAAGCGCGTAGGCGTCCGGCAGCTTGCCCAGATTGCGCCGGTGCAGGAGCCCTGAATTGTAGATCAGCCCGGCGAGGGAACGCACGGTGTAGGCGCCGCGGGAAAAGCCGAACAACCAGATCTCGTCGCCCTCGCGATAGTTCAGAGACAGGAAGCGGTAGGCGTCATAGATCTTTTCTTCCAGTCCGCCGCCAAACGCGCCCTGCCGCTTCTTGCGCAAGGAGGACAGCATGCGGCTGAACCAGCCCGAATTGCTCTGGGTGAAGGGCGTGCCGACACCGGAGTCGTAATAGACGATCTGCTCGACGGGCCTGTCCGGATTGGAGGTGTCGCAGCCGTCCAGCGAGAAGGCCAGCTTGGCCACATTGGTGGGCACTTTCTGGCTGATGGTTTGCCAGGTGCCGTCGCAACACACGATCAGCCGTTTCATCATTACCTCCGAAAACTGGTCAGGAACCATGACTCCGAAGGGAATTTTGCGCAATCGATGATTTATCGCCTCAGGCGAGCCGGTGTTCGAGCCAGGGCAGCATCCGGCCCGGCGTCAGCCTGGAAGGGCGATCCTCTATGAAACTCGCGCCCATCGCCGTGTAGAAGCCGCGCGCATTGGGATCGGACAGGATGTGCAGGACAGCGGCGTCCGCCATGCGCGCCTGATCCAGCGCCCAGTCATAGAGCGTCTTGCCCAGGCCTGAGCCAATGGCTTCGGGGGCGATGAAAAGAAGGTCCAGCATCACCGCGAGACCACCTTCGGCCTCATAGGGGGTGCTGATTTGCGCCAGCCCCATAGGCAGGCCGGTTTGCCAGGCTGCAATGGCGCGGCCTTCGCTGGCGGCGTCCGGATCAAGACGGAGCACCGTCTCCATCTTCGCCATCATGTCCGCATCATAGCCCCAGAACGCCTTGGAGCGCAGGATCATCGCATTGACAGCGTCAAACTGATCCGGCTCCAGGCGCGTCAGGCTAGTATCGGGCATGAAGCCTCACTTTGGCGTCAGGATCAGGCCTGGCCGATCGCCCCGTGGCAATGCTTGAACTTCTTGCCAGACCCGCACGGGCAGGCCGCATTGCGCGGCACGCGGCCCCAGGTGTCGGGGTCGTTGGGATCCACATCCTGAGCCGCGATACGCGTGGCTGACGGCGACGGCGTGGTTTGCGGCGGCTGGGAGTCACCATCCGCCATCTCGTTGCGGCCGGTCTGCGGGTCGATGTGCTGGGCCTGCATGTTTCGCGGCGCCTGAGGCGCTTCCGGCGCCGGGGCGCTCTGGGACATGCGCAGGGCGAACAGGACGCGCGTGGTCTCATAGCGCAGCTGGTCGAGCAGGTGCTCGAACAGGGCGAAGGCCTCGGTCTTGAACTCGTTGAGCGGGTCGCGCTGGGCGTAGCCGCGCAGGCCCACAGCCGAGCGCAGGGCGTCGAGATTTTGCAGGTGATCGCGCCAGTTCTGGTCGATGGTCTGCAAGAGGATCTGCTTCTCGATGCGGCGCATCAGGTCCGGGCCGATATTGGCGGCCTTTTCGGCATAGGTCTCGTCGACCACTTTCATCAGGCGCTCGCGCATTTCCTCGTCGGCGATGCCTTCCTCGGCCGCCCAGTCCTTGATCGGAAGCTCGAGGCTGAAATATTTCAGCACGTCCTCGTTCAGACCCTCGATATTCCACTGGTCGGCATAAGCGCGCGCCGGGATGTGCTGGGTGACAAGGTCCTCGACCGTGGTCTCGCGCATGTCCGTGATGACGTCAGAGACATCCTTGGAGGTCATGAATTCGATGCGCTGCTCGAAGATCGCCTTGCGCTGATCGTTCATCACATCATCGTATTTGAGGATGTTCTTGCGGATATCGTAGTTGCGCTGCTCGACCTTCTTCTGGCTGGTCTCGACCGCTTTCGTCATCCAGGGGTGCTGGATGGCTTCGCCTTCTTTCAGGCCCAGCGTGCGCATGATGCCATCCAGGCGTTCCGGCGCGAAAATGCGCAGCAGATCGTCTTCCACAGACAGGAAGAAGGCGGAGCGGCCTGGGTCGCCCTGACGGCCGGACCGGCCGCGCAGCTGGTTATCGATGCGGCGGCTTTCATGGCGCTCGGTGCCGATCACGAAGAGGCCGCCGGCTTCCAGCGCCTGCTTCTTCTTGTCGGCGACTTCGGCTTCAAATTGCTCGCGTTTGGCTTTCAGCGCGGCGTCATCGGGATCGCGGCCTGCGGCTTTCTCCGCCTCGACCCATTCCTGCAGATTGTAATCGACACTGCCGCCGAGCTGGATGTCGGTGCCGCGGCCGGCCATGTTGGTGGCGATGGTCACAGCGCCCGGCGCGCCGGCCTGTGCGATGATGCCGGCTTCCTGCTCGTGATAACGGGCGTTCAGCACCTGGTGCGGGATCTTTTTCTTCTTCAGGAAGTCCGAGAGCCGCTCGGACTTCTCGATGGATACCGTGCCGACCAGAACCGGCTGGTTCTTGGCGTGGGCGTCCACGATCGCCTCAAGGATGGCGTTGAATTTCTCGGCCTCGGTGCGATAGAGCTCGTCTTCCTCGTCGATCCGCTGCACCGGACGGTTGGTGGGCATTTCCACCACGCCCAGCGAGTAGATGTCGTGGAATTCGTCGGCCTCGGTGGCCGCGGTGCCGGTCATGCCGCCCAGCTTCTTGTAGAGGCGGAAATAGTTCTGGAAGGTGATCGAGGCCAGCGTCTGGTTTTCAGGCTGGATGTCGACGGTTTCCTTCGCCTCGATGGCCTGGTGCAGACCGTCCGACAGGCGACGACCGGGCATCATGCGGCCGGTGAATTCGTCGATCAGCACCACCTTGCCTTCACGAACAATGTAGTCCTTGTCACGCACGAACAGCTTGTGCGCTTTCAGGCCCTGATTGACGTGGTGGACGACAGAGATGTTCTCGATGTCATACAGATCGGCGTCGGCATCCAGCAGCTCGCGCTCTTTCAGGAGCTGCTCGATATGCTCGTTGCCTTCCTCGGTGAAGGTGCAGGAGCGGGCCTTCTCGTCGATGGTGTAGTCTTCTTCGTCCAGCAGCGGGATGATCGCGTCGATGGTCTTGTAGAAATCGGTGCGGTCTTCGGTCTGGCCTGAGATGATCAGCGGGGTCCGCGCTTCGTCGATCAGGATGGAGTCCACCTCGTCGACGATGGCGAAATGGTGCTCGGCCTTTTCAAGCGGGCGGCCGCCGAACTGGACCATGTCGTTGAGCGCGTACTTCATGTTGTCGCGCAGATAGTCAAAGCCCAGCTCGTTATTGGTGCCGTAGGTGATGTCGCAGCCATAGGCGGTGCGACGCTCGGGGTCGCTCATGCCATGGATTATGACGCCCGTGGTCATGCCCAGCTTGGCGAACACCCGACCCATCCATTCAGAGTCGCGTTGCGCCAGATAATCGTTCACCGTCACCACATGCACGCCCTTGCCCGGAAGTGCGTTCAGATAGGCGGCGAGTGTGGAGACCAGCGTCTTGCCTTCACCCGTGCGCATCTCCGCGATATTGCCCCGGTGCAGCACGATGCCGCCCATCAGCTGGACGTCGTAATGGCGTTGGCCCAGCGCCCGCTTGGCGGCTTCACGCACGGCGGCGAAGGCCTCGGGCAGCAGGCTGTCGAGGCTCTCGCCGTTTTCATGGCGCTCGCGGAATTCAACCGTTTTGTTCGCCAGCGCTGTATCATCAAGCTCGACAAAGTCAGGCTCCAGCGCATTGATCTTGTCCACGATGGGACGCATGCGCTTGACCTCGCGGTCGTTGGAGGAGCCGAAAAGCTTGCGGGCGATGTTGAGCATGACGTATCTGCCTTGACGGGCGAACAATGAATTAAGGACGGCGTGAGGACGACAGGCGGAGCCTGGTCGCATCTCTGACGTCGTAGAAGGTCACTGGTGACTTAAGGAGGCCCTGATTGACTGTCAATCAAGCCCGCCGTCTGCTTGTAGCAGCTGCGTTGATCACGACTGCGTTCGCAGGGGGCTGTAGCCCCCAAGATACTGAAGAATCACAACCTCGTGGGGCAAGTGCGTCACAGGCGGGACTGCGCTTCATCGCTGAGCGTGACGTTGCCCCGTCCGAGATTGCCGCTCGCGTCGGTGAAACCGTGATCACGGTCGAGGATGTGCGCCGTGAGGCGGTGACGCTGGGACTGACGGATACGCCGCAGGCGCTGATGCCGACCGATCAGGTGTTTCGGGACATTGTGTCAGACCTGATCGACCAGCGCCTTCTGGCTCTGGAGGCCGTGGCGCGCAACGTTCAGGATGAGGAGGAGGCCCGCTTGCGGCTGGCCGCCGCCGAGGAACGCATTCTGGGCAATATCCTGGTCGAGAACGCCATTGCGTCCGCCGTCACCGACGATGCGATCGAGCAGGTTTATGAGGAGCAGAGCCGGCTCGCTCCCCGCACGGAGGAAATCCGGGCGCGGCACATCCTTGTGGAGACGCGCGAGGAAGCGGTCGAGGTCGCCCGCCTTCTGGCCGAGGGCAGTGATTTCGGTCAGCTGGCCGCTCAAGTCAGCCGCGATCTGGCGACCCGGTTCAGCGGCGGGGATCTGGGTTATTTCACCCGCACGGGCATCCTGCCGGGTTTTGCGCAAGTGGCGTTCGCCACAGACGAGGGTGCGGTGAGCGCGCCGTTCGAGACCGAGTATGGCTGGCACGTGCTGCAGGTCATGGACCGGCGCTTGCAGCCGCGTGAAAGCCTTGAGGAAGTGCGGCCCAATATCGTGCGGTTCCTGACCTTGCAGGGCATTGATGACCTTCTGGAGGTGCTGCGCGAACGCTATCCGGTGACGCGTGTCGCCGGTCGGGCCCCGAGCGCCCTGCGCACGACCGAGCCGAGTGCAATCCCGCCTGAAGACCTTGATACGCCGGAAGAGGCGCCCGGGCAGGATGCGCCCTAGGCCTTAATGGCCCATATACCCTGTCCTCAAAGACCGCTTTAACCAGAATGGCCCAGTGTTATGAGTTCTAGTCTGTTGCTTGTGGTGGCGTGCGCGCTTGTCGATCCGGATGGTCGTGTGCTGCTGGCCCGGCGTCCTGAAGGCAAACAGCATGCAGGGCTCTGGGAGTTCCCGGGCGGCAAGGTGGAACCGGGCGAGAGCCCTGAGCAGGCCCTGACGCGGGAGCTGCGTGAGGAGTTGGGGATAGAGCCATGCGAGCAATGCCTGCAGCCCTTCGCCTTCGCATCCGAAAAGCTCGAGACGGGCGGGCATCTGCTAATGCCGCTCTATGTATGCCGGCGCTGGGACGGGTTCATCAATCCAACCGAGGGCCAGGCCATCGCTTGGGCGAAACCCGACCAGTTCCGCGACTACGCCATGCCTCCGGCCGACAAGCCGCTGGCGGCGGAATTGCGCGACAGGCTGGTCGGCTCACGCGTCGGTTGATCGAGGACGAGAGCGGGGCGACCGCCATCGAGTACGGTTTGCTGGTCGGTTTGCTGGGCGTTGTGGTGATCACCGCCGTGTCGCTTCTGGGCAATCAGCTCTGGGCGCTGCTTCAGACTGTCAGCACCACTATCAGCACTGCCTCGGGCGGCTAACCCGCCGTGTCGCCGCTCTTGTGCTCGGTAACGCCCAGAGCCTCCGCCAGACTGACTTGCGCCGAGCCGGGACGTTTGGGTTTGGGCTGATCGGGATGCGGCGCCCATCCGGCGAAATGAATGATCTCGAACGTCGCCGGGATTTTCCCGTCCGCTTCCGCGAAGGCCTCGGCATAGGCCTCGGCGGTTTTCACAAACAGGCTCTTGGTGCCCGGCGTTCGGGGGCGGTCATAAAGCGCATTGGTTTCGCCCATAGCTCGAAGATCGCGCATCAGGACGAAGGCATTGCCATAGCGCGCCTTCACCCGGTCCACATCTGACACGGGAAGCGTGAAGCCGGACCGGCTGAGCAATCCCGCCATGTCCACCGTGTCCGCAAAAGGCGATACGCGACGGGGCGCGGGGTCTTCGTCTGTGACCTTCTGAAAGCTCTGGCGCAATTCGGTCAGCGTGGCCCCGCCCAGCAGCGCGCCGGCAAAGAAGCCGTCAGGCTTGAGCGCGTGATTGATCTGGATCAGCGCGCCGACAATGTCATTGGTCCAGTGAAGGTTGAGACAAGAGATCACCATATCCACACTCTGCGGTGCAATGGGCAGGCGCTCTTCATCCAGACAGGCGGCGGTCACATCGCTCAGGCGCGCCATGTCGGGTGAAAGATCGGTTTCTATCAGGTGCTTGATCTTGGCTTGTGCACCGGGACGGTCTTTCAGGGCGCGTCCGATCGCGCCGCCGCCGCCCAGCACCAGACAGGTGTCGAAGTCGCGCGTTACGCTTTCTACGCGATCCAGAAGATCATCTGCAGCGCGAGCGTGTAAAAAGTCGTAGGCTTGAAACTCGCGCGCGGCGCGGTTCCGACGACGGGCCAGCAGCCGCCGGTCAAACAGGGCGGGCGGGCCGCCTTCGGGTTGAGGGGCGGGTTTGGATGAAATCAGCGTCACCGGGCTCATGGTCGAGATATGGACCCAATACGCTACGAGGCAAAGCCCTGGCGCTGTGGCGGGTCTGTGCGGACATCGTCTGGCCGCCGCTCTGCCCGGTGACAGGCGCGCCTGTTTCCGCGCCCGGCGAGCTCTCTCCCGGCGCCTGGTCGGATGTGCGTTTTCTCGACGCCCCCTGGTGCGCCAGTTGCGGGATGCCGTTCGACTATCCCATCGGCAAGGGCGCGGTGTGTGGCGCTTGCGCTGCGCAAGACACCCCGCCCTGCCGGATCAGTCGCGCCGCCTTTGTCTATGACGAAAAAAGCCGCCGCCTGGTGCTGATGCTCAAGCATGCAGGCCGTACGGATGGACTGGATGTATTCGGGCGCTGGATGATGCGGGCAGGCGGTGATGCGCTTGAAGGCGCGGACGCGCTCATCCCGATCCCGCTGCACGCCAGTCGCTTGCGCAAACGGCGCTTCAACCAGTCTTTCCTGCTGGCGCGGGCCTTGTCGCTACACTGCGGTCTGCCGGTCGAGCCGCATCTATTGGCGCGATCGCGTTCCACCCCCAGCCAGGGCGGGCTCAGCGCCAAGGCGCGCCAGCGGAATGTGGCGGGCGCGTTCTCGGTGCGCGCGGCGATGAAACCCTTTGTCCGGGGGCGGCGTTTTGTCCTTGTGGACGACGTGCATACGACCGGCGCAACCTTGCAGGCATGCGCAAGGGTTTTGAAACGCGCCGGCGCCGAAGATGTGACCGCGATCACGCTGGCGCGCGTTGTGAAACCTGTCGACCCGCTTAAATAAAGGGCGAATGCGGAATGATCCGCTCCCCCCGGATGAACAGACAAGGAGGGCCTTATGGCCGCCGTCACGATTTATACTCGCCCCATGTGTCCGTACTGCGTGCGCGCTGTCTCGCTTCTGAAAAAGAAGGGCGTCGCTTTTGACGAGATTGACGCGGGCTTCGATGTGAAGAAGAAAAAGGAGATGGTGGATCGCGCCAATGGCGCGCGCACCTTCCCGCAGATTTTCATCGGCGACACCCATGTGGGCGGTTGCGACGACATGATGGCGATGGAAAATGCGGGCAAGCTTGATGACCTGCTGCGAACCGAAGGAGCGCTATGAGCGCCGTTAAACTCGCCCTGATCCAGATGCGTTCCGGCGTCGACCCGGAACGCAATCTGGACGACGCCGAAGCCCTGATCCGCGAAGCGGCGGCTGCTGGCGCAAAATTCGTCCTGACCCCTGAGACCACGACACTGGTCCAGAAGGACGCCGATCAGCTGTTCGGGCAGATTCACACCTCCGAGGTGGAGCCCGCCATCGTGCGTTTCGCCGATCTGGCGGATTCCCTCGGCATCGATCTTCTGATCGGTTCGATGGCGCTCAAGGGCGGGGCGTCTTCGGATGGCCGCGAACGGGCGGTCAATCGCTCCCACCTCTTTGGTCCGAACGGGGCGCTGAAAGCGACCTATGACAAGATCCACATGTTCGATGTGGCGCTGGGTGGCGGCGAAACCTACTCAGAATCGACCAATTACGCGCCGGGCGATCGCGCTGTCCTGACCGAGGCGGCGGGCGGCAAGCTGGGACTGTCCATCTGCTATGATGTGCGCTTTGCGGCGCTCTATCGTCGACTCGCCAAGGCGGGCGCCCAGATGATTTCGGTGCCGAGCGCCTTTACCCGTCCGACAGGCCGCGCCCATTGGGAAACCCTGCTCAGGGCGCGCGCCATCGAGACCGGCAGCTTCATCCTCGCTCCCGCCCAGGGCGGCAAGCATGAGGATGGTCGCAAGACCTGGGGCCATTCCATGGTCATCGGGCCATGGGGCGAGATTGTCGCCGCCTTTGATCATGACGAGCCGGGCGTGCTTCATGCCCAGATCGACCTTGATGAGGTGGAGTCCGCCCGCTCGCGCATTCCGTCCCTGAACAATGACCGGGAGTTCACGGGCCCATGATCCGCTACGCGCTGTCTTGCGCGGACGGGCATGCGTTCGAGGCCTGGTTCCGCAATTCAGACGATTTTGACGTCCAGAAAGACCGCGGCCTGGTGGAGTGCCCCAGCTGCGGCTCCATTGAGGTCTCAAAGCAGCTCATGGCGCCCTCGGTGCGCACCGCGCGCAAGAAGGAAGCCACCGCCAACAGCGCGCCCGACTTCGAAACGCTGGCGCGGCAGGTGCAGGCCCATATCCGCTCCAATTTTGACTATGTGGGCGAGGATTTCGCTCGTGAGGCCCGCGCCATTCACAAGGGCGATGCGCCCGAGCGCCTGATCTATGGCGAAACCACCGCGGATGAACGTGAACAGCTGAGCGAGGAGGGCGTGCCCTGCGCGCCGCTGCCCGAACCCTTCGCACCGACGCCGCCCAAGAAGGCGAACTAGGCGCTAGAGGAAGAGGTCGCCGGCAAGGCCCAGCGAGAAGCCCAGCACGGCGCCCAGCGGCGGCGCCCAGCTCTTCTCAAGTTTCACTTCCGGAGCCACGTCCTGGAAGGTCAGGAACAGCACGCCGCCTGCCGCGAACACCATCAGCGCCCCCAGAACCATCTGATTGGGGGCGAAGATCATCACCCCGAGGGCCGCAGCGATTGGTCCCAGGAGCGGCATGAGCAGGAAGGGGAAGTAGGTCTTCATCGCGCTCTCCTCGCTGCTGGCGGCCCGTTCGCGGAAAGCGTTGAAGGCTTCGGGAAAGTTCTGCAGGCCGATCAGAAGCGCCAGCAGAAGGCCCGCCTCGGCGCCGGTCGCCAGCATGGCCCCGAGCGCAATGGCTTCAGGCAGATAATCCACCAGCATGGCCATGAGCTGGCCCATGGACTTGCCGCTGCGCCCCAGAGTGCGGTCGATGAAGAAGAAGCAGATCCCGCCCGCAATGAAGGCCGCGAGCGCCATCCAGCCCGGCATTAGCTCGACGCCCTCGGGCACCAGCACCAGCGCCACCGCCGCGATCAGCACTCCGCCGCCAAAGGCGATTACGCCGTGACGCAGCTCGCCAGACATCCAGTTGGGGTGAACCTTGTCCCACAAGGCCAGCGCCGCGCCGAGCGGGATCGTGGACCCGGCGAGCAAAGCGAACAGGACGGCCTGGGACAAGGGTTCAGACATCAATGCGCTCGTGTCAGGCGGGTTTCACCGATCCCATCAGATAGTTCACGCCAGAATCTGCGGAGATGAAGAACAGGTCCTTGAGCGGGTTATAGCTCACGCCCACTGGCTCCATCACGTCCAGCCCTTCGGCTTTCAGGGCGGCGCGCGCTTCCATCGGTTTGACGAGCTTGTTGAAACGGTGGGTGCCGCGCGGCAGCCAGCCCAGCACGTATTCGGCGCCAAAGATGGCCGTGGCGAAGGCGCGGGGCGTACGGTTGATCGAGCCCACGATCATCATGCCGCCCGGTTTCACCATGCGGGCGCAATCGCGCAGGAACTGGTCGGGATTGGCCACATGCTCGACCACTTCGAGATTGAGCACCACATCGAATTGCCCCGGTCCGCCTTGTTCCAGCAATTGCTCGGCGGTGCCGTGACGATAGTCGATGGAGAGGCCGTTCTCCTCGGCATGCACCAGCGCGGTCTTGATGTTCGCTTCGGCGGCGTCAACGCCCGTAACCGAGGCGCCGAGGCGGGCGATGGGTTCGGAGACCAGACCGCCGCCGCAGCCGATATCGAGCACTTTCAGGCCCTTGAGCGGTTCAGCGCCCTCGGTCTTGAAATGGCGGCTCAGAATCTCGCGGATATAGGTCAGCCGCGCCGGGTTGAACTTGTGCAAGGGCGCGAATTTCGACGTGGGGTCCCACCATTCCCCGGCCATGCGGGAGAATTTCTCGACCTCTTCAGGATCGATCGAGGGCGTGGACAAGGCAGTCGGGGCTTCGGCCTGGGCCATGACGGGCTCCTTACACATCCCGGCGGATGAACGGTGATGCGCATTTGCGCTGATATCGCCGGTTTTGTACCAATCGCGCCGCAATATGGTCCCATCGCTCGCGTTTATCGACCCTGTTGCGCCGTTTGCCGCATCTTCAATTCTGATCGATCCCTGACTGGAGGACGCCCATGACCGCTCCGCGCCTTGTGCTGAAATTTGGCGGCACCTCCATGGCCAATCCCGAACGCATCGCCCATTCCGCCTCCATCGTCGCGGCCGAGGCCCGTGCAGGCAAGCAGGTCGCCGTGGTCGTTTCGGCGATGGCGGGCGAGACGGACCGGCTTCTGGGCGCGGCGGAAGCGCTGGGCGGCGGTCTGGGCGAGATCGAGACCGATACGGTTCTGGCGGCGGGCGAACAGGCCAGCGCCGCCCTGATGGCGCTGGCGCTCAAGCGTGAGGGTTTCCAGTCTGAATCCGTGATGGGGTGGAGCCTGCCCATTCTGGTCGAGGGCCCGCCCGGCAGCGCCAAGATCACCGATATTCATGGCGCGCTGCTGGACGAGCTGATGACCGCCGGAGTGATCCCAGTGGTCGCGGGATATCAGGGCCTGAATGCCGAAGGACGGCTCGCGACTTTGGGCCGTGGCGGCACCGATCTCAGCGCAGCGGCTGTGGCGGCGGCGGTCGGGGCGGAATGCGACATCTACACTGATGTGGACGGGGTCTTCACCACCGATCCGCGTATTGCGCCTGAAGCGGTAAGGGTTGAGCGCATCAGCCATGACGCCATGCTGGAACTGGCGGCCATGGGCGCGAAAGTGCTTCAGACCCGCTCGGTCGAGTACGCCAAGGCCAAGGGCGTCACCCTGCGTGTGAAGTCGAGCTTCCTTCCGGCGGGGCAAAGCGCTGGCACCGAAGTGACGCCTGAAGCGGAGATCGCTGAAAAGCGCATCGTCTCCGGCGTCGCCTATGTGCGCGATCAGGCGCGCCTGTCCATTCATGGCGGGGAAGGGCCCCAGGCGGCTGAATTGCTGTTCGCGGCGCTGGGTGAGGCGGATGTGGATGTGGACATGATCGTGCAGGCGCGCGCCCGCTCGGGCGGCTCGGTCGTGGAGTGTTCGGTGGCGGGGCGGGACTTGCCGCGAGCATTGGCCGCAGCCGAGGCGGCGGCGCGTCCGAACGGGCTCGAGGTGCGCTCTGAAACCGGGCTCGCCAAGGTGTCGGTCGTGGGCACCGGCCTGCGGGGCCGGGCCGATGTAGCCCGCACCCTGTATGGGGTTCTGGCGCGGGAGGAGATTGCCGTGCGCATGACCGCCACTAGCGAGATCAAGATCTCGGCTCTGGTGGATGCGGATCATCTTGAACACGCTGTGCGTGCGCTTCACGCCGCCTACAGGTTGGGTGCGGCGCCGTCCAAGGCTTGACGAACCCCCCTTAAACAAGGCCTCTATCGCCTTACTGCCAGACTCGACCGGGTGCGCCCCCGTTTGTGACGGCCCCAGACAGGATGCCTGACAGAACGCCATGACGCCCAAAAGCCTGTCCACCGCGCGCGGCCCGCGCCGCCTGCTAAGCCGTATCCGCGACCTGATGGCGGCCCAGGAAGATGCGCAAAAGCGCCTCGACCGGCTGACGGATATCATCGCGGAAGAAACCGGCGCGGATGTGTGCTCGATCTATCTGGTGCGCCCCTCGGGCGCGCTGGAGCTGTCCGCCACTCACGGTCTTGACGCTTCTGCGGTGCACCGGGTGCGCCTGCATGCGGGCGAGGGCCTTGTGGGCGAGGTGGCGCGTCGGGCGCGACCGTTCGCTGTGGAGGATGCGCCCTCCCACCCCAGCTTCTCCTACAAGCCTGAAACGGGCGAAGAACCGTTCAAGAGCTTTGTCGGCGTGCCGATCCTGCGGGGCGGTCGTCTGGTCGGGGTTCTGACCGCCCAGACCGGCGCGGTGCGCCCCACGACAGAAGAAGAGATCGAGACGCTTCAGACCGTCGCCATGCTGCTGGCCGAGATCGTCACCTCGGGCGAGCTGGTGCAGGCGGAGGGCTTCGCCGAACTTGAAGTGCGCCTGTCCAAACCTGAACGCTTTCAGGGCCTTGCCCTGTCGGCGGGCGTTGTGCGCGGCGTTGCGGTGAAACACGAGCCGCATGTGCTCTCAACGCGTCTGGTGGCTGATGACGCCGCCGCCGAGGAAGCGCGGCTGAACGAGGCCATCACGCGTCTTCGTCGCTCGGTGGACCAGCTTCTGGATTCCGGCCGCGTGCCCATCGGCACGCCTTCGCGTGAAGTGCTGGAAACCTATCGTATGTTCGCCCATGACCGCGGCTGGCTGAACCAGCTGGGCGAGGCGATCCGCGCAGGTCTGACGGCGGAAGCCGCCGTGGAGCGGGTGCGGAACGAACATCGCGCACGCCTGATGAAGGCGCGCGATGCGCACTTCCAGGAGCGCCTGCACGACCTTGAAGACCTGGCCAATCGCCTGCTGCGTCACCTGGCGCGCACCGAGGAGTCCGAAGAGGACAGCCTGCCCGAGAACGCCATCATCGTGGCGCGTTCGGTGGGGCCGGCGGAGCTTCTTGAGTTTGATCGTACGCGCCTCGCCGGCATCGCGGTCGAGGAAGGTTCGGTCACGGGCCACGCCGCCATCGTCGCGAAGGCCCTGGGCATCCCCATGGTCGGCCGCCTTGATGGCGCGCTCGACCGGGTTGAAGAGGGTGACAGCGTCATTCTGGATGGCGAATTCGGTCTCTTGCATGTGCGTCCCAATGAGGAAGTGCGCACGGCCTATGACGAGCGCATCGAGGCGCTTGTGGAGCGCCAGCGCACCTTCGCGCATCTGCGCGACGCACCGACGAAAACGGCGGACGGTCAGACGCTGACCCTGGGCATGAATGCCGGACTTCTTGTGGAGATGAACCGGCTGGAAGACACAGGCGCGGCGGGCGTGGGCCTGTTCCGCACCGAATTCCAGTTCATGGTCGCCGACACCCTGCCACGCCTGAGCGCGCAGATCGAGCTGTACAAGGCTGTGTATGAGGCAGCAGGCGACAAGCCGGTGGTGTTCCGTACGCTCGACCTGGGCGGGGACAAGGTGACGCCTTTCATCCCCTCCATGCGCGAACCCAACCCGGCGCTGGGCTGGCGGGCGCTTCGCATGGGCCTCGATCGCCCGGCGCTGACCCGCTATCAGCTGCGCGCACTGGTGCGCGCGTCTGCCGGACGAACGCTCAATGTCCTGTTCCCGATGATCTCAGTGGCGGAAGAGCTGGCCGCGGCGCGGGATGTGCTCGAGCGGGAGCTGGATCTGGCGCGGCGTCATGGCCATGACGCGCCGGATGAATTGCGGGTGGGCCTGATGCTGGAAACCCCGGCGGTTGCCTTTGCCCCGGAAGCCTGTCTGGAGCTCGCCGATTTCGTCTCGGTCGGCGCCAATGACCTGATGCAGTATTTCTTCGCAGCGGATCGACAGAACCCCAGAGTCTCAGATCGTTACGATCCGATCAGCGCACCTGCCTTACGCTTGCTTAAAGATGTTCGGCAAGCGTGTGACAGCTCTGGCAAGCCTGTGAATGTGTGCGGCGAGCTGGCGGGACGACCGCTGGAGGCGTGCGTATTGGCGGCGCTGGGGTATCGCAGCCTCTCAATGGCGGCAGGATCGATCGGCCCGGTTAAACAGGCGCTAGCGGGCTGTGATCTCGGCCTTCTAACGCCTTGGCTGGAAGCCGAAATTCAGCAAGGCGCGAAAATCGGTCCCGTTTCCTTACGGGACAGGATGCTCCGCGCTGGAAAAGAAATCGGTTTGCCGCGAGAAGTTGTTGATAAAAACTAAAGCATTTGGTTGAATAACCTTGAGTGAGGCTGGGGCGCCACACTAGAGGGGAGCGTCCGTTGTGACGCAGAAAATGGCGAACGCGAAGATGCGCGATTACGAACCGATGTCTGACGAGACAGGCTATGTGCCTGTTGACGCGGTGTTTAGTGCGCCAGCCCCGGCGCTTGAAGGCGTGAGCCTTGGCGAACGCCTGCGACTGAGCCGCACCCATGCCGGTCTGACCCTGGACAGCGCCTCGGCGCGAACCCGCATCAAGCGCGATTATCTGGACGCACTCGAAGCGATGGATCCGCGCGGTCTGCCGTCCAAGGCGTATGCCGTCGGTTATCTGCGCACCTATGCCGCCTTCCTGGGGCTCGACGTTGCTGATTGCGTGCGTCAGTTCAAGGCCGAAGTGGATTGTGATGCGGGCCGCGGTGAACCGACCGCGCCGCAGGAACGTCGTGAGATCAAGCTGCCGCGCGGCCTGGTTGGCGCTGTGCTTATTCTGGGCGGTGTTGTGGTGGCGGCTGGCTGGTACGGCAATTACGTCACCCGCGCGGAAGCCTTTGCGGGCGCCGCTGCGCCCATGGACGCGCTGATGCGCGCCGAGACCCCGCTCGTGGAACTGGAAGCCTCGTCTGCGCCGAGCCGCGCCGCCATCTGGTCGGGCCTGCCGGACGCCAATGCCGGCAATACGCTGGTTCTGGAAGCGGGCGGGCGCGTGGATATCGAAGTGCGTGACGCCTCGGGTCGCATCCTGGCGGCGCGTGAGCTGGAGCCGGGCGAGCTGTACCGTGCGCCGGACGAGCCGGGCCTGACGATCTCCACCAATGATGCGGGCGCCGTTCTGGTGCGCGCGGCTGGGCGCCCGCTGGGCCCGCTGGGCGAGCCGGGTCAGGCGATCGACAATGTGTCCGCCGCCGAGTTCGTGCTGACCGCGCTGCGTGAAGCTGAAGCGGGCTAAAACTGCGCTTGAGTGATGCGTCGGCAGGAACGGGGCTCGCTAGGTCCCGTTCAAACGCTTATATCCCTTACTGACTGGAACCTGCTCCCAAGCGAGGCGGCGACATGGCGGTTGAAGACCACACCAAGGTGCGGCCCTGGCGGATGATTGACCGCCGCAAGAGCCGTCAGATCCATGTGGGCAATGTTCCCGTGGGCGGCGATGCGCCGATCTCGGTGCAGTCCATGACCAACACGCCCACCTCGGACGCCAATGCGACGATCAACCAGATTCGTCAGCTGGAAGAGGCGGGTGCGGATATTGTGCGCGTCTCCTGCCCGGACACGGACTCCACCGCAGCTTTCAAGACGATTGCGAAAGCCGCCAAGGTTCCGCTCGTCGCCGACATCCATTTTCACTACAAGCGCGGCATTGAAGCGGCTGAAGCGGGCGCGGCCTGCTTGCGGATTAATCCGGGCAATATCGGCTCGATGGACCGGGTGAAAGAGGTGGTCTCCGCCGCTCGTGATCATGGCTGCTCGATCCGTATCGGGGTCAATGCCGGGTCGCTGGAGCGTGAACTTCTGGAGAAGTATGGGGAGCCTTGCCCCGAGGCGATGGTGGAAAGCGCGCTCAATCACGCGCGCATCCTCGAAGACCTCGATTTCCGTGAATACAAGATTTCGGTAAAGGCGTCGGACGTCTTCCTCACGGTCGCCGCCTATCAGGCGCTGGCCGAAGCCACCGACGCCCCGCTCCATCTCGGGGTGACCGAGGCGGGCGGTCTGCGTACGGGCGGGGTGAAAAGCTCGATCGGCATGGGCTCGCTGTTATGGGCCGGGATCGGTGACACCATACGGGTCTCCCTGTCCGCCAACCCGGTGGAAGAGATCAAGGTCGGCTATGACATCCTCAAATCGCTGGGCTTGCGCACCCGCGGCGTGAACATCATCGCCTGTCCCAGCTGCGCGCGTCAGGGCTTTGATGTCATCAAGACCGTGGAGACGCTGGAACAGCGGCTCGAGCACATTTCCGAACCGATCTCGCTGTCCATCATTGGCTGCGTGGTCAACGGCCCGGGCGAGGCGGCCTATACCGATCTCGGCTTTACCGGCGGCGGCAAGGGGGCGGGCATGCTCTATTTCGCCGGACAGGCGGACGAGAAAGTCTCCAACGAGACCATGATCGAGCGCATTGTCGAAGCGGTCGAAGACAAGGCGTCAAAGATGCGCGCCGAGCGCGAAGCGTCCGAAGCCGCCGCGCAATAGCGCTCAGTTTGCGCTTTCCAGCCTGACCCGCATGCGCTTAGCTTGCCCCCGAGCCGCCGTCAGAGTGGCCTGTCAGGGGAGAAGACCATGTTTGTGACCATCATGACGCCCGTGCTGATGCTGGTGTGCTGGACGCTGATCATGTGGCTGTGGATGTACGCCACACGCATTCCGGCCATGCAGAAGGCCGGGCTGAAGCCCGCCGAACTCAAGGAAAAGTCCCAGCTTGATGTCTTGCCGCGCTCGGTGCGACAGGTCGCGGACAACTATAACCATCTGCACGAGCAGCCCGTCGTGTTCTATGCGCTGGCGATCTACAGCCATCTTGTCGGCGTTGCGGATCCGCTCAATATCGGACTGGCCTGGGCCTATGTGATCCTGCGCGTGGCGCACAGCATCTTCCAGGCGACCGTGAACTTCGTGCCGGTGCGCTTCGTGCTCTTCAGCCTGTCCAGCATTGTGCTGATCGTGATGGCCGTGCGCAATCTGCTCGCCCTGATGGTCTAGTCGGGCAGCCGGGCGTTTTCGGGCGTCCGGCCGGCCGCTTCGGCGAACAGGCGGGTGATTTCGGGCTCCACGCTCGAGAAATCGCCAAACTCGCGGGTCTCGGTGTTGATATTCACCGCGACCGCCATGCCCAGCTCGGGATACAGGATCAGCCAGCTCATCGCGCCGCGGCTGACCCCGCCATGGTGGACGATGCGCACGGGCGCATCCTCGCCAAATCGGGTCGTGCTTTCCGGGTTCACACGCCAGCCCAGCGCATAGCCTTGCTCATTCACTTCGCCGGAGTTCAGGCGCATGGGCGTCCAGAACCGCTCACGCGTGGCTTCAGAGATGTAGTTGTCATCCAGCCAGGCGCTGGCGACCTGCACCAGATCGACCGAGCGCGCATAGAGCCCGCCGCTGGGCCAGCGCTGGCTGACATTGACGGCGCCACGCGGGCGGACCTGTCCGTTCTGGCGGGACTGATAGAATTGGGCGACATGCTCAGGCGCAGGCCCGGCATTGGCGCGGACAGGCGTGGTCAGGTTCAGCGGCGCGCGAACCTCGCGCTCCAGCAGGCTGGCATAGTCCAGACCCGAGGCCCGCTCGGCCAGCACGGACGCCACCACCACGTCGAACGAGTTGTAGTAAAAGTCCTCGCCGGGCTCAAAGAGCAGGCGCGAGCCATCCACCAGGCCGAGGCTCTCTTCCACCGTCTCATACTGGCGCTTCATGCGTAGGGTTTCATAGGCGTCGGGCCAGTCTGAATTGTTTTCGTACCCGGGAAAGCCCGCCGTATGGGACAGGAGCTGGTCCAGTTCGAGTTCCAGCCAGTCTTCGTTCGGGGCGTCGGGGAAATAGTCGCCAACCGTACCGTCGGGATCGAGCACGCCCTGGTCGACCAGCCGGGCAATGACAGTCGCGGTCATGGCTTTGGAGGTGGAGCCGATGCGGAAGAGGGTGTCCGGTGTCGCAGGGGCTTCAGTGGCAAGGTCAGACCAACCGGCGCCTGCCGACCAGACCAGCTGGCCATCGATCGCGACGGCTGCGGTCACGCCCGGTACGCCAAATTCAGCGCGCATGGCTTCCAGCTCGGCGGCGGCTTTTGCGCCAGCTTGCTCAAACCGGTCATCATAGGCTTCAAAGGTCAGCGGGGCAGTGTCCGGCAACGCCTTCCAGCCCCATTGGGTGCTGAAGAAAACCCACGCAGCCACGATCAGGGCGAGGCCCAGGATCAGCTTCAGGATGAGTTTGAGTGATGACGGCATGACTGTCCCCCGCGGCGTCTTGAGATGCAGGGCCTGTCTTGCCTGAAAGGCCTGACCCGGCGATGAACAGGGCGTATACGATACAAGGGGTAGGGAATGAACCGGGTTTTCGGCCTAAAAAACTGCGATACCTGTAACAAAGCCGTGAAGGCGCTCAAGGCGGACGGCGTCGCGCATGACTTCATCGATATCCGCGCCGAGGCTGATCTGGCGGACCGGGTTCCGGTCTGGCTGAAGGCCGTGGGCGCAAAAGCGCTGATCAATACGCGCTCCACCACCTGGCGCGGTCTGGATGAGGCCCAGCGTGCGCGGGTTGAGGCAGACCCGGCAGGTCTGCTGATCGAGAATCCGACCCTGATCAAGCGCCCGGTCATCGAAAGCGGGGAAGCGATCAGTGTCGGTTGGTCAGATCATGTGCGCAAGGCGCTGCAGAGCTGACCCGTTATGCGCAAACGGCCCTATCGAAGCGGGGCCGGGCGCACTAGATTGATGCTCATGAAAAAATCTATCTGTGTGTATTGCGGCTCCAATCCGGGCGCCGCAGCTGAATACGCCCTGGCCGCGAAAGCGGTGGGCGCGAAACTGGCCCAGAACGATATCCGCCTGGTGTATGGCGGCGGTCAGGTGGGGCTTATGGGTCTGGTGGCGGACGCCTGCATCGATGCGGGCGGGCAGGTCTTCGGGGTGATCCCGGACTTTCTCCATCAGAAGGAAATCGCCCATCCGCGTGTGCAGGACATGCACATCGTCACCTCCATGCACGAACGCAAGCTGATGATGGCGGAAGCCTCTGACGCTTTTATCGCCATGCCCGGCGGCATCGGCACGATGGAAGAGCTGTTCGAGGTCTGGACCTGGTCACAGCTCGGTCGTCACAAGAAGCCGGTCGGCGTTCTGAATGTGAACGGCTATTACGACAAGCTGCTGGGCTTTATCGACCACATGACCGAGGAAGGCTTCCTCCTGGACAAGCACCGCGCCATGCTGGTGCGGGGCGAGACCATCGAGGAGCTTCTGGAGAAGTTCGAGGCCTTCGAACACCCCGGCATGATCGCCACGCTGGAGGCGGGGCAGGTCTGAAACCCGCTCTCGCTGCAGCCTCTCCCTCTTTCCAAAACGCGCGCTCGGGCGTAACTGATCGACCATGAGTATTCAGGACGCAAAGCTGGACCAGGTCATTGACCGGTTCGATCAGGTCGAGGCGCGTTTGAGCGCAGCCGCGGACCCCGACGAGATTGTTAAGCTCTCCAAGGAGCACGCCGAGCTCAAGACGGTGGCCGAGAAGGCGCGCGAGCTGAAGACGGCGCGCGAAAGCTTTGAAGAGGCCGAGGCCATCATCGAGGATGGCTCTGACCGGGATATGGTCGAGCTGGCCGAGGAAGAGCGTCAGGATCTGAAAAAGCGTCTGCCGGTTCTGGAGCGAGAGCTGCAGCTGTTGCTGATCCCCAAGGATCGCGATGACGACGCCTCCATCATGCTGGAGATCCGCGCTGGTACGGGGGGCGACGAAGCCGCCCTGTTCGCAGGCGATCTGTTCCGCATGTATGAGCGGTACGCCGCGAATAACGGCTGGAAAGTCGACGTTGTCGAAGCGTCTGAAGCCGAGGTCGGCGGCTACAAGGAGATTGTCGCCTCGGTCAACGGCAAGGGCGTGTTCGGCAAGATGAAGTTTGAATCCGGCGTCCACCGGGTTCAGCGCGTGCCGGTGACCGAATCCGGCGGCCGTATTCACACCTCCGCCGCCACCGTGGCAGTGCTGCCCGAGCCCGAGAATGTCGAGATCGACATCAAGGACGAGGATATCCGCATCGACACCATGCGCGCCTCCGGCGCGGGCGGTCAGCACGTGAACAAGACCGAATCTGCTGTGCGGATGACGCACTTGCCCACTGGCATTGTCGTGGTCAGCTCGGAAAAGTCCCAGCACCAGAACCGCGCCATCGCCATGCAGGTCCTCAAGGCGCGCCTTTATGAAAAGGAACGCCGGGAGAAGGACGAGGCGCGCGCCGCCGAGCGCAAGGGCCAGGTCGGCTCGGGCGACCGGTCAGAGCGCATTCGCACCTACAACTTCCCGCAGGGCCGGGTCTCCGATCACCGTATCAACCTCACTCTCTACAAGCTCGATGAAATCCTGTCCGGCGATGCGCTGGACGAGGTCATCGACGCGCTTCTGTCTGAAGACCAGGCCGCCAAACTGGCGGCGATGGAAGAGGCTTGAGCCTGACGCGTCGTACGGACCATCTGCGCGCCGCCGCCGAACGCCTGTCCGCCGCCGGGCTGGAGGACGGGCCGGATGAAGCACGGCGTCTGTTGCTGGCGGCGAGCGATCTGTCGTCGGCGCGGCTGCTGACCGAGATGAACGCGCCCATGCCGCCCGAAGAGCAGGCGCGTTTTGACGGCTTCATCGCGCGCCGTGAACAGCGCGAGCCGCTGTCACATATCCTGGGAACCCAGCCGTTCTGGACGCTGGAACTCAAGGTCACGCGCGATGTGCTGACTCCGAGGGCGGATACCGAAACTCTCATCGAGGCGGCCCTGAAGGCCTTTCCGGACCGATCCGCGCCTTTGCGCATTCTTGATATTGCGACTGGTTCGGGCGCGATCATCCTGGCGCTTCTGAGTGAGTTTCCGAACGCGACGGCAATTGCGACCGATCTGAGCGAGGCGGCTTTGGGCGTGGCGCGAGAGAATGCGGCGCTGACGGGACTGTCTGATCGTGTGCGCTTTCATCATCAGAGCTGGGCGGAGGGGCTTGAGGGCCCGTTTGATCTGGTCGTCTCCAATCCGCCCTATATCGCCGCTTCGGTGATCGATACGCTGGAGCCCGAAGTGCGGGTGTTTGAACCGCGCATGGCGCTTGAGGGTGGAGAGACCGGGTTCGAGCCTTACCCGCACCTCTTTGCGGAAGCGGGGCGTCTTCTGGCGCCGGGCGGGCTCGCCCTGCTCGAAATCGGCTATGATCAGGGGGCTGTGTCAGTTGAAGCCGCGCAGCAGGCCGGCGCGAAAGAGGCCAGGATCATCAAGGATCTGGCCGGTCATGACCGGGTTGTGAGCCTGCGGTTTTCAGTCTGATCGCGTTTGCGTGCAGAAAAGTGTTGGAATCTGCCTCCAGCTGCGTCTAGGGTGCGGACAAGTCCAGCGGGTGATGCAGGTCGGAGCAGGGGCTGTTCTGACGCGATTACCGGGCGCCCCGCTGACCCATTGGCCCATACGCTATCGAGTTCGACCGCAACCTTCTGATTGCGCTCGCGCTGATAGACGCGGATTTCGCGGATCGTATCGGCTGAAACGGTACCAACAAGCCGAAAAGAGACCAGGTTCTTGAACATGAAGCGTCAACGCGGACGAGGCCGAAAGGCCGGATCGCCCAGCAACCGCTCATATGAGAGCAACGGGCCGGACGTTAAGGTTCGGGGCGCGCCCTCTCATATCTATGACAAGTACATGCAGCTCGCGCGTGACGCCTCCTCTGCAGGCGATCGTGTGATGGCTGAAAACTATTACCAGCACGCCGAGCACTATCTGCGCATCATGCAGGCCAACCAGCCCAAGCGTGATGAGCGTGACGACCAGAACACTTCCGGTGACGATTCTGACGGGGCCGATGATGTCTCCGAGAACGGCGCCGAGAGCTCTGGCGACAATGGCGGCTCGGCTCAGCAGCCGGACGAAGCGCCGCGTGCGCGCCGCCAGCGTGGCCGTCGCCGTCGCGATGAGCAGCCGAGCGAGGATCCGCTGCAGGTTGTTGATCCGGAAGGCGCTGAATCCTCGTCCTCTTCTGATGAAGGCGGTGCTCAGCCCTCCAGCGAGGAAAAGCCCAAGAAGCGCACCCGCACCCGTCGTACCAAGGCGGACATCGACGCTCAGAAAGCGCTTGATGCGGCTGAAGGCGAGTCCGAGAAAAAGGATAAGGGCGAAGCAGCCTGAGCTGTTCGGCCTGACCCCGAACAAAAAAGGCTGGAGCATTGCTCCAGCCTTTTTTGTTTCGGCGTGTGTCGGCGGGATCAGCCGCCGCGGCCCAACCGGCGCAAACGGCGCCAGAAGCGGCGACGCTCTGGGCGGGGCTGGGGCTTGAGGTTCTGCACGAACTCCTCCGCGCAGGCGCGCCAGGAGTACTTCTCGGCATACGCCCGGCAATCCTCGCGCTTCATTTCAAGCGCCTCAAGGCAGGCGGTCTTCAGGTCATCATTGACCGAACCCGCATTGGAACCGGGGATGATGTCCTTGGGGCCGTTCGCCACATAGGCGGCCACCGGCGTGCCCGTAGCCATGGATTCCAGGATCACGAGGCCGAAGGTGTCGGTGAAGCTGGGGAAGACCATGACATCGGCGTCCGCGAAATGGCGCGCCAGCTCGTCGCCGGACTTGTTCCCGGTGAAGACGACCTCGGGATAGTTTTCCTTCAGCTCTTCCAGCTGCGGGCCGGGGCCAACGACGACCTTGGTGCCCGGCAGATCGAGATCGAGGAAGGATTCAATATTCTTTTCGACGGCGACGCGTCCGATATAGACGAAGATCGGGCCTTCGAGGCCTTCATAGACGCTCTTGCCGTCCATATGGCGCTTGTCAGGGTGGAACAGCTCGGTGTCCACGCCACGCGCCCAGGGGGTGATGTTGTTGAAGCCGCGCTCGGCCAGGAGGTCGCGCATGGAGGGCGTCGCCACCATCAGGCGGTTCCCCGAATTGTGGAAGCGCCGCATGAACCAGTATCCCGCCGACAGCGGAATGAACGGGAAGCGCGCATTCACATATTCAGGAAACTTGGTGTGGTAGCTGGTCGTGAAGGGCAGCTTCCACTTCAGGCAGATCGCCCGCGCGGCCTGACCCAGCGAACCTTCGGTCGCGATATGGATCGCTTCGGGTTCGAACGCCTTGAACCGGGCTTCGAGGTCCTTGCGGGCCCCGACGGCCATCTTGATCTCGGGATAGGTCGGCAGCGGGAAGGTCTTGAAGCCGAGGCCGGGGTGGATGACCTCCACCTCATGACCCATGGCGCGGCACTCTTCCACGGTGCGTGACAGCGTGCGGACCACGCCATTGACCTGCGGCTCCCACGCATCGGTGACGAGCATGATGCGCAGCGGCGCGCTTTCCTCCATGACGAGGACCTCCAGAACCTGTGTCTCTTAAGGCCGGTTTAGCGTGTTTTCGTCGTTTGTCGAAGGGCTGTCGGCGCCCGGCTGCGGCCGGCGCGTCAGCTGTGGAACGCTTCCCCGACTGCCCCGTTGATAAAATGTGCAAGCTTTGTCTGCGCTGCCACAGCGCAACAGAGGTTACGGAGGCAATCATCAGTGAAGGACCTGTTTGCAGGCAGGCGCTTTACCGAAAACCAGACTTTGCAGATATCCCGCGCAGCATGCGTGATATCCAACGCGAGTATGTGTCGAACGCAATAGATTTTGCGATCTATACAAAGACTTTCATGTTGGCCGAAATAGAAAATTTCGCCTCGGAAATCTGCCCCGGTTGCGATTGCTGAAATTAAAATCTGCGGTGAAGTAAAGTTTAAAGGGTGCTGACATGAGTCGATCTATGTTTGAATATGCTGAAAACAATTTAGATATTTTCAGCTCAAAATAAAATCTATGCAGTTATGCTGCAATGCGAAGCTGTGCGGACTTGTACTGATGCTGAATAGCCGGGGTTGAATTCTATGGCTTCAGCAAGCATTGTCCGCGGCAACAGGGCCGGATGCGCCGGCCGCTCTGGGTTCGAGAGGCTTTGGACCATGCGCGATTGGACAGACGTATCTATCGATTGGGATGCACTGGACGGCGAGAAATTCGCCGACGAACGCCAGGCGGCCCGAAAACTGGAAGCCGCGGTTGGCTTGAGCCCGGAAGGGCGCCAGGCAGCCAGCGACGCCGCGATCAAGCTTGTTGAGCAAGCGCGCGAGACGCGCCATGGCGGCGGCCTGATGGAAAGCTTCCTTCAGGAATTCGGCCTGAGCAACAAGGAAGGCCTGGCGCTGATGTGCCTGGCG
This sequence comes from Oceanicaulis sp. LC35, assembly GCF_052055585.1. Classification (NCBI taxonomy): domain Bacteria; kingdom Pseudomonadati; phylum Pseudomonadota; class Alphaproteobacteria; order Maricaulales; family Maricaulaceae; genus Oceanicaulis; species Oceanicaulis sp. LC35. The sequence continues at coordinate 534,899 of NZ_CP170485.1, forward strand.
GAAGCCTTGTTGCGCGTTCCCGATGCGGACACGGCGGATGACCTGATCGCCGAGAAGATCGGTTCGGGCTCCTGGGTCGAGCACGCCTGGAAATCCGATAACTGGCTGGTCAACGCCTCCACTCTGGGCCTGATGATGACCGGCTCGATCCTGAAGGTGGATTCGCGCGCCGAAAAGAATCCCGGCGAGTACTTCAAGCAGATGGCGGGCCGCATGGGCGAGCCGGTCATCCGCGCTGCAGTCAAACGCGCCATGCGTATTCTGGGCGAGCAATTCGTTCTGGGCCGCGATATCGAAGGCGCCATCAAGCGCGGTCGCGGCTGGAAGACCTATGGCAAGGTGAAGCCGCTTTTCAGCTTTGACATGCTGGGCGAGGGCGCGCGCACGGAAGAAGACGCCAAGCGGTATCTGGACAAGTATCGCCACGCCATTCGCGTTGTCGCTGAAAAGCGCCAGGACGGTTCGGTCGAGAATGTGGACGGGGTCAGCGTCAAGCTTACGGCTCTGCATCCCCGCTATCAGGCTGTGCGTCAGGCGCAGGTGATGGACGAGTTGTATCCGCGCGCGCTGGAACTGGCGCAAATGGCCAAGGACGCCGATATCGGCTTCAGCCTCGACGCGGAAGAGAGCGACCGTCTCGTTATCCAGCTCAAGATCTTTGATCGTCTGGCGCGCGAGCCTTCGCTGGCGGGATGGGATGGTCTTGGCATTGTGATCCAGGCCTATCAGAAGCGCGCCATGAGCGTGCTCGAAAAGCTGATCGAGCTGGGTCAGGAAACGGGCCGTCGCTTCATGGTGCGTCTGGTGAAGGGCGCCTATTGGGATACCGAGATCAAGTTCGCCCAGATGAACGGCCAGACCGATTTCCCGGTGTGGACGACCAAGCCGGCGACCGACCTCAACTATCTGGCCTGCGCCCGCAAGCTGCTGGCCGCGCCGGACGCCGTCTTCCCGCAATTTGCGACCCATAACGCGCACACCCTGTGCGCCGTGCGTCAGATCGCAGCCGAGACGGGCAATCCGCCTTATGAATTCCAGCGTCTGCACGGCATGGGCGAACCGCTTTATGCAGCCGCCGCTCAAACCTATGCCGATCTCGGCGCTGTGCGGGTCTACGCCCCGGTGGGCAGCCACCAGGATCTGCTGCCCTATCTGGTGCGGCGTCTGCTGGAGAACGGCGCGAACACCTCGTTCGTGCATGCGTTCCTTGATGAAGATGTGCCTGCCGCAGACGTGGCCAGCGGACCGTTCAAGGCGGCGGCGACGCTTGATCGTCACCCCTTCATCTCTATCCCGTCCAAGCTCTATGGCCCGGACCGTCTGAACTCCAGGGGCATGGACCTGACCCAGGCCAAGGTGCGCCAACGTCTGGCGGAGGCCCAGCAGGCCTTTGATGACGGCGCGCCCTATGCCTGCGGACCGATCATCAATGGTGACGCCCGTACGGCGGATGGCCAGCCGATGGTGAGCCCGGCGGACAAGGATTTCACCGTCGCCACGCTTCACGAAGCGACGAAAGACGATGTGAAGACCGCCTATGACATCGCCAAGGAGGCTCAGAGGGCCTGGAACGCCAAGGGCGGACCGGCGCGGGCGAAAATCCTGCGTGATATGGCGGACGCTCTGGAAGCCAATACCGACCGGCTGATGTCGCTGATGGCGCGTGAGACCGGCAAGACCTTGCCTGACGGCATCGCCGAAGTGCGAGAGGCCGTCGACTTCCTGCGCTATTACGCGGTTGAGGCTGAAACCAAGTTCGGCGATCCGGTGCGCTTGCCCGGCCCGGCCGGGGAGACCAACCATCTGGGTCTGGGCGGTCGCGGCGTCTTCGTCTGCATCAGCCCGTGGAACTTCCCGCTGGCGATTTTCACCGGCCAGGTGGCTGCGGCGCTGGCCGCGGGCAACGCCGTGCTCGCCAAGCCGGCCGAGCAGAGCCCGCTGATCGCGTTTGAAGCGGTGAAGATCTATCTTGAGGCGGGCCTGCCCAAGGATGTGCTCCACCTCTTGCCCGGTGACGGCAAGATTGGCGGCGCGCTGTCTGAGCTGCCCGGCGTGGATGGCGTGGCCTTTACCGGCTCCACCGAAGTCGCGCGCATCATCAACCGCACGCTGGCGGCCAAAGATGGCCCCATTGTGCCGCTGATTGCAGAGACGGGCGGGCTGAACGGCATGTTCGTGGACACTTCGGCCCTGCATGAGCAGGTGATCGATGACGCGATCAACTCCGCCTTCGGGTCTGCGGGCCAGCGGTGCTCGGCGCTGCGCGTCCTGCTGATTCCCGAGGAGATTGGCGATTTGCTGATCAAGGGGCTCAAGGGCGCGATGGACATGTTGACCCTGGGCGATCCGTCAGATGCCTCGACCGATATTGGTCCGGTGATCGACGCGGAAGCGCGTCAAATGCTGGAAGACCATGTCGCGGAGATGGAATCCAAGGCCAAGGTTCTGCACCGGGTGCCGCTGAGCGCCGAGATGGCGGCCAAGGGCGAATACTTCGCACCGACGCTGGTGGAGATCAGCTCGCTCGATCAGCTCACCGAAGAGAAGTTCGGGCCGATCATGCATGTCATGCGCTACAAGCGCGCTGACCTTCTGAAGGTCGCCCGGCAACTCGCGGACAAGGGCTACGGCCTGACCCTCGGGGTTCACAGCCGTCTGGATCGATTCGCGGATATGGTTCGTGCGGCGGTGCCTGCGGGCAATTGCTATGTGAATCGCAACATCACCGGCGCGGTCGTCGGCGTGCAGCCGTTCGGCGGCGAGGGCCTGTCCGGCACTGGTCCGAAGGCGGGCGGTCCGCATTATATCTACCGCTTCGCGACCGAGCACACGGTGACCATCAACGTGGCTGCGCAAGGCGGAGACCCCGAGCTTCTGTCTCTGGGTTAACCCGACGCTGATTGCGGGCTTTGCGGCCCGCATCAGATATCCACAAGAAACCGCATTTATCCCCGGGCCCGGACTCCTTAACGAGTCCGGGCCCGGAGCGTTTTCTGGTAGGACTTTGTTTACGAAAAAAGCGGCTGGGGACCGGTTTGACCCGTTGACGGTCAGTAGGGACCCAAGCACTATATGTAGCGGTTTCCGGGGGAAGCCGCACACCATGTATAGGTTTTTCTTAAGCAGCGCGCGGGAAAACGGCCTCTCGCAGGCATAACGCGCGACGCCAATTGGAGCGGGTAGAGATGACGCCTTTCGACCAAGCCCACGCTACCGGAGCCCGCGCACAGGAGTCCGCTTCTGCCCTGCGCGGTAAGCCCAAGGCTGTTCAGCTTCGTCTGGTTGATAAGGTTAAGACGGACCCGTCCCGGGATGCGCTTCTGACCGATTTCGGCAAGAAGACCCTGGTCGACCGTTATCTGCTCCCCGGCGAATCCTATCAGGACATGTTTGCGCGCGTTTCGACGGCTTACGCCGACGATCTGGATCATGCGCAGCGCCTTTATGACTACATGTCCAATCTGTGGTTCATGCCGGCGACGCCCGTCCTGTCCAATGGCGGCGCAGATCGCGGCCTGCCCATTTCCTGCTTCCTGAACTCGGTGGACGATTCGCTGGGCGACATCGTCTCGACCTGGACCGAAAATGTCTGGCTGGCGTCCAATGGCGGCGGCATCGGCACCTATTGGGGCAGCGTGCGCTCGATCGGCGAGAAAGTCGGTCAGAACGGCCAGACCTCCGGCATCATTCCGTTCATCCGCGTGATGGATTCGCTGACGCTGGCGATCTCTCAGGGGTCGCTGCGTCGCGGCTCTGCGGCTGTGTATCTCGACATCCACCACCCGGAAATCGAGGAATTCCTCGAGATCCGCAAACCGTCGGGCGACTTCAACCGCAAGAGCCTCAACCTTCACCACGGCCTCAACGTCTCTGACGCGTTCATGGAGGCCGTCGCCAAGGATGAGGAGTTCGAACTGATCTCCCCGCGATCCGGCGAAGTGGTGAAAACGGTCAATGCCCGCAAGCTGTGGCAGAAGATCCTTGAGGTCCGTCTGCAGACCGGCGAGCCCTACATCCTGTTCTCCGACACGGTGAACAACAATCTGCCCGCTCACCAGCGCAAGCTGGGCCTGAAAGTGCGCCAGTCCAATCTGTGCTCGGAAATCACCCTGCCGACCGGCATCGATCATCTGGGCAATGACCGGACTGCCGTGTGCTGCCTGTCCTCTCTGAACGCCGAGAAGTTCCTTGAGTGGAAGGATGACGAGCGCTTCCTGGAAGACATCTTCCGTTTCCTCGACAATATCCTGCAGGACTTCATCGAGCGTGCGCCGGATGAAATGGAGCGCGCGAAATATTCCGCTGCGCGGGAGCGGTCGGTCGGGCTGGGCCTGATGGGCTATCACTCCTTCCTGCAGAAGATGAATGTGCCGTTTGAATCCGCCATGGCCCAGTCCTGGAACAAGCGCATGTTCCAGCATATCCGCCAGGGCGCGGACAAAGCTTCGGTCAAGCTGGCCGAAGAACGCGGCGCTTGCCCGGATGCGGCCGAGAACGGCGTGAAAGCGCGCTTCTCTCACAAGCTGGCGATTGCGCCTACCGCGTCGATCTCCATCATCTGCGGCGGCACGTCTGCGGGTATCGAGCCGATCCCGGCCAATGTCTATACGCACAAGACCCTGTCAGGCTCCTTCACCGTGAAGAACCCGTATCTTGAGCAGGTTCTTGAGGAGAAGGGCAAGAACACCCCGGCGGTGTGGGCGTCCATCCTCGAGCACGAAGGTTCAGTGCAGCATCTGGATTGCCTCGATGAACTGGAGAAGGACGTCTTCAAGACCGCCTTCGAACTGGATCAGCGCTGGGTCATCGAGCACGCTGCGGACCGTTCGCCCTATATCTGCCAGGCGCAGTCGCTGAACCTGTTCCTGCCGGGTGACGTGAACAAATGGGACCTGCACATGCTGCACTGGTCGGCATGGGAAAAGGGCGTCAAATCCCTGTACTATTGCCGCTCGAAATCGGTGCAGCGCGCGGCTTATGCCGGTTCGGGCGAGAAGGACGAGATGGCCAAGTCGCTCAGCGATGCTGCGCCCAAGGATTATGACGAGTGTCTGGCCTGCCAATAGGCGAAAATTTTTTCGAATAAATGGAAAACCCCGGCCCTGTGCCGGGGTTTTCTGTATTCAACTCAATGAATCCAAAGGCCTAATTGCTTTTAGGGTCTGTTAACCTTAAAGAAGGCTCCTTGATCAAAGAATAGCCATTGTTCATGGTATGATTTCCATATTGCAGGTTGAAGCCGATGGGGACCGGTATGACCACGCCGTACGAAAGCAAAGCAATGAGAGTGAGCCAGAGCGCCAGCGCTCTTGCTGCGCTGTTTGCTGCAGCGGGCGTGGTGGTGCTTTTCGGTCCGTGCGAGCGTTCTATCGCCCAGCAAAATCAGGCGTCTCAAGAGACGCGCGCAATGATTCTGGGGCCCCTGCAGGCCGAGCTGCCGTCCAACCGTATCGTGTCGACGCGCTCCGATTTCACGGCTTCCCAGGTTCTGGGGCGCTCTCCGAGCTATATCGATTTCATCGGCTCTGATTCGGCCTCATCGCTTCCTGATGCCGCGCGCCTGGCTGGTGTTGCGCTCAGCGTGCGCTCTGACAGCGCCGCCATGGAAGGCTTCTCGGCTTTCTATCAGGCGGGCGCCACCCTGGTTGAAACGCCGTCTGGCGGTCGGATCTCCGTATCCCTGTTTGATGGACGCGCGCCGGATGCAGCGCTGTCGGCCCTGTCAGACTCCTATGCTGATATTGCAGGCAGCACTCTCGACCCGGCGGGGCGGTCCGCACGCCGGATGACGCTACGCTATGAGAACGCCTTTGATTCCCATGGCGGACCGGATGGTCTTGACGTGAGTGTTGCGCCGCGCGCCGGGGTCTCAATCGGTCAGAATGGTCCCGCGGCGGAAGCCGGGGCGACCGTGCGCCTTGGCCAGTATCTGGATGAAGGCTTTGGCGAGGATCGTCCGGCCTGGTGGTTCTTCGCCGGGGCGGATCAACAAGCGCTGATGTATGATCCGGGCGCCGGTTTCGACATGCGCAACGCCCTCGCCATGGGCCCGTACGCGACTGTGGGTGATGCACAGGCCGGCATCGCCGCTCGCTTTGGCGGCGCGGACATCTCCTTCGCCTATATCCAGCGTGAAACCCGCTATGCGCTTCCCAATGAATCCTGGGAAACCTCTGAAGGGTTTGCTGCGTTCTCATTGACGTTGCGTCGATAAGCTGAGAACGCTGCGCCTTCAGCGCGGCGGAAGGGTTGCAAGTGATCATGAGACGAATGTTCGCGCTTCTCGGAGCGGCGGCCCTGATGTGCGTGAACGTGCCGCGCGCCGAGGCGCGCGATCATCCGGTGGAGGCGCAGCCCGAGGATGGCGGCGTCCTGACCCTTGTGGTGGAGAACGATCTCTTCGGAGGCACGGACCGGCACTATACGAACGGCGTACGCCTGGAATGGGTGGCGCCTGAAGACGAGGTGAGCCGTTGGCTGACACAGGCGGCTCGCACCCAGCCCTTCGTCAATCTCAAGGGCGCACGCGTTCGGCAGGGCTTTGCGCTGGGCCACACGCTCTACACCGCCAGCGATATCACACTTGAGAATCCGCCGTTTGACGACCACCCCTATGCGGCGCATCTGAGCCTGAACTGGTTCGCTTCAGCACGGACACCCAATAGCGAACACACCATCCTCGTGGATGTGGGACTGATAGGTCCGAGCGCCCAGGGCGAGTTCATTCAGCGCACCTGGCACCAGATGATCGACGGACAGGAACCGCGAGGCTGGGACACCCAGCTGCATGACGAGCTGGTTTTCGCGATTTCAGGTCAGCGCACCGAGCGAATCCATCAATGGCGGATCGGTCAGTATACTGCTGACATCATGGGCCATGCGGGGATGACCCTGGGCACGCTGCGAACGGACCTGTCCGCAGGGGCGACGGTCCGATTCGGCACAGACCTTCAGGATGCCTTTGCGCCGCCCCGTCTTCGCCCGGCTCTGGCCCCGTCGAGTCTGTACACGCCGACACAACATATAGCCGCCTATGTCTTCGCGGGCGTGGGCGGCTATGCCGTGGCGCGGGATGTCTTTCTGGACGGCAATACGTTCCGCGACTCACGCTCGGTAGACCGAAATGTCTGGGTTGGCGATGTGCAGGCAGGCGCGGCCATTCACCTCAATCACTACCGGCTGGCCTTTACCTATGTGGTGCGCAGCGAGCAGTATGAGACCCAGAATGGTCCGCAGCGTTTTGGCGCGATCTCTGTGTCGCGCGCCTTCTAGCGTCGGGGCTGTTTGAGTCGCGCCGGGGTCAAGTTTCTTCCTTCGTGGAAAACCGGATTAATACACTGGAAACCAGACTCATTGCGACACAATATCTAGTGGACCTGAGGGGCTGAGGCGCTATCTGTCGTGTCAGACGCGCGCCAAGCCCTTCGAACAGAACGCGCAGAGCCGAGAAAGAATCGCCATGAAATCCGTCATCGTAGACCGTCCGGGCCTTTTGACTCCCAGCCTGACCTACAAGCCGTTCCGCTATCCGTGGGCGTATGATTTCTGGAAGATCCAGTCCCAGGTTCACTGGCTGCCCGAAGAAGTACCGCTGGGCGAGGACTGCAAGGACTGGGCGACCAAGCTGACCGACAAGGAGCGCAATCTGCTGACGCAGATCTTCCGCTTCTTCACCCAGTCGGATGTGGAAGTCGGCGCGAACTACATGGAAAACTACATGCCGCTCTTCAAACCGGTTGAAGTGCGCATGATGCTCGCCGCCTTCTCCAACATGGAGACGATCCACATCGCTGCCTACGCGCTGCTGCTGGAAACCATCGGCATGCCCGACACCGAGTTCTCCGCCTTCATGGAGTACGAGGAGATGGCGGCCAAGCACGACTATCTGGGCAAGTTCGGCTGTGAGACCGACAAGGACATCCTGACCTCGATGGCGGTGTTTGGTGGTTTCACTGAAGGCCTGCAGTTGTTCGCCAGCTTTGCGATGCTGATGAACTTTCCGCGCTTCAACAAGATGAAGGGCATGGGGCAGATCGTGTCCTGGTCGGTGCGCGATGAGTCGCTGCACTGCGAAGGCATGATGAAGCTGTTCCACACCTTCGCCGAAGAAACCGGCGCGCTGACCAAGGGCGTGAAGGACGATATCGCCGATTGCTGCAAGACGGTGGTCAGCCTTGAGGACAAGTTCATCGAGCTGGCGTTCGAGGCCGGTGAAGTCGAAGGCATGACGCCCGAGGACATCAAGAACTACATTCGCTACATCGCCGACTGGCGCATGAAGCAGCTCAAGTTGCCGACCATCTATGGCGTGGAAGAGCACCCGATTCCGTGGCTGACCGAGATCCTGAACGGGGTCGAGCACGCCAACTTCTTCGAGGCGCGCGCCACCGAGTATTCCAAGGGCGCAACCCAGGGCGACTGGCATGGCGATGCGGGCGTCTGGTCAAACTTCGACAATATGATGATGAAGCGCGCGATGACCGCGGGGGCGACCCCGGCGGAGTAAATCCGGCCTTCAGTCTGGTTGATGAAAACCCCGGCGGGTCAGACCTGCCGGGGTTATTCGTGTCACCAGCTCGTGATTGGGCGGCGGCGTCTTGGCTCTATAAAATAGGGCCATGATTGAACGCGATGCCTCATTACTCCGGTTTGCCGATCTTGGCGCAGTCCCGCCTGACGCACTCGTCGCGCATATGAATGATCCGCGTGTGGCGGCGCATCTGCCCTTGCTGACAGAGCGCTGGGGCATTGATGAGGCGCGCGCCTTCCAGAGCGCCAAGCAACAGCGCTGGCTGGAAGACGGTCTGGGCCATTGGGCGATCTATTCAGGGCAGCGCTATGTGGGCTGGGGCGGGTTCGAGAAAGAGGGCGAGGTCTGGGATTTCGGCCTGGTGCTGACCGCGGATGCATTCGGCCTGGGGCGTCAGGTCTTCCTCAAGGCGCTCGACTTTGCCCGCAAGGATGACCGGATCGAGCGGATCAGCCTCCTGCTGGCGCCGTCCCGCAAGCACCTCTCCGCCCTGACGCGCTATGGCGCGGTCTTTGTGGGTGAGGACGACTATGCCGGCCAACGCTTTCTGAGATACGAGCTCACGCCATGAAAAAAGCCCCGGCCGGTGACCGGGGCTTTTGTCTGTCAGGTTTGATCCCCGACTAGAAGTTCACGCGGCGGGCCGCTTGCAGGCTGTCCAGCACGGCCTTGGCGTCATCGCCGGGTTTGCGCTTGCGCTTGGCTTGCGGCTGGTAGGCCAGCTGGGCGTGGGCTTCGCAATAGGCGTTGCCGACGCCGGAATGGCGGCCGCAAAAGCGGAATTCGGTATCGGTCGGATCGCCGATCGGCCATTTGCACATGCCTTCGCGCAGGGTCAGCACGGTGGCGTATTCGCCGTTCGGCAGCTTGGCCGCATCCTTCGGCGCGGTCAGCGGCGCAGATTTGGCTTCTGCAATGACGGCCTTGGGTTTTGCAGGCGCCGCCTGCGGTGCGGCAGCCTTGGCGACTGCGGGTTTGGCTGCAGCCGGACGGGGCGCGGGGCGCGGCGCCGGACGACGGGCCGGACGCGAGGGCGCAGCGCGGCCGGACAGGCCCAGGCGGTGCACTTTGCCGATCACGGCGTTACGGGTGACCCCGCCAAGCTGCTTGGCGATCTGGCTGGCGCTCAGGCCATCGGCCCACAGCTTTTTCAGGGTTTCCACACGGTCTTCGGTCCACGCCATGGCGGTGCGCTCCTCGCCCAATTAAGCTCATCCACATATCCTACACCTAGTGATAGGGTCATTGCGTTGCCCTATATCTTGGGTGTGAACACGAGATACAGTATCTGCTGAGGCGCTAGGCACAAGATGCCGACTCGAATCGCCCGTGGATAACTTCTTACGCATTGCATGGCCTCAACAGGCCGCGACCGGCGTGCTAGATGCGCGTACAGAGCCTTAAGGGGAGTCGCTCATGTCAGATCAAGCCGCCTCGGCGCCGCAATCCACAGCTGTTTCGGATATCCCCCAGCCCAGGCCTCTGGGGGCGGTGAACTGGCTGGGTCTGTGGACCCTGTACAAGAAGGAGGTGCGCCGCTTCCTGAAGGTGAGCTTCCAGACCGTACTGGCGCCGGTGGCGACCACCTTGCTGTACATGATCGTGTTTTCGCTCGCGATCGGATCGCGCCGGGGCGAGGTGATGGGCGTGGATTTCACCGCCTTCGTCGCGCCGGGCCTGATCATGCTGGGCATGCTCAACAACAGCTTCGCGAACTCGTCCTCCTCGCTGATCGTCGCGAAGGTGCAGGGCAATACGGTTGACTTCCTGATGCCGCCGCTCTCGCCAGGCGAGCTCGCCGCCGCCTTTATCGGCGGGGCGGTGACGCGCGGCGTGATTGTCGGCGCAGCCACGGCGCTGGCGGTGGCGCCTTTCGTGGACGTCTCCATCAGCCATTTGTGGGCGATGCTTTATTTCGGCCTGTCGGCGGCGGCGATGATGTCGATGATCGGGCTGATTGCGGGGCTGTGGGCGGAGAAGTTCGACCATCTGGCGGTCATCACCAACTTCATCATCATGCCGCTGGCCTTCCTGTCGGGCACCTTCTACTCGGTCGAGATCCTGCCCGAGCCGTTCTACACGATCAGCCATGTGAACCCGGTCTTCTTCATGATCGACGGCTTCCGCTATGGCTTTATCGGGGCGCATGACAGTCCGCTTCTGATCGGCGGGCTTGTTGTTCTGGCGATCAATGCCGCGCTTCTGGTCGCGTCCTACCTGCTTCTGCGCTCAGGCTGGCGCTTGAAGAGCTGACGCGTCTGGTCCTAGATCACCCACTCATAGTTTTCTTATCCCCTTTCCACCCAGGGAGCCTTTCATGCCGAAGCCGTTGATGGACACCTATTCGCCGCCCAATCTCGATTTCGAGCGTGGCGAAGGCGCTTATCTGATCGAGAAGAGCGGCGAGAAATATCTCGACTTCATCTCCGGCATCGCCGTGAATGCGCTGGGCCATTGCCACCCCAAAGCCGTGGCGGCGCTCAAGGAGCAGTCCGAAAAGCTGTGGCACACCTCCAACATGTTCCGCGTGCCGGGGCAGCTGGAGCTGGCGGACAAGTATTGCCGTGACAGCTTTGCGGACCGGGTGTTCTTCACCAACTCCGGCACCGAGGCGATCGAATGCGCACTGAAATCGGCGCGGCACTATCATTTCGCCAATGGCCGCCCCGACAAGTATCGCATCATCACCTTCACCGGCGCGTTCCACGGTCGGACCTATGGCGGCATCAATGCGGGCGGCAATCCGAAATATCTCGAGGGCTTCGGCCCGGCGATGGAAGGGTTCGACCAGGTCGAATTCGGTGACTTTGAAGCGGTGAAAGCGGCCGTGACCGAAGAAACCGCCGCCATCCTGATCGAGCCGGTTCAGGGCGAGGGCGGCGTTCGTGCGGTTCCCGATACCTTCCTGCGGGGCCTGCGCGAGCTGTGCGACGCCCACGGCATGTTGCTGATCTATGACGAAGTGCAGTGCGGCGCAGGCCGGACCGGTAAGGTCTGGGCGCATGAATGGGCCGAGAACGCCAAGCCGGACATTATGGCTGTGGCCAAGGGTGTCGGCGGCGGCTTCCCCATGGGCGCCTGCCTGACCACCGAAGCGGCGGGCGCACACATGGTGATGGGCACGCACGGATCGACCTTCGGCGGCAACCCGCTGGCCATGGCGGTCGGCAATGTCGTCTATGACGAGATTTCGCGCCCGGGTTTCATGGATGAGGTCAATGCGATCTCCAACAAGCTGCGTCAGGCGCTGTCAGGTCTTGTGGATGCACATTCCGACAAGGTTGAAGAGCTGCGGGGCCGTGGACTGCTGATCGGACTGAAGCTCAAGGACGCCTATGGCAACCGTACGCTTGTCGGCAAGGCGCGCGATCACCATCTTCTCATGGGCGCGGCCGGAGACAATGTTGCTCGTATGGCTCCGCCGCTGATCATCACCGAAGATCATGTGCGTGAAGCAGTCAGCGCCCTCGACAAGGCGCTTGGCGAGCTGCAGCCTGAGTAACAGACAAGCGGAACGAGACGGAACGTATGACCGATAGCATTTCTACTTCTGGTCCCGACGAACTGGGCGCCGGCGACAACATCGTTCTTACGTTCCAGCTTGAAGGGTTAAGCGTGCGAGGGCGCTTTGTTCGTCTCGGTGAGACGATCAATCAGATCCTGTCCTCGCACGACTATCCCCCTTCCGTGTCCCGCCTGGTGGGTGAATGCGCCCTGGTGGCCATTCTGATCGGGGATTCCCTGAAGTTCGATGGCCGCCTGATCGTTCAGGCTAGCGGTCCGGGCTCTCAGGGCCAGAACATTGAAGGCAGCGGTGCGGTCGGTTTCGTGGTGGCGGACTTCGTGCCGGGCCGCGGCGTGCGCGCCTATGCCAAGTATGATGCTGATCGCGTGCAGGCGCTTGAAGCCCAGGCGGATGGCCCGTTAGGTCCGCTCGACCTTCTGGGCAAGGGTCATTTCGTCATGACGATCGATCCCGGCGAGGGGATGGAGCGCTATCAGGGCGTGACTGCGATCGAGGGTGAAACCCTGGCCGCCAGCGCCGAGCATTATTTCGCCCAGTCCGAGCAGGTGCCGACGCGTTTGCGACTGGCTGTCGGCCAGCAAGTACTGGATGGCGGTGAAACGGTCTGGCGCGCTGGCGGCGCGCTGATCCAGAAGCTGGCGGGTGATGACAGCCGTCCTTCCGACGCAGCTGACTTCGAGCATGCGCTGGCGCTGTTCAACACCGTCGAGGATGACGAGCTGATTGATCCCGAGCTGACGGCGGGGCGCGTGCTCTATCGTCTGTTCCACGAGGATGGCGTCCGGGTGCAGGCTGAGCGTGAAGTCCTGCGCTATTGCACGTGCAACCGGGAGCGTCTGGCTGAATTGCTGGCCCGATTCCCGGCCGACGACCGCGAGCACATGGCCAAGGATGACGGCTCCATCGCGATGACCTGTGAATACTGCAAGAGCGAGTGGAAGTTCACCGCGGGCGAGATCGACGCTGCAGCCAGTGCGAATGATTGATGAGCGATGACGCCGCGGTCTTTCAGCTAAGTCCCGATCCCGACGACGCGCGTCGCCGGGCTCAGGCGGCGTTCGAGACCTGGCGGCGTCAGCATGGTCGCCAGCTTCCGCGTTCGGCCGAAGTCGAGCATGTCGGCGCAACCTCTATCGAGGGCTGTGAAACCACTGGCGACCTCGACATCGCCGTGCGTGTTCCCGAAGACGATTTCAGTGCGGCCCGCGACTATCTCGACCGGACGCACAAGCCCAATCCGCGTACCGCCCGTCGCAAGGGTTTCGCGGTCTTTCAGGCTCCCGGCTATGCGCTTGATGTCAGCGTTCAGCTGGTTGTGACGGGCGATGAGCTTGACCGTCTGACGGACTTCCGCGACGCCTTGCTGGCGGACCGATCGCTTCTGGCGCGCTACAATGCGCTCAAGCGCGCCTATCGGGGACGCGAAATGGCGCGTTACCGTGAGGCCAAGGCGGCGTTTGTCAGAACGGTTCTGGGCGGCTGAACTTGAAGACGAGATTTAGCGCTCCGGGATGCACGCTTGGTGTGGACATCAGCCGCATTGGGGTTCATCAATGCGCCCTCTTTCGCCAGAGCGGCGAAACGGGTCCGAACAGCCTCGCCAATCAGACATCGCCACGCGATAAGGCTGTCGGTCCGTTCGGGTTAAACGCCTTGGCTGATAACGAGTTTGCGTGTGTCTGAGCCCTATCGTTACCGATCCGATTCCAATCCCGTCGCGGATGCCTGGTTCGACATCGTTGAGGGGCTGAGGCGTCATCCCTTGTGGGTCCGTCTGGGCCTGCAGGAAGTGAACCAGCTCTATCGCGGCTCCATGCTGGGCGCGATCTGGATCATTGTCTCCTTTCTCGTTTTCGGCGCGGCGCTGATCTGGTTCTTCGGCGCGATCAGCGATAGCGACGCCAACTGGTTTGCAGCCTATCTGCTGCTGGGCTTCTGGGTCTTCCAGTTCGCCTCGGTGTCCATCACCTCGGCGAGCACGGTCTTCATGGCGGCGGAGGGCTGGCTTCAGTCCCAGCGGCTGCCCTTGACCTTGTTTGTGTACAAGCTGGTCTTCCGGAACGTCTTCAATTTGATCCTGACCGGCGTCGCGGTGGTGATCGCGATGATCTATCTGCGCCACCCGATGACCTGGCAGGCCCTGTGGGCCATCCCGGGCGTCTTGCTGCTGATCTATAACGCCGTCTGGAGCACCTTGCTGATCGGTCTGATCACCACGCGCATCCGGGACCTTCAGCACATCATTTCCACCATCATGCGCTTCGCCTTCTTCGTGACGCCCGTCCTGTGGGAGATCGACAGCCTGGGCGATCGCGGGGCTGTGGCGCACTTCAACCCGCTGACCCATTACATCGCGATCATCCGTGATCCCTTGCTGGGAGATCCCATCTCGAGCATGCACTGGTGGGTGGTGTTGACGATTACGGTGATCGGTTCGATTGGCACCTTCTTCGCTTTCGCCCGTTTCCGCAGAAGCCTGATCTTTTGGTTGTGATGAGATGAGCCGGGTCATTCTGAGAAATGTCGACGTCACCTTCACGGCGCGTCGCGTCAAGTCCCGCAAGGGACCTGACCAGACCCCGGAGGGGGAGCGCGTCTCTGGTGGGCTGATCGAGCGCGAAGGCGGCAATCTGAATGTGCACGCCCTGCGCAAGCTGTCCCTCGTTCTCAAGCCGGGTGATCGGCTGGGCGTTGTTGGACGCAATGGTGCGGGCAAGACCACGCTCCTGCGCACCATTGCAGGCATCTATCCGCCGCGCTCGGGCACGGTCGCGGTGGAGGGCAAGATCGCCACCATGTTCAATATCGGCCTCGGTATGAGCATGGATGACACCGGATATGAGAACATCCGGATCGCGGGCATTGTGGCGGGCAAATCCCATAAAGAGATCGAGGCGATGATTGATGATATCGCCGCCTTCACCGGGCTGGGCGATTACCTCGATCTGCCGATCCGCACCTATTCACAGGGCATGGCCATGCGGTTGAAGTTCGCATGCGCGACCGCCTTTGACGCTGACATCCTGCTGTTTGACGAATGGCTGGGCGCCGGTGACGCTGCGTTTCAGTCCAAGGCGAAAGCGCGCATGGGCGAGATGGTGGAAAGCGCCGGCATTGTCGTTCTGGCGACCCACAATCCCGAGCTGATGCGCACGGTGTGCAACAAGGCCATTGGCATGGTCGAGGGCCGGATCGTCATTCGCGGCAGCGTGGATGACGTGCTTCAGGCCTTCAAGGACGGCTAGCCGCGCCAGAAGCGAGGCGCCATCAGCACGAAGATCACCATGATCTCGAGCCGACCGATGATCATATTCGCGGTCATCACCCATTTCGCCTGGGCGGGCAGGGCCTGAAACGAGCCGGCCGGGCCGATAATGTCGCCCAGCCCCGGGCCTACATTCGCAAGCGTCGTGGCGGCGCCGGTCACCGCCGTCACCGGATCAAGCCCGATCAGGCTGAGGATCGACGCGCTGACCCCGAAGGTCAGGAAGAACAGGAAGAAAAAGCCCAGCACCGAGCGCACGGTTTCGTCCGGGACGGTCTGGTTGCGATAGCGGATCGGCTTGACCGCGTTGGGGCGGGCGTATTGCGCGATATAGGCGTTCATCGCCGAAGCTGCGATCTGATAGCGGAAGATCTTCACCGAACAGCTGGTAGAGCCCGCGCAGCCGCCAATGAACATCAGGACGAAGAAGATGCCGGCCGCCCCGCCGCCCCAGAGCCAGAAATCGGTCACCGCATAGCCCGTGCCGGTGAGCACCGAGACCGAATTCACCGCCGCCAGGCGCCAGGCGGGGAGATGGGTGTGATCGTGGGGGTCATGGATCACCAGCCAGATGGTCAGCAGAACCGTGGCGGTCAGGGCGACCATCAGGAAGGCGCGCGCCTGCGGGTCAAAGATCAGAAGGTCCGGGCGTCCCTGGGCAGCGCGCAGGAACAGGACGAAGGGCAGGCCCGCCAGCACCATGAAAACCAGCGCCACGATGTCCGCCCCGCCATCGGAAAACGCGCCGATCGAGCTGTCATGGGTGGAAAAGCCGCCGGTCGCCACAGTGGTCATGGCGTGGTTGATGGCTTCAAAGGGCGTCATCTCCGCGCCCAGATAGGCGATGAAGCACAAGAAGGTCAGCACCAGATAGACAATCCCGACCGCAGCGGCGATCTGTCCGGCGCGGGGCAGGGCCTTTTCAGACTTGTCCGAGCTTTCAAGGCGGAAAAGCTGCATGCCGCCAATGCCCAGCAAGGGCCAGATCGCCATGGCGGTGACGATGATCCCCACGCCGCCAATCCACTGCAGGATGGAGCGCCAGAGCAGGATCCCGGCGGGCAGGTCCTGAAGGCCGGTCAGCACGGTGGCGCCGGTGGTGGTGATCCCGGAGGTGGCCTCGAACAGGGCATCCGTCCAGCTGATATCAAGCCCTGAGAGCTTGAGCGGGATGGCGGCTGCGATCGACAGCACGATCCACGCCCCGCCTGTCAGAAGGATGGCGCCGCGCGCCGACAAGTCCTTGGTGGCGCCTCGGCCCATCAACGTCATGATGCCGCCCAGAGCCAGACCCAGCCCGCCCGCGCCGAAAAAGGCGTGCGCCGCCTGGGCGTCGTCATGCAGGTCCGCAATCGCCGGCGCAAACATGGCGGCGGACAGGCTGGCGAGCATGACGCCCAGCACGAACAGAACGGTGCGACCGGATGCGCTCAAGGGATGCCTCGTCGCCGCACTAGTGCAGGGTCACGGTGTTGTAGGGGGAATCGAGCGCGAAGCCGGGGATCAGCGCCTCGAACTTCTCGCCGCTTTCGGTGCGCATGGCGTAGCTGCCGCGCATGAAGCCTGACGGCGTGCGCAGCGGCGCCCCCGAGGTATAGGCGAACACTTCGCCCGGTTCGATATGGGGCTGTTCGCCCACCACGCCGGGCCCCTGTACGATCTCGGTCTGGTTGAACGCGTCGGTGATGCGCCATTCCCGGCTCATCAGCTGCACGCTCTCAGCGCCCTGGTTCTCGATCTCGATGGTATAGGACCAGACATAGCGGCCTTCATCAGGCTCGGACTCATCCTCGCGGAAAGCCGGACGCACGCGGATCATGATGTTCCGGGTGACTTCTTCGTACATGGTCGGCCTTCCTTGTGAGCTCGCAAGCATCAGACCCAGATAGACGCCCGGGCTCAAGCAAAATAGTGCCCGGACGCAGCCACGCGCTTGTGCGACAGTGCCGCTTGCTGGACAAGGCCGGGTTCAAGCGCGGACACTCTGGGCGCTGAAATGATTCTGTTCGCCAGCCGGATTTAGACCCGATGACCCTTGCCCCCGGCATTCTGCCTGACCGCGCCCTGCATGACGCTCTGTCTCAGGGCTGGATCACCTCAAGTCTGGATCTCGAGCCGGGCCAGATCCAGCCTGCGAGCCTGGATCTGCGGCTGGCGCGCCGGGCCTGGCGCTTGCGGGCGAGTTTCCTGCCGGGGCCAGAGCGAACTGTTACGGCTTGTCTCGATGATGACGTCGTCATGCACGAGCTCGATCTTGAGGGCGGGGCGGTGCTGGAAACCGGCTGCGTCTATCTCGCCGAGCTTCAGGAAAGCCTGAGCCTGCCCGAGGCGGTCGCCGCCTTCGCCAATCCCAAAAGCTCGACCGGGCGGCTGGATGTCTTCACCCGCGTGATCGGGGATCGCTCCAGCGCCTTTGATCAGGTGCGCGTGGGCTATGATGGCCCGCTCTATGTGGAGATTTCCCCGCGCACCTTCTCGGTGCTGGCGCGGCCCGGCGACCGGCTGGTGCAGGTGCGGCTGCGCGCCGGTGAGATGAAAGCGCTCGATGCGGTCACGCTGTCAGTTGATCTCAAGGCCGGGGACGGCCAGCCCGTGGGCTATCGCGCCAAGCGTCACAGCCCGCTTGTGGACCTTGTGAAAGTGGGCGCGCACGATCCCGAGCGCTTCTGGGAGCCGATCTATGCCCCCAATGGCCGTATCGTGCTCGATCCCGGCGAGTTCTACATTCTGTGTTCGCGAGAGGCCGTTAGCGTGCCGGTGGATCAGGCGGCTGAAATGGCGCCCATCGCGCCCGAGATTGGCGAGTTCCGCGCCCATTACGCGGGCTTCTTTGATCCGGGCTTTGGCGTGGATGCGGCGGGCGGGGCCGGTTCGCGCGCCGTTCTGGAAGTGCGCGGCCGGGATGTGCCCTTCATCCTTGATCATGGTCAGGCGGTCGCCCGCCTTGTCTATGAGCCCATGTCGTCAGACGTTGGAACGCCCTATGGCGTGGCCGGTTCGAACTATCAGGCTCAGGGCCTCAAGCTCGCCAAGCATTTCAAGAGCTGAGGCGGCGCGGCGCTGATCGCTCCTGCGCCAGAGCGCTTGTCGCTGACCGGCAATCTGGTAAGAACATTTCAGCGCCTTGCGGGTGTAGCTCAATGGTAGAGCGAGAGCTTCCCAAGCTCCAGACGAGGGTTCGATTCCCTTCACCCGCTCCACGCTTTTCCTGAGATATCATGCCGGCGGCATGATCCGGTCTTCGCACAGATCGCCCCGCAGTATCGCAAGGCTTCGAACTGTATGAACGCCTCACGTCGGCTTTGATCTGACCGCGGGGCTGACAGGGAAGCCTGTCGCATTCGGATGCGCTGACGCCATAAAAAACGCAATAGTTTCAAGAAACTTGCGCTTGTCCAGAGTTCGCGTTATCGCATTCGTCGGACACTGGATTTCGCCTGTGAGGCAATTACATGAGCTCTGTTTCTGCCAAGTTTTCATGGCGGTCTGCACTGGTCTCGGTCAGGAAGGGTCTATGGCCTCATCGGTATTTTGCTGGGACAGTTTTTGTTCTTGCGGGTATATATTTTATTTTATCCGGCGCTAATTTTCACGCCCTCTCACAAGGTCAGGCCGCCTGGGACGCGCCCGGAGCCGCCAGTATTCGCGGTCTCGCGCAGGTGTTCGGGCTTGGCGTCCTTCTCGCGCTCTCCCTGTCGGCGCGGAGCCTGCTGCGCGCTTTTGACAAGGCGTCTGTGGGCTGGCTCGCGTTTGCGGGCGTCACGGGTGGATTTCTGGTTTATCGCCTGTTGCTGGCCGGTTTGACCTATCCGGGAATTCTGAGCCCGGATCTCGAGCACATGATCCATATGATCACGAGCTTTGAGATCACCGACAAATACAGCTTCCCGGCCACCCTTTTGACGCTGGCGGGGGCGGGGCTGACCGGCTCGATCACCGGCATCATCGCCCTGGAATCCGCGCTGCAGCTCTGCGGCGTCTATCTGGCGGTGAGCTATGCCTTGCGCAGCCGGATGAACCTTCTGGCGTCGGGCGCCTTGCTGGCGGCGCTTCTGGTGCTCCCCGCTTCGCTCTTCTTCTCGATCTATCCGGGGCGCGATGCGCTGTTTCTCTACACGCTCAACGCGGCGTTTTTCCTGCTGGCCCTGCGCAAGCTCAACGCGGATGAGAACCAGAACGTCCTGGCCGAGATCGCCACGGGCTTCACGCTTGCCCTGCCGCTGACCATGCGGGGGGAGGCGGTGGTCATGGCGCCGCTCCTGCTGCTCGGGATTGGCCTTGCGGCGAAGTCGCTGCGGGCGAAAACTCTAATGGCGGCGGGGTTCTTGCTCGCCAGCCTGGGGCTGACGCCGTTCCTGAGCGACCAGTCAGAGCGGATGTATGGCGAGCGCAACTATACTGCGACGGCGCTGCTCAATCCCGTGCACGAGATCATCTACCTGTCCGGGGAAGAGATGAGCGGTCGCGCCGGCTTCATGCGTCCGCGCGGCGATCTGCGTGAGCCTCTGGAGAAGGTCTCCCGTGTCGTGGACCTGGAGATCGCCAGACAGAGCTATGACTCCGGTAATATCGGGCTCTGGTTCAATCCTGACGCCATACGGCATGGCGCAAGTGATGAGGACTGGGCCGCCTTTCATGAGGGTGCGATCGAGCTTCTGGTTCAGAACCCGCATATCTATGCGGCCAACCGGGCCCGGGTTCTGGTCGCGACCAACGGGCTGACCCACACCATCCTCTATCCGCACCGGTCTCGCGCTGAGGATTATGAGCGAAGCGTGCAATTTCAGGCGCTGGCCCGGCCCGGATATGATCCGCAGCAGGTCGAGCGCACATTGCGTCTGGGCGCGTGGGCCAGCTATTTCACGGGCTATCACGGGTCTGC
Source organism: Oceanicaulis sp. LC35 (assembly GCF_052055585.1). Lineage (NCBI taxonomy): Bacteria > Pseudomonadati > Pseudomonadota > Alphaproteobacteria > Maricaulales > Maricaulaceae > Oceanicaulis > Oceanicaulis sp. LC35. The sequence continues at coordinate 555,102 of NZ_CP170485.1, forward strand.
CAGCTGGATCATCTGGAGCATGCTGCCGGCGCTCGGTCTCAGCCTCCTGGTGCTGGCTTTCTGGAGAAGCGTGCCGCTCGCTGCGGTGCTCTGCCTTGCGAATCTGGCACGGTGCGGGGCGGTGGCGCTGACGGCGCCTGCGACCTTCGTGACCTACTATTCAACGCTCTATGTCAGCGTCTGGGTCATCGTGATGATCGCGCTGGGCGAATTCTCGGTTCGCCACGCGCGGGCACAAGCCGCCAACCATTTCAACGATCAGATCGGCAAGGTGAGCTCGCTGATCGTTTTCGCCGGCATTGGCGGTGTGGGCTGGTTGCTTGATTTTGGTCTGTTCACCGCGCTGACAAGCTGGGCGGCCGTTCCGCCCGGCCTCGCGAATGTCGCGTCTTCCCTGACGGGCGCCCTCTTCGCCTTCACCTGCTACGCCTTGACCCGATGGGGTGGCGGAGCCTCGCCGCGCCCCGGCCAGATCATTGTCTATGCAGGCTATCAGCTCATCGCCATCGGGGTGTTTTCGGCACTCGTCTCGCTCCTGTCCGGCTTTTTTGCTGCGGGCGGGCTGTCGATCACCGATTGGATTCTGGCGCCGCTCGCCGCAAAAGTGTGCGTGACGCCCGTCAATCTCCTGATGAACTATCTTGCCAGCCAGTTCATCCTCAAACCCGGTCAATCCAAACTGGTGAGCCTGTCCATGACGTCCAGCACCGCCGCCGCAGGGGCGAACAAGCCACGCACCCTGGTATTCATTCCCGCCTATCGGTGCGAAGCGCAGATCGGTCGTGTCCTTGCTCAGCTCAAAGGGCCGGCGGCCGACTGGGTGAGCCAGGTCATGGTCGTCGACAATCAATCCCCTGACGGAACGATCGAGGCTGCCCATGCCGCCGCCCGGGAGCTGTCCGTGCCCTGGGTGATCTGGCGGAATGCCGACAATTACGGGCTCGGGGGCTCTCACAAGGCGGCCATGCGCTATGCCCGTGAGAACGGCTTTGACTATCTCGTGGTGCTGCATGGCGACGATCAGGCCGACATCAACGACCTGAGAGGGGCCTTCGTGTCGGGCGAGGCCTTTGCGCATGACTGTTTCCTCGGCGCGCGCTTTGCGCCCGGGGCGCGCCTGCAGGGCTATTCGTGGTTCCGGACTTTCGGCAATCAGGTTTACAACCTGCTCTTCTCGATCGTGTGTCGTCGTCGGGTCTATGATCTGGGTTCCGGTCTCAATCTCTATCGCGTCAGCGCGCTTGAGATGGACACGATCAACCGGCTGCCTGACGATCTGACGTTCAATTATGGCATGCTCATGCTGAGCTATGCCCGTCAGCAGGACGTCGTTTTCTTCCCCATTTCCTGGCGGGAAGAGGATCAGTCGAGCAATGTGAGACTGTTCCGGCAGGCCATGCGCGTCCTCTCGCTTCTGGGGCAGCGCGCCTGGGATATGCGATCCTTCTTCGAGCAGGACCATCGTCTTGTCCGGCATGAGGCGTATACCGGCACGATCGTTCATCAATCCGAGACGACGGAAACTTGATTGATATCTCGGCCATAGCGATTGCACTCGCCTTCTATCTGGCCTCTCAGCTGTTGCGTGCTGTGCGGATCGCCATGCTGTGTCTGGATGACCGCACCATGATGCGTCGACTGGTTGCGGTGCATCTGGTCACGCTGCTGCCGGGCGCTATCCTGCCCTTCAAGAGCGGCGAGCTGCTCAGGGTCGCCGGTTTTGTCGCCGCTGCGCCCAATCGTCTGGCGGGCGCGCTGGTCTGGATCATCGAGCGGACCGCGGATTCAATCACGCTGGCCAGCCTGCTTGTGGCGTTGACGGTGCTCGGGCCGGCGGAGTCCGAGATGCGCCTTCTGATCATTACCCTGTTCCTGTTCGCGTTCAGCGCGCTGGGAAGCGGTCTGGCCATTCGCGAGATCGTCCCGTTCCTGCATGACGATCTGCTCCTGCGAAGCCGCAGTGAAAACGGCCTGAAGGCCCTGAAGCTCGTCATCGCGTCGCGTTCTCTGGTCGCCAGTGCGGAAACCATGCTCAAGGGGCGCGTGTCTTTGCTCGTCCTGCTGAGCGTGATGATCTGGATGCTGGAGCTGGCCTGTGTCGCCGTATTGCTCGACAGCGCCTCGCTGGCCCACGAGATCGGGGACGCTTTCAGCCGGGCGGTCATTTCGGGCTATGAAAATGACAATAAACGACTTTTCGTTCTGGGCTCGCTAACCGGCGCGGGCGTCATCCTCAGTCTGGTGCTTGTTATCGCGAAGAGGCGAAATCATGACGCTTCAAAATAGCTCCCAACGCCCTGTCATCATCTATGATGATCGCGAGGTCGTCCAACCGCCTCTGTCCCTGATTGTCGGCCATCGCGGTTTCGGCGCTGTTCGCGTGCGAAACCAGAGCCTGTTCTCGCGCTTGCGCGACGCCTTGCCGGACTGGGCTCAGGGCCAGCTGGTCCGGGTCACCGGCACGACACAACTGCACAGCCCGGACAACGCGCTGCCACATCTGTCTGACGCCAGGGGCGTCATCCTGATCGCCGCGCGCGGCGCCGTGCTTGATCCGGAAGGTTTTGCGCAGCAGATCGAACGCCTGGCGCTTTCGGACCGTTCAATCATTGACCGGCGGCGGCACCCGTTGATCCGGGGCTTCGTCACCGTTGCCGATTTTCTGGACGAATGGGAGGCGTTCGCCCGTGCGCCGCTTCATATCGAGGCTGGCGAATGGACAGACCCGGCGCTGTTCGCCGAGCCCCATACCCTGGTGGATATTTCGGACCGGTCACGCTTTCTCGACTTCATTGCCGGCGCGACCTCGCCTCGGGAGTTCAACCAGATCCAGATTGATCCGCTGGTCTACGTCAAACGCTCCAGCGACAAGGCCAAGCTCAAGGCCGAGCATGATTATTATGACCTGATACCGGCGTCTATGAAGCCGTGGATGGTTGGCGCCTACAACTATTCCGAGGCAGGCGAGACGGCCCAGTATGAAATGCCCCGGCGGTTTTATGCCGACGCGGCGATTCAGTGGATCCACAACGCCTGGGATGTCACGACCTTTGGCCGGTTTCTGGATCGCATTTTCGCGTTTCTTGATGGACGCCCGACCCGGAAGGCCCAGCGTTCAGAGGTCGAGGAGATCGCGCGCCGCCTGTATGTCGACAAGGTGCGCGAGCGGTTCGGTCAGTTGCAGAACAGCGAGCGCGGCGCACAGGTTCTCGCCTTGCTTCGCGCCTCAAATGGCGGATCAGAACTACTCGCCGCATACGACACCTATTTCGAACGCGTCGAGCGCCAATGGTCGAGCCTGCGCGGCGCAGACCAGCTGGCGATTGGCCACGGCGATCCGTGCTTGTCCAACATCCTTTATGATGACACCTCGCTGACCCTGCAGCTGATCGACCCCAAAGGGGCGACGGAGGAGGCCCAGCTCTGGACGCACGCGCTGTATGACTACGCCAAGCTCTCCCATTCCATTCTCGGAGACTACGATTTCATCAACAACCGGATGTTCAGGATCGAGCTGACGGCGGATGCCCGACTGGATCTGGCCTTGCTGGAGCAGACGCGAGAGGCCTTCAAGGCAGAGTTCCGCAAGCGCATATCCGAGCGTATGGACCCTGATGTGCTTCGTTTGGCCGAAGCCTCGCTCTTCCTCTCCATGCTCCCCCTGCATCTGGACCATATGGACAAGGTTGCGGCCTTCCTGATGCGGGCGAAGACAATTCTTGCGGAACTGAAACACTAAGATCATGACTGACCCCGTGCGAAACCTCATCGTGGATGTCGACGGCACGCTGTGCCCGACCAAAAGCGCAACCGATCGCTATTCCGATCTGGTTCCCTATCCAGAGATGGTGGAGATGCTGCGCAAGCGGCAAGGCGAAGGCTTCCGGATCATCCTGCATACGGCGCGCAACATGCGCACCCACAAGAGCGATCTCTCACTGATCAACCGCCATACCCTGCCTACGCTGATGGATTGGGTGGAGCGTTGGGATATTCCCTGCGATGGCGTCATCGTTGGCAAGCCCTGGCCGGGCCATGACGGCTATTACATTGATGACCGGGCGGTGCGTCCCTCTGAATTCCTGTCCATGGACCATGATGCGCTTAGCGCCAAGCTGGCTGATGAGCGCGAGGCTTTCGCCGCGCTGCGAGCGGGCCATGGTGCGGCGCCGACCAATATCGTGATCACGATGGCGGGGCTTGGAAGTCGTTTCAGGAAGGCCGGTTATACGCTGCCCAAATACGAGATCGAAGTGGGTGGCCGAACGCTTTTCGACTGGTCCATGCTCTCCCTGCGACAGTTTTTTGCGCGACCCTATCGGCTGATCTTCGTCATGCTCGACGAGATGCAGGCCGAACCCTTCGTGCGCAAAGCCTGCAGCCAGTCCGGTCTGGATATCCATGGCCTGGTCAATCTGCCCGAACTGACGGACGGGCAGGCGAGCTCGGCGCTTGCAGCCCGCGATCTGTGGAGCCCTGAAGCGCCGCTCCTGATCTATAATATTGATACCTTCGTTGAGCCTCAGGCCTTGTCCCCCGAGGATATTCCGGAGGGCGCGGACGCCTGGGCGCCGTGCTTCAAGGCGGGCGGGGATCACTGGAGCTTCATCCGTATGGATGAGAGAGGCGACTGGGCGGTCGAGGCGGCAGAGAAGCGGCGCATCAGCTCCAACGCGACGATCGGCTTGTACTGGTTTTCATCCGCGGGCTTGTACGAAAAGCTCTATCAGGACCACTTCGCATCAGGCCAGGGGGAAGAGGCGGGAGAGCGGTATGTCGCTCCCATGTACAGCACGTTGATCGCACAGAACGGCAAGCTTGGGGTCTCCATGGCGCCAACCCGGACAGTACACCCGCTGGGCACGCCTGCCGAGGTGGAGCGGTTCAATCCGCCACGTGATCTGTCGCGCTAAGCCGGACGAAAAGTGTGTGTGGGGATGTGGCTCTGCCCTGCACGGCATGAGCTGCTCAAACCCCACACTGCGGCGACGCGACCGGATGCGCTTTGGCGCTTTCAGGTGTAAATCGTTCTCATGAGCGAGACCCAAGCGCCCTCCAAACGCCCTCTGCGCTGGCGTCGCCGGATCCGGATCTGGCGGGCAAGGCTCGACCGGGCGGCGCGCGGCGCCTGGGCGTTGCCGGCGCTGTTTGCGGGATCGGTGCTGGAAAGCACGCTGCTGCCCTGGCCCATCGAGTTTCCGCTTCTGGCCTACATGCTGCGCGGTCGACGTCAGGTGGTCGAAGCGACGCTGGTGGTGACGCTGGGATCGGTGCTGGGCTGCGTGTTGAGCTATTGGGCCGGTCGTCTGGCGCTGGACCTCGCGGCGGATTTCATCAATGCGCGGCCCGGGCTGGCGGTGTCGCTGGAAGGGGCGCGAGAGAAGATCGACGCCTATGGCGCGTTCGCAGTGGGCTTGTCCATGCTGTCGCCCGTGCCGGTCCAGCTCAGCTCGTTCGCGGCGGGCGCCGCGCAGATCCCGGCTTTGCTTTTTGTCGTTGCGGCCCTGATCGGGCGTCTGATGCGCTATGGCGCGATGGGCGTGCTGATCTTCATCTTTGGCCAGCGCGTATTGTGGGCCTGGGCGCGTTTGCCGGTCTGGTTGCGCCAGTTGATCATGTTGGGCGTGCTGGTGCTGTTCGCGGTGATGATGGGAGCTGCGATCTATCTGGTTGCAGGCGCGCCTAGCGCATGAGGCGCTGACCGGTTTCCAGTCCGAACAGGCTGAAGACATGGGTCAGCAGCATCAGGAAGAACACCCCGCTAGCGAGGGCGATCAGCGTCCACGGAATAAGCCGCGGCTTGAGCGGATTTGAGGGCTTGCCGCTGCGCCAGGCGGCGAGCGCGAACAGGGCGGCTGCGGCGGCCATGAGCAGAAGCGTAATCGTAAGCGTCATCGGGCGTTTCTCTGCGGGCGCGGGAAACGCCATGCTGGGTCTTGTCCCACAGATAGGGTTGGCGTGGCAGTTCACGCAAGGCCTTCAGCGCGGCCGGCGCCTGAAGCAGCCAGTACGCCGGCATGCTCAACACATGTTCAGGACGGGGCGTGAACCCGGCGCGCCGGGCGGCGACCATGGCGCAAACCATGGCTGATGCGTAGGCGCAGGCCATCAGGGCGGCTCCGGCGGTCCAGAGCGCCCCCCAGCCCGGGATAAGCCCCAGAAGCAAGGCCCCGGCGCCCATGACCAGAAGGGAGGGCGCATGAATGAGGGCGCTCAGCATGTTGGCGAGAACTGTAAAGGTCAGGCTCAGCACTCCGCTCCAGCCCAATGTGTCGACGAGCCCTCTTGGATCGCGCATATGCACCAGCCAGGTGATGAAGTGTCCCTTGAGCCAGCGGCTGCGCTGGTGGGTCCACGCTTTCAGGGTGATCGGCGCTTCTTCCAGTGTCCCCGGTTCGATCAACGCGGCGCGCCAGCCCATTCGTCCCATGCGAAAGCCCAGATCCGCGTCTTCCGTGACGTTGAACGGATCCCAGCCACCACATTCAAGCAGTGCGTTCCGGCGGAAGACATTGCTGGTGCCGCCCAACGGCAAGGGCCAGCCGAGCCGGGACAGGAGAGGGAGCAGGGCATGAAACTGGGTTGCGTATTCAAGCGCAAACTGGGCCGTCAGCCAGTTTTCGGTGCGATTGTACCAGCCCAGCGGCGCCTGAACGACGCCCAGCTTCTCGTCAGCCGCGAATACCTCGGCGGCATGGCGCAGCTGGTCGGGGTGGGGGGCATCCTCGGCGTCATAGATCGCGATCAGATCACCACGCGCAATCTGCAAGGCGGCATTGAGGGCGCGTGGCTTGGTCATCGGGCCAAGCGGCGGCAACACCACGACCCGCAAGGGTGTGCGTCGTCCAAGCGCCCGGGCTGCGGCGCGGGTCGACTGATCCCGGTGCTCCAGTGCCAGAATGATTTCGAGCTTGCTGCGCGGGTAGTTCAGTCTTGAGAGCGCCGCGATGAGGCCGGGCAGAACCTCGGCCTCATCGTAAAGGGCGACAATGACGCTGATGACCGGAAGATCCTGTTCTGGCAGGGTTTGAGGCGATGGAGCCTGACGCGGCGCCAGGGCGGCGCTGATGCGCAGGGCGCTCTGCCCGATGACGCCCAGCGTCGCCGCCATAACTGGCAGAACCATCGTCTGGGCCGGCAGAAGGGTCGCCAGAACAAGCAGAAATGCGAACGGCCCAAGCATCAGCGCGAGGGGAGGGCGCAAAGTCCGGCCGGCGCTGGCGAGCGGATTCAGCTCGCGCAACCCGTAGGCCGCCTGATGCATGTCGAGAGGTTGTGCAGGCCGGTCGTTCCATGAACGCCGGTTCCGATGCGTTCTGAACGCCATGGTCATTGTCGCAGCCCCCTGAGTGCCCGAGCTGCGACGTAGTTAATATTCTCTTAAAAGGAGAATCAATCGGCTTTGGGGTTGAAATACAAAATTCGTCGGGAGGCGACGGGGCGCTTATTCTTCACTGTGACGTCGAAAGCGGCGAATGCGCTCGTGGGCCAGCCATAAGGCAAGTCCGCTGCGGCTTCGGCCTGGCCGGCGAGCAGATGCACCAGAGCGCCAATGCCGGGATTGTGACCGACCAGCATGATGGCCTCGGCCCCGCCTTCCAGTTGTTCGGCGATGGCGCGTTCAAGCATGTCCGGAGAAGCGTGATAGAGCGCCATCGGGTCGGTGACCGGCGGTTCGCCGACACTGGCGCTGATGCGTTTCCAGGTCTCTCGCGTTCGCCGGGCCGGGCTGACCAGTGCATGGGTGACCTTCAGACCTACGCTCTCAATCGCCTGTGCGGCCCGATCCGCATCCGACACGCCTCGTTCGGTCAGGCCGCGATCGAAATCGTCTTCGGCCTGCATCCGGTCAACGGCTTTGGCGTGGCGCATGGCGATCAGCAGCGGCATGGGGCATTATCCTCGGGCGACGGTATTTGCAGGGCAGACGGGTTGCGATGCGCCGCCCCTCTCTCCAAGTAAAGCCGTGTTTGACGCCCCTCGCAAATGCTCAGATGGAGATAAATTATGGGTCTGCTGCTTGGCGATATCGCCCCGAACTTCGAAGCGGAAACCACCGAAGGCAAGATCAAGTTTCACGACTGGATCGGCGATGACTGGGTGGTCTTCTTCTCCCACCCCGCAGACTATACCCCGGTCTGCACCACCGAGCTCGGTTACACCGCCAAGCTGAAAGACGAATTCGCCAAGCGCGGCGTGAAGGCCATCGCGCTTTCGGTTGACCCGATCGCCGATCACCATGGCTGGGTGAAGGATATCGAAGAGACCCAGGGCGTGAAGATGAACTTCCCGATCATCGCTGATACCGACCGCTCGGTGTCCGAGCTCTACACGATGATCCACCCCAATGCGGACCCGAAAGTCACCGTTCGCGCGGTCTACATCATCGACCCGAACAAGAAGATCCGCGCCACCTTCACCTATCCGCCGAGTGCGGGCCGGAACTTCAACGAGATCCTGCGCCTGATCGATTCCCTGCAGCTGACCGATGGCTACAAGGTGGCCACTCCGGTGAACTGGGAAGATGGTCAGGACGTGATTGTCGTGCCGTCCCTGTCCGATGCCGACGCCGACAAGCTGTTCCCTAAAGGCTATAACAAGATCAAGCCGTATCTGCGCACCACGCCGCAGCCGAACAAATAAGACTTACAGCGCTCTAGCTGAAAACAACGGCCGCTCCGATCTTCGGGGCGGCCGTTTTTTTTCGCTTTCTTGGTCAAGGGTGCTTGACGTGAAGTGAGCTTTACATCATATGTGAAGCACGCTTTACACAACACAGGAGGGCGAGATGTCTGCAGAAGGAATGAAAGCGATGTGCTGGATCGCGATGTACGCGCTGGCCTTCACCCTGGCGCCTCTTGGCGCAGCCACGGTTGATCCGCAGGCCGCATCGATCATCACCGCTCAAACCCGGGCTCAGGCCTGATCGTATCGGGAAAGGAGACTTCCATGACTTTTGCTCAATCCTTCCGCCGCATCGCGGCAATCGCGCTTGTCAGTGTTTGCGTCCTGTCCTGGGTCACGCTGGGTCTGACGGTGCTGTTTGACGGGCCGAACCCGCTTCTCATTGCTTCCGTGATCGCTGCTGCGGTCTCCACTGAAGCCCTGTTCTGGGTCGGCGGCGCGCTTCTGGGCTGGACGGCGTTCGCCAACCGTGCGCGCCTCTGGAAGCAACTGACCGGATCGGCTTAGAAAGAGATCAAAGGATCAGGGAGCGCGAGCGTGACACGAGTGCTTGATATCATCATGCCTGAAACCGCCTCGGCGCCGTCAAAGGCGCGCCAGCGGTATATCCTGCGCTCGTCCCTGATCGGCGGGGCGCTGGGCATGCTGATCGGCCTGAGCGCCGTAGGCAGCGTGCCCGATCTGGCGCTGATCGTGTCGCCGATCCTGCTGGTCGCGCTGGTTTATGAGTTCAGTGCACTCATGCGGGCGCTCGACGAGCTGCAGTCCCGCATTCACATGACCGCGCTTGCACTCGGCGGGGCCGCCTCCGCGACTTTCATGACCAGCTGGGCGCTTCTGGTGTCCGCAAACATTCTGCCGCGCTCTGACATCGAGCTCGCCTTTGGCCTGCCCCTGATGGGGCTCGGCTATTATCTTTCGCTCTTCTTTGTGTCGCGGCGTTACGAATGAAGAACGCCATCAAGCAATTGCGGGCGGAGCACGGATGGAGCCAGGCGGCTTTGGCCGACAAGCTCGACGTGTCGCGTCAGACTGTGATCTCCATCGAAAACGGCAAGTATGATCCGTCCCTGCCGCTCGCCTTCAAGATTGCGCGGGTGTTCAGTCAGTCCATCGAGACAATTTTTGACGACGAGAACGCTGTCTAGTCCAGTGTACGCCGGTACCGGCTCAGAGCCAGGGCGGCGATGACGACAAAGAGCGCTGCCAGCGGCCAGAGTTCGCCTGTAATGTCCGGCAATCCAGCCCCCTTCAACATGATCTCGCGCACCGCCTTGATGAAATGGGTGGTCGGCAGGGCGTTGCCCAGCACTTGCGCCCATCCCGGCATGCCGGCGAAGGGGAACATGAAGCCGCTCAGAAGGATCGAGGGCAGGAAGACGAAGAATGTCATCTGCATCGCCTGCATCTGGCTGCGCGCGATGGTGGAGAACAGGAAGCCCAGCGACAGGTTCACCAGCACGAACAGGCTGACTGCCGCCGCGAAGGCCAGCGGGTCTCCCAGGAAGGGCACGTTGAACAGCCCGAGCGCCAGCACGAGCATCAATCCGGTCTGCAAGACACCCACGACGATGTAGGGCGCGATCTTGCCCGCCATCACCTCGATGGGGCGCGTCGGCGTGGACAGGAGGGTCTCAAGCGTGCCGCGCTCGGCTTCGCGAGTAATCGCCATGGAGGTCATCATCGCCATGGTCATGGTCAGGATGGTCCCCAGAAGCCCCGGGACAATGTTCACCGCGGTCCGGCCTGCCGGGTTGTAGCGCCGGTGAACAATGGCCTCGACCGGGCTTTGATCCTCCACCCGGTGCGTTTCGGGGCTGAGGGCTTCGGACACGATGCGGGGGAAGGCGCCGGATGCGCCGCCAGCGGCGATAGGATCGGTCGCGTCCACATCCAGAAGGATTTGCGGACGTTCACCCCGGGCGTAGGCGCGCTCGAAATCGGGCGGAATACTCAAGACGAAACCCGCCTGGCCGCTGACCAGGGCTTCGTTCGCCGCCTCGGCCCCGTCCACGCGACCGACAATGTCGAAATAATTACTGGTTTCCATCGCTTCCACGATGGCGCGACTGGCCGGCCCCCAGTCGCCGGCTTCCACCAGTGTGCGCATGTGACGGGGATCAGAGTTGATGGCGTAGCCGAACAGCAAGAGCTGCATGACCGGGATGGCCACCATGATGGCGAAGGTCAGCCTGTCACGCCGCATCTGGACAAACTCCTTGGCGGCGACCGCCAGCACGCGGGCGAATGATCCCTGAAAGCCGTTGCTCATTGTCCGCCCTCCGTCCCGGTCATCAGATAGATGAAGGCTTCTTCCAGCCCGGTCTTGGCGGGGCTGACCTCCAGCCCATCCTGTTCGCGATAGGGAGCCAGCGCGGCTTCCAGCTGTTCAGGATCCTTGCCGCTGACATGGATGGCGGATCCGAAGCGGGCGATCTGGTCGACGCCGGACGCTGTCTTGAGTGCTTCATAGACTGGCGCGAGATTGCGGCCTTCAATGCGCCATGTAGTCAGGCCCACGGCGGCGGGGATGTCGCTCGCGGGCGCATCAATCAGTTTGTGACCATAGGCGATGAAGGCGATGAAATCGCATTGCACGGCCTCGTCCATATAGTGGGTGGAGACCAGCACGGTGACGCCCTTTGCGGCCAGCTTGCGGATGCGGTCCCAGAAATCGCGCCGCGCCTTGGGATCAACCCCGGCGGTGGGCTCATCCAGTAGAAGGAGGCCGGGATTGTGGAGCGAGGCGGCGGCCAGCGCCACGCGCTGTTTCCAGCCGCCGGACAATTGCCCGGTCAGCTGTTTCGCCCTTGGGGTAAGGTCATATTCCTCCAGCGCGGCGTTCACGACCGCCTTGCGGTCTTTCAGGGCGTGGAGGCGCGCCATGAATTCAAGGTTTTCCCGCACGCTCATGTCTTCATAGAGCGAGAAGCGCTGGGTCATGTACCCCACTCGCGCCTTGATGGCGCGTGTCTGGGTGCGGATGTCATAGCCGAGCGCGGTCCCCTGACCTTCGTCCGGGGTCAGAAGTCCGCACATCATGCGGATCGTGGTGGTCTTGCCCGAGCCGTTGGGGCCCAGAAAGCCATAGATCGCACCCTTGGGGACCTGCATGTTGAAGTCGTCAACGACGGTCTTGTCCCCGAAGCGTTTGGTCAGTCCCTGGACCTCGATCGCGTACTCGCTCATCAGCCTGCATCCGGCCGGGGGGTGAGGCGCAAAGGGGCGCCGGGTGGCGGAACTACGCCGTCAAACCGCGCTTCCGCCCTGAAAACCAGGCGTGAGCGTTCCTGATCGGAATAGATGATGGGCGGGGTGAACTCCGCTTCCGCATCGATCACACTCAACCGCGCCACCATCGTGTCAGGGCAGCCGTCACACTCGACCGCGAAGACATCGCCGATCTGATAGGCGCCAATCTGCGTTGCAGGCAGGAAGAGCACGGCATGGACTGCACCATCGGGCAGGAACCGCAATCCGGGTGCGCCGGGCCCGGCGACTTCGCCCTCTCGCGCGAGCACCCGCTCAACACGCCCATCCGCCGGAGCGCGGACCGTCCGGCGGTTCAGACTTTCTTCCAGACGCGCCGCATCGGCCTGTGCGGCGCGGGCGGTTGCGGCCAACGCTTGAAGCTGACCATCGCGCGCCGGCATTTCGGCGAGTGTGAGCGCTTCGCTGAGCTCAGCCACCCGGGCATTCGCAGTCGCCGCGGCGGCTTCGGCCTCATCCAGACGCGCGCGCGGGGCGAAGCCTTGATCGAACAGGCGTTGTGCCCGGTTGAGCGCGTCGCGCGCCCGGATCTGTTCGGCGCGCGCCTGGCTGAGACGGTCTCTGGCGGCTTCCACTTCCGGAGCGCGACCGCCGGTTGAGGCGTCAGCCAGACGCGCCTCGGCGGCCTGAGCCTGTTGCTGTGCGGCTTCAAGCGCGAGACGCTCCGCCTCGCTTTCCAGAGTCAGCAAGGGCTCTCCCGCCTCAACCCTTTGTCCGTCGACTACCCTGACCGTCTCTACGCGACCGCTGGATTCCGGCGCCAACATCAGAAAATCACCTTCGGCGTACCCGTAGCGCACGTCGGGTGATGGCGGATTGCAGGCGCAAAGCGCCAGGAAAAGGCAGACGGAAAAAGCCGTGCGCATGTCAGCGCTCCCTGTGATGAGGCGGTGCGGGTTTGAGGCCATGAAACAGAAGGTCGGCCAGCTGGTCGGCGAGTTCAATCGGATCAAGATCGGGATCGTCATCCTGGGCGAAGAGGGTCGTCACCAGGACATGTGCGAGCACCGGCCCCATGAAGGCGCGCAGAACAACTGGCGTGTGAACCGGGCGAAACGTTCCCTGATCCATCCCCGCCGTGATCAGGCGTGTGAGGGCGGCCTGACCCACATTGATGACACGCTGGCGATAGTATTGCGCCAGGTCCGGGAACCGCGCCGCTTCAGCGAGGATGAGACGCGGGGCCGCCGAGATATCCGGGCGTGAGAGTGTGCTGAGCGCCATGCGCAGGCCCGTGCGCAATGCGACCTCGGGGTCAAGCTCTGCGCCCGCTTCCGCAAGATCGCTCAGGGCATCGGCTACACGGGCGGCGGATTGCTCCACCAGGGCTTCCAGCATGGCTTCCTTGGAGGGGAAGTAGAGATAGACCGCACCTTTGGAGAGCCCCGCGCGTCGGGCGATATCCTCCACCCGGGTGCTGGCGAAACCGGTTTGCGTGAAGGCATCAAGCGCGGCGGCGAGGATTTCCTCGGGTCGGGCTTCGGGGCGGCGACGTCGTATGGATGCGGTCATTCGTCTTCATAACTGACCAATGGGTCACTAACAAGGCGGAACTGACTGCGTGGTCATTAAGCTTTCGTGACGTTCATTCACCTGCGTCCGCTCGCCATCAGAGTTGACCGGACGGGGCTGGAGTTCTACTTGCGCTGCTTCAATTCACTTCGCAGCAGGAAAAGAGACCCGCGATGACCGATTTCGCCGCGCTCGCCCAGAATGCCAAGGCCTGGCCCTTTGAACAGGCGCGCCTGGTGCAGAAACGGGTGGAGAAGAGCGGGCTCAAGGGCGACGCGGTCATTTTCGAGACCGGCTACGGTCCGTCCGGCCTGCCGCATATCGGCACGTTTGGTGAAGTGGCGCGTACCGCGATGGTGCGCCATGCCTTCCGCGTTCTGACCGAGGACAAATATCCCACCAAGCTCATCGCCTTCTCCGATGACATGGACGGCATGCGCAAGGTTCCCACGAACCTTCCTAATCAGGACATGCTGGTTGAACATCTGGGCAAGCCGCTGACCGATGTGCCCGATCCTTTCGGCACGCATGAAGGCTTCGCCCAGCACAATAATGCGCGCTTGCGGGCGTTCCTCGACAGCTTCGGCTTCGAGTACGAGTTCCGCTCCGCCACGCATGAATACCGCTCGGGCGCTTTTGATGAGACGCTGATCCGCGCGCTCGAGAAGTTTGATGACATCATGGCGGTGATGCTGCCGACCCTGGGGGCGGAGCGTCAGGCGACCTATTCGCCTTTCCTGCCGATCTCGCCCACCACGGGCCGGGTGCTGTATGTGCCGATGAAGGCGATCGACGCGAAAGCGGGCACGATCACCTTTGAGGATGAGGACGGGACCGACATCACCCTGCCGGTAACGGGCGGCAACACCAAGCTGCAGTGGAAGCCCGATTTCGGCATGCGCTGGGCCGCGCTGGGCGTGGATTTCGAGATGTTTGGCAAGGACCACCAGGCCAATGCGCCGGTCTATTCCAAGATTTGCCGCATCCTCGGCGTCGAGCCGCCGGTGCAATATGTCTACGAGCTGTTCCTGGATGATCAGGGCGAGAAGATTTCCAAGTCCAAGGGCAATGGCCTGTCGGTCGAGGAATGGCTGAGCTATGCGCCTCAGGAATCGCTGTCCATGTACATGTTCCAGAAGCCTCGGACGGCCAAGCGCCTGTATTTTGACGTGATCCCCAAGGCGGTGGACGAGTATCGCCAGCATCTGCGCGCCTATCCCGATCAGGCCGAGGACAAGCAGCTGGAGAACCCGGTCTACCACATCCATGCGGGTGAGCCGCCCAAGGCGGGCGCGGACATCAGCTATTCATTGCTGCTCAATCTGGTGTCGGCGGCGAACGCGCCGGACAAGGCGACGCTGTGGGGCTTCATCGCCAAATATGCGCCGGATGTGACGCCCGAAAGCGATCCGTTCCTGGATCGTCTGGCGGGCTATGCGCTGGCCTATTACGAAGAACAGGTCAAACCGCACAAGATCTATCGCGCCCCCACCGAGATGGAGCGGGCGGCGATGGAGGATCTGCTGGCGCGGTTCAAGGCGCTCGATCCGTCCGAGACCGACGCCGAGCTGATCCAGACCGAGGTCTATGCGGCGGGTAAGAGCCAGCCGTTCGAGAACCTGCGTGACTGGTTCCAGGGCCTGTATGAAGTGCTGCTGGGGCAGAGCCAGGGGCCGCGCTTTGGCGGTCTTGCCGCGCTGTATGGTCTGCCGGGGACGATCGCCCTGATCGAGCGCGCGCTGGCAGGTGAGGATTTGTCTAAAGCCTAGGTTGCGTCAAGGCCAAAGATGCGCCCCGCAGCTAGCAAGTTGCGGGGTTTTCTTGGTTTTTAAATGCAACTCCCGATGAGTTGACCGTTCAACCAGAGGCGTATTTCATTTCTCCTGTTCGGTGTGCGAATTCAATTCATGGTTTGCCATGTGGCCAGCCGCGATTGCGTCATCCTGAGCACAGCAAAGGGCTAGTCAGCCTGAAACAATGGAGACTTACATGAAAGCGTTCACTCTTGGTCTTTCGCTTGTCGCTTCGGCTGCGGCGCTTGCTGTCCTTCCGACCTCTGCGGTGTCTGCAGGGCAGCCTGAGCCTGTCTATTACATCACCTATTATGCGGATGCGGCGATGACCCAGCCGGTCGGCTATGTTCAGCAGGTCTGCGACAGCTGGGGCGTCGGCTATGGACCGACCTTCGGTGAGTATGGTCCCTATGAAGACCGTTTCCTTGCTGGCTATTGCCAAGATGGCGTCCTGATCTGGATCTAGGACGTCGCCATCGTCTGGACATGCTTTTCCAGCGCTGAGACTCCGAACCCCGCTGTTCTGAACGGCGGGGTTCTGGTTTTCGGGTTGTTGACGAAACAACCAACAGGGGTATTCTGTCCTTGTGGGTCAGTCACCGGCGTCGCACAGGCAATCAACTGTATGCCGTCGCCGGGGAACTCAAACTGCGTCGATTCCGGCCCTTGGAAGGGCCTCAATCACCGCTGCGGGCTGGCGCCCGTCTGGCGGACCGAGGAGGAGACGACATCATGACGTTCAGGATTGTCAGTGCGGCTGTTGCAGCCGGGATCGCGGTGAGTGCGGCATCCATGGCGATGTGGCCGAATACCGAACGGATGTACGAGTACACCTATTACAGCGACGCCAGCAAAACCACGCAGGTCGGCTTTTCATTCGATCAGTGCATCAATGGGCATGTCGTGCCCGGCCAGGCCCATGGTACCGCGACGCAATACTATACGCGTCATGTGATCGGTCAGTGTCCCGGCTATCTGTACTAGGTCCGATCTAGTCCCAATTCCTTGAAAAAATGGAGATATCCATGCTGAATATGAAAGCTGTGCTGGGCGCTGCGACGCTCGCCATTGGCGCTGCCGCAGGCCTGACTTCGCAGGCGGGCTCTGCCGAACCCATGTATTTCTATTATTTCTATTCTGACGCCAGCAAGACCGACATGGTCGGCTTCCGTCGGGATATCTGCAACAATGGCTATATCACTTCGGGTCCGGTCGCGGGCTATGTCACGGCCTATTACGACACCGAGTTGATCGGGCAATGCCCGGGCTATCTGTACTAGGTGACGCCAGGCGAGGCGGGTGGGTGTCTGTCCATTCCGCCTCGCGCCACCTTGCGAAGATCAATCCCTGCCGCCAGACTGCCAAGGCGCTGGATCGTCTCCGGCGCGTATTGCTTGTTCTCAGGGCAGGGTGAAACTCCCGACCGGCGGTATCCGTATGTTTTACGGGAGCCCGCGAGCGCCCGCCGCTTTTTGCGACGGGGTCAGCAGATCCGGTGAAACGCCGGAGCCGACGGTATAGTCCGGATGGAAGAGAACACAGATGGCGCATGCCTTCAGGCCGCAAGCTGACTTGCGGCGTGCAGGGCTATGGGCTGTCTCTCTGACGCCCTGGTTCAGGCCTGTTCAACGCAAAGGCAGGACCATGAATCAGATTGATAAAACCGGTTTTCACTCCGACAGCACGCCGCAAAGTCGCGTCAGGGCCGCTATCGCGTCCATTCGCGCGGGCCGGGGTGTTGTGATTACAGATGATGAGGGGCGCGAGAATGAAGGCGATCTCGTCTTCGCTGCGGATAGCCTGACTTCATCGCAGATGGCGCAGTTGATCCGCGACTGCAGCGGCATTGTCTGCCTGGTTATGGATCAGGCGAGGGCTGACCAGCTGGCCCTTCCGCCCATGGTGACGGACAATTCCGCGCGCTATGGCACCAATTTCACCGTCACCATCGAGGCCAGGGAGGGCGTGACGACAGGCGTCTGCGCAAGAGATCGCGTGA
Organism: Oceanicaulis sp. LC35; assembly: GCF_052055585.1. NCBI lineage: Bacteria > Pseudomonadati > Pseudomonadota > Alphaproteobacteria > Maricaulales > Maricaulaceae > Oceanicaulis > Oceanicaulis sp. LC35. Next base: position 572,361 of record NZ_CP170485.1, read on the forward strand.
CGACCATTCAGGCCGCTATCAAGGCGGATGCACGGCCAGAGGATCTCGCTCGGCCAGGCCATGTCTTCCCGCTGGTCGCTCATCCCGAGGGGCTGGCGACGAGGCGGGGCCATACCGAAGCCACGCTGGCCCTGATGGGGCTTGCAGGTCGCCAGTCTGCTGGCGTGCTGTGTGAGTTGATGCACCCGGATGGCGAAATGATGCGATTGGATGCACTCAGGGCGTATTGCACAACGCATGAGCTGGCCTGGGTCACCGTGGATGATCTCGCCACCTGCGATCCTGCTCAAGAGTCTGAAAAGAAGGCGGAAGTAGAATTATCCACAGCCTTGTGAAATTCGTGACACAAAACTGCAAAATATCTCCGCCGCGATAAGTGCTTCAGAAATTTACCAGTTTTGATCCGTCGAGAAAGCCGGCCCGCGAGCATCGCTCGTCGGGGCGGCTTTTTTGTTGTTTAATATCAATGGCTTTCAAATTTTAGGGATTCGTGAAGTTTAAGTCGAGGCCCCACTTTTCATCCGTATCCAGATGTATTACATTTATATGACTGTTGGGTGACAGATCGATAACCAAGGCGACGGTCAAGGCTTCAGCGCGCAGGATTCACCCCCCTGGAGAAGGACTGAACTGGCCCAAGCCCCAATAGCGGATCGCAATGCCGAGAGGCGCGGCGGTCCGTGGCAAAAAAAGTGAGGAGTGAACCCAATGAAGCATCTGATCAAAACCGTCGCCGCTGCGTCCGTTCTGGCCTCTGCCGGCCTGTTCGCCGCCACGGCGCAACAAAGCCAGGAATTCACCTTTGCGGTGGATCGCGCTGAACTCACCTCGCCGCAAGCGGTGCGCGTGGCCTATCAGCGCCTGAACGTCGAAGCCGAGCGCTATTGCGAAGCCATGGCCCTTCCGATCAATGAGCAGGCGTACTGCCGCGCGGATGTGGTCGAGCATGTGGTCAGCGCCGTGTCCCATCCGGGTCTGAGCGATCTGCATGTGGAACGCACCCGTGAAGCCCGTTACGTGGCTGATCGCGGCTAAGCCCTGACGCTCTATCGGCGTTGGTTCGCCAGCGCCTATCAAGACGGCCCGCCAGCGTTCAGCTGGCGGGCCGTTTGGTTTTTGCCTGGTCCCTCTGGATTTTCGGAATGGACCCGGATTGGCTTGACGCTTTTGGGGCGTGTTCGTAGCCTGAGTTCTCCCAAAAGGAGAATTGCTATGAAGAAGATGCTTGCTATTGCGAGTTCGGCTCTGGTTCTGGCGGCCGGGGCTGCGGGCGTACTGCATGCGCGTGCCATCGAAGCGGTGCACAGCTATGTCTATTACAGCGACGCCTCACAGACCGAGGTGGTCGGGCTCAGCATTGAGATGTGCCTGCAAGGCGGCGTGGTTCCCGGGCGCGTTTCGGGCACACAGACCGCCTATGTCTCGTCCAGCGTGATCTATTATTGCGATACGGCGACGGGTTCGATCCTGCCCTGATCGGTCCTTGACTGGCGCTCTGGTGCGGGTGACCGCGCCAGAGTCGCCTTGTCCATGAACGCGGGTTCGGCTTGACGCTGCGTTGCACCTCTTCAATGCTCGGCTTTCAGAGGGCAGGGTGCGCCTGCCTGTCATTTCCGAGCCGGAGCACCCCATGGACCATATCAAGTCCGCTATTCGCACCATTCCCGACTATCCCAAGCCCGGCATCATGTTCCGGGATGTGACCACGTTGCTGGGCGATCCGGGCGCGTTTCGCGCAGCGGTGGACGCCATGGTCTTTCCGCATGCAGGCAAGAAGATCGACAAGGTTGCGGGGATTGAGGCGCGCGGTTTCATCCTGGGCGGGGCGGTCGCTCACCAGCTCAGCGTCGGCTTTGTGCCGATCCGCAAGAAAGGCAAGCTGCCGCACAAGACGATCAGCCAGTCCTATGAGCTCGAATACGGCACGGACGAGGTCGAGATCCATACGGACGCCATCAAGCCGGGCGAGAGCGTTCTGATCGTCGATGATCTCATCGCCACGGGCGGCACCGCCGAAGCGGCGATCAAGCTGATCCGGGCTGCGGGCGGCGAGGTGGTCGGCTGCTCCTTCGTGATCGACCTGCCCGATATCGGGGGCGCCAAGCTGATCGAAAGCCATGGCGTGAAAGTGGCGAGCCTTGTGGCGTTCGAGGGCGAGTAGGCCAGCTCCATCCCGCACAAGAAAAAGCCCCGGAGCATCGCTCCGGGGCTTTCTCGTTCATAAGGCTGCTGCGCTTACTCGATGAAGTTACGCACATCCTCGGCCAGCTGCTCGATGGAGGGCTGGTGCAGATACATCATGTGGCCGGACATGTAGTAGTGCATGTCGATGCGGCTCTGATCGTAACCGGGACGGTTGAAGGTCATCTCGGTGGCGAAGAAGGGCGTCGCCAGATCGTAATAGCCATTGGCCACCATCACGCGCAGATCGCTGTTCTGGCGCATGGCGCGTTCCAGCCAGGGTGAGACGTTGACATAGCTGTTGTCGCCGCCGGCGGGACCGGCGTCCCAATTCCACTGACGCACGCCGCCCAGCGGGGTGTAGGGCCGGGTGATGTCCACGCCCAGAGTGCGGGTGTAGTAATCGAGCATGGAGGCGGTGTAGGCGCCGTCAATGCCATAGCCGGACGGATCGCCCTCGGGGTTCTCTGACACGCCATCTTCCTCAGGGCCGGTGAAGCGACCGTCAAAGCGCCCCACGGACACGCCCTGATCACGCAGAAGCTCGGTGCGGAAGCGTGACAGGTTCACGCGCAGATTAGCGCGGTCGATGAAGGAGCGCGACAGGCCGGTGAAGCTCGCCAGACGGTCGATGATCTCGTTACGGTCCTGCGCATTCAGAGTGTGACCACGCACCAGCGCCGGCAGGTATTCGTCCGTGGCGAAGGCGCGGGAATCCGCGATGAAGGCGTCAAAGTCATTGTTCCAGGCGCTGCGCTCCACCTTCTCATGATACCAGGCGGTCGCGGCATAGCCGGGCAGCAGGCCGACATAGCCGACTTCGTTGCCGGGATTGGTCGCGTCGAGCGAGAAGTCCAGCACCACCGAGATCAGGATGATCCCGTTGATGGACACGTCATTCCAGCCCGCTTCCAGCTGACGCATCAGCGCAGCGGAACGGGTGGTGCCATAGCTTTCGCCAATGATGTATTTCGGCGAGGCCCAGCGCTGGTTCTCGGTCAGCCAGCGACGAATGAAAGCGGCCACGGACGCGGCGTCTTCATCCACGCCCCAGAACTCTTCTCCGGCGTCGGTGTCGCCCAGCGGACGGCTCCAGCCCGTGCCGACCGGGTCGATGAAAACGAGGTCGGCTTCATCGATCAGGCTTTCAGGGTTCTCACGCACGGTGAAGGGCGCGGCGCCGTCATCGCCCGGCGGTTCGCTGGGCAGCACGACGCGCTGCGGGCCGAACATGCCCATATGCAGCCAGAGCGAGGCCGAGCCCGGCCCCCCGTTGAAGATGAACGCCACCGGGCGGCTGCGCGGGTCAGAGACGCCTTCACGCAGATACGTGGTGGAGAAGATCGAGCCGGTCGGCTCGCCCTCGTCATTCTCGAGATAGGTTTCAGCCGCGATGGCGCGGTAACGCACGCGTTCGCCGCCTGCGGTGATCTGGCCGGTGGATTCCCAGCGGCCCGGCTCGGGAATCTCGGGCGTGCTGTCTTGGGCCAGCATCGGGCTGGCAAGCATGAGCGCCGCGCTTAGCGCGGCGGCGGCGGTGCGGATCATCTCCGTCTCCTTTTCCCCTAGACGCCTCGCTCCCCGAAAATGCGGGGGCGAGTGTTATAATGAAACGTTGTGCGGTTCCGGGCGGGGACGGTCAAGTTCAGACATATGACCCTCCCCAAACGAAAACCGCCCCCGTCCGGGGGACGGGGGCGGTGATCAGTCAGCTCGCTTAGCCTTCGAAGGCGGCGATCAGCGTGCGAAGGTGAGCGCGGTGCGCCTTGGCTTCGCGGGAGCCGGTGAGATCCGGCATCCAGGCCGGGCCGACCCAGCCTTTCACGTCCTGGATCGAGGCCAGGGCCGCAGAGCGGGCGACCGGCGAATATTCGCTGTCGCCGGTGATGCCGATCAGGGTGCGCAGATATTCCACCTGCAGGTTCTGACGATAGGTGTTCGGCTCGCCGCGAATATCGTCGGCGTAGACCACTTGGGTCAGGTCCTGCAGATAGTCAGCGACCGGATAGTCGCCGCCATACTGACGGGCGTCGTTCATGCGATCGAGCATGTTCGGGTGCAGCAGGTGAGCCATGACGGCGCGCTGCTGGGAGAAGGCCCGGTCATGCAGGGCCGGATCTTCGTCCGTGCCGAAGTGATTAAACAAGCGACGCTGGCGCTGCAGATGATCAAGATAGGCTTCTTCGGCAGCGAAGGCGTCCGGACCGAACAGGGCGGCGTCGAGCACCTCAAGCGCCTGTTCCTGCTTGTCACGCGGGACCGGCACGAACGGCGTTTCAGCACCCGGCTGGCCGACGACGGAGCGGTTGTTGTAGATGCCGCCAATGTGACGGCTGGCGACGTTGGCGGCGCCGAAGCGCTGGCCCGACAGCACCAGATAGCTCGTCAGAAGCGGCTGGTAGGTCTCGCCCTCTGTCTCGAACTGTTCGGGCAGGGTGCGCAGCGTGTCATTGATCACCGCGACGCGCTCGCCCGCCCAGGTCACCGGGTCAGAAGAGAGGTCGTTGATCATCACCCGCGGGTCGGAGTGGATGCCCGGGCTGCGCATGTCGTCCGCATCATTGCCGAAGGCCAGAGCCGGATCGGTGGACCGTTCCAGAATGGCGGGCAGGGCGTCGGTTTCCGGGGTGTAGCCATAGCTGATCGCCCAGATGTCGTAAGGGCCGGGCGTCTCCTGAGAGTACTGCACGGTCTCTTCGCCATTATGCGGCAGGTTCAGCGCTGGATAATCCATGATGGAGCCGGTCACGCGTTCACCATTGGCCAGTTCCTCAAGGGACACGGTCGAGGTGGCGCGCATATTGTGCATCAGGCCCATCGTGTGGCCGATCTCGTGGATCACGAGATAGTGCAGGGACTGGCGGATCAGCTCGTCGATCTCGACCGGGCCCGCGCCTTGAGCCTGAAGCGTGGCAAGGCCCGCCATGGTCTCCATTTGCAGGTGCTCTGCAAAATTGCACATGGCGCCGTGCGCGTCGTGATCATGCTCGACGACCGGCTCGCCGGTCATTTCGGCCAGTTGCTCGGCCGGCAGCCATTGGCTGAGGCCTGCAACGTCAAACAGCTCCGAATAGCGGATGCGGTTCGTCAGGAAGACGTATTCCAGCATGATGTCCGCGCCCATGATTTCGCCGGTGCGCGGGTTGGTGAAGCTGGGGCCATAGCCGCCAAACGGAGGCGTGGGCGAGGACGTCCAGCGCAGGACGTTGTAGCGAATGTCGCCAGCGTCCCATTCAGCGTCGTCGGGCTGGACCCGCACTTCAACCGCGTTGGAGAAACCCGCCGCTTCAAAAGCGATGTTCCAGGTCAGGGCGGCGTCACGGATGGTGTCACGCAGCTCGACCGGGGTGGTGTTCTCGATCCACCAGACGATCGGCTCGACCGGATCGGAGATCTCGGCGGTCGGGTCCTGCTTGACCAGACGCCAGCGATTGATGACGTCGTCATAGGGCGTCACCGAGGTGTCGGTCAGATTGGTGATTTCCTGGCCGAAATAGCCCACGCGGAAATCGTCAGCGCGCGGCTCATAACCCTCTTCGGGCAAGGCCAGGAAGCTGTGCTGGACGGTCACCGCGATGGCGCGCGCATCGGTGATCTCTGCGCCGCCGCCATTGCGGGGGCTGTCGTCGGTGTAGACGTACTCGACGACCACATCGGTATTTTCAGGATAGTTGCGCACATCCAGAACACGGGTGCGGTCACCGGAGAGACGCCCCATGGAGAAGGCGTTCTCGGCGCCCGGACCGCGCGGAGCGTTCGGCTTGATCTGGGACAGATCCTCGCCGCTCAGCAGCGAGTCGATCTGAACGAGATAGCGAGCCGCGTTCTCGTCATCGCCTTCGGTCTCGGCCGCAATCTCCAGCACGGCCAGCGGTGCGCGGGTGATGTTGGCGTGCGAGGCGCGCGCCAGGGCGTTGTCCTCGTCAAAGGAGAAGCTGGTGTTCTCTGCGCTGATCTCGATCTCGCCGTAATGCTTGGCGAAGCTCAGGATGCGGTTGTCGCGGAACTGGCCACGGAACAGACCGGTGCGCGGTGCGCCATCTTCTGCGTAGGTGAAATAGACGAACTCGTCATCGAGCTGGTCGGCTGCGATCTCCATATAGAGATCGCCGTTTTCCGGATCACGATAGAGCGGAAACAGACCATCGATGGCTTCAAATTCTTCAGTGAAGCTTTCGATGGTTTCCGCTTCATCGTCTTCGCCCTCGTCCTGGGCGTATGCGGGCGCGCCCGCTGAAATGGCTGCGATGGCTGCTGCAAACCACAGGCTGCGAAACTGCGACATCTCCAAGCCCTCCCCTCTTGATTGCCGTACAAGTGTGACAAACTAGGCTGGACAGCGGGCGAGCGCAAAGATGTGATCTCTTACAGTTTGGTCACAATTGTGCAGAACCCGGCGCATCTGAAACGGCATCGAGCTTCAAGCGAGAACTCATGAACTATCGTCACGCTTTCCATGCAGGCAATTTCGCCGACGTGCTCAAGCATCTGGTTCTGGCGCAATGCCTTGAACATCTTGGCAAAAAGTCCAAGCCCTACCGGGTGATCGATACACATGCCGGGGTTGGGGCCTATGACCTGACCGGGGATGAGGCGCGCCGCAGCCCTGAATGGAAAGAGGGCATTGGCCGACTGCTGAAAGCGGACATTCCAGCCGGGATGACAGACGCGCTCGCGCCTTATCTTGATGTGGTGCGGGGCGTGAATGACGGCGATGCGCTGACCGCCTATCCCGGCTCGCCCGAGATCGCGGCGCGTCTGGCGAGGGACGAGGACCGCATCCATCTTTGTGAATTGCACAAGGTGGATTCCGTCACGCTCGATCAGCGCTATGCCCGGGATGCGCGGGTGAAGGTGCAGGCCATGGATGGCTATCGCGCCTTGCCGGGACTGGTGCCGCCGCGTGAGAAGCGCGGTCTGGTGATGATCGACCCGCCGTTCGAGCATCGTGACGAGATGGCGTTCATGGCGCAGGCCGCCAAGTCAGCGCTGGAGCGCTGGCCCACCGGAACCTTTATCTTCTGGCGTCCGCTCAAGGATTTGTGGGCGCAGGAGCGCTTTGACGTGGGTCTCGCTGAATGGCTGATCGCTGATCAGGGCCTTGAGGGCGAGAAGCTCCTGCGCGCCGATATGTGGGTGCGTGAGCTGAGTGAGGAAGGCCCGCTCGCCGGCGCCGGAGTCGTCGTGGTGAACCCGCCCTTCAATCTGGAGGAGCGGCTCCTGAAGCTCCTGCCCTGGCTGACAGAGCTTCTGGCGCAGGACGAGGGCGCAGGCTGGCGTCTGGATGGCTGCATCAATGATGACAGCCTGATGGTGGATGAATTCTAGTCTCTCTGGCCGCGCCTCAGGCGTCGGGTTCGTTGGCTTCACCCACACCGAACAGCTTGCCCTTCTCGGTCCACAGCACGATCAGAAAAGCGATCGCGCCCAGTACGGTGAAGCCGACGGTGATGGGCAGAACCGTGCCGTTATAGCCCTGACCGATCACGGACCCCAGAACAGCGCCCGCCATGGCGGTTGAAGAGCCATAGAGCGCCGCTGTAGTGCCCGCCCGGTCGCCCGCGGGTTCCATGGACAGGGCGGAGAAGTTCGCCCCGATCATCGAGAACAGCATCAGCGACGCCATCAACAGCGGGAAATAGGCGATGAAGGGAGGGTTTCCGAACAGGGCGAGGGTCATGTTCACCCCGTTGACCCCGAGATAGGCGATCAGGGCGGAGTGGGAGATGCGGCGCATCCCCAGTCGGCGGACGATCTTGGCGTTGATGATGTTGGCGCCCGCCAGGCCAAGCGCGATCACCGCGAAGGCGATCGGGAACATCGCGCCCAGCTCGTAAAGTTCCGCCAGCACCTGCTCGGAGGTCGCGATGAAGGCGAACAGAGCCCCCATGATGAAGCAGGACGCCGTCAGATAGCCCAGCGTCAGCCGGTTCGAAGCCGCCAGAGCGTAATTCTTCAGCGCGGACCCGAGGCGCAGCTCGATCCGCTTGTCCGGATGCAGGGTCTCGGGCAGGCGCATCATCATCCACACCGACAGGGCGCTCGCCATCACGAACAGGAAGATGAAGATCACGCGCCAGTCGCCGCCGAACAGGATCAGCTGGCCGATGCTGGGCGCCAGGATGGGCGCGACCGTGAACACGGTCATGGCGAAGGACATGATCTCGGCCATGCGTCGGCCGGAGACGAGGTCACGGACGATGGCGACCGCGATCACCCGGGTCGCCGCCGCCGCGACGCCTTGCAGGGCGCGCGCTGCGACCAGCGCCCAGAGCCCTTGGGAGACCAGGCACAGTACGGTCGCGATCAGATAGCCTGCGAGGGCGATCAGCAGCGTCTTGCGCCGTCCCAGTGCGTCAGACAAGGGCCCGAAGCCCAGCTGGGCGAGGCCGAAGCCGAACACATAGGAGGTGATCACCAGCTGGCGGTCATTGCCCGGCGCGCCCAGCGCATGACCGATTTCGGCCAGCGCGGGCAGCAGGATGTCGATCGAAAGGGCGTTCAGCGCCATCAGGAAGCCGACCATGGCGATCAGCTCCCGGGTGGAAATCTGGGGGCGGAGCGGGTCTGGAGATTGCAAATGCTGCACGAAAGCCTCCTAAGCGCATCCTGCCCCTGTCACGGGCCGGACTATCAGTATTGGGGATCTGTGTCCCAGGGCCATCCGGGCGGGTAATCCACGGGAACAGAGCCTGGGAAGTGGGGGGTACGCTTCTCAAGGAAGCTTGTCACGCCCTCAGCCGCATCTGGCGACATGCCCCGATGGAGAATCGCCCGGCTTTCAAGGCGGTGGGCCTCCATGGGATGACTGGCCCCCAGCATGCGCCACAAAAGCCGACGGTTCATGGCGACAGAGACTGGCGCTGTGTCCTTAATAAAAAGATGCGCACGTTCGAGGGCGCGTTTGAGAACAGCTTCGGGCGTGTCGGCCAGTTCGCTGACCAGACCGCGCTCCAGCGCTTCTTCGGCCAGGAATGTGCGGCCGGACAGGCCCCAGTCGAGCGCCGCCTCGACGCCCACAAGCCGGGGCAGGAACCAGCTGGCGCAGCCATCCCAGGCGATGCCGCGCTTGGTGAAGGGCAGGGCGAACTTCGCGCCCTTGAGCGCCACCCGCGCATCCATGGGCAGGATCATGGTTGCGCCAATGCCCACGGACGCCCCGTTGATGGCGGCGACGACGGGTTTCTCGCTGTCAAAGATGCGCAGGTTCAGGCGCCCGCCGAAATCACGCCATTGGGGATCGGTGTCCACCAGCTCGCCTTCGGCCTGGGCCGTGGCGACGGCGTTGAAGGTTTCAGCGCCCAGCGACAGGTCGGCGCCGGCGCAAAAGGCGCGACCTTCGCCGGTGACAACCACGGCGCGCACCTTTTCGTCGGCGTCAGACCGGTCGAACGCGTCCGCCATTTCCTCGCCCATCTGGACGGTGAAGGCGTTCATGGCGTCCGGTCGGTTCAGCGTCAGAAGCGCAATCGCGCCCTGTACGTCATAGCGGATGGTGGAATAGCTCATATCACTCCCCGGATTACTTTTTCCGGGGAGCTTAAGCGCTTAATGCTGGTCCGTCAGCTCTTGCGTGAGGCTCTAGACGTTGAATTTGAACAGCATGACGTCGCCATCCTGGACGACGTATTCCTTGCCTTCCTGACGCAGCTTGCCCGCTTCGCGCGCGCCGCTTTCACCCCCATTGGCGACATAGTCATCAAAGGCGATGGTCTCGGCGCGAATGAAGCCGCGCTCGAAATCGCCATGGATGACGCCAGCGGCCTTGGGGGCGGTCCAGCCCTTGCGGATGGTCCAGGCGCGGGCCTCTTTCGGGCCGGCGGTGAAATAGGTCTGCAGGTCCAGAAGGGTGTAGCCCACATGGATCAGACGATCGAGGCCCGGCTCGTCCAGACCGATCTCGGAGAGGTATTCGGCGCGCTCGTCATCTTCCAGCAGCGCCAGCTCGGATTCGATCTTGGCGGAAATCACGACGCAGGCCGCGCCTTCCTTTGACGCACGCTCTTCAACCATTTTGGAGAATTCATTGCCGGTTCCGGCGCTGTCTTCATCCACATTAGCCACGAACATCACAGGCTTGGAGGTCAGGAGCTGGAGCATTTTCCACTCCTTGCCCATGTCCTCGGGCACGTCGGCGTTCCGGGCCGGGCGGCCTTCACGCAGCTCGGCGAGCGCCAGATCCACCAGTTCGATAGTGGCTTTGGCGTCCTTGTCGCCGGACTTGGCTTTCTTCTCGAGATTGGCGCGGCGCTTTTCGAGGCTCTCCATGTCGGCGAGCATCAGCTCGGTCTCGACGGTCTCGAAATCGGCCAGCGGATCGATCTTGCCCGCAACGTGCGTGATGTCGTCATCCTCAAAGCACCGCAGCACATAGAGGATGGCGTCGGTCTCGCGGATATTGGCCAGGAACTGGTTGCCCAGACCTTCGCCCTGGGACGCGCCCTTCACCAGACCCGCAATGTCCACAAAGTTCATGCGGGCGGGGATGATGGTCGCAGAGCCTGCGATCTCGGCCAGTTTGGTCAGGCGCGGCTCGGGGACAGCCACTTCGCCCACATTGGGTTCAATGGTGCAGAACGGATAGTTCGCCGCCTGAGCCGCCGCCGTCTGGGTGAGCGCGTTGAACAGGGTGGACTTGCCCACATTCGGCAGACCGACAATCCCGCATTTGAAACCCATGGCGCACGCCTCCTGAACATCCTTGCCGCGACCGGCTCGCTTTGGCGGGCCGTATAGGCCGGATGCGCTAATGAGGGAAGGGGGGCGGACAGACGCGCCCGGGTCTGAAGCGGGTCTAGGCCGCGTTCACGGCCTCAAGGAAACCATCGATCCGCTCAGACAGATCATTGGCGTTGGTGCGCAGCTGGCTGGCCATTTCCGCGATCTGGTTGGCGGCGGCCACGGCGTTCGCCGCGCCTTGCATGACCTGCGCGCTGTCCTCGTCCACCGCCTGGGTTTTCTGTGCAGCGGTCTGGGCGGTGCCGGAAATCTCGGCGACGGCGGCGGTCTGCTGCTCAACCGCGGAGGCGCTTTCGGCGGAGGCGGCGTCGATCTCGGTGATCTCTTCCACAATGGCTGCCGCAGTTCTGGACGCGTCCTGAACGCTGGCTTCAAAGCGGGAGATCCGCTCGCCAATGGTTTCGGTCAGCTTGGTGGTCTGGGTGGCGAGCGCCTTCACTTCGCTGGCCACGACCGCAAAGCCCTTGCCGGCCTCGCCCGCGCGGGCCGCCTCGATGGTGGCGTTCAGCGCCAGAAGGTTGGTCTGCTCGGCCACGGCGTTGATGCCGGAAATGATCTCGACCATATCGCTGAGCGCCGAGGCCATCTCGGTCATGCTGGCCTGGCTTTCCTGGGTACGCTCGGCCGTGCGACGGGTCAGGTTGGAGACGCGCTCGGCGGAGCCGCGCACCTCGTTGATTGACACGTTCAGCTCTTCGGTGGCCGCGGCCATGGTCTGCACGCCATTGCTGGCTTCCCGAGCCGCCTCGTTCATGGAGGAGGCGCGGGTCTGGCCGTCCTCGGCGGCATTGCGGGAGGTCTCGGCGGCATGGACGACTTGTTCGAGCAGGGCTTCCACAGCGCGCAGGGTCTGGCCCGCGCCGGTTTTGAAAGTCTCGATCTCGGCTTGAAGTTTCTGAGCGCGCTCGGCTTCGGACGCCTTGCGCGACAGCTCGCCGGCAGAGGCGGCTTCGGCGTCGCGCAGTTGAACCGTCATATGGTTGAGCGCTTTGGAGATGCGGCCGATTTCGTCGCCCCGGGCGTCCATCTGCTCATCGGTGCTGCGGTCGCCTTCTGCGACGGCGTCCATGCGCTCCGCCAGATCGAGCATCGGCTTGAACATGCGCTGGATGACAGGCCAGGCCGCGACCGCCGTGATCCCGCCAGCAATCGCCGTAGCCAGCAGAAAGCCGATCCAGCCCGCGCCCAGAGCCGCGTAGATTGCGGTCTTGAGCATCACTCCGAAGGTCATGAGGCCCAGAAAGACCAGAATGAAGCGAACGGAAAGCGGAAGGGCGGGCATGGCGCATCTCACAGGTTTCGACTGATACGCTGATGCGGCCGGTTCGGTTAATCCCCCCCTAATGGATGCAGGTAAAACCACACCAATCAGAGGGGAATGCCATGAATATTCGTATGCTTAGGCGGCGCGAACCGATTTGAGGAAGTCGTTGATGGTGCGGGACATGGAGGACGCGTTCGTTTCCAGCTCCTGGCAAAGGGCGGCGATCTGTTCGGCATTGGTCACTGATTGCTCGGCGCCCTGCATGACGGTGCTGGTTTCCTCATCCACCAGACCGGTGCGCTCGGCGGCCGTCTGGGCGGAGCGGCTGATCTCTGCGACGGCGGCGGTTTGCTGCTCGACCGCCGAGGCGCTTTCCGAAGACGCCTGATCAATCTGGATCATGGCTTCAGCGACGCTCTCGGTCGCCTCGCCAGCGTCCTGAACCAGGGATTTGAAGCTCTGGATCCGGGCGTTGATGGTCTCGGTCAGTTTTGTGGTCTGTTCGGCCAGCGCTTTCACTTCACTGGCGACCACCGCAAATCCCTTGCCTGCTTCGCCGGCGCGCGCGGCCTCGATCGTGGCGTTCAGAGCCAGAAGGTTCGTCTGCTCGGCGACGGCGTCGATGCCCGCGATGATCTCGGTCATGTCGCTGAGGGACTCGCTGATGTCTTCCATCTTGGCGCGGCTTTGCTGGGTCTGACCTGCTGATGCTGAAGTCAGGTCCGCGACACGCGCCGCAGACCCGCGCAGCTCCCCGATTGATGCGTTCAGCTCTTCGGTGGAAGCGGCCATGGTCTGCACGCCGGCGCTGGCGGCGCGCGCCGCTTCGCTGACCTTCACCAGACGATCCCGGCTCTCGATGGAAGTGGATCGGGTTGCTTCCGCCGAGGCGTGAACTTCGCGAGCGGCTTCGGTGACCGCGCCCAGCACTTTCTGGGCGACGGCCTCGAACTTGGAGATTTCATCCGCGAGATGTTTGGCGCGTTGCGCTTCGGCCGCCTGATTGTCGCGTTCGGATTGGCGCAGGGTCTCGGCGTCGCGTAGCTTGGCGCAGAGATCACGCACTGCTTGGGCAATGCGGCCGATCTCGTCCTTGCGATCAAGGAATTGATGGTTCGGCGTGTAATTGCCATGGGCCACTTCGCCAATTGTGCCTGCGACCGTGTTGAGCGGCGCCAGCGCCTTACGGCTCACCCAGAAACCCACGCCCCCTGCAATCAGAAGCGCCATCAGCGCCAGAAGGCCCGTGATCATGAAAACATGATTGCGCGTGGCGATGATGGCCGCTTTCTCGACGCCCACATACAGGATGCCGATGGTCTCGCCATCCGCGGTGAAGACCGGCTGGTAAGCGGTGAAATAGTCTTTGCCCAGAATTGTCGCCTGACCGCGGAAGCCTCGACCGGCCATCATGGAGTTGTAGACCGCGCCCTGACCCAGCGGCGTGCCGACCGCGCGATTGCCATCGGGCTTGATGATGTTGGTGGTGCGGCGGAAGAAGTCGTTCTCGGCCTCGGACCAGATGAACAGGGTGGCCGTCTGTCCGGTCTGCTGGCCGATGGAGTCGATCATTTCATGGGAGGCGAATTCGGGCAGGGCAGGCGCGACCAGCCGTGTGATGGCGCCCTCGCTGTTATAGGTGACGTCCAGTTCAGGGAGGCGGGTCGCCTTCAGGCTCGCCGCGGCCACGCGCAGGTTCATTTCCTGAGCTTCCGAGGCGGAGCGCGAGATCGAGTTATTGATCACCCAGCCTGCCGAGATGGCCGTCAGCGCGATCCCGATGGCGACAAGGCCCAGGATCAGGGCGACGAGCCGTGTAACGAGAGAGTTGGACATCAATATCCCCATGTATGACTTCACTCACACACGTCATGAGTGTGCCTAACAAAATCTGAAAAAGTCTCCGGCAAAGGCGTTAACAAACAAAATGTGATCTGGTCGTGTGGTCTTGAGGGGCTTATGGCCTTATATGCCGCGCTCCAATTGCTGTTCGTCGCCGATCTTGACCCGGCGAGGGAGAGGATGATGACGACACTGATTTCCAACGCCCCGCGTCCGAATGCGGGCGCGCCAACGCCTGACATGCCCAAGCCGGCTCTGGATGAAGCGCGCGTGGATGCGCTGATGGCCGAGTACGGGCTGACGGGCGAATTCCTCAATCTGGGCGGCGAGCCCTCTGACCACCGCGTGGTTGCGGCCATGTCCGGCGGCGTGGACAGCTCCGTCGTGGCGGCGGTGCTGCATCGTGCGGGCTATCAGGTCGTGGGCATGACGCTGCAGCTTTATGACCATGGCGAAGCGGTGCACCGCAAAGGCGCTTGCTGCGCGGGACAGGACATTCATGACGCCCGCCGCGTCGCCGAGGCCATGGGGTTCGCCCATTATGTGCTCGACTATGAAACGCGCTTTCGTGAGGCGGTGATCGAGGATTTCGCCGACACCTATCTGGCGGGCTTCACGCCGATCCCCTGCGTGCGCTGCAATCAGTCTGTGAAGTTCGCGGACCTTCTGGCCACGTCCAAGCAATTGGGCGCGGACTGTCTGGTCACGGGCCATTACATCCAGCGCACGATGACCGGGAACCGGCCCGAGCTGCGCCGGGCGGCGGATGCGGGCAAGGACCAGTCCTATTTCCTGTTCGCGACCACCGAGGAGCAGCTCGATTACCTGCGCTTCCCGCTAGGCCATCTGAACAAGGAGCAGACGCGCGAGCTGGCGGCCGCGCTGGGTCTGATCGTGGCGGCCAAGCCCGACAGCCAGGATATCTGCTTTGTGCCCGACGGTGATTACGCCTCGGTGGTGGAGAAGGTGCGTCCCGGCGCGTCCCGCCCCGGTGAGATCGTGCATCTGGATGGCCGGGTGATGGGCGAGCATGACGGCGTATTGCGCTACACGGTCGGCCAACGTCGCGGCCTCGGGATCGCCACGGGCGAGCCGCTCTATGTGGTGCGTCTGGATGCGGAGAACGCGCAGGTCATCGTGGGCCCGCGCGAAGCCTTGCAGGTGCGCAGGATCACCCTGACGGATGTGAACTGGATCGGCGATGGCGATCTCAGTGAAGCGGACGGTCTGACCGTCGGCATCAAGGTGCGCTCCACCCGTCCGCCCAAACCGGCGGTTCTGGACGTGGGCGAAGACGGCGTCTTCGTGCTGCTGGAAGCGGGCGAAGAAGGCGTCGCGCCGGGCCAGGCCTGCGTTTTCTATTCCCACCCCGATCACGACCGGGTGCTGGGCGGCGGCTGGATCCGCGCGACGGCTTAGGATCAAGGCGGGCCGGGGTGATCCCGGCCCGCTTTCACCTTACTGATCGGTGATCACCAGGCTCATGGACGTGCAGGTCCCGATGGCGGGCGCTGAGGTGACGGGCGCTCCGGGCACGTCATCGAATGAGAAGCCGTAGCATACCCCGTCGATGAAGTGCTGGTGCAGGGTCTGTGAATACTGATTGCTCTGCACGTTCCCGGGATACCAGCGTGAGGGTTTGTCCCAGTCGCCGGTTTCGGTGAAGACACCGCGGTTCAGCGCGGCCGCGATATATTTCTGTGCGTTCTGAATCTCGACCGATTGTCCCGCCACATCCAGCGGTCCCGTGCTGGCGATCACTTCCAGCGTGGTGGGCTTGTTGATCGTGAAAGCGCTGGGGGAAGAGAATTCCAGCGCGTCGTTCACCGTCTTTGCGCTGTAGCTCACCGCCCCGACCTCAAAGGTCAGCGCGTGGGTCTCATAATGGGTGAAGCCTGCATCAATGGCTGTATCAAGGTCATCAGCCTTGTCGGTGAAGGCCATGTCCGGGGCGAGAAACCGCAGGACGGCGCCAGACTGTTCCATATAGCCCGCGGCGTAATCAGGCGGCAGGTTCTTGAGGTCGTTGATCAGATCGGCGACGGGCGTTGAGCCGCTGAGATCAAGGCCGAAGGTTGAGTATGTGTCGTCCGCGGTTCGGCCCTTGATCGCGATGCCCAGGCTGAAGAAGTCCACATTGGTGGTGTTGCAGAAGCAGACCGACTTGCCATTGGAGGCCGGGGTCGCACAGTTGAGCTCGACAAAGTCCCAGCGATATGTGCTGCCTGCGCCTTGCGGTGCAGGACTGGGCAGGGCGAAAGAATAGCCGACCTTGGTCGAGTTGATCTGCATGACCGCTGGCGCGTCGAGCGTGATGGTCAGATGACCCGATCCGGCCAGTGACTGTGCGGCGTCGGACGGATCAAGGAACGGGATCTTGAGAACCCGATAGTCCTTGTTCTTGACGGTGTGCTTGGGCAGCTGGTCGAGCGTGACGTCATAGGTCGTCTGGAAGTCGATGCTGGCCCCGCCGTTAGCCGGCGTGTGGCCCGTCTCGGAGTTGACCACATGCACGACGGGCTTGGTCCAGTCATCATGATTTGCGCCGCCGCCGGTCAGCCAGGTGATGTCCAGAATGTCCGGAGAATCGAGCGCCATGCGGTTGGCGGTGAAGCTCAGATGGACCGTGCTGGCCGTTGTGATCCGGGACTCAATCAGAATCTGGAAGTAATCGGGATCGTCCGGCAGCGGGGTGGGAAGCGTGTGCGTCATGGTGTGTCGCCCTTGAATTTCTCCTCACAGGAGAATTGCCCGGTTGAGGCGGCGTGTCCACGGCGTCAGTGGCGCTAGCCCGTCCCGGCTTTCCAGCTCACCACCACGATCCAGTGCAGCACCACGGCAGGCCACAGACTGCCGGAGCGGTGGGTGAGGATGGTGCACAGCGCGCCCAGTACGGCGACGAGGATCAGAAAGGCCGGATCAAGAAAAACGGGCTGCGCCATGGGCAGGTCGAGCCAGACCTGTAGCGGGTGCCAAAGCACAAATGCGATCAGAGACAAAGCGCTGAGCATCCAGCCCTGTACAGAGCCAATCCGACGAGGCTGGAAAATCCCCCGGAAGACCAGATCCTCACCCAAGGCGGGCAGAACTATCGCCACCACCGCCAGAAGTAGAAATGCATCCGGATCATTCCGAACTCCGGGCAACGCCATAGAAAAGTGAATGGGGCTCATAAGTATGTGAATTGCGAGGGCGCAAAGCCCGAAAAGCCCGAGCGCACCTAGTCCCTCGGCCAGGTCTCGCAGGCCGGGGCGGGTCTTCATCCGGAGTGCTGCGTATGCGAGCAGACTTGACGCGGTGCGAAACAAGGCCTTTCTCTCCTGCCCAATGACCGGCCGCCGAGCCGGCCGCAATAATGATAGGAGACGGACAATGAGTGCCGAAGATCCGATTGTCATCGTTGGCATGGCTCGCACCCCGATGGGCGGCCTGATGGGTGAACTGGCGGGTCTGTCCGCCAACGAGCTGGGCGCCGAAGCGGTGAAAGCCGCCCTCGCCGAAGCCGGCGTCGCGGGCGACGATGTGGACCTCATCTACATGGGCAATGTGCTTAGCGCTGGCCAGGGTCAGGCCCCTGCGCGCCAGGCGGCCATCAAGGGCGGTCTGCCCAAGTCTGTGGAAGCGACCACGCTGAACAAGATGTGCGGCTCAGGCATGCAGGCCGCCATTATGGGCCGTGCGTCCATTGCTTCGGGTGATGCCTCGGTGATCGTGGCGGGCGGCATGGAATCCATGACCAACGCGCCGCACCTGCTGCCGAACCACCGCACCGGCTTCAAGTATGGCCATGACGTGATCAAGGACCATATGGCCCAGGACGGTCTGGAAGACGCGTATGAAGGCAACGCCATGGGCGTGTTCGCCGACATGATCGCACGCGAGCACCAGTTCACCCGTGAGGACCAGGACGCCTATGCCCTGGAAACCCTCGCCCGCGCCATCCGCGCTACCGAACAGGGCGATTTCAAGCGCGAGATCACCCCGGTCACCATCAAGGACCGCAAGGGCGAGACGGTTGTCGAAACCGATGAACTGCCCCGCAAGGCGCGACCGGAAAAGATCCCGAGCCTGAAGCCGGCCTTCGGCAAGGACGGCACGGTCACCGCTGCGAACGCCTCTGCGATCTCTGACGGTGCGGCTGCGCTGGTCATGATGCGCCAGAGCGAAGCGGAACGTCGCGGTCTCAAGCCGCTGGCCAAGATCGTCGCCACCGCCGCCCACGCCCATGAGCCGGCCTACTTCACCACCGCGCCGGTTCCGGCCATGCGCAAGGTTCTGGAGAAGGCGGGCTGGACCAAGGATGATGTGGATCTTTGGGAAATCAACGAAGCCTTCGCCGTGGTCCCCATGATCGCGATGAAAGAGCTGGGCCTTTCCCATGACGTCGTGAACGTCAATGGCGGCGCCTGCGCGCTGGGTCACCCGATCGGCGCGTCTGGCGCGCGCATTATGGTCACCCTGATTGCGGCGCTGGAAAAGCACGGCAAATCCAAGGGCGTCGCCTCGCTCTGCATTGGCGGCGGCGAAGCCACCGCAGTCGCGATCGAGCGCCTGAACTAGTCAGCGCCTGACACTGCAACGAGAAAGCCCCGGTCATCTGGCCGGGGCTTTTTCATGTCAGTCGAGATAGAACACGTCTTCCTCGGGCGGTTTGAGAATATCGGGCAGCGGGTCCTCGAAATTCTGGGGCAGGCCCACCGTCATCAGGGCCGCCTCCCAGTTCACGCAATACTGCGACAGGGCGCCAGACTTCTGGGCGGCGCGGGCCAGTCTTTGCGCGGCGTTGGCGCCATGCGTGTGCGCCAGCCAGGCGAGCGGCAAACCGTGCGGCACATAGACCGCGAGCCCCTGAAGAAAGCCTTCCCAGTCCTGTTGCGGGTCATAGCCGTCAAGTTTGCGAAAATCGAAGATCGCGCCCTGTATGCGATCAGTCGTGATGCGGCGCTGCAGCTCTTGCAGATTGCCCATGGCGCCGCGCACGGTCTCTGCGCCCGCAACTGCGAGATACCAGATGCGAGGCCGTTTGGAGATGAGCATGCTCGCCAGATTCGCGCGCGTCATGGACTTCAACCCTTTTGGAATATCGCCATGATTGTCGAGGATGTAACTTCTGATTTCTAAATCAAGTGGACCATAGATCGGGATGAAGCTCCGCAAACGGGGGAATAGCGCGCGGTCAAAGCAGTTCGGTCGCACTCAGTCTGACGGCGAATCCGGCATTCATGATGCGGCGCAGCATGGCTTTGTCCGCTGCGCGTCGCTTGCCAAAAGCCTCTCGGATCGCTACCTCGCAGCCCGAAAAGCCTTGTATGGCTTGAAGAAACGTACGGACAAAGCATGTCGAACGGCCAATCCCGCTTCCATGTTCCGACCCCGCCTTATCGGCCGGGGGACGAGCCCGACTTCTCTCATCTGGAGCTGCAGAAGGCGGGCGAAGCGCCGCGTCCTGATCCGGCTGCCAGCTGGCAGGAAACCCGCGATCTGGCCACGGGCCTTGTGGGCGTGCTCGACCATAACCATCAGGCCGTCGGCGCCTGGAACCCGGAGCTGAGCCCGGAAGTCCTGCGCGAGGGGCTGAGCCATATGGTGCTTACGCGCATTTATGACGAGCGCATGCTCAAGCTGCAGCGCCAGGGCAAGATGAGCTTCTACATGAAGTCGCTGGGTGAGGAGGCGGTCGCCGTCGCCGCGGCCATGGCGCTCAAGCCCACCGACATGGTGTTCCCCAGCTATCGCCAGCAAGGCATCCTGTTCGCGCGCGGCCGCAACATCGTGGACATGATGTGTCACTGCATCTCCAACAGCCGCGACAATCTCAAGGGTCGTCAGCTGCCGGTGCACTACACCTGGGCCGAGGGCAATTTCTTCACGATTTCGGGCAATCTGGGCACCCAGTTCCCGCAAGCCGCCGGCTATGCCATGGCCTGCGCCTATAAGGGCGAAGATCAGATCGCGGCGAGCTGGATTGGCGACGGCACCACGGCGGAAGGCGATTTCCACGCCGGTCTGACGCTGGCGTCCACCTATCGCGCGCCGGTGATCTTCAATGTCGTGAACAATCAATGGGCCATTTCCTCCACCCAGAACATCGCCCGCGGCGATGCGCCGACCTTTGCGGCGAAGGGGCTGGGCTATGGCCTCGCCTCGATCCGGGTGGACGGCAATGACTTCCTCGCCGTTTACGCCGCCACCCAATGGGCCGCAGAGCGCGCCCGTCAGGGCAAGGGCGCTACGGTGCTGGAGCTGTTCACCTATCGCGCCGATGCGCACTCTACCTCCGATGATCCGACCAAGTATCGTCCCAAGACCGAGTTTGAGCGCTGGCCGCTGGGCGATCCTGTCGAGCGCCTCAAACAGCATCTGATCGGTAAGGGCGAGTGGGATGAAGAGCGTCAGGCCAAGCTGGAAGAGCAGATGACCGCGCTGGTGGTGAAATCCTACAAGGAAGCGGAAAGCCACGGCACGCTGCACGAAGGCCCGCTTTCGCCCACCGAAAGCATTTTCGAAGATGTCTACGCCAAGCCCGACTGGCGCCTGCGTCGTCAACGTCAGGATCTGGGGGTTTAAGTCATGCCAGCGATGAACATCATTCAGGCGCTGAACTCGGCCATGGACGTGCTCCTGGAGCGCGATCCGGACGTTGTGATCTTTGGCGAGGATGCGGGCTATTTCGGCGGCGTCTTCAAGGCGACCGACAAGCTGCAAGACAAGTACGGCCTCGACCGGGTGTTCGACACCCCGATCAACGAGGCGGCGATCGCCGGCATGGCGGTCGGCATGGCGGCCAAGGGCCTCAAGCCCATCGCCGAGATCCAGTTCGCCGACTACATCTTCCCCGCCATCGACCAGATCATCTCCGAGATGAGCCGCATCCGCTATCGTTCGGCAGGTCAGTTCACCTCGGGCTGCGTGGTGCGCTCGCCCTGGGGCGGCGGCATTCGCGGCGGCCAGACCCACTCGATGAGCCCGGAAGCCTTCTTCACCCATGTGCCAGGCCTGCAGGTCGTCGTGCCGTCCAACCCCTATGACGCCAAGGGCCTTCTGATCGCGGCGCTGGAAAGCGGTGATCCGGTGATCTTCTTTGAACCCAAGCGGATCTATAATGGCCCGTTTGACGGCGTGCCGGACACGCCGCTGAAATCCTGGGCCAAGCACGCCAAGGGCGAAGTGCCTGAAGGGTATTATACCTGCGAGCTGGGCAAGGCCGAAGTGGTGCGCGAAGGCGAAGCCTGCACGGTCATCGCCTATGGCACGCTGGTTCACGTCGCTCAGGCCGCCGCCGAAGCGTCCGGCATTGATGCGGAGATCATCGATCTCAAGACGCTCGTGCCCTACGATATCGAGACCATCGCGAAATCGGTCAACAAGACCGGTCGCGTTGTCGTCGCGCAGGAAGCGCCGCGCACGTCCGGTTTCGCCGCCGAGCTGGCCGCCCAGATCCAGGAAGAATGCTTCTACGCGCTTGAAGCGCCGATCTTCCGTCTGACCGGCTGGGACATTCCCTATCCGCACGCCCATGAATGGGCGTACTTCCCCACGCGCGACCGCTTTGCGCGCGCGATGAAGACCGTGACGGAGGCCTGAGCATGAGCGAATACAAGTACAAGCTCCCCGATGTGGGCGAAGGCGTTGTCGAGGCGGAAATCGTCGAATGGCACATCAAGGTCGGCGACACCGTCACAGAGGACCAGCACATCCTGGATGTGATGACCGACAAGGCGACCGTTGAGATCCCCTGCGCGGTGAACGGTGTGGTCAAATCCATTGTCGGCGAGCCGGGCGAAGTCATCGCGGTGGGCACCGAAATCCTCGTCATCGATGTGGACGGTGAAGTGCCAGACGATGTCGAGAACACGGCCGAGCCTGAAGCCAAGGAGGCGCCCAAGGCCGAGGCCCCGAAAGAAGAGCCGAAACCGGAACCCAAGCCGGAGCCCAAACCGGCTCCTGCAGCGGCTGCTCCGGCGAAAACCGCCGCGCCTGCGCGGCCCAATGGCGAGCGTCCGCTGGCGAGCCCGGCGGTGCGTCAGCGCGCCCTCGAGGCTGACATTGATCTGGCGCATGTGCCGGGCACCGGGCCTGCAGGCCGGATCACCCATAACGATCTTGATGATTTCATCGCAGCGGGCGGTCGTCTCGTCTCCAAGGCGGGCGGGGCTGGCGCGTCGAAAGCGCCGCGCACCGGCAAGCAGGATGTGAAGGTCATCGGCCTGCGCCGCAAGATCGCCGAGAACATGGCGCACGCCAAGCGCACGATCCCGCACATCACCTATGTGGACGAGATCGATCTGACCGCGCTCGAAGACCTGCGCGCGCACATGAATGCGAAGAAGTCAGACGACCAGACCAAGCTGACCATCATCCCCTTCCTGGTGATGGCGCTGGTCAAATCCCTGCCGAAATTCCCGCAGGCGAACGCTCATTTCGACACCGACGGCTCATTGCTGACCCAGCATGACGGCATCCATTGCGGCATCGCCGCCGCCACGCCCAACGGGCTGATGGTGCCGGTTATCAAGCACGCCGAGTGTCTTGATATCTGGGAGGTCGCGGCCGAGGTGAAGCGCCTCGGGGACGCCGCGAAAGCCGGCAAGGCCACCAAGGAGGAGCTGACGGGTTCGACCATCACCATCACCTCGCTGGGCGCCATTGGCGGCATCGTCACCACCCCGGTGATCAACCATCCCGAGACCGCCATTATCGGCGTGAACAAGATGCAGACCCTGCCGCGCTATGACGAGGTGGGCCGCGTGGTGCCGAAGAAGATCATGAACCTGTCTTCGAGCTTCGATCACCGCATCGTGGACGGCTATGAAGCCGCGCTTCTGGTGCAGGAGATGAAGGGGTATCTGGAAAACCCCGCGACGCTGTTCATGGATTAGGACGAATGCTTTCGCGCTTCTTGGATCGGTTTTCCGGGGCGGCTGCGGTCTATCTAACGATAGCCTTGTTGAGCATATTTGGGTTGCCTCGTTTGGGCCTTGGGAGTTGGGTTCCCTATGTGATTATGGGAGCTTTCTTTCTTGTCACCATCTTCGTTGTGGTGCGAACGGCTTTGCTTGGCATGAAACAAGACAAATAGACTCCCAACGCATTCTCAAAGCCTGGCCCTCGCGCCGGGCTTCATTCTGATAGAAGCCCCCGCGTCATCCCGGCTCAGGCCAGGGATGACGGTGTGTTTGTGGCAAGTGTCGCATGGGCCTCCGGATCAAGTCCGAAGGCCGAGAGGTTGAGACTTTTCCCTCTCGGTCCTCGGGCTTGACCCGGGGACCCACGAGCGGCTCAGCTGCAGGAATAATATCGACATTGACGAGCGTCCCTCTCCCCTTCCTGAGGGGAGAGGACAGGTGAGGGGTGAGCCGCGCTTGATCCTTTAGACGCAGCGTGTCGGATGCGTACCCCCTCACCCAGCCTCTCCCCCTTGGGCAAGGGGGAGAGGAGAACTCACTCGGACCAACTTCCCCTTGCCACCCCCATTCCCGCCTCCTAATGTCACCAGTGGTGACATTAGGAGGGTTTGATGTCGATCTATGAGATGATCCGCGACCATATGGATAAATCCGTGCCGTTCGCGAAAGTGACGGGCGTTGAGCTGGTCGAGCTTTCGCCAGAGCGTGGCGTGGCGCGGCTCAAGAAACGCCCGGAGGTGGAGAACCACATCCAGACCATGCATGCGGGTGCGATGTTCACTTTGGGCGAGGCGGCCTCGGGCGCGGCGCTGGGCGGCGTGCTGGGCGAACTTCTGATGTCGGTGCGACCCGTGGCGGCGGACGCCAGCATCAAGTATCTCAAGACCGGCAAGACTGATCTCATCGCCACCGCGACCGCCAATGCCGACGCCGAAGCGATCCGCAAGGAGCTCGCGGAGGTCGGCAAGGTGGTGTTTGACATCAATGTCGCGATCACCGACGCCGAGACTGTGACTGTCGCCGAGATGGTCGTGAACTGGCACGTCAAGAAAACGGGCTGATGGCCGGGCGCAAATACCATCATGGCGAGGTGCGCCAGACGGCGGTCAGAGCGGCGCTCGACCTGATCGAGGCCGAGGGCGCTGACGCCCTGACCATGCGCGCCCTGGCCAAGGCGGTAGGCGTCGATCATCGCGCGCTCTACCGCCATTACCCGGACCGTGACGCGGTGCTGGCCGAAGTCGCCGCCGAGGGCTATCGCCAGCTTCTGAGAGCGCAACAGGCGGAGTGTGAAGGCGCGTCAAACCCGCTTCAAACCGCGTTCGAGGTCTATGTCCGCTTTGCGCTCGACCGCCCCCATCTGCATGCCCTGATGCTGACGCGCTCCCGTGCGGCGATGGATGCGCATGCGGCGCTATGGGAGGCGGTCAAGGACGAGCTGGATCAGCTCATGGTCTGGTCGCGTCAGGCGTTGGGGGCCGAGAAGGGCGAGCGGGAAACCGACGCCCGCGATCTCGCCTTTGCGGCGCTGGCGGCGGCCTATGGTCTGATCACGCTGGCGGGGACGGCTTCGCTGATGGCCCGCAGCCCTGAAGATTTGCGCCAGTTCGTCTCCGATCAGGTGGCGGGCGTGCTGGACGGCCAGCTCCTGCGGTTCAAGGCGTTGAAGCTCGAGCGGTAACGTCTTACGCCGAATTCACCCAACGGGCGGTCTCATCTGATAGGCTTTCTCCTGCAAGGAGGATTGTGATGATGAAACACGCCGCATTCGCTACAGCGCTTTCACTGTTGACCGGGGCGCTCGCCAGCGCCCAGACGCCGGCGGAGACGTTCGAGAGCGGGCTCGCGGAGTACCGGCGAAGTCATCACATCCCCAGCCTGTCTGTCGTGGTGCTGCGGGACGGCGAACCGGATGTGGAAGCCTATCTGGGCTGGTCCGATGACGAGGGCGAGCTTCCGACCACGGCTGACACCACCTATTTCATCGCATCTGTGACCAAAACCGTGTCGGGAACGACGCTGTTTCTGGCTGATGAGGCGGGTGAGATTGATCTTGATCGCCCCATGGCGGATGCCGAGGACTGGCAAGGCCTATGTGACTGGTTTCCGGACTCCGGGATTCCGCTGGCGGGCGGCGAGGTGGAGGGCGTGATCATGCCCGACTTCAGCTGTGCGGGTCAGACCCTGCGCCAGGTGGTGAACATGCAGGCCAATGGCGAGCCGGGGACCGATTTCTGGTACAATGCGCTCGTCTTCGCTCGTCTGGGTCGCTGGGTTGATGAAGTGCATGAGCGCGACTTCCGGTCTCTCGTGCGCGCCTATGTGCTCGATCCACTGGCGATGACCGACACCATGGCGGGCTGGCATGACATCCAGAATTTCCATGTGCTCAGCCATCTGGCGCCGCCCTTCTTCTTTGATGGCGAGCGCGTGGTCAAACAGCCCTTCCCCGATGACGATTTCCGGGGTGCGGCGGGACTCTACATGACGCCGATGGATCTGGCGCGCTTTGACCGGGCGCTGGATGACGGCACGCTTCTGACGCCCGGGCAGCGTGACGCCCTGTGGACGCCGCCCAACAATCCCGACGGTTCGCCGTCTGAATACGCCCATGGCTGGTTCCTTGAAGACTATCAGGGCGAGCGGCTGATCTTTCATTCAGGCTGGCAGCCCGAGGCCTATTCGGCGATCTATCTGAAAGTTCCTGATCGGGGGCTGACGCTCATCGCCTTCGCCAACAGCGAAAGCCTGTGGTGGCATAACCGACCGGATCGGTCGGAAATCGAGCGCTCTGATCTCGTTCAGGCCTTCTTCGCGGCTTATGGCATTGGCGAAACCACGCCCTGATCGGGAACTTTCGTCTCGGCCCTCGCGTTCATCACCCAGCACAGACAAAGGGTGATGAGATGAAAACGTTCGGCATTTTCCTGATTGGCGCGCTTTTAGCGATTGGCGGTCTGACCTGGGCGCTGGTGCAGGTCGGCATTCCGGCCACCTGGATCGTGATCGCAGACATGATCTTGCTGGGCGTGGCGGTGGCCAGCGGCGCCGGGCTCACCAAACGCTGGGCCGATAACACCAAGGTCAATGTCGAGAAGGGCTAATCTGTACGGACCTTTACTGGAGAAGGGGCAGGATTCAGCCTGCCCCTTTTTTGTTGTGCTCTGACAGTCTAAACACCAGCCCAATCCATACCGGATCTCGCAGGAGTTTTGCTCATGGCCCAGTCTAAAACGTGTCAGGTTCTCGTCGTCGGCGGCGGCCCGGGCGGCTATCCGGCCGCCATTCGTGCGGGCCAGCTGGGTCTGGACACCATCATCGTGGACAAGCACGGGCTGGGCGGCACCTGCCTGAACCGGGGTTGCATCCCGTCCAAGGCCTTCATCCACGCTGGCTCCAAGTATGAGGAGATGGTCCATCACGCCGAGAAAGACGAGATGGGCCTCAAGGTCTCCAACCCCACGCTCGACATGGCGGGCGTGACCGGGTGGAAGGACGGCATCGTCTCCAAGCTCACCAAGGGCGTCGGCCAGCTTCTCAAAGCGGCGAAGGTCGAAGCGATTGCGGGCTGGGCGACCTTCAAGAACGCCAAGACCTGTGTGGTCGAGATGGAAGACGGCGAGACCGTCGAGATCACGGCGGAAAACGTCATCCTCGCCACGGGTTCAAAAGAGACCGAGCTGCCCTTCATGAAATTCGGCGGCCATGTCATCGGCTCCACCCAGGCGCTGGAGCTGACCGAGCGTCCGGAAAAGCTGGTGGTCGTGGGCGGGGGCTATATCGGCCTCGAGCTCGGCATCGCTTTCCGCAAGATGGGGTCCGAGGTTGCGGTCGTGGAAGCGCTCGATTCCATCCTGCCGAGCTATGACAAGGAGCTGATCCGCCCGGTCCAGATGTGGCTGAAGAAGAACAAGGTCGCTCTGCACACCGGCTGCAAGGCCAAGGGCGCGGTCGAGGAGAGCGGCAAGACCTATCTCGAGTTCGAGGACGCCAAGGGCGAGATCCAGCGCATCGAAGCGGACAAGATCCTGGTCGCGGTGGGTCGCAAGCCGGTCACCGAAGGCTGGGGGCTTGAGAATATGGGCCTCGACATGGATGGCCCGTTCGTGAAGATCGACCATCAGTGCCGCACCGCCATGCGCGGCGTCTACGCCATTGGCGACCTCGTCGGCGAGCCGCTTCTGGCGCACAAGGCCACCAAGCAAGGCGAGCTGGTCGCCGAGATCATCGCCGGCCACAAGCGCGCTTATGACCCGGTTTCTGTCGCCGCGGTGTGCTTTACCGAGCCCGAGCTTGTCGGTGTCGGCTTGACGCCGGACGAAGCCAAAGCCAAGGGCGAGACCGTGATCACCGGCAAATTCCCGCTGGCGGCGTCCGGCCGGGCGCTGACCATGGAAGGCGGCGCCGACGGCGGCTTTGTGCGCGTCACCGCTCGCGAGAGCGATCATGTGATCCTCGGCATTCACGCCGTGGGCAAACACGTTTCTGAGTTGTCGGGCGAGTTCGCCCTGGCGCTGGAGATGGGCGCGACGCTGGAAGATGTGGCGGGCACCATCCATGTGCACCCGACCCTGACCGAAGGGTTTGCTGAAGGCGTGCTGACCGCGCTGGGGCATCCGATCCACATTTCGGTCTAGGCAACGTTATGTCATCGCTTTTCCCCGCTCGTTAAAGCGGGTAGGGGAGGGCGATGACTGACGAACACGCTCACGACTCTCACGATCCCCATCATGGTCATGACCACCATCATGATCACGGCCATGGTCATTCGCATGCCCATCCGGTGGACAGCCGGAACGAGACGCGCACCCTGATCGCAGCGGCCCTGACCGGCGGGTTCATGCTGGCCGAGGTGATTGGCGGCCTGCTCACCGGCTCGCTGGCGCTGCTGGCGGACGCCGCGCACATGCTGACGGACTTCGCAGCGCTGATTTTAGCCTGGGGGGCGTTTCGCCTGTCACGCCGACCGGCGACCGACAAGCGGTCTTACGGCTATGACCGGCTGCAGATTCTCGCCGCCTTCGCCAACGGGGTGACGCTGTCCATCCTTGTGGTC
Organism: Oceanicaulis sp. LC35; assembly: GCF_052055585.1. NCBI lineage: Bacteria > Pseudomonadati > Pseudomonadota > Alphaproteobacteria > Maricaulales > Maricaulaceae > Oceanicaulis > Oceanicaulis sp. LC35. The sequence continues at coordinate 600,349 of NZ_CP170485.1, forward strand.
TGGATCGCCTGCGAAGCGGTGATGCGCCTGTTCAACCCCAATGAGATCGAGGCCACAGGCATGGCGGTCATCGCCGTTCTGGGGCTGCTTGTGAATATCGCCGCCTTTGGCGTTCTGCATGGCGCGGACAAGGACAATCTCAACATCCGCGGCGCGCTCGCCCATGTGATGGGCGATCTTCTGGGCTCTGTGGCGGCCATTATTGCGGCGGCCGTGATCTGGTGGACCGGCTGGACGCCCATTGATCCGCTTCTGTCACTTCTGATTGCGGCTCTGATCGGGATATCGGCCTGGCGGCTGGTACGCGATGCGGGGCGCGTGCTGCTGGAAGCGGCGCCGGACCATATCGACCCAAGCGTGTTGCGCGCGGACCTCACGGCCGCCATTGAAGGCGTGCGCGATATCCATCATGTCCATGTCTGGTCGTTGACCCCGGACCGGCCCATGGCCACGCTCCACGCGCGTATTGCTGCGGATGCGGACGCGCCTGCGATCATCCTGGCGATCAAGTCCCGCCTGGCGGAGCGCTACAAGCTCACCCATGTCACGGTGGAGATCGAGACGGGGCCCTGCGCGGACGCAAACACGCACTAGCGTATATTTACCTCGCGTTAGGCATACACCTTAAACGAAGATTCAGCCCTTTCTGTCATAAACCTCACCAGTCGGACGTTCTAAGAGCGGACACACGTTCAGGCGTCGACGTTTTGGGAAGATTGTGGGCCTCAGAAGAGGACCCCCTTGCAAGGTTTGGGTGTGACTATGAAAAAGTTTGCTGGTGTTTTCGCTGCCGTGTCTCTGATCTCCGCTTTCGGCGCCGTTCCGGCGCTGGCGCAAGAGCCGGAACTGGTCGAGGCTTCCGCTCCGGAATTTCCGCGTGCGGCCGAGCGTCGTGAAATCGAAGGCCATGTGGTCGTGCGTTACAATGTGACCGCCGACGGCGCAGTGGCTGACGTTGAAGTTGTCGAGGCCACTCCGGCCGGCGTGTTCGAGCGCTCTGTGCTTCGCGCTCTGGAAGACTGGCGTTACGCCTCTGGCGCAGGCGCCCAGGGCGTTGAGCGCCGCTTCGATTTTAACTTCGGCGGATAAACCTTTTATCAAGACGGCGCAGTCAGATAATGGCTGCGCCGTTTTTGTGTTTTGAAGTATTAACCTTAATTGGGGCTAACCGATGGCGATCTCGTTCCACTCTGTGCAGTCGCGCCTGCTGGCTGCATTCGCCGCCGTGATCGTGATTACTCTGGCGACCAGCGCCGCAGGATTGTTTGCGTTCTCCAGTTCGAAGAATGCGCTGGATGTGATCGTAGAGGAATCAGCCCCCCGCGCCGCCGCAGCCCAACGTCTTGAAGCCGCCTCCGGCGCTCTGACGGGCGAGCTGGCGGCCTTTTCGCGTTCGCGCGATACTATTGACCAACAGGTTTCCGCGTCTCGTCTGGATACGCTGATGGGCGAAGCCAGCGCCGCGATCGACTCCCTGCGTCAGGCGGGTCTGAGCGCGGCCAACGCCGATGCACTCAGCGAAGCGCTTAACGGGGTGGGCTCGGCTGTGTCCGACGCCTCCGGCCCGGTCAGCGCCAAACTCGAAGCCATCTCCTCCCGCGAGCGCGCCATGCGTGAAGTGCTGCGCCAGCGCGCCGCCGTCTCCGAGATGCTGGAAGCGGCGCTGGATGAAACCAGCGATGAAGGCGTGATCGAAACCCTTCTGCGCTCTTCCATGGCCGTGAACCTTGTGGCGGCCCGCTTCGCCGAGCTGAGCACCGCTGACAGCCCGGGCGAAGTCTCTGAAATTCAGGACGAATACTACTACGCCGCCGATGATCTGAGCATCAACATGGCCATTCTGGGCGATGTGGCGACCGATGAGCTGCGCGGCGCCATCGATACGCTTCTGGCCTATGCCGAAGGCGATCAGGGCATGTTCAACCTGCGCTTGACCGAACTTGAGATGATCGACGAGACCGAAATGCTCGTTGAAGACGCGCGCATCATGGATGCAGCGCTCGCCGAAATCGTCACCCAGACCCGTGAAGCCGCGCTTGCTGACCAGGCGCAGGCCAGCCAGGGCGGTCTGAACGCCATGGCCTTTGGCTCCGCCCTGATGTGGGTGTTCGCGGTCCTGTCGGTCGCTGTGGGTGGTGCTGTGGGTTACTTCTACGTCTCCCGCAACCTGCTGACCCGCCTGACCCGGATCGCGCGCGCCATGAAAGAGCTGGCCAAGGGCAATCTGGGCAACGAGATCCACGACGAGGACAAGGACGAGATCGGCGAGATGGCCAAGGCCGTCGCCGTCTTCCGTCAGAACGCCATCGAGCGTCAGCGTCTGGAGCAGGAAAGCGAAGCCGAGCGACTGGCCCGCGAAGCGCGCGCCAAACGGATCGAAGAGCTGGTCGCCCAGTTCGACGATGTGTCCCGCCGCGCGCTTGATGCTGTGGGTAACGCCGCCGAGGAAATGGAAAGCGCCGCAACGGCTCTGGATCACTCTTCACGCAGCGCTGGTGAGACCACGGCGCGCGTGAACGCCTCGGGCGGTCGCGCCGCCGAGAACGTGGACACGGTGGCCGCCGCCGCCGAGGAGATGACCGGGTCGATCGCCGAGATCGCCCAGCAGATTTCCCGCTCCACCGAGATTGCCCAGGACGCCGCCAACCGCGTTCAGGCGACCAACACCGATGTGGCCCAGCTTGATGAAGCCGCCGCCCGGATTGGCGATATCGTGAACCTGATCGAGGGCATCGCCGAGCAGACCAACCTTCTGGCGCTGAACGCCACCATTGAAGCTGCGCGCGCCGGTGAAGCCGGCAAGGGCTTTGCGGTGGTCGCCAGCGAAGTGAAGACCCTGGCCGAGCAGACCGCGAACGCTACCAAGTCCATCTCCGACCAGATTTCCGGCATTCAGGGCGCAACGGGCAAGACCGTGTCCGCCATCGAGAATATCGGCGAGGTCATCTCGGAGATGAACAACATCTCCGCCGCAATTGCTGCGGCCATGGAAGAGCAACGCGCCGCTGCGTCTGAAATCACCCGCGCAGCCCATGAAGCGGCGTCTGGCACCCGCGAAGTGGCTGAATCCATCGGCCATGTGGACGCCGCCGCCGCCGAGACCGGCCAGTGCGCCGCCCAGGTCAACTCGGCCAGCCACGCGCTGAACACCGAATCCTCGGGTCTGCGCAAGGCGGTCAGCGAGTTCCTCGCCTCGGTGCGTGCGGCCTAACTGACTTTGGTGTCGCCGCATCAGCGCGGGCCCCTTGCAAGGCGGCCCGCGCGCGGTTATACGCCTCCCTCCGGTTCGCAGCCCACCCTGCTGCGGACAGATGGTTTGGCTGGGTAGCTCAGCTGGTTAGAGCGCACGACTCATAATCGTGAGGTCGGGAGTTCAAGTCTCCCCCCCGCCACCACCACCCCTTTCCTTTGAGATTGAAACACCGCCCTGCACGCGCGCAGCTCTTTGCGTCTGACTGCGACCCCCATGAATTGGGGGGCGGGGAACGCTTATCCGCATTGACCTTGACGCCGGTATCAGATGTTTTCCATCCGATGACGCCAGGGGCAGGGGTGAGGACCGGTGAGCCGGACGAATGTCTTCAAGATCACAGCGATCCTCGTGATCCTCGCCAGCGCGCTCTGGGTGCAGGTCTGCACGGTGGGCGGCGTCTCTGCGCCTCGGGACGATGTGCGCGTGGTGGTCGAGCGCTCTTCCTATATGAACCGGCGTGTCGCCGGTCTTGAAGACGCGCCGACGCTGGGCCAGCGCGCCGGGCTGCTCCCGGCGGGGCGCTATCGCTATTACTGGCCGCTCGAGCGCGAAGACTTTCCCGAGGGGCGGGTGGGCGTGTTCATTGGGGATAGCGGCGGCATGACATTCACGCTGGTCAATGGCGCGCTGATGAGCCGGAGCGTGCCCCAGGGCCTCAATGTTCCGGGGCTGGGCGCGCAATGGCGGTTGACCGAGGCGCCCTCGAGCGTGCTGGTGCCCGGCGCGAACCGGATCGAGCTGGTGACCGATCATGAACCCCTGCGGACCGGCTTGCGCGTCTGGCGTATCGGCGCGTACGAGCAGATGTCGCAACGTCTGCAGCGCTGGGTGTCCTGGCTGTACTGGATGCCGCGGCTGGCTCTGGTGCTGGCCGGACTTGGCGTGGGGCTGAGCCTGTCGGTCATTCTCGCCTATGGGGGCAAGAAGCCCTCCCATGTGATCTGGGGCGGGGTGGCGATCGTCTATCTGGTTCAGGTCTTCACTGCCCTGGTGGGCGGGCTGGTCTTCAGCCCCGGATGGGTGGCGATGATCGGCTATGTCACGCCCGTGCTGATCGCCCTTGGTTTGATGGCGCAGGCCAATCGGACGCGCGCCTTTGCGGGCGACTGGCGGGCCTTCAATCCGGACCGCGTGCTGTTCACGCTGGCGATTGGCGCCAACGTACTTCTGGTCGTCGGCGGCTTTGTTCCGTTGGGCGTTCTGTCGCCGACCCTGATGCTGACGTTGGGACTTCTGAGCGTCGGGTCTCTGGTCGTCATCGAGCCTGCGGCGGACCTGTTCCGCCTGATCGCCAAGCGCAGCTCGCGCATGCAGGCCCTGACCCGGAAAGTGCATGAACAGGCCCTGGAGCTGGACGAGAAGAGCCGTCAGGTCGCGTATGAAATGCGCAACCGGGCCATTCTGGAAGAGCGCCAGCGTTTCACCCGCGACATCCATGACGGCATTGGCGGGCAATTGCTGTCGCTGCTGCTGCGCATCCGCAGCGGCGTCATGGACAATCGCAATATCTCAGAAGAGATCCAGGCCTCGCTCAATGACTTGCGGCTGGTGGTGGATTCCATCGACCATGTGGGCGACGATCTGGGGGCTGCGCTGACGACCTTCCGGGTGCGCGCGGAACCGCAGATGAAGGCGGCGGGGATCGGCTTTGACTGGCGCCAGCCGGATGAGCTGCGGGGGCATTTGCGCGGCACAGGCGCAACGCTGCACCTGTACCGGATGATCCAGGAGTGCCTCGCCAACGCCATCCGTCACGCCCGGGCGAGCCATCTGATGGTCCGGATCGAGCAGCCTGCGCCTGACCAGCTTGTGCTGAGCATTCGTGATGACGGGGTGGGGATCAGCCGCGATCAGGCCGGAGCGCCGAGGGGCAAGGGTATCCGCAACATGTATCGCCGGGCTGAACTGCTGGGCGCCGAGCTGGCGATCGAGCCGTGTTCGGAGGAAGGCGGCACCTGTGTGACGATCACCGCGCCGCTCATGCGCTCTCAGGATCAGATATTGATCCAGCCCATGTGAACCGCCTCGAACACGGCTTCCGATTTCGAGCGCACATCCATCTTGCGATAGATCGATTTGACGTGGTCGCGGACCGTGTGGGGCGAGATGCCCATGAGCTGCGCCGCCTCGTCATAGGACATGCCCTTGGCGAAGAGGGCGAGGATTTCCGTCTCCCGCTCGGTGAGGACGGATTTTTCCAGCGGCGCCTTGGCGTCCTTCTGTTCGCGCACCAGTGACAACAAATGGCTGGCGGCCTGCGCGCTCATCGGGCTCGCGCCCTTGATGGTGTCGCGAATGTGCTGAACGATCAGTTCGGGCTGGGAATCCTTGAGCAGATATCCGTCCGCCCCTGATTCAATGCTCTTCATCACGCTCAGCCGATCCCCCAGAACGGTCAGGATCAGCGCCTTGCTATGCCCGTTCTGAGAGAGCTGTTCGACGAACTCGGTGCCCGAGCCGTCCGGCAGTTGCAGGTCCACCAGACAGATGTCGGGGGCGGGGCCGGTCTCGAGCGCCGCTCGGGCTTCCGCAAGGGTCGCCGCGGCGAAGGCCAGCTCGAAGCCGTCCTCGTTGGAAATGGTGTGCCGCAGATAGTCTCGCATGACATCATCGTCTTCGAGCACGCCAATGGCGATGCTGGCCTGTGTCATCGTCATTGGTCTTGTCCCGCCCCGTCCTGATCCCAGCAATTTCCATAAAGTTGATTGGGAGAGTCAATCCAGGCCTGAGGCGTCCCGGGGAGAGCGCCTCGTCCGATGACCGATTGCACCATCAGGCCATCATGGATGTTCATCATTCTCCACTCGGGCCCGAACCGGGCGGCGCACAGGGCATGGCCCTCGCTCTGAGTCGAGATCGCCTCTCCAGCAATGGGAGGCGTGAAACCGATTTCCGCGCCGGTCCAGGCCATCTCGTCGATGAAGTCGAGCGCCTCCTCAGGAACCGGCAGACCCTGGGGGTGAAGGCAGGCCAGGGGCAGCGCCACGCTGCAGGCGGTATCCCCCACATAAGGGTCACAATGACCGCGCTCGTTCTGATCGGTGCAGGAGAGCTCCAGAATGCTGTCATCCAGCGGATTCGCCATGACGATGAAACTCGTTCCCTGATGGGCGGGCGGCTCCAGGCAGGCCGCGACCCCCACGAAGTCCACCATGGTGTCCTCGCTGATCGCATACTCGACCGAGACCGCGGACTCCCCGCCTCTGACCCACTCCAGCAGGTTGGCGTACTGACGGGGCAGGGGTGATTTGTCGGGGTTGAGACCGACCGGGAAGGTCAGGTCTTCAAGGCGGGCGTAGAACAGCTCTCCATCGGCGGTCCAGGGCGAGGGCTCGCCGGATTCTACCCGGATGAAGGTCTCGATATGGGCGTGCCCGTCCGAGGATTTGTTGATCAGGTCGCCGATGGTGATCGTGTCATTGCGCGGTTGAGCCCATTCGCGAATGCGCATGGCGATCAGGCCGTCAACGGTGCGCGGGGACAGCTCAAGATGGTCCACCAGCACCTGATCGAGACGGTCATCGTCATAGACGCGCTCAACGCCCACCGAACCGTGTGAGAACCGTTCGGCCAGGAACAGGTAGAGCGCGCCGCGTGCAATGGTCTCGTCGCCGCTTCTGGAAAACTCGTCCTCCACACCGCGCAGGACGATCTCTTTTGTTTCCCCGCGCGCGCACTGGAATTGCTCCAGCCGCTCCATGCCGGTCAGGGGCGCCGTGTCAGAACCGCCCTGACCCCGCTCCAGACGGATCGGAGCGCCCTGAAGTCCTGTCAGGAACAACACGGCGCTCGCAATGCCGATCAGGGTTCCCAGAACCAGGACGACGAGCAGGGGGAAGATCGAGCCGTAAAGGCGCATGAAAAGGCCTGCAGGATAAGAAACTTTGCGCGTATAGCCCGCTTGCGACAGCGCGCCTCCCCCACGTTTGTGGGGTCTTCCCCTCGAAATCAAGGATTTAGAAGCGGCCCACACTCGGACCGGGGTCTCATCGCGAGGCCGGGTCCTCAACACCTGGGACGTAACCATGCAAAGACGAACTAACCTGAGCGGGTATGGGGCCCGCTTAAAAGAGCCGGGGCTCAGTCGCCTGGCGGGACTGACGGGCGCGGCCTTGTCCGTGCTTCTGGGCGCCAGCGCCTCGGCGGTGGATGTGACCAGCAAACCCTCATCGCTGACCTATCAGGATGTGTCCGGCTACTGCCATGTCACGGCCGCCGCCAACAGCTTCGAGGTGTTTGGTCGCAATCAGGACACGGGCAATCTCGATACCTTCGATTTTGCGATCTACAACGCCTCAGGCCTCAACCAGGTCTGGGGATCAAACCTGAGTGTCCAGGATAACTTCACCCAGCAATTGCCGGCGGAGACCATTGCGATAACGCTCTTCAGCGGTCCGGCCCCGCTGTATTTCGGCATTGTGGATACGGGCGCGGCCAGCGTTGCAGGGCCTGCGGGCGGCACGGTGGTCGCCGGCGTAGAGCTTGACCAGGCCGCCATGTACGCGGCAGGCGGGCGTTGCCGAGTCCTCGCCAATGCCATGGACACCACGGCGCCGACCGTGACCAGCATTGTCCGGCGTCAGGTGGAAAACACGGATGCGGACTCCCTGACCTGGCGGGTCACCTTCTCCGAAGCGGTGCGCAATCTCAGCGGTGCGGATTTCGCGGTGACCGGCGCCACCGTCACCTCGAAAACTTTTCAGGTCATATCCTCCTCCGTATATGACATCACTGTCAGCGGCGGCACGTTGACCAACCTGCCCAGCGGCACGGTGGGGCTGGGCTTTGCCGGCGGTCAGGATATCGAGGACCTCTCGGCCAATGCGCTGACAAACACCACCCCGACCGGCTCGAACGAGACCTATAACGTCACCAACGCGGCCGACACGACCGCACCCCTCGTCAAGAACGTATTCCGCAACAATCCGGCGACCGCGACCACCAGTTCAGACTCCCTGGAGTGGCGCGTGACCTTCTCTGAAGACGTCGCCAATGTGGACGCCAATGACTTTGTCGTGAACGGAACCACGGTGGCGATGATCTCCTACAGCCAGGTCTCGGCTTCGGAGTATCTGATCGAGGCCTCTGGCGGCGCGCTGGTGAACCTGCCCAATGGCACGGTGAGTCTGGGCTTTGCTGGCGGGCAGAATATTGCGGACCTCGCGGGGAATGCGCTGACCAACACCACGCCCGGGAGCGCCAACGAGACCTATACGGTCACCAATTCGGCGCCGGTGAACCAGGCGCCGGTGATCTCCAGCGTGACCGCGTCTGAACCCACGGCGTATTTCGACCCGAACGCCAGCTCGGCGAACCGCGTGTCCGTGGTTCTGACCGCGCGGTATTCGGACGCCGATGGCGATACGCTGACCGCAAGTTTCCAGCGTCAGAGCGGGCCCGCCTCCACGTCTGACAGCCCCAGCGTCAGCTCCACTCGTTTGCGTCAGACCTTCTATCAGCCTGCGAGCGCGGGTGTTGCGGTCTATGATGCGACGGTGAGCGACGGTAATGGCGGCTCGGATTCCGGTCAGGTCTCGGTGAACTGGGTGGTGAACACGCCTCCGACGGCGAGCGGCCCGACCGATCAGAGCCCCGCTGGCGTGCTGCAACTGGGTACGGTCCTGACCCTGAGCGCGGGCGCCGTGAACGACGCCGATGGTCAGCCCCTGACCTACACCTGGACGCAGACGGGCGGTCCTGACGTGACCCTGAGCGATTCCAGCGCGGCCAACCCGACCTTCCCTGCGCCTGCAGGCGGCGGCAGCTTCACCTTTGATGTGGTCATCTCTGATGGCGTGAACTCCATCACCCGCACGATCACCATGACTGTGGACGTCGAGAACCAGCCTCCTGTGGCGCAGCCGGACTTCGGTTCGCAGAACGGCAATGCCACTGGCGATTCCTCGTCTGGCGATGTCGTGGTCGAGCCGGGCGCACCGGTCTATCTTGATGGCCGTAGCTCCACCGACCCTGAAGGCCGCACCCTGAGCTATGTCTGGCGTCAGATCTCGGGCACGCCGGTGCAGCTGTTCGACGGTGACAAGCCGATCGCCTATTTCCTTCTGCCAGAAGCGACTGCGACGCCGGCTTCATCTGCGGCAATGGGGACGGCTTCGGCGTCCTCGCCCCAGGTGACGCCCGTGCTGTCCGACATCGTGTTTGGCCTGGTTGTGTCTGATGGCGAGCTGTCCTCTGCCGAGGCGACCCTGACGCTGGATGTCAGCACCAATAGCCGTCCTGTGCCGCAAGCCGGCGGGGACCGTGTCCTGCACGGTCTGGACAATGGCGACACGGTTCAGCTTGACGCCACCGCCAGCTCTGACGCTGATGGCGATGCACTCAGCTATGCCTGGTCCATCATCAGCGGCAATGCCAGCCTGAATGACGCGACCATCGCCCAGCCGATGCTGACCTATCACGGCTCCAACTCTGATGGCGTGGACGATGTGGTCGAGCTGGTACTGGTCGTGAGCGATGGCGTCTTTGACAGTGCGCCGCTCGCCCTGACCTACACTTTCCAGGACAACCGCGCGCCGATCGCCAATGCCGGCGCCAATATCTCAGGCATTGACGGCGGTGAGGTTGTCACCCTGAACGGTTCGGCCTCCACGGACCCGGACGGGGATGCGCTGAGCTATCGCTGGACGCAGGTTTCGGGCCCGACCGTGACCCTGTCTGACGCCAACACGGCCTCTCCGAGCTTCACCGCTCCGGATGTGGACGCCAACACCCAGCTGGTCTTCGAGCTGGTCGTCAGTGACGGCAGCGTGGACAGCGTTGCGTCGCAGGTGACCGTTTCGGTGCGCCCGGTGGGCTCGATCACCATTCTCACCCAGTCCATGGGCGGGGATTCCAGCTTCACCTATGTGTCCAGCCTGTCGGCCCTGTCCGGTTCGGTCGGCACGTCCGGCGGTCAGGCCATGCTGGTCGCTGACGCCGTGGGTGCAGGCCGCTATTCGGTGACCCTGCAGGACCCGCGCGACAGCGGTTATGCGCTGACGGCTCTGGCCTGCACCGATGCGGACTCCGAAGGCTCCGTCAGCTCTGGCGAAGCGGTGATCAACCTGGCCCCGGGCGAGGATGTGACCTGTACCTTCACCGTGGTGAATAGCCGGGGCGCCGCCCAGGAAGCCATTCAACAGATGCAGGCCCAGCGTGGCGCGCTTCTGCTGAGCAATGGCCCCTCCGCCGCGCGTCGTCTGGAGCGTGTGAATGGCGCGCAGGTGCGTCAGAGCGGCGTTCAGGTCGCAGGCCTGCAGCTGATGGACGGCCAACGTGCGCCCGTCAGCCTGTCCATGACCGATGCCGCCTCCTCTCTGGCGATGAGCCTGAGCAGCCTGCTGGGCGAGTCTGCGTCCACTGGCAAAGGCAGCTTTGACCTGTGGGGCGAGCTGACCCTGGCCGAGTTCGACAGCGCCGGTAAGAGCGGCGACTTCTCGCTGCTCTATCTGGGTGCGGACTACATGGTCACCGACCGTCTTCTGGTCGGCGTGCTGGCGCAGATCGACACGTTCGACAGCTCCAGCGCCAGCACTGTGGGCGATGGCAAGGGCGACGGCTTCATGGTCGGCCCCTACGCCACCGCGCGCCTTGCGGACAATCTGTACGCCGATGTCCGGATCGCCTGGGGTGAAGCGGACAACGAGATCAACCCGCTGGGCACGTTCGTGGACGAGTTCGACACCAGCCGCGTGCTGTTCTCGGGCAGCCTGACGGGCGACTATGAACTTGGCGGTTCGCTGAGCCTGCGTCCGACTGTGGAGTATCGCAGCTTCAACGAAACCCAGAAGGCCTACACGGACTCTCTGGGCGTTCTGATCCCGGAAAGCGAGCTGAGCCTGAACGAGCTGAGCTTTGCGCCGATGCTGCAAACCCGTCACCAGCAACTGGACGGGGATGTGTGGACCGCCTTCATCGAAGCAGAAGGCATCTACAATTTCGGCGACACGGTGGTTGGCGTCTTTGACGAGGACTTCCGGGTCCGCTTCGAAGGCGGCGTCGACTGGGCGTCCGAAAACGGCTTCCGGGTTTCAGTCAAAGCCTTCCTGGATGGCGTTGGCGCGGACGAGTTTGAAGCGCACGGCGTGCGCTTCGCGGTCAGCCGGACCTTCCACTAGGTCCTGATCGTACTCGACGAAGGATGGCGGGGCTCTCGGGCCCCGCCATTTTTTTATGGCGACGCCCCACGGTCTCGCGCCCAAGGTGCGGCACACGCGCGCGGGGCAGTGACAAGTCTCCAACACTTATCTATTTTGATAAGTGACAAGTGCGCCGGGCGTGAGTCCCGCTGATAGCGCACAAGGAGGACATGCATGATCCGATCGATGGTGCTGGCATCGCTCGCCCTGGTTCTGGGCCCGGCTGCAGGCTGGGCGCAAAACGCCGCTTATGATCCGTTCGAGGTCCGGGAGACCTTCATCCGGGATCAGAAAGCCGTGTTCGCCACGGTTCAGAGCGTGGATGTGACCATGGCGCGGGCGCGCCTGTCGGGCACGATCGGCGAGCTGCGCATTGATGAAGGCGACCGAGTCGAGGCGGGTCAGGTGCTGGCCGTCGTGGTGGATGATCAGCTTGCGCCGCAGATCGGTTCACTCAATTCCCAGCTCGCTGCTGTGACGGCTCAGCTGGATCAGGCGCGGGCCGATCTTGCGCGCGATGAACGCCTGTTTGAGCGGGGTCTTGTGGCCGAAGCGCGCCTTGAAGCCGCGCGCACCCAGGTCGAGGTTTATGAAAATCAGGTGGCTTCCGCGCGCCAGCAACGCGCCGTCACCGTCCAGCGGTCGCGTGAAGGCGATGTGCTGGCCCCCGCCACCGGGGTGGTCCTGTCCGTTCCGGTCACTGCCGGCTCTGTCGTCATGCCGGGCGAGCAGATCGCCGAGATCGCGACCGATCTATATGTGCTTCGCCTGTCGGTGCCGGAGCGCCATGCCCGCTTCATCGCCGAGGGGGATCCGGTCCAGCTGGATGCAGACGGCGCGTCCGAGGACGGCCTCGCCAACACCGGCACGATCCGCCAAGTCTATCCGCGCATCGAGGCGGGCCGCGTCACCGCGGACGCTGTCGTGGAAGGGCTCGGAGATTTCTTTGTGGGCGAACGCGTCCGCGTTCTGATCCACACTGATTCCCGACCGGGCATTCTCATTCCCTCCGAGCTGATCGATACCCGCTACGGGCTTGATTATGTCAGCGTGCTTGATGCGGAGGATCACCCTCATGACGTGGTGGTCCAACGCGGCGGCGTGCACTCTGATGAAGAGGGCGCCCTGGTTGAAATCCTGTCCGGCCTGAAGCCGGGTGACCGTCTGGTGCAGCCATGAAACTGGGACTGTCCGGACATCTGGCGAAGGGGTTCATCCGCTCGCCGCTCACCCCGCTGTTTCTTCTGGCCGCTTTGGGGCTGGGGCTGATTGCGCTCCTGACCATCCCGCGTGAGGAAGAGCCGCAAATCTCGGTGCCCATGATCGACATCATGGTGCGCGCGGATGGGCTGGCCGCGTCTGACGCCGTCGAGCTGATCACCGAGCCGCTCGAAGCGATCATCTCGGGCATTTCCGAGGTGGAGCACACCTATTCCAACACCATGGATGATCAGGTTCTGGTGACGGCCCGTTTCAAGGTGGGCGTGGCCGAGGACCTTGCTGTCCTGCGGGTTCATGAGGAAATCCGCGGTCATTACGACCAGTTGCCGCTGGGCGTGCCCGAGCCGTTGATCGTGGCGCGCGGCATCAATGACGTGCCGATCCTGACCCTGACCCTGAGCCCGGAGCCGGGCTTTGGGGAACGCTGGACGGATGCATCCCTGCTGACGCTGACCGAAGAACTGCGGTCGCGGCTGACCTCGGTGGACGGCTCGGGCCTCAGCTTCATTGTGGGCGGTCGGGCCGATCAGGTTCGCATCGAGCCTGATCCGGAGCGTCTGGCGCTTTATGGCGTCACCTTGCAGCAGCTGGCGGGCAAGATCGCGTCGGCCAATTCCGCTTTCCCCGTGCGCCCGGTCTACCAGAACGGTGCAGTGGCGCAAACCCTTGTGGGGGAAACCCTGCGCGATCCGGCCTCCATCGGCCTTCTTCTCCTGACAACGCGTGACGGACGCCCCGTCTATGTCCGCGATGTGGCGGACGTGGTGATCGGGGCTCAACCCTCCGATCACCGCGTCTGGTCCCTCAGCCGGGACAGCGACGCCCATGCCGAGGAGGCACATGGCGCGACCGGAGAGTGGACGCGTGCGCCGGCGGTGACGCTGGCGCTGGCCAAGCGCCCCGGCGCGAATGCGGTCGTGGTGGCCGAACAGGTTCTTGAAACGGTGGACAGCCTGCGCGGGACGCTGATCCCGGACGGGGTGAAGGTCGAGATCACCCGCAACTATGGTGAAACCGCCGCGGAGAAAGCCAACGAGTTGTTCTTCCACCTTGGCCTCGCCACGGTCTCCATCGTCGTGCTGATCGCGCTGATGGTGGGCTGGCGTGAATCCATCGTGGTGCTGGTGGTTATCCCCACCACCATCCTGCTGACGCTGTTTGCCTCCAATACGCTCGGCTTCACCATCAACCGGGTCAGCCTGTTCGCGCTGATCTTCTCCATCGGTATTCTGGTGGATGACGCCATTGTGGTGATCGAGAACATCGCCCGCCACTGGGCGATGAAGGATGGCCGCAATCCCGTTGACGCCGCCGTGCAGGCCGTCGCCGAAGTGGGCAATCCCACCATTGTCGCGACCCTGACCGTGGTGGCGGCGCTGTTGCCCATGCTGTTCGTGTCGGGCCTGATGGGCCCCTACATGGCGCCGATCCCGATCAACGCGTCAGCTGCGATGATCTTCTCCTTCTTTGTCGCCATGCTGATCACGCCCTGGCTGATGGTGAAGATCGCCAGCAATGCCGGCGAACACGCCCATGGCGCTGAGGACAGCGAGACCCGTCTGGGGCGCGCCTACCGGTCTATTGCCGGATGGGTGGTGCATAGCCGGGCCCGCGCCTGGACCTTCCTGATCGGGGCGGGCGTGATGACGCTGGTCATCATGATGATGATCCCGGTCGGGCTGGTGACGGTCAAACTCCTGCCCTTCGACAACAAGTCCGAATTCCAGGTCATTGTGGACCTGCCTGAAGGCGCGAGCCTTGAGGATACCGAACGCGTGCTCTTTGAAGCCGCTGACGTCCTGTCGGGTGTGGAAGAGGTGATGTCGATCCAGGCCTATGCCGGCACGTCTGCGCCCTTCAACTTCAACGGTCTGGTGCGCCACTACTTCTTCCGCACGAACCCCGAGCAGGGCGATCTGCAGGTCAATCTCGCCTCGCGGCATCACCGCTCGCGCCAGAGCCATGACATCGCCCTCGAGGCGCGCGAACTTCTGAGCCATATCGCCATGCCCGAAGGCACGGTGATCAAGGTGGCGGAAACCCCGCCCGGACCGCCTGTTCTGGCGACCTTGCTGGCCGAGATCTATGGCCCCGATGGCGAGACCCGCCGTGCGGTGGCTTCTGAAGTGCGCCGCATTTTTGAAGCGGTCGACTACATCGTGGATGTGGACGACAGCTTTGGCGCCAGCAGGCCGCGGCTTCAGATCGTGCTCGATCAGGACAATCTCGAATTTTACGGCGTGGAGCAGGGCGATGTCTTCGACACGCTGCGTATCCTTCTGGATGGCCGCGCGGTGGGGTACGCCCAGCAGGGCGATGACCGCAATCCGCTGGCGATCACGATTGATCTGCCCCGGTCCGGCCGGGTCTGGACCGAGCGCCTTCTGTCAACGCCGGTTCCTGCGAACCTCTTGCCGGGGGATCGCACCATCGTCGAGCTCGGGGATGTGGTGAGCGTGCGCGAGGTTGAGGGCTCGCCCGTGATCTATCGCCGCGATGGCCGCTTTGCCGACATGGTGATGGGCGAGCTGGCGGGCCGTTATGAAGCGCCGATCTATGGCATGGGCGCTGTGGCCGAACGGATCGAGAGCGAGAGCTGGCCTGAAGACCTGCCGCGACCGGACATCCGCCTGTTTGGTCAACCGCTCAGCGATGACGCGCCGACCCTTCTGTGGGATGGCGAATGGGAGATCACCTATGTGACCTTCCGCGATATGGGCGCGGCCTTCATGGTGGCGCTGGCGGGCATCTATGTGCTGGTGGTCGCCCAGTTCGGCTCCTTCCGGGCGCCATTGGTGATCCTGACCCCTGTGCCCCTGACGCTCATCGGCATCCTGATCGGTCACGCCCTGTTCGGTGCGCCATTCTCGGCCACGTCCATGATCGGTTTCATCGCCCTTGCGGGGATCATCGTGCGGAACTCGATCCTTCTGGTGGACTTCATCCGCCATGAGGCGCGAGCCGACGAGACGCTGCGCGAAACGGTGCTGAGGGCCGGGGCGATTCGCTTCAAACCGATCCTTCTGACCGCTCTGGCGGCGATGCTGGGCGCGTCGGTGATCCTGTTTGACCCGATCTTCCAGGGGCTGGCGATTTCGCTTCTGTTCGGGCTGTTGTCCTCGACCTTGCTGACCCTGCTGGTGATCCCGGCGGTCTATGTGGTCTTCAAGGATCCGGACACGCCGTATCAGGGTGATGTGAAAAAACCGCAGGCCTGAGTCGAAAAAAGGGAACTCAACGAAACTTGAACCGTTCTGGTTGCCGGGCGGACACCTTAAGCATAGGTTAACCTTAACAGAGGGTGGACGCTTGGGTGAGGCGGGGACAGGCGCGCATGAACGATCAGGATCGTTATTCCTACGGACTGGCCTGGCTCTGGGCTCTCATCGGGGTGATTGTGATCATCCTGCTGATTTTCGGCGGCTGGCGGCTGACCGTCATCCTCTGGGGCAGTGAGGATGAGGACCCGATCTATCAGGCCTGCACCGAGACCTATGGCGACAATAATTGCCAGTGCTTCGCCGGGATTCTGAGCGTTCAGCTCTCCCAATACGCCTATCAGTCCTATGTGCGTGATCTGGAGCGCGACACCTATCGTCGGCGGTATTTCGACGGTCGTCTGGCGCAGAACAGCTTTACCGGGCGCGATGCGCGGGTGTGCGTGGATGCATCCGATATCTGCGGCGTGCCGGTCTGCGAGCCGCCCCGCTATGACTATTATCAGGACAGCTATGGCGCGGATGGCGCCTATGCACCGCAAAGCCAGGAGCGCCCCTATGGCGCCAGTAGCGGGACGTGGGGTGAGGATCAATGAATCGCTTCTCGATCCTTGTGACCCTGGCGCTGGGGCTGATGCTGGCAGGCGGGACGGCGGCGTTCCTGGTGTCTGACAGTGCGGCGCGCCAGTCCTTCTTTGACTTCCAGCCCGAGCCTGAACCCGACGATGAGCGGATCAGCGTGTCCTCGTCTGATGATGACTGGGAGCCGCGCACCCTCTCGGAGGCCTCGCGGCAGCAAGGGCGCTGGGCGCCGCGCGGCGGGCGCAGCGGTTATCAGGGACCGGGCTATCAGGGCTCAGGCTATTATCAGGGCTCGGGCTATCAGAACCCCAATAGCTGGCTCAATCCCAACCGCAGCTGGTTCCCGCGCAATCGCGATTCCTTCCCGGCTGAACCCTGGCCCTTCCATCTCGAGACGGTCGATCCTGACACCAGCGGCACCAACGCCACGCTGGTCTGTGTCGAGGGCGCGGCGGAATGCGTGCCCCGGCCGATCGCGGCGCGGGTCTATAGCGAGGCGGCGCGTTACTGGCTGCTGCGCGGCGATGCGGAACTGACCACGCTGGAGCTTGATTGCGGCGAGACCTATTCCTCGGTCATCGATTTCGGCTGCGAACGCGCAGGCGGTCGCCCTCTGATGCCGGAATCACGGGACGCGGCGATGCGCTACTGGAACCGTTCGGTGGCCTGGGGCCGTCCGTTCGGCGCGCAATCCTCGATCCTCGCCCAGCGTCGCTTGCAGGCCCACCTTGTGGACTGCCCTGTCACCCAGGAGAGCCTGGCGCGCATCGCCCGCGATCCTGAAAGCCGGATGGCGGATGTTATCGGTCTCAATCTGCGTCAGGCGGCCTTGTCGGCTCTGGGCTATTACAATGGCTCGATTGACGGCACCTATGGTGCGGAGACGCGCCGGGCCGTCCGCGCCTTCCAGCGCGAGCTGGGCTATGACGAGACCGCGTCCCTGACCCCGCGTCAGACCGCTCAGCTGATGTGTCATGCCGCCCAGACCGCCCGCGATCCCAGCGTCCAGAACGTTCTGGGGATCATGCATGCGGTGGGGCTGGGCGTGGTGCAGAACACCGACCTGGCGCTGGAATGGCTGGAGATGGCGGCGGTGCGCGGTGATCCTGACGCCAATTTCAATCTGGCTGTGATCTATGGCACGGGCGCGGTGTTCGGCTCCTACCGTCTTTGCGCCATCGTGGAAAATCCCGAGCGCGCTGACGCCTATCTGCGCGATGCAGCGGATCTGGGTCACGGACTGGCCCGGCGGTTCCGCACCACGCCGGAACTGACACGGGCTCCGAACGCGCAGGCGCGCTGGGCGCGCATCCGTCAGGAGATCGAGGCGGAAGCCAGTGAAGAGCCCGGTCGTGGGGAACGGGCGATGGAAATCCTGCGCAACGCCATGCGCGCCCGCGTCCCCCCGGCTGACGCCGGGTGTCTGGACGCCAATGCGAGCCGGTGACGGCGAGATCAAGAGGACAGGACCGATGCGCAAATTGACCCTTCTCAGCGTGCTGATCAGCGCCGCCGCGCTCGCAGGCTGCAAGACCGATCCCGTCTATGTGGACCCGGTCGGCCCTTACTATCCGCCCGCTGTTTCGCCGGTTGAGGCCACAGCAGACGCGCTCGCCATCGATACGGCGCTGCAGGTGTGCGAGGTGGATTCCCTGCGCGCCCAACGCGATGAACGCATCGAAGCGGCGCGGGCGCTTCTGATCACCGGCTATGCTTCGGGCGGCGACGTCAATGAGCGCTGGGAAGAGACCGAAGGCACGCTGCGCGTCGACCAGCCGCCCTCAGGTCCGCAAACCGAGCGCACCGAGATGCTGCGGGCGTTCGAGCTGGATCTCGATGCCGCCTATCGCTTCGCCGAAGGCTCGTGCCGGGCCTATGCCGCCTGCATGCATCAGCGCGATTACCAGGAAGGCGCCTGCATCGGCACACTTCATTCCTGGGAGCGGGCTCAGGACCGTTTCACGGATGTATCGCTGTCGCTGGCGGAAATCCGCGCCGAGATTGCTGCGCCGGGCCGGTATCGTCCGGACTACGGGCATGGCCATGACCGCAACCGCTATGATCGCCGCCATCACCGGTCCCGCCGGGACCGCGATTGCGAGGGCGTGATCGCAGACCTGTTCACGACAGACGCCTGCGATCGTCGACACTAGAGCTCAGAACGGACGCCCTCGGGCGTCCGTTTTGCTATCGGGTCTGATAGGGCTCAACCGAGCGCACCACCATGGAATAGGCGGTGGCCGCGAGATCGGTGTCCACGCGCTCCAGCTCCATGCGGCCTTCGACCCAGACCGGCTCCCACAGGCTGTTGAAGCGGATCAGCTCGGGCGAGCGCAGATAGACGATCTGGTTCGGCGGCGGCGGCGGGGTGTGAACACAGGCCCCGTGATAGGGCAGCAGCAGGAATTCGCGTGCCGAGCTGTTCTCGGAGAAGTCGAGCGGCAGGATATAGCCCGGCATCCGCACCACCAGCCCGTCCAGATCCTCGACGACATTGAACGTGCCGTACTGACCTTCAATCGTGCTTTGCTGGCCGAGCTGGCTCAGCAGCGAAGGGTCGGCGCGGCCCTCGCTCAAAGCCTCAAGCGCCTCCAGATCTCGATCGGGCAGCAGATCGCTCCAGGCCAGTATCTCGGCAGGAGCCGCGGGATCGACCGCCTGAAGGTCTGTCTGGTTGATGTCTTGTGACTGTGGCGCGTCTTCACTGCAGGCCGCGACCATAATGCAAGCAAACAGGCTCAGAGCGATTTGGCGGAAGATCACGATTAACACTCCCGTAAAGGATTGCGGCCTTCTCTGTAGAGGGAGAGAGAAGTGCACGCAGTTTTAAGAACTTTATGTCACAAACCATCTGAAGAGCCGCGAAAAGCGGTCACGGAGGTGGCGTAATGGGTCGTATAAACCCATCGGAACTAAATCAGAACCCGGACATCAAGCGTCGTACGCGTGAAGCGCAGTACGATCTGGTGTCAAAGGGCGCGCTCCGAGCGGTCCCGCTCAATGTTGTGAACGCCCTTCTTCTGGGGGTGGTCATTCAGCCATTTGTCAGCACGCTTGCGCTGGCGGGATGGTTGGCGGTCCTGTGCGTGGCTCCATTGTTGCGCTTTCTGGCCATGTGGCGCGCGCGCCGCGCCGGTCGTGCGCCCAATGAATCCGAAATGTATGTCTATATCGCCCTGTCAGCCCTTGTTGGCCTGGCCTGGGGGGCGACGCCGCATCTTTTGTCTTCGTCCACACCGACGCTGGTGGCCCAGATTGTCGGGCTGGTCATTGCAGGCATGGCGGCGGGGGCCGTTCTGACGTCTGCCGGCGAGCGCCGCGTCATCCTGGCCTATGCCGGACCGTCGCTGGGATTGTGGGCCGTGGCGTTGATCAGCATCGATCAGTCAACGGGCACGCTGGGCGCCGTGATGCTGGCGGGCTTCCTTCTGGGCATTACCATGCTCGCCAAGACCTACGCCAACACGCTTCTGGCCTCTGTCGCCGCCAATCTGGCTCTGGAAGAAGCCAGCAAGAAAACCGCAGAACAGGCCGCCGCTCTCGCGCGCCTGGCTGAACATAATGACCAGGCGGCCCGCAAGGCCGAGGAATCCGCCCGCTCAAGCGCTGTCATGCTGGCCAATATGAGCCATGAGCTGCGCTCGCCGCTGAACGGCGTGCTGGGCATGGGCCAGTTGCTGGACAAGACCCGCCTGACCGATGAGCAATCCTTGATGGTGTCGCGCCTTCTGGAGAGCGGCGAGAAGCTGGAAAGCCTGATCAATACGGTTCTGGAAGTCTCCCGCATCGATGCAGGCCGCATGGAGCTGGTGGTCGAGGACATTACGCCCTGCGATCTTGCAGACCGCTTGCGCCGCGAGCATGCGCCTCACGCCGCCGCCAAGAACATCGATTTTAACGTGACCTTTGAGGGCGAGGGCGGTCGGGCCCTGCGTGCGGATGGCGGACGCCTGATGCACATGTGCCGGATCCTGGCCAGCAACGCCATCCGTTTCACCAATGAGGGCGGCGTCACGATCAAGCTGGACATGCGTGAAAGCCAGCAGGGCGTCTCCACGCTGCGCATCGCCATTCAGGATACCGGCGAGGGCGTGCCTGAAAGCTCGCGCGATCAGTTGTTCAACGCCATGGGCACGGATTCTGTGGACGAGAACATCAAGCAGGCCGGCACGGGGCTCGGGCTTCATCTGGTGCGCAAGCTTGCCGAGATGATGCATGGCGATGTGGGCTATGAGCCGCGCGAGGATGGTGAAGGCTCGGTCTTCTGGTTCGAGGTCAAACTGCGTCACTCCATGAAGGCGGACCGGTTCGCCGATGGCGAGCAGATGTCGGTCTCAAGCCGCCGCTTGCGCGTGCTCGTGGGGGAAAGTGAACCGGCGCTGCGCTCTGTGCTGCTGGGCTATCTGAAATCATTCAACTGCGTGGTCACCTGCGCCGGCAGTTCTGCCGAGCTGCTCGATGCGCTGGGCGCGTCAGCCTATGACGCCGTGATCCTGGGCCATGAGCTGGCCGACGCCGAGGCTGAAGACGCGTCTGCGGATGTGCGCGCCCTGCCGTCCACGGCGGCAATGACGCCTATTCTCCGGCTCGTTCCGGATCTGGATGCCCCCTTGCGGGTGAACGCGATGGAGACCCAGGTGCGGTCTCCGGTAACCGCTGAAGTGCTGATGGACGGGCTCAAGCAGGCGCTGGCCAATGACCCCATCGCCAATGCGCAGCTGTATCGGATCGCCTGATCTCCAGCAGAACTCAAGACACAAAAAAGCCGGCGGTGACGCCGGCTTTTTCTTGTTCAGGGATGAGCGATCAGGCTGCGCCGTGCAGGCGTTCTGATCCGGACATGGTCCAGTCCGAAGCGAGCAGCCGGTCCATCTCGGCGAAGAAGGCGTCACGCTGGATGGGCTTGGAGGCGTAGCCATCCATGCCCGCGCGCAAACACTCCGCCTGCTCTTCGCGCATGGCGTTGGCGGTCAGCGCCAGGATCGGGGTCGATCGCACCGGGCTTTTCATCTGCCGGATGCGTTGGGTGGTCTGAAGCCCGTTCAGCCCCGGCATGCGCACATCCATCAGGATCAGGTCAAAGGCTTCGGTCTGAAGCAGGTCGAGCGCTGCTTCGCCGCTGTCGCAGATCGTGCAGCTCCACTCGCGCAGGTTCAGAAAGCCCTCGATGACCGCCTGGTTGATGGCGTTATCCTCAACGAGCAGGATTTTCGGCGCATGGCCCTGGGCCGCTGCCGGCAGAGTGTTCTGGTTCATGTCATGCGGTCCGGATTGATCCTGCGCCAGACCCAGCGGCAGTTCGAACCAGAAGCGGGCGCCACGTTCCACATGCGGGTCACACGCGATGGCGCCATCCATCAGCTCGACAAGCTGCTTGCAGATCGCCAGCCCCAGACCCGTCCCGCTGGCCGATTGCCGGGCTTCGGGCTCGGCCTGCATGAAGGAGGTGAATAGGCTGGGCTGAGCCGCGGCGGGCACGCCACAGCCGGTATCGGTCACTTCACCACGCAGGATGACGCGGGTCGGTGTGAGTGGCGTCAACGTCAGCAGGACATCCACATCGCCCTGATCGGTGAACTTGATGGCGTTGCCGATCAGGTTGAACAGGATCTGTTTCAGCCGCACCGGATCGCCCATCAGCGCTCCGGCCTCGGCGCCTTCGGTGCGGACCGAGAAGCGCAGCCCCTTGCCCTGCGCACGACCGCGCCAGAGCTGGGAGGCGGTCTCGGAAAGCTCCTCAAGGGTGAAGCGGGTCGCGCTGAGCTTCATCTTGCCCGCTTCGATCTTGGACAGGTCCAGCACGTCATTGAGAAGATGCAGCATGACATCTCCGGCGCTCTGAATGCTTTCGGTCAGCGTGCGCTGTTCGGCGTCCAGTCCGGTCTCCTGCAAGAGCTGGGTCAGACCCATCATGCCGCTGAGCGGGGTGCGGATTTCATGGCTCATTGTGGCGACAAACTCGGACTTGATCCGGTTCGCCGACATCGCTTCCAGCCGCGCCTGGCCCAGCTGTTCGGCAAGAGCGACCAGCTTGCGGTTCCGCTCTTCGCTTTCAGACTGGATCATCCGCATCAGGCCCACGCCCGTGCCCACCCCGGCATAGCGGCCGTTCTCGGTGATGATGAAGCCGTCAAACAGGGCCGAGATGCGGTCAGTGACGATGTGGCGGCTCAGCTGGGAGAGCAGGTGGTTGCTCTCAACCACCAGCGGATCCTTGTCCATGACATAGGTGACAGGCCGCTTGGCGAACAGCGCCCGGCCATGGGTGTCGGCCATGCGCAGGAAGAAGGCGTTGCGGGCCACCAGACCGATGGGCCTGGCGTCATCCACCACGGCGCAAACCAGAAGGTCGCTATCCTCGGAAAACAGGTCATAGACCTGAGAGCCGGTAATGCCGGGATCCAGAACAGGGGCGTTTTGCAACAGGGTGCGAACCGTACGGCTCATCTTTTCGGGCTCCGGCGCTCGTCCAGTAAAGGGTGTGCGCAACAAACACGCCGGGCGATTTCCGCCGCCTTAATTGAAGGCGTGTTTCACGGAAGCTTCATTGAAAAGTCGCGTTATTAAACCTGCGGTTACGCCGTCTCGCTCCGCACCCATTGCGTGAAGCCCGCAGCACTGAGCGCCGCCTGGCTCTCAAGCGCCAGAATACAGGGCTCATCATAGGGGTGGAGGGCCGAGATCGCGTCCCGCGCGCGCTCTACGCTCGCCGCCGAGGTCTTGAACAGGGCGATGATTTCACGCTCGCTCTGCACCGCGCCCTCCCAGCGATAGATCGACCGGCTTTCTCCCAGAATATTGGCGCAGGCGATCAGCCGGTCCTGCAGCAGGCGGGAGGCTGCGCGCTCCACGCTCTCCATGTCAGGCCAGGTAGTGTAAAGGACGATGACGCAATCGGTCGTGTCGGTCATGGACGAGCTCCTTGCAGGCGCGGCTCATAAGCAAGATATACTGGCTACATGGATACACGCTCTTCTTCAAACGCGGCCCTGGTGCTGTTCTCCGGCGGCCAGGATTCCGCCACCTGCCTGGCCTGGGCGCTGTCGCGCTTTGACCGGGTGGAGACCATCGGCTTTGACTATGGCCAGCGCCATGATGTGGAGCTGACCGCCCGCCAGAGCGTGCGCGCTGAAATGCTCAAGGCGTTTCCGGACTGGGCGGAGAAGCTGGGCGAAGACCGGCTGGTGGACTTGTCGGGCTATGGCGCGCTGGCGGAAAGCGCGCTGACCGCGGACATGGAAATCGTCATGACCGAGCAGGGATTGCCCTCGACCTTCGTGCCGGGGCGCAATCTGGTCTTTCTCACCGTCGCTGCCGCGCTCGCCTATCGGCGCGGCATTGATGTGCTGGTGGGTGGCATGTGCCAGACCGATTATTCGGGCTATCCCGACTGCCGTGAGGACACCATCCAGACCCAGGCCAAAGCGCTGGGGCTGGGGCTGGACCGGCCGACCCGGGTCGAGACGCCGCTGATGCATCTCGATAAAGCGCAAACCTGGGCGCTCGCACACGAGCTGGGCGGGGAGGCGCTGGTCGATCTGATCGTCGAGCACAGCCATACCTGTTATCGCGGTGAGCGCGGCCAACGCCATGACTGGGGCTATGGCTGTGATGATTGCCCGGCTTGCGAGCTTCGCAAGAAAGGTTGGGCCCAGTGGCGCGAGGGTGCGGCAGGCTGATGACCTATTCCGTCAAGGAAATGTTCCTGACCGTTCAGGGCGAGGGTGGCCAGACGGGTCGTCCAGCGGTGTTTCTGCGCTTTGCCGGCTGCAATCTGTGGAGCGGCCTGGAGCGCGATCGTGCGAGCGCGATCTGCCAGTTCTGCGACACGGACTTTATCGGCGTGGATGGCGAAAACGGCGGCAAGTTCAAGACTGCAGACGCCCTGGCCGAAAAAGTCGCGAGCCTGTGGCCGGGCGGGGGCGAGCCTTATGTGGTCTGCACCGGCGGCGAACCCTTGCTGCAGCTTGATGCGCCCCTGATCGACGCCCTGCATGCGGCGGGCTTCAGGATCGCGGTCGAGACCAATGGCACGATCGAGGCGCCCGACGGCATCGACTGGGTGTGCGTCAGCCCCAAATCCACCGCGCCGCTCAAGCAGACCTCGGGTGATGAGCTGAAACTGGTCTACCCCCAGCCTGACGCCATGCCTGAGCTGTTCTCAGGGCTCGATTTCAGGCAGTTCCGCCTGCAGCCCATGGACGGGCCGGAGCAGATGAAAAATGCTCAGGCCGCATTCGAGTATTGCCTGAAGCATCCCCAATGGATGCTCAGCCTGCAAACCCATAAATGGATCAATGTACCATGAGCGACGACCTGACCCTTCGCGTTGCACAGGTCGCGGATATGCCAGCCCTGTCCGCGTTGATGGATCTGGCGATCAACCGCTTGCAGGACGACTTTCTCAGCCCTGAACAGGTCAAGGCCAGCCAGGCCTTTATGGGGATCGACACCCAGCTTGTGAAAGACGGCACCTATTTCATGGTGATGCGCGGGGACGCGATTGCCGGCTGCGGAGGCTGGAGCTATCGCGCCACCCTCTATGGCGGCGATCACACGACCGACCAGCGTGATGCGCGAGAGCTCGATCCCGAGACCGAACCCGCCAAGGTGCGCGCCATGTACACCCATCCCGACCATACCCGACAGGGCGTGGGCCGTATGATCCTGAACGCGTGCGAAGACGCGGCGCGAAGCCAGGGTTTCAAACGGGCGGAGATGATGGCGACCCTGTCAGGCCAGCCGCTCTACGCCGCGTGCGGCTATGCCCCGATCAGCGAGGAAGCCGCCATTGCGGACGGTATCAGCGTACCGCTGGTGAGGATGGGCAAGGCGCTCGTCTAGGCGGGCGTCTGGTCGCAGAGCTCAGAGACGAACTTGTTCTCGGGCGCGGTCTTGCCGGGTGTCACCGCATCCACCGTGCCGATCACCACCTTGCCGGCGGTTCCCACCACCGCGCCCGTGGCTCCGACGGCCAAATCGGCGGTCTGCACCACGATGCAGCCGGGCGTCAGCATCAGACCGGCGAGCGCGATCATCACAAGGGCAGGGCGCGTCATGGCGAACTCCACAGAAAACCCGGCAGAGCAGGGGGCTCCACCGGGTCTTCTGAATAACGCCTGGCGCTTAAGGCCGGGTGAAGATGGCGGCTAGAGCGAGTCCACCATCACGATTTCGGCGTCCTCGATCGCGGTGATCTCGATCACCGGTTCATCGACAATCGCCGCCCCGTCGCGCGGGCCCAGAGTTTCGTCATTCACCGTCACGGCGCCCTTGGCGAGGCCGAGATAGGCATGGCGTCCCGCCTCAAGCGTATAGCGGGTGGACTGGCCCGCCTTCAGCGTGCCGCCCAGAACCCGCGCATCGGCGCGGATAGGCAGCGCGTCCGTGTCGCCCTTGCGGCCTGAAGCCAGCACCACCAGCTCACCGGCCCGGTCACCCTTGGGGAAGGTCTTGGTGTCCCAATAGGGATCGCCGCCGCGTTCATCGGGCATAATCCATATCTGGAAGATGCGGGTCAGCTCGCTTTCCTGATTGTACTCGGCGTGGCGGATGCCCTTGCCTGCGCTCATCACCTGCACATCGCCCGCAATCGTACGGCCTTTATTGCCCAGGCTGTCCTGGTGGGTGATAGCGCCGTCACGCACATAGGTGATGATCTCCATCTCCGCATGGGGGTGCGGGGGGAAACCCGTGCCGGGCTGGATTTCATCATCATTCCAGACCCGCAACGCTCCCCAGCCCATCCGTTTGGGATCGTGATAGGAGCCGAAGCTGAAATGGTGTTTCGCATTCAGCCAGTCGATCTGAAACGCGCCCAGATCCTCGAAATAACGAACATCGATCATGACGACCCTCCTTGGCTCGTGTGTTGACCACACAGATAGCGAGAGGCGGGCCCGCCATTAACCGGAGGGTTGGACGGTGAGTTTTGCTGATCTGGAAAGGATCATTCCGCAGGCGCCGGGACGGGCGCCGTTTGCGGCTTCAAGGTGAAGCGCGGCAACAACCAGTGCACCAGCGGTCCGATGGAGATCGCATAGAGCACCGTGCCGATGCCCACCGTGCCGCCCAGAGCAAACCCGCTCGCCAGCACGCCAAGCTCGATGCCCAGCCGGACTCGGCCCACCGGCCAGCCCGTGCGGCCGCACACACCCGTCATCAGACCATCGCGGGGCCCCGGGCCCAGACCGGCGCCAATATAGCTGGCGGTGGCGAGGCCATTGAGCCCGATGGCGCTGACCAGCAGGACAGCGCGGAGCGTGTAGCTATGATGCTCTGGAACCACCAGCAAGGTCAGGTCCGCGACCGTGCCGATCAGCAGCACGTTCATCACGGTCCCGATCCCCGGCTTCTGCTTGATCGGCCACCAGGCCAGCAGCACCAGAAGGCCGACCAGATTGACGGTCATGCCAAAGCTCAGACCGATGCGGTCAGACAGGCCCTCATGGAACACATCCCAGGGATCAAGTCCCAGATTGGCGCGAACCATCAGGGCCAACGAGACGCCATAGGCCGCAAGGCCCAGGTGCAACTGGATCATACGTTTTATCAACATGGCACGCATCAACACCAAGCTTGGCCCTAAAAAATAGGGCCAAGCTTCACCCCTTGGCGCTATGATGGCGAACGGGCCCGCAACAGGATGACGCCATGTCAGATCGCTCTCTTTCC
Source organism: Oceanicaulis sp. LC35 (assembly GCF_052055585.1). Classification (NCBI taxonomy): domain Bacteria; kingdom Pseudomonadati; phylum Pseudomonadota; class Alphaproteobacteria; order Maricaulales; family Maricaulaceae; genus Oceanicaulis; species Oceanicaulis sp. LC35. The sequence goes on from NZ_CP170485.1 coordinate 627,435, forward strand.
CTACTTGGTCTGCGCCGTCTGATGCAGGACTGGCGGCAGACATCCTCCGCCCCCGCCTATCGGCAGATCGCCAATCGTCTGCGCTTCGCCATTCTGGACGGACGGATCGGGCTGGGGGTGAGATTGCCCGGCGAGCGCCGTCTGGCGGATGAGCTGAACGTGGCGCGGATCACCGTGTCCCAGGCCTATGACCTGTTGCGTTCCGACGGTTTTCTTGAAAGCGGGCAGGGGCGTGGTTCGGTGACCGCGCTGCCGGATGGCGCGGAGGCGCTGCAAGAGGGTGCGAGCACGGAAAAGGGCCTGATGGATCTGGCTGCGGCGACAACCCGCGCGCATCCCGATCTCGCGCCCGCCTATCGCAAGGCGATGGAGCATTTGCCCGCGCTCTTGCCCCATTCGGGTTACGAGATGCGCGGCGAGATTGGCCTGCGTCGGGTGCTGGCCGAACGCTATGCCGAAATTGGCGTGGCGAGCTCGCCTGATCAGCTTCTGATTTCCCAGGGCGCCCAGCACGGTCTGGTGCTGCTGATCCGCGCCTTCCTCAAGCCGGGCGATCAGGTGGCGGTGGACCTGCCCAGCTATCCCAATGCGCTTGAGGCCTTTCACCAGGCGGGCGTGCAGATGCGCGGCTATCCTGTGACCGAGGATGGCTGGTCGGTGACCGAGCTGGAGCGCGATCTGGCGCAGGGCCGTTACAAGATGGCGTATCTGATCGCCGACCATCACAACCCCACTGGGCAGGTGATGAGCGCAGACGCCCGCGTCCGGCTCGCCCGCGCCGCCAAGCGCGGCGGGGCGCTCTTGGTCCTTGATGAATGCGTGCGCGAGCTGTGGCGCGATGCCCCGCCGCCCGCTCAGGACCCGCCCGCTCATTATCGCGCGCCTGTGGTGCGGCTGGGATCCGCCAGCAAGGTGTTCTGGGGCGGCTTGCGCACGGGCTGGATTGCGGCGGACCGGCGCATCATCGATCAGGTGCACGCCGCCCGCTCGTCGATTGATCTGGGCGGACCGCCGCTGGAACAGATCACCACGCGCATCCTCTATGAGGATTTCCCCGACGCGGTTGAGCGTCAGCGCGCGCACTTGCGAGACGAGCACGCCTTTCTGAGCGCCGAGATCGTCCGGCGCTTTCCGGACTGGGCCAGCCTGACGGTCAAAGGCGGCATGTCGCTCTGGCTACGCCTGCCCCAGCCTGTCAGCACCGAGCTGTCGGCGGCGGCGCGGGATCTGGGAGTGAAGCTGGAGCCGGGGCCGCGCTTTTTCCTGCAGCAGGGCGGGGCGCATCATCTGCGCCTGCCTTTCAGCCGGGACCGGGATTTCATGGTTCAGGCGCTGGACCGGCTGGAGCAGGCCTGGGGGCATGTGTGCTCAGGTCAGCGGGCCGGCTCTGAGGCGCGCGTGACGGCGCCGGTCTTCTAGCGCGATGCGGTCATCGGTTTGACGGCGGTAAAGACGAAGACGCCGCAGACATCATTGGTCAGAAGGCCGTGATAGGCCGACAGGATCAGGCGCATGCTGGCGTCTTCAAAGCCTGCATCGGTCAGGTCCTGCACAAAATCCCAGCCCGGAATGGCGAAGACCAGGCTGCCTTCGTCGGGGCGCGTGGGATTGCCGTGATATTCCGGTTCCATCAGATGCTCGACGCCGTCCGGCCCCAACCGCGCTTTCTGGATGCGGGTGGGGCTGCCCATGTGGAAGGGCACGGTGCCGACGAATAATCCACCCGGTTTGAGAATGCGCGCCGCTTCTTTCAGGGCTGCATCCAGATCGGGGACATGCTCGAGCACCTCGCAGCTGACATAGGCGTCAAAGCTGTCATCCTTGAAGCTGAAATTCTGGATGTCCTGATGCATCAGGCCCGGATGCGCGCTGCGGTCCTCGGCCGTGGGCAGAAATTCCGACCCCACAAAGCGCGGGAAATGGTCGCGCAGTCGCGCGGCGAACGGCGACAGGCTTTCCGAGGCGTAGACGTCCAGTTTCTCTTCCCGGCCACACGCATAGGTGCGCAGCACGTGCAGGACGGCGCGCGTGCGAGAATTGCTGGAGTGCGCGACCAGGCTTTCACGCAGATTCTCACGATTGAAGTCGATCTGATCCGGCGGGGTTGGCCCCAGATAGGGATCGTTCAGCCCCTGTTCGGCGATGCGCTGGATGGCGTGATCGCGCATGGCTTCAAGGCGTGAACGCCATTGCGGGAAGAAGCTCGACCATTCGTCCTGCGTGCGAAAGCCCAGTTCAAGATAGTCCATGATGATTAACCGGAGCGTTTTGCGCCTACGTGTTTGAGGCGAATGGAAGAAGCAGCGCGCAGACTAGGCGAGCTTGCGGGGGCTTACAATGACGCGAGCAGAAGCGGGGCGCCCGGATGCAGCAATTCAGGTCAGGGGCGGGGGGCTACGCGCCTTCCCGCCGCCAGGCCAGAGCCAGCAGGCCCAATGCCAGAAGCGCGATCAGCAGGCCGGGGGCCAGCGGGACGGATTGGGCGTCGGTGACCAGATAGGCGTTGTTGCGCTTGAGCCCCGCCCAGTTCATGCCTGACTGGCGGGCGCGTGCATTGGTGCGCCGCAGATCAGGCAGCTCGACCGCATCCCCCAGCGTGAAGATGCCGCCATCACTGGACTCCACCAGCGCGGCGAACCCTTCGGGGTTCGGGCGCAGATCGCGGTATTCCAGCGGGTTGAGGGGGCCGGACGCTGTCACGGTCGTCAGATCGCCTGAGCGCAGGCGGACAAGGCCCTGCTCGCGCGCGGTCATCCGCTCTGTGTAGACCCCCAGCCCGGTCTCATCCATTTCAACACTGTCCTGTGCGCCAGACAGCCATTCGATCTCAAGCTCGGGCACGTCGTCAGACAGGGTGTTGCGGGTGACTTCCAGCTCGCCATTGACGACGCGGGCGCTCAGCCGCTCTTCATCAAGCTCGGGCTCGCCCATCAGCCAGTGCGCCACCCGGCGGAAGAGTTCATCATGGGGGCCGCCGCCCTCATAGCCGCGCGCCCATAGCCAGGCCTGATCGGACAACAGGATCGCCGCGCGCCCCTGTCCTTCATGGGACAGGGTCAATAGCGGATCGCCATTGGGGGCTTCCAGAACGGTTTCGCCCGAGAGCGGCCGCGCGCCAATGCGGCGGAACCAGGGGCCCCATTCGCTTTCGCCGGACAACATGGGACGGGTGACGGGATGGCGTTCGCCGATCTCGCTGATCTGCGGGATGAAGCTTTCCTCGCTGATCTGGCCGGTGGGCGCGGCGGGTAGCACGCTCGCCAGCGGGGAGCGCGCCACGCTTTCAGGCCCGGCGAAGGGCGGGCCGGTGGTGACCAGAAGCGCGCCGCCGTTTTCGACATAATTGGCGATGTTGTCGAAATAGAGCGGGCGCAGGATGCCGCGACGGCGATAGCGGTCAAAGATGACGAGATCAAACTCATCAAGGCTCAGCTGAAACAGCTCGAAGACCGGAAAGGCGATCAGCGCCAGCTCGTTGGCGGGGACGCTGTCATCCTTGTCCAGCGGGCGCAGAATGGTGAAGTGCACCAGATCAACGCTGGGGTCGGATTTGAGAAGATTGCGCCAGGCGCGCGCGCCGTTATGGGGCTCGCCGGTGACCAGCAGCACACGCAGTCGATCCCGCACCCCGGTGACATTGACCGCGGCGCGGTTGTTGATGAGGGACAATTCGCCCTGACCCGGCTCCACCTCGATCTCGACCACATTCGGACCGCGATTGGCGATCTCGGCCTGAACCGTGACGTCCTGCCCAATCTGGACGCGAGCGCTGATCGGGTCGCCGCCATCCACATAGAGATTGACCATGGCGGTGCCGGTGGCCGCGCCCTCATCCTCGACCCGCAAGGTGAAGCTGACCGGGTCGCCCACAAGGCCATAGCGCGGCGCCTGTGAGACAATGAGGCGACGGTCGCGCGCAGTCGGGTCGCCGGTGAGGAAGTGATGGACCGGCGCTTCAAGGCCCAGAGCATCCGCATCAGGCGGGGCGTCATGGACCTGACCGTCAGAGGCGATGATCACCCCGGCCAGACGATTGCGGGGGGCTTGGGACAGGCCCTGCTGCAGGGCGCGGTTCAGCCGCGTGCCGTCTTCAGAGGTCCCGCCGCTGATCTCCACAAGGTCCAGCAGCGGATCGCTTTGCGCCAGCGCGCGCAGGGCCTCTGCGGTTTGCTCCGCTGCGCTGGCGCGCGTGCCGATCTGCATGGAAGCGCTGTCATCAGTGATCAGCACCGCCACATCGCTCAAGGGCTCGCGGGTTTCCTGCACCAGCGCCGGGTTCAGCAAAGCGCCGGTCAGCACCAGTCCGGTCAAAGCGCGCCAGAGCCAGCCCTTGAGGCCACGCGCCAGCGCAAAGAGCGCAACACCAAGCGCCAGTGCGCCCAGCCCATAGGCGAGCACGGGCGGCACAAGCGGGGAGAAGGAGAGCGTTACGGCGTCCATCAATCCTGTCCCAGTCGCTGCAGAATGGCGGGCACGTGGACCTGGTCGGCCTTGTAGTTGCCGGTCAGGGAATACATGGCGAGATTGACCCCGAAACGGATGGCCAGCTCGCGCTGGCGCGGTCCGCCCTCAACCGGGGCGAGGGGGCGGCCCTGCTCGTCAATGGCCCAGGCCGCGGCCCAGTCGGCGGATCCGATCACAACGGAAGACGCGCCGTCCCGGCCCGAGCTTTCAGGGTTGGCCTCAACCCAGATCGCCGTGTCGGGATAGCGGCCGGGAAACTCGCTCAACAGATAGAAGGTCCGGCCCAGAACATGGTCGTCGGGCATTTGCTGCAGCGGCGGGACTTCCACTGAATCCAGCACCCGCACCAGACCGGGATGGGGTGCGAGACCCCGGCCCGAGGCGCGACCGTCTCGGGTGTCAAAGACGATCAGCCCGCCGGCATTCATATAGGCGGTGACGCGCGCGGCGGCTTCGGGCGACAGCGCGGGGGCGTCCTCGGTCAGCGGCCAATAGATCATCGGATAGAACAGGATTTCGTCGGTTTCGATATCCACGCCCACGGGAGCAACCGGCTCAACCGCGCTGCGGCGCGTACTTTCGCGCGACAGGCCCGCAAGGCCCGCGCGGCTGATATCGTCAATGCGCGCATCGCCGGTCAGCACATAGGCGAGGCGCACTTCCAGCGCCTGTTGTTCAATGTCCTGAACGCTTTGCGCCTGAGCGTCAGACGGCAGAGCGCCGAGGCCCAGCACGGCGGCAAGCGCCAGCGCGCCGAAATTGCGGGTTGCGAAGGGCAGGCGACCTGACAGGAACAGGGTGATCAGGCCATCCAGGCACAGAAGGATCAGGGCGAGGCTCAAAAGCGGACCGGCCAGACGGGTCTCGATCCCGCCCGCGCCGGTGCGATAGGTGGCGCCGGGCAGGTCGCGCGCGATCAGCGCCAGACGGTCGCCGGGCTGCATCACATTGAGCGCCGCGCTGGCCGCGCCGAGCGTCCAGATGCCCGGCGGGGTGGTCGCGCTGGCGCGTGCGGTGGTGAAGGCGTCCGCCGCAATCATCTCGGCCTGGGTGGAGGGTTCGGTCAGCAGGCCATCGGCGTTGAGCTGACGTTCCAGCCCCCAGGCGCCGCCCTGGGGCGGGGCGGGATCGGCGCCGCCGCTCAGCGACAGGACGCGTTCGAGCATGGCCGGATAGAGCCCTGACAGCGGCAAGGAGGACCAGTCCGGTCCGGCGGTGACATGGAACAGCACCACCCAGCCCTGACCATAGCGATCAGCGGTGACAAGCGGCGTGCCGTCTTCAAGACGGGCCCAGACCTTGGCGTCAAGATCGGGACCGGGCTCGGCCAGCACCTGACGGGTGATCTGCGCTTCGGTGGGAACCGGAAGCCCGGAGAACGGGCTTTCATCGGGGAAGGGCGCAAGCCCTTGCGGGGCTTCCCACGCCATCGCGCCGCCAAACAGCCGCCCGCCTTCCCGCAAGCGGACGGGCAAGAGCGGATCGGCGCGGGTGGCGAGGTTGGGGCCAGAGAAGCGAATGAGAAGCCCGCCCTCGTTGACGAATTCGGTCAGGCGGTCATCCTCGATCCGGGCATTGTCGACCATGACCAGCGCAGAGGGCTCGCTTTGCAGCAAGGTCTCAAGATCGCCGCTCACCAGCTCCGCCGAGCCGGCCAGCGCTTCGCTGGCATAGTGGTAGTCGGACAGCAGCGGCTGGCGGTCGCCGCCCGCATCAGGACGCAGCAGACCCACGCGCGGACGCCGCCAGCGGTCGCCGGTGATATGGGTCGCGCCCGCCGAAGCGAAGCGGTCCAACGTGATGCGGGCGATCTGGTTGCGCAGATCAAGCGGCAGGCTGGCTTCAAGGTCCAGACGCTGCTCGCCCGCTTCGAAAGCCCCGTCCAGACGCGCCAACGCCTGACCGTCTGCGCCCAGAGCAGTCAGGGCGACGGGGCGCTCGACCTCGCTGTCGGCGCGGACAAGACGCACGGTAAAGCCATCGGGCTCCACGCCCACACGGTTCAGGCCGATGGCGGTCTGATCGGGTTCGGGCAGGACGACGCTCAGGGAACCGTGAGCGTTGAGCAGCCGGGCGAGGGCGCGGTCGCCCGCGTCTTCAGACACGCCATCACTGATCCAGACCGTGTCAAAGCGCTCGGGCGCGCCTTGCTGGCCAAGGATCGTTTCAAGGCGTTCAGCAGTGATGGCGCGGGCGGGCGGCCAGGCGCGCAGCTCATGGGCGTTCAGACGCGAGAGCGCGTTGCTGGCGGGGCCGAACTGCAGATCGGTCTGGCTGGCGGGCGCGCCGGTGAAGACCAGCAGCACGTCCCGGCCTTCGCTGCGCGCAGCGATGAGCTGGCTGCGGGCCTGGGCCTGCATGTCCGGCCAGCCCGGCGCCGAGCGCCAACCGTCGTCAACGAGCAGCAGGAGCGGGCGGTCCGAATTGATCTCGGTTTCGGGGCTGAGGATCGGACGCGCCAGCGCCAGCACGATCAGCCCCGCCATCACCAGGCGCAGCAGCAAGAGCCACCAGGGCGTTGATTGCGGGGTTTCGGGCGTCCGCGCGAGGTTCTGCAGCAAGCGCAGCGGCGCAAAGATCACCCGCGAGGGCGCAGGCGGCGTCGCGCGCAGCAGGAACCACAACAGCGGCAACACCAGCAAGGCGGCCAGCGCCCAGGGCGCGGCGAAGGCAAGCGGTCCCAATGCGATCATGAATGCGGCTCTGACAGGGTCTGATAGAGCGCCATGACGGCGCTTGCGGCGGGACGATCGGTGCGATGGGTGATCAGGCGCCAGCCATATTGGCGTGACAGGTCCGCCAGTTCTGCGCCGTGACGGGCCCAGGCCTCGCGATAGGCGGTGCGGGCGTCTTCGGCGCGGCCAAACAGCAGACTGTCGCCGCTGGTCGCGGCTTCAAAGCGGGTGCGGCCCTTGAAGGGGAAATCCTCTTCGGCCGGATCGACAATGCGCAACAGCGCGCCGCCTGCGCCCTGAGCAGCGAAGCGATTGAGACGGGCGCGCCAGGTTTCGACCGGATCGAGGAAATCACTGGCGATCACAAGGCGCGCATGACGGGGCAGGTCGGCGGCTTCAACATGCTCGACCGGGCCTTCGCCCAGCGCCAGTGCGCGGCTGACGGTTTCCAGCCCCTGCCGGCCCGAGCGGGCGCGTCCGGTTTCGCCCCGCACGGACAGGCGCTCGCCACCGCGGTTGAGCAGGCTCGCAATCGCCATCAGGCAGACCGAGGCGCGTTCCTTCTTGATAGGCAGGCCGCGCGAATGAAGCTGCATGCCCGCGGACCCGTCGCGCCAGAAATAGACGGCGTTCGCCGCCTCCCATTCCACTTCGCGGATATAGAGATGATCGCCCTGGGCCGAGCGGCGCCAGTCGACAAAGCGCGCGCCATCCTCGGGCCGGTGGTGGCGATACTGCCAGAAGGTTTCGCCCTGACCCGCGCGGCGACGGCCATGCACGCCATGAGAGACGCTGGCGGCAATACGCTCGGCTTCCGCCAGCAGCGCCGGAAAACGCGCCGCCGCTTCCTCCGCATCATGGCGCAGGCGGGTCATATAGGTCGGGGCGGAAGCCTGGCTCATCAGTACTCTAGGCGGCGGCGTGGGCGAGGCGGTCGATCAGGGCGTCCAGCTGTAAGCCCTCGGCGCGGGCGGCGAAGCTGAGCGCCATGCGGTGCTTGAGCACGGGTCCGGCCAGCGCCAGCACGTCTTCGGTGGACGGGGCGAGGCGGCCTTGCAGCAAGGCGCGGGCGCGGACGGCCAGCATCAGCGCCTGACCGGCGCGGGGACCAGGGCCCCAGCTGACGCCTTCGCGCACATCCGCATCGGTGGAGCGGTCCGGGCGGCATTGCTCCAGAAGCGACAGGATCGCATCGAGCACCTGTTCGCCGACCGGCATGGCGCGGACGAGTTGCTGCAGGTCGAGGATTTCCTGTGCGCTGAGAACGGGTTCAGCCACGGCGTCTTCAGAGCCGGTGGTCGCCAGGAGGATGGCGCGTTCCTGATCCTTGTCGGGATAGGGCACGTCGATCTGCATCAGGAAGCGGTCAAGCTGGGCTTCGGGCAGCGGATAGGTGCCTTCCTGCTCGATCGGGTTCTGGGTCGCCAGCACGTGGAAAGGCTGGGGCAGGTCATGGCGTTCGCCCGCCACGGTGACAAAGCCTTCCTGCATGGCTTGCAGGAGCGCGGCCTGGGTGCGGGGGCTGGCGCGGTTGATCTCGTCCGCCATCAGGAGGCGACAGAAGACCGGGCCGGGGATGAAGCGGAAATGGCGTTTGCCCTCGGCATCCTGATCGAGCACTTCAGAGCCCAGAATGTCCGCTGGCATCAGGTCGGGGGTGAACTGCACCCGCTTGTCCTCAAGCCCTGTCACCACCGCCAGCGCATGCACCAGGCGGGTTTTCGCCACCCCCGGAGGGCCGACCAGCAAGCCATGCCCGCCTGACAGGATCACTGCGAGCGACTGTTCGACCACATCATCAAGCCCGATGATGGAGCGGGCGATGGACTGGCGAACTTCCACGAGACGCCCGGTTGCAGCGTCTGCGCGCGCTGAAAGCGCCTGTACGTCTTCCTTCGAGGTGGGCATCGGCTTACATCCTTGAACGAGGCAGTTTTCTGATCTCAAACATGGCCGCAGCCAGAGGAGGTGTCCATGGGCGCACCGAAGTCTGAACAAGATGCAATGCAGTCGCTGCTCTCGGCGGCGCAGGCGATCGACACCGCAGACGGCTATCCCCCGGTAGACAAATGGGAGCCTGATTTCTGCGGTGAGATGGATCTGGTCATCCGTCGCGATGGCAGCTGGTGGCATGAGGGCGCGCGGATCGGGCGCGAAAAACTGATCCGCCTGTTCGCCCGCATTCTGAGAAAAGACGAGAACGGCAAGACCTATCTCGTCACGCCGGTGGAGAAGATCGAGATCAAGGTCGAGGCCGCGCCCTTCCTGGCCGTGCGGGTGGATCGCACCGGCGAGGGCAAGGATCAGAATCTGGGTTTCCTGACCAATCTTGATGACGCGGTGATCGCCGGGCCTGAACACCCGATCCGGGTGGAGACGGGCGAGGATGGCGAACCGGACCCTTATGTGCATGTGCGCGGACGGCTGGAAGCGCTGATCACGCGCGCTGCCTTCTATGATCTCGTGGAGTTCGCCGAACGCGGCGAGGACGAGACTGGCGAGCCTTGCATGGGCGTCTGGAGCCGCGGCGTGTTCTTTCCGCTGGGCCCTGTCGCATGAGCGAGGACGTCGAGGCGATTCTCGCGCGGTTGCGGACGGTTCTGGACCCTGTTGAGGGCTCGATCCCGGACAAGCCGTCGCGCGGGGATGGCGATCTCAATGACATGCCGACCCCGTCCGGCCGCAAGCTCAAGCCTGCCGCCGTGCTGGCGCTGCTGGTCAAGCGCGAGAGCGGTCTGACCGTGCTGTTCACCCGGCGGGCGGACCATTTGCAGGCCCATGCCGGTCAGGTGAGCTTTCCCGGCGGTCGCCAGATGGCGGGGCGCGAAACGCTGGCCGAGTGCGCCCTGCGCGAGACAGAGGAAGAGGTGGGCCTGACACCCGACCAGATCACGCTTCTGGGCCGCTGGGAGACCTATGAGACGGGCACCGGCTATGCTGTGACCCCCTTTGCGGGCGTGATCGAGCCGGGCTTTGATCTGTCGCCTGATCCGGGTGAAGTGGCGGAAGTGTTCGAGACCCCGTTTGGTTTCCTGATGGACCCGGACAATCACAAGCTCGAGGAGCGCGAATTCGCCGGGATGTTGCGGCGGTTCTACGCCATGCCCCATAAAGGCCGGTATATCTGGGGGGCGACGGCGGGCATGCTGCGCGCCCTGTCGATCCGCTATGCACAGGGGCGACCCATGCAATCAGTCCGGTCCGTAAGGGAGAGCCGCTCATGATCCGCATCTTTCTGCTGATGCTCGTCGCCTTCACACTGCCCTATCTCGTGGCGCGCATCCTTCTGGCGGCTGGCGTGCTCAAACACTCGATCACAACCAGCCTCGGCATTCTTATGGGGCTGGGCGCTGCACTGGTGATGCTGGTGGTGCTCGTCCTGATCGAGACTGATCCCGGCTCCCGCGACGGCGCCTATCAACCGCCCCGGCTTGAGGATGGCGAGATCCGCCCCGGCCAGTTCGAGGAGCGCGATCCGCCGTCTCCCGAAGACCCGATCTAGCGAGCCTGATCATGCGGCTGGACCCTTCCGAGCACGCCTTTCTGAGCGCGCCTGACACGGTTGCGGTCATGGACGCCCTCAGCCCCGGCGAGAGTGATCGGGCGCGTATTGTGGGCGGTGCGGTGCGCAATGCGCTTCAGGGCGTGCGGGTTGAGGATGTGGACATCGCCACCCAGCTGACGCCCCGGGAAATCCTGGATGCGCTCAAGGCGGCGGGCATCAAGGCGATCCCGACCGGGCTCGATCACGGCACCATCACTGCGGTGGTGAAGGGCAAGCCGTTCGAGATCACAACCCTGCGCAAGGATGTCTCCACCGACGGACGTCGCGCCGTCGTCGCCTTCACCACGGACTGGACGATCGACGCCAGCCGTCGCGATTTTCGCCTCAACGCGATCTATGTGCGCCGCGATGGCAGCCTGTTTGATCCTTATGACGGGATTGCGGACGCGCTGGCGCGCCGGGTGGTGTTTATTGGCGACGCCGATCAGAGGCTGGCCGAAGACGTGTTGCGCATCCTGCGCTTTTACCGCTTCAACGCCTGGTATGGCTCGGAACTGGATGCGGACGGCCACGCCGCCTGCATGCGTGCGGCGCCCTTGCTGAGGGCGCTGGCGCGCGAGCGGGTCTGGAAGGAGATCAAGAAGCTTCTGGCCGCGCCAAACCCCGGACCTGTGGTCAAAGCGATGCAGGAAGGCCACGTTTTTGATCCAGTTTGGCCGGAACGGCTCGACTTAAACTTTCTCTTAAGCATAATTAACAGCGACAGAGGGAAAGGGCGCGCGCCTGACACGCTCATCAGAGCGGCGGCGTTGTGCGGGGGAGATGTCACCACAGTGCGGAAACTGGCGAGCCAGATGAAAGCGTCAAACGCGGAGACCGATCGCCTTGTGGCGATGTGCGCGCCCGTGTCTGGCGCTGCCGATTCGGTGCGGCCGGGCCTGGATGCGCCGGCGCGGCGCCGGGCCTTGTATGCGCTGGGCGCACAGACGTTTTCCGATTGCATGCGGCTCGCCGAAGCGCGAGGCGAGGGCGATGCTGACGCCGACCTTGAAGCGGCGAGCGACTGGTCCAGGCCGGCTCCGCCCGTGACGGGGCGCGATCTTCTCGCTCTGGGGTTCGAGCCCGGTCCGCAGCTGGGCGCGGTCATGAAGACGCTGGAAGCGCGCTGGATCGACAGTGATTTCACGCTGGATCAGACGGCGTTGCTCGCGCTTGCCCGGGAGGCTCGGGGGTGAGCCTGTCCGAGCTCTTCTCCCTGCGCTATCGCGCACGGGTGGGCAGCGGCGAGCTGTTCGCGGCGGACCTTCATCTGCATGACCGTCGTGCGCTTGAGGAGAAGGCCAAGGCGCTCAACTTCACGGAAGCCGAGACGACGAACGCCTTTGTCGATGCCGAGATCGCTCTGCGCATCCAGCTCGCCAAGACCATCAGCGCGGCCAATGAGAAGCGCAAGATCAAGGACTTGCCGCGACGGGCGCGCCAGACCATGGCTGACGCCTATCTGCAGGCGAACCGGGCGCACTGGTCGGCGGTCGCCGAAGCGCCGGGCTTTGAGAATCTGTTCCAGACCGAAGGCGAGATTTCCAATCGTGATCCGCTGAACGGAGAGAAATGGGGCATCACCGCCAACCTCCTCGTCTTTGACTTCGTGGAGGCGTTCTTTGATCTCTTGCCCGGCGAGGAGCAGCTGGAATTCAGCCGCGACCTCAATCAGCGCCTGCAGCGCGGGGAATCGCGCTGGTATTTCCAGCTCGGGCGCTGGCGGCGGGATGACTGGCCGCGTGAGCGCGACAGCCAGTTCGATCAGATCCTGTATTCGCTCAAGAGCCAGGCCGATCAGGCGCTGACCGCGCAGGACAACAAGATTCGCAATGGCGAAGGGGTTGAAGCGGGCGAAACGCTTGATCCCCAGAAGGTCTCGCAATCGCTGTCCGAAGCCGCGCGCAGCCTGTGGGAGGCGGATCGGCTGCTCGATTCAGACCTTCTGTCCAAGAAGGTGCGGCACGGGGCGGCGGTGCGCGCGGCGCGTCATGCGCTCGATGAATGCCTGACCCATTTCAAGGGCAAGCTCGAAGGCCCGTTCGTGAAGGCCAAGCCGCCCAAGGATCGCAAACCCGCGCGCGGTCTGCCGCGTCTGGGCGCGCCCGCGACGGACAAGTCGGCGCTCAAGGGCGTGTCGAACGGCCTCGCAGCTGCGATCCGGATCGAGATGATCGGCAAATGGCTCGCCCATGGCGGGCCGGAAAACCTCAAGGACCAGCGGGTCAGCGCGCTTGATCGCGCCAGCCTGGCCGAAATGCTGCTGCGTCTGGTCCTGTTCGGCCTGCCTGAAACCGACAGCCCTGATGATATCGAGGAAGCCGAAGCGGAGGAAATCCGCAGCTATTCCAGGATTACGGGGGTGCGCAAGGCGCCCAACAAGGGCGGCAAGCTGCTCAACCATGGCGAAGGCAGTCTGATGCTGAACATGGATGATGAGGCCAGCGCGCGCCTTGCCGTCGATGTGCTGGCCCGGTTGTGCCAGTTCGCCACGGGTTCGGCGGGTGCGTCTTCGGACATGGCCGAGCTGCGCGCGACCCAGCCGCTGCATCGTGATTTTGACGCTGTGGGCGATTTCCCGCGTCGGGCCGAGCCGGCCTTCTGGCAACTGGCGACGAACTGGATCCTGATGGGAGGCGCCGGGGCCGCGCTGATCGGTCTGGGCTTTGTGCTGGGCCTGCTGGCCGCCGGGTGGACGCCGGGCGTCCTCTGATCAACGCCTATTCGTCCGTGCCGCTTTCGCTCACAGGGGCGATCGCACTCTGGTTCTCGGACAGGGCTTCAAGGCGGGCATAGGCGGCTTCATCGCCGCGACGGGCGCGCTCGACCAGGTCCTGGACTGCTATATAGCGGTTTTCGAGCTCGCGGCCCTCACGCTGGCGCGCTTCAGAGCCGACCTGGGTTTCAAGACGGGCGCGGAACTCATCCACCACATCCTGACTGTTGCGCTGGGCGATGCCGCCTTCACCGTCCGACAGGGCGTTGAGCAAGGCGTCGAACGGGCTCTGGGACAGGCTCAGATCGGGCGCCTCGACGCCGGCATTCACCGATTCCTGCTCGACAATGGCGGCCATGGTCTCGCGCGTGCCGCGATAGCGCTCGGAGTTCTGCTCTTCCTCGGACAGGGAATCAAAGAACTCGATATAGGCGCGCGCCCGGGTCAGCACGTCGCCGGTATGCTCGGGCGAGGTGAAGGCTTCGCGCTCACGCGCCAGCATCTTCATGCGGGTCTCGCGCGCCGTGTCGGCGTCCAGATCGGGCTTTTCCAGCACCGAGGCGTAATTGTCCTGATAGGCGCGGGCGCCAGCGAGCGCGTTACGGAAGATCGCATCGCCCCGCTCCGCCATCAGGGCGTCCACACGCGCTGAAGAGCCATTGAGCACGGCGCGCGCAGCGGCGGACAGGCTGACGGTGTCACTGGCGCTTTTGGAGGCGGGGTTCTGGTTTGACGCGCCCGAACGCGCTTTCGCCGTTTCGCCTTGCGTGGCGGCGTTCGCGCCATTGGGGCCCAGATACGGACCCTGGGTTCCAACCGTGTTGACCATGTCTCGCTCCCTGGAGGCGGCAAGCCGATTCCATCAAGCGATGCGGTGAGTCTGCTAACCGGTCGTTAACGCAGATTAAGACTTCGCTTACGGCCAGCGCGCATGGGGCGGCATGGAGGACAGGATCGAGTTGATATTGCCGCCGGTCTCAAGGCCGAACTTGGTGCCGCGATCGTAGAGCAGGTTGAACTCGGCATAGCGGCCCCGGCGCACCAGTTGCTCCTCGCGGTCATCCTCGGTCCAGCTCTGGCCCATGCGTGTCTTCACGATCTCGGGATAGGCGCTCAGGAAGGCCTCGCCCACATCGCGGGTGAAGGCGAAGTCCGCATCATGATCGCCCGTGTCGAGATGATCATAGAAAATCCCGCCCGTGCCGCGCGGCTCGGCGCGATGCTTGAGCCAGAAATACTCGTCACACCAGTCGGTGAAGCGCGTGTAATAGCCCGGATCATGGGCGTCGCAGGCGGATTTCGCGGCGTTGTGGAAGCGGACTGAATCCTCGAACGCCTTGTCGCGTTGATAGTCCTGGGTCGGGTTCAGATCCATGCCGCCGCCGAACCAGCTCAGCGTGGTGGTGATGAAGCGGGTGTTCATGTGAACCGCCGGCACATGGGGATTGCGCATATGCGCGATCAGCGAGATGCCGGTGGCGTAAAAGCGCGGATCGGTTTCCGCGCCCCGCACGCGAGCCGCGAATTCTGGGCTGAACTCGCCAAAGACGGTGGAGACATGCACGCCCACCTTCTCGAACAGGCGGCCATGCATCATGCCCATTACGCCGCCGCCCAGCTCGTCCTGGCCGTCGCCGCGTTTCCAGGGCGTCAGCTCGAACCGCCCGGCGTCCCCGGGGTAGAGCGCAGGATCCGCCGCGTCCTCAAGCGCTTCGAAGGCGGTGCAAATCCGGTCTCGCAAGGCTTCAAACCAGGCTTTGGCGTCATTGCGACGCGCAGCCAGAACATCGGTGCTGGGTTTGTGGTTCGCGGACATGCTCGCTCCTCAAGGTCTCGGGCCGTGCGAAAAGATACATACGACCCGGCGCTGGCAAGCCAAAACGGCGCCTGAAGCGCTGGCGCAGGCGCAAGCCGGGCTTTAGGCTCCGCCTCCAGAGATCCGGCCTGTATATGGAATTCCGAGCACCATGATTGATCCGTTGTCCGACCTGCATGAAGCGCGTCGCCGTGAAGACCTGCTGGGCGTGTCCAATGAATTGCGTCGCCTGATTGCGGCAGACGCCCAGCTGGGCAGCCAGTGGGGGGATGTCGCCGGGATCGCGATGCAGGTGGGCGATGAGATCGCATGCCTGAAGGCCGCCGAACTCCTGACGCGCGCCTCGCCCAATTATCCCCAGTCCTGGCTCTGGCTGGTCACGGCTCTGACCGGGCTCGGCCGGCATCAGCAGGCGCTGGAAGTCATCGAACGCCTGATCGCGCAGCAACCCAATGATCCCGCGCTCCAGCGCCGGGCCGGGCGGGCGCTGCTGGAGCTGGGTCGCACCAATCTGGCCGAATTGAGCTTCCGTCGGGCCATCAGTCTGGATCGTTTTGACGTTCTGGCCTGGGAAGGGTTGGCGGAGTGCATCACGTTTGAATCCGGATCGGCGGAGCTGGCGGCGCTCGAGGAAATGCGCCTGCAGAACACCGCCAACATGTCCTCCACCGAGCGCGGCGCGCTCGCCTACACCCTGGCCAAGGCCTATCGCGATGTGGGCGAGACGGCTGTGGCGGCCATGCGCGTGGCGGAGGGGGCTGCTTTCTGTCGGGATGACACGGCCTTTGACACTGATCTTCACGAGACATCGGTCAAGGCGATCATCGCCAGCTATGAGCCGCAATTTGTCGACAAGCACGAGGATGCCGGCGTCATCGATGGTCGTCCGGTGCTGGTGATCGCGCCGCCCTGCGCCGGGGCTGACTGGCTGAGCGAGGTGCTGGCGGCGGATGATGAGGCGGGCGCCCTACAGCGCGGCAATGGCCTGTTCTGGCTCAATGCGACCCCGCTCGGCGATCAGACGCTGTCAGAGATTTCCGAAGCCATCGAGGCCGGCTGGGGGCGCAATGTGCTCGGAGATGTGGGCAAGCGCTATCTCAGCCAGGCCGAGGAAGCGCTTGGGCATGCCGCCAAGCGAATCATTGACCCGACCTCGTTGTCCGAGATGGCCGCCGGCGCTTATGGCGTCTGCCTGCCCGCCGCCCGGATCATCCGGATCGTTCGCGATCCGCGTGATCTGGCCTGGTCGATCTACAAGACCCGCTTCCGCAAGGCACGTCACTGGACCTATCACCCTGATGACATCGCTCGCGTCCTGGCGTGCCATAATCAGCTGTGCGCGCACTGGGAAACGATTTTCCCGGGCCGCGTCCTGACCGTGCGGTATGAGGACTTCCTGTCTGATCCGCAGGCGGTGGCGCGTCAGGCCGCGCAGTTCATCGGGGTCGACGCCGATGCAGCCGCGGCGGAAGCCTGGTTGCGGTCCGAAACCCTGAAAACGGACGCCATCGGCGTTCACAAGGAAGCGGGCGAGCGCTTTGAACCGCTTGAAGCGGCGCTGGCGCGCGCGGGTCTGATCGAGGTCGGATAAACTGATTTTTCAGGGGATAACCGCAATTCGCGGCGAAAACCGGGCGATTTTACGGGATAATCTGGTTGAAAAATAAGGGGGGTCGCATTAATCCGCCCCTCTATCCGCGTTGTATGCTTACCGGGGCTGCGTCAGCACGTCGCACCGACAAGCCGCAGCGTTAGGCTAAGTCTGAGATCGCGCGCTAGCGTGCGTAGGGTCTGCCAGGCCCTGCGGGGCGGGCAGTTCGAATTCAAGAGGTCGGCACGTGACGGACGTGAACAGCAATCCTGAGACCGGTGGCGATGAGCCGTCGCGTCGGGACTTTCTCTACATCGCATCGGTCGGAGCGGTAGGCGTCGGCGGCGCTCTCACCCTGTGGCCGTTCATTGATCAAATGAACCCGGCTGCGGACACGCTCGCGTTGTCCACCACCGAGGTGAACATCAGCACCATCGAGGAAGGCGCCGAAATCACGGTGATGTTCCGCGAGCGTCCGCACTTTGTGCGCCGCCGGACCGCGCAGGAGATTTCCGAAGCGGCCGAGGTGGAAGTCTCGCGTCTGCCGGACCAGCTGGCCCGCAACGCCAACCTCGAAGACAGCGCTCCGGCGACCGACGAGAACCGCTCGACCCTGTCCGCAGGCGTTGATGACGGCGTCGAAGTGGATCAGGCGCTGCGCGCCGCCATGCTCGTGACCAGCGCGAACTGTACGCACCTGGGCTGCGTGCCGACCTTCGCGGCCGGTGACTATGAGGGCTGGTTCTGCCCGTGCCACGGTTCGCACTATGACACTGCCGGCCGTATCCGCCGTGGCCCGGCTCCGGAAAACCTGCCGATTCCGCCGATGACCTTCATCTCGGCGACGACGCTGCGTCTGGGCTAGGGGGAGAGCAAGTTATGAGCGGACCGAGCACTTACGAACCGAAGACCGGCATCGAGCGCTGGCTTGACCAGCGCCTGCCGATCGTGCGCCTGGGCTGGGACTCCTTTGTGGATTTCCCGACCCCGCGCAACCTGAACTACTGGTGGACCTTTGGCGGCATTCTGACCGTCTGCCTGATGGTCCAGATCCTGTCGGGCATCGTGCTGGCCATGCACTATGTGCCGCACATTGATTACGCCTTCGCCTCTGTTGAGCGCATCGACCGTGATGTGAACTTCGGCTGGCTGCTGCGGAACATTCACGCCAACGGCGCATCCATGTTCTTCCTGGCGGTCTATCTGCACATCCTGCGCGGCCTGTACTACGGCTCCTACAAGGCTCCGCGTGAGCTGCTGTGGATCCTGGGCGTGGTGATCTACCTCCTGATGATGGCCGCCGCCTTCCTGGGCTATGTGCTGCCGTGGGGCCAGATGTCCTATTGGGGCGCAATGGTGATCACCAACCTGTTCGGCGCGCTGCCGCTGATCGGCA
Source organism: Oceanicaulis sp. LC35 (assembly GCF_052055585.1). Lineage (NCBI taxonomy): Bacteria > Pseudomonadati > Pseudomonadota > Alphaproteobacteria > Maricaulales > Maricaulaceae > Oceanicaulis > Oceanicaulis sp. LC35. Next base: position 645,637 of record NZ_CP170485.1, read on the forward strand.
CGCCGATCACCGAATGGCTGTGGGGCGGCTTCTCCGTGGGCAACGCCACGCTGAACCGCTTCTTCTCGCTGCACTATCTGATCCCGTTCCTGATCGCAGGCATTGTGGGTCTGCACGTGTGGGCGCTGCACGTTCCGGGCAACAACAACCCGACGGGCCTGAGCATCAAGACCAAGGCGGACACGCTGCCCTTCCACCCGTACTACACGGTGAAAGACGGCTTCGCGATCATCGTCTATCTGATCATCTTCGCCTTCTTCGTGTTCTACTGGCCGGACGCTCTGGGCCATGCGGACAACTATATCGAGGCGAACCCGCTGGCGACGCCGTCCCATATCGTGCCCGAATGGTACCTGCTGCCGTTCTACGCCATCCTGCGGGCTGTGCCTGACAAGCTGGGCGGCGTGCTGATGATGTTCGGCGCCATTGCGGTGCTGTTCGTTCTGCCGTGGCTGGATACTTCCAAGGTGCGCTCCATGCGTTACCGTCCGCTGGCGCGCTGGTTCTTCGTGTTCTTCGTGATCGGCGCTCTGGGCCTGGGCTGGGTCGGCGCCGAACTGCCGGACAACAAGGTTCCGGTGCTGGGCGCGATCGGCCTGAACTTCCTGTGGCTGGGCCGTATCCTGACCCTGTACTACTTCGCTTATTTCCTGGTGATCCTGCCCCTTCTGGGCTTCATCGAGAAACCGAGCCAGCGTCCGGCCTCCATCGAGGAATCGGTTCTTGGCAAGGGCAAATCTGACGCGTCGACTTCCGTCGCGCCGGCCGAATAAGGAGAGCGCTAGATGAAAACGATCCAACGTCTCCTGGCTGCGGCTGTCGGCGCTGTCATGCTGTCGACCCCGGCGGCTCTGGCCGCTGGCGAACAGCACCATCCCGAAGAGCATGACTGGTCCTGGGAAGGTCCTTTCGGCACCTATGACAAGGGTGAGCTGCAACGCGGTTTCCTGGTGTATCAACAGGTCTGTTCGGCCTGTCACTCCATGAACCAGCTTCACATCCGCAATCTGGGTGAAGAGGGCGGTCCGTTCTTCTCCGAAGAATTCCCGAACCCGAACGACAACCCGATCGTGCGCGCCATCGCGGCGGAGTACATTGTCGAGGATGGCCCCGATGAGCTGGGCGACATGTTCGAGCGTCCCGGTCGTCCGTCTGACCGCTTCCCGAACCCGTTCGCCAATCCGCAGCAGGCCGCGGCGTCCAATGGCGGCGCGATCCCGCCGGATTTCTCGGTGATCATCAAAGCCCGTCACAGCGGTCCGGAATACATCCGCTCGCTGCTTCTGGGCTATGATCATGAAGCGCCGCACGACGTGAACGTCGCTCCGGGTCAGTACTACAACCCGTACTTCCCGGGCGGTCTGCTGGCCATGCCGCCGCAGCTGCAGGACGGTCTGGTCGAGTATGCTGACGGCACCGAAGCGACGACCGAGCAAATGGCTCATGACGTGGTGACCTTCCTGACCTGGGCGTCAGAGCCGCACATGAATGTGCGCAAGAAGATGGGCCTGATGGTCATGATCTACCTGCTGGTTCTGGCGGGCCTTCTGTATGCCGCCTACCGTCAGGTCTGGTCGAACGTGAAGCACTAGGCTTCCCGTTCAGACGACAAGAACAGCGGGCCGTCCGAAGTTTCGGGCGGCCCGTTTCTTATGAAGGCCACGGGTGGTAAAGGACCGAGGATGAGCCGCGATCCCATTCATGTCTCCACGCCGGATCCCGCCTGGGCGGAGGAAGGCCTCGCCTGGGCTGATGCGGTCTGCCGCGCGCTCGGCTCGAATGCGCTGCGCGTTGACCATGTGGGCTCGACCGCCGTGCCCGGCCTCGCCGCCAAGGATGTCATCGACATTCAGGCGCTGGTCGTGGATCTCGATGATCCTGATCTGATCACCGCCATGAAGGCCGCAGGGTTCGTGCACCGCGCCGAGAATCTGGGCGATGAGCCGCATCCTGACACGACGCCCGTGCTGGGGCCGGATGACTGGCGCAAGCTCTACTTCCGCGAAGGCAAGGGGGAGCGCCGCCTGCATATCCATGTGCGCCGCAACGGGGCAGCAGGAGCGCGCAACACGCTTCTGATGCGCGACTTCCTGCGCGATGATGACAGTGCGCGCCGTGACTATGGCGACTTCAAAATGGCGTTAGCGGACAAGACACGCAGCGACCGTTCGGCCTATCAGGCGATCAAGCGGCCCTTCATTTCCACCGTCCTGCGGTCGGCGGAGAGCTGGGCTGAAATCCATCGCTGGGCGCCGGGCGTGCCCGATTCATACTGGAGAACCGAAGAATGAGCTGGAAACTCGGGATCATCGGCGGATCGGGTCTGTACGGACTGGATGGGCTTGAGGATGTACGCAAGGAGACGGTGGACACCCCGTGGGGCAAACCCTCCAGCGATCTCGTCCATGCCCGTCTTGAAGGCGTGGAGCTCGTGTTCCTGGCCCGCCATGACGAGGGCCACCGCATTCCGCCGAGCGACATCAATTATCGCGCCAATATCGACGCGCTCAAGCGCGCGGACGTGACCGATGTGCTGTCGCTGTCGGCAGTGGGCTCGCTCAAGGAAGAGCTGGCGCCGGGCGCGTTCGTGGTGGTCGACCAGTTCATCGATCGCAGCTTCGCCCGCACCAAGAGCTTCTTCTCCGAAGGCTGCGTCGCCCATGTGGCGATGGCCGATCCTGTGTGCTCGCGCCTGTCAGCCATGGCGGCGGATGCGGCCGAGGCGGCTGGCGTTGAGACCGTGCAGCGTGGCGGGACTTATCTCGTCATGGAAGGACCTCAGTTTTCCACCCGCGCAGAGAGCCAGCTCTATCGCCAATGGGGCTGCAGCGTGATCGGCATGACCAACATGCCCGAAGCCAAGCTCGCCCGTGAAGCCGAGCTGCCCTATGCCAGCGTCTCCATGGTTACCGATTACGATTGCTGGCGGACCGAGGACGCCGATGTCGACATTTCCGACATCCTCAAGACCATGCACGCCAACACCGCTCACGCCCATGCGCTGGTGCGTCATCTGGTGAAGACGATGGCCGCCAGCCCTCGCACTGACAGCCCGCAGGGCATCGAAAAGGCGCTCGAGTTTGCGATCATCACGGCGCCGGAAAAACGTGATCCGGAGCTTCTGGCCAAGCTTGATGCCGTGGCGGGGCGCGTTCTGGGGAAATCGTCTTAGGGTTTCCCTTTTCAGGGGAATTGGCTAGGCTCTTCTCATTCAAAAATGGAGGAGAGCGTTATGCGTGCCCTGAAACTGATCGCCGGACTGGCGGCTGGAGTGAGCGTGCTTGCGTCATCGCAAGCGTTTAGCGCCAGCCTGACGATGAGCGCCACCCACTACTATGTTGATTTCTATATGGGTAATGTTCAGGTGGGCCATGGCGAGGTCCATTGTGCGGACCAGCCGTTCGAATACATCCTGATCTGGGGCACCAATCAGGGCGAGCGCGTGGTGTCCGGCCGCGAGAACTGCCCCAGCCTGCCTTTCCCGTTCTGAGTGATGGTGGGGCTGAAACGCCCCACCTTACACAGATGAGCGCCAGACGCTCAGGACGCGTCCTGAGGGAAGGCTTCGGCCAGCCAGGCGGCCAGCGCCACGTCGCGCACATCGCGGGTGTGTCCGGTGCTGAACACGGTGAGGCGGGTGTCATAGCCCGCCTCGCTCAGTAACCCATGGGTCAGCTCCGTCGAGAGCTTGAAGCCGGGCTCATATCGTCCTGCGGCAAAGCGGAAGCGGGCATGGGGCAGGTCAAAGGCCTCGACGCTGCGTAACCGGCCATAACCGGACGAATAGGCCATCACCCAGCCAAACACATCGCCGCGCAAATAGCCCGCATGACGGGCGAAGCTGGCCCCGTTTGAAAAGCCCAGCACCGCGCGTTGCGTCCGGTCCGTGCTGGCCCCGAACTGCGCACTGGCCCAGTCGGTCAGCGTGTCGGTGAAGAAGGCCAGATGCTGCTCGGCGCGGTTCTCGTCCTGATACCAGCCGATCAGATAGTCGGCTGCGCGCAGATCGGTGGGAAAATCCGAGCGGTCCTCGACCACGCCCGCTGGACCTGACAGAGCCCCCACAAGGATTAGCGGCGCCAGCTCACCGGCCTTGATCGCGGCCTCGATCTGATGGGCGAAGTGCTCGGTTTCCGCCCCGTCGGTCATGAACACAACCGGATAGGGACCTGACGCCGTATCATGGTCGGGCGGCAGGTAGACATGGACCCGGCGGGTCTCGCCATGTACGGGGCTGTAGACTTCGTGGTGTTCAATATGCCCGTCCAGCATCTCGACGCGCGCCGCGATCGCCGGGGCGTTCGGGCCGCGCCAGTCCAGGCTGGGAGCAGTCTCGTCATCGAGATCGGCGGAGAGGATGAGGTGCACCATGGCTTCCTCCATCCGCTCAAGCCGCAGCCTCGCTGCGAAGCGACCCGCCCCGACCGGGGTCAGCGGCATGTTCAGCGTGCCGGAGACCGAGAGCGTCTCTTCGGTCTCGCTGCGCGCCAGCACCGTCAGGGCGCCAGTTTGCAGATCCGGCGCAAGGGCGAAGGCCTCGCCCGCAAGCGCTTCGTCGACTTCAGCGACCGTCAGGTCATCAATCGGCGTCTGACACGCCAGCAAGGCTGTCGCTTTCTGTTGCGCCTGCAGGCTGCCGGGCGTGGGCGTGTATGCCTCGACTTCAGTGCACACAGGATAGGCGCGCCAGTCAAAGGGTGGCGGAACATCGGCCTGGGCCAGGCTGAGCGCCGCCCAGAGTGCGCTTGTGACGGTGAGCATGATTGAGGCCTCCTCAAGGTTATGGTCTTGTTGGACGCACCAGGCGTCGGCCCGACCCATAAATGAGCCGGACGCCCAAGCCCCCATGAGGATTTTTCACAATGATGCGAGCGCTTTGCCTGTCGGCCCTTCTTCTTTCCGTTTCTTCTGCGGCCTTCGCCGAGGCGCCTGCGCCGGCAGTGGAGGCGTTTGAAACCGGGCAGTGGGGCGCCGCGGAAAGCGCGGCGTCCAGTGCGGCGACGGATGTGGATGCGCTGATCCTCGCCTCTGAAGCGGCACTGATGCCGATCACGCTTGATCAGGCCGAGGGGCTGTCGCGTCGTGACCGTCGTGAGGCGGCGTTGCGGGCGCAGGAATATGCCGAAGCCGCTCTGGCGCTGGAGCCGGACAATGCCGAGGCGCATCTGCGGCTGGCCGCCGGGCTGGGCTATCAGTCGCGCTATGTGAACAAGATCCGCGCCGTGATGATGGGCCTGCCGCAGCAAGGGCGCGACCACATGATCGAGGCAATGCGCCTTGACCCCTCCGAACCCTGGGCGCCCGCCATGCTGGGCGCCTGGCATCTTGAAGTCGTGCGTCGGGCGGGCGAGGGCATGTTTGACGCCAATGAGGCCGAAGGCCTGTCCCTGATGCGTCAGGCGGTGGAGATGGACGGCGCGCCCGCGGCCATTCCCTATCGCTTCGCCATGGCGCTGGTCGCGGCCGACCCGGCTGTGCATGGCGAGGAGGCGGGCCTGATGCTCAACCGGGCCATGGAGACCGCAGAGGCGGACGCTGTGGGACAGGCGATATCCGGGCTGGCGGCGCACCTCCTGGAGCTTGTGCAGACCAATCCTGCAGCCGCGCAGGAAGAAGCGATCCGTTTGCTCGAGGAATAAAATCAACGACTTGCTCTGGGGTGGGCAGGCTTTCTGTCAAAAATATCGGCCATGAAGTCGAAAATATTTGACATGGGGTCTGCCCTCTTTTACATCTCTGCATGTCAAAGAAATTCGACATGAGATCAAAGGAGTTTGACATGTCGTTCCAAGAAAAAAGCAATCTGGTCATGACGGTCATCACAGCCCTGGTGTACGGGGCGTACTTTGCGGTGGTCATGCCGCCGGCCCTGTCGGACGGGCCATCTATGGACCTTGTCGGGCCGTATCTGTTCGCCGCCGTGGTCTTTCTGGTCGTTGGCGGCGTCGTGGGGCACATCCTTGTCGCCATGGCGGCCCCGAAGGACGCCGATGATGCGGATGAACGCGACAAGCTGATCGAGATGCGTGCGGATGCGCGCTCCGGGTATGTGCTGGGCGCAGCGGCAGTGCTTGCACTGGGTCTGGCCCTGATGGAAGTGGAGCTGTTCTGGATCGTGCACATGATCCTGGGCGGTCTGGTGGCGTCCGAGCTGGTCAAGGGCGTGTTGCGCGCAATCGACTACCGGGTGGGGCTGTAGGCATGGCGAAATCCACCCAGATCCGGAATCGCATCCGTGAATTGCGCTTTCATGCCGGCGAGATGACCCAGGCCGAGCTTGCCAAACGCATTGGCGTCACCCGGCAAACCATTCTCGCCATCGAACAGGGCAAGTACTCCCCCTCCCTGGAAGTGGCGTTCCTGATCGCGGAGGTCTTCAAGACGCCTCTGACCGAAGTGTTCGAATACGCGCCCGACGGTCCCCCTAAGACCTGACGGCGTTCAGCGCCCTCGCATGGACAGGCATGCGGGGGCGTTGGCCTTACTGACTGGCCCAGACGATGCGCGCCATCCAGACAATATCGCGAGTGGGAACCGAGCGGTTGTCATAGGCGGGGTTCAGCGAGATCAGCTCCACACTGTCCGCGGTGACGCGTCCCAGCTCCTTGGCCATCACTTCGCCCGCACGGGTCTTGACCACCACGCGGTCGCCGCGCCGCGGCGGCGCGTCCGGGCTGACGACAATGCGGTCGCCATGGCGGTATACGGGCGCCATGGATTCCCCTGAAATCTCGAGCGCATAGGCGCCTTCGCCCTCATCGCCGGGAAAGCGGATATCCTCCCAGCCCGAGCCGGTGGGAAAACCCGCATCATCGAAATACCCATGATCGCCTGCCTGCGCGAAGCCCAGCAGCGGCACCGAGCGACCCGCCGTGCGCCCCATGGCGAGCGCCGCAAAGTCATCAAAGCTGACCCGTGTCGCTTCAAGCGCCTTGGCGAGGCTTTCGGTGGAGGGCCAGCGCGGCTTGGCGCCGTCCGCGCTGGTGCGCTTGGACGGGTTGAAGGTGGTGGGGTCGAGCCCGGCGCGGCGCGCCAGTCCCGAAGGGGTCAGGCCAGCGCGATGGGCCAGGCGGTCAATTCCGGTCCAGATCTGGGTGTGGGTCAGCATCGGCATCCCGTATAACGCGACTCATATTACCCCTATAGCAGGAAAAAAATCCTTTTGGAATGCAGGGGCGGTGAGCTGCAGCGCCAAGTCCGCCGTGATGCTTGCACCCTGCGGCCGGGCGTCGTATCGGCCTAGGCCATGACCGAGTTGATTTATCGCATCGCTGATCCCGCCGCGCTGGCGGCGGCCTCCCTGTCCGGCGCCTATGAAGGCGAAGCCCATGACAAGGCGGATGGCTTCATTCACGCCTCGACGCTGGACCAGCTCGCGGACACGCTTGTGCTGCACTATGCCGAGGCGGAGCGTCTTGCCGTGGCCGAGATCGAAGTGAACGCGCTGGGTGAGACGCTGAAATGGGAAAAATCGCGGGGCGGGGCCCTGTTTCCCCATGTCTACGGGGCGATTCCTTTCGCCGCGATTTCCGGCGTGCACCTGATCAAACGTGATGAAGAGGGCGCCTGGCGCCTGCCGCCGGAGTTGAGCCGATGAGCGACGTCCTCGCCAGACTTCTGACATTCCTGCCTGCCGAGACGGCGCACCGTACGGCGCTCATGGGATTGAAAGCGGGGTTCGGGCCCAAGGCGATAAAGCCTGCGGACCCTATCCTGAAAACGGCTCTGGCGGGGCTCGAACTGGCCCACCCGGTGGGGCTTGCCGCCGGCTTTGACAAGAACGCCGAGGCGCCGGACGCGCTTCTCAACGCCGGTTTCGGCTTTGTGGAAGTGGGGGCGGTTACGCCCCGCCCGCAGCCCGGCAACCCGCAGCCGCGCCTGTTCCGCCTGCGCGAGGACAAGGCCGTCATCAACCGTATGGGCTTTAACAATGAAGGCCTTGATGCGGTGAAGGCGCGCCTTGAAGCGCGTCAGGACAGCTCGTCCAAAGCGGAAGGGCCAGTGGGCGTCAATCTGGGCGCCAACAAGGATTCCGAAGACCGGGCCAACGATTATGCGATCCTTCTCAAGGCGCTTTCGGGGCTGGCGGACTTCTTCACCGTCAACATCTCATCGCCCAACACGCCCGGCCTGCGCACCCTGCAAACCGGGGATGCGCTCGATGAGCTTCTCAAGAAGGTCAATGATGCGCGCTGGGCCGAGCCGGTCTTTCTCAAGGTCGCGCCCGATCTCGATGAGGCGGGCATTGAAGCCATCGTCAAAGCGGTCGAGACGCATGCCCTGTCAGGCCTGATCGTCTCCAACACCACGCTCGAGCGCCCTGACAGCCTCAAGAGCCACCATAAAGGCGAGGCAGGTGGTCTGTCCGGCCTGCCGCTGAAGACCCGCTCCACCGAAGTGCTGCGCCAGTTCCGTCGTCTGACCGGGCCGGACCTGCCGATCATTGGCGTGGGCGGCATTGATGGCCCGGATGCGGCCTATGCCAAGATTCGCGCCGGGGCGAACGCGGTCCAGCTCTATACCGCGCTGGTCTATCAGGGCCCCGGTCTGGCGCTGAAGATCCGCGATGGTCTGGCCGAACGCCTGAAAGCGGATGGGTTCGAGCGCTTGTCTGATGCCGTGGGCGTGGACGTCTAGGTCTCAAAACTGCGCTTGAGACCCGGCCAGCCGACCATCAGTGTTCCTGCGCGTGCAACGTAGTAGAGCAGGAAGGCCAGCCACAGCCCGTGCGCGCCCCAGAGCGGGCGCAGGGCGGCGTCCAGCGCCAGATAGATCAGCAGAGCCGCGATCATCGCATTGCGCATCAGCGGGCCGCGTGTGGCGCCGATCATCAGGCCATCCAGCTGCCAACTGGGCATGCCCAGTAATGGCACCAGCGCGCACCAGACAAGAAAGCTGCGCGCGGACAGGCGGGTGGCTTCATCGGTCGTCATCAGGCCGATGAACGTATCGCCCAGCATGAAAAATCCCAGGCTGAGGATGAGCGAGAAGCCAAGCGCCAGCTCACTCGTCAACCGGAAGGCGCGCATCAGCCTGTTCCAGTTCTTCGCCCCGGCCGCACGTCCTGTCTCTGCTTCGGTGACATGGGCGAAAGCGTCGAGGAAGAAGGCGCAGATCGAGATGTACTGCATCAGGATGGCGTTGCCCGCCAGCACGTCCGCGCCTTCGCGCAGGCTGGCGATATTGAACCAGGTGAACCCGGCCAGCAGCGCCAGCGTGCGCAGGAAGATGTCGCGATTGACCGAGAACAGGCGCCGGATTGCAGCCTTGTCCCAGAAGGCGCTTCCAGGGGCCGGGCCGCGTTGGCGCAGGATCAGCAGGATGATCACGGCCGCCGCCAGAAGATGCAGCCATTGAGAGGCCGCGCTGGCCGCGCCCACCCCGGCGACGCCCATATCCAGCCCCAGCACGAACAGAACCGACAGGCCGGCGTTCAGCACATTCAGCACCGCCTGCAGGATCAGGGCGCGACCGGTCAGCCCCAGGCCGATCAGCCAGCCATAGACGGCGAAGCCTGCAAAGGCGGCGGGCGCACCCCACAGCCGGGCGTTCACATACTCCCGCCCCAGACCCTCAACGTCGGCGGGGCTGTCAAACAGGGCGAAGACCGCAGCTTTCAACGGTGTCTGGAACAGAAGAAGGGCGATGCCGATCGCCGCGCCGATTGCACCAGCCCGCCATAATACGGCGCGCAGTTCGCCTTCGTCCGCGCGTCCGTCGGCCTGTGCGGTCAGCGCGGTGGCGCCCATGCGCAGGAAAGCGACCGACCAGAAGAAGACGTTGAACACCAGCCCGCCAAGCGCCACAGCGGCGATGGCGTTGGTGTCCGCCGTGCGTCCAATGACGGCAAGATCCACCAGCCCCACCAATGGCGAGGCTATGTTTGCGCCCATGATGGGCAGGGCGCGCAGGAAGACCTGCTTGCGGGTCAGGGAGAAAGCCGTCATCCGGGCTGGATAGCGGCAAGGGTGGAAGCTGGCGAGCGGGAAATCAGTCTGCGAGCGCGTCGCCCAGTGCGTCACCGGAATCCCAGGCCAGTTCGGCGCGCGGTCCCAGACGCCAATCCCCGGCGCAGCCCAACGTCCCTGTCGGGTCGAGCGCGAAGGGCGTGCCGGGGGCCTCGGTCACCAGGGCATAGCGCCAGCGATGGGCTTCACACCATTCAGGCATGGGCAGGCCAAAGCGGATGAAGGCTTCTTCGGTCAGGGCGCGCGCGACGGTTTCGGGGTCGCTCTCCAGAAAGGCTTCAGACCAGTCCGGCGAGGCGTGCAGCACCCAGGCGTCAGGGCCATCCTGACCGGGGCGGGAGTTCATTCGCGCCATCCAGCGCACGGCGCCGCCCAGCAGCTTGGCGCCATCAAAGCCGAGATCGGCCGGATTGCCGGGCACCGTCATCACCGCCCAGCAAGGCGAGAGCTTTGCGTTCAGCGCTTCAGCGATCAGGTCAGAGAAATCACCATCGCTGCGGGCCAGAAACTCGATCAGTTGTTCCGGCGGCAGCGTCAGGACAACACGATCAAACGGACCTTCCACATGCCCGTCCTCAAAGTGGATCGTCCAGGCGCCCGCGTCTCCGCGCACACGGCGAGCGCGGACGCCAAACCGGGCGTCAAAACCGCTCAGCGCCGTCTTGACGATGGCGCTCATGCCGGGCACGCCGACCCAGCGGGTTTTCTCGCGCAGACTTTCTGCATTGCCGCCACGATCAATGGAGACCGTTCGCGCCGTCCACAGCCCAGCGGCGCCTTGAGCTTCTGCGTCCTTTAGGAGGCGGGTGAACCCTTCCCCGGTTGCAGTGAGAAACTGGGCGCCATGATCAAAATGAATGAGGCCAAGCGGGGTTTCTGCGCGGCGCGTCGACATGCGTCCGCCCGGGCCGAGCCCCTTGTCAAACAGCACGACCTCGACGCCGCGGTCAGAGAGCGCGCGTGCTGCGGCTGCCCCGGCCAGTCCGGCCCCAATCACTGCTGCGCGTCGCTTCGCCACCCTGTCTTCCTCGCATTCCCGGTCTAAATTCAGCATTGTTATGGCTCTAGAAAGCTCAAAACCTGATGAATCCAACCCCGATGATGCAGTCACAACTGCATCTGTCGAGGTGTTTTATGATGGGGGGTGTCCCTTGTGCCGGTCAGAGATGAGCTACTACCGGGCTCGGGGCTCAAATGCTCAGTTTACGGATTTAACCCGAGGCGAGGTTTCCCCTGAAGGCGTCTCCTGCGACGCCGCCCTGAAACGCTTCCATGTGCGCGACGAAACCGGGCGCCTGCGCTCTGGCGCCGCCGCCTTTGCCGCGTTATGGCGTGTGACCCCCGGCTGGCGCTGGCTGGGGCGGATTGGCGGCGTTCCACCTTTCGTGTGGATCGGAGAAGGGCTCTATCGTCTGTTCTTGCCTATCCGTCCCGCCTTGCAGATGCTGGTCATCCGATTGAGCAAGGAGCGCGCATCATGAAGGGCCCCGCACCCCGCCGTCAGAAAGGGGACTTGCCGGAGAAGGTCTGCCCGGTCTGTGAGCGCCCGTTCTCCTGGCGCAAGAAATGGGAGCGGAACTGGGAAAGCATCAAATATTGCTCCCGGCGTTGCGCCTCTCAGCGCCAGAAGTCTTGATGGCGAGCAAATGACAAAAGTCTCATCTGATCGTCAGCGCACGGTTAGGTAGCCTGTTCTAGCGTCGTCCGTGAAGTCAGGGACCGGCTCCGTAAGAGAGCGGCTCAGCTTCAACTGGTCGAATTAGGAGAACAGGTCATGTCTATGGTCACGGTCATGCTCGCCAGTATGGCGGGTCTTGCACTCACCCCCGTCGCCGCCCAGGACGACGCTGGCGTCGAGAATACGCGGGTCATCAATTACGCAAGCGAAATACTTCATACCGATGAAGGTGTGGAGCATGTTCGCCAGCTCATCGCGAATTCGGCGCGGTCTGTCTGTCACCAGCCTGGTCGCGATTATGCGCGCTACAGCGCCCAAACGCGTCGCTGCGTGGAAGAAGCCTATCGCGAAGGCATCGAGCAGCTGCAAGTCAAGGTCGCAGAAGTGCGTCAGGTTTCCCGAACCTATGCCGCGGCTCTTGTCAGCTCTGAAACGTCGGCTTACTAGTTGCCGGAAAATTCATTTTTGGAACAACAGCCTTAGTGCTCACGAGGCTGTTCCCCTGGCCCCCGCCCGCGTCAAGCAGGCGGGGGCTTTCTTGTTATACGAGAATTCTGTCGTGTAGACCGGGATCGGCCGCCTTTTTGGGTTTGGCATGCATTCGTGCAGGTCAGACCTGCGCCAATGACCGTGCGCCTGTCATATCGGTGTTGCAGGGCGCTGACAGAAAAGCCCTCGCCGGGATGACCCGGACTGGTTGGACATAGAGCCACTTTCATATGGTTCGTGTGCGAAATAAGGATATTCCCATGCGTTTTGTTGCTGCAGCCCTGATCGCCGTCGCCCTCACTGGCGCCGCTTCCGCTCAATCGGCCGAGACGGTTGAAATCGAATTCCGCCCGTCCGAGCTTACGAATGTTGAGCGCCTGGACGCGCTGCGTGACCGTATCCGTCTGGCGGCGATCGCTGTGTGTGACGCGCGGAACGCCCGCAGCCTGACCGAGCAGCGTCTGGCTCGCGAATGTGTCGCTGAAGCGCGTCGCACGGGCGAATCCCAGCTTAACATCGCCGTGGCGCGCGCGAACGGCGTCATCGAGATGGCGGCTGAAGTGCGCTAGGCGCCTCAGCCATCCAATGAAGAACGCCCCGCCAGGTTTCCGGCGGGGCGTTTTTTGTTCAACGGGCGTACGCGTGTGAGGAGCGTTTCTTGCCGACCAGTCGCGTATCCGGATAGATAACGGTTGGGGCCTTGAGGGGGAGAGACATGCCGTTTCTGTTTGGTGGACATTTCATTCTGGCGGTTCTTTGCGCGGTGCATGTCATCCGCACGCGTCAGGAAATGTACTGGCTGTTGTTATTGTTCATGTTTCCGCTGCTGGGCTCAGTCGTCTATTTTCTGGCGGTGATGGCGCCTGATGTTTTCGGGGCTCGAGGCGTTCAAGCTGCAAGCCGCGCGCTTGATCCGGGGCGTGAGCTGCGCGAAGCGCGCAAGGAACTGGCGATGCGGCGCACGGCGGGCGTGCTGAAACGTGTCGCTGAAGCGCATATGGCGCTGGGACAGTATGAAGACGCGCTCGCGCTCTACGAAGAAGCGGCCAGAAGCGCATTCGCGGATGATTCCGGACTTTTACAGGGCAAGGCTTCGGCGGAATTCGAATGCGGTCGATATGAGGCGGCGCAGGAAACCCTTTCAGAGTTGCGCAAGGCGCATGGCGCGGCGCGTCTGCCCCACGCCCATCTGACCTATGCCCGCACCCTGTTCGCGCTGGGGCGTGAGGACGAAGCGTTTGCCGAGTTTGAAGCGGTGAGCGCCTATTTTCCCGGCGCTGAGGCGAAAGCGCGCTGGGCGGAAGCGCTGGATCAGGCAGGGCGCCATGATGAGGCGCGAGCCATCTGGCGAGAGATCGTCGAGACAGCCCGCATCATCCCGGCCCATAGCCGGAAACTGCAAAGCCGCTGGATCAATATGGCGCGGTCGCGCGTCTGAAGCGCTGACCCGCCCGGAGGCAGGTCAGCTTTGGCTTCAGTGGGTCAGTACTGAACGCGCAGTTCGACGCCGAAGGTGCGCGGGTCACCCGGTTGCACGAAGGTGGCGTCATAGGGATAGCTGCCCGAGAAGGGCGGCGTATAGGGTGCGGTCCGCGACGAATTCCGGAAGGAGATATTGTCGATATAATCTTCGTCCAGCAGGTTATCGACGAAGAAGTAGATCGCGTAATTGTCTGCTTCATAGCCGATTTTGGCGTCTACAACGGTGCGGGCGTCAATGGTGGCCGGATACTCGGTCACGCCGTATTCCAGCGTGCGCGGGTTCTCGATGCTGACCGTGCGGGCATTGTCGCCGCCGTCAAAGCTCTCATCCTCGAAAGTGACAGAGCCGGTGGCGAAGAAGCCGCGATCATTGCGGTAGGTCGCCCCGAAGCTGCCCGAGAAGCTCGGCGCCTTGCCGAACTCATTGCCGACCAGCGATCCCGCGCCGACAGCGCCCGTGGCGTCGGAGGTGAACTCGGTGTGCAGATAGCCGAAGGTCAGGAAGGCATCGATATTGTCGGTGATGTCGTAGGACGCCTCGATCTCGAGGCCATACGCTTCTGACGAGCCCAGATTGGCCGGCACATCTTCACCGGTCGGCCCTTCGACGGAGCCGATCTGATTGGTCCAGTCGATGTAGAACACATTGGTGTTCGCCGTCAGACGGTCATTCTGGTAGCGGAACGCCACCTCATAGTTCCACAGCTTCTCCTCGTCCGCGTCAAAGATCTCGATCTGGCCGGTTGACTGGTTGAGATAGCTCGACTGATAGCCCGGCCGGGTGCCGCGCGCGGCGGCGAAGGTGGTGGAGAAGGTGTCGGTCCAGTTGAACATCACCGAGGCCTTGGGCGAGATCAGGGTCTGTTCAAAGGTGGAATTGGTGTCCCCGGCGGCGCGGCCGATGGCGGTCTCGTTCTCGAACCGCTCGACCCGCAGGCCGCCGCCCACGGTGATGAATTCGTCCATCAGCGGGAAGAAGATGTCGCCATAGGCGGCCGCGATGGTGATGTCTTTGTTCCGGCTGGAAATGCTGCCCTGATTGACCGGGAAGGGGTTGTTGTACGGATCGGAGACCACACCGAAATAGTGCAGGTTGTAGGTGGAATCCATGTGGTCGTAGTACAGACCCGCTGCGCCGTAAAAGCGTTCAAAATCAAAACGTCCACGCAGTTCGGTCGCAAAGATCTGCTCGTCGGGGAACTCGCGATAGGTACGGCCATAGGTCGGTTCGTTGGAGTAATCGACCTCGGCATAGGTGTCTTCAGAGGCGTCCGTATAGCCCGCCATGAAGCTGAGATCGAAGTGCTCGTTGACCCGGTAGTTGGCGTTCAGTTGCGCCGTGGTCATGCGGTATTCGCGGTCCTCGATGGTGTCGATGATCGATTTGCGGCGATCGCCATGGTCTTCCATCAGGAAGATTTCGAGCGGCACGGAATCCAGACCCGTATCAAAGTTATAGGACGCCAGAGAGATCGTGGCGTTGAAGTCCGGCGCGAAATCGGGCTGCCAGCGCAGCTTGCCGCGTACGTTCAGAATGTCGCGATAGTCCGGATCATCCACATTGCGGGTGGTGTTCTCGATGGCGCCGTCCGTATGCCCGGCTTCCAGAGCCAGGCGGCCGGTCAGGCCCAGCTGTTCAGATATCGGGCCGCTGATGGCGAAGGCGCCGGAATAGGTGTTGTAATTGCCGGCGATGATGCGGCCTTCCGCCTCGAACTCATCCGTCGGATCCTTGGTCTGGATGAAGACCGAACCCACGGGGGTCTGGCGGCCGCGGGTGATCTGCACGCCGCGATAGATTTCCAGTTGCTGGACATCCCAGGTCGATTGCGCGCCCGCAAAGAGGTTCAGGCTGAAGGCGTCCGCCGGCACGATCAGGCCGTCAATATAGACACCTGACACCGGCTGACCCGCCGTGGAGGCGCCGCCGGTCTGGTTGGTGTTATTGTTGATGCCGCGAATGTTGAAGTTCAGCTCGCCATTGTTGGAGGAGACGTTGGCGACCCGGCGCAGAGCGTCGAAATAGTCGTCGAAATTGCCGTCTTCCAGCGTCAGGTCGCCAATGATGGCGACCGAGGTCGGGGTTTCCTGAACGGTGCGGTTCAAGCCCTCGCCATAAACGGTGATGACGTCATTGGTGGATCGGTCACGCGCGGGCGCATCCTGATCGGACTGCGCGGCGGCGGCGCCGGCGGCAAGCGCGATGAGCGCCACCGACGACATGAATTGCTGGATCATAATCTACCCCTGTTGAGAGCGGCCTGGTTCTCAGAGCCGTACGGGGGCAGGTAGCGAGTCTTCTTGTCAGAATTTCAAAGCTGACCACACTGTATATTGAACAGAATAAGACAAAACGCTCAATTGGCGAGAAGTTCTACGTGTTTGTCACCAGAGATCGGTAATTGGAATATTATTAATTCTGGCCAAGTCTAAAATTTTATTTGCTTGTCGCTTCAATGCACCTGAGCGGGCGCCGGACGCATCCTGACAGGCGTACAACACGCACAGATGTCACGCCCATCATTCTTTCATGATGCTTCGCGTGTGAAGCAAGTCTGGCGCTAGTTCCCAGCCTTGACCGGCTTGATCAGGAAATGGCCGTGCAGGCTGGCGATGGGCGCGGCGCGGCGTTCCTGCCAGGCGTCCACCCTGACATTGGCGACGCGGGATCCCTGTCGGGTGATCGAGGCGCGGGCATAGACATCCTGGGGCTTGCCCGGGCGCAGATAGTCCACCGCCACATCGATGGGCTTGGGCAGGGTCGCCAGATCTGTGAAGGCCAGGAGCCCGGCCGATGCGGTGATCTCCATAAAGGCGCCAATGGCGCCGCCGTGAAGGGCCGGGATCAGCGGATTGCCGATCAGCCATTCATCATAGGGCAGGATGGCGGTCAGCTCGTCGCCATGATCGTCAAACCGCACGCCCATACGGCGCACATAGGGGCTCGACTGAAGCTTTTGCAGACGCTCGTTCATGACGCGGCGCCTCCGGCTTTCTCGTTGGCGACATGCTGCTCCACCTCGGCGCGGGCGCGGGCGCGTTCGGCGGCGGCCTGGCTGGCCTTGGTGACCATGAAGGCGGCATGTGCGGTGGCGACGGGATCGGTCTCGTCACCGTCATGGGCGATGGCGCTGACAAAAGCGATCAGGCCGGACACCTTGACGGTTTTCGCTTCGGCGATCACATCGCAGCCCGGTTTGGCGGGACGCATGTAATCAAGCCGCAGATCCAGCGTGGCGACGGCCTGATCGCCGCCCAGACCGGCGAAGGCCGCAGTGCCGCAAGCATGGTCGAGCAGGGCGGTGACCACGCCGCCATGCATGACGCCGGTTTCAGGGTCGCCGATGGATTCAGGCTGATACGGGGCGCGGATCACCGCTTCGCCTGGGCTGACGCGCACGAGCTTCATGCCCAGCGCGACGGCATGGGGGCTGCCATCGACCAGAAGACCGGCGAGGGTGTCGAGTTTGTCTTGCAGAGTATCGCTCATGAGAGCGCTTGTACTTGGAAGCGATGCGGCTTTCCAGCCGGTCAGTCACGCAGGCGACGGCGCACCAGCGTTTCCAGCCCTTCCACGACTTCCATGCGTTCTTCCAGCGATTCACCTTGCAGATCGGCAAGGCGACCCAGAGAGGCGCGGTGAAGCTGGATGATCTCGCGTTCGCGATCGCCCAGCGCGTCCACGCTGGCCAGGAAGCGTTCGAGAGAGCGGCCGATCCGGGCGGACAGCTCGTCGCCCCGGCGCAACATGGAGAAGATGATCGACTGGGCCTGGGCGCGGGCCGCCTGAAGGGGCGTCGTCTTGCCGTCAGCCACATCGCGGTCGCGCTTGAACGCGCCAGCGCCCTCGGCGCTGCGGACGCGACGGTCCGGTCCGTTGTAATTGGCGGTCTTCACAAACGAACGCGGACGCTGGGTGATCTCGGTCAGGCGCTCGGTCACGCCACGCGGCGACACCGGACGCAGGGCCAGGGTGTCAGCGCCTGCATCGCGCGCCGCTTCAATATCCAGAAGCGTGTGCTTGGTGGAGAGGATCATGGTGGGGGTGCGGTTGGCGTCACCCCTGGTGCGACGCAGCTTGCGGATGGCGTGCGCAGCGTCCAGGCGCTCATCGCGCCAGTCCACGACCATGAGCGGATTGTCGGCGTTCTCTGCGAACCAGATGGCGGATTCAGGCGTTGAGCAGGTCTGGATGCGCTCCGCGCCGGCAAAGCGCAGGATGTCCACGGTTAACCGACGAGAGAAGGGCGTGGGATCACAGACAATGATCGCGCGCTGGCGCCAGTCCATGCCGTCGCCGGTTTCAGTCTCGTCGTTGACGTCTATGTCGAGCTCAGCCGCCACAAATCCCCCCTCGCAGGCCTAGAAAACCTGTCTAAGCCCAAGAGGTGGAGATTGTCTTATGGAAACCGATTTTGCTGTTAGCGCTTGGTAAACGCGCGGATCAGATGCACCGCCAGCCAGATCGGCAGGACGATGACTGCGCCCAGGAAGAAATAGCGCAGGGCCCAGCGCACAGATGCGCCGATGGAGTCAAAGAAGGACGCCCAGGCGTCACCCACGGTCTGGAAGAAATCGACCCAGAGATCGGCGGGATCAACCTGAAACACCGCCAGGACAAGACCCACCAGAACGCAGAGAAGAAAGACGATCATGAGATCGGCGAACCGCACGCTCAGAATGCGCTGAAGCATGGACTTGCGTCCGGCGGAGTGCGGGGTCGGTTCGCTCATGATCGTCTGTCTCTCATGCAATTAAGGCGGTATCGCGGCGATCAGCCTTCCTTGTGGATCTCCACAGAGTGCGGGTAGGGGATCTCGATGTCGTTGGAGTCAAACGCGATCTTGACCTTCTTGTTCATGTCGAAATGCAGGGCCCAGTAATCGGTCGCCTGGCACCAGGCGCGCACGACATAGTCGACGCTGGACGCGCCATGCGCTTTCACTTCCACAAACAGGGCCGGCTCTTTCATCACGCGCTCATCGGCCTCGAAGGTGGAGCGCAGGACCGAGATCACCTTTTCGATGTCATCGTCATAGCTGGCGGAGAACACAAAATCGCACCGGCGGGTGGGGTAGGCGGAATAGTTGGTGATCACATCGCCCCAGGACTGGCCGTTCGGGATGATGATCTGCTTGTTATCGGGGGTGTTCAGCTCGGTGTAGAACAGGGTGATGTCTTTCACCGACCCGGCGACGCCCGCCACTTCCACATAGTCCCCGATCTTGTAGGGGCGGAAGAAGATGATCATCACGCCCGCCGCCACGTTCGATAGCGTGCCCTGAAGGGCGAGACCGATGGCCAGGGTCATGGCGCCCAGCGCGGCGACCAGAGAGGTGGTTTCGACGCCGAAGCGGGTCAGGACTGCGATGATGACAACCGCCAGAACGCCGTATTTGGCGATCGAGGCGAAGAAGCTCGCAATCGTGGGGTCCATTTTGGGATTGCGATCGGGGATGGAGCGAATGGTGCGCCCGACCGCGCCGGCGATCATGAAGCCGACGATCAGGATGATCGCGGCCATGCCCACATTCATGACCATCTGCAGGCCGATTGTGGTGAGGTATTCCTGTGCGCGCTGGATATCGAACGCTGCGGGCGTCGTGCTCATGTCCGGATGGTCCCCTGACTGGTCAAATTCAGTTAATCCTTGCGATAGCACTAATTTGCGGGACGGTCGAACCGTTCCTCCAAGAGCTGGTGCAGGCGTGTCAGCCAGTCCGCTTCACCCGCAGGTTTGTCCCAGCGGATACGGTGAATGCGCGGAAAGCGCATGGCGATCCCGGACTTGTGCCGGGGGGAGCGATTGAGCCCTTCAAAGGCGATCTCCAGCACCAGTCCGAAATCAGGCCGCGCCTTGACGGCCCGGACCGGGCCGAAGCGGTCCACTGTGTTGTCGCGGACGAATTTGTCGAGCTGTTTGAGCTCCTCATCAGTAAAGCCGAAATAGGCCTTTCCAACAGGGGCCAGCACCTGCGCGCCATCCTCCTCGCGCCAGACCCCGAAGGTGAAGTCCGAATAGAAGCTTGAGCGTTTGCCATGCCCGCGCTGGGCGTACATCAGCACGGCGTCGACCAGGAAGGGATCGCGCTTGTGCTTCCACCACGGTCCTTTGGGGCGCCCGGCTTCATAGACGCTGTCGCGGCGCTTGATCATCACCCCTTCCGCCTGGGCATGGGGCGGGTCTGAGCGCAGCGTGTCCAGCTCACTCCACTGCTTAAAGCGGATCGTGTCGGACAGATCAATCCGGGCCGTCGGCGTGCGCTCCACCAGCGCTTCGAGCCGTTTGCGACGTTCGGTCAGAGTCAGGCGACGCACATCCTCATCCCCGTCCACCAGAATGTCATAGGCGCGGATAAAGGCGGGCAAACGCGTCAGCATTGCCTTGGAGACGGTCTTGCGGTTCAGCCTTTGCTGCAGATCAGAAAACGGCGCGACATCGCCGTCGGGCGAGCGCACCAGAAGCTCGCCATCAATCGCGCCTTCAAACTCCAGCGCCGCCAGCACATCGGGGAAGGTGTGGGAGATGTCGTCGCCCGTTCGGGTGTAAAGCCGGCGCACGCCATCCTCGCTGACTGCCTGAATGCGGATGCCGTCCCATTTGTACTCGGCGATGAAGTCAGACGGTTCGAGCGTCTCAAGCCCGCCGTCCTCGACGGGGTGCGCCAGCATGACAGGACGGAACGGGGCTTTCGCCGCGTTGACCGGCTTGTCGGCTTTGCCCTCAAGCCAGGCGAACACGGCTTCATAGGGTGGCTCGAGACCGTGCCACAGCTCCTCGATTTCGGTGATGTCCACATCGCCAAAGCGTGCGAGAGCGGTCTTGGCGAGGCGAGCCGAGACGCCCACCCGCATGCCGCCAGTGACGAGTTTCAGAAGCGCCCAGCGGCCCTGGGCGTCCAGCGCATCCAGCCAGCTTTCGATCAGGGCGGGGGCGTTTGTGCGGCTGACCGTCATCAGCCCGTCGATCACCTCCACAAGGTCGGGGGCGCGGTTCGCGCCATGACGTTGCGGCCAGATGAGGGCGGCGGTTTCCGCAAGATCGCCGACATAGTCATAGGACAGCTCGAACAGCACCGGATCGACGCGTTCGCTGACGAGCTGGCGAATGACGGCGGCCTTGGCGGTCTTGAAATCGAACGCGCTGGTCAGCGCCGCCAGGGCATAGCCCCGCTCGGGATCGGATTGGTCGCGGAAATGCTCCACCAGCAGGCGCAGCTTGCCATTGCGCTGGGGCGTATAGGACAGGCGGTCCAGAAGGGCGGCGAAGCGTTCCATGCCCCAAGCATATAGGATTATAGGCTCGAAATGCCGCCCGGAAGCGCAGGGTGGATGATAACCCTAGTTGCTTTGGGTTTTAGTTTGCGCCCGGGCCCTGTATCCCTGTTCACATGTAAAAGTTTACGGCGCGCTCACTCATAAGAGCCGCTGTGGTGATGGGGAGCATCATGAGCGACCAAGCGCGCGAGACTGCGCAGACCGAACACCAGACCGGCTTTCTCGGTCTGATCGAACGGGCCGGCAACCGACTGCCGGATCCGGCTTTCATCTTCCTCTATCTGATCATCGCCATGGTGATCATTTCCGTGATCACGGCGGTGATGGGCGTGTCCGCGTTCCACCCCACCCAGACCAATCCGGACGGCTCCGCCGTTCTGGTGGAGGCGCGCAGCGTTCTGAGCGGCGCCAGCCTGCAGCACCTGCTGGTCGAGATGCCCGAGATTTTCACCGGCTTTCACCCGCTGGGTTATGTGCTGGTGGTGATGCTGGGTGCGGGCGTCGCCGAACGGGCTGGCCTGTTCGGCACGGCCATGCGCGCCGCCGTACGTGACGTTCCCAAAATGCTGCTCACCCCGGCGGTGGCGCTGGTGGCGATGATGGGCAATCTGGCCGCCGACGCGGCCTATGTGGTGCTGATCCCGCTGGCGGGCGTCATCTTCGCGGCGGCGGGCCGTCACCCAATTGCGGGCATCACGGCGGCCTTTGCGGGCGTGTCGGGCGGTTTCTCCGCGAACCTTCTGCCGGGCCAGCTGGACGCGCTGCTGTTTGGCGTCACCGAGGCTTCGGTGATCGCGATGGTGCCGGACTGGACGATGAACATTGTCGGCAACTGGTACTTCATCGCCGCCATGACGGTCATTTTCATGCCGGTGATCTGGTTTGTGACCGACCGTATCGTCGAGCCGCGTCTGGGCAAATGGACAGGCGGCGCCTCGACGGGCGCTCAGGCAGGCGATGATGATCCGGACGCCGAGCTGACCGCGGGCCAGAAAAAAGGCCTGTGGCGGGCGCTCTGGGCTGTTCTAGGCGTCAGCTTTATCTGGCTGATCATGGCGGTGGATGTGGTCGCGCTCGTGACCGGCGGCTCTGCGTCGCTCTATGGCGGGGATGTCCCGCTGGTGAATGAGGCTGCTCTGGCCGAGGGGCAGGGCATCGCCATCGCGCTGGTGCCCTTCTTCCGCTCTCTGGTGGCGGGCTTCATGATCATGTTCCTTCTGGCGGGCGTCGCCTATGGTCAGGCGGCTGGAACGGTGAAAACCCATCGCGACATCGTCTCGATGATGGCCGAAGCCATGAAGGATATGGGCTATTACCTCGTGCTCGCCTTCTTCGCCGCTTACTTCGTGGAGATGTTCAACCAGTCGCGTCTGGGCATCATCACCGCGGTCAATGGCGCGAACGCCATCGAGCAATCGGGCTTGCCGCTGCCGCTGGTTCTGGGCCTGATCGTGCTGTTCTCGGCGGTGCTGAACCTGTTTGTGGGCTCGGCCAGCGCCAAATGGGCGCTGATGGCGCCGGTTCTGGTGCCGATGCTGATGCTGTTGGGCGTCAGCCCGGAAATGGCGACCGCCGCCTATCGCGTGGGTGACGGCTCGACCAACATCATCACCCCGCTGATGGTCTATTTCCCGCTGGTGCTGGTGTTCTGCCGCCGCTGGGTGGACGGGTTCGGCATTGGTTCGCTGACGGCCAGCATGGTGCCCTATTCGATCTGGCTTCTGATCACGGGCATCATCATGACCATGGCCTGGGTCTATCTCGACCTGCCGCTGGGGCCGGGTGCGACGGTGGAATACATCCTGCCGAACGCCAACTAGTCACAAACGCCGGGGGCTCTGCTCCCGGCGTTTTCATTCCTGCCGGAGGCGATCATGCCCCTCATCCTGCACCATCTCGAGCTGTCCCGGTCCGAGCGGATCATCTGGCTTCTTGAAGAGCTGAACGCGCCTTACGAGATCAAACGCTACAAGCGTGACCCGCAGATCCGGCTCGCCCCGCCTGAACTGGCGCAGAAGCACCCTCTGGGCAAAGCGCCGCTGCTGGAGCTGGAAGACGGACGGGTGCTGGCGGAGACCGGCGCCATCGCGCAATACTTGCTGGAGCGATTTGACGCCGACCATGCCTTGCATCCCACGCCGGATGCGCCGGGACGGCTGAAATATCTGGAATGGATGCACGCGTCCGAAGGCGCGGTCTTCCTGCCCTTCCTGATGAGCACCTATTGCGAGGCGACGGGGCTGAAGGACTCCCTGCTGGACCAGTTCATGGAAGGCGAGCGCGCCAAGGCTTTCGCCCATATCGAGGCGCACCTGAAAGCCCATGACTATTTCGCAGGCGAACAGTTCAGCGCGGCGGACTGCCTGATGGGCTTCCAGCTCGATGCCATCGCCAAGCGCGGCGGCGCGAAAGACGGCTCGGCCCTCAAGGCTTGGCTGGACCGGGTGCATGATCGCAAAGCCTACAAGGCCATGCGGAAGGTGACGGACGCGGATTAACGTCCCATCGCCTCCGCAATCAGGTCTTCCTCGCTGGCTTCGGCCAGGATGGCGTCCATCGCCTCGCCATGGCGGATGGGTTCGCGGCCCACTTCCAGCATCACCGGCACGGCCAGCGGGCTAATCTGATCGAGATGCACCGCTTCCACATGACCCGCCACGCGCACCAGCGCGTCTGACAGGCGGCGCACATCCAAGAGCCCCGCCGCGGCGTCCGCCCAGGCGGCCTGCATCAGGATGTGATCGGGCTCATGATCGCGCAGGACGTTGTAGATGAGGTCGGCGGAGAAGGTGACCTGCCGACCCGTCTTCTCCTGCCCCGGAAAGCGCCGCTCGATCAGCCCGGCGATCAGGGCGCAGTTTCGAAACGTACGCTTCATCAGATCGCTCTCGGCCAGCCAGGCGTCAAGATCGTCGCCCATCATGTCTTCGGAGAAGAGCGCGCTCATATCCACGTCCGAGAGGTCCTTGCGACCCCAGACCGCCAGCGCATATTCGTTCGCCACAAAGCCCAGAGGCTGCTTGCCGAGACGCTCCAGCCGCCGCGTCACCAGCATGCCCAGCGTCTGGTGGGCGAGGCGGCCTTCAAACGGATAGCAGACAAGCCAGGACTTGCCCGCCCGCGGGAAGGTCTCCACCAAGAGGCTGTCGGGCGCAGGCAGCTTTGACTTCTGCCGCTGGATATCCAGCCAGTCGCGGACCTGTTCGGGCAGGAGCGACCAGCGGTCAGGATTGTGCACGAGTTCACGCACCCGCGCGGCGAGGAAGGTGGAGTAGGGGAATTTGCCGCCTTCAAAGCTGGGGATCTTCGGGTCTTCGGCGCTCGACCGGCTGACGAGGCAATCGCCGCCGCTGACCCCTTCAAAGCTCAATATCTGGCCTGCAAACATGAAGGTGTCGCCGGGACTGAGCTGGTCGGTGAACCATTCCTCGATCTGACCCAGCATCTTGCCGCCCATCAGGCTTGCGCCCTGTGCGCCGCCGCGGGCGACTTCATCAGGACGCACCAGACCGCGATTGCCGCGTCCGCGCTGGGGTTTGGAGGCGCCGGTGCGTCGCGCCAGCCGGACATTCAGCATCGGCGCTTCGATGATGGTGCCCACATTCATGCGGTGGCGCTGGGCCATTTCACGGTTGCGCGCCCGCCACAGACCGTCTCGGGTCTGAACGAGACGCTTGAAGCGGTCATAGCTGCCGAGCGCATAGCCGCCATCGGCGACGAAGGCGAGCACGCGGTCAAACGTCTCACGCGGCAGTTCGGCATAGGGCGCCGCCGCCGTGATCTCTTCAAAAAGCGCCTCCGCCTTGAACGGGTCCCCACAGGCGCGGCCCATCACGTGCTGAGCCAGCACATCGAGCGAGCCCGCTTTCAACGGATCGCCATCGAGCGCGCCCGCAAGCACCGCTTCGGCGGCGCAGGCGCATTCCAGATGCTCGAAACGGTTGGTGGGGACCAGCACGGCGCGGCTTGAGGCATCGAGCCGGTGATTGGCGCGCCCGAGCCTTTGCAGCAGGCGCGACGTGCCCTTGGGCGCGCCCATCTGGATCACCAGATCCACATCGCCCCAGTCGATCCCCAGATCGAGGGTGGAGGTGCACACGACAGCTTTCAGAACGCCCGCGCCCATCGCCGCTTCCACCTTGCGGCGTTGCTCGACCGAGAGCGAGCCGTGATGCAGGGCAATGGGCAGATTGTCGTCATTGATCGCCCACAGTTCCTGAAAGGTCAGCTCGGCCTGGGAGCGGGTGTTCACGAAGATCAGCGCCGTGCCCGCGCCCTTGATCTGCTCATAGACCGCTTTCATGGCGTGACGGCCTGAATGGCCCGCCCAGGGAATGCGTTCCTCGGGCGTCATGATCTGGACTTCAGGGGCCGCGCCCGCCGTTCCGCGCACGATGCGGGCGAAGCAGGCGTCATTGCCTGAACCCTGCGCCGACAGCCAGCGCGCATGGCCCATCTCGTCCTTCACGGTGGCTGACAGGCCCACCCGGCGCATGTTCGGCGCATAGCCCTGAATGGCCGCCAGCCCCAGCGCCAGCAAATCGCCGCGCTTGGAGGCCGCGATGGCGTGCACTTCGTCGATGATCACGCATTGCAGGTCTTCAAAGAAGGCGCTGGCGTTCTCCTGCGCGCAGAAAAGGGCGATCTGCTCGGGCGTGGTCAGAAGAATGTCCGGCGGCCGGGCGCGCTGGCGCGTGCGTTTGCTGGCCGGGGTGTCGCCGGTGCGGGTCTCGACGCGCAGATTGAGACCCATCTCCTCGATGGGCGTCATCAGATTGCGCGCCACATCCTGGCTCAGAGCCTTGAGCGGGCTGATATAAAGCGTGTGCAGGCGGTGGGGGCGATCCTTGCCCTCGCGTTCTGAAATCTCGGCCAGATCAATCAGGCTGGGCAGGAAACCGCCCAGCGTCTTGCCGCCGCCTGTAGGTGCGATCAGCAGCGCAGCCTCGCCGGCCTGAGCGGCGGCGACCATTTCGCGCTGGTGCGCGCGCGGAGCCCAGCCCCGGCTGTCAAACCAGGCTTCAAACCGTTCCGGCAGGGCGGGGAGGCGGGCGTGCTTCATCGGTGAAAGAGATAGCATGCGGGAGGGGCGGGCACAGTCTTTCCTCAGCGCGCATCCCGCCCTAGTCTGCCGCGCAACATAATAACCTTTGAGGAGACGCCTGATGCGCGCAGCCCTGTTCGCCTTTGCATCCGTTCTGGCCCTGACCGCCTGCAGCCAGCCGGCGGCGCAAACCGACGCGTCTGCCGATGCCGATGCGTCCGCCCCTGCGACAACGCAGATCGCGGCGCCGGTCTATCCCGAAACGCGCACGGTCGATCAGGTGGATGTCTACGCGTCGGCGGCCGAGGGCGAGGTGGCGGTGTCTGATCCCTATCGCTGGCTGGAACAGGATGTGCGCGAGTCTGAAGACGTGGCGGACTGGGTGAACGCGCAGACCGAGGTCACCAACGCCTATCTTGATCAGTTGCCGGGGCGGGGCCGCATCGCCGCGCGCCTGTCAGAGCTGTGGAATTACGAGCGCTATGGCCTGCCCGCCAGCCGCCAGACCGAAGCGGGTCTGCGCTATTTCTTCAACCGTAATGACGGGCTGCAAGACCAGTCGGTCTTCATGGTTCAGGACGGGCTCGACGGTGAAGCGCGCCCGCTGATCGACCCCAATGAATGGGCGGCGGACGGCACGACCGCGCTGGCGGGCACGGTGCCCAGCCCGGATGGAACCAGGCTTGCCTATCTGATTGCTGATGGCGGCTCGGACTGGCGCTCGATCCGGGTGCTCGACGTGGAAACCGGTGAAACCCTGTCTGACGAGATCGAATGGGTGAAGTTCTCACCCTTGAGCTGGGCCAAGGATGGCTCGGGCTTCTTCTATTCGCGCTATCCGGCGCCGGAAGAGGGCGAGGCCTTCACCGCGCTCAATCTCAACCAGGCGATCTATTTCCATGAACTGGGGACCGATCAGAGCGAGGACGTTCAGATCATGGCGGATCCTGACGCGCCGGAAGTGGGCTGGCGCGGCTCGGTCAGTGATGATGGCCGCTATCTGATCATTGGTTCGTCCACCGGCACCGATGGCAATGGCGTTCACATCCTCGACCTTGAAGCCGAGGGCGCCGAGCCGGTCGAGATTTTCGAGGGTTTTGGCAACAACCATTCCTATGTGGGCAATGACGGGGAAACCTTCTGGTTCCTGACCGATCTGGACGCCCCCAATGGCCGGATCGTTTCGGTGTCCCTGTCTGATCCCTCAGCCCTGACCGATGTGGTGGCCGAGGGCGACGGCCCGATCACCGGCGCCAGCCATGTGGGCGGTCATCTGATCGTCGAGACCATGCGCGACGTGGCGAGTGCGGTCAGCGTCTATACGCCTGCGGGCGCCTTCGTGCGCGAGGTGGACCTGCCGGGCCTGGGCGTCGCGTCCGGCTTTGGCGGCGATCCGGCGCGCAGCGAAACCTTCTATTCCTATGAAAGCCTGAACCAGCCGCCAGCGCTCTATCGCTATGATGTGGAGACGGGGGAGAGCGAGGTCTTCCGCGCCCCGGACCTGACCTTCAATCCCGATGACTATGTGGTCAGCCAGACCTTCTATGAGAGCACGGGCGGGGCGCGCATCCCGATGTTTGTCGCCCACCATCGTGATGTGGACCCTAATGGCGCTCGCCCGACCCTGATCTATGGCTATGGCGGCTTCGCCATCACCCGCCGCCCCGATTTTGACGTGCGGCGCCTGCAATGGATGGAAATGGGCGGTGTCTACGCCATCGCCAATCTGCGCGGCGGTTCGGCCTATGGCCGCGACTGGCACGATGCCGGGCGTCTCGCGAACAAGCAGAACGTCTTTGATGACTTCATCAATGCCGGTCATGCCCTGATCGATATGGGCTGGACTAGCCCGGACCACCTCGCCATTCATGGCCGTTCCAATGGCGGTCTGCTGGTGGGCGCGGTCGCCAATCAGGCGCCGGACCTGTTCGCCGCGGCGCTGCCGGCGGTGGGCGTGATGGACATGCTGCGGTTCAACCAGTTCACTGCAGGCCGGTTCTGGGTGGATGATTATGGCAGCCCGCAGGACCCGGAGATGTTTGACGTGCTCTATGGCTATTCGCCCTATCACAACATCCCCGAGACCGGCGATTATCCCGCGACGCTGATCACCACCGCCGATACCGATGACCGCGTCGTGCCGGGCCATTCGTTCAAATACGCCGCGGCCCTTCAGGCGGCTGAGACGGGCGACGCCCCGACCCTGATCCGCATTGAAACGCGTGCAGGCCATGGCGCCGGCACCCCGGTCTCCAAACTGATCGAGGAAGCGGCGGATCGCTGGGCCTTCATCGCCTACCACACCGGTCTCGAGATCGAGGACTAGTCATGGGGGACGCCAGCCAGCGCCTGAAAGCCCTTAAGGCCGCCCTCGACAAGGGGCAGGAGAAGCCGGACCGATGGTTTGCGATCTTTCTGCCCACAGTGAGGCCAAAGCGGGGTTTTGAGTGGCTGGCGTCCGCCTGTCTGTTCTCGCTTGAAGGGTCGCCGGATACGCTCGCTGACGCCTTGCGAGACCGCTATCAGGCTCTGGCTCAGTATGTGGGCGGCATGCCGCTTCAGCTGCAGTGGGCCGAGGCGGCGCTGACCTTGCGCCTGGGCATCGACCCGCACGTTTATGGCGGGTTGCGCAATATGCCGGATTTGGGGGCTCGTCCGGCAATGGCTCTGTGCGCGCTTGATGCCCGACTTGATAATGCCGCCGCCCAAGTGAATGCCGTACGCAAGGAAATCCGCCCCTGGATGACCAATTATGTGACCGGCATTGATGGTTTGATGGCGGCGTATAGCGCGGCTCATGTCGCGCGTGGGGACTGCCCGGACAAGGCGCGTGCGGCGAATGAGCGAGCCGAAGCCGTGTTTGCAGCGCACAAGGCTGCAAAGAAAGCCAGCAAGGAGGGCGCGCGCGCCTGCGCCGCGTTTGGCGAAGACCCCGAGCGCGTGCTGGAGCGATTTCTGGGTCTGTTGAGCGCTGCGGAGAGCTTCAGGGCGCTCAAGCGTGTTCAGACTGGATTGCTGCTGGAATGGGCGTGTTACGGCCTTGGCGAAGCAGAGGCCGAAGCGTTGGAGCGCTGGCTCCACATTGCCGGGGAGTCCAAGCGGACAGACCGACGCATGCAGGCGCGTCTGGCCTTCCTGCTCTGGGCGGGTGATGCACAGACGGGGGCGTCGCTTCGGCTCGCCATTGCGGCCACCGCTCTTTCGGCGGAAGCGGCGCTGACATCGGCGGAGGGCGCGGATTCAGGTAGTGGGGTCTAAGCACGGCGTCGGTCGCAAGTTTTTGCCTTCCGTCCTGCTCCCCTGTAGTCTTGAGCCCTACAGGCCAGACGAGGGTTTCATGAGCGATACGGATTATCTTCAACGCCTTGAGGCTCTCTACCAAGCATTCAGGGATGGACGCCCGCGGCCTGACTCACTCGCGTCCTGGCTGTCATCCGCCTGCCTTCTGACCCATGACAGCGATCCGCAAGCGCTTGTGGCGCTGGTGCGCGCCAAGCATGAAGAGATCAAGGCCGGGGTGGGCTGGCGTTCGCCAACAGGCGCGCTGCGCTGGCTTTATGCAGCGATGCTGGCCCAGAACGACATCCCCGTGGAACGCTTCCTCGCCGCGCGCCGGGCCTTGCGCGATTGCTTGTCCTGGTATGAGCGCAGCAAATTGTATGCGGGGGGCTCGCGGGCGGCGCTGATGCTGTGCGTCGGCTCGAGCGAGGACACGCCGATTGAACAATTCCTGGAGATGCGCGCAAGGCTCTCTCCACCCTGGTGGCGCTCCAATGCGGCTATCACTGATACCTATGCTGCGATCCACGCCGCACGCGGCGATGATCCGTCAGAGGTTCTGGCGCAGCGCGAAGCGGCGGAGGCCGTCTTCCGCGCCCATCCGCGGTCTCGCGGGCATGCCCGAGATGGCGGCAAGATGTGTGCGCTGTTGAAGGTGGATCCACAGGAGGCGATGGCGCGATTTGAAGCGCTTGATGCTGCACGCGAGATCCACAAGCCTTTGCGGCGCTACGGCTTTCGCCAGCGTTACGTGCAATGGGCCATTCAGGGATTGAGCGTGGAGGACGCCCTTGCAATCGATGCGGTGCGTCAGGCCCTGCCGCGGTCAACACCCACCATTGCCGATGCGCGCACGGCGCTGGCGCATCTGGTTCATACGGCCGGGCGTTCGGGCCTGCAGGACGGGGCGCTTAGCGCCATGGACGCGGTCATCGCCGCTCAAACCGCCATGATGGTGTCAGTCATCACCGCCAGCACGGTTGTGACCACCGCCAGCTCGAGCTCGAACGGGTCTGGTGCTTAAGGTTGAGTTAGCCATCCTCCGCGCAACTCTGTGACGCGTCATTAACTCCCCCTGCTCAACACTCCCGCCAGCGCTGAAACAGTGCGCGTTTCCATAATCGGGACAGTTGGAGTGGGATATGCGTAAGAGTTTACTGGGGTCTGCGATGGCGGCGTCGGCCGTGCTCGCGCTGGGCGGCGCGGCGATCGCGCTCGATCATCATGGTCATTCTTCCTGGAGCTATGACGGTGAGGGCGGCCCGGAGCATTGGGGCATGCTGTCAGCGGAATACGCGAGCTGCTCCTCCGGTCATGAGCAATCGCCGATCGACCTTCATGCGGTGAGCGATCATGAAGATTCCGTCCCCGAGCTTCATTGGGACGACGGTGACGCGTCAGTGACCGACAATGGTCACACCATCAAGGTTGATCTTGAAGACGCGGGTTCTCTGCATCTGGGCGACCGGGAGTATGAGCTGGTCCAGTTCCACTTCCATGCGGGCAGCGAGCACACTGTGGATGGCCATCAATATCCACTGGAAGTTCACTTCGTGCACGTGTCCGAAGACGGTCATCTGGCTGTGGTCGGCGTCTTCTTTGAAGAAGGCGAAGCGAACCCGGCGCTGGATGAGATCTGGGCTGCAATCCCGCATGAGGGTGAGCACCATGAAGTCGATGATGTCGACCCGAGCGCCTTCCTGCCGGCCGATCACAGCGCCTGGCGCTATGCCGGCTCGCTGACCACCCCGCCGTGCTCGGAAGGCGTCGCCTGGACCGTCATGCAGACGCCGATCTCTGCATCGGCGGAGCAGATTGCGGCCTTCGCATCGCACTATGATCACAACTACCGCCCGGTTCAGCCGCTTCATGCGCGGCGCCTGGCTGCGGGCGGTCTGCACTAGCACAGCCCGTAAAGGGCGGCGCCGCTCTCTCTCCCCCCTCAGCGGCGCCGCCACCTTACGGTCAGGTCTCAGGTTTCCCGGTCACTGAAGACGGCCTATGTCTTCTGCATGATCCGACCTGACCAGCTTCTCAAGGAAACCGAGCGCGGCCTGTGGTGTGAACCCGGAGGCTTCTTCATTGATCCCATGCGGCCCGCCGAGCGGGCTCTGGTCACCCACGGGCATGCCGATCATGCCCGCGCCGGGCATGCGCGTGTGCTCGCGACGCCAGAGACCCTCGCCATCATGGCGGCGCGCTATGGCGAGGATTTCACCCCCGATCCGGTTCCTGTCCGCTATGGCGAACGCCTGAAAATCGGGGAGGTGGAGGTCAGCTTTCATCCGGCGGGGCATGTGCTGGGCAGCGCCCAGATCCGGCTGGAATGGAAGGGGCTCGTGATCGGGGTGTCGGGGGATTACAAGCGTCGTCGTGATCCGACCTGTGCGCCATTCGAAGTCTTTCCCGCCCATGTCTATGTGACCGAGGCGACGTTTGCGCTGCCGGTTTTTCGTCATCCGGATGATGCGGGCGAGATCGCCAAACTTCTCAAAAGCGTCCGCCAGAACCCGGACCGCACCCAGCTTGTCGGCGCGTATGCGCTGGGCAAGGCGCAGCGTGTGATCTGCTTGTTGCGCGAAGCGGGCTATGACGCGCCGATCCATATTCATGGCTCCATGGAGCAGCTCTGCAAGCTGTACCATGATCATGGGGTTGAGCTGGGCCCGCTCGCCAAGGCGACCCTGAAGGATGGCGAGGGGGAGAAACAGGACTTCGCCGGGAAGATCGTGATCGGTCCGCCATCCTCCTTCCAGACCGCCTGGGCAAGGCGTTTTCCCGATCCGCTGGTCAGTTTCGCCTCGGGCTGGATGCAGGTGCGCGCCAGGGCAAGACAACGCGGCGTGGAACTGCCTTTGATCCTGTCAGACCATGCCGACTGGGACGAGCTGACCCAGACCGTGCGCGACGTGAACCCCGAGGAAGTCTGGATCACTCATGGCCGCGACGATGCGCTCGCGCGCTGGGCCGAGCTTGAGGGCTACAAGGCCCGGCCATTGTCGTTGGTGGGATATGAGGACGAGGATGAGTAGCGCCTTGCCTCGGCCCGCCGGGCGCGCCTAACTGACGCCATGACCTCGCCGCAACGCACGCCCCTTGCCGACCCCGTCACCATGACGGTGAACGGCGCCCGCCTGATCGCCGATCCGTCCGGCGTCGCGGTGTTGGCGGATGAGGGCGTGCTGCTGGTCAGTGATCTGCACTTTGAAAAGGGCAGCGCCTATGCGGTGCGTGGCCAGTTCCTGCCCCCCTATGACACCCGCGCCACCTTGCGGAAACTGGCGGACGCTATTGCTCTTTATCAGCCGCGACGCGTGGTGGCTTTGGGCGACAGTTTTCATGATCTCGGTGCGGATGACCGCATGGCGCCGGACGATGCGGACGCGCTGTCTGAGCTTGTCGCGTCGGTTGAGGACTGGCTGTGGATCGAGGGCAATCACGATCCCAAACCTCCCGCCCGCTTTGGCGGTCGCGCCGGGTTCGAGCTTGATCTTGGCCCGCTGCATCTGCGTCATGAACCGCAGGCGGGAGATTATCCCGGTGAGATCGCGGGGCATCTTCATCCTTGCGCCAAGATTTCCGGGCAAGGGCGGCGGGTGCGGCGGCGCTGTTTCGCCACCGATGGCGCGCGGCTGATCCTGCCCGCTTTCGGGGCGTTCACGGGCGGGCTGAATGTCTGTGACCCCGCCTATGCGCCACTCTTCCGCGTACGCCCGCACGCCTACATGCTGGGCCGGGACCGGGTCTATGCGGTCAGCGGCGCCCGGCTTCTGGGCGACTAGAGGCTGAAGGTTGGCGAGCTGCGCACGAAGGCAGTCAGCGCCAGGCACAGCACGACCACCGCGGTCAGGAAGAAGCGCAGCGGCATGTACCAGCCGGGGAAGGTGGCGCCGCGAATGGCGGTGCGGTCCCACAGGAACTGGATCACAAAGCCCAGGATCAGAAGGCCCCAGCCGACCAGCTCCAGATCGAACGGCAGGCCGGGCCGGTTCCAGACCTGGATCACGACGGCGACCCAGCCTGACAGGCTGAGGAGGATGGAGAGCAGCATCACGCCCGAGCGCGGGGTGTCGCTGCGAATGACCAGCTCGCTGGCCCAGCGTCCGCCCGCCAGGAAAGACAGGATGACAGCGGCGTAGACCGGGAGGGCCGTCGCCGCCTGCAAGGCCGCCTGACCGCCCGCCATCACGCCGATCGCGCCCGCCAGGAAGGGCAAAAGCCCGCCAAAGCCGAGGATCAGGACCAGAGGGGGAGCTTCGCTAAGACGTTGCATGACAGGCGCCTCGTATCAGGGATCAAACCGTCAGCGCCGCTGGGTGACCGCGGCCGCCGTCCATCCCGCCAGCATGGCCAGAAGGACCGAGATAAAGGCGTACACGACCGGACGGTTCTGGGCCAGATCATAGATGGTCCGCTCGACGCCCGCCTTCACCACAGTCAGATCCGTGCGCCTTGTTGCAATGGGTTGTCCATCCCGGAACAGGTACACATCTGCGTTATAGGTGCCGGTGGGGGTGGTCGGCGGCAGGATCACCCGCGCCCGGAACAGCCCGCCTTCCAGAAGCTCGACGCCGCCCGGCGCCTCGCCATAAAGGCCGCGCCGCGCCTTGTTGCGCACCAGCGCCGCGCGATAGTCCACGATCTCGCCCCCCAGATCGGTCACCATCACATTGCGCACCCCGAACAGGGTTTCA
The DNA here is from genome assembly GCF_052055585.1 of Oceanicaulis sp. LC35. Classification (NCBI taxonomy): domain Bacteria; kingdom Pseudomonadati; phylum Pseudomonadota; class Alphaproteobacteria; order Maricaulales; family Maricaulaceae; genus Oceanicaulis; species Oceanicaulis sp. LC35. The sequence goes on from NZ_CP170485.1 coordinate 679,549, forward strand.
CGGCGGATGCTTTCAGGGGCGTAGAGCCGCACATGGTCCATGCCGATCTGGTTGCGTCGCAGGGCGGAAAAGCTGGCGAAATCGGACAGCGGTCGCGTCGAGGCCACGGCGTAGTAACCCGCCACATCCTCAAACCGGACCGGCGCGGCGTTGATCCAGATGCCCAGGACGCGGCGCTTCTGCATGACCCGAAGATCGCCCGCCGGGCCGCGCACGGCGACGACGATGTCATCACCTTCCTGCAATCCGGTCGCCGCGCCATAAAGCGTGAGTTCGGCCCCGGCGAAGGTGGAGCGGATCTCCACCACATCCTCGGTCAGGGCGGCGGCGATCTGGGCCGGAGGCTGCACGCCTTCAGGCGGCGCTGCGAAAGCGGTCACGCCAACAGCGGCGATGAGGAGCAGGGCGAGGCTGAACTGTCTGAACATCACTGCCCCCCCGGCGCGTCGATCAGCACGAACAGGTCGGCGGGCGTGCTGGCAAGATCCCAGGCCAGTTTCAGGCAGACGCTGACCACGATCAGGGCGAGGAGGGCGCGCAGCTCTTCTGCGGGGATCTTGCTGGTGAAGCGCGCGCCGATCTGCGCGCCCACCACGCTGCCCAGGATCAGAATGCCCGCCAGAACCATGTCCACAGTCTGGTTTTGCACCGCCTGCAGGAAGCTCGTCAGCGCAGCGACGAAGAGGATCTGAAACAGGGAGGTGCCGATCACCACATTGGTGGGCATGCGCAACAGATAGATCATGGCGGGGACCATGACGAAGCCGCCGCCAACCCCCATCAGCGCGGCCAGCCCGCCGACCAGAAAGCCGATGGCGATGGGCGGGATCACGCTCATATAGAGGCCGGAGACAGCGAAGCGGGTCTTGAAGGGCAGGGCGTCAATCAGGCCGCGTTTGCGGCGCTTGGGCCGGACCGGTCCGCCTGCGCCCCGGCGTCGGCGAATGGCGTTCACGCTCTCCACCAGCATCAAACCGCCGATAACGCCCAGAAAGCCGACATAACAAAGCGAGATGACAAGATCGATCTGACCCAGACGCTGGAGCAATCCGAAGAGCTGGACGCCCGAAATCGAACCCGCAACGCCGCCGATCAGGAGGATCAGCCCCATCTTCACATCCAGCGTCTTGCGCCGGAAATGGGCAAGCGCGCCGGAGACCGAGCTGGCGACGATCTGGTTGGCCTGACTGGACACAGCCACGGCCGGAGGAATCCCGAGGAAGATCAGGATCGGGGTCATCAGGAAGCCGCCGCCCACCCCGAACAGGCCCGACAGAAAACCCACGCCCAGACCCAGGCCGAGCAAGAGCCACAGGTTCAGCGAAATCTCGGCTATGGGCAGGTAGATCTGCACCGCGCCGCGCCCTAGCCGGCGGCGGCTTGTTCAAGCCGTGAGAGCAGGGTGCTGTCCACCCGGTCTGACACGGTCAGGCCTTGGGAGCGGCGGAAGTCGCGAATGGCGTTGCGTGTGCGCGAGCCCATCATCCCGTCTGCGGGTCCAGGCTGATAGCCCAGCTGGGACAACAGCGCCTGCGCCCGGGCGATTTGCGCAGGACTGGCGACAGCGCCGGTTTCCCAGGGCTGGGGCGCGTACTCGCCCTGAGCTTCAGGATCAGAGGCGCGCGGGGTGAAGTTACGGGCGACGGATTCTGCGGCGGCGCGCTGTTCCGGCGTCAGCATGGAACGCAGTTCGGCGGCGGAATTGCGCGCCTCGGCGTCACCGGAATTGGCGGCGATGGTGAACCAGGCATAGGCGTCAGCCGGGCTTTGCGGCACGCCGAAGCCTTCCTTGAACAGGAGCGCGATATTCACCTGGCTGTCCACGAGACCATAAAGCGCGCCCTGCTCGAACCAGCGCGCGGCGGTAGCCTGGAATTCGGGCGTGGATTCGGCGTTGATGAACATGCCGCCAGCATCATGCATGGCCTGCACATTGCCGTTCTCGGCGGCGCGCGCCATCCAGTCGCGGGCCGAGGCCGGGTTGGCGGGCACGCCTTCGCCATTGGCCAGCATCAGCGCAAAGCGGCGCTGGGCGGCGGGAATGCCTTGCTCTGCGGCGCGGCGCATCAGGGCGGCGGCGTCTGAATAGCGTTGGTCTTCAAGCTGCTGCAGCGCCAGCTGATAGCGCGCCACGGCGTCGCCGCTGGCGGCCGCGCTTTCAAGGCTCGGCGCTTCATCCACGGATGAGGCGCGCGGTTGCGGCGCGGCTGCAGGGGCAGGGACCGGAGCCGGGGTCGGAGTGAGGTCCGCCTGAGGCTGGGCATTGTCAGCCTCACCCGGCGCAGCTTCGGCTTCAGGCGCTGACAGTGCTGCAGCCTCGTCCTGCGCAGGCGTGCGCAAGGCTTCGGGCGTAGGCTCGGAGAGGTCAGCCGGTTCGGAGAACAGGTTCGACAGGGAGGCGGAGGGGTCTGCGGTCAGAGCGGAGTCTTCAGGACCGTTGATCGCCTCGAGCACCAGCATGCCTGCCGCCGCGGCGATGGCCAGGAAGCCGAGCGCGCTTGCGCCTAGCAGCAGCGTCTTGTTGGAGCTGCGCTTCTCTTTCTCGACCGGCGGTGTCCAGCCGGCTTCGCCGCCACGATTGGCGCGAACCTGCTTGCGGGCCTTGGCCAGGAAGTCTGCATCCGCGGTTGCGCCCATGGCGGCGGGTTTGCGCGGGGCCGGGGCCGGTTCGGGAGCCGGTTCCGGCGCACGGTTCTGCGGTGCTGGCTGGGGCTTCGGCGTTACAACCGGGCCGGGCTCAGGCCGGGTGAAGGAAGAAGGACGCGCCGGTTCCGCCTTGATGTCGAAATCATCATGGGCGGGCAGGGCGAAATCGTCATCCGCATCTTCATTGCTGACCCAGTGGTCAGGGGCTTCGGGCAAGGGCTTTGAGAAGTCATTGATGGCGTCGTCGGCTTGCTGGACGATAGCCTTGGACTCTTCCTTGTCCTTGGACTTGCCCTTGCGGCCTTCAATCGCTTCCAGTCGAATCGCCAGCGCATTCATCGCCTTCTGAACAGGCGAGAGCGCTTCGGATGTGTCCTGACGGGCCTGATCCAGACGCTCGTGCAGGCCGGTCATGGCCTGTTCGATGCGCTGGGCCGTGCGTTCTTCAGAAGCGCGAATCCGGGTTTCAAGATCCTGCTCGGAATTGGTCGAGCGAGAATGTTCGAGACGTTCAACAACCTGGGCCATGCGTTCGCCCGCTGCTTCGACCGCCTGCGCTGACCGATGCTCAGCCTGCTGCACGCGATCTGCCAAGTTTTCCCCAAGCTTGGCCACCTGTTCGCCAATCCGCCGCATGGCGACAGTGTTGTCCTGGCGAACTTTTTCGAGACGCGCTTCGATGTCGGCGCGATCTTCTTTTGATTGTCGTTTGGCTTCGGCTTCGTCCAGACGGCGCTGAAGACGCTGCTCGGACCGATCCAGTCTCTGGTCCACGGCGCGCGCCAGTCGGGCCACTTCCGCGCCAATGCGCTGAAGGGAGTCAGACTGGCGCTGCTCAGCGGCGCGCAAACGTGTTTCCGCATCCGCCAGCGCGCGCTCAAGTCGCGGGCTGTCAGCGTTTTTGGACACTTCGGCGATCTGACGCGCACATTCGCTGCGCGTATCACGGATTACGTCGGCGACCTCGCGCGCCAGCGCATCAATGCGGCGCTGGACGTCTTCATCCTTGAGCGCGTTCGACTGGACGCTTTCCAGCTGACGCAGGCGCGCATCAAGCTTTTCCTGCGATCCCGCCAACGCTTCAGCGGCCCGTTGGGTGGCGCTTTCAGCAGAAATGATGCGGCTTTGCAGCGAACGGGACGTGTCCTGCAAATCAGAGAGCAGCGACTGGGTGCGCTCATCTCTGGTCTCGACCAGATCGCGCAGGGCGCGGGTCTCGTCGGTCAGGGTCTTTTCGGTGTCTTCCAGACGCTGGCCCAGCTTTTCAAGGCCCCGCTCGGCGCTGTCGCGACGGCGTTCTTCCTTGTGCGCCAGATTATCCAGCTCGGTGCGGACATCGCGCTCTGTCTCGTAAAGACGGCCCGCCAGCTTGCCGACCGTGGTCTCGACCGCTTTCACCGCTGCCGGGTCCGCGCCATTGCCGGTGCCGGTGCGTTCCAGACGCCTCACGCGATCAAGCAGTTCGTCCTGCTGCGCGCGCGTGCGTTTGAGCGCGTCCTGCGCGCTTTCGCCATCCTCATCCACGCTGTCCTCGATCATGTCGAGGCGGCGCGAGATCGCGGTGACGGACTGATCGATATGTGACAGCGCCTGTGTGGAGCGACGTTCAGAGGCTTCAAGCCGGTCGGAGAGACGCTGAACCAGCTCGCTCAGCTGGTCGTCATGACCGGGACCGCCATCATCGCCGCCGCCGAAACCGGGGAAGCGGGAGAGTTGGTCATCCCAGTCCTTGGCGTTGTCGGACACGCCGTCATCCATGATGACACGATTGAGCCATTCGCCCAGCGTCATACCCTCACGCCTCGCCGCAGATTTGGCGAGGGCGCGGGCGCGGGGATCAATCCCCTTCACACTCCAGGGCGCCACAGGCGGCATGCCGACTCATCTCCATTGTCCAGCCTCGACCCTATAGACGCGGTTAATATTGTGTAAACCAGTCTGGCGGGCGCCATATCTGGTATTTCCACATGGAATCACCGCTCCGGCGGGCGAACGCACGGACCCAACTCTGAATCAAGAGCAGGTGATGCGGTTAACGCCTCGTAAATCTCTCTTAAACTGGAGAGAATCTGATCACTGAACCGGAGTGGAGGAGGCGGAAGGCAGCCAGTAGGGAGCCAGTTCGCTCATGCGCGCTTCCAGAAGGTCGGCCTGAGCCAGCGGCGTATCGGCCACCGGGCGGGGCAGTCGTCGTCCCAGGTCAAACAGGGACCAGGCCGGCGCCGGCGCCCCGGCCGCCAGATACCGCTGGCCAAGCTGCCAGTAGGCGTCGGGGGCGTAGGGGTCGAGGATCAGGGCTTCCGCCAGCAATTGCGCGGGATCAAGGTCGGGACGCGCTTGCAGTCCGACCCGGCCCCAGCTGATCAGGGCATTGGCCGTCAGAAGGCGCGCGGCGGCGCCGGCATGGCCCTCGCGGTCGATGAAGGGCGAGATGAGCTCGACCGCGCGCGCCGGATCATTCTGCGCCAGAGCTTCCAGGCCTTCAGAGAGGGCGCGGAAGTCTTCATCCTCACGTCCTTGCAGGGCCAGGGCGCTGGCATAGGCGCAGGTCAAACGCTCAGAGCCGATGGAGGCTTCGGGGCAGGGGCCGAAATTGTGGGTTTCCTGCAGCTGGACCAGCAGCGCGCCAGCATAATCGCTGTCTTCCTGAAGGCTCTGGCTTTCGTCAAAGAAGTCCTGAACGCTGGGCTCGGCCTCGCTCGAAAGGGCCTCTTGCGCCGCATCAAGAACGCGGCTGAGCCGATCCGCGCCCGCGTAGATCATTGTCGCGTCCTCGGGCAGGGGCGGCAGAAGGGGCGGATCGATCTCGGTTTCATCCACGCGGGTCCAGCGCTCAAGGCGGCCTGCCGGGCTGTCCGGGCTGTAGACGATGAAGCTGAAGGCGCAGGGAAACTGCGCGGACCGGGACAGTCGGGCCAGAATGTCGGGATGGATGGGCGCCACATAAGGCAGCCAGGCCAGGGCGCTGGCGGAATGGGGCGCGTCAAGTGCGGGCGCTTCGCACGCGCTGTCCTCGCCGCCATAATCGGCGGTGAACACCAGCTCGTCATTATAGAGCGCCATGAATCCATTGGCCGTTTCGGTCAGGGCCATGGAGCCGCTCTGGCTGGCGACGCCGGTCGCCGCTTCCAGCCAGACCCGGTCAAAGGTGCCCGCGCTGCCGAAATTGATGACCTCGCGTCGGCCGCCTTCGCTGAGCGCCACATAGATGTCGAGATGGCGCCGCGCTTCGGCGTACAGGCTGGTCTTGATGATGTCGGTCTGGTTCGGCGCCTGGGCGAAGAGGGCACGGTCGCCGGCGTCCAGCCACATCTGCGCGCCTTGTTCGGTCACCCAACTGGCCCAGTCCTGACCATAGCGGACGCTGCGGGTCCGCTCGCCGCGCACCGTGTTTGTGCTGACCGATGAAATCTCGACCTGCCAGACTGCCGGGACCTCGTCGGGAATGGCCGGCGCGGTTTCGCTTTGCGCCCAGGCTGTGGGCAACAGGAAAAGGCAGGCGGCGAACGCGATCAGGCGCATTTGCAAATCCTTGGCCGGGAGAACGGCGAGTCTGCTTCAGTTAACCGCCAAATCAATCGAGGAATGCGGCGGGGTCAAGGCGTCTATAAGACAAGGTTGAGGGCGTCGCACGGATGTCATGAGATTGACGTTGACGTTCACGTCAAGGCGCATACACTCCCCCGCCATGACTCAGACCGCGCCTTCTGATGTTGAACTGTCCATCCGCGAGATCGCGGAGCGGTTCGACGTAACGCCGCGCACCCTGCGCTTTTACGAGCAGAAAGGCCTGCTCAATCCCAAGCGCCGGGGCGGGTCGCGCTGGTACTCTGCTGCGGATGTGGCGCGTCTGTCGCTGATCCTGCGCGGTCGCCGCGTCGGCTTCTCGCTGGAGGAGATCGGTGAGATGCTCGATCTGGAAGCGCTCGCCGCCCGGTCGCACGAAACCCTGTCGCGCAATCTCAAACGGTTCCGCGCGCGCATTACGGTGCTCGAACAGCAACGCAATGATATTGAAGACGCGCTGGCGGAACTCAATGCGGGCTGCGCCTGGCTTGAAGAGCGGCTGGCCGACCGCGAGCCGTCTGAAGACATCAAGCGCCGCGCCGCCGCCTTCGAAGCGCTGGCGTCCGCCCGACTGACGCAATGGTCCGGCCATGCGCCGGACGATCCGATATGACGCTTTCGCGAAGAGCTTGTGACAGGGCTCGACGCGCACCGGCCGACATGGCCCCATACCTATAACCACCTCGACCCCTACGGAGACGGTCCCCATGCCCGACTACAAGGCCCCAAATCGAGACCAGAAGTTTGTGCTGAACGAGCTCTTGAATGTTCAGCAATACAGCGACATTCCCGGCTTCGCGGATGCGTCCGAGGATATCGTCAACGCCATCCTGGAAGAGGGCGGCAAGTTCTGCGAAGGCGTTCTGCACCCGCTCAACAAGGTCGGCGACCATGAGGGCTGCAAGCTTGATGACGGCGTGGTCACCACCCCGACCGGCTTCAAGGGCGCTTATGACCAGATGACCGAAGCCGGCTGGACCGCACTGTCCGCCCCGGCCGAGTTCGGCGGTCAGGCGCTGCCGCACTATCTCAACCTCGCTTTCAACGAGATGGTCACCAGCTGCAACATGGCGTTCGGCATGTATCCGGGCCTGACCAACGGCGCGGCGCAAGCCCTGCTGGTGGGCGGCACCCAGGAGCAGAAAGAGCTCTACCTGCCGAAAATGTTCTCCGGCGAATGGTCGGGCACCATGAACCTGACCGAGCCTCATTGCGGCACCGATCTGGGCATGCTGCGCACCAAGGCGGTTCCGCAGGGCGACGGCACCTACAAGATCTCCGGCCAGAAAATCTGGATCTCCGCCGGCGAGCACGAGATGAGCGGCAATATCGTTCACCTGGTGCTGGCGCGCGTTGAAGGCGCGCCGCAGGGCGTCAAAGGCATCTCGCTGTTCGTGGTGCCGAAATACCTGCCGGACGCCGACGGCAATCCGGGCGAGCGCAACTCGCTCAAATGCGGCGGCCTGGAAGAGAAAATGGGCATTCACGGCAACGCCACCTGCGTCATGAACTATGACGAGGCGACCGGCTGGCTCGTGGGTGAAGAGAACAAGGGCCTCAAAATCATGTTCGTCATGATGAACGAGGCGCGTCTGGGCGTGGGCCTGCAGGGCCTGGGCCTGGCGGAAACCGCGTACCAGTACTCTGTGGCGTTTGCGAAAGACCGTATCCAGGGCCGCTCCCTGACCGGTCCGAAGAACCCGGACGGCCCTGCCGACCCGATCATCGTGCACCCCGATGTGCGCCGCATGCTGATGGACCAGAAAGTGTTCGTGGAAGGCGCGCGCGCCTTCACCTACTGGACCGCGCTGCAAGGCGATCTCGAGCACAAGGCGACCGATGAAGCCGTGCGCGAGAAAGCCGGCGATTTTATGGCGCTGCTGACCCCGATCGTGAAGGGCTACCTCACCGACAAGGGTTATGAGAGCGTCTCCACCGGCCTGCAGGTTCATGGCGGTTCGGGCTTCACCCGTGAGTGGGGCATCGAACAGCTGCTGCGCGATGCACGCATCACCCTGATCTATGAAGGCACCAACGGCGTTCAGGCGCTTGATCTGGTGGGCCGCAAGCTGGCCATGGCCGGCATGCGTCCGATCAACTCCTTCTTCGGCGAGCTTGATGATTTCATCGCCGAGAACCAGGGCAATGCCGACCTCAAGCTCTATGTGGACGGCCTCGCAGACGTCAAAGCCAAGCTCCAGAAAGCCACCAACTGGCTGGTCGAGAAGGGTCTTGAGAACTTTGACAATGCCGGCGCGGCCTCGACCGATTACCTGCACCTCTTCGGCCTGACCTGCTTTGCCTATATGTGGGCGAAAATGGCCAAGGTGGCGGCAGCCAAGAAGGGCGACAGCGACCCGATCTACGCGACCAAGCTCATCACGGCGAAATACTTCGTCGAGCGCTGGCTGCCGCAGGCGGACGCCCATCTGGCCCGCATCGAAACCGGCGCCGAGACCATGATGGCCCTCGAAGCCGAGGCGTTCTGAGACTGACTGCGAAAAGCCCTCCGTCCCCGGGATGGAGGGCTTTTTGCCAAGACACTTCTGGGAGGAGACAGAAATGACGGCGCAAGTCCTCAATGTGCCCAAGCCTGAATGGCTGGACCAGGAAGACGTGAACATCTTCGACGGGGCTGTTCGCAGCTTCATCGAAAAGGAAGTCCTGCCCCATGGCGACCGCTGGGAGAAAGCCGGCGTCGTGGATCGCGAGGTCTGGAACAAGGCGGGCGAGAACGGGCTTCTGTGCCCGGCCGCGCCTGAGGAATACGGCGGAGCGGGCGGCGACTGGCGCCATGACTACGCTTTCCACATGGCCATTTCGGAAATGGGCGTGGATGGCTGGGGCGCGAGCCTGCACAATTCCATCGTGGCGCCCTATGTCTGGCATTACGGCACCGAAGAGCAGAAGCAGCGCATCCTGCCCAAGCTGATCTCGGGCGAGTATGTCGGCGCGATCGCCATGACCGAGCCGGGTGCGGGGTCTGACCTGCAAGGCATCAAGACCACGGCCGTCAAGGACGGCAATGGTTACAAGATCAACGGGTCCAAGACCTTCATTACCAATGGCGGCACCGCGAACTTCATCGTGGTCGTGGCAAAGACCGATCCCAAGGGCGGCGCAAAGGGCACCTCGCTCTTCCTGATCGAGACTGACGGGCTGGACGGCTTCCGTCGCGGTCGCAATCTCGACAAGGTTGGCATGAAGTCCCAGGACACCGCCGAGCTGTTCTTTGAGGACATGAAAGTCCCCGCCGAAGCCCTGCTGGGCGAAGCGGAAGGCCAGGGCTTCTTCCAGCTGATGGAACAGCTGCCGCAAGAGCGTCTTCAGATCGCGGTTCAGGCCGTGGGCATGATGAAGCGCGCCCTCGCCGAGACCATCGCCTACGTCAAGGAGCGCAACGCGTTCGGCAAGCCGGTGATGGGGTTCCAGAACACCCAGTTCAAGCTCGCCGAGCTGAAATCCAAGGCGACCATCGCCGAGGTTTTCGTCCAGCATTGCTCTGATCTTCTGATCAAGGGCCAGCTGGATGCGGCGACGGCGTCGATGGCGAAATACTGGACGACGGACATCCAGTGCGAGCTGATCGACGAATGCGTCCAGCTGCATGGCGGCTACGGCTTCATGAATGAATACCCGATCGCCCGCATGTGGCGGGACTCGCGGGTGCAGCGCATCTATGGCGGCACCAACGAGATCATGAAACTGCTGATCGCCCGGACGCTGTAAGTGACGCGCGGACAGATCATCGTGCTGGCGGCGAGCGGCCTTCTGGCCGCTTGCTCTCAGAGCGCCCCTCAGGCTGAGACTGAGCGGCAGTCGCCGCGTGAGTATTTCGAGCAGACCTTTTCGGGCCGCTGGGGCGTTGACGCCAGCTGTTCCGAAGAGGGCATGTTCCGGTTCTCGCCCGATCATCTGACGCTGTACGAACGGTCCTGCGAGGTCATCGGCCTGACCCGCAATTCCGACCGCATGTCGGTGCGCACGCGCTGTCAGGAAGAAGGCCAGCCCATGGCCGACAATACGCACACCCTCTTTCTCGTCTCTGACGACACAATTCGCGTCGAGGACGGGCATTACGAATGGATACGCCACGCCTGCGGCGCGGTGGAAGCCCAAACACAGGGAGCCCAGTAAATGACTGAAGCTTACATTTATGACGCCACGCGGACCCCGCGCGGCAAAGGCAAGAAGAACGGCACGCTTCACGAAGTGACCGCGCTTCAGCTCGCCACCCAGCAGCTTGAAGCCATCCGTGAGCGCAACAATCTCGACACGTCCTTTGTGGACGACGTGATCCTGGGCTGCGTGTCGCCGGTGGGCGAGCAGGGCGCGAACATCGCCCGCGCCGCCGCGATCAACGCCAACTATGCCGAGACCGCCTCGGGCTTCCAGGTCAACCGCTTCTGCGCCTCCGGCCTTGAAGCTGTGAACCTCGCCGCGGCGAAAGTCATGTCCGGCGAAGCCGACATGGCCATTGGCGGCGGCGTGGAAGCCATGTCCCGCGTGCCGATGGGCTCTGACGGCGGCGCCATGGCGGTCGACCCGGAAATGGCGTTTGACCATTACTTCGTGCCGCAAGGCGTGTCCGCCGACCTGATCGCCACCAAGTACGGCTATTCGCGCGACGATGTGGACGCCTATGCGATTGAATCCCAGAACCGCGCCGAAGCGGCCTGGAAAGAGCGTCGCTTCGACAAGTCCATCGTGCCGGTGAAAAACCAGCTCGGCCTCGTCCAGCTTGACCATGACGAGCACATGCGCCCGGGCACCGACATGCAATCGCTGGCGAGCCTCAAGCCGTCCTTCAAGGACCTGTCGGCGTTCGTGGGTCTCGATAAAGTCGCGATGCAGAAATATCCCGACATCGAGAAGATCAACTTCGTCCACCACGCCGGCAACTCCTCCGGCATTGTGGATGGCGCCGCCGCCATCCTGGTGGGCACCAAGGAAATGGGCGAGAAGCTTGGCCTCAAGCCGCGCGCAAAGATCCGCGCCATGGCCTCTATCGGGTCCGAGCCGACCATCATGCTGACCGGTCCGGCTCCGTCCGCCCGCAAGGCGCTCGCCAAAGCCGGCATGAGCCCGTCCGACATTGATCTTTATGAAATGAACGAGGCGTTCGCGTCTGTGGTTCTGCGCTTCATGGAAGATCTCGGCATCGAGCACTCCCAGACCAACGTCAATGGCGGCGCGATCGCCATGGGTCACCCGCTGGGCGCAACCGGCGCGATGATCCTCGGCACCGTGCTCGACGAGCTTGAGCGCACCGGCAAGGGCACCGGCCTCGCCACGCTTTGCGTCGGCGGCGGCATGGGCACCGCAACCATTATCGAGCGCGTCTAGAGCCAATGACTGATCCCGCACCAGAGGTTCAAGAGGACAAGACCCCGTCAAAACCGGGCGGTCTGCCAATCGGCTTGCTGATTGGCGTCGTGCTGGGCTTTGCGCTCGGTCTTCTCAGAGGGGATGTCGCTTCCGGCGCCGGCCTGGCCGTCGCTTTCGGCATCTGCTTCTGGATCCTCTCTCCACTGGTCCGGAAGATCCTCGATCCCAAGACATCTGACGACGCCGCTGAGGACAGCGACAGCGCGTCATCACAGGAGAAAGACTCCAAATGACCTATACGCATTTCAAATTCGAGGTGGACGGCGACGGCATCGCGCTCATCACCTTTGACTCACCCAACGTCTCCATGAACGTTCTGTCCAACTCCGTCATGCAGGAGATGGGTCAGATCGTCGAGAAAATCGGCTCTGACGACGCCATCAAAGGCGCGGTTATCACGTCGGGCAAGAAAGCCTTCTGCGCGGGCGCGGACCTGTCCGAGCTGGGTGGCGGCATGGCCGACCTCAAGGGCCTGTCCGAAGACGAAGCGAAATCCAAACTCTTCGACACCGCTTACCGTCTGAACCAGTCGCTGCGCGCGCTGGAAACCTGCGGCAAACCCATCGCAGCCGCGATCAACGGTCTGGCGCTGGGCGGCGGCTTTGAAGTCACCCTCGCTTGCCATTACCGCGTCATGGCGACCGACACCGGCGCCAAGCTGGGCCTGCCTGAAGCGCTCGTTGGCGTTCTGCCGGGCGGCGGCGGCACCCAGCGTCTGCCGCGCCTGATTGGCGTCATGAACGCCGCTCCGGTCATGCTGCAAGGCAAGCAACTGGACGCGGACACGGCCAAGGCGCAAGGCGTGGTCCATGAGATCGCACCGCTGTCCGAGATCGTCGCCAAGGCGAAAGAGCTCGTCAAAGCCGATCCGATGGGCGGCAAGCAGCCCTGGGATCAGGACAAGTTCAAGATCCCCGGCGGCGGCCCTTACCACCCCGCCGGCCTGCAGGTCTTCATGGGCGCATCCCCGATGCTGCTGAAAGAGACCTACGGCAACTACCCGGCCCAGCGTTACATCCTGTCCTGTGTCTATGAAGGCCTGCAGGTCCCGATGGACGCCGCCCTGCGCATCGAGAGCCGCTATTTCACCAAGCTGCTGATGCGTCCGGAAAGCCGGAACATGATCCGCTCGCTCTTCCTGTCCAAGCAGGCGCTTGAAAAAGGCGCGCGCCGTCCGGCCGGTGAAGAGAAAGCCGAGATCAAGAAGATCGCCGTCATCGGCGCCGGCTTCATGGGCGCCGGCATCGCTACGGTCTCCGCTCAGGCGGGCATCGAAGTGGTGCTGATCGACGTCAATCAGGAAGGCGCGGACAAGGGCAAGGCCCATGTGGCGGCGCACTTCGCCAAGGGCGTCAAGCGCGGCAAGCTCACCCAGGAGAAGGCGGACGAGAAGACCAATCTGGTCACCGCGACCACCGATTACTCGCTCCTCAAAGACGTCGATCTCGTGGTCGAGGCCGTGTTCGAGAATTCCGAGCTCAAGCACTCCATCACCAAGGCGGCGGAAGAGCACCTGCCCAAAGACGCGATCTTTGGCTCGAACACCTCGACCATTCCGATCACCTCTCTGGCAGAAGCCTCTTCGCGTCCGGAGAACTTCATCGGCGTTCACTTCTTCTCGCCGGTCGAGAAGATGATGCTGGTCGAGCTGATCGTGGGTGAGAAAACCGGCGGTCGCGCTATCTCGATGTGTCTGGACTTCGTGGCCAAGATCAAGAAGACCCCGATTGTCGTCGCCGACACCCGCGGCTTCTACGCCAACCGCTGCGTGATGCGTTACATCGAGCAGGGCATGTACATGCTGACCGAAGGCGTGAAGCCGGCCCTGATCGAGAACGCCGCCAAGATGGCCGGCATGCCGGTCGGCCCGCTCTCGCTGCAGGACGAAGTGGCCATCGATCTCGGCTACAAGGTGCTTCAGCAGACCAAGAAGGATCTGGGCGATGCGTTCGAGGACACCCCGAACGCGGAAGTCATCGAGAAGATGTACGAGCTGGGTCGCTATGGCCGCAAGAACCAGAAGGGCTTCTACGTCTATACCGACGAAGGCAAGCAGCTCTGGGACGAGCTCGATCAGTTCGCGCCGAACGGCAAGCTGCTCGACGAGCAGCCTGAGGTTCAGGAACTGAAGGATCGCATCCTCTACGCCCAGGCGCTGGAAGCGGCCCGGACGATGGAAGAAGAGATCGTCGCCGATCCGCGTGAAGCCGATGTTGGCTCCATTCTCGCCTGGGGCTTTGCGCCCTATACCGGCGGCGTGCTGAGCTTCATCGACACCATTGGCGCCAAAGCCTTCGTGGAACGCGCCGATGCGCTGAAAGCCAAATACGGCGCACCGTTTGAAGTGCCCGCCCTGCTGCGCGAGATGGCCAGCAAAGGCGAGACCTTCTACGGCCGCTTCGCTCCGGCGAAAGCTGCGTAAGGCTCAGGCCTGACCAGAAAAGAGCCCCCGGCGCCAGCGGCGTCGGGGGCTTTTTTATTCGTCAAAGCCGCACTCTTCGCGGGGGAAGCCATGACCCCAAATGTGTTCACGAGGAAGCTCAGAAAAGCGGGATGAATCCACAAGCAGGTTTTTGGCGAACAACAATTCTCGGGCGTGATCCACAATGGCGCTTAAGGCGATTGCATCTTCACTCAGGCGCGTTGGTCTCGGGCGGGTTTGGGAAGACTCGCGGTCTTCGATCCTGCAGCCAGCATACCAATACAGTTCAATGGAGTTTCCACTGGAGAACGAGACGGAAATGTAAGCGCTCGGGTGGTCTGTTACGAAGACGGTGCAATTGTGACTGCCGGGCTCAACCGAGTTGCGCGCCAGAAACTCGTTTTCACTCAGGGTTCGGACAAGTGCCTGAAAACTTTGCTCAGGCAGGACGCTCGAGTGCGGGCCTTCGACATTAGTGAAGTGCAACCCGCAAAACAGGTAAGCATCATCGGGCTCGATGGAGACGATATAGCTGGGGCAATAGCCGAAACATCCAGTTTGCTCGACCCGGATTTCCTCGATCTCCTCATAGGAGATTTCAGCCGCCGGGGCTTGTTCCACATAGGCAAATTCGAACACGGATGTCTCTCCTCAACGGCTCGAACGCGCAGTATGCGTGAATCCATGACTCTGGCGAGTTGGATTTGTAACTCGCCGGTTCGTCCGTCAGCTGTCAGGCTGGGTCTGCATCCAAAGGGACGGGATGCGGCATCATCAGATGACAGACTGCAAACGGGGACACGACGCCATGCTCACCACACTCACCGCCTTCGCCGCACTGACGCTCGCACAGGCCACAGAACCCGGCATTGATTTCTCAGGCGTGCAGGAGCCTCTAGGCGGCGAGCCGACGCGGGTTCTGGTGTTGGGCACGGCGCACCTCAATCAACTGCCAGAAGGCGCGCTCAATCCCGGCGATCTTGATCTGGTGCTCGACCGGCTTGAAGCCTTCGCGCCCGACATTATCGCGGTTGAATCGATTGGCGGGCGCGGCTGTGACGAGCTGCGCCGCTATGAGCCGCTCTATGAGGGCGTGGCGGAAAGCTATTGCCGGGACCCTCAACCGGCGCTCGATGTGCTGGGCATGAGCCAGCCTGAAGCCTATCTCGCCGCGCGCACGCGCCTGTTCGAGCTGGCTGACGCGCCGTCCGCGACCGAGCGTCGTCAGCTGGCGCTGCTATTGCTGGGGGCGGGTGAGCCCTGGTCCGCCGCGCTTCAATGGGCGCAGCTGGACGAGGCCGAGCAGGTCGCCGCTGACGGTCTGACCGACGCGCTTGCGGCTTCACTTGATCGCATGCTCGTCAGTCGCAACGAAAATGCGGCGCTGGCGGTGACGCTGGGCGCGCGGCTGGGCCTTGATCATCTGGCGACCATGGACGATCACACGGCGGATTCGATCTACGCTTTCGCGCCGGGTACGCTGGGCGAAACCATCCAGTCGGTCTGGGCGCAGTCCGATCCGGCGGTGGATGATGTGCACGCCGAGGCCACCAACTATCTGGGCTCGCCCGAACTTGTGTTGGCCGGATACCGCTTCATCAACTCGCCACGCTATCAGCGCGCCACGATTGATGGAGATTTCGGCCTGGCCGCAGCCACGCCGGACAATGATGCGGTCGCCCGCCAGTATGTGAGCTGGTGGCAGACCCGCAATCTGCGCATGACGGCCAATATCGTCGAGGCGACGGGCAATCAGCCCGGCGCGCGGGTGCTGGTGATCGTGGGTGCGTCCCACAAGGCGTATTTCGACGCCTATCTCGATCAGATGCACGATTGGGAGCTCGTCAGCGTGGATGAGGTGCTGGCGGACTGATCTTTCCCGGAACGGGGCCCGGTGGATGCGCGTTGTTTGATCAAGGACAACAGCAAGAAGGAGGCGGAAATGGCTTCCCACTATTCCACCGACGCCGCCCCGGCCGATAATCAGGCCTTCGCCCAACCCTTTGATGAAACGAAGGCCATGGGCAGAAAGGGCGAGCTTCGTCCTGACGACGCCAAGCTGGGCGATACCGTGGTTCCGGTCGATCAGGCGCTGGATGGCGCCCGCGGCGAGCGCTTTGGCGAGACGGTCGATCAATCTTCCGCAGGTCGACTTGGCGCGAGCGATGAGACTGTTGAACGTCTTGCCTCCGACAAGGCCGACAAATCCAAGTCGAAGGAAAAGACCAAAGAGAAACCGGATGACAGCCCTGATCCCGATGACGAGGAAGACAAGCTCGATGACGCCCTCGACGACAGCTTCCCGGCCTCTGACCCGCCGCCCATCCGTCCGGGTGAAGGCTAGGGTCGCGGATCAGATTGGAGATTGTCATGGCGGATACGTCAGAACACACGAAGTCGCAAAAACCGGAATCTCTGGATCGCGAAGCCCAACGCCGGCGAGAGGCGGGCGCTGATGGCGCTGAAGCGGACAAGGTGCCCCGACCTGGGCCGTCCAAGTACAAGGACGCCAAAACATCCGACGACTGAGAAGACGCGACTCATGTGTGAAAGCCGGGCCCGGGGCCCGGCTTTCATGCGTTTGAATGAAGCCGGTGTTCCAACGAAGTTATGGTGGTTTCTTCTTGAAAGAATATCGATATTCCATTTGTTAACAGGTTCGTTAACCAATGTGCTTGAGTGTAGCTCAATCCTTTGCTTAACATTGAAGCGTTGGAGGGTGATGTGCTCTTTGGCGGTCTCGTTTCCGCCATCTGCTCCGGTCTCCAGCGTGTCAGGCTTCCCTCGGTCCTGACGGGCGGTTCCCCTCAACTGCCGCCCATGCCTACCGGTCTCTCCCCTGGAGGCCGGCAGCCCCTGGGTCCACGCAGGCGTCGGCTCTGCACGGTCCCGTGTGCAACCACCGCCCGCCGCCCCGTCCCATCCAGCGGGGCCGGGCGGTGGGTCCATATCCGCCATACGGTATGTGACAGAACGCAGCGCAGCGTGAACAAGATGGCCAAGGTTTAATCCGGCTCCGTCTTGGCGATCTGCATTCGGCTCTCCAACTCCAGATCAGGAGTTCATTTGTGGAGGTCGATATGTATTTGAGAAATGAGGATGCGCCCGCCAACGACAATGCACGCAGTCCGGCTCCGACCGAGCAGCCGGTTCATGAAGACCCGGCCTTGCGCCGCCGCCGCATCGCAGCCGATGAAGCCGAGCGCGAGCATATCTTCAGCCCGGGGCCCTGGGACTGGAAAACGCCCTGACAGCGTGTGACATCTGAATGCACAAACGCCCGGAGTTCAGCTCCGGGCGTTTGTGTCTGGTCAGAGGGGGATGGACCAGATGTCCATCGCCAGAGCGGCGTGGGTATAGCTTTCATGCATCTGAACGCCTGGCCCGGCGGCTGCGCCAGCGGCGGCGATCAACGGGCGATAGTGCTCGGGGCTGGGATGATTGCGCTGGGCGTTCGGGGCGGACCGCCAGTCTTTCAGAGCGTCCCAGTCACCGCTTGCCATCGCCGTGCGGGCCCAGTCTGCAAAGGCGACCGCGAACGGGGCGGGCGGTGCATTCTCCGGCGCTGACAAGGCGTCACGCAGGGAGTGCGTCAGCGAGCCCGAGAAGATCAACTGGATATTCTCCTGGGCCAACGGCGCGAGCGCGCGCCCCAGAGCCCAGCTGTCTTCATCCGTGCTGAACCGGCTCGGCAGCGAGATCTGGATGACCGGGATCTGGGCGTCAGGCTCCACCAGCGCCAGCGGCACCCAGGCGCCATGATCCAGTCCGCGATGCGCGTCGGGCACGGCGTCGATGCCTGCGGCGTTGAGTCGGGTGACGATGTCCTCGGCCAGTTCGGGCGCGCCCGGCGCAGGCCAGATGAACCGGTGCAGCTCTTCGCTGAAGCCCCTGAAATCGTGAATGGTGACCGGGCGGGTCGAGGAGGTGACGGCGACCGGGCCGTTCTCCCAATGGGCGGACACCACCCCATAGGCGGCGGGCGCCGGCAGGGTGTCGCCCAGGCCGATCAGGAAGTCACGGGCAGGGGATCGCCCCGTCAGAAGGGTGGGGGCGCCATGAGAGAGAAAGAGGGCAGGGCGGGTCATGTGACATCATCCGAACAAATCCATGTGATATGTGAGATGACAAATCCAGCCCCAGATTATAATACCCGCAAATCGGGATTTACTCTTTCCCTAAAGGAAACACATGGACCGGATCGACGCCCTCCGCCTGTTCGCCGCTGTGGCTGAGCTTGAAAGCTTCACCCGTGCTGCCGAACGGCTTGGCATGACGGCGGGCGCCGCATCCAAGCAGATTTCGGCGCTGGAAGAGCGCATGCAGGCGCGCTTGCTGGAGCGGACCACGCGGTCTGTGCGGCTCACCGACGCCGGGCGCGCCCTGCTCGAACGGGTCGGGCCCTGGCTGTCTGAATATGACGCCATCGAGAACGGCCTGGTCGCGGAACAGGCGGCGGCGGCGGGCATGCTGCGCGTTTCCGCGCCGGTGGATTTCGGCTCTTCGCGCCTGATCGAGCCCGTCACCGCCTTCATGGCGAAATGGCCCGGCGTTGAAGTCCGGCTCGAGTTTTCCGATCGTATGGTCGATCTGGTGGATGAAGGTTTCGATCTCGGCGTCCGAATCGGCCAGCTGGGGGATTCCAGCCTGATCGCGCGTCGTCTGGCGCCTGCGCCGCTGAAAGTTCTGGCGAGCCCGGGATATCTCAACGCAGCGGGCGCTCCCGAGCATCCCTATGACCTGTCCCGGCATGACTGCATCATTGATCGCAACAAGCCCGCCCCGAACCTGTGGCGCTTCCAGCGCGAGGAGGAGAGCGTCGAGGTGAAGGTCTCGGGCCGACTGACGCTGAACGGCGCCCGCGCGGCGGTGTGCGCCGCCGCCCATGACGCCGGCATCGCCAGTTCTCCGGCCTGGGCTGCGCATGATGCGCTGGCCCGGGGTGATGTGGTCGAGATCCTGCCCGAATGGGCGCCGGACCACCGCGATCTCTGGGCGGTCTTTCCCTCCAACCGGTATCTGGCGCATCGGGTGCGATTGCTGGTCGATCACCTCAAGGATTGGTTCAAGGACGGGCTCTAATTAATCGTCATCAGGATTTCCAATGTAACTATCAAAAATAAGATATGTTGGTGCGCCAGATGGGTCTCTCACATAGAATCCTGAAATTATAACTTTATCGCTTTCCATTGCGTCAAGGATTTCTGTTAAGAGCTTTCTCTTTTCGTTTTTTCTAACAAGAAAATTCACTATTTTGCTTGAAGATGTTTCTCGTATTTTTCCCCATCCATTCTCTTTGTCGTACCGTTTTAGGGAGCCGGCAATAATACTTTTGTTCGTATCAATGGTATTTCCTGAAAGCCCTTCGATGTCTACAATGGTAATGTTGTCGGATTTCTTAGATTTTTCGTCTTCTGATATTATAGTCAAATTATCCGCGGATTTTCTGAGTGGTATACCTATTTCATACATTTGAGGTCGAATTTTATTAATTAAATCAAACTTTTTCTCCGAACTGACTTCGGAGAATGCTTGATAATCACTACCAATGGAGGCGTGCCTATCCATTCTTTCAACCAAAGAGTTTAGTTTTTCAATTATTTCGGAGTTTAAATCTAAAGCTTTGTCTCTATTTTTTAATTCTTCTTTTAGGTGGTTAATATATTCTATTGAAACATCGTGATCGCTAGCGCTCTTTCTGGCGATTTCATCTATGAGTTTCATAATGGGCTTGTTGTGTTCTTCGATTATCGCTCTTGCGTGATCAGATTGAAGCGACTCGGCCTGTCTTTTAGTTGGAAGAATAAGTGAAATGGCATATTGGATGACCATTCCAAGTGGGACGCTAATAAATGTTGAGGCTCCAGTTTGCAGTATTTCTTGAACTACTATTTCCCATGAGCCTTTAATCGGGGTCGAAACACGAAAGTGCGTATCTGCAACATTTCGCGTTATTCGTTTGGGGATTTCTCCGTGCTTTTTAAAAGAATCTAATGTGTACAGAAATCTGGCAGCACCATATTGGAAGCGGGCAGATTCGTAAAAGTCCAAAACGCCTTCCGAGGCGATTTTTCCAGAAAATTTGAACTCAACCGTTGGCATTGATGCGGTGCCCCCTTGCAAGTGCTGGGGGATGGTAAGCTTAAGCTCACGTTGCAGTCAATTCAAAGCCTTAACTGTGGAAATCTCCGATCACCTGCAACCTCTCTTAGTGGCCCAGAAACGCCCGCAGCCGTGCGCTCAGCGCGTCGCGATCCTTCATCTCGCATTCCCAGATCACCAGAACCTGCCAGCCGAGGGCTGAGAGCGCAGCAAGACTGGATGCGTCACGCGCCACATTGCGCCCGATCTTGTTGCGCCAGTAGTCGGCGTTCTGCCTGGGCTGGCGGGACCCGCGCGCACAGTCATGGCCATGCCAGAAACAGCCATGCACGAAGATTGCCTTGCGGCGTCCGGGGAAGACCAGATCAGGTTTGCCGGGCAAATCCTTGCGATGCAGGCGAAAGCGATAGCCCAGCGCATGGGCGAGCCGTCGCACGATCATTTCGGGCTTGGTGTTCTTGCCTTTGACGGCAGCCATGACCCGGGCGCGTTCTTCGGGCGTGAAAACATCGCTGCCCTTGGGGCTCACCATGGCAGGCGGCCACGGCCCACCAGCGTCCAGCCCATCCAGTTGCGAATGCCGGGAAGGCGACAGCTCAATCCCATGAACGCGTCTCGCAGGACGCCGATGATCGCCGAGCTCGACTGAAACACCGGCGTCAGCGCCCGGCTCATCAGGGTGTAATAGCCCGCCACCGGCTTGCGCTCGGCTTCAAAGCGTTTGAGCGCATGCACGGTCGGCGCCTCATCCTTGAGCTGACGGGCGAGGCTTAGCGCATCGCACAGCGCCAGATTGGCCCCCTGACCCAGTTGCGGGCTCATGCCGTGGGCGGCGTCGCCGATCAGCACGGCCTTGCCGTTTCGCCAGCTGGGGCAGACGCAATCGCGATAGCGGGCTTCGGCGAAGGTTCCGGCATCGCTGACCGGGTCAATGACATCCGCCGCGCGCGGCCAGAGTGTGCGCAAGCGCGCCTTGAAGGCGTCCAGCCCGTCCGCATGCCAGGCGGGAATGGCGTCCCCGCGCAAGGACCAGAAGAAGCTGACGCCCGGCCGGCCTTCGGGATCGGCGGGATTATCCCCGACGGGCAAGAGCCCGATCATCACCCCGCAGCCGCGATAAACCTGATCGAGCATGCCGTCCCGCCGTCCGTTCGGATCAGGCAGGATCGCCCACATCGCGCCCCAGGGATAAACCGGATCGCGCGCGGTCGGGCAGATCTGACGGCGTAGACTGGAATGAGAGCCATCCGCCGCGATGACGAGATCAAAGGGCTCGCTTATCTCGCCGGTATCCAGCTCCAGCCGGGGCTGGTTGTTCAGATCGTGCAGGGTGCGGACGCCCTGTCCGGTCCGCCAGTCGATTGATGTTTCAAGCGCGGCTTCGTGCAGCAGGTTGAACAGGCTGGCGCGGTGAATGCCGACCCCGCCATCGCCCGGTCGTCCGTCGGCATAGCGCA
Organism: Oceanicaulis sp. LC35; assembly: GCF_052055585.1. Classification (NCBI taxonomy): domain Bacteria; kingdom Pseudomonadati; phylum Pseudomonadota; class Alphaproteobacteria; order Maricaulales; family Maricaulaceae; genus Oceanicaulis; species Oceanicaulis sp. LC35. Next base: position 701,131 of record NZ_CP170485.1, read on the forward strand.
GATCCAGCACGGTTCGGCCCTTGGGCGTGCGTCCGATCAGGCGGGTGACATGCGCGCCGCGGGCTTCGGCTTCCTGCCTCAGCCCCATCACGCCCAGCGCTTCAAGGCCGGAGGGCTGCAACAACAGGCCCGCGCCCAGCGGGCGCGGCGCGTCAAAGCGCTCAAATACGCTGACCTTATGGCCATCCCGGGCGAGCAGGGCGGCGCTGGCCAGCCCGGAAATCCCGCTGCCGATGATGGCGATCTTCATGACTATTCCGCCGGCTCGCTTGCGGGCAGGACCGCGCTCGCATGTTCCAGAATTGGCTCGAACAGGCCTTCGCGCAGAAAGGCGACGACGGGCGCGGCGACGCCATCGCCCGCCAGATGCAGGCCCGCGCTTTCGCGCTTGGGCAGCTTGTAATGGTCGGGCAGGCCCATCAGTCGCGCATATTCACGCGCGGTCATGGGACGTGTGCGCACCCGGCCGGAACGGACCGAGACAATAAATTGGCGCGAGGACCCGCCGCCGGGCGTGCGCAGGCAACCCGCCAGGCCGTCAAAGCGCACTTCGGCGCGCTGGACGCGCTCGCCTTTTTCCATCCGGGTCCGGCGATAGAGCGCCCCGATCACGGGCGTCTCGGATTGGCGCGCGGCCTTGAGCTTGGCCTTGTTGCCCGGGCTCATCATGGCCAGCAGACGCCGGGTCTCTTCCGGGCTATGCCAGGGCGTGCGCCGGGTCGGCTCGATCAGATCGCCCAGCGTCTGGTTCGGGATCGGCGGCACGGGCAGGGCCCACCACAACCAGTTGGCTTTCAGCGTTTCGGGCAGGCGTTCCGCCGCCTTGCGCACCGCGCGGGTATGGAAGGGGGAAATACCGTCCGGCGCTTCATCGAGCACCAGCTCGTCTGGGATGGGGATGTCCTTGCGCAACGCCACCACAAACAGGCGCGGACGCGATTGCGGCACGAACCAGCGCGCATCGATCTCCAGCGCGCCCACCCGGTAGCCGCCCTCATCCAGCGTCTGGCACAGGGCGACGAAATCGGCGCCATTGGAGCAGGTCAGAAGTCCGGTGACGTTTTCCAGCGCGATCAGCTTGGGCGCGCGGCCTTCGGCTTTCAGGGCCTCGATCAGCTTCCAGAAACCATAGAAAACGCCGGAGCGTTCTCCCGCCAGACCCGAGCGCGGCCCCGCCAGGGACAGGTCCTGACAGGGAAAGCTCGCCCAGGCCAGATCGGCCTCGCCCGGCAGGTCGGACGGTTTGAGCGCACAGACATCGCCCTGATGGAAATGGTCATCGCCGAAATTGTCGCGATAGGCGTTCGCCTTGTCAGCATCGATATCATTGGCGAACCGGCAGCGCCAATGCGCGCCGAGCCCCAGGCGCGCCATCCCGCCGCCACAGAAGAACTCGTAATAGCCGTATCGGGAATCACTGCGCATGAGCGCCAGCATACAGGCTTGGCGCTTTTGACGAAGCGCGAGAGAGCGCTAAAGTGCGCTCGACTGTGAAGGGCAGGGGCGGTCAGCTTCAGGATGACGACGATATGAGGCGTTTTTTCGTCCGCTATGCGGGACTTTTCGGGCTGGCGCTGATGGCGAGCGCCTGTAGCCAGACATTGCAGCCGCCGCCGGCTCCAATGGCCAGTTTCGGCGTCCCCGCCGAACCGCGGGCTTTCGCGCCAACGCCCAGTCTTGCGCCCAACAACCGGCCCGATGCCGAGCCGGTCTCCGGCTATGAAATCGATGGCGCCGGATTTTACGGCGATCTGCACTTTCTTGAGGCGGACGGCGCTGTGCGTGCGATCTATGCGCATGCCGTGGACGGCGACGTGACCATGCACGCCGAACTGCGTCCCGAAAGCCCCTGGCTGCATGACGGTGTTCGGCGCTTTGAAGGCTTCGCCGAAAACGGCGACACCCTCGTGGTGGAGCTGGAAGCGGGCGTCTGCGAGATGAATGGACGCTCCTATGGCCGGTTCGCCCACATCGAAACCGAGGCGGGCGTCTTTCAGGGCTGCGCTTCTGAAATCGGCCCGCAACCGAGCTGGTCTGATGATCTGCCGCGTTATCTGCCGATGATCCGGACTTGCCTGGATCAAAGCCAGTCTTCGTCCATGGCATTTGTGCGGGGCGCGGGGCGTGCTCAGGTGCTGCATGTGCAGGACAACGGGCCGGACGCGGTGGTGCGCATGCGCTTTGGCGAGTCCGGGCGCTGGGATTGTTCGCTTGAAGGCGGGCAGACGCGCTGGCGCGTGGTCAGTGACGAGGCGCCGGTGCGGCCGGGTGAAAGCGATCCGGTCTTTATCCTGAACGCCATGCCCGAAGCGGGCGAGGCCTGCGCGATCTATGAGCGGGTGGTGGACCAGAATGGCGAGACGCTGGGCGCGCTGGGTTATGACGCCTGCATGACCGGACCGATGGCGCAGCTGGAGCCCGGTTTGCGCTTCTAAAAACCGGTTCGGGACATCTGGCGGAGCCTTTCCGACTCGCGGCACAAGGGCGGTATGATGATACAGGTTCTGACAGCATCGGCTCTGGCCGCCTTGACCTGCAGCGCCGCCCAGGCGGAGCTGCGCGATGTTTCCGTGTTGCAGGAGGCCGGGCGCACCCAGCTCTGGCTCAGCTTTGACGAGCAACCTCAAGCGGTTGAGGTTCTGCCGGGCGAGGGGCTGGTGCTGCATGTGGATGGCGTCAGCGCGGAAGGCTCGCGCCGCATCGAGCCCGCCGTTCGCGGGCCGGTCTCCGCACTGGCGCTCAGCCGGGCGCCGAACGGCGTGTCGATTTCCGTGTCCGGCGCGTTCTCCCGTGGTGAGGCCGAAGTGCGTCAGGGCGGCGTTCTGGTGACGCTTCTGAACGTGACCGGCGTCTCCACGCCGATCACCCGGACCCCGCCGCGCACGCACGCAACCGAGCAGAGCCATACGGCGTCCACGGCGCCGGCGACGCAACCGGCGCACGCCGCGCCGTCGTCAGACCATTCCGCGCCGGCATCCGCGCACGGGTCTGATGCGGGTCACGCCTCATCAGTCAGTGCAGCGACCAGCCATGCCCAGCCGGCTCACGCCGATGCCGGTCATGGCGCGGCTGCATCTTCTGACTCTCACGCGACCTCAGCCCATGAACCGGCGACCGGGCAACCGCTTGAGCTGGGCGGTGATGTGGTGATCGATGAAAGCGTGTGTCCGGACTCTGCGGCCCGTCTTGCGGATGCGCCCTGGGATCTGAACCTTCTGTCCACCCACGCCGACTGCCTTGTCAGCATGGGCGACAGCGAGGGCGCTGTGGCGTTGTACCAGCGCGTGCTGGCGTTTGACCCGCGTCACTTCCAGGCGGCTCTGGGGCTGGCCCGCATTCTCAGCGATCAGGGTGATCATCAGGCCGCAGCGGAGCTGTTTGACACCGCTGCCAGCGCCGCCCGGACCGATGGTCAGGCTGTGCAGGCCCGGATGGCGGCGCGCCGCGCCCGCGAGCTGGCCGGATCAGGCGGGCAGTAGCTACGTTAGAGCGACAGCTCGGGCCGGGCTTTGGCCTGTAGGTCAGCTAGCCTGTCAGCGCTGACCCTCTCTAGTTTGCGGGTTTTCAGATTGAGCATGCAGGCGACCGCTTCCATGCTCCACAAGGCTTTTCCGGTCACCGGATCAAGCGCCCAGTGCACCAGCGTGCGCACGGTCTCGCTCGCAGATTTCAGCCCGGACCGGATTACGAAGCCTTCTCCCTGAGACGGGAAGCGACGGAAGTTGAGCCGGGATTCCAGCACCGCACTGGCGACCGTCAGCGGCGTATTGTCGGCGAAGGCCTGCCATTGCTCGGGGAAGCCGTCGCTGAAATGGATGACGCTGTCAGAGACCTTGCCGATGCCAAACTCGGCCCGCATCCGGCCAAAGGCGTCCAGCTCGTCGCGATTGATCCGGCCGCGCCCGATTTCCTGCAAGTCCAGCTTATCCGCTTGTGTCAGGGAGAGGGCATCGCTGGCCGGGGTCTGGCTCAGGCTGCGCGGCGTCAGAATCTCGGGACGCTCGATCAGGCTGGCGCTTAAAGCCTTCAGGCTGCGTTGAGGCCAGGAGAACACGCGTCCTGTTTCGGCATGCGAATGTTCGGCGCGGATTTCGAAGGTCGCCGCCGGGATATCGCTGGCGGCGTGGTAGAGGATCATCGCCACGGTCAGGCTGGTCTCGTCATGACTGACAACGCCGCCGGAAATCCGCAAGGGCGCGCCGGGGCGGGCTTCGGCGAGGAAGCGGACCGTGACATCGCGCGGGATCAAGGTGGCGGTGGCGTCCGGGGCGAAGGCGTGATGCATGCCCAGATGATCAGCGAGTCCCGCGAGGGCTTCCTGGGCTTTCGCCATGTAGAACCGGACATTGAGATGGCCCAGCTCGTCACATTCCCACGCATTGGCGTTGCCGCGCCACAAGACCTGCATCCGACGAACTCCCGTAACTGTTTATCGGGAGCCTAGGCCGGTTTGGCGGGGCTGTCAGGGCGCCGGGGCGCAAAAGCCGATCGGCGTCAGTTCGCGCAGCGTGCGCACTGCCCGTAATGCTCGACCACGCTGCGGCTGACGATGAAGCCCTCAGGCGTGTCAGACGGGGCGCGATGCATGTGACGCTCGTCCACATTGCCGCACGACTCGCAGATGAACAGCTCGGCTGACCCTGTGCAGGGATCATCCTCATCATGACCGTTCAGGCAGGCTGTGTAGGCGTTCAGCGCCTCGACCTTGTGAGCGAGCCCCGCGCGGGTGAGAAAATCGAGCGCGCGATAGACCGTGGGCGGTTGCGCCGCGCCGCCCGGTTTGAGCGCTGACAACAGGTCATAGGCCTTCACCGGACCGCCGGCTTCCACCAGCAATTCCAGCACCCGCCGACGCATGGGCGTCAGAGACAGGCCGCGCTCGGTGCAGAACCGTTCGGCGGCGTCTAGCGTTTGAATCGCACTGTTCATGGTTACCATCCTAGCCGCTTTCCGTGGGCAGGGCGAGCGTTCGAGCCAGCCCTTTACAACGCCAGGGGAACGAACCTTGCCACTTCTTCATCTGAATAGGTGGGATTCCCAACTTGATGCGCCAAGGGGGTGACGTTATGACATTACGTAACGTGACTTTATAACATTGCGGGGTTGTTCCATGGCGTCTCATTCCAATTACGCACGCAAGCTGGGGGCTGCGGTCAGCCTGCTGGCGCTCGCGGCTCCGACCGCACTGGCGCAGGCGCCCGACGCGGCTGCAGAAGAGGACGTGATTGTCGTCCGGTCGGCCCCTTTGCAGCTGGCCAGTGAAGAGATGGTGGGCTCGGTCGAGGTCGTGTCCGCGCGTCAAATCGAGCGGGATCTCAATGGCAATATCGCCGACACGCTGGATCGTCTGCCGGGTGTGAGCAGCACCTATTTCGGACCCGCGGCCGGTCGCCCGATCGTGCGCGGCCTGGGGGCGGACCGGGTGCGCATGCTGATCAACGGTCTGGGCGCTCTGGACGCTTCCAGCGCCAGCCCGGACCACGCGGTCTCGGCGGAAGCGCTGGGCGCCCGGCAAATCGAGGTTCTGCGCGGTCCGGCCGCGATTGCTTATGGCGGCGGCGCTGTTGGCGGGGTGGTGAACGTGCTCGATGGCCGTATCCCGACCGAACGCAATGACGACCGCATTGATGGCTATGCCTATCTGGGCGCCACAAGCGTGGATGAGGGAACCCAGGCCGCGGGCCGCGTAACTGCGGACTTCAATGGTCTGATGATCCAGCTCGAAGGGCTCAAGCGCGAGGGAAGCGCTTTCGACATTCCGGGTTTCGCCGAAACCGAAGCCCTGCGTGAGGAGCATCATCATGAGGATGAGAACCACGAGGAGGGCGAGGATCATGAGCATGAGGAAGAAGAACCCGCCTACGGCGAAGTGCCCGATTCCGACTACACGTTCGAGACTTATTCCGGCGCAGTTTCGCTGGTGCGCGACTGGGGCTTTATTGGCCTGTCGGTGAAGGAGACGGACGCTGAATACGGTCTGCCCGGCCACTCGCACGCCCATGAGGACGAGCACGACCATGAAGAGGGCGAGGAGGATCATGACGAGGACGAAGATCATGATCACGAGCACGAGGGTGAAGAAGCCCCGCGCCTTGTGCTGGACCAGACCCGCATTGATTTGCGCGGCGAGCTGAACCGGGACGCGCTATTCAACCGTATCCGCTGGAGCTTCGCACACGCCCATTACACCCATGCCGAGCTGGAAGAGGGCGAGATCGGGACCTTGTTCCGCAAGAACGGCTTTGAAGGGCGGGTCGAGCTGGCCCATGACCATGGCGACAACCGTCAAGGCGCATGGGGCGTTCAGGCCCTGACCCAGGATTTCTCCGCCGAGGGCGAGGAAGGCTATATCGAACCCGTCACGACCCAGGACTGGGGGGCCTTCGTCACCGAACGTTGGGATAATGGCGACTGGGGTCTGGAAGGCGGGTTGCGGGTCGAAACCCGTGAACTGAGCGGTCAACGCGCCACGCGCTCGTTTGATACCGTGTCTGGTTCAGGCTCGCTGTTCATTCGTCCGACTGAGGACTGGTTCATCGCCGCGACCCTGTCGCGCACTGAACGCGCACCCACGGATGCTGAAGTCTTCGCTGACGGTCCGCATGCCGCCACCCGCGCCTATGAGCGCGGCAGCCTCGATCTGGATACGGAAACAGCCTGGTCCGGCGAGTTCACCGCGCGCTTCAGTGGCCAACGTCTGTCGGCGGAGGGCAATGTCTTCTACGCCGATTATGACGGCTTCATCGGTCTGTTCCCGACAGGCGAGGAAGAGGACGGCTTTGATGTCTTCGAATACCGCCAGGCCGACACGGCGCTTTATGGCTTTGAAGCCCTGATCAATGCAGACCTTGGCGCGGTGCGCGGCTGGGCGATCAGCGGGGAGCTTGGCCTTGATTATGTGCGGGGCAAAGTGGATGGCGGCGGCGACCTGCCACGCATTCCGCCTCTGTCATCCAACCTCGCCCTGATCGCCGAGCAAGGCATCTGGTCGGTGCGTGGCGAGGCGCAGCTGGTGGCGGATCAGGACGAGACCGCCGCATTCGAGACCGAAACCGACGGCTACGCCCTGTTCAACGCGGATCTGGAAGTCACGCCGTTCACGGATCGGGACGTGCGCGTCATCCTGGGGGTGCGCAACATCACCGACGAGGAAGGCCGGGTGCACACCTCCTTCCTGAAAGACCAGGTGCCGCTGCCGGGCCGGAACTTCCGGATCGCTGTGCGCACCAGCTTCTAAAGCAGGGCTCTTCCCTTCCCTGCGGCAGGGCGCCGCGCGTCAGCCGGACGCGCGGCGCCTTGCCATATATCAAACTTCCGCGAGCGGGCGCAGAAAGTCCCCATCCTCACTATGGGAAAAGGGACGAACCCATGAAAAAGCTCCTTCTCGCCGCCGCCGGCGTTGTCGCACTCACCGGCATGACGGCTCCTGCCGCTCTGGCCGAAAAAGGCGACTGGCAGTTCCGCGTGCGCGCCATCACTGTTCAGCCTGACGAAGGCGCCGACATCCAGGCCATTGGCGGTGATGTCGACATCGACAGCTCGGTCGTGCCGGAATTCGACATCAGCTACTTCTTCACCGACAACATCGCTGCCGAACTGATCCTGGGCGTCACGCCGCACGACGTGATGGCCGTGGACACTGCGGTGGGTGATCTGGATCTGGGCGACGTCACGCTGCTGCCGCCGACCCTGACCCTGCAATACCACTTCAACCCTGAAGGTCAGGTCCGTCCGTATCTGGGCGCTGGCGTGAACTACACGATCTTCTTCAACGATGATCTGCCCTCAGGCACCATTCTGGACGGCATCGACTATGACCCGTCCTTCGGTCTGGCGCTTCAGGCTGGCGTTGACTACGCGATCAACGAACGCTGGTTCCTGAACTTTGACGTCAAGAAGGTCTGGATCAACACCGACGTGACCGTTGACGCCAGCACCGCTCTGAACGCTGTGGTCAATGCAGACGTGGATATCGATCCGTGGATCGTCGGCGTCGGCTTCGGCTGGCGTTACTAGAACCCTCTGCAAGGGGTGGCCCTGAATTCAGTCCTCCCCCAGAGGTAAGGGGCCCATCACGGGCGTTCCGCAATCGCGGGGCGCCCGTCTTGCATTGCAGCCCCTGATCTTGATGCGTGTGTCCCGTTATGTTGCCTCACAAGCGGGTCTGCGCTAACGATCCATCAACGTTTCAAGAGGGGGAGCCCCATGGCCGACGCCGCCGCCAACAAGCCGACCTTGACCGGGTCCTTGCCGCTTTACAAAAATCCTGAGCCGCTGAACCCGCAAGAGCATCAGGGCAAAGGTCTGCGCTATAATGACCGCCCGTTCGATTTCCTGAGTGAATCGCACTTCGTGCCGGTCACCCTGGGTGAGTTCGGCGCCACCGGCTCCCGCTTCCCGATCATCTTCCTGGGCGAGCACCGGACCCCGGTCGCAGCCATGGGCCTTCAAGCGGGTCAGAACCTGTTTGTGGATCCCACCACGGGTCATTACGAGCAGTTCGCCTATCTGCCGGCTTTCGTGCGCCGCTACCCGTTCGTGGCCGCAAACCACGGCCCGGACAGCGATCGCTTCACCGTTTGCGTGGACACCGGCTCTCACCTGTTCTCGGACAATCCCGAGCAGCCGTTCTTCAATGACAAGGGCGAGCCGACCGAATTCACCAACCGTGCGATCGACTTCGTGCGCCGCTTTGAATCCGACGTGAAACTGACGGAAGACTTCGTCAAGCGTCTGATCGAGCTGGACCTGTTTGACCAGCAACAAGCCACCTTCCAGCCGCGCAACGCCCAGGGCGAACCCCAGGGTGAGCCGCAGGTGATCGCCAGCTATTGGGGCGTGTCCTCTGACAAGCTGCGCGCTCTGAAGCCGGAAACCCTGGCCGAGCTGCGTGACAACACCTATCTGGGCGCGATCTACGCGCACATGCTGTCTCTGGCGAACTGGGAAACCCTGATTTCCCGCGCTGGCGCGCGCAACGCAGGTGCAGGCGCTCCGCCGCCCCCGCCGCAAGCCTAAGCGATCTTATCTCGCAAGACGGACAGACCGGCCGGAGCCCTGCTTCGGCCGGTTTTTCTTTGCGCAGGGTTCACCCGCTTTCACAAGCCCGTCAGGCCGGTTTCGTTCGGGCCGGTGAACAGGCTATATCAGCAGGGAAGGATCATTCCCTCCTGATCCCCTGCGTCCCGAGGAGCCCCTGACGTGACACGCCTTCTTGCCCTGCTGCTGATCCTGTGTTCCAGCGCCCCGGCCTTGGCCCAGTTCGGTTCATCCGAGCCCATGGTCGACGCCGCCCTGGTCTCGGACCGCACCTCTGTCGCACCGGGCGAGACGTTTTATCTGGCGTTGCATCAGCAGATCACGCCCGGTTGGCACACCTATTGGCGCAATCCGGGAGATTCCGGCGAGCCGACCCGGCTGGATCTGGACTTGCCGGACGGTTGGTCCGCCGGCGGGATGATCTGGCCGGCGCCGCACAGTTATGACCTCGGCCCCCTGAGCAATTACGGCTATTCGGCAGAAGTGACCTTGCCGGCGCCTGTCACGGTTCCGGCCAATGCGGCGCCCGGCCCGCTGACGATCACCGCCTTCGCTACCTGGCTGGTGTGTGAGGACATCTGCATCCCTGAAGAAGCGGATCTGACGCTGACCCTTCAGATTGGCGAAACGGCAGTGGATCGCGCGGGTGAAGCCCTGATTGCGCAAGCACTGGAGCTGGCGCCGGTCGAGGCGCCGGACATGCGCGCCGGGCTTGAAGGCGACAGCAACGGTCTGGTGCTCACCCTCAGTGATCCGCGCTTTGCAGGGGCAGTGCTCTCGGACGTTACATTCTACCCCCACGAGTCGGGCGTGATCGACCATGCCGCTGATCAGGCCCTTATTCATGAGGGAGAGGATCTGCGAATTGACGTGGCTTCGGGCTATCTCAGCCGCAATGGCGTGGATCAGCCGCGCACTGGCGTTCTGGTCTATACGGCGCAGCGTGGCGATGCGTGGACCGAGGAAGCGGTGGAGTTCACGGCGCGCAATGGCCTGCGCGTGAATGAGCTGGCCGCGGCCATGCCCGCTACTCCGGCAGGGTCGGACGAGGAAGGGGGGCAGCCTGCGCCCGCTCCGCAATCGATCGGTTTTCTGCAGGCCGCCGGTCTGGCGCTTCTGGGCGGTCTCATCCTCAATCTGATGCCGTGCGTCTTCCCGGTTCTGTCCATGAAGGCGCTGACCCTCGTTGAAAAGCGGGGTGCGGAACGCAATGAGGCGCGGACGCTCGGGCTTGTGTTCGCTGCGGGCGTGATCGGGACGTTCCTGGTGCTGGGCGGGATGCTGCTGGTCCTGCGGGTTGCAGGTCTGCCTGCGCTCTGGGGCATGCAGCTTCAGGCCCCGCTGGTGGTGGCGGGACTGGCCACCCTGATGTTCCTGATCGGCCTGAACCTCCTGGGCGTGTTCGAAATCGGCACGTCTCTGCAATCGGTTGGCTCCGGCGTGAAGGATAGCGGGCGTCGCGGCGCCTTCCTGACCGGCGTGCTGGCGGTGTTTGTGGCCGCGCCCTGCCTTGCGCCCTTCATGACCGGGGCTTTGGCCTTTGCCCTGACACAGCCCGCGCTGGCCTCGCTGACGATCTTTGTCTTCCTCGGTGTGGGGCTGGCTTTCCCCTTTGTGCTGGTCAGCTTTGTGCCGGGCCTTCTGAATCTTTTGCCGCGACCGGGGCCCTGGATGACGCGGTTTCGGGAAATCCTCGCCTTCCCGATGTTCGCCACGGCGATCTGGCTGGTCTGGGTGCTGTCCGCGCAATTGGGGTCCAGTGGCGTGCTGTGGCTGATGCTGGCGCTATTGGCGGTCAGCTTCACGGTCTGGGCGCTGCGTCTGAGCGGCGCGGTCGGTCGGGTGATGGTTGTGGCGGGTGTCTTGATGACTCTGGGGTCCTTGTCGGTGACCGCGCGCATGGAGCCGGTGACCCGAACTGCGCCTGGCCAGAGCGAATGGGCGCAATGGAGCGACAGCGCAGTTCTGGAGGCCCAGGCCGCCGGACGCCCGGTGTTTGTGGACTTCACCGCCGCCTGGTGCGTGTCGTGTCAGGTGAACAAGCTGGGCGCGCTGTCTGACGGGCAGGTGAAAGCCGCGTTCGCTGAACAGAATGTGGCGCTGTTCCGCGCCGACTTCACCAACCGCGATTCTGTCATCGCGGAGGCTTTGGCCCGGCATGGCTCGGCAGGGGTTCCGCTCTACCTTGTCTATCCGGCCGAAAGCGGTGAGCCTGAGATCCTGCCGCCCTTGCTGACAAGCGGCATCGTGATCCGGGCGATCAATGACGCCGTAAACTAAAGACACAAGACGGGTTCAACACTGGGGAGTGACGCCTATGAAGACGCTTTCACGCCGTACGCTGGGGCAGGCGATGGGCCTTGTTGCCGCTGCCGCCCTGACCGCATCCGCCTTCACGCTTGAAGCCTTTGCCGAAGTGGTGACAGGCGAAGCCTCGCCGGCCTTCTCGGTGGAAACCGCAACGGGTGAGTTGCTGTCGCTTGAGAGCCTGTCAGGGCAGACCATCGTCCTGGAATGGACCAATCATGGCTGTCCCTATGTGCAACGCCATTACGGCTCCGGGCATATGCAGACCTTGCAGGCGAGCGCCGCTGAGGATGATGTGGTCTGGATCCAGGTGATCTCGTCCGCACCGGGCGAGCAGGGCCATGTAGACGCTGAAGAAGCGCTGGCGCTCAATGTCGAGCGGGGCGCAAACCCGGCCCATGTGGTGCTCGATCCATCCGGGGATCTGGGCCGGCTCTATGACGCGCGCACGACGCCGCACATGTATGTCATCGATGCCGGCGGCGTGCTGCAGTATCAGGGCGGGATCGACGATCAACCGCGTCCGCGCGAGGGCGATCCCGAGCCGACCGATTATGTGACACTGGCGCTGGCGGCGGTCAGCGCAGGCGAGACGCCCGACCCGGCTCAGACGCAGCCCTATGGTTGCAACGTCAAATACGCTCACTGAGCTCCGGTTTCAGCCGGACAGGACAGGCTGAGCGCCGCCGCCTGCGCGTCAGGCGTGGCGGCGATCTCGGCGGCCTGTCCGGTCAACCGGGCGACCTCCTGATAGACGCGGGCGTGATCGGCGCGGGTCGCGGGCTCTGACAAGAGGTTGGCGCGAAGCTCGGCGTCCTCGCTCATGCCGCGGAAGATGCAGCGTAAATCCATTGGGCCGCCACTTTCATCAACGGCGCGCGACAGACGATGGGCCTCCAGCGCAAACTCGCTGAGATCGGTCAGGAAGGCGTCTTGCGGCGGCAGGGCCTCAACGGGCACCGCCGGGCTGCGCGCCATGTCCTGCGCCCGGGCCTGCGCCTGCGCCTGCAAACGCTGGGACAGCGCGACCAGATCTGCAGACAGATCGGGCGAGGCGGCGGGCGTGCTGATGGCGCTGGCGATGATGACAAGCGTGTGAGCGAACATGGACGACATCCGGTTTTTTGTGCTTAGAGCGCCCTGCAAACCCGGCGCCGCTTGATCCTTGCGTCATGCAAGGCTAATCCGCAGGCCCTTCGATACTTTTAATCTGAGCGAGCATCCTCATGGCCAAGACCAAGGCGTTCCGTCCCAAAGCCCGTCGTCCCCGTGGTTTTGAGGATCGCGCGGCGCATGTGTTGCGCGCCGAACGCGCGCTCGTGGGCGCTGCAAGCGCGGTTTATGAGCGCTGGGGCTTTGAGCCGCTTGAAACCCCGGCCTTTGAGTATGCCGATGCGCTGGGCAAGTTCCTGCCCGATGAAGAACGTCCCAATGAAGGCGTCTTCGCCATGCAGGACGATGACGAGCAATGGATGGCGCTGCGTTATGACCTGACGGCGCCGCTCGCCCGTTTCGCCGCCGAGAATTTCCAGGATCTCGCCAAGCCCTTCCGCCGCTATCAGTTCGGTGAAGTCTGGCGCAATGAGAAGCCCGGGCCGGGCCGTTTCCGCCAGTTCGTCCAGTGCGATGCTGACAGTGTGGGCGCGCCGGGCCCGGCGGCGGATGCGGAGATGATCGCGCTGGCCAGCGAAGTCATGGGCGCTGCGGGTCTGGGCGGGGATGAGTTCGTCATCCGCGTCAATGATCGCCGCCTTCTGGATGGCGTTCTGGAGCGTCTGGGTGATGCGGCGTCCGAGAAGCGTCTGCGTGTCCTGCGCGCTATCGACAAGATGGACCGTCTGGGCCTTGAGGGCGTCGAGCTGCTTCTGGGCGAAGGTCGCAAGGATGAAAGCGGCGACTTCACCGAAGGCGCCGGGCTGGACGCTGATCAGCGCCGCCATGTGCTGAATTTCATCGAAGCCGGGCAGGTGGGTGATGCGCTGACCGGCGCCGCCCGCAATACCGAAGTCCTCAAGCGCCTCACGGCGGCGCTGGGCGATACCGAAGCGGGCAAGCTGGCGGTCGCCGATCTTGAGACGATCACGGCCGTGCTGGATGCTTTAGGCAAATCAGCCAACTGGACGCTCGACACCTCGGTCGTGCGCGGGCTGGGTTACTATACCGGCCCGGTGTTTGAAGCAGAGCTGCTGGCGGAAGCCACCTACGACGATGGCTCGCCCATCCGCTTCGGCTCTGTGGGCGGGGGTGGTCGCTATGACGATCTCGTCAGCCGCTTTACCGGCCAGGCCGTGCCGGCGACCGGATTCTCCTTTGGCGTCAGCCGTTTCGCCTCGGCCCTGTCTGCGCTCAAGCGTCTGGATGCGGCCAAGGCCGACCCGCTGGTGATCATTGTGGCGGCCGAGAAGGACCGCATGGCGGACTATTTCTCGGTGGCGGGTGAGCTGCGGGCGGCCGGTCTGCGCGCTGAAGCCTTCATTGGCGGCGGCAATATGGGCAAGCAGCTCAAATACGCCGACCGTCGGGAAGCGGAGTTCGCCGTGATCATCGGGTCCGAGGAACGCGAGAAGGGCGAGGCCCAGATCAAGGACCTCAAACTGGGCGCACGCCTGGCCGCCGAGATCACCGATAACAAGACCTGGCGCGAGGAACAGCCCGCCCAGTTCACCGTCGCGCGCGATCAGATCGTCAGCGCTATCAAGGCGCGTTTGGCTGGCGCCTGAATGTGGCGAAATTGCAGCAAGGCGAAAGATCGCCTGACTCTAGGGGCTTGACGTTCCTATGACGGTTAGGCCAACGTTTATTCAGACAGGGCCTGACCGTCTTGTCTCTTAAGTGGTGTCTCTGGGGAGGAGACGTCTCTTAATCGACCAACCAGAATCTTTAAGCCCGGCGTCTGATGACGCCGGGCTTTTTTTCTCTGCTCTATACGTATCGTCTAGCGACGGGGCGGCAGCGGCGGCCGGGGCGGGGTGCTCGGACCGCCTTCGAGCTCCTGGCCCTGTTCAGAATTGCGCCAGGCGTCGAGCCAGGTTTCCTTCTCGGCGCCGGTCAGTTCCCGACCATTGACCCAGACCCGGGTCTCGCCATCACGTTCGATGATGCGCACCTGACGGTCCTGATAGTGATGGGCGTGGCGCGGGGCTTCCACATGGTGGTCCGGATGCCAGTCCGCACGCTCCTCACGCAGCTCGGCCAGGCTCTCTTCCAGCTCTTCCCGGGCTTCACGCAGCTCTTCGCGATCCTGACGGGTGAGGGGCACCTGCTCACCGTCCTCGGTTTTCCAGCCACGCTCCAGCGTCCGGTCAATGGCGGCCAGGCCGGTTTCAAGCCCGGTCTCGGCGGCCATCAGCCCGGCCTGGGCGATTGATTCTGCATCAATGGAGATGGAGATGGCGCGGCGCTCGCTTTCTTCCGCGCGTTCCATGGCCCGACGCGCCTGACGCTCGGCACGGCGTACATGGCGCTCGGCGTCGCGTTCTGCGCGCTCGGCTGCGCGTTCGGCCAGACGCTCGGCGCGTTCAGCACGACGCTCGCTTTCCTCCACGATGACTTCGATACGGGCCTGGAGCGCTTCCTGATCGAGGTTGAGGCGATCAATGGCGATGTGGAAGCCAGAGCCTTCGGAGAACATGGCGGTGAGGGATTCGCCCAGCTCTTCCATTTCTTCCTCGAATTCCTCGATCTCATCCTGCGACCAGCTATGAGCGTCGAAATCAAAGTCGAGGGAGAGCGAGGCGGTGTCGCCATCCTCAAGCGCGTTCTCGATCACATGAATGGCGTGAGCGCCGTCACGCACGACAATGCGCTCGCCATTCACGATCAACACGTTCTGATGGCGATCATCATCGCGAGCGTACTCGGTTGCTGCGCCGGCAGAGGCGCATGCAACCAGAAGCGGGGCGGCGGTGACCGCAGCGGCGGTCGCGATCCAGTGTTTCATGAGGTGTCCTCCCTGTTGCAGGCACTCTGCTACCGCTCGCCTTACAGCTGTGCGTCCGCGGGCTTAAGTTTTCGTCATATTGGTATGCAACTGGACAGGCGCGCCGCCGGGCACTAGCAAGACCCTTGAGGGACAAGGCGGAATGGCAATGATTTCACGACGCGGCGTATTGGCGGGCCTGGCGGCGCTTGGGGCGGCTCCGGCCTTTGCGGGCACAATCACACTCGATCAGTTGGTGGGCGAGAGCCTGATCCTCGGTTTTCTGGGCAGCACGCCGGACGCCGAGGGCGCGGACCGGATCGAGCGCGATCTGGCCGAGGGGCGCATCGGCGGCGTTCTGTTCCTGCGCCATAACGCCCGTACGCGCGAAGGCGTTCTGGGACTGGCGCAACGCTTTCGCGCCGCCGCGCCGAACGCCTGGCTCGCCATCGATCAGGAGGGCGGTTTCGTTCAGCGACTGACGGATGAGATGGGCTTTACCGACATACCCACCGCCGAACAGCTGCTGGATATGGGGCTGGAGAATGCCCGCCCCGTCTTTGCGCAAGCGGCGGCGGAGCTGGCCCGAAGCGGTTTCTCGATGAACCTCGCGCCTGTCGCAGACCTTCAGCATGAGGGCAATCAGGTGATTGATCGCTGGGCCCGCGCCTTTGGCGATGATCCTGAAACCGTCGCCGCCTATTGCGGCGCCTTCATAGACGCCATGGAAGCGGAAGGCGTGGCCTGCGCTATCAAGCACTTCCCCGGTCACGGGCGCAGTGAAGGCGACAGCCATGACGGCTTTGTCGATATCACCCAGACCTGGGACGAGATCGAGGCTGCGCCCTTTGCGCGCCTGATCGATCAGGACAAGGCCCATCTGATCATGGGCGGGCACCTGATCAACCGGCGGCTCGATCCCTCGGGCAATCCCGTCACGCTGTCAGCCCCGATCATTCAGGGCCTTTTGCGCGACCAGATGGGATATCAGGGCGCAGTGATCACTGATGATCTCGATATGGGGGCGATCCGGAACCAGTATTCGCGCGAACAGGCGATCGTTCAGGCCCTTGCGGCGGGCAATGACCTTCTGTTGATCTCGAACTCGGCGGATGCCGACCCGGATCTGTCGCGTCGTGCTGTGGACTGGGTCGGTGCCGCGCTGGATGATGGACGTCTGAGCCTTGAGCGTTTGTACGAAGCCAACACCCATATTCACTCGCTGAAGACGCGCATCGGGCGGGGCTGACCCCGCCCGTCCATCGCGTCTAGCGGAAGCGATAGCTCATCCGCAGGCCCAGCTCGTCCAGACCCTGATTGCGGCCGCTGCCAAGGATCTGGCCGTGGGAATGGTGTTCGTAGAACACGCCGGCGGACCATTGCTCGCTGATGGCGTAATCCAGCCCGAACCCGGTGCGGAACAGCCAGTCTGATCCCAGAAGGGCGCGGGTGTCCTTGATGCGCTGGGCTTCAACCGGGCCGTCGCGATCCGGATACACTTCCAGCACGCCGTCATTATAGCTCAGCCCGAACGAGAACTCGCCGCTCAAACGGTCAGTGAAGCCGTAATCCCAGGCGAGGCCCGCCGTGACCAGATTGGTATAGCCCTGGGTGCTGATGCTGGCGGACAGGAAGGGGCGCGGGGACCAGACCGGCTCCAGGAAATCCGGGCTTGCAAACAGCAGGTCGCCGACA
The DNA here is from genome assembly GCF_052055585.1 of Oceanicaulis sp. LC35. Taxonomy (NCBI): domain Bacteria; kingdom Pseudomonadati; phylum Pseudomonadota; class Alphaproteobacteria; order Maricaulales; family Maricaulaceae; genus Oceanicaulis; species Oceanicaulis sp. LC35. The sequence goes on from NZ_CP170485.1 coordinate 718,091, forward strand.
ATCTGCGGGCCATCCTCGGTGTGGTCGGTCAGGTCGTGCGCGGCGACGCCAAGGCGAATCTCTTCAATGCCGAAACCGGGGCTCTGGGCCTGAGCGGCGCTGGTGAGTGACAGAGCGAAAAGCGCGGCGGCGATACGAAGCATGTAAGAAACCTCTTGAATGGATATCCCTGACATACCGCCATGGTTAAACCTTGACCAGCCGTGTGATGACAACCGTCGAGAACCATTGTGATCTGTTGCCTCGAAGTCGCTGGCGGCATCTGAGAGAAATCGCGTGTATGGACACAAAATAACGTGTGTGCAGGCACGGTTTTAGTAGCTTGAGGGCGAAATCTGACTGGAATGGCTCACCGTGATGAAACAAGACCGGCCTCGCTCCCCCAAGAAGACTGCTGTGATCGATTTGCGGCTGTCTGACGAGCTCAAGCAAGCCTTCGTGGCCCAGTGCCAGGAGGACAATGAGACCGTCAGCGGGGTCCTTCGCGGTTTCATCACCGCTCATCTAAGAGCGCGTGCAAAACAGAAAGCCGCTCAGCGGCTTCGAAGGAGTCTTCTGACCATGATTGAATCCCTGCGTATGATCCTGACCACTGGCGTCACCGGCGGCGGCGCCGTTGCGGCGGCTCTCATTCTGAGCCCGGTGGCCATTGAGGTGCTTTCAGACGCCCCTGTCGGCGGGCCGATCGTGTCCGCTGAAGCGCCGTCAGAGGGCGTGACGGTTGCTCTGTTCGAAGTGGCCCCGATTGCGCCGACGACGGGCCCTGAAGTCACGGCAATGTCTGAGGGGCAGAGCGACGGGCCGGTCTCCCTGTCGACACGGGTTGCCGCGTCGCTCTAGGGGCGGCGGCGCCAAACAAAAAGGGCGGCTCCATCGAGCCGCCCTTTCCATTTGGTTGCGTGTGCAAGCGGAGCTTAGAAGCCCATGCCGCCCATGCCGCCCATGTCCGGAGCCGCCGGAGCGCCGCCGTCTTTCTTGGGCTTTTCAGCAATCGCCGCTTCGGTGGTGATCAGCAGGGAGGCGACGGAAGCCGCGTCCTGCAGAGCGATGCGGGAGACCTTCACCGGGTCGATGACGCCGGATTTCACCAGGTCTTCGTATTCGCCGGTCTGAGCGTTGTAGCCGAAGTTCACATCGGAGCTTTCGAGCACTTTGCCCACCACGATGGAGCCTTCAACGCCAGCGTTCTCGGAGATCTGGCGGATCGGAGCCTGCAGCGCGCGCGCCACGATGGCGACGCCCTGGTTCTGGTCTTCGTTGTCGCCGGTCACGCCATCAAGAACCTTGGAGGCTTTCAGCAGCGCGATGCCGCCGCCCGGAACGATGCCTTCTTCCACCGCAGCGCGGGTGGCGTTCAGGGCGTCGTCGACGCGGTCCTTGCGCTCTTTCACTTCGATTTCCGAAGCGCCGCCGACCTTGATCACCGCAACGCCGCCAGCCAGCTTGGCCAGACGCTCTTGCAGCTTCTCTTTGTCGTAATCAGAGGAGGTGTCCTCGATCTGACGACGGATCTGGTTCACGCGGCCTTCGATGGCTTCTTTCTCACCTGCGCCGTCCACGATGGTGGTGTCGTCTTTGGTGATGTTGACCTTCTTGGCGGTGCCCAGCATGTCGAGCGAGACGTTCTCGAGCTTGATGCCGAGATCCTCGGAGACGACCTGACCGCCGGTGAGGACGGCGATGTCTTCGAGCATGGCCTTGCGACGATCGCCGAAGCCCGGAGCCTTGACGGCTGCGATTTTCAGGCCGCCACGCAGCTTGTTGACCACCAGGGTCGCCAGCGCTTCGCCTTCAACATCTTCTGCAATGATCAGCAGCGGACGGTTGGACTGGACGACAGCTTCGAGGACCGGAAGCATCGGCTGCAGGGAAGACAGTTTCTTCTCGAACAGCAGGATGAACGGGTCTTCAAGGTCGGCCACCATCTTGTCGGCGTCGGTGATGAAGTACGGCGACAGGTAGCCGCGGTCGAACTGCATGCCTTCCACGACGTCGAGCTCGGTCGCCAGCGACTTGGCTTCCTCGACGGTGATCACGCCTTCATTGCCGACTTTCTCCATGGCGTTGGCGATCATCTCGCCAATTTCTTTTTCGCCGTTTGCGGAGATGGTGCCGACTTGCGCGACTTCAGACGAACCCTTGATCGGGGTCGCGGTGGATTTCAGCTGCTCGATGACCAGGGCCACGGCCTTGTCGATGCCGCGCTTGAGGTCCATCGGGTTCATGCCGGCGGCGACAGACTTCATGCCTTCGCGCACGATGGCCTGGGCCAGAACGGTTGCGGTGGTGGTGCCGTCGCCCGCTTCGTCATTGGTGCGGGAAGCGACTTCGCGCACCATCTGGGCGCCCATGTTCTCGAACTTGTCTTCGAGTTCGATTTCCTTCGCCACGGACACGCCGTCCTTGGTGGTGCGCGGTGCGCCGAAGGATTTCTCGATCACCACATTGCGGCCTTTCGGGCCCAGGGTGACTTTCACGGCGTCGGCGAGGATATCCACGCCCTTGAGCATTTTTTCGCGGGCGGAAGCGCCGAACTTAACGTCTTTGGCAGCCATTGTTCGTCCCTATCTTTGAGTAGATGTCAGTCTTTGAGCGAATGCGCGGCGATTAGCCGATCACGCCCAGGATGTCGGACTCTTTCATGATCAGCAGATCCTGACCTTCCAGAGCGATCTCGGTGCCGGACCATTTGCCGAACAGGATGCGGTCGCCGACCTTGACGTCCATGGCGATCAGCTCGCCCTTGTCGTCACGGGCGCCCGGGCCCACAGCCACGATTTCACCTTCTTGCGGTTTTTCCTTGGCGGTGTCGGGAATGATGATGCCGCCAGCGGTCTTGGATTCTTCCTCGACGCGCTTCACCACAACGCGGTCCTGGAGAGGACGAAAGTTCATTGCCGGTACTCCGTTTTTGAGCTTTGGCTCGTGTGAGAACTGTTTGAGCGGACCAGGGGGCGAGGGCGTTAGCACTCTCTTGCCCTGGCTGCTAACAGCGGCGGAGGTAAGAGGCTGGGCGCGAGGCGTCAAGAGCGTCGGGCGACATTTTTCCGCCCATATTTTCAGCTTCTTCGGCGCTGGTTCAGACTGCGTTCATGCGCCCGTCGCGCATAGTTGTTAAGATAGAGCTATCTAGACGTGGAACTTTCAGAGTAGTTCTGCGTTTTAGGGGACGCTTACGGGAGAGATTTGATGTTTCGTTCTTTGATCGCTGCTGCTCTGGCGCTTGGCCTGGCAGCTGCATGCACCACCACCGACCAGTACGGCAACGTGACCCGCAACAACACCGGCACCGGCATTCTCGCCGGCGCAGCCGCTGGCGCCCTTCTGGGCACGCTGGCGGGCGGTGATGACCGTCGCAACGCCCTGATTGGCGCAGGCGTGGGCGCCCTCGCGGGCGGCGGCGTCGGCAATTATATGGACCGCCAGGAAAACGCGTTCCGCGAACGCCTTCGTGGTTCGGGCGTGACCGTGCGTCGCGTCGGCAATGACCTGTATCTGGTGATGCCGGGCGATGTGACCTTCGCCACCAACTCCGCTCAGATCGATGGCCGTTTCGGTCCGGTCCTGAACGATGTGGCTGACGTGCTGATGACCTATCCGGCCACCTATGTGGACGTGATCGGCCATGCCGACAGCGTGGGCGACGCCACCTACAACCAGACCCTGTCCGAGCGCCGGGCCAGCTCTGTCGCCGCCGAGCTGATTGCACGCGGCGTCATGCGCGACCGCCTGTATGTGGCCGGCATGGGCGAAAGCCAGCCGATCGCCTCCAACGACACCGACTCCGGCCGTGCGGCCAACCGTCGGGTCGAGATCAAGATCGCCCCGCACACCTCGTAAGCCACGAGGCGGGAGACCGCGATTAACCGAAGGCGCGTCCGCATGTGCGGGCGCGCCTTTGTTTTTTCCGTTTGTCCACGGCTCACAGCGTTAACGTTCTGACAAGTCCGGTTAACGCAGCTTATGATCGCTGAAATGAGTGTGATTCGTTGCGCTTAGGCCGAGCGGGCCAAAGCAGCGACATTCAGGAGCGACGATGCCGCGCGCAAGCGACATATTGGTGATCTTAACCTATGCGATGGTCGCCATCGTCGCCGCGCTCGCGTTTGACCGGTTCGGGCTGATGTCGGCCGAGCTCGCCTGGATGATGGGCGCGCTGGTCTTCCTGATTGGCGGGCAGGTCCACGCCTCGGTCGCCCGCGCTGAAGAGCGCAAGGTCTTTGAAGACGAGATCCACCAGCTCAAGGCCGCAAACCTGACCATGCTGGATGAGTTGAGTGCGGCGCAGGACCGGATCGACGCGCTGGCGGAGACCGCCACGGCCAGCCCGTCAGCGCCGGTAGTTGAAGCGCCTGCCGCCCTTGAGCTCAACCAGCCACTTGCCGCGTCCAGCGGCGATGCGCATGGCGCCGATGAGCGTCTGGTTGCAGAAATCCTTGCCAGGCTTGACGGCGGTCGGGGCGCTCCGATGGAAGCCCAGGCCCCGGATGCGGCCGATCTGGTGCGCCGGGCGCTCGATGATAACCGCGTCGATCTGTATCTCCAGCCGGTCGTCGGCCTGCCCCAGCGTCGCACCTATTTCTACGAAGGTTATACTCGCATCCGTGACGAGAGCGGGCAGGTCATTGCGCCGGTCACTTTCCTGAAGGCGGCGGAAGAAGCGGGTCTCATCACGGATGTGGACAATCTTCTGCTGCTGCGTTGCGTGCAGATCGTACGCCGCCTGACCAAATCCGACCGCCGTGTCGGCGTGTTCTGCAATGTCTCGATCCGCTCGCTTGCCGATGAAGATTTCTTCCCGGCCTTCCTCGATTTCCTGCGCCGCAATTCCGATCTGGCGGGCGCGCTGATCTTTGAAATGCCGCGCGCCCAGTTCGAGAACCGTTCCGCGCTCGCCGCTCGCAACATGGCGCGTCTGGCCGATTTCGGCTTTCGCTTCTCGATTGATCAGGTCAATGACCTCAACATTGATCTCGCCGAGCTGCAACGCGCGGGCGTGCGCTTCATCAAGGTGGCGGGTGACCGCCTGATCGCCGCCGCCCATGGCGCCGAGCCCATCGCCGGGCGTGAGCCGGGCGCCCTGCGTCCTGAAGACGTGGCGGGCCTGTTTGCGCGTTATGGCGTGGATCTGGTGGCCGAGAAGATTGAATCTGAAAGCACCGTGGTCGAGGTTCTCGACCTCGATGTCGCCTACGCTCAGGGCCATCTCTTCGGTGCGCCGCGTCCGGTGCGCGATGAAGTGATCAGCGAAGCGGACAACAAGCTCCGCCGCGCCGCGGGCTAAGCCGATTTAGCCGTTGACCGTCTGGCGGGGCTCACCTAGTCCACAGCCATGACCCAATTCCCCCGCCTTTCCGACCTCGCCGCCGATTACGACGCCATACTGTGTGATGTCTGGGGCGTCATCCGTGATGGCTCCGACCTTCTGCCCGAAGCGCTCGACGCCCTGCGCCAGTATCGCGCCCAGGGCGGGGTGGTGGTCCTCGTCTCCAATTCGCCACGCCGGGCCGCCTCGCTGGAAACCTTCCTGCATCAGATGGGGGCGGGCGAGGATGTGTGGGACGCAGCAGTCAGCTCGGGCGAGGCGACCCATGCGCTTTTAAAGACGCGCGCGCCGGGCCCGGCCTTCAAGCTGGGGCCGGATACCGATGATGCGCTCTATCGCGATACGGGGCTGGAGTTTGCGAAACTGGAAGACGCCGCCTTCATCTCCTGCACGGGCCTGTTTGACTGGTCCAAAGAGACGCCGGAGGACTATACGGACCTTCTGACCGAGGCGAAATTGCGTCGGCTCGACATGATCTGCGCCAATCCCGACATCGTGGTCCAGTTCGGCGACGGGCTGCGTTATTGCGCGGGAGCGCTGGCGGCGAAATACGAGGCGCTGGGCGGCAGGGTGATCATGGCGGGCAAACCCCATCCGCCGATCTATGACCTCGCTTATCGCGAGATCGAGCGCCTGCGCGGTGAAGCCGTGGACAAGGCCCGCATTCTGGCGATTGGTGATGGCCCGATCACCGATATCAAGGGCGCGCAGGCCGAGGGCGTGGATGCCCTGTTCATTGCGGGCGGCATTCTGGCTGAGCAGTTCGGCGGCGCCTTTGACGCTGACAAAGCGGCCGCCCTCCTGAAGGAAGACGGCCACGATGCGCGCTATTGTGCGCCCAAGCTGGTCTGGTGATCAGCCGTCGATTTCCCAGGCGCCGTTGACGGTGATGGACACCACCAGCTCGCCGCCCGAAACCGGGGTAGCGCTGTCTTCCATGACCATGGCGCGCGAGAACATCACCGGCTGGGGCGCATAGCCGCCGCTTTCAGAGAAGTTCAGAAGGCGAGTCACGCTGAAACCGGCCGCTTCCGCGTACAGGTCGCGGGTCGCGTATAGCTCGGCCACCGCGCGGCGACGCGCTTCGGCTTCGGCCTCATCGGCTTCAGAGCTTGAGAAGGTGACGCCGTTAAGCGAGTTGGCGCCCGCCTCGAACAGGGCGTCAATCGCCGGGCCGACAGCGTCCACCCCGCGCACCAGTGCGGTCACGGTGTTCTGGGCGCTATAGCCGGTGATCTGGCGCGTGCCGCCATCGCGCGACGAAACCTGCGAATAGATCGGGCTGACATTGAGCTGGCTGGTCTGGATGTCGCGCGCTTCAACACCGGCTTCATCAAGCGCCGCGAACACTGCCTGCATGCGTTGGGAATTGGCGCGCAGGGCCTCGGCTGCGGTGCGGGCCTCGGTCACCACGCCCGCAGAGACCTGAGCCTGGTCCGGGCTGATGCGAACTTCGCCCGTGGCGGACAGGTTCAGTTGCGCGATCTGTTGCTCGGCGGGGGCGGTCTGCGCCAGCGCCTGCGCGGGCAGGACGGTGGAGCCCAGCAGGGCGACGGTCAGAAATGCGGTGCGGATCATAATAGCTCTCCCAGTGTGTGTTTAACCAATCAAAGCGCCGACAAGCGACAGGGTCATGACCGAAACGCGGTTCTTTGATGGCCGTTCCCTGAACATCCGTTCAGCTGCGCTTCGCCGTCATCCCTGCTTTGCCAAGTTCGCTTCACGCGCTATCAAACACACAAGCTGATTTTCTCAGCGGGCCTGTAGCTCAATTGGTTAGAGCCGGCGGCTCATAACCGCTTGGTTGGGGGTTCGAGTCCCTCCGGGCCCACCATTTCTAACTTTTTCTATTCATGAGTTTCATCGTCCGGAAGGTCAGGGATACGCGGCGAGTTCTGGGCTGGCGCACGCCCTTGATCACATCAGACTTTCGGGCCGGGATGGCATGGGTCCAGTCATAGCGGGCTTCGCCGGACAGGATGAGGAGTGAGCGGGGTTCCAGTCGCAGACTGATACGATCATCCGTGTGCGTGTTCCGTAGCTCCATCTGCGCGCCGCCCGTCAGGCTGAGGGAGGCGATGGCGGGACCAAAGCAGGGCGCGCAATCGATATGGGCCGATATGCCTTGCCCTGGGTCATATTCATTGATGATGACCTGATCGGGGATGGCGTCAAACTCGGATATTTGAGCGATGTTGTGAGCGAGGGGCGCGAGCCAGTCAGGCAGCGGCCCGAGCCGCATATCCGGGCTCACGGTCCGGGCGCGGTAATCATAGCTCCAGCCATAGTGCTGGACCCGGCGTTTCAGGTCAGAGCGCCAGGGCTGGCCATCCACCGTCGCAAGCAAGTCTTCAGCCGTTTGGCTGGAGAGATAGGGATCCAGAAGTCGTGCGCCGTGAGGGGGCTTCATTGCCCCGAACCGATGAGTGTCAGCTCGGTCTGGCGGCCGTCCAGAAAGCGCACGGTTTCACCGTCGAAGAAGGCGTCCTCCTCGGTGCGGAAATCCACCACCTGGCCGCCCCATTCGGGCACGGCGTTGTAAGAGGTCAGCTCGATGGACCATGCGGTGTCAGCGTTGATCAATCCTGCGCCGCGCGGATCGGCGTCCTGATTGTCCCAGAAGCCGATGGCCGGGCCGGCGCCATGGCCGTGCGTGCCGATGGGGTGGGAATAGATCGACGGGTCGAGCCCTTCCGCAATCGCCTGCGCCCGCGCCCGCGCCAGAACCTCATTGCCGCTCAACCCGGTTTCAAAGTGCGACATCAGAATGTCCTGAACCCGGTTGCTGGCGGCGAGGCCTTGCCGCAGCCCTTCGGGCGCTTCGGTCTCGCCGGGCTTGAGCACATAGGCGAGATGCTGGGTGTCGGTGTTCAGACGTAGATAGGTGATACCGAAATCGGTCCACAGAAGATCGCCCGGCTCGATCACGGTATCGCCGCCCAGCATGGTGTCGGCGCCTTCGCGCTGGATGCCGATGGAGGGGTGGAACCAGGGCGTCAGGCCCAGACGGGACAATTCCTCGCGATACCACCAGACCACGTCATCGGCGGTGGTCACCCCCGGCGTGATGACTTCATTGGAAAACGCGCGCCCGATCAGGGCGTGGGCGATCCGCACCACGCCGGGATAGATCTCCACTTCCGACGGCGTGCGGGTTTCAAGCCAGCGCACGGCCAGCGTTTCTCCGGACATGATCCGCTCTTGGTAAGCGTCGGGAAGGGCGCTGGTCATGAGCCGGTACTGGCTCAGCGTCATGCCGTCGCCAAAGGCGGTCATGTCCGAATAGTTGATGGCGATATTGGCGGGGTCGCGCTCGACGATGATGTCGGCGACAGCCTGCCATTGATCGGGTTCCTCGTCCGGATTCCAGGACGGCTCGAACAGGCCGGCGAGGCCATAGCGGCTGACCGTCAGCCGCTCGATGGGCTGGCCGTCGCCGGGGTCGGAGAAGATGAGGATGGTGCGACGGCGTGCGGCCATGCTGCGCGCATCGAGCAGGCTTTCCACTACCGGCTCCTCGAAATATTCCCGCGACATCAGCACCCACATGGGCACGCCCTGTTCGCGCATGATCTGCGGGATGATGGTGTCCAACCGCTCCTCGAGAATGCGGTCGATCACCACGGCCCTCTCGCGCAGGGGCAGGATGGGCGGAAGCCCGGGATGGCTGTGCTCGACCTCGCTCATGGGAAAAACGGGCGGCGACTGGGTCTGCGCGACTGCCGGAGCCCCCGTCATGAGTATGGCCAGCACCGTCGTCAGTGCGCTGGCGAGGGGCGTAATCATAAAGGGCATGGCTCGCGCTTTCGGGTTTCGTGACGCTGGGTCCGGGGTGGAAAGCATAATCGCGGCGCGAAAGGCGGAATGTCCAGTAGCGTACGGGTCTTTTGCGATCGGTGTGCCGACTACGTCGCCGCTTGCGCTGCAGCCGCCGCCTGCCGGAGGGCGACGGCGATTTCTGCTCGCAGCCATTTATGGGCGGGATCATTGGTGTGGCTGGATTTCCAGGTCATGTAGATACGCTCTTCGGGATAGTCGAAGGGCAGGTCGTAGATCGCCAGCGGATAATTGCGCGAGATCGCCCGGGCGAAGGCGGTCGGCATGATCGCAACCAGATCCGTCGTCATCAGGATGTGCGGGAAGGACCAGAACTTGGAGACCGAATAGGCGACGTGTCGCTGGATATCGAACCGGCGCAGCGCCTCGTCCAGCCTGGACAACGCCCGCACCTGCGGGAGTAGCGCCACATGGCCGAGCTTGCGGAAATGATCGAGCGTAAACTCGCCCTCGATGTCTGGGTGATCCTTGCGCGCGACCATCGACAGGTGCACGGGCGCGAGCGCCTCACACTGTGTCTCGCGACTGTCCAGCATGAAGCCCGAAATCACCAGATCCAGCGATCCGTCATTCAGCCCCTCGTTCATGGGCGTGTTCAGAATACCCAGATTTTCAATCGAGACCGTCTTGAACTTCTGGATCTGACGGATCACGTGCGGCATCACGATGGGCTCCATAGCATCCAGCACGACGATGCGGAAATGCCGGCTTGTGCTTGCAGGATCAAAGTGCTCCTCGGGCGCCACGCCGTTCTGGATCAACTGCAAGGCGTCGCGCACCGGCCCGATCATCTGGACGGCCCGTGTGGTCGGCTCCACGCCGCGACCGGCGCGCACGAAAAGCGGATCATCGAGACTTTCCCGCAGGCGCCGCAGGGCGTTCGAGATGGTGGGCTGGCTCATTCCCAGTCGGCGGGCGGCCTGGGAAATGTTGGCGCACGAATAGACCGCTTCGAAGACCACCAGCAGGTTCAGATCCAGGTTCTTCAGGTTCGCCAACGACTTGCCTCCACAGAACTATTTCGAAAATGAATGTACTTCATTTGAATTATTTGGCTATCAAGTCGTTTAAACTTTGTAAAGGATTGCGCGCGGCGGAGAGCGCCTCGCAGACGCTTCTGAGGGGGGAGTGACGCGGTGCGGCCCGCTCAAGGGTAGCAAGAGCAAGTAAGAACATGAAAAGTCAGGGGTCTGTGACACCGGGCGGCGCAAAGCCGTTTTCCGGAGCGGGGGAAGTTTGCGCCAGCGTCAAGCGCGCGTTCACGCTTGCATCGCGCACGCTGGCGCTGGCCGTGTTCGGAGCGGGCGTGACGGCCGCGGCTGCACAGGCTCAAGGTTGGAGCAACCCGTCCGTCAGCCTGTCTCTGCCGTCCGACGACAGGTGCGTCGCCGGCCCATACAGCAACTCTAGCTACACAGAAGTGCGGGCCCAATGGACGGCCTACAACACCAACCCCAGTGGCGGCGATGAGCTTCGGCTTGTCACCTGGGATGAACGCGATTCTTCGGCCGCGATAGAATCCACTGTGCCTAATGCAGGCCCGGGTCAGCTGGCGCAGCAGACCCATACCCGTAACCAGTTTAATACCCGCTTGGTGGCGGGTAGATATCTGTACTACGGCCTCAGTGGCGATTGGGCGTCGGGAAGCATCCGGTCCTGGAACCAGCCGCCCACCAGCCCACCGGACGTATCCGCTCCGGCGGACGGAGTGGCCGGCTACACGAGTCTGGACATGACGACAGACCCCGATTGCGTCCCCCGGCCTGAAATAGAAGTTACCGGCGACGGCTGGAACATCGCCGATGGCGACAGCTCCCCGCGGGCGCTCGACCATACGGATTTCGGCTCGGTTGATGTGAGTGGCGTCCAGACCTTCCGGACCTTCACCGTGACCAATTCAGGCACCGGCACACTGACCCTTGGCAGCAATGCGGCCAGCCTTTCTGGCCCTGCAGCCGCTGACTATGTGATCACCTCGCAACCCGCGACGAGCCTGGCGCCAGGCGGCACAACTACGGTCGTGATCCGGTTCGATCCGTCCGCCGCCGGGACGCGTAGCGCCACCCTGACAATCGCCAACAATGATAGCGATGAGTCCCCGTTCAATTTCGCCATTCAGGGGACCGGTGTGGTTCCTCCAAGCGTCACGCTGTCGGTCTCGACCATCAGTGCGTCCGAAGGCGACGGCTCGGTGGTGCTGACGGCGACGCAGTCCAGCGCGACTGTGCAAGCGACCACGGTCAATCTTTCCTATTCGGGGACGGCCAGCGGATCCGGCGTCGATTTTACGGGCCCTGCCAGCATCACCATCCCCGCCAACGCGACCTCGCAAACGGCCCAGATCAGCTTTGTGGACGATACGGTTGATGAGGATGACGAGACGATCATCGTCGATATCGCGTCAGTGTCTGGCGGGAACAGCGCGATCGAGGACGGCGTTCAGCAACAAACAATCACGCTCACCGACAATGACGCCGCACCAACGATCAGCATCGCTGACGCTGAAGATACGGAAGGGAGCGGCGCCCTCGACTTTGTCGTCTCACTGAACGCCGCATCGACCCGAACGGTCACGGTTGTCTACGCGACAAGCAATTGGACCGCCTCCGCCGGAACGGACTACACGGCGGCAACGGGCACGGTGACCTTCAACCCCGGCGAGACGAGCAAGTCCGTCTCCGTCACTCTGATCGACGATGGGGTGGTCGAAAGCGATGAATGGGTGACGGTGATGCTGTCATCGCCCACGAACGCGACGATTGCTGACTCCAGCGCCACGGGCACGATCCTCGATGACGATCAGCATTCCGACGTGACGCTGTCGGTCTCCACCATCAGCGCGTCCGAAGGCGATGGCTCCGTGGTCCTGACGGCGACAAAGTCGAGCGCGACATCAGAAGCGACCATCGTCAATCTCTCATATTCGGGCACCGCGAACGGATCCGGCATCGATTATACCGGCCCCGCCAGCATCACCATCCCGGCCAACGCGACCAGCCAAACCGCCCAGATCAGTTTTGTGGACGATGCTGCCGATGAGAGTGACGAGACAATCCATGTCGACATCGCCTCAGTCACCGGCGGAAACGGGGCGACCGAGGACGGCGTCCAGCAAGTAACGATCACGCTCACGGACAATGACGCTGCACCCACGATCAGTGTCGCTGACGATGAGGAACTGGAAGCGAACGGCGCGCTTGATTTTGTCGTCACGCTCAGCGCTGCGTCGACCCAAGCGATCCTGGTCGATTACGCCACAAGCAACTGGACCGCGTCTTCGGGAACGGACTACACGGCGGCTTCAGGCACGCTGACCTTCGCCCCCGGCCAAACGAGCAAATCCATCCCCGTCACTCTGCTCGATGATGGGGTGGTCGAACGCGATGAATGGGTGACGTTGACCCTGTCATCGCCCACGAACGCGACGATTGCTGACTCCAGTGCGCGGGGCACAATCACGAACGATGACACTGCGACGCTCTCGATCGCAGATGTCCAGAACCAGGAGGGGGCAGGGCTGACCTTCACCCTCACCCTAAGCGCGCCGGTGGACACCGATATTCGCTATAAGGCCAGTACCACGGACGGGACGGCGATTGCGGGGGATGATTACACCGCGCTCGGTAGTGGGTCTCTGCGCACCATTTCCGCAGGTGATCAAACGGTGAGCCTGCCGGTGACGATTGCTGATGATGGGCTTCCCGAAGCGGACGAGACCTTCACGGTGACGTTGTTTGATCTCGACCCTGCGAGCCGTGATGTGACGCTGGGCGACGCCAGCGCTACGGGCACGATCCTCAATGACGACCAGTATCCTGATGTGACGCTCTCCGCCTCGCCGACGACCCTTGCGGAAAACGGCGGGACGAGCACGCTGACCGCCACACTGTCCGCCATCTGGAGCCAGGACGTCACTGTGGCGCTGGCCTATTCCAATGCCAACGCCACCGGCCCGGCCTCCATCGTGGTGCCTGCGGGTGACCTGACCGCAACCGGGACCGTGACCGCGGTCGATAACGCCATTGATGAACCCGATCGCACGGTCGAGGTGTCGGTGGATTCCGTCACCAACGGGGTTGAGGACGGCGTGCAGGCGGTGACGCTGACGCTGACCGATGACGAAGGCGCGCCGAGCCTGTCCATTGCGGACGTGTCGCTGAACGAGGGTGCGTCTGGAACAAAGGCGATGACCTTCACCGCCACGCTTTCAACTGCGTCGGCGCAGACGGTCACGGTCGATTATGCGACCTCGAGCGGCACAGCGACCGCCAATGTCGACTTCGACACGGCGACCGGCACGCTCAACTTCGCGCCAGGGCAAACCCAGCAGACGTTTGATGTGACGATTAACAGCGAGAACCGAGTTGAGCTCGACGAAACCTTCACGGTCACCCTGTCCTCGCCGACCAACGCGACCATCGCCGACGCGACCGCGACCGGTACGATCCTGAACGACGATGCCGCGACGATCTCCATCGCCGATGGTCAGCGCCTTGAAGGGGATGCCTCTGACAATTCGCTGAACCTGTTGGTGTCGATGAGTGCGCCTGTGGACGTGTCCATATCGCTGACAGCCACGACATCGGATGGCACGGCGACGGCGCCTGCGGATTATCACGCAGTGTCCGCCGCATCCTATTCGATCTCCGATGGCCAGATGGGACGTTTCATTCCGGTCAGCACCAAGGCCGACACTGAGTTCGAGCCGGACGAAACCTTTACGCTGACGCTTGCTGATCTCGATGCGTCCGGCCGCGCCGTGACCTTCTCCGACGCGACGGCGACAGTCACCATTCGCAATGATGACGCCGCCCCTGAAGTGACGCTCTCTGCTTCGCCGACAACCATCGCGGAAAACGCCGGGACGAGCACGCTGACCGCCACGCTGTCTGCGACTTCGACCGAGGATGTCACTGTGACGCTGGCCTATTCCAATGCCAACGCCACCGGCCCGGCCTCCATCGTGGTCCCGGCGGGAGACCTGACGGCGACGGCGACTGTGACAGCGGTGGATAACGCCATCGATGAACCCGATCGCACGATCGAGGTCTCTGTGGATTCCGTGACAAACGGGACCGAGAACGGCGTGCAGGCGGTGACGCTGACGCTGACCGACGACGAAGGGGCGCCCAGCCTCTCCATTGCGGATGTGTCGCTGAGCGAAGGCGCATCCGGGACGAGCACAATGACCTTCACGGTCAGCCTGTCGGCGACGTCAGGCCAGACGGTGACGGTCGACTATGCGACTTCAGACGGTACGGCCACGGCCGGGGCGGATTACACCGCCGCCTCGGGGACGCTCACCTTTACCCCGGGCCAGACCCAGCAGACCTTTGACGTCACGGTCAGCGGGGACAATGTGGTGGAGCTGACCGAAACCTTCACCGTCACCCTCTCTTCGGCGAACAATGCGGCGATTTCGGACGCCTCCGCGACCGGCACGATCACGAACGATGATTCCGCGACGCTCTCCATCGCCAATAGCGGAGTGTTTGAGACCGAAGCCGATCAGCCTGTGTCCCTGATCGCCACCCTGAGTGCGCCGGTGGATACGAGCATCAGTTTTGAAGCGAGCACCGCAGATGGTACGGCGACAGCGCCGTCCGACTATGACGCGATGGTCGACCGTTCCTGGAGCATCAATACGGGCCAGACGACCGTCAGCGTTCTCGTCAACGTCAAGGGCGACGCCGCGTTTGAGCCCAATGAGACCTTCACGGTGACGATGGCCAATCTGGCCGCGTCCGGTCGTGATGTGACGTTCGCCGACACCTCAGGCACGGTCAGCATTCTCAATAACGATTCCGCGCCCAATGTGACGCTCTCTGCTTCCCCGACGACGATTTCGGAAAATGCCGGGACGAGCACGCTGACCGCGACGCTGTCCGCGACCTCGACCGAGGACGTCACTGTGTCGCTGGCCTATTCCAATGCCAACGCCACCGGCCCGGCTTCCATCGTGGTCCCGGCGGGCGACCTGACGGCGACGGCGACCGTGACGGCGGTCGACAACACTGTCGATGAACCCGATCGCACCATCGAGGTCTCGGTGAATTCCGTGACGAACGGGACCGAGAACGGCGTGCAGGCGGTGACGCTGACGCTCACCGACGATGAGGGGGCGCCGAGCCTCTCCATTGCGGACGTCTCGATCAACGAAGGCGCGTCCGGCACGAGCACGCTGACCTTCACAGTCACACTCTCCACGGCGTCGGCGCAGACCGTCACCGTTGATTATGCAACATCCGACGGCACGGCCACGGCCGGTGCGGACTATACCGCCGCCTCGGGGACGCTCACCTTTACCCCGGCCCAGACCCAGCAGAGCTTTGACGTCACGGTCAGCGGTGATGCTGTCGTGGAAGCCAGTGAAACCATCACGGCGACCCTGTCCTCGGCGGCCAATGCTGTGATTGGAGATGCCAGCGCGACGGGCACAATCACCAATGACGATGCAGCCAGTCTGTCGATCTCCGATGTAACCCAGGCCGAGGGTGATGCGGGGACGACCGCGTTTGACTTCACGGTCAGCCTGTCCAACCCGATCGATACGTTGATCAGCGTGGACGCCGCGACCGCGGACGACAGCGCGACGACCGCAGACGGAGACTACACGGCAAACACACAGACGCTGACCTTCGCCGCCGGTGCGGTGAGCCAGACGTTCACGATCCATGTTGCGGGCGATACGGACTTTGAAAGCGATGAGGCTTTCCTGGCCCAGCTGTCCAATCTGCAAGCGGGTGGACGAAACGTGTCGATCGCTGATGCCTCGGGGCGGGGCGTGGTCCAGAACGATGACGGTTCTCCGCCGCCTTCGCTTTCGGTGGCCGATGTCGCGATCAATGAGTCCGACGCGGTGGCGACGATCCGTGTGACGCTCGATGCGCCGTCGGCGGCGCCCGTCAGCTTTAACTGGTCGACCGCGGATAACAGCGCGATTGCACCAGGCGACTATAGCGCCGTTACGAACAGGGCGGAGACCATTCCCGCGGGAACGACCCGGCTGGATCTCTCCGTCCCGATCACGGACGATGCAGAGGAAGAGCCCTCCGAGACCTTTACTGTCACGCTTTCCGGCCTTTCGGGTGCGATTGCAGCGGATAGCGAGGCGGTCGTCACCATCAACGCGAACGATATCGCCGTGCCGGATGTGACGCTCAGCACCAGCGCGCCTGATCCCGTGTCAGGACCGTTCGAAGTGGTCGTCGACTTCACAAGGCCTGTGACGGGGCTGGAGCTCGCCGACTTCACGCTCGTGAATGCGTCAGCGGTCGAGCTCACAGGTTCGGGCGAGCGTTATACACTTGTGGTCCAGCCCAGCGGCGACGGTGCGGTCAGCGTTGAGTTGCCGCAGGCTTCAGCGTACGGCTCCACGGGGCATTCCAACACCGCGTCCAATACGATTACACGGCAGGCGGATGGCACGGCGCCGGAGCTGGTGATCATGCTTCCTGGCGCAGAGACCATGGGCGAGTTCTCCGTAGACTTTGCGTTCTCGGAGACGGTCATGGGCTTTGAGCTCTCTGACATCTCGGTCACCAATGGCACGGCGAGTGATTTTGAAGGCTCGGGTGCAAATTACAGCGTTCTGGTGACGCCAACGACGGTCGGCTCGGTCGGGATCGAGGTCGGCGCGGGCGCAGGTGCGGACGAGGCCGGCAACGCCACCCTGGCGGCGACAGCCAGCATTGAGGCGTCGCCCTCGGCGAACGGGGTCACTCTGGTTCTCGCTCCCGGTCTCGGCGACCCCGGTTTGGAGGTCGATTCCTCGACGCTGACCAATCCCGGCGCCGAACCGCTCGCTTTCCTGGCCAGCGCGGATGTGAGCTGGCTCGATATCACCCCTGTGTCCGGAACGGTGCCGCCCTTTGGTTCGCTGGATCTGACAGTCGCCCTCAATGAGCTGGCGGAGAACCTCGAACCTGGCGAATACGTCGCCACGATTACCGTCGCCTCAGGATCGCGCGGGCCGGTGAACTCCACATCGGGAGACGGCTCATCCTCGCACAATGGCACGCTGGTCGATATCCCGGTCTCGCTGAACGTGGAGGCGCGCTTTGGCGACGTCACCCTGATCGTGACGACGCCCGCGGGCGCCTCGGGGAATGCAAGCTTTGGCATTGCCTCTGACATTGCGGCGTTTGACGGGCTGACCCTGACGACGAGCGGTGGGAGTGCGAGCGTCAGCACGGCGGATCTGTTGTCCGGGACCTACGCGATCGTGCAGAGCCTGCCCGTCGGCTGGCGGACGGAGTCAATGTCGTGTGCAGGCGATCTGGATGGCGGCTCCAGCTTTGACGCTGAGGCGGGAACCCTCCAGCTCGACCTCGATGCGAACGAGAGCCTAGTCTGTACGATCGAGAATGTGCGTGATGAAGACGCTGTACGCCTCGCCACGCAGCGTGCAATCCGCGGGTTCCTGGCGCGCCGCGCTGACCGGATTGTGGAGGCTGCACCCGATCTGTCGCGTCGCTTCTCCGAACGCGACAGCACACGTCGCGGGGCGTTTGGTGCAAATGTGGACGGCTCGGGCCGCTATCAGATGAACCTGGCCGGATCGCTTGCCGGTGCGCGCGGCGCAGCGGCAGCGGCCACACCGGACATTGCGGGTGTGACCAATTATGAGCGACCCGTGCTTGACGGTTGGGACGTCTGGTTTGCAGCGGAAGTTTCCGGCGTAACGGATAATCGTGCAGGCGAGGGCGCCAGCTCTGATTTCGGCATCGCCCAGCTTGGGGTCGATTATCAGCTGTCCGACACGCTCATTCTCGGCGTTCTGGCGCAGTACGACTGGATGCAGGAGACGGCCGAGACGATCTTCGAGGACGCCGGAGCCATAGCGGGCGCCCGTCTGGAGGGCGAAGGCTGGATGGCGGGGCCCTATGCGGTCTGGCGCATTCGGGATTCCCTGACCCTCGACGCGACGGCCCTTTATGGTCGCTCCTCCAACCGCGTTGATCCGCTGGGCGTTTATGAGGATGAGTTTGATACCGGGCGCTACATGATCCGCGCCAATCTCACGGGCGAGTTCGCTTCGGGGGCCTGGCGCATGCGTCCCAAGGCAGGGCTCGTTCACTTTGAGGAACGCCAGGACGGGTATGTGGACAGCCTCGGCATCACGATCCCGGACCAGACTGTCAGCCTTGGCCGGCTGCACGCCGGTCCGGAACTGGCCTGGCGTCATGTCGGAACCTCGGGCGGCTGGCTGGAACTGACGACAGCAGTCAATGCGGTGTGGGACTACCAGCCCGCAGAGCTGTTCAACGAAGCCGGCCTTCTGACGGGTGGGAATGACGATCTGCGCGCGGATGCGCGGTTCGGCCTCGCCACGCAAACGCCCTGGGGCGCGCTGATCCGCCTTGAAACCGGGTTCGACGGTATCGGCATCGGCGACTTTGAAGCCAGAAGCGGCCGGTTCGAAATCCGCATTCCGTTCGGCGCTGCAGGCTCTGGCGGCGGTGCAGCGACGGGATTTGGTTCGACGCGGTTTGACGCTGGCGAGTGCGACGATCTTGCCGGAAACGGCTACGCGTTTGCCGCCGGGGTGGCGCAGGACTGCGCCTCGCACATGTATGGCGCTTCGACTGGCGCCGGTCTGGCTCGCCAATAACCGGAGGGGCGCGCTGTCTTTGAGGCGTGTTCGGGGTTGCGGTCCCGAGCGCCAGCGTGGTACTTGCCCGGCGTTACTTGGGGAGTAGCCACCGCCTCGCGGCGGATCTTCGCGTCAACATACTTGGTCGAGAGGCCATGGCGCGTTGAGAGCGGTCCTACCGTTCCGGCGAGACCAATGACACTGCGCTTCCGCACGCTGGGCGGGGAGCGTGATGTCTTTGGTTCGTTGTCAGCCCGGCCGGAATATTGATCAAGTGGAAGCTTTCCTGACCTCGACCGCGGTCGTCGCCCTTGCTGAAATCGGCGACAAGACGCAATTGCTGGCCATCGTTCTCGCGACGCGTTTCAGACAGCCGGTTCCGATCATCCTTGGCATACTGGCGGCGACGCTGGCCAATCACGCGCTTGCGGCCTTGCTGGGCTCACAGGTCGCCTCCTTGCTGGAGGGCGCCTGGTTCAGCTATCTGGTGGCCGCCTCTTTTATCGCCATGGGTTTGTGGACGCTGATCCCTGACACTCTGGATGACGAAGAGGCGCCCGCCCCGAAATTCGGCGCTTTCCTGACGACTTTTGTGGCGTTCTTCCTGGTGGAGATGGGCGACAAGACCCAGCTGGCCACGATCGCGCTCGGCGCGCGCTTTCACGATGTATTCCTTGTCGCCACAGGTACGACGCTTGGCATGATGCTCGCCAACGTGCCCGCGGTTTTCCTGGGCAATGCACTGATCCAGCGTGTGCCGCTCAATACCGTCCGCTACATCGCAGCGGGTCTGTTCATTGTGATCGGCGTCTGGATGCTGGTGGAAACGCTGGGGCTTTTGTCCAGCCCGCTTGGCTAGGGATCAGCCGTGGCGTTCTCAGGCCCCGCAGCATGGTGCTCCGGGGCCTGAAATCACTGCCTGCTAGATCCGGTAGTTGAGACCGAACCAGATGCTGCGTCCCTGCTGATACGGGTTCGTGGAGGAATAGTCCGTATTGGGCAGGTCGTTGAACAGGTTGGAGACGCGCACTTGCAGATCCACCTGGCCAAAATCCGTTTCAGGCAGGCTGTAGGTCACGTTGAAGTTCGTCCACAGCGAGGCGTCACGTGTGACGGTGTCAAAAAGATCATAACGCACGCCGTCCACGACTTCGTTCACGCCTGTATCGTCAATGATCTCGTATTCGCCGCGGTAATAGAGCCAGAGCGTGGTGCTCAGCGTGTCAGACAGCCAGCTAGACTGCAGGCTGATATTGGCTTCGAGCGGGGTGGCGAAATCTTCCTGGATCCGGATCGTTTCCAGCTCGGCCATCGAGATGATCTCGCCATTGTACAGAATGAAATCAGTCGCGAGGCCTTCAGGGTCGAGGATGTCAAAATAGCCGCCGGCATTGTCTGAACGCGAGGTCAGGTCTTCCCAGTGCACATTCGTCGACAGGGTGTGATTGCGCCAGGAGCCGACCCATTCCGCACTGATCCCCACATAGTCCTTCGCGCCTTCATTGGTCGGGAAATAGACGGTGCGCAGGAAGGTGTCGCCGTCCTGGGTCTCTTCAAGCCGTTCGCTGGGGCTGCGGACCAGTTGATCGCGATGCCAGCGTTGCACGCCCTTCAGGCGTCCGACCCCGTTCAGGAGCGGGAAGGTCAGAGCCGCCGTAAACTCGTCGCTATAGGGGGTGTCCAGCGTGCTCGGCCGGTACTGGGTCAAATGGCTGACGCGGGTCAGAACCCAGTCATCACTGCTGTAAACAAGGTCGCTGCCCGAGATCACGCCTTCGCGCTCATAGCGATAGAGGTCAGGATACTGGGAGCGGATGTCATAACCGACGAAGTCGCCCGCATAATACCGGTTGCCGCCTACAGTGAGCTGCCAGTCCGGGGTGATGGACCAGACCGCGCTCAGTCGGGGCGCGATTTCGGTGTTCTCCAGATAGTCATTGCGGGAGGCGCGCAAGCCGGCGCGAATGTCGATGGGCCCGAAGCTCTGGAAATGCTCGACCCAGGCCGAAGCCTGATTGATCTCCACATTGGCTTCATAGGCCTTGTAATCGAACCGCACTGGCAGTGCGATTTCACCATCGATACAGGCGGGATCATCCGCATCAAGGCAGACCGTATTCGGGTCATACTCGCCGCGTGAATAGGCGTAATTGTCCTGAAGGCGGGCCTTATAGGCCTCGGTGCGGGACAGCTGGGCGCCGGCGCTGAACTCGCCGCCCAGGAAGGGGCGGGTCAGGCTGGCTTCAAGCGTGTATTCGCTCTGGTCCTGGTCAAGATCGCCGAACCCGCCGACGGTGCAATTGGTCGAAGAGCAGAAATCAATGCTGGGCGCGTCCGAGCTCCAGGAGAAGTTATTGGTCGGCGCGGTGCGGCTCATGTCCGAATAGGCGTAGCTCGCCTTGATGTTCCAGACAGTCTCTCCGGTTTCGCCATCCAGCTCCAGCTTGCCCGTCAGACCACCGCCCTGGCTGACGATCAGATTATCGATGCCGTTCTGGTTGGCGGCTTCGCTCTCATAGGGGCTGTAAATCACACTGCCGGTGAGCTGCAGGGCATCAGAGAACTCATAGACGCTCTTGATCAGGAACTGGTCGCTCGTCGAGGAATGGCCCCTGAAGTTTCCGCCATAGCTTTCGTTGAGCTGGTAATCGACTTCGGAGACGGTGCGGCCAAAGCCCAGAAGAACGCTCATCTGCTCGTTGATGGGAAGATCGACCGTGCCGTGGGCGCGCCATTTGGTGAAGGTCGGCGGCGGGTTGGAATCATCGACGTCGAGGCCGTCTACATAGATGTAATCGACCAGATCATCACTTTCATATCCGATGCGAAGGCTCGCGCCGAACGTGTCGGAGGGATTGCGGACGACGGCATTGACGACGCCGCCGCTGAAATCGCCGTAACGCGCGGACACGTTGGAATCGCGCAGCTCCAGCGCGCCGATCAGGCTGGGATCCAGAAACACGCTCTGCGCGCCGGCCCCTGAGACTTCATTGTAGTTGAACGGGTTGTTTTCCGTAACGTCATGGACATTGCTGACCGACACGCCATCCAGCATGAACAGGTTGTCGTAGATCTGCCCGCCGGAGATGGAGATGTCGGATGGACGCAGGTCCTGAAGGTCCTCCTGATCGACCGAGAAATGGTTCACGCCGTGACGGACGAAGGGCGCCAGCCGCAGCACGTCCATGAGATCGCCTGAGCCTGATTCATGGTTCTCGATCGCTTGCTCGCCCACGATGGACAGGCCTGAATCGACCGCGTCAAAGCCCGTATACGCCGGTTGAGGCGCCGGGGTTTCGATCACCTCGACGGGCGCCAGCTCGACGCGGGTCTGGCCCTCTTCCTGTGCCGTGTCGTCTTCGACGGTCTGGGCGTAAGCGGGTGCTGCGGTCAATGCAGCGGCGAGCGCGAAAAATGATGCCTGTTTCATCAGGACCCCCATGGAAATGTAATACGCAGTTTTGCGTCCAATAATGAGAAGCATTCTCATAATCAAGCGGCGTTCCTGAAATTGCTCCTGCGTCGTTCTGCCTCAAGCCATTGAAAAACATGAAATTGCGACCGGAGGCCGCAGGAAATGCATGTTGCAAACGTTTCTCAGTTGCGTAGAACGGGCGTTCAAAGGAGGCCGTTTTGCGCTCGTTCGTCTTGTTTTGTGTCTTTGCCGCCGGCCTGTTCGCGCTGGTCTCGACCTCTGTGGGGCAGGCGTCTGTCCCGGCGCCCGAGCGCGCGTGCGGCGCCCAGATCTGTGACCGGGGCGCTGCCTTGCGTGAGGTCTATGAAGGGGACCCGGCGCACTGGCCGAAGGCGCATCTGGATGCGGATATCGAATACGTGGAGCTTGGCGCGCTTGAGCGTCCTGAGCTCCGGCGCGATGACCCTGTCGCCCAGCTCGGCGCGCGCCTGTTCGACGATCCGGTTTTGAGCCGGTCCGGGCAGTTCAGCTGCGCCAGCTGCCACAGTCCGGACATGCGCTTTACCGACGGACAGCGCAGCTCGTTCGGGCATGATCGTCAGCAGGGCGCACGCAATGCGCCGACCCTGCTCGACAAGGCCCAGCAGCCGGGCTTCATGTGGGATGGGTCAGCGACCAGCCTGGCGCATCAGGCGATGATGCCGATCACCAATCCCATAGAGATGGCGGCTGACCGTGCCCTGGTAGAGGCCAGGCTCAACGCCGATGCGTCCTATCAGGAGGCCTTTGCGCGAGTATTCGGAGACGACCAGATCACCCTTGAGCAGGTCTCCGAAGCCATCGCCGCCTTTGAGATGACGCTCTACCGCACGACGCGGTTTGACCGCTTCATGCGCGGCGAGCATCAGCGACTGAGTGATCAGCAAATCCTGGGATTGCATCTGTTCCGGACCACGGGCCGCTGCGCCAACTGCCATATGGGGCCGCGCCTGACCGATGACGACTTCCACAATCTGGGTCTTCATTTCTATGGCCGGTCCCGCGAAGACCTGGGGCGCTATGCGATCACGGGTGATCCGGCCGATGTCGGCGCCTTCCGCACGCCCAGCCTGCGGCATGTGGGCGAGACCGCGCCCTATATGCATAACGGTCTGATCCCGCATCTGCATGGCGTGATCAATATCTACAATGAAGGCGGCGCCCGTCCGCGGCCTCGGGGCGATCTCGTTGACGATCCGCTCTTCCCTGAAACCAGTGACCGCTTGCACGAGCTGGAGCTGACCGCCGAGGAAAGGAGCGCGCTCGAAGCCTTTCTGCGCGCGCTATAGCCATGATGCTGTCCGAACTCTCCCAGGGTGGCATGCTCGCCCTGACCCTGATCCCGCTGCTTCTGTGCTCCATCGTGGCCCTGGCGCTGATCCTGGATGCGCTGTTGCGGATGCTCCTGACGCCCCGTTTGCGGGGCCGGACCGCCGAGGCGATTGAAACCTCTGTCCTGGGCGGTCACCCGTTCGAGGCGCTGGATCGGTTGATCGCCGAACGCGCGTTCTTCTCCCGGTCGGCAAGCCTGCTCAAAGCGCGTGCGGCCGATCCCAAGCCCCTGCGGGACGAGGCGGTCAGTCTCGCCCTGTCACAGGATGTGCGCGAACTGACGGCGCGACGCAGCGCACTGGTTACCCTGGCGGGATTGAGCCCCATGCTCGGGTTGCTCGGTACGGTGCTGGGCATGATGGAAGCCTTCCGGGCGCTCGAAGCGTTCTCCGGCCCCATCGAGCCTTCAGTGGTTGCGGGTGGTTTGTGGCAGGCCATGATCACCACGGGCGTGGGGCTGGCGATTGCCGCGCCCTGTTTGCTGGTCAGCGCACTGGTGAAATCCTGGGCGGACCGGAAAGCGGCGCGGGCCGGCGTGATGCTCAGCCAGATCTCGATTGCGCTGGAACGTCAGGGCGCATCCTCATGATCCGGGCGGAGCTTCCAACTTCGACGGAGGAGGGGGAAACAGGCGCGGTGCTGACGCCGCTCGTGGATGTCGTGTTCATGCTGGTGGTGTTCCTGCTTCTGACCGCCAACGCCGCGCCCTTCGCGCTGGAGGTGAACACCCCGGCGTCCGAGCATGCGCAAGCGGTCAGCGAGCCTGAACCGATCCTGATCGTCACGCCCGATGAGGATGGCGCCTGGCGGATCAATGATCGTCGCCTGCACGAAGCGGATGCGCTTGAAGCGCTGCGGGCGCTGGTTCAGGCGCAACCTGATAGCGCTGTGATCATCACCACAGAAGCAGACGCCCGTGCGCAAACCCTGATTGATGCGCTCGATCTGGCGCGCAATGCCGGTGCAGACCGGGCCGAGATCGCGGCGCGCCCGGCGCAGGATTGACGCCGTCATGGGGGTGGTTCGGCTCGTTCTGATTTCGGTGGGGATTCACGCGGGGATCCTGTGGGGCTGGCTCGTGTCCAGACCTGCAGAGCCTGCCGTTGTGGAAGCTGCGAGTCTGTCCGTGTCTTTGGGGTCGAGCGGTGCGTCCAGCGGCGCCGTGCAATCGGAGCCTGAAGCCCCGTCCGAGCCAGAGATAGCGCCTGAACCATCGGAACCGGATCCTGTGCCTCAGACCGTCAGACCTGAACCCGTGGCGCGTGTTCGTCCGCCATTGCCAGACCCTGAGCCCGAAGAGCCAGCGACAGAGCACTCTGAAGCCAGCCCTACATCGCTTGCCGGCGCCCAGTCGCTGAGCGGGAATGACGAGCCGAGCGATCAGGTTGATACGGATGGCGACACAGATCAGGCCGGGTATGAGCAGGCGATCCGCTCTCACGATGGCGAGGTGCTGGCGCGGTTCATTGCCGCCAAACGCTATCCGCCCCGCGCCCGGATGCAGGGGCGAGAAGGTGTGGTTGGGGTCGAGTTCACTCTTGATGCCAGCGGTCGTGTCTTGCGTGTGCGGATACTGGACGGCTCGAGCCATGACGCGCTCGACAGGGCCGTGCTGGAGCAAGTGGAGCGCGCCACACCGTTTCCACCTCGCCCCGACAGGCTGAACTGGACCACGCGCACCTACCGCACCGAGGTGCGGTTTTCCCTGCAGGAACGGTAGGCGTTCGGTCGGTCAGCCGCGCTCTGCTGTGGTGAGCAATCGCGATTTGACGGCCAGACTCGCCGCGCCAATGACGCCAGCCAGGGACCCGTGTTGGGAGGCGGTCAGGACGGGAGCGGGGAGTTCAGCCGTTTTGGCGAACCCTTCGCCGCCGCCAAAGGCGCGGTCGGTGTTCACCTGCTCGCACACTGCTTTGGAAATGGCGCCCGGCAAGCGCCCGCCGATCACCACGACGGAAGGGTCAAACAGGCGTGTGGCGACATAGATGGCCGTTTCCAGCTGGGCGCCGGCCCGTTTGATCCAGCCCTGCAGGGCCGTGTCGCTGGACTGATACAGAGCCTGAAGGTCCGGAAAATCGATCCGGCCTTCATGCCCGGCGTCCCGGAGGGTCTGGAACAGGTCCATGCCAGAGGGGCGGGGCTGATCATCGGGATAGAGCACGCCGACCAGGGCGGCATTGCCATGAGCGCCCCGGAACGCCTCTCCCTTGTGCATCAGGCCGCCGCCTACCCCATGGCCGATATGGATCAGCATCAGGGACTCAACCGAGCGGCCATACCCCAGAAGCTGCTCGCCAATGGCGGCGGTGAGGGCGTCATTCTCGAAAAAACAGTCGAGCTCGATATCGCCCGCCAGTGCTTGACGGATATCCACATCACGAAAGCGCGGGAAATACGGGTGCGCCTTGAGCCGTACGCCATCAGGCAGGAAGTCGCCCGGCAGGGTGAAGCCGACGCCCAGACAGCGCTCTGGAGGCGCGCCCGCCTTTTTCAGGAGGTCCGGGATCAGCGCTTTGACCTGCGCAGAAATCTCCGCAGGATCAGGGTCTTCACTGGACAGCCGGACGCTCTGATGGGCGAGCATTTGCCCCTTCAGGTCCACGGCTCCGGCCTCGACGAAGGCGTGGGAGAAGTTTACCCCGATCGAAAAGGCGCCGCGGCGGTTGATGGACAGAGGGCGCGCGGGTTGTCCCCGCGCGCCGCTGCGCTCCACCGTCTCGGTGACCAGGTTTCTTGCGGCCAGATCGCGCGCCAGCCCGGTCACCGCCGCAGGCGTCATCTGCACCCGGTCTGCAATGTCCCGTCGTGCGATCGGGCCAAAATGCCAGATCTGCTCCAGAACCCGTTTCTGGGAGGGCGTCAGATCAAACAGCGCTTCACTCATTCGTCGTGTCCGGGCCTGCAGTTACGGGGGCCGAAACGCGCGTCGAGATAGCTTTGCAGACGCAAGGGGCGACCTGTCATGATGACGTCTGCGCCAAGATCGATCAGACGGCCCCAGCCCGCATCCGGATCCACCAGGGAGACGGTGTCGGAATACCCTCCGCTCCAGCGCGGCTGTACGGCGACCATCATGATCCGTTTTCCGGCGAGGCGCTCGTCCGCGCGGCCATCAATCCAGTTTTGCGGATCATCAATCACGACTTCGAACCCGACGGGTGCGTAGGCGTCAAACTCATCCAGACGCTCGCTGAACGGACGGTCGGAATACCAGATGATCGGCATGTGCATCTGCACATCGGTCAGGTCGAGCCGGGAGATCATCGGCTCCGACCCGGATCGGCGATCCCGGCCGACAATGTTGTCGGGGATCTTGAAGAACACCGTGTCCATCGCATCCGCCTCGCGTACAGCGGCGACAGCGGCGTTGAACACGTCGGTGAAGCCATGAAGGGAGTCGGTCTTGATCTCGAGATTGATCAGGAGATCATCGCCCGCTGCAGTCAGCACTTCAGCCAGGGTGGAGACAGGCAGGCCGGTCAGCGCAGCGCCCGGTTCGCCAGTGCCTTCCCGCAAGTGATGGCTGCGAATCTCCGCAAGCGACATTTCGAAGGTGTAGCCATAGCCATCAGTCATCCGCCCCAGCGTGGAGTCGTGAAAGACGATCAGCTGGTCGTCAGCGGTCAGGCGAACATCAATCTCGATGGCTTCAATGCCGAGCCGGATGCAGTCGCGGACGGCCATAGCCGTGTTTTCCGGCGCCTCGCCATGGCAGGCGCGGTGCGCGACGATCATCGGGCGCTCAAGCTCTGGCGCGCGGAACGCTTCCGACAGTGAAGACGGGCAAGATTGCGCCGCAGCCGCAGGGGTGATGGCCGCCATGGCGCACAGAAGGGAGATCCATTTCATAGCAAACTCCTTATCGGGAAATCGGGTTGAAAAGAAAGACCGGCCGGAGCCTCAGGGGGGACTCCGGCCGGCAAGGCTGCGCCTAGTATTTGTAGATCAGGCCCACCCAGGCCGAGCGACCGTAATCGCGGGTCCAGGCTGTGCGTCCGTAGGAGAGCTGGCGGTCCTGAGCGTTGTCGCCGACATTGCGCGCTTCGGCGAACACCTTGAAGCCATTGTCGAAATTGTACCGCGCCCGCAGGTCGATCCAAGTCTGGTCGTTGATGTGCTCGTCAAAGGTCGGTGATGAAGAGCTGACCGAGATCAGATAGTCATCACGGTATTTCCAGGCGGCCCGGAATTCAAAATCGCCCGGCGCCCAGAACACGGCCAGATTGGCGATGTTGGAAGGCTGGTAGAGCAGGCCGGACAAGTCACGCTCGACCCCGTTGCTCATCTCGATAGTGAAGCTGCTGTCGATATGGGCGTAGTTGGCGGTGAAGCCGACATCCGCGAGATAGGGGCTGATCCAGTCCAGAGAGTTGATCGTTGCCCCGATCTCGATGCCGGACAGCTCGGCGCTGTTGGCGTTATCGGGCTGACGTCGGGTTTCAAGATATTCGACGCCGCCCACCATGACATTGCGACGGGTGCTGCGGGTGAAGATCTCGTTGTCGATCTCCTTGGCGAACACGCCTGCGGAAATCACGCCGTCCACCGACGGCATGTAGTACTCCACCGACAGATCGAAATTGTCAGACAGGCGCGGTTGCAGATCCGGATTGCCCGAGCTGATGGAGATGGTCTGCATGGTATCATCCATGCTCATCGAACCCAGCACCGCCAGATCATCATACTCGCCCCGGCCCAGCGTGCGGCTGTAGGCGGCGCGCAGGCGCAGATTGTCCGTCACATCATAAATGGCGCTGGCGGAGGGCAGGAATTCCTCGTAGCCGCCGCTTTCACGGACGAATTGCAAGGAGCGGTAACCAGAGGAGTCCACATCGGTGTCTTCATAGCGGACGCCCGCGCGCAGGACGTAATTCTCGCCCGCATAACGCGCCTGCAGATAAAGGGCCGTGATGTCTTCCTGCACGGTGAACTCGCTGGACAGGCCTTCATCATCCTGGTCCTTGCGGTCATCCCACTCGGCCTGCGTCGCCTCAAAGAAGTTCAGATAGGCGTCATGGTCGATGAAGTGCTGGGGCGCGTTGGTGAACAGGTTCGGGTCAAACTCGTGGGCGAAGTCCAGCAAAGCCTGGTCCATCGAGAAGGCGCGGGTGTTGGCGGAGTTCGGCCGGTAGTCATGGTCAAACAGCTGGTCCTGGAAGCGCTCGTCCGTGCGATAGCTCAGGCCCGTCTGCAGACCCCAGCCCAGATCGCCGCTCTCGGCGTTGAAGCCGTAATCGAGCTTGAACTGGAAGGCGTCCTGCTCGTTGATATCCAGACGCGGGCGGTAGAATACAGCCGTATAGAGCGCGCCATTGAGATAGTTTTCCGGGTTGGTCAGGGTCAGTTGCGGGTACTGACCGGAAATGTCGTAGGTGAAGCCCATCCGGGTTTCGTTGGCCGTCGTGGTGTCAAACCGGATCTGGTAGAACGGGTTCTCGCGCTCGCCCTGGGCCCGGGTGATCAGGCCGGACAGGACGTGGTTCTCGCCCGGCGTCCAATCAAACCGCCCCGTGACGCTGGACAGCGTGTTCGTGTCGCCCTGCAGGAAGTACTGGCTGTACACCCGGCCTTCCATCACTTCGCCGCTGGTCGGGGTCAGATTGCCGGGAATATTTCCGCGACGATTGCGGAACAGCGCGTTGTCCCAGCGTTGCTCGGTGTCGGTTTCTTCAAACCAATAGCCTGAAATCGCGGCATAGAACGTGCCCGGGCGCTGGTATTCGAACTTGCCGAAAATGCCCTGGCGCTCGATCTCGTTGGTGTACTGATAGGCTTGGACGCCATGAGGAACCAGGGTGGCGCCGGGCTCTGCGTCTTCATATCGGGCGCTTGAAACCCGCGATCCGTCCGGGTTGAAGAAGTCATACTCATTCCACGACACGCCCGGCAGCCAGGTGTCGTTGGTGGCGTTCAGATAACTGCCTGACAGCACCAGACCGAACTGGTCCTGATCGCCGAACGTGGTGGTGAAGGCGAAATCACCGCGCGTGCCCAGATCATGGTCGCCCGGCGCATCGGTATGATCGGATCCGCCCAGTGCGCCCCGTGCGGCGAAGTAGACGCCATCGGTATTGAACGCGCTCCGGGTGCGAACAGCGATGTTTCCGCCCAGTGAGTTGCCGTCCATGTCGGCAGAGAAGCTTTTCTGAACTCCTGTGACATCAATCACGTAGGAGGGGATGACCGACAGCTGGGTGGCGCGGCCATTATTGCGGGTCGAAGGCACGATCGCGCCATCAATGGACAGGTAGTTGAAGTCAGACCGCAAGCCGCGAATGACCACGAACTCGGTGTCCCCGTTGCGATCCTCAGTGGACACGCCGGCGATGCGGGTCAGGGCTTCAGCGACGGAGAAGTCAGGCAGGGCGCCAACATCGTCAGCGGTGATGAAGTCGGCGATGACATCGGCATCGCGCTTCTGTTCGACCGCGCGCTGGTTCTGCAGGCGCGCGCCGGTCACGACGATGACATCCTCAACAGGCGTTTCGCTGGTTTGCGCGATCGCCGGGGCCGAATAGGCCAGGATCGAGGCGCCCGTCAGAAGGGCGCAGGCATAGGATTTTGAAGTGGTCATGGTCCATCCCCCATAGGTGAAACGTCGCGGCTCCTGATCGACGCAGGCGGGGAGATATCAGCGGGTTGCGACACTTTTGTTTAAATCAATCAATTTAATTTAATATATCATCGAACCGTCATATCAGGCGCTTACACACGCTTTGAAGTGTGGGGGCGAGCATGCAGGCGTCAGCTTGGCGGAATGAGGCGAAGGCGGCCGGATACGCCACAGGCAATTTTGCAAAGAACCTGCTCTGGGGGGCGGCGGACATCATCCTGCTGTTCGCCATGACCGACCTGGCGGGCATAGACCCCGCTATCGCAGGGCTGATCCTGCTGGTGTCCCTGGTGTTTGATGCGGTTGTTGACCCGATGGTCGGGGCGCTGGCGGATCGTCTGCGCACGCCGTTTGGCAAGTATGGCGTCTTCATTCTTCCGGGCAGCGTTATGGCGTCGTCCTGTTTTGTCTGGATGATCCAGTCCGCCACCACGCCCGGGAAAGCCGTGCTCGCCATCGCTCTGGCGGTGTTCGCCTTCCGGATGACCTATTCGCTGATTGACCTGCCGCACAATGCCCTGATGTCGGTCGCGTTCAGCAAGAGCCGCCAGCGTGCGCGTCTGGCCGGGTACAGGTTCTTCTTCAGCTCGATGGCGTCCTTGTTGTTCGCTGTCTGGCTGGGGCCGGTGCTCGGCAGGCAGGGGGCGGAATCCGCGCAGGCGCTGCGCAGTTTCGCCTGGCTTGCGGCCGGCCTGTCTGCGCTGACCATGGTGCTCGCCTGGTCGATGGTGCGAAAGCCAGACCGGCAGGCCGTACGATCAAGGCGTCAGCAAGCCGGGAGCGAACGGATCGGTGACCTGTTCTCGAACGGTCAGTTCCAGCTCATTCTGGCTCTTGGCGTGCTGGGCGGACTTGGGCCGCCCCTCTTCGCCAAGACGCTCGCCTATTACACTGTCTATGTGCTGGAAGCGTCGCACCTGAGCACGCAGGCGCTGACGGCGATCACGATCGGTCAGCTCGCAGCCTTGCCGCTCTGGATCATAGCCGGTCACCGTTTTGAGAAGGCGCGCTTGCTTCAGGCGGCGTATCTATTGTCAGGCGCGGCATTCCTTTTAGCGAGCTGTCTGGGTCCGACCTGGCCGAGTGTCTATGTGCTCGGTGCGGCGTTGGGCGGGGCGGGATTGTCCGGCGTCTATTCCATCATCTGGGGGATGATGCCGGATGTGTTCGACTGGCTCGAACACCGCACGGGCGCCCGTCATGAAGGAATGGGGTATGGCGTTGTCATCTTCCTGATGAAGGCGAGCAACGCCCTTGCGACGGGAGCGATGGGGCTCGCCCTGTCACATGTGGCCTACACGCCCGGTGAGAGCCAGTCCCCGCTTGTGGTCGGCGTGCTTCAGGGCGTCTCCGGGATCGCGCCGTTCATTGTGGCGCTATGCGCGGTCTGGATCTGCACGCGCTACCGCATAACGCACAGGCTTCAGGAGCGGCTGGCTTCAGGGAAGGCGGGACGTGAGGCGGCATGACTTGATGCGGCGGCGTATAAAATTAGTCCCCGTCCATCAGGGCTGAGCGTAGTAGGTTGCCTTTAAGTTTTTGTCAGGGCTGGTGTTTTCATCATGGGGGCAAGGGTGCTCTACTGTCGCTATTCCGGTTCACTCCAGTCTGGCTGAACAACTGAAATCCATGCCCATCGACAATGCCTTTAGCGAGCGGATCTACACGCTCTGGGACGAATTGTCCGACCTTGGCGCCGCCAGAGCCGAAGAGTCGCGTCGATATCTTCTTTCCGAAGTCGCCGACATGGTCGATGCGCGCCAGGCTGACTGGATCGGCGTGGTCCGTCTGTCCCAGACCATGTACCGGGATCCGATGTTCGGCTGGCGGCCCCGCAGCGTATTTGCCCTGCACCCTGACCCCAACATTGCAAATGTCATCAAGGAGGCCTTCAGCCAGATGGAGCAGGGCGCTCCGGATGTCACGACGGTCCGCAATGCAGAGCTCGCCGGAACCTTCAGGGCCTTCAGGCTGGATGAACTGGCGACGCGTGAATGGTACGAGGGAGAGGCATACAAAACCAATTACCGCGCCATTGATCGTCTTGATTCAATCTGGGTTGGCATACCCGTAAACGAGGATGTGGAAGTCCAGATCGGGTTTCACCGCGCGCTTGATCAGGCCCCGTTTGATGACGGAGACAAGGAGATCGTCAGCCATGCCCTGCGCGGCATTCGCTGGTTCTACCGTCAGCAGATGCTTGCGGAGGGGGTCGGGATGGCGTCAGAACAGCTGACCCCGACCGAAGGGCAGGTCTTGCAGGGATTGTTGCGCGGGATATCCGAACGCGAGATCGCCGAAGAGAACAGCCAGAGCCCCCATACGACCCATGACCATGTGAAGCGGATCTATCGCAAATACGGCGTTTCCAGTCGCTCCGCCCTCATGGCCCTGTGGCTCGGGCGGCAAGCCCCCCCTAATCCGGGGATTCAATCTGATCGGTGAACGGACAATAAGCGCCGGTAAAGCTTGGAGTTTTGCTATCGCTTAAGTGGTGATGCATCGGGTGTGCGCCTCAGGCGCGACAGCTCCGGGTCAACTTACCGGAGGTCTCATGTCGCGCCACGCTCAGAACTCGAAGCTTGCTCCAAACCCGTGCGTGGGGGCGAACCGCGCCAAGCGCCCATTGCGCGCCTTCTGCCTGACGCTGCTGGCGTCCAGCGCTCTGGTCGGGTTCGGGCAGGCGCAGGCGCAAACCATCAACTCTACGGGCGTCGTCATCGACGGGGTCAGCGGGGGGGCGTTCGGGTCTGACTTCTGGACCTCTTCAACCTCTGTCGGTTTTAGCGCTCCCGGCGAACTCACAATTTCGAATGGCGGCACATTGAGAGGACCGGCCGCGAGTTACGTGGCGCATGTCGGCAATCAGAGCGCTGGCACAGCGACCATTACGGGTGCTGGATCGCGATGGTACGATATCAACCAGCTCCGGGTGGGGTGGTCGGATACAGGGACGCTGAATATTCTCGATGGGGGGGAAGCCAGCACCCGGGATGCTCGCGTGGGCGGTTTTTTTCGCGGGAACGGCGAGGTGAACGTCGCTAATCCCGGTTCGCGACTGCTGGTTTCCAACCTTCTCAGTCTGGGTGACGATAGAGATGCCGGAGGTGTTCTAAACATTACCGATGGCGGCTCCGTGACGTCCACCAATGCCTCGGTGGGTTTTGCCACACAGAGAGATAACCGGGCCACTATTTCCGGAGCTTCTTCAAACTGGACGGTGACGAGTGGCGCCATGCAGGTCGGCAGGGCGGGTCGGGGAACGTTGACGCTGACGGATGGCGGGACGCTGACCTCCGCCAGTCGCGTCGACCTCGCCTTGAGGGCCGCCGCCACAGGCACGATCAATTTCGGCGCGGCGGCCGGAAATCCAGCGCTCGCGGCTGGCAGTCTTGTCAGTGATGAAATCCGCTTTGGCGAAGGGGATGGTGTGATTGTGTTCAATCACATCGACGCCGGTTTCACGCTTGCGTCAGATATCACTGGAACGGGTCGCCTCGAGGTGCATTCGGGCACGACGATCCTGACCGGCGTCAACACCTATACCGGTCAGACAACCCTGTCCGGCGGCACGCTGCGGGCGGGAAGTGATGGCGCCTTTTCAAGCGGGGCGTCCTATGCGTTCACCGGTGGGGTGCTGGATCTGAACGGTTTCAACGCCAGCGCGTCAGGACTGAGCGGTACGAACGGGACCGTCCGGCTCAACGGAGCGGATTTCACGCTCAACCAGGCCACGGACAGCAGTTTTGGCGGCCAGCTGACCGGGACGGGGCGGTTTGTCAAAACAGGAGATGGGCGGCTGACTTTTACGGGTTCCAGCACGGCATTTGATGGAACTGTCGGGGTGTCGGGTGGTGTGCTTGAGCTGCGGAACAGTTTTTCGAGTGCGGGCGCCGAAATCGGGAGCGCGAACAGTCGGGTCCATGTTCTGGGGGCATCCGCCCGCTGGGCTTTGAGCGGCGCTCTTGATGTTAAACATTCAGGTGTCTTGCAACTCTCTGGCGGTGGCCTGGTGGAGGCCGCTGGCTCCGTCAATCTGGTCGATGGCGGGATGATTGTATTCGGTGCTGATGCAGGTGAACTCGCGATAGGCACGGGCAAGTTGATCGCGCAGGAGATCCAGTTTCAGGATACAGGCGGCGATGCGCGAGGGCGTCTGGTTTTCAACCATACGGACGGTGACTTCACGCTGGCCTCCAACATCAGCGGCAACGGCGCGGTGGAAGTGCATTCCGGGACAACGGTGCTGACGGGGCGGAACACCTACTCGGGCGAAACGCGCGTCGAGGGGGGCGTGCTGCGGGCCGGCAGTCTGACCGCCTTCTCCAACAATAGCCGCTATGTACTCAATGGCGGCACGCTGGACCTGAACGGTTTCAACCTCTTCATGGAAGAGCTGTCGGGGACGGGCGGCACGCTGGCGCTGGGCGATGCGGGCCTGACGATCACTCAGGATGTGGAAACAGAGTTCGGCGGCGCCTTTACCGGATCAGGCTTTCTGGTTCTTGATGGCGACGGACGTATGGCGCTCACGGGAGCGACCACTGCGTTTACAGGCGGGATGTCGCTCCGCAATGGCACGCTGGATATTCTCAACGGTTTCACAAGCTCCAGCACCTATGTCGGCGGGACTCCGGACCAGCCGGGGCATGTGAATGTCACCGGCGCGGATGCGCGCTGGGACCTGAACGGCTTCCTGGAGCTGGGGACTTTGGGGCCGGGCGTGCTCACCATTCGCGAGGGCGCCGTCGTTTCTGTGTCAGGCCCGGTCACCCTGGCCGATGGCGGGGTGATTGTCTTCGGCGCGGCAGCGGGTGAAGCGTCTGCGGAGACGGGCCAACTTCTGGCTGACGAGATCCGGTTGAGGAATATGGGCGGCGATGCGCGAGGGCGTCTCGTCTTCAACCATACGGACGGTGACTTCACGCTGGCCTCCAACATCAGCGGCAACGGCGTGCTGGAAGTGCATTCCGGGACAACGGTGCTGACAGGGCGGAACACTTACGCGGGCGAAACGCGCGTCGAGGGGGGCGTGCTGCGGGCCGGCAGTCTGACCGCCTTCTCCAATAACAGCCGCTATATACTCAATGGCGGCATGCTGGATCTGAACGGTTTCAACCTCTTCATGGAAGAGCTGTCGGGGACCGGCGGAACGCTGGCTCTGGGCGATGCAGGCCTGACGATCACTCAGGATGTGGAAACAGAGTTCGGCGGCGCCTTTACCGGATCGGGGTTCCTGGTCGTGGACGGGGACGGTCGGCTGACCCTTGCGGGGGCGACCACCGAGTTCACCGGAGGCGCGCTGATCCGCAATGGCACGCTGGATATTCTCAACAATTTCACCAGCGCCAGCAGCTATATCGGGGGGGCGCTGAACGAGCCGGGGCATGTGAATGTCACCGGCGCGGATGCGCGTTGGGATCTGAATGGCTTCCTGGAGCTGGGGACTTTGGGGCCGGGCGTGCTCACCATTGACGAGGGCGCCGTCGTTTCCGTGACAGGCCCGGTCATGTTGGCCGATGGCGGTGTCATCAATATCGGCGCCGCAGCGGGCGAGGCCGCGACCGCGGCGGGCACGCTGGAAGCAAGCGCTATCCGTTTTGGAGCCCAGACCGGCAGACTGGTCTTCAATCACACAGACACCGATCTCGTTTTCGCGACGGATATCACCGGATCGGGAGGGGTGGACATCTATTCGGGCGTCACGACCCTGAGCGGCGAGAACGCCTATCTGGGCGGGACGCGGGTCGAAGGCGGCACGCTGGTCGTCAACAGCATGATCGGATCGGTTGATGTCGGAGCTTCGGGCAGGCTGGGGGGCTCTGGTCGAACGGGTGACGCTCTTGTCATGGGAACGCTGGCTCCGGGAAATTCCATCGGAGCATTCATGGTGGACGGCGATCTGACCCTGGGCGCGGGTTCGGTCCTTGAAATCGAAGTCGGCGGACAGGGCGTCACCCCGGGCGTGAATAATGATCTCTTGTCTGTCAGCGGGCTTGCGACCATCGACACAGGCGCGGTTCTGGAGGTGAAAGGTCAGGGGGGGCGCTCTGACTTCGACCTGATCAATACCTATACGGTGCTGTCAGCCCAAAGCGGGATTGCCGGCGGCTTTGGCGAGGTGCTTGATCCCTTCGCCTTCATGGACGCCTACCTTCTGTATGAAGGCGGGGATGTTCAGCTGGTCCTTCAACGCAATGATATCGACTTTGCAAGTGTGGCTGTTACCCGGAACCAGCGCGCCACGGCACAGGCGCTAAACAGTCTGGAGGCGTCATCGCCGCTTCGCCGGGCCATGCTGGGGTTGTACCAGAGCGAGGCTCCGGAGGTTTTTGACGCGTTGTCGGGTGAGCTCCATGCCTCGACGGCAACCGCTCTGGCGGGCGATGCCCGGCAGATGCAGCAGGGCATGCTCTCACGCCTGTCTGATCGAAACGCGCCGGGGGCGGACCCGCAATCGGGCGCCTCGGTCTGGCTGCAGGCATATGGCGCCTGGGGGGATTACGCAGGAACAGATGGCGTGCGCGACCTTGAATCCGAAGGTCTGGGCGCGGTGTTCGGCGCGGATACGCAACTGGCGTCGGGACTGACCCTTGGTGTGGCGGGCGGCTATATGCGTTCGAGCTATGAGCGTCAGGGCTTCTCCGCCTCGGTTGATGCAGACAGCTATTTTGCAGGCGCTTATGCCGGTGCTGAACTTGGGGCGGTGGCCCTGCGTCTGGGGGCGTCCTACGGCGATCACGGCCTGTCGACGCAACGCCGCGTCGCCTATTCGGGCCTGACCGAGCAGCTGGTCGCCGATTATGACGCGTCCAGCGTGCAAGCCGGCGCTGAAGCCAGCTGGGTGATGAACCGGGGAGGCGTCGATCTCGAACCCTTCGCAAGTCTTGACTATCTGCATCTGGATTCCGGCAGCGTCAAAGAGAGCGGCGGCGTCGCCTCGCTGACCGGTGCGGTGGAGGAGATAGACACGGTTCACTCCACGCTGGGCCTGCGGGCCGGGCAGACCGTGAGCGTCAGAGGCGTCAGCACCGTACTGACCGGCCAGCTGGGCTGGCGTCATGCCTATGGTGATATTTCTTCAGACGCATTGATGGCGTTCGAGGGCGGCGACCTGTTTCAGGTGTCCGGCGTCTCCGGGGCGCGGGATGCCGCACAGTTCAGTGCAGGAGCCCGCATGGACGTGTCGCCCTCAACCCAGCTGAGCGTGGGATATTCAGGTCTTCTGGGTGACCGGCTCACCCGGCATGGCGTGCAAGTGCGTATGAAGGTCGGCTTCTAGGGCGGGCGCTTGGCAGTGGGCGGTCAGAATACTTTTGCCATCCATGCTGCGCTTGCGGTCTAATCTCCTTCGAGAATCCATGCAGGGGACAGGATATGGATTGGGGGATTGTCAGTCGGCATCTGGATACCCTTCTGGATCAGCCACCTGAGCGCAGACAGGCCTGTGCGCGAGAGCTTGCCGGCGGGGATGAGGCGTTGTTCCAGGCGCTGCTGTCCATGCTGGCGGGCGTTGAGGAGGCTGACGGTTTTCTGGACAGCCCGTTCGCGCCATCCGCACAGTCTGAAGGCGACGCCCCCGCAGGGGTTCTGCCCGAGGGGCGGCGTCTGGGCGCCTGGGAGATTGTCCGGCTTCTGGGGCGTGGCGGCATGGGCGAGGTCTATCTCGCCCGCCGGGCTGATGGGGGGTTCGAGCAGGAAGCGGCGCTCAAAACCCTCGGGCCGCTGGAAGCGGACGGCGTCCAGCTGTTCGAGCAGGAACGCCAGACCATTGCGCGTCTCGAGCATCCCGGAATCGCGCGCTTGCTGGATGGCGGGATCGACGAGGACGGGCGGCCCTTCATGGTTGTGGAACGGGTGAGCGGTCACCCGGTCGACGCCTGGTGCGAGGCGCACGAGACCAGCCCGCAGGCGAAGATCGGTCTGATCCTGGATGTGTGTGATTGCGTGGCCTACGCCCATGCGCGTCTGGTGGCGCACCGGGACATCAAGCCCGCCAATATCCTGGTGGATGAGGCCGGGCGCGTCCGTCTGATTGATTTCGGCGTTTCGGCGGCGCTTGAGAGCCGTGAAAGCCGCCCTCTGACGCGCGGTTATGCGGCGCCGGAAACCGTGAGCACAGGGGAAGCGGGGACCGCGGCGGATATTTATGCGCTGGCGGCCAGCCTGTTCGAGCTGCTGACCGGAGAGCCGCCTGCAGAAATCGGGGCGTCGGCCCTGTCTTTCGCCGCCTGGTCCGCGCAAGGCGCACCCGTCCGGTCGCTAGAAGAGATGAGCCGCGGCCGGGCATTGCCCGGTCCCTTGCGCGCGGATTTGTCCGCCATTCTGGGCAAGGCGCTTCATGCCGATCCCGCGCAACGCTATCTCAGCGTGGATGCGTTCGCTGCGGATTTGCGCCGCGCGCTTGCACATGAACCTGTTCGAGCGCGCGCTGATACGCTGATCTATCGCACCGGGCGGTTCCTGTGGCGCAATGCGGCGGCGTCTTTGGCCGTGACCGGGCTGGTGCTGGCGCTTGCTGGCGGTCTGGGCGCCTCGGTCTGGCAACAGGCCCAGATCCGGGCGGAACGCGACAGCGTGGTGCGCGAGCAGACCCGGCTTGCCTCGGTTCAGGACTATCTCTTCTTCATGCTGCGCGATGCTGCGGCGATGGAGGGAGAGGGCGATATCCGCTCTGTCATCGATCAGGCCGCTGAACGGATGAGCGAGCGACTGGCCGAAGATCCCGAGACCGGCGGTCGGGTGCTGCACGCCCTGTCCGAGCTCTATTTTCACGTCAATGACTATGAAGCGGCCGAGCCCTTGTTGCGGCGACTGGTGGCGATGGAAGAACTTCCGCCCGATCTGCGGGCCAGTGCAGCCTATGATCTGGCTCAGGTCAGCCTGCGCCGTGGCGAGCCAGAGCTGGCGCGCACCCAGCTTGATGTGGCGCAGAACTTCTGGAGGACCGATACCCTGCAATATCGCAGAGAGCTGGCGGATTCCCGATTGGTTGAGGCCCGCTTGCTGCGTGACGAGGGGCGGATCGAGGATGCGATCAGCCTGCTTCAGACCGAGCTGCCTGAAATGATCGCGCTGAATGGCCCCGATTTCCGTGAAACGGGCGTCTTCCACAATGATCTGGGCGTCATGCTGATGTCTGCAGGGCAGCTGGAGCCAGCGGCCGAGCAGCTGGCGCGGGCGCGCGAAATCTGGCGCCTGAACGATCTGGGTGACGGGCCGGATGCGTTGAACACGCTGAACAATCTGGCGGCGGCGGAATTCCTGCTGGGACGGCCCGAGCGCGCTGCGCCGGTTTTCGCCGAGGCGGTTGAGGTGCGCGAAGCGCTTTATGGTCCGTCGGCAGCGCTGGCGGCGGTGCTGGGCAATTACGGCAAGTCCCTGATCGCGTTGTCGCAGTTTGAGGATGCCGTCGCTGTTCTGTCGCGGGCGCGCTCCATGGCGCTGGAATTTGCAGGCGCGGGGAGCCTGCATTTCGCCGCGTCCAGCTCAAGCTATATGGAAGCCCTGATCGCGGCGGGACAGGTTGAGCAAGCCGTGGCGGTCTTTGCGGCGGACGAAGTGTATGTCAGCGAGAGCGAAGCGCGCGGTTCGCCCGCTCAGGCCGCCTTTGATGTGGGTGCGGCGCGCGTCCTTGCCGAGACTGGTCAGCTGGTGCAGGCGAGTGAGCGGCTGGGGCGAGCAGAGACGATTTTTGCGTCTCTGGGCCCGGCAGGTGCGCGTTATCTCGCTGTGATTGCTAGTTTGCGTGAGCAGTATGGGCTGTCAGAGTCGGCCCCGTCAGTTCCTGGTGCAGCCACGCACGAGCCTTGAGCCAGTCGCGCTGGGCGGTCTTGCGCGAGACGCCGAGAATCTTGCCGGTCTGGTCTTCGGTGTAACCGCCGAAGAAGCGCAATTCGACGACCTTGCCCAGACGTGCATCCAGCGTTTTGAGCCGGGAGAGCGCATCATTGAGCTCGACCAGCTGTTCGTCGCTCTCCCAGAACGGATCAAGGTCCTCAAGAAGCGGATCGATTTGTCCGGCGCCGCGTTTGGCGGCAAGGCGCGAGCGGGCGTGATCGACCAGAACATGGCGCATGGCGACAGCGGCCGAGGACAGGAAGTGATTGTCATCCACGAAGATGTCCTGCCGACGCAGCTTCAGCCAGGCCTCATTGAGAAGCGCGGTGGTGCGCAGGGTTTCCCCGGCGCCAGAACGTCGGCGATGGCAGCGAGCGATCCGCCGCAACTCGTCCCACATGGCGGGCACCAGCACTTCCAGGCCGGCCTCATCCTGAAGCGGGGTTGAAGGCTCAGCGGCCTCATCAATGCGGACTGCGTGCGTCATGCGAATACGTTCCTGTCTCCCCCGCGTCCTAGTCTTTGAAATTTTCGAACAAGTTTCAACTGTTATGCGTCGCAGCATTCTGGTCCTCGCCTGATGTCCCATTTCGCGGCGGGTTTGCGTTTCTTCCCATGACACAGGCGAGCATCCAGGGGAGACGTACATGTCCGGGGACAAAATCGAGATCGCGACGGGCGCTGTGGCGCTCTTGCGGGGCGCCATGCTGGGGGCGCTTCTGCTGGGCGGGGCGAACGCCAGCGCGCAGGACGCCTTGTTCGACCGGAGCCCTGAGGCGCAGGACCCTGATGAGATTGCGCGGGTCTTCGGTGTTGAGGTGGATGCGCTGCCGGACGGTTCGGTCTGGCGTCGCCTGCGCAGCGTCGATGGCCGCCGCGACGGATTGCAGCTGGAAATTCCCGCCACCCTGTCCGCGGCGTGGAGCGCGCCGGCGCCGTATGCCGTGAGCTGCCCGGTCATGCTGACCATCAGCCGGACGGGTGATGCGCCCGGCTCGACGGGGCTCGTCTCCAATATTCAAATGGTCATGATTGATGGCGGCGGGCTGGGCGGCGGCGTCTTTTCCGGCATCGTGGACGGCGAGGCGATGACCTCGCCGATGAGCAGCGCGCTGGATATTGATCCCACGGTGTCTCGCCCCAACGGGGCGCTGGCGACGGCAGTCGTGATGCCGGGGCCGGGGTGTCAATCGCTCATGGACGCCATGATGCAACATGCGCCCGGCAGCGGCGTGGATGAGGTGTTTAACCGTCCTGATGTGCAGCGCGAACTGGCCGAGATGGAGCCAGAAGAGCGTCGGGCCATGGAGGCGGCGGTTCGGGAGAATGCAGGATTGCTCTCGGCGATCCGGTCGACCGGCATGTCCCCGGAGGAGCTGCAGACAGCGGCCTGTTTCGCACAGGCCATCCCGGTGGTGCGGGTGCTCGACGCCAGCCCCGAACGGTTTCACCTGCTGATCGCAGGCACTGTGGAAGGCCCCGATGAAGAGCTGTGCCCGGTCGTGTCCGCGCGCGCGCAATTACATGTGGGCGCCCCGATTGATGACACTTTGCTCAGCGTTGTTTCCCATTCTCCCGAACCGGTCATCCTGCGCGGACCGGACCAGAACACGCTGGAATGCACCAACAACGATCCCACATCGCCGCTGGTCGAGCTGGTGTTCTCCCAGCCGGTCGCCCGGCGCAGTCTGCAGGACAATGTCCGGCTCATGGAGCTGGGCGCTTCTGGTTGGGAAGACACCGGCTATACCTTCAGCACGGATGGCCAGGGGCTCGTCTATCTGGAACGCGATCAGTATCTCGAACCGCTGAGCCGCTACCGGGTCGAGGTGACGGGGGGGCAGAATGGCGTTCGGGGTCTTGGCGAGAACACGGTGCTGGATGGCGGCTATGTGTTCGATTTCCAGACAGCGCCGGTGAGCGACAGCGCCAGTTTCGAGGCGGCTTATTCAGACGCGGTCGAGTTTCACGCCTATCAGGGATCACGCGATGCGCCGGTTCTGCCCGATCGTCCGGTCGTATTGCGCTCCGAATTCAACTGGAACGCAGCGGATGAGAACCGCCCGGAAGAGACCTTGCCGTCCCATATGTGCGTGCGGGTGCAAGCGCAGGAGGTGAACGCCAGCCGGGGTGCGCCCGCCCGGTTTGACCCGACTGATTTTCCGTTCCCGCGCGAAGACAGCGTCACCGAGCAGTCGCGCCGCATGGGGCGGGACCGGGCCCTTGTGACGGGCTGGACGCCCGGACAGGGCGAAGCGCGTCAGGCCCGGCTTGAGGCGACCTATTCGCTGGTCAACTTCACCTCCGCCAATTCAGGCGCCCAGACGCCGGAGCTGACCTATCAGCCCGAGCGTCAGGTCGAGGTTTTGCCCCGCTCCGTCACCATCCCGGTGAGGATGTTCACGCTGGCCTTTGATGATCAGGCCGATCTCGATGATGTGGTCCTGCCCGATCAGGGCGATGAGGTGAACCTGACCAATCAGGATCAGCGCAATCATGAGCGCCTGAACGCGGGGGCGCGTCAGCTCGCCGGCTATATCGCATCGGACTGGGCGCTGGTGCAGGACGCGGGCCGGCGCTTCATGCCGCTCAATGCGATGCCGTTCTCGCAGGC
Organism: Oceanicaulis sp. LC35; assembly: GCF_052055585.1. NCBI lineage: Bacteria > Pseudomonadati > Pseudomonadota > Alphaproteobacteria > Maricaulales > Maricaulaceae > Oceanicaulis > Oceanicaulis sp. LC35. Next base: position 760,702 of record NZ_CP170485.1, read on the forward strand.
GGGGGTGTACCCCATGCGAGGGGTGGGGCAGACACTGAGGACAGTCGATGACGAGGGTGAAGAGGAGACTTTTGACCTCTCCGGCGGCGCCGAGAATGGCGCGTCCGATCTGGCGCTCCTGACGCGTCAGTTCGAGGAGACCTATCGCCGGGCCATTCTGCCGTCCTGTGTGGGATCGCAGATGTGTCTGGGCGTTCTGCCCATCCCCTATGGCGGCGCGCGCGCCTTCTACGATGCCGAGGGGCGTCATCGCGGCATGCTGATCGGGCTGGATTCACTTCCCTATCGGCATCGCCTTCCCCCGGTGATCGTTCACGAGGTGGGGCATGCACATGGTCTGGCTCACGTCCCCAATGACTATAACCGGCGTTCCGAGCAGGCCCTGATCGTGCGCGAAGTCGCCAATCTCAGACGTCGTGGGCCTTTGCGCTGGACGGGGATCGATCAGGTTATGCTGTGGCCGGACGGGCATGTGGGCTATCGCCACTCCGAGGATGGCAATTCAGAACATCGTGACCTGTGGCCGCTGATGTACAACACGGCCCTGAACCCGCTTGAGGGCGGGATCCAGACGGACCAGTACGAACAGCTGGTTGCTTCCATGCAGAACGGGCGTTCGACCAATCCGAACTATTTTGGTCCGCATCCCGAGCTCTCCCACTCTTCCAGCCAGTCCATGCATGCCGTGCTTGCAGAGATGCACCGCCTTCGTTGGCGCGAAACGGTGGCGGATCGTGAACCCGAGCTTGAAACACTGGTCCATATCGCCGAGGGCGATCGGCCCGGCATGGCCATTGGTCTCGGGCTGGTGCGCGACGCATCCGGATGGCGCATTCCCTATCATCCCGTCCTGACAGCGACCCTGGCCGCTGTCGAGCAGGGCGCTGATGAGACGGGTGACCTTCTGGTGCGTGTTCTCGATGCTCAGGGACGGGTGCTGGCCAGCCGTCGGATGGGCGCCCTGTCGATGCGCGGCGTCGACCCGGTCTGGCTAAACGGCTTCCTGCCGCTCTCTACAGAAGAAGCGTTGGCGGTGCGCAGGCTTGAATTCGTGGATGCCGGTCGGAGCCGGACGCTTGGCGCGATCGACATTGCGCAGATCGATCCTTCTGGACGCGTTCAGGTGCGGCAGAGCGGTGAGCAGATCATGGCGAGCTGGACCTCCGGGGGCGCTGGTCTTGAGGCGCGTGTCTTCTGGCGGGGTTCGGATGGGATCGAGCAACTGGTCTGGTCTGGTGCAGATGCCGGACAGGTGCAGATCGATCGCTCGTCAATCACGCTGTCTGAGGATGGCGGGCCGGGGCAGCTGGTGGTCGAACGCACAAACGGGGTGGCGCTCCAGCGTATGCAGGCGCCGCTGGCCCTGTCCGGGCTCGAAGAGCCCCAGGCGGACCCATTCCCTGTGGTTCAGGCGGCCTGGGTTGAGGAGCCGGTCATGGATCGGGCGTCGGGCATAGCGTCATCCGCGCGGGGCGTCGCCGGGTTCGAGTTTCCCGCCGGGGTCGAGGTGAACGGGCCCTTGCCGGTGTTGCACCGGGCTGGATCGTCAGTGGAGGACGAGGCGCAAGCACCAGTCGAGGAGGGGTTTGAGCGTCAGGACGACATGCTGGTGCGCACGCCGAACGATGCCAGTTGCACGATCACATCGGCTGATCTTGATGCTTTCATCAACTTCCAGCTCGCTTCCTTGCCCGAGGAGATGCGCGGGGAGATCGCCGCCGAGACCCGGGGGGAGATGCAGGCTGCGTTGGCTGACCCGAACTATAATCGACAGGGGCTGTGTGACGCACTGGAGGCGATCCGCAGCGCGGAGAGCCAGCCCTGACGGACAGGTTTGCGGGGCGGTGAAGTTTTTTTATCGCCCCGATGTCCCATTCCTCCCGCCCCTTCCGTTTCTGTTTGTAGATGGAGGGACCACTCATGAAACTTATCAGGACCACCACCCTGACGCTGGCCGTGCTGGCCTTGCCGCTGTCCGCTTGCGGAAAGTCCGACGAGGAGCGCGCCCGGGATGAAGCCGTTGACGCTCTGGCTCAGGCGCTGGGCAGTCGTGAAGCCGCCGAACAGATCGCCCGGGTCGGCGAAGAGGTCGCAGCTGAAGAAGCCGGATCGGCCGAGGCGTTCCAGCAGACCTTTGACGCCATGATGCGTGAGGCCGGCATGCGGGCGGCCGCAAATACCCAGGGTTTTGATGCGCATCCCGCAAACATGCGGGCGGGGGCAGGCGTGCGCGAGGGAGAAACCCGCTTGCGCGCCGGCTTCTCGCCCGATCCCCACATGTTGACGGTGCATGCGGGCGGCAGGCTTGAGATCGCATCCCAGGACGGTCTTCAGGCCTGCCGCGGTTATACTGAGGCTGAGCCCAACCATGCCCTGACCTATATGAGCGACGGCCAGGCACAGCTGGTGATCGATTTCGCTTCGTCTGGCGATGCGTCGCTGACGGTGCGGGCCCCGAACGGGCAATGGTATTGCAATGACGATTACGGCAGCAGCCTGAACCCGCGCCTGGTGTTCGCCGCGCCGCCCACCGGCCGCTATGACATCTGGGTGGGTAATCTCTCTGCGGTCGAGAGTCTGGAAGGCCAGCTGAGCTTCTCAGCTCAAGGCGATGACTCTCTGGATGCGGCGGCGAACCGTCCTTACGAGATGGCGCAGAATTTTCTGGCGCAGGCGATCGCCAGCCAGACGGGCGCCTTGCCGGCAGGCGTGGAGCCCGGGACCGGGATCCAGATGGAGACTGTCCCTGTCGACACCAGCGCTGCAGCGTCCGGCGGTCGACATGATTTCCGCGGCGAAGCACGCGGCTTGAGCTTGCCTGTCGAGTTTGGCGGCGCGCTGGATCTGTCCGTTCCGAGCTCGTTCCGGTGTCTGGGCGGGTTTGCGTCCGCGCCTTCCGCAGAGCTGCGCTATCGCGGCAATGGCGGCGACCTCTTCATTTCGGGACAGGCCTTGAACGACACGACGCTCGCTGTGCGGGCGCCGGATGGGCGCTGGTACTGCAATGACGACGCCTGGTCGCTCAATCCGGGTCTGCGTTTCGTGAACTCCGAGCAAGGGCTCTACCAGATCTGGATGGGGTCCTATGGCGCGCAGCAGACCGGAGAGGCGCAGATCCATGTGTCCTCCACCGGTTTCGGCCCGCAGAACTGATCCGGGAAGGGGAGAACCATCATGTGGGATTTCAGTCTTTCACGCGCTTTCGGAATGATGTTGCGCACCATGCCTTTCCTGCTTTTCCGCCTCGCGGTCTATGCCGGCATCGCGGTGGCGACGGTTCTTGTGACCGGCGTCGGCGCCGGTCTGGGCTGGGGCTTTGGCGCTCTGGGCGGGTCTGATGGCCGCGCTGTCGGGGCCATGTGGGGCGCGCTGGGCGGTCTGGGGATTGCGGGCGGCGCGCTTTACCTCGCCCGTGAGTACATCCTGTATCTGGTCAAGGCGGCGCATATCGCGGTGCTGGTGGAATTGCTGGACGGCGACACATTGCCAGAGGGCAAATCCCAGATCGATCACGGCGCCGCTGTGGTCAAATCGCGCTTCGCCCAGTCCAGCGTCCTGTTCGGGCTGGATCAGCTGATCAAGGGCGTCATCGCCGCCGTGACAGGTCTGCTGGACGGCGTGGCTGCGGTTCTGCCCATTCCGGGGCTGAACAATATCGTCGGCATCCTGCGGGCTTTTCTGAAAGTGGCGGTCGGCTTTGTGGACGAGATCATCCTCGCCTACGCCATCCGCACCAAAAGCGAGAACCCGTGGGCCTCTGCGCAGGATGCGCTCGTTTATTACGGCCAGAACTACAAGGTGATGCTCAAGAACGCCGCCTGGCTGGCGGTGATCATCTATCTGCTGTCCTTCCTGGTGTTCCTGGTGATGCTGGCGCCTGCTGCGGCGGTGGTCTGGCTGATCCCTGGCGCCTGGTCGGCAGGCGGGGTCATCTTCGCGCTGATCTTCGCCTGGGCGGTGAAAGCGGCGCTGATCGAGCCGTTGGCCGTCACCTGCATGATGCAGGTCTTCTTCAAGACCATTGAAGGCCAGAGCAAGGATCCCGCCTGGGAAGCCCGCCTCGATGGCCTCTCGAACAAATTCGGAAAAATCAAAACCAAAGCAGCGCAATGGACTGGCGCAGCAACCGGGCAGGGGACGCACGGTCAGGCCGGTTCGCAACAGGAGACAGGCGCATGACCTATCTGAAATCCATCAAGACCCTTCTCGCGGCGGGCGCCGCGCTTGGCCTCGTTATGGGCGCAGCCCAGGCCCAGTACGATCCGGGCCGCGATACGGTGGTGATCACCCGCGCCGACAATGGACAGGGCGCCGATATCAATGTGCGAGGCAGTCTGACGCCGCAGGACATGGCGATCCTTCTGGGCATTACGCCGCCGCCGTCTGATGACGCCAAGCTGATCATGGAACAGGGCCAACCGCCGCGCTGGAGCACGCAGCCGCTGGACGTGATTGATGTGGAGCTGGGCGGTGACGGGTCTGTCGAGATCGACCTGTTTCCCGACGCGATGCGCCGGCCGCCCGCCAATCCGGCGCCGCGGGACACTGCAGGGTCTTCGCGATCAGCGTCCAGCGGTTCAGCGATCCAGCCGCGAAGCGGCATGTGGCAGGCCGACGCCCCTTCCGTGCGGACCGAAGGCTGCCCCTCTGTGATCGCCAGCAATATGGGCGGCTTCATGAATGCGGGCCGCTTTGACACCGGGCCGCGTCAGGTCACGTTCGATGGTCCGTTCAATCCAGCGGCCCTGCCGGGCCTCAGCGACCAACTGAACTTCAGCTGGCTGCAGATGGATCCCAATACCTGGATCGGCACAGCCGATCTTCCCGGAACGCAAGGCATGACGCCGAGCATGCAGTTGACGGTGCGGCTTCTCTCTCCGGTCGAGATGCAGACGGTGGGCGTTGTCAGCCTGAACTTCCCTCAGCAGCTGCTTCAGACGCTGGGCGGCGGTGCTGATTGCCGTGCGGTGTCAGAGACCGTCATGCGTCGGATTTCGGACTAGGGGGAAGCCATGAAATCTTCTGTTTCCCGCTGCGCCCGCCGCAGCCTGCTGGGCGCTTCGGCGGCCCTGCTTACAGTCCTGACCGCGCCTGTGATGGTCGCTCAGGCCCAGAGCCAACCCGATACGGTGCTGGTGCTGGACGCCTCCAATTCCATGTGGGGGCAGATCGATGGCGTGGCCAAGATCGAGATCGCGCGCGAGGCGCTGGGCGATTATGTCCGCTCCATCGCGCCGGACACCCGCCTGGGTGTGTTCGCCTATGGCCATCGTCAGGCCGGGCGCTGTGACGATATCGAGCAGGTTCGCGCCCTGTCGCGCGTCAACGCCGATCAGGTGATCGCTCAGGTCAATGGGTTGACGCCGCGAGGCAAGACGCCGCTGACCGACGCCATCCGTCAGGCCGCCGGCGCGCTGGGCTCTGAGGGCGGCTCCATCATCATCCTCACCGATGGTGTGGAGACGTGTGGCGGCGACGCCTGCGCGCTCGCCGCCGAGCTGGCCGCATCCGGCATTGATCTGACCGCCCATGTGGTCGGGTTCGACATCCAGACGCCGGGGGACCGGGCCAGCCTGTCCTGTATCGCCCAGCAAACGGGCGGGGTGTATCTGGACGCCGCCAACGGTGAGGAACTGGCCGAGGCTCTGGAAACCGCCGCCCGGACGACGCCGCAAAGCGTCGCGCCCCGGTCGGTCGCCCTGTCGGCGCGGCTGGAAGGCTCGAACCGGTCCGTCACTCAGGCGAGCTTCTTCGTGATGGACGCCACGGGTGCTGTGCTTCTGGATGGCGGTGCGGGACCTGTTGATCTTCGTCCCGGTCGGTATCGCGCCGTGGCGCTGACCGATCAGGGGAATGGCGCTGTGGAGGCCGAGGTCACAAGTGATGCGCCCGATGTGATCATTGTCCCGATTGCGGCGGAGATCCCTGAAGCCAGCATGACTCTGGACGGTGTGGCCCAGGCCGGACGCCCGGCCCGGTTCAGCTGGGAAGGGCCTGATGGCGAGGATGATTACCTGCAGCTGGCGCTAGCGGATGGTGCGCCGACCGAGGTGGATTACTCCGCCTGGACCCGGGACGGTTCGCCCGCTGAAATCGTCATGCCGGGAGAGCCGGGCGCCTATCAGGTGCAGTACCGGTCCGCCTCGCTCAATCAGGTCCTGGGGTCGACGGTGTTCAATGTGGAGCCGAGCCTGGCCACGATCGACGCGCCTGACAGTGTGGCGGTCGGCGGGGTGATCGAGGTGCGCTGGACCGGCCCGGACGAGGAGGGCGACTGGATCGGCTTTGTGCCGGTCGGCGGTGTGGCGGGTCAGCTGGCTGGCTACAGCTATGCCCGCACCGAAGATTCTGACGGGGACACGCTGAGCATTCCCGTGCCCGGCCAGGAAGGCCCGATGGAGCTCATCTACGTACTGGAATCTGACAACACGGTGCTCGCACGACGGACGGTGATGATTGAGGATGTGGAGGCGCTCATCGAGGCGCCATCCGAGGCCATGGGCGGCGGCGCCATTACCGTCGCCATCAATGCGCCGAGCATGGAACGTGACTGGGTCGGCATCGTTGAAGTCGGCGCCGGGGCATCGGTTTATGTCCGCAACGCCTGGGCCTCCGTGGACGGCGCTAGCTCGATGTCGCTGCGCGTGCCCGGCGCGCCCGGCGATTATGAAGTGCGCTATATCCGCGAAGCCGCTGACGGAGCGACGATCCTCGCCAGCCTGCCGCTGAGCGTGGTTGATGGCGGGGTGACGATTGAAGCCCCGGCGTCGGTGGCGGCCGGGGAGAGCTTCACCGTCACTACAACAGGTCCGGGACTGGAAAGTGACTATATCGACTTTGCACGCCCTGATACCGCCCTCGGCGATTACTCGCTGGGGTGGGGCAGCGTGTCCGAGGACGGTTCAGCGTCGCTGACCGCCCCTGATGAGCCGGGCCAGTACCGGCTGCGCTACATCATCACCATTGGCGCTTATCACGTTCTGGCGGAAAGCCGGATCGAGGTGCGCTAAATCCGATGCGAACGGGCCGGGCGGAGCTGCAGACTCCATCCGGCCTTTTCGTGTGCGTGAGGGCGTCGATGGAGAGGTTTATGCGTTGTCGCCGCTCCTTGCGCGTTCAATCGCAAGAATTTTCCTGTCTGCCACGCTAGACTGACCCACAACATGGAGGGTCAGGATATGCGGTTACGATATGGTCTGATGTCAGGCGTCATGGCGCTTGCGCTGATGGGGTGCGGCGTCGCGAATGAAACGCCCGGATCCGAGGCCGCACCGTCGTCCCGCGCGTTGGAGCTGACGCTGGCGCCGGTTCAGGCGGAGAACAGCGACGCGATTGAAACCGTTGAGCTGACCTATGCCTTTGAAGGCATCAGCGTTCAGGCGGGTGAGCCGCTGTTCCGCCTGCCTCTGATCGCATCCAATGTGGATACGGTCGCCACGGTGCTGGAGAACCTGATCGCCGAGGATGATCAGGGCGAGATCCCGCTCAGCTTTGAAGATGTAGACTTGCCCGAACGCTCGGCGCGAGACGCGGTCAGCGGCGGACCGTCCCGGCAATGGCTGGCAGGCCGCGATACGGTCGGCGCCGTGACCGTGCGCTATTCGGTTCCCGCCGATGCAACCTTGCCCCCGCGGGGGCCGGCCCCGCCCTTCGGCTTCAGCAATAAGGGCGAGGGAGTCTCCGCCGCCGGCCATATCTTTGTCGTCTTGCCGCCGGGCGAAGAGCCCTATGACACGATCGTCAATTGGGACCTGTCCCGGGCGCCGGACGGCGCGCGCGGCTTTAGCTCGCTTGGCGAAGGCCGGGTCGAAGCCCCCCGGCCCATGACCGGGCAGGAGCTGCGGATGAGCTTCTATATGGCGGGCGATCTTCTGAGCTGGCCCGAGCCCACGCCAGAGACCGGGTTCTTCGGCGTGGTTCAGGGCGAGCCGCCCTTTGACGGACAAGCGCTGCTGAGCTGGGCCGGTGAGCTCTACGACGATTATTCAGGCTTCTTCGGACAAGAGGAGACGCCCACCTATGGCGTCTTCATCCGCTATAATCCGATCAATGGCGGCGGCGGCGTCGGCCTGCACCATTCCTTCGTGCTGACCTACAAGGAAGACAGCACCAATGTGGCCGGGCTCCAGTCCACTTTGGCCCATGAGATGTTCCACACCTTCCAGCCCTTTATCGCCGAGCCGGGTGGGCTTGAATCCTCCTGGTTCGGGGAAGGGCTCGCGGTGTTCTATCAGGCGCGTCTGCCGCTTCGTTTCGGGATGCTGAGCCCTGAGGAATTCCTAGAGGACCTCAATTTCCATGCGGGGCGCTACTACACCAGCCTGATGGCGACCGCGCCCAATTCCGAGGTGCCGGCGCGCTTCTGGGCTGATACCCGCATCCGAACACTGCCCTATGACCGGGGCATGCTCTATTTCGTCACCATTGATGACGCCGTAAGGGAGGCCAGTCAGGGCGAGCGGTCGCTCGATGATCTGATGCTGGAGATGCTGCATCGTCAGCAAGCAGGCGAGACCCTGACGAACGCCGTCTGGGAAGAGGTTCTGCAGGCGGAGTTGGGCGCTGACGCTGTCACCGGCTTCCGTAATTTTCTGGACGGGGCGATGCCCGTTCCCGCTTCAGACGCGTTCGGTCCATGCTTTGAACGCACAACGCGCCCCATGCGCCGTTATGAGCTGGGGTTTGATACGGCGGTTCTGGCGGAGCCCACGCGCATCATTCGCGGCCTTGAGCCGGGCACGGCGGCGGCTGAAGCCGGGCTTCAGAACGGGGACGAGATCGTTCGTCCGGTGCCCCAGGACGCTCTGCAAGGCAGTCAGGATGCGCTTCTGACGCTTGAAATTCGCCGCGGCGAGGAGACCTTCGAAGTCACCTATCTGCCGCGCGGCGAGACCGTGGATGCGTATCAATGGGAGCGGGTGGAAAGCGTTCCGGCGAGCGCCTGCGGCCTCTGAACCGAGCCTCGGACCGGCTGCGTGAGGTCAGACGACCTTGCGCAGCCGGGTCTGGCGATACAGGGCGAGTCCTTCGCCAAAACGGCTCAGAGCATCTTCGAGCTGACCGGGATCCTGCACATATCCAAGACGCACATGACCGGCCAGGCCAAAGAGTTCGCCCGGCGCGACGATGACGTTGTTGTGGTCCATGAGCCAGTCGGAGAAGGCGTGGGTGTCTTCGATGTCGTTGAGTTTGAGGAAGGCGACGCAACCATGCTCGGGCAGTTCACCCTCAACCCAGCCCGCGTCACGCCATTGCTGGATGTGACGCTGCATGACGGGGCGGGCCGCCGCCGACAGGGTCTGGACGTAGGCGTCAAAGCGATCGCTGTTTTCGAGCACCAGAGCGGCCATGGCATGGCCAAGCTTGGACACCCCGAACGAGAAGTGATCGTTGTAGTGCCTCAGGGTTCGAAGCGCTTCACCTGACGCGATGATCCAGCCGCACCGCAGGGTGCTCAGGCCGTAGATCTTGGTCAGCGAGCTGATAGTGATGAAACGCTCGGAGCGTTTGGCGCCGATGGATTGACGGTCGTGCCGCGGGCCGTAATCGCGATAGACCTCATCCACGACGACCCAGAAATCATGCGTTTCGGCCAGCTTGGCGAGGGCGTCCAGCTGATGGCCCGGCACGGGATAGCTGGACGGATTGTGCAGGTCGGAAATAACCACCATGCGCGTCTGAGGCGTCAGTGCGGCCTGCAACGCATCAAGATCAAGCTCGAAGCGGGGCGCGCGTCGGGTGAAATGGGTGACCGTAAGCTGATTGGCGTTCGCGAGGCTGTCGAACAGCTCGAAGCGCGGCGTCTCCACCAGTACATGATCGCCGGGATCAAGCAGGGCCCGGTAGACCGTATGAAGGCCTTCGGTCGCGCCTGTTGTGCAGATGATCCGCTCACGCGCCACGTCATAGCGTTTGGCGAGCGCAGCGACGGTATAGGGATTTCCGCCAATGAAAGCGCTGGTGTAGCGGGGCGTCGCCGGCTCGGTGAAGGCGCGGGCGATCAACTCCTGGAGCAGGGATTTCGGCTCGGGTACAGCGCTGTCAAACAGCGCCAAGGCGTCACGCGGCTCTTTGGAGAGCCTGTCGATCATCCTGCGTATCCACGACGCATATTCCATGCGGTCTGTACTTCCTGCTGCTGTGCAGCCGCTGGTCCAGAGGCTCCCACATCCGTTTTCTATCGGCGGGTGCGAGGCTTTTTTATGTGATCAGCGGCGCGGCCCCGAAAAAGGCCGCATAAAAATTTCCCGCGTCGTGTCAGAGGTATGACTGTGTCTGAAACGCGGAGCGCAATCGGGAGCGCCCGTTTCGGGGCGCTCCCGGTCACTGTCAGCTAGAAGCGGTAGTTGGCGCCGACAAACCAGCGACGACCCAGGATGTCGCCATAGCTGAGCGAGGGGTAAGAGGGCTCTTCATCGGTAAAGTTGATGACGCCCGCCCGCAGGCTCAGATCGTCGGTCAGCTGGTACTGGCCCGAAATATCATGCGTGATATTGGACTCGAGCACCGGGTTGGGATTGTTCTCGATATTGGCGCCCGGCGCTGCGAGCACTTCATCAAGATAATAGGCCTGGTAGGTCATGCGCAGCGGACCGCGGGTCCAGATGGCGTCGAACCGGCCAACCCATTCAGGCTGATCATCGGTGCCGTCGGTGCGAATGAAGGTCGAACCGGTGGCCGAGGTGGTCAGCAGGCTGGTGTGGGTCGCTTGCAGACCCAGCGAAAGCTGACCGGGATCGAAGCTGGTGAACCAGCTGTCGAGCGGCATTTCGTACTGGGCGTAATAGACCTCGCCTTCGTAACGGATCTCACCGGCGTTCACCGTGGTTGAGCGACCCGCCACCACTGTGCCCGCAGGGCTGGTGCCGTCCGGAGCGGCAAGACGGGTGAAGGCGGCGCAAATGTCAGCTGGCTGGTCGGCGCTGTCATAGCAGGTCGCCATGAACTCTTCATTGGTGAAGGCGGACAGGCCGTCGGTCAGATCGATCTCGATCCGGTCCACAGTCAGGGTCAGGCCCGGAATGAAGCTCGGCTCGAACACGAACCCATAGGTCCAGGTGTCGGACACTTCGTTTTTCAGATCCCGGTTACCGCCTGAGGTGATGTAGGTCAGGGAGAAGTTCTCGGCCGGGTTCTGGAAGGTCGCCAGATCGCCATAGTTCGGATTGGCCGCCCATTCCGCTTCACAGTTCGCGCGACGGATCGCCGGGTTCGGGCCCGAATTGATGCGGTCCGCATCACACGGGTCGATGCCGGAGCTGCCGAGCGAAACGCTCGTCGGTGCGAACAGCTGGGTCAGGGTCGGCGCCCGGAAGTTCCGGCTGCGCGAGGCGCGCACCATCAGATCGTCGCTGATTCGCCAGCGCAGACCGGCGCCCCAGACGGTTTCGGCGTCGGTGATGGAGTTGTCGACATAGCGGAAGGAGCCGGAGAATTCGAGTTCCTGCACGAAGGGCAGGGTGAAGTCGCCGCCCGCCAGCGGGGCCAGGACCTCCACAGAGAGTTCGTCCGTCTTGTAGTCGCCTTCTTCAGCCGACACCTGGTTGCCGGTGCCCACCAGGCCCAGACGGTTGGCTTCCATCGGCGTGAAGGTCGCATCTTCATAGCGGTGTTCGTACGCCAGCACATAATCGATCGGGCCCGCGGGCAGGTCGAACAGGGTGCTGCCCAGAGTCGCCAGGAAGTCGAACTGGGTGTTGGAGAAATCCTCGCCCGTCCGAACCGAGACATAGTTCTGTGCTTCTGCGGAGATGTTGCCGAAACCGAAGGGGTTCAGCGGGGCGCAGGACGGGTCGTCATTGGTTGTGTCCGCATCTGCGTTGATTGCGCAGACAATGCCGTCCGCTCCGTTGCGCACGGCGTTCAGAGCATTGTTGAAGTGAGCATTATGCGCACCCCAGGAGCGGATCTCGCCTTCGACCGAGGCGTAGGCGCCTGAGACGGTCCAGTAGAAATCGCGCTGACCGAATGCGAACTCGCCTTCAGCGCCCAGCAGGGCGCGCCAGGTATCCGTGGTGTGGGTCTGCTTGTCTTCAGGGAAGAGCTGGCCGTCAAAATGCTTGGACATCCACATGGGCGCGCCAACGGCGAAGCCCGGATTGACCTGGGTGAGCGATGCGATCGCGTTGTCGGTCAGGAACGGGTTGTTGACCGTGAACATGATCGGGCCCGAGCCGCTGGCCGCGCTGTTGAGCACGGTGCGGGAGACGCCCTGGGGACGCTCTTCGGCTTCGGTTGAGGAGTACATCACTTCGGCCGTCAGGCGCGTGGTCGGCGAGACGTCATAATGGCCGATCACGTTCGCGGCGAAACGCTCAACGCCCGTGCGCAGGCCGGCAAGGTCGCTATAGCGGAAACCGTCGCCGCCTTCGGCGAAGGGGATGCCGAGAATATTGCCCGGATCATAGGCGATGACATCGCCATTGGCGCCGAACTGGATCGGGCTGCCATTCAAGCGCGCCAGGAAGTTCGGGGGCGGCGCGGGCGTGCTGTAGATCACGCCATTGGTGTTGAAGTTCCAGAAGTGCGCCGGGATCACCTCACGCACAGACGGGATGCCGTCATCGGGGCCGGTGTCGAGCGGGTTGCCCTGGGTCAGGCGTGCGAGGTTGGAGCGCGGGCGATCGGCGAACTGCAGGCTCGGCGTGTCGGACCATTCGACGTTGAAGGCCACATTGCCGCGATCTTCGGCGAAGTTCGTGCCGCCGGTCAGGCGGATCGAGGGCTGGGCGTAGTCATTGTACTCCCAGGAGTCGCCGTATTGCAGGTCGATTTCCAGACCTTCGAAATCGTCAACGAGAATGTAGTTCACCACGCCGGCGATGGCGTCAGAGCCGTACACCGCAGCGCCGCCGCCCTGCACGATCTCCACACGTTCGATCAGGCCCGTCGGGATGATGTTGGCGTCAACCTGGGCGTCGCCGAGCCCGCTGGAGGTGGTCACGAAGCGACGGCCGTTCACAAGGCTCAGCGTGCGGCCGCTGCCGAGGCCAAACAGGGACGGGTATTGCTGACCCGAGCCGCTGGAATTGCCGCTGCCATCCGCCTGGTTCAGCTGCGGCGCCATGGACGGAATGTCGTTCAGTGCGTCCGCGGCCGTCAGATAGCCCCGGTCCTGAATGGACTGGGCGTCAATTTCGGAGACCGGCGCCGGCGTCGAGGACACCGAGCGGCGAATCCGTGAACCCGTGATGACGATGACTTCTGAAGCGGCGGCTTCAGCGGTCTCGGTTTCAGTCTCGGTTTGAGCCAAGGCGCCAGGCGTGGCGCTGAGCACGGCGGCTGTCACCAGCGCGGTGGTTGAATACAGCCGTTTCAGAGTGTGACGTTTCATACTGCTTCCCCATTAGGCTTTCGCTGCACCCGGTCGTGTGATTGTTCTGCAGATCCGGGCCCGTCCTGATTTCCAGTTTCATCCATAGCAGGCGAAATATTTAGGCGTTCTGAGGGAGGTGAATGCCAATCTGTGAGAGGTCTATGCGCGGTTTTTGAAAGAAGGCGCAAAATTTCTCCTATCGTGACGAACGTGCGATACGCTTCTGGAATAAAGAAAAACCCCGCAGCGGTTGCTGCGGGGTTCGTCTCACATAGAAGGCGTGGCTCAGAGCGGACACTGATCGTCGTCAACGTCCTCGACACGGCTCCACGTGTAGACCGTAGCTTCATCTCCACGCGGCAGGTATTCCACGGTGAATCTGTCATCGCCGCGGCCTACTTGCAGGGTCAGCGTCAGCGACGGGTCAGACTGCACCCGTTCAAGCGCGACAGGTTCAAGAATTCGATCGCCATCGCGCAGGCCTGCAGCCTCGGCCGTCGAGCCTTCGACAAGGCCCGTGACGATGCGTTCGCCGCTGCTGAGCGTCGAGGCGTCAAAGCCCAGCTGGAAGACCCGGCTTGGCGTTTCTTCGCGGGTAAAGCAGGGCCCAAAGGCGTCCGAGGGCGGAATCTGGATCTCGCCCGCCATCATGGCCTGGAAGCGGCCGCGAGCCTCCTCGCCCAGCTCGGCGGCGATCAGGTCTTCCCAGACTTCGGGCGTGAACGGATCACCGGCTTTCCGAATGGCGTCTATCTGGAAGAAGATATCATCCATCGTACGCTCGCCATGGCTGGCTTCACGGATACGCGCATCCTCGCCGGCGAAATACAGGGAGCCTCGGTCATAGGGCAGGGTGCGCACCCGCGTGTCGCGCCAGAACAGATACGGGATCTGGTCGTTAGGCAGATCATTGATGGCGTTGGTGTAGTAGCGCCGGGCGTGGCTGTTCACGTCTTCAATGAAGGCTTCCGGGCTCAGAAGGCCGTATTTGAGCGGCACGCGGCGGGTGTAGAACACGTTCATGCCTTCGGAAAACCAGGAGGTCGCGCCCGGAGGGCCTGCCACACCGCCAATCCATTTATGGCTCATCTCGTGGATAATCGTGATTGCGATGTCCTCTAGATCAGCGGTGTCCTGCGGATAGGACAGCATGAAGGAATTGGTCAGGCCCGCGCCGCCGCCACCCGCATATGGATTGGGGCGGGACATGAAGGTGTAGGGTTCGGGGTTCTCGATCCTGAAGAAATCAAGCTGGGCATCATAGACCTCTTCCGACCAGGGCATGGTCTCTTCGGGGTCAAATGGCGGCTCTCCGATCCAGTAGGCGCTGAAGGCGTGGTCCTCGCCGTCGGTGGGATAGCGGCCAACCGGTCCGGCCATGTAATAGGCGGTGCTCAGCATGCCGGGCGGACCCTGAAGTTCGGTGAGGTTCCTGCCGAAGCTCGTAACGCCGATCGAGTTCTCCGGCATCGCGCTCAGATCCCAGTCGATCGTGATGTCGAACGGCTGCTGGATGTCGGGCGTCACAAGGAAGGTCACGCCAGCGCCGGTTACGACACTTTCGTTCAGCCGAAGATCAAAGGGCGGTCCGGCGCCCAGCGTCGGCGGAACCAGCTCGATCGGCGCCCGGTAATGCACAGTAACGGGGCCAGACGTGTCCCGTTCAGGCAGCCAACGCCGGAAATAGATGAAGTTGTTCGGGTCGGCGGGATTGTCAGCGCGGGTGAGCGTGATCGGGCCATTAGCGTCTGAAGCCTCGACCGGCGCCACCTCGCCCTCGCCATAGGGCGCGCCCATAACGCCTGCAAAAATTGCAGGAGAGGTCAGGAAGGGTTCGCCTGCGGTGAAGTCATGCCCCTCGATCTCAACGACCACGTCCACATAGGCGTCGCCTGACAGTCCGCCGGGCGTCAGCGTGACGCTCATGTCCGGAAAATCGGGGCCGGGCGAGGTGTCCGCCGCCGCCTGTGCGCCATCCTGGGGGGCGTCTGCGCAGCCGGCGATGAGCGCCAGGCTCGCCGCCGCCAGGCTGAGCGCGCCCAGACGTGTGTGTGACAGAATCCCCATGAATCGTCTCCTAGATCAGGTCATCTCGGCCTCCTCAGAGAGGCTCTTGGGGCCAGTGTAACCAGCGCAAATCGGAAGGATTTGCTGAATCATGAGAGGTGAAGGGGTTTTTTATGCTGGCCGGGGTGTCTGGGTGCGGGGCGACGCCTGTGTCTATGCAAGGCAGGCAGCGCATCGGCGGAAGGAGAAACTCTTCGTGAAACCGCACGGTGGCGCAATTGTTATGCGTATCTCCCGTCAGTCAGGCTTGATTTGGCATGAAATAGAGGGCGGAGCTGGCCTATCCTGCGTGCCAGTCTGACGTCTGATCGAAGACCAAGCAGGGGAGGTCATCATGAACTCAGCATTTAAGGGCGCGAAACTGACGCGCCGCGCCTGTCTGGTCGGAGCGGGCGCTGCGCCGCTGGCCGCGAGCGCGATGGGCAAGGCCGCAGCCCGGACCCTGAAGCAGGAGGCGCCTTTGCCTGATCATGACGAGTTTGGCGATATTCAGGGCACGTATCTCAATTCCGGCTCGGTTCACCCATTCAGCCGCGGAGCCCGCCGTTCGGTCGAGACCTATCTCAATTCACGCAGCATGAGCGGGGAAGAGGCGGACTACAGCCTGTATGGTCTGCGCCAGAGCGTGCTGGCGCGCTATGCGGCGCTGATCAATGCCGAGGTGTCTGAAGTCGCCTATATTTCAAGCACGTCGGCGGGCGAGGCGCTGGTCGTCAAAGCGCTGGGTCTGCCCCAGCGCGGCGGCCGCATCGTCACCGACGCGCTGCATTTCTTTGGCTCCTTCCACCTCTATAACGAGCTGAGCGCAGCGGGCATGGATGTGGTCATCATCCGCCCCCGCGAGGATCATCAGATCCATCTTGAGGACATGGCTGCGGCCATGACCGACAATACCGTGCTGGTCGCGGTGTCGGCGATCTCCACCATCAATGGCTTCCAGCACGATCTCGCCGCCGTCGCCGAAATGGCGCACGCCTATGGCGCTAAGGTCTATGTGGACGCGATCCACGCCATTGGCGCGGTCCCGTTCGACGTGAAGGCCAGCAATATCGACTTCGCCGCCGGCGGCAGCTTCAAATGGCTGATGGGCGATATGGGATTGGGCTTTGCCTATATCCGTCAGGATCTGATCCAAGAGGTTGAGCGTCCCTGGGCGGGCTATCACCAGCTCGCGACCTTCGCCAGCCATGTGTATCCCTATGACGAGCCGGGCGAAGTCGCCTTTGAGACTGGCGCGCGGGAGGATGCGACGGGGCTGTTCGCCATGGGCACCTTCTCCAATACCGGCGTCGCGCATCTGGACTGGTCGCTCGATTACATCACACGTCTTGGCGTTGAAGCCATTCAGGCCCATCGCCAGCCGCTGATCGAGAAGGCGCGCCGGGAAATGCCGCGTCTCGGGTTTGAACCCCTGACCGCGGAAGACAGCACCGGCCCGCTGATCAGCTGGGCGCGGGAAAATGCGCGCGCTGATCTGCATGATCGTCTGTCCGCAGCGGGGATTGAAGTTTCGCTTTCGCGTCACCGCCTGCGTATCTCGCCCTCCGTGTTCAACACCGAAGCGGATATCGACCGGGTGCTGGAGGCGCTGTCTTGACGACAGCGCCCCTGTTTCTGGACGCGGAGACGGTCGCGCTCAGGCTGGACTATTCCGCCTGCATGGACGTGCTGCGTCCGGCGATGATCGCCCTGTCCTCAGGGGCGGAGAACCCTCTGCTGCGCAGCTTCATGGCGTTGGGCGAAGGACGGACTTTCGCGCTGATGCCGGGCAGTCTGGGCGAGGGGCAGGGCTTTGGCGCCAAGCTGGTGAGCGTCTTTCAGACCGAACAGGGCAAGACCCATAACGGCCTCGTCATCCTGTTTGATCCAGACACTGGCGCGCCAGTCTGCGTGGCGGATGGCGGCGAAGTCACCCGCATCCGCACCGCCGCGATGAGCGCGCTGGCGACCGATGTGCTGGCACGGCCGGACACACGTCATCTCGCCATTCTGGGCGCCGGGGTGCAGGCGCGCGCACATGCCGAAGCGCTCATGGCTGTTCGCGATTTTGAGGCCATCAGCCTGTGGGCGCGCAACGCCGATCAGGCCCGAGAAGAGGCGCAGACGCTGGAAGCGGTTGCCGGCGTCCCGGTCCGCGTTTTCAGCGTCGCGCAAGAGGCGGTGAGCGGCGCGGACGTGATCTGCACGGTCACGGGCGCTTGCGATCCGGTTCTGTCCGGTGACTGGGTGAAGCCCGGCGCGCATGTCAATCTGGTCGGGTCTTCCGGTCCAATGGCGGCGGAGACCGATGCAGCTTTGCTGAACATATCCACCGTCTTTCCCGATCACCGCCCGCATGTCCTCGCCCACGGTGGCGAAGTCCTGCGCGCGATCGAGGCGGGCGTGTTCTCGGCGGACCAGCTTGGACCGGAAATCGGCCAGGTGCTGGCCGGGGAGCAGCCGGGGCGGCAGTCCGATCAGGACATCACGGTGTACAAATCACTGGGACACGCGGTTCAGGATCTGAGCGCAGTGGCCTGGCTATACAAAACGCATGGGGAGAACTGAATGAGCCAGGATGATCAGCTGAAGCAGGGCGTTGGCCTGTTCCCGGTCATTGCGCTGGGGCTGGGAACCGCGATCGGCGTGTCGATCTTTTCGGTGATTGCTCCGGCCACCGCGCTGGCCGGCCCGGCCATGCTGCTCTCGGTCGTGCTGGCCGCGGTCCCCATGTTCGTCATCGCGGTCACCTACGCTTTCATGGGCTCGGCCCTGCCGGCATCCGGCGCATCCTATGAATGGCCGCGCCGCTTCGTGTCCGAAAAACTCGCCTTCATCATCGTCTGGCTCAGGATCGCCGGGAATGTGGGGGCGATGTTCATTCTGGCTCTGGTGCTGGTGCGATACCTCTCCTTCATCGTGCCCTTGCCGACCAAGCTGACCATGGCGGGGTTGTTCGTGCTGGTGTTCGGGCTGAACATTCTGGGCGTCTCCATCGCCGCGACGGTCCAGACCGCCTTGATGGTGGTGCTGGTGGCCTTTTTCGCAATCTTCGTGGGCTTTGGCGGCGTGGATGTCTCGCCAGAGGCCTTCACGCCCTTCCTGGGCGGCGGATGGGGCGGCGTCTTCGCGGCCATTCCGTTGCTGGTCGGTCTGTTCTTCGGGATCGAGGCCGCCACCGAAGTGGGCGGTGAGGTGCGCAACAGCCGCCGCAATATTCCGCTGGGCATCGCGCTGGCGATTAGCACCGCCGTAGTGGTGTATCTGCTGGTCGGGGGCGTCACGCTGGGCCTTCTGGGCGCAGAGCGCCTCGCCGCCAGCGAAACCCCGATCCTTGACGCGATGGCCGAACTTGTAGGGCGGGAGCTGGCCCAGCCCATCGTCGCGCTGGCCGCTGTCGCCGCCATTGGCACTTCGCTTAATGCTCTGGCGATGGGCTTCAGCCGTTCGCTCTACGCCATGGGGCAGAGCGGGGCTCTGCCGTCTGTTCTGGGCCGCGTGCATCCACGCTTCGGCACGCCCTATGTGGCGCTGATGACCATGTTCGTCGCCTGCATTCTGGGCCTGTTCATGCCGACCAGCCTCGCGCCGCTTTTCCTCGCGGTGAACATCCCGACCCTGCTGAAATTCTGCACCACCTGCCTGTCCTCGATCGTGGTCGTGCGCACCCGGCCCGAGCTCTATGAAAATGCCGGGTTCAAGCTGGGCAAGGGCGCGACTCAGGTCTGGGCGGTGCTGGGCATGGCGATGGCCCTGCTCGTCACCGCGCTCGGCGTGTCCACCGACTGGCGCCCCTATCTGGCGCTGGGCCTGTGGGGGCTGGTGGGCGTCGGTGTCTATCTGTTGCGTCCGCTCTGGACCAAGGAGAACTCTCATGAAGCTGTTTAAACGCACCATTCTGACAAGCGCTGCGCTGGCCGCCGCGCTCTGGCTTGAGCCGGTCTCCGCACAGGAGCTGGAGACAGGTCTCAGCGCGCAAACATCTCATGAGGGCGTGTTTGACGGGGTGAGCGTCCGTTATGACGCGCTGGTCGAGACCAGCCTTCTGCCCGGCGCAGATGGCGAAGTGGCGGGCCGCCTCGTCACCACAAGCTATATCGCTCACAACGCGGGCGAGGCGTCCGAGCGGCCTGTGCTGTTTCTGTTCAATGGCGGTCCTGGCGCCTCCACCACGCCGCTGCATCTGAGCGCCTTTGGCCCGATGCGCCGGTTCGGCAAGGGCGAGACCGCCTATATGCAGCCCAATCCCGACAGTCTTCTGGATACCGCGGACCTGGTGTTCATCGACCCGGTCGGCACGGGCTTCTCCGTCCCCGAGACCGAAGAAGACGGCGCGCAATTCTGGAGCCGGGAAGGGGATGCGCTGTCTGTAGCGGCGGTGATCGAGAGCTGGCTGGAGCGCCATGGTCGCACGGCCTCGCCGCGCTATGTGCTGGGACAGTCCTACGGAACGCTGCGCGCCGCCGAGATCGCCCGTCTGGCGCCTGAACTCAATCTCGATGGCGTCCTGTTGTTCGCGCTGGTGCCTGATCGTCAGGATGGCGATGCGTCCTACGCGCTGAGCTTTCCCAGCATGAGCGCGGCGGCCTGGTATCATGACCGGATCGAGCGTGAAGGCCGCAGTGCAACGGACGTCTTTAATGAAGCTGTGGACTATGCCCAGGCAACCTATCTGCCGGCGCTGGCCGAAGGCGACGCGCTGGCCGAGGCTGACAAAAGCGAGATCGCCACAGCCTTGTCCGGCTTCATGGGGCTGAGCGCGCCGTACATCCTTGAACACGATATCCGGCTCAGCAATCGCGACTTCATGTTCGAATTGCTTGCCGATGAAGGTCTTCGCACCGGCCAGCTGGACGCGCGCGCGACCCGGCGTCTGGATGCGCCCGCGCAGCGGCCACCCTATGACGATCCGGGCCTGAGCTATCATCCGGGCGAACCGTCTGAACCCGAAGGGGAGCCGGCGTTCAGCTTTGATGCAGACGCTTATCCCTCCATCGTGGAAGCCTATTACGACGAGGTGCTGGGCTTTGATCCCGAGCGGCCTTACCGGGCGCTCAATCTCGATGTGAACTCGGCCTGGGATCATCAGGGCTGGCAGCCGGCCATTCCCTATCTCGCCACAGCGATGGAGAACGATCCTGATTTGCGTCTGTTCTGGGCGGCGGGAATATTTGACCTGTCCACCCCGGCCTATGGCGGGCGCTATGCGCTCGATCAGGCGGGCATTCCCGCTGACCGGCTGACCGCCGCCTATTTCCCGGCAGGCCATTCGGTGTTTGTGGGAGAAGAGAACCGCGCGCTTCTGGGTGAAGCGGTGCGCGCCTTTCTGAGCCCGCAGAACTGAGGCGTTCGCCTGCGCGCCCCTAGAAGGGGTGCGCAGGCAGGCCCAGCTCTTCAGCCTTCATTTCAAGATATCGCCCGCAGACCAGATCCTGAACGATATGGCCGAGCGATTTATAGGCGGTGATGGCATCCCTGTCGGGGCGACCGGAGACCTTGCCGTCATAGACCTCGCCGATCTCTCCGACGATATGGGCGTCATCGATGCGGCCTGACGCCTTGGCGTTCAGGAATTCTGCGCCCTGGGCCAGCACGCCTTCGCGGTGGTCGGCGATGAAATGGCTTTGCGCCACCAGATCATCATCCACTTCGGCGGGGCCGGCATAGCTTGAGCCCACAATGTTGATATGCGTGCCGGGTTGCACCCACGCGCCCTTCACCACAGGGGTGGGGGAGGCGGTGACCGTGCAGATGATGTCGGCCTGTTCGACCGAGGCGCGGATATCGGTGCTGGTGGTGATTTTGAGGCCGGTCCGCCCGCGCAGGATCTCCGCCATCGCTTCGGCTTTGGCGAGATTGCGTCCGGTCAGGATCACGTGCTTGAGCGCGCGGATTTTGGAGATGGCGAGAACGTGAGAGCCTGCCTGTTCGCCATAACCGACCACGGTCAGGCGTTCGGCGTCATGACGGGCCATGGCGTTGGTCGCCGCTGCGCTGGCTGCGCCCGTGCGGATCGAGGTGACCTCGCCCGCATGAACAAGAGCGGTCGGCTCACCCGTTTCCGGATTGAACATCAGAACGCCGCCCTGATGAGATTGGCGTCCCTTGTCCGCATTGCCGGGAAAGACGCTGACGAGCTTGGCGCCGAAGGCGTCAATCTCCCCAAGCGCGCCCGGCATCACGCCGAACATGCGACTGTCGGCCATGCGCAGGATCGAGCGCAGAGGCTGGATGCTTTGTCCGCGCGACAGCGCCAGCATCGCGTCCCGCATCAGCGCGATGGTCTCTTCATAGGTGAGATGCTCGCGCACAAAGTCCCGGCCGATCACTCTCATTGGACAGGCTCGGGCAGGGCGACAGGCTCGGCGAACGGCTGGATGCCAAGCGCGCGATGGATTTCGGCGGGCAGATAGGCGACGCCGTCCTTCATCACCAGACGGATCTCGCGAATGTTGGAGATATTCTCCAGCGGATCATTGGGGATCAGGAAGAAGTCTGCGCGCTTGCCGATCTCGATGCTGCCCAGCATGGCCTCGCGGCCCAGATAGCGTTCGGCTTCAAGCGTCGCCAGCGCCAGGGCGCGGGCAGGGCTGATGCCCGCTTGCACATAAAGCTCCACTTCCCGAAGGGCCGGGAAACCGAAGCTGGAATCGGTGCCCGGCAGAAGTTGAACGCCGCGATCATCCAGAAGCTTCATCGTGTCCAGAAGGCTTTGGAAGCCATTGCGGTATTCCGCATCGGTCTCCTCGCTATCCACCGTCACGAAGGCGCGGCGGCGATTGCGTTGAAAGCCGATGGGCATGTGCTCCACATGGCCCGCCGCGGCGCTCGGAAACTCGCCGGACCGGCTGAGCATGAGAAGCTCAAGGGTCACTGCGGTCGTATCCAGCGCCGTACCGTGCTCGACCATCAGGTCAACCGTGTGCTGAACCTCATCCGAGTTCAGATCCAGCATGGCGGCGCGACGCATGCCGGTCAGGCGGATCGGGGTGCGGGTGTCTTCATCCGCTTCCAGAAGCCAACCCAGCATCAGCTGGTTGATGTGGGAAATGTCGTCATAGCCCGCTTCGATCACATAATCGGGGCTGACAAAGGCGGGCACGTGGCCGGTCACGCCAAGGCCCCAGGCATGGGCTTCTGCGATCACGGGGGCGATCCAGTCGCCGGGCAGGGAGTTATAGATCTTCACCTGCCAATAGCCGTGGCTGGCGTACCAGCGCACCGCTTCCAGGGCGTTATCCAGCGTGTCCGCGATGATGCCGGTGCGCACCGAATAGGGGCTGCGGCCTTCCAGCATGCCGTTGGGCACAGTGCGCGGGCCGGCCAGTTCGCCGGCCTCGATGCGATTGATCAGCCGGATCAGGCCTTCAGGGTCATTGCCCATATCCCGCACGCTGGTGACGCCCGCCGACAGATAGCGCAGGCCCGTGCCCGAATTGATGTGGGCGTGCATGTCATGAAGGCCGGGCACCAGAACGCCGCCTTCGCCATCAATGATCTGATGATCCTCGCCGATCCAGACGGTCGCGTCAGGCTGCACGCCGACGATTTCTCCCTGGAACACGGTAACGGCGGACAAACCGGTCAGCGCGCCAGCCTCGGGATCAAAGATCCGCACATTACGGATCACGACCGGGCTTTCAAACTCGTGGGCCAGCTGGTCCTGCAGCTCTTCCTGATGGCGCACTTCAAATCCGGCGCTCAGCTCGGCCAGTTGCGGTGCGAGTTCGGCATACTCTTCCAGAATGGTCATGCCTGAAATGCTGGCGATGAGGCGAAGATCCTCGTCCATCACCACATAGCTGGCGCCAAGATTCAGCCCGGTCAGGCGGTAGACCGTGGCGTCCTCCAGGCCTTCAATGGGGGCCTCGAGCGGAACGGCTTCGACCTGCAACTCGCCCGCCGGAGCGACAGGCAGGGCGCTTTTACCGGTCGCCAGCACCGCCCGCACATACATGCCGGCGCTCCAGGGGCTGCCGTCAGCGGCTATGTAGAGCCGGGGTTCGCTGACCTCGATGACGCCGCTGTCAGACTGGCTGTTCCATTCAAGCTGTCCGTCAGACTGGCTCATCGTCTCGTGAACCGGATCGCCGAACAGCGAATGGCCCTCAATGGTCCAGCTGACCGGAATGCCGTCTGCGTTCAGCGTCAGGCTTTGCTGATTGCCCGCACCGCGCCCGTTATTGTCGACATCATACTCGATCCCGACCTGATCCCCGTTCGTCGTGGCGTGGAGATAACCGACATTTTCGCCAGCCGCGATAACCACATAGGAATCCGTGCGGGGTTCCTGGGCCTGAGCAAGGCCGGTTAAGAAGGAGGCGTTGAGAAAGGCGAGGCCGAAAGCGGCTTGAAGCAGGCGCATGAGCGGAAGACTCCGTTCTGAAAACAGGGCGCCTGAGGGCGCTTCATGCAGACTAGCCCCAGTGTGGTCGATAATTTTATCTATTGAGGCCTGCGGACCCGTTCGGGCGGGAAAATTATCCCGTCAATGTGAGGGCTGGCGATCGATCTAAGTCTCAGAGATGTGGACCGGAAGCGCCGTGGTATTCTTCATTTGCGACAGTGCGACGATGGAGCTGACATCTTCAACGCCGGGCAGTTTCAGGATCGTATTGAAAATAAACTCTTGATACCATTTGATATCCGGAGCCACGACCTTGATCATGACATCGCGTTCTCCTAGGATGGAATAGCATTCCACGACTTCTGGAATGGACATGACGCCCCGGACAAATTTTTGCCGGTCAGCATCGGCCAGGTAAGAGATTTTCAGCTGGGCGAAGACGTGCAGATTGACGCCCAGCTTCTCCGGATCCAGCAGGGCCACCTGAGCCTTGATATAGCCTTCCTCGCGCAGGCGCTGGATGCGGCGCCAGCAGGGCGATTGCGACAGACCCACCCGGTCCGCCAGTTCGGCGGTCGAGATCGAGCAGTCCTTCTGCAGTTGCTCGAGGATGCGGACATCGATGGCGTCCAGCTTCTGGCTCATGTTGACTCTCCCCAAATGCTTGCGCATGCGATTTCCGGCTTCCGCCAAAAACCCGGATGAAAAATTACAATTTCATCTGAGGGGTGATTAAACAATCTGCCAAACCAGAAAACAACAGAATTGTTGCGCTGCAGCTAACGGGTCATGAAGCGGCGCAAATCCGACGTCATGTCGCGCAGCGCCCGAGGGTTGATATAGGCCATGTGCCCGCCCTCATACTCGGCCACCCAGATGCGACGCCCCCCATTTTCCAGGTGATCGGCCAGATAACGCGCCGGCCCCAGCGTGGTGGTGGTGTCGTAAAGGCCGGTCCCGATCAGCACGCCGAAGTCTTCAGATGCGGCCAGCGCAGCTTCCAGCTGTGACGCATAATCATAGTCGTCAAACGGGCCGCCCATGCCGCCCGTGGGCAACCAGCGCCAGTCCGAGGCGTTGGGCGCGCGCCAGGCGTACTCTTCCATGGGCAGGCTGATCTCGAGCGTTTCGGTGAAATGGGCGGACAGGGCCTGAGGCACCCAGCTGGCGACCGGACCAAACGGGTCGGACGGGCGCTCGCCCGCCGCCGGGGCGTCGCCCACATACCGCGCATCATAGACGGCGAGGCGCTGGTTCTCATCAGACAGCAGGACGCTGCGGAACGCCGCCTTGGTGATCGACAGCCGGTTCTCGAGGAAGTACGCGGCCGGAACGCCGGTATAGGCGTGCAGCTGGTTGGCGATGGACCGACGCTGGCGCTCCGGCAGGGCTTCGCCTTGCGCCAGAGCCAGAAGGTAATCGCTCATCGCCCAGGCATGGACCTCGTCGACAAAGTCGATCATCGACGACCTGCCGCGATCCGCCTTTCCATGATAGGCGGCGATGGCGGCGAGCGAGGCCAGATTGGTGGCGTGCGAGACAATGTTGTCGGCGCGCTGGGAGGTCTCGATCATGTTCACGGCCTGACCAAGCAGGATCACGCCCGCCAGCGGCTGGCTGTCCGCCATCAGCCCGGCGACAACGCTGGCGCGCAACGTGCCGTAGCTTTCCCCCAGCACATAGACCGGCGCGCCGGTGCGCCCGTGATCGTCCAGCCAGCGGGAGATGAAGTTCGCGGTCAGTTGCGCATCGCCCATCACGGTCAGAAGCGCGCCTTCCTCATCCTCGCCGATGACGCGGCTGAAGCCTGTGGCGGGCGGGTCGATGAAGACCATGTCCGCCACATCCAGCAAGGAATGAGCGTTGGCGGTGGTCTCGGCGTTGGGCGCGACAGGTCTGGCGGGGTCGGAAGGCGCATCAATCCGCACCGGGCCCAGCCCGCCCACATGAAGCCAGCTCGACGGGGCGCCGGGGCCGCCATTGAACAGGAACAGGACCGGCCGCTCTTGCGGGGCATCGGTCTCAACAAGATAGGCGGTCGTCACCATGCTGACGGCGGGAAGCTGATCCGTCGCCGCCATCTCGGTGCGCTCAACCCGCGCCTCATAGCTCACCTGCTGGTAATTGAAGACGCCTTCAAAGCGGGTGTTGGCGTTCAGGGTTTCGGTCTGGGCCAGAGCCGGCAGAGAGAAACAGCTGGCGAGCGTCGTTGCGAGGAGGGCGGCGCGAAAGGCGATCATGGTCATATCCGTGAATGGCTTTGCCCCTACTCTAAGCGGGAGGGCGCGCATGGATCGACCTCGAATTTCTGTCTCCGGTATTCGGATTTGCGTAGGTCATGCGCGTCCGGCGGCCCAGCGGGAAAATTTAGTCCATCGATCAGCAGGCGTGCAGACCGCGTCACTCCGGGGGAGGCGGCTGATACCGACGCCCGGAACGGGCGAGTCGTATTGCGGTGCAGCACGGGCTTTGATAAGGCCCCTCGGGTCTGGTTGGGAAGCGCCATGCCCAAGAGCCTTCAGCGTCTGTACCGCCTTCACGGCGCCAGCTTGATTGCGGCGCTGAGAAAGCGCTTTGGCGAAGGCCCGCCTGATCCCGAGGACGCGGCCCATGCCGCAATCATCAAATACATCGAGCTGGACGGGGATGACGAAGTGGCGTCTCCGCGGGCTTTCCTGTTCGCGATGGCGCGGAACCTGATGGTGGATGAATTACGGCGCATGGACGTGCGTCGTCGCCATGCCGAGCAGGAAGACTGCAATCCGCTTGTTCCGAAAGTGGAAGAAACCACGCCTGAAAACGTCTTACTCAATAGGGAGCGTCGCGCGCGGCTCAATGAGGCGGTGCGTGCGTTGCCAGAGCGTCAGCGGCGCTTGATCATCATGAGCAGGATCGACGGGTTGAGTTACAAACAGATCGCCGAACGCACAGGGCTGTCCCAGGCCGGCATCAGCCGGGAGATCACACGGGCCCTGGCGACGTTACAGGCGAAGCTCACCGAGGGAGGCGCGCCGTCATGACGACGACGCAGGGCATCACCGAACAGGCGCAGGCCTGGATGAGCGAGCATCTCGCGGGGATGACGGCTGCACGCAAGCGGGCCTTCCAGGACTGGCTCGCAGTGTCGCCCGATCATGGCGCAGCGTTCGCGTCGCTCCAGTCGCTGTGGGACGAGCTGGGCTGGGATGAAACGCTGAACGCCGAAGCGCTCGCCATGGATGAAAGCGAAACAGCGTCCCGACCCGCCTCCTGGATGGATCGCGCCGGAGCGGTGCTGGAGCGTTTTGAAGGCTGGCTGGCCGGCGGCGTCGCTGCGGGCGTGGCGGCGGCTGTTGCGCTCATGTTCTTCCTGCCGGTGATGAGCGCACCGACTCCTGAGGTGCAGGAGGCTGAAACGGGTCTCGCCCGGCTGGATCATTACGCCACCTCGGTTGGCGAGATCCGCGTCGTGGCGCTGGCCGATGGCTCGCAGGTGACGCTGGGCGGCGCGACCGAGATCGAGGTTCGTCTGGCGGCGGACCGTCGCGATATTCGCATGGTGTCTGGCGGGGATGCGCTGTTTGACGTGGCGCATGATCCCGAGCGCCCCTTCCGGGTGGATGCGGGGCGGGTGTCGGCCACGGTTCTGGGCACCGTGTTCGAGATCAACAGCGCCAGTGCGGCGGCGACGGTCAGCGTGGTCGAGGGCCGGGTGCGGGTCGCGGACGAGGGGCATCAGCAGGTGCTGGGCCCGGGTGAACGCGTGACCGCTCAGGCCGGGCGCGGCTGGTCGCATGAGACCTTCAACGCCGATCATGCGGCCCGCTGGATCGAGACGCGCATGGTGTTTCGTGACGCGCCTCTGTCGCAGATCGTGGAAGACGTGAACCGCTATTTCCCCGCAGGGGTGACGCTGCAGGACGAAAGCCTTGAAAGGCTGCGGGTTACATCCAGTTTCCGCATAGATCAGCTGGAAAGTGCGCTCTCGGGAATAGCGTTAAGTCATGGCCTAAGGGTTGAAGGCGATGCGTCCGAGGGTTTTATTTTAAGCCGTGGCGCCTCTTCTCAATAAGAACTTTTTGTTAAATCGTCTTCAAAGCTGAAACAGCCTGTCACCTCTCTTCGTCAAAAGGAGGCGAGGCCGGAAATCCGGCGCGCCTGAGTTTTGATTTCGCCCGCTGGGGCGAACCTTGAGGGGGTATCCCATGACCAACGCTGTTTTCCGCCGCGGGCGCCTGACGCTCGGCACGGCGCTGACCGCCGTCCTGCTGGCGACGTCCGCCACCTACGCCCAGGCGGGCGAGGAAATCCGCATCGGGGCGCAAAACCTCGACGCGGCTATTGAAGCGCTGGCCGAGCAGAGCGAGCTGGTGATTGTTGCGCCGGGCGCGCTTCTGGATGGCCTGCGGTCGCCGTCTGTTAGCGGCACCAGTGACCCGTATGAGGCGCTGGCCCTTCTTCTGCGCGGCACCAACCTCACCTATCGCGTCTCGGGGGATGACGCGGTGGTGATCGAGCCGATCACTCGCGCCGAGGAGCGCGAGGACACACAGGGCCAGATGGATGTGATCATGGTGCGCGGCGCGCGTCTTGATCCGCTGAACCAGCTGCAGACCGAAGCCACGGACTCCCTGACGGGTCTGTCGCGTTCGCTTCTGGAAACCCCGCGTGCGGCCAGCCGGGTCAGCGAGATCACCATCGAGCGTCTGGGCATGGAAGACGTGGATGACCTGATCACTGCGGTTCCGGGCACCTACACCGCCAGCTTTTTTGGCGTTCCGGGTAACCTCAATGTCCGCGGCACCCTGGCCGACACCTATTTCCAGGGCTTCAAGCGCATCGAGAACCGGGGCAATTTCTCCTCGAACCTGAGCGCGGCGGCCTATGTCGAGATCCTGCGCGGCCCGTCCTCCCCGATCTATGGTCCGGGAAAGGTCGGCGGCCTTCTGAACTTCATCCCGCGTACGGCGCGTGATGGCGAAGACGGCGGCTATGTGGACGAGATCACCGGCTCCATCACCGGCACGCTGGGCTCTTACAATGAGCGCGTCATCTCCGGCGAAGTGGCGATCCCGGCGGGGAATGGCGGCTTCCATTTTTTCGGCGAGTACGAGAACTCTGAGTCCTATTACGACTTCATCGAGCCCGAACGCCTGAACCTTCAGGGCACCTATATCACCGAGCTGGGCAATGGCTGGACCGCCGAGTTCAACGCCATGTATTTCGAGGAATCCGGCCAGATCCAGACCCCGGGCTGGAACCGCGTGACCCAGGCGCTTGTCGATGACGGCACCTATATCACCGGCTGGGACACCGACATGCAGGATCTCGACGGCGACGGCTATCTGAGCGCCCCCGAGATCGACGCGGTTGTCGGCACCTATTGGGGCACCTCCAATATCCGCCAGATCGCCGAGTACTATGGCGCGAACCGTCCCGAGTTTGCGCTGGATGAAGGCGTGGGCACGACGACGCTCGACGGCAGCAACATCTTCGCGGACGCGGGCGACTATAACGACAGCGAGACCCTGACCGGCTATGCCGCGCTGTCTCGCGAAACCGCCCGCGGCGACACTGTGAAGTTCGAGCTGTTCGGCGATCACATCGAGAACCAGCGCTTCAACAGCTTCGGTTTTGCCGCCGATTATGAAGCGACCGCGTTCGAGGCGCGCGCCAGCTACGCCTTCCACAATGATTTCGGCGACAATATCAGCGCGGATTCCGTGGTCGGTCTGTCTTATCGCGACCATGAAGCCAAGCAGTATGAATCCTTCCTGTCCGGCTATGTCGCGCTTGACCGCCGGGACCTGTCACGCGGTCCGACGGCCACCGATCGCATTCTGGCGCCGGGCATGGAAAACGGTGAGGCGAACTGGGACTCCCGCTGGGATATGGAATGGAACTCCCAGGCGGCGTTCGCGGTGTCTGACATCACCCTGTATCAGCGGCTGAGCCTGCTGGCGGGCCTGCGGTATGACTATTTCGATGTGCAGGCGATCAATACCGGCGAAACGGTGTACGGCATCGCCGATACGCTGGTGACCGGCGATGACGACGCGCTGACCTGGTCCCTGTCCCTGCGCTATGAAACCCCGTGGGGCATCACGCCTTACGTCACCTATGCCGAGCCCAAGGCGCTGGAATCCACCCAGACCGGCGGCGTCAGCACCGGCACCATCAATGCCAATCTCTTCATCTCGCCGTCCGAGCTGACCGAGTTTGGCGTGAAGTTCTCGCTGCTGGACGGCAACCTGTTCGGCTCGCTGGCCTATTACGAGCAATACCGTCGTCAGGCGGACATGCTGGGCAATATCGACGGCACGACGTCTGAAGGGCTTGAGGCCGAAGTGCACTGGCTGGCGACCGACAATCTCGCCTTCACGGGCGCGGCGACCATCCAGCAGACACAAGTGGATGCGCCGGGTGCGGGCAAGGGTGAATACCTGCAGGTCCGTCCCGACCAGTTCGGCGTGGATCCGGTGCTGGGTTATGGCGGCACCTTCGCGTTCAACAATGCGGGCTATGTGGCCGATCTGGCCGATGGCTATGAGCTGACCACCATGCCGGAAACCGTGTTCAGCCTGTTCGGCACCTACACGACCGACCCGTTCATGATGGGCGAGCGTGAAATGGTGGCGGGCCTGACTGCGGGCGCGACCCATGTCTCCGAAACCGGCGGCATCTTCACCAACGATATCGAGCTTCCCGCCTACACCCTGGCCCGTCTGTCGGGCTTCCTGGAAGCGGACGCGTTCACCGTGTCCTTCAACGTCGATAACCTGTTTGACGAGCGCTACTTCACCCCGTCCGCCGAGGTGTACAAGGAAGTCGCCGTCATGCCGGGTCTTCCGCGGACCTTCCGTGTGCGTGTGACCTACGATTTCTAGGCCGCACTGACCCCCGGGCCGGGCGGGCGCAACCGCCCGGCCTTTCTTTTCCGATATCCCTTCTGTTTCGAGGAGGCCCTGATGGCCGCTCCGTCCCTTCCGTCCGTTTTCTCCGCAACCCGCCGCCAGATGCTGGGCGGTCTTGGCGCGGGCTTCATCGCGCTGGGCGGCTGCGCCAGCACGCAAGCGCGCGCTGACAAGCCCGCCCGGTTTGACTGGGGCGTGGCGAGCGGGGATCCCAAGGTGGACGCCATCGTGTTGTGGACGCGGGCTGTTCCGGTGGACGCGGCGTCTGATGTACGCGTCCGGTTCGAGCTGGCGCGTGATGACGCCTTTTCAGACATTGTCCGTTCGGGGGTGGTCGAGACCCATGCCGGGCGCGATTTCACCGTGAAGGTGGATGTGCGCGGGCTGGAGCCGGGCATGCGCTATGTCTACCGCTTCATCGCCGGGGATGAGACCTCCACAGTCGGGCGTGCGCGCACCCTGCCGGAAGGGGATGCGCCGGTGCGTCTGGCGCTGGCCTCCTGCGCCAACTTCCCGTCCGGTTTCTATAATGCCTATCGCGAGATCGCGAACACGCCTGACCTCAATGCAGTCGTCCATGTGGGCGATTACATCTATGAATATGGCCAGGACGAATATGACGGCGCGACCGGACGTCGTCTGGGCCGACTGGTGGCGCCGCCCCATGAAATCCTGACCCTTGCCGATTACCGCGAGCGCTTTGCCTGCTATCGCGCAGACGAAGACCTTCAGGCCGCCCACGCCGCCGCCGCCTTCATCACCATCTGGGATGACCATGAGACGGCGAACAATACCTGGACGGGCGGTTCGAACAATCATGACGAGGGCGCGGAGGGGCGCTGGCTTGACCGCCGGGATGCGGCGCTGCAGGCCTATTTCGAATGGATGCCCATGCGCGACCCTGAGCCAGGCCAGCCGCGCGAGCGTCTGAACCGGGTCTATGATTTCGGCACGGTGGGCACGCTTCTGGTGATCGAGACGCGACTGACCGGGCGTTCCGAGCAATTGAGCTGGTCACGCGACATGCCGTTGACCGAAACCGGCGAGTGGGATGTGGAGCGCTTTGAACGCGAGGTGCTGGCCGACCCGTCCCGCTCGATGATGGGGCCCGAGCAGGAGGCCTGGCTGGAAGAGGCGATGACCCGCTCAAAGGCGCGCGGTGCGCGCTGGCAGATCCTCGCCAACCAGACTGTGATGGCGCGCATGCGCACGCCTGACTTCACGCAAGCGCTGCCCGCGCCGCTGGTCGAGGCGGCGTTCGCCAATGGCGGCTATGTGTCAGGCTGGCTGGAGCGGTCTCGTCTGCACCTGCCGGCGGGCCTTGATAGCTGGGACGGCTATCCGGCGGCGCGGCGGCGCCTGTATGACAGCGCCCGGCGAGCAGGGTCTGATCTCGTCGTACTGTCCGGCGACAGCCATATGTTCTGGGCCAATGACCTGCACCACCCTGCCGATGAAGGGCAGGTTGCGGTCGAGTTCGGTGCGGCGGGCATCACTTCGCCCAGCGGATATGGCTATCTCGATGATGGCACGGGCGTGGTCTTTGATGTGGCCGAGCGGGAGATGGCGGCGTTCAACCCTGATGTCAGCTTCGCCAATGTCCGCGATCACGGCTATGTCCTGATCACCGCCGAGCGCGAGGCCGTTACGGCGGAGTATTTCAAGGTCAGCACTATCGAGAGCCGCGACTATGTGGCCGAACGCTTCCTGGCGGTGCGCAGCCGGCCCGGCGATGGCGCGGGCCCGTCCGCTCTGGAACGCATCGACTGAGGCGGGTTCCGCCGCCTTCACGCAATCTGCGCCAAAAGCCGCGCCATTTCCGACAGACACTGCAAATCCTGACATGTGTCAGGTGTTTGGTCGCTGATCTGTCGTGAAATGGCGCTAGGGCGATGCCCGGCGCGAAGGCAGGGTTTAGGGGACTGACCTTCCGCTTGTTTTGTCACCGCAGACAGGAAGGCGGAAAGAAAATGAAACTTGGTCGATACATTGGTCTGGGCCTGTTGGCCCTGGTCCTCATCTATCTCGGGATTGCGAGCTATATGGTGCTGACCCGCACCCACGATCCCTTTGCAGAGCACCCCATCAGCGAAGAGGCCTGGCGCGGCATTCAGGCCTATGGCGGCACGTCATTCTCCCAGGACGTTCCTTATGAAACCCGCACCGTCAGCGCGCGGGACGGAGTCGAGCTCGACCTGCGGGTCTATGGTCCGCAAGGCGACACGCAGATCGTGTTCCTGCATGGCGTCAATTCCAACGCCAGCCAGCTCAATCACGCCGCCGGGCTTTTGCAGGCGGCGACGGGGGCGCAAGTGATCACGCCCGATGCGCGCGGGCATGGGGCGTCGGGCGGCGAACCCTATCGCGTCGATCATATCGGCCAGTACGAGGAAGATGTGGCCGACATCCTGGCCGCCCTGCGCGCCGAAGCGCCGGAAGGCCGGGTGTTCCTTGCGGGACATTCCATGGGCGGCGGCGTCGTTCTGCGTTCGGTCATGCTCGGGGATCGGCCGGATGTGGACGGCTATGTGCTGTTTGCACCGAATTTTGGCGACGGTCCGACCCGTCACGCCCCGCGTGAAGAGGAGGACCGCCCGCGTGACCGGGATGCGGCCAATGGCTGGATCGTTTTTGACTCCAAGGCCTTCATCGGCGTTCTGATGTACAACATGCTGGGCATTACGGCGGCGAATGACACCCCGGTCCTGTACTTCAATGACCCTCAGGGCGGGGCGGATTATTCCTACGCGGCGGTGATGTCAGCCCAGCCGACCGTGCCGCGGGATGCGCCCAAGGCCCTGTCCGAACTGGATGCGCCCTTGCTGGTGATGATCGGATCGCATGACGAGGTGTTCAATGCGGGCGCCTATCCGGACTTTGTCGCTGAACATGCCGGTGCGGAGTCCGACGTCGTGATCGTTCACGAGCTGAACCATAACCGGCTGATCAATGACCCGCTGGTCATGGCGCGCGCTGCGGACTGGATCGCCCGGCACTAGCGGTTCAAACGGCCAGGAACAGGCCCGTCTGGCGATGTCAGGCGGGCCTGTTTGCATTTGCCAGCGCCATCAGCGCATCGCGCTTGGCCAGATGCGTTTCGAGCGGCAGGCCATCAATCGTTGGGGCTGACAGCGCTGTCACGCCGTCCACGGCGCCCGCGCTCAGGGCGGCAGAGAGGCGGTGGCATTCGCGCGCATCACTGACCGCATCGCGCCAGACGGCCGCGTCTTCGGGCGCGACATGGCGCATGGCCGCGGCGAGGGCGTAGCTGGTCCAGTGGCTGACGCCCGCCACAATCAGGGCGTCCGCGCCGGTTGCACTGGCGATGGTCTGGCCCTGATCGATATGGGTGAAGAGTGCGGCTTTGGGCAGGGCGCCCATGCCGATCTCATTGCCGCCATCACCCGCCGCCAGCCGCGTATAGCCCGAGCGCGGGCTGAACACGGCGTCAAAGGCGAGCGTGTGGGCGCTGAGATCGCTCGCCCGCATGGAATAGCAGCGTCCGTCAATGGCGCGTCCGGGGCGTTCAATGGCGAAGACCGTCTCCACACCGCGCGCCTTCAAGGCGGGGTCAAGCGCGTCCGCCGCGTCAGGCGTGAAGAGTGTGCTGGCGGGCAACCCCGCCTCGGCCACAAGGCGTTCGAGAACCGGCGCGCAAGGCGCATCGGTGACGATCACGACCTCACGTCCAAGCGCGGACAGGGCTTCGGCAATGGCCAGAACGGTGAGCGGCCCATCGGTTTCGGCTGCAGGGCGTTCGGCGTGAGCCACGTAGAACCCGGTGAACAGAGCAATTGGGCTGCGCGTTTGCGCCAGATGCCGCGCCGCACGTTCCAGCCCGCCCGCCGCATGGGGCGCCAAGGCGTCCGCGCCCCGGCTCGCCCCCTGCGCCAGTTCCGCCTCCAGCGCCGCAAACAGCGACTGGCGGTCGCGGACAGGCGCATCGGAGGCGGGGGCGGTGGTCATCAGCCAGCGTGTCCTTTCAGGGTGCGCAGCGCTTCGCCGCCGCGCAGGACAGCCAGCATCGCGCCTGCAACCCATGTGATGCAAGCGGCGATGAACAGGGCCGGGCTCCATTCGGTCGGCTGGCCGTCCATCCAGGCGGTGGGCGTTTCAATCCCGAGCGGGGTGAACAGGTGAAAGACGATGGCCCCGCTCATCACCCCAAGCGCCAGAAGACCGCCCAGCGTCTGGCTCAGCGCCGCATGACCGGACTTGCGCGTGGTCAGGAGGATGAGGAACGGAAGACCCAGCACCAGCAAGGCGGCGGTCAGCTCCGCCAGCCCGATGATCCAGGGGCCGGCGGGATAGAACAGGTCAATGCCGGACCAGTCGCGCAGGGTCGTGAAGATGTGCTGCGGGGTTTCATGCCCGGTGAACTTGAACCGCAGGGAATCCAGAAAGATCGCGGAGATCCAGACGCCCAGCCCGTAGGCGGGAATTTTGCGAAAGAGTGACCCGGACATGCCTGTCTCCTACTGGTTCACGAGATCGGGGTAATTGGCGTTCGCCCGTTCGATATGACCGGGAATGTCCACGCTCCAGCGCTCTTGCACCTGCGTGTTGTAGTTCAGGTACAAAACGCCATCGACAATGTTCCAGACATTGGGATCGCCCTTGGCGGTATAGCCTTCCGAGATCGCCCAGGCGCAATAGCCGCCATAGGCGGGCGCATAGGCTTCAGGGTCTGCCAGGAACAGGTCGAGATTGGCCTGGCTGGCGAAGCGGAACTCTGCGCCGCGCCATTCGGTCGAGAATTCGCGCTCGCCCCGGATCGCTGCGCCTTCAGTATGATAGGCCACAGCGTCATAACCGCCGACGGCGGTGTTGTTGAAGCGTCCGGTATAGATCGGATCCTCGGCGAAGGCGGCTGCAGTCGGCAGGGCGGCGCCGGTCAGGGCCAGGGCGGCGGCGAGGGCAAAGGCGTTACGCATGGTCATCTCCCATCTTTCCGGCGGGCGCGCCGGTCAGGTCAGACATACGCCAAGTAGTGTAGTACCGCTCTACACAGCATTGCACGAGCGCGTGATCGCGGAGTGATCACACTTGTTTGCACACGGGTGCTGGCGTCCGTGCGCCAGCGCGCCTAGATGTGCGCAAGATACAGTCAGAGAAGACAGGAGCCGGTCATGGCTGAAGAGATGAGCACGGCGGTCGAGGGCGAAACCAAGGCCGAAGCCTATGTCCGCATCTGCAAGGAAATCGCCGCTATCGTTGCAGGTGAAACCAGCCATACCGCACGCTACGCCACGGCGTCCTGCCTGCTGGCGCACAATTTCGGGCCGCGCTTTTTCTGGACCGGCTTCTATGTGGTGGACCCGCAAAAGCCCAAAGAGCTGGTGGTCGGCCCCTATCAGGGCACGCTAGGCTGTCTGCGTATTCCGTTCGGTCGTGGCGTGTGCGGCGCAGCAGCTCAGAGCGGCGAGACCCAGCTGGTACGCGATGTGGAGGCGTTCCCCGGCCATATCGCCTGCGACAGCCGCTCAAAGTCGGAAATCGTCGTGCCTGTGTTTGACGCCGAGGGCGCGCTTGCAGCCGTTCTCGACGTGGACTCCACCGAGCTCGATGCTTTTGACGCCGAGGATCAGGCGGGGCTGGAAGCGATCTGCAAGATCCTGCTGACGGCCTAGAACAGCCAGAAGAAACGACGGCGACGCGGTTCTTTGGGCTCGCCTGTATCGTCCTGCGACGCTGCGGATTCGGGCGCTCGCTCGGCCTCTCCCATCAGGGCGGTGCGCGAGGCGTCGTTCATCTGCGGCGGCGCCGGGGCGCAGACATCCGCATCACACAGGGCCGCATCCATGCCGGACAGGCTGGCGCTGGAGGCGAAGCTGACAGAGCCGCCGGAATAGGCGGACAGGCCCATGCGCGAGCGGACCGTATCGCGGAACGCATCAGCACGGGAGCTGAGGCTCTCGGCCCGCTCCTGGTTTTCCTGAAGGCGTGACAGATCGGCCGGGCGCGGAGCACGCACCGCCGTTGCGACGTCATCCAGACGGGCGCGGGCCAGTGCTTCGCGGGCGCGTTCGATGTTCAGACGGGTCGGGTCTTCGCTCATCATCGCCTCCTGTAGGACGTGTGAGGGCAGAGGGGCAGTTTACGACTTTTTAGCATACCACTCAAATCCGCCGGTGCGCGAGATCATTGCGACGTCGACCTCGCCGCCGACGCCGGTCTGGGTCTGATGCAGATCGCTCTTGAGAATGTTGAGCTCCACCAGAGCCTTGGCAGTTTCGCCCATTTGCTTTTTGCCCGAGGCGGCGACCACGGCGATGAACGGGTCGATGAATTCTTCCTGCGAAATCGTGCGCGCCGTGTGGATGAATTCGGCCGATAGCGAGAGCAATTCAGAATCACGCATCTCGCCCATGACCCGGCTGATCTCATCCTCGCCAAGACCCGCCTTTCTGAGCGCGATCTCGCTGGCGGCTTCGTTGGTCACCATGTTCATCGAGGCCATCACGTCGAACATGTAAGGGTGAACGCCCCGCAGGAAGGCGTGGGTCATTTCCGCCTGCGCGAATGTGCGCAGATAGGCGTTGGGGCCGTTTTCCACCCCCACCTGGGTCGTCTCGTCATGGGCGCGCTTGATCACGCCATCCACCATGATCGACGCGTAATAGTGGCTGTAGACCGGGAAGACATCGCCTTCGCCAAAGCCCGCAAACACAAGACCGGCATAGGGTTCCAGGAAGGCGGGTTTGGTGATGATCAGATAGGCGAAGTCAAAAAGCTTGTCGCGGATGCTGTCCTGCAGGCCGAACGGGCCGAGCGCCTCTCCGATCAGGGCGTCCAGCATGCCGGCGTAGCGCTCATAGAAGCGCTCGCGATCGAGCTCTGCAAAGACATCCAGGCTGGCGCGTTCCGCCCCGCCTTCATCTTGCAACAGGTGCGCGCGATACAGATCGAGCGCGCCTTCAAATGCGGCGTCGTCGGTGGCGTACTGGGTCGGAGCGTGCTGGCGCAGATTGCGGGCATGGTTGAGCACGGTCAGCATTGCGGCGCGCATCAGATGCTCAAGTTCCTCCAGCTCCTCCTTTTCGGGGAAGAGCTGGCGGTTATTGTCGATGAAGGCGAAGAAGGCCTCGGCGCAGGCTTCGACGCTGTCAAAGTCCAGCTCGCCATGGGAACGCTTGAAGGCGTGCGCGATATGGGACCAGGACCGGCCCAACACGTCGCCGCGCGAATACACCATCACCGCCATGTTCGGACCGAGCTGCAGGATCTTTTCCGCTTCCAGCGTGACGACCGATCCCGGCCCGCCGCCATAGGTGACCGCGCTGTCCGCGGCCAGCACGACGGCCTGCCGGTTCATGATCATGACTTCCGATGTCATCGCCGCCCATCCCCCTCGGCCCGCATCACGGCTCATTCATTTGTGACTGGCCGCCATACGCGATGCTGTTAACAGAACGTTAGCGCCCTCCGGCGTGGCTGTTAAGCTGCACACGATCAATTTCTCCTCGCGCCCGGGATTTTGCGACATGAATGACACGACCTCCGCCCCGCTTCGCTGCTATTTCGCCTTCCGCAGCCCGTACTCAAGATTGGGACTGCACAAGCTGGCGAAGGCCGGTTTCACGGGTGAGCTGATCCCGTTCATGCCCAGCAAGGAGAGCGGCTTTGTTGATCCGTTGTCCAACCCCAAAAAGCGCGATTACCTGGTGCAGGACGTCTACCGCATGACGGTGCGTCAGGGCTTGCCGCTGGCGCTGCCCGACCCGTTTGATCCCGATTACACGCCCTCAAACGCTGCGTTTCACGCGGCGAACGCGGCCGGGCTTGGCATGGCGTTCGCGCTCGCCGTCTCTGATCTGCGCTGGGGGCAGGGGCTCGATATCTCCAGGCCGGATGTGCTCGAGAAAGCGGCGATAATGTCCGAATGGGAGGGGTTCGACCCTGACGCGCTGCCGACCGGCGATGCGCTCAAGTCGATCCTGCGCGACTACAGCCAGCAAGCCGACGCAGACGGCGTCTTCGGCGTGCCCTTCCTGATTGATGGCGCGGACAAGTATTGGGGCCATGATCGCTTTGATCTCTGGCTCGAAGCGCAAGCGGGGTAGGGGAGGCTTGCTTGGGGGGCGCGGAGCAAGTCCGAGGCCCCCGAGCAAGCCCGGTCATTCTAATCTTCAGCGGGGCAGAGGGTTTCGTAAGTGGCTGTGACGCTCACTTTCGCCTCGGTCACGAAGGGATCGGTCTCGGTCTCGTCGCGGCCAGAGAAGCCTGCAACAAGGGCAACGACGCCTTCATAATCGTCTGATCGTCCTGCGCTAGCCTGGACGCGGATCAGCTCCCCGATACGGCAGCCGAAGGCGTTTGCGGTTAGCTCTGCATGGGTGCGGGCATCAGCTTCGGCCGCCCGGATGACTTGTGACTGGATATCCAGACCTTCCGGCATGATGAAGTTAAAGTACTGCGTGCCATAAACTTCGCCGATCGAAGAGAGGTTTTGCTTGAAAGCGAGCAACTCCGCTTTCGAGCCTCTAACAGTGATCCTGAAGGCTCTGGCGTACCGGTTCTGATCCGTCCAGTCGATAAATATGTTCTGGAACCAGTTAGAGTTTACTTGATCTACGGTGGGGTGCGTATTGCCCCGTTCCAGCACGTTTGAGGCTTCTGGCCCGATCAGCGCGTCTAACCGGGGCTCCAACTCGGAGAGCCTGCTCGCTTCTTCCAGCCGCAGAAGGAAGGCCGCATCTGCAGAGTCCGCCCGATACTCGACGCTTCCGTTTCCTCTTGCGGTTATTTCTCGAGGCGCTTGCGCCATTGCGCCTGACGCCAGCCCCCCTGCGAGCGCCAGTGCGCTCAGAGCTGTGGTGAGTTTCATCGCATCCCCTCCTGCGTGTGTGAGCACACTCTAGAGGCGGCTGACGCTCGCGCAAACAAAAACCCCGGAGCGTGGCTCCGGGGTTTTCGCGTTTAGCGTGACGGAAGACCTAGTCTTCGTCATCCTCGGCCAGTTCGCGGCCGAAGAAGTCGTAGATCGTGGTCCACAGATGGCGTTGCAGGGCGGGCGGGCGCACGCCGTGACGCTGACCGGGATAGGTCATCATCTCAAACAGCTCGCCGCGTTCCTGCAGCTCGGCATAGAGCCGGGTGGCGTGATCAAAGGTGACATTGTCATCCGCCATGCCGTGGACCAGCAGGGTCGGGGTTTCATAGCCATCAAGATGGGCGAAGGCGGAGCCTTCATAATAGCCGCTCTCATTGGCCTGCGGGGTGTCCATATACCGCTCGGTGTAATGGGTGTCATAGAGCGACCAGTCGGTCACCGGCGCGCCCGACACCGCCGCATCAAACCGGCCCGGCGCCTGCAGCGTGGTCATCAGCGTCATGTAGCCGCCATAGGACCAGCCCCACAGACCGATGCGGTCATTGTCCACGAAATCGAGGCTTTCAAGGTAATCGAGGCCCGTCAGCTGATCGCGCACTTCCACCGTGCCCATCTGGTCATGAAGCGCCGCTTCAAAGGCCAGGCCCCGGTTCCAGCTGCCGCGATTGTCGAGTTTGAACAGGATATAGCCCTGATCGGCGAACAGCTGATCGCGCGCGCCGACCCAGCTTTTGTAGACCGACTGGACGTGCGGGCCGCCATAGACCTGCACAATGGCCGGGCAGGGGGTTTCCGCCGTGCAGTGTTCAGGCTTGAGCATGGACCAGTAAAGCTCGGTCACCCCGTCATCGGCCAGCACCGTGCCGAACTCCGGCACAAGATGGCTGGCCAGGAAGGGCGCATAGGGGTGGTCGGCGTTGATGGCGTTTTCCTCGATCCAGGCCACGCGCTCGCCTGACATGTCATAGAGCGCGGTCTGGGGCGGGGTGTCAGGATCGGAATAGCTGCCGATAAAGCCCGTGCCGCCCTGACCCAGGCTCACGCCCCAGCGGCCTTCGCCTTGGGTGATCCGGACCGGCTCACCGCCTTCAAACGGCACGGCGTACAGATGGCGCTCCAGCGGGCTCGTCATCCAGCCCTCGAAATAGACCGTCTCGCCGTCTTCAGACTGGCCGGCGATGCCGTCCACGACCCAGTCGCCCGAAGTGATGGCGCGCGCCTCGCCCTCGGCGCTGACGTGATAGACATGGCGGAAGCCGGTGCGTTCGGACGTCCACAGGAAGCCGCCATCCTCGAGCGCGCGGAAATCGCCGGTCAGGTTGATCCAGGCGTCGTTTTGCTCGGTCAGCACCACTTGGGTCGCGCCGGTGGTCGGGTTCGCGGCCAGAATATCCAGTACGGTCTGGGCGCGGTTCTGGCGCTGGGCGTAGAGCGTGCCGCTGTCCTGGCTCCAGTTCACACGCGCGAGATAGATGTCAGTCTCTTCACCCAAATCGACCTTCGTGCGCTCGCCGGTGGCCACATCGATGACATGCAGCTCGATCAGCACGTTCGGCGTGCCGGCGCGCGGATAGCGCTGGTCTGTGACGGTGACGCCCTCGGCGTTGATGCCGAAGCGGGGCACGATCTCGACCGGCGTCTCGTCAATGCGCGCAGCGGCGACATAGCGACCGTCCGGGCTCCACCAATAGCCGGTATAGCGGCTCATCTCTTCCTGGGCGACGAACTCGGCGACGCCCCAGCTGATCGCGCCGCCGCCTTCGGTCGTCAAAGCGCGCTCTTCGCCGGTGTCCAGATTGTGGACCCAGAGGTTCTGGTCGCGAATAAAGCTCACATAGGCGCCGTCCGGGCTGACGCGGGCGTCGGTCTCGAACGCCTCGGTCTGCATCAGGCGCTCGGCCTCGCCGGAGTTCACATCCACGTAGAAGACATCGCCATCGAGCGGCACGAGGATCGCTTCACCCGTCTCGTCCCAATCATAGCTGACAACGCCGGAGGTGGAGATGCGGGCGCGCTCGCGATACTGGATTTCGGCTTCTGACAGCTCGCGCTCATCGGGCGCCAGAACCGCGGAATCCACCAGCATGTAAGTGCGGCCATCGGCAAGATCCATCGCCCACAGATCGGTGACCGTGCGGTCGTCATCCTTGGGGCGCAGGAAGGTCACGCGCTCGCCATCGGGCGAAAAGCGCAGGCCGCGCGGCGTCGCGCCGGCAAGGTTCGCACTGCCGAACACATCCTCGATGCTCAGGGCGGCGGGATCGGTGATGGCGGGGTCAGCGGGGGCGGAGGCCCCGGACGTTGTGGCGCAGGCGGTCAAGGCCAGCAGGCACACGCAGGTGGACAGGGCGTGGCGCATGAGAACTCCCCTTCTCGTGTTTGTTGGCCGGGAAGCTAATGGCTGAGGGGGCGGGGGACAACGCCCGGCGCCGCGTCGTAACCGATCTTAAGCACTTGGGGGCGCATACTCGCCGGGTCCGGAAGTCAGGATTTCTGGGAGGCGCTCATGCCTTTGCTCACTACGTTCGCCCTCTCCGTCAGCCTTGCCGTCAGCGCGCAGGGCCAACGGTTTCCCGTGATCGACGTGCCCAATGATCCGGCGGCGCGCTATGACGTGCTGATGCTGGTGCCGATCCGTGGCGGCAATCTGGAGATTGTCACCCGCCGCGTGGGACGGCGCGGGGAGACCTTCGTGCAGCGTGAAATCAACTGCCGCGAAGGTCTCGTGCGTTATCTGGGCCAGGGCCATACCGTGGACGAGATGAACGCGGACCACCGCAATTACTTCATGGAACCCATCGACCCCAACTCTATCTCCGGCCATATCGCCGATTATGCCTGCACGCATGTGGAGCGGCCGGAGTAGGGGTTAGTCGTTGGAGGCTGGAGCCGGATCGACGAGTTCGAAGACGACCTCGATTTGACGGATTTCCCTGACATCCTCCGGAGCAATGTTGATCTGCCTGGCGGGGGTGATCCGTTCTCCCGTAACAACAATCATTTCAGGATCCGAGGGCAGAGGTGGA
The DNA here is from genome assembly GCF_052055585.1 of Oceanicaulis sp. LC35. Taxonomy (NCBI): domain Bacteria; kingdom Pseudomonadati; phylum Pseudomonadota; class Alphaproteobacteria; order Maricaulales; family Maricaulaceae; genus Oceanicaulis; species Oceanicaulis sp. LC35. The sequence continues at coordinate 803,162 of NZ_CP170485.1, forward strand.
GACCTGAAATAGTCACTTGAGGGCTGGATCGAAATGATCTCACCAAGCTCAAGCCCTGACGCTTCAGCCATCATGGCCGCTGACTCACGGGCATTCGTGAAGGCATGTTGAGCGGCGGCCCTTCCGAGGGCTTCAGTATTGGCAGAGACAAAGTCCCCAAGCTCGACATTCAACACGCCCAACTCATTGGCCAGACTTGCCATGTTTCCCGCAAGACTCGTGGGGGAAAGGGTGATCTTGATATCCTGCGAAACGACATAGGCGAGGGCATCGCATGGCGCGCCTACAAATATTGTCCGGTTCTGCCCCCTTGGGCAGTCTTGTTGGATATCAAGGTCTTGAGTACGCAGGTCGAAGCTCTCAAGGCCCTCAAGCTGCGGAAGCTGTTCCTCCAGCGTTGTGAAGAGGGCCTGCGCCTGTTCCAGAGCCTCGGCCCGGGTCTCTGCGCGCGCGGCAATAGAAAGCTCCATCACGGCGTAGTGCGCAGGTTCCATCGCCCATCCCTCGGCGGTCACTGTCAGAGTGCGCGGCGTTTCAGGCTCGCAGGCGGCAAGGAGCGGGCTGGCCAGTAGCAAGGCCGGAAGAATGAGCTGTTTCATGTGATTTCCCCCTATTGGAGAAACCATACGTCATTTTCGGCTGGTGGGAATGCCCTGATTGGCTCGCGTCTATTGCCCCACAATCCCCGCCGCACACGCCTCAAGCGCTTCAGAACCCGGCTTGATCCGCAAATGAGCGTGGGCGTCGGCTTCCAGACACTCCGGCAGCGTCAGTGCGCGCAGGTCGATCAGCCTGCCCTCGACAATGTAGCGCTGGTAATCGGCGTCGAACCGCTCGCCGAGCGCGTCACGCAGGGCAGCGTGAAGCGCCTGATCTGACAGGGTGCGCGGTTCGCCCTCCGCTACCAGCGCGTCGGCGCGATCAATGAGATTGGCGAGCACGCGGGTCAGGCCTTCACCGCCCTCGGTTTTCAGGATCGTGTCCCAATGCAGCGCCAAGAGGGAGCCGCGCTGATAGGGCAGGCGCTCGGTCTGCTCGCTCTCAAACAGGCGCTCATTCAGCGCTTCGGCGGGCAGGGTGTTCACGTCTGATGTCATGTACGCGGTCCACAGCGCGTCCATGTTCGCGGCGTACTCATCAAGCGTGATGCGGCCGGTCTGGAGGAGCAGGCGCTGGGTGAAATACTCGGTGAAGCCTTCGGTGAACCAGGCGCGGGCGGGATCGGTCGCCTCATCGGTCTGACCGGCCCGGCGCGGAATCCATTCGTGCAGCACTTCATGGGTGATGGTGTGGATGAGGTTTTCTTGATCGGCATTGGGCGTGGCAAGCAGGAAGAAGGCTTCGTCAAAGCCTGACCCGATCACCGCCGAGCCCTGGGGCAGCTCTGGCAGCGGCGTCACCATGACGAAGTATTGCGCAAACGCCGGGTCTTCAAACAGGCTTGCCGCCTGGCCCAGAGTCTCCGCCGTCACGGCATGCAAGGTCGCGTCATCAAGCGGCCAATCGCCCCGGATCGCCGAGCGTAAAGCGAGATCGTTCACATCGGTCGTCTCCATCCGGAACGCCCCAAAAGCGAACAGGCCGTTGGTCAAGGCCTCGTAAGGCAGGACGGCGCTCTCGCCTGCCTCATCAACAGGACGGTTGAATGCGCCGCCGTCTGGCAGGCTCACGCGCACCTCCGTCACCGCCCCCTCAAAGTCTGGCAACACCGCGCCGCCCGCGAAGAAGGCGTAGTCAGGCTGCAGGACGGGCCGCATGCCGGGCAGGCGTTGCACCCCCCATTGCGGCTCGCCCTCATAGTCCTGGGCAATGTCATAGCGGATCTCGACCGGCCCAGCGGGTAAGGTGTTTACAGACAGCGACGCGCCATCCTGTTCAAAGGCCAAAGGCCCGTCCGGACCGATCACGCGTATATCGCTGACGAGCTGGGTCAGGTTCTCCGCCGGTCCCCATTGCTCGGGGAAGCGCAAGGCGAGGCTGTCGCCCGCCTCTGCGTCAAAGCCCAGAGCGATTGTGACTATACGCCAGTCCTCTCCTGTCTGGCTGACCGATACGGAGTGTGGCGCGGCAGTCTGTTGCGTGGCGGCCAGCGCCAGTGCGATCAAGGCATTCATCTGTGTCTCCCCCATTTGGGGAAAGCCTGACACGTCGCTCGCGCGGTAACACGTTACACTCTGGAAAGCGTGGCGCGTCTTCGCCTACAGCCCCGATTGCATCCGCCCCCCTATCTCCGCTATAGCGGGCGCAAAGTTTCAGCCCCTCATCAATGGAGCGCTGCGCCTATGGCCGCGTATCAATACGTCTATCACATGGACAATCTGGCGAAGACCTATCCCGGCGGGAAACAGGTCTTCTCCGGCATCTCGCTGCACTTCCTGCCTGACGCCAAGATCGGCGTGGTGGGCGTGAACGGTGCGGGTAAATCCTCGCTGCTGCGCATCATGGCCGGCCAGGACACGGACTTCACCGGCGAGGCCTGGGCGGAAAAGGGCGTGCGCGTGGGGTATCTGCCGCAGGAACCCAAGCTCAACCCTGACAAGACCGTGTGGGAAAACGTCATTGAAGGGTCTGAGGACAAGCAGATCTATGACGCCTACAACGCCATCGCCATGCAGCTGGCCGAGGATTATTCCGACGAGCTGATGGAGAAGATGACCGAGCTGCAAGAGCAGGTCGATGCGCGTGATGCTTGGGACATCGATTCCAAGATCGAGATGGCGATGGACGCGCTGCGCTGCCCGGCGCCGGATGCGGACGTGACCAACCTGTCCGGCGGTGAGCGCCGCCGCGTGGCGATCTGCCAGCTCTTGCTGTCCAAGCCGCACATGCTGCTGCTCGACGAACCGACCAACCACCTTGATGCGGAAAGCGTCGCCTGGCTTCAGAACCACCTCGAGAACTATCCGGGCGCCGTTCTGATCGTGACCCACGACCGTTACTTCCTGGACGCCATCACCACCTGGACGCTCGAACTCGATCGCGGTCAGGGCGTGCCTTACAAGGGCGGCTATTCGGACTGGCTGGAGCAGAAGGCCAAGCGCCTTGCGCAGGAATCCCGCGAAGAGGGCGCCAAGCAGCGCGCTCTGGCCCGGGAACTGGAGTGGATCCGCGCCGCGCCGAAAGCGCGTCAGGCCAAGTCCAAGGCGCGTATCAAGTCCTATGAAGAAAAGCGTGACGCAGCGGAGAAGGAAAAGATCTCGACCGCCGTCATCCGCATTCCCCCGGGCCCGCGCCTCGGGGGCAATGTGGTGGATTTCGACCATGTGTCGAAAGGCTTTGATGATCGCCTGCTGATCAACGATCTCGACTTCAAACTGCCGCCGGGCGGCGTTGTGGGCGTGATCGGTCCGAACGGCGCGGGTAAGACCACCCTGTTCAAGATGATCGTCGGCGACGAGAAACCCGATAGCGGGTCTGTCACCCTAGGCGAGACCGTGAAGCTGGGTTATGTGAACCAGTCCCGCGATGCGCTCGACGCCAACAAGACCGTCTGGGAAGAGATTTCCGACGGCAATGACATGATCATGTTGGGCGAGCAGGAAGTGCCGAGCCGGGCCTATGTGGGCGCGTTCAACTTCAAGGGCGGCGACCAGCAGAAAAAGGTCGGCGTCCTGTCCGGCGGTGAGCGCAACCGCGTCCACCTCGCCAAGATGCTGAAGGAGGGCGGCAATCTGCTCCTCCTCGACGAACCGACCAACGATCTCGACGTTGAAACCCTGTCGGCTCTGGAAGCGGCGCTTGAAGACTTCCCCGGCTGCGCCGTGGTGATCTCGCACGACCGCTTCTTCCTTGACCGGATCGCCACCCACATCCTCGCCTTTGAAGGCGACAGCCATGTGGAATGGTTTGAAGGCTCGTTCACCGACTATCTGGCCGACAAGAAGCGCCGCCTCGGGGATGACGCCCTGGTGCCCAAGCGCGTCAAGTTCCAGAAGTTCGAACGCTAGGACTTGCACGATGACGTCAGCTGAACGCCGCCGCCTGACCGCTTTCATTGCGGGACGGCGGTGGGCGTCGCTGGCGGTGATTTGCGCGGCGCTCACGGGCGCCGCGCTTATTGTGTTCATGCTTGCGCAGCCTGAATGGGTCTTCCGCTCCCCTGTTCTGATGCTCCTGCTGCCTGTTTTGATCGTCACGGCGCGGTGCTGGCGTGCGCCCCTTCAATGGCGCGGCGCACTCGCTGATCTCAAGGCCGATGCCGTCGAAACCGCCAGCGGCGTCGGCCATGTGCACTGGCGAAGACGTCCCGGCTTGTTCTCGGGCATGAGCGCAACGCTGGAGCTTGATGGCAAACAGTTCGCGCTCGAGGATGATATGGCGGGCGCGGTGACGCCGGGTATCTGGTTAAGCGTGCGCTACGCCCCGGCTTCGGGCGCCTTGTTGTCCATTGAGCGGGCGTCTCAAGCAGAGGCGGGGCTGGATCCGGTCCTCGCCGATCAGCTCACCGAGCGCGAGCGGGCTCTGCTGGCGCTTCTGGCCGAAGGTTTGAGTGACAAGGCGATTGCGCGTCGGCTCAATCTCTCCCCCACCACCGTGCGCACCTATAACAGCACGCTCTACGCCAAGCTGGGCGTTCAGGGGCGCGGCGAAGCCGTCAATCTTGCTCGTGGCGGCATACCGACATCTGCAGACTGACACATCGCTGACATCTGTCGATAGGCGCGGGACTCTCCGCGCAACAGCCTCCTCCCATGCAAGGGAGGACATCATGCATCAAGACACAACACAGCCGGTCTGGCGATTTCGCGACGGCATCATCGTGCTCGCCACAGCCATGGCCGCCTATACGGTCTTGAGCTGGGCGCATATGGCGCTGGTCAGCGAAACCGTCGGGATGGAGGCCTATCTCGGTTCGGGCGACAGCCTGCCGCTCAAGATTCTTGTCATCAGTCAGCTCAGCAAGGCGGTCGCGCTTCTGGGCGTGCTCTGGGGGCTGGGCCTGTTGCTCAAGGGACTCGACTGGCGGGCTGTGGGATTAAGGCCTGTCGGCACGGGCTGGTTGCTGCTCGGCGCGGCCGCAGGCGTAGGGTTCACCGCGACAGGCTTGATGCTGGTGAAGGCGCTAACAGGGCTGATCCCGTCCTGGGCGATGATGACCCGGGCGCCATTTGACTTTGGCCCTTCAGCTTCGCCCGGCATGATCGCGGCCTTTGTCGGCATGACGCTGATCGTGACGCCTTTCGCCGAGGAGGTCTTCTTTCGAGGCTTTGTCTACAAATGGATGAAAGGGCACCGCCCGGTCTGGCTGGCGGCGCTCGTCTCCTCGATCATTTTCGGCGCGTCCCATATTGTCCCGCATCAGGCGATCAACGCGGCGGTGATGGGGCTTGTGCTGATCTGGCTCTATGAAAAGTCAGGCTCGATCTGGCCCGCCGTGCTCGCCCACGCCGTCAACAATGGCTTGGGTGTCGGGCTGGGCGCGCTGGCCGCACAAGGGCTGTTGCCGGCTTTCCTGACCGCGCCGGGCTGAGCGTGAAGTTTTCCTGACGGGGCGGTTTGACGTTGCGCGCAAGGGTGCGTCTCGATAATCCTGAGGTGCTGGCCTGGAGGATGTTATGACCAGCACATTTCCCGAACTTCATCAGCGGTTCCTGGACCGCGCCCTTGCGGTCTTCGCTCAGGAACCGGGACTGGCCGCGGTTCTGGGCGGCGGCTCACTGGTCCATGGCGGTTTTGACGCCTGGTCCGACCTTGATCTGGTGCTCGTCTATGACGCCCCGCCTGTCACATTGGATGACAAGCGCGCGTTGGCGATGCGACTGGGGGACCTCGTGTCCTCCTTCACCGGCGAACATGTGGGTGAGCCGCGCCTTCTGATCGCGCTTTACGAGCCTGAGCTATTGCATGTGGACCTGAAGTTCGTGGACGCCACCGAACTTGATCAGCGGGTGGAGCGTCCCGCGATTTTATGGGCGCGAGACCGGGCGGCGCTGGAAGCGCGTCTGGATCAGGCGCAGATCGCCTGGCCGCAGACCGATGCGCAATGGCTGGAGGATCGGGCCTGGATCTGGCTGCACTACGGGGCGAGCAAGCTGGGCCGGGGCGAGCTTTATGAAGCCATCGGCATGTTGGGCTTCTTCCGCGAGCAGGTGCTAGGGCCGATGCTGGCGCGGCGTCTGGGCTGGCCCGAACGCGGGGTGCGCAAGATCGATGAGGCGCCGGGGGCGGACGCGCTGAAGGCGACGCTGGCGAGTGCGGACCGTGATGCCGTTCGGGACGCCTTGAGAGCGGCGATTGCGGCTTATCTCGACCTGCGATCCGATGCGCCGCCCGCCAAACCTGCGCCCGGAATGCCGGACGCCTTGCTGGCATATCTGGACCGGACCTAGCCCTTCACATACCGCTCAAGTCTTGCGCTGACGGCCTCGAACCAGTGCGCTACATGGGCGCCGTCCACGAGGCCGTGATGGACCTGAGCCGACAGGGGCAGGGTGAGGCGGCCCCAGGCTTCCATGCGCCATTGGCCAGCGGCGATGGACGGCGTTGCAGCGAAGGCGCCGCCGCCGCTTCGGGGATGCTCGATGGAGCTGAAGCGCAAGAAGGGCAGGCCGGTGCAATAGAGCTGGCCGCATTCAGGCCCCGCTTCGACATTCGTGCGCATCTCGGTCGCGCTTTCCGCCTCTGCCTTGTCGGCGTGATAAGCGCTGATGAAGGCGGCAAGGTCTTCGGTGAAGGGCACGTAGGAGAAGTTCACATGGCCCTGCGCGTTCCGGACGGTGTAGCTGGGCAGCAGTGACTGGATGCGGAAAGGCTCGCCGTCCGGCGTCAGACGCCAGCGGAAGGCGTCCACATCCAGACTTGCTCCGCAAATGGCGTGGAACAGCACCGCAAAGGGCGGCAGGCCTGCCTGCTTGGCCTTGGTGACGAAGTCGGGCGCTTCGAGCTCGGCGGTCAGGTTCAGCCGGGGATCATCCATGCCGTCAAACCAGCGAAGCTGGGCGGCGCGCTCGAACGGGGTGTCCTGCGCAGGGATGATTTCGGGTGCGGGGAAGGCGGCCATGGCGCGAGTTCCGGTCTGACTAGGACGGACGTTGCGACACGAGGGCCGGAAACGAAACCGCCGGAGCGCGCTCGTTAGCGCGCCCCGGCGGGGCATTCAACAGGCGTCGTTCAGGCGCGACGCTGTGTCTTGGGACTAGCTGTCCTGGCCGGGCTCGCGATTGCGCAGCATTTCGGTGGCTGCGCTGACATTGCCGCCATTATCGCCAATCACCGACAGGATCTGCTCGCGCTGGGTCTGGGCCAGCCAGACGCCCAGCACTTCCACGTCCACCGCTTTCAGGTCGCCATTGGTGTCCAGAATGCGCCAGTTCACCTCGAACTCTTCGCCTTCAGGACCGCCATAGACGCGCGAGCGGACGATATAGTCACCCGGATTGCGGGTGACCGAGCCGGTCACGTCCAGTTGCTGACCGGCATAGGCGCTCAGCTCGCTCTCGTAGACGCCAATGGCGTAGTTGCGGAACGCGGTGCGGAATGCGGCCAGCTCGTCTTCAGACGCCGTGCGGCGATAGCGACCCAGCACGAAGTTGGAAATGCGATCCACATCGGCCAGTTCGTCGATGCGATTGCGGAAGTCCTGACGCACGCTGGCCAGATCCGTCTGACCCGATTGAAGCTCGGTCAGGGTCTCGATCACCTGGTTGGCCTGGGTCTGGACAAAGGCTTCGGCGTCTTCCGCCGTGGTGGACTGGGCCAGAAGGGCGGCGGGGGCGGCCAGCGCCAGCGCGAACGCCGAAATCAGGGTTTTCATCATCGGGGAGTGCTCCTTGCCGCCGTTTCGGCGTGCTTATTCGAACTCAGGCAGGTTCTGGTAGTCCTCGTCCGTCGCGCCCTGGCTTTCGATGAAAGCGGTGCGGGACTGACGCCAGGCCGAACGCGCCTGAACATAGGGATCAATTGCGGTGCGATTGAGGCTTCCAAGGGTGTCATCAAGATCGGCGCGAATCTGGGTGCCGTTCAGGGCGCGCAGACCCCAGGCCCAGGCTTCTCCGGATTCCTCCTCGCTCCAGTTCAACGGATGAGGATAACGATCGACGAAGCGTCCGGTTGCATCGCGCAGGTTCGACGGGCCGATTAGAGGCAGCACCAGATAGGGGCCATCCTCCACGCCCCAATGGGCGAGGGTCTGGCCAAAATCACGACGGTGCTGCGGCACGCCTTCATGGGTGGCGACGTCAAACACGCCCGCCAGACCGATCGTGGTGTTCATCAGGAAGCGGCCCACGGTGTCGCCAGCAGCTTCCACATCGCCCTGCAACAGGGCGTTCGCGAACACGACCGGCTGGTTGAGATTGGTCATGAAATTGCGCACGCCGGTCTGGACGGGATCAGGGGTGACGGCGTCATAGGCGCGAGCGCCCGGACCGATCACGGCCTCATCCAGCGTCTGGTTCACCGCGAAGATGGCGCGGTTGGTCGGCTCGAACGGGTCGCCGGTCTCCTGCGCCAGTTCACGCGATGCGCAAGCGGTCAGGCTGAGCGCAGCCAGCATGACTGCGGCGTAGGAGGTGAAAGCAGGGATGCGCATGGGGCGTCCTTTGGATCGGATATTCGGATGGGTGCAATGTCGTGTCTGGGGCCGGGATATCAAGTCAGTGTGATCCATTAGGTACTGTTCCGGAGTGAATACAGCCTTGCTCATGCGTCAATAATCGCATAAAGATATCTTTATGTGGATGTGTCGCGCGACGACGCGGCGCGCAGCCAGGGCAGGATGGTGATGACCGTGAGTGGCCGCTCCTCTTCACAAGGGACGAAAGTGTCCTTTGAATTCTTCCCGCCTAAAAGCGAGGAAGCCGAGGCGAAATTGTGGTCGTCCATCGAGCGGCTTTCCCCGCTTGCGCCCGAATTCGTGTCCGTGACCTATGGCGCGGGCGGTTCCACGCGTGACCGCACGCACCGCACCGTGCGCCGAATCGTGTCGGAAACCGACATGAAGCCCGCCGCGCACCTGACCTGCGTCTCCGCCACCTGCGAGGAAGTCGACGAAGTCATTCGCGATTACTGGGAAGCGGGCGTGCGCCATATCGTGGCGCTGCGCGGCGACCCGCCTGAAGGCCTGGGCGAGCGCTACACGCCCTTCCCGGGCGGCTATGGCAATTCGGCGGACCTGACCCGTGGCATCAAGGCCATTGGCGATTTCGAGGTATCGGTGGGCTGCTATCCTGAAAAGCATCCCGACAGTGCGGACTGGGATGCGGACCTTGATATGCTCAAGGCCAAGATCGATGCGGGCGCGACCCGGGCGATCACCCAGTTCTTCTTCGATCAGGATGTCTATTTCCGGTATCTCGAGCGCGTGCGCAAAGCGGGCATCGACATCCCGATCGTGCCCGGCGTGATGCTGCAGCCCAACTTCAAGGGGCTCAAGCGCATGGCGCAAATGTGCGGCGCGCACATCCCCGACCGCATCCATGCCGTCTATGAGGGCCTGGATGAGGATGCAGGCACGCGCGAGCTGGTGACCGCGCACCTCGCCGCTGAAATGTGCGAAAAGCTCAATCAGGGCGGGGCGGAGGCGTTCCACTTTTACACCCTGAACCGGGCCGAGCTGGCCTTGTCCACTTGTGCTTTGCTGGGCGTTAAGTCCCTTCACGACATTAAAGCCGCCTGACAGGACGAGCGACATGACCAAAGCTGAACGCCGCGCTGCGCTGAACGCGCTGGCGCTGGAGCGCATTCTTATCCTTGACGGCGCCATGGGCACCCAGATCCAGACCCTGAAGCTGGACGAGGCAGGCTATCGCGGCGAGCGGTTTGCGGACTGGTCCTGCCTGATCCAGGGCAATAACGACATCCTGAACCTGTCAAAGCCCGATGCTGTGCGCGCCATTCACAAACAGTATTTCGATGCTGGCGCGGACATGGTGGAGACCAATACCTTCTCCGCCACCTCAATTGCCCAGGCCGATTACAAGATGGAGGGCCTCGCCGCCGAGATCGCCTCCGAGGGAGCGCGTCTGGCGCGGGAAGCCGCCGATGAGGCCGAGGCCGAGACCGGTTCGCCGAAGGCTGTATTGGGCGCCATCGGACCGACCAACAAGACGCTGTCCCTGTCGCCCAATGTGGAAGATCCCGGCTTCCGCGAAGTGACCTTTGATCAGGTGCGCGAGGCCTATGCCGAGCAGGTTGAAGCCATGGCCGAGCATGTGGATTTCTTCCTGATCGAGACGATCTTTGACACGCTCAACGCCAAGGCGGCGATCAAGGCGATCCTGGATCTGCGCAATGAAGGCCGGATCGACACAGACATTCCGATCATCCTGTCGGGCACCATCACCGATGCGTCCGGCCGCACCCTGTCGGGCCAGACCACCGAAGCGTTCTACAATTCCATTCGCCACGCCCAGCCCTGGGCGGTGGGGCTCAACTGTGCGCTCGGCGGCAAGCAATTGCGCCCCTATGTGGCCGAGCTGGCGCGGATCGCGGAATGCCATGTGCTGGCCTATCCCAATGCGGGGCTGCCCAATGCCTTTGGCGAGTATGACGAGACGCCGGATGAGACCGCCGCCTTCATCGCGGACTGGGCGCAATCGGGACTGATCAATATTGCGGGCGGCTGCTGCGGCACGACCCCGGCCCATATCGCCGCCATTGCGCGCGACGCGAAATCGGGCATGCCCCGTCCGCCCAAGGATCGGGTTCAGGCGATGCGCCTGGCCGGTCTTGAACCTTTCGAGCTGGCTTGAGGAGCCAATATGTCTGACGCCTCACCCTCTCGCGCGACCTTCGTCAATGTGGGCGAACGCACCAACGTCACCGGCTCGGCGAAATTTCGCAAGCTGATCAAGGCGGGCGATTACGCCGCGGCGCTGGATGTGGCGCGCCAGCAGGTGGACGCCGGCGCCCAGATCATCGACGTGAACATGGATGAGGGCTTGCTTGATTCAAAGCAGGCCATGACGACCTTCCTCAATCTGATCGCGGCCGAGCCCGACATCGCCCGCGTGCCGATCATGATCGACAGCTCCAAATGGGAGGTAATCGAGGCGGGCCTGAAATGCGTGCAGGGCAAGGCGATCGTCAACTCGATCTCCATGAAGGAGGGCGAAGCCGACTTCCTCAAGCACGCCCGGGCCTGCAAGGATTATGGCGCGGCGGTCGTCGTGATGGCGTTCGACGAAGAAGGGCAGGCCGATACCGCCAGGCGCAAGATCGAGATTTGCGAGCGCGCGTACAAGACGCTGGTCGACAAGGTCGGCTTTGATCCCAACGACATCATCTTTGATCCGAATATTTTCGCCGTGGCGACCGGGATCGAGGAGCACAATAATTACGCGGTGGACTTCATCGAAGCCGCCCGCTGGATCCGCCAGAACCTGCCCGGCTGTCATGTCTCGGGCGGTCTGTCGAACATCTCCTTCTCCTTCCGCGGCAACGAGCCGGTGCGCCGGGCCATGCACTCGGTCTTCCTCTATCACGCCATCAAGGCGGGTATGGATATGGGGATCGTCAACGCCGGCCAGCTCGACATCTATGACGAGATCGACCCTGAACTGCGCGAGCTGGTCGAGGATGTGATCCTGAACCGTCGCGAGGATGCGACAGAGCGCCTGCTGGACGCCGCCGAGCGCTATCGCGACTCCGGTGAAGCCGCCGAGAAGCAGGACGAAGCCTGGCGCGCCCTGCCGGTGGAGGAGCGGCTCAAGCACGCCCTCGTCAAGGGCATAGACGCCTATGTGGAACAGGACACCGAGGAAGCCCGTCAGGCGGCGGAGCGCCCGCTGCACGTGATCGAAGGCCCGCTGATGGCGGGGATGAATGTGGTCGGCGACCTCTTCGGCGAGGGCAAGATGTTCCTGCCCCAGGTCGTCAAATCCGCGCGCGTTATGAAGAAGGCTGTGGCCTATCTCTTCCCCTTCATGGAGGAGGAGCGCCTCGCCAGCGGCGCCGAGGCGGAAGCCGCCGGCAAGATCATCATGGCGACCGTCAAAGGCGATGTGCACGATATCGGCAAGAATATCGTCGGCGTCGTGCTGCAGTGTAACGGCTATGATGTGGTCGATCTGGGGGTGATGGTCCCGGCGGAGAAGATTCTCGAAACCGCCCGCGCCGAGAAGGCGGACATTATCGGCCTGTCGGGCCTGATCACGCCGTCGCTGGATGAAATGGTGCATGTGGCGTCCGAGATGCAGCGTCAGGGCTTTGACCTGCCGCTGATGATCGGCGGCGCCACGACCTCGCCCGCCCACACGGCGGTGAAAATCGAGCCCGCCTATTCCAAGGCGCCGGTGATCCACACCACGGACGCCAGCCGGGCGGTGGGGATCGTCTCGCGGCTTCTGTCCAAAGAGGAGCGCCAGCCGCTCTGGGATGAAGTCTCGTCGCGCTACGCCACCATTCGCGAGACCCGCGCCCGCACCCAGGGCAGCCGCGACCGTGTAAGCCTTGAGGATGCGCGTCAGAACGCGTTCGACGCCGATGCAGGCGACTACCAGCCCGTGGCGCCGCAAAAGTCCGGCCTGACCACGATTGATGATGTGCGTCTGGCCGATCTGGTGGACTATATCGACTGGACGCCCTTCTTCTTCTCCTGGGAGCTCAAGGGCAGCTATCCGGCCATTCTTGATGATCCGAACCGCGGAGAAGCGGCGCGCAACCTGTTCAAGGATGCGCAGGCCATGCTCAAGACCATGGTCGAAGAAGACTGGCTCAAGCCGCGCGGCGTTGTGGGGCTCTGGCCCGCCAAGCGTGACGGTGATGATGTGATCGTCTTCGCTGATGAGGAACGCAACGAGGAGGCCGGGCGCTTCTTCGGTTTGCGCCAGCAGACCCGCAAGGAGGGCGACAAGCCCAACTTCTCCATCACCGATTTCGTCTCCTCAACGCAGGACGACTGGATTGGCGGTTTTGCCGTGACGGCGGGCGAGGGTGAACAGGCGATCATTGACCGCTTCAAGGCGAACAATGACGACTATTCCGAGATCCTGTTCAAATCGCTCTCGGACCGGTTTGCCGAAGCCTTCGCGGAATACCTGCACCAGCGCGTGCGCCGCTCGATCTGGGGCTATGCGCCGGATGAAGCCCTCGGCAATGAGGAGCTGATCAAGGAAGCCTATGCCGGCATCCGCCCGGCGCCGGGCTATCCCGCTCAGCCCGATCACACCGAGAAAGATGTGCTGTTCAAGCTGCTCGAAGCGACGGAGCGCACTGGCATCACCCTGACTGAAAGCTGGGCGATGAGCCCGGCCTCGTCCGTGTCGGGGCTCTATCTCGCTCATCCGGACAGTGTCTATTTTGCCGTGGGTCGGATCGCCAGGGATCAGGTCGAGGACTACGCCAGGCGCAAGGGCTGGACCCTAAAGCGGGCTGAGAAAGAGCTCGCTCCGATCCTGGGCTATGAGCCCGATGCAGACGCCGCCGCAGCAGCAGAGGCAGCGGAATAGAAAAGGGGTTGCTACATTTGTAGCATCATGATTGAGTTTCCCTCCAAAGGGAGAACTCTCATGCTCAAGATGATGCTTGCCGCCTTTGCCGCCGCCATGCCTTTGCAGTCCGCCCTGGCGCAGACAGGGGCCGAAACGGAGGCGGAGCTGCCCGGTCGGCTCGATTCCTATTTCCAGATGACGCCGGAAACGCTTGAGGGGTATGCGCCCGAAGGCAATGAACTTGGGATGACGACGCAGCTCTTCAGCTTTGTCGGGCGCGAGGATCTGACCCAGCGGCTGCAGGAGAACGCTTATAGACGCCCAGCATGTTCCGTGCTGCGTGAAGACGGATTGCAGGCAGTCGTGGAGGCGGTGGGTGACGCCCGGGTCGTGATGATCAATGAGGCGCATGACGATCCCTATCATCGCTGGGTTATCGCCCGTCTCGCCGAGGCTCTGGCGCCTGACTTCACGGTCTTTGCTGCCGAGACCTTTTCAAACGAAGGGGATGTGGAGACGCTTGTTCCAGAAGCGAGCATGGATATCGGCTGGTATTCAGGCGAGCCGATTTACGGGCGTCAGCTCAGAACGCTGGTCGACCTTGGATATCGCTTTGCGGCCTATGAAATCACGCAGGAGCAACGCCTTGTCGACCCGAGCGAAGGCTTTATGGCGAGCATTGCCGAGCGGGAAGAGGCGCAGGCGGTCAATTTTATCGCGAACGCGCTGGAGGCTTACCCGGACGCCCGCATTCTTGTTCATGTGGGCTATGCCCATCTCAGTGAAGTGGGAGGCGAGGATGATGATGACACATCGCGATGGTTCGCGGCGCGCCTGCGTGACAAGACGGGCATCGACCCTCTGACAATCACCCAGACGTCTTGCAACGTTGAGTCAGGGGCGCCGATAGCCGCCCTGACTGAAAGCCCGTTGGTTGATGGCTCGAACTTGCCTGATACCCAGAGGCAACCGGGCTGGGTGGATCTGTTTCTCGGGCGCCCGCCCATGAGCTTCACCGATGGGCGTCCCGACTGGCGCTACGAGATCGGCGATAAGCCTGTCGCCGTTCCCGAAGACTTTCTTGCTGAAGAGGGCCGCGTCATCATCGAGGCGCGCGCGCCGGGCGAAGACCTGGAGATGATCCCCGTTGAGCGGCTGATGCTCTATCCGGGTGAAACACTGCCGCTCCTGCTGCCGGAAGGTGAATGGGTGCTGACGGCCTGGACTGAGGACGGCGCATTTGGAGACCCCGTCACGGTCAGCGCGCCGTCAGCGCCCTAGCGCTTACGCCGGATCGCCATCCGCCACATGAATATCCGGGCCCAGCGGAACCACGGCGGTCGGGTTGATCATGTCGTGGCTCTCGTAATAGTGCCGCTTGGCGTGTTCGAGATTGAACAGATCGCCGACCCCGTGCTGCGTATGCAAGCGGCGGGCATAGGCATTGATGTTCGGATAGTCGATCAGGTGCTTGAGATTGGTCTTGAAGTGGCCGTGATAGACCGGATCAAACCGCACCAGCGTCGTGTAGAGTCGCCAGTCGGCTTCGGTCACATCCTCGCCCATCAGATAGGCGCGGCCGTCTGACAAGCGCTCCTCGATCCAGTCGAGCGCCTTGAAGAGCGTCGTCACCTCTTTGGCGTAAACGTCCTGAGAGGTGGCGAAGCCGGATTTGTAGACGCCGTTATTGATCTCATCATAGACGCGGGCGTTCACCGCATCGATCTCTTCTCGCAGAGCTTGCGGGTAGTAATCGCCCGGCTTGGCGCCGACATCGTCAAAGGCGGAGTTGAACATGCGGATGATGTCCGCGCTCTCATTGGAGACAATGGTGTTGGTCTTCTTGTCCCACAGCACCGGCACGGTCACCCGGCCCGAATAGTCGGACTTTGCGGCGGTATAGACCTGGTGCATGAACTCGGCGTTGTGAATGGGGTCGGCGATGACGCCGGGGCCGTCTTTGAAGGTCCAGCCGTTCTCGCGCATCAGCCAGTGCACGACTGACAGGTCGATCATGTCTTCCAGGCCCTTCAGGCGCCGGAAGATCAGGGTGCGGTGCGCCCAGGGGCAGGCGAGAGAGACATAGAGGTGATAGCGGCCCGGCTCGGCCTTGAACCCGGCCTTGCCGGTCGGTCCCGCTTCGCCGTCTGCGGTCACCCAGTTGCGGAACATGGCTTCAGAGCGTTTGAAGCTCCCGCCATTGGATTTGGTGTCATACCATTGATCATGCCAGACGCCGTCGACGAGCAATCCCATGAGTTTCTCCTTCTTTTGCGCCCCTGCAGATGAGTGAGCCGGTCTAGAACCGGCCCTGCTGGTAATCGAGCATGGCCTGACGCACCTCGCCCTCGGTGGTCATCACGAAAGGCCCGCCCCAGACGATCGGTTCGCCAATCGGCTTGCCGGCGGCCAGCATCAGCCGCGCGCCCTTGGGGCCGGCCTTGATGCGGATGGTGTCACCGCGCCCGAACACGCCGAGCTGGGCTTCGGTCAGCTTCATGCCGCCCGCTTCGACCTCGCCGGAATGGACCGCGATGAAGGCGGTCTTTGCAGCCGGGATGGGTTCCTCGAAGGTCGCGCCCGGCTCCATGCGCAGCTCGGCGTAGAGCGGGTCGACGGTGATGTCAGTCACAGGCCCCTGGACGCCGGTCGAGGTCTTGCCGGTGACGATCTTGGCGACGACGCCGTCCCGCACGTCAGAGGGGACGCGGTTCTCGTCGAACTCCTGATAGCCCGGCGCTTTCATCTTCTCGGCCTTGGGCAGGTTCACCCACAGCTGGAAGCCGCTCATCATACCGTCTTCCTGCTCGGGCATTTCAGAATGGATGATGCCGCGCGCGGCGGTCATCCATTGCACGCCGCCCGGCTCGATCACGCCCTCATGGCCCTTGTTGTCCTTGTGACGCATCCGCCCCTCGACCATGTAGGTCACCGTCTCAAAGCCGCGGTGAGGGTGGGGCGGGAAGCCCGCCAGATAATCGCCCGGATTGTCCGAGTGGAACTTGTCCAGCATCAGGAACGGGTCCAGCACCTGCAGGTCCGGCGTGCCCAGAAGCCGGGTCAGCTTGACCCCGGCGCCATCCGAGGTGGGGCGGCCTTGGGTAATTTTGATGATCGGGCGATAATGGGCGCTCATCTCAGCCTCCGTTGTCCTTGTTCGGCAACAAGATGGGGGCGCATAACCACAATGACGAGGGCGTATTCAGACAGGCAGCTTTTCCGTTTCGGGAATAATCAGCCCTTGCATCAACTCGCGATGGACGAAACCCTAAGAGCGCTGTAACGCATCGCCTTTGAATTTTTACCGGAGGAACTGACGGCATGTCCCAGGAGCCGTTCGTCCTTGGCTGGGAAGAATGGGCCGCCTTTCCCGGGCTGGCTCTTCCCGCCATCAAGGCCAAAATCGACACCGGCGCGAAGACCAGCGCTTTGCATGCCGTGGCGATCGAGCCGTTCGGTCCTGCGAACAAGCCTCAGGTCCGCTTCGTCATGCATCCCATTCCCGATCAGCCGGATCTGGAAGTGGTGTGCGCAGCGCCTGCGGTGGATCGCCGTGAGGTGACCTCGTCCAATGGCGAGACCGAGCTGCGTTGGGTGATCGAGGCGAAAGTCACGATTGGCGAGCGCACCTGGCCGATCGAAGTGACGCTGACCAACCGCGAGAACATGGCCTACCGCATGCTGCTGGGCCGTTCGGCGATTCTGGATGACATGGTGGTCAGCCCGACCCAGTCCTGCGCGCAGAAAGAGCTCAGCTATGATCTCTATCAGCACTTGCCGCGCAGCAAGCCGGTGCACCGCCCGCTCCGCATCGCCATTCTGACGCGCGAGCCGAAGAACTATTCCTCCCAGCGTCTGAAAGAGGCCGCCGAGGCTCAGGGGCACGTGGCGGAAATGATCAACACCGCGCGCTGCACCATGGCGATCAACGCCCTGTCGCCGGCGATCTATTATGACGGTCGCCGTCTGCCGCGTTATGACGCCGTCATCCCGCGCATTGGCGCGTCCATGACCAATTATGGCATGGCGGTTCTGCGTCAGTTCGCCATGACCGGCGCCTATATTCTCAATACGCCGGACGCCATTGGCGCCAGCCGGGACAAGCTCTACGCCCACCAGGTTCTGGCGCGGGCGGGTATTGGCATGCCAACAACGGCGTTCGCCCACTCGCCCAAGGACACCAAGAACCTGATCGAGCATGTGGGCGGTGCGCCGCTGGTGGTGAAGCTTCTTGAGAGCACGCAAGGACGCGGCGTCGTGCTGGCGGAAACCGGCAAGGCGGCGGAGTCCGTGATCGACGCCTTCCGCGGCCTCGACGCCAACTTCATCGTTCAGGACTTCGTCAAGGAAGCCTCGGGCGTGGACATTCGCTGCTTTGTCATTGGCGGCAAGGTGGTCGCCGCGATGAAGCGTGAGGCGCAGGCGGGCGAGTTTCGCTCCAACCTGCACCGGGGCGGTCAGGCGAGCCGGGTGCGCATTTCCAAGGAAGAACGCTCTGCGGCGGTCAAGGCCGCGCGGGCGCTGGGGCTGTCGGTTGCGGGCGTGGACATGCTGCGCTCTGACGAAGGACCAAAGGTGCTTGAGGTCAACTCATCGCCGGGGCTTGAAGGCATCGAGAAGTCGAGCGGCAAGGACGTGGCCGAAATGGTTATTCACCAGATCGAGTCCCATGTGCGCGCCCTGCACCGTCCGCCGGCCAAGCGCCGCAGCAGCAAATCCAAGGCTGCGGACTCAGCGGCCAGCGAATAGGCAGGTCCCAGGCGCTCCTCGAGCGCCTGGGAGAAAGCCTTGCTATTCAGGCATGATGACACTGTCGATGACGTGGACCACGCCGTTGGAGGCGTCCACGTCCGCGGCGATCACGTGTGCGCCGTCGACCATGACGGAGCCATCCTCGCCAACCACGACGCTCACCGTGTCACCCTGCAGGGTGGCGAGCTCGTAGGAGCCTGGAGCGACCTCTTCGGCGAAGTACTCGCCCTGAACCACATGATAGGTCAGGATCGAGGTCAGCTGGTCGCGGTTTTCCGGTTGCAGCAGGCTGTTCAGCGTGTCCTCGCCAACCGCCGCGAAGGCGTCATTGGTCGGGGCGAAGACGGTGAAGGGGCCATCGCCGGACAGGGCGTCGACCAGCTCGGCGGCCTGCAGCGCCGTCACGAGGGTCGAAAAGGTCTCGTCGCCGGTTGCGATGCTGACGATCGACGGTTGGCTGGCGTGATGATCCTTGGTCAGTTTGGGGGTGGAGGCGGCGTCGGTGTTGAGTGCGAGGGCCGGCGCAGCGAGCGCAGTGCTCAGGGCCGCAGCGGTCAGAACAGTCAAGGTACGCATGTCTGTCTCCGTAGTGAGTGTGTGAGCGGACCTGACGGACAGGCCGTCAGGCATTCCAGTCTTTCCGGAACACACTGGGGTACGGAGAGGTTGCAAATCCGGATCAGAATTTCGCACGCCATCTGTTCACGGACGCGTAATCTGACTGCGGTTTGCAGGGAAATGAGGCAGGACCCTAGATCGACGCGTCCCGGTCCGTCGGACGGAAATAGGTTTCCAGCCCGCCATCCAGATTGGCCAGCCAGGTCACGCCCGGATGCTCATGCAGTTCGGGTTCATCACTGATCGTCGCCGCTGTGATGACTTTCAGGGGCCAGTCAGGGAAGAGCGCGGCCTCACCATAGGCGATGTCCAGGATCGCGAATTCCTCGTTGCGGCGATCATCCCAGATGCTTTCCAGTATCGAGCGGATGACCTTGGGCGAGCCTTCCAGTGCATGCAGGCAGCGCTTGCCGTTCATCAGGAAAGCCGATGTGACACCCATACGGGTGTTGTACTCCGCGCTGCCGCGGATCAGCGACTCAATTTCCGCTACGCCGAGATCGGCGCGCAACACGCTTCGATACGCGACTCGGAACACCCAAGTCTCCCGCTGGATTCCTGTAAACTTGGCAGGAGGTTATGGAAAACAGCCGCTTAAAAAAGGTGTATTCGCTACAGTGAACGCATTTATTGTAAGTCTGAGCAGTTCTACGCGTATTCGGAGAGGGGTTTGACTTGTTTATGCTCCTGCGCCGCCCCCTCCGGGGGTAAGAATTTCAAGGATTTCACCAGGGTTTACGTCAATCCGGAACAGTGCATCCAGGAGTTGCCGTTCGCCATCTGCTCGCCAGAGGAACTGTGCGCCCGATTGTCCCGCCGCGCCGCCCCGAAGACCGGCAGGCTGCTCCTTGCGCCGGCCAGACAGGAGCGCCGCCTGCATGGGTTCGAGGAAGGCGATCTTGCGGATGGATCCATCCCCGCCCCTGAAGGCGCCATCACCGCCTGATCCATGGCGCACGGCGTGGGCGATGACCCGCACCGGATAACGCGCTTCGAGGACTTCCGGGTCGGTCAGGCGTGAATTGGTCATATGGGTGTGTACGGCGTTCGCGCCGGCAAAGCCTGAACCGTCGGCGTAATAACCCGCGCCTGCGCCGCCGCAGATGGTCTCGTAATACTGGCGGGTCTCATCACCGAAGGTGAAGTTGTTCATGCTGCCCTGGGCGCAGGCCATGCGGCCCGTCGCCATGAACAGGGCGTCCACCACCAGCTGGCTAGTCTCCACATTGCCGGCCACCACCGCAGCGGGCGGAACGGGATTGAGCAGGCTGCCTTCAGGCACGATCAGGGTGATGGGTTTCAGGCAGCCTTCATTGAGCGGGATGGCGTCATCCACCAGGCACCGCAGCACATAGAGCACCGCCGCGCGCGTCACCGCGCTCGGAGCGTTGAAATTGCTGGGGCGTTGTTCGGACGTGCCGGTAAAATCGATGACGGCGGTGCGTTCGGTCTGGTCAACGCTGATCCGGACTTTGATGACCGCGCCATCCTCCAGCCGCATCTCGGCCTCGCCGTCTTTCAAGGCTTCGATGACCCGGCGCACGGCGCGCTCGGCATTGTCCTGCACATGGCCCATATAGGCGCGCACGACCGCCGTGCCCTCGCTCTTGTTGAGCTTGGTCAGCTCGGCTGCGCCTTTCGAGCAGGCGGCGAGCTGGGCCTTGAGGTCGGCGATGTTCTGGGCCGGATTGCGGGCCGGATAGGCGCCGGACGCCAGAACCTTGCGCACGGCGTCCTCTTCAAATCGGCCCTGTGTGAGGATCTTCACACTGTCGAAGATCACCCCTTCCTCGTCGATGGTTTTCGAAAAGGGCGGCATGGAGCCCGGGGCGATGCCGCCGATATCGGCATGGTGCCCGCGGGAGGCGACATAGAACATGCGCTCGCCGGTCTCGTCGCACACGGGCTGGATGACGGTCACGTCGGGCAAGTGCGTGCCGCCATTATAGGGCGCGTTCACCGCCACCGCGTCGCCCGGGCCAAGATCGGGATGGGCGTCCACGGCTGCGCGCACGCTGGCGGACATTGAGCCCAGATGGACCGGCATGTGCGGCGCGTTCGCGACCAGACCGCCCTCGGCGTCAAACACCGCGCAGGAAAAGTCGAGCCGCTCCTTGATGTTCACCGAGTGGGCGGTGCGCTCGAGCACCACGCCCATCTGTTCGGCGATCGACATGAAGCGGCGGTTGAAGAGCTCCAGCCGGATCGGATCAAGGCTTGTATCGCCCGCTTGCAGCGGCGCTGCGGCTTCATGGGTCAGGACCAGCATGCCGTCGGCCAGACGGTCCGCCCGCCAGCCCGGATCAAGCACGATGGTCTGGTTGGCGTCCATGATCAGCGCCGGGCCGGAGACGCGGGCTTCAGCGCCCAAATCGCCAAGGTCGTAGACCGGCACGCTCTGCGTTTCGCCCTGAATGTGCATGGGGGCGTCCGCGCGGGGCGTGACATCCCCGGCTTGTGTGTCGAGGTCCGCTTCGGCGCGGGGCGCGCCCGCCGGGGCGCCTTCCGCATCCGCGGCGGCGGAATCCAGGATCAGTACGGCGTTCTCGGGCGTAAAGCCGAACAACTGGCTGTGCGCGGCGTCAAACTCGCGGCGCATGGTCGTCTCGTCCGCCCAGGCGACGGGCAGGGCGGTATCGGAGCCCTGAACGCGAATGCGCACTTCGCGGCTGACCTTGATGTCGCGCGCATGTTGGGACTTCAGGGACGCAAGCGCCTCGTCCTCGAGCTGGGCCAGAACCCGCTCCGCAGCTGCGAGGCCGTCTTCATCAAATACGATCTCTAGCCCGGCCTGACGCGTGTCGCGCAGCGGGGCGAGGCCGATGCCGTAGGCGGACAAAAGTCCGGCCTTGGGATGAATGAGGGCTGTGCGCATGCCCAGGGCTTCCGCCACCTTGCAGGCATGCTGGCCGCCGGCGCCGCCAAAGGCGTTGAGCGCATAGCCGCGCGGGTCCACGCCCTGGGCGGTGGAGATCTGTTTGATGGCGTCCGCCATCGCTTCAATCGCGACCGAGAGGAAGCCTTCCGCCGCCGCTTCGGGGCTTTCCAGACCCATCTTGTCCGCCAGCTTGCCAAGGGCTGAGCGCGCCGCTTCAACATCAAGCGGCTGGTCGTGCGTGGGGCCGAACACCTTGGGGAACCAGTCCGGCTGGATACGGCCCAGAACCACATTGGCGTCGGTGACCGCCGCTGGCCCGCCACGGCCATAGCAGGCCGGTCCCGGATCGGCGCCCGCGCTGCGCGGGCCGACCCGCGCGCGCTCGCCGTCAAAGTCGAGCACCGAGCCGCCGCCCGCCGCCACGGTATGCACGCTCAGCATGGGCGCGCGCAGCACCCGGCCATCAAGGCTCGCCATATCGGTGCGCGAATAGCTCTCGCCATCAAAGCGGGACACGTCGGTGGAGGTGCCGCCCATGTCAAAGCCGATGACCTTGTCATGACCGGCGGATTTGGCGGTCAGCGCCATGCCGACCACGCCGCCCGCAGGCCCTGACAGGACCGCATTACGCGCCTTGAAATGCTTCGCGCTCGACAGCCCGCCGCCTGATTGCATGAAGTAGAGGGGCGCGCCTTCAAGGCCCCGGTCCACACGGCCCACATAGTCGCGCAACACTGGTTCGAGATAGGCGTCGATCACGGCGGTGGAGGCGCGGGGAACCAGCTTGATCAGCGGGCTCGCCTCGCTGGAGCACGTCACGTGGGTGAACCCGGCTTCGCGGGCCAGTTTGGCGGCAGCCTGTTCGTGGGCGTCATTGGCGTGGGCGTTCATGTAGGCGATGGCGACGCTTTCAAATCCGTTCGCCTTTGCGCTCTTGAGCGCGGCCTTCACCGCTTCGGCGTCAAAGGCTTCGACTTCCTGTCCGTCGGTGGCGATCCGGCCTTTGACCTCAATCGTCTGCGCGGGCAGGGGGGAGGGGCGCTTGATCTCCAGGGCAAAGATGTCCGGGCGGGTCTGATCGCCAATGCTGAGGATATCGCCAAAGCCGGTCGTCACGAGGAACAGGGTCTTCGCGCCCTCCAGTTCCAGCAAGGCGTTGGTGGCTACTGTCGTGCCCATCTTCACCGCCGCCAGCACGCCCTGCGGCAGCGCTGCGCCGGTCTCAACGCCCAGCAGACGGCGCACGCCTTCGGTGGCGGCGTCTTCATAGGCGGCGGAATTGGACAGCAGCTTGAGCGCTTTCAGCTCGCCGTCCGGCGTGCGCCCGATGATGTCGGTGAACGTGCCGCCGCGATCAATCCAGATTTCCCATTCAGCTTGGGCGGCGTCAGATCGGGTCACGCAGAACTCCTTGGCGGCGAAAGTGTCAGCCAGACGCTATGAACAGCATACCTTGCCCGGACAGAGCAAGAACGCGCCCGCATGTGCGACAGGAGTCGGATGCGGGAAATCATGGCGTAAAGGCCCACTCTTGGGTATTATTTCGCGGATGCAGCGTCGTCCTTTCATCCCATGCCGCCTTGGCGGCGGCTCGCCACGGGAGGCGAGGGTATGAGCTTTTGGCGCAGACTGGCTGATTTCATTACCGGACATCACGATCCGTTCGAGTGCCGGGGCAAGGACTGCCCCCCCGGCCGCGCGGTCGATGACGCTGAATTCGCCATGGCCCTGATCGGGCTGGGCGCGAAAATGGCGAAGGCTGACGGCGTCGTGACCCGTAATGAGGAACGCGCCTTCCTGCAGGTCTTCCGCGCCCCGCCGGGCTTTGAGGATTCGCTGCGCCGCGCCTTTGATCTCGCCAAGCAGACGACGCTCGGCTTCGACGGCTATGCGCGTCGGCTGGGGCGGCGCTTCAAGGATCACCCGGCCGTGCTGGAGGACGTGCTCGACGGCCTCTTCCATATCGCCAAGGCGGATGGGCGGGTGACTCGCGACGAGGATGACTTCCTGGCGCAGGTGGCCGAATTGTTCGGGTTTTCCGAGCGCGAGTATGATCGCATCCGGGTCGGTCATCTGGGCGCGCCGGAGGATGATCCTTACGTCATACTGGGGATTGAGCGGGATGCAGACGATCAGGCGGTGAAGACGGCCTATCGACGCGTGGCGTCGCAGAATCACCCCGACCGACTGATCGCGCGCGGCGCCCCGGCGGAGATGCAGCGCATTGCGGTGGAGAAGATGGCGGTGATCAACGCCGCCTATGCTGCGATCACCCGTCAGCGCCGGATGGGCGGCGCGATCGCGGCGCCCGCTGAATGACAAATCCTTCACGCTTTGGGATCGAACATTGACCTGAGGCGTTCACTTCCCAGATGATCTTTATGAGGCTGGGACTGATGACTCACCGTGGAGAGCTTGTAATGACGCACCAACCGACCTTTGACGGAGGCAGCCTGATGAACGCAATGCGCGCCCTTCTGGCCGGTGTGGCGGCGATCGCGGTGATCGGTCTCGTGCTGGTGCTGGCGGCTTTCCTGACCATGGCGGCCTTTGTGGTCGCGGGCGTCGCGGCGGTTGGCGCGGCAGGCTATTGGGCCTGGCGCAAGCTGACCAAGGGATCGCACAAGCGCTCTGCCGACGAGACCGTGCTGGTCGCCCGTCGGGGTCCGCATGGCTGGACCGTGGACGGCGAGGATCAGCCGCGCGGCGCCTAGGCGTCACACTCTGAAAAGCATCGTGAGCGACACAGTGCTTGCAGGCGGGAGCCGGCTCGCTTAGAGCCGGTTCATGTCTTTACGCCACTTCGCACTCCTGTTTGGCATCTGTCTGGTCTGGGGCTTCAATTTCGTTGTTGCGAAATGGTCCCTGTCCGGAACTCCGGTGCTTGTTGAGGGGTTCGAGGGCAGCCCGCCCTTCTTCTTCGCGTTCCTGCGCTTCTTCCTGCTCTATGCAGTGCTGGGGCCTTGGCTGCGGCCAATCCCCAAGCGCATGGGCGCCGTGATCGGCGCAGCTCTGACCATGGGCGCGATCCAGTTCGCACTATTGTTCGTGGGATTGCGGTACGCCTCGCCCTCCGCCATCGCCATCGTGGTGCAGCTGGCCGTGCCTTTCACCACGGTGCTGTCGATCATCTTCCTGAAGGAAAAAGTGCGCTGGGTGCGCGGTTCGGGCATGGCGATCGCCTTTGTGGGGGCGGCGCTGGTGGTGTTCAAACCCGCGGAATTCTCTTTTACCGCCGGATTGATGGCGGGCGTCGGCGCCGCGTTCGCGGCGGCCGCAGGCTCCATTCTCGTGAAGAAGGCGGACATGTCCGCCATGTCACTGCAGGCCTGGATTGGTCTGATCTCCTGGCCGCCGCTGCTTGTGATGACCGTGTTGTTCGAGCGCGATCAGATCGCGGCCTCGCTTGACGGCGGCTGGCTGTTCCTGGCGTCATTGGCGTTTACCGTGCTGCTGGTGAACATTTTCGGGCACGGCTCCTTCTACTTCCTGCTGCGCCGGTATGACGCCTCGCTCATTGCGCCCATGACACTGATGGGGCCGCTGATCGGGGTTGTTCTGGGCGTGGTGCTGCTGGGCGACCCGGTGACCTGGCAGCTTATCGTTGGCGGACTGTTGGCTCTGGCGGGGGTAGGCGTGGTTGCAGCGCGTCGGGCGGAAACCGTTGGGCCGACCACGCCCATCGGACGGCCGCGCTAGGGGAGCATCATGCAGGTGATCAAGCACGTATCTCCCAATTTCAACGCGCGTCGCCTGCCGCTTTCCATGCTGGTGCTGCATTACACAGGCATGGAGACGGGCGAGGCTGCGATCGAGCGCCTGGCGGATTCTGATGCGGGCGTCAGCGCCCATTATGTTGTCGAGGAAGATGGCCGGATCATCCAGATGGTCGCCGAGGACAAGCGGGCCTGGCATGCGGGCAAAGGCGTCTGGCGCGGCTGCGAGGACGTGAACTCCGCCTCCATCGGAATCGAAATCGTCAATGGCGGGCATGATTTCGGCCTGCCCGATTATCCAGAGGCCCAGATCGAGGCGGTGCTTGCCCTTTCGCAGGCTATCCTTTCCCGCCATCCCATTGCCGCCTGCGACGTGATCGGTCATTCCGATCTGGCGCCGGATCGCAAACAGGATCCGGGCGAGAAGTTTCCCTGGAAGCGTTTCGCCGAGGCGGGCGTCGGGCTGTGGCCTGACCCTGTGAAGCCCGGCTTTGCGGCATCCTCGCCAGGCGAGGACGGGGCGTCGGTTCTGGGCTTGCGTCAGGCCCTGCTTGAGATTGGTTATGGCGTGGATCCGGCGGGCGCGTATGACGACGCGTTGAAGTCGGTCGTTCTGGCGTTCCAGCGGCGCTTCCGTCCGGGTGAGCTTACAGGTGTCGCGGATGAGGCGACGTGCGCCCTTGTCGAGGGGCTTCGCCGGAAGGTGACATCTGTCACCCCGAAAAGGTGACGCCTGCAACCTGATCGCCGGGGCAGGGCCGGGCAGTATGGGGACAACGAAGCAAAGGAGCTTGCCCCATGTTGTTGCCCCTGATCGCCATTCTGGGCTCTGTGTCCGTCACTGTCAGCACTGAGAACCCTGAGGGCGACATGTATGTCTCGATCTGCTCGGAAAGCACCTTCCTGAGCGGCGCCTGTGAGCATGGACAGCGCCGGGCCGCCTCGGCTGAAGATGTGTTCGTGTTCGAGGATGTGCCGGCGGGCCAGTGGGCCGTGCAGGTCTGGCGTGACCCGGAAGGGGATGGCGAGATGCGCACCATGGCCTATGGCATCCCCGCTGAGCCGATCACCATTTCCAATGACCCGCCGATGAATTTCGGCCCGCCGCAGTTTGCCGATGCAGCGGTCACGGTCACCGAAGAAGGCGCTGAAATCGCGCTTTCCGTGAACTGACATAGCCTGCCTCGCTATGGGAAGACTGGCCGTCGCGCTTGACCGCGGCGGCCTTTTTCGTGATGGGATGGGCTATCAGAGGGCCGGGCGGCCGCTGCTGCGAGAGGGGAAACCCTGCAGGAGAGGAAAGTCCGGGCTCCATGGAGGCAAGGCGCCGGGGAAATCCCGGCGGGCCGGTTTTCCGGTTCAGGGACAGCGCCGCAGAAATCAAACCGCCGCACCCCGGTGCGGCAAGGGTGAAACGGTGGGGTAAGAGCCCACCGCCCCGACCGCAAGGAAGGGGGCACGGCAAGCCCCGCCTGGAGCAAGACCGAATAGGGACCCGCGTTGCGTTTCGGCGTAACAGACGCGCCTCCGCGTCGAGGTCCGGGTAGGTTGCTGGAGGCGTCGTGCAAGCGGCGTCCTAGAGGAATGGTCGCCCCCGGTCATCACTATGGGATGGCATGGGACAGAACCCGGCTTACAGGCCCTCTGATCCTTTCTTTCAGGCATTTATGGTAGGCCAAAGGTTAACGCCGGGCCCGATCTGTTCTCAATCTGTTCTTGGTTTTGTGTCCCGCTATACGCGGGATTTTCTGTTTTCATGCGGGAAAACGCGCGTTCGAGTATGTTGAGACCATTGTAACCCATGCTTTCCCATGTTATCCCATAGTTAACCCGCCAAGATGGGGCGCGGGTGATTATGGGGCTTAGCCGGTCATGTTCGTCTCAACGACGACAAACGGAATCGATGCGAAGGGGCGGGTGTCTGTACCGGCCGACTTCCGCGCGACCGTGTCCGGCCAGGGCTTTCCCGGCATCTATGTCTGGCGCTCCTTCAACGGCCCGTTCCTTGAGGGCGGCGGTCAGCGTCTGCTGGAAGATTATTCGGACGCGATCGAGGATCTCGATCCCTATGATCCGGCCCGGACCGCATTCGAGCGCGTGATCTTTGGCGGTGCGAAAGCGCTGAGCTTTGACTCCACGGGTCGTGTCTCCCTGCCCAAGGAATTTCTCGACCATGCCGGCCTCGACAAGCAGGCGGTCTTCATCGGCATGGGCAAGCGGTTCGAGATCTGGGATCCGACCGCGCATGCCGAACAACAGGTCGATGATCTGAGCTTTGCACGCGACAACAAGTCTGCGCTGCGCCGCCCGTCCCGTCGTCGGGGAGATGAGGCATGAGCGATCAACCGCATATCCCGGTGATGCTGGATGAAGTGCTGACCCATCTGCAGCCGCGCGATGGCGGCCTGTACGTGGATGGCACGTTCGGCGCGGGCGGCTATACGCGCGGCATTCTGGGCGCGGCGGAGTGCCG
The DNA here is from genome assembly GCF_052055585.1 of Oceanicaulis sp. LC35. Lineage (NCBI taxonomy): Bacteria > Pseudomonadati > Pseudomonadota > Alphaproteobacteria > Maricaulales > Maricaulaceae > Oceanicaulis > Oceanicaulis sp. LC35. The sequence goes on from NZ_CP170485.1 coordinate 830,969, forward strand.
GGTGCTCGGCATTGATCGTGACCCGAGCGCGCGGGAAACCGCCGAGCGCATGAAACCGGCCTATAAGGGGCGCTTTGCGTTCGGCTTTGGCCCGTTCTCCATGATGGAAGACATCATCGAAGCGGCGGGCAGCTCGGGCGTTGACGGCGTGGTGCTCGATCTCGGGGTCAGCTCCATGCAGCTTGATCAGGCCGAGCGCGGCTTCTCCTTCCAGAAGGACGGCCCGCTGGACATGCGCATGTCCCAGTCCGGCCCGACGGCGGCGGATGCGGTGAACCATCTTGAGGCCAACGAGCTGGCGGCGATTTTCAAGGTCTATGGCGAGGAGCGTCATGCGCGCCGCGCCGCGAACGCCATTGTGCGCGCTCGCGAAATTGAGCCGATCACCCGCACGCTGGTGCTGGCGGACATCATTGGCAGGGCGGTCGGCGGCAAGCCGGGGCGCATCCACCCCGCCACGCGCTCGTTCCAGGGCTTGCGGATTTATGTCAATGACGAGCTGGGCGAGCTGGTGCGCGGGCTGCAAGCCGCCGAGCGCGTGCTCAAGCCGGCAGGCCGTCTGGTGGTGGTGACTTTCCACTCGCTGGAAGACCGCATCGTGAAAACCTTTCTGCGTGAGCGCGCCGGCATGACCGGCGGCGGCTCGCGCCATCAACCGGAAATTCAGGCCGAACGCGAACCCAGCTTCTCGCTGGTCAGCAAGAAGGCCCAGTCCGCCACCGAGGCTGAAGCCGCTGAAAACCCGCGCTCGCGATCGGCCAAGCTGCGCGCTGCGATCCGCAACGAGCATGAAGCCTGGCCGCGTGAGGATGAAGGCTTTGCGGGCGTGCCGCCCTATCGCCGTCTTGAGGAGTGTGTTCAATGATCCGCATCGTTGAAATCGTCGGCGTTCTGGTCGCCGCAATCCTGCTCGCCGCGCTTTATGTGGCCAAGTCCGGCACAGCCAATGATCAGGAAAAGCTCGCTCAGCTGCAGGCCGAGCTGGCGCGCGAGCGTGGCCGGATCAGCGCCCTTGATGCGGAAATCTCTCACCAGGAAGAGCCCGAGAATCTGCGCCGCCTGGCGCGCGCCTATCTGGGGTTCGAGCCGGTGCGTCCCGAGCAGGAGCTGGCCTTCTCCGAGTTGCCGCGCCTGAGCGGCGAGGGCGCGCCGGAAGGTCTGCGTGATCCGCAAGAGGCGGCGCCGACGGCGCGCGTTTCTTACGCCCAGCCCGGGCGTCGTTGATGAAGTTCCTCCGTCGGTTCTCGCGGCGTGTGCGGGTCAGTGATGACCGTCGCGCAACGCCGCCTGCGCCGGTGGAGAGCGCTCCGGCGCGCGCCATGCAGCGCCTGCGTATCGAGAACCGGTCCAACAAGGCGGGCCGTCGCCGTTCGCGCCTGAGCGTCATCGGCCTGGTGCTCAGCGTCGGCTTTGTGGTTTCTGCTGGCCGCGCGGTGCAGGTCGCCGCCTTTGGAGCGTTCGCCGATGATGAGGCTGAGACCGTCATCGCTGAAGCCGCGCCGGTGCGTCGCGCGTCGATCCTGGACCGCGATGGCGAAATTCTCGCCGCGACCCTCGATTTCCACTCGGTCTACGCGGACCCGCTCTATGTCTGGGACGCCGAGGAAGTCGCCCGGCAACTGGCGACCGTCCTGACCGATATCGATGTGGAGCGGCTGACCCGTCGCCTGTCGTCCAATTCGCGCTATGTGCCGATCGCGGACGGGCTGAGCCCGCGCGTGCGTCAGGCGATCCACCTCTTGGGCCTGCCGGGCATCTTCTTTGAGGTCGAGCCGGGCCGCATCTATCCCAAGCAACGCGTCGCCGCCCATCTTGTCGGTTATGTGGATGGCCAGATGCACGGCGCCGCGGGGGCTGAATACGCGTTTGACGCCGAGCTGGCTGAAGGCGGCCGTCCCGTCACCCTGTCCATCGACCTGACCGCGCAATACCGGGTGGAAAGCGTGCTGCGTGAACGCATGGCCGCACACCAGGCGGCGGGCGCCTCCGCCGTGCTGATGCGCGTCGGCACTGGCGAGATCATCGCCATGGCGTCGTTGCCCGATTACGACCCCAACCGCTTCGCAGAGGCGACGGCGCCGGGCTCTGACATTGATCCGCTTTTCAATCAGCCGGTGAACGGCGTGTATGAACTGGGTTCGGTCTTCAAGCCGCTGGCGCTGGCTGCCGGTCTGGAAGCGGGCAGCGTGCACATGGATGACGTCTTTGACGCCTCCACGCCTGTGCGCATCGGCGGACATGTCATCCGCGATTATCGCGGTGAGAACCGGCCGCTGACCGCGCGGGAAATGGTGCTTTACTCCTCCAATATCGCCGCGTCTCGCATGGCCGATACAATCGGTGCGGATGATCTGACCGGCTTTTATTCTGATCTGCGCCTCTTTGAAGCGCCGCCCATCGAGCTTGCCGGCGCGGCGTCGCCGAACCTGCCGCGTCGCTGGGGGCGGATCCAGACGATGACCGCGTCTTACGGGCATGGTTTTCAGGTGAGTCCGCTGGCGCTGGCGTCCGCCTATGCCGCGCTCGCCAATGGCGGCGTTTACACCCCGCCAACCTTGCGCCCCGTCGCCCCTGGCGAAACCGTCGCGGGCGTGCCCGTGATGAGCCCGAATGTGGCGGCGCAGGTGTTGGGTGTGATGCGCGAATATGTGGCGCGATCCCAGACGGGATCGGCGGATGTGGACGGGCTGGCGGTGGCGGGCAAGACCGGCACGGCGGAACGGGTGATCAATGGCGCGTATGTTGAGGGCAACACCTTCAACACCTTTGTCGCCATATTTCCGTTCGATGATCCGCAATATGTGCTGACCGTGTCGATGGACCGGCCTCACCCGACCGCTGAAACCCACGGGTTCTCGACTGCAGGCTGGACGTCCATGCCGGCGGCGGGCGAAATCATCCGCTCTCTGGCCGGTGTGCTGGACATTGACCGACATGACGCCGACCCTGAGGCGCAAGTCTCAGTGGTTGCTGAACTGTTTGCTCCCCGCCCGCGGCTCGTGGCTCCGTCCGAAGAGCCGGTCGCGCTGGAAGACGCCGTATCCGAGGACCCGCAATGATCCGTTCTCTTGCTGACCTTCTGCCCGAGACGCTGAGCGCGCCCCAGGGGGCTGAGGGCGTGGAAGTGACGGGCCTTGCCCTTGATAGTCGCAAGGTGAAGCCCGGCGATCTGTTCGCGGCCCTGGCGGGCGTGAAAGTGGACGGGACGCAATTCATCCCCATGGCGATCGAGAAGGGCGCGGTTTGTGTCCTGGCTCCCACGGGCACGACAGCGTCTGTCCCGGTGATCGAGGCCGAGGACCCGGCTGAAGCCCTGTCAGCCATCGCTGCGAACTTCTATCCGCGCCAACCCGCCACCATTGCTGCGATCACGGGCACCAACGGAAAAAGCTCGACGGTCGAGTTCCTGCGCCAGATCTGGGCGAAGGCCGGGATCGAGGCGGCGGCCCTGGGCACGCTGGGGGTCACCCGCTCCTCGGGTCGCACCGATGTGGGCTACACCACGCCAGACGCCATCGCGCTTCATCAGAGCCTCGACAAGCTGACCGAGGAAGGCGTGACCCATCTGGCGATGGAAGCCTCCTCTCACGGGCTCAAGCAGCGCCGCATGGACGGGGTGCGCCTGTCCCTGGTGGGGTTCACCAACCTTACGCAGGATCATCTCGACTACCATCCTGATTTTGAAGACTATTTCGCCTCCAAAATGCGACTGTTCTCTGCGCTTGCCCCGATGGGGACGCCGGCCGTCATCAACATGGATTCAGACTGGTCCCAGCGTGTGGCGCAGGCCGCGCAATCCGCGGGGCTCAGCCCGATCGAGATCGGCTGGCGCGGTCGGGATCTGACCGTGCACGAAATCACCCCGCACCCGGCAAGCCAGATGGTGCGCTTCTGCTGGAAGGGTGAGGAGCACGAGGTTGACCTGCCGCTGATCGGCGAGTTTCAGGCGGCCAATGCGCTGGGCGCCGCCGCCATGGCCATTGCCAGCGGCGTCGCGCCCGATCAGGCGTTCGACGCCATGAGCCAGCTGGCCGGCGTCGCGGGGCGTTTGCAGACGGTGGGCGCGACGAAAGCGGGCGCTCCGATCCTGCTCGATTACGCCCACACCCCTGATGGGCTCGACAAGCTGTTGCGCGCGGCGCGCCCGCATACCCAAGGCCGGATCATTCTGGTGTTCGGTGCGGGCGGGGATCGTGACCCGACCAAGCGCGCGCCCATGGGCGAGATTGCGGCGCGTCTGTCAGACATCGCCATCGTCACCGATGATAATCCGCGCAGCGAAGATCCGGCCAGCATCCGCAAGACCATTATGGCGGCCTGTCCGGGAGCTCGGGAAATCGGTGATCGCGAAGCGGCGATCCGTGCGGGCATCGAGATGCTTGAAGCGGGCGATGTGCTGCTGGTGGCGGGCAAGGGGCATGAGACCGGCCAGATTCTGGCTGACCGCGTCATTCCCTTTGACGAAACCGAGATCGTCACCCGCATCCTCAAGGAGCTGGGGGGCGAGGCATGAGCGAACCGCTCTGGACCGCAAAAGACGCGGCGGAGGCGTCACAGGGGCGTCTGACCGAAGGCGGTTGGGCCGCCACGGGCGTTTCCATCGACACGCGCACGCTGCAGCCGGGTGATCTGTTTGTCGCCCTGACGGCGCAACGCGACGGGCATGACTTCGCCCAGGCTGCGCTCGACAAGGGCGCCGCGGCGGTTCTGGTGTCCAATCCTGAAGTCTGTACAGGCCCGCGCCTTGTCGTTGATGACGTGCTCGACGGTCTGATCCGTCTGGGGGAGGGCGCGCGCCGTCGTTCGGACGCGATCCGGGTCGGGGTGACCGGCTCGGTCGGCAAGACCAGTGTGAAAGAGGCGCTGGCGGCGGTCTTCCGCAAGGCGGGGCCCGCCCATTGGTCTGAAAAGAGCTACAACAATCATTGGGGCGTGCCGCTGACTTTGGCGCGCATGCCGCAGGCGACCCGCCATGCCGTCTTCGAGATGGGCATGAACCATAAGGGCGAAATCGCCGAGCTGACGCGCATGGTGCGTCCGCATGTGGCGATGATCACCAAGATTGCTCCCGCCCATCTTGAAAATCTGGGCTCTATGGAAGGCATTGCCGGCGCCAAGGCCGAGATTTTTGAAGGGCTTGAGGCGGATGGCGTTGCGGTCATTCCGGCGGATGACGAGTTCGCGCCGCGCCTGATGCAGGTGGTGCAAAGCTCGGGCGCCGGATTCATGCTCGATTTCGGACTTACTCCGGGCGCCGCGGTGCGCATCCTGTCCTATGACGAGGGACCGGATGGAGGCGTGGGCCGCATGGATGTGATGGGCAAGCCGATGGATTTCCGCCTGCGCCTTCCCGGCGCACACCAGGCGGTGAATGCTGCAGGCGTGGTTGCGGCGGCTCTGGGCGCCGGCGTTGAACCGGATCTGGCGCTTGATGCGCTGTCCGAACTCAAACCCACGGCCGGCCGGGGCGTCACCTTCTACGCCCAGGTCGCCAAGGGGCGGGTCATCGAAGTGGTCGATGAAAGCTATAACGCCAACCCGGCCTCCATGCGGGCGGCCTTTGGCGCGCTCAAACTCAGAAAGCCGCAGGGGCAGGGCCGCAAGCTCGCTGTCATCGGTGAAATGCTGGAGCTGGGGCCCGATAGCCGCGCCCTGCACGCCGCTCTCGCCGAACCGCTGGTTGAAGCGGGCGTGGATCATGTGATCGGGGTGGGCGAAGGCGCTCGGGCGCTGATGGATGCGCTGCCGACCGATCTGCGGGCCGCCTGGTGCGAGCGTGCAGATACTGCCGTTGAAACGCTCACCGAACTGGCGCGGGATGGCGATGTGGTCCTTGTTAAGGGATCAAACGCTTCTGGCGTTCATAAACTTGTGTCATCGCTGCGCGACAAAGCCAAACCTGCCTCCGCCTGAAGGGCCTGACCAAACATGCTTTATCTTCTGCTGTCTCCGTTCGCAGACCAGTTCCAGGCCCTTAACCTGATCAATTATCTAACGTTTCGGACCGGGGCGGCGATGATGACCGCCTTCATTCTGGCGCTCGCGATCGGCAATCCCTTCATCGGTTGGCTGCGCACCAAGGGCTCCCAGCCGATTCGCACGGACGGGCCGGAAAGCCATATCATCGCCAAGGCGGGCACCCCCACCATGGGCGGGTTCATCATTCTGGCGGGCATTCTGGCGGGGACCCTGATCTGGGCCGATATCACCAATCCCTATCTGTGGGTGGTGATTTTCGTGACAGCCGGATTTGGCGGCATCGGCTTCATCGATGACTGGCGCAAGGTCACCAAGAAATCCACCGAAGGCCTGTCCGGCAAGGGCAAGCTGATCCTGCAATTCGCCATCGCAGCGGTGGCGGTCGTGGCGATGGTCTATCTGCTCGATACCGCGCCGGATACGCCGGAGAATTTCGCGACTTCGGTGGCGGTGCCCTTCTTCAAGGATCTGATGGTCCCGCTCAGCTTCGCCTTCTACCTCTTCGGCATGGTGGTGATCGTGGGCGCGTCCAATGCGGTGAACCTCACCGATGGTCTCGACGGCCTTGCTATCGTGCCGGTGATGATCGCGGCGGGCAGTTTCGGCTTCATCGCCTATTTCGTCGGCTCTTCGGTCTATTCTGAATACCTGTTCCTGAACTTCACGCCGGGTACGGGTGAGCTTGCCGTGATCTGCGGCGCGATGATCGGCGCGGGTCTGGGCTTTCTCTGGTACAACGCCCCGCCCGCCATGGTGTTCATGGGCGATACCGGGTCTCTGTCTTTGGGCGGCGCGCTGGGGACCATCGCGGTCGCTGTGAAGCACGAGATCGTTCTGGTGATTATCGGCGGCCTCTTCGTGCTCGAGGCGGTGTCGGTGATGGTTCAGGTGGCCAGTTTCAAACTGACCGGCAAGCGCGTCTTCCGCATGGCGCCGATCCACCACCATTACGAAAAGCTGGGCTGGGCGGAATCCACCATCGTGGTGCGGTTCTGGATCATCGCCTTCGTGCTGGCCCTGATTGGCCTGTCGACCCTGAAACTGCGCTAGACACGTCCTGCCGGTCTGAACCGCGCAAGGAGCTATCGAACTAGGAAGAGCCCATGAGCACCCGACGCAAGGCCGGATTGTGGAGCGGACTGGACCGCCCGATCCTGGTCATCGTGATCTTTCTGATGACGATCGGGATTGTTCTGGCCTTCGCCGCCAGCCCCGCCGCGGTTGAACGCAGCAGCTGGATCGATGATCCGTTCTATTACCTGTATCGGCAGCTGGCCTTCATGGGCGCCGGGCTGGTGATCCTGGCGTTTTCCTCGGCCCTGTCATTGACCGGGGTTCGGCGGTTCGCAGGGCTGACGCTGGTATGCGCGTATGTGGCGTTGATCCTGGTGTTGGTGATTGGTGTGGAAGTCAATGGCTCCACCCGCTGGATTCGTCTCGGACAGTTCTCGCTGCAGCCTTCTGAATTTCTCAAACCGGCTTTCGTGGTGATCGCCGCCTGGCTGTTTTCCGAGGAAGATCGCGGCGCTCCGGTCTATGGCCGGCTGGTGGCGTTCGGCCTTTACGGGCTTGGTGCATTCTTGTTGATGCAACAGACTGATTTTGGGCAGACGACGCTTTTGACCTTATTGTTTGGAGCCTTGCTGTGGTCCGGCGGACTGTCGCTGGCCTGGACGGCGGGGCTGGCGGTTGTGGCTAGCGTGGGCGGTTTTCTGGTCTACAGTAGTGTGCCCTACATCCGTAGCCGCATCGCCGATTATCTGGGACTGACACAGACGGATGGCCCCACCCAGACCGGTCGCGCCATCGAGGCCATGTCCCATGGCGGCATCTGGGGCGTCGGCCCGGGCGAGGGGCAAGTCAAGCATCTGCTGCCTGAAGCGCATACCGACTATGTGTTTTCCGTCGCAGCCGAGGAGTACGGGCTGATCGCCTCGCTCGCCATTATCGGTCTTTATGCGTTGCTGTTTGCGCGCGCATGGATGTTGTGCCTGCGGCTCAATGATCCCTTCGCCCAGCTGGCGACATCGGGGCTTGCCCTGTTGTTCGCACTGCAGGCGCTTGTGAATATCGGGGTGAATCTCGATATCGCGCCGTCCACGGGCATGACCTTGCCCTTCATCTCTTACGGCGGATCATCCATGCTGGCCTTGTGTTTCTCCGCTGGCTTGTTGCTGGCGCTGACCCGTCGCCGCCCCGGCGCCTATGCGCCCCGCACCCGCCAGGGAGACTTGCCCGCGTGACCCCGAAACGTCTGCTCATCGCCGCCGGTGGCACTGGCGGCCATATGTTTCCTGCCCGCGCCGCCGCAGATGCGCTGATCGCACGCGGCTGGTCGGTGAAGCTTGTCACCGATGCGCGCGGCGCGCGCCACGCAACCGACTTTCCAGGCGAACCGGTCAGCGAGGTTGAGGCCTCAAGTCCGTTTTCCAAGAACCCTGTAAAGATGGCCCAGTCGGTGATGAAGCTGACCCGGGGCGTGTTTCAGGCGCGTCGCATCATGGCCGAGTACCAGCCCCATGTGGTGGCGGGCTTTGGCGGCTATCCGGCGTTCCCGGTGCTGACTGCAGCCTGGATGTATTCCATTCCCCGCGTCATTCACGAACAGAATGCGGTGCTGGGCCGGGTGAACCGCTTGTTCGCCGGTTCGGTGGTCAGCGTGGCGTCCGGCTTTGCCCGACTGGACAAACTGCCGTCCGGCGCCGTGCACGCGGTCACCGGCAATCCCGTGCGCGCCCACGTGTTGGCGGCGCGCGAGGTGGAATACGCTCCGCCGGCGCCGGGGGGTGAAATCCGACTGCTGGTGCTGGGGGGCTCGCTGGGGGCGCGCATTCTGTCGGAAACTGTGCCGCGGGCCATTGCCGAGCTTCCTGAAGATCTGCGCCTGCGTCTGAAGGTCGTTCAGCAAACGCGCGAGGAAAGCCTCGACAGCGCCCGCCGGATCTACGCCGACGCCGGGGTGCAGGCCGAGCTGAGCCCGTTCTTCCGCGATATGGGGCGGCTTTACGCCGAGACCCATCTGGTGATCTCGCGCTCGGGCGCGTCTTCGGTGTCTGAAATCGCTGCGATTGGTCGTCCCGCCATATTCGTGCCGCTCGCCATCGCTATGGATGATCACCAGACGGCGAACGCTCAGGGTCTGGTCCGGACCGGGGCTGCGGAGATGATCACGGAAGCGGATTTCACCGTGGATCACCTGCGAGCGCGCCTTGAAACGCTGTTGTCGGACGGCGAAGCTCTGGATGCGCGTGCGCGCCTGGCCCGGACAGAGGGCCGACCTGACGCTCATGAGCGTCTTGCTGATCTGATTGTACAAGCTGCGGAGCCTAAACTCTGATGCCGCCCATTGATCTCGCCGCCTCGGTTGGTCCTGTTCACTTCGTCGGTATTGGCGGCATTGGCATGAGCGGCATCGCCGAAGTCATGCTGACGCTCGGCTACAAGGTCACGGGCTCTGACATCAAGGACAGCGCCAATGTCCAGCGCCTACGCGAGAAGGGGGCCGTGGTTCATATCGGCCACGCTGCAGAGAATGTGGACGGCGCAGGGGCGCTCGTCGTCTCGAGCGCGGTCAAGAAGGACAATCCTGAACTGGTCGCCGCGCGCGCCAGGCGCACCCCGGTCGTGCGCCGGGCGGAAATGCTGGCCGAGCTGATGCGGCTCAAGCATGCGGTGGCGGTGGCGGGCACCCATGGCAAGACCACCACGACTTCGCTGGTCGCCTGCCTGATGGATGCGGCGGGCTTTGACCCAACGGTGATCAATGGCGGCATCATTTCCGCCTATGGCTCGAACGCCAAGATCGGCGAGGGCGAGTGGATGGTGGTTGAGGCCGACGAAAGCGACGGGTCCTTCCTCAAGCTGCGTGGCTCGGTCGGGATCATCACCAATATCGACCCTGAGCATATGGAGCATTACGGCTCGTTCGACGCCCTGCGCGACGCTTTCGCCCAGTTTGTCGAGAACCTGCCGTTTTACGGATTTGCGGTGCTGTGTATCGACCATCCAGAAGTGCAGGCGCTGGCCGCACGGATCGAGGATCGCCGGGTCATCACCTATGGCTTCTCTCCGCAAGCGGATGTGCGCCTATCAAACCTCGTCATGGATGAGACAGGCGGCCATTTCGACCTGACCTTCCAGCCGCGCGGCGCCGAACCCGTCACCTGGGCGGGGATGAGCCTGCCGATGATGGGTGAGCACAATGTGCTCAACGCGGCGGGCGCTCTGGCGGTGGTTCAGGCGCTTGGCGGCGGCGAGGAAGAAGCTCGCACGGCGCTCTCGGGCTTCACCGGCGTCAAGCGCCGCTTCACCATCACGGGTCAGGCCAACGGCGTAACCGTGGTGGACGATTATGGCCACCACCCGGTCGAGATCAACGCGGTGCTGAAAGCCGCGCGCCAGCGTGTCGGCGCGGGGCGCGTGCATGCGGTCGTCCAACCGCACCGCTATTCGCGCCTGCATGATCTGTTTGAGGATTTCTGCACCTGCTTCAATGACGCAGACAGCGTCTGGGTGACCCCGGTCTATGCCGCAGGCGAAGCCCCGATCGAGGGCGCGAGCCAGGAATCCCTGGTGGCGGGCCTTCAGCGCCACGGCCACCGCAATCCGAACGCCACGACGCGCGAAACCCTGCCTGAGGATCTCAAATCGGTCATGCAGCCGGGCGATCTGATCGTGTGTCTGGGCGCGGGCGACATCACCGCCTGGGCGGCCGAGCTGCCCGCCCGCCTGGAGGCGTAAGCATGGCCTGGCCGTCTCTTCTCGGTCGTTTGCCCCAGGTGCGCGGCAAGCTGATCGAGAACGCCTCGCTGGCGGACATCACATGGCTGCGCGTGGGTGGTCCGGCGCAGGTTCTATTTCTGCCTGCAGATGCGGCTGATCTGGCGCGCTTTCTTGCCGAAACCCCGCGCGATATCGAGGTGCGGGTGCTGGGCGCAGGGTCCAATACGCTGGTGCGTGATGGCGGCCTGCCGGGCGTGACGGTCAAGCTCACCCCCGCTTTCGGCAAGGTCGAGGCGCTGGAGAACAATCGCATTCGCGCCGGCGCCGCCGCGCTCGACAAGATGGTCGCCAAGGCCGCCGCGAAAGCCGGGATCGCCGGGCTGGAATTTTACGTGGGCGTGCCCGGCGCGATTGGTGGCGCGCTGCGCATGAATGCGGGCTGCTACGGGACCGAAACCAAAGACGTTCTGGTCGAGGCGGTCGCGCTGGACCGCACCGGGCGGCGCATCATCGCGCCGGTGTCCGAGCTGGGCTACGCCTATCGTCATTCAGATGCGCCCGAGGACTGGATCTTCATCGAGGCGGTGTTTGAGGGGCAAGCCGATGAGCCTGCCGCCGTCACCGAGCGCATGAACGCCATCACCGAGCGTCGCGAGGCGAGCCAGCCGATCCGCGAAAAGACCTCTGGCTCCACCTTCAAGAACCCCGATCCTGAAACCTCGGACGGGCGCTCGGCCTGGCAGCTCGTGGACGCCGCGGGCTGGCGCGGCAAGCCCATTGGCGGCGCACGCTTTTCAGAACAGCATTGCAACTTCCTGATCAATGACGGCACGGCGACCGCCCATGATCTCGAAACCCTGGGCGAGACCGTGCGCGCCGAGGTGAAAGACAAGTTTGGCGTCGAGCTTCACTGGGAAGTCAAACGGATCGGAGAGCCTTGAATGAGCAAGCATGTGGCGGTTCTGCTGGGCGGTCGCAGCCCGGAGCGTGACGTGTCCCTGGTCTCGGGCAAGAAGGTGATCGAAGCGCTGGAAGCCAAGGGCTATCAGGTCGCCCCGATCGATCCGCGCGATCATGACTGGATCCGCCAGCTCGAAGGCGTCAATCCCGATGTGGTCTTCAACGCCCTTCATGGTGATTGGGGCGAGGATGGTCGGGTGCAGGGCGTGCTCGATTATCTGGGCTATCCCTACACCCATTCCGGCGTCGCGGCGTCGGCGCTGGCCATGGACAAGCAGCGCGCCAAGTCGGTGCTGCGCGAGGCGGGCATCCAGTGCCCCGAAGGCCAGCTGATCAGCCGGTTCGAGGCGGCGCGCGAACACGTCATGAAGCCGCCCTATGTGGCCAAACCCAATGCGCAGGGCAGTTCTGTGGGCGTGGTGATCGTCAGCGAAGGCGCGAACCGTCCGCCCGCCATTCTGGGTTCGGAAGACTGGCCCTATGACGAGGAAGTGTTGATCGAGCGCTTCATTCCGGGCCGCGAGCTGACTGTCGCCGTCATGGGCGACAAGGCGCTGACCGTCACCGAGATTGTCCCCAAGACGGCCTTCTATGATTACGACGCGAAGTATTCCGATGGCGGCTCGGTGCACCAGCTGCCCGCCGATGTGCCGCAAGCTGTTTTCGACGAATGCATGGCTGAGGCGCTGAAAGCCCATCAGGTGCTCGGCTGCCGTGGCCTGACCCGGTCTGATTTCCGGTATGATCCGGAAACGGGCGGCGTGTGGTTACTCGAAATTAACACCCAACCCGGCATGACTCCCACATCCCTTGCGCCCGAACAGGCGGCGCACTGCGGCATCGGTTTCCCCGATCTCGTAGCGTGGATGGTGGAGAATGCGGCGTGTCCAAACTGAAGGCCGTCGGCGCTCGAGACACATCGAAAGCCCGGCGAAAGTCAAAGACAGCCCCCAAAGCGGCGGGCGGGCGCAAGCTGTCCAACTGGGCGGCGGCGCAATGGCGCGCGGCTCGCAACCGGGCGGGCTATGCCTTCAAGCTGATCCTCACCGTCTGCGGCGTGCTCCTGGCGGGCACGGTCCTGATCCTCATCGCCTTTGGTCAGCTTGATGATGTGGGCGGCATGGTGGCGGGCCGTGCCGAGCGCGAGCTTGAGACCGCGGGCTATACGCTGGACTGGCTGGATGTGGCGGGCGCTGAACGCACGGGCGTTGAAGAGATTGCGCTGGCGGTCGGCGCTGCGCCGGGGCTGGGGCTGAGCCGTGTGGACCTCAATGCTGCGCGCGCGTCTGTCCAGTCGCTCAGCTGGGTGAAGTCTGCGCAAGTGCTGCGCCTGTGGCCGGACCGTATCGCCGTGCTGATCGAGGAGCGCGAGCCCTTCGCCATCTGGCAGATCAACCAGACGCACCATGTCATTGATGCGGATGGCTATGTCATCGACGCGGCGGACCCGCGCGAGTTTCTCGATTTGCCGCGTGTGGTGGGCGAGGGCGCGAACCGTGAGGCGCAGTCGGTAATCGCGCTGATGGCGCTGCATCCCGAAATCCGCGACCGCGTCACCAATTCCATTCGCGTCGGCGAGCGGCGGTGGAATCTGCGGCTTCAGAGCGGTGGTGATGTGCTGCTGCCCGAGGATGATCCGGCGAGCGCGTTGGCGCTTCTGGCGGCCATGCATGAGGAACGCGGCGTGCTCGATTACGAGGCGCAGATCTTTGATCTTCGCAATGCGGGTGAAATGGTGATGCGGCCCTGGCCGGATCGGGCGGCGGAACGCGCAGGGCGAGGGGCTTAAGCGATGGGTGCGATGGGGTTTTTCAAGTCAGGAGGCGCAGCAAGCGCCGCCACGCCGCCGCGCAAGGCCGGGGTGTTCGCCGCGCTTGATATCGGCGCGTCCAAGACCGTGTGTTTTATCGCCAAGACCGAAGAGACGCTGGCGGGCCTGCGTCCGCGTGTGATCGGGGTCGGCCATCAGTCCACCCGCGGCGTGCGCGCGGGTCAGGTGGTGGACGTCAATCTGGCCGTTGAAAGCATCCGCGCTGCAGTGGAGAACGCCGAGCGCATGGCGGGGCATACGGTGAGTGAAGTCTTCCTGGCCGTTTCCGCCGGGGCGCCGTCGAGCGCGCGCATTTCGGTCGAGATGGATCTGGCCGCCCGAGAAGTCACTGACCGCGATCTGCGCCGCATCCTCGCTGAAGCACTGCGTCGCCACCATGAGCAAAAGCGCGTGCTGCTGCATGCTCTGCCGCTCTCCTGGCGCGTGGACGGTCATCGCGGGGTGAAGGATCCGCGCGGCATGTTCGGCGAAAGCCTGGGCGTGGACCTGCACCTTGTCAGCGCCGCCTCGGATCCGCTGCAGAACCTCATTTCCTGCGTCGAGCGTTGCCAGCTCACCGTCGCAGGCGTGGCGGCGACGCCGTATGTCTCCGGAATTGCGGCTTTGGCCCCGGATGAGCGCGATCTGGGTGCGCTGCTGATCGATATGGGCGCACACACCACGACCGTGGCGGTCTTCAATGAAGGCGCATTGCAGCATGTGGACGGCGTGCCGGTTGGGGGGGCTCACGTCACCAACGATATCGCACGCGGTCTGTCGACGCCGGTGAACGCGGCGGAGCGAATCAAGGCGCTGCATGGCTGTGCGCTTGATAGTCCGGACGACGACCAGATCATGATCGAGACCCCGCCGGTGGCGGGCTCGGGCGTCGTGACCATGAACCAGCAACCCAAGGCGCTGTTGAACGCCATCATCCGCCCGCGCCTGGAAGAAGTGTTCGAGATGGTCCGTGACCGGCTGGACGCGGCGGGCGCCGCCAGTGCATCGGGGCGGTCTGTCGTCCTGACGGGCGGCGCGGCGCAACTGCCTGGCGCAACCCAGCTGGCCGGCCGTGTGCTGGGCAAGCAGGTGCGTTTGGGGCGTCCGGACACCCTCGCAGGTCTGGGGGATGCGGTCTCGGGGCCGGGCTTCAGTGCGGCTGCCGGTTTGCTGCTGCGCTGCGTGCAGGGGCCGTCCGAAGCGATCTCCGGCCCGCCCCGGTTTGATCAGGGTCCGGCCCGCATTCGCGAGCGTGCGACAGGCGAGACCGGCATGAAAGCGGTCTGGCGCTGGTTCGCAGAAAGTTTCTAGACTCCCAACACGGACTCAGGGTCCTGTTATTGTATGCGAAAAAAGGTTTGCTCCGAAGGGAGCGGCTTAACGCTCGATTAAACAAGCAAGCGCAGTCTCACGGGGTGATTCGTTAACCCTGCCGCCCCACGGAGACCTGCCATGCCCTTGAACCTTTCCGCGCCAGAAACTACCGAACTCAAGCCTCGCATCCTTGTGTGTGGTGTCGGCGGCGCCGGGGGCAACGCCGTTAACAACATGATCGACGCCCAGCTCGAGGGCGTGGACTTTGTGGTCGCCAACACCGACGCGCAGGCGCTGCAGCGCGCGCGCACGGATCGCCGCATCCAGATGGGTGCGGGGATCACGGAAGGTCTGGGCGCTGGGGCGCGTCCGGAAGTGGGTGAGCAATCCGCAGAAGACTCCCTGGCCGAGATCCAGGAGCATCTGCAAGGCGCACACATGGTGTTCATCACCGCCGGCATGGGCGGCGGCACCGGCACCGGCGCAGCGCCCGTGATCGCCCGCGCGGCGCGCGAACAGGGCATCCTGACCGTTGGCGTGGTGACCAAGCCGTTCCATTTTGAAGGCACCCGCCGTATGCGCCTGGCCGAAGCCGGCATCGAGCGCCTGCAAGAGCATGTCGACACCCTGATCATCATCCCGAACCAGAACCTGTTCCGGATCGCCACCGAGAAGACGACCTTCGCGGAAGCGTTCGGCATGGCGGACCAGGTCCTGCACTCGGGCGTGCGCGGCATCACCGACCTCATGGTCATGCCGGGCCTGATCAACCTCGACTTCGCCGACGTCCGCACCGTGATGAACGAAATGGGCAAGGCGATGATGGGTACGGGCGAATCCAGCGGCGAGAAACGCGCCGTGGAAGCCGCTCACAACGCCATCAACAACCCGCTTCTCGACGATGTGTCGATGAAGGGCGCCAAGGGCGTGCTCATCAACATCACCGGCGGCATGGACATGACGCTGTACGAAGTCGACGAAGCGGCCAACGAAATCCGCAACGAGGTCGATCCGGACGCCAACATCATTGTCGGCTCCACCTTCGATCCCGAGCTCGATGGCATCATCCGCGTGTCCGTCGTGGCCACCGGCATCGACGCCGAGCTCAATGAAATGCACGACCCGCGCCGCCGTCAGGGCTCTGAGCCGGTCGCTCCGGTCTGGAAAGGCCGCGAAACCCGCCCCCAGCGTCAGACCGAGCCGCTGGTGCGTCGCGCCTCTGATGCGGTCGCCGTGAACGAGACCCCGCGCGCTGAATCCCACGCGGCCCCGCATGTGACGGCCCGCGCCGGCGACACGGTCAGCGCACCGGACAGCTTTACGGGCGGTCAGCCGGTTCATCCCGTCGCCAAGCCGGCGGTTGTTGAGACCCGCGAGCGTCTTGAGCGTGAAATGACCCACCCGTCCGAGCCGCAGGCGCACATGCAGCACCAGCAGCCGGTCGAGGCGCAGCCGCAACAGCCCGCAGCGCATCAGCCGCAGGCTGAGGAAAGCCAGCCGGCGCGTGAGCCGCGCCGGGGCCTGTCGCTGTTCGGTCGCCGCAAGTCCGCACCGGCCGAGCACAAGGCTCCGAGCCAACCCGAGCGCCCCTCCGTGGTGCGTCCGGTCGAGGCCGCGCCGCGTCCGAGCCAACCCTCTGGCGACCTGTTCGGTGAGGATCTGGACGAGAACGAGCTGGAAATTCCGGCCTTCCTGCGCCGCCAGGCCAACTAGGCTCCAGCGCTAATCCCTTGAAAACGCGTCGCTCTGGTCAATCAGGGCGGCGCGTTTTTCATTGGGCGCTCCGTTTCGTAACACGGTGCAACAATCGTTTAATTGCGGGATGCATCACGGTCCGTAGTGTGCAGGGTGAGGGGCGTAGCCTGTTAAGCATCTTCATGCGTTTCAGGCTCATGGATTGATAAAAGACTGGATTGGGCTTGCTTCATGATTGAACGCGCAACATTGGCGGCGCCGGCGGTTTGCGCCGGGATCGGCCTGCACACCGGAGCCCGTGTCCGCATGGCGATGAAGCCCGCTCCGCTCGGGGCAGGCATCGTCTTTGAACGGACCGACCTTCAGGTGTCTGACCGCCTTGTTCCGGCGCGCCGCGAGTTTGTGCGCTCGACCGATCTGGGCACCACTCTGGTTAATGACGCCGGCGCATCGGTTGCGACGGTGGAACATCTGATGGCCGCTCTGGCCGGTCTGGGCATTGATGATCTGATCGTCGAGCTGGATGGACCGGAAGTGCCGGCTATGGACGGCTCGTCCGCGCCGTTTGTCGATCTGATCCTGCATGCAGGTCTGAAGACCCGCCCGGCGCCGCGCAAGGCGCTGCAGGTTCTCAAGCCGGTCGAGGTGGAGGATGGCTCGCGCCATGCCGTGTTCCTGCCGGCGCTGCGTCCGGCCATCGATGTGGAAATCGACTTTGATGATCCCGCGATTGGCCGTCAGCACTTCGCCTTTGAAGTCAGCCGCGAGAATTTCCAGCAGCTGGTCGCCCCGGCGCGCACCTTCGGCTTCCGTCGGGAATTCAGCGCGCTTCTGAAAGCGGGCCTGGCGCGTGGCGGCTCCATGGAAAACGCCGTGGTGGTCGATGACGATGGCGTCGCCAATCCCGAAGGCCTGCGTTTCGCCGACGAGTTCGTGCGTCACAAGGCGCTGGATGCGTTGGGAGATCTGTATCTTCTGGGCGCTCCGATCATCGGGCTCTACAAGGCGCACCGTCCGGGCCATGGTCTGAACGCCAAGGCGCTGGCGGCCCTGCTGGCGGATGAAACCGCCTGGCGCTGGACGTCGATGGCCGATACGTCGGTGCACAGCGAGCGTCTTGTTCACTCCTGATTTCCCGTCAAAAGCCGATCTTATTCACACTCGGCCTGATAGGGTGCTTTTGCCCGCGCCCGCGATGGGTTAAACCATTCTCAATACCTAAGAGTCCGCTGCGTCCCGAACCTCGGGGCAGGCGGTCGCCGGCTTGAGGGCGTGCGTCCATGAAGACTGTTCTGCGTTTTGCTGTAATGGGCGCCGTCGCCTTGTCCCTGACTGCGTGTGCAGGGCGGGATCGTGAAGAGCTGGCCTATGTGGAACAGCCCGTTGAGCTGCTTTACGCGGAAGCCTTCGAGAAGATGCAGCGCCGTCGCTATGACGAAGCCGCGGCCTATTTCGACGAGGTTGAACGCCAGCACCCGTTCTCTGAATGGGCGCGTCGTTCCATGCTCATGGCCGCTTACGCCAACTATCGCCAGTCCAAGTATGACGAGGCGATTTCGGATGCGCAGCGTTTCATCGCCCTGCACCCGGGCAATGCCAGCGCGCCTTACGCCTATTACCTGATCGCGCTGTCCTATTACGAGCGCATCTATGATGTCGGTCGTGACCAGTCCACCACCATGCAGGCGCTGCAAGCGCTGGAGCAGGTGGTGCGTCGCTATCCCGATACGCCTTACGCCCAGGATGCGCGGCTGAAGATCGACATGACGCGCGATCACCTGGCCGGCAAGGAAATGAGCGTTGGCCGCTGGTATCTGCGCAATGGCTATCATCTGGCGGCGATCAACCGCTTCCAGAACGTGATCCGTGAGTACGAGACCACCAGCCACACGCCTGAAGCGCTGCACCGTCTGGTCGAGGCCTATGTCAGCCTGGGCGTGGACGAGGAAGCGCGCCAGATCGCTGCGGTGCTGGGTTACAACTTCCCCGGCTCAGAATGGTATGAGGACAGTTATGATCTGCTCACCTCGCGCGGCATCGCCGTGCCGGGGTCTGAAGATCAGGAGCGTGAACCGTCCCTGCTGCGGCGCGCCCTGAACCGCGTCTTCGGCTAAGCTCGAACCAGATTGCGAACCTGAATGCTGGCTTCGCTCTCCATCCGAGACATCGTCCTGATCGACACGCTCGATCTGACGTTTGACGCCGGTTTGTCCGCACTGACGGGCGAAACTGGCGCGGGCAAATCCATCCTTCTGGGCGCTCTGGGGCTGGCGTGCGGGGAGCGAGCCGAACGCGCCCAGGTGCGCGCGGGGGCGGACAAAGCCGTGGCGACCGCCCTGTTTGAACCGCCCGTGGGCCATCCTGTGTACGCGCTGCTGGATGAGGCGGGCGTGACCGTGGAGCCGGGCGAGCCGGTGATTCTGCGCCGCACCCTGACCTCCGACGGTCGCTCGCGCGCCCATGTGAACGACCAGCCCGCCAGCGTGGGGCTTCTGGCCTCTCTCGGTGAGGTGCTGGTGGAGATCCATGGCCAGCACGATGGCCGCGGCCTGATGGACCCCAAAAGCCATCGCGGCATGCTGGACGCCTATGCGGACGCTGAAGCTGAACTCAAAGCGGTGAAAGCCGCATGGAAGGCGCTGAGCGAGGCGCGCAACCGGCTCGAAGAGCTGACCGAGGCGCGCGACAAGGCGGCCAGCGAACAAGCCTTCCTGCGCGACAGCGTGGATGCGCTGGAAGCCCTCAACCCGCAAACCGGCGAAGAGGACGGCCTCGCCGCCGAGCGCAAATTCCTGCAGCAGGCCGAATCAGCCCTCACAGAGCTCAATGACGCCATGGATGCGGTCGCCGGTGGCGACGGCCTGTCCAACCGGCTCAATACCGCTTTGCGCGGTCTGGAACGCGTCCGTGCGGCGCTCGAAGGTGCCGAGGGCGGTGAAGGCGAGGCGGGCGCGGCCCATGCCTCGGTCGAGCGCGCCGCCGGGGCGCTCGATCGCGCGCTCATTGAATTCAATGAGGCCGAGGAAGCCCTGTCTGAAGCCGCCGCCCGCTTTGATGTGGAGCCGGGGCGCCTGAATGAGGTGGAAGAGCGCCTGTTCGCGCTGCGCGCCGCCGCCCGCAAACATAATGTGGACGTGGATGAGCTGGCCGAGCTGCGCGATCGCCTCGCCAGTCGTCTGGACATGATCGAGCACGCAGATGACCGGCTGAAAGAGGCCGAAGGCGCGCTCAAGGCGGCCGAAGCCGATTATGCCCGCGCCGCCAGGGCCCTGACCTCCAAGCGTCAAAGTGCGGGTGACGCTCTGGCGAAGGCGGTCGAGGCCGAGCTGGCGCCCCTGAAAATGGACAAGGCGCGCTTT
Source organism: Oceanicaulis sp. LC35 (assembly GCF_052055585.1). Lineage (NCBI taxonomy): Bacteria > Pseudomonadati > Pseudomonadota > Alphaproteobacteria > Maricaulales > Maricaulaceae > Oceanicaulis > Oceanicaulis sp. LC35. The sequence continues at coordinate 850,808 of NZ_CP170485.1, forward strand.
CGGGTGCGCGTTGAAACCGACGAGACAAAACCTGGCGCCTCGGGCTGGGACAAGGTCGCCTTTGAGGTCGCCACCAATCCCGGCGCGCCGTTCGGGCCGCTCGACAAGATCGCCTCGGGCGGTGAGCTGTCGCGGTTTGCACTGGCGCTGAAGGTCTGCCTTGTGGGCGAGGATGCTCGCACCATGGTGTTTGACGAGGTGGATCAGGGTGTGGGCGGCGCTGTCGCTGATGCCGTCGGCTCGCGCCTCAAACGCCTTGCCGAGACCGGGCAGGCGCTCGTGGTGACCCATAGCCCGCAAGTGGCCGCACGCGCCGATGCGCACTATCGTATCGAGAAGGCGGAGCAGGGCGAGGGCATGCGTACTACGGTACGGCGTCTCGCCGAAGCGGACCGCCGCGAAGAGATCGCCCGCATGCTGTCGGGCGCCGAGATCACCGACGCGGCCCGCGCCGCCGCCGACCAGCTGATGGGCTCATGAACGCTGCGATGAAGGATGTGGAGGCGCTGTCCTCCGAAGAAGCCGCCACCGAACTCGAACGTCTCGCCCGCGAAATCGCCAAGCATGACAAGGCGTATTACGAAAAGGACGCGCCGAAGATCTCGGATGCGGCCTATGACGCCCTGCGTGTGCGCAACAGCGCCATCGAAGAGCGCTTTCCCGAACTCAAGCGCAAGGACAGCCCGTCTGAGCGCGTCGGCGCGAAACCGTCCGAGCAGTTTGGCGAAGTGGTTCACGCCGTGCCCATGCTGTCGCTGGGCAATGCGTTCGAAGATCAGGATGTGCGCGATTTCGCCGACCGCATCCGCCGCTTCCTCAATCTCAGGGACGAGGCGCTGGTCTTCACCGCCGAGCCCAAGATCGACGGGCTGAGCGCCAATCTGCGCTATGAAAAGGGTGAGCTGGTGGTGGGCGCCACGCGCGGCGATGGCCGAGCGGGCGAGAACGTTACCGCCAACCTCAAGACCATTGCCGACATTCCCCACACGCTGACAGGCGATGTGCCTGATGTGCTGGAGGTGCGCGGCGAGGTTTATATGAGCCATGCCGACTTTGCCCAGCTCAATGCCATGCAGGAAGAGCGCGGCAAGCCCGCCTACAAGAACCCGCGCAATGCGGCAGCAGGTTCCCTGCGCCAGATCGACCCCAATGTGACCGCCGAGCGCCCGCTGCGGTTTTTCGCCTATGCCTGGGGTGAGTTGAGCGAGCCCTTGGCAGACACCCAGTATGACGCGGTCAAACGCCTCGGGCAGCTGGGCTTTGTGATCAATCAGGACATGGAGCGGGTAGAGAGCGTCGAGGCTGTGCTCGCCCATTATCGCGCGCTTGAGGCCAAGCGCGCCGATCTTGGCTATGACATTGATGGCGTCGTCTACAAGGTGGATCGGCTCGACTGGCAGGAGCGGCTGGGCTTTGTCGCCCGTGCGCCGCGTTGGGCCATTGCGCACAAATTCTCGCCGGAAAAAGCCGTCACCCGGCTTAATGATATCGACATTCAGGTGGGCCGCACGGGCGCTTTGACGCCGGTCGCCAAGCTCGAACCCGTCACCGTGGGCGGCGTCGTGGTGTCAAACGCGACTTTGCACAATCAGGACGAAATCGAGCGCAAGGATGTGCGCGTGGGTGACATCGTGATCATCCAGCGCGCCGGCGATGTGATCCCGCAAGTGGTCGAGGTCGTGCTCGACAAGCGTCCTGAGGGGGCCGAGCCCTTCGCCTTTCCCACCCTATGCCCCGTCTGCGGCAGCCATGCCGTGCGCGAAGAGGGCGAGGTCGTTCGCCGCTGTACGGGCGGGCTGATCTGTGACGCCCAGGCGGTGGAACGGCTCAAGCATTTTGTCTCAAGAAAAGCCTTCGACATTGAAGGCCTCGGCGCAAAACAGATCGAAGCCTTCTTCCATGAGGGGCTGGTCAAGCAACCTGCTGACATCTTTACCCTGCGGGCGCGCAATGAGGCGGGGGCGATCACCCCGCCCATCCAGACCCGTGAAGGCTGGGGCGAGCGCTCTGCGGCGAACCTTTTTGGCTCCATTGACCAGCGCCGCAATATCGGGTTGGCGCGCTTTCTGTTCGCGCTCGGCATCCGCCATGTGGGCGAGGAGACCGCCCGCCTGATCGCGCGCAGCTTTACAAGCTGGCAGGCCGTGCGCGAGACGGCGGAAGCGGCGAACGAGCCTGGCGAAGCCTTCGCCGCCTTCATGGAGATTGACGGCATTGGCGAGACGGCGGTCAAAGCCCTCGCCGAATTCTTCGCCGAAAGCCACAATCAGGATGCGCTCAACGCCCTGCTTGAGCACGTGAATGTCGAAGATGCCGAACAGGTGGCCGCTGAAAGCCCCGTCGCGGGCAAGACCGTGGTGTTCACCGGCTCACTCGAACGCTTCACCCGCGATGAGGCCAAAGCCAAGGCGCAATCGCTGGGCGCGAAGGTGTCCGGTTCCGTCTCGGGCAAGACCGACATCCTCGTTGCCGGTCCCGGCGCGGGCTCCAAGCTGAAAAAGGCGCAGGAGCTTGGCGTTCAGACCATGACCGAGGATGAATGGCTCGCGCTCATCGGGGGGTGACTCGTCTCCCTCTCAAAGTGTCATTCACCGGTTTATCCGGTGAATCCATGCCGTGACCTTCGATCAGAACAACCGGCATGGATCCCCCGCATGACGCGGGGGATGATAATGAGTGATTGTTAGAAGTATGTGTCATCCCGGCCTGGAGCCGGGATCTACTGAAAGCGTCTCTGGGGGCAGAACGAAGTGGCTCCGGTAGATCCCGGATCAAGTCCGGGATGACAGGGTTGAGAGGGAAAAAACCTACTCCCCCAGCAACCGCTCCACCTCACCCAGAATAACCGCCCACGCGGGCGCGGTCGGGTCGATGAGCTCGAAATGACCGGCGTTTTCCAGCGTGATCTCGGTGACCGTATCGCCAGCGGCTTCGGCTTCAGCCGCATAGGCCGCGCCGAACAGCGGCGGCACGATGGGGTCGAGGTCGCCTGACATGATCACCTGCTCCACATGCATTGGCAGCAGCTGATCGGGTGAGGTGTCTGCATAGGGCGTGTCGCCGGGATGACCCGCGATCAGGGCGTCCACCGTGTCCGGCTCGCCGCAGCGGCCGGGGCCTTCGGCGCGGTAAAGCTCAAGATCATTGATGCCCGCGAGCGTGATGACGCCGTTGGGGATGAACGGGTCTTCCACATAAAGCGGCGTGTCCTGCAGCTGGCCGCGCGCGGCGGCCCATAATGCCAGATGCCCGCCTGCGGAGTGGCCCATCAGCACGGTGCGGCGCGGATCAATCGGATAATCGCGAGTGAGCTGGCGGGCATAGTCCACGCCCCAGGCCACGCTCTCAAACGTCCCCGGATACCCGCCCGTCTCATGGCCCAGACGCGGATAGGTGATGTTCCACACCGCGATGCCGCGATCCTTGAGATCGGCATTGAGCTGGTCCTGCAGGATGGTGCCCGGAATAGCCGCCTGCCAGCAGCCGCCATGGATCATGATGACCAGCGGGAAGGGGCCATCGCCGTCCGGAAGCCACAGCTCGCCATATTGCTCCTCGCCCTCGCCGTACTCGATCCGGGCGTCAGCGGGTGCGCGTTCCCGGTCGAGAAGGTTCTGCCAGCTGATCGGGCGCGCGTCGGCGTGCGGGTCTTGAGCGCAAGCAGGTGCGGCGAGGAGGAGGGCGGCGGTGAGGCAGATGGCGAGGCGCATTTATTGATCCGTTTGAAAACTGATGTGAGAGAAGAAAGTCTGAGCCTGAACAATTAAATCATTGATTTCTTGTCGCTCTTCCGCGCCGGAGTGCATGAAGGACCACCCATCTTCGAAAACATCCTTGATAATGGAAAGCAGGTCCAAGCCCAATTGAGGCAATCCTGCTTTCTCGATTGACCACACCATAGGAGAATAGTGAGCAAACTTATTTCGTAAGCTTTGAAGCAACTGGAATGATTTGAATTGTGAATCTGAAATTGAAATATTTGGACCTGCCTCTTCTAAGCGCTTCTCAGCACCGCTGAGGCGAGAAATCAAAGTGGCTGGATCCGCAAGGCGTTCTTTAAATTTCCCCGATAGATTGCCAGACGTCAAAGAGGCATACGTTTGGTTTGCGCTTTTCTCGGTAAGGGCGCCAATTTGTGCTGACCCTGATAGATTGCAGACTGCAGCACCCTGAAGAGCGCTAAACAGTGATATTAAGGCCCATTTCCAAGCAGCAGGGTCGGCTTGAGTATCAATTAGAGATCGATTGAGTTGCCTCAATGAAGATAAAACGTCTGAGCGCTCAGTAAATCGTATCCACATTGGGTTTCATCCCTAAGGCGCCGCTTCTACAAAGCTGGCGACGACCTTTTTCTCGCCGGCCTTGTCAAAGGCGACGGTGAGCTTGGCGCCGTCGGCGGCTTTGACGGTGCCATAGCCGAATTTCTGGTGGAAGACGCGGTCGCCGCGTTTCCATTTCGAGTTTCCGCCCACTGAGCTGGTGTCAATCAGCGTGGCCTTGCCCTCGATGACGCCGGGATCGGCGCGGCGGCCGGACGCCTTGCTGGCCTGGAAGCGTTTCCAGCCGGGGCTTTCATAGCTCGATTTGAAGGGGTCGGCGACTTCCGCCACGCCCTCAAAACCCGGCCCGGCGTCGTAATAGCCGGTTTCGGATTTGGCTTCGCAATGCTCGGGCGGCATTTCGTCGATAAAGCGCGAAGGCAGCACCGATTGCCAGCGGCCAAAGATCATCCGGTTGGCGGTGAAGCTGATGACGGCGCGTTCGCGGGCGCGGGTGATGCCCACATAAGCCAGGCGCCGTTCCTCTTCGAGCGCCGCCGTGCCGCCTTCATCCATGGAGCGTTGGGAGGGGAAGACCGTCTCTTCCCAGCCCGGGAGGAAGACGAGCGGGAATTCGAGGCCCTTGGCGGCGTGCAGCGTCATGATCGAGACTTCATCGCCGTTCTCGGTGCGGTCGGCATCCGAAACGAGGGCGATGTGCTCAAGGAAGGCTTCAAGGCTGTCAAACTCGCCCATGGAGCGGACGAGTTCTTTCAGGTTGTCGAGCCGGCCAGCGGCCTGCGGGCTCTTGTCCTCGCGCCACATGGCCGTATAGCCGCTTTCATCGAGAATGATTTCGGCAAGCTCGTCATGGCGCATGGTCTCGGCCTGCTCGGCCCAGCGTTCAAGATCGCGCAGGAAGGCGATGAGGCCGGTGCGGCCCTTGCCCTTGATCTCGTCGGTCTGGGTCATCAGGCGCGCGGCCTCGGCCATCGAAACCTGCGCGCCGCGCGCGGCCATGGCGATCTTCTGCACAGACGTATCGCCAACGCCGCGCTTGGGGGTGTTCACCACGCGCTCGAACGCCAGATCATCTGACAGGCTGCGCACCAGCCGCAGATAGGCGAGGGCGTCGCGGATCTCGGCGCGTTCAAAGAAGCGCGGTCCGCCGATGACCTTGTAGGGCAGGCCCAGCATGATGAAGCGGTCTTCAAAGGCGCGCATCTGCCAGGACGCCCGCACCAGAACGGCGATGTCGGAATGCTTGCCGCCGCCCTTGATGTGCGCCTCGATCTCGTCGGCGACAAAGCGCGCTTCCGCTTCGCCGTCCCACAGGCCCGAGACCTGAACCTTGTGACCGGCCTGATCCTCGGTCCACAGCGTCTTGCCCAAGCGCGCCTTGTTGGCGGTGATCAGGCCCGCCGCCGCGCCGAGGATATGGCCGGTGGAGCGGTAATTGCGCTCGAGCCGAATGACCGTCGCGCCGGGGAAGTCCTGTTCAAAGCGCAGGATGTTGTCCACCTCCGCGCCGCGCCAGCCATAGATCGACTGGTCGTCATCACCCACGCAGCACACATTGCCAGACCCGCGCGCCAGAAGCCGCAGCCACAGATACTGGGCGACGTTGGTGTCCTGATATTCGTCCACCAGCAGATAGCGGAACTTGCGATGGAAGTCGGCCAGCACATCGTCATGGTTCTGGAAGATGGTGATGTTGTGCAGCAGAAGATCGCCGAAATCGCACGCATTCAGTACGCTCAGGCGATCCTGATAGAGCTTGTAGAGTTTCTGGGCCTTGCCGTCCGCGAAGCTCCACTTGTCCTCTTCGGGGATGCGTTCGGGCGTCTGGGCGCGGTTCTTCCAGCCATCAATCAGGCTGGCGAGATGGCGCGGCGTCCAGCGTTTCGTATCAATGCCTTCAGCCTCGAGGATCTGCTTGAGAAGCCGCAGCTGGTCGTCGGTGTCGAGAATGGTGAAGCTCGATTTCAGGCCCACCAGCTCGGCATGCCGGCGCAGAATCTGGGCGGCGATAGAGTGGAAGGTGCCCAGCCAGGGCAGGCCCTCGACCTGTTCGCCGATGATCTTGCCCACCCGCTCCTTCATCTCGCGCGCGGCCTTGTTGGTGAAGGTCACCGCCAGGATGTTCCAGGGCTGCGCCTTGCCGGTGGCCAGAATGTGCGCCAGCCGCGTGGTCAGAACGCGCGTCTTGCCCGTGCCCGCGCCTGCCAGAACCAGCACCGCGCCGTCAATCGCCTCGACCGCCGCGCGCTGTTCGGGGTTCAACCCGTCCAGATAGGCGGCGTTAGCGCTCGGCGCCCGCGGGGCCGCCTGCTGGGAAAGGGGAAGAGAGGACATGACGCAGGCTTTCGCACTTCGATTCGCAGATGAGAACGAAACTAGCACATCCGTAAGCGAAACGTAGGGGCGGCGATGTCATAGGTCAGGCGCTAGCGATGCTCTTCCTCATGCCGGGCCTGCAGCGCGTGGGCGTAGGCGGCGTGGGCGTCGGCCTTGGTGATATAGCCCACAATGGGCTGGTCGCCATGACGGGAGCGGACCTGCGCCCCGTCGATCTTCTCGGCTGAGAAGAAGCCCATCACCCGGCCCAGATAATCATCGTCATAGACGCAAGGCTCATCGAGCTCGCCCCGGGTGTCATGGCTGTCGAGCGGGGTCATGATATCGCGCGCGCGAATGGTCTGCAGGATGACGCGGGCATCGCCCTGGGTGAGGTCAAAGCCGTGCCGCTCGACCTGCTTGTGAAAGAAGCTGCCCTTGGTGATCGAAGTGGTGATGACGCTGGCCAGCGACACGCAGACCAGTAGCGCGATCGAGGCTTCATAGCTGGCGGTCAGTTCAAACACGATCAGCGTGGTGGATAGCGGCGCGCCCAGCACCGCCCCACCCACAGCGCCCATGCCGATAACGGCGAAATAGGCGCTGCCGGCGCTGTCCGGGCCCAGAATGGGAGCGATCAGCGCACCATAGAGCGCGCCCAGCATGGCGCCGAGATAGAGCGAGGGCGCGAAGATGCCGCCGCCAAAGCGGAAGGCCATGGTGGCGACGATGGCGGCGAGCTTGAGCACGATCAGAGCGGCCAGCGTGGCGATGGCGTAACCGCCCGCAAGCGCGATCGAAGTCGCTTCATAGCCCACCCCCAGCACCTCTGGCGCGAGCAGGCCGAGCCCGCCGATCAGCAGCCCGCCGAAGGGCGGCAGGATCCAGAGCGGGATGGAGAGCGCTTGCGCCCGGGTCGCCAGATGGCGCGGCACGTTGAAGGCCAGCATCACACAGGCGATGGCGAGCGCGGCGGAGACGAGACCGAGCGGAATGATCGCGATGAAGTCCGCAAGGCTGGCGGGGGGGACCTCGGGAACGGAAAAGGCAGGCGTGGCGCCGAAATGGATGCGCGAGAGGATGGCGCCGATCACACTGGCGGCGGCGACCGGGCCGATCGAGCGCAGCGCGTAATGGCCCAGCACGACCTCGAAGGCAAAGAGAGCGCCGGCGACAGGGGCATTAAAGCTGGCGGCCACCGCCGCCGAGGCGCCGCAGGCGAGCATGATGCGCGCGCCCCGCGCCGGCAGGTTCAACGGTTGGCTGATAAAGCTTGCGAGCGCGGCGCCCAGATTGACCGATGGACCTTCACGTCCGGTCGAACCGCCCGCGCCAATGGAGACCGCGTGCACAAGGGCGGACCAGACGCTGGGCATCAGCGCCATCTTGCCGCCCTGGGCGGCGCGCGCTTCCATCACATCCGCCACGCCCTCGGCGCGGATTTCAGGCAGCCATTTGGTCTTAAGGCCCACATAAAGCAGGAGCGAGACGACGCAGCCGCCTGCGACGGGCGCCAGGATCACCATGATCGCGGGGAGGGTGGAGGCGGTGCTGGCGAGGCGTTCGGAGAACTCGCCAAAGGCGATGAGCTGGACGGACTGGATCGCAAGGCGCAAACCGATCGCCGCATATCCCGCAACAACGCCCACCACCAGCGCCAGCAGCCAGAGCGCAGGGGAGCGCCCGTCCGCAAAGCTGTTCTTCAGATAGCGAAGCAGTTTGTCGAGTGGCGAAAGGGGCGGCGGGGTGACGGCGGTGCTCATGCCCCCTTCAAACCCCGCACGCCGCGTATCGTCAACTCCGGATCAGCCCTGATCGACTGTGAGCGCGCGGTTGAGCGCCCACACCCGGCAGGCGCTCGACAGCGGCTGGTCAGGCTCACGCAACTCGTCGATCGAGGTGATGAGCCCGGCCAGGGATCCGCCGGTTTCGTTCAGCTCTGCATCGATCACGGACCAGAACTCCGGCTCGAGCGCCAGAGAGGTTGCGTGTCCTCTGAGGGTGACTGAACGTTTTTTAAGCATGGTGTCTAGGCCAGTTCCTTGAGCGCTTCGGCGTTGAAGTCTTCGAGATCCTCAAAGCGGCCATCCTTGACCTTGCGGGCCCAGGCGAAATCGGACAGCAAGGCCCGGCCCACGCCAACGAGATCAAACTCGCCCGCATCCAGACGCTCGATCAGCTTGTCGAGGCCGGACTTTTCAGAGGCTTCACCCATAAAGGCGCCAATGAAGTCACTATTAAGGCCAACAGATCCCACGGTGATGGCAGGCTTGCCAGTCAGCTTCTTCGTCCAGCCGGCCAGATTGAGGTCAGAGCCTTCAAATTCGGGCAGCCAGAAGCGGCGGGTGGAGGCGTGGAAGATGTCGACGCCGGCTTCAGAGAGCGGCGTGAGGAAGGCTTCGAGCTCATCCGGGGTTTGCGCCAGCTTGGCGTTGTAGTCCTGCTGTTTCCACTGCGAATAGCGCAGGATCAACGGCAGGTCCGCCGGGATGCGGGCGCGGACGGCGCGGATGATTTCCTGCGCGAACTCGGTGCGGGAGAGGAGGCTGCCGCCATATTTGTCATCGCGCTGGTTCATGCCCTCCCAGAAGAACTGGTCGATCAGATAGCCATGGGCGCCGTGCAGCTCAATGGCGTCAAAGCCGATCTTCGCCGCGTTCTCGGCGGCTTCGGCAAAGCCCAGAATGGTGTCGTCGATCTCGGCCTGGGTCATCGGCTCGCCGACTTTCTTGCCGCCGGGCATGATGCCGGACGGGCTGTCGGACGGCGCGTCCGGGTGCGGACCGGTGCCCGGCTTGCGCGCCAGACCCACATGCCAGAGCTGGGGCGCGATCTTGCCGCCCTTGGCGTGGACCGCGTCGACCACCTTCTTCCAGCCCGCCAGAGCTTCTTCGGTGTGGAAGTTCGGGATCGCCGGATCAAAGCTGGCGCCGGGGCGGTTGATCGTGGTGCCCTCGGTGATGATCAGGCCGACATCATTGTCCGCACGGCGTTCGTAATAGCCGACCACATTGTCGTTCGGCACGCCGCCCGGACTTTTCGAGCGGGTCATGGGCGCCATGACGATACGGTTCTTGAGCTGGAGCGAGCCGAGCTCGAAGGGTTGGAAAAGGGCGTTGGTGTTCGACATGGAAGGGTCCCCTGAAAGCACGAATGAACGGCGATCAGTTGGATATATCGCGTGCGACAATCAAGGGCAAAACGTCAGACTGCGCGCAAACTGTTTTCTGGCGACAGGATATTGCTCTGACATTTCAGAACAATACGCAGTTTGCCCTATGGGCGTTTTAGCCGGCGTTTCCTGATGCGGCACGTGCCGAAATGAAAACGGCGGCTCATCGAGCCGCCGTTCTGTCAGGTCTCTGACCCGTCTTTATCTGTTTCGCGCTTGTGCGCGTCCAGCGCCGCCTTGCGTTTGGCTTCGCGCGCTTTTTCAAGATCGCGCTGGGCCTTGGGCGTACCGAACTGGACGCGATTGGTTTCGGCCTGTCTGGCCTTGTCCTCGCGCGCCTTCTTTTTGCGGAACTGACGCAGATTGATCGGCTGGGTCATGAGAGCCTCCAAGGCTCCGCCGCCGCGGCGGCGGAGCCGAGCGTTCGGCCTTATTTCGGGCCGATCATGTCTTCGGGGCGCACCACGCGGTCAAACTCTTCCTCGGTGACGAAGCCGAGTTTGATGGCTTCCTCGCGCAGGGTGGTGCCGTTCTTGTGGGCGGTCTTGGCGACGGTAGTGGCGTTGTCATAGCCGATGGTCGGCGCCAGAGCGGTCACCAGCATCAGCGAGCGTTCCATGATGTCGGCGATGCGCTGTTCGTTCGCTTCGATGCCGACGACGCAATTGTCGGTGAAGGAATGGCAGGCGTCGGTGATCAGCTTGGCGCTGGTCAGCACGTTGTAGGACATCATCGGCTTGAAGACGTTGAGCTGGAACTGGCCCTGGCTGCCCGCAAAGCTGACGGCGGAATTGTTGCCCATCACCTGGGCGCAGACCATGGTCATGGCTTCGCACTGGGTCGGGTTCACTTTGCCCGGCATGATGGAGCTGCCCGGCTCGTTCGCCGGCAGGGAGATCTCGCCGATGCCGCAACGCGGGCCGGAGCCCAGCAGGCGGATGTCGTTGGCGATCTTGAACAGCGACACTGCCGCCGAGTTCAGCGCGCCATGCGCTTCCACCATGGCGTCCTTGGTGGAGAGGGCCTCGAACTTGTTCGGCGCGGTTACGAAGGGCAGCCGGGTCAGGCTCGCCACTTCCTCGGCGAACTTTTCAGCAAAACCGATCTTGGCGTTCAGGCCTGTACCGACCGCGGTGCCGCCCTGGGCGAGCTCATAGAGCGCCGGAAGGGCGCTTTCGACACGGCGGATGGCGTTGTCGATCATATGCACATAGGCGGAGAATTCCTGACCCAGCGTCAGCGGGGTGGCGTCCATCAGGTGCGTGCGGCCGATCTTGATGATGTCCTTGAACGCTTCGGACTTGTCATTGAGCGCATTGCGCAGGGTCTGCAGCGCCGGGACCAGATCGTGCTTGAACACTTCTGCCGCGGCGATGTGCATGGCGGTGGGGAAGGTGTCGTTGGACGACTGGGAGCGGTTCACATGGTCATTGGGGTGAACCGGGTCTTTGGAGCCGACCTCGCCGCCCAGAATCTGGATGGCGCGGTTGGAGATGACCTCGTTGGCGTTCATGTTCGACTGGGTGCCAGACCCCGTCTGCCAGACCACCAGCGGGAAATGGTCGTTGAGCTTGCCTTCGGCGACTTCCAGCGCCGCGGCGGCGATGGCGTCGCCCAGCTCGGGCTCGAGATTGTCGAGCGCCATATTGGCTTTGGCGGCGCAATGCTTGACCACGCCCAGGGCGCGGACCAGCGGCAGAGGCTGGGTCTGGCCGCCGATCTTGAAGTTCATCAGCGAGCGCGCGGTCTGGGCGCCCCAGAGCTTGTCGGACGGGACTTCGAGGGGGCCGAAGGAATCGGTTTCAACACGCATCTCGGTCATGGGTCTTTCTCCAGTACGGCGTGGGCCTTGTATGGGGCGTCTATAGGCCCGCAGAGCAAAGGCAGGCAAGGCGCACCTTGGTCGCGTCCGCGTCGATCTGCACCTGATTGAACCAAAATGGGCTGGGCATGCACCTGTCTGTGAACGCACAGCACGCACAGGAGGTTCAGATGGATGCCTATAAGGGCGCGGCCCGGCTGATCGGGATGAGCGACGCAATCTGGGCCCGGCACGCCCATCCGCTCAGCGTCTGGAGCCGCATGCTGGCGGCGCCGGTGATTTTTGCGTGTCTGTGGAGCCCGGTCTGGATTGGCTGGTACGGGGCGGGCTTTATCGTGATGGCTGTAGTGTGGATGTGGATCAATCCGCGCCTGACCCCGCCGCCGAAGAGCGGACGCAGCTGGGCCAGCAAGGGGGTGATTGGCGAGCGTATCCTGATCAATCGCAAGACGGTCCCTGTGCCCAAGGGTTATCAGCGCGCCGCCTTCCTGACCTCGACCCTCTCGGGCCTGTTCATGCTGGGCTTTGTGATCGCCTATATCCGTCTCGATATGCTGGCGGCGGCTCTGGCCTGGCATGGCTCGGCGGTGGCGAAATACTGGTTCGTGGACCGGATGGCCTTGCTTGCCGAACGGATGGAAGACCGCCATCCTGTCTATGCCGCCTGGCTGGCGGGCGACTGGAGCGCCACGCTGGAAGACAGCGATGCGGCGCACGAATCGCCGTAAGCAACATCAATCAGGGTCCCATGTCCCGCTTTGTTTCACTGCCGCCGGATTATTGGGACCAGCTTGACTGGATCGGGAGAGGGAAGGTGCAAGCCTCCGCCATTGATGGATCGCTGAATGTGCGCGTGGACGCGCTGACGTCCCAGACGCGCAAGTTCAAGGAATTGATCTCGGCTTTCTTCCGCACCGAGTTCAAACGGGTGCGCCCGAAATACGGCCCGTTTGAAGTGGTGATCGAGATCGAGCGCACCGAGAACACCCCTGTGCATGACGTGGACAATGTGGCCAAGGCCATTCTGGATGCGCTGACGGGCGTGGTGTTTCACGATGACAGCCAGGTCCAGCGCCTGCATGTCGAGAAGGTTCTGGGCGAGCGCGCCCGCGTAAAGGTCCGCGCCCGGCCCATCGGTGAGTTGACCCGAACCGATCAGGCTGACGCCGCCTGAAACGAAAAACGCCAGGGCGAGGCCCTGGCGTTTCTGTCTGGATACAGGCGGGTCTAGAACTTGTAGCCCAGCGTCAGCCAGTATTTGGTGCGATCGGCCGGTGCGGGCGCGATGTCCGGGCCATCATAGTCGGCCATCTCGAAAGACAGCTCGATGTCATTGGCGAAGCTCAATCGGACATAGAGGTCGAACTCTTCGCCCAGATCGGCGCCGGTGTTTTCCGCTTCAAAGTCGTGCCAGACGATGCCGGCGCGCCAGCCTTCAATGGCGGAGCCTTCCACGCTTGCGCCATAGCTCAGATCCACATGCAGGTCCTCAAGACCATCCGCGGGCGCCGCGCGACCGCCGCCATGGAACACGTCCGCCCAGCCGGCGGTGCCGTGATTGGCCGCCAGCGGGTTGGCGAAGGCGTAGGTTCCGTCACCGGACACCACGTCATAGCCCAGGGCGAACCGGGCGCCCTGATAGGACAGGGCGAGGCCGCTATCGATCAGCGTGTTGTCAAAGTCTGCGGTTGCGGAGCCGGAATCGTTCTGCGCGGCGACCAGCAGGTCATAGCTGACGCCCACTTCGCCCAGTGTGGTCGAGCCGGTCAGGCGCGCGCCATAAGTCGTGTTTGACAGGTTCTCGCGGCCCGGTTCCGGGATATCGATCAGATAGACGAAACCAGCCAGCTTGAAGGCGTCGCTGATGTCGTAACCCGCATGGAACAGGTGCGCATCGGTCTCCCAGTTGACGTCGTCACCGGGGCCCCGGTTCAGCTGCCAATGGTAGACATAGTTGGCTGAGAACGCGCCGTGTTCGAAGCTGACCAGGGCGGCGTCGTGCGAGTTCTTGTCCTGGCGGTGTCCCGGCGAGCCGATGATGCGGTTGCCGTCAAAGCCCAGATACTGGCGCCCCACGGTGAAGGACCATTCGTCGTTCGGCTTGAAGCCGAGCTGGGCCCGGTTCAGTTCGGTGAAGTCGGGATCATTGATCGTGGCGTAAGCCGGCAGCGGGTCAAGCGAGGTGTTGCGATCGTCATCACCGGCCAGAGTGACGCTGTTCTCGATTTCCGCGAGGAAGGAGAAACGCGTGTCCGCCGGTTTGAAGCGCACGCCGACGCGGCTGCGCAGGGTAAGGGATTCCGCTTCCAGCTTGCCGGTCTGCTCAACTGATTCATAGCGCGCCCGGAAGTCGCCAAAAACCTCGGCTGATTGAGCCAGCGCGGCCTGGGGAAGGAGCGCTGCGCCTGCGCCTAGCAGCAGGGTGAGTTTGTAAGTCTTCATGTCCAGCCTCTTCGGTCGGAGACAATGCCAATCCGGACGCCCCCATGAGGTCACCCGATGCTGCCGCCATTAAGAGCTGAAATGCTTCAAGTTTGGTTAGTCAGGTGTTCAGTATGAGGCACACGAAAAAGCCCCATCCGGATCAACAGGATGGGGCTTGGCTTCAAAGATGTTTTGTTACTCGGCGATCTGGCTGGACACGCTGCGCGGGCGTATAGACTGCACGGCGGCGAAGATCAGGGCGCCGACCATGAAGACCGCCAGCAGGTGAATGACCCAGCTGAGAATGCGGAGCGCGTCTGCAATCTGATCCCGGGTCCGGGGCATCTGCGCCACAAGGGTCTCCACCTCAAGAAGCTGGACCTGCATCTGAAGGTCGAGACGGGTCAGGGCCAGCGCTTGCTCTTCCTGAACCGCGACAGGCGAATTGTTCGCGCCCAGGCTGGCGGCCTGAAGCACCACCCGGCGGATCGCAGGCAGGGCTTGGTCAAGCTCACCGAGAGGCGTGCGAAGCGCGCTGTCGCGTCGGGTCAGCGCAATGACTTCATTCAGAGCGACTTCATATTCTTCGAGATTGAGCAGGAGCGCTTGCATGCGTAGCGGGCTGGGTGCGCTGACCATGGCCTGAGCGTCGCGCATCAGCGAGGCCTGGTCCTTCTCCAGGGTCGAGGCGGCATAGCTCAGCTCGATCCTGTTCTGAGCTTGGCTTTCCAGATGTCGAATGGAAGCCCCCAGCACGGAGCTGGCAACCGCGTAGACCAGCAGAAGCAGGAGCGGCAGGGTCGGCAGGCCCTGACGTGAAAGCGGTGAGAGAGCAGACGTCCAACCGGTCATGGTGATCTCCGTTGCGTTGCGCTTTCTCGCTACGGGCGAATCGCGCGCCATTCTTCTCCAGACTGTGTACGGGGGTTTCTTAAGGTAGTATTGACCAGGAGGTTGTTCCCGCTCCCCGGCACACGCCATGCGAGAGTGCGGCGACATAAAAAAAGGGACGCCGAAGCGTCCCTTTTCATTGCGTATTTCGGCCTGATCAGGCGCGCATGGTCTGAACGAAGCTTTCAAACTCTTCTTTCCAGGCTTCATGGCGATCGGCCATTTCCTGAGCCGCAGCCAGAACCGATTTGGAAATCTCGTCGGTCTGGTGGGTGAACTCGACCACTTTGGCGACGCTTGAAGCAGCATCGCTGGATCCTGAATCGGCGCGCTGCGCGGATTCTGCGATTTCAGTGGTGGCTACGCGTTGCTGGTCGATAGCGGCCGCGCAGCTGGTGGCCAGCTCGCCCAGTTGCCGCACCGCTTGAAGGGTGCGGTCCGTGGAGGCGGCCGTCTTCTCGGAAGCGGACTGGATGGCGTTGATTTGCGCGGAGATCTGCTGGGTGGCGTTGCTGGTCTGCTCCGCCAGCTCTTTCACCTCGCTGGCCACAACGGCGAAGCCCTTGCCGGCTTCACCGGCGCGGGCGGCCTCGATCGTGGCGTTCAGCGCCAGAAGGTTCGTCTGGTCCGCAATGGTCTCGATCAGGGTGACGATCTCGCCAATGGCCTGAGCGGCTTCGGAGAGCTGGGATACGACCGTTGCGCTTTGCTCGGTCTCGTCGCCGGCTTCCTGGGACAGCTCGGATGTGCGGGTCACCTGTTCGGACACTTCGCGGATCGAGGCGGCCAGTTCTTCAGAGGCGGCGGCCACGGCCTGAATGCCGGAGGCGGCTGCGCCCGATGCCGTCTGGGCGTCGCGGGACAGACCCGATGCTTCGCTTGAAGAGCTCTGCATCTGGGACGCCGAAGAGGAGAGCTGCTGGGAGGCCGCCATGACAGAATTCAGAAGTTCGCTCGAGCTGGCCTCGAAACGGCCGACTGCGCTCTCGATCTCTTTCTGACGCTCAAGGCGTTGTGCAGCTTCGCGGTTCTGATTGGCGTGCACTTCATCAGCGCTGCTGAGCGCGGACTGCAAGGTGGCGATCGCCCGGCCAAGATCGCCGAACACGTCCTTGCGGCGGGTTTCGTCGATGCTCATGTCGCGCTCGCCATCGGCCAGCTTGCCCACGAGGGACTGGATGGAGCTGACCGAGCGGGTGATGCTGCCGCCAATGATATGGGTCATGGCCATCAGGCCGGCGGCGGTCAGGATCAGTGCAATAAGGCTGACCCATTGAGAAATGGCGGCAACGCTGTCGCGCGCTTCCCAGGCTTCATCAAGCAGGGCGCGTTCGCCGTCCCGGACAATCTCGATATTGGTGTCCATCCGGTCGTCATAGATCGCGAGGGCATCAATGAAGCGCTGCATGTCGAGCTCGGAATAGGTCGCCACGTTCGCCGCGGCGGTCTCGATCAGCTCGTTCAGACCCGGTACGTCTGCACGGATAGCCGACAGGGCGTTGCGGAATTCGGGAACCTTGATCATCCCCTCGACATCGGAAAGGGCTGTCTCGAAGTCGGTGAGGTTCGCCAGGGCGGCTTCTCGGCGTTCCGGCGTCGGAGAGCTCGCCATCAGATAGGTATCGCGCAGCAGGGAGGTCAGGTCTTTTTCAAGCCCGCTCGCGGCTACGAGGTTTTCAGTGGCGTGCGTCGCGCGATCGTCGACCCGCTGGCTCACCGTGCCCATCAGAAAGTTCGCGCCGACATACACCAGCATGAGGATGATGGATGCCCCGGCGATCATGCGCAGGCGCGCGGTCAGCGAAAACTGATCAAGCTTATTGATCATGGTAGACCCCTGTCTTTCAGCTCGATTGCGCAATTCATGTAAGGAATTCAGACAAGGATGGCGCAATCCTTAAATAAGGTGTGCGCTTAGCCGGTTAATATATGTTTGCACTAACGACGTTCACCGACGCCCGTTAGCGAGGCGACGTGACTCTGGGCGCCGCCTCAGGCTGAGCATGGCCAAGACGCCCACCGCTGGCCCCAGAGCCAGCGGCCAGAACGCGAAACGCCAGCCAATCAGCTCGGCCCAGACCGGCAGGAGCTGAACCGTGATGAGGGTCAGGGCGAACCCCAGGGCGGTTTGCAGGGTCAGGATCGAGCCGGCCTTGTCGGGCGGAGCCAATTCGGCCGCCGCGGCCGAGAACTGGGCGGAGTCTGCAATCACGGTGACCCCGTAGATCAGCAGAAGCCCGATCATCACAAGGGCGGGCGCTGACCAGGCCCAGGCGCTCAAAAGGGCGCAAGAACCGCTGGCGGCCATGGCGATGCTGGTGACCAGCGTGCGCCCGACCCGGTCCGCCAGCCAACCCGCTGCCAGGGATCCCGCAGCGCCAATGGCGACAATGGCGAAGGTGAGCCCGGACGTGGAGAAAGACGGGGAGAGCGCGCGATCTTGCGCCCAGACCGTGACGAAAACGCCCACCCAGGCCCAGAAAGCGTAAAGCTCCCACATATGCCCCAGATAGCCCAGATTGACCCGGGCGAGTGCGGGATCGGTGAAGGTCAGCTTTACCGCGCGTGGATCAAATCCCGGCGCGCGGCGGAATGCGGGGCCTGCCCTGACGCACAGGATCAGTCCGGCGCTGGCCAGCGCGGCGATGCCTGAGAGCAGGAAAGGTGCGCGCCAGTCGAGATTTTCTGTCAGCAAGGGGGCCAGATGCGGACTGGCCGAGCCCAGGGTCAGTGCGCCAACCAGAAGTCCGATCAGAAGGCCCGTATCCCCGCGCGCCCAGCTGGCGGCGAGTTTCATGCCCACGGGATAGACGAAGGCGAGGGCCGCGCCCGCGATCAGCCGGCTCAGCGGCATCAGCATCCCGCCGGGTGGCAGGATGAGAGCGGTCAGGCTCATCAAGCCGGCGATCACGGCCCCGCAGGCGAAAACGCGTCGGGCGTCGTACCGGTCAGCAAGGCCGAGGCTTGCGCTGGTGAGCGCCCCGATGACAAAGCCCAGCTGCACGGCGCTGGAGAGCGCTGCGCCGTCAAAGGTGGTCAGGGCGCCTGTGGCCTGAAGTCCGGGAAGTGCGGCGGCGCCGGCGAACCAGACGGATAATGCAAGGACCTGCGCCAGCGCGATCAGCGCCAGATGGCGCGGCTTGCCGACCAGGTCAGTCATTCTCGTAGGGGCGAAGGGCGGCGGTTGCGCTTGCGGTGGCGCACAGCACGCCGTCCGCGTTCCACAACCAGCCTTCGGTGAAGGCCACGCTGGAGCCCAGGCGAACGACCTGACCGCGGGCGCGAGCCCTGTCCGTCATCAGCGGGCGCAGAAAGCTGGTCTTCATTTCAAGCGTGGGCACGGCGAATTTCAGATCGCCAGCGATAAGGGTGGACAGGCTCATCGCTTCATCCAGAAACCCGGTCACGATCCCGCCCTGGGTCGAGCCATTGGGATTGAGAAATTCGGGACGAGCCTCGAACCAGGCTTCGACCCATCGCTCTTCGGGGTGAAGGTCGATCAGCGAGAAGCCGAAATGACGTGTCGCCGCCGGCATCCGGGTCTGGTCGGAAAACAGCGCCAGGAGGTCATCCCGGCGGCTGGGCGTGCCGCTCACTCTTTATTCCGGAACGCTTCAAGGCTGACGACCGTGCCTTCATTGACCTGGTCTGAGCCATCGCTGTTTTTGGGCGTGTCGTCAGGCGAAGGCGCCGCGTAGTCAAAATGCAGGCGGAAGCCGACGCTGGGATCGTGGAACCGGGTGACCGCGCGCCACGGAACCTTGAGGTATTTGGGTACGCCGCCAAATTTCAGCGTCACTTCAAAGCCGGCGTCATCCACTTCGAGGTCCCAGAACTGGTGCTCAAGGACGATCGTCATTTCTTCGGGATAGGCGCTGGCTAGGGATTCATCGATGTCGCAGCCCGGATCTGACGTACGAAAAGTGATGTAGAAATGGTGCGCGCCCGGCAGACCATCGCCTGCCGCTCGTTCCAGAGACTTGCGAACAACCTCACGCAGGGCTTCCTGTGCGAGCTGTTCATATTGCATCAGGTCTTTAGCCACCTGCATCGCCCTTTCCCAGCCACGGCAATCTGAGGGGAAGCGTACCGGTTCCCTGCGATGCGTCAATCGGTCGTCACCGCTGAGCGCACCTGATGGAACATCGCCGCGAGGCAAAGGGCGCATGGTTGTTTTCGTATAAGATGACTTTGAGGCATTTGTGTAGGAGTCTGGCAACGAAACTCTAAGGTCTGTGATGTAAGAGGATGCAAAGGGTCGGGGCCGCCTGAAGTGATGAGGGCGCAAGGCTCTGGGGAGACAGACGATGCATTCCGTACTCAATCGATACTGGCCGAGTTCCGATACTCAGGACCGAATGGGCGTCGCATCTGAACGTCTTCTGACCGTCTTTTGCCTGCTGGCGGGTTTGAGCGGCTTGTGCGTGAACATCATCAACACACGCTACCTGCCCGATTATGCGGCCGAGGTGGGGACCGGGTTCGCCCTGACGGTTCTGCTGCTGATCGCCCCCTATCTGATCAATGGCCGCCCCCATTTCGAATTTCGGGTCCGTGTAGTCGGGCTGGTCGTGGTCGGGTTCTTGGGATTGCTGTCCCTGATCAACGGCAATCTTGTGAATGTGAACAATATGGCGCTGGTGCCGGCCGTGCTCACCTTCTGCCTGGTGCTGGGCGTGACGGACGGCCTGCTGATCGTGGTGTTCAGCATTGGCGTTTACATCACCACGTATCTCATCACGCGTACCGGAAGCGGTGCGTCCCTGTCTCAGGAGACCTTGCTTGCGGGGCTGGTCCTGTCCCAGGTTTTCGTTTTTGTCTCGGCGGCCTTCTTCCGTGTGAACATGATGGCGGCCGTCAACGCTTTGGCGGCGGAGAAGGCGAAAGCGGAACAGGCCAATCAGGCGAAATCGCAATTTCTGGCCAATATGAGCCACGAAATCCGCACGCCGTTAAATGGCGTGCTGGGGATGACGGCGGTTCTGGCCCTGTCCAAGCTGGATGAGCGTCAACGCAAGGCCGTCGAGGTGATCCGCCTGTCCGGTGACCATCTACTGTCCACCCTCAATGACATTCTGGACCTCGCCAAGATCGACGCCGGTCAGATGGATGTGGAGACGGTTGAGTTCGTCCTCGGGGACGTGACCGAGCAGATCCAGTCCCTTTATGCGCCGCAGGCGGAGAAGGCCGGTCTGAGCTTCTCGCTTCGCTTTGAGCATGGCGTCAGCGCTCAGAGCCTGCGCGTTGGCGATCCGACGCGTCTGAGCCAGATCGTGCATAACCTCGTGTCCAATGCGCTCAAATTCACGCGCAAGGGCGGCGTGCGTCTGAGTTTCTCCCAGGATGAGGCCAACGAGGAGCTGATCCTGCGCGTTCGGGATACGGGTTGCGGGATGACCGCAGAACAGATCGATCGTGTCTTCATGCCGTTCACCCAGGCGGATTCCTCCACGTCTCGCGAGTATGGCGGCACCGGGCTGGGGCTCTCTATCGTCAAGCGCCTGCTTGAGGTGATGAAGGGGCGCATAGAAGTGGAAAGCGAACCTGATGTGGGCACGCTGTTCACGGTGTATCTGCCGTTCAGGGCCGTTCGCGGCAATGGTCAGAGCGCTGAGCCTGCCGATTCCTGCGATTGCACGGGCGCCCTGAAGCCGGGGCTGAAAATCCTGGTGGTGGATGATTGCGAGACCAATCAGACGGTGGCGGCCGGACTGCTGCGCGCCTGCGATGTGGAGGTCAGCCTGGCCGGAGACGCACGGGCGGCGCTCGATCATTCACAGACGATCGATTTTGATCTGGTCCTGATGGATATCCGCATGCCGGGCAGGGACGGGATCGAGGTTCTGGGCGATTTGCGCGGCGCGCGTGAAGTCGATGGCCGCGCGATGCCGCCGGTCATCGCCATGACAGCCAATATCATGGCCCATCAGGTTGAAAGCTACATCGAAGCCGGATTTGTCGACACGCTCGCCAAGCCTTTGCGTCAGGACGTTCTGGTGCAGGCGGTGTCAGATGCTGTGTCCGAAGCTGCCGGTTCGTCCAGCGAGGCGCCCGCTTCGGCCCGGATGGCCTAGTCGACGCTTTTCGTGCGATAGGCCAGCCGTAGCCCGCCCCAGTGCCGTCCTTGAATATGGATGGGCGCGCTCAGATCCTTCATCATTGCAAACCGGCCCGCGCCCATGTCCCGGCGATAGGTTTGAAGAAGAACCGGCTTGGTGTTCTGTCCGGCGCGCAAGCCAACCCGGTCATCGAATATCCGACGGTTGCGGCAGTTGGCGGCGTTCCAGTCCGGATCCGTTCCCTGGGGCTTTGAGAATTTCAGATTGTGGGTCGGCAGATAGCCGTTCCGGTCTACCGCCGCGCAGAAGACGATGTCGGGATGGCTGTCAGCGGCGGCTTCCTGAATGGGCGGCAGCAGCGCATCTGTCAGTGCGGTGAAGCGGGTCATGAACTGCTGCGGGTTGGAGCCCTGGATTGGCGCATACTCGGCGTCAAAGAAGTCTTCGAGCATGATCTCTCCGCGCTCCAGCGCCTGAGTGAAGGCGGCTTCGATCTTTGATTTTGCATCCTGCAGCGTGGCGATGAAGGCGCTGTCGCGGGTCCGGGCGCCCTCGAGAGCATTGCGAACGATCATCGCGTCCGCTTCATCCACGGTCTGGCTGATCTGGTTCGCGGAGGTATCCAGCGCCTCGCTTGACTGACTGACGACGCCGCTCAGGTCCTGAACCCGGTGCGACAGGTTCTGCGTGCGATCATGAATGGCGCGCGCATCGCGCGCCGCCGCCGCGCTGGAGCTGGACATGCCGGTAACAGCGTCAGACATGCCGGTGACCAGCCGGCTCAACTGATCGGTGGACTGGCTCACCTGCTCGCTGGCGCCAGCGGCAGTCTGTCCAAGCCCGACGAGCGTATCGCTTTCCCCACGGATTTCCTTGAGCAGCTCCTGAATGCTCAGGGTTGCGGTCGCAGTTTCGCTGGCCAGCGCCTTGACCTCGCCAGCCACTACGGCGAAGCCGCGACCGGCTTCACCGGCGCGCGCGGCTTCGATCGTCGCGTTCAGGGCCAGGAGATTGGTCTGGCTGGCGATGCGCTCGATGGCGCTGGACATGTCCCCGATGCGATTGAGTGCGTTGAGCAGGACACTGACCTGGTCCTGCATGGCGCCGACGGTGGAAACGAGCGTGGCGATATCCTCGCCCGTACGTCCCAACGCCGTGTCCGCTTCCGCCATGGCGGAAGAGGCGCTGCGGGCATGGGTTTCGGTTTCTTCAGCGACAGACAGGATGGATCGGCTCTGCCCCAGAGTTTCCTCGGCATCCAGGCCAAGCTCTGAGAACGCCTGCTTGAGACCCAGAATAGCCCTGGAGGTTTCGTCGATCAGACCCGACACATCGGCCATGGAGACGCCGAATGTGGAGAGCGCATCCGAACGGGAATCCGCATTCAGATCAGGTGCGTCAGGATGTGGAAAGGCGGCTGCGGGGTCAGGTCGTGACGACATGCCGGTCCCCAAACGAGTACGAATCTGTGAAGCGCAAGCTTCGCCGCCGAGCGATTAAGAAAACCTTCCACATGCCCGTGGACCGGATGAGACAAAGGTCTCAGCGCTGTCGGCAAAGCTCTGTCATGGGGAGGGAAGTGGGGGCTTCTGTTGCCAGGCGCCCCCGAGCCCCGCCTGACCTTGCTAGAGGTCAGGACTTAAGTGCGAGATACCCGCGCTGCTATGCAGCGAGAGCGACCTCTTCAGCATAGTTGTCGTTGGCAACTACTAAATATGGGCTGGTAACGAAGCCCATTCGGGCGAAAGCCACGTCTTTAGCCATCTGTCGATCCTATTCGGCCCCATGCTCGCCGCCCAACGTGCGGAGGAGAATTGGTGGAGCCGCCGGGATTCGCACCCGGGTCCAGTCTGGTTATTACACGCGCGTTTATCGCCATAGTCCGCCGAAGCGAACGCTATGAATATAGGCGATGCGCCCGGAGGGTTAAAGAGGGCGGGCGCATCGCCACTGGGCTGGATCAGCCCATTTTCATGATGAAGGCGTTGAGTTTATTGCCGTCCAGATCGCGGAAATAGGCGGCGTAGAAGCTGTCGCCACGCCAGCCCGGCTCGCCTTCGCAGGTTCCGCCCAGCTCCAGCGCGGTCTTGTAGATTTCATCCACATGCGCTTCGTCACGCGCCGCCAGGGCCACCATGACGCCATTGCCAACCGTGGCCGGTTCGCCATTGAAGGGCTTGGTGAGGCCAATGCCTGCACCGCCATCGGGCTTGCCCCAGGCGATGAAATTGCCCGGATCCTCCATCATGCGCGGCGTGTCGAGCA
This sequence comes from Oceanicaulis sp. LC35, assembly GCF_052055585.1. NCBI lineage: Bacteria > Pseudomonadati > Pseudomonadota > Alphaproteobacteria > Maricaulales > Maricaulaceae > Oceanicaulis > Oceanicaulis sp. LC35. The sequence continues at coordinate 874,037 of NZ_CP170485.1, forward strand.
GCGCCGCAATGCGGTCATAGAAGGCCGCTCCCTTTTCAAGATCATTCGTACCGACAGTGACATAACCAATCATGGCGTGTTCCCCATTTGTTCAATAAGCAAACAGAACCATGAAGCCCGGCATGCGGCAAGTTAAATCGCTCGCGTATCAGTGGAAAACTGAGCCCTAAGCCTTAAAGGCGCGCAGCCTCAAGGCGTTGGTCAGAACACATACGCTGGAGGCGGCCATGGCGGCGGCTGCGAAAATGGGCGACAGCGACCAGCCGAAAACCGGAGTGAACACACCCGCAGCCAGCGGGATCAGCAAGGCGTTGTAGCCGAACGCCCAAATGAGGTTCTGGCGGATATTGTTCAGCGTTGCGCGGCTGAGGCCCAGAGCCGTCGCCACGGCGGCCGGATCATCACGCATCAGGACGACATCGGCGCTTTCCAGCGCAATGTCAGAGCCCGAGCCCATTGCGATCCCGACATCGGCCTCGGCGAGGGCGGCGGCGTCATTGATGCCATCCCCGATAAAGGCGACCGGGCCATAGGCTTTGCGCAGCGACGCAACAGCCTGGTATTTCTCGTCCGGCGGCGTTTCAGAGCGAACATCCTCAACACCCAGGGCCTGACCGACGGCTCGCGCCGAGGCTTCGGCGTCACCTGTGATCATGGCGAGGGTCAGGCCGTGTTCGCGCAGCGCGTTGAGGGCATCGAACGCGCCCTTGCGGATCGGGTCGGAGACGCCGAAGGCGGCGCGAAGGCTCTGACCGCGCGCCAGGAAGATTACCGTCACGCCGCGCTCATCGAGCTCCCCGATGGCATCCGCAAGCGGATCCAGCTCAACGCCAAGACGGCGCATGAAGCGTTTGGAACCCAGATAGACAGGCTCGCCTTCACATTCGGCTTTGACGCCGTAACCGGATTCCGCCGTCCAGTTCTCCAGCGTGGGCAGGGTCAGTGATTGCTCTTCCGACGCGTTGAGAATGGCACGCGCAATCGGGTGCTCGCTGGTGCGTTCCAGCGCGGCGGCGAGGGCAAGGGCGTCCTGCTCGCTCACGCCCTTCACCGTATGAAGCGCGGTGAGGGCGGGTTTGCCCTCGGTCAGGGTGCCGGTCTTGTCAAAGGCGGCGACGCGCACATTGGACAGACCCTGCAGCGCCTCGCCCTGACGGAACAGAACGCCGAGCTCCGCGCCCCGGCCTGCGCCCACCATGATGGAGGTTGGGGTGGCGAGCCCCATGGCGCAGGGGCAGGCGATGATCAGCACGGCGACCGCCTTCACCAGCGCTTCGCTGAGCCCCGCCTCAGGCGCCAGCGTCAGCCAGGCGAGGAAGGTGACAAGCGCGATGGCGATGACGGCGGGCACGAAATAGCCCGTGACCCGGTCGACCAGCGACTGGATGGGCAGTTTTGCGCCCTGGGCCTGTTCGACCATGGCGATGATCTGGCTGAGCATGGTGTCCGCACCGGTCCGTTCGGTGCGGATGACCAGCGCGCCCTCGGCGTTCATCGAGCCGCCAACAACCTCATCGCCCTGGCACTTGTGTACGGGTACGGGTTCACCAGTCAGCATGGATTCGTCCACATAGGACTGGCCACTCTCCACGACGCCATCCACCGGCAGGCGTTCACCGGGACGCACATGCACGAGATCGCCGGGCATGACCGCGTCGAGCGCCAGCTCCACAACCTCGCCCTCGCGCTCAATGCGGGCGGTTTGCGGGCGCAGACCGATCAGCTTGCGGATCGCGGCGCTGGTGCGGCCCTTGGCGCGCGCTTCCATATACCGGCCTGCCAGGATCAGCGTGGTGATCATCGCGGCGGCTTCGAAATAGACATGGCGCGCATCGGCAGGGAACAGTTCAGGCGCCAGCAGGACAAGCGTGGAATAGGCCCAGGCCGCGCCGGCGCCGAGCGCGACCAGCGCATTCATTTCGGGCGCCAGACGAAGCAGCGCCTTGCCGCCCAGCGTGAAGAAACGCCGACCGGGGAAAGCGAGCACCAGGCTCGTCAGCACAAACTGGATCGACCAGCTCAGTGTCTGGCCCAGGGTGTTCATGACGAAATGATGGAAGCCGGGGATCATGTGCCCGCCCATCTCCAGCACGAAGACCGGCAGGGTCAGCACGGCGGCGAGGATCAGCTGGCGTTTGAGATCGGCTTGCGCGGCGGCCTTTTCAGCCTCATCTCGGGCGGCGCGATCGGGGGCCGGATCATAGCGCTCGGCCTTGAAGCCCACGCTTTCCACAGCCGCAATCAGCTCGGCCTCATCCAGATCCTTCCCCGTCACCTGAGCGCGGGAGGTGGCGAAGTTGACATTCGCCCGCTCAACGCCCTCGGCCTTGGACAGCGCGGTCTCCACCTTTCGCACACAGCCAGCGCAGCTGAGGCCGGACAGAGAGAGGGTGAGGGCGGTCGGGGCGGAGTTCTGGGTCATGGCGATGAGATCGGACCTTCCTGCTTCACATGCAAGTGTCTGGATATGCGGCGCGGCTGCGGTTTATCCGCGCAACAGGCTTGCAGCGCCTGTCAGCGCGACCTTTATCGAATCAATAGCCGGGTTAGACTTCGCCCTGACCCCGGACCCAAGGAGACCGCCATGGTGCTCGCAGACACGCCCAAGCCCTATGTCGGCTCCCCCATCGAGCGCGCCTATCTCGATCTCCTGCACGAGATCATGGAGACGGGCGAGGACCAGACCGACCGCACGGGCACTGGCACACGCGGTGTCTTTGGTCGCCAGATCCGCTGCGATCTCAAGGACGGCTTTCCGCTTCTGACCACCAAGAAGGTCCATTTCAAATCCATCGCGGTGGAATTGCTGTGGTTCATCAAGGGCATCACCAACGTCAAATGGCTGCAGGAGCGCGGCGTCAGCATCTGGGATGAATGGGCGGACGAAAACGGCGAGCTGGGTCCGGTCTACGGCAAGCAATGGCGCCGCTGGGAAGGTCCCAATGGCGAGGAGATCGACCAGCTCGCGGGCCTGATCGAGCAGATCAAACAGAGCCCGGATAGCCGCCGCCATATCATCAGCGCCTGGAACCCGGCTGACGTGCCCTCCATGGCGCTGCCGCCCTGCCATACGCTGTTCCAGTTCAAGGTTCTGGGCGGACGCCTGCACCTGCAGCTCTATCAGCGCAGCGCGGACATGTTCCTGGGCGTGCCGTTCAATATCGCGAGCTACGCCCTGCTGCTCGCCATGGTCGCGCAGGCGACGGGCTATGAGCCGGGCGAGTATGTGCACACCTTTGGTGACGCCCATATCTACTCAAACCATTTCGATCAGGTGCGCGAACAGCTCTCGCGTGACCCCCGCGCCCTGCCGACGCTGAAACTCAACCCGGATGTGACCGACCTCTTCGCCTTTGAGTACGAGGATATCACGCTCGAAGGCTACGACCCCCATGCGCGCATCTCCGCGCCGGTGGCGGTGTAGGATGGGTCACATCAAGCTCGCCATTGTGGTCGCTGTTGCAAAGAACGGCGTTATTGGCCGGGACGGCGATCTGCCCTGGCGAATCCCGTCTGATCTCAAGCGGTTCAAGCAGGTCACGCTGGGCAAGCCTGTCGTTATGGGACGCAAGACCTGGGACAGCCTGCCGCGCAAGCCGCTGCCGGGGCGGGCGAATTTCGTCATCAGCCGGTCTGTGACCGCCGCCGCGGGCGCTTATGTCTTTGCTGATGTGGACGCCTGTCTGGAAGAGGCGCGCGGCGCCGCCATCGAAGCGGGCGTGGATGAAGTCTGCCTGATCGGCGGGGCGCAGCTTTACGCCGACCTCCTGCCCAAAGTGGACCGGATATATCTGACTGAAGTCGATCTTGAACCCGAGGGCGATGCGGGCTTCCCCGAGCTCTCGGATGACGACTGGCGCGAAGTGAGCGCTGAGACGGTCGAAGCGGCCGAGGGCGATGATGCGGGCTTTTCGCTGCGGGTTCTGGATCGCGTCCGGGCGTCATAGCGCAGCATCCCGATACCGGTTTTACTTGAACCGGAGGCGCGGACCCGCCAAATACTCGTATACCGAATAAAACACGAAACCTTATAACCAGCGGGGAGATTCATGCCCTGGAACGACAATGCAGGCGGCGGCGGCCCTTGGGGCTCCGGCGGCGGCGGTCAGAATAACAACAACCCCTGGGGGCGTGGCCCCAACGGTCCGGGCCGCGGCCCGTCCGGTGGGGGTCAGGAACCTGATCTTGAGGAACTGGTGCGCCGGTTCCAGCAATGGCTGGGCGGCAAAGGTCCGCGCGGCGGCGGACGTAATGGTTCCGGCAAAGGCGGTTCCGGCGGCGGCATCGTCGGTGTGGTCGCTGTGCTGATTGGCCTGGGCGTGATCACCGCAGCCTCTGTCTATCAGGTCGGCCCCGGTGAAGCGGGCGTCGTGCAGCGTTTTGGCGAATACGTGCGTACCACGGGCGCAGGCCTTCGCATGAAGCTGCCTTACCCGATCGAGACGGTTGAGACGGTGAATGTCACCGAAATCCGCTCGATCACGATCGGCACCACGCCGCAGGAAGCGCTGATGGTCACCCGCGACGAGAACATCGTGGACCTGTCCTTCACGGTTCAGTGGCAGGTCGATCCGACCCGCGTGCGCGATTACGTCTTCAATGTGCGAGACCAGCGCGCCATGGTTCAGGCCGTCTCTGAGAGCGCCATGCGTGAAGTCGTCGGTACGTCCGATCTTCAGCCGATCATCGGCAGTGGCCGGGGTGAAGTCGCCCAACGGGCCGAGGAGATCATTCAGGATACGCTGAACCTTTATGAGGCGGGCATTCAGATCGTGGGTCTGCAGCTGCAGGAATCCGCTCCGCCTGAAGGCGTTATCGCGGCCTTCCAGGACGTGATCAGCGCCGAACAGGACGCTGAGGCCAACGCGCTGCAAGCCACTGCCTACGCCAACCGTGTGGTTCCTGAAACGCGTGGTGAAGCTGTGCGTCTTCTGGAAGAAGCGCGGGGTTATCGCGACCAGGTGGTTGCCGAAGCGCAAGGTCAGGCTGATCGCTTCAACGCCATCTACAACGAGTACGCCCAGGCGCCGGATGTCACCCGCGAACGGATGTATCTGGAAACCATGGAACGGGTTCTGGGACGCTCTGATCTTCTGATCCTGGATCAGAATGGCGGGGCCGTTCCCTATCTTCCGCTCGACCAGCTGGGTCGGAACCGGGGCGAAGCCAACCGCGCCGCAGGCTCGGGTCAGGGAGGCTAGATCATGAGAATTCTGTCTATCGCCCTTGTGGTCATTCTGGGCGCGCTGTTGATTGCCGCCGCCACAGCCACCTATACGGTCAGCGAAAAGCAATCCGCGCTGGTGCTGCGCTTCGGTGATCCGGTTCGGGTCACCAACGAAGTCGGCGATCAGGAATCGGGTTTGCACTTCAAGCTTCCGTGGGAAGAAGTGCTGATGTTCGACAAGCGTAATGTCGAGTTCGACATGCGCCCGCAACAGCTGCAGGCCGGTGACCAGGAACGTCTCGAAGTGGACGCCTTCCTGCGCTACCGCATCGTTGATCCGCTGCGCTATTATCAGACGGTTCGCAATGAAGCGGGCGCCAATGCCCGTCTTGGCTCGATCATGGAAGACGCGCTACGCGCTGTGGTCGGCTCGATTTCCTCTCAGGACGTCATCTCCGGCCAGCGCGCCGAGTTGATGGACCGGGTGGAGCGTTCCGTGGACGCCGCCGTCACCCGCGCCGATCTGGGCATTGAGGTCATCGACGTGCGCATCCTGCGCGCCGACCTGCCCAATGAGGTCGAGGAACGCGTGTTCCAGCGCATGCGCTCTGAACGTCAGCAGGAAGCGGCACGCATCCGCGCTGAAGGTGAAGAACGCGCCCGTCAGATCCGCGCCTCTGCGGATCGTGAAGCCACGGTGATCCTGGCGAACGCCCGCGCCGATGCGGACCGCATCCGCGGTGAGGGCGACGCCCAGCGGAACGCCATCTACGCGTCTGCCTATGGCCGGGATGCGGAATTCTTCCGCTTCTATCGCTCGATGATTGCGTACGAGACGGCTTTGCGGGACGGCACCCCCATCGTGGTGGGGCCGGACAGCGCCTTCTTTGACTATTTTGAATCCCAGAACGGTCGTTAACGGGCGTCTGAGACATTCAAACAAGGGAACGGCCGGGCGCAAAACGCCCGGCCGTTTCACTTTTTAAGGCTCAATGTCAGGTCTGCGCTTGGCGGCGCCGGGGCGGCGCCGTTAAGAGTTGTGGCCAACGGAAAAAGAGTTCGACCACGGGGAATGCTCATGCGCGTGCTTGCTGCTGCGATCTTTGCTACGGCCCTGGCGCTTGCGTCGGCGGCGACCGCCGCAGCGCAGCCCAATGACGGCTTCGCCGATCTCAATGACCGGCTGAGCCCGGCCGTGGTCAATATCGCCACAGCCCAGCGTGTCGGCAGCGAGGAAGGCTCGCCCCTGTTCGCGCCCGGCACCCCGCTTGAGCGCTATAACGACCTGTCAGGCAATCGCCTGCGCATGCAGCGCTCGCTGGGGTCGGGCTTCATCATCGACGCCGAAGGCATCGTCATCACCAACCACCACGTTATTGATGGCGCGGATGAGGTTGAGGTTGTCCTGCAGAACGGTCTGGTGCTCGACGCCGAGATCGTGGGCAGCGATCCCGCCACTGATATTGCCGTCCTGCGCGTACAGCCTGATCAGCCGCTGCCAGTCGTCCAGTTTGGTGACAGCGAAGCGGCGCGTGTAGGCGAATGGGTCGTCGCGATCGGCAACCCGTTCGGTCTGGGCGGATCGCTGACGGCGGGCGTCATCTCGGCGCGTGGCCGCGAGATCGGCGGCGCCTATGACGACTATCTGCAGACCGATGTGGCCATCAACCGGGGCAATTCCGGCGGTCCGCTGTTCAACATGGATGGCGATGTGATCGGCGTGAACACCGCGATCTTCTCGCCCACCGGCACGTCAGTGGGCATTTCCTTCTCCGTTCCGAGCGCCATCGCCGTGCCCGTGATTGACCAGCTCATGGAGTTTGGCGAGACGCGCCGCGGCTGGATCGGCGTCAATGTGCTCGAAGTCACCCGCGATATGGCGCAGGCCATGGGGCTGAACGAGCCGCGCGGCGCGCTGCTCACCCGCATCGACCCTGAAGGCCCCGCGGCGGACAGCGGTCTGGAAGCTGGTGATGTCATCCTGGCCTTTAACGGTCGCCCGGTGGCCGATGATCGTGTGCTGCCGCGCATCGTGGCCGAGACCGAGCCTGGCTCCCGAGTGGATGTGGAAGTCTTCCGCCGGGGCGAATCCCTGACCCTGCCGCTCGACGTGGAACGCCTTGAAGAGGAGGGGAGCCCCACCCCGCCGGCGGGCGCCGAGCTGGACGAGGATGGCGCGGGCCCGGCGATCGAGGGCGATCTGTTCGGCATGACCCTTGAGCCCATTACCGACGCCCTGCGTCGCCGCTATCGCATCCCGACCGATGCCACGGGGCTGGTGGTCACCGAGATCGACCCCAACAGCGATGCAGCGGGCAAGGTGCGCCCCGGCGATGTGGTCGAGGAAATCGCCTGGACCCGGGTCGAGGGTCTTGAGCAGGCGCGTGAGCTGGTCGGCCGTGCGGGCGCAGACGGCGCGCCGGTTCTGTTCAGCCTGAACCGTCAGGGGCAGTATGTGCTTGAAACCCTTCGGCGCTAGAGCGTGCTGATGGGGACGTCTGCTGACATCCTGTTTCTCGCCGGACCCACGGCGTCCGGCAAAAGCGCGCTGTCGCTTCATGCCGCGCGTGCGCTGGATGGCGAGGTGATTAACGCCGACTCCATGCAGGTCTATGACGGGTTGGGTGTGATCACCGCGCGCCCGGAACTCCATGAAATGGGCGGCATCCCGCATCATCTGTTTGGAGTGATCGATCCGTCCGAGCGTTGTTCTGTGGGGCAATGGGCGAAGCTGGCGCTGGCCGCCATCAAGGATGTGACGGGCCGGGGCAAGCGAGCGGTGCTCGTCGGCGGCACGGGACTCTATTTCAAGGCGTTGGTGGATGGACTCGCCCCGACGCCGGACATCCCCCAAGCTGTGATCGCCGAAGTGAACGCGCTCTATGCGGGCGGCGGTCTGGACGCGCTGCGTGAGGCGGCGGAGACGCTGGACCCGGTCGGCGCAGCGCGGGTGGAGGCGGGGGACCGCCAGCGCCTGATGCGGTTGATCGCTGTGGCCAAGGCTAGCGGCCGCCCCCTGTCTCAAATCCAGTCTGAGACGCGTCCGCTGATCGAGCCGGGCCGTGCTGTGGGAGTGGTGATCGCGCCGGACCGGGACGGGCTTTACGGCCGGATCGAAGCCCGCTTTGACCAGATGGTGTCCCATGGCGCGCTGGAAGAAGCCCGCGCCATCGCCGAACGCCGACTGGACGCAGACCTGCCCGCCATGAAGGCTGTGGGACTGCCGCCGCTGATTGCTCATGTACAGGGCCGGCTCGATCTGGATGACGCCATTGAGCTCGCCAAGCGCGACACCCGCCGCTACGCCAAGCGCCAGTTCACCTGGTTCTCCAACCAGCACCCGGACTGGGCGCGCGTCAGCTCGCTCGACCCGGTGACGGCGCGAGCCGAACTTGACCACATCCTCCTCAAGCCTTTCTTCGGAGCCGCATGATGGCTGAACCGCTCTATCAGGCCGATCTCGATCTTGGCCCGCTCCAGACCGAGACTCTCGCCATTATCGGCTATGGCAATCATGGCCGGTCGCATGCGCTCAATCTGCGGGATATGGGCGCGAAAAGCGTGCTCATCGCCTTGCGGGAGGGATCGCCCTCGCGCGCCAAGGCCGAAGCGGACGGATTTGAAGTCGTCTCCATGGCCGAAGCGGCGCAGCGCGCGGACATGCTGTCGCTGCTGGCGGCGGACGAAGCTCATGGCGAGATCTGGCGTGAGCATATCGCCCCCCATTACCGTCCCGGCATGACGTTGATGCTGTGTCACGGCTTTTCGATCGAGTACGGCGTCATCGAGCCTGCAGACGATATCGATGTGGTGCTCGCCGCCGCGAAAGGACCGGGCGGCGCGGTGCGCTCAAGCTTTGAGAAGGGCGGCTCCCTGATCGGCTTCTGGGCGGTGCATCAGAACGTCACCGGCAAGGCTGAAGCCCGGGCGAAAGCCTATCTGGGCGGTCTGGGATGCGGGCGCGCCGGGGTCTATTCGACCACGTTTGGCGAAGAAGCGCTGGCGGATATTCTGGGTGAGCAGGCGGTGCTGGTGGGCGGCGTTTGCGCTCTGGCGCGCGAGGGCTATGAACAGCTGGTAGCGGCCGGGATCAGCCCGATCATGGCCTATATCGATACCGTCCATGAGATCAAATACATCGCCGACCTGATCCAGTCTCGCGGCATTGCGGGCATGTACGAAGCCATCTCAGATACCGCCGAGTTCGGCGCCCATGAGGTGGAAGGCCCGATCCGCGATGCGGTGCGTCCGGTCTTCGAAGCGATCGTCAAAGACGTCACCGCGGGCGATTTCGCCCGGCGCTGGGTGGCGGACTATGAGAAGGGCCGAGCAGGCCTCAAGGCCATGCGGGGCAAGGCCGCCGAGCATGAGCTGGAGGAGACGGGACGCCTGATCCGCCGCGCCTCTTCCTTCGGAGACTGAAGGCGCGGGAAAATTCATTGCGGCGCCCGATTGCCAGCAGTGTAAAAAAGCGTATGCGTACCGCGCCTCGCGCCGGATGGATGACTGTCCGGGGGTGAGGGCCATTGCTGCCGGATATGACCGCCATGAACCCGCTTGTTCGCTTCTTCACCCGGATGGACGCCCGCGCCGCCCGTGCGATTTACATCTCGCTGGGCCTGTTCGCGCTGGTGATCGCCATTTTCCTGACGGGCAAGTTCGTACTGGACATCGAGCCGGGCCAGATCGGAACCTGGTTCGAGAACGCCGCGGACCAGTGGTACGCCCTGCCGGTCACCATCCTGATCTTCACGGTTCTGGCGTTTGTGGGCGCTCCGCAGTTTGCGCTGATCGGCGCCGCGGTGTTCGCTTTCGGCCCGCTGATGGGTTTTGTGTACTCCTGGATCGCGACCATGTGCTCGGCGACCGTGACCTTCTACGCCGGGCGCCTGGCCGGTGCGGACGCCGTGCGCCGGTATGGCGGCAAGACGGTGAACCGCATCTCGGAATTTGTCGGACGCAACGGCTTCTTCGCCTCCATGATCGTGCGAATCGTTCCGAGCGCGCCCTTCATCGTGGTCAATATGGCGGCCGGTGTATCGCGCATGAGTTATTTCGCCTTCATCGGCGGACTGGCGGTTGGCGTGCTGCCCAAAACGGCGCTTGTGGTGTTCGCAGGCGGTGGATTGATGGCGCTTCTGTCAGGGGGCGGATGGGCCGCAATCCTTGCCCTCATTGGGATTGTCGTCGTCTGGATCATCTTCATGCTGATGGCGCGTCGCTGGCTGCGCGGCCCGGAAACAGAGTTAAAAAATCCCGTGGAAGACTCAGCTGACGCTGAAGCTGAGACGGGTGAGCGGCTTGCAATCAGTGACGCGCCATCGCACAAGGAGTCATGATACTTGCCCTAGCGCGGCGACTCGCCAGCTGCGCCTGACAGACAAAGAGGCAGAGAATGTTCTCCAGCGTGTTCGGTCTCCTTTCCGCGGATATCGCCATCGATTTGGGGACGGCGAACACATTGGTCTATGTCAAAGGCCGTGGCGTCGTTCTGAATGAACCTTCTGTCGTGGCCTACAAGGTCGACAAGGGTCGCAAGCATGTGCAGGCCGTTGGCGCCGAGGCCAAGCTGATGCTGGGCAAGACCCCGGGCAATGTGGAAGCCATCCGGCCGATGCGTGACGGCGTGATCGCCGACTTCGACGTGGCCGAAGAGATGATCAAGCACTTCATCCGCAAGGTTCACAATCGCCAGACCTTCGTCAGCCCGCAGGTCGTGATCTGCGTGCCGTCCGGCGCAACCGCTGTGGAACGCCGCGCCATTCATGAAAGCGCCGTCGGCGCGGGCGCTCGCAAGGTCTACCTGATTGACGAGCCGATGGCGGCGGCGGTGGGCGCAGGCCTGCCGATCGACGAGCCGACCGGCTCCATGATCGTCGACATTGGCGGCGGCACCACCGAAGTGGCCGTGATGTCGCTGTCGGGCATCGTCTATTCGCGCTCGGTCCGTGTGGGCGGCGACAAGATGGACGAAGCCATCATCAACTATATCCGCCGCTCGGCGAACCTTCTGATCGGTGAAACCTCCGGTGAGCGGATCAAGAAGGAAATCGGTTCGGCCACCCCGCCGCAGAAAGGCGAAGGCCTGACGCTGGACATCAAGGGCCGGGACCTGATGAACGGCGTGCCGCGCGAGATCGTGGTCACCGAAGCGATGATCGCCGACGCCCTGTCCGAACCGGTCGAGCAGATCGTGGAAGCGGTCAAGCAGGCGCTGGAAGCGACTCCGCCGGAACTGGCCGCCGACATTGTCGACAAAGGCATCGTGCTGACCGGCGGCGGCGCTCTGCTGCGCAATCTGGACACCGAGCTTCGCGACCGCACCGGCCTGCCGGTGAGCCTGGCGGACGAGCCGCTTTCCTGCGTCGTGCTGGGCTGCGGCAAGGCGGTCGAGAATCTGCGTCTGTGGCGTCCGATCCTCGCAGAAGCGGTTTAATCGGTTTAGGCGAGCCTGCGAGGGGGGACTTCCAGCTTGGCTCAACGGCGGAGTTCCAGACGGCGAAATGACGAAGGCGTGCGGTTCCCTCCGCTGCTGTTCATCGTCTGCATCTTCGTCAGCTGCATTCTCATCTATCTGGATCGTCCTGAAAGCCGCCCCCAGGCTCTGACCAGCCTGCGCGCGGGCTTTAATGATCTGGCGACGCCGGTTCTGGATCTGGGCGTGCGTCCGTTCCGCGGCTTCGCCAATATCGGTCCGTGGTGGAAGCGCCAGTTCGAGCTGGCCGAAGAGAACCGCGCCCTGCGCATGCAGGCGGCCGAAATGCGCGCCTGGCGGGACGCCGCCCTGTCCTTGCAGGAACGCAACGCCCGCTACCGCGAAGCGCTGAACCTTCAGGCGGACGCCGCCGAGGATCGCATCAGCGCCTGGACCGTGGCTGACCGTTCAAACGCCTTTGTGCGCTCCCGGCTCATTGACGCCGGAACCAGTGAAGGCGTCCGCCCGGGCTATCCCGCCGTGAACGTCTATGGCCTTGTGGGCCGGACCGTTGAGGTTGGCCGCAGTTCAAGCCGCGTGCTGCTTCTGACCGACATCAACTCCCGCGTCGCTGTGATGGCGGATCGGTCAAACGCCCGGGCCCTGCTGGTGGGCGACAACACCGAATTTCCCCGTCTTGAATATCTCGGCGCCGAACCGGACCTTCAGGAAGGGGACCGCATCGTCACCTCCGGTGATGACAATGTCATGCCGCGCGGGGTTCCTGTGGGCCAGGCGGTGCGCGACAGGGACGGGCGCTGGCGCGTGGCCCTGTTCAGCCGCGCTGCGCCGATCGACCTGATCTGGATCTGGCCGTTCGAGCCGGTGTCCACCCCGGAAGCCGATCCGGTCCCGGAGACCGAGTTTGAGGGAGGGGCGAACTGATGCGGCCATCGGTAGAACGCAATAATGGCGGCGCCGATCTGGTGCTGTTTGTCGTGACCATGCTGGTCGCTCTGGTCCTGCATGCCCTGCCGAGCCGGCTGGGCGGGGGTCCGGATCTGGCGCCGGCCTTTCCGCTGATCGCTCTGTTTATCTGGTCCGTACGCCAGCCCTGGTTCATTTCTCCGCCGGTATTGCTGCTGGTCGGCGTGATTCAGGACCTGCTCGCAGGGGCGCCCATGGGGGTCTGGGCGCTGTCCTTCCTGGTGGCGTTCAGCGTCATGCGCCTGCGCGAAGCAGATGGCGCAGGCGAGGTGGGGCCGCTGGCTCTGCGCTTCGCCCTGACTGCGGGCGCCGCGTTTGGCGTGGCCTGGGGCGCGGGATCCTTCGCTATTGGCGCCCCTGTGGCGCCAGGACCGTTGATTACTGAGGCGGTTCTGACCATCCTTCTGTTTCCGATATTCGCCTGGCTGTTCGCCCGGCGGAAGGAACGCAGCACCTTCTCCTAACGCAGCAGACCCGAGAAAGAGCGCGCATGCGTCGCGACAAGCAGGAAGCCCAGGCCCAGTTCAATCGTCGCTCGCTTCTGTTGTCGGGCCTGGGGGCTGGTGCGTTCGCAGCGCTGGGCGCACGCATGTACGGGCTGCAGGTGCTGGAGCAGGACGCCTATCGCCTGCTGTCAGAACAGAACCAGTTCAATTTCCGTCTTCAGCCGCCGGCGCGCGGTCGCTTGCTGGATCGTTTCGGCGAGCCTCTGGCGGAAAACCGGGAAAGCTACCGCCTGATGATTGTTCGCGATCAGGCGGGCGACCCGCGCGCGGCGCTTGAACGTCTGTCGCGCTACATGCCGCTGAGCGAAACCCGGATCGATCGCATTCTGCGCGCCGTGTCACGGACCTCGCGCTTTACACCCGTCACCGTGGCCGAGGATCTCGACTGGGAGACCTTCGCCCGCATCAATCTGCATCTGCCTGATCTTCCGGGCATCACGCCGGATGTGGGCGAGGTGCGCACCTATCCGCGCCCGTATGATTTTGCGCATGTGACCGGCTATGTGCAGGCGGCGCCGCCGGAAGCGGCCAACGATGACCCGCTCTTGCTGCATCCCGGTTTCCGCATTGGCCGGACCGGCGCAGAACTTCAGCATGAGGATGAGCTGCGGGGGGCGGCCGGTCAGCTCAAGGTCGAGGTGAACGCCACCGGCCGCGTCATGCGCGAGATTCCGGAACAGTCCATTCCCTCGGTGCCCGGTCGAGACGTCACCCTGACGCTGGACGCGCGGGCGCAGCGCACCGCGATGGAAGCGCTGGGCGATCAGAGTGGGGCTGCCGTCGGCATGGACGTGATCACGGGAGAGATCCTGGTGTTGGCTTCCACGCCCAGCTTTGATCCCAACGCCTTCGTGCTGGGGATCGGCCAGGAGGCCTTCGCAGCGCTGAACAACAATCCGTATCGGCCGCTTTTCAATAAGGCGACCACCGGGCTCTATGCGCCAGCGTCGACCGTGAAGGTCATGTCCTCGCTAGCCGCACTTGAACACGGCGTGGTGGATCCGGACGAGACGATCTATTGCGGCGGCCATACGCGGCTGGGCAATCGGGACTTCCACTGCTGGCGCCGACAAGGCCATGGCCGGGTCAATCTGCATGAAGCCGTGAAAGGCTCGTGTGACGTCTATTTCTATGAAATGGCGAACCGGCTTGGGATCGAGCGCTATAACGAGATGCTTGAAAGCTGCGGCCTGGGGCAGTTCTTCGAGATCGGGCTACCCTATCCGCGCCGGGCCGAGGGCCTGGTGCCGGGGCCGGCATGGAAACGCGCTCGCCGCAACGAGCCCTGGACCACGGGCGACACCTTCAATGTCGGCATCGGGCAGGGCGCGCTTCTGAGCTCGCCGCTGCAGCTGGCGGTTATGACGGCGAGGATCGCCACCGGCCGCCGGGTCATGCCGACCTTGTCGCGGGTTGAAGGCGCTGCGCCGCAGTTTGAATCCATGGGCTGGACCGAAGAGCATCTCGAGCATGTCCGTCTGGCCATGTCCGGAGTGGTGAACGAGCCGGGCGGGTCCGCCTACTGGCCGCTGGGTACGCGCGGTATTGACCTTGAGGGCGTGCAGATGGGCGGCAAGACCGGCACGTCCCAGGTGTATTCCATCAGCACGGAAGAACGGGCGGCAGGCTTGCGCGATCAGGAGGATCTGCCCTGGCGTCTACGCAATCATGGTCTGTTCGTGAGTTACGCGCCCGTCGCCGCGCCGCGTTACGCCGTCACCGTTGTGCTCGAACATGGTATTGGCGGGACGCGTGCAGCGCTTCCTGCCCAGGCTATTCTGCGCGATCTGGTCCGTCGTGACCCGTCCAATGCGCGCCCCGATGTCATCGCCTCGGCGAACCGTCCCAGCACGGAAGGCTAGGTCATGGGCGTTTTCACCCAGTCCGCACCGCGGGGGTTCCGGGGCAAGCTGTTCGAGATCAACTGGGCGTTTGTCCTGCTGATTCTGCTCGTCGGTCTGATCGGCGTCGGCATGCTGTATTCGGTGGAGGGCGGCGCCTGGAATCCCTATGCCTCGCGCCATGCCTTGCGTCTGGGCGTCGGTCTGATCGCCATGGTGGTGATCGCACTGTTTCCGCCACGCTTCTGGATGGGGATCGCCTACCCGGCCTTTCTGGGGGCGTTGGTCCTGTTGATCGGCGTGGAGCTGATCGGCACGACCGCCATGGGCGCGCAGCGCTGGATCGATATCGGTCCCATCCGCATGCAGCCTTCGGAGATCATGAAAATCGCGCTCGTGCTGGCGCTGGCGCGATATTATCACGACCTGCCCGAGGAGAAGGTCTCCTCGCTGGGAGGGCTCATCATTCCGGCCCTGATGATCGCTGTGCCCATGGGGCTGATCATCAAACAGCCCGATCTGGGCACGTCGCTGCTGCTGGCGGCGACGGGCGTCGTGATCGTGTTCCTGGCCGGGCTGAGCTGGAAGGTCATCATCGGCGCAGGGGTGCTGGGCGGCATCGGCGGCGGCTTCTTCTTTCAGTACGGCCTGCAGGACTATCAGCGCCGACGCATCATGACCTTCATCAACCCCGAGGATGACCCCATGGGGGCGGGCTACCACATCCTGCAGTCCAAGATCGCGTTGGGCTCAGGCGGGATGACCGGCAAGGGCTATATGGAAGGCACCCAGGCGCACCTGAACTTCCTGCCCGAAAAGCAGACCGACTTTATCTTCACGATGCTGGGCGAGGAGTTCGGCTTTATCGGCGGGCTGGTCGTGCTGTCGCTCTACGCCCTGATCCTCGCGAACTGCATTATGATCGCCACCTCCTGCCGCTCCGTCTTCCTGCGGCTGGTGGTGATGGGCGTAGCCACGACCTTCTCACTTTATGTCTTCATCAATGTGGGCATGGTCATGGGCATGCTGCCCGTGGTGGGGGTGCCCCTGCCGATGATCTCCTATGGCGGCACTGTGATGATGACGGTGCTGATCGGGCTCGGCCTGATCCTGGGCGCACACGTGCATCGCGATACCGAACCGCCCAAAGGCGCAGGATTGTTCGGTTAACGCCGCATTGCCCAACTTGACCACGGGCCTCGGATCGACCAACCTCCCGCGCCAAACCGTCGCAGGACGGTATCGGATTTATAGCACGCGCCTCACAGGCGCGGCTGAGGGGAGGAGACTGCACACATGGCGATGGGCGGCGCGAGCGCGCACGGGACTTGGAGCAGCCGTTTCGGCTTTCTGATGGCGGCGATCGGTTCGTCCGTCGGCCTGGGTAATTTCTGGCGGTTTCCGTATACGGCGGGCGAAAACGGCGGCGCGGCCTTTGTGCTGATCTATCTCGCCTGTGTGGCGCTGATCGGTTTCCCGATCCTGATGGCTGAGCTGAGCGTGGGCCGTCACGCCCGCCGCTCCGCGGTCGGTTCAACCCGCAAGATGGCGTTTGACGCCGGCGCGTCAGAGCTGTGGTCCATCGCTGGCTGGGTCGGCATGGCCGGCGGCGTGATGATCCTGTGCTTCTACTCGGTCGTGGCGGGCTGGGTCGCGTCCTATGTCTACAAGATGTTCACCGGCTCCATGGCCGGCATGGACCCGGCCGCAGTCTCTGACGTCTTCGGCCAGCTTGTGGGCGACACCGGCACGGTGATCCTGTGGCACACCCTGTTCATGGGCGTGACCATGGCGATTGTCTGTTTTGGCGTGATCAAGGGCATTGAGCGGACGGTGTCGATCCTGATGCCGCTCTTCTTCCTGATGCTCGTGGGCATGGTGATCTATGCTGGCGTGACCGCGGATATGGGCGCAGCGATCAATTATCTGTTCGCGCCCGATTTCTCCAAGATCACCCCCCAGACCTTCCTGGAAGCGCTGGGCCAGGCCTTTTTCTCCATGAGCGTGGGCTCGGCCATCATGATCACCTATGGCTCCTATCTGTCGCGCGACGACAACCTGCCCCAGTCGGCGGGCATCATTGCGGGCTCGGATACGCTGGTGGCCATCATTGCCGGTCTGGCGATCTTCCCGTTCGTCTTCGCCTTCGGCCTCAGCCCGGATGCAGGCCCGGGCCTGTTCTTCCAGACCCTGCCGGCGGCGTTCTCGCAAATGCCGGGCGGCCAGTGGGTGGGTGCAGCCTTCTTCTTCCTCGCCCTGATCGCGGCGCTGACGAGCTCGATCTCGCTCTTGCAAGTGATCGTGGCGTTCGGCGAGGAGCACACCGATTTCGGTCGGGTGGGCTCGGCGCTGTTCTTTGGCGCGATCATCTATCTGTTCGGCGTGGCCGCAGCCTTCTCGGGCGATTTCTTCGACATTCTCGACAAGGTGTCCGGCACGATCCTGCTGCCGCTGGGCGGTCTTCTGATCGCGCTGTTCACCGGCTGGGTGGTGTCCAAATCGCTCATGCAAAAAGAGCTGCCCCATGCCGGCGAGAAGTTCTTCGCCTACTGGCGCTTCACCATTCGCTGGCTGGCGCCGGTGGCGGTGGGCCTGATCATTGTGACAGGTCTGGCCAGCATGTTCGGTCTGACCCTGCCGTTCATCGGTTAGGACCAGACGAATTCCAGACAAAAGCCCCGGTCGATGACCGGGGCTTTTTCTTTGCGTCAGTGGCTGGCCTAACCGAAGCGGCGGGCGAACATGTCGGTCGCGCGGACGAGCCCGTCGACAATGCCGGGCTCGCCTGCGGCATGGCCCGCATCGCCTACAAAATTCAGCTGCACACCCGGCCAGGCCTGGGCCAGAACCCAGGCGGTGCGCGGTGGGGTCACCATGTCATAGCGCCCCTGCACGATGACGCCGGGAATTTCCTTGAGATGGTCCGTGTCTTCGAGCAGCACGCCTTCGCGCTCAAAGAAGCCGCCATGATGGAAGTAATGCGCCTCGATCCGCGCAAGCGCATCCGAGCGGTGCGGGTCGGGGTTCACATGTTCCGGCACGGTGCTCATCGAGATCAGGGCGCTTTCCCAGCTCGACCAGGCAAGGGCGTCTTCACGGCGCTCATCCATGCTGGCGCCGGATGTGAGGCGCTTGTAATAGGCGCCGATCACATCGTCCCGCTCTTCAGCGCTCAAACGATCGGTCAGGCGGCACCAGGCGTCGGGAAACAGCCGGTTCGCACCATCCTTGTAGAACCAGTTCAGCTCATGGCGGGTGCAGGTGAAGACACCGCGCAGCACCATGGCGAGCACCCGGTCCGGGCAGGCGCGAGCATAGGCGAGCGCCAGCGTGGCGCCCCATGAGCCGCCGAACGCCACCCATTTGTCGATGCCCAGATGGACCCTCAATTGCTCGATATCATTGACCAGATGGGCGGTGGTGTTGTGCTCGAGCGAGGAATAGGGACGCGAACGGCCACAGCCACGCTGGTCAAAAACGATGATGCGGTAGCGCCTTGGATCAAAGAAGCGTCGCATGGCGGGGGCTGCGCCGCCGCCCGGTCCGCCGTGCAGGGTGATCACGGGAACGCCGTCAGGACGCCCGCAATCCTCGTAATACAGGCTGTGGCCCTGTCCCACATCCAGGAACCCCGAATGATGCGGGGTCAGGGGCGGGTACAGGCCCAGACGGCGATGAGAGCGAACTGTGTCCATTTTTCCCGTGCTAATCAGCGGATTAACTTTCAAGTCTGTTTACCGTGAGACTATGTCGTTTTATCACTATGTGGAACCAGCTTCGCGAGGGGGAGTTGGTCTCTGTATGAAGGATCGCTTCGACATGCACACGGTCGTCAGGACTCTGGGCCTGGTTGTCGGTTTCTGCGCCTGCACCGCTGCTCTGTCAGGGTGCGCCAGCCAACCGATCGCCCTGGGCGCCGAGGCCCAGGTTGATATCGAGGCGGAAGCGCGACTGCGCACCCAGGCGTCCAGACTGAGCGCGCTCGTGGATGATCAGGGCTGGACGCTCAGTTCCGGTCCTGCCGACGCAGCCCGCGAATTCTTCAGCCGTCTTGTGAACGGCGGATCCGCCGACACCTCCGAAACGGACCCGGTGACGGTCTATCTCGAAGCTCAAGACGGCAATGCAGCCCTCGCTTTTCATGAAGACCTCGCGCAGTTGATCACGCTGGCGCAGGGCGTTTCAGATGCCGCTATGCAGATCAGCACCAGTGCTCAGGGGCTTGGGCAATCCACGCTGACGCAGGATCTGGCCTCCGCCGAAAGCGCGCTGGGCGCCGTCCGTCGCGCGGAAGAGTTTTTCCTCGCTGTTTCCGAACATTTGGGCGCGTCCGCGGACGAAGCCCAGGTCGAGCAATCGCTTCAGTCTCTGGCGGAGGAAAAGTCTCGCCTGGCTGATGCTGCGGACACGCTGGCGGAACTTCGCTGGGCGGCGCAATCCAATCTGGGCCTTTCAAGCTGATGACACAGACCATTCCGGGCGACGCGCTCGACCCGCAAACCGTCAAGGGCTTTCTCGCTGATGACGAAGGTCAGGCTTTGGCCCGTCACGCTCTGGCCGCGGCGCAGGCTGCGCCGGGCGCGTTCGTAGAGGTTGGCAGCTGGTGCGGGCGTTCCAGCGTCTATCTGGGGCGCGCCGCACGTGAGGCTGGTCGCGTGCTGTTCGCCATCGACCATCACCGCGGCTCTGAAGAGCATCAGCCGGGCGAGGGTTATCATGATCCCGAGCTGTTTGACGCGGATCTGGGCCGGGTCGACACCTTGCCGGCATTACGCCGCACGGTGGCGCTTGCGGATCTGGAGCAGAGCGTGGTCCCCGTGGTCGGCCCCTCTGCAATTATTGGCGCAAACTGGTCTGCGCCTTTGAGCTTTGTGTTCATTGATGGCGGGCACGCCATGCACACGGCTCTGGCCGATTATCGCGCCTGGGCCGGGCATGTGGCGCGCGGCGGGCTGCTGGCCATCCATGACGTCTTCCCCAATCCCGAGGATGGGGGGCGCCCGCCTTACGAAATCTGGAAACTGGCCGTCGCCTCAGGCCTGTTCGAGCCGGTCGAGCGGGTCAATACGCTCGAGATTCTGCGTCGCCTTTAAGCCAGGCGTCAGGCCGGGCGTGGCGGATCAACAGCTCTGAGCCATTGCTGAGCCCATACAGCGCGTCAGCGGCCAGAACGACTGCGCCCGCCGTCCAGCTGGGGCGTTCCTTGGGCCAGACCTGACCCAGCTCGAACTGCCAGCCCATCCAATAGCCTTCGCCATCACGCGCCAGCGGCGCCAGGGCGCCCAGCAGACGTTGCGCCCGGACGGTCTCGCCAATGCTGAGACAGGCCAGAGCCAGCTCGGCGGTTTCTGCGGCTGTGATCCAGGGTTCCTCGCTGACGCAGCGGCACCCCAGATCCTCGACCACGAAGGTGTCCCAGCCCGCATGTAGATGCGCCTTGGCGCCGAGGCCTGTCAGCACGCCCGAGAGCACCGGATAATACCAGTCCATGGCGTAGCGGGAGCGATCCTCACCCAGCCGGTCAAAGCGGTGTGGTCTGTCGGTGAAGGTCTGGGCGATCTTGCGGCGCGCGCGGGCCCAGTCAGGGCGCGTCTGATCAAGCGCGTCTGCGATGCGTAGACCGCATTCCAGACTTTTATAGAGCGAGGCGTTGCCCGCTTTCAGCGAGTCCACGTCTTCGAGCGGCTGACCGTCATCGGGCTTGCGCCAGACCACATCGCCATGGGGCGTCTGATGGCTGACCACCCAGTCGAGCGCTTTGGAGATCATGCCCGCATGGCGAGCGATCAGGCGCGGCTCATCCAGCGCCAGCGCGCAGCGCAGTATTGTAACGGCGGCATAGCCGGTGAAATTGGTGTCATGGGCGGTGATAGGGTTTTCAGGCGGCGCAATCCGCTCACCGCTTTCATCCATCGGCACGCCCGCGCCCAGCTCGCCCAGCCAGGAGCCGTCTTCGTGCTGGCGCTCGGCCAGGGCATCCAGGGCTGAATGAACCGCCGTCTCGCGCCCGGCGACGGCCAGCGCCATGGCGCTTTCACCATGGTTCCAGGGGTCCCAGACACCTGTCTCGATCCAGGGGATCGCGCCGTCGCGCTGCTGCAGGTCCTCGATCCGGTCCGCGCAGGCGGCGATGTCGACGCCGATGGATTGCGGGCGATGGCTCATGCCGCGTCCTTCTGGAAGTACAGCGCGACGGATTTGCCCATCACCGGGTTCAGCGCGGCTTCGGTCCAGCGCGTCAGGCGCGGCTTCTCCATCAGATCCCATTCCAGGAGTTTGCGGAAGGCGCTGACCGTGCGGCTTTCTTCCTGACGCTCCCATTTCGCGCAGCGCAGCCACCAATAGGGCGAATGGAGCGCGTGCGCCCAATGGCGCTTGTAGGGGCGATAGCCGCGGCTCGCGACCCGGTCACGAAGCTCATGGTCCTTGAAGATGCGTACATGACCGCCGGGCGTGTTCTGATAGCCTTCTGACAGGGCCCAGCAGATCTTCTCCGGCCAGTAGCGCGGCACGGACAGGGCAAAGCGCCCGCCCGGTTTGACGATGCGGGTGATCTCATCCAGCGCGGCGTCCACATCGGGAAGATGCTCGAGCACTTCAGAACAGATCACGACGTCAAAGCTGTTGTCGGCAAAAGGCAGTCGGCCCGCATCCCCCACACACCACACCGCGCTGCGCGGCGGGGTCTGGGGCGGCGGGGGCAGTTCGAAAAAGCCGTCGACTGCGCTCTTGAGATCCTCAAGGCTGAGGTCGAGCATGGTCACGTCGAGCGCCTTATCATGCCAGTAGAAGGCATGGCTGTGGCGGCCCCGGCCGCAGCCAAGGTCCAGCACGCGCTGGCCGTCCTGAAGGTCCAGCGCATCAAGGTCCAGGGTCACCATCATTGGGCGGCTAGCTCCGTCACATCCGGCAGGCGTCCGCGTTCGGCGAGCGCGTCATAATAAAGATCAAGGCTGGCGCGGGCATGCTCATCCCAGCGGAAGGCGTTATGCGCCCGCGCGGCGCAGGCCGCGCTCATCTGGTGTTGCAGTTCGGGGTCTGACAAGACGCGTTCCAGCGCCTCCGCCAGCCCTTCGGCATCCTCGACTTCGGTGACCAGACCGGCATCGCCTGCGACTTCAGGCAGGGCGCCGCCGCGCGAAACGATGACGGGCGCGCCGCAGGCCATGGCTTCCGCTGCCGGAAAGCCGAAGCCTTCAAAGCGGGAGGCGGACACAAAGACGGTCGCCTTGCGATACAGCGCCACGATCTCGTCCTGGCTGAGCCCGGAAACAAACTCGACGCTGTCCAGAAGCCCGGTGTCGATCAGGGCGCGCCTGGTCGGGCCGTCGCGCAGCTGGCCAATGACGGTCAGACGCGGGGTGCGACCGCGCGCTTTCAGTCGGGCCATGGCGTCGATCAGCACATCAAGGCCCTTGATGGGCACGTCGGCGCTGGCGAGGGCGAGGACATGATCTTTGTCGCGTTCGACCGTCGGGTCGGGGCTGAAGCTCTCAAGATCAAGGCCGTTGAACGCGACGCGAACCCGGCTCGGGTCAACGCCGCAATAGCGGGCGTATGATTGCCGGGCTGCGTCGGAAACCGCGATGAAACGCGGCAGGGCGCGGGCGGCTTTCGCTTGATGGTCGACAAAAGAGTGCCAGCGCCGGGTCAGCGCGCGCCGCCACCAGTTCGCAGCGCCCGCGACCGCAAAGTCACGATCGATGGCGATGGGGTGATGCAAGGTGGTGATGACCGGCAGGTATTTGTCGACTTCGGCCATGGACAGAGCCAGCGTCTGGTTGTCATGAATGACGTCGAACTGGTCGCCATGTTCAGCCACCCAGGCCTCAAGGCGCATGGCGTAGCTGATCATTTCGGCGAAAGCGCCGGTATTGTGCGCCAGCCATTCGGTGCGGTCCGCCCGGTCGAACAGCATTTTCCAGCGCAGTTGCAGGAAGGCGTTGTCGACACTGAACAGATCAAGCGAAGGCAGCTCGATCAGGCCAATATCAGGATCAAGATCGGGATAAGGCGGGCCGGATATGACCGACACGTCGCAGCCCTGATCGGCAAGCGCACGCGTGAGGGCGCGCACATAGACGCCCTGACCGCCCACATGCGGCGCGGAGCGATAACTGGAGACCAGCACGCGCAAGCGCGCGGCACGGGTCTGGGGCGGATCAAGGACGGCGTCTCTCATGAAGGCGCGAAGCTATCGCCAGCTGCGCTGGAAACCAAGAGCAAACAGTGTTCACTCTACCGTTCTGCATGCTTTCTTCTTGCGCAAGGTCAGGGTAAGCAAGCCCATGTTCGCATTGCCGGTCCAGATTCCGCGCTCCGTGCGCTTCGCGCTGTTCTACGGCGCCTTCTATCTGGGGTTCGGCGCGTACCTGCCCTACATGCCCGTCTGGTATGAAGCCCGTGGTCTGAGCCCTGAAATGATCGGCGCCGCCGCCGCCGCCTCGATGGCGGGGCGCATGATTGCGGCGCCGCTCGGGGCCATGCTGGCGGACCGGGCGCCCAAAAAACAATGGGCGGTGCTGACCTATGCGCTGGTGTCGTTCTTTGCTTTCGCCGCGTTTCTGCCGGCCACCAACCCCTGGGCGATCATCGTACTGGCCGGTATCGCCGGGGGCGCCTTCACCGGCATCATGCCGATCATCGACGCCTTTGCGATCCAGCAATCCACGCGCAAGAAGTTTGCCTTCGGTCCACCCCGCGCCTTTGGCTCGGCGACCTTCATTCTGGGCAATGTGGGTGCAGGCTGGTTGATCGGGGAGCTGGGGGGGGAGGCGGCGCTCGGCTGGACGCTGATCGGCGCGGGGCTTGCGGTGCTGACGGCGTTGATGCTGCCTCCGGGACGGAACCAGCCCCATATTCGCCCGCACGCCGAACAGCCCCGGGGCGGCGTTCTGCACGCCATGATCTCCAATGGTCTGCCGCTGGCTTTCGCCGCCTCGGCGCTGATCCAGGGCGCGCATGGTTTCTACTATGGGTTTTCAGCCGTCGCCTGGCGCGCCGAAGGGGTGCCGTCGAGCGCAGTGGGCCTGCTCTGGGCGACCGGCGTGGGCGCTGAAATCGTTTTCCTGGCCTTCTCGGGACGCGTCCTGCACCGGGTCAGCCCGGCTCTGATGCTGTCGCTGGGAGGCGCAGCGTCTATCCTGCGCTGGCTGGCGCTGGCGGTGTCTCCCCCGCTGTGGATGTTGTTTCCGCTCCAGCTGCTGCATGCCCTGAGCTTCAGCGCAACCTATCTCGGTTTCCTGCGTTACGCCGCGGATAATAGCCCCCAACGCTTTGCATCCATGGCGCAGGCCATCAATTCCGCTTTCTCTGGCGGGTTGATCCTGGCGCTGGCGGCCTATGCGTCCGGGTTTGCGTTCAAGGCGTTCGGCGCTGGCGGGTTCGCGATCATGGCCATTCCCTCAGGATTGGGCCTGATCTTCGCACTCTGGCTCGTGCAATCGTCGCGAACACAGACATAATGGGGTCATACTCCCGGTTATCGTCAGGGATGCAGGGGAAGCGGGGACCATGACAGCAGCGATCGCCCAGGAGCGCCAGACGGCGGAACTGACCACGCGTCAGGACGGCGCCCGGCTGATCGTGGAGCCCAAGGGGGACTGGCTGATGGAGGCGGTGGGCCGCTTTGATCGCCGCCTCAAACGCATCGAGAACGAGACCGACCCGCAGAATCTGGTCATCGACCTGTCCGGGCTGGGCCGGATCGACACGGCCGGCGCGTATCTGCTGGGCCGGACGCTGAGCCGTTGCAACGACCCCGGATCGGACAGCCATTTCATCGGCGAGCATCAGACGGCGCGGCGAATGATGGGCGAAATGCTCGAACGACTGGCTGATTGTCCCGAAGAGGAAACAACGCCGCGTGGTGTCGTCACCACGCTGGCGCGGATTGGTCAGGGCGTGGAGGACGGACTGAAGGAAACCGTGGAATCCTTCGCCTTCTTTGGTCGCACCTTCACCACGGGCCTGAGTGTTCTGGTCAATCCGACCAAGATGCGCTGGACCTCGACCATCCACCTGATGGAGACGGCGGGCGTGGACGCGCTGCCGATCATCTCCATCCTGAGCTTCTTTATCGGCGCGGTCGTCGCCTTCATGGGCGCAAGCCTTCTGGAGACCTTCGGCGCCTCGGTGTTCACCGTGGATCTGGTGGGCATTGCGGTCTTGCGGGAGTTTGGCGTCATCATCACCGCCATCCTGCTCGCCGGGCGATCGGATTCCGCGTTCACGGCGGCGATCGGCTCGATGAAGATGCAGCAGGAAATCGACGCCATGAAGGTGATGGGGCTCGATCCGTTTGAAGTGCTGGTGCTGCCCCGGGTCATCGCCTGCGTCGTGATGGCGCCCTTGCTGACGCTGTCGGCCATGGTGGCGGGTGTCTTTGGCGGCATGCTGGTGAGCTGGATGACGCTCGATATCTCGCCGAATTTCTTTCTGACCCGGCTCAACGACACCATCGATCTCAAGCATTTCCTGGTCGGCATGTCCAAGGCGCCGGTCTTTGGCCTCGTGATCGCCATTGTGGGCTGTCGTCATGGCCTTCAGGTGGGCGGTGATGTGGAAAGCCTCGGGCGTCGTGTAACCACGTCTGTGGTGCAGGCGATCTTCGCGGTGATCGTCATCGATGCCCTGTTCGCCATGATGTATCTGGAGCTAGACATATGACCGACGCTCCCCTGATCGAAGTGCGCGGTCTGCGCAGCCAGTTCGGCTCCCATGTTGTCCATGACGATCTCGACCTTGAAGTGCGTCAGGGCGAGATCCTGGGCATTGTCGGCGGGTCGGGCACCGGCAAATCCGTGCTGGTGAACACCATTCTGGGCCTGAAGAAACCGGATGCGGGCGAGGTCCTGTTCCGGGGGCAGGCGATGTCGCAGCTCAACGCCCGGGATAGATTGGCGCTCGAGAAGCGCTGGGGCGTGCTGTTCCAGTCCGGCGCGCTGTTCTCGTCCCTGACGGTGCAGGAAAACGTCATGGCGCCCATGCGCGAGCATTTGCGCATGCCGGTCAGCCTGATGAAAGAGCTCGCTGATCTTAAGATCGGCCTGGTGGGGCTGGCGGGCGAGGCGGGCGGCAAGCTGCCTTCAGAACTGTCGGGCGGGATGAAGAAGCGTGCGGGGCTGGCCCGGGCGCTGGCGCTGGACCCGGACATCCTGTTTCTGGACGAGCCCACAGCCGGGCTTGATCCCATCGGGGCCAGCGCGTTCGATGATCTGATCAAGGAATTGTCGGAGACCCTCAACCTGACTGTGGTGATGATCACCCATGATCTCGACAGCCTGCATGCGATCTGTGATCGGGTGGCGGTGCTGGCGGACAAGAAGGTGATCGCCAATGCGCCACTGTCGGAGCTGACGCGCAATGAGCACCCCTGGATCCAGGAATATTTTGGCGGTCCGCGTGGACGCGCCGTGTTAAGACAAGCGGCCGAGGACTAGGACAGGTCATGGAAACCAAAGCCCATCACGCCATTGTCGGTTTCTTCGTCGTCTTCCTGACGGTGTCCGGGGTCATGCTGACCTTGTGGCTCTCAGGCGCGTCGCTCGACAAGGAATTCCGCGAGTATGACGTCGTATTTGACGGGGCCGTCCGTGGTCTGCGACCGGCGTCCGAAGTGCGCTTTAACGGCATTCAGGTCGGCGAGGTGACCGAGCTGGGGCTGAACCCGGACAATCCCGGACAGGTGATCGCGCGCATCCGTGTGAACGTCGAAACCCCGGTGAAGTCCGATTCCGAGGCCCAGCTTGAACCCCAGGGCCTGACGGGTCTGTCCTATATCCAGATTTCTGCAGGCTCCCCGAATGCCGAGCGTCTTGAAAGTCGTCCAGGCGACCGGGCCCCGCGCATCTACGCCACTCAGGCCCAGATTGATCAACTGGTGGAAGGGGGCGAAAGCCTTCTGGAATCCGCCCAGCTCAGCTTTGTGCGGGTGAGCCGACTGCTCAGCGATGAAAATCTGGAAAGCCTGACCAACACCCTCAACCATATCGAGACGATTACCGGCAATCTGGCGGAACGCGAATTGCTGATGACGGAAGCCCGTGCTGCGCTCAACTCCATCCGCCAGGCCGGCGATGACGTGTCCGTGGCGGCTAGCGCCATGCAGCAATTCGCCGAAGTGACTGAGCGTTATGTGGTTAATGACCTGACCCCCGCGACGCTGGACACCGCCGCTGCGGCGCAGGAAGTGGACCGCACCGCGCAAGAGACCTATGACGCGCTGGTGTCGATCCGGCCGGGCGTGGAAGAATTTTCCGAGGATGGTCTGACCCAGCTGACCGCAACCTTGCGCGATCTGCGCTCGCTGGTCGCTGCGCTCGAGCGTGTCGCGCTGGAGCTGGAGGCGGATCCGGCCGGATTTATCGCCGAACCTGAAGGCGCTGAAGTGGAGGTGCCGCGATGAGCACGATGAGCAAGTACGCGCTGGGCGCGCTCGCGGCGATGAGCCTTGTGGCGACGCCGGGCTGTATTTCCCTGCTGCCTGAAAGCGAGCCGGTTTCGCTCTACCGCCTCAATGGTCTGGTGGAGGACGAGCAGGCGCCGTCTCCCAACGCCCAGACGCTGGTCGTTGACCGCATCACGGCGCCGCGCGGGCTGGCTGTGGACAAGGTGGCGCTGCTGCGTGATGGCGAGCTGGCCTATATGGCGGGCGCAGCCTGGCTGTCGCCGGCGCCGGTGATGGTGCAAGACCGCATCCTCGACATCCTTCAGAGCGAAACGCCGGAACTGATCCCCGCACGCACTGAGGACGGGGTCGAGGCGCGCTATCGCATGCAGATCGAATTGCGCCGGTTTGAGGCCGAATATGATCAGGGTCCCAACCGGGCGCCGGTCATCCAGATGCGCGTGATGGCGCGTCTGATCGATCGTGACGAGCGTACGCTTGCCGCGGCGCGCCGCTTTGATGTCAGTGTGCGC
Organism: Oceanicaulis sp. LC35; assembly: GCF_052055585.1. Classification (NCBI taxonomy): domain Bacteria; kingdom Pseudomonadati; phylum Pseudomonadota; class Alphaproteobacteria; order Maricaulales; family Maricaulaceae; genus Oceanicaulis; species Oceanicaulis sp. LC35. The sequence goes on from NZ_CP170485.1 coordinate 901,874, forward strand.
GCCAGCGATAACCGCCAGAGCGCGCTGATCGCCGCCTTCAGCGAAGCGACCAATGACACGGCGCGCTCGCTGGCTGAATGGTCCGCCGGGGTCGTCTGCGCTGAAAGCGGCTGCTGAGGCCTCAGGGCATGTCTGAAACGAAAAGGCCGGCTTCGATGGAAGCCGGCCTTTTTGTGTGTGCTGTGGCGGGGCTAGTTGTCGCGACCGCCGCGATTGCGCTTGTCGTCATCCTTGTTGGCGGGCGGCGTCTCACCGGAATCTGAATCCATATTCGCCAGCAGGTCACGCCAGCGCCAGCTGGCTTCCTTGCGGGCCTTGGCGACGCCATCGCGGATGCTGTCACGGACCGGATCATCCTCGTCATCAACGAAGTCCGCCTCGTCCTCATCATCCTCGTTGGCGCGGGTCGGCTCGACTGCTTTCAGCGCAGGCTTGGACTCTTCCTTGCGCCGCGCACGCTCGGCCTTGCGCTCCTCGACCTTGGACGCTTCCCAGTCCTCGTCGCGCGTTTTGCTGTCTGCGCGTTTGGGAGCGCTCTCTTTGCTCTCGGACTTGGATTTGCCTGCATCCTCGTCCTTGCGACGGGCGCTCAGCGGATCAGGCAGCTCGTTGAGATTGAGATCGAGCGGTTTGTGACCGCCCGCGACGGCGCCCATGCGCAGGATGAAATCGCTGAGCAGCTCATAGTTCTGGCGAATGCGAGACTGGAACAGGGCATCGATATCGCGCGCCTGATCCGATGCCGTCTGCGCGGTTTCGTTGAGCTGGCTCAGACCATCTTCAAGGGTGCGCTGCATAGCCTTGGCCGCGTTGCGGGCGGCGTCCGGCGCATCTTCGAGCTTGCTGCGCAGACCTGACAACTCATCCTCGATCCGGCGGCTTTCGCGGCGAGCCGCATCGAGAGTTTCCGACAATTGCTTGCGGACCGCTTCAGCAGCTTCTTCGGCGGCCTTTTCGGCGCGGGCGGTCAGATCCTCGGCTTCACGCAGGCGCGCCTGATAGGCTTCGTCCGAGCGACGCGCGACGTCAAAGCCGCTCTCGCTCACGCGCTCCAGAGCGGCTTCAGCGTCATCAGCCTGCTTCTTCAGGCTTTCGCCCGCTTCTTCAGCCGCTTCACGGGCCGCGCGCGCTGCGTCGCGCATGCGATCAAGTGCACGCTCCTGGGCGCGGGCGGCTTCCTCGCTGCGTTCAGACAGGGAATTGGCGAGATCCTTGGCCTGACCCAGAGCCTTGTCGACGGCGTCCAGGAACACTTCGCCGGAATTCTTGGCGGTGCTCTCAAGGATTTCAGCGCCATCGCGCGCCTTGCGCGTCATGGTCTCAAGCTCGGCCTTGTGGAAGTCGAGCGCGGCGCCGATCTTCTCCTGCTCCTTGCGCAGGGTTTCGGTCACGTCCTGAAGACGGTCGCGATGCTTGAGATAGGCCTCTTCCAGCCCGTCGGTGCGATTGCGCAGCATGTCAGAGAAGTCACGCAGCTCGGTCGCGCGGGCATCCAGTGACAGAGCCACGCGATCGCCGGCTTCTTCGGCAGCCTGACCGGCGGCGCTCAGGCGTTCGGCGCCGGACTTGATCAGGCGCTCGCCCGCCGCGGCCTTGGCGTCGGCCAGCTCGGCTGCGGCGGCGACCATCTTGGACTGGTCCTGAATGGCGGCCGCGATCATTGCCGCCTTGTCATCCAGGCCTTCGGACACATCGTTGAGGCGCAGACGTTCCTCACGCAGCTCGCGGGTCAGTCGCTCGGCGCGCTCACGGGCGCGGGTCGAGCCGTCCTCAAGGCTTTCGGCATGGTGAGTGATGACCTCTTCCATGGCGGCAAGCCGGGCCAGCGCGCTTTCCATGGCCTTGTTGACGCGATCGACCTGCATGGTGATGGCGTCTGCCAGTCGCGAGGCGTCCTCCTCGGCGTGTTCGGTGGGGGTGGCGAGGCGCAGTACCGCGGCGTCGAGGCGCCGGGCGCGAGAGCCGGCGCGCGCCACTTCCCGGCCCAGAAGGCCCGCAAGCACGAAGAGGAGGGCGGGCGCGGCTGCAAAGACCGACAGGCCCGCCAGTTGAGCCGGGCTCAGCGCGGTGAGATCGGTATAGCCGGCGAGATAGGCCGCTGCGCCGCCAAACCACAAAAGACCAAAGGCTGCGCCGCCGAAAGCCAGCCAGCCGCCGCCTTCGGTTCGGGGCGCGGGCGCATCCATCAACGGAGCCAGGGGTTTGCGGTTCACCGTATCCAGCATGCCGCCGGACGCTTCGGTGATGACGCTTTCCTCAAGCTTTTCAGTATCTTTCGTGTCGTTGGCAGCCATGACGTCTCGTCTGGTTTGGCGCGTTCGCACATGCGGATGTGGCCGTGAAACGGCTATCCTAACAGAAACGCGCAGCTCTGCAGGTCTGTTTGTTCAGACCTCGTGTTTAAAGCCAGACAGTGAGTCGTTCAAAGCGTGGGAAGCGCCGGGCGGCTCGGTATGGTTTCGCAATCATTAAGAATAATGATTTGCGCCGTCGTGCGGATCGTCCGGTCCTCTGAAGAAGCGGAGCCGGCCTGGATCATAAGGGCCGGGCTGCACAGCGACTGCGCGTTCTGAACCGAGACGGACAGGGCGGCCGGATTGAGCAGCGCGCCTTCAATCTCTTCGCGGATTTCATGCGGCGCCATCTGCACCGCCCGGGGATCCTGCGCGCGTTCATAGCCCAGTCCCAGGAAGGACAGGGCGGCGGCGAGGATCATATGGGCGAAGTCGATCAGGAGCGTCATGTCAGAAACCAGCATACGGGCGAACAAAGCTATGCAACCACGTGAACGCGGAGACAAGTTCAGGGCGTCCTGATTTTCATGAACTCTTCGTAAGGCGAGAGCTGTCCGGACGTAGAACTGTCTTGCGCTGTGGCCAAAATACGGTGAGCTTGCACTGAACTGGAAATGAAGACGGGGGGCGTCGTGAACCAGCATACAGCACCAGTGGCCGCCAAGGACCGCTTTGAAAGTCTGGACGTCCTGCGCGGACTGGCCGTGCTCGGCATTCTGATGGTGAATGTCCAGGCCTTCACCATGGCCTCAAACGCCTATGTCTATCCGCCCGCGCATATGGATCTGACCGGCGCCAATCTGACGGTCTGGTACATCACGCACGTCTTCTTCGAGATGAAGTTCATCACGATTTTCTCGGCGCTTTTCGGCGCGGGGATGTTGCTGATGGTGGGCGATGAGCCTGACGCCTCGCGCAAGCTGCACTTCTCGCGCATGACCTGGCTTCTGGTGATCGGCCTCATCCACATGTTCGGCCTGTGGTTTGGCGACATTCTTGTCACCTATGCCCTGGGCGGCTTCATCATCGTGTTCTTCCGGCGCATGTCGCCGGCCAAGCTGATCGGCTGGGGCCTGTTCTGGACGGCGCTTTCAGGGCTGCTGATGATCCTTCTGATGGCGAGCTTTACCCTTCTGCCGCCGGACATGACCGCTGTCGATGTGGGCATGGCCTACACGGATGAGCAGCTGGCGGAACTCGTCGGGACCTATCAGAGCGGATATCTGCAAAGCCGCATCCCCAATGCCGCAAACGGGCTGGGCAATATCCTGATGTTCGCCTTCTTTGGCGGCCGGATCGTCGGGGTGATGCTGCTGGGCATGGCGCTGTTCAAGCTGGGCTTCCTTCTGGGACGCTGGAACGTGCGAAATTACGTGATCGCGGCGGCGGTCGGGCTTGGCGTCGGCCTGCCTCTGGTCGCCTGGGGCGGTCAGGTCGCAATTGATCATGCCTTCTCTCTCGATACGATCTGGGTGCACACCGCGACAAACTATGCGGGCAGCCTGTTGGTCAGCTTCGGTTATGCCGCCCTGATCAATCTCGCCTGCAAGGCGCCCTGGCTGAAGCTGGTCCGGATGCCGCTGGCGGCGGCCGGGCGCATGGCCTTCACCAATTACCTCACCCAGACCATCACCATGGTGTTCCTGACGGTGGGCGGGATCGGTCTTGGGCTGTTCGGCCAGCTCGAACGCGTGGATCAGGCGCGACTGGTCATTCTGATCTGGGCGGTGCAGCTGATCATCTCGCCGCTCTGGCTCAGCGTGTTCCGCTTCGGTCCGTTTGAATGGCTCTGGCGCAGCCTCAGCTATGGCAAGCTGCAGCCCTTCTTGAAGAAGTCTGACGCGTGAGCGAGGTCCGGGCGGGCGACGCCTTTGCGGTCTATGGCCTGTTAAGAGCGGGAGAGAGCGGATTTGCGCAATTCGGGCTTGAGCAGGCCTTCGCGCCGCTTGGCCCCTGCGTGCTGCCTGGCCAGCTTTATGATCTGGGCGCCTATCCCGGCCTTGTGGAGGGCGAGGGGCAGGTGGTCGGCGAAATGTTCGAGGTACGCGATGCTTCGGTCATGCCCAAAGTCGACGCCTATGAAGATTACTGGCCCGAGGATCCGGCGCGCTCGCGCTATGAACGCCGCAAGGTCCGGCTGATCGAGCCGGACCGGGACGCCTGGGTCTATGTCTGGGTGCTGGGCGTTCAGGACGCCCGGCTGATCCGGAGCGGGGACTGGTTCAAGCGCTAGATCGCGTCGGGCTGGTTCTCGGGCGCCGCGCGCTCGAACTCGGGCAGGGCGCGGGCGGCTTCGTCCGCCGCCACAAGCCGGGGGTAGGGCGCCAGGTCCACGCCAAAGCGGCGGGCGTTGAACATTTGCGGCAACAGATAGATTTCCGCCAGCGTCGGGCCGTCGCCAAAGGTGAAACCGTTCTGGCCGTCCGCTTGTTCCGCCAGCTTTTCCAGCGCATCAAACCCGAGGCTGATCCAGTGACGCGCCCAGGCGGGGCCCGCCTCTGCGTCATCGCCCGCCAGCTCGCGCGCCTTCTTCAGGATGCGCAGGTTCTGCAGGGGGTGGATGTCACAGCCGATCGCCGCTGCGAAGGCGCGAACCTTTGCGCGTTTGATCGGGTCAGAGGGCAGCAGCGGACGCTGGGGGAAGGTCTCCTCGATCCATTCGAGAATCGCGACGGACTGGGTCAGGATTTCCCCATCCACTTCCAGCGCCGGCACCAGTCCCTGCGGGTTCTTGGCCTTGTAGGCGTCTGAATGCTGTTCGCCCTCAACCAGGTTCACGCCCACATAGTCAAAGGGCACGCCCTTCCAGTTCAGCGCAAGCCGGGTGCGATAGCTGGTGCCGGAGCGAAAATAACCGTGCAGGACCAGTTTCATGGAACAATTCTCCGCAGTTTGAGGGGGCGTCGCTGACTTAGGGGGTGAATTTAGTTGCAAATGATACTATCTTCCGCCACACGACGATGCGCGCCGAAACCGGACTGATCAAGCCATTCGGCGCATCACGATTGATTTAAGGGAGCGCCCCATGGCCGATCTGTTTGAGAACCCGCTGGGCACCGACGGCTTCGAGTTCGTCGAGTACACGAGCCCGGAACCGGAAAAGCTTGAAGCGCTGTTTGAAAGCCTCGGCTTCACCGCCGTCGCCAAGCACAAGACCAAGAACATCATCCGCTACAAGCAGGGCGATGTGACCTTCCTGGTGAACAAGGAAGAGACCGGCCAGGCCGCTGACTTCCGCAAGGAACACGGCCCGAGCGCGAACGCCATGGCGTTCCGCGTCAAGGACGCCAAGAAAGCCTATGCCGACGCCATCGAGCGCGGCGCCGAGCCGTTCGGCGACGGCGTCTGGACCGACGCCATTCCGTCCATCAAGGGCATTGGCGGCTCCGTCCTCTATCTCGTGGACACCTATGGCGATGCGACGATCTATGATGATCTGTTCGAGCCGATCCCGGGCGCCGAGGATAAAGGAGGCGTGGGCCTTGAGGTGCTCGATCACCTGACCCACAACGTGATCAACGGCAATATGAACAAGTGGGCGAGCTTTTACGAGAACGTCTTCAACTTCCGCGAAATCCGCTATTTCGACATCAAGGGCCAGCACACCGGCCTTCTGTCTCGCGCCATGACCGGCCCGTGCGGCAAGCTGAAGATCCCGCTGAACGAAAGCTCTGACGATCAGTCCCAGATCTCTGAATATCTGCGTGAGTACAATGGCGAAGGCATCCAGCACATCGCCCTGACCACGCCGAACATCTATGAGACCGTCGAGAAGCTGCGCGAGAACGGCGTTGTCTTCCAGTCCACGCCGCAAACGTATTACGAGCTCGTGGACGAGCGCGTGCCGAACCATGGCGAGGATCTGGAGCGTCTGAAGAAGAACTCCATCCTGGTCGACGGCAATCCGGAAACCGGCGATGGCCTGCTGCTGCAGATCTTCACCACGACCAATATCGGTCCGATCTTCTTCGAGATCATTCAGCGCAAGGGCAATGAAGGCTTCGGCGAGGGCAACTTCAAGGCCCTGTTTGAATCTATCGAGCTCGACCAGATCCGCCGCGGCGTGATCAAGACCGAGCCGGCCGCCGAGTAATCTTGGCGGACGACGCCCGCATAACTCCGGACGCAGGCGAGGGCGCAAGCCTTCGCCTGCCGTCCTATGTGCCGTATCGGCTGTCGGTGACGTCGAACAAGGCGTCCAGCCTGATCGCCAAGGCCTATCAGGCCCGGTTCGGGCTGACGATCTGGGAATGGCGGGTGATTGCGGTCCTGGGTGAGGGCGAGGCCCTGACGGCCCAGGCGGTGTGTGAAGCGACCGCCATGGACAAGGTCAGCGTCAGCCGCGCCATCCGCGCGCTGGACGAGCGCGGGCTGGTGGCCCGGATCCGAAACAAGCAGGACCGGCGCGCCAGTGATGTGTCACTGACGCCCGAGGGGCAGGCGATCTACGCCGAAGTCGCCCCCCTGGCGCTTGATTATGAAAAGAAATTGCTTGAGGCGTTCAGCGATGAGGAGCGCGACCAGCTGATGAGTCTCCTCGACAAGCTGGAAGCGCAACTTGATGAAGTCGGGCAGGCGTTCGAACGCTAGAGCTCTGTTCTGGTCGATCTCGGTCGACCAAAAAGCTTTAGCCCTGAGCGATCAGGCTGAGCCATTGCGCGATCAGCGCAGGGCTTTCAGAGCCTTCAATCTCGACCGTCACATCCTGAGTCAGCTGCAGCTGGCCCGGCTTGCGTTCGATGACGTTCGCAAGCGTGAACGTGCCGCGGATCTTTGACCCGACCCGAACCGGCGTCAGGAAACGGACTTTCTCAAAGCCGTAATTGATGCCGATCACGCCTGCGGGAAAGTCCGGCAGGGCCTGCTCGCCGAAATGGCTGAGCATGGACAGCGTCAGGAAGCCGTGGGCGATCGGACCGCCGAACGGGCTTTCGTTTTTGGCGCGTTCCGGGTCCACATGAATGAACTGGTGATCTTTGGTCACGTCCGCAAAGGCGTTGACCTGATCCTGAGTGACCTCAAACCAGTCCGACGAATGCGATTGGCCCACACGGGCCTTGTATGTGTCTAGCAAGCTCATGGCGTCACTTGAACGCTAAAGCGCTTAACCGTCAAGTGACTGATCGCCTCGACGCCGCTTGATCACCCATTTCACGAGACCGAAGATCGAGATCGACAGCCAGCAGATTTCGATCACGAAACTGGCGAGGTTGAACGTCACCATCAGCGAGACAATCAAGAGGGATGCGCCGCACAGATTGAGCAGAAGATAGCCGAGCCCGTCGCTTCTCACTTTCTCGATCTGCAAGAGGAAATAGCCCGCCAGCACGCAGGCCACGCCCATCAGTCCGATGATGTCGGTCAGGGTCATATGAGGCGGGTCCTTGTGACGCGAGTTGAGGCTCTGGCCATACTGTCCCCGCGCGCGGGGAACAAGTCATGCGGCTGCGTGAAGGTCTGTTAACGGCCGGGCCTTTAGGGTTCGGCGTTCATCTGCATGGAGGGTTGGTCGCGATGAGCGCGCCCGTTCTGGACCGAGACCATCTTGAACAATACACGGCCGGCGACGCCGCGCTTGAAGCGGAATTGTTTGGCCTTCTGGCGGCGCAAATCGAGGCGTGCGTCAGCGCCTTGAAGGCGGCCAGCTCAGAACGTGATTGGCGTATCGCGGCCCATACTCTCAAGGGCGCGTCGCGCGGGGTCGGGGCGATGGAGCTGGGCGAGGCGTGCGCGCTGGCGGAAGAACGCTTTGGCGATGCAGAAGCGCTGCAGGCGGTTGAGACGGCGGCGGATCGCGCCAGCAACGCCATGGCGGCTGTGCGCGGCTAGCGCGTCTTGTCCCAGACCTTGAATTCATAGGCGATCGACTGCTCAACCAGCTCGCGCCAGACCGGTTCGGCGATCTCGGCGGGAAGCCCGGCGGGTTCGGCGGCCTTGAGCACTTTCGTCACCACATCCTCGATGCGCTCTTCATCGCGCACCACATCCCGGCTGGGTTTGATCCGGGCGGCGGCCTGCATATAGCGCGAACGTTCAGCGATCAGCGCCACCAGCGCCCGATCCATACGGTCCACGCCGTCACGCACCTCCGCCATGGTCTCGCACGCTTCAGGAGCGGTGCGGGCGTTCAGGTCATCCAGATCAAAATGGGCAGGTGATTTTGAAGTCATGTGCGGCGTTATAGGCTGAAGTTTGAGCGCTCCAAACCCCTTCGTCGCATTGCATCATGCCGGGGCGCAGCTAAAACGGCGGAAGAAGAGCAGGAGAGCGCCATGCAGCCCGTCACCCTTTACGGCAATATCGAGAGCGGCAACTGTCTGAAGACCCTGTGGGCGGCGAAAATCGCTGATGTCCCGCATGACTGGGTCGAGGTGGATATTTTCGGCGGCGAGACCCGCAGCGATTCCTTCCTGGCGCTGAACCCGGCCGGTCAGGTGCCGGTGCTGCGCCATGAAGATGGCCGCACTCTGGCCCAGTCCAACGCCATCCTGCTTTACCTGCTCGATGGCACGGCGCTCATCCCGTCAGACCCGTTCAAGCGGGCGGTGATGATGCAATGGCTGTTCTGGGAGCAGTATTCGCACGAGCCCTATATCGCCGTGCGGCGCAGCGCCCTGCGCTTCAAGGGCGCGAACGAGGCCGATCTCGACCCCGAGCTCTACGCCAAGGGCCGCCGCGCGCTGGGCGTGATGGAGATGAACCTCATCTCGCAAAGCTTCATGGTGGGCGAAGAGATGAGCGCAGCGGACATCGCGCTGGTGGCCTATACGCGCGTCGCCGATGAGGGCGGCTTTGACCTGTCTGAATTCCCCGCCGTCAATGGCTGGGTGCGCCGCGTGGAGAGCGCGCTGGGCATCGAGCATGGCCAGGCGGCGGTGCATGGCGATCCCGAATAATCGCCTGACGCAGCATGGATGAAAAAAAGGGGCGGTTCGACCGCCCCTTTTTGTCTCTACCGCCGTTTGGCCAGTTCCTTCATCGCCTTGTCCACGCCCGACAGGGTCAGGGGGAACATGCGCTCCTCGCCGATGATCTCGCGCACCAGCTGCACCGAATAGGTGTGCGGCCACCAGCCCTCGGGCGTGGGGTTCAGCCAGATCAGGTGGGGATAGGTCTCTTTCAGGCGACGCAGCCAGACCCCGCCCGCTTCCTCGTTCCAGTGCTCGACCGACCCGCCCGGATGGGTGATCTCGGTCGGGGACATGGCGGCGTCACCCACGATCACGACCTTGTAGTCGCTGGGGTATTTGTGCAGCACATCCCACATGGAGCGGGTTTCGGTGCGCCGGCGCAGATTGGACTTCCACACGCCCTCATAGATGCAGTTGTGGAAGTAGAAATACTCAAGATTCTTGAACACGCCCCGCGCCGCCGAGAACAGGCGTTCGGTGAGATCGATATAGGGGTCCATGGACCCGCCCACATCAAAGAACACCAGCACTTTCACCGCATTGCGACGCTCGGCGCGCATCTGCACATCCAGATAGCCCTTGCTGGCGGTGGCGCGGATGGTGCCTTCAAGATCGAGCTCTTCCTCGGCCCCGTCGCGCGCGAACTGGCGCAGGCGGCGCAGCGCGACCTTCAGGTTTCGGGTGCCCAGCTCGCGCTCGGAATCAAGATCCTTGAAGCGGCGGTTCTCCCAGACCTTGTTGGCTTTCTTGTTCTTGGACTGGCCGCCAATGCGCACGCCGTTCGGGCTCCAGCCCGAATTGCCATAAGGGCTCGTGCCGCCGGTGCCGATCCATTTATTGCCGCCTTCGTGGCGCTTTTCCTGCTCCTTGAGACGATCCTGCAGCGTCTTCATGAGCTGGTCGAAATCCATCTCCTGCAGCGCTTCCATCTCCTCTTTGGTGAGATGGCGCTTCATCTGGGCGGTCAGCCAGTCCTCGGGGATCTCGTCAGATTTGAACAGATCGCCCAAGGCCTCGATGCCCTCGAAATGATGGGCGAAGACCTTGTCGAACTTGTCGAAATTGCGCTCATCCTTGACCAGCGCCGCCCGACTGACCGCGTAGAAGCTGTCCACCTCCTGCTCGATCGCGCCTTTTTTCAGGGCTTCAAGCAGGGTGAGATATTCCCGGGTGGAGACCGGGATCTTGGCGGCGCGCAGATCCGTGAAGAAGCGGTGGAAGAGGGCCATGGCTACTCCTCGAGCAGGGTGTCCACCAGAGCGAACAGGTCGGCCCGTGCCGCGTCCTGATCCGCTGCCGGATAGCGCATCATATAGGCGGTGAGGGCGCCGTCATGGGCGCGGGTTCCCAGCACCACACGCTGAACGCCCGTAGGAGCCGGATGCTCGAATACGCGTTCATACACGGTCACGCCATCCGCACTTTCAAGTTCGATCCAGCTCTCGCGACGCGCTTCGGGGATGGTGTTCAAAAGCGCGTCCATCGCAGCGGGGCTGTCGCTTGCGTCCACATATTGCAGGCGCAAACCGAAATCATCGAGCGACCAGTACTGGCAGCCCGGCGCGTCATAGATGTCAAACAGCAAGAAGCCGTCTTCCATCATGGCGCAGCTGAGCTGGTCATGAACCACCGTATCGCCCTCTGCCCGCCAGCCGGCGTTTTCAGGGTGCAGAGTGACGAACTGCGCGGTCAGCGCTTCGCCGTCTTCGCCCGCCAGGGTCACGCCGCGCCATTGTTCGGCGGCAAGATGGGCCGGATTGGCGGCAAGGCCGGGCGGCAATTCGCCCATCCCGCCCAAAATCTCACGCCCGGCCGCCGCATGCATGGTCGCCTCGCTCCAGTCGGACTGGCGCGCATTGATATCGGTCAGCATGTGCCGGACCCGGTATTGCGACAGCGCGTCCGGCGCCGCCTCAAGCGCGATCAGCGCCTGATCCTCGGCCTGATCATAGTCGCTCGCGAACATGGCCTGCATGGCGCCGCGCAGAGGCTCCATAAAGCTGGGGTCCGGTTGCGAAGCGAGGCCCAGGGCGGCGGCGAGAACAAGCGTTTTCATAACGGGAACCTTTGGGGGCTAAGTAGATAAGGCAGTTAATTCTGTGCCTTAGCCTTAGCCTTCCCGGCGCGTCATGAAAGCCAGACGTTCGAAAAGTTGAACATCCTGTTCGTTTTTTAACAGAGCGCCGTGAAGCGGCGGGATCAGCTTGCGGGTGTCGCGTTCGCGCAGGATCGCCGGGTCTATGTCTTCAGCCAGAAGAAGCTTGAGCCAGTCCAGTAATTCGGAGGTGGAGGGCTTCTTCTTCAGGCCCGGCGCGCTGCGCACCTCAAAGAACATCTCCAGCGCTTCGGCCAGAAGATCGCCCTTGATGCCCGGGAAGTGGACATTGACGATCTGCTCCATCGTTTCCTCGTCCGGGAAGGCGATGAAGTGGAAGAAGCAGCGGCGCAGGAAGGCGTCCGGCAGCTCTTTCTCGTTGTTGGAGGAGATGATCACGATGGGGCGCTGTTCGGCCTTGATCGTTTCGCCGGTCTCGTAGACGTAGAATTCCATCCGGTCGAGCTCCTGCAGGAGGTCGTTGGGGAATTCGATGTCCGCCTTGTCGATCTCGTCGATCAGCAGGACCGGGCGCACGTCGGAATCAAACGCTTCCCACAGCTTGCCCTTGCGGATGTAGTTCTTGACGTCATGGACCTTGTCGTCGCCCAGCTGTGAATCGCGCAGGCGCGCCACGGCGTCGTACTCGTAAAGGCCCTGGTGCGCCTTGGTGGTGGACTTGATATGCCACTCGATCAGCGGCGCCCCCAGAGACGCAGCGACCTGGCGCGCCAGTTCGGTCTTGCCGGTGCCCGGCTCGCCCTTCACCAGCAGCGGACGTTCCAGAATGATGGCGGCGTTCACCGCTGCGGCCAGCTCTTCGGTGGCCACGTAATCCTTGGTGCCTTCAAAACGCATGATCGGGTTTTCCCCTGTTTTTCTGTACCCTACGAGCGTTCCCCCACGCCCGGTTGCAGCGAATTCAGCTTCACTCTAACGCTGTGCTTCGCCCGCGTCATCCGCGCGCAACGCCTGGAACATAAGCTCGGCCCGGCGCCAGTCATACTCGGTATCAATATCCTGAACGCGTTCAGGTGCAATTGTGATCGGTATGGAACGCGGTGAAAAAACCGGGGCTTCTTCCAGCAAGGCCTTGGGGCGACACCAGAAAAACTGCGCGGCGTCGTGAAAGGCTTCTTCCAGATCCTGTGATCGTGAACGGATGAATTCGGGATACATGGGCGCCAGACCCGGCCCGGTCTCGGACTGCACCTGACGCAAGGCGCGCTGCACCGGGAAGGCGAAGGGCGTGACCGAGATGGCGTAGTCCTGAGCCGGTGCGGCGACCAGGGCGTCGTGGCCGCGCTTGATATCCGACGCGCTCAGGAAGGGGGCTGTAGCGTAGATCGCGCAGACCAGATCCGGGCTTTCGCCGGTGATCTCGGCCATGGCGGTCATTGCGTGCTTAATGACGGGGATTACGCCGGTGAAGTCATCCGCCAGCTCGGGGGGGCGCAGGAAAGGCGCGCTGGCGCCGGCGGATTTGGCGACCTCGGCGATTTCGGGATCATCCGTGCTGACCACCACATGATCGAACACGCCTGTTTCGAGCGCGGCCGCGATGGGCCAGCTGATCATGGGCTGGCCATGGAAGGGGCGCACATTCTTGCGCGGAATGCGCTTGGAGCCGCCGCGGGCCGGGATGACCGCGATCTTCATGATCAGCGCCTGGTGTTCAGCGCGATGCCGTGGATTTCCGACACCGTGGAGGGCAGATGGAAGCTCTTGGACACCTTGGTGTGCTCATCAAACACGGTGATGGCGGTGTCGATGGCGATGTTCTGGCTGACGCCCATGGCGGCGGAATAGTTCCGGTTCCGGCTCTGACCGATGAAGAAGCGCGCGCCGTCATGGGCAAGGCCGCGGGCGAAGCCCGGAAACTGCCCCACACTCTGGGCGTTGTTCTTCAAAAGGCGCCCGCGCAGGGAATCCAGCACCACCAGCGAGCCGTCCACAAAGTCGATCGAGTGCGGCATCCACAAATCCGAGATGACCGGGCCGACCCAGCGTCTGTCCGCCAGATCATATTCCAGCACGACCCCGTCAAACACGTCCCGCTTCCAGTTGCCGGTGGCGGAGAACATGGACAGGTAGACGCTGTCACCCAGCACCAGAATGTCATTGCAATGGTGCTGCGCCGAGCCGGTGCGCGCCTGTTTGGGGCTGATCGGGATGCGATCGATCTCGTCGCCGTCTTCGGAATAAACGAGGATCGCATCGAGATAGGAGCAGGCGATGAAGTATTGCCGCTTCTCTTCCGACCAGCTCACGCCATGACAGCGCGCGCCCTGGGGCAGGGCGAAAGCCTTGAGGATGTTGTAGTCGCGGTCAAAGGTGATGAGGCCGCGCTCGTCATCAATGGCGATGAAGTGCTCGCCATGGGGGCGCAGGCCGTGGAAATTGCCTTTGAAGACCTTGCGGAAGCTATGCTTCGCGCCGGAGATGGTCAGCTCATAGAGCCCGCCGCCGGCTTCGGGATCATCCAGCGGCGGCAGGCCGCAGGTGAACAGTACTGTCTCCTCAAGGCTCTCCATCTCCGCGATGATGCGCAGATCATTAAGCACCGGGCTGACGACGAAGTCCTGACCGGGAACAAGGCCGAAGCTCGCCAGCTGTTCGCCCACTTCCACAAACGACGTGGTGCAGATCACCACAAAGGGGCGGGGCGACGCGCCCTTCAGGCTGTCCGGCTTGGCGATGGTCAGCCCGGCCTGGCTCTCGCCATGCAGATTGGGATTGTTGTCGACGATCCCTGTCACGCCCTTGATCCGGCGCAGGGTCTTGTCAGCGATATTGCCGGCGCCCGCCAGTACGATGGGCCGGCCCCGGCCACGCACATTCACATCGGCGAAGGTCGTAAACTCGGCTGTTGTCGTGCGGCTCATACCTCGGCGCCCTTGACCATGTATTGCTCGCGACGCGGATCATTCTTCTCAAGGTGGACCGGGCCATAGCTTGATGAGCCGCCCCAGACATCATCCTTGACCCATTGATCATTCTCAATGCGCCAGACGCGCGGATCGCGGAAGGTGTCGCAGATCCGGTCGAACTCGGCCTCGCTCATATCGACATATTTGAGCCAGCGCTCGAGATCGCGGCGCGGCTTGATGTGGTCATGCTTTCTGACCATTTCGAGCCCGGTCTTGTAGTCCATGATCCCCAGCCGCACGTCCTGGGTGGCGTGGTCGGTGGCGCGGCCATAGCCGAACTTGATGAACTTGAGATAGTCGTGAATCCCGTTCTCGTGCATGTCGTCGAGATTGGAGATTTTGCGGTAGGTGCGTTCGAACGGGTATTCGGCTTTCTTCCAGCCGTATTCGGCTTCGGCCACGGCGGCGCACTTGTTGCCGTTCCACTTCTCGTAAAAGCCCAAGTAAACGCCGCGCACGCCGACCCGGTCGATCTCCTCGTCTGAGGGATAGATCGCAAAGTCGAGTTCTTTCTCGGTCAGACCCATTTTCAGGTCCGGGCGGCCATGGCGCTCCAGCCCTTCATCGGTGAAGTCATCCCAATCGAGCCCGTGCAGGTCATGCTCCTTGCGGGTCTTGGCGGTAAACTCAGGGAAGTCTGAATAGGAGAACATGCCGCCCAGATCGACCCAGCCATGATCGCCCCACAGCATCAGCGGGATGTTGTGCAGGACCGCCTGCTTGATCGGGTAGGTCTTGATGCCGGCGTGGTTATGCCAGTTCATGTCGCCATGCAGCTTGAACCCCAGAAGGTTCATCTTGATCAGCGTATCTAGGCCGGGGCGATAGATGATGTGGTCGGCGGCGAAGGCCTCGCGCATCAGCTGGAGATTATACTCGCCCTCGGGCAGGAAGTTGTTGCCATGATAGGTGACCAATAGCGGGCGCAGGCCCAGCTTTTTGACCGCCAGATGGGTCTGGTAATAGCTGTCCTTGCCGCCGCCCACAGGGATGACGCAATCATAGCCTCTGGGATTGCGGTAATCGGCCACCAGCTCTTCAAGCATGGCCCAGCGTTCGTCCCAGTCGATCTCGACGGTCTGGCCCGCCACCCGGCAGCCCGAGCACACCCCGTTCTCGTCATAGGTCAGCGGCGCCGCTGACGAGCTGGGATAAAAACAGGTCTTGCAGAACTGGACACTCATGGCGCTTCCCTCAGGCTGGGATGTGGCGAGGACGAATCATCGCCGTGCTTAAGGGTAACAAAACGCCTGAATCGTTAAGTTTAGCCCAAGCGATGCACCACAAACGGGAAGGGCGGGCCCATGCGAACCCTGAGCGCACATCAGCCGGTCTACCTGCCGGGGTTGATCCTGTTTCACAAGATCGCCCTCAGCGATGTCTTCGTGCTGCTGCCGGACGTGCAGTTCCAGCGCCATAGCTGGCAGCAACGCAACCGGGTGCGCAATGGCCAGGAGGCGATCTTCCTGTCGGTGCCGGTGAAGAAATCCGGTGATCTGCATCGCACGATCCGCCAGACCGAGATCGCAGCCGAGCCCTGGCGGAAAAAGCATCTGACCACGCTGAAACAGGTCTATGGCAAGCGGCCGCATTTCGACGCGTATTTCCCGGCGATCGAGGCCCTGATCGAGCGTGACTACCCCAACCTTTCAGACCTCAACTGCGCGCTGATCCGCCATTTTTGCGAGGTTCTGGAGCTTGATGCACGAATTCTGGATAGCGCTGAGCTGGACCATGAAGGCGAAAGCCAGGACCGGCTGATCTCGCTTTGCCACGCGGCAGGCGCGGACGCCTATATCTCCAATGTGGGAGCGGCGAGCTATGTGGATGAGGCGGGTTTTTCCGCCAATGGCGTCACCCATTTCTGGCAGGCCTTTACGCCGCCCGAGTACCCGCAGGGCAAAGCCTTCCTCCCCAGCCTCTCCATCATCGACGCCCTGTTCAATCTGGGCCCGGACACGGCGAAACTGGTGCGCAGCTGTGGAGAGATGACGCGGGATCTCAAGCTGGCGCAGGCCGCGCTTGAGGCCTGAGCCTACATCCGCACGTCAAAGCCGGCGCGTTGCAAAGCGCGCTTGCCGCCACGATCGGCGAGTTCCTTGAAATGCCAGATATTGGCGGCAGCGACGGCGTCCGCGCCCGCTTTGAGGCCCTTGGCGTAATGCTCGTACACACCGACACCCGAACAGGCGATGACCGGGATGGTGACAGCCTGTGAGACCTGCTCGATCAGGGCGACATCATAGCCCGTACCGCGCCCGTCGCGATCGAGGCTCTGCAACAGGATTTCGCCGGCGCCGCGGTCTTCGGCCTCTTTCGCCCAAGCCACCGGATCACGGCCTGTGGCGGTCCGCCCGCCCTGGGTCATCACTTCATAGCCGTCTTCAGTCTGGCGCACGTCGATACTGACGACCATGGCTTGCGCGCCGAAGCGTTTGGAGACCTGGGTGATCAGCTCGGGCGTTTCAAAGGCTGCGGTGTTGATCGCGACCTTGTCGGCGCCGCGCTTGAAGATGTCGCGCACCTGATCGAGCGAGGTGACATGCCCGCCCCAGGTCAAAGGCATGAAACAATGGCTCGCCACCGCTTCGAGCACCTCCATGGCGTCGGCATAGGCGCGATTGCCCGCATCGCGGCGGCCCTGCGCCAGTCCGGCGGTGCGGGAGATATCAAGATAGATGAGCTCGTCCACCTTCCACTCGTTAAAGCGCGCCACCTCGTGCAGGGGATCGCCAATGATCTGATGGGTGGTGAACTTTTCAGAGCGGACCAGCTGGCCATTCATCAAGAGGAGGACCGGGATCAGACGCGGCATCAGCATGAGGCGACGAACTCCAGCCAGTTGTTGAGAAGGGCAAGGCCGGCCTTGTGGCTTTTCTCGGGATGGAATTGCGCCGCCCAGACAGATCCGTGCTCCAGCGCGCAGACAAAGCGCTCGCCATGCTCGCTCCAGCCCGCTGCGTCTTCTGCGCGTTCGGGTTCGCAAACAAAGGAATGGACGAAATAGAAGGCTTCATTCTCGGGCAGGCCCTTGAACAGGCCCTCCGTCTTTGTCGCCTCCACATGGTTCCAGCCCACATGCGGCACGCGATAGGGCGGATCATGGGGCGGCGGCGCGAGGCGACGCACCTTGCCGGGCACAATTCCCAACCCCTTGTGCTGGCCATGCTCGGCGCTTTCATCGAGCAAAAGCTGCATGCCCAGACAAATGCCCAGAAGCGGGCGATGCTGAGCGGCGATCTCGTCCTTGAGTAGCTGGGCGAGGCCCAGCTCCTGCAGATGCGCCATGCCTTCGCCAAACGCGCCCACACCGGGCAGGACCACGCCCTTCGCAGCGCGCAGCACGCCGGGGTCATGGCTGACCACGACCTCTGCGCCCAGATGCGCGAAGGCGTTTCTGACCGAGGTCAGATTGCCCATGCCATAGTCGATGATCGCAATCGTCATGAGCGCTTCGCTTATTGTCCCAAAAGGGCGTTGATCGCCTCGGCGGCGCGGCTCATGCCAAGCCCGTCAATCAGTTCGGGGCCCTTCTGGCTCAGGGCTTGAAGGGCGTCCTCATTCTTGAGAAGGCCATTCAGATGCGAGGACAGCTGTTCGAGATTATCGCCGTTCTCATGGCCCAGATTGATCAGGGCGCCATGGTCCTCGAACCAGTCGATTTCCGGGATCAGGTTTTCAAGCTGCGGGAAGACTAGCGATGGTGTTCCAGCCGCCAGCGCTTCATAGACCACCATGCCGCCGGTCATGATAGCGACGGGCGTGCGGGCGAGATGGCTGGCGACCTGGTGGGCGGGCAAGCCCTGCTTGGCGATGCCGCCATTATAGACCGCCATCTGCTTGAGGGCGTCAAAGTCGGGAAAACTCGACCCCACGATGAGGATGAAAGGGTGGGGTCTGGACAGCGCAGGTCCATGCTCGGCCAGCATCATCGCCCAGTCGGTCGCGCGCTCGCCACCGCCGCAAATAGCGATGACCGGCCCGTTGCGAGGCTCGTCATGGCGGGATTTGGCGAAGACGGGGGCAATGAGTGAATACGCGCCGCCACAGAGCGCCTGACCATCCGCGCGCAGATTGGGATAGCTGTGATACCGCTCGATCACCGTCCCGTTGATCACCAGATCGGCGGGGGCGTCAGAGCCGAAATCATCAATCATGATCCGCTTGAGCTGGGGCAGGGCGTCCAGCGCCTCCCAGAGCAGCGGGTCCTTTGCCGGTTGATCGACCAGCACGGCGTTCGCGCCGGTCTCGATCACCAACGCCTTCAGGAAGACATCCACCGGGCCCTTGAGCGGGACGATCTTGTCATGCGGGAAAAAGTCCTTCAGCGCGTCGCCCTGACCCAGAACATGGACGGTCGGGCGCTGGGGCAAAAGGTCGAGCAGGCGAGAACAGCGCGCCGCATGCGCGAGGCCGGTTTCGTGCAGGGCGTCCACACGGATGATCAGGGAAGTCATGTCAGCGCCTCCAATTCAGTCTCGATCACGGTGCGCGCCGTGTTGATTCTGGCGGCATCATAACGTGCATCGAGCCAGAGATTGATCACAGACCTGGACCAGGCGTCTGCATCTGGATGCGCGTCCTGGCGGGTCAGCTTCGGGAAGGACTGGCTCAGTGACGGATAATTGGTCCCGGCGTCGATGTCGGCCTTGCGAAGGGCCTCCACCACAAAGTCCCGCACTTTCGGGTCTGCCCTGACGATCAGCCGCCAGGGGGCGGTCTGGTTGAGGTCGATGACCTGCAGGTGCGGGTCAAAACCGCTGAGCGCCTCGATCCAGGCGTCCCGGCGTTCCTGACGTTCGGCGAGCCGGGTTGGCAAATGGGCGAGGGCGCGCAGAAGCGGCTCTTCGGTTTCGGGATCAAAGCCGAAGCGAAGCTGGCGCATTTCCTCAACCAGGGTGTTTTCAATGTCGGCAGACCGGCCCGCATTGCGCAGGGCGCGGCGTTCAAGCATCAGCTTGTCCTCATCGCGCTCCGCCCAGTCATCCAGTCCGGGGTAGCGGGCAGTGATGCGCTTGAGCTCTTCGGCCAGCGCCTTGTCGCGCGTGATCACCGCACCGCCAGAACCCGCGTCCAGCACCTTGCCGGGACCAAAGCTCACTATGCGTGCGATATCCTCAAGCCGGGCCTTCGGTGCAAAGCTTGAGGCGTTCGCGTCATTCTCGACCGTGACCCAGCCCAGCTCGCTCGCAGCCTTCCGAGTCTCGCTAAAGTCGAGCCGGAATCCATAAAGATGCGTGAGCAGAACCGCGCCCTTGCGGCCGGGGCGGGAGAGTATGCGAAGCTGTCTGGCCAGCGCCGCGTCTTCATTGATCCCGGTTTCGGCGCTGACCGGCGCCAGGCGCACTTCCGCGCCGCTGGCCCAGGCGCAGGCCAGAAGGCTGGGGCAAGCGTTGGAGGGGATCAGAATGGAGGAGCGGCCATGCAGGCCGAGCGCTTCAAACAACGCCAGATGCGCCGAGCGCGCCCGTCCGAACAGGATGGCCTGTCCGCCGTCAAACGCCTTGGCGAGCGCTGATGCTGCGCGTTCCGTCATGCGGTCCCGTCAGAGATCATTGACCAGTCCAGCGGGTCGCCGAAGCTGAGATCACGCGCCGCGGTCCGGCCCAGCACCTTCGTCCATTCACGCGGATGCAGGCCGCCGCCCGGACGCACCGAGCGCACATTGTCCTCGGTCAGGGTTTCGCCTGCCTTGATGTCGCGCGTGACATAAAGCGAACGGCGCACAGTGCGTGACCCGACTTCCGATTGCGCCAGCCCCTTGCGCACGCCGCCCAAAGCGGCATGGGCGTTGCGGGTTTCCTTCACAAGCGAGGCCAGCTCATCGGGCTCCAGCGAGAAGGCGGCGTCCGGTCCGCCATCCGAGCGGCGCATTGTGACGTGCTTTTCGATCATCCGGGCGCCCAGTGCCGTCGCAGCGACAGGAGCCGCGATGCCCGGCGTATGGTCGCTGAGCCCGATGGGCAGCTGCAGGCGGGCGATGAGGTCGGGAATGGTGTTCAGATCCGCCTGCTCGATCGGGGTTGGATAGCCCGAGGTGCAATGCAGGATGCACAGGCGCTCGCACCCGGCCTGTCGAGCAGTCAGCACGGCTTCGATGATCTCGTCCCAGGTCGCCATGCCGGTGGACATGATCAGCGGGCGGCCGGTTTGCGCGGCATAGGTGATCAACGGCAGATCAATGAGTTCGAACGAGGCGATCTTGTAGGCGGGGGGCTCGAACTGTTCGAGAAAATCAACCGCGGTGAAATCAAACGGGGAGGAGAACACCTCCATTCCATGCTTGCGACCCGCCTCGAACAATGCGGCGTGCCAGTCCCAGGGCGTATGCGCTTCCTCATAAAGGTCGTGCAGCTTGCGGCCGTCCCAGAGCCCGCCTTTGAGCACAAAGCCCGGACCATTATGGTCGAGCGTGATGGTGTCGGCGGTATAGGTCTGCAGCTTCAGGGCGTCCGCACCGGCCTCGGCGCAGGCATGGATGATCTCCAGCGCGCGCGACAAATCCCCGCTGTGATTGGCCGAGAGCTCCGCCACGATCACGGGCGGGCGGCTGTGATCCTCGATCTGGTCAAACACGGAAGAGGGGGCGGCCATGACAACGCTCCTGCCGGTTGAGGGGGCTTGTTTACTGTTATGATGAGTCTTGGTTCATTAAGAATGAAGCCAGATGGAGAGCGTCGTCAGATGACCTTGAGCGCGCATAACGCCCGGCAATGGGACGCGTTTTACAAAACCTCCCAGACGCGCGTTCCCTATACTGACGCGGCTGTGTTCGCGGTGATCGCGCTGTCGCGAGATCCCGATGCCGTGGTGTTCGAGTTCGGCTGCGGCAATGCCCAGAATCTGGGGTTCTTGCGCAGTCTTTTTCCAGACGCGACGCTGCTGGGCTGTGATGTCTCTGAACAGGCCCTGCTCAAGGGACGGCGAACCTATGACGGGCTGGGTCTGTTTGTGAGCGGCGATGCGCTGGGCCTGAAGCCCGGCTCCATTGATGTGATCCTTGAGCGCGCCACCTTGCAGCACATCCCCAAGCCCCTGGCGGCGCGCTATGTGCGGGAGATGTATGACGCGCTGAGGCCGGGCGGGCGGGCGTTTTTCGAGGTCGCCAGCACCGATCATGGCTATGCTCGCATGGGGGACGGGTCCGAAGATCCGGTCTTCGGGCATCGGGTCTTTTATGATCTTGAGGAGTTGCGGGCGCTGTTCTCGGATTTTCAGGTGGATCAGGTTTTTGATCGCCGAAGGATGCAGGTCGAGGGCGCCGGGCAGCAAAATGGCCGCCCCGTCTATGACGAAGCGGCCCTTCAGCTTTACCTCACCAAACCGGCCTAGCCGTTGCGGGCATCGACTTCTTCGGCAAGCGCCCCGGCGACCTGTTTGAGGATCGCGACCCAGTCCGCATAGCCCTTGCCGAAGAAGGAGCGTGTGGTGGGGAACCAGGGCGAGCGACCGGCGCCCATATGGCTCCAGATGCGCGGGTGCGGGTGGATATACCAGATATTGCCGCCCGCCGCCGCGCCCAGCGATGTGGTCGCGTTGGTGGGGCCGATGACCACATCGCATGCCTTGGCGAGCGCAGTGACCTGATCGAGATCGTTCTTCAGGTCGATGCCCTCAAGCGTATGCACATCCACGCCGAACTTGGACCTGACATAGGCGATATCCTCTTCCGCATCGCCATATTGCAGATTCACGAAAGTGACGCCGGGCGTTTTCAGCACCGGCTTCCAGAGCTCGAACGCCGAGAAGTGCTTGGATCGCTTGGCGTCCATCTTCAGCGACTTCCACAGAATGCCGACTTTCAGCCCCTCGGGCAGTTCGGCAAGCTTTTGACGCCAGTGCTCCAGATCCTCCTGCTTGGGCTTGAGCACAGGCTCCTTGGCGAAACTGTCGAGCGAGGTGCGGAAGGCGCGGGCCGGTTGGGCAAACGGCGTCCAGTAGTCAAATTTCAGCCCGTCTTCAAAGCCGATAACGCCCCGCAAATCCTTGCCTTCGCGCTTGATCGTGCGGTGGGTGCCGACAATGGCCTCGGGATAGACCGCCTGGATCATTGCCATGAGGCGTTTCTCGACCGCGATATAAAGCTGACCATCCGGGCCGATGGCGTCGATCAGATCGCGCCCCAGCTGCAGGAACAGGATTTCGTCGCCCAGCCCCTGTTCGCCGATCCACAGAACCTTCTTGCCGCGAATGGCCTCGACATCGTCGCCATCCCAACGCGGGGCGTCGATCAGGAAGTGGGTGACGTTCGTGTATTCAGGCTCCAGGCGGCTTTTGTACAGATCCCAGCCTTCCTCAAGTTGTCCGAGCGCCAGCAAAGACTGGGACAGGCCGTGGGACATGATGATCACGTCCTTCTGGGAGGCGGCGGTTTTCAGCGCTTCACGGAAATGATGCGCCGATTTTTCCGGCTCTCCCAGGAGTTCGTAGGCGAAGGCGGTGTTGTGGTGCGCGCGGGCGAAATCGGGCTGCAGGCGGAGCGCCTCGCTGTAGAAGGTCAGGGCCTGCTCGGGCTCGCCCTTTTCAAGCAGCGTCGTGCCAAGCGAGTTCCAGAAGTCCTTCTCTTCGGGGTTGGCGTAGATCGCCGCCCGCAAAATCTCGATGGAATCCTCAAACTTGCCTTGGTCGCGCAAGACACCGGAAAGGTTGATCACGCCCGCCGGATGGTTGGGGGCCAGCTGCAGGAACAGACGGAGGAATTTCTCGGCCGCCGGCATCATGTCCAGCTTCCAGGCCAGCATGGCGAGGTTGAGATAGATCTCGGAATTGTGCGGATTTAGCTGCCAGGCGCGCTCGTAGAATTGCAGCGCCCTGGCCAGACGTCCGAGGCGTTCCAGACAAATGGCGAGCGCATGGTTGGCGAGCGAGCTCTGGGGCGCGATGTCCACGGCATCCAGGCAGAGCTGAGCAGCCTTCGCCGCCGAGACGCGGTCGTCATCCACGATCTTCATAGCGCGTTTGAGCAGGCCGATCGCCTTGGGCGGCAGATTGTCGTCCTTGCTTTGAGCAGAGGAAAGCGCGCGCTGGACTTCAGTCGAGGCCGCTTCGTCGCGCCGGCCCTGAATGATGCGGACGGCTTCTTCTTCCCCGGCCGCCAGCTCCGCTTCAAGATCGAGCAAATCGCTCATTACGCATTATCCCTTGCAGTTTATGACGCCAGCAACGGATGGTTCGATTAAGGTTATGCTAATACTGTGCGTCTGCGGCTCAGCAACGGTTTCTTCACTCTGTCCTGCTTGAGTGTATGAGGTCGGGAGCTGTCAGGCCGCGCCGACGATGAAGGGTCAAACTAGTCATGCCGCTTAAGCTGTCTTTGAAGCCGGGTGAGAAGTTCGTTCTGAACGGAGCCGTGGTTGAAAATGGGGATCGCCGGGCGACCCTGGTGCTGCAAAACAAGGCCAGCGTGCTGCGCGAAAAGGACATCATGCAGGAGCATGAAGTCGATACGCCGGCCAAGCGCATCTATTTCCCCGTCATGATGATGTACCTCTCATCAACCAGTCAGGACGGATTATATGACGAATTCGTTCTGCGTATGACAGAGTTCATGAATGCCGTGGGCTCATCGGAGATTCTCTCCGAGTGCGTCTCTGTGAGTCGCGAGGTCATGGCGGGCGAGTTCTACAAGGCGTTGCTGCGTTGCCGGAAGCTGATCCAGTACGAAGCCAAGCTTCTGGCTGGTCCTGACGGGGCATAAAGAGGCGAAGCGTTCATGTCGTACCAGGCCTATAAAACCGCATCTTCCCGCACCGAAGACCCGCGCCAGACGGAATACCGTCTGCTGGGCGAGGTGACCCGGGGGCTGATGGAAGTGCGGGATGCGCCCAAAAGCGAGATCCGCAAACGCGTTGCCGCGCTGGACCGGAACCGGCGCGTCTGGTCGGCTTTTGCGGCCGATTGCGCCAGCTCTCACAACAGCCTGCCCGATTCCCTGCGCGCCGGGATCATTTCCCTGTCGATCTTCGTCTCCAAGGAGACGAGCTCGGCCATGCGCGGTGAGACGGATGTCGAGACCCTGATCGACATCAACCGGACGATCATGCAGGGGCTTGCGCCCTCCTGATCCGGCGGTCTGCGCGGTAAATCTCCCCTCCCGGTCGTTTTTGCCGGGTCGTTTGGGGTGCGCCTGACGGGCGCTCACGGCGCCTGATTTCAAGTCATTGAAAAATAGCCTGTATTTAATGCTGCGCGCGCGTCATGCGCGGCATGGGGATTGCTCTGGCCATAGCGGGACAAAATGTCCGCCGGCCAAGAACAGGCCGTTCGCTTCCAGAACGGAGGAACCCCACAATGATCGTTTCTGTGAACACCAACTCTGGAGCCATGATCGCGCTCCAAAATCTGAACAAGACCAACATGGACCTGCAAACTACACAGAACCGGATCAACACCGGTCTGGAAGTGTCTAGCGCAAAGGACAATGGCGGCATCTACGCCATCGCCCAGCGCATGCGCTCCCAGGTTTCTGGCTATGGGGTCGTCGGTCAGATTCTGGACCGGGGCGAGGCGACGCTCGACGTTGCGCTTGCTGCCGGTGAAGCGATTTCGGATCTGTTGATCGAGATGAATGAGAAGGCTTTGGCGGCGTC
Source organism: Oceanicaulis sp. LC35 (assembly GCF_052055585.1). NCBI lineage: Bacteria > Pseudomonadati > Pseudomonadota > Alphaproteobacteria > Maricaulales > Maricaulaceae > Oceanicaulis > Oceanicaulis sp. LC35. The sequence goes on from NZ_CP170485.1 coordinate 926,693, forward strand.
AGACGCATCCCTGGATACGGCTAGCCGCAGTGCTCTGAACGAAGATTTCAAGGCGCTGCGTCAGCAGATTTCCACGATCGTCAGCAATGCCGAGTTCAACGGTGTGAACCTCATCGATGGTTCGACCAACTCATTCGTGGCGCTGGCCAATCAGGACGGCTCGAACACTATCACTGTGAGCGCGGAAAACATGTCGCTCTCCGGCTCGATTGTGTCCCTGTCGGCCACGGCGTCGTTCGCGACCGCCACCCAGGCCAGCAATATCGCCTCTCAGATCGGCACCACGCTGGATTCGGTGAACTCGGCGCTCGCGCGTCTGGGCACCAAATCCAAGTCGCTGGAGATCCACTCCACGTTTGTCACAAAACTTTCCGACGCTCTGGAAGTCGGGATCGGCAATCTGGTCGATGCGGACCTGGCCAAGGAGTCTGCAGAGTTGCAGGCGCTTCAGGTCAAACAACAGCTGGGCACTCAGGCGCTTTCGATCGCCAACCAGCAACCGCAATCCATCCTGTCCTATTTCGGCTAGGGCGAGCGGTTCGGGCCGGGATTGTTCACGCAATCCCGGCCTTTTCTTTTCCGGAAAGGTTTGATTAACCAAATCAACTTCCGGCCGCCCGGCGCCACCCGGCAAGACTTGCCTCGCCCGGCAAAAATTACCCAGCATAACCGGCAATAAGTGCCCATTTTGCGGCGCAGGGTAAATGGTTTTTCGCCTGCGCTGCGACGAACAATCAATGGGTTAGGGGGTGTTTCTTCGGCAAAGGGTGAATCTGGCCCCAGCTTTGCTCCTAAGAACGCGGACCAGAAGGTCTGACGCGCAAAATGCACGTCACATCAAACGTAGAAACGTTACAGGAGCCAAGAAATGGCGACGATCAATACCAACCCGGGCGCAATGATCGCCCTGCAGAACCTGAACAAGACCAACATGGACCTCCAGCAGGTCCAGCAACGTATCAATACGGGTCTTGCGATCTCCTCCGCAAAAGACAATGGCGGCGTGTTCGCTATCGCTCAGTCCATGCGTGCTGACGTGGCCGGCTATAGCGCCGTGTCGCAATCGCTGGATCTGGCCCAGTCGACCGTTGATGTCGCACTGGCTGCGGGTGAGGCCATCTCCGACCTGATGGTCGAGATGAAAGAGAAGGCGCTGGCTTCCAAGGACGCCTCTCTGGACACCGCGTCTCGCAACGCGCTCAACGAAGACTTCAAAGCCCTGCGTGATCAGATCGGCACCATCGTGGCCAATGCCGAGTTCAACGGCACCAACCTGATCGGCAACGGCGCAGCTGACGTCGTCGCTCTGGCCAATGCGGATGGCTCCAACACCCTGACTGTGGGTGCGGAAGACCTCAGCCTGACTGGCGGCACCCTGTCCATCGGCACCGCGACCGAGATCAACACCGTGGCTGCAGCCAGCACCGCTGTTGCCGCCATCGAAGCCGGTCTCGACAACCTGAACACCGCCCTGGCTCGTCTGGGTACGGGCTCGAAGGCGCTGGAGATCCACTCCACCTTCGTCACCAAGCTCTCTGACGCACTGGAACGCGGTATCGGCAACCTGGTCGACGCCGACCTGGCGAAAGAGTCCGCACGTCTTCAGTCGCTGCAGGTCAAGCAGCAGCTGGGCACCCAGGCGCTGTCGATCGCGAACTCCGCGCCGAGCTCTATCCTGAGTTACTTCCGGTAATTCAAACCCAGTTTCGGCGGCCGCGTCATAGAAGATGGCGAGGCCGCCGGATAGCTGGCGCGCAAAAAGCGCGTCTCACCCGTAGAAACGGAACTTGAAGGAGCCAAGAAATGGCGACGATCAACACCAACCCGGGGGCCATGATCGCCCTCCAGAACCTGAACCAGACCAACAAGGATCTGCAACAGGTTCAGCAACGCATCAACACCGGCCTTGCGATCAGCTCGGCCAAGGACAATGGCGGCGTGTTCGCCATCGCCCAGTCGATGCGTGCAGACGTGGCGGGCTACAAGGCCGTCAACCAATCGCTGGATCTAGCTCAGTCCACCACGGACGTGGCGCTGGCTGCCGGCGAAGCCATCTCTGACCTGCTGGTCGAAATGAAAGAGAAGGCGCTGGCGTCTGCTGACACCTCGCTGGACACCGCGTCCCGCAACGCCCTGAACGAAGACTTCACCGCGCTGCGTGACCAGATCGGCACCATCGTGGCGAACGCCGAGTTCAACGGCACCAACCTGATCTCCAACGGCGCGACGGATATCTCGGCTCTGGCCAACTCTGACGGCTCCAACACCATCACCATTGGTGCGGAAGACCTCAGCCTGACCGGCACCACGATCACCCTGACGGCTGGTTCCCAGATCAACACGACCACGCTGGCGAACACCGCTGTGTCCGCCATCGAGACCTCCCTGGACAACCTGAACTCCGCACTGGCTCGCCTCGGCACCGGTTCGAAGTCTCTGGAAATCCACGGGACCTTCGTCAACAAGCTGTCGGACGCCCTCGAGCGGGGCATCGGCAACCTGGTCGACGCGGATCTGGCGAAAGAGTCCGCACGTCTTCAGTCGCTGCAGGTCAAGCAGCAGCTGGGTACGCAAGCGCTCTCGATCGCGAACTCCGCACCGAGCTCGATCCTGGGTTACTTCCGGTAATCCATAAGGCTTCGAAGGCGGGCTCATAGAAAATGGCCCGCCTTCGGAAGTGTCGCACAAAAAGTGCGTCGTAACCGTAGAAACGGAAATTTGAAGGAGCCAAGAAATGGCGACGATCAATACGAACCCGGGCGCAATGGTCGCCCTCCAGAACCTGAACCAGACCAACAAGGATCTGCAACAGGTTCAGCAACGCATCAACACCGGCCTGGCGATCAGCTCGGCCAAGGACAATGGCGGCGTGTTCGCTATCGCCCAGTCGATGCGTGCAGACGTGGCAGGCTACAAAGCGGTGGGTCAGTCTCTCGACCTGGCGCAGTCCACTGTGGACGTGGCTCTGGCCGCTGGCGAGGCGATCTCCGATCTCCTGGTGGAAATGAAGGAAAAAGCGCTGGCTGGCGCCGACTCCTCTCTGGACACCGCATCGCGCAACGCTCTGAACGAAGACTTCAAAGCCCTGCGTGACCAGATCGGCACCATCGTGGCGAACGCCGAATTCAATGGCACCAACCTGATCAACGGCACCCAGACCGGCGGCATCTCGGCTCTGGCCAATGCTGACGGGTCCAACACCCTGAATGTGGGTCAGGAAATCATGTCGCTGGGCGGCACCAACGTGACTGTGGCTGCGACGGCGTCGTTCACCACGGCTGCTGCGGCGTCCGGTCTGGTGGCGACCATTGAAACCTCGCTGGACAACCTCAACACGGCTCTGGCCAAGTTGGGCACCGGTTCGAAGTCTCTGGAAGTTCACAAGACCTTTGTGGGCAAACTGTCTGACTCTCTGGAAAAAGGCATCGGCAACCTGGTCGACGCAGACCTGGCGAAAGAGTCCGCACGTCTTCAGTCGCTGCAGGTCAAGCAGCAGCTGGGTACGCAAGCGCTCTCGATCGCGAACTCCGCGCCGAGCAACATCCTGGGTTACTTCCGGTAATCCATAGCGGAATCGGCCGGGGTGTAACGTGGGGTTCCGCCCCGGCCGATCTTCCCAGGTGAAACGTCAGAGAGCATAGGGAGAAAGCAGGAGGCGCCGACGCCGCCAAAGCGTCGACGAAAAGAACATGAATATTGGTAGTATCGTACCGATCACAAATGCCCAGGGCGTAGCTCCTGAGCCAGACCCGTCTGAAAAGGCTGTCGCTTCCTTGTCCCGACGTGGACAGGTGGGTGGCGAGGAGACTGACAAGTCAGTCGCCGAGCAAGGCTCAGCCGTCGTTCAGAAGTCCGCAGATCTCGAACGGATCGAGTCCCTGCGTGATCGTGTGAACGCCAGCCTGCGGACCCGTCTGCAGATCGACCGGGAAGAAGAGAGCGGCAAGTTCATCTACCGCCTGTTCGATCCGGAAACCGGCGAGGTCATGCGTCGCTGGCCGCCCGAGAAGTATCTCGATCTGATCGCTTTCCTGAAGGATCAGCAGGGCGGTGTCGTTGACCAGATCGTCTGATTGCCTCTCGGCAGATTTGAACCGGCATACCGGCAAAAATTAACCATGCGTAGCGCTGGCGGCCCAAGGCTGCGCGGCGCCGATTTGATTCAAGTTGTTGTTTTAAAGAAGGGTTGAGCGTTCTGGCCGAATTGGCCCATGGATTGCTCCTGTATGCGGTGAGCGGCCGTCGAATGCGGCGCAGTATTGCAATCGGGAGAAGACCAATGGCGCTCAGCGTCCACACCAACACCTCGGCGATGATCGCCCTGCAGAACCTCAACAAGACCAATGAGGACATCCAGGGCGCCCAGAACAGGATCAACACCGGCCTGCGCGTGTCTGGCGCGAAGGATAACTCCTCGGTGTACGCTGTGGCGCAAGGCATGCGCTCTGATATCGGCGCACTGGGCTCTGTGAAGTCCTCACTGGATCGCGCCGTGTCCATCGGCGATGTCGCGATTGCCGCCGGCGAGTCCATCTCCGATCTCCTCATCCAGATGCGCGAGAAAGCCACCGCCGCACTGGACCCTTCGATCGATACCTTCTCCCGTCAGGCCTATGACAGCGACTTCAAGGAGCTGCTTGACCAGGTCCGGGTGATCCTGACGAACGCCGAGTTTGACGGCGCGAACCTGCTGAACGGCTCGCTGACAAATGGCATCGCCTTCCTGGCGGATGCGGATGCGACGCGGTCCGTCACACTGGCTGGCCAGAACCTGTCGATTGGCGGGTCGATCATTACGCTGGCGGCGACCGCCAGCCTGGGCACGGTCACGTTGTCGGGGCAAGTAGTCAGCGCGATTCAGAACAGTCTTGATAACGTCAACCAGGCGCTCGCCAATCTGGGTTCCGACCTCAAGAAGATGGAAGCGCACCGGACCTTTGTGGGCAAGCTGACCGACAGCCTGACCGAAGGCGTGGGCAATCTCGTGGACGCTGACCTCGCCAAGGAATCCGCCCGCCTGCAGGCCTTGCAGGTCAAGCAGCAGCTGGGGGTCCAGGCGCTCTCGATCGCGAACTCCGAGCCGCAGATTATCCTCAACCTGTTCGGCGGCTAATCCGCTTTCTGACATCACCACCACGGCGAACCGTCCGACTTCTCCCGATGTCGGGCGGTTTGTTGTTTCAGGGGCAGCCGGACTCGGCGCACCCTGACGCCAGGTTTCAGGGAGCGAAGGCATGAGCGAGCGCTTTTTGCCCTACGGGCGGCAGTGGATCGACGAGGCGGATATCGCCGCCGTTACAGCCTGTCTGCAATCAGATTACCTCACCACGGGACCGGCGGTCAGCGCCTTCGAGGAGGCCTTCAAGGCGGCGGTCGAGGCGCCCCATGCCCTGTCCTGTCACTCCGCAACCGCAGGCCTTCATCTGGCTTATGACGCGCTCGGGCTGAAAGCCGGGCAGTGCGCCATAGTTCCCTCTATCACCTTCGTGGCGACCGCGAACGCAGCGCGCTATTGCGGCGCCGATGTGATCGTGTGCGATGTCGACCCGGACAGCGGCCTGATGACCCCTGAAACCCTGTCGGACGCCCTGACGCAACTGGACGGGCGGACAGGTCTGATCGCGCCGGTGCATCTGGCGGGCGTGCCATGCGATATGGCCAGGCTGAGCGAACTGGCGCGCGGGCATGGATTGTCTGTTGTCGAGGATGCCTCGCATGCGGTCGGAAGTCTGGATGAGAGCGGAGCGCCCACGGGCGCTTGCCCGCATTCTGACGCCGCCATCTTCTCCTTCCATCCGGTCAAGACGCTGGCGTGCGGGGAGGGGGGCATGGTCACCACCCGTGACGCCGCACTGGCGGAGCGTGTCGCCCTGGCGCGCTCTCATGGCATTGTGCGCGACGCGTCACGATTTGAGCGTACCGAAGGCGCGGATGAGCCCTGGTGGTATGAGATGCAGACGCTGGGCTGGAACTATCGCATGCCCGATATCAATGCCGCGCTGGGATTGTCACAGCTGAAAAAGCTGGCCCTGTTCGCGGGGCGTCGTCGCCAGCTGGCGCAGACCTATGAGGGCCTGCTGGCGGGGCTGGGGCCGCACCTCTTGTCTCCGGCGGGGCGGTCTGGCGTGGATCCGTGCCGGCATCTTTACAATGTGCGGATTGATTTCGAGGCGGTGGGCAAAAGCCGCGCTCAGGTCATGGCGGAGCTGCGCGATCAGGGCGTGGGAACCCAGGTGCATTACATCCCGGTCCACCAGCAGCCTTATTACACAAGACTTTATGGCCAGCAGAATTTGCCGGGCGCCGAGCGCCATTATGCGCGCACCCTGTCGCTGCCGCTCTATCCCATGATGGAAGATGAGGACCCGGCGCGCGTTGTGACTGCGCTACTGGGCGTGCTCGGCCTTTAGGCGGACCGCTTTTCCATCAGCGCCCAGGTCGGATTGTCCAGAGCGCTGGTGCGCTTCCAGGCAAAGCCGTCCGCGACGACTTCCAGATCCTTGAAACGGTCCATGAAGAAGCCTGCAAAGTCGCGCTTCCACAGATGGTCGGTCATGCCGCGATAGACCAGCTCGACCGGGTCGGGATTGAAGTATTCCGACACCAGAATAAAGCGCTTGGACACGCGATACATCTCGTCGGCCACCTGACCGAGATTGTCCGGATGGACGTGGATCAGCACGCCATTAGTGAAGACAAGGTCCATACTGGCGTCATCAAAGGGCAGATCCTCGCCCCGTCCGGCGCGGATATGGCTTTTCGGCAGCACGCCGTCCCTGATCAGGGTTTCGCGTGCGCTGTCATTGGGTTCGACGGCGAACAGCTCGGCGTCTGACAGGCGCTGCAGGGCGCGCTGGTTCAGACCCAGATTGCAGCCCACTTCGCAAATGGTCTTCGGTTCGCGCGTGCCAAAGGCATCCAGCCAACGTGACCACAGGCGCGTGCGCGCCCGGATACGGAATTCCTCGGGGCTGCAGCGCTGGGTGTATTCGTCGCCGAACTCGCCCGACCAGGTGTTCACGGGATCATGGGACATGGATCAGGCCTTCCGCGCGAGCTTTTCGTTGAGAATGGTCTGAAGCGCCCGGGCGTCGAGGCGCTCGGGGTTGGAGTCAGACTGGTATTCAAAGCCTTCAGGAACCGGCACGGCGCCGTCTGCAAACCATTCCGCACGCAGCCGCTCGGAATTGTGCGGTAGGATCACATAGCGATCCTCCAGCTCCACGGTGGCGCGGGAATCATCGGCCGGGACCATCACCTCGTGCAGCTTCTCACCCGGGCGGATGCCCACCATCTTGTGCGGCAGGTTCGGCGCGATCGAGCGCGCCAGGTCCACCGTGCTCATAGAGGGGATTTTCGGCACGAACACTTCGCCGCCCTTGGCCATTTCCAGCGCCGACAGCACGAAGTTCACGCCTTGCTCGAGCGTGATCCAGAAGCGCGTCATGCGCGGATCGGTGATGGGCAGATGATCTGCGCCTTCGGCGACCAGCTTCTTGAAGAAGGGGACGACCGAACCGCGCGAGCCGACCACATTGCCATAGCGCACGACCGAGAAGGTCGGGCCGTCTTCACCGCCCATATGCTGGGCGGCAGTGAAGATCTTGTCGGACGCCAGCTTGGAGGCGCCATACAGATTGATCGGACTTGCGGCCTTGTCGGTGGACAGCGCGCAGACATGCTTCACGCCGCGCTTGATGGCGGCGCGCACGACATTCTCGGCGCCGAAGACATTGGTGCGCATGCACTCAAACGGATTGTATTCCGCGATCGGCACGTGCTTGAGCGCGGCTGCATGGACCACCACGTCCACACCGCGCATGGCCATGTCGAGCCGGCCTTCATCGCGCACATCGCCGATGAAATATCGCATGAAGCGGTGCTCTTCAGGATTGAAGCGCTGGGCCATCTCGTACTGCTTGAGCTCGTCGCGCGAGAACACGATCAGCTTCTTGGGCTTGTACTCGTTGATGACGGTCTGGACGAAATGATGCCCGAACGATCCGGTCCCGCCCGTAATCAGGATGGTCTTGCCATTCAGGTCGATGCGGGGGGTGCGGAAGTCGCGCCCGAGAAACAGGCGATCCACGTCATCCGAGGCGCGTTTCGAGGTGTTCGGCGGCTGGCTCATCGAGAACGACTTTCCATAGTTCATGGATCACAATTCAGGCCACGATCATGGGTGTCGGTTAACGGCCCGTTAGGCGGGTAAAACTGATACTCGGATTCGATGGAAGCGACAGCTTCCCAGCCTCGGGGGACAGGATGGGCGCGACGGTGATCGTTCAGGCGGGTGGCGGGCTAAGCGCCTTGCCGGACCGTGAGCTTGTTTCCCTGGGCGGCCGCACCGCCTTGTCCTGCACGCTCGAAAGGGCCCGCCGCATACCAGGCGCGGAGCTTGTGGTGTGTGCGGTTCCTGATGATCGCGAACATGATCTGGTCGCCGAGGAAGCCGCCGATTGCGCCGTCATGGTCGTGCGCGGTCCTGCGGCGGACCCGCTCGGACTTGTCAGCCAGGCGGCGCGTGAGGCCGGGGCTGACACGGTGGTCCGCATCACCAGCCAGTGTCCGGTCATCGATCCGATCATCGCCGGCGGCGTGCTTGGACTGCTCACCGACGCCAATGCCGATTACGCCTCCAACACCATGCCTGCCAAGTTCCCGCACGGGCTTGATTGCGAGGCGTTTTCCGCCTTGTTGCTGGATGAGGCGGACCGCAAGGCGGATACTCTGGCCGAGCGGCGTTCGGTGACGGGCTGGATGCGTCGGCATCCGGGGCTGACCCGCGCGAACCTGACCGGCCCGGGCGGCGGGCTTGAACATTTGCGCTGGACGCTGGAGACGCCTGAAGACGCGGCCTTCCTGCAAGCCCTGTTCTCGGAGCTGGGGTCAAAGGCCCTGACCGCGACCGCCGCCGAGATGGCCGCGCTTTGCCTGAGGCGCCCGGATCTGAGCGAGCTCAACGCTGATCGCGTGGACTATGCCCGTCTGGTGTCGCCAGAACGCGCCAGTGTTGAAACCCGGCCCATGCGGTTCCCCTTTGCCGCCTGAAGGCTTGATGGGGCGTTTACTCTAAATCCTAACGATTTGTTTGCTCGTAAGGTCGTAATCTGCCTTCCGATGCAACAGGTGCGTCGACCTTTTGGGATTTGGGCTGCAGACGATGGTCATTTCGTCCAACCTTCTTAGCGCCTGGTATGGCGCACAGAGTGCGGTGGCGCTGTCGCGGACGACAGCGTTCTCTTCCTCTGCGTCAAATTCCCAAAGCGCCAGCCAGTCCAAATCGAGCGAAGTTCTGCCGCCGTGGGATGCACGCGGTGAAATCGAGGCGCTCGACGTTCTCAAGCGCAGTGCGCTCGCCAATGGCGTCTTCTTTGACAAGAAGCTGGGTGATTTCGCCAAGCTCGATGTGAGCGAGGACGAGAAGCAGCTCTTCGCCATGTATCAGGGGCTGCGTCGCTTGCAGGCTCTGGGCTCGGAAGCCGCTGAAAAGACGACCACCGATACCCGCCGTGATTTCCTGAACCGCCGGTTCCAGGAAGGGCTCGAGCAGCTCAACAGCTTCTTTGGCGATCTGGACCTTGAGGGCGTGACCGTCCTCAAGGGCGAGGAATTGTCCAAGGCCGAAAGCACGCTCGCCATTTCCCGCGGCGTTTCCGAATACACGACCTCGATCGTTCATACCGGCGCCTTTGACGCCGAAGTGGACAATTTTCAGGGTGATGTCTCCTTCACGATCAATGTGAAGAAGTCCGGCGTCAGCACCCCCATCGCCATTGATTTGGCGAACATGGGCGCGACCCCGCGCACGCTCGACAATGTCGCCGACTATATCAACACCGAGCTTGAGGCGGCGGGCATGCTCAGCCGGATCGAGCGGGTGAAGATTGGCGAGAAGGACGAGAACGGGATCATCCCGGGCAATGACTTCGGCTTCAAGATCAAGGGCATCCTGACCGAAACCGTGAGCTTTGAACCCGCCAGCGGCAATCCGGCGGTCTATATGGTCGGCGTATCCGGCGACCGCGAAGGCGCGGGCGGTCAGCTGACCAAATATGTCGACATCGCCAATGGCGGCGAGGCGGCCTTCATGCGCCGCATCGAAGCGGATGGCAGCGTGACGACCACCGATGTCGCCGTGCCCGGCGGTGAAGAAGGTGAAACTGAAACCCGCACCAAGACCGAATCCAATCCCCTGCGCATTCTGGACTCCGTTCAGGGCGCGGATGGCGGTCTGTATGTGGTGGGCTATGCCTCCAAAGGCGTGGCCGGACAGACGATCAAGGGCGAGCAGGATCTGATCCTGATGCGCTATGACACCACCGGCAAACAGGTCTGGGCCCGGACGCTGGGCGCAGCGGGCAGCGCCGAGGGTGCGTCCATCGCGCTCGACGCCAACGGCAATGTGGTCGTGGCCGGTTCCATCGAGGGCGAGCTGGGCGATACGACCCAGCTGGGCGGTTCGGATTCGCTGGTTTCCAAATTCTCCGCAGATGGCGTCGAGCAATGGACCAAACGCTTCGGCGGCAATCAGGATGACAGCGCAACTGCGGTCAGCGTCGGCGCTGACGGCACGATCTATGTCGCTGGTCAGACGGATGCGCCCCTCGGGGGCGTGGTCAATGCGGGCAAGGCTGACGGTTATCTGCGCGCCATGGATGGCGACGGCAATGTCATCTACACGCGCGCCGCAGGCGCCAGCGCCGGTGAAGACAGCGCCCAGTCCATCGCCCAGGCGACGGATGGCGGCCTGATCATCGCCAGCGAGGTGGATGGCCGCGCGGTGCTGACGAAATACGCCGCCGGAGACGACGGCACGGGCGCGGCTGTGTGGTCCATGGATCTGGGTGATCTGGATGGCGGCCGCATTGGCGAAGTCACCGTCGGCGATGACGGCGCGATCTATCTGGCGGGCGCCGCCGGCGCAGGCTTTGCGCCTTCCGCGCCGCTGACGGCCAATGCCGGTGGGCGCGACGCCTTCCTGATGAAGATTTCCGACGGCCCGAGCGCAAGCGTGGACTTCACCACCTTCCTGGGCTCGGCAGAAGACAACTCCGCCAGCTCGGTGACGGTCAGCAATGGCGTCGCCTATGTCTCGGGCAAGACGTCCGGCGCCTTGCCGGGGCAGACCCAGACGGGTGACCGGAACGCTTTTGTGGCGGGCTTTGACACGACCAGCGGCGCGGTGACCTTCACGCAGCAGCTGTCCGGTCGTGGCGGTCTGGCCGAAGCCAATGCTGTCGTGGTGGACCCTACGGGCGACAACGCGCTGGACAAAATGGGCTTTCCGACCGGCGAAGTGCGCTATGCCGACAGCCGCGTAATCACGGCACGGTCGAGCGTGCGTGAAGGCGACCATTTCTACATCTCTGTGGATGGCGGCCGGAAGAAGAAGATCACCATCGACGCGGACGAGACCATGCGGTCTCTGACCTTCAAGCTGAACGCGGTGCTGGTGCTGGACGGCAACTCGGATGTGCGTCGCTCCGCCAATGGCGACATGCTGCGCATCAAGCCCAAGGAAGGCGTCAAGATCGAGCTATTCGCCGGTGATGACGGCCGCGACGCGCTGTCCGGACTGGGACTGCCTGAAGGCTCGATCATCGGCAAGGGCTCGCTTCTGGACAAGGATGACAGCACGTCCGACGCGCCCGAAATCTTCGCCATGGAGCTGCCGACCTCATTGTCGATCTCCAGCAAGGACGGCGCCGCCAAGGCGCTCGAAGCTCTGACCAAGGCCCAGTCGGTCATTCAGCGCGCCTATCGTGACCTGACCACGGACCCGGCGCTGAAAGCGCTTCTGGACGGGCCGCAGGCCGGCAAGCGCGGCGGGACCGTGCCATCCTATCTGTCGGCGCAAGTTCAGAACTATCAGGCCGGTCTCGACCGCCTTCTGGGCGGCGGGGGCGGATCCACGCTCGGCCTGTTCTGATCCGCCGACATGCAGATACAAAAAAGCCCCGGAGCCTGGCTCCGGGGCTTTTGTCTGTCAGGGCTGTGCGTCAGACCGTCTGGTTATAGGCAAGGGCGGAGACGCCGGCGCTCTTGGCGCCCGGGCCATAGCCCGCGTGCGATTGCTGCTGACGGGCCGCTTCATCGGCAATGGCTTTCACGAGGCCTTCGGTCAGCGTCTTGAGCGCTTCCACCGCATCGCCATTGCGGGCGAGGGCGGCTTCAAAGGTCTGGGTGGAGGCTTTCAGACGCGCTTTCAGCTCCGGAGCAATGCCGGACAGGCGCGAGCGGTCCTTGCTCGCCAGCTTGGTTTCGGTGCGATAGAGCGTGGCGAGCTTGGTCTTCTCGGCCTGAAACTCCACCGCCTTGTGGGGCATGTGAGATTCAAACAGCTCGGTTTCCTGCTCCAGAAGCTCGGTCAGGCGGCCGGTCAGCTGGATCAGCGCCTGGGCGCGTTCGGTCGGATTAGCGGCTGCGAGTTCGGTCATTCTGCGCCTCCTTCTTGCAGGGCGAGCATTTCACGCATGACGGAGTCGGCAAGGCCGATCCCGCCAGCCTTCGCCATCACCTTGGCGTATTCTTCGTTGAGCATGGATTTGAAGGCGCTTTCACCCGGTCCGCCGCCAAAGCTGGACTCGGTGCTTTCGCCCAGCATGTGCTCCATCATCTGCGCCAGGAAGACCGCTTCGAAATCCTCGGCGGTCTTGCGCATCTGGTCAGGCGATTGCGCCGCGTTGGGGCGCGAGGACGAGCCCGCGCCACGGGCGGCGAGCATCGCGTTCTGCATCTGGGCGTCGAGAAGTCCGTCCATCACAGCACCTCGATTTCAGCTTGCAGCGCGCCGGCCGCCTTGATGCTTTGCAGGATGGTGATCATGTCGCGCGGGCTGACGCCGAGGGCGTTCAGGCCGTCCACCAGTTCGCGCAGGCTCACCGTGCCGTTCAGCACGCCAAACTCGCGCATTTCCTCTTCGGCGGTGACGTTGGTGCGGGGGACCTGCACCGTCTGGCCGCCATCGGCGAAGGGCAGGGCCTGGCTGACTTCCGGGCTCTCGGTGACCGTGATGGTCAGACCGCCCTGGGCGATGGCGACGGTGGACACGCGCACATCCTCGCCCATGACAATGGTGCCGGTGGATTCATCAATCACCACGCGGGCGCGCATGTCGGTCTGAACGCGCAGCTGTTCGACCTCGGCGAGGAGGGCGACCATGTCGCCTTCAAAATAGAGCGGGCGGGTCAGGGCCACCGTGGAGGGGTTCTGGGCTGCGGCGGCGTCAGCGCCGAGATAGGCGTTGATGGCCTGGGCCATGCGGCGGGCGGTGGTGAAGTCGGGATTGCGCAGGGCGAGGCGGATCTGGGCCTGACCGGCAAGATCCCATTCCAGCTCGCGCTCGATCACGCCGCCATTGGCGATGCGGGCATTGGTCGGCACGCCGCGGGTGATGGAGGCGCCATCGCCTTCGGCGGCAAAGCCGCCAACCGCCAGAGAGCCCTGAGCGACAGCGTAGACATCGCCATTGGCCGCCATCAGCGGGGTGGCGATAAGCACCCCGCCCTGAAGGCTGTCCGCATCGCCAAGGGCGGAGACCGTCACGTCAACGCGAGAGCCCTGCATGGCGAACGGCGGCAGCTCGGCGGTGACGATGACCGCGGCCACATTGCCGGTCCGCAGATCGGCTTCACGAACATTGATGTTGAAGCGCTCCAGCATGGAGTTCAGGGCCTGACGGGTGAACACCGCGTTGCGCAGGGTGTCGCCCGAGCCATCCAGGCCCACCACCAGACCGTATCCGACCAGCTGGTTGTCCCGCACGCCTTCGACATCGGCGATATCCTTGATTCGCGGATTCGCCTCCGCAAGGGGGGCGATGAGGCAAAACAGCAGGGCGATGGCGATGAAAAGGCGGGTCATGCTGGCGGAGTTCTCCGACAAGGAAGTTTTCTACATCTGTCCCATTGCGAGAAACATGCCAGTTTGAGCGAGGTTAAGTCATTGAAGTTACGTGGGATCGACTGGGTAAAGCTTGCCGCGTTCAGGTGGGGCTCCAAGAGGTGGGCAAATCATGCCCATAGGCGCCGTTTAAGCAGTCATTAAGTTTGATTAAGCACACTGAGTGCATGCTTTGAGAGGTTTCGAAGGGCATTATGAAGGTCAATTCCTCCCGGCCCGTACAGGGCGCGTCGAGCGCAAAGCGCAAGGACGCCGCATCCAGCGCTTCGGGCTTCGCACCCGAGGGCGCGTCGTCGACCGGCGGCGCGGTGTCCGCGTCTGCGCTGAGCAGCGCATCGGCAATCGGATCGGTGGATGCCCTTCTGGCGCTTCAGGGAACGGGCGACGCCCTGTCCGGAAAACGGCAGGCGACCGAACGGGCCTTCTCCCTGCTTGATATTCTCGATGATCTCAAACTCGCCCTTCTGGACGGCGTGCTGCCGCGCGACACGCTGGTGAAGCTGATGGAAACGCTTCAAAGCCGCCGCGATGCGACTCACGACCCGCGTCTGGAGGCGGCGCTGGATGAGGTGGAGATCCGCGCAGCCGTTGAGCTGGCGAAGCTAAGCTCCTGATCCCCTTGTGACAAAGGCGAATGCGCCCGTCACATCTTGTTCATGGGGCTGTTGAAATAACGCTGCAACCGTATGAGCAGATTGACTTGATCTTGACGGTCGATATTCTCCGCCGCGCTCAGGCCGGCGGGGGCTGCATACGGAGACGGTCTCATGAGTGTTATGGATTCAAGCATTGAGCTGCCGACGGGCTACCGTCCCAGCGAGTCCGAACCCTTCATGAATGAACGCCAGAAAGAATATTTCCGGCGCAAGCTGATGGCTTGGAAGGAGGAGATTCTCCGTGAGAGCCGTTCCACCCTTTCAAATCTTCAGGAAGATATCGGCGCTCTGCCCGATCTGGCGGACCGTGCGTCCACCGAGACCGATCGTGCGCTCGAGCTGCGCGCCCGGGATCGCCAGCGCAAGCTGATTTCGAAGATCGAGGCGGCCCTGCGCCGGATCGAGGAAGACGAGTACGGCTATTGCGAGGAGACCGGCGAGCCGATCTCTCTGGCGCGTCTGGATGCGCGTCCGGTGGCGACGCTGAGCCTTGAAGCCCAGGAGCGTCATGAGCGCTCCGAGCGCGTCCACCGCGACGACTGAGTGGCAGGCGGGCTGTAACGACGGCTTCAGGCGTTGCCGGCCCGACGCCAGTTCTCATCACCCTTGAGGTATTCGATCGCCTCCTGAACGGAGGGGAACGCCTGTGCGTTGACGCCGCTACAGGTCAGCAGCTTGGATGCGCGCGCACTCACCACCAGGGTTTGCGGGTTGAAGATGTAGGCGATCTTCACGCGGCGAGGCATGTGAGTGACAATATAGCCCAGACGCTCTGTGAACTCCGACAGAGTGTAGCTCACAGTGCATTTGCTATAGTCGAAGATCACTCCCGACCATTGCGGCTCATTGTTCAGCCGCTCACACAGCAGAACCTGGCTGCGTGCTGTGATGTCATTGGTTTCAAGGCCATGCATCGTGTAACGCAGAACGCCAATTTCTGGCATTTCCTCGCGTTCAAATGACCATCCATTCATAGTTTCACAGCCGTGCAGGGGAGCTTCAGAGGCCGTCAGAGTGTCAGATCAAGTTTGAAAAATGGTTACACTGAATGCCTTTAGTATTTGCGACAGGTTCGCGAAAAAACAAGGCGCGACCAGAGGATCGCGCCTTGTTCAGACCGGGTGTTGAAAGCGCGTTCTCAGAACGGCCAGAGCAGGTTGTAGAGCTCCTGGCCCACGGGAGGGCGCTGCATTTCCGAGATATGGCCACGGCCGCCATAGGAGATACGGGCTTCAGCGATTTGCTGGTGATCGATGGTGTTGTCTGCAGCGATGTCCTGCGGGCGCACGATGCCGGAGATCAGAAGCTCGCGCACTTCGTTGTTGATGCGCACTTCCTGACGGCCGTGGATCACCAGATTGCCGTTCCACAACACGTCGACCACGATGGCGGCGGCGGTGAGTGTGATGCTCTCGGAGCGGTTGATATTGCCCGCGCCCTGGGTCGATGAGGACGAGCCAAAGCTCGCAAGGCTCGCCGGGTCCACAGCATCATTGAAGAACTGGCCCAGTGCGGCCTCCCCGCCAAAGAAATTGGTCAGGTTTGAGTCCTCGGACGTGTTGCGAGAGCGCGTCGTCTGGTTGGACACCTGGGCGCTGTCGGAGATGTCGATGTTCACCGTCAGGATGTCGCCCACATGCGCCGCGCGCGGATCGCCGAAAAAGGTCGTTGAATTGGCGGCGCGCCACAGCGAGTTGGGATTGTTGCTCTGGGCGCGAGCTTCCGCGATGGCGCGGGCGCGCGCCAGACGGGCGGCTTCAGCCTGACCTGCGGTCGGGCCGTTCGCGCCAGCCTGCCCGGTCAGGGCGGCGGCGTTGTCGATGTCGTGCATGGGCGGGGTCTGACCCACATAGGAGAGCCGGTCCGTAGTCGCGCAGGCGGTCAGGGAGAGGGCGCCCAGAATGACAGCGCTGCTCAGAAGAAGGCGTTTGGTGATCATGGATCAGGACTCCACGGATGACGCGCCGGACCGGCCGCCAAGGACGCTGGCGCGGCCCGGGCCTTCGACCCAGGCTTCGACCGTGCGGTTGGATTGAAGGTTCACAAAGCGGATGAACGCGCCTTCGCCGCCGTTTTCAAGGGCGCGCGCCTGAGCGCTCAGGGTCAGCGGGCCGACCTGATAGACCAGCGAGACCAGCTCGCCGCGCTCCACCACGATCGGCGGTTCGACGTCATAGCTGCGCACCGGACGGTCCGGGCTCAGCGCACGCCGGGCGGACATGCCCACCAGCGCATCCTCGGCCAGGATGATTTCACCGCGCACCTGATTTTCAGGCAGGCGCACCCAATCGACATCGGCGGCGGTAATCGTGTCGCCGCGGGCGATGTTGCGGTTCAGCACAGGGACATCGGCGACGCGCTGCGCCCGGCCAGAAACGGTGAGGGTGTCGCCGCCCGGATAGGGCGCGATCTGGGCGCGAAAGAGGTTGGAGCTGGCGTCATGGTCAAAGCTGACCATTTCAGGGCCGCCCAGCGTATCGATCGGGGCGAACAGGTCCTGACGCAGGCTGGACAGGTTCACGGCGTAGACATGGCCCGTTTCCACGAACAGGGCCTCTTCCACCATGGCGCTGATCTCCGATGCGCTGACGGTGCGGGCTTCGCGCTCCACGGTGACGCGCAGTACGCCGCCGGCGTTCGCCCACGCCAGCCCCTGACGGGCGGCGACATCGCGAACGAAGGCGGGGTCCAGCGAGAGCGAACGCCCCGGCGCCGGAGCGCGGGCCAGCATGACCTCGCCAGCAACGCCGGCATTGTCGAACAGGTCCGACAGGGTGATGACCGCATCGGCGCTGACCAGGCGCTCCTTGAGCACCACGGGCGTTGCGGCGTCTTGCGCCTGCGCCGCGCCAGCGGCGGAGAGCGCCAGAATGAAAGCAAGAGTGCGAAGCATGGGCTAACGCGTCCTCAGCGCAGGTTGGAGGAGGTGGCGAGCATCTCGTCGGCGGCGGTGATCACGCGCGCATTCATCTCATAGGCGCGCTGCGCCTGGATCAGCGAGGTGATCTCGGTGACGGCGTCCACATTGGACACTTCCACAAAGCCCTGACGCAGCGTGCCGAAGCCCGGATCCGCCGGAGCGCCCAGATTGGGAGCGCCGGACGCCGCGCTTTCCAGCAGCAGGTTGTCGCCGATCTGCTCCAGGCCCGCTTCGTTCGGGAAGGTCGCCAGCTCGAACTGACCCACCACTTGCGGCTGGGGCTGGCCATCGAGCAGGACCTGGACCTGGCCCTGCGGGTTGATCGCCACCTGACGCGCTTCGTTGGGCACCACGATGCCAGGCATCACGGTGTAGCCGTCGGCGGTGACGATCTCGCCATTGGGGCTGAGCGAGAAGTTGCCGGCGCGGGTATAGGCGTCATTGCCGTCCGGCATCTGAACGCGGAAATACCCCTGGCCGGAGATCGCGATGTCATAGCGGTTGTTGGTTTCGCTCAACCCGCCCTGTTCGGCGATGCGGTAGACCGAGCCGGCATTGACGCCGAGGCCGACCTGAACGCCCGTAGGCACGATCGTGCCGGCGTCCGAGGAATTGGCGCCGGGCTGGGAAATCGTCTGGTACAGCAGGTCCTCGAACTCCGCGCGCTGACGTTTGAACGCGATGGTGTTCATGTTGGCGAGGTTGTGGGAAATCACCTCGACGGCCAGTGACTGGGCTTCCATCCCGGTGGCGGCGGTAGACAGTGCGCGCATGCGAGCGCCCTCCTTCAGAACAGAAAATTATGGCCGACCGAGGCGATCAATCGCCTTGCGGCTGAGCTCGTCGGTGTCGTTGATCATGCGGGTGACCGAGGTGTAGGCCCGGCTCACTTCCATCATGGTGGTGATTTCCAGCATCGGGCGGACATTGGAGCTTTCCAGAAAGCCCTGCTTGATCTGCGGGGCTTCATCGAACACGCGCTCGGCGTCGTCCGGCGCCATGTAGCGGTTGTCGCCAGTCTTGTTCAGAACGCCCTGATCGGCGAACTGGGCGACGCCCACTTGCGCGATCTGCTGGCCGTTTTGCGTAATGACGCCGCTTTCCCCGATGCTGATCTGACCGGCGTTCAGGTCGAGCACGATCGGCGCGCCGCCGGCATCCAGCACGCGCGCGCCATCATTGGCGACCAGCTCGCCCTGGGGGCTCAGCGTAAAGGCGCCGTCGCGGGTGAAGCGCTCACCGGCGTCGGTTTCCAGCATGAAGAAGCCGTCGCCCTGCAGCGCCAGGTCCAGCGGACGGCTGGTGTGGGTGAGGGCGCCCTGGCTGAAATCGCGGCCCATCGCCCATTCGTCGACGAACTTGGCGCGGTTCGGGCCGTCCTCGTGACGGGCGCGCATGGAGGTGTCGGGCTCCAGCATCATGCGCTCGGCCTTGAAGCCCTGGGTGTTGGCGTTGGCGATATTGTTGGCGACCACATCCATCTGCCGACGCAAGGTCAGCTGGCGGGTCAGTCCGATCAGCATGGTGTTGTCCATCGCCTGAAGTCCTTCTGAACACGGTTGCTGCGGCTTCTGGCAGCGTCATCAGACTCATGGCAAACACCGTGCCATGGTTAACGTGTTGAAAAATATACATCTGATTGAGAGTGAAGGCGCTTTGGGCGGCGAGCCTTGCCTGTCTGTGGTCGGGGCGTGGGAAAAATCTGCCCAGCGAAGCCGTTTCCAAACGGATCGTTAACCGCAGCACTGATTAATCGTTGGCTGAACAGTCCAAATCCGCAAGCCAAGGGAATCATCTTCATGGCTGAAGAGACCGAAGACGAGGGCCGCGAAGACGGCGTCGAAGGTGAAGAAGGTGAAGAGGGCGCCAAGAAAGGCGGCCTGAAGAAGATGATCCTTTTCATCGGCTTGCCGGTGATCCTCGTCATTCTTGCCGGGGTGGCCGGGGCGTTGTTCTTCCTGGGCGGCGGCGAGGAGGAAGCCGCAGCCGAGGGCGAGCATGGCGAGGCCCATGGCGAAGCCTCCGTTGACGGGCATGGCGGGGGGCATGGTGATGACCATGCCGCGCCTGAAGCGCACCTGGCTGAATTATTCCGGTTTGAAGAGCCGCTGATCGTGGACATGTCCGGCCCCGATAACCGTTCGGTTCTGCTCGAGGTCCAGATTGCGCTCGCCTATTCCGATCACGACGTCGGAGAGATGCTGCATCGTGAGGACATCCAGATGCTGCTGCGGGATGAATATGTGGAATTCTTCCGGGCCTTGCGGGTGGAAGACATTGACGGATCGACCGGATCACACCGCATTCGGATGGAGTTGATCCGCCGCACCAATCTGGTGCTGGCCCCCAAGACTGTGGATGGCGTGCTGCTGCCCAGTTTCGTGATGCAGCAATAGCGGAGACCGGAATTGAACGACGATATCGATCAGGATGCGTTGGCGGCTGAATGGGAAGCCGCAGCCTCGGGCGATCAGCCCGACTTCGACTCCTTGGGCGATGACGGCGACGATCTGGCGTCTGAATGGGAGGCCATGGTCGACGGGGACGGCGAGACCTTCCTGCCCCAGCACCAGTCTTCCGGTCCCGAGCGCATCCTCAATCAGGAAGAGATCGACTCCCTTCTGGGCTTCTCGGTCTCTGATGATGACGCCAATGAGCGCTCGGGCATCCGGGCGATCATCAACTCGGCGCTGGTGTCCTATGAACGCCTGCCGATGCTGGAGATCGTCTTTGACCGCCTTGTGCGGCTGATGACGACGAGCTTGCGCAACTTCACTTCCGACAACGTCGAGGTGAGCCTGGACAATATCTCCTCGATCCGCTTCGGGGACTATCTGAACTCGATCCCGCTGCCGGCCATTCTGGCGGTGTTCCGCGCCAAGCAGCTTGATAACTACGGCCTGCTGACGGTGGACTCCAACCTGATCTACTCGATCGTGGACGTCTTGCTGGGCGGCCGTCGCGGCACGTCGGCCATGCGGGTGGAAGGGCGGCCCTACACCACCATCGAACGCACGCTCGTCCAGCGGATGATCGAGGTGGTGCTGGCTGATGCCCGTCAGGCGTTCGCGCCTTTGACCGAAGTTGATTTCGATCTTGATCGCGTCGAGACGAACCCGCGCTTTGCGGCCATTGCCCGCCCGGCGAACGCGGCGATCCTCGTGAAGCTGCGCATAGACATGGAAGACCGGGGCGGACGCATCGAGCTTCTCTTGCCGTACGCCACGCTCGAACCCATCCGGAAAATGCTGCTGCAGCAGTTCATGGGTGAGAAGTTCGGTCGCGACAATATCTGGGAAAGCCACCTCGCGACCGAGCTGTGGTCCACCAAGATGGAGGTCAGCGCCGTCCTAGATGAAATGCGCAAGCCGCTGGGCGAGGTGATGAATCTGAAGGTCGGCGACACGTTGATGCTGGACGCCGGACCGGACGGCCTGATCGAGCTGCGCTGCGGCACGGTTCCTCTGGCGCACGGTCATATGGGCCGAATCGGGCACAACATAGGCGTTCGTCTAGACCGTCCGCTCAGCGCGACGGCGAAGAAAAGTTTGATGGGGTTCTCATGACGCTCGCCGGTCTCGCCTTTGAAGCGCTTGTCTGTGTTCTGTTGCTGATGGCGGTCATCATGTGCTGGCGCGTGGATCGTCGCCTGCGCGCGCTCCGCAATGGTCAGGACGGCCTGGTCGGCACGATCACCGCGCTGAATGATGCGGTGGAGCGTGCACGCGCCACCCTATCCGCCCTGGACCGTGCGACGCGCGATGGCGGGGAAAGCCTGCGCGAGGAAGTCGACCGCGCCCGCAAGCTCGCCGATGAGTTGCGCTTTCTGTCGGGCGAGGCGGATGTCACTGCTGAACGTCTGACCCAGCGTCCGCGGCGTGAGGCGGCGCGTCCTGAAGAGGATGATCCCGAAGCTGCCCGCTCGCGTCGGCGACTGAATGCGTTGAAGGCGCTGCGCTGATCATGACGCCTGTTCGCCCCCTCATGTTGCTGACGGTCGTGCTGGCCGGTCTGCTGGGCCTGAAAGCCCTGTCGCTGGCTGATGAGGCGGCGACGCTGATTTCCGAACGCGCCGATGCCGCCAGCGCGCCGCCGGCCGATGACGGTCATGGCGGCGGCGGGGAAGATGAACACGGCGCTGACGAGCCTGCCGAAGAGGTGGATGAGGGACCGGCGCCGCCTGCCGCCCCGCCGCCGTCGGCGACCCCGGCTATGCGCGCTGCGCCGACCACGGCCCAGCTGGGGCTGGAGCGTCGACTGGCCGAGCGCCGCCGTTCACTGGACCAGCGCGAAGCTGAACTTGATACCCGCGAGCAGTTGCTGACGGTCGCCGAACAACGGGTAGATGACCGGGTGAGTGAGCTGGAAGGTCTGCGCGATGAAGTGCGCGGTCTTCTGGGCATGCTGGATGAACGCCGTCAGGCGCAGATCGATTCAATCGTCGCGGTTTACTCCCAGCTCGAGCCGCCGGCCGCCGCCGACATCCTCACCTCCATGCGGGAAACCGACGAGATGACGCTGCTGCTGGTGGCTGAACAGCTGCAGAATTCCAATGCGCGCAAATTCGCCGCGATCATGGCCGAGATGCAGCCTGCCTTCGCCGCCGAGCTGACCTATATGCTGCGCATGCGAGCAGAACCGCCAGAAACCACCGCGGAAGCGGAGGCCCGCCTTGATGCGGCGGCGGGATAACCGGCTCCGTCTTCTTGCCGGGGCGGCGCTTGGCGTCGTGATGTCCGCGTCCGCGCTGGCTCAGGCGCCGGCGCGTATCGATGTTTCACGTCAGGGCGCGACCGCGCGCGTGCAGATCAGCCTACCCGAGCTGGAAGGGGCGGGGCTCACCGCTGACGCCGAAGTCGCCGCCGGCGCCGTACTGGTGGCGCGTCTGTCCGAAGCGATCGACGCGGACATGTCCGAGATCACCGCCGCCTTGCCCGATTATGTGGCGATGGCGCGGCTTGATCCTGATGGCCGCACCTTGCGTCTGGCGTTGAACCAGACGCTCGAGAGCCGGGTCTCGGTCTCCTACAACATGATCGCGATTGATCTGGCCCCGCCCGGCTCTGCGCCCTTGCCCGATATCGTCAGCCCCTATGAGCTGGCCCAGCAAGAACGCGATCGTCAGGCGCAGGCCCGCGCGGCGGCTGAGGCCGCCGCCGCGAACGCGCCGCCTCCGGCGCTGCCTGTCGATCTTCGCATTGGTGAGGCGGCTGAATATACGCGGCTGGTTTTCCAATGGCCCGAAGAGGTGACCTATTCGCTCGAGCAGGGCGATGACCGGGCGGTGCTGACCTTCTCGCGCGCCGCCCAAGCCAATCTGTCCGAGCTGACGGCGTCGCCGCCGCGTTTCATTGACGCTGTGACCCAGCGTGCGGCTGACACCCTGTCGCTCTCCTTCCTGCTCTCGCCGGGCGCGGAAGCGCGGGTCTGGTCCGATGAGCCCGGACGCGTGGTGTTTGACGTGTCGGTCGGCGCTTCTGGGGGGACAGATTCCGTCATCGCCGCCTTGAGCGAGTACGCTGATCAGCTCGAGGCCCAGTCTCTCGCCAACGCCGATCCTGAAACACCAGAAGAGACGCACGCCGCCAGCGAGCATGACGCCGGGGCGGATCACCATGATGCGCCGGTTGTTGAAGAGCATGCCGATCCGGTTCCGCCTTCGGGCATTGTACCGCTAGAGGCGCGCCGCAGCGGTACGGATGTCGTGCTCAGCGTGCCGTGGGAGGCCCTTCCCGGGGCTGCCGTGTTCCGGCGCGGCGGGGCGATCTGGGTCGTGTTTGATGCCGCGGCCGAGCTGGATGTGGGCGAGTTGTCTGCGCTCGCTGGGCGGCATATTCGCAGCTATGATGTGCTGAATGGCCCTGATTACACCGCGATCCGGATCGAGGCGCCCAACTCCACCCAGACCGATGTGCGTCCTGTGGGGACAAGCTGGGTTCTGACCTTTGGCGAAACGGTTGATCAGCCGCCCATGCCGATCCGGGTTCTGCGTGAGACCGGGGTGAACCGCCCCGCGCGCCTGCGCTTCAATTTCAGCGGCGCCCGGAGCGTGCGGGAAGTCGCCGACCCTGTCGTGGGCGATACGTTGCTGGTTCTGACCAGTGACGGCGAGAAATACGGCGTCATTTCTCCGCGTCAGTATGTGGAAGCGATCATGCTGCCGTCCACCCAAGGGGTGGCCCTGCAGCCGCTGGCGGACGATCTGGAATTCATGGTGCGCGCCGGCGGCGCCGATCTGACCCGTCCCGGCGGTCTGGCGCTGACGCGGGCCGCAAGCCCCGGCCTGTCTGGCTCGCTGGATCGTCCGGTGACGCCCGGCTTTCTTGATCTCGCGGCCTATCGGGGCGAGCGCCCCTATCGCGACAGCAAGGTCCTGTTGCAAAGACGGGCTTCCAATCTTGATTCCGAAGCCATCCTGAACCTGGCGCGCTTCCAGCTCGGCTGGCAGTTGTCAGCCGAAGCGCTGGGGCTGGTGGAGCTGGCGGTAGAGGAAAACCCCTCGCTGGACTCGACCCCCGAGATTGCCGCCCTGCGCGGCGTGGCCAGCTACATGATGGGACGGTATGAGGACGCCGAGCGCTATTTCTCCAATCCGGTCCTCGTAAACGACCCGGCGGCCCAGCCCTGGCGCGGGGCGATTTCGGCCCAGCTGGGCGACTGGCCGCTGGCGCGCCGTCGCTTCGAGCAGGGGCGTGAGGCGATCTATTTCATGGACCCGGTCTGGCGTGCGCGTCTGACCGCTTTGCACGCCATGTCGGCGCTGAAGACCAATGATCTGGGCGCCGTGGAGCCTTTGCTCAATGTCGTGATCGCCGAGGATTATGACCCTGAAGCGCGCGCCGAGGCGGGCCTTGTCGAAGCCGGCCTTGCGGCGGCGTCCGGCGATATCGATCAGGCCATCGCGCTTTATGACGAGCTGAGCCGCTCGGACTGGCGTCCGGCGCACGCCCGCGCCCTGCTTGAAAAGGTCCGGCTTGAAGTCGCTGACAATCGCATCCCGCTTGATGAAGCGGTGGAGATGCTCGAAAGCCTGCGCTTTCGCTGGCGCGGCGACGATGTGGAGGTCGAGGCCTCCACCATGCTGGGCGAGGTCTATGCGGAAGCCGGGCGCTATGGCGAAGCGCTTGAGACCATGTCCAACGCGCTGTCGCGTTTCTCCAATACGCCCGAGGCGCGCCGTCTGAGCGTGCGTCTGGAAACCCTGTTCCGGGATATTTTCCTGAACGGCGATGGCGATCGCATGGACCCGATGGAGGCGCTGGCGCTCTGGTATGAGCATCAGGATCTGACGCCGCCGGGGCCGGACGGTTTGCGCATGGCGCGGCGGATCGCGGCGCGTCTGGTTGAGGTCGACCTTCTGGAGCCGGCTTCCGAGCTTCTGGCGCACCAGGTCTTCGAACGCACTGTGACAATGACGTCGCTGGCGCGCGCCCAGGTCGCCGCCGATCTGGCGCGGGTCTATCTCATCGACAACCGGGCGTCAGACGCCTTGCGAGCGCTCGACAGCACCCGGATCGCCGGCTTGCCGACCACTCTGGTGGATGAACGCCGGGTCCTGCAGGCCCGCGCGCTGGCCGCACTGGGCCGGACCGAGCACGCTCTGGAGCTGGTCGCCTATGATCAGGGCCCCGAAGCGGACCGGCTGCGCGCCGATATCGCCTGGGATGGCCGCAACTGGTCGGAAGCTGGACGCCTGATGGAAGCCCTTTTGGGAGATCGGTGGCGCAGTGATCGCGCACTCTCCCCGGCCGAAGCCCATGACGTTCTGCGCGCCCTGATCGCCTATGCGCTGGTTCAGGATGAAGCGGGCATGGATCGCGTTGTCGCCCGGTATGGTCAGGCCATGGGCCAGACCGAACACGCCGCCGCGTTCAATACGGTCGCCACTCGCAGCGTGCCTCCGGGCGACAGCCGTTTGAGCGCGCTGGTGGGGCAGATCGCCAATGTGCAGCGAACCGACGCCCTGATGGCCGGTTTTGGCCAGTATGATGAGGCCGGGCCTGAAAGCTAGCCGGGCGGGGGCATCCGCTCGAAACTTTGAACGAGCGAGCCGATCACCAGCGACCAGCCGTCCACAAGCACGAAGAAGATGAGCTTGAACGGCAGCGAGATGATCACGGGCGGCAGCATCATCATCCCCATCGACATCAGGATGCTCGCGACCACCAGGTCGATGATCAGAAACGGGATGAACAACAAAAAGCCGATCTCGAAGGCGCGCCGCAATTCCGAAATCATGAAGGCCGGCGCCACCACATGCACGGGCGTGTCCTGTGCGGTCTCGGGCTCCTCGCCGGAAATGTTCAAAAACAGGCCCAGATCCTCTTCGCGGGTATGGGCCAGCATGAAGGTCTTCACGGGCTGGGCGGCGGCGCTGAACGCTTCCTGATTGCTCAACTGGCCGGACAGGAGCGGCTCGACGCCGTCCTGATAGGCCTGGGTGAAGACCGGCGCCATGATGAAGGCGGTCAGGAACAGCGATAGCGAGATCAGGACCGCGTTCGGCGGGCTCTGCTGCAGGCCCATGGCGGTCCGCAGGAGCGAGAGCACGACCACAATCCGGATAAAGCTCGTGGTCATGATCAGGATGGACGGCGCGAGGCTGAGCACGGTCAGCAGCGCGATCATCTGAAGGACGCGCTCGGTTAGCGCGGTGTCCGTGCCGCCCAGAGAAATCGACAGACCCGGACCGGTCGCTGCGGCATGCGCTTCTGGCGCGCCCAGAAGCGCGAACAGGGCGAGGACCAGGGCTCCGCCCATATGCAGCCAGCGCAAGCGCGTCATTGACCGCCTCCCAGACGGGTGACCGAAGCGCTTTCAACGTCCGGGCTCTCGTCTTCAGACGGGGCGACAGGTTCGAACACCGGGTCTTCCCGGGCCGGGCCGCGTTCAAGCACCTGCTCGCGCTCCCCGCCCAGCAGCAGGACGTGTTCGGTGTCATCGACCCGGACGATCACGACCTTGCGGCGCGGATCCAGAATCAGCGTCTCGGTGACAGACAGGCGACGTTTGCGCGGATGCGGCGACCAGCGGTCCAGGGCCGGCAGAGCGCCGGTCCAGCCCGCCCGTCTGGCGAGCACCGCGAATCCGCCTAGAAGACCCAATACAAGGATGAGGGCGGCGAAATATCGTATGATATCAAGCTGGTCCAAAGTCGCTTCGTCCTGTGCGCGCAGCTGGAAAACGCTGGCGCGTCCCCCCAAGCCTCAAGCCCTAACGGGAGTCGGCGGGCGAGTTAAGCTCTCCTTAACCGGCGCGGCTCAGGGTGATGAATGCAAAGTTAACTCTGGCGGAGGCGCCGATGCGCCCGGACGACATACCGCTTCTGGCCATGTTGCGCGACACGATGGGCTATCACGGCGCCCGTCAGCGTGTGATTGCGGAAAATGTGGCCAACGCCAACACCCCCGGATACACGCCGAACGATATTCCGCGCAGTGAATTCGAGCGGGTTCTGGCCGGCCAGCAGGCCCAGGGCGCCAGCGGTCTGCGCACCACGCACGCCATGCATTATGGCGGCGAGACGGGTGGCGGATCGGCGCAATACCGGGCCGAACGCTCGCCGGACAGTGAAACCACCGCCAATGGAAACTCGGTGGTGATCGAAGAGCAGATGGTGGACGCCAACGAGAACCGGATGCGGTTCGAGACGGCGCTCAGCCTCTATCAGAAGAGCCTGAACATGATCCGTATGGCGAGCCGCTCGCCGGGTCAGTGATCCTAAGCAACGCCAGAAAGGCAGAGAGCTATGGTTGATCGCGTTTCTGAAACCCTGCAGATCTCTGCAGCCGGCCTGCGCGCGCAATCCTCGCGCATGCGTGTCATCGCCGAGAACGTGGCGAACGCGGAATCCACCGCGCGCACGCCTGATGAAAATCCCTATCAGCGCCAGATCCCGGTCTTTGAATCCGGGTTCGACCGTCAGGTCGGCACCGAGCTGGTGCGCATGAATGATGTGGCGCTCGATGAGTCCGATTTCCGCATGGTCTATGAACCGGGCCACCCGGCGGCTGATGGCGAGGGCTATGTGAAATATCCCAACGTTTCCTCGCTGGTCGAGCTGATGGACATGCGCGATGCGCAGCGGTCCTACGAAGCGAATCTGACCATGGTGGAGGGCACGCGCCGCATGCTCGAGCGGACGCTCGACCTGCTGCGCCGCTAAGACGTTGCGTTCACGGCTCTAGAAAGGGGCTGAGTTATGGATCTCGCTGCCATTCGCGCCTATACGGCCGCCGCCCAGCAAGCCGCTGGCGTTCAGCCGTCTTCCCAGACAAACCCGGTTTCCGAAGCCCAGGGCGGCGATTTCGGCGACATGGTCATGAATGCGGTCGAGTCTGTGCAGCAGACCCTGCAGCAGTCCGAGACGATGACGGCCCAGGCCGCGACCGGTCAGGCCGACCTTGTGGACGTTGTGACGGCGGTCGCCGCCGCCGAGGTGCAGCTTGAGAGCGTCGTCGCCGTGCGCGATCAGGTGATCCGCGCCTATCAGGAAATCCTGCGCATGCCGATCTAGAAGAGGCTTCTGGCGCTCCTTTCTGTGCGCGCCTGTCGTCCTGATCCGCTTCAAAAAAGAAAACCCCCGGAGCGTGGCTCCGGGGGTCTCTTTTTGCACCGAGCGCCGCTTTAGAAGCTGGCGTTCACGCCGGCGTAGAAGAAGCGTCCACGCGGCCCGGCGGGACGCGAGTACTGGCCCAGATAGGGCTCTTCATCAAAGGCGTTGTTGATGCCGCCATAGATCTCGAGCTCTTCACGCAGATAGTAGGAGATCGAGAAGTCATGCACCCAGGAACCGTCGGTATGGGTGATGTTGGCGAAGTCCGGATCGCTCTCAAGGTCATCGAGCTCGATACCGCCCAGCAGCTGCTCGGACTCGTACCGGCCTTTCCAGCCCAGAGACAGATCGCCCAGGCTCCAGTTGGCGTTGAGATTGAAGATCCATTCCGGGCGGCTCATCGTGGTGAGCACGTCCGTCACCTCGTCGGGCGCCGAGACGTCACGGGTCTCTTCATTGGACAGGAAGTTGGTGCCCAGCGAAGACAGGCGCAGCTCGCCTGCATCCTCAAGACCGAACATTGAGGGCAGGTCGAAAGCGTATTCCACACGCCAGTCGATACCGCTGGTTTCCACGGCCGCCAGGTTCACATAGCCCGAACGGAAGCCGGTGATGTAACCGATGGTCGGGTCACGATCGATGGCGGCGCAGAACTGGTTGCTGGTCGTGGGAGCATCCACGCAGTTCTGGGCGATATCGAAGGCGCCGAGCTGGTCGATCAGGCCATCGATTTCGATCTTGTAGTAATCGACCGTGACCGTCAGACCATCAAACAGGCCGCCAAAGTCTTCGACCGGACGCCACACGCCGCCAACGGTGAAGCTGTCGGCTTCTTCCGGAGACAGGTCGGCGTTGCCGCCGCTCTGGCCGGGGATGCGGGCAGAGACGTAATCGGTCGAGTTGTAGGTATCGATCGGGATGCCGATCAACGCCTCACAATTGGCCCGACGGAATTGCGTGCCCGCGTCGATGAATTGCGGGTTACACGGGTCCTGGCTGGCGCCGAGGCTGACTGTGAAGGTCGGCGAATAGGCTTCCGTGATGTTCGGAATCCGCACCGCCCGCGACACGGTGGAGCGCAGGGTGAGGGAATCCACGACGGTCCAGCGAGCGCCCACCGACCAGGTGTCGGTTTCGCCGAAGGCGTCGTAATCGGAATAGCGATAGGCGCCGTTCAGTTCAAAGTCCTCGATAAACGGGACGTCAGAGATGACCGGGATCAGGATTTCACCGAAGAATTCAGACACTTCGATCTGGCCGGACGAGGCGTTGACCGGCCCGCCATTGGAGTTGATCGTGCCGAAGGTCAGGCCAGCCGCGCTATAGGCGTCCGGCGTGTAAGCGCTTTCTTCCTTGCGGTATTCATAGCCCAGAGCAAAGCCGATCGGGCCTGCCGGCAGAGAGAAGAACTGCTCGGACGTGCCTGACAGGGTCGCCAGGAAGTTGCGCTGTTCGATCTCGTTCTGCGCGGTGCCCGGCTGGAAGATGAAGTCCGCCGCTTCCTGACTGATCGAGTTCACGCCCATGATGTTGATCGGCACGCACTGGCCATCGCCGGGGGTGAAGGTCGTGATCTGGAAGCCGCCATTTTGCGCCGGATAGGGCGAGGACGGCGGCACGTTCGCGTTCGGATCAATGTCGGACCGACACACGATCTCGCCGGTGATCGGATCCTCGACGGCGTCAATCGCCGCAAAATAGCGATCCTCAAGACGCAGACGGGACGTGATGTCCGCATCGGTGCGGCCATAATTGTAGGACAGCTCCCAGTCAAAGCCGAGCTCGGGGATGAAGCCGCGCAGGCCGGCCACGCCACGCATGGTCTTGCGTTCGGCGATCGGGTTGCTCCGGGTGGTGATGTCCAGAACGTCACGGGACACAGCGATCAGGGGTTCAATCCCTTCGGCCCGCAGGGTTGCGAGCTGGGCGCGCAAGGCGGGGTCGATGAAGGGGTTGTCTTCGGAGATCGGAATGTCGTCGTTGAAACCGTTGACCTGATTGCTCTCGATGGTCTCGGTGAAGATGTATTTGGCGTCCGCAAAGAACTCGACATTCTCGGTCAGCTCATAGCTGAACGCGGTCTGGAACAGGAAGCGGTCGGTCTGCGGCAGCAGGATCTCGTCATCCGGCGTTGCGTACACGCCGTCGCCGCCGCTGGCGTTGAAGCCGTCGATGAAGATGTCGCCCGGATTGTAAGGACGCAGAACGCCGTTTTCGTCGACAATCTGACAGGTCGGGATGGCGGAGGCGCCAATGGTGTTACACCCCGGAACCCCGCCGCTGAGCACCGCTTCTTCAAAGGCGCTGGCATAGCCCGCAGTCAGGGCGTCGCCGAGCGCGATGATGCCGTAATGGCTCGAGATCGGCAGGCGATAGTTCGGCAGCCAGACGTTCGAGTAACGCGCGTCAATGCCGGTCGCCGGGCCATTGGGCATGAGGGAGTAACGGCCCGTGCCACCAAAATCGCGGTCCCCGGCCACGATGGATTCCGTGGACTGGTATTCGGCGGCGAACACGATATCGGCGCGGCCATCGGCGCTTTCAAAGCCGTTGGCAAGCGAGACGAAGTATTCTTCCGCATCCCCTTCGCCCGAAATGCCGGCCTGGGTGCGCACTTCCATGCCGTCAAACGAGGCGCCGTCCCGCATGAGGAAGTTCACGACCCCGGTCACAGCGTCGGCGCCGTAAACAGCGGAGGCGCCGCCGGTCAGCACTTCGACACGCTCGAGAAGCGCGGTGGAGATGGTGTTCACGTCAACCGACGAGGTGCCTTCAATGCCCGGAACATGGCGGCGACCGTTCTCGATCACCAGCGTCCGTTCAGTCCCCAGATTGCGCAGGTTCAGCAGCGAGGCGCCCAGCGGCGTGCCGTTGAAGGCGGAGAAGGTGCCCGGCAGCGAGGCTTGCAGTTGCGGCGATTCGCGCAGCAGCGCGGTGATGTCGATCTGGCCGGAGGTGCGAATGTCATCGCCGCCAACGCCGATCACCGGGCTGACCGCTTCGAGCGTGCCATCGCTTTGCAGGCGGGAGCCTGTAATCACGATGGTGTCGCGCGCTTGCGGTTCTTCGGCGGCGTCTTCCTCGGCGGATTGTGCGTAAACCGGCGCAGAGATCAGTGCGCTCAGTGAGGCCCCGGCCAGAGCGAACGAACGAAGGCTCCGGTTCTTGATAAATGTGCTCATGTGTCTTTCCCCGATTTGGGCCTGGTTTTTAAACTTCAGGCCAAGGTGAAAGACTGCCTCGGTGGTGCACCGCAGCAATGTAACAGGGAATTAATGAATCGGGTTTGCGTTTTGTGCACTCGTATGGAGCGCTCTTGCTCGAATACCGAACATGAAAAGCCCCGCAAGACTGCAGTCCTTGCGGGGCTCCTGTGTGAAAACGGGTTGGATAGAGGGGGCTAACCCGCCTTCACCGTTGCGATCCAGGCGTTCACGCGCTCTTCCAGCATGGGAAGCGGCAGCGGCCCGGCGGTCAGAACCGCATCGTGGAAGCCGCCCCAGGTGAAGTCGTCGCCGAGCTCCTCCTGAGCGTGGAACAGAAGATCCTGGATGAACATCATGCCGGTCTTGTAGGACACCGCCTGACCCGGCCAGACGATGTAGCGCTCGACTTCAGGGGTGATGTCACCCTCGGTCATCGGAGTCGCTTCGAGCATGTAATCGATCGCTTGCTGGCGGGTCCACTGGTAATGGTGAATGCCGGTGTCGACGACCAGACGCGCCGCGCGGAAGACCTCATAGGACAGGCGGCCGAAGTCCGAGTACGGATCTTCGTAGAAGCCCATCTCCTTGCCCAGCCATTCGGTATAGAGCGCCCAGCCTTCGCCATAAGCGGAATTCCAGGCAAAACGCTGGAACATCGGCACATTTTCCAGTTCCTGGGTCAGGGCGATCTGGAAGTGGTGGCCCGGTGCGCCCTCGTGCAGCGACAGGCTTTCCAGAAGATAGGTCGGGTTGTCCGGCATGTGGGACAGGTTCACGTAGTAATAGCCCGGACGGGAGCCATCGAGCGCCGGCTGGTTATAGAACGCGCCGGTGGCGGTGGCTTCACGCCAGGGCTCGACCGCACGCACTTCCAGCGGCGCCTGGGGCAGGGAGTCAAAGTATTGCGGCGCGACGTCCATCACCCGGTCGATGACGGCGGTGGCGCGGTCGAGATACTCCTGACGGCCTTCAGGCGTGTTGGGCAGCTGGAACTGCTCGGCGGTGCGCATATAGGCGAAGAAGTCCTGGACCGAGCCTTCAAAGCCGACCTGGGCCATGATCTCGCGCATTTCGCCATGGATGCGCTCAACCTCGGCCAGACCGCGTTCGTGGATCTGCTCGGCGGTCATGTCCGGAATTGTGGTGAACTGGGCCAGGGAGGCGGCGTAGGCGGCCTCGCCATCGGGCAGTTTCCACACGCCGTCCCGGTCGTCAGAGATCGCTTCCATGCGGTCAAGCGCCGCCATGTAACGCTCCATCGCCGGAACGTAGACGTTCAGCAGCGCATCTTCGGCGCGCATGATCAGGTCGGTCTTGGCGTCATCATCAATGTCCAGCGCGTCGACCTTCGCCTTGAAGTCGGCGAACAGGGCGCTGTCCTCGGCGCCGTCCTCGAACGGCGCGCCGGTCAGCTGGGACTGGGCCGATGCGGTCAGGCGCGGATAGGCGAACAGCGGCAGGGTGACGCCGTTGGCGGCGCGCTCTTCCGCTTGCGCGGTCAGGGTGTCGATCACTTCACCGATGCCATTCAGACGCGACACATAGGCCTCGGCATGGGCTTCTGACTGCACCTGATGATTGTTGATCAGGAAGGTGGTCAGGTCCGAGACGGAATCCCCCATGGGCGAGAAGACATAGCGGCTGTCGCGCACGGCGAACTGGCGCGCGTCGTTCTCGGCGATCTGGATCGCGAAATCGTAGGAGACCCGGCCAGCCTCGGTCAGATCGTCACGATCAAATTCGCGCTGCATTTCCTCGACACGGCGCTGAGCGCGCTCGTAATTCTCGATCTGCGCAGCTTCAGAGCGGTCATCCCATTGGCCATAAGCCTCGGTGTCCGCAATCATGCCCAGATAGGTCTGGATTTCGGGCGAGCGAGCCACCTCGTCCATGAAGGCGTCCTGGAAGCCTTCATACAGGCGGTCGGTTTCGCTCTGCGCCGCCTCGGACTGGCTGGCGGTGCTGGTCATGCTGGCGGCGTTCACGGCCA
Source organism: Oceanicaulis sp. LC35 (assembly GCF_052055585.1). Taxonomy (NCBI): domain Bacteria; kingdom Pseudomonadati; phylum Pseudomonadota; class Alphaproteobacteria; order Maricaulales; family Maricaulaceae; genus Oceanicaulis; species Oceanicaulis sp. LC35. Next base: position 959,925 of record NZ_CP170485.1, read on the forward strand.
CATGCGCGCCATCATGGGCATGAGCGCCTGCGGCCAGAAGCGCGGCGGTTGCGGCGCTGCAAAGAAGCATCTTGATCATTCTGGTCTCCCCGTTGGCGGCCCCCGGACCGCTGATCGAGCGCGCATGCTGCACCTTTGCGGGCTGTGCGCCAATCTGAGCGAACATGACAAATACTTTAGCCGACGCCTTTTGCGACGCTCAGAGCGTTCCGACTTTGCGCTTTGAGCCAGAATCCGTGCATGCTGGTCAGATATCCGCTCGCGCATCAGAAGGAAGCGCATCATGACCGCTGGCGAAGTCCTTGATATCGGCGCAGAAGCCATCTGGGTCATGCTGGGCATGGCCGCCCCGGTCATGCTGATCGGGCTGGCGGTTGGCGTCTTGATCGCCCTGTTTCAGGCTCTGACGCAAGTGCAGGAAATGACGCTGGTCTTCGTGCCGAAGATCATCGTGATCTTTCTGGCGCTGCTGATCTTCCTGCCGATGATGGGCGCGCTTCTGAACGGCTTCATGCAAACCATCGCTGACCGAATCGTCGCAGGCTGACGGCCATGCTGGCCGGTTTCGACATTTCCCTGAGCCTGTTCGCCGCCGCCATGGTGTTCGCGCGGATGGGCGGCATTCTGATGCTGATGCCGGGTATTGGTGAAACTTCCATTCCGGTCCGCTTGCGTCTGGCGTTCGCCCTGGCGTTCTGCTTCGTGATCGGCCCGATTGTCGCGCCGTCCCTTCCGGCGCCGCCGGACACGCTGGCGGGACTGGGCGTGACGATTGGCCTTGAAACCCTCATCGGGGTGATGATCGGTGCCGCCTCGCGCATCCTTCTGACCGCGGGCGCCATCGCCGGTCAGATCATCGGCTACCAGACCGGCCTCGCCATGGCGCAGTCCTTTGACCCCGCGCAGGGGCAGGCCGGGGTGCTGCCCGCCCAGTTCCTGAACCTCATCTTTATCGTGATTGTTCTGGTCACGCCCCTGCACCAGGAGATGCTGCTGGCGGCGGCGGGCTCCTATGAGCTGATGCCGGCGGGCCAGCCGCCCCTGTGGGGGGATGCGGCCTTCTGGGCGCTGGAGCTGTTCATCGACGCCTTCACCATTGGCGTCCAGATCGCCAGCCCGCTGATCGTGTTCGGCCTAGTGTTCTATTTGGGGCTCGGGGTGCTGTCGCGCCTGATGCCCCAGGCGCAGATTTTCTTCATCGCCATGCCGCTCAACATCCTGATCGGCTTTTCCATCATGGCCATGTCGCTGGGCGCCATGGTGATGCTGTGGACGGACCGCTATGAGCGGTTCGCCTCGACGCTGAACTGAGGCGGGCGCGATGGCGGAAGGCGAAGACAAGTCAGAAAAGACAGAAGAGCCGACAGACCGCAAACTCCGGCAGGCGCGGGAAGAAGGCGATGTTCCAAAATCCCAGGAAGTATCGGGCTGGTTCACCCTGACAGCCGGGCTGGCCATGCTGGCCTTTCTGGCTCCGGGCATGGTGCGAAACCTTGCGGAGATGCTGTTGGTGTTCCTGGCCGAGCCGCATGAGCTGGCGGTGGATCCCTCCGGCGCCGTGACGCTCGCGGCGGCGACCGCCATGCGCCTTGTGCTGGTGGTGGGGCTCGCCTTCGCCACGCTGCTGGTGGCGGCGATCTTCGGCAATCTTGTCCAGACAGGGGTGATGTTCACGCCCAAGAAAATCGCGCCCAAGCTCGACAAGCTCGACCCGATCAAGGGTTTGACCCGCATGTTCGGGCCCGAGGGCTGGATGAACTTCTTCAAGGGCGTCGGCAAGATGACGATTGTCGGCCTCGCCATCGCCGCCGTGCTCTGGCCCCGGCGCAATGAACTGGCGGTGCTGCCGGGCGTGGCGCCGATCGGCATTCTGCAGGAGGTCTACTCCGCAGCCATCCAGCTGATGATCGCCGCGCTGATCGCCTACACGGCCATTGCGGTTCTCGATTTCCTGTTCCAGCGCAAGCAGTACATCGACCGTCACAAGATGAGCCGCAAGGAAATCCGTGACGAGATGAAGGACACCGAAGGCGATCCCATGATCCGCGCCAAGCTGCGTCAGATCCGGCAGGAGCGGGCGCAGCGCCGGATGATGGCGCGGGTGCCGGACGCCGCCGTGGTGATCACCAACCCGACCCACTATGCCGTGGCGCTGGAGTATGAGCAGGGGCGGACCCCTGCGCCCATCTGTGTGGCCAAGGGCACGGACGAGGTCGCCTTGCGCATCCGGGCGCTGGCCGAGGAACACAATATTCCGATCGTCGAGGATCCGCCTCTGGCGCGCGGCCTGTTCGCCAGCGTGGAGCTGGAAGAAGTCATCCCGCCCGAACATTTCAATGCGGTGGCCAAGGTTATCGGCTATGTTCTGATGCTGGCGGGCAAGGGGCCGAAATCCTGACCGCAGCGCTTTTTGGCGCGCGCCGGAAATTCAGGACCCTCACGCTGAAGTATGGTTAACTTTAACCTGTGATGCTGCGCGTTCGAATCGTGGACTCGCCTGCGCCAACCCCGGCCTGAACCCTTCGGAGCCTGTCATGTCAGACCTCCCGCTTTCCGCTCAACATGCGTCCCCCGCAGATGAGGCGACGCCCGCAGCTGCGCCTCGCAAGTCCGAGGACGCCGCGCAGGCGGAAAGCCCGCTGACCCGGCCTCTGACCCGGCTCATCTTCTGGACCGCCAGCCTGGGCGCCCTGATCGCTGCGGCGGTGGCGATCTTTGCGGGCGCGGGAGCGGGCTGGAATGGTGTGATCCTTCTGTCCGGCATCGCTTCGGTCGCGCTGCTGCTGATGTATGCGCTGGCGGCGGGCGAGACGGCGGGGCGGTCCCTGATCGATTCAGCCGATCGCAAACGCGCGACGGGCGGGCAGGCCGCCCATGCCATGGCGGTCTGGCCGGATCCTGTGCTGATCACCGACCCCCAGGGCCGCGTGGCCTGGGCCAATGCAGCCTATGTCAAACTGGCCGAGGCGCTGGCGGGCGCCGCGTCTGACGGCACGCCGGCTGTGCCCGAGCGCCTGTTCAGCGGATCGGGCGCCGGCGCGGTCTATCGCCTCAATCGCGCCGCCTCTGCGGGTGAACGCGCCCGTGAAGTGGTCGGGCGCATCCCGCTCGGGGGCGGGGAGAGCGTGGTCTATGCCGCAGATGTTTCCGTGCTCGACGATGGCGGCGTGCTCTGGCGGTTCTCGGAACTGCGCGACGATGGCCCGCTAGAGGCTGAAGAGACGCCGGACTGGGCCGATCATGCCCCGGCCGGCCTGTTCAGCGCCGACGCTGAAGGCCGCATTCTTGCGGCGAACGCGACTTTGCGTCATTGGCTGGGCGTTAGTGACGAGGCGGCCCTGAAGCTGCAGGACATCACCTCGGGCGACACCGCCGCTGCCTTTGCTCAATCGCGCGGGGCGGAGGGCGTGATGCGTCTGGATGCCCGTCTGAAGAACGCTGAGGGCGAAGAAACCCCGGTGGTGATCTGCGTCAGCTGGAATGATGACCGCCCCGCCAAGGCGCGCGCTGTGGTCTATGAGCAGTCCCTGACCGGCGCGCCCGCGGGGGTGGCGGCGCCGGCCGGCGTGCAGGAGACCTCTCCGGTGGGCACCGCATTGGCGGGCGGCTCCTTTGATGAAATGTTCGCGACGGCGCCCTTCGGCGTGGCGCGTCTGGATGATGCGGATCCTGCGGTTGCCGTGATCGAGGACGCCAACCCGGCGCTTCTGAAGCTGTCAGGCGGGGCCGCTGTACCCGGCGCGACGTTTGAATCCCTGTTCGAGATCGGCGGCGATGGCCGGATCGACAATGTGCTGGGCTCGGCGCTCGCCGGTCGCGGTGAACCCAGTGAAGTGCGCCTGAAGGCGGGCGAGGACGGCGAGCGCGCGGTGCAGGTCTTCCTGTCGCCCTCCCGCGACGGCAAGCGCGTTGCCTATGTGGTTGATATTTCCTCCTGGAAAGCGCTGGAGCAGCAGGTCGCCCAGGCGGGCAAGATGCAGGCCGTCGGTCAGCTCGCCAGCGGTGTGGCGCACGACTTTAACAACATGCTCACTGCGATCCGCCTCAATGTCGGCGAGCTGCTGAACCGTCACCCGGTGGGTGATCCGTCCTATCAGGACCTGCAGCAGATCAACTCCACCGTCACCCGTCAGGCGGGGCTGGTGCGCAAGCTGTTGGCGTTCTCGCGCAAGCAGACCTTCCGCAATACCGTCTTTGATATTTCCGACGTCCTGTCTGATTGCTCGATCATGCTGGGCCAGATTCTGGAAGAGACGGTGCGTCTGGACATCAAGCATGGCCGTGATTTGCCGCTGGTCCGGGCCGACCGCAACCAGATCGACAATATCCTCGTCAATCTCGCGACCAATGCGCGGGACGCCATGAAGTCCCAGGGCGGCGGCGTTCTGACCATCACCACCGAGGCGGTGAGCGCCGAGGATGTGGCCCGTGCAGGGGCGCCGAACCCGAAAGACGGCGACTGGGCGGCGATCCATGTGTCCGATACGGGCACCGGCATGGACGAGGCGACCCTGAAGAAGATTTTCGAGCCCTTCTTCACCACCAAGGAGGCCGGGCAGGGCACCGGGCTTGGCCTCGCCACCGTTTATGGCGTGGTCAAGCAATCAGGCGGTTTCCTGTTTGTGGATTCCGAAGTCGGCAAGGGCACGACCTTCCATATCTATCTGCCCGGCCATGTGCCGAGCGAGGAAGAGCAGACCGAGCTGGCGCGCGAGGAAGCGGCCAAGACCGCCGAGCCTGTTCCGTCTGATCTGGCGGGCAAGGGGCGCATCCTGTTCGTCGAGGACGAGGACGCGGTGCGCGCCATCGCCGCCAAGACGCTGGTGCGTCGCGGCTATGATGTCGTGGAAGCCTGTGACGGCGAGGAAGCGCTGGAAATTCTGGAAGAAGAGCCCGAGAGCTTCGACCTTCTGATTTCCGATGTGGTGATGCCGGGGCTTGATGGGCCGGGGCTTCTGAAGGCCGGGCGTCATCTGCTGGGCAATGCGCGAATCGTCTTCATCTCCGGCTATGCCAAGGAAGAATTCTCCGACACGCTGTCAGACGATCTCGAGATTTCCTTCCTGCCCAAGCCGTTCGATATCCAGCAACTCGCCGAGCGTGTGAAGGAAGAGCTGGCGGCGCGACAACGCGCCTAAAGCCCTGATCGCGCTGGGGCGCCTGCCGCTGTTCTCATGCGGAATATGTTCCTGTTGCGTTCCTGGAACAAAATAAGTACGGTTGGCTTCATTGCCCGACTCGGTCGGGCGTGAAATAAGGAGGGCCGACCTGATGGCACAGTCAAATCTGCGCGTGGTGAAAGACGGCGACATGGATAAACAAAAAGCGCTTGAAGCGGCCCTGACTCAAATCGATCGCGCCTTTGGCAAAGGCTCGGTGATGAAGCTGGGCGCCAAGCCGGACCAGGACATTCAGGCGATTTCCACCGGCTCTCTGGGCCTGGATATCGCGCTGGGCGTGGGCGGCCTGCCCAAGGGCCGGATCGTGGAAATCTACGGCCCGGAAAGCTCGGGCAAGACGACGCTCGCCCTGCACACCGTGGCGGAATGTCAGAAGGCGGGCGGCACCGCAGCCTTTGTGGACGCCGAGCACGCGCTTGACCCGGTCTATGCCCGCAAGCTCGGGGTGGATGTGGGCGAGCTGCTGGTCTCCCAGCCGGATGCCGGCGAGCAGGCGCTCGAAATTGCCGATACGCTGGTGCGTTCGGGAGCAATTGACGTGCTGGTGATCGACTCCGTGGCGGCTTTGACCCCGCGCGCCGAGCTCGAGGGCGATATGGGCGATTCCCTGCCCGGTCTTCAGGCCCGCCTGATGAGCCAGGCGCTGCGCAAGCTGACCGCCTCGATCTCCAAGTCCAAATGCCTGGTGATCTTCATCAACCAGATCCGCATGAAGATCGGCGTGATGTTCGGCTCGCCCGAAACCACGACCGGCGGTAATGCGCTGAAATTCTACTCCTCTGTGCGTCTGGACATCCGCCGCATCGGCGCGATCAAGAACCGCGATGAGGTGATCGGCAACCAGACCCGCGTCAAAGTGGTCAAGAACAAGGTGGCCCCGCCCTTCCGCGAGGTCGAGTTCGACATCCTGTACGGCGAAGGCATTTCCAAGACCGGCGAGCTGCTGGATCTGGGGGTGAAGGGCAATATCATCGAGAAGTCGGGTTCCTGGTATTCCCACGACTCCGAACGCATCGGTCAGGGCCGCGAGAACGCGCGTCAGTTCCTGCTCGACAATCCCGAGATTGCAGACCGGATCGAGGCGCAGGTGCGCAAGAATGCGGGCCTCATCGCGGATGAGCTGCTGGTGGGTCCGGGTGAGGATGATGATCTGGACGACGAAGCCACCGGCTAGGGCTGCGTTTAAACTGCCGCATCACCCCTGATTTCGGTGATGAATCTACAACGGGCGCTTGGCTTGACCGGGCGCCCGTTCGTATATGGGGGAGAACCGATATCCAAAGGCCGCCGCTTGAGCAGGCGGCCTTCCTCTCAAACGCCGCGCGCCAGCGCCCGGAGTGCCCCATGACCGCCTTGCGCGATATCCGAAGCCAGTTCCTCGATTTCTTCGCCAAAGAAGGCCATGAGATCGTCCAGTCCGCGCCTCTGGTGCCGCAGGATGATCCCACCTTGCTGTTCGTGAATGCGGGCATGGTGCCGTTCAAGAACGTGTTCACCGGGGCTGAGCGTCGCGATTATGTGCGCGCCACCAGCTCGCAGAAATGCGTGCGCGCCGGCGGCAAGCACAACGACCTGGATAATGTGGGCTATACGGCCCGCCACCACACCTTCTTTGAAATGCTGGGGAATTTCTCTTTCGGCGACTATTTCAAGGACAACGCCATCGAGTTCGCCTGGAAGATGGTGACCCAGGAGTTTGGCCTGCCCAAGGACAAGCTGCTGGTGACGGTCTATTCCGAGGATGAGGAAGCCGCGGGCCTGTGGCGCAAGATTGCGGGCCTGTCTGATGACCGTATCATCCGTATCTCCACCTCGGACAATTTCTGGTCCATGGGCGATACCGGCCCGTGCGGTCCGTGCTCTGAAATCTTCTTTGATCACGGTGAGAACATCTGGGGCGGCCCTCCGGGCTCACCCGAAGAAGATGGCGACCGCTTCATCGAGATCTGGAACCTCGTCTTCATGCAGTTCGAGCAGCAGGCGGGCGGTGAGCGCATCAACCTGCCCAAGCCCTCGATCGACACGGGCATGGGCCTTGAGCGCATCGCGGCCGTGCTGCAGGGCGTTCACAACAACTATGATGTCGACCTGTTCAAGACGCTGATCAACGCCTCTGAAGACGCGCTGAAGGTGAAGGCCGAGGGCGATGCGCTGGCGAGCCACCGGGTGATCGCCGACCATTTGCGCTCCACCTCCTTCCTGATTGCGGACGGCGTGACGCCGTCCAATGAAGGCCGGGGCTATGTGCTGCGCCGGATCATGCGCCGCGCCATGCGCCACGCGCACCTTCTGGGCGCTAATGAGCCGGTCCTCTTCGGTCTGGCGAAAACCCTGTCTGACGAGATGGGCGAAGCCTTCCCCGAACTGCCGCGCGCCCTGCCGGTGATCGAGGAGACCCTGCGCGGCGAGGAAGAGCGGTTCCAGCGCACGCTGGGCCGCGGTCTGACCCTGCTTGATGAAGCCACCGCCAACCTCAAGGAAGGCGATGCGCTGCCGGGCGAGACCGCGTTCAAGCTTTATGACACCTATGGCTTCCCGCTGGACCTGACTGAGGATGCGCTTCGCACCCGTGGGCTGAGCGTGGATCATGCCGGGTTTGACGCGGCCATGGAGCGCCAGCGCGCCGATGCCCGCGCCAGCTGGACCGGGTCCGGCCAGGCGGCGCCGGATGCGCTCTGGTTCGAAGTCCGCGACCGTCTCGGCGCAACCGATTTCACGGGCTATCAAAATCATGACGGCCAATCGGAGCTGACCGCCATCATCGCCGATGGCGCCGAGCAGTCCGCGCTGTCGTCCGGGCAGGGCGCGGAGCTGATCTTCAAATCCACCCCCTTCTATGCCGAAGGCGGCGGTCAGATCGGTGATGCGGGCGCCATCACTTTCGACAATGGCGCGACCTTCACGGTCACCGACGTGCAGAAACGCGCAGGCTCGATCTACGCCCATATCGGCGTTCTGGAAGGCGGTTCGATCAAGGTTGGCGATACGGCCGCTCTGAACGTGGATGCCGAGCGCCGCACGAAAGTGCGCGCCAACCACTCCGCCACGCACCTGTTGCACGCCGCCCTGCGCGATGTGCTCGGCCCGCACGTCACCCAGAAAGGCTCCTATGTGGGGCCGGACCGTTTGCGGTTTGACTTCTCCCACGCCAAGGCGCTGACCGAGGCGGAGACCCGGGCCATCGAGGCGCAGGTCAATGCGGTGATCCGTCAGAATGCCGAGGCGAAAACCGCCGAAATGACGCCCGAGAAGGCGATCGAGGCGGGCGCGCTGGCGCTCTTTGGCGAGAAGTATGGCGAGACCGTGCGCGTGCTGGCCATGGGCTCTTCGCTCAAGTCTGATGACAAGGCCTATTCGGTCGAGCTGTGCGGCGGCATCCATGTGAACCGCACCGGCGATATCGCCCTGTTCAAGATCGTGGGTGAAAGCTCCGCCGCCGCCGGCGTGCGTCGCCTGGAAGCGGTGACGGGCGAAGCGGCGCGGCAATGGCTCGAGACCGAAGCGAACAAGGCGAAAGACGCGGCAGCGGCCCTGAAAGTGCCGACCGTTGAGCTGGTGGAACGCATCGAGGCGCTGCAGGCCGAGCGCAAGACGCTGGAGCGTCAGCTCGCAGAAGCCAAGAAACAGCTCGCCATGGGCGGGGGCGGCGGCGCTGCGCCGGCCGGTCCTGAAGAGATCAATGGCGTCAAGCTGATCGCCCGCGTTGTCGAAGGCGTTGGCGGCAAGGATCTGCGCGGTCTCGTGGATGAGGCCCGCAAGCAGATGGGCTCGGGCATCGCCGCCTTTGTGGGCGTCAATGAAGGCAAGGCGGCGCTGGCTGTGGGCCTGACCGATGACCTTGTGGGCTCGATGAGCGCGGTCGATTTTGTGCGTGCAGGCTCTGCCGCCGTGGGGGGCAAGGGCGGCGGTGGTCGTCCGGACTTCGCTCAGGCGGGCGGCCCGGATGGCGACAAGGCCGAAGACGCGCTGGCGGCCATTCGTCAGGTTCTGGCGGGCTGATGGTCAAGCGAGCCAAGCCGGGCGCTGATATCCAGCTGACAGGCGACAAGGCGGTGGCGAAACAGATCGCCGCCGCCCGCACCGCCTTCAATCAGGCGCTGTCGGACCGCGATTATGCCGCCATCGAAGCCGCCCTGTGCGAAGACTGCACCCTGGTGCCCGGAGATGACGCCGAGCTGATGGCCGGGCGCGACGCCCAGCTGGACGCCTGGCGCTCGATCATCACTCAGGCGCCGGATGTCAGCTATGTGCGCTCGCCCATGCGCATTGATGTGGGCGAGGACGGGCTTCTGGCCGCCGAGACCGGGCGCTGGAAAGGCCAATGGTCCGCCCAGGGCTTCGAAGTGCGCTATGCGGGCCGGTATTTCGCCAAATGGCGCCTTGATGGCGATGACTGGCGCATCGCGTCCGAAGTCTTCGTCACGCTCAAGCGCGAAGGCGGCCCAGCGGGCGGCTAGGGCGCTTTCGCCGCACCGTTTTTGTCCCCGTCATTCATAAAGCGTCTGGACTTTCGCGTTTAGGGTTAACCTCAAGGCCAATTCGGGCGAAGAGGGGCGCACTATGGAACACGGGCATGGCTATGAAATCTGGTTGAAGGATGCGGTGGTCTTCCTGATCGCCGCCGGCGTCGTGGTGCCGCTCTTTCGCCTGTTCAAGCTCAGCTCGGTTCTGGGGTTCCTGATCGCGGGTCTCGCCTTGGGGCCGTTTGCTCTGGGCGGGCTGGCCGAACGTTTCACCGCGCTGGAATGGGTGACGATTTCCGAGCCCGAAGCCGCCAAGCCCTTTGCGGAGCTGGGCGTGCTCTTTCTCCTGTTTCTTCTGGGGCTTGAGCTGTCCTTCAAACGGCTCTGGCAATTGCGCCGGGCCGTGTTTGGCGCCGGGGGATTGCAAGCCTTCGGCAGCGCCGCCGTTCTGGGCGTGGCGTGTTTCTTGATCGGTCAGACCGCGCCTGCCGCTCTTGTGATCGGTCTGGCGCTGGCGCTGTCCTCGACCGCCATTGTCATGCAGATCATGGCCGAGGAACGCCGTACGGCGGCCCCCGTCGGTCGCGCGTCACTGGCCGTTCTTCTGATGCAGGACATTCTGGTCGCGCCGATCCTGATCCTTGTAGGATTCCTGACGCGCGATTCCGGGGTGGATATTGGCGCGGCGCTCTTAAGCGCGCTGTTTCAAGGGCTTCTGGCGCTCGCCTGGATCTTGTTGCTGGGGCGTCTGGTGCTGCGCCCGGTCTTTCGCCTGGTCGCCAAGGCGGGCGGGCGTGATCTTCTGATGGCCTTGACGCTTGCTGTCGTGGTGGGCGCTTCCATGTTGACCGCGGGCGCGGGCCTGTCTCTGGCGCTGGGGGCGTTTCTGGCCGGTCTGATGCTGGGCGAGACCGAGTTCAAGCATCAGGCCGAGATCGATCTCGAACCCTTCAAGGGGCTCTTGCTGGGCGTCTTCTTCATGACCGTCGGAATGGGCCTGGACCTGGGCGCGGTGTGGCAGAATGCGGGCGTGGTCATTGCGGGCCTGGTCGTGATGCTTCTGGTCAAGGCTGCGCTGGTCTATCTCGCCTGCCGCCTGTTTGCGGGCGATCATCGCCTGTCGCTGGAGGCGGCCTTCCTTCTGGCCCCGGCGGGCGAGTTCGCCTTTGTGGTGCTGGCCACCGCCAGCGCGGGCAGTGTGATCCCGGCGGACGTGTCCACGCTGGTCGCCGCCATCGCAGGCCTGTCCATGCTGATGACCCCGGCGCTGGCCGCGATCGGTCGCAAGCTGGCCGCCGAGCCCGAGGGTAGTGCAGGGCAGGGCGAGCTGCCTTCAGATCTGGTGGAGATGGAAGGTCATGTGATCATCGCCGGCTTTGGCCGGGTGGGGCGCACCATGGCGCGGGTGCTGGAGACCGAGAATGTCTCCCTGATCGGGCTTGATATGAACGCCCAGAAGGTCGCCGACGGGCGTCGCGAAGGCTGGCCGGTCTATTACGGTGATGCGGGACGCGAGGAGTTTCTCGAACGCGCTGGCGCTGCACGGGCGGACATGTTCGTCGTGACCGTCGACAATCCTCAGAAAGCGTCTGACATGGTGCGCACCGCGCGGCGCTTGCGCCCGGACGCGCTGATCCTCGCCCGCGCGCGGGATCGGCGCCATGCGGTGGAGCTGGAAGCGGCGGGCGCCAGCCATGTCACGCTTGAGACCGCGGAAGCCGCCTTGCAGCTCGCAGGCCGGGCGCTTGAGGATATGGGTCTGAGTGCGGATACGGTACGGGACCGTCTGGCGGCGGAGCGCGAGGATGTCTACGCCTCCGAGATCGCCTGATGAGCCAGCCTGTGAGCTTTCAGACCGTCGCCAGTGACGCGCTGGTGTTCTGGGAACGCGGGCGCGTGATCTACAACGTCGTACTGCTCGCTGCGGTGATCGCGGTTCAGGGTCTGGATGTGGCGAACTGGAATGGATTCGGGCTCAGCCTGCCCGAGCTGATCGTCATGGCGATGGGCGCGAATGTTCTGTATTGCGCAGGCTATCCGGCGGACCTTCTGGTCCAGATGTCCCGCTTTCGCGGGCCCTGGCGCCATGCGCGCTGGCTGCTCTGGGGGCTGGGCACGGGCTTCGCCCTGATGCTGGCGTTGTTGTTCCTGCTGGCGCAACAGCCTGAAGCGGTCACCTAGTTCGGACGGTCGTCCAGAATATCGCTGGGGCGACGACCTGCGAGGTCTTCTGGCACGCCCATCGCGCGGTCGCGGGCATAGCGATCCTCGAACTCTTCCTGACGACGCTGGAACTCTTCCGCAGTCTCGTAGCGCTCGGTGCGGGCGGCCTCCATGCTGCGCTCGATGCAGGTGTCCCGCGCAGCCTTGTCGCTGATCTCCCGGCACTCGGCATAGGCGGACCGCCGGTCATAGGTGTCTACGGAGACGCAGGCGCTCAGCGCCAGAGGCGCAGACAGGCCCATGAGGAACAGCATGCGGCGTTTCATGATTGGCTCCATAAATTAAAGTCTGACTTTAACACGCAAGGCGGGCTGAGACGCGAGTTAAATCTTGGACAGCTGGAGCCGGACACAAAAAAGGCCGGGCAAGCGCCCGGCCTTTTCCAGTCTAAGTGTGAAAGGTGAGACGCCTTACACCTTGTCTTTCATGACTTCGGCAAAGCGCTCGGCCACGGTGTCGAGGAAGCCCTCGGTGGACAGCCAGCCTTGCTGATCGCCGACCAGCAGCGCCAGGTCCTTGGTCATGTAACCGGCTTCGACGGTCTTGATGATGGTCTGCTCCAGGCTTTCGGCAAAGGCTTCAACCTGCTCATTACCGTCCATCTTGCCGCGGTATTTCAGGCCACGGGTCCAAGCGAAGATCGAGGCGATGGAGTTGGTGGAGGTCTTCTCGCCGCGCTGGTGCTGGCGATAGTGACGGGTCACGGTGCCGTGCGCGGCTTCCGCTTCCACGGTCTTCCCATCCGGCGTCATCAGCACCGAGGTCATCAGGCCCAGCGAGCCGAAGCCTTGCGCCACGGTGTCGGACTGAACGTCGCCGTCATAGTTTTTACAAGCCCAGACAAAGCCGCCGGACCATTTCATCGCAGCCGCCACCATGTCGTCGATCAGGCGGTGCTCATAGATGATGCCCAGCTTGTCGAAGTCGGCCTTGAACTCGCTCTCATAGACTTCCTGGAAGATGTCTTTGAAGCGGCCGTCATAGGCTTTCATGATGGTGTTCTTGGTGGACAGGTAGACCGGCCATTTACGGTCGAGGCCATAGCGCAGCGAGGCGCGGGCGAAGTCGCGGATCGACTCGTCCAGGTTATACATGCCCATGGCCACGCCGGAGCTCGGGAAGTCGAACACTTCGTGGGTGATCGGCTCGCCGCCGTCAGACGGGGTGTAGGTCAGGGTCAGCTTGCCCGGACCCGGCACTTTCATGTCGGTGGCCTTGTACTGGTCGCCAAAGGCGTGACGGCCGATGACGATCGGCTTGGTCCAGCCCGGAACCAGCCGCGGCACGTTCTTGATCACGATCGGCTCGCGGAACACCACGCCGCCAAGAATGTTGCGGATGGTGCCGTTCGGCGACTTCCACATCTTCTTCAGGCCGAATTCCTCAACCCGGGCTTCGTCCGGGGTGATGGTGGCGCATTTCACGCCAACGCCGTAATGCTTGATGGCCTCGGCGGCCTCGACGGTGATCTGGTCGTCGGTCTCATCGCGCTTCTGGATCGACAGGTCGTAGTATTTCAGGTCGATGTCCAGATAGGGCAGGATCAGCTTTTCCTTGATCAGCGCCCAGATGATGCGGGTCATCTCGTCGCCGTCGAGTTCGACGACCGGATTGTCGACTTTGATCTTGGCCATGAAGCGTGTCTTCCATGTTCTGTGGGCATGTGGTGACGCACATGGGATGTGCGACATGCCATGTCGAGGGGTGGACGAATGTGTGGCGGGTGTCTAGCACCGCCTCGCGTGAAGAGAAAGAGGGCGCCCGTGACTGAGTCAGACCCGACCATGGTCGAACCCCAGACCCCTGTCTTTATTCTGGTCGAGCCCCAGATGGGCGAGAATATCGGTGCGGCGTGCCGTGCGATGGGCAATTTCGGGATTCCCGAGCTGCGGATCGTCAATCCCCGCGACGGTTGGCCCAATCCCAAGGCGGTGTCGATGGCGACGGGCTCGCCGGTGCTCGGCAACGCCAAAGTCTATGCCACGCTGGAAGAGGCTGTGGCTGATTGTCAGCTGCTGTTCGCCTCGACCGCCCAGCCGCGCAACATGGTCAAGCCGGTCTTCACGGCGCGTGAGGGCATGGCTGAGATCCGCGGCCATGTGGAAGCCGGTCAACGGGTCGGCGTGTTGTTCGGGGCCGAGAAATCCGGCCTGCCCAATGCTGCGATCACGCTGTCGAACGCGATCATCACATTGCCGGTGGATCGCAGTTTCAGCTCGCTCAATCTCGCCATGGCCGTCGGGGTCTTCGCCCATGAATGGCGGGCGGGCGAGCCGACCCCGGCAGAGTTCAAGCCGCTGGAGGATCGCGCCAGCGAGCAGGAGATGCAGGCCTTCTATAACCATCTTGAGGATGAGCTGGAGCGGGCTGGCTTCTTCTATCCGCCCGAAAAGACGCCCCTGATGATGCAGAACCTGATCAACGCATTCGCGCGCGGAGGGTTAACGCTGCAAGAGGTGCGCACCCTTCGCGGTGTCATCAAGGCGCTGGCGATAGGCCGGGGCAAGGCACGCATTGAACGTAATTAGTCAAGCGAATCCATAGGTTGATTATATCTGTATTCGCATCGCCAAGGATGATCTCCTTAGGGGCGAGATCGATCACCTGATTTACAATCCTGAGAAGAAACGGCGCCATTCTGAAACCCTGTGAAGTGCTTACAGGGAGAGCACCGTGCTGAATTCATTGTCGCTAAGGACCCAGCTATTCGGCGGGTTCGGAATGATGGCTGTCATTGTCATCGTGATGGTCGTGGCGGGGTTTGTGTTCGCTTCGGCCAGTGGCGCCAATTTCGCGCGCTTCAGGACAATCTCTCAGGCCTCCGTGGATATGGCGTCCATTCAGGAGACCGTCGCCAGTTTTCGCAACGACACCTATGTCTACAGGGTGACCGGCGACCCGGCGATCGCCGAAGAGGCGCGGACAAGCCGGGAGCATCTGGTCAACGAAATCGTCGAGGCGCAATCGCGCATGTCCAATGACGAGGTTCGCAACGATCTCGCCCGCGTTGACCAGTTCGGTGACCAGTACGCTGAAGCCTTCGAGCAATATATCACCCGACGCCAGTTGCTGGATGACGAGATCACCGCCCTGACCGATTTCGAGGACCGTTTGCTCGGGCAGCTGGGTGATACGCTGGCGGTGGCTGAAATGATGGGGGCGGACCAGTCCATGCTGCTGGTCGCTGAGAGTATCCGGGCATTGCTTCAGGCGCGTTATTATGGCCGCCGTGCGCTGACCGAAGGCTATGGTCCCAGCTATGACCGGGCTCAGTCCGAGCTTCAGACCATGCAGTCCATGCTGAGCCGGGGGCTGCAATCTGATGGTCAGATCATGACCGGCGCGGTCCAGCCCATTCTTGATGATGTCATCCTCTACAATGAGAGATTTTCTGCGGCGGTCGACATCACCGAACAACTGAACGCCCTGTCGCGCAATGTTCTCGATCAGATCGGGCCGCAACTTGCCGGCGCGGTCAGCACTGTTGTCTCTGATGTGGTCGAGCTTCAGGACCAGGCCGGACAAGAGATCGAGGCCGCCTTCACCCAGCAAAAACTGTTCAGCACGGTTCTGGGACTGGTCGGGCTGGGATTGGCGATTCTGGGCGCCTTCATGGTCGTCCGTCTGATCATGTCCAATGTGAGCGCTGTCGTTAGCGGCATCGCCCGCGTCCGCAAGGGAGACCTCGAGTTCAAGGTCCGCGGCGTGAATCGCAAGGATGAGCTGGGCGATCTGTTCCGAGCTGTCGAGGATTTGCGGACGGGTGAGATCAACCGCATCCGTATGGAAACAGAGGCGCTGGCCTCCAGCAAGGAGCGTGAAGAGCGCTCCCAGGCGACGCACGACGCCATTGATGTCTTCCGGCACAAGGTCGAGAGCATCCTGAAGATTCTCGCCGAGCGGACCCATGAGATGCGCCATACCGCAGGGCGTCTCAACTCTCAGGCCACCTTCGCCAATGAACAGGCGAGGACGGCGGACAGCGCCGCCGGTGAAACCGCCTCCAGCGTCGAGACAGTTGCAGCTGCGGCCGAGGAGCTGGCGAGCTCGATCCAGGAGATCGCCCGCCTGACCGAAAGCGCATCCGAGAAGGTGTCTGACGCTGGTCAGCGCTCGCAACACTCGGTGGATCAGATCGAAGCGCTGGCGGACCGGGTGTCGAGCATCAATGACGTGATCGACCTCATCAATGATATCGCCGAGCAGACCAATCTTCTGGCGTTGAACGCCACGATCGAGGCGGCGCGCGCTGGCGATGCGGGCAAGGGCTTTGCGGTTGTTGCAAGCGAGGTGAAGGACCTGGCCGAACAGACCAGCAAGGCGACCGAGAGCGTCGCCAGCCTGGTGCGAGACATCCAGAGCTCGATGAGCGGTTCGGTCGATTCCATCCGGGGCATCGCCAAGATGAGTGACGAGATCAACGAAGCCACCGCCTCGATCGCCAGCGCGATCGAGGAGCAGGGCGCCGCCACGCGTGAAATCTCTCAAAGCACGTCGCGCGCCGCAGAGAGCACCGCGACGCTGGCCAAGGGCGTGCGCGATGTCGGCGAGGCTGTGGCGGACACTGAAAGCGCGGCGGGGATGCTGGAGCAGACCTCTGACGCCTTCACCAGCCAGTCCGACACCTTGCGCGAAGCCGTTGAGCAATTCTTCGAAGCGATCAAGGAAGGCCCGCTCAACCGTCGTGAAGGGGATGACCCCGGCTATAAGGGACCGGAGCGTCGCAAGAGCGGGCAATCGCGCGAGGCATCCGTGAAGACAGCCGCCTGACCCCCATGGGCGAAGCTGCCGTCAGGCCGTCCTTCCTGCGGGAAGGGCGGCCTGTCTGCTTTTGGGGCGGGTTGCGTCGGGCGGTATCCAGACGCGCCGTTATCCTTTACTGAGGAGAGGTTTGAAGGATCCGCCAGCAGCGTCATGGCCCAGACTGAGACCCCATCCACCAATCCGTTTGCTGATCTTGTGCGCCGCTCCGGACGCTGGTCGCCGCCTGACTGGGTGTTCCTGCCTGCGTCGGCGCTGGTGACAGGCGGGCTGATTGTTCTGGCGCTCAATCTGCGTCCGGGCACGGTCGAACCTGAAATCTCCGATACGCAATTCATCATGGAAGCCGAAGCCCTGGCTCAGCTTATTCCGGGGCCGGGCACGCGCTTTGAGCTGACCTATGGACCGGCTGGCGAACCCATTGCGCGCCTGAGCGCGACCGCGTCGTTTGAGGCGGCCGGTCTGTTGTCGGCAGGCGTGGGGGCGGCCCTGCCTGCAGAATGGGAAGCCAACGCCATTGGTCGGGTCGTGCGTTTCGAGGTGGAGGCGCAAACCGCTCAGGACTCCCGTATCGAGCAGATTCGTCTTGGGTATTTCACCGTGGGGCATGGCGATTCCGAACGCACCCTGCGTCCGGTCACAAGCAGCTGGTCCACGGTAGGCCTGTGCTATCAGGTCTCGCCCTCCGCCCAGCCCAATGGTGCGGAATGGCTGGGCATCTGGCCCGGAGACGCCGGAGACGGACAGGCTGTGCTGGTGCGCTCGGTCCGACTGACGCTGGAACCGGAAGGCGAGAGCCTGGCGCAGTGTGAAGCGCGCCTGTCAGAAAGCTGAGGCGCTGGAGCTGGTCATGACGCTCTGGTGCACGTCTGTGTCATTGATTCTCGGGGTTCTGGGCCCGGCCTGGCGGCGGATGCTGCTGGGCGTGTTTCTGGCGGGGCTGGGCTATCTGGCGTTCCTGCCCGCTTTTGAAGGTCGGCAAGAAGCGGTTCAGGTCGCTGCGCTGATCGAGCTCACGACCAGCGGTCAGATAGCTGTCCGGGGCGATGACCGCCTCAATACGGACCGGCTGGGTTTTGCGGGCCCCTGGCCTTCAGGTCTGCCGGGCGACGGTCGGACCGGATATGCAGGGCAGGCGCTTGAAGACACGTCGCCGCCGGGCGCGGCTGACAGCGCTCAGCGTCGCGCGCATCCTTTGACCCTGGGGCTTCTGGCGCCCATGCGCTATCTCGCCCGAGGCTGGAGCTGGCCGGATCAGATCCGCTTTTACAGGCTGGGTGTCTGGTGCCTGGCCATACTTGGCTTTGCCGCGAGCGTGGGGGCGGCGCTGCGCTACGACTATATCGACCCGGGAAAAGCCGTGTTGATGGCGGCCTGGCCATTCATGTTTCCCCAGTTTTTCGCGCAGATGACGGCGGTGGGCGGTTCGGGCGTGACCCTGGCCTGTCTGGGCTTCGCCAGTGCAGCCCTGATCGCTCTGTCGCGCCGCAATGAGCTGACGGCGAGCCTTGGGCTCGGGCTGGCGCTGGGGCTGGGCATCTGGGCCGACACCCTGACCCTGGCGGTCTGGCTCGGGTTGGGCGGTTATTTCATCTGGCGGGGCGTGGTGCTTCACAAGGCGCAGAGGCTGGATGGGGAATGGCTGGTCCTACGCGTCTTTTCCATGGGGCTGGCGCTGCTGATCGGGGCAGGCTGGCTCATCTACGTTGTCACCAGCGCTCAGGCTCCGATGGCGTCGCCCGGGCTGGATCAGGGCTTCATCGTTCGGCTCTGGTCGATTCTGGCCGCCTTTGCCGGGGATGGCGGCGCGTCGGGCCTTCTTCCAGGGCCGGGCTGGCGCGCAATTGCGCTGGGGCTTCTGATCCTTGTCCTGATGCGCTGGGAATTGTACTGGCGCGCCTTGCCCGCAATCGTCAAAGCGCCCGCCTTCATCCTGCCGGTTTACACCCTCGGGGTCCTGCTGATGGGGCTGAGGGGTGTTGCCGATCTTTCAGACCTGCATGTCCTGGCGCCCATGCTGGCCCTGATCGCGGCGCTCTCCTGCCGGGCCTCTGCCCTGTTGATCACGCTGGTGACGCTGGGAATGTTCGGTGCGCTGGCGCACGGGCTGTTGCAGGCGTCGGTCTTTTCAGGCTGCGCCGTCTACCAGCCCGAGCTGGGCCGGTATGGCTATGAGACCGCATCCTGTCTTCTGAACGCGGACGCGCTGGAGCAGGTCAGCGCGCCTGGCTTCGCCCTGAAAGCGCTGGCGGTCGGGGGGCTGAGTGCGCTCAGTGCGCTTTATAGCGTGTGGCGGCAGGCTTCTTGGCAGCGCGGCGATTGACTCGCGGGCGGTGTTTGCTCATAACCCGTGCTTCCCTCGCTCGCCGGCTTGCCGGACGAGCCTTGTTTTCATGGCAACGGACGATGCGTGGACCGCCGTTTGAATTGCCCTGACCGAGGGATCAGGGCCGGGCCGCGTCACGAAGGAAAGACTATGTCGAAGCGTCATTCGCAGAAATACAAAATTGACCGCCGCATGGGCGAAAACATCTGGGGCCGCGCCAAGTCCCCGGTGAACAAGCGTTCCTACGGCCCGGGTCAACACGGCCAGCGCCGCGCCGGCAAGCTGTCGGACTTCGGTCTGCAGCTGCGCGCCAAGCAAAAGCTCAAAGGCTATTACGGCAACATCACCGAGAAGCAGTTCAAGCGCATCTACACCGAAGCGCAGCGCCTGAAAGGCAACACGGCTGAAAACCTGATCGGTCTGCTGGAAAGCCGTCTGGACGCGATCGTGTATCGCGCCAAATTCGTGCCGACCGTCTTCGCAGCTCGCCAGTTCGTCAACCACGGCCACGTCCGTGTGAACGGCAAGCGCGTCAACATCGCCTCTTACATGGTCAAGCCGGGTGATGTGGTTGAAGTGCGCGAAAAGTCCCGCTCCATGGCTCTGGTGCTCGAAGCGCTGGGCTCTCCGGAACGTGACGTGCCTGATTATCTCGACCTCGACGCCAAAGGCATGAAGGCTGTCTTCACCCGCAAGCCGGAATTCAACGAAGTTCCGTACCCGGTGAAGATGGAGCCGAACCTGGTGGTCGAATTCTACTCCTCGTAATTTTCGAGGACGAAGAGACACGGAAAAGCCCGCTGCCACGCAGCGGGCTTTTTCTTTGGTCGCTTGGACGCAGAAACAAAAAAGCCCGCCATCAAAGGCGGGCTCTTGTCGTTTCAGGAGCGCGGCGGCCTAGGCCTCCACGAGACCCTTTTCCTTGAAGAGCTGTTGCAGCTCTCCCGCTTCGAACATCTCCTTGACGATGTCGCAGCCGCCGACGAATTCACCCTTCACATAGAGCTGGGGAATGGTCGGCCAGTCCGAATAGGTCTTGATGCCCTCGCGCACGGCGTGGTCTTCGAGCACGTTCACGGCGGCGTATTCCACGCCCACATGATCAAGCACGCGCGCCACCACGGAGGAGAAGCCGCATTGCGGGAAGGTGGGGGTGCCTTTCATGAACAGGACGACGTCGTTTTCGGTGACGGCTTTCCTGATCGCTTCCTGAGTGGCGTCGTCAGACATGGGAGAGGGTTCCTTATGGTGCGTTCGCCCAAAGATGGGAGGGCGAGCGGGAAAGTTCAATCGGGGTGCGTCAGCCCGGTGTGCGGGTTTCCAGCGCCAGGGCGTGCAGCTCGCCGCCCATGCGGCCCTTCAGAGCGGCATAGACCAGCTGATGCTGCTTGACGCGGGACAGGCCTTCAAAGGCGTCCGAGATGACCACAGCCTTGTAGTGATCGCCGTCGCCGGCGAGATCTGTCAGTTCGACCTCGGCGCCGGGAACGCCTTCCTTGATGAGGCTGACAATGTCTTCAGCATTCATGGGCATGGCGTCTCTCCTGCGCAGTGCTAGGGTGAGCCATACCATCACACCGGGCGCGCCCGGAACCCTAGCTTTCACAGGGATATTACGGAGATTCGTCTAATGCTGCTGTCCGCTTTGTTGCTCACCACGGCTCTGGCCGCCCCGGCTGCTTCTGATTGCACCGGCCTGGAGCCGCAGGCCTGGGCCGATCTGTGCGTGATCAGCTCTGACGAAATGAAGGGCCGCGAGGTGGAAAGCGAAGGCAATGCCCGTGCGCGCGCCTATATCATCGACCGCCTGACTGAGATGGGCGTCGAGACGGTGGGCGAGGGGTATGAGCACCCCTTCAGCTATGAGCAGGCGCTTGATTTCCGCGATCCCAATTCACCGCGCGAGACCGTGAACGCCGTCAATGTCATTGGCGTCATTCCCGGCGCGGACCGTTCGCGCGCCATCGCCGTGACCGCCCATTATGACCATGTGGGTCAGAACGAAGCGGGCGAGATCTATAACGGCGCTGATGACAATGCGTCTGGCGTAGCCGCGCTGCTGGCGACGGCGGCGCACTTTATGGCCAACCCGCCCGAGCACGACATCCTGATCATGGCGTTCGACGCCGAGGAAGCCGGCCTTCGAGGCGCTCGTGAAGTGGTCGCCCATCCGGTCGAGGGCGCGGCGCCGGTCGCCTTCAACCTCAATTTCGACATGCTGGGCTATAGCCCGGACAATGATATCTGGGCGGCGGGTCCGTATCACACGCCCGCTCTGACGCCGATCGTGGAAGAGATTGCGGCCGAGGCCTCGATCATTCTGGCGGCGGGGTATGACAGCCCGGACGAAGACCCGCGCAATGACTGGACGCTGTTGTCCGATCAGGGCGCCTTCCATATGGGCGGCATTCCCTTCCTCTATCTCGGGGTTGAGGATCACGAGCACTATCACCAGACGACCGATGAGTTCGAGACGATCAGTTCTGACTTTTTCCTCGGCGCGGTGAGCGTGGCGGTGGAGCTGGCAGAACGCATTGATGCCGATCTCGATACGGTGATCGGTCAGGACGCGGCTCAATAGCAGATCGCCAAGTGATTGATGCGGCGCACAATTTGCGCCGCATCATGAAATCATAACAAAAATAAACACCGTTCACTTTTCAAAGTGTGGTGATGCACCTATGTATACGCCGTAAATAGCGGCGCATACCCGATTATGGGTGTCATCAGGGAGAGGACCATGTCCACCGCACTTCGTACTGTTTTCGCTGGCGCAGCACTTGTTCTGGCCGGTTTTGGCGCAGCTCAGGCGCAAGAATGCCCCACTGCTCCGATGTTTGTCGGCGTGTCCGGCCCCAACTCTGATGTGCGTCAGTCCGCACGTCGTGTGGACCAGGGCGACTGGCGCAACGCGGCGCACTTCGCGTCTGAAGCGCTGGAATCGGGCACCTCGAACCGCAACAAGAATGCGGCCGCGATCAATCTGTGCGCCGCACTCGCCAATGAAGGCGATGCAGGCACGGCTGACGCTTGCGCCACCGCCATCGAGCGCAATGGCGACAGCTGGGAAGCCTACACCAACCGCGGCGGCGCCTTCTGGCTGGCCGGTGATCACGCGTCCGCCGCTGCTGACTTTGCCCGTGCGGCGGAGCTGGGCGCGGGTGAAGCGGCGGTCGCCCACAACGCCGCACTGGCCCAGTGCAACGGCTAATCGGCTGACAGGCTGAAACGAAAAAGGCCGGGGCATCGCCCCGGCCTTTCTTTTTTGCGCTCTGGCCGAGCCTATTCGGCGACACGCGCTTCCGGCTCGCCGT
Organism: Oceanicaulis sp. LC35; assembly: GCF_052055585.1. Taxonomy (NCBI): domain Bacteria; kingdom Pseudomonadati; phylum Pseudomonadota; class Alphaproteobacteria; order Maricaulales; family Maricaulaceae; genus Oceanicaulis; species Oceanicaulis sp. LC35. Next base: position 982,192 of record NZ_CP170485.1, read on the forward strand.
CCATCAGGGCCGGCATGAAGCCTTCATGGGCCTGTTTGAGACGGATCAGGTCCACGGCGTGACCGCCATTGATCGAGATGAAGCGGCCACCGGCCAGACCCACCACTTCGACCGTCACGTCCGCCGCTTTGGCGTCCGCGCGCAGGGCCTCGGCCTTGTCCGCGTCGGCGGCGATCAGATAGCGGCCCTGATCCTCACCGAACATCCAGGCGAAGACGGGCAGGGCGCCCGTATAGGCCAGCTTGACGCCCACGCCTGCGGCCATCGCCATATCAGCGGCGGCGCAAGCCAGACCGCCGTCAGACAGGTCGTGCACGGCGCTGACCTTGCCCGCGCGGATCGCGGTGCGGACGAAGTCGCCATTGCGTTTTTCGACAGCCAGGTCCACGCGCGGCGAGGCGCCTTTTTCCTGACCTTCGATTTCACGCAGATAGAGCGAGGCGCCCAGCTCGCCGCGGGTTTCACCCACCAGCAGCAGCACCTGGTTCACTGTCATGCCGCCAAAGCCCATGCGCTGGCTCATATCCGGGATCAGGCCCACAGCGCCCACCGCCGGGGTCGGCGGAATGGCGACGCCATCGGTCTCGTTGTAGAGCGAGACATTGCCCGACACGACGGGGAAGTCGAGCGCCTTGCAGGCCTCGGCCATGCCTTCCACGCAGCCCACGAACTGACCCATGATTTCGGGGCGTTCGGGATTGCCGAAGTTCAGGCAGTCGGTGATCGCGATCGGGTCGGCGCCCACAGCGGTGAGGTTCCGCCAGGCTTCGGCCACGGCCTGCTTGCCGCCCTCGAACGGGTCCGCAAAGCAATAGCGCGGGGTGCAGTCAGTGGTGATCGCCAGCGCCTTGTTCGTGCCGTGAACACGCACGATGGCCGCGTCGGCGGGGTCTTCAGAGCTGGCGGCCGTATCGGCCATGACGTGCCGGTCATACTGACGCCAGATCCAGCGCTTGGACGCCATGTCCGGGCTGCCCATCAGGCTCGCCAGCACCTCGCCCAGATGCTCGGGCTGGTGCAGGTCTGCCGGATCGATGGAACCGCGCGCTTCGGCGGGGAACCAGGGGCGGTCGTATTTGGGTGCGTTCTCGCCAATCGGATCGAGCGGCAGGTCGCAGACCACTTCGCCCTTGTGACGCAGGACAAGACGGCCATGCGGCGCGGTCTTGCCGATGGTGGCGACATCCAGATCCCATTTGCGGAAGATACGCTCGGCCACATGCTCACGGCCCGGCTTGATGATGATCAGCATCCGCTCCTGGGATTCTGACAGCATCATCTCATAGGCGGTCATGTTCTCTTCGCGCTGGGGCACGTGATCAAGATCAAGCTCGATCCCCAGCCCCCCCGACGAGGCCATTTCCACCGAAGAGGAGGTGAGACCGGCGGCGCCCATGTCCTGGATCGAGCTGATCGCGTCTTCGCTCATCAGTTCGAGGCAGGCTTCGATCAGCTTCTTCTCGGTGAACGGATCGCCGACCTGCACGGTGGGGCGGTTCTCTTCAGAGCCTTCGCCGAATTCCGCCGACGCCATGGTGGCGCCGTGAATGCCGTCGCGACCGGTCTTCGCGCCCACATAGAGGACAGGGAAGTCAGGCTCGCGGGCTGCGGCGGTGAATATCTTGTCGGCATCGGCCAGGCCCACAGCCATGGCGTTCACCAGGATGTTGCCGTTATAGCCCTTGTCGAAATTGGTCTCGCCGCCCACGGTCGGCACGCCCACGCAGTTGCCATAGCCGCCAATGCCCGCGGTGACGCCCGCGACCAGCTGACGGGTCTTGGGGTGCTTGGGATCGCCAAAGCGCAGCGCATTCATCAGCGCCACCGGACGCGCGCCCATGGTGAAGACGTCGCGCAGAATGCCGCCCACACCCGTGGCCGCGCCCTGATAGGGCTCGATATAGCTGGGGTGGTTGTGGCTCTCCATCTTGAAGATGGCGGCCTGACCGTCGCCAATGTCGATGACGCCGGCGTTCTCGCCGGGGCCATAGATCACCTTGTCGCCCTTGGTGGGGAATTTGGACAGGTGCAGGCGCGAGGATTTGTACGAGCAGTGCTCGGACCACATGACCGAGAAGATGCCGAGCTCCACAAGGTTCGGCGCGCGGCCAAGCTCCTTGAGGATGATCTCGTATTCATCAGCGGTGACGTGATCGAGGGCGATCTCTTCAGTGATGCCGTCGGCGTAACGCGGGTTCACAGCTTCGCTCATGACAGTTTCCCCAGCACGCTTTCAAACAGGGCCAATCCATCGGTTCCGCCATGATCGGCGTCCACGGCGCGTTCGGGGTGGGGCATCATGCCCAGCACATTGCCCGCCGCATTGGTGACGCCCGCAATATCGCGAGCGGAGCCGTTGGGATTGTTGGCGTAGCGGAAGACCACCTGGCCTTCGCCTTCGATCCGGTCGAGGGTGGCCTCGTCGGCGAAGTAATTGCCGTCATGGTGCGCGACGGGAATGAGGATCTCCTTGCGGTCGGCATAACCCTTGGTGAAGCGGGTGTTCGCCGTTTCCACCAGCAGCGGCGCTTTCTCGCACACGAAATGGAGCGAGGCGTTGCGCATCAGCGTGCCGTCCAGGAGCCCGGCTTCGGTCAGGATCTGGAAGCCGTTGCACACGCCCAGCATGGGCACGCCGGCTTCGGCTTTCTTCTTGAGATCATTGACGATCGGCGAGCGCGCAGCGACCGCGCCCGAGCGCAGATAGTCGCCATAGGAGAAGCCGCCGGGGACCATGATGAAGTCCAGCCCCTCAGGCAGTTCGGTCTCTTCATGCCAGACCATGGCCGGCTTGACGCCGGTGACGGCTTCGAGCGCCATGGCCGCGTCGCGGTCACAGTTCGAGCCGGGGAAGACGATGACGGCGGTTTTCATGTCAGATCCGCTTCTTGCTCGTCCGAACGCCCTAGGCGCTCAGCTCGATGTCGTAATTTTCGATGACCGGATTGGCGAGCAGCTTGTCGCACATCTCGGCCACGCGGCTCTGGGCTTCTTCGGCGTCAGCGGTGTTGAGATCGATCTCGATCAGCTTGCCCTGACGCACGCCCGCCACTTCACCGAAACCCAGATGGTTCAGCGAGTTGGAGACGGCCTGACCTTGCGGGTCCAGAACGCCGGGTTTGAGGTAGACATGAACGCGCGCTTTCATTCCGGAGACCCCTCTTCGGTAACGGAACCGTTTTCTTTCATGATGCCGAGGCGGCGGGCCACCTCTGCGTAGGCTTCGGTTACATTGCCGAGATCGCGGCGGAACCGATCCTTGTCGAGTTTCTCATTGGTGTTGGCGTCCCACAGACGGCAGCTGTCGGGGCTGATCTCGTCAGCGAGGATCACCCGCGGCATGTCGTTCTGGTCGTAGACGCGGCCAAATTCGAGCTTGAAGTCGATCAGGCGGATGCCGACGGCCATGAACATGCCGGACAGATAGTCGTTCACGCGCAGGGCCATGGCGATCATCTCGTCCATGTCCTGGGTGGTCGCCCAGTTGAACGCGGTGATGTGCTCTTCAGCCACCATCGGGTCTTCCAGCGCGTCGTTCTTGTAATAGAACTCGACGATGGAGCGCGGCAGGGCGTCGCCTTCGGTCAGACCGAAGCGCTTGGCGATGGAGCCGGCGGCCACATTGCGCACCACGACCTCAAGCGGAATGATTTCCACTTCGCGCAGCAGCTGCTCGCGCATGTTCAGGCGCTTGATGAAGTGGGTGGGGATGCCCATACGGCCCAGATTCTCCATCACGAATTCGGAGATCCGGTTGTTCAGAACGCCCTTGCCTTCCAGCACGGCTTTCTTCTGGGCGTTGAAGGCGGTGGCGTCATCCTTGAAATAGGCCACGACGGTGCCGGGTTCCGGACCTTCGTACAGGATCTTGGCCTTGCCTTCGTAAAGCATTTTGCGGCGGGACATCAGCAGCCTCGCTCCGGCTTGAGGCGCGTCTTGCGGCGCGCGAGTGGGGCGTCGGCCCGCTGTGATGTCGCTGGGATCAGAGACGTCGCGCCCGGGCCAAGCCATGAGAAACGCGAAACGGCCCGTCGCCGCGGGCCGCTATCGTGGCGCCTACATACGCGAGGCGGGTCCTTACATCAATATCTGTGCTGAACCCTGTTACCGCCCAGGGTAACGCGATTGATAATCTGTGCCGCTGCGGCTAACTCTTTCCCTCAACAGTATTGATGTCTGGGGTTGAAGGACCACCGCCATGTCAGGTTTCGACGATCGCGAAAACGCTTTCGAAAACAAGTTTGCTCACGATCAGGAGCTCGAGTTCAAGGCCGTCGCGCGCCGCAACAAGCTTCTGGGCCTGTGGGCCGCCGAGCTGATGGGGCTGTCCGGCGATGACGCCGAAGCCTATGGCAAAGAGGTGGTCAAAGCCGATTTCGAGGAAGCCGGCCACGAGGACGTGTTCCGCAAGATTCGCGGTGATTTCGACGCCCGCGGCATCGAGCAGACCGACCACCAGATCCGTCACAAGATGGACCAGCTTCTGGAAGAAGCCCGCACTCAGGTGCGCGAAGGCTAAGCCCTTCCCCTTCCAAGCCATCAACGGCGGCGCAGGCTCTGCGCCGCCGTTTTCATGTCCGGGTCCGGCTAAAGCCCGAAGCGTTCCCGGTCGGCGATGAGATCCAGCGCGTAATCCAGCGCGCCTGCGATATCGGCTTCGGAATACGCCATCGTGATCCGCGCCAGCACATCGCCTGTGTCGCGATCGATCAGCAGGACAAAGCCCGTAGCGTCCGACACAGCGTCATAAGCGGGGCGAATGCCTTCCTCGCTCGCGCGCTCGGCCAGGGCGCTGCGCCGACCGAAGGACGAATCAAAGCGGACCTGTTCGAGCGGCGCCTGCGCATACTCGGCCATCACCCGCTCATAGCGCGGCTCAAGAATCTTGCACGGCCCGCACCAGTTGGAGCGAAACAGCGCGGCGACGAGACGCGGGTCTTCTGCGGTCGGGGACTGGGCCGAAGCGGCAGGTCCGAAACCGAACACAGCCATCACGATGAGGCAGAGAATACGGGGCATCAGGCAAGGCTTTCTGCGGGTGATTGCCTGATCCTACCAGCCGTGACGCAAAACGGGCATCACCTGGCTGTGAAGCGGGTGAGGGTCACGATTCCCCGCGCCCCCAACGCGCCCGGCTGCCGCGCCCGTCCACATGTACGAAGGGGCCGTGCACGGCGTTCGCGCCATAGGCGCCAATGCCGCCTGCGCTCAGATCCGTTCGCCCCCGGAACAGCCGGTCGGCGAAATCATAGAGAAAGTTGGCGTCCGCGCGCGTGATCCGGCCATCGCCATTGAGGTCATCCATGACCCCGTCCCCGCCTTCCACATCGGGATAGATGTCGGCGGCGTCGCCATACATGTGTCGCGACAATCGGGCCGAGCCGATGGCGGTATTGTAGAACGGCGTGCGAAAGCCGCTCATGACGAAGAAGCTTTCCGCCTCGGTCAGGCCGTCTGCGCGCAGTTCGTCAAGCAGCGCTTCAAGCCGGTTGAGCAGGCTGGGCGTGACCATGACGAATTTGGGCCAGTGGCCGGGCTGCTGCTTGCACAGGAACTGGCCCAGCGTGAAGCTGGGCGAGACCGGGACGTCCAGATCGTCCTCCGTCACCCGGATCAGACCTTGCGGCGCGTCCTGGGGGTAGCTGCCGATCCGATACCCTTCCACCACCTCTTGTCCTTCAAGGGGTTTGAGCACGAAGACTGACAACAGGGCGTGACCACCCTCCAGATCAAAGATCCGGATCTGGTGAGCGCCCGGCGTATCCGGTGCGGTGAAGCTGTGGCTTGTGTCCAGACCGGCCGGTTCCTCGCCATCGATGGAAACAGACACCCCGGTCTCGCTTTCAAGCGCCAGCGTTTCGCCGGGCATCAGCGTCGCCTGCCAGATTGCATGCGGCATGGGTTCGCCATCCACGGCGAGAGACAGGGCCGTGTCTTCGGTCGGCTCAGCCTCTTCCAGATCCGCCAGCTGCGCGTTGAGCGCTTCGGTCAGGTCAATGACCTGGCCTTGAGGCTCGGACGAGCTTGCCTCTTCAGTCGCGTTCGGATCGGCGGGGGTCTGGGCCTGACAGGCGGTTGTGCTCGCCAGACACAGGCTGAGTGTGAGTGCGGATGCGCTCAGTTTCATGCCTAGATGTGCTCCGGATTGCCAACGGTCAGCGGCGAATTGTTGATCAGTGCGATCAGCGCCGGGTCGCGCTCATAGACATCATGGTGGAACACCACATCGCCATCGTCTTCGACCTCAACGGTGCGGTAGACCACATGGACCGGCAGGGGCGTTTCCAGATCGATGCGCTGGTTTTCACCGGATGCGACCGCGTTCGCGATCATCGCTTCGGCGTTCTGGCCGGTGACCGCTTCCACCACCCAGGCCGCCATGGCCTGCGGGTCTTCAAGCCGGATGCAGCCTGAAGAAAACGCGCGCTGGTCGCGCTCGAACAGATGCCGGGTCGGCGTGCCGTGCAGATAGACCGAATGTTGGTTGGGGAACATGATTTTCAGTTCGCCCAGAGCGTTGTTGGCTCCCGGATCCTGGATCAGGCGCACCTGCTCGGCGACCTCATCGGAGGTCCAGTCGATCATTTCCGCACTCAGGGGCTGACCGGAATTGCGATCAACCACCTTGTAGCCGCGATCGCTCAGATAGGCCTCGTCTTCACGGATATGGCTCAGCTTGTCGCGCACCAGAATGCTGGTGGGCACATACCAGTGGGGGTTGGCGACGATATATTCGATTTGCTCATCCATCAGCGGCGTCTGACGGGTGCGCTGACCGACGATGGAGCGCATCTCGATGTCCACATGGCCATCGCGGATCGCGCGCGTGCGATAGGCGGGAATGTTCACCTCGATATAGCGGTCGCCGAAATCGGGTGAGGCGTTGCGCCAGCGCTCAAGATTGGCGTCGATCCGCGCCAGCTTGTCCTCTGCGGTGACGTTCAGCGCAGCGACTGTCGCCGGGCCCAGAACGCCATCCACCTCAAGCCCGTTACGGGCCTGAAACTCCCGCAGGGCGGATTCGACTTCGGGGGTGAAGGTCTGCATGGCGGCGCGCCAGTCATCGGGGCTCACCGGCGCCGCGTCACCCGGCGCGGTAATGAAGGAAACCTGGGTCAGCGGCGGCATGTCCGCGTCACGGTCAGCGACGAGCGCCGGATCGCGCGGACGGTCGATCTGATAGCCTTCCTCACGCAAGCGCGTGCGCAAGGTTTCGATCACCGGGCTGACATCACCCAGCTCCAGAAGGTCGTCGGGTTCGGGAATGGGCGTGAAACCGCCCGACTTGATATACCCGTCATAGGTCTGGCGGGCCTTGAGCAGGTCGTCATACTGGCTGTGTGCGACTGACAGTTCGGAATAATCAAGCTCCGCAGCGCCCGCATGAGCCAGCATCTGATCCAAAGGCAGCGGCGTATCGCTCCCTTGGGTGGCGCGTGCGGACAAACCATTCAGGCGACGGTCAGCGAGTGCAATGAATGCGGCGGACAACTGGATGTCGGCGCGGGCCGCAGATTGCGCTGAACCTGCATCCAGATCGCGCGCGGCTTCGCGCAGGGTGCGCAGGGCGTCTTCGCTCAGGGACAGCCCTTCTTCGGGCGCGGTGGCGTAGGCGCTGATCAGTTCGCGTGCGCCGTCCTCTGTCCAGATCGGATCAAAGACGCGCATGGCATAGGCAGTGTAGAGCGCTTCCTCGAGCGTATGCTCGGCATCGTGAGCGCCGGGCTGGGGCTCTGGCGCCAGCGCTTCTTCGATCGCGGCGGAGACCGTGCCGTCCGGGATATGACCCGCCGGGCCGGTCTGCTCGCCGACGATCTCGGGATCCAGACTTGAGAGAAGCGTTTCTGTCTGACCGGACGCGGCGAACGGGGAGGAGATCGCGGCGGCGAGAACAAAGGCGGCGGCAGTGGTTTTGTAGTGTTTCATCATCAAGCTCACGAGTAGCGCCGGTGAGCTTAATCAAAGCGGAGTGCAGGGCCTGGGTTCCGAGAAAACTGTATGTGCAGTTTGTGATGTTTTCTATGGAACCTTTCCCCGGATTGTTCGTTTCATGTCTGTCCCCGTATGCACGTCCCCCAACAAAAACGCCGCCCGTTTCGGGCGGCGTTTTCTGTTCCGGCAGGGGCGGAGCCTAGCTCTCGCCGAAGACGCGGGCGAAGATCGTGTCCACATGCTTGAAGTGGTAGCCCTCGTCAAAGCAGGCTTCGATCTGGTCGTTGGACAGAAGGGCGGTCACGCCTTCATCGGCCTTGAGATGCTCGACCAGCTTGCCGCCTTCATCCCAGGTTTTCATGCCGTTGCGTTGGACGAGGCGATAGGAATCCTCGCGTGAGGCGCCAGCCTGGGTCAGGGCCAGCAGGACGCGTTGGGAATTGTGGATGCCGCCATAGGCTTCCAGATTCTCACGGCAGCGGTCCTCGTGCACGATCAGCCCCTCGATCATCGAGGCAGTGCGGTGCAGGGCGAAATCAAGGTGCACGGTGGCGTCCGGGCCGATGCCACGCTCGACGGAAGAGTGGGAGATGTCCCGCTCATGCCAGAGCGCCACATTTTCCATGGCCGGGGTGACGGCGGAGCGCACCAGACGCGCCAGACCCGTCAGGTTCTCGGTCAGGATCGGGTTGCGCTTGTGCGGCATGGCCGACGAGCCCTTCTGACCCTTGGAGAAGTATTCCTGCGCTTCGCGCACTTCAGAGCGCTGAAGGTGGCGCACTTCGATGGCGATGTTCTCGATGGAGGAGGCGATCAGGCCCAGCACGGCGAAGAAAGCCGCATGGCGGTCGCGCGGGATGACCTGGGTGGAGATCGGCTCGATGGCGAGACCCATCTTCTCGGCCACATGGGCTTCAACGGCGGGGTTCACATTGGCGAAGGTGCCGATGGCGCCGGAGATGGCGCAGGTGGCGATCTCTTCACGTGCTTTGACAAGGCGGGCGCGGCTGCGATCAAGCTCGGCATAAAAGCGCGCGAACTTCAGACCCATGGTGGTCGGCTCGGCGTGGATGCCGTGGCTGCGGCCGATGCAGGCGGTCATCTTGTGCTCGAAGGCGCGCTTTTTCAGCGCGGCCAGCAAGCGGTCCATGCCCTCAAGCAGCAGATCGGATGCATTGCGCAGCTGGACCGCCAGGCAGGTGTCCAGAACGTCAGAGCTCGTCAGGCCCTGGTGAACAAAGCGGGCATCCTCGCCCACAAGCTCGGCCAGATGGGTCAGGAAGGCGATGACATCGTGCTTCACTTCGCGTTCGATTTCGTCGATGCGATCGACGTCGAACTCCATGTCCTTGGCTTTCCACACCGCCTTGGCGGCGTCAGCGGGGACAACCCCCAGCTCGGCCAGCTTGTCGGTGGCGTGGGCCTCAATCTCGAACCAGATGCGGTATTTCGATTGGGGGGACCAGATGTCGGCCATTTCCGGCCGGGTATAGCGAGGGATCATGGGGCGCGGCTCTCACGTCTTGGAAACGGGCAGGTTTGCGCGCAAACAGCGCTAACCGGCCCGCCGCGTCAAGTGCGAGACTTCAGATCGCGCTTGAGCGCATAGCCCGCGGCCACGAACAGCACGGCGGCGAGGGCGAAGGCGGAGCTGCCCGCCATCAACGCCAGACGCAGGGCTTCGCCTTCGCTGTGCGTGTTGCGCAGGAAGTCTGACAGAGCGCCCACGGCCAGCGGCCCCAGGCCAATGCCGATCAGGTTGTTGAAGAAGCCGATAATGGCTGCGACCGCTGCGCGGGAGGCGGGCGGGGTGAGGGTTTGCGTCGCCGCCAGCCCCGGCCCGATCCACGCATAGCTGAGCAGCAGCGGGATGGCGAAGAAGAGAAGGCTCATCCCGCCATCACGCACCATCAGCCCGCCCAGGAAGAAAGGCACGGTCAAAAGCAGGGTGATGCCGGGAATGACGCCATAGGCTTCCGGGCGGTTCGGGCCGATCCGGTCTGCGATCCAGCCGCCTGCGACAGAGCCGATCAGGCCCAATGCAAACAGCGGCGAAAGACCTGCGCCGACCTCTTCCAGCGTCATGCCTTGGGACCGGATCAGGAAGGAGGGCGCCCATTGATACAGGCTGTATCCGGCGAACGAGGTGACAGCGGCCGCAGCCGTGAACAGGCGCAGGGAGGGCGTGGCGATGACCAGCTTTAGGGCGCCGAGCGCATTGGCTTTCTGCGCCCGCAGGGCTTCGGTGTCGAACATGCCGCGCTTGGGCTCTTTGACCAGAACCAGCAGCACCAGCGCCAGCAGAACGCCCGGCAGGCCCACCAGCACAAAGGCCCAGCGCCAGTTCAGCGCGTCGGCGATAAAGGCGCCCAGCGCCGACCCGGCGGTCAGGCCCAGCGGCGCGCCGACCGAGAACAGGCCAATGGCGAAGGCCCGCTTGGAGGGCGGGAAATAGTCAGACAACACCGAATAGGAGGGGGAGACCCCGCCCGCTTCGCCCGAGGCGACACCGATGCGCGCCAGCAGCATCTGGATGAAGTTGCCCGCCATGCCCGACAGCGCGGTGAACACGCTCCAGACCACGCAGGCCGCTGCGATCAGGCGCACGCGGTTGGTCCGGTCCGCCAGGATGGCGATGGGAATGCCAAGCGTGGCGTAAAACAGCGCGAAGGCGGTCCCGCCCAACAGCGCGAGCTGGCTGTCGCTCAGGCTGAGATCGGTCCGGAATTCTTCTTGCAGGACGGCGAACACCTGCCGGTCCATGAAGTTCACCAGATAGACCACCAGCAAGACGCCCAGAGCCGTCCAGGCGTTTCTGGCGGCGGGGCGTTTCGCGGTGAAAGGCGCGGGGGTGCTCATGGCGATCCCTCGGGGGCGGCTCAAAAGAGGCCGGGTTATGCGATAGGGCGGTGATTCAGTTAAAGGCTCGTGTGCATTACAATTCCAGTCAGGATGACCCCTTAAGCGCTTAGAGAGCGAGCATATCCGGGGTGATCGGACGGGTCCGGTCCAGAGAGCGGGCCTGATCGGGCAGCGGGTATTTCAGCCCCGAACCGCAATTGAAAAGAACCACTTCGGCGTCCTTCTCGATCAGGCCGCGAGACAGTGCGGACTGACAGGCGGCCAGCGTCGCGGCGCCTTCGGGACACAAGAGCAAGCCGTCTTCACGACCGCAAAGCTGACGTGCGTTTTCAATCTGGGCGTCAGACACCGCCAGCGCTGCGCCGCCGCTTTCCCGAACGGCGCGCAGAATCAGGAAGTCGCCAATGGCCTTGGGCACGCGAATGCCCGAGGCGACTGTATGGGCGTCGAGCCATTCAGGCGCATGCTCTTCGCCCGCCTCGAACGCCTTGACGATGGGGGCGCAGCCTTCAGCCTGCACGGCGAACATCTTGGGACGTTCCGAGCCGATCCAGCCCAGCTTCTCCATCTCGTCGAACGCTTTCCACATGCCGATCAGGCCCGTGCCCCCGCCTGTGGGGTAGAAGATGGCGTCGGGGAGTTTCCAGCCCAACTGCCAGGCCAGCTCGATCCCCATCGTCTTCTTGCCCTCGATCCGGTAGGGCTCCTTGAGGGTGGAGACGTCAAACCAGCCCATCTCCTCTTTCAGCGCCCCCACAATGGCGCCGCACTGGTGGATCAGGCCGTTGACGCGAAACACCTGTCCGCCCTGGGCCGCGATCTCGCGCACATTCACTTCGGGCGTATCGGCGGGGCAGAAGGAATAGGTCGTCATTCCTGCGCGGGCGCCATAGGCCGACAGGGCGGCGCCTGCATTGCCGTTCGTGGGCATGGCCATGGTTGTCACGCCAAAGGACTTGGCCATGGAGACGGCCAGCGCCAGCCCCCGCGCCTTGAAGCTGCCCGTGGGCAGGCGGCCTTCATCCTTGACCCAGAGCGGGGCGGTCAGGCCCAGCGAGGCAGCGACGTGGGGCGTCTCGATCAGGGGCGTATCCACTTCGCCCAGCGAGACCACATCCTCATTGCGCGCCACGGGCAGCAGCTCGCGCCATTTCCAGAACCCGGCGTCTTCATCGGCGGGGCGGGCGGCGAGGGCGTCGCGATCAAGCTCGTGCTTCATCGCTTCAAGATCATAGCGCGCCAAGAGCGGCCAGCCTTCCGGGGAGAGGTTGTGCGCGGTGTCCTTGTCCAGCCGGGCGCCCGTCATGGAGCACTCGAGATGGGTGAAATAATTGGACGGGGCAGGGCGCATGGGTCACCGTGAGGGCAAATCGAGAAGGAGGCAGGCATGCCGGTCCTGGGTGTAGGTGGCATTTTCGTGAAGTCGGCTGATCCTGACGCGAGCAAGCGCTGGTATCAAGAGGTTCTGGGTTTAGAGCTTAATTCTTATGGGGGATTTGATTTCGCCCATGCCGATGCAGCTCACGCTTTTGGCGAGGGCGCGCGGACGATCTTTGCCCGTTTCGAGGCGGGGTCGGACTATTTCGAGCCGTCCGAACAGACCTTCATGATCAACCTGATCGTTTCCGATATGGACGCCCTGCTTGAACGCATCGCGGCCTCGGGAACCGCGCTGATCGGTGAACCGCAGAGCTTTGACTATGGCCGCTTCGCCTGGGTGATGGACCCTGATGGCGTCAAGGTCGAGCTGTGGGAGCCGGCGAAACCGGCCGCCTAGCGCGTCATCTGTCCCCAGGCGGCTTTGAACAGCCGTCCCAGACGGTCCAGCGACCAGCCGCGCTGATCAACAGGGCGTCCGGCGATCCAGGTTTGCCGGGCGGTGAAGGTTTCGCCCGCGTCCAGCGCCGCGACAGGATCGCGGTCAAACCAGACCAGGTCAGCGCGCTTGCCCACTTCCAGCGAGCCGGTGTCATCGTGCAGGCCCAGCTGGCGGGCGGCGTTGAGCGTCATCATCGCGAAGGCGTCCTCGGCGGCAATGCGCTCTCCCAGACGGTCGCCCTCTGGCGTCTGTCGCATGACGGGCAGGGCCATGACCCGTGCTGCATCGATGGTGCTGGCGGGATGATCGCCATGGATCGTCACCACGGCGCCGCTTTCAAGCGCAGCGTGAATGGGCATGTAGCGGCCCGCGCGATCAGGGCCGAACATCGCCTCCAGCCGGTGGCCGTAATAGCCGATATGGTCGGGGAAAAAGCCCATCGAGACGCCAAGGCTAGCCGCCCGCTCGATCTGCTCCGGCGTCGCCAGCGCCAGATGCTCCAGCCGGTGATGCAGATCCGGATGGGGAAGGGCGCGCTGGGCGGTTTCGATGACATCAAGCGCCAGATCAATCGCCCGCTCGCCCTGAACATGGAAGGCTAGCTGATGGCCTGCAGCCTGTGTGTCGAGCGCTTGGGCGAGGGCGGTTTCAGGCGCCAGCGCGAGCGGTCCGCGCCAGCCCGGCGGCAAGCCCAGCACCTCGGCGTTGAACCGGCTGTCAGCATAGGGCGTTTCGGTGGCCGCGCCGCCGACGAAGGGCGAGCCGTCGAGCCAGAGCTTCAGGCCCGCAACACGGGTGATGGTGTCGTGTGCAGCGCCCTCAAACACGCCGTATCCGGTCCCGGTCTGCTCTGGCAGCAGGTAAAGGACGGTATTGAGGGGCGCGCGGGGATGGCTGGCGACGTCTGAAAGGATCGCCAGCGGATCGCGCGCCCGTCCCACCAGCCCGGTGATGCCAATGGTCGTGTAGCCTGCCTGCGCATAGCGGGCGTAGGCGTCGGCCAGGATGAATTCGAGCGCGGCGTCCGAGGGCGTGGGGACGCCGGCCATCAACTGGCTCACCGCGTCCACTTCGACCACGCGTCCGGTCAGGGCGCCGCTGGCGTCGCGCTCGAAATAGCCATGTTCGGGGTCCGGCGTTCCGGCATGTATGCCGGCGGCCTCAAGGGCGGCGGAATTGGCGAAGGCTTCATGCAGCATCTGGGTCAGAACGACGAGCGGGCGGTCGGGCGACAGCGCGTCAAGCTCGGTGCGGGACGGGGCGTCCACATCGCCCAGCAGCACCGGATCCCAGCCAAACGCAATGGCCCAGGGGCTGGGGCCGCCGCGCGCGAGGCCTTGCTCGATCAGGGCCATCACTTCTGCCCGCCCGCCGTCATGGGGGCCGGACAGGTTGATCGCCTGACCTAAAAGCCCGGTCGCGAGCGGATGGGTATGCGGTTCAATCAGGCCGGGTGTCAGGGCGCCGCCTTCAAGATCAAAGCGCCTGACGCCTCGCGGCGCCTGCGCTTGGACGCTTTCAAGATCACCTACGGCGATGATCACGCCGTCGCGCATATAGAGCGCGTCAGCTGTCTCAGGCGACGCCGCGGTGCGGATCACGCCGTTATGGAAGAGTACGGTTTCCGGCGCATTGGCGGATCGGGCGGACAGCCCGAACCCGATGGCCAGCACGACGAGCAGTGCGAGGCTCGCCCAGATCATACGCGCCATGGCGCACCTCCCCCTGTGTTTGTCTTTTGTCTCAGGCTAAAGCCCTGAAGCGCTAAAGCAAACCCAGACTCTTGAAGCTGGCGGTGCGTTCACGTCCGATCACCAGATGGTCGTGGACGACAATGTTGAAGGGCTTGGCGGCGCTTATGACCAGCTTGGTCATCTCGATATCAGCGTGAGAGGGTGTCGGGTCGCCGCTGGGATGATTGTGAACAAGGATCAGGGCGCTGGCGTCGAGCGCCAGGGCGCGCTTGACCACTTCGCGCGGATAGACCGGCGCGTGATCGACCGTGCCGCGCGCCTGATGCTCGTCCGCAACGAGGCGGTTCTTCTTGTCCAGATACAGAACCCGGAATTGTTCGGTGGCGGCGTGCTGAAGGGCTGTGCGCAGATAATCAAGAAGCGCCGACCAGCTTGAGAGGATGGGCCGCCCCACCACTTGCTCGCGCGCCATGCGCACCGCCAGCGCCTCGATGAGCTTGAGATCAAGCGCGGTCTTTTCCGAAACGCCCTTCACATCTTTCAGCTGATGCAGCTCCGCCGCGCAGACCCCGCCCAGACCGCCAAAGCGGGCGATCAGCGCCTTGGCCAGCGGTTTGACGTCGCGGCGCGGGATGGAGCGGAAGAGCGCCAGCTCCAGCAATTCGTAGTCCGCGAGCCCCTGTCCGCCAGCTTCAGAGAAACGCGCGCGAAGCCGGTCGCGATGACCGGCATGGGGCAGGGTGGTGTTTGGGGGCAGGGTATCCGTCAATGCAGGCTCGCCAGTTCGTAATTCTCCTGATAGGAGAATACCGATAATTGGACTGACTTGGAGGGGAAATATGATCCGTCTTGTCCTGGCTGCCAGTGCAGCCGTGTTTCTGGCCGCGCCGAGCCTGGCGCAGTCTGACGATGATGTGCGCCTGGCTGAGGCCGAGCGTATGATGGAGCTGACGGGCAGCTCTGATGCCACGTCGATGATGATGGGCATGATGATGCCGACCATGGAGCCAGTTTTGCGCAGTCAGTTTGCTGCTGCGTCTGACGCCCAGATATCCGAGGCGCTGGCGCTCATTGAGCAGACGATGACCGATCTCGTGCCGCAGATCGTGAGTGAGGGCGCGTCAGCCTATGCGGCAGCTTTTACGCTGGAAGAGCTTGAAGAAATCAACGCGTTTTACGAAACCGAGACCGGCCAGAAGCTGGTCGTGTCCATGCCGCAACTGATGCAGGAAGTCGCACTGGTCTCCGAACAGATGGGTATTGAGGCCATGCAGGGCATTCAGCCGCAGATCGAAGCCATCATGGCCCAGTAAGCGGTTTCCCCATCTTCCGTCCTTCCGTGATTTGACCTAACCCATCAGTGTGCACACATACGCAGACGTTCGAGACTGAATCACGGAAGGGCGCGCAATGGCCGATCACGAGTTTGACTATGACCTGTTCACCATCGGGGCCGGGTCAGGCGGCGTGCGGGCCTCTCGGCTGAGCGCGATGCTGGGCAAGAAAGTCGCCGTGGCCGAGGAATACCGCCCTGGCGGCACCTGCGTGATCCGCGGCTGCGTGCCCAAGAAATACATGGTCTACGCGTCCAGCTTCGCCAAAAGCTTCAAGCAGGCCAAAGCCTATGGCTGGTCTGTGGGCGAGCCAGAGTTCAGCTGGCCGACCTTCCGTGACACCATGAATGCCGAAGTGGACCGTCTGTCCGGCATTTATGCGCGCAATCTCGCCAATGCCGGCGTCGAGCTGATCGAGGATCGCGCCGAGCTGGAAGGGCCGAACACCATTCGTCTGGTCAATCAGGACCGCACGGTGACGGCGAAGCATATCCTGATCGCCGTGGGCGGCGCCCCGAACAAGGACGACACGCTGCCGGGCGTCGAGCATACGATCACCTCCAACGAGCTGTTCCACCTGCCCAAACTGCCCAAGCACATCGTCATTGCGGGCGGGGGCTATATTGCGGTGGAGTTCGCCCAGGTCTTTGCCGGGCTCGGCGTCGAGACCTGCCTGGTCTATCGCGGCGAGACCGTGCTGCGCGGCTTTGACGATGATGTACGCACCGCCGTGCATGAAGGCCTGAAAGAGGCTGGCGTGCGGGTGATCACGCATGCGGTGTTCAACAAGATCGAACTGACCGACGAGGCTGCAGGTCTCAAGAGCGTCACGCTGGATAATGGCGATGTGATCGAGGATGTGGATCAGGTCGTCTTCGCGATCGGCCGCGATCCTTACACCAAAGGGCTGGGCCTTGAGGCGGCGGGCGTCGAGGTCAATGGCAAGGGCGCGATCAAGGTCGATGAGTATTCAAAGACCAGCGTGGAAAATATCTACGCCGTCGGCGACGTCACCGACCGGGTGAACCTGACGCCCGTGGCGATCCGCGAGGGCGCGGCCTTCGTGGATACCGTCTATGGCGGCAAGCCCAACGCCTATGACCATTCCACGATTGCGAGTGCAGTGTTCACCCAGCCGCCCGTCGGGACGGTGGGCCTGACCGAGGCTGAGGCCCGCCATCAGTATGGCGAAGTGGATATCTATAAATCCCAGTTCCGCCCGATGAAGGGCATCATCACCGATCATCCCGACCGGATGATGATGAAGATGATCGTGCGCCCATCCGATCAGGTCGTTATCGGCGTGCATCTGGTGGGCGATGACAGCCCGGAGATCATCCAGGCCGTGGGCATTGCGGTGAAAGCAGGGCTGACCAAGGCCCAGTTTGACGCCACTTGCGCGGTCCACCCCAGCGTCGCCGAGGAATTGGTGACGATGAAAGAGAAGTGGATTCCGCCTGAACTGCGCGCTGCGGAGTAAAGCCGTTGATCCCGCGTGGTGAATTAATCACCGCGTCACCCCTATCGTTGCTTTTTGCACGCAGTGCGCCCCGAAGCGGTCCTTCGGGGCTTACTGCGTTGCACAATCGCCGTTACTATGTCCGGCCAAATACAAGAAAGGCGAAGGCCATGACGATGTGGAGCCCTGAGAGCTGGAGATCCAAACCTGGCAAGCAAATGCCGGCTTATCCCGACATGGATAAGCTTTATTGGGTGGAATCCGAGCTCGCCAAGCGCCCGCCGCTGGTCTTTGCAGGCGAAGTGCGTCGGCTGAAAAGCCAGCTGGCCAATGTCTCCGCCGGGCAGGCCTTCCTGTTGCAGGGCGGCGATTGCGCCGAGAGCTTCAAGGAATTCTCAGCAGAGACCGTGCGCGACACCTTCCGCGTCCTGCTGCAGATGGCGGTGGTGATGACCTTCGCCAGCGCCAAGCCGGTGGTGAAGGTGGGTCGCATTGCCGGTCAGTTCGCCAAGCCGCGCTCGTCTGACGAAGAGACGATCGACGGGGTGACCCTGCCCAGCTATCGCGGGGATTCCATCAATGACATGGCCTTCACCGAAGAAGCCCGTGTGCCGGATCCCGAGCGCCTGATCCGCGCTTACGACCAGTCCGCGGCGACGCTGAACCTGCTGCGTGCGCTGGCGTCGGGCGGCTATGCCGACCTTCACAACGTGCACCAGTGGACGCTGGATTTCCTGGCGGGCAGCCCGGCGGGTGAACGCTATCAGGAATATGCCGACCGCATCGGCGAGGCGCTGGCCTTCATGCGCGCTTGCGGCGTGACGCCCGACGGCGCGCCGTCACTGGAAGGGGTGGATTTCTTCACCTCCCACGAAGCGCTGCACCTGCCGTTCGAGCAGGCCATGACCCGGATGGAGAGCAATTCGGGCCGCTGGTATGACACGAGCGCCCATTTGCTGTGGATCGGCGACCGCACGCGTCAGCCCGATCATGCCCATGTGGAGTTCATGCGCGGCATCGAGAACCCGATCGGGCTCAAATGCGGCCCGTCTCTGGACCCCGATGAGCTGATCCGACTGATCGACGTGCTCAATCCGCGTGATGAGGCCGGTCGTCTGATCCTTTACGTGCGCATGGGCGCCGACAAGGTGGCTGACGGTTTGTTGCCGCTGGTGCGCAAGGTGCAGTCTGAAGGCCGCAATGTGATCTGGTCGTGTGACCCGATGCACGGCAACACCCATAAGGCCGCCAATGGCTACAAGACGCGTGATTTCGACAAGGTGCTGTCTGAACTGCGCACCTTCATCGAGGTTCTGCGCGCGGAAGGCGCCGAGCCGGGCGGGGTGCATTTCGAGATGACCGGCCAGGACGTGACCGAATGCGTTGGCGGCGCCGGGCATTTGTCCGAAGCGGATCTGTCGAGCCGCTACCACACCCACTGCGATCCGCGCCTGAACGCTGACCAGGCGCTGGAGATGGCGTTCCAGATCTCTGACGCCCTGAAGCCCGCCCAGGGCCTCAAGCGCAATGTGGTGGCCGCTGAATAGGCAAGCCGCCCTGAAAGACCACAAAAGCCCGGCTCAATGAGCCGGGCTTTTTGCTGGGGCTGGCCCCAAAAGAAAACCGCCGCCCTTTCGGGCGGCGGCTTCGCATCAGCATATCCGCCCGAGGGCGGGAAACGCTTAGATGTCTTTCAGCGCAGACGCCGGGCGGAAGGCCAGTTGCGTCTTGGCTTTGGACATCATTTTTTCGCCGGTCCGCGGGTTGCGCACTTCGCGCGCTTCGCGGTGTTTGGCGTGGAAGGTGCCGAAGCCCGCCAGCTGCACGGAGTCGTTGGACTTCGCTGCGCCGACGATGGCGTCTGCGAACGCATCGATGGCGTCGCTTGCCTGGGCTTTGGTGATGCCAGCTTTGTCGGCGATGGCTTTGGCGAGTTCAGATTTATTCATCAGGGTTCCCCCCTTGGTTTGAAAAGGCGGAGCGTGGGAATCGCAACCCGCCAACGTTGGACAGCGCCATGAAGCGCGATTCTGATCCCTGATTGCAAGGCTATACAGGCGTATCCGCTGAATTGGTTTGCAGTCCTAACGGGAAATTACGCGCTATGGTAAACAAATGGCTACGAAAACGGCCCGTTGTTTGCTGTTAGGAAACCATGACCTACGCACCTGTCTCATGGCTGAACAGAATCAGCGCTATCGGCCTCGCGGTCGCTGCGACCTGCCTGTCCTATGCAGGCTTCGTTCACATGTTCGGAAACGGCACGCTGGCGTGCTTTGTCGCCGCTGTGATCGGTGGCGGCATTGTCGGACGCATGCAGCGCGCAGCCCGGGAGGGGCGCGCCTAGATCCGCGCCGGATCGTGTGCGCGTTGAGCCGATCCCTGATCTCAGGGACGGACGGCTGTCGATGTGGGCTGAAAGGAAGAGGCTAGTCTTCCTTGTGGTCGCCGCGGCGCTGGGGATAGAGCACCATCTGGGTGCAGCGGAAGACCGCGATTTCCTTGTTGTCGCCTTCGCGCCAGCAATTGGCCGACCAGACCTGGGTCGTGCTGCCGCGATGGATGGGCACAGCCTCGCCAAAGACCCGGCCTTCGCGTGCGGTGCCAAAGAAGCTTGAAGAGACTTCAATCGTCGTGAACCCGATGGAGCGATCAGGCATGTTCATGCCTGCACCATAGCCGGCGAGCGTATCGAGCATGGCGATGATGGACGCGGTGTGCAGAAAACCGGTTGGGGCCTGAAGTTCGGGCCGCACCGTGAGGGCGCCGCGAATGCGGGTCTGGGTGGCTTCGATGACCTCAAGACCGACCAGGCCGGCGAGACGACCTTCAGCGCGCGCATTCAACTGATCTACGTTCATGGAAACCCTCGCCCCCTTTGATCGGGACCGTCCTGTCTCAAACAACGATACGGGTAACCATTAAAGCCAAAGTCTTCACAAGACGTATAACAGGCGTGTCGGCGAGAGAAAAACGCGCGCGACGGATGTGTCCTTGGATTCAAGGGCCTGCACTGATGCAGGCGGCGAGTGCGCGGAAGCCCTGAGGCGGGATTCCGCGCGCTCAGCGTTAAAGCTTGACCAGCATCTTGCCGATATTGGCGCCGGTGAAGAGCCCCATGAAGGCGTCCGGCGTCTGATCAATACCTTCGTAGACGGTGTCACGGGTCTTCACCTTGCCCGCCATCATCCAGTCAGACAGATCCGAGATGAACTCGCCCTGCAGATCAAAATGGTCAGACAGGATGAAGCCCTGGACTTTCAGCTTCTTGGCGATGATCTGGGTCAGATTGGTCGGGCCGGGCAGGGGCTTGTCATCATTATAGCGCGCGATCATCCCGCACACCGCCATGCGGCCATGCGCCTTGATGACATCGAGCGCGGCCTGGAGGTGATCCCCGCCCACATTCTCGAAATAGGCGTCAACGCCGCCAAAGGGTTCAGCGGCGGCGCGCACGGCGCCTGCCAGATCGTCGGTCGCCTTGTAATCGACCACGGCGTCCGCACCGATTTCCGAACAGAAGGCGGTTTTCTCTTCGCCGCCAGCGGTCGCGATAACGTTTGCGCCCATGGCTTTGGCGAACTGCACCCCTGCGGACCCTACCGCGCCGGCTGCGGCGCTCATCCACAGGGTCTCGCCCGGCTTGAGGTCGATGATGCGTTTGAGGCCGATATAGGCGGTCATGCCCGTCAGGCCGGCCACGCCCAGATAGGCTTCGGGCGGCAGGACGCTGGCGTCGATCTTGGTCAGCGTGTTGGCGGGTGCGATATAGCCTTCGCGCCAGCCCTTCATGCTCATCACCCAGTCGCCTTCCTCAAAGCCTTCAGCTTTGGAGGCGACGACCTGCCCCACCGCGCCGCCTTCCAGCGGAGCGCCGACGGCGAACGGATCGATATAGGTTTTCACCCCGATCATGCGGCCGCGCATATAGGGGTCGACGGACAGCCAGGCGTTCTTGACGAGGACCTCGCCTTCGCCCGGTTCGGGAAGCTCCACTTCCGCCATTTCAAAATAGTCTGATTTCACGGGGCCCGTGAAATGCTGGGTCAGGCGGATTTCGCGAGAATTCATGGCGCTGTGTCTCCCCTCAGCTCGATGATGTCCGTCACATTCAGATCAAAGCGATGCTCCAGCACCTGATCGAGTGTGACGATCTGCAACAGCAAGGTGAGGATTAAGGTGACGGGGGTCAACAGGACGAAGGAAAAGAGCTTCAGTAATGTGCCTGTGAGGGTGCTGGCGTAATGCGCCGAAAGCACCCGCCCGGTGACATAGAAGTAATATACGATCACCAGGATCAGGCTGAGTATGAGGTTCGCCTCATTGCTGATGAAGGGCATCAGGATCAGCGTCAGGATATTCTGGACCGCCATCATGGAGTTGATCGTGGTCAGATAGACCAGCACGGCGCCGTATAGTGTGCGTTTGGGCGCATAGGCCTTGAACAACAAGGCGTAAGGCAGGGCCGAGAGCACCGTGATCGGCCAGATGAAGACCTGAAGCCAGAAGCTCCAGACCGCATTGACCTCTTCAAGGTTTGTGCCTTGCCCGATCAGCCATGCATCCAGGATTTCAGGTCCTGCCGGGGCGAAGCTTTCCACATTCTGCGCATCCGGCCCGGCGATCAGGACGGTCAGCGTCATGTAGATGCCGAACAGGAAGACCATTAGCCGGACCGGGTTGGCGTAGCGCGTATTGTCTTGCTGCAGCACCGCGCCCGCGACCCGCTCGGGATAAAGAAATCCATCTTTCAGCGTGTGAATGAAGCTGCGGTTCCAGCCCATCAGGCTGTCCAGCATCTCATCGAGCTGAGGCCCATTGGGCCCCGGATCCGTCGGCGTTTGCGGCTGCTGGCTCATCACTCTTCCCCAGGCAAGGGGGCAAGGATCACCCTGTCCGCGCCAATCATCAAGCGCCTCTTCGCACTCGCACGTTTGACGGCGCGAGGTCGGCGGTCTAAAGCCGCGCTCTAGTTCGCGCCCCTGTGCGCCCTGTCTCAAAATCAGAGTCTGTATCCATGACCGTGAAAGTCCGTTTCGCTCCCAGCCCCACCGGCAAGCTGCATGTGGGCAATGTGCGCACCGCCTTGATGAACGTCCTGTTCGCGCGGGGCCAGGGCGGGCAGGTGCTGTTGCGGATCGATGATACCGATATCGAGCGCTCCACCCTCGAGAACGAAGACGCGATCCGCGCTGACCTCACCTGGCTGGGGCTGAGCTGGGACGAGACCTTCAAGCAGTCCGAGCGCTTTGACAAATACGAGATCGCCAAGGCCCAGCTGATCGAAAAGGGCCTTCTGTATCCGTGCTATGAGACCGAGGACGAGCTCGATCGCAAACGCAAGATCCAGCGCGCCCAGGGCAAGCCGCCGGTCTATGACCGCGCCGCGCTGAGCCTGACTGATGACGAGAAGGACAAGCTGGAAGCCGAAGGCCGCAAGCCGCACTGGCGCTTCAAGCTGTCGGGCGGTCGCATCGAGTGGACCGATCTGGTGCGCGGGCCGAGCCATATTGAAACGAGCTCGGTCTCTGACCCGATCCTGATCCGCGCCGATGGCAGCTATCTGTACACTCTGCCGAGCGTGGTGGATGACCTTGAGTCCAACGTCACCCACATCATTCGCGGCGAGGACCATGTCACCAACTCCGCCGCGCAGATCGAGATTTTCGAAGCGCTGGGCGGCAAGGGCTCGGCGCCCGCCATGGGGCATATGGCGCTGCTGGTGGGCGCGGATGGCGACAAGCTGTCCAAACGTCTGGGCTCGCTGTCCATCGAGGACCTGCGTGAGATCGACGGCTTTGAGCCGATGGCTGTGTGTTCGCTGCTTGCCAAGATCGGCACGTCTGACGCTGTAGACGTGCGCTCGGAGCTGCAACAGCTCGCCGAGGAGTTCGATTTCGGCAAGCTGTCGCGCACCCCGGCCCGTTTTGACCCTGAAGAGCTCAAGCGCCTGAACGCCAAGCTGGTCCATGCGATGGACTATGCCGATGTGCGTGACCGTCTGGCCGGGCTGGATGCGGATGGCGGAGAGGCGTTCTGGCTGACCGTGCGCCCCAACCTCACCGTGTTGAAGGATGTGGTGGAATGGGCGCGCCTGATCGAAGGCCCGGTCACTCCGGCCATCGCCGATGAGGATGCGGACTTCGCCGCCCAGGCGGCCGAGCTTTTGCCTGAAGGCGAGCTGACCGTTGACAGCTGGGGCGCGTGGACGAACGCGCTGAAAGAGGCGACCGGCCGCAAGGGCAAAACCCTGTTCCTGCCGCTGCGCATGGCGCTGACCGGTCAGCAGCGCGGTCCGGAAATGGGTGAGCTGCTGCCGCTGATCGGTGCGGAAAAAGCCAAGGCGCGCCTTAAAGGCGTGACCGTCTAGGTCCGGCTTTCATCTGAACAACAAAACCCCGGAGCCACGCTCCGGGGTTTTTGTTTATGCGCCAAGAGCCCCGCGCGTCGACGCAGGGGGAGAGCAAAGACGGGTCGCGCGAGAGCGGGGCGTCTAGCGTTTCAGTGGGGTATTTGAGAACCGAACCCGGCTCCCGCGCTTGAGATGTTTTATCGGGATCACCGTCCGGAGACTTCTGCGCTGTCGCGCCGCCGGTGCAGTCACCGCCTCATCAGACGCCGCTGCCCTGGACCGCCCGGTGATTGCCCGCCTTTTCGCACAAAGGCCGCGTTACAGCCTCTGTCCTCGGGACACCCCGCCCCTCCCAGCCTGAACGCGCCGGCCGCCCGCCCTGGAAGGAACGAGGCCGAGTATGGGGGAAGGTGGGGTGGGGGCGGATAAGTTGGCGTTTACCCATAAACTGAAACCCCGGCCAAGCGTAGCGCCGAGCCGGGGCCTCCATCAGAATAAGGCGCTTTTCGCGGAGGGAGGTCCCGGGTCTTCGCTGCGCTCGCCCGGGAATTCAATCTCTATCGTCACTGACAGGATAAACTCGCGTCACAGCAAGGCGACTAGCCGCAGGGCGGTTGGTCGAGACCGGCCGGAGACTTGGTGAACAGCTCCACCCCGTCCTTGGTGACGCCGACCGAATGTTCGAACTGGGCGGACAGGGATTTGTCGCGGGTGACCGCGGTCCAGCCATCGCTGAGGATCTTCACGCCCGGCTTGCCGATATTGAGCATGGGTTCGATCGTGAAGAACATGCCTTCCTCGATCTTCGGTCCCGTGCCGTATTCGCCAAAGTGCAGCACGTTCGGTGCATCATGGAACAGGCGGCCGAGGCCGTGGCCGCAGAAATCACGCACGACGGAATAGCGCTGGGCTTCGGCGTATTCCTGGATGGCCGCGCCGATATCACCGAAGGTGTTGCCCGGTTTGACCATTTCGATGCCGCGCATCATGGCCTCATAGGTCACTTCCACAAGGCGGGCCGCCTTGCGCTTGACCTCACCCACGCCGAACATGCGCGAGGTGTCGCCATGCCAGCCGTCCAGCACGCAGGTCACGTCGATATTGACGATATCGCCTTCGCGCAGGGGTTTCTTGTTCGGGATGCCGTGGCAGACGACGTGATTGATCGAGGTGCAGCTGGATTTGGTGTAGCCGCGATAGAAGATCGTGGCCGGCGCCGCGCCATGGTCGAGATAGAATTCACGAACCAGATCATCGAGTTCCTGGGTGGTGACGCCCGGTTTCACATGCTCGACCAGCATGTCCAGTGCGCGCGCGGACAGCTGCCCGGCCTTGCGCATGCCATCGAAGTCTTCCGGCTTGTGGCGCTTGATATGCCCAGTGCGCGTCGGCGCGTCGTCGAGATCCAGCCCGGTGTCAGTCACGTTTCATCCGTTCGTTGCCTGACCCCTATATAAACGCGCCCGGGCCGTGATGGAATGTTCCACGGTCCCGGGCGCGCATTCGTTCGCAGTTGAGGGCGTCTACTGGGCGAAGAAGCTGTCTTCGTTCCAGTGCGGGGTCTCGTCCGCATTGGCGATGGCGTCGATGATGGCGAGGTTGATATTGGCGAACTTGGCGCCCTGATCAAACATCACGCCCGCATCGGCTTCATCGCCCGGGGCGTGATAGTCGCCGCCCAGGAAGTTCAGGAAGCCCTGGCCCTCGTCATCGTCCGGATTGGGGCTGGAGAAGCCGGTCATCAGGAAGACAGACGGCACGCCCTGGCGCACGAAGTTGTAGTGGTCAGACCGCACGAACAGCGCCTGTTGCGGCATCGGATCGGGCGACAGCGATGCGCCCGCGCCTTGCACGGCGGCTTCGGCGATCGGGCCGAGGCTGGAATGCTCGGCGCCGAAGGCGATCAGGTCGTTGAACTCATAGCGGATGACCGGCATGTCCAGATTGACGTTGGCCACCATGCCTTCCATCGCCGGGGTAATGTTGGCGGCGATGTGGGCTGAGCCCAGAAGACCTTTTTCCTCAGCGGTCAGGCCGATGAAAACGACGGGGCGACGCGGGCGGTCCATCTCGGCCATGGCGCGCGCGGTCTCGATCATGATCGCCGAGCCCGAAGCGTTGTCGAGCGCGCCGTTGCAGATCCGGTCCACTTCTTCTTCCAGGCGGCAGATGCCGACATGGTCGAGGTGGGCGGTGACGATCACCGGCTCGTCGGCGAGGGCGGGATCAGAGCCCGGCAGAACGCCGACGACATTGTCTGAATAGACCATTTCACGCTCGGTCTTGGCCGAGATCGAGAGGGCCTGGTTGAGGTCAAACCCTTCAGGCGCCTCGCCATTGATGGCGGCTTCGACCATGGCGGCATAGTCCTGGCCTGCGGCCTCGAAAAGGCGCGTGGCCACAGCGTCGGAAATGGCCGCGCGCACCTGCAGCTCGGCGGCGGCGGAGGCGGCTTCGGTCGTCATGCTCTCGCCTGCGGCATAGGGCGCCATACGCTCGAAGGTGAAGCGGGACAGGCCTTCGGGCATCACCGAGATCATGCCGATGGCGCCGTTGTCGGCGGCGTATTGCGCCTTGGTGCGGCTGGAGTTGAGGTGTGCGCTGATATCAGACGGAAGCTCGCCCGGCGTGCCCATCAGCACGACGACGATCTTGCCCTCGACATCGAGGCCTTCGTAATCGTCAAAGCCCAGTTGCGGGGCATCAAGACCAAAGCCGACGAACACCGCGTCCGCGTCCACGCTCGCGTCATCCAGAACGGCATGGGCGGAAACGACGAAATCCTGGCCCGGGTTCAGGGCTTCTCCGTTGAGGATGAAGCTGGCTTCGTCCTGATTGGCGGACATGACCTGCAGCGGCACCGGGGCGCGATAGCCCTCCATGCCGCCCGGCTCAAGGCCGATCAGGCGGAACTGGCTTTCCATATAGGCGGCGGCGATGTCATAGCCGCGCTCGCCTGCTTCACGGCCTTCCAGAAGGTCGTCGGCCAGAAAGCGGATATGGGCTTCGATCGAAGATGCCGCGACAACCGGCGCAGCCGATTGGGTCTGAACCTGTTCGGTCGCCGGAACAGTCGCGCAGGCGGTCAGCGCGATAACGCTGGCCGCAGCAGCAAGAAGATTACGCATGAAAGTCTCCCCTTAATCACGGCCGGACTATAGGCCCGTGCTCGCGGCTGGAAAACTTTCTGCTCTGTAATGCGCAGCCCGGCCGGCGTCAGCCCCGTTTCAGCCCGGCGTCCAGCGCGTCCGCCGCCAGACTCAAGTCCTCGGAAGGCTTGCCGTAATGGCGGGCGAAACTGTCGATCATGCGGGCCGGTCGCCCGGTTGAAAGCTGGAAGCAGACCAGCCGGGTCACCGCGCGAAACACGGTTTCCCCGTCCGAAATGCGGCGGAACTGATACCAGCGCTCGGCGCGCAGCTTGCCGTCAGAACGGGCGATCCAGACCGCGCAGGCGATCTCGTCGCCCGTGCGGCAATGGCCCAGATAATCGGCCTCGGTGCGCAGGATCGCCATGCCGCGATCCACGGTGCGGCAGTCCTGACGAGTGAAGCCGTCCGCCTCCCAGTGCGCCCAGGCGGTCTGGTCCGCCCATTTGAGATAGACCGAGTTATTGGCGTGATCAAAATCGTCGATATCCTCCGCCTTCACCGTGACCGGCAGAAGGAAGGGGGCGGGCAGATCCCAGCCGCTGTCATCGGGGTTCAGCACAATGGTCTCGCTCACAGTCTCACCTCGATCTCTCGGATCACCTCGACCCCTTGCAGGGTCACGTCGCACGCCCATGCGATCACCTCAACACCTGCTGCAGCCGAGTCGCGCAGGGCCAGAGCGTAATCGGGGTCAAGATCGTCCGCCGGGGCGAATGTCTCGCAATCGGAGCGCTGGACGATAAACAGCTGCACGGCGCGATGGCCTTGGCGCACCATCTCGGTCAATTCGCCCAGATGCTTGGCGCCGCGTGTGGTGACGCTGTCAGGAAACTCCGCCAACCCCGGCGTGCGCATGAGGTGACAGTTCTTCACTTCCACATAGCAGGCCGGGTGGTCTTCGCGTTCCAGCAAAAGGTCGATGCGCGAATTGACGCCATATTTCACCTCGCGTTTGAGGCTGTCATAGCCGGACAATGTCGGAATGGTTCCCGCCCGGATCGCCTCTTCGGCGAGGGCGTTAGGGCGATTGGTGTTGATGCCCACCAGAGCCCCGTCCGCTTCCAGCACTTCGAGCGTGTATTCGAGCTTGCGCTTGGGATCGTCGGTATGGCTGAGCCAGCAGCGGCTGCCCGGATCCTTCAGCCCCAGCATGGAGCCCGGATTGGGGCAGTGCGCGGTCACGGTTTCCCCGCTCTCAAGCGTCACATCGGCGAGGAAGCGTTTATAGCGCTGGATCAGAACGCCGGGATGGAGCGGGGCGGCAAATCGCATCACGAGACCTTGGAGAGCGGGCAGGGCGGGACCATAGTCTGCCCGACCACGCACGCAAGAGAGGGCGGCCATGAGCGAAACCGAGAGCAACACTGTCAGCGCCGGGATTGTCGTTATCGGCGATGAAATCCTGTCGGGCCGCACCCGCGACATCAATGTGCAGCAGATCGCCGAATTCCTGGCGCCGCTGGGCATCGGTCTGAAAGAAGTGCGTATCGTCTCGGATGATCAGGACGCCATTATCGAGGCGGTCCGCGCCCTGTCGGCGCGCTGCGATTATGTCTTCACCACGGGCGGCATCGGCCCGACCCATGACGACATCACCGCGGACGCCGTCGCCGCCGCGTTTGGCTGCTCCATCGATGTGCGCGATGACGCCCGCGCGATTCTGGAAGACTGGTATGCCAAGGCGAAAACCGAAATCACGCCCGCCCGCTTGCGCATGGCGCGGATCCCCGACGGCGCGGTGCTGATCGACAACCCTGTCACCGGCGCGCCGGGCTTTCAGATTGAGAACGTGTTCGTGCTGGCGGGCGTGCCCAAGATCGCCCGCGGCATGCTGGAAGACGTCGCCCCGCGTCTGACCCGCGGCGCCGTCACCCATTCGGTCACCGTGCGGCTCGAAAACGCCCGCGAGGGGGATCTGGCCGAAGCGGTGGGCCAGCTGCAGATCGATTATCCCGCCGTGTCGCTGGGCTCCTATCCGTGGTTTCAGGAAGCCGAGGACGGTTCCATCACCCGCGGCGTCGCTTTGGTGGCGCGCGGAACCGATCAGGACGTGCTGGCGGACGTGGAGCGCGCGCTGCAACGCTTTGCAAATTAGCGCACCGAGGCAACCGCGCCTTAAATACGCTGGAGGCCATGCTTGCCGTCCTGCGCGGGCCATCTTACGTTTTGGCCTGAACCTGCCTTACCGGCCCTGAACTCTCAGGGCTCCCAGCCTGATTTGAGGACCGCCGCCGATGTCTTACGGCTATACCGACCCGATCATCCGCAATGACGACGAAGACGGCGAAGACAAGGACGCGCCGAAAACCCCCGATTATGTGGGCAAGGCGCTCTTTGAAAGCCGGACCATCCTGATCACCGGGGGCATCTCGGACAAGACCGCGCGCGAGGTTTGCGCCCAGCTGTTCGCGCTGGCGGCCAAGTCTGACGACCCGATCCTGATGGTCATCTCCTCGCCGGGCGGTCATGTGGAATCGGGCGACATGATCCACGACACCATGAAGTTCATCAAACCGCGCGTGATCGTGCTCGGCTCGGGCTGGGTGGCGAGCGCCGGGGCGCTGATCTATGTGGGCGCCAATAAAGAAGACCGTTACGCGCTGCCCAACACCCGCTTCCTGTTGCACCAACCGTCCGGCGGCGCCGGCGGCATGGCGTCCGATATCGAGATCCAGGTTCGCGAAATGCGCTCCATGCGCCAGCGTCTGAACCAGATTTTCGCCGACGCCACGGGCAAATCGCTCGAGCAGATCGAGAAAGACACCGATCGTGATTTCTGGCTGTCCGCCAAGGACGCTGTGGAATACGGCCTGTGCGGCAAGATCATCACCAGCCAGGACGAGATCAAACGCTAAGGGGCTCCCCCTTCTGCGAAACGTCAGCGGGCCGGACTTGGAAAAGTCCGGCCCGTTTCGTATTCAGGATGAACGGTGTTCGACGAGCACACGCTGCGGGCGTGGCGGAATTGGTAGACGCACCGGACTTAAAATCCGTTGGGCGGTAACGCCCGTGCCGGTTCGATTCCGGCCGCCCGCACCATAGTTTAAGGCGTTAAAATCGATATATAGCTTGTAATAGTTCGCCGAAAGGCGGCAAGCGACCCTGCCTCGGCCAGAATGAGGTCCTCTGGAGCTCCGCGTATTAGCTCTGGCGGTAACCCTCGCCTCAAAGCTCACGCGAGAAACCTGTTCTTATATCAATCGGGCGTCGCCGCATCCGCTACCGGTGCCCCTGAGGTGAAGATCACTGACCACGACTCTGCTAAGGTCAATGGCGAAACTCTGCGATGCTTCGATAGAATCCTATGTATTGCATGATCTTCGCTGTCGCCTTGCGACCGAAGCGATGAATCGGGAGATACTTTGGTTAATAAGTTCTTTGTGCCTGCACGTATTCGGTATATTGGTCTGTAAGTGAGCTACAAAAAAACAATATTAAGACGATTTAGGCGGATACGCATTCGCTCACTTAAGCGTATCCGGTTGTCAAAAAAACTTGTCCAAAAATCACAAATGCTTACTGCCGTTTACTTAGGCTGGTTCAATGCGCGTGCGCGCGCAACAAACTTGGTCGGTCAATTCTTACACTGGGTGATCTTCTTAACGCTCTTAGGGCTCGCAGGCCTAACCGCATATCCGTTGGTACAAGTAGACTCATACGGCATCGGCCAGTGGCTAAGCGGAGTCGATTCCAATTCGGTGGAGAGCGTAGCTATCACGATAGGTGCTGGGCTTATCGGTGCAACAGCGGTCATTTCTTCGCTTATTTTGTTTGCAATGCAGGTGAACGTGGAACGAATGCCACATGGCCTCTTTCGCCGTTTGAGCCGTGACCGGTTCCTTTTAGGGGCATTTGGAACGTCCTTTCTGCTCGCGTTGTGCGTGACATTCTCTCCGTTACTTCTTGAGCCAATGTGGGCGGTTTGGTGGACAATCTGGGCGACCGTCTACGTTATCTGGCTGTTCTATCTGGCCTACGAACGTAGCCTCAACCTTGTTAATCCATCCAAGCAACTCGCGATATTGGCTCGTGAGGCAACAGACGACTTAAAGCGGTGGGGCAAGCACGCACGACGTCTTGGCCCCGCGTACGCGGCATCGCTACCGGCGCTCGATGAAGAAGACCCTTTCACTTCACGCCACGATTTCGGAATGCTGCTCTTCTTTAGGGGGCACCCTCATTGGCAGAGCAAGTCTAAGCAGGCTGTAGATTACGCCATCTCAATGGCGCATCGTGCCGCAGAGCATGGCGACTACGAGGCGTCTGCAACGGCACTAAAGGTTATCGGTCACATCAATCGTGGATACATCAAAGCAAAAGGCCTGACCTTCTTTCAACATACCCCATTTTTCGCGAATCCGCTCTCAGGCGATGAATTCATCACCCATTCTTTGGAGCATCTGCGCCAAACAATTGCCATTGGCTTGAAGCGAGGTGACGAGCAACAGATCATCCAAGTCCTAGATGCCTACGCAGGTATTGCAGTGGCATATCTTGAAGTAGACTACGGACAAGATCATGCAAGCTACAGCGAAACTTCGCTAGCTGCAGGTTATCTATCAAGTGATCTGAAGCGCTTGGCAGAGACCGAGCTCGCTGACGTTGTCATGAACGGAATACGACAGCTCGGCGCGGTAGCCCGCGCAGTCGTCGAAAGAGCAAAGCCGGAAGAGACTCATACGATAATTGATGCGCTTGGAGTTACGGCCATTTCGTCGCTCGCCAGAACTGCGAAGGGTGACTTAAGCGGCGTCGCAACGGGTATTTCCGTTGGTGAGCTTTCCAAACTTTTTAGCACGCTCTTGGCGTCAGACCATTACGAGGTCAGCCACACCCTTTCGGAAATCCAAAAACAGGTCACCCTTATTGCTACCCTCGTGATTCAGACGCCAGACGCGGCGCTTGGCATCCCACATAGCAGTACGCTCGGAGCATTTTACAGCCTGACAAGTGATGATACGACTGCGAGAGCGTTACAGCGACTAAGCGAAATATTGGTGGAACGGCCCGCCGAAGATGAGCAAGCCAGACGGATTCTTCGGCACTTGGAAGGCTGGGCTGACCAACTAGCAATCAGCCAACGCAAGCTTCTTCAGACGACAATAGAACGCCGTTCACAGTTTGTGTTCGACCTCACCCACTGGCTATCACACGTTACGAAGGTGCTGCTCTATTTAACGACAGCTCCTGCCTGCGCCAACCATACGAGGCGCGAGCTACGCAAACATGCCTTTTGGATAGCGAGCGCGTTTTCGTGGATTCCCGCGGACAAAGAAGTGGTCGCGTGGATCGAAGCTTTCCGCGTTACCGATCAGCTGTTTGATATGACCCGGCTTGCCTATCAGCTTGAATTAAAGCCGGACGAAACGATTGGATATTGCAAGCTGCTACTTGATTGGGCTTTCAAAGCGAGCCGAGAGCCGAATGGTTGGGCAATCCTGGAAAGGGGTCTCAGCGGCTTAGTTGCTCTTGCTGTCGCAGACGGTGCGCAGACAATCCTACTCGCGTTAATCCGGTCGAGGCTGAAGTCCGAGCCAGATTTCCCACAAGATGAACGCGATAGGACCGCGCGAAGGCTGCGCAAGAAATCGCGGCGGCTTGGCTATGAGAACTATCGCCATTCGCGAATTGATGCCGCGCTTCGGGACATTGATCCAGAAAGTGGACGCGAGTGCCTCATTGCAGTGGCGGATCTGCTCTCTCCTGCCACTGCCAGCGAACTCCAAAGATGAAGGTTCCTCTACGTGACAGACCTTGTTATTAGTCGGAGGTTGAAAGATGAAGCCATAGCTAAGGAAATACATCGTCGGTTCCTTGAGCATGACCTGAAGATTTTTCTCTCTAAGATGTGTCGAAACCGAAGCTCGGCTTCGGGAAATTTGAGTGCATTCTCCCCAACCCCCATGCAACAAGACCCTGCGCAAACAGTCACCGTAGTTTAACGCAAGCTTCTTTGCCCCGTTCGTCCATCCCGGTCAGCGCTTCTCCTCGGTCTGGCGTCAGCGCAGACTTTTGCAGGGGATGTGACCGGGATTGTGCGTACGCTTGGTGGGCGATATAGCATATGCACTTAAAATCCGTTGGGCGGTAACGCCCGTGCCGGTTCGATTCCGGCCGCCCGCACCATCTGTTTCTGGTTCTCCCTCGCTCCGCTCGGTCGATCCTCGCTTCGCTGCGGGCGCGCGTTCGCGCTTGCGAGCCCCTTGGGCTCGAGTTTCCTGTTCTCCCTCGCCTTACTGCGCGCGGTCTTTGGCTTTGCGAGCCCTTCGGGCTCGGCTGAACAGGGTTGAGGTCTCACCCTGCCGCTCAAGTCGCTCAGACGTTATTAAAATATAATCAGGCAGGAAGGTCGGATGAGCCGTCCTGTCTTTGCCAATCAGTTGATCTGTGAACGCCCGAGGGTCTGGTATCTGGCGATCGGCGCGGATGTTACGATTGACCAGTCCGTCGCCGGGGTGCGGCGGATGGGTTTGCGGCTTGTGGCGCAACCTGTTCAGGGCCTGATCATTGATTATCGCGCGGCGACTCTGCGACGGCATCCCTTCGAGTATACCGAGCTGGCCTTGTCGGTCAGTATGTATATCCCGCCGACGGTCCTGATCGCCTACATCACCGGGCCCCGAAACTCAAAGAAAGCGGCGCTGATGGTCAAGTTGTTGCGGGACCGGAACTATGCCGCGCGGGGTTTTCAGCGCTGGGGTGAAATGACGGGCTGGCTGAGTTGTCCGCCAGATCTGATGGATCCCATCCCGCGCAGCTCTGAGAACGTCGTCCTGCTCTAGGCGCACCCGGCGTTTTGACGGCCATTGATCAAGGCATTGCCCGCCAGAACCAGCGCACTAGCAATCATGCCCAGGAAAACGCCCCAGGCGGCAGGGGATTGATAGCCCTCGACGCCATACGCCAGAAAATGCGCGCTGGCGCCGATCACGATGAGGGCGGCGCCGCCCAGCTTCAATCCCAGAGATAGCTGCGCGCGAGACGGGACCAGCATGCCGATCCCTGTCACGGCCAGCAGGCCGATCCAGAACACCGGCGCCAGCAGGCCATCAGGAACGCCCAGCACCCGGTCGAGGGTCAGGCACAGGCCGATCAGGGCGACAGGGCCCCAGACGAGCGCGATCCAGGCGCGCTCCAGAAGCGGTTGCGGGCCGGATTTGCGCGCCCGTTTGTGCAGCCAGAGCTGAACGCCGCTGACGCAGACCACACACAAAGCGAGACCGAGGGCGACATAGACGAGCTTGATGGACAGCCCGCCCCAATTGCCGAAATGCAGATTGTAGACGGACGCCATGGCCTGTTGGCCGAACGCGCCATTATCAAGCCCGGTCTGGCCGATGAAGCTCCCGTCCGGCGCAAATTGCAGATATTCGCCGAAGATCAGACGGTCGGGCGCGGCGGTCAGGATCTGCAGCGTCTGCTCGTCCTCGCCCGGATGGTGGATCTGTACGATCCACGGGATCAGCCCCTCGGCTGCGAAGTCCTGCTCGACCACGCGCAGGGCCTGCGCCGCATCGGGCAGGGGGCCGGCGGGGGCGGCCTGTTCGGCGCCCGCGCCAAATACCGTGTCGAACATGTCGGTGACGGTCATGTCCGGCTCTGATTGCGCCAGCACCAGCGCGGTGATGGTGGCGAGGCCCAGGGCTGCGCCGGTCAAGGGGATCATGACATGGAACGGCGCGCCCCAGACCGACAGGCGGTTATGCCGGTCCGCGAGGCTCAGCTGGCCATTGCCGGGCTTGTGGCTGCGGAAGGCGTCCCGGAAAACGCGCGGATGAGCGAGAAAGCCCGAGATCACGAGCGCCATCATCATCACGCCCATCAGGCCGACCACGATCAGACCGAGCGTGGAGGGCAGGTGCAGATAGTAATGCATCCCGATGAGAAACTCGGAGAAGCCGTGATCAATGGGCTCGCCCAGATTGGCCTCTTCATCGATGAACCAGTAGGTGTCTTCATAGCCGCCCGCCAGACGCGGTGAATCCGGGGTTGGCATGAAGATCATGATCTCATGCGGCGTTTCCCCTGCAGCGCGGGCATGGTCCAGCACGGCCTGCGCCGCGCTTTGCGCCAGCTCGGGCGAGGCGCGCTGCATCTCTGTGATATGCGGTTGCTCCCAGCGGGCGAACTCGGCGTGGAACACGACCAGCACCCCGCTCAGCGAGACGATGTAGAGAAGCGCGCCCAGAATGACGCCGATCCCGGCATGGGCCGACAGCATGCGCGCCACCAGCTTGGCGGAAAGGTCGGGCCAGACAGAGGTGCGGGCAGAGGCGGCCATGGATGGTCTCACGAAACGGATGTCGGAAGGAGGAGCGCCAGAATAGCGAAGGCGGCGGTGAGGCCGGCCAGCGCGGCGCAACGCCAGCGCAAGGGCGCCTCAAGGGCGCAAACCACGGCCAGGGCCGCCCAGCCTATGGGCGCAAACAGGAACACGACCAGAAGGCCGTCCGGCATGGACCAGCCGATCAGCCGGGTCAGACGGAAAATCGCGATCGAGGCGATCAGCGTCACTCCGAGCGCGACCGGGCCCGCCAGCAGGCTGACCGCAATGGTGCGCAGGCTCGAGAACCAGCGCGGTCGCAGGCTCGGCGCTGTTGTGGTCGCAGTGGAGGAGGGTGCGCCGACGATCTGGATCATGCCCGGCGTCATCAAGCCCATCGCGCCCAACATGGGGGCGATAAAGGCTGTGGTGACGCCCAGATCCGGGCCAAGCGCATAGACCAGGGGTCCCGTTGCGATGATCATCAGGGCCCAGCCGGCCATCAACAGGCCGGTGTGCGCGCTCTGACGCCTGAGCCAGGACTGCCGAACCAGCGCCAGGCCCAGAAGGCCCAGCGCCAGTCCGACGATCAGTGCTAAAATCGAAGAGGTCGACACGATCTCAGCACTCGATCCTAGAAGCGCTTTGCAACGCGAAGATTGACAGTGCGCTCCTCGCCCGGGAAGCAATCGCCCCGCGCCAGACAGCTGCCATAGTATTCCTCGTCAAAGAGGTTGCGGACGTTCAGAGCCACGCTCCAGTCCTCAAGCTCATACGCGACCAGCAGGTCGGCGAGGGTGTAGCTGTCAGAGACGATGCGCACGCGGTCGCCATTGACGATGCTGATGCCATTGCTCTCCCGCTCGCCCACATAGCGCACGCCTGCGCCGACACGCAGATTGTCGAGCACGGCGGGGCGGAACTCGGCCCAGAGCGACGCCTGTTCGTCAGGGATGACCGAGAAGGGCACGCCATTGGCGTCTTCAGTGTCCAGAAGGGTCAGGGCGGCGTCGAGCTTCAGCTCGCCCACGCCCAGATCAAAGCTCGTCACGCCTTCCAGCTCGAAGCCGGTGACGCTTGCTTCGCCTTCCTGCTGGGACGGCGCGGTCGGCAGGGCGACCGGGTTGGGAAGGTTGGTCTGGGTGATGTCGAAATATGCCAGCGTCAGATAGGTGCGGGTGCCGACCGGCTGATACTTGATGCCGATCTCGACCTGCTCGCCTTCCTGAGGTTCCAGCGCCTGGCCGTTGAAGGCGTCGATGCCGATCACCGGCTCGAAGGATTCTGCGTAGCTGACATAGGGCGAGAAGCCGTTGTCGAAGGCGTACAGAAGCCCGACGGAATAGGTGATGGCGTCATCGTCCTGGCTGACGGCGCCGGTTTCATTGCTGACTTCATCCGCGCGCAGGCCGGCATTGAAGATCCAGTTCCCCCACGAAATCTGGTCGTGCAGGTAGAAGCCCCAATAATCGGTCTCGCTGGAGGTAAAGGTGCGCACGGCGTCGATCTCGGCCTGGGTCGGAAGACCGTCGCCATAGACCGGGTTGAAGACGTTGATCGTGCCCTGAACCAGGTAGGAGGACTCACTGTCCAGCTCGACATTCTGGTAGTTCACGCCCGCCAGAACCTCATGCTCGAAGGCGCCCGTCATGAAGTCAGCGCGAACGCGCGTATCAAAGGCGAGCTGTTTGGAGCTGGCTTCGCTGTCATACCAGCGGCGGCCATAAAGGGCGTCGCCATTGGGCAGGATGCGCGGCACGCCCGTACCAGCGAACACCACCCAGCTCTGACGATAGGTCGAGCCGGAATCGCGCCAGCGTGCAGTGCCTTCCAGCGTGAAGATGTCATTGAGGCGGTGGCTGCCGATCACGGTGAGGGCGGTGGAATCCGTCTCATAGGTGTTGAAGCCCGGCTCGCCCAGATAGGTGCTCGGCTCGATCGTCTCGCCGGTGGCGCTCGGATAATAGGTGCCGGTCAGCGGAATGAACTGGCCGGCGGCGTCGCCGTCGCGGTCGTCATAGTTGAACAGCAGGTTGATCTCGGTGTTCTCGCCCGGCGTCCAGGTGAGCGACGGCGCCAGCGCAATGGCGTCGTCATTGACGTAATCGACCTGGGTGTCGCTGTCGCGCACCACGCCGACAAAGCGGGCATAGAGCGTGTCCTCGATCAGCGTGGTGCTGAAATCGCCCGCCAGCTCGGCGCGGTCATGGGTGCCATAGCTCGCCACGATCTCCTGACCGAGATCGGGACCGGCCAGCTTGGACGCCAGGTTGACGATGCCGCCCGGAGAGCCCTGGCCATAGAGCACCGAGGCCGGACCCTTGAGCACTTCCACCTGATCGATCGTGTAAAGGTCGGGGCGGGTGTTGTTGTAATTGCCGAACAGCGCCTGAAGGTTGTCGCGATATTCGGGCACATCAAGGCCGCGCACGGTGAAGAAGTCGCCGCGCGTCGCAAAGCCATAGGCCTGCCCCAGAACGCCGGACGTGTAGTTCAGCGTGTCGCTGAGGTTCAGCGCGCCGCGCGAGATGAAATCATAGGAGGTTTCAACCGACACCGACCGCGCGGTCTCAAGGATCGGCGCGCTGGACTTAGTCGCGCCAAAGGTCCCGAGCGCGCCGGTCACGACGATCACGTCTTCGGATTCAGGTTGAGCGTTCGGTTCAGACTGGGCGTGCGCCGTGGCTGCGAGGGTCATCAGCGCGCAGGCGCCCAGAAGGGAAGTGCGGAAAGACATAAGGAAACCCCGTTTGAAATCGTGCGATCTCCTTAATGCGGGTCATTCTCAATATCAACACACAATGAGAATGAATTGCAGACTCGAATGTGTCGCCTGCAGTTGACCGTTTCAGATCTGAAGGGCCCGATAGGGGCATGACCCAGCATGTCCATGATCATTGTCTGTCTGCCGCTGCAGCGTTGAGCCCCGAGCTGCATCACTCGATTGAGCGGCAGGGCGTGCTGTCGCCATGGGCTGCGCCGAGCCTGGCTTTCCCCGTGTCCCTGTGCCGGTCGGTAGCCGGGCAGCAATTGAGCGTTAAGGCGGCGGCCTCCATCTGGGCCCGCGTTGCAGCCCTCAGTGAAGCCCCGGAGGGCTTGCTGGAGGTCTTTTGCGAGGATCAGGCGGATCAGATGCGCAGCTGCGGCCTGTCAGGGGCCAAGGTGAAAACCCTGATCGCCATTGCCGAGGCCAATCGGCAGGGCGCGCTGGAAGCAGACGCCTTGCGCGCCTTGCCGCCGCAAGCGCGATCAGACCGGCTGGTTGAGATCTGGGGCGTGGGCCGTTGGACGGCGGACATGGCCAATATCTTCTATTTCGGTGAGCCGGACATCTGGCCCGATGGCGATGTAACCGCGCGCAAGACCTTGGAAAAGCTGACCAGCAAGCGCCGCAAGACGGTCCGGACCGCCTCGCGGTTTGCGCCCTATCGCTCGTATCTGGCGCGCTATATGTGGCGTCACGCCGATGCGCCGCCCGATCTGTGATTGCAGCTTCGCTGAACGATTTTCCCGCTGACGCGTTTTCAGGTCGGTGCTGATCCGTGATCAGCGCCATGTGAGCGGAGGCTGGTCCGGATCGCACCCTTCAGGCGGCCCTTTGCGGTTGTCCTGCAGCGATCGCATTGGTGTCCGTCTGGGTCGGGCGCCCGGAGCGATCCGGGCGCCCGATGACCTTACTGGGCGTATCCTGCGAACAGATCAGCCAGCGCCAGAGCCAGCGGATAATGGTTCTCGCCTTCCGCATTCCCGGTCGTGGCGACAACCACTTGCGGCTCGACATAGGCCATCACGAAGCTGCGGCCGCCCGGGCTGCCGCCCGAATGGGCGGCGTAGTGCAGGTTCAGGCTGGGCTCAAAACCCGCTTCCATGCCGTACACATAGCTCACCACATCTCCGCCATTGGTCTGGATGGGCTGGAAGGCGGCGTCGATCTCTTCAAGGCTCAGCAAATCGCCGGCCGCAAGCGCAGCGCCAAAGCGCGCCAGATCACGGCTCGAGGCGATCAGCCCGCCGCCGCCGAACTTGCACTCGGCGGACAGAGGCATGGGCTCAAGCCCGTCACCGGCATCGAAATAGGGCGTGGCCTTGTCTGCATCCACAGCATCCTTGTGCGCCAGATAGACATCGCCCAGCGTGGCGTGCATGGCGGCGTCAAAGCTGTCTTCGCCGGTCAACTCGACCAGAAGATGGCTCAAAAGCACGAAGCCATAGGTGGTGTATTCGTGGCGGGCGCCCGGCGCATCGATCAGCGGATCATGGATGAAATGGCCCAGCGCATCCGCCGGGACTTCGCAGCGACGATCGCTGAAGGCCAGCCAGTCGGCGTCGCCGGTATAATTGCGCACGCCCGCCGTATGGCTGAGCAGTTGGCGCAGGGTCACATCCTGATAGCTGTCGGGCAGGGCCGGATCGATGCCGCGCACGGACTGGTCAAGGTCCAGCCCGTGATGGGCTTCAAGGCGCGCGAAAGCGAGGCCCGTCATCATTTTCACGGTTGAATAGACGTTATAGTCCGTATCGACGCCGTCGCGTTCGCTGCGCATCGTGCCGCCCTCGGCTTCAAAGACGATCTCGCCATTGACCATCACCGTGGCGTTGAGGGCGGGATAGCCCTGGGCGAACTGATCAAAGATCGCCTGCGCGGTTTCGGTCTGGCTCTGGGCGCAGGCCGGCAGGGTGATCAGGGCGGCGGCGCCGAGTGCGGCAATGAAGGTTTGCATTGAACGCGTCCTTGTTGTCGTTTGCGTGGGGAGAGGCGGAGACCGCCAACGCCTTCTGTGTGCAGGCGGTTTCGCGCCGCGAAAACTTGAAAAGGACGAACGTCTCAAATGCAGGGTGAACGGCTCAAGGCTCTGACAGTCCGGCTAGGACAGGCCCTGCGACCCTGGGAGGCGGCGCTGGCTGCGCTGGTCACAGCGCTTCTGCTGATGGCGCCCTGGCCGGGGGAAGAACCACCGATCTGGCTGGCCGAGGAGGTCGAGATCGTCACACCGGACACAGCTTCTGGCTGGCGGACAGCCACTTTGTGGAGCCTTGACCCTGAAGCCGGAACGATCCGGCTCCGCTGGGAGGC
This sequence comes from Oceanicaulis sp. LC35, assembly GCF_052055585.1. Lineage (NCBI taxonomy): Bacteria > Pseudomonadati > Pseudomonadota > Alphaproteobacteria > Maricaulales > Maricaulaceae > Oceanicaulis > Oceanicaulis sp. LC35. The sequence continues at coordinate 1,022,133 of NZ_CP170485.1, forward strand.
TCCGGAAGAGGCGTTTGAGACCGGCGCCCCGATGGCGCTCGCTTTGTCCGGGCCGTTTTCCGCCGAGGCCTTTCTGAATGGCGAGGCTGTGGGCGCCAAGGGACGCCCGCTTGGCCCGGAGGGGGATGAGCGCGCCGGGCCGATCGACAGCCTGATCGCGCTTCCCTCAAACCTGATCCGCCCCGACGGCAATATCATCGAGCTAGACGTGTCCAGCACGCGCGCGGGCTATGATCCGGCCGTCATCCTGCAAACAATGGGCGTGACGCCGTATCGCGCCGATGCGCGACGATCCTTGCGCCTTTATGCGCCGACGCTGGGACTGGCGGGTGTTCTGGCCGTGCTGGCGGTGGGGCTGATCCGTCTGGGACAGGACCGCTCTGACAAGGCGCTGTATTGGCTGGCGGCCGGTCTTGGCGCGCTCGTCATCGCCGCGCTGGCGGAGATGTCCCGCGCCTATGTCAATTATCCCTATAGCTGGCACCAGCCGCGCCAGGCGGTGATCCTGATCGGGATGACGCTCTATTGTCTGGGTGTTCTGGCCTTCCTGGTCCAACGGTGGTCGCTGGGCCGGGGCTGGCTGTGGAGCGTCAGCGCGGCAGGCGTTCTGGGCGCGCTGGCGGGCGTGATTGTTTACGACGGCTATGACGGCAAGATCATCCTGTCCACGATGGCGTTACTGGGGGCGGGGCTGGTCTGGTGCCTGGTGGCCGGCTGGCGTCAGGACCGCAATGCCTGGGCGATTGGCGGACTGATCGCAGGTCTGCTGGCGGTTAATTTCGTGGCGCCGGGCTGGTTCATCGATCTGGGCGTGTACGCTCTGACGGCGGTGGGTTTCGGGGTGTGGATGGTGCGCTCCCCGGACCTTCTGTCACCGGCGCGGCAAGCCGCACCGACGGCGCCGCAGCCCCGGCAGGCGGTGCTGAGCGTGCAGTCCACGGGCCGGATGCATCGCGTCGCGCTCGAGGACATCGTGTTCCTGAAAGCGGCGGGCAATTACACCGAGGTGCATCGCTGCGGCGGCGACTGGCTGCTCGATCAGCGCGGGCTGGCGGCGGTGCTGGAAGAGGCGGGAGACGCCCTTCTGCGGGTCCATCGCTCCTATGCCGTGAACCTGGCCAAGGTCGAAGCGCTCCTGACCCGGCCCGGAAGCCGGTATGCGCTCAGCCTCGTCAACGGGGGCGAGGCGCCGGTCGGGCGCTCCCGCGTGGATGCGGTTCGGGATGCAATGTCTCGTTAATCATGGCTTGCGCCACAGGCGGAACTGACGTGAACTGGCGTCAGATCAAGGACTTCGCAATGACTGACCCGCACTCGCTTCGTGATGCTCACCTTTCGGCTGTCCGCTCGGGCGTCTATGACCAGCCGACGACCGGGCTCTGCCCCGGTTTTGCCCAGGCCAATCTGGTGATCCTGCCGGCGTCCATGGCGTATGATTTCCTGCTGTTCACCCAGCTCAATCCGCGGCCCTGTCCGCTTCTGGGCATGAGCGAGCCGGGCGATCCGACCATTCCCAAGCTGGATGTGGATGTGCGCACCGATGCGCCGCGTTATGAAGTGTTCCGCGATGGCGTGTTCAGCGAAGAGCGCACGGATCTGAGCGAAATCTGGCGCGAGGATCTGGTCGCCTTGCTGCTGGGCTGCTCCTTCACCTTCGAGCACGCACTGCTGGCGGAAGGTCTGCCGGTCCGCCATATCGATGCGGGCCGCAATGTCCCCATGTATCGCACCAATCTTCAGTGCACGCCGGTGGGGCCGTTTGCAGGCGGCATGGTTGTGTCCATGCGCGGCTATCCGCCCGAGCTTGTGGAGCGCGCCAGCGAGATTACCGGCCGCTTCCCCGGCTCTCATGGCGCGCCTGTTCATGTGGGTGATCCGGCTGAGATTGGTATTTCCGACATCATGACGCCTGATTTTGGCGACGTTCCCGTGCTGGAAGAGGGCGATGTTCCGGTCTTCTGGGCGTGCGGGGTGACGCCGCAGGCCGTGGTGCTGGATTCAAAGCCCGAGCTGGCGATTTTTCACAAGCCGGGGCACATGATCATCACGGCGCAGCGCGACGCGGTGGTTTAAAGGCGCAAGGCCCGCTAGGGTCGCTTCATTACCGATTTTCGTGAGCCGATATGACGTCCTTCCGCCTTTGCTTCCCAAGACGCCTTGATGGGCAGAACGGGTACGCCTTTGAATATGATGTTCCGGGCCTGGGAGCGTTCACGGAGACGGTGGTTTTTCCGGACGATGCCGACTTTGACCGGCTGGACCGCACGGTGCTGGCCGGTCTGGTGCGGATGTCCGCCATCCTGATCGGCACCAGCTATTACAAGGCGGCGCCTGCTGCGCTGATCGAGCCTGACTTTGCGCTGAACGAGGCTGAGCGTCATCTGTTCGAGCTGGCCTACGGGCCGGGGCTGGGCGAATTTTATGTGCGCAATGACTTGCCGTATCCGCCTGAATTCACGGTGAAAGCCGAGCCGCGCATGAATGCGCCGCACGCCCCGGAATTCCGCACCGAAGATGTGCGCGCTGCGGTGGCCTTTGGCGGCGGCAAGGACAGCCATGTGGCCGCCAGCGTCATCAAGGCGGTGGGCGCGGATGTCGAGCGCGTCTCCCTGATCCTGTCAGACAGCGTGGGCGAGCGCCTGGTGGCGATGAGCGAGACGCCGGTGACCCTGATCCGTCGAAGGATTGATCCGCGCCTGATTGAGCTGGGCAAGGCGGGCAAAGTGCTCAACGGCCATATCCCGATCACGGGCGTAAACTCTTGTCTGATGACGCTTTACGCAGCCGCCAAGGGGCTTGATTGGGTCGTGTTCGCCAATGAACGTGCAGCGAGTGAACCGACGATGGAAAGCAATGGCCATCCGGTGAACCACCAGTTCTCCAAATCGCTGGAGTTCGAGGACGCGCTGCGCAACGCCTTCGCCGCCAATGCCGTGCCGGTGACCTATTTCTCCATCCTGCGCCCGGTGAGCGAGCTGTGGACGGCCCATTATCTGGCGACCGCAGGCGAGGATGCGCTGGAGATCTTCGCCAGCTGCAACCGCAATTTCGTCTTTGCCGGCCCGAATGCCCTGCCCAAAGACCGGCGCTGGTGCGGGGAGTGCGCCAAATGCGTCTACACCGCCGTTCTGATGGCGCCCTTCCTGTCTGTGGAGCGCCATGCGCGGGTGTTCCAGAGCCAGCCGCTGCATGATCCCAGGAACCTTGATTTCCTGCGCGAGATCGCCGGGCTGACCGACGCCAAGCCTTGGGAGTGCGTCGGGGAGCGACGCGAGGTCGCCGCCGCGATCACCCATCTTCTGACTGATGCGGAATGGGCGAAAGCCCCGCTGATACAGGCGATTGAGGGCGAGTTGTTCACCCAATGGGACCGCGCGGACCTTGAGCAGGCCTGGTCAGAGGCGCTCGACGCCCGATCCGAGCATCGCATGCCGGGACCGGTCGCCGAACTTATGAACGCAAGCTGATCTCTTGCGTGAAGTTGAGCGCCGGAAAGCTCAAAGCCTGAATTGAATCAGTGAGTGCGTTTTATCCCAGCCTCTTCGCGGCTTGCGTGAAGGCGTCGCCGCGCGCGCCGAAATAGGTAAAGGCGGAGCCTCTGGGGGCCGCAGGGCTCATCATCACCACGCCGCCTTCAGGCAGGGCGTCGTAGGCGCGCTTCACAGCCCGCTCAAAGTCTGGTTCGTAAGTGGTTATATCCGCATGCGGACCTGATTTCAGGGCGTCCACGATGGCCGGACCGTTCTCCGGAATGGTCACAATGGCCTTGATCCGGGTCTCGTTCTGCAGGCCTTCAGCGAGTGGCGCATAGTCCTGCTCGCGGTCTTCGCCCCCCAGAATGAGGCTGACGGGGCGGTCCGGAAACGCCGCCAGCGCCAGAAGGCACGATTGCGGCGTGGTGCACAGCGTGTCGTCGATGAAGTCCACGCCATTGAGCGTATGAACCGTCTCCAGCCGGTGCGGTAGGCCCTTGAAGCTTGCAAGGCTCTCGAACGCTTCATAGGCGCTCAGTCCCAACCCTTCGATCACCGCCAGCGCGGCGCAGGCGTTCGCGGCGTTATGCGCGCCCGGCAGAGCGGGAATGCGGCCCCAGTCTTCTGAGCCCTGATGGATCACGCCGTCGGGCGCATGAAAGCCCTCCGCCTGGTCATACCAGACGGTATTGGGGCGGTGGACGAACAGCGAGCTGAGCCGGGAATCCTTCGCGCTCATCACGCCGCGCGCATTGGGATCGAGCTGGGCGAGCCGCGCCTTGTCGCGGCGGTATTGCTCGACGCCGCGATGCCAGGGTGCGTGATCATTCAACAGGTTGAGGAAGATGAACCAATCCGGCGCGTGGACGAGATCCGCGATCTGATAGCTCGACAGCTCCAGCACCACGATCTCGGCGCCCTCAGGCGTGTCGATGACCGGCTCGCCGATATTGCCCGCCAGAACCGCGTTCACATCGAGCGATTTGAGCATGTGATGCAGAAGGCTCGACGTGGTGGATTTGCCCTTGGTGCCCGTCACCCCGATCACGGTCTGATGGGCGGGTTTTGAGGCGAACCACAGATTGGTCTGGCTGGTCAGCTCCGCGCCGAGATCCATCGCTTCAGCCAGGCGCGCATCATAGAGCGACACACCTGGCGATTTGATGATCAGGGACTGGCCCGCTTTCTCGATGACTTGCGCCAGATCGTCCTGCGCGACGTACTCTACGCCGTCAGGCAGGTCGGAAGGCTCTTTTGCGTCAATCACATAAAGCGTTGCGTCAGAGCGCGAGCGCACATGGTTGAGCGCGGCGCGGCCTTCCTTGCCGAAGCCCCAGATGAAGAGGGAGTCGAACTCGGACAGCGGCGTCATGAGGATTACCCGTTAAAGCGGATGAGGAAGCGCTTGGCCTTGCCCACGCTCATCACCACGGCGCCGGCGCCGGTGCGATGCTCGCGCAGATCGGCGTTTTCATCCTGCACCTTCTGACCATTGAGCGAGACCGAGTTCTGCTTCAGGAGGCGGCGCGCCTCGCTCTTGGAGGCGCTGGCGCCCAGCTCTTCAGCCACAAGCGCATCGATCAGCGCCAGCGGCTCGTTGGCGCTGGCGTCCAGCGTCGGCACGGCGCGGGCGATCATGTCGATCAGCTCGGCGCCGAGATTGTCCGATTTGCCTTTGAAGATCACGGTGGAGGCCTCGATAGCGAGATCGGCGGCTTTCTGGCCATGCACGCGCGCAGTCAGAAGCTCGGCGAGGGCCTTTTGCGGCAGGCGCAGATGCGGCTCGGCCTGGGTCAGCTCTTCAAGCTGGCCGAGATCCACGTCGGTCAGCCATGAGAGGAATTTCGGCGCATCGGCGTCCGCGCTGTTGAGCCAGAACTGGTAGAACTCATAAGGGCTTGTCAGGTCAGGATCGATCCAGACCGCGCCCTTTTCGGACTTGCCGTATTTCTTGCCTTCAGAATTGGTGAGGAGCGGGTAAGTGACCGCATGGGCCTGCACGCCTTCGATACGGCGCATCAGGTCGACGCCGCCGACGATATTGCCCCACTGGTCCGAGCCGCCCATCTGGATCTGGACATTATGGGCGCGGTGCAGGTGCACGAAGTCATAGCCCTGCAGGAGCTGGTAGGAAAACTCGGTGAAGGAGATGCCCTGATCGCGGTTCTCGATGCGGTTGCGCACCGAATCCTTGGTCAGCATGGCGTTGACCGAGAAATGCTTGCCCACATCGCGCAGGAAGCTGACCACATCCATCTTCCGCCACCAGTCGGCGTTGTTCACGAAGATGGGCTCCGGCCCGTCGGTCAGCGCGAACAGGCGCTCGAACTGTTTGCGCTGGCCTTCGATATTGGCCAGCACCACGTCCTCGGTCTGCAGATTGCGCTCGGCGTCCTTGCCGGACGGGTCGCCAATGAGGCCCGTGGCGCCGCCCAGCAGCACCACAACCTGACCACCACGCTGGCGATAGCGATCCATGCCCAGAAGCGGCATCAGATTGCCCGCATGAAGGCTCGGCGCGCTCGGATCAAAGCCCACATACATCGCCGGCTTGTGCTCGTTGATATAGGCGTCAGTCAGCTCGGGGGTCTTCTGGTTGAGAAGGCCGCGGGCTTCCATATCAGCGAGGAAGGGCGTGGCTTTGGGGTCTGCGAGGCGAACGCTCATGAGGCTCTCTTGGCGGTAGGGACAGTCAAGCCTTCGGCTTAGCCGCCCCCACTGCTTCTTGCAACGCCGTCATGGCGTTCGGCTCAGTCACTCCATGCGGTCATAGGGCGTCTTCTCGACCTCCGCCGCAATGGGATCGCCGCCATCGCGTTCGGCCACGGCTTGCTTGAAGCCCACCTCCTGGGCGCGCTGGCGGAACCACATGCCTTCAGGCGAATGCCGCGAGACGCCATCAAACACGGTCGCCAGCATCTGGGTGTTGGAAATGCCCATGGTCTCATAGGCCTGATTGACCACCATCTTGGTCATCATCAGCTGGTTCTTGGGCACGCCCTGCAAGCGCCCCACAAGACGGTCCACGGCGGCGTCGAGCTCGGCTTCGGGCACCGCTTCCAGCGCCAGTCCGATGCGCTCGGCCTCTTTGCCGTCAATCAGCTCGCCGGTCATCATCATGCGCTTGGCCTGCTGCGGGCCCAGGCGATACACCCACATGGACGGTGTGGGCACGCCCCAGACACGGGCGGGCGGATAGCCGATGCGCGCATCCTCGGCCATGATCACGAAATCACAGCACAGGGCGATGTCCGACCCGCCCGCCGCCGCGGCGCCATGCACGCGGGCGATGGTGGGCTTGTGACAGCGCCACAGGCTCATGAAGTCGAGCGTGTTCTGGTGCATGAAGGCGTAGTCGATCATCGGGTCCCAGGGCATGTCCTGGCTGCCCGGCAGCTCGCCTTCGCGCTCGGCGTAATCCTTCAGGTCATAGCCGCCGCAAAAGCCTTTGCCCGCGCCTTGCAGGACGATCACATGCACCGCCGGGTCGCGTTCGGCCTTTTTGATGGCGGCGGCGATGTCGCCGGGCATCTTGTCATTGATGGCGTTCAGGCGCTCGGGACGGTTCAGGGTGATCGTGCAGACCCGGCCTTCGACCGAGTACAGCAGGGTGGAAAATTCGCTCATTTCAGTCTCCGCAAATGCGTGCGATCAGGGCGTCATCCACCCCGGCTTTTTCAAGAACCATGCGGGTGTCTGCGCCCAACTTGCCCGAGCAGGTCGCGCCCTGGCCGGGGCGTTCGCCGTCAAAGCGGGCCGCTGCGCCGGGCAGGCGCACCGGGCCGGGGCCGTCCGCCTCGCCCTCATAGGTGAAGCCGCTGGCGGCGAGCTGGGGATGGGTCAGAATATCCTCTGATGTGTTGACCTTGCCTGCCGGCACGCCCGCACTGCGCAGACGGTCCAGCAAGTCATCCACGGACTGGTGCTCGGCCAATGGCGCGCAGGTCTCGCGGATGAAATCCCAGTTGATGAAGCGGCTGGCCATGTCCGCGCAGCGCGGATCATCGAGCAGCTGGGGCGCCCCGACCACTTCGCACCAGGCGACGAACTCCTTTTCAGACAGCATGACCACGACGAACCAGCCATCGGCCGCCTTCCACGGACGATAGACCTTGGCGATGTTGGGGCCGGGCTGAAGCGGGTCCTTCAGCGTCAGGGGCATGTGCACATCCATCCAGCTGAAGGCGAGGGCGGCTTCCAGCATGGACACCGCCACATGGCGGCCCGCGCCGTCGCGCTCACGCCCCACAAGCGCGCTGGTGATCGCCTGACACAGATAAAGCCCCGCCACCTTGTCGCAGATATATTGCGGATAGAGCTCAGGCTCGGGCTTGTCCGGGCGGGCGGCGAGCCCGCTCTCGGCCTGGATCACCGGGTCATAGGCGCGCACATCGCTCAAGGGATCCCACGGGCCGAAGCCGGTCACTTCAGCGACGATCAGCCCGTCATGGCGCTTGCGCAGGCTGTCGGCGTCGAGCCCCAGCTTCTTCGCGGCGGCGGGGCGATAATTGTGCATGACCACGTCAGACTGCTCGACCAGCGGGGCGAGGGCGGCGCGGCCGTCCTCTGTCGAAAGGTCGAGGCTGATCAGCGCCTTGCCGCGGTTGAGCGTCTGGAAGGTGGAGCTGGAGCCGTCCTTGGCGATGAAGCCCAGACGGCGCACGAGATCGCCGCCGGGCGGTTCGACCTTGATGATATGGGCGCCCTGCTGGGCGAGCGTCAGGCTGGCGATGGGACCGGCGACGACTGTCGTCAGGTCAAGCACTCTCAGCCCGGCCAGGGGTGTGGCTGGGGTCATGGTCTCCTCCCGTAAGCGCGCGATTTTTCGCGTCATTTCGTCCAGACTGGCCCAGCCTGATGGCGCGGACAAGACAAGCTGATACGGTGAATGCGATTAGTTCGGGAGAATCGCCCTGATGCGGGAAACGGTGACAATCAGCGCGATACAGGCGCTGGCCGAAGCAGACCCGGTTTTTGTGGAAGCGAGCTGGTTCCTGCCCGGATCGGGCATGACGGGCGAAGAGGTGTTCGAGGAGCGGCGCCTGCCGCGCGCGGTCTATTTCGACATTGATGGCGTCTGCGATGCGACCTCATCCTTGCCTCATATGGCGCCCGGCGCGGCGGCCTTCGCCCGCTGGCTCAGCTGGCACGGGCTCAGCGGCGGCGAGAAGTTCATCATCTATGACCAGACATCCATGGTGGGCGCCGCGCGGGTCTGGTGGACCTTCCGCCGCTTTGGCTGCGATGTGCGCATTCTGGACGGGGGCTTGAGCGCCTGGCGCAAATCGGGTGGCGCGATCGAGAGCGGCGAGATATTCCGCCGCCATCCCGCCTTCGAGCGCACCCCGCGCATGATCTGGGACGACACCGTCACCTGGGAAGACGTCTCCCACGCCACCCGCTCGGGCAAGGCGCTGGTGGTGGATGCGCGCTCCAAGGGCCGGTTTGAGGGCACGGAACCCGAACCGCGCAAGGGCCTCAAGTCAGGCCATATCCCCGGCTCGATCAATCTGCCTTTCCCGCAGCTTCTGACCCCTGAAGGCAAGCTGAAGACCGAAGACGCGCTGGAAGCGGCTCTGCCGCGCATCAGTCGCGACACCCGCATCATCACGACCTGCGGGTCGGGCGTGACGGCGGCGATCCTGAGCGCGGCCTTCCTCAGCGCCGGGTTCCGGGATGTGCGCCTGTATGATGGCAGCTGGGCCGATTGGGGCGCCCGCGATTTGCCCGTGGAGACCGGCCCGGCATGAGCGTGACACTGACGGTGCATGACACGCTGGCGGATGCGCCAGACCCGGTGCGCGCGGATGTGTGGGCGCTTGTGTGTGAGGCGGATGACGCCTTCTGGCCGCCCCTGCGGGCGCGCACGCCGGAGCAAGGCCTGTCGGTGGGCGCTGGCGAGGTGCTGGACGACGAGCCTGATGCGTACTGGGCGTCGATCCAGTCCCATGCGCTGATCACGGCGGAAGAGGGCGGACGCGTGCTGGGCATGATGAGCGTGGCGCGGGACAAGCGCCTGGATGCGCTCGATCTGACGGCCAGCGCCTATCTGTCGACCCTGATCGTCAGCGAATCTGCGCGCGGCCGGGGGCTCGCCCGTCAGCTCTATGCGCGCCTGTTTGATCTGGCGCGCAGCTGGTCGGAGGCGCCCAATGTGGCCACCCGCACCTGGAGCACCAATGCCGCGCATTTGCCGCTGATCGCCCAGCTGGGCTTTGAAGAAAGATTACGCCTTAAGGATGATCGTGGCGTCGGGATCGACACCGTGTATTTTCTTAAACCGCTCTGAGCGCTTTTCTTGCGCGAAAACTGCGCTAGCCTGACCACAACACTGTTATGCCAACCGCAGGGGAGGAAGCCCGCGTGTCCGAACTCAAATGCCTCAAAGGCAAGCTGCGTCTGCCCGTCATCGGCTCGCCGCTGTTCATCATCTCCAACCCCAAGCTGGTCATCGCCCAGTGCAAGGCGGGCATTGTCGGCTCGTTCCCGGCGCTGAATGCGCGCCCGCAGAGCCAGCTTGATGAATGGCTGGACGAGATCACCTCCGAACTCGACAGCTATAACAAGGCCAATCCGGACGCCCCGGCGGCGCCGTTTGCGGTGAACCAGATCGTCCACCGCTCCAATGACCGTCTCGAGGCTGACCTCGCCAGCTGTGAGAAATACAAGGTGCCGCTGGTGATCACCTCGCTAGGCGCCCGCGAAGAGCTGAACCAGGCCGTGCATGGCTGGGGCGGCGAGACGATGCACGACATCATCAACATCAAGTTCGCGCACAAGGCGCTGGAAAAAGGCGCGGACGGCCTGATCCCGGTATGCGCCGGCGCGGGCGGCCATGCCGGCACTCTGTCGCCCTTTGGCCTCGTCAGCGAGATCCGTGAGTTCTTTGACGGCCCGATCGCGCTGTCAGGCTCCATCTCCACGGGCGCCGGTGTTCTGGCGGCTCAGGCGCTGGGCGCGGACTACGCCTATATGGGCTCGGCTTTCATCGCCACCGAGGAAGCGCGCGCCAGCGACGCGTACAAGCAGTCCATCGTCGACAGCACGGCGGAAGACATCATCTATTCCAACCTCTTCACCGGCGTGCACGGCAATTATCTGCGCAAGTCGATCGAGGATGCCGGGCTTGACCCGAACAACCTGCCTGAAAGCGATCCGTCCGCGATGAACTTTGGCTCGGGCGGCAATACCGACGCGAAGGCCTGGAAAGACATCTGGGGTTCGGGGCAGGGCGTGGGCTCGATCAAGAAGGTCCAGAGCGCGGGCGCCTATGTGTCCGAGCTGCAGGCCCAGTACGAAGCCGCCAAGCAGCGCATCTGCGGCGGCTAGGCCAGGAAGACGGGGCGATGGGGGAAATCGGCGCGCTTCTGGGCAGGATCATCAACAACCTGCCTGACAGCCTGTTGCTGGAGTCGCTCATACTGGGCGCTCTGGCGACGGTGCTGACCGCTGTAATCCGTGTGGTCTGGGCGGGGTCGAGCTGGCTGATCGAGCGGGCGGTGTTCCTTCTGTCCCGCTCTCTCACCCATCACGTCATCTATCTGGGCCCGGTGGAGGCGTTTCCGCCTGGCATCCGCTTCAGCGTGCTGATCATCCGTTTCGGCACGGACCAGTACATCTCCACCATGGCCAGTGATCGCGAGCGCATGGTGGGGCGGCTGCAGCTGAAGATTTACCCGGCTGAAGTGCGCGGCAAGAAGGATGGCGCCTATCTGTCCTTCCGGGTGCCGGTTCACAAGCGGCTGGGCACCCAGTTCAAGATCTTTGCGGATGTGGAGCCGGGCGTTGAACTCGATGAGATCATGCAGGTCTTCAACGACAATGAGGAAATTCACGAGGTCAGCGTGTCGGACAGCAAGTTCGACCGCCGCATCTATTTCCTGCTCAAGGACTACGCCCAGACCCAGACAGTGGACGGGCCGGTGAACAATTTCATCTTCCCGGTCTGAGGCATCTGGAGCCTCACCCCTTCACCTCATGCACCCGCATCAGGATGGCGTGGATCATCGCGTCCCGCTCTTCCGGCGTGCGCGCGTCGAGCTGCATGGGCGCGGTCGCACGGCCTGAGATGATCAGCTCGGCGAGACCGTGCACCACTGACCACGACGTCATCAGCAGGGTGGTGCGCCGGGTTTCGTCCATCTCATCGGGATAGAGCGCGTTGACGCCATCGGACAGCTTGGCGAAGGCGGCCAGAGACGCCTCGGCGAAGTCGGGATGGCTGCGGTCAGGCTTTTCTGACGCGAACATCAGCTGGAACAGCGCCGGATGGGCTTCGGCGAAATCCACATAGCCCAGCCCCAGCGCCACAAACTGGTCCACGGCGCCCGGTCCGGTCTGCGCCTGCCGTTTGTCCTGCGCGGCGATCAGCCGCCGATACCCGTCTGCGCCCAGTGCGCTCAGAAGTCCGGTCATATCCTTGAAGTGATGCGCCGGGGCGGCGTGGCTGACATTGGCGCGCTTGGCGGCGGCGCGTAGCGAGAACCGCTCCAGCCCGTTTTCGGACAGTTCGCCCTCCGCCGCCTTCAAGAGAAGGGCGGGCAGATCGCCTTTATGATAGGGCTGCTTAGCGGTCATGGCGGTTTTCCGGGTGGGCTTTCGATTTCCAACTTGACACTGACAAGATAGCGCGGCTAGCCTATCTTGACAATGTAAAGATACAGGCGTGGTCAGACGCCTTGAGGAGATAACAATGTTGAAATGGGGCCTTCGGATTCTGGGCGTCTTCGTTCTCTTGAACGTGCTGGGCGCAATCGGCGCCTTTGTGGTGATCGACCGCTCGATCGTGGAGATGTTTGGCGGGCGCACGCCCGTCATCGCGCTGGAGCCGTCTCATGAAACGCCAGAACGCTATGTGCTCGCCAATGTGCGGGTGCTGGAGCCGGGATCAGAGCGGTTCTCCGCGCCTATGGATGTGGTGATCGAGGGTGGCGTGATCGCTGATATGGGCCCGGATATGGCGCAGCGGGCCAACGCGCCGGTGATGAATGGCGAGGGGCGCTATCTGATGCCGGGCCTGACCGATTCCCATGTGCATTTATGGAACAGCCAGAATGATCTGGCGCTCTATCTCGCCTATGGCGTCACCCAGATCCGCGAGATGCACGGCCTGTCCCATCATCTTCAATGGCGCGACGAGATTGCCGAGGGGGATCTTCTGGGCCCTGACCTCTATGTGGTGGCCGCCCAGATCGCGACCTATGACTTCGCCGAAGGCCTGTGGCAGTCCTGGACCTCCAAGCGCAATGTCGCGCGCACGCCGGAAGCGGCGGACCAGATGGTCCGGGATCTGGCGGCGGAAGGCTATGACGCGGTGAAAGCCAGCAGCTATCTCAGCCTGAGCGGCTATCAGGCGGTCAGCGCGGCCAGTGAAGACGTTGGCATTCCGCTGGTGGGCCATATCCCAGTGGCGGCGCGGCTGGATGATCTGTGGGTGTCCAATCAGAGCGAAGTCGCCCATGTGGAAGAGTTGATCAAGGGACTCGATCGCGACTTTGGCGGCTATGGCGTCAGCACTGCCGGTGAGTATCTGGACTATGTGATGACGCATCGCGACGCGGTCGCCCGGCACATGATCGACAATGAGATCGTGCTCGCCTCTACGCTAGCGCTGGTCTCGAGTTTCGCCCAGCAGAAGACTGACACCGAGGACGCGCTTGAAACCGCGCCGGTCAATCTGGTCAATCCCGGCGTCGCCGAGGGGCGCGCCATGGGCTGGCTGCCGGATGTGAACATCTATTCGGTGCCGCAACAGTATCGCAATGAAGGCTGGCGCGACCGCTACCAGACCTACTGGACCACCTATGCCCGGGCGCAGCAGCTGATGTTCGAGGCTGTGCTTGAAGCGGGCGTGCCCATGGTGGCGGGGACAGATGCGAACGTGCCGGTCATGGCGCCAGGCTATTCACTGCATCAGGAGCTGGCGGCTCTGGTTCAGGCCGGGATGACGCCTGCGCAAGCGCTGGAATCGGCGACAGGAACGCCGGGCCGGTTCATGGACTGGAATACGGGCCGGGTGCTGCCGGGATTCCGCGCCAATCTTCTGCTTCTGAACGCCAACCCGCTCGAAGACATCCGCAATATCAGCCGCATCGAAGCGGTGGTGATGCATGGCGAGGTGCATGCTCGCGACGAGCTGGATGCTTTGCTGGATGCGGTCGTGGCCGCCAATGACAGCGCGCGTCAGACGCCGCTCGATCCGGCCTGGCGGCAGCCGGTAACCCGGTAAGAACCTGGCCTCACAGGCCAGAAAAAACCCCGGCTCATCGAGCCGGGGTTTCAGGTTTCGAGCTGTAAGAGGAGTTACAGCACGGTCAACCAGTCGGGCTTCACATAAGGCACGCCCAGATCGTCGGCGGCGTCCTTGAAGGTCACCTCGCCCTCGGCGACGTTCAGGCCGCGCGCGAGGTGGATGTCGTCATTGAGGGCTTTCTTCGTGCCCTTGTCGGCGAGCGCCAGGGTGAAGGGCAGGGTGGCGTTGGTCAGCGCCAGCGTCGAAGTGCGCGCCACGGCGCCCGGCATGTTCGCCACGCAATAGTGCACGATGCCGTCCACGATATAGGTCGGGTCCTGGTGGGTGGTGGCGTGCGAGGTTTCAAAGCAGCCGCCCTGGTCGATCGCGATATCCACCAGCACTGCGCCTTCTTTCATCGTCGCCAGCATGTCGCGGGTGACCAGTTTCGGCGCAGCTGCGCCCGGCACCAGCACTGCGCCGATAACGAGATCGGCTTCCGCCACTTCCTCGGCGATGGCGCCTTGAGTGGAGAAGCGGGTCTTCACCTGACCGCGGAAGAACTGGTCGGTTTCCGCGAGCTTCGGCAGGGAGCGATCGAGCACGGTCACGTCCGCCCGCAGGCCCAGCGCCATTTCGGCCGCGTGAGAGCCGGACACGCCCGCGCCCAGGATCACGACCTTGGCCGGGGTCACGCCCGGAACGCCGCCCATCAGCACGCCGCGGCCGCCCGCGGCCTTGTGCAGGGCGTTCGCGCCCACATGCACCGACATGCGGCCCGCCACTTCAGACATCGGACGCAGCAGTGGCAGACGGCCGTTTACGTCGGTGACGGTTTCATAGGCGATGGCGATGCAGCCGGATTTGCGCAGGCCTTCGACCTGTTTGGGATCGGGTGCGATGTGCAGATAGGTGAACAGGGTGTGGTGCGGCTTGAGCATCGCCGTTTCGGACGGCTGGGGCTCTTTCACCTTCACGATCAGCTCGGCGGTGTCGAACACAGACGCGGCGTCCGCCAGGATCTGGGCGCCCGCCTCAACATATTCCTGGTTGGAGAAGCCTGCGCCATTGCCGGCGCCGTCCTGCATATAGACCTCATGGCCATGCGCGATCAGCTCGCGCGCGCCATTGGGGGTCAGGCCGACCCGGTATTCGTGGTTCTTGATCTCGGTCGGAACACCAATGCGCATCAATCTGCCTCCCGGCTGGCCGAGCCTGTATGGGGGAGGGCTCGACGGTGTGATTTTGCGCGGAAAATAGGGATTATGTGCAGTATCCTGCAAGTAAAATTGTGATGTTCGAATTATTTTGCGTTTAGGTGTCAAAATGCGCCATGATGCGCTGCGTCATTGCACGTGTTCAGCGTGCCGACGCTAGAAATTTCGACGAACGGAAGACTGCATGAAACTCGACGATATCGACGCCGCCATTTTGGGCGCGCTTCAGGAGGACGGACGTCTGACGAACGCCGACCTCGCCGAGCGAGTCGGTCTGTCGCCGTCCGCCTGTCATCGCCGGGTGAAGGCGTTGGAAGGCGAGGGCGTAATCGGGGGATATACCGCGCTGCTGAACGCCAATCGGGTCGGTCGCGGTCTGACCGTGATCGTGCTGGTGACGCTGGAGAACCAGAAGCGCGAGACCATGGAGGCGTTCGAGCGGGCCGTGGCGGGGATCGAGCATGTCAGTGATTGCTATCTGACCACCGGGGCGGAGGACTATTTCCTCCAGCTTCAGGTGCGCGATGCGCGCGATTACGAGCGGGTTCACCGCGAGCGCCTGTCCGGCCTGCCCGGCGTGGCGCGGCTCGTCTCCAACATCGCCATGCGCACGGTGTTTTCCCGGCGGGCGATGAGCGTTCAGTAACGCAACAGGCCAAGCCCCATTGCCGCCAGCGCGCTTCAGCGCTAAATCGCGCGCATGACCGATGAACGCTATTCCAAGCTGGACATGCTGGGCTCGGACGCGAGAGCGGCCGAGACCCCTGAAGAGGCGCGTCTTGAGCGGGTTGAGAACCCCACTCGGAACGCCGACTACATGATCCGCTTCGCCTGTCCGGAATTCACCTCGATCTGCCCGGTGACCGGCCAGCCCGATTTCGCCCATCTCGTGATCGACTATGCCCCGTCCAAATGGATCGTGGAGAGCAAGTCGCTGAAGCTCTTCCTTCAGAGCTTCCGCAATCATGGCGCCTTCCACGAAGCCTGCACGACCATGATCGGGCAGCGCCTGGTGGATGAGCTGGACCCCAAATGGCTGCGTATTGGCGGCTATTGGTATCCGCGCGGCGGCATCCCGATTGACGTGTTCGCCCAATGGGGCGAGGCGCCCAAAGGGCTGTGGATCCCCGATCAGGGCGTGCCGTCCTATCGCGGTCGCGGATAACACATTTAAACGCATGAAGATTTAAGCCCTCCCGGCGCTCGCCGGGAGGGTTTTTTCTGTGCGCTTCGCTCTGGTCAACCCGACAGAATGACAGGTAGGTCGGTATTTTTGTCAGGTGTTGTTGACATGTGTGATGGGTGTCAGGTATGCATGACATATCGTCAGCTAGTCCTGAAAGGACGCAATATGTGTTCGAAAAACTCCAATCGCATCGGCGCCTTTGTCGCCATCGCTGTCGGCGTGGCCGTGGCGATTGTTTCCGCCAATCAGGCCCGCGCTGAAGACCGGGTCGTGGTTGAGCGCTCCGGCGCCGAGCAGGGCGCCAGCGTGGTCTACATTCCCGGCCTAGCCACGCCGGGCGCCGTCTACGGACCCACGGTCGAGCGTCATTCGGACTGGGACAATCATGTCGTGACCCTGAAAGGGTTCGGCGGCGGCGCCCAAGCGCCCGAAGCGCTGGAGAATGTGGTGGAGGGCGCCGCGCTCGACATCGCCGCATATCTGGAAACGGAAAACCTGCAAGATGTGGTGCTGGTGGGCCATTCCATGGGCGCACAGGTGGCGCTGCTGACCGCGGGCGCCGCGTCAGACCGGGTCGCTCATGTGATGGTCGTGGATTCTGCGCCGTTTCTCACCGGTCTTATGCAGCCGGGCGCGACGCCGGACATGATGGCGCCGCAGGCGGATGCGATCCGTCAGCAGATGAGCAATCTGCCGCGCGACGCCTATCTGGGGATGATGGCGCAAGGCCTGTACGTGCAGTCCATCACGACTGAAGGTCAGGCTCAGGTCATGAGCTGGATCGAAGGCGCGGACCAGATGGCGGTTGCCGCGGCCACCGCCGAGCTGATGTCCACCGACTTTGCGCCGTATCTGGCTGATGTGCAGGCGCCTGTGACCCTTCTGTATGCCGAATTCCCTGAAATGGCGCCGGAACAGATCCGCCAGATGTTCGTGAGCCAGTATGAGGGCAAAGTCGAACTCGAGGCGCGCGGTGTGGCCGACTCACGCCATTTCATCATGCTGGACCAGCCTGAGCGCTTCGCCGAGGAAATCGAGCGCGTGGTGGAAGGAGATTGATCATGACCATGACCCCTGCCGCGAAGACCTATATGCGGCGTATGCTGATTGTGATGGGCGCCTATATGGTCCTGCTGTTCGGCGCCGTCTGGGCTGACAACCATCTGGAACTGAGTCAGCCGCTCCGCATTGTCCTCAGCCTTCTGCCTGTCCTGCCAGTCATCGCATGCATCGGAACGATCATCGCCTTTGTCCGGGCCATGGATGAGGTGCAGGCCCGCATCGTGCTGGAATCCACCCTGATCGGGGCGATCGTGGTGGCGGTGGCGAGCTTCACCTACGGCATGCTGCGCGGCGTGACCGATTGGCCCGGGATTTATGAGGTCTGGTATCTGCCCGCCTTCATCGCCGTATCGGGCATCGCGCAGATCTTCGTGAAAAGGCGCTACCAGTGAAGAACCGTATCCGAGTACTTCGCGCGGAGCGGCGCTGGTCCCAGGCGGATCTCGGTGAGCGGGTCGGCGTCTCGCGCCAGGCGATCAATGCGGTGGAGACCTCCAAGCACGACCCGTCCCTGTCGCTGGCTTTCAAGATCGCCGAAGCCTTCGAGGCGAAGATCGAGGATGTCTTCGATCCCCATGGCGAGCCGGACTGAATAGCCCGTCGCCTTGAATTCGCCCCGTCAGTGAATGGCCTGTTCAGCTCAATCAATTGAAGCTGAACAGGCTTTTCCATTCGGGTTCAGCAAGCCTCTGCCAGTCTCTCCTTGTCACGGACGCTGATGTCCGATCTGAAAGGGAGACACTCCATGCTCAAACGCTCGCTTTTCGCTGCTGGCCTCGGTCTGACCGTCCTCGCGCTGGCGCCGACCGCACACGCCCAGTCACGCAATTCCATCGAAATCCGTCAGTCCGGTTACGCCAATGAGCTGGCCGCTCGCGTGGACGGTCATCGCAACCGGCTGAGCCTTGAACAGCGCGGCGTGCGCCAGTTCATCTCCACCTTGCAGGACGGCACGCGCAATGGTGCGCAGGTCTCCCAGGAGGGCGGCGACAATCAGGCCGGCCTCAACCAGCAGGGCCGCCGCAACCGTGTCGTCATCGGTCAGGAAGGCTGGCTCAACGACGCCTTCAGCTCGCAGTCAGGCTACGGCAATGTGGTCGGTGTCGCCCAGATTGGCGAGGGGCATCAGGCCATTACCAGCCAGGAAGGCTCCAACAATGCGCTGGGCGTCATCCAGATCGGCCGTGGCCAGTTCACCGATGTGCGCCAGACCGGGTCAGGCAATGTGACCCTCGTCATTCAGGGCGGCTTCTAGGTCATGACGTGAAAAATGTGTGAGACGGCCGGCTCCCGGCGTCGGCCGACACCCCCAAACAGGAGGAACAGCCATGCGTATGACATCCATAATTCTGGCGATCTCCGGCTCTGTCGGCCTCGTGGCGGCCTGCGCCCATGCGCAATCTGAGACGGTCGCCGGCTCTGACGCCAAAGCGCCATCGCCTTGTGCGCTCAGCCTGATGCAAACCGATACCGGACGCGCGCTCATCGCCGAAGCGGCGCCCGGTCTGGTCGGGCGCTGGTCTCTGCAGGCAGGTGGTCCTGCAATGATGATGGAGCAGTCCGGCGATCTTGAAGATCGTCCGGCGGATCAATGGCGGCTGGCGCGTCTTGATCTGGCGTCCCCGTCTGGCCCCGCGCCAGAACTGGACACACTGCGTCCCGGTCAGACTGTGATCAGCGGTTCACCCGATACTCCGGTGTTCGCGTCCTTACAGATCGAGGATGAGGCGGGACGCCTGATTTGCACCGCCGAGCTGGGCTAGGCCGTCCACTCGCTTTCAAGGCGGTTGATGGCGGCGTCCGGCTCCGCGTGAAAGCTGATGGTGCGGATCACATTGTCTTGAGCGAATCCGGCGTCGACCACTTTCAGGAGCAGGGTTTCCAGAGGTCCCCAAAACTCTGCATCCAGAAAGGCGGCGGGTTTCTCGTGGCGGCCCAGCTGGCGCAACATGATCATGTCGAAGATTTCTTCGAGCGTGCCCGCGCCGCCCGGCAGGACGAGAAAGCCGTCCGCTTCTTCAACCATGATGGCCTTGCGGGAGGCGAGGGTGGCGGTGATGCGCGGCTCGACGCCTTCTTGCAGGCCTTCCAGCGGAATCAGGAATTCGGGGATGACGCCCAGAACCTCGCCGCCTTCTTCGAGTGCGGCCCGGGCCAGTCGGCCCATAAGCCCCGACTCAGCGCCGCCATAGACCAGTCGAAGCCCTTTGCGGGCGATGGCGCGGCCCGTGTCTTCAGCCAGTTTTGCAAATCGGGCGTCACTGCCCTCGCTCGATCCGCAAAATACGCAGATGCTCCGCATTTTCGCCTCACAAATTTTCGATAAAGTCTGCAAACGCGGATTGAAACGTACAGACGAGACGTTCAGCATTACCAAGATGGCGCATTCGGCGCGAGGCTTGCATAGCAGTGCCGACCCGTCAGAACGTGAGGAGTACGCTCATGGCCGCAACGCGGTCCTTTCTGATTGCCACAGCCCTGCTGATCATCGCCGTCGCCGCGGCGGCGATCTTCATTGTCATGCGTCCCGGTCCCGGTGTGATCGGCGCGCCCGACACGCCTGCCGCCACGCAACCGGCCCAGTCACCGGCCCAGTCGAGCCAGGAGACTTCAGCGCTGATCCCGCCCACCTTCGATATTGTGCGCGTGGATCCGCGCGGCACTGCAGTCATCGCAGGCCGCGGCGCCCCGGGCTCTGAAGTCGTGCTGATGGTGGGGGAAGAGGAAATCTCCCGCGTCTCCATCGATAATGCCGGCGAATGGGTGATGATCGTGGATCGTCCGCTGCCCGCCGGCTCGGTTGAGCTGTCGCTTCTGATGATCACGCCCGCCGGTCAGGAAATCCGCTCCGATCAGGTCGTTGTGGTCTCTGTACCGGAAGGCCGTGATGAAACCCCGCTTGTGGTGCTCGGGCGTCCGGGTGAGGCGAGCCGTGTCCTGCAGGGGCCGTTTGATGGCTTGACTGTAGGCCCGCTGTCGCTGTCCACCGTGGACTATGATGACAGCGGCGCCGTGATCTTCGCCGGTCGGGCGGATCCGGGCTCTGATGTGCGGGTTCTGGCCAATGGCGATGTGGTGGGCCGCACCACGGCGGATGATGCCGGGCGCTGGGTGATCCGCGCCGGATCTGCATTTGCGCCGGGCGTCTATGACCTGCAGGTGGACCAGCTGGATGAAGACGGCCGCGTGACGGCTGTCATCGTCCTGCCGTTCGAACGGGCCGAGCCCGAAGCGGCGCGCGCCGCCCAGCAATCGGGCCGTGTCATTGTGCAGCCGGGCAACTCGCTCTGGCGGATCGCCCGTCGTCTGTATGGCGAAGGTCTGCAGTACACGGTGATCTACGAAGCCAATCGCGATCAGATCCGCGACCCCAATCTCATCTATCCCGGCCAGGTCTTCAACGCGCCGGGCGATGAGGCCGGAGACGACTCCCGGCAATAAGGCGCCGGGGCGGCATGGTGCCGCCCCGCACCTCGCCCTAAATAGGGCTTCATGCGACATCACGATTCCGCCAATCCCACAGAAGGCCCCGCACCCGAAGGGCGTCTGGGGGAGGCCATTTCACGCCTTCTCGCCATTCTGGCCTCTGACGACATGCGGCGCTGGCGCCCACGCATGGCGATCGCCTTTCTCATCACGCTGGCGTCCAAGGGCTTCGCGGTGGCGTCGCCGATCGCCTTTGGCGAGGGGGTGAACGTTCTGACCCGGGGCGCCGTGGATGGCGCACTGGCGATGGGGCTGTTCGGTTCTGCGGCGCTGATGTTTCTCGCCTATGGCCTGTTGCGCTTCGCCTCGACCGGGGCGCCGCAACTGCGCGACGCGATCTTTGCCCCCGTCTCCCAGGACGCGCAGCGCCTGACCGCCGTGCAGGGCTTTGCGCATGTGCAGACCCTGTCGCTGAGCTTTCATCAGACCAAGCGCACCGGCGCGATGAACCGCATCATTGATCGCGGCGCCAACGCGGTCGATTTCCTGCTGCGCTTTCTGGTCTTCAACATCCTGCCTGCGCTGGTCGAGCTGGTGCTGGCGGCGGTCGTGGCGGCGGTTCTGTATGGCTGGGCGTTCTCGGTGATCATCGTGGTGGCGGTCATCGCCTATGCCGTGGTGACCGGGCTGATGACCGAATGGCGGGTGAAGCTGCGCCGTCAGATGAACGAGGCGGACACCGAGGTGAACGCCCGCGCTGTGGATACCCTGACCAATTTTGAGACAGTGAAAGCCTTTGCCGCTGAACAGCGCGAGGCGGACCGGTTTGACGCGGCCAAGACGCGTTATGCCGAGGCGGCCTCAAAGTCTCAGCAGAGCCTCGCCGGGCTGAACGCGGCTCAGGCCGCGATCATGAATGGCGGCCTGCTGGCGGTGGCGCTGACGGGCGCCTTCAAGGTGCTCAATGGCCAGCTGGAGGCCGGCGATGTCGCCGCCCTGACGCTGATGCTGATGAATGTCTATCAGCCGCTGAACATTCTGGGCTGGGCCTATCGCGAGATCAAACAGGCGAGCGTGGATCTCGAACGCCTGTTCCAGACCCTCAAGCTCAAGCCTGAAGTGGCTGACAAGCCCGATGCGCCCGCGCTGGCGCTCAAGGGGGGCGGCGTCCGGTTTGAAGGCGTTAGCTTTGCTCATGATGGCCGTGACCGGTCTGTGTCCGATGTCAGTTTCGAGATTGCGCCGGGCAGCTTTGTGGGCCTCGCCGGACCGTCGGGCGCGGGCAAATCCACGCTGCTGCGCCTTCTGTTCCGTTTTTATGATCCTGATGAAGGGCGTGTGCTGATTGACGGGCAGGACATCGCGGGCGTCACCCAGTCGAGCCTGCGCAATGCGCTGGGGCTGGTGCCGCAGGATGTGGTCCTGTTCAACGATACCTTGCGGGAGAACATCCTGTATGGCTGGCCCGAAGCGGATGAGGACGCCTTGTGGGATGCAGTGGAGCGCGCCCGGCTGGGCGAGTTTGTCCGCTCCCTTCCCAAAGGGCTTGAGACCCGGGTCGGCGAACGCGGTTTGAAACTGTCCGGTGGTGAGAAGCAACGGGTCGGCGTCGCCCGGGCGATCCTGAAAAACCCGCCCATCCTCATTCTCGATGAAGCGACCTCGGCGCTGGATTCCGAAACCGAGAGCGAGGTTCAGGCCGCGCTGGCCGAAGCGGCGCGCGGGCGGACGACCATCGCCGTGGCGCACCGTCTGTCCACCATCGCCAAGGCCGATCAGATCATCGTTCTGGAGGATGGCCATGTGGTGGAGCAGGGCGATCACATGGCGCTGCTCGGTCAGGAGGGGCGCTACGCCTCCATGTGGAGACGCCAGGCCGAGGCGGGTGAGCTGGCGTAATTCGCCGGGTATTTGGCAGGTCGTTTTTTCGACCCATTCGTGCATAAGAACCGCTTGGCCTGACGGGACGCAGGCTCTGACCGGGACATGGGCGAATGATGACCTCTTTTCTCAAGGCCGCTTTGGGCGGCCTGATGCTGGCGGCGTCTGCGTCGGCGTCTGTGTTCGCCTGTGATTTTGACGACGCGGACGGGCCGGACGTGGCGCTGGTGCTTAGCGGCGGCGGCGCGCTCGCCAGCACCCATGTGGGCGCGCTCAAGGAAATCGAGGCGCTGGGCGTGCCGATCCATTGCGTGGTGGGCACATCCATGGGCGCCGTGGTTGGCGGGCTATACGCCGCGGGTTATTCGGCCGCCGAGATCGAGGACATTTTCACCTATACCGACTGGGCCGAGGTGTTCAGCGGGCGCCCGCCGCGCGAGGACCAGTCCTATCTGCAGTCCGAACGCTCATCAGACTATCTGACCGGCGCACTGATCGGGCTGGGCGATGACGGTGTGCGTCTGCCCGGGGGAATCCGGTCGATGCGCGGTCTGCGTCGGCATTTTCGCGAGCTGACCTTTCATGTGCCCATGGATGCGGACTTCAACGCCCTGGCGATCCCGTATCGCGCTGTGGTGACGGATTTCGCCACAGGTGAAGCGGTGGCCCTGTCCTCAGGTGATCTGGTGCAGGCCATGCTGGCGAGCATGGCCGTGCCCGGCGCCTTCCAGCCGCGCGAGATCGAGGGCGCGCTTTATGTGGATGGCGGCATGGCGGCTCAATTGCCGGTGCGCATGGCGCAGGCTATGGGCGCCGACATCATCATCGCCATCGACACCACGGTCGAACCGCCTGCGCCCACAGCCTCGCCCAGCCTTGCAGATACGATGCAGCAGCTGATCCGCGTTTCGGTCTGGCGCAATCGGCAGGAAGACGTTTCCCATCTTGATGCGGATGACCTTCTTCTGACCCCGTCGCTGGACGGGCTGAGCACCACGGCCTTTGAGCGCGCCCCGCATGGCGTGGCCTCAGGTCAGGCGGCGGCGCGCGCCCAGGAGGCCCGGTTGCGGGAGATCGCCGCGATTGCTGCGCCCTCCCGGGCCCGCGTGCTGGCGCGCACCCATCCTGCCCAGATGGCGGATGCGGACCTGCGGGTGGTCAACAATACCGCGCTCAACGACACGCTCTTGAGTGCACGCGCCAATGTGCGCCCGGCGCTGGAAGATGATGAAGCGGTGCTGAGGCGTCGTCTGAACGCCCTGACGGCATTCGGCGCGCTGGGCGAAGCCGATCTCGCGCAGGACACGCATGGGCTCGTGCTGATGGTGGATGAGCGCGATATCGGGCGCAGTCAGCTGGAAGGCGGGGTGCGTCTGTCGAACACGTTTGAGGGCGATTCCACCTTCTCCGTGCTGGCGCGCTATTCCCGGCGCCCGTTCTCGCATAGGGGCGGAAATTTCAGCCTGTCCATGGAGCTTGGGACGACCAACGGGCTTGAAGCCGTCCTGCAGCAGCCCTTCGGGGCGGCCGGGCGATATTTTTATGAGCCGAGCCTGTACTACGAAGGGGAGGAGATCCCGCTCAATATCGGCGATTTGCGGCTGGGCGAATTCTGGGACCAGAAGGCGGGCGGGCGTCTGCGGTTTGGTCGTGAGCTGGGTGATTGGGGCGTGATCTATGCGGGCGGCGAAGTGCGCCGGGGCCGCACAGAGACCAAGGTGTCCCTGCTGGGGGACATCGATCCTGTGGTCTACACGCTGGCCGGCTTCGGCGGCGGGTTGCGGGTGGATACACTGGACCATGTGAGCTGGCCCACCCGGGGCGTCGCCCTGAGTGGTGAGGTGTATCAGCTTTACAGCATCGGGGATGACGGCTCGGACACCATCCAGCTTGAAGCCTCTGCGCTGCGCACATTCGAGCTGGGCGATGGAACGCTTCTGGCCGGGTTCCGAACGGGCGCGGTCCAGAATGACAATGATGACCCGGTGGATCTGATCTCGCTCGGGGGCTTCCGGTCCATCTCCGCCTATCCCCAGAACGCCATTCCGACGAACGCCTATGTCTATGGCTCTCTGGAAGCCTATGAGCGGCTGGACCAGGCCGGCGCCCTGTTCAACGTGCCGGTCTATGTCGGCGTCCTCCTGGAAGCGGCTCATGTGGAGCTTGATATTCTGGGGCCGGGCGAGGCGGGCGCCACCTATTCAGGCGCGCTCTATCTGGGTGTGGACACCCTGCTGGGCCCGGTCATTCTGGGCGGCGCCATCGGTGAGGAGGGGGCGGGCGGCGTCTTCTTCCACCTGGGGGGGTCCTTTTAAATTATACACTTTTGATAATTGATATGCGACTATCTGCCTTATGGCGGGTAGAGGCCATCGGGTCGATGCTGACCGCCAGAAAACAGACCTCCGCAAGAGAGGCTGCATCAACGGGAGGAGCAGCATGGCTGATATCGTTATCCTGGGTGCGGGTCTGGGTGGATTGCCCATGGCCTTCGAAGCGCGTGAACAGATGCGCAAGACGGACACCATCACGGTGATCAGTGACTCCGCGACATTCCACTTCACCCCGTCCAACCCCTGGGTGGCGGTGGGGTGGCGAGACGCCGAGCAGATCAAGATCGAGCTGGCGCCGCTGCTGAAAAAGCGCGGGATCGGCTTTATCCATTCCGCCGCCAGCAAGGTTCATCCCGACCGCAATGAAGTCGCGCTGAGCAATGGCGAGAGCGTTCGCTATGACTATCTGATCATCGCGACAGGGCCCAAGCTCGACTTTGACGCCATTGAAGGGCTGGGCCCGCATGGCGGGCATACCCAGTCGGTTTGCCATGTGAACCATGCCGAGACCGCGCATGAAGACTGGCAGCGTCTGCTGGCCGATCCGGGGCCGGTAATCGTTGGTGCGGTTCAGGGCGCGTCCTGCTTCGGCCCGGCCTATGAACATGTCTTCACTCTGGAAACCGATCTGCGCCGCAAGAAGATTCGCGATCAGGTGCCCATGACCTTCGTGACGTCCGAACCCTATATCGGCCATCTGGGCCTGGATGGGGTGGGCGACACCAAGGGCCTGCTTGAGCATGAGCTGCGTCAGCGCTCGATCAAATTCATCACATCCGCCCGCATCACCCGGGTGGAAGCAGGCCTGATGCATGTGGAAGAGGTGGGCCGTAAAGGCGAGGTTGTTGAAACCCACGCCCTGCCATTCAAGCATTCCATGGTTCTGCCGGCCTTCAAGGGCGTGGATGCGGTCTTTGGTGTTGAGGGGCTGGTGAATGAAAAGGGGTTCGTGCTGGTGGACCGCCATCAGCAGAACCCCAACTGGCCGAACATCTTCTCGGTCGGCGTGTGTGTCGCCATTCCCCCGATCGCCAGCTATCCGGTGCCTGTGGGCGTGCCGAAGACGGGCTTCATGATTGAATCCATGGTGCGGGCGGCGGCGCAGAACATTCGCGCCCTGATCGACGGGCGCCCCATGAAGCATGAATCCACCTGGAATGCGGTCTGCATCGCGGATTTCGGCGATGGCGGCGTGGCGTTTGTGGCCATGCCGCAGATCCCGCCGCGCAATGTGAACTGGGCGCTGGAAGGGCGCTGGGTGCACATGGCGAAAGCCGCCTTTGAAGGATATTTCATGGGCAAGATGCGCCGCGGGGTCAGTGAACCCTTCTATGAGCGCATGATGCTGGACATGCTGGGCATCACCAAGGTGCGCGACAGCAAGAGCTGATCAGCTCTTCAGACCCAGACAAAGAAAAACCCCGGCGCTGGGGACGCCGGGGCTTCTCGCCTGACGACTGGGGCGAACCTTCTAGGAAAAGGCGCCGCCAGGCTTCACCCCCATGGCCTTGAAGATCATGGCGGCGGGACAAAAGCCGGTGAAGCTGGACTGAACCAGGTTCAGGCCCACGAACGCTGTCAGCAGCAGCCAGTACGGGCTGTAGAGCTGAGACAGCAGCAGCGATACGAGAACCATGGTTCCCGCGAGAAGGGTGACTGCACGTCCGATAGTCATTTTCGCCTTACTCATTATCAGTTTTGATAATTGATAACTGATATGAGGTCCAGCGCCGATCTCTTCAATGTGGCGGACTGACGCGGCATCAAATTTTTTGACGGCTCATACGAAAACGCCGGCCCCATGAGAGGCCGGCGTTTTGCTGAACGAGGCAGGGCGAAGCGCCTAGCCGTGTTCTTCGATATGCGCTTCCATAGCGTCGTATTGCTCTTTCACCTTGCCGCGCGGCGGTTTGGTGACGGCGTCCGTGATCAGGATGGCGAGAGTGGAGGCGATGAAGCCCGGCACCATCTCGTACATGATCGAGGACAGCGAATTGCCATCGATGGAAATCGGCGCATAGAGCCAGAACAGCACCACGAGAGCGCCCGTGACCATGCCGGCGATGGCGGCGGAGCGGCTCATATTGCGGCGATACAGGCTGAACAGGATCAGTGGGCCGAAGGCGGCGCCGAAACCGGCCCAGGCGTTGGACACCAGATCGAGGATCGAGCTGGAGCGGTCAAACGCCAGCGCAATGGCCACCAGCGACACGACCAGCACCGACAGACGGCCGATCAGCACCAGTTCCTTCTGGCTGGCGTTGCGGCGCAGGAAGGTCTTGTAAAAGTCTTCCGTCAGCGAGCTTGAGGACACCAGAAGCTGGCTGGAGATCGTGGACATGATCGCCGCCAGGATCGCCGCCAGCAGGAAGCCGCCCACCAGCGGGTGGAATAGAATCTGGCTCATCAGGATGAAGATGGTTTCGGGATCGGTGAACTCGATATGGGCCTCTTCGATCACCGCGCCGTTCTGGGTGACGAAGGCGAGGCCGAATATGCCGGTCAGCACCGCGCCGATGACCGTGACGATCATCCAGCTCATGCCGATCCACCGCGCCACGGCGACATCCTTGAGGGTGCGGATCGCCATGAAACGCACGATGATGTGCGGCTGGCCGAAATACCCAAGACCCCAGCTCATCGCCGAAATGATGCCCAGTATGCTCATGGATGTGAGCGGGTCGGGTATCATCGACATGTAGTGCGGTGCGTCTGAAGCGGCGCGGGTCGTCGCCAGGATCTCGCCCAGCCCGCCCAGCTGGGTGAAGGCGACGATGGGCACCATCACAAGGGCAATGAACATGATCACGCCCTGCACGAAGTCGGTCAGGCTGACCGCCAGGAAACCGCCGAACAGGGTGTAGGCGATCACCACCCCCGCCGTCACGAACAGGCCGAGGCGGTAATCAAGGCCGAAGCTCGCCTCAAACAGCTTGCCGCCCGCGACGACGCCGGACGAGGTGTAGAGCGTGAAGAAGATCACGATCACCACCGACGACAGGATGCGCAGCACACGCGTGTTGTCGTGAAAGCGTTTCTCGAAATAGTCCGGAATGGTGATCGCGTCGTCTGCGACCTCGGTGTAGACGCGCAGCCGGGGCGCCACGAGCAGATAGTTGAAGTACGCCCCGATGACGAGGCCCACGGCGATCCACGCCGCGCCAAGGCCAGAGACATAGACCGCCCCCGGCAAGCCCATTAGCATCCAGCCCGACATGTCGGACGCGCCTGCGGACAGGGCGCCGACGGCGGGGTGAAGTTGACGCCCGCCCAGCATGTAGCCGGACACGTCGTCCGTGGATTTCTTGTAGGCGTATAGCCCGATGCCCAGCATCAGAACAAAATACGCACCAAGCGATACAAGCGCTTCAACTTGCATGATGGCCCCCGAGTGAACGCGTTAAAAGGTTCGATAAATCTATGTTTTTGGGCTTACGGCCGGGTCTGGCCGTTGCCGCGGACACGGTATTTGAAGCTGGTCAGTTGCTCCAGCCCCACTGGTCCGCGCGCGTGCATTTTACCCGTCGCAATGCCGATTTCCGCGCCCATGCCGAACTCGCCGCCATCAGAGAACTGGGTGGAGGCGTTGTGCATGACCACAGCGGAGTCGATCTCGTTAAGGAAGCGCTCGGCCACGCCCGCGTCTTCGGTGACGATGGCGTCCGTGTGGGCTGAAGAGTGCTCGGTCACGAAGGGGATGGCCTCATCGGGGCCGTCCACCAGCTTCAGCGACAGGATGGTGTCGAGAAACTCGGTATAGAAGTCCTCATCGGTCGCGGGCTTGATGCGGGAGTCGATCTCGCGCGCTTCGGCTTCGCCGCGCACTTCGCAATCGCCCAGGGCGTCCATCGCCATCGGCAGGAAGTCTTTGGCGATGCTGCGATCGACCACAAGACTCTCTGTGGCGCCGCAAATGCCGGTGCGGCGCAGCTTGGCGTTCTTGACGATCGCCGCCGCCTTGCTGAGGTCCGCCGCCGCGTGGACATAGGTGTGGCAGTTGCCATCCAGATGCAGCAGGGTCGGCACGCGCGCCTGATCCCGCACCAGCGAGACAAGGCCCTTGCCGCCACGCGGGATCACCAGATCCACGTAATCGGCGCAGGTCAGAAGCGCCTGCACGGCGTCGCGGTCCGTGGTGTCGATCATCTGGATACAATCGAGCGGCAGCTCCGCCGCTTCCAGACCCTTGGCGAGGCATTCGACGATGACGCGGGTCGAGTTCAGGCTTTCAGAACCGCCGCGCAGGATGACGGCGTTGCCTGATTTCAGGCAGAGTGCGCCGGCGTCCGCGCCCACATTGGGGCGGCTCTCATAGATCATGCCGATCACGCCCAGCGGCGTTGCGACCCGTTCGATGGTCAGCCCGTTCGGGCGCTCGGTCGTATGCAGCACGCGACCGACCGGATCGGGCAGCTCGGCGATCTTTTCCAGCGCATCCGCGATCGCGCCCACCCGTTCATCATCCAGGATCAGACGGTCAATGAAGGCGGCGGGCTTGCCAGCAGCCTTGACGCTTTGGACATCCCTGGCGTTCGCCTCCAGCAGCCGTCCGCAATTGTCGCGAAGGGCCTGGGCGGCGGCGGTCAAAGCCTTGTTCTTGCGCTCGGTCGAGGCAGAGGCGAGCGAGCGGGCGGCGGTCGCAGCGCGACGGCCCAGCTCATTCACATAGGCGGTGACGTCTTGGGTGTCGGTCATGTCTTTCATCCGGCTGAGAACAGCGGTCATACGGTGGCTGGCTCCTTTGTAGCGTCTGTTATCGGGGGCGGGCGAGTTAAAGCTGATCAGCGCAGTTCAACCGCGCGCGAATAGGCGGCGTTGAGCGCGGCGTTGAGACGTTCATCAAGCACGCCGTCGCCATTCAGGGCGTTCACGCCCGCAGCGGTGGTGCCGCCCTTGCTCATGATCGAATTGCGCAGGTCCTCGAACCCGGCTTCGTCTTCAAGGGCGAGGGCCATGCAGCCCGCGACCGTCTCGATGACGAGGCGGCGCGCATCCTTGGGGTCAAAGCCCTGAGCTTCGACCGCTTTCTGATAGGTGCGGGCGAACTCGAACACATAGCCCGGGCCGCTGCCCGCGGCGGCGGTGATGCGGTCGATCTGGTCTTCCTCATCAAGCCAGATCGCTTGCCCAACGGCTTCGCCCAGGATGGTTCCGAGCTCCTTGTGGTCTTTGGTGGCGCGGTCATCGGCATAGAGGCCGCTGACGCCGCGCCCCACGCGGGCGGGCATGTTCGGCATCAGGCGCAGCGCGCTCACGCCGCCAGCGGCTTCGGAGACCTTCGCAGCGGACGCGCCGGCGGCGATGGACACCACACAACCCGTTTCCTTGAGGAATTTGGCGGCGGGCGGGATGGCGACATCGATCAGCTGGGGCTTCACGGCCAGGATCATGGCGTCGAAACGCTCATCCTGAGGCAGATCCTCCACTGACTTCACCCATTTCGCCCCGAGGGGCAGTTTGGGTTCGCCAGGGTCGACGACCGTCACTCCGACGCCGCCGAGCTTGATCCACCGCGAAAGCAGGGCGCCGCCCATGTTTCCGCATCCGACCATAATCAAATTCCAGCGCACGATGCCTCCGTCTCTGCTGTGCAACACATGTGCGTCAATCCAGTATGACGCGACGCCGCATCATTTAGATGACGAAGCAAGCTATTTCAACTCGATGCACAGTTTAGAGGCTGAAACTTCCCGTAAACTACGCTTTTATGAGGCTTTATCGGGGCTGGAAATTCACGGGGCCTGCCCTTGAAATCTTTCGAACAAAAAGTATGTTTCCTGCGTCTGAGCGGCATACTGCGCCGCGTCACAGGAGAGGTATTGTTTTGTCAGATCGCCAACGCGTCGTTGTTAAAATCGGCTCATCGCTGCTCGCGAACGAGGAGCATCTCACCCTGCGCTACGCCTTCATGCACGGGGTGATGGAGGATGTCGCCCGGTTGCGCGACGAGGGCATAGATGTCGTCCTGACCTCGTCAGGATCGGTGGCGATCGGTCTGTCGACAATTGGAGTCGCGCCTGAAGAGGCCGGCCTTCTGGACAAGCAGGCGGCGGCCGCTTGCGGGCAACCCCTCCTGATGAACGCCTACAAGCAGATCGCCCTTGAATACGGTTTTGATATCGCGCAGGTGCTGGTGACGCTGGATGATCTTGAGGATCGCCGGCGCTTCCTGAACACCAAGAACACCATCACGCGCCTGATCGAGCATGGCGTCATGCCGATCGTGAACGAGAACGACTCGGTGACCACCCAGGAGCTGAAGGTGGGCGATAATGACCGCCTGGCCGCCAAGGTGGCCCAGATGGTCCAGGCCGATCAGCTGGTGATTCTGACCAGTGTTGACGGTCTTTACGACCGCAACCCGGAAGACGAGGGCGCCCAGCACGTTCCGGTGGTCGAGGATGTGTCTGAATATCTCGAGGTCACGAGCTCGGTGAGTGCGCTGGGCACTGGCGGCATGCTGACCAAGATGCGCGCCGCCAATATGGCCCAGAATGCCGGGGTTGAGACCATTATCGGTCAGGGCGAGGTGGATCGTCCCGTGTCAGCCCTGCTCAAGGATGAGCGTCGCCACACCAAATGCGTGGCGCTGGGCGATCCGGACAGCTCCTGGGCGATCTGGCTGACGGACCGCTTGCAGCAGGCCGGCGGCCTGGTCGTGGACGAGGAGACCGCCGTCAAGCTGCGCAAGGATCGCACCGATATCGGCCGTGAAGCCGTGGTGTCCGTGCAGGGCGAGTTCAACAAGGGCGATGTGCTGCACATCTATGATGAGGCTGGCGAAGAGCTGGCGCGCGGCATGTCCAACTTCACCTCGGCGGAGATACTGCTCCTGGCCCGGAACACCGACATGGAGCCGTCTGATCTGCTCGGCTACGAATCAAAGCCGCGAATCATCTCTGCGGACAATATGGCCGTGCTCAAGGAGCACCATTTGCCCTGGGATGCGCCGACGGATTCGGTGCGCATGGTCAGCTAGGCTCAGGCCTGTCTGAACGGGACTGAAGAGAGGGGCGCGTCGAGCGCGCCTTTTCTTTTGCGCGATGGCGGGGGAGAGGTAATCCCAAATGCGAGCAGCCCCGCCTTGATGATCAAGGCGGGGCTGGCTGCTCACACTTCAGTGAAAGGTCATCGCCGCTGATGGCTCCTCGGGACGGGCTCGAACCGCCGACCCAGCGATTAACAGTCGCTTGCTCTACCAACTGAGCTACCGAGGAACACTCATCAGCGATGAGGTGGTGTGTATATCCATGGCGCCTGAGACGATCAAGCGGCTGTGTGCAGCCCGATGCAGTTTCGTTTCAGTTCGCCGTGGAGCAGGCAAAAAAATCGGGAGCCCGGAAGCTCCCGAAAAGGCATTGGGTGGATGGTGGGGTGTCTTCGAAGGAAGACGAGTAAACAAATACTGAGTCGGGAGTTAACAACGGCCTAACGTTAATGGAAATTCTCCACATTTTCCCACAGGGCCGATCTGCTCGCAGAACGTCTGTCAGTGTGCTACTTTGCCTTTAAAACAAAGCAGACGGGGAGGTCGTCATGGCCGAGCGCAGCGCCAGTTATCAAGAGTTCTGGCCCTTTTACCTTCGTGAACACGCCGAGGCGGGTACGCGATACATGCACTATGCAGGCACGCTTATCGGTACCGCGATTCTTCTCGCGGCGCTCATCACGCAAACCTGGTGGGCGATTCTGTTGTGGCCGCTGACGGGGTACGGTTTCGCCTGGGTCAGTCACGCCTTTATCGAACGTAACAAGCCGGCGACCTTCATTCACCCGTTCTGGTCCTTCATCAGCGATTACCGGATGACGGCGCTGGCCTTCACGGGACGGCTCAAGCCGGAACTGGTGAAGGCGGGCGTGCTGGAACACCCGCACGCGCAGGCTGCGGAATAGTCCGCAACCTTTGAATAACCCCCGAGGGGGGAATGTATGGGAAAGGGTGGAGGCGCCACCCGGAATCGAACCGGGGTACACGGATTTGCAATCCGCTGCGTCACCACTCCGCCATAGCGCCGTCCTGTGGTGGGACGGCATCTATACAAAAGCGCGAGGGCGCCCGCAACGCGCTTTGAGCGGGCTTTGACAGCTTGCGCTGTACAATAATGCAGTGGCCTGGCGCCGCAGGGGCGTGACTTGGCCTTGCAGGTCTGAAACGGGGCGCGATATAAGCGGCCCGCAGATTCAACAAGGGGACGCCGTCGCGCCATGTCCGAATTCGACACTGCCCGCCTCGCCATGGTCAACAGCCAGATTCGTCCGAACGATGTGACTGATCATCGTATCCAGGACGCGATGGCGGACATTCCGCGTGAGCGCTTCCTGCCCAAGTCGCAGTCGGCGAAAGCCTATGCTGATATCGAAGCCCGGGTCGCCGAAGGTCGCTTCATGCTGACCCCGCGCGATCTGGCCAAGCTGATCCAGGCCGCTGACATCCGCCGGACGGACGTGGTCCTCGATGTGGCGTGCGGCCGGGGATACTCCACCGCTGTCCTGTCGCGCATGGCCGAGACCGTCGTGGGGCTCGAGCAGAAAGATCTCGGGCTGGCGGAGAAAGCAACCGACGCGCTGAACGCCATTGAAGCGGACAATGCTGTGGTGGTTGAGGGCGATCTGGCCAAGGGCGTGCCGGGGCAGGGCCCGTTCAATGTGATCATCGTCAATGGTTCCGTCGCCGAGCCGGCTCAGGCCTGGCTGGACCAGCTGGCGGTCGGCGGTCGTCTGGCTGTCATCGTGCGCGACGGATCGGTGGGTCAGGCGCGTATCTATACCAAAGCGCAGAACTCTGTGGGTGACCGGAATGTGTTCGACACGACCGCGCCCTATCTGCCGGGTTTCGAGCCGGAAGCAAAATTCGCCTTCTGACGCGGTACGTTACAGAACCGTATGGCGAGGGTGACATTTTGCACCGTACACCGCACGCCGCGCGCCGTATAAGAAGGCGTGTCGGGATTGCGCGTTTTTGCGCAAGGGATGGTCAAGAGGGACGCCCCATGAAACGTTTTCTGTGCGCCGCCGCACTGTCGGTTCTGTCAGCAGGTCTAGCGCCCTTGGGACTGGCGCAGGCGCAATCGCTGACCGAAACGCTCGTCGCCGCTTATGAATCCAACCCCCGGCTGGGCGCCCAGCGGGCCAGCCTGCGCCAGTCCGAGGAAGGCTACTTCCAGGCGCGCGCCGGACTGCTCCCCAGCCTGTCAGCATCCGGTTCTGTCGGCGAGACGGTGGAAACCTGGGGCGGCGCTCAGGAAAGCGATAGCTCCAGCTATGGCCTGACGCTGAACCAGTCCCTGTATCGCGGCGGCCGCACGCGCGGCAATATCGACGCCTCCCTGGCACGGATCGAAGCGGCGCGCCAGCAACTGCGCTCCACGGAACAATCGGTGCTTCTGGATGCGGTCAGCGCCCATATGAATGTGGTGCGCGATCAGCAGGTCGTCGCCATCCGCAGCAATAACGTCGAGGTTCTGGCCGAACAGCTTCGCGCGGCGCGCGATCGTTTCGAAGTGGGTGAGATCACTCGTACGGACGTCGCCCAGGCCGAGGCGCGCCTGTCGGGCGCTCGCGCCCAGCTGTCGGCGGCCCAGGCCGCGCTGGCGGCGTCTCGCGCCGGTTATGCCGCCGTGACCGGTGTCGAGCCGGTCGAGCCCGTCAATACGGGCCCGGCTGAACAGGCGCCGGAAGAGTTTGCAGATGCGGCCGAAGTCGCGATCAACAGCAATCCCGATCTGTTGGCGGCCCAGTATTCCGAACAGGCGGCCGAGTATGCCGTCCGCGTCGCGCGCGGCGCCCAGCTGCCCGAAGTCGGTTTGCGGGCTTCCGTCTCTGAAGGTCGGGAAAGCGATTTCTCGGGGCAGGGGCGCGGCAGTGCGTCCATCACCGCGAACGTGACCATGCCGATTTTCACCGGCGGTCTGAACCAGTCCAGTGTACGCCAGGCGCGTGCGGCGGCCGATCAGGCCCGCCTGTCCGGCCTGACGATCCGCCGGCAGGTGATCGAGGGCGCGACGAACGCTTGGAACAATTATCTGGCGGCGCTGGCCGTGATCGAATCGAGCCGTGAGGCGGTTCGCGCCAACGAAATCGCCTTTGAAGGCGTCGAGCAGGAAGCGCTGGTGGGTCTGCGCACAACGCTGGACGTGCTTAACGCTGAACAGGAATTGCTTAATTCCCGTCTGGAGCTTGTGCGCGCCGAACGGGATCTCACCGTGGCCAGCTATGCCTTGCTTCAGGCGATGGGCCAGCTCGACGCCCAGAGCCTCGGCCTGCCGGTCGATGCAGAGGACGTTCGGTCGCGTTTTGAGCAATCGCGTGGCACTAACTTCGACTTAACGCCCTGGAATTAGACCTTGGAAATCAAGGATGGGCGCTGGACAGCTAAGGCTTGCCGCGCCTAACCTGTGTGCCGCCGTTTACCCCTCGACGGACGAAGGACGTCTCTATGGCTCAGGATACCGACCAAGAACCGACGATGGAGGAAATTCTCGCCTCCATCCGCCGTATCATTAACGAAGACGAAGAAGAGCCGAAGGCTGAAGAGGCCGAAGCCGAGGTCGAGGAGCCCGCTCCCGAGCCCGAACCCGAGTTCGAGGCGGAGCCGGAACCCGAGCCCGAGCCTGAAGTCGAGTTCGACGCTGAACCCGAGCCCGAGCCGGAACCTGAAATGGACATGGACGATGCGCTGGAACTGACCGAGCGCGTCGAAGATGAAGATGAGCCCATGGATGTGGCCGATGATCTGATGATCATGGACCGCGAGCCTGAGCCCGAACCCGAGCCGGAACCTGTCTTTGAAGCCGAGCCTGAAGACGAACCGGAAGACGCTCTGATCGACGCGGCCCCGGCTTCCGCCGCTGCTGGCATGTTCGCAGCGCTGTCTGAAAACCTGCGGGTCTCTTCCCAGCAGGGCCAGACGCTTGAAGGCATTGTGCGCGAACTGATGCGTCCGATGCTCAAGCAGTGGCTGGACGAGAACCTGCCTTCCATCGTGGAAGAGAAGGTCCAGGCCGAGATCGAACGGATTGCGCGCCGCGGCCGCTGATCGGCCCTGCGTGACTTCTGATATACAGACGGGCGCCGTATCGCGGCGCCCGTTTTGTTTTGCCCTTGAAGACTGATGACGACGAGCTGACCCATGCGTGACCTGACCCAGGCGATTGCAGAATTGACCCCCTGGCTGGAGGGGCTGGAGAGCGAACGCAAATCCGCAGTGGCGCAAAGCTATAAAGGCCTGGCGCTGGGCGCTGCCGGCGCTGCGGCCTGGGTACTGGTTTGCTATGCGGCGTCCTGGCCCGTGCCTGTCATGTTTGTGGGCGGCGTGGTCATCTTCATCGGGCTTATGGCCTGGGGCAGTCATCGCCTCAACAAGCTGCGCAAAACCGTAAAGGCCGGGCTTAATGACCGCTTCGCCGAGGCGTTCGGCATGCGCTATCGCGCGGAAGTTCATAATCCGATCCGCTTTGATGCGTTCCGAGAGCATGATCTGGTGCCGACCTCGGACCGCAAAAGCTTTGAAGACCTGTTTTCCGGCGAGGTTCATGGCGCCGATTTCGACCTCTATGAAGCCCATCTTGAACAGCGCCGCCGCACCAAGAACCGCACCTATTACGTCACGGTGTTCCGCGGTGTCCTGATCCGCATCAACTTTCCCCGCACGGTGGAGGGCGTCACGCTGGTCAAGCGGGATGCGGGCATGTTCAACGCACTGGAAGGCTGGGCGAAGAAGACGTTCAGCGGCAAGAAACTCGAGCGGGTCGGGCTCGTGGATCCAACCTTCGAGAAGGCGTTCGAGGTTTATGGCACCGATCAGGTGATGGCGCGCTATCTGTTGACGCCGTCCTTCATGGAGCGGCTCCTGAAGCTTGAAAGCGTGCTCAAGGGCAAGAATGTCCGATGCGTCTTTGACGAGAATTTGGGCGAGGGCGCAGGCCGCGGCGAGCTGCTGATTGTGGCCGAGACCGGCAACAAGTTTGAAGCCGGCTCCATGTTCAAGCCGCTGACCGATCAGTCACGCATCGCAACGCTGCACGGCGAATTCTCGATGATCGACGATATCATTCATACGGTTCTGGAGCCCGCCAGCGAAGGCGGCGGCGTCAGCCCGCAGGCTTAGGCTCCAGCAAGTCCCAGCGATTGCCGTAAAGATCGCGGAACACCGCGACCTTGCCGTAGGGTTCGTACCGCGTGTCTTCCTCAAAACGCACGCCCTCGCGCTCCATCTGCGCGCGTTTGGTCTCGAACTCGGTCGTGTGCAGGAAGAAGCCGACCCGATCGCCGGCGCAGGCGCCGATGGCCGCGACTTGTTGCACGCCTTTGGCCTTGGCCAGCAGAAGCGTCACGCCGCCGTCGCCAGCGCCGATCTCGACCCAGCGTTTGCTTTCACCCAGATCCTGATCGCTGATCAGAGTGAAGCCGAGCGCGCGCGTGAACCAGTCAATGGCCTCATCATAATCCGCCACGAGATAGGTGATGGCGGCGAGGGTTTGGGAAGGCTGGCTCACAGGTCGAACACGCCCACGAACGGCACGTGGTCAGACGCTTTTTCCTTGCCGCGCACATCTTTGGCGATTTCGACCGATTTCAGACGGTCCGCCGCTTGCGGGCTGAGCAGGAGATGGTCAATACGAATGCCGTTATTCTTCTGCCAGGCGCCTGCCTGATAATCCCAGAAGGTGTACTGGTGCGCCCGGCCATCGGCTTGCAGGAAGGCTTCTGAATAGCCTAGCCACAGAATCTCGGCGAATGCGTCCCGGCTTTCAGGACGGATCAGCGCATCGCCCTCCCAGGCGGCGGCGTCATGCACATCGCTGTCGCGGGGTATGAGGTTGTAGTCGCCTGCAAGGATCACTGGCTCTTCAAACGCCAGCAGCGAACGGGCATGCGCCTTCAGGCGCTTCATCCAGTTGAGCTTGTACTCGTATTTGGGGCCGGGCGCGGGATTGCCATTGGGCAGGTAGATCGAGGCGACGCGGACCGGGCCGCTGTCAGCGCTGATCACCGCTTCAATGTATCGGGCCTGCTCGTCTTCCGCGTCGCCGGGCAGGGCGCGCTGGCTGATCTCCTCGATGGGCCGCTTTGAGAGCAGGGCGACGCCGTTATAGGTCTTCTGCCCCACCGTCTCGACATTATAGCCCAGCTCTTCGATCTCCAGCCGGGGGAAGCCTTCATCCACCGTCTTGATCTCCTGAAGGCAGACCACATCCGGGCTTGCCTCCCTGAGCCAGTCGAGGACGTTGGGCAGACGCGCCTTGATCGAGTTGACGTTCCACGAAGCGACGGACAAGGTCATGGGGATGCTCCCGATCATTGGGGCCCGAAAACGGGGGAAACTGCATGCGCGATATGGCGGACGAACCCGCGCCGAAAACCTACACGGTTTTGACCGTGATTCTGATGGGGCTTGCGACGCTGCTCGCAGTCGTCATCGGCTTTGTGAGTTTTGGCCTCTATCTGCCCAACCTCATGACCTTCTCCCAGGTGCTCAGCCAGGATCATGTGGACAAGGCCGCGCTCGCCGCCTTCCTGTTCCTGTCCGCAGGCCCCGTCATGGCGGCGGCGGGGCTGATCTTGGGATGGATCAGCTTTGTGTTCTTCAAGGCGCCTAGGACAGGCGTACGGCTGGTCTTTTTCGTGCCTGTGATCTGGGTGGTCGCCGTGCTGGCCTATTTTGCTGTGATCACCAGCGCGTGCGACGGTAGTTTCACCTGCGGCGTGTCGCTCTAGAAGCCCTCAAACCGCGCAATCTCGTCCACCGGCGCGCGCTTGGAGCGCAGCGTGTTCACGGGCGCGTCCGGATCGGCATAGCCAACCGCCATGCCGCAATAGACCTGATCGGGGCTCTCGACGCCCAGCGCCTGCCCGACAGTCTTGCAATGCGGCGTCCAGGCTTCCTGAAAACAGGTGGCGAGGCCGCGTTCTTCCGCCACGAGGGCGAGGCTCATCATGAACATGCCCAGATGCGCCCATTGATTGGGGTTCATCCGCTCATCAATCAGGAAGAACAATCCCACTGGCGCGCCGAAGAACTGATAGTTCTGCATCAGCCAGTTCAGGCGCCCCGCCTTGTCCTCGCGCGGCACGCCCATCAGCGCGTACATGTCCTCGCCCAGCTCGTAGCGACGTGAGCGATAGGGCTCCCAGAGCTTTTCTGGATAGACCGGGAAGGCGGCCTCGTCGTCGAACGGGTTCTCGGCGAGCTTCTTTGAGACCGAGTCTATCACCCGCTGACGCGCATCGCCTGTCACCGCGACGACCTTCCAGGGCTGAAGATTGCCGCCGGACGCAGCAAAGCGGGCGTCGTCGATCACGGCGCGCAGCTCGGCTTCAGGCACCGGCTTGTCGAGAAAGGCGCGTGTGGAAATGCGCGTGTGCAGCGCGTCTTTGACCGATTGGCTCATGATCTCTCCCCTGGATTTGTTTTTCCGAAAGGGAGCGCGAAACCAGGGCGGCTGTAAAGATCAGATCGAGAAACTCGTGCCGCAGCCACACGCTGCAGTGGCGTTGGGGTTTTTGATCTGGAAGCTGGCGCCGATCAGCTCGTCCACATAGTCGATGACCGAGCCGGAGAGGAACTCCACGCTCATCGGGTCGATCAGCACGGTCGCGCCATCGCGTTCGATACGCAGATCATCCTCGCGCGCCTCGTCGGTCAGATCATACTTGTAGGAAAAGCCCGAACAGCCCCCGCCCTCGACCGAGAGACGCAGATAGCGCGAGCCCTGCGCCTTCACGATCTGATTGATCTGCGCGGCGGCGGAGGGGGACAACGAAATGTCTGCAGTATCGATAGTGGTGCTCATGAGCGTTTGACTTTCCACGTCTGGCGTTTCGGCCTCGCATCAGTATATGGACGTTCCTGACGCCTGAAAAAAGACCTCAACAGACACAGGAGCTGGAGATGGCCCAGATGCGCGCCCCTTATGCCTGCGATCCGGCGAAAAGCCGCGGCCGGCATCATCCCCAGCCTGAAAGCGCCATGCGCAGCGCCTTCCAGCGTGACCGCGACCGGATCATCCATTCGAGCGCCTTTCGCCGTCTGAAGGAAAAGACCCAGGTTTTCGTGGCCCATGAAGGCGACGCCTATCGCACGCGCCTGACCCATTCTCTGGAAGTCTCCCAGATTGCGCGGACGCTGGCGCGGGCGCTGCAGGTGGATGAGGATCTGGCGGAAGCCAGCGCGCTCGCCCACGATCTCGGCCACCCGCCCTTCGGGCATTCGGGCGAGGACGCCTTGTCTGAATCCATGGTCGATTTCGGCGGCTTTGATCACAACGCCCAGACCCTGCGCGTGGTCACCAAGCTGGAGACCCGCTATCCCGAGTTTGAAGGCCTGAACCTTGCCTGGGAAACGCTTGAGGGCGTGGTCAAACATAATGGCCCGCTGATGAAGGCGGGCGATGACCCGAAGGTTTTGCCCTGGGGCTTCCGCGCCTATCCGGGCTGGCAGGCGCTGGAGCTTCACACCCATGCGGGCATCGAGGGTCAGATCGCGGCCTTGTCCGATGATATCGCCTACAACAATCACGACATTGATGATGGCTTGCGCTCGGGCATTCTGAAGATCGAGCAGCTCATGGACCTGCCGTTGGTCGGGGATGTCTTCCGCCGTTGCCGGACGCGCTATCCGGATATTTCCGAGAACATCCTGATCCATGAAGCCGTGCGCGAAATGATCGGCCTTATGGTGGCGGACGTTCTGGACGAGACGCGCCAACGCCTGAAAGAGAGCGGAGCGGACAGCCCTGAGGCGGTGCGCGCACTGGATCGTCCCATGGTGTCCTTCTCGGACGGGATGACCGAAAGCCTCGCTGCCGTGCGGCGCTTCCTCTATGCGAACATGTATCTGCATTA
Organism: Oceanicaulis sp. LC35; assembly: GCF_052055585.1. NCBI lineage: Bacteria > Pseudomonadati > Pseudomonadota > Alphaproteobacteria > Maricaulales > Maricaulaceae > Oceanicaulis > Oceanicaulis sp. LC35. The sequence goes on from NZ_CP170485.1 coordinate 1,062,785, forward strand.
CAAGGTCAAGCGCATGAAGGAAAAGGGCAAAATGGTGGTTCGGGACCTGTTCTCGGCCTTCCTGTCCGACCCCATGCTGCTGCCGACCGGGCTGCAACGCGAAGCCGGCGGAGCCGGGGAGGAGGCCACGGCGCGCGTGGTGTGCGACTACATCGCCGGCATGACGGATCGGTACGCCATCGAGGAGCACCGCAAGCTGTTCCATGTGGAAGGCTGGGGCTGAGCCGAGCCCGGCTGTGGAAAATCATTTCAGGCAGGGCGACTCACGCTCATCGCTCTTGCTATGGTCTGGCCTGCCATAGATCGCCGAATCACGGCGACGCTCTCCGGTGTGGGACGTGACATGACCGACGACGACACCCGTTACGGGGCCTATGCCCCGCCGCCTGACGAATACGACACTTATGACGCGCGTGAAGAGGAACAGGACCGCCGCGGCTGGCTGTTCCTGGGCGCATCCGCGGTTGTCTTCGTGCTGTTCGTAGCGGTCGTTTACAACACCTTCCAGCTGGGCGTGCGCGAACGCGGCGAGAACCCGGTAATCACCGCCGACGCCGAACCCTATCGCGTGGCGCCGGAAGATCCGGGCGGTTATGAAGCGCCGGATCAGGATCTCTCCGCCTATGAGCTGCGCGAAAGCGGCGAGGGCGAGGCCGAGCTTGAAACCCCGCCGGCGCGGACCGTTTCCGAAGAGCCGGTGGTTCAGCAACCGGCGCCGCAAGACGATCAGCTGCCCGCGCTGCAGGTGGAAACCGCCAGCGCGGATGCCCTGGATGACCGCACGCCCGCGACGCCTGAACCTGCAGCGGTCGAGCCGGAACCGGAACCCGAGCCGGTGCGTACAGAGCCTGCGCGTCCCGATCCTGCGCCGACGCAGCCTGCGCCCGCGCAGACCCGGCCTCAAACCCAGCCGACCCGCCAGGTCGAGGGCGCCTATGTGGCCCAGATTGGCGCTTTCCGCTCGGTTGAAGATGCGGAAGCGGGCTGGGTGGCGTTCACCAGCCGTTTCTCGGATCTCGCCATGGGCCATGCGCCCGATATCCAGCGCGCAGACCTTGGTGATCGCGGCGTGTTCCATCGCTTGCGGGTCGCCGCCTTCGCCACGCGTGAAGACGCAGCGAACTTCTGTGCGTCCCTGGATGCGCGGGGGCAAGCCTGTCTGGTGGCGCGCCGATGAGCGTGAGTGCTGCGCTTTACGGGCTGGAGGGGGAGACCCTGACGCCGGACGAGAAGGCCTTTTTCCGGGATGCCGATCCCTGGGGCTTCATCCTGTTTGCGCGCAATGTGGATACGCCCAAGCAGGTGCGTCGTCTGACGGGCGCTTTGCGAGAGGCCGTGGGCCGGGAAGCGCCGGTCTTCATCGATCAGGAAGGCGGCCGGGTGCAACGCCTGCGTCCGCCCCATTGGCGCGCTGCGCCGCCGGCGCGCATCTTCGGCCAACTCTATGATCGCGAGCCGGAGCTGGCGCTGGAAGCGGTGAAACTGAACCACCAGCTTCTGGGTCATGAACTGATTGATCTCGGCATCGATGTCGACTTCGCCCCCTGTGCGGACCTGTCAGTGCCCGGCGCCCATGACGTGATCGGCGATCGCGCCTTCCACACCGAGCCTCAGCCCATTGCGCAGATGAGCACGGCGGCGCTTGAAGGACTGCTCGATCAGGGCGTTCTGGGCGTCATCAAGCATTTGCCCGGCCATGGCCGGGCGGCTGCGGACAGCCATCTCGAGCTGCCGGTCGTCACCACCGACGCCGAGACGCTCTACACGCGCGATTTTGAAGCCTTCAAGGGCATCAAGGGCGCTCTGATGGCGATGACCGCCCATGTGGTCTACGCCGCCATCGACAGCGAACACACCGCCACCCAGTCACGCGATGTCATTGATGGCGTGATCCGGGGCGAGATCGGCTTTGACGGCCTTCTTATGACCGATGATCTGTCCATGCAGGCGCTGGAAGGCTCTTTGCGCCATCGCGGCGAGCGGGCGCTGGCGGCGGGGTGCGAGCTCCTCATGCATTGTAATGGCAAGATGGATGAGATGGTTGAGGTCGCCCATGCCGCGCCTGACCTGTCTGGCAGGGCGCGAGAGCGTGCGGGCGTGGCGCTGGATGCGCGGCATAGCCCGAATGTGTTTGATCCCGTTGATGCGATTGAGCGTCTCAGGGTGCTGTTTGAAGATGGGGGCGTGCCGCTGACGTCATGACCGACCTGTTTGACGGTTTCGAGGAGGATGATGATTTCTCCGCCGCCAAGGAGGCCGGCGCGACCGAAGCGCTGATTCTGGATATCGGGGGCTGGGAAGGCCCGCTGCACCTGCTTCTGGCGCTGGCGCGCAAGAACAAGGTGGATCTCGCCGTCATTTCGATGGTCGAGCTGGCGGACCAGTATCTTGTCTTTATCGACAAGGCCCGCACCCACCGGCTCGACATCGCGGCGGAATATCTCGTGATGGCGGCCTGGCTGACCTATCTCAAATCGCGCCTGTTGCTGCCCAAGCCGCGTCCGGATGATGACGAGCCCGAGCCCGAGGTGATGGCGGCCGCGCTGGCTTTCCGTTTGAGCCGTCTTGAGGCGATGCGGGCGGCGGGGGATGCGCTGTTTGCACGGGCGCTCAAGGGACGGGACGTCTTTACGCGGGGCGCCCCTGAAGGCGTGCGCTCGATCCGGACGCCGCTTTATGAAGCCGAGCTCTACGATCTTCTCAAGGCCTATGCCTTGCGGCGCGAGCGCCAGTCCTTTGCAACCTATCAGCCCAAATCGCCCAATGTTTACAGCCTGGAACATGCCCGCAAGCGCCTGACCGGCGTGGCCCGGACGTTGTCCGGCTGGGCGCGGCTTGATGAGCTTCTGCCGGATGAGGACGAGCTGGGGTATGACGCGCCGAGCCAGGATTCGGTGCTGGCCTCCTCGCTTCTGGCCGCGCTTGAGATCACCAAGCATGGCGAGGTGCGCCTGCGTCAGGATGAGACCTATGCGCCGATCTGGATGCGCCGCGTTGCTGAAGCGGCCGGCCTGACAGAAGCCGGGGAGGGCGCCGATCATGGCTGAACGTGACGACGACCCGATCAGTGAAGCGATCAAGGCGTTGCGTGAGCAGGCGCAGGCGACACCGGCAGGCGATGACGGGCCTCCGGGCGTCCGGCTGGCCATCGATAATGACACGGCCCTCCTGCGTATCGTCGAGGCCTTGCTCTTTGCCGCCTCAGAACCGCTGGATCTGGATACCCTGCGGGCGCGCCTGCCCGAGGACACCGATGTGCGCGGGCTGATCAATGCGCTGCAGTCGAAATACGCCGAGGCGGGCGTGAACCTTGTCGAAGTGGGCGGGCGCTGGCGCTTTCAGACGGCGGATGATCTAAGCTGGCTGTTGCGCACCGAGCGCGAGGAGCCGCGCAAGCTGTCCCAGGCGGCGCTCGAGACGCTGGCCATCATCGCCTATCACCAGCCGGTGACGCGGGCGGAGATCGAGGAGATTCGCGGCGTCGCCGTCTCCAAGGGCACGCTCGACCAGCTTCTGGAGATGAAGTGGATCCGCCTGCGCGGGCGTCGCCGCACGCCCGGGCGTCCGGTGACCTATGGCGTGACCGATGCCTTCATGGACTATTTCGGCCTCGCCAATCTGTCTGATCTTCCCGGCGTGTCGGACCTGAAGGCGGCGGGCCTGTTGTCGAGTCGCTTGCCGCCCGACTTCTCCATTCCGGCGCCGGGGCAGATCATCCCGGACGCGGATGAGGATTTGTTCAGCGAGGATGAAGCCGCCCAGTTCCATATGGACTTCCTGGAAGGGGAAGACCCGGACGCCTGAGGCTGTGTCACTGAAATGTCGAAGCACAGCTGACCGGCTTATTGGACCCGCGCGCGGATATCCTCTAGTGAAGTGAGACCTAAGCGCCCCCGCGCGGCTTGCCGCGCGCAGCGCATCGGACACCGTTTGCAAGGAGAGCGTCTCATGGGTGCGCATTGGACGGGTATTCTGATCGTCGTCGTGCTGCTCGTGCTGCTGTTTGGCGGCCGCGGCAAGATTTCCGGGCTGATGGGCGATCTGGCCAAGGGCGTGACGGAGTTCCGCAAGGGGCTGCGTGATACGGGCGATGACGAGAAGTCCACGACCTCTCAATCCACCGCCGCGCTGAACGATGGCGCGTCCGAGGATGCGCGCCCCGCCCGCGAGGACGAGCGCACCGGAGGCTAGGCCATGAACCCGGCCTTTGGTTTTCAGGAGCTGATCGTCATCGTCATTCTGGCGCTGGTGGTGGTGGGGCCCAAGGACCTGCCATTGATGGTGCGCCGGGTGGGCAAGATGATCGGTCAGATCCGCGCCACCGCGCGTGAATTCCAGCGCAGTTTTGACGAGCTGGGCCGGGAGGCCGAGCTTGCTGAATTGCGCAAGGAAATCAGTTCTCTGAAGTCCAACAACCCGATCAAGGAAATGGAGCGCGATTTCCTGGAGGCGGACCGGGACATGCAACGCGATATGGAAGAGCGTCCGCATCCGCGTATCGCCAAACCCATGTCGGATCCCGATCCGCAAGGAACGGATATGCTGATGCCCGATCCGGAAGCGCCGGCCGCCAAGGCGCCCGCCGGTGAAACCGGCAAGCCCGGAGAGGGCTGATGTCCACCCCTGAACTTGAGCATGATGACGAGGTGGAAGCCTCGCGCGCGCCGCTGATGGCGCATCTGGAAGAACTGCGCGACCGCCTGATCTGGGCGCTGGGCGCCGTCGTTATCGGCTTTGCGGTCTGCTTCTTCTTTGCCGAGTGGATCTACAATGTGCTGCTGGTGCCGTTCGAGGACGCCGCCCGTCAGGTGCGCGGCGACGCGCTGGACCTGCAGCTGATCTTCACCGCGCCGCTCGAATTTTTCTTCGTCAAGCTCAAGCTGGCCTTGTTCGGCGCTATCGTGCTGGCCTTCCCGATGCTGGCCTATCAGGTGTGGGCCTTTGTGCGGCCCGGGCTCTACAAGAATGAGCGTCTGGCCTTTGCACCCTTCCTGCTGGCGTCACCCGTGCTGTTCGCGGCGGGCATGGCGTTTGTGTATTACGTGATCCTGCCCTTCGTGATGAGCTTTGCGCTGGGGCAGGAACAGATCGGCCAGGACGGTCGCGCCAGCATCCAGCTGCTCACGCGCGTTTCTGAATACCTCAACCTTGTCACCACGCTCGCGCTGGCTTTCGGGGTGAGCTTCCAGCTCCCCGTGCTGCTCTCGCTGCTGGGCAAGGCGGGGATCATCACTTCGGGTGATCTGATCCGGTTCTGGAAGTTCGCGCTGGTGGGCATCGCCGCCTTTGCCGCCTTCGTGACGCCGCCCGATCCCATCAGCCAGCTCTTCCTGGGCGCGGCCATGTTCGGGCTGTATGCGCTATCGATCCTGGCGGTGAAGCTGGTGGAGCGCAAACCCGAAGAGGATGAGGGCTAGGCCTTTGGTGACGCCAAATTATTTGGCGTTATTCGAAACCGGGCTCGCCTCGTCATAGACTTCACACAGCATCAGATAGGCCGCGCGGTCATCACGGGCTGCGCTTTGCAGTCTGGCGTCACACCGCACGCCGAACTCATCGCCGCGACCAACCGAGCAGACATTGGTGGGCGTTGAGATGGCGAGGCCGTTCGTCTCTGCGCATTGCCCATAAAGCCGGGTCTCCGCCTCCGCCTTCAGGGCATCAGACGCCACCGTATAGACATTGACCGGCATAGCGTCCGGGCAGTCCGGGCCGGCGCCGCAGCTGAAATACTGATCGACCTCGAGCCAGCCCTGGAAATAGGCCCGGTTCGGGACGCCGCCATTGCAAAATTCAGGGCGGATATCACACAGGCTGATGGTCGTGGTCAGCCGGGTCGTCGCCTCACGCCGCTCTTCCGGGCTCCGGGCGAATTCGGGCGGCAGGGTCTGCATGCTGACCAATTGCTCAACCAGCGTTGCGGTCGGCGGAATCGATCTCAGCGCCTCGACGCTGCGGGTGCAATTGCCCAGACGTTCCAGAACCGCTGGCAGATGGCTGGTGTCATAAGACGCTTCTTCTTCGGCGATGCGGCTCAGGCTGGTCTGGCTCAGATTCAGATTGTCCAGCGTGCGGACGCCGTCCATTTCCGACAGAAAATGACGCCAGTGTCGCTCGACGTGCAGCGGGGTCAGGTCTTGAGAGATTTCCAGCCAGCTCTCCTGATTGGGGTAGAGCCAGGATCCGACCGAGGTCCAGGTGACGTAGCACTCATACTGATCGAAATGACGCACGCCATTCATGGCGTCCTCACGCCCGCGTTCATACGCTGCGATAAGATCCGGATGCATCTGCGCTGTGAAAAGGGCCGCCGCCGCGATGAAAGTGTGCATGGGTCCCGCCTGCTCTGAACTTGCCTGTCAGGACAGGCTAGCTTCTGGTCTGGATGTTTCAAGGTGAGGCGGGACCTGAAGCGTTCACGCCGAGCTGAACATCTGGCTGTGGACGTGAACGGCGCGTGCGCGTATCACGCGGGTTCCTTTCACACGTTCGACCTTCGAGTTCTGACATGCACGATATCCGCCTGATCCGCGACGAGCCGGCCGCATTCGACGCCGCCATGGCCCAGCGCGGCCTGGAGCCGCAAGCCCAGCGCCTGATTGATCTGGATGCGCGCCGCCGCGAGGCGACCACGCGTCTGCAGGAAGTGGAGACCGAGCGGAACTCAAAATCCAAGGAAATCGGCAAGGCGAAAGCCCAGGGCGATGAAGACCGCTTCAACACCCTGCGCGCCGAGGTCGAGAGCCTGAAATCGGAAATGGAGCGCCTGACCGAAGAAGCGCGAACCGCCGAGGAAGTGCTCAACCAGCATCTGGCGGCTCTGCCGAACCGTCCCGCCGAGGATGTGCCTGAAGGCGCTGACGAGACCGATAATGAGGAAGTTCGGGGCTGGGGCGAGCCGCGCCAGTTCGACTTTGACGTCGCTGATCACGTCACCGTGGGCGAGCGTCTGGGGCTGGATTTCGAACGCGCAGCGGCTCTGTCGGGCGCGCGCTTCGCTGTGCTGCAAGGACCGCTGGCGCGTCTTGAACGCGCACTGGGCCAGTTCATGCTGGACCTGCAGACCACCGAGCACGGCTATCGTGAAACGTCCGTGCCCTACATGGTGCGCGATGAAGCGCTGTTCGGCACGGGTCAGCTTCCCAAATTTGCTGAAGACCTGTTCCGCACCACCGATGATCGCTGGCTGATCCCGACCGCCGAAGTGCCGCTGACCAATCTGGTGCGCGATTCGATCCATGCCGAGGACAGCTTCCCGATCCGCATGACGGCGCTGACGCCGTGCTTCCGGTCTGAAGCGGGCTCGGCAGGGCGCGATACGCGCGGCCTGATCCGCATGCACCAGTTCCTGAAGGTCGAGCTTGTCTCGATCACCACGCCCGAGCAGTCCGAAGAGGAGCTCGAGCGCATGACCCAGTGCGCCGAGGAAGTGCTGCGCCGTCTGGAGCTGCCCTATCGCGTCATGAAGCTGTGCACGGGCGATATGGGTTTCTCGGCCCGCCGCACCTATGACATCGAAGTCTGGATGCCGAGCCAGGACACCTATCGCGAGATCAGCTCGTGTTCGACTTGCGGCGATTTCCAGGCGCGCCGCATGAATGCGCGCTATCGCAAGGAGGGCGAGAAGAAGCCGGACTTCCTGCACACGCTGAACGGTTCGGGTCTGGCGGTGGGCCGCGCGCTCGTCGCGATCCTTGAGAACCACCAGCAGGCGGACGGTTCGGTCTACATCCCCGAAGCGCTGCGTCCGTATATGGGCGGGATCGAGGCGATCCAGCCGTGAGCCAGCCGCGCATCCTTCTCGTCAATGATGACGGCATTCATGCGCCGGGCCTGAAAGTGCTTGAGGAGATCGCGCGCACCCTGTCAGACGATGTCTGGACAGTGGCGCCGGCGGAAGAGCAATCGGGCATGGGCCGGGCTTTGACGCTGAATGCGCCTCTGCGCGTACAGCAGTACGACGACAAGCGGTTTTCTGTCTCCGGCACGCCGACCGATTGCGTGCACATGGCCATGGACATCCTGATGAAGGATGCGCGTCCGGACCTGCTGCTGTCGGGCGTGAACTCGGGCCAGAACATCGCCGAAGACGTCACCATGTCCGGCACGGTCGCCGCCGCCATGCATGGCGTGCAGATGGGCGTGCAATCGATCGCGCTGTCTCAGGCCTATGGCTTTGAGGGACGCGCCAAGATCCGCTGGGAAACTTCCCGCGAACATGGTCCGCGCGTGCTCAAGGCGCTGCTCGATGCGCCCTGGAGCCAGAACACGCTTCTGAATGTGAACTTCCCCGACCGGGCGCCCGATCAGGTGGCGGGCGTGGAAGTGACCGCTCAGGGCCAGCGCGATCAGGTGGTGCTGCACGCGGATGCGCGCACCGATCTGCGCGGTCGGGACTATTACTGGCTGGGCTTTAACGGCAAGCTGTCCGACCCGGCGGCGGGTACGGATTTGCGTGCGGTCTATGACGGCCGCATCTCCATTACCCCGCTGCATCTCGATCTGACCAACTACGAAGCCCGGACCCGTCTGAAGACTGCGCTGGGAGAAACGCTCGACCGATGACCGGCATGCCCGACACCCGCATGATCCAGCTTGTTATGGCGCTGCGGCGGGCGGGCGTCTCGGACAAGTCCGTGCTGATGGCGATCGAGCGCACGCCGCGCGAGCTGTTCGTGCCGCAGGGCTTTGCGGATCAGGCGTTCGAGAACCGGCCGCTGCCGATCGATTGCGGTCAGACCATCTCCCAGCCCTTCGTGGTGGCGGCGATGACCGAGGCGCTCAAACTCAATGACCGCTGCAAGGTGCTCGAGATCGGCACCGGTTCGGGGTATCAGGCCGCCGTCCTCGCGCGCCTGTCGCGCCGGGTCTATACAGTTGAGCGCTACCGCACACTGGCTAAGGAAGCTGAAGCGCGGTTCCACCAATTGCGTCTGTCCAACATTGTTCCGCGCATTGGCGATGGCTCTGTGGGCTGGCCCGAACAGGCGCCGTTTGACCGCATCATTGTCACGGCGGCGGCGGCGACGCGCCCAGACGCCTTGCTCCAGCAGCTCAAGCCGGGCGGCATCTGTGTGGCGCCAGTGCAGAACGGTACGGTGCAGACCCTGATGCGCTATGACTGCTCGGACGAGGGCGAGATCAGCGAGACTGCGCTTTTTGACGTGCGTTTCGTGCCACTTGTCCCGGGCGAAGCCCGCGCGCTCTAGTGGTAATAATTATCGCTTTCAAAAAACCCGGGACTGCGTGTTAATCTCTCCCTCCGGGGGAAGAGACGGCGGGCTTTCGCTCGCCTGAGCACAAGGAGTTCGACATGAAATCCATGATCGCCATGACTGCGCTGGGCGCGTCGATGATGCTGGGCGGGGTTGCCCTGGCTCAGTCCGATGACAGCGCTCAATCTGTTTTCATTCCTGAAGGCTATGAGCTGACGGGTGAGAGCCGCACCTGCCTGTCCACGCGCGTCATCGATGATATCGATACCTCGCACGAGAACGCCTGGATCGTCACCATGACCAATCGTGACAAGTTCCTCACGCGTGTCAGCAATGGCTGTTCGGCTGCGACCAGCCCGTTCACCTATATCAGTTATCAGGTGTCCGGCTCCCAGCTGTGCCGGGGCGAGATCGTGCGCGTGATCGATCAGGGCACGCATTCGGCTGCCGGCAGCTGTGGCATTGGCGAGTTCGAAGAACTTGGCCGCCTGCCTGAAGACGCGAGCTAAAGTCAACACACGGTTAACGCTCATAAGTCATCCTGCCCTTTCGTTGGACACGATAGGGCAGGGTGCATGCGCCCCAGACTGCGCACAATTTTGCTGGGACTGAGCGTCGCGGCGGCTGTGTCCGCTTGCGCTGCTCCTTTGCGTGCGCCCGCTCCGATCGAGCGCGGCGCCTCTGGCGCTTCCGAGCGGGGGCAGGCCAGCTGCGGGCGGAGCGTGACGGTCCAGTCCGGTGATACGCTTTACGCGATTGCACAACGCTGCGGCGTGTCCCTGTCCGACCTCGCGGCGGAGAACGGTCTTCGCGAGCCTTATACCCTGCAGCGCGGGCAGACGGTTCGCTTGCCCGGTCCATCCACCTACACGGTGCGTCGCGGCGACAATCTTTACCGGATCGCGCTGGCGCACGGCATGACCACGCAGGAGCTCGCGCAGCTCAACGGTTTGCGTCAGCCCTATACGATCTATCCCGGCCAGGACCTTTCCGTTCGGGGGCAAGCGCGCACCCGTGTCGCGCAAGCCCAGCCCGCTTCCGGGGGATCCAGCGCGCAACCCTCTGCGCCGCCGCGGCGCGCCAGCCCGCCGCCGCGCGCCTCCACTGCAAACGCACCCAGCTTCCAATGGCCGCTACAAGGCCAGATCATCACGCCCTATGGCGGAGCGGAAAGCGCCCGCATCGACGGCATTCGCATCGCCGCGCGTCTGGGCGAGCCGGTTCGCGCCGCTGCGGACGGCGAAGTTGTCTATGCCGGCAATGAGCTGCAGGGCTATGGCGAGCTGGTGCTGATCCGCCATGAAAACAACTGGGTGACGGCCTACGGGCTGAACTCGATCCTGCGTGTGAATGTGGGGGATCGCGTGACCGCCGGTCAGCATATCGCCGATGCCGGCGCCTCGGGGTCGGAGACCCGCACCGCGCTTCATTTCGAGGTCCGGCGCGGGGTCAGTCCAGTCGATCCGATGCAGGTTCTGCCCGCGCGCTAGAGCCCGGCTGAGTAAATCCGGTGAGCACGTACCGCCGGGTCTTGTTGCATGCCGCGCGCACCCCGATATATTCCGGCAATCCCAAATCGCTCGTTCTTATCGGAGCCGCCATGTTTTCTGCGACCGACTCTGTCTTTCTCGCCACCGCCGCCGCTTCTGGCGCCCAAGGCGGGCTGGGCTACATGATCATGCAGTTCGCCCCGTTCATCCTGATCTTCGTGGTCTTCTATTTCCTGCTGATCCGTCCGCAGCAACAGAAAGCTAAGGCGCATCGCGCGATGGTCGAAAGCCTGCGCAAGGGCGACGAAGTCGTCACCCAGGGCGGCATTCTGGGCAAGGTGACCCGTGTCGCCGAAACCGAAGCTACGGTCGAACTGGCTGAAGGCGTCCGGGTGAAAGTGCTCAAGCACACCATCCTGGAAGTGCGTACGCGCACCGAGCCGGCCAATGATGCGGCTGACGAAAAGTCTGCTGACTAAGGCCTGACTGATATTCCGGCGTCGGGTCCTGGGCCCGGCGCCGCCGGACGCTTGAGTGCCCCATGCTGTATTTCGCTCCCTGGAAGACGACGGTTGTCACCCTCGTCATCCTGATCGGCCTGTTCTTCACCCTGCCTAATTTTGTGCCCGAAAGCGTCCGTCTGGATGCGAACGGCGAGCCCAAGGGCGTGTTCACGGTGCTGCCGCACCAGACCATCAATCTGGGTCTCGACCTTCGGGGCGGCTCCCACCTGGTCTTCCAGGTGGATATGGATGAAGTCCGCCAGGAGCGTCTGGAGAACCTTCAGGATGATGCGCGCAGCGCCCTGCGCGAGGATCCGCCGGTTCTGATCTCCGGTTCACCGGCTGTCGTGGAAGGCCAGGTCATTGTGCGCCTGTCCCGTCCTGAAGACATGCAAAGGGCCATGGAGCGCCTTGAAGAGCTCAGCGAGCCGATCACGACCGCTTCGGGCCAGCAGGGGATGAACCAGACCCTGTCCATCAGCCAGGACGATGATCGCACCATCCGCATGGGCATCACCGAAGCGGCGCTGGAGTCCATTCGCCAGCGCACGGTCACCCAGTCTATCGAAGTGATCCGTCGCCGGGTGGACTCAACCGGCACCACCGAACCCAATATTGCCCGTCAGGGCGATGACCGGGTTCTGGTTCAGGTGCCCGGTGAAAACAATCCGCAGCGCATCATCGACATTGTCGGCACCACGGCGCGCCTGACCTTCCACATGGTGGAAGAAGGCGTGACGGTGAACCCGGACGGCACGGGCCGCACGCCGCCGGGCGTGATGATCCTGCCCTCAGAGCGCTCTGGCGAACCTTATCTCGCAGTTCAGCGCCGACCGCTGGTGACCGGCGAGCAGCTGGTCAATGCCGGTCAGGCCTTTGACCAGAACGGCCAGCCGGCCGTGAGCTTCCGCTTCAACACCACCGGCGCCCGCGCTTTTGCGGACGCGACGACCCAGAACCGCGGTCGCCGCTTCGCCATCGTGCTGGACGACCGGATCATCTCGGCGCCTGTGATCCGCAGCCCCATCACCGGCGGCTCGGGCATCATTGAAGGCGGCTTCACCATCCAGACCGCGACCGACCTGTCCAACATGCTCAATGCCGGCGCGCTGCCCGCGCGTCTGACCCCGGTCGAGCAACGCACCGTGACGGCGTCCCTGGGCGCTGACTCGGTGGCGCGCGGCGAGACCGCGGTCCTGATCGGCTTCGGGCTGGTCATCGTCTTCATGGCGCTCGCCTATGGCTTCTTCGGCATCGTCTCGACGCTGGCCCTGCTGGCGAACATCCTGCTGTTGCTGGGCGCGCTGTCGGGCCTGCAGGCGACTTTGACCCTTCCGGGCATCGCCGGCATCGTTCTGACCATCGGCATGGCGGTGGACGCCAATGTGCTGATCTTTGAACGCGTCAGGGAAGAGTACAGGCTCGGGCGAACGGTCACGACCGCGTTCGAGGCCGGGTATTCGCGCGCGCTCTCGGCGATCCTGGACGCCAACATCACCACGCTGATCGCCGCCGCCGTGCTCTACATGCTGGGCGCGGGGCCGGTGCGCGGCTTCGCCGTGACGCTGGGTCTGGGCATCCTGACCTCGGTCTTCACCGCTTTTGTGTTCTCACGTCTTTTGATTTCGATCTGGCTGCGCACCAGCCGACCGAAAAAGCTGGCAATGTAAGGGGAGGCGATCATGGCGCTTGCACTCGTCCGTCTCATTCCGACCGACACCAACATCCCCTTCATCAAGGTTCGCTTTGCGGCTTTCCTGGTCTCGGTCGCGCTCATTCTGGGCTCGCTGACCGCGTTCTTCACGCTGGGGCTCAATTTCGGCATCGACTTCCGGGGCGGCACCGCCATCGAGGTCCGCACCGAAGGGGCTGCGGATCTGGGCGCGCTGCGCACGGTTCTCGAAGGGCTCGATCTGGGCGATGTCCAGGTTCAGGGCTTTGGCGCCGAGAACGAAGCGCTGGTGCGCGTCGGTCAGGTGTCTACTGAGCGCGCCAACGCGCTTGAAGGTCATGAAGTCGAGAATGAAGCCGAAGCCCAGCAGGCGGTGCGACAGTTCGTGTCCGCCACGCTCGAGCAGGAATTTCCCGGCATCACCTTCCAGAAGATCGAATCCCTGAGCCCGCAGGTTTCTGGCGAGCTTGTGGTCGCGGGCGCCAGCTCCATCGGCGTCGCGCTGGTCCTGATGCTGATCTACATCTGGTTCCGCTTTGAATGGCAGTACTCGGTGGGCGCCGTGCTGGCGCTGATCCACGACGTGATCGCCACGATCGGATTCTTCGCCATCACCCAGCTCGAGTTCAACCTGTCCACCATCGCCGCGATCCTGACGATCGTGGGCTATTCGATGAACGACACCGTCATTGTCTATGACCGGATCCGCGAGGACTTCCGCAAGTTCAAGACCCGTCCGACCACCGAAGTGCTCAACAGCGCCATCAACTCGACCCTGTCGCGCACCATCCTGACCTCCGGCACCACGATGATTGCGATCGTGGCCATGGCGATCATTGGCGGTCCGGCGCTGCAAGGGTTCGCGCTCGCCCTGATCTGGGGTGTGGGTGTGGGCACCTATTCGTCGATCTTCGTGGCTGCGCCGCTTCTGACGCTGACCGGCGTCAAGCGGGATTCAGGCGAGGAGTCCGAGGGCGGCGCTGTTGCCCCGTAACGCCAACAGCATCTCCCTGCCGCCCATTGACGCGTTCGGCGATGGCGGCTTCCGCATCGCCGGAGTGCGCAAGGAAGGCGCGACCCTGATCGTGGACGGGGCGGCTCGCGGCTGGACGCGTCAGGGTGACGAACTCAGCGTTGACGATCTGCGGATATTCCTCGACCGGCCAGACCGTCCGGACATGCTGGTGCTGGGAGTGGGGGAGCGTTTGATCCATCCCCCCGCCAGTGTCAGGAAGGCGTTCCGTGAGGCCGGGATCGGTCTTGAGGTAATGGATACGGCGACCGCTTGTCGGACCTACAACCTGCTTGCAGGTGAGGGGCGAAACATCGCCGCAGCCCTGCTGCCTGTTTAGGCTTTGTTTACGGCATCTGGTGTTTGTTCCGTTTGCGATTAAGTCCTTGCTGTAAGCGGCTTTTTCACGATTTTCTCAGGTGAGTGAAGAATGCCGAATCAGGTCGAGACGCTCCAGATCATCGAAAAAACCCTGAAGGGCTCCATCAGTTACACAGCCATTCTCGGCTTCACGATGAAGCCCTTCCTGGCGGAAGCGGTGGAAGGCTATACGCGCAAGGCGCTGAGCCACAAGGTTCTGATCGTGGACTACCGCAGGGGCGACCCGATCGTCGAACCTCATGATATCCCGGAGTTTTTCGCGCGTTGTGGCGATATCTGGACCAAGCCGGAACAGTTTATCTACCTGTATAATGACGCGAACCGCATGCGCACGGCGCATCTGAGCAAGCTGGTCTTGCAGCGCGGCGGCAAGGCGATCGCCCTGCCCAGCTGGCAGGCCGTCGTCGAGCATCTGGGATATGATCTCGGCGACGACCCTATGGACAGCCTGTAAGCGGGGCTGGCGCAGTCTCAGGACTCGGTCGTGACAGCGTCATAGACAAGCCGGTCAAAGACCGCGCGGGCGCCGATCGTTTCGGATGTGGTCGGGCCCGGTTGCTCCTGGCTCATGATCACGGCCACCACGCCGGTCGACGGGCTGACGAAGAACTCGGTGTCGAAATAGCCCGACCAGCCGAAATCGCCCACATTGCGCACGGGGTGCTCGCCGGGGCCGTCATAGACCACGCCCACGCCATAGCCATATCCCAGATCAATCGCATCCATCCGGTCCGGCATGCGGTCCGCTTGCACATGGGCGGTCGTCATCTGATCGACCATTTCGCGTGACAGCAGGCGCGCGCCTTCATACTCGCCGCCATTGGCCAGCATCTGTGCGAAACGGATATAGTCGTTCGCGGTGGACAGAAGGCCTGCGCCTCCGGCCTCGATCGGACTGCGCGGGATCGTGTCCTGGGCCTCTGCAATACGGGTCAGCTCACCGTCCTCGCCATGGGTGTAGAGCGCAGCGAGATCGCGGCGTTGCTCATCGCGCAGGAAGAAGGTGGTGTTGTTCATGCCCAGCGGGCGGAAAATGCGCTGCTGGGAGAAGTCCTCGAGGCTCTGTCCGGACGCCACCGCCACCACATGCCCCAGAACATCGCTGGCGTAGGAATAGAACCAGGCCGAGCCGGGCTGGAAATAGAGCGGCAGGCCGGCCAGCGTTTCCATCCGGCTGTCCATGTCGCCTTCGGCGGAATAGATGTCGCCGTCGATATAGAGCGCGCCCAGATTGGACTCGTAGTCAAAGACATATCCAAGGCCCGATGTGTGGGTCAGAAGGTCTTCGATGGTGATTGGACGATCAGCCTCGACCGTCGGAATCTCGTAGTTCTCATCGCGCTGCAGCGAGGTCGCCACGCGGGCATTCGCGAAGGCGGGGATGTAGTCGCTGACGGGGTCATCCAGCGCGATCACGCCGTCTTCCACCAGCATCAGGGCTGCGACCGCGGTGACCGGCTTGGTCATCGAGGCGATGCGCACCACCGTATCGGCGGCCATCGGGCGCTCGGCTTCAATGTCGGCGTAGCCGGCGGTCGCGGTATGCACAACCACGCCATTGCGGGCGAGCACGGCGACATAGCCTGAGCGCTGGCGGGCGGCGGTGAGTTCCACCAGTCGGCTGTCCAGCTGGGCGAGCCCGGCCTCGGTAAAGGCCTGGGGCGCGGGAGCCGGAGCGACGCTCTCCGCCGGGGCTGACTCGGGCGCCGGCGTTGCGGCGGGCTCGCCGCAGGCGGACAGGGTGAAAGCAAGCGCGAGCGCTGTGAGCGAGGCGCCTGTGCGCCAATGAGTGAAATCGATCCGCATGAGGCCCCCCGAAGACATAAAAAAAACGGCTGCGGTGAAGGTCACCGCAGCCGCTCTTTTCGTCAACGCTTAAACAATTCAGGCGTTGGCCAGGTTCTGGTTGGCGAAGTCCCAGTTCACGAGCTTGCCCAGGAAGTCGCCGATATAGTCGGGGCGACGGTTCTGGTAGTCGAGATAATAGGCGTGTTCCCACACATCCATGGTCAGGAGCGGGGTGGCGCCGTCGGTGATCGGGTTTTCAGCGTTCAGCGTCTTGCGCACTTCCAGCTTGTCGCCGTTCTTCACGAGCCAGGCCCAGCCCGAACCGAACTGGCCGGCGCCAGCGGCTTTGAATTCCTCGACGAATTTGTCGAAGGAACCGAAGGACGCGTTGATGGCGTCTGCGATGGCGCCGGTCGGCGCGCCGCCGCCATTGGGCGTCATAGAGTTCCAGTAGAAGGTGTGGTTCCAGATCTGGGCGGCGTTGTTGAACACGCCCATGTTTTTCTCGGACCAGCTTTTCTTGATGACCTCTTCCAGGCTCAGGCCTTCATAGTCGGTGCCTTTGATGGCGTCATTGGCCTTGTCGACATAGGCTTTATGGTGCTTGCCATGGTGGAAGCTCAGGGTTTCGCCGGAAATGTACGGCGCCAGAGCGTCTTGGGCATAGGGCAGGTCGGGAAGAGTAAACGCCATGTCGGCCTCCTTTGGGAGTGTGAGCGAGAGGGTGCTCAAAAGGTGCGGCGGCCTGTTGGAAGACCGCCATACTCAGGTATTACGCACGGCCTAGATATGGGTTCCATCTGGCGCCTGTCTACTGGCGAGAGAGAAAACCGTGACCGATTTCGACAGCTTGCTGGCCGCGAACGACCCCGAACGGCGCATGGCGGCGCTTTTTGCGCCTGCCGAACTGCGTGCGCGGCTCTATGCACTCTATGCCTTCTATCACGAGATCGCCCAGATTCCCGACAAGGTGTCCGAGCCGGTGATCGGGGAAATGCGGCTGGCCTGGGCGCGTGAAGCGACGGCGGACCTGTTCGCCGACCCGCCCAAGGTGCGCCGCCATGACATCTATGAAGCCCTGTCGGAATTGCGTGAGGCGCCGGGCGGGCCCGATGAGGCCGCGCTGATCGGTCTGGTGGAGGCGCGCTCCGCCGATCTGGGTGAGGGGCCGTTCCCGACCCGCGAGGACCGCCGCGATTATGTGGACCGGACGTCCGCAGCGCTGATGCGCGCCGCCGCGAGACTTCTCAAACCTGATCTCGACCTTGGGGGGGAGGCCGGAGCCGCCTTGCAGGCAGCCGGGCGCCTCTGGGGCTTCACAGGGCTGCTACGCGCCTTCGCACCACTGGTGCAGGCCGGGCGACCTCCTTTCAGCGCGGACGAGCTGGCGGGCGCGGATATGAGCGAGGCGGACCTGATGTCGGGCCGCAAGCCCGAGGCCGCCAAGGCGGCGCTGTCGGGGATCCTCGAAGAGGCGAGGGAGGCGGCCGGCATGCTCAGCCGCACCCGCAGCGCCTTGCCCGCCGAAGTCTTTCCGGCGGTGGGCTATGTTACATTGGCGCGGGGCTATCTTCGAAGCGCGCAGGCGCTGGAAGATCCCTATCGAGAACAGATCACGCGCGCGCCGCTGGGGCAGAACGCGCGCCTGACCTGGGCGTCCCTGACCGGGCGGGTCTAGTCGCCGATCTCCTCGTTCAGAAACGCGGCGATGGCTTCAAGCACTGTCAGGCGCGTAGGGTAATCCTCAAGCCCGTGATCGCCGCCGCGCATGCGGACAAACTCCACATCCTTGCCGGCCTGGCGCAGGGCGCGCTCCATGATCCGGCTCTGCTCCTCTGGCACAACCGTGTCATCGCGGCTGTGCAGAAGGAGGACGGAGGCCTGGACCGCATCGGCATGCTTGGCCGGAGAAAGCGCCCGCAGCTGGTCGCCTGTGGCGCGGCCATCGGTTTCTCCGCTGAAATGCTGGTTCCAGTAGCGGAAGGTTTGGGAGTCCCGGCCAAAGCGGTTTTCAGCATAGTTCAGGAAGTTCTCGGCGTCTGACAGAGCGTTGATCGCGATGGCGCACTCATAAAGCTCCGGCGTGAAGGCTGCTCCGGCCAGGGCGGCATAGCCGCCATAGCTGCCCCCGGCGATGCAGATGCGGTCTGCATATCCCTGTTCCCGCAACCAGGCGGCGGCGTCGCTGAGATCATGCTGCATGACGCCCAGCCCCCATTCGCCATAGCCAGAAGCCTCCCAGACCTCACCAAAGCCGGCGGAGCCGCGGAACTGGGGCTGCATCACGCCATAGCCCTGGCTGGCCAGGAAGTGAGCGAAATAGTCAAACCCGTCCACATCCCGGCTCGCGGGGCCGCCATGGACAAACAGGACGAAAGGATGAGGACCGTCACCCTCGGGCAGGGCGAGATAGGCGGGGATGCTGACGCCATCGCGGGCCGTGTATTGCACCGGTTCGCGTTGGGGCAGGGGCTGGCCATAGAGTTCGGGATAGCGAGCGCGCAACGGCGTCACATTCCAGCTGGCCAGATCGACCAGATAATAGACCTCCGGCGCATCCGCTTCGCTGACCCCGATCACGACCTTCATTCTGTCCGGCGTCCAGTCCACAAGCGTGACGACTGAACCGGCAAAGCTCTGATCAAGATTGCTCTGCAGGGCAGCAAGCTCTTCATCGAACCACATGACCTGACGGCGTTCGGTGACCAGGTTGACGCCCGCCACATAGCCGCGATGCGGATCAGTGCGGACCTGGCCCACGTCATAGCGCGGGTTCTGATAGACGACGTCGCCCCAGCTGCCATCCGCAATCGACATCTTCTGAAGCAGGCTGACGCCATTGCCCTGATCATTAAAGCGCGAGATCAGCAAGGACTGGCCGTCCTGAGTGAAGCCTTCCACCGAGAGATCGATAAGCCGCTGGCGCGCCTCGTACAGCGTGCGCCATTGGTCATTGTCTTCTATCGCGATCTGGAACTGGTCCAGGCTGTTATTGTAGCTCAGTCGGACGAAGCTTTGGCCGTCCGGCGAGGCCAGCCAGCCGATCGTGGTCTCGTTGCCGCGCGCGACCAGCGTCATGCGGCGCCCGTTTTCCGGATCGACGGCATACAGGTTCAGGGCGTTGCGGGTGTCACGAAGCGGAATGTACAGCCGCCCGGTCTCGGGATCCTCGCCGGCGATTGTGGCTGTATCGAAGTTATAGCCCAGATCCCGGCCTTCGCGGATCAGCTGTTCAGCCTCCAGCGTGTCGGCGTCAATGCTGACAAGGGCCTGAAAGTTCACATCGCCGGTCACCACACCGACTTCACGCGTGCGCCCGGCGCGCGCCATCACCGTGTCTTCATCGGTCCAGAACGTGGAATAGGCGCGCATATTGCTGAAGTCAGCGGCTTCCTGCGCACCCGTTTCAAGATCCATCACGACCACATAGCGCGCCTCGCCCTCATGCGTGACAAAGGCGATGCGGTTTCCGTCCGGTGAGATGGATAGACCTTGCGTGCCGGGAAGGCGCGCGAAGGATGAAGCGGGCAGGGTCTGAGCCTGGCAGGCGGCGCCGAAGAAGAGCGTCAAAGACAGAACAATGGCGCCAGCAGCGCGAAGCGTGGATGCGATCATGGATTCCCCCTGTGGGGGAAGGTTTCATCGAGACTTCGGCCAGATCAAGAGAAAGTTCTGTTACGGCTGCTTATTCAGCGGCTTGCTGGTCGTCTTTCAGCCAGGCGTCAATATCGCTCAAAGCGCGGGCGCTCATGGCGCGTTTCTTGGCGACGGACTTGTCCTTGCCGCGCAGGCGCTTGCCTTCGGCGTCCTTGGTGGGCGCCTCGATGTCGGGGAACAGGCCGAAATTGACGTTCATCGGCTGGAACGCGCCTTTCTTGCCCGGCACATGGCCCGTCGTGATGTGGGTCAGAAGCGCGCCCAGCGCCGTGGTGGGCGGGGGCGGGGTGAAGTCCCGGCCCAGCTTCTCGGCCGCCGCGAACCGGCCGGCCAGCAAGCCCATAGAGGCGCTCTCCACATAGCCTTCAACGCCGGTGATCTGACCCGCGAAGCGCAGGGACGGGCGGGCTTTCAGGCGCATCACGCCATCCAGAAGCTTGGGCGAGTGCAGGAAGGTGTTGCGGTGGATGCCGCCAAGGCGGGCGAAGCTGGCGTCCTCCAGCCCCGGGATCATCTTGAACACGTCGGTCTGAGCACCGTATTTCATCTTGGTCTGGAAGCCGACCATGTTGAACAGCGTGCCCAGCGTGTTGTCCTGGCGCAGCTGGACCACGGCATAGGGTTTGGTGTCCGGATCATGGGCGTTGGTCAGCCCGCGCGGCTTCATCGGGCCGTGACGCAGTGTCTCGCGACCGCGTTCGGCCATCACCTCGATGGGCAGGCACGCGTCAAAATAGGGCGTGTCCTTCTCCCATTCCTTGAACTCGGTCTTCTCCGCCGCCAGCAGCGCGTCCACGAACGCCTCGTACTGCTCCTTGTCCATGGGGCAGTTGATATAGGCGGCGCGGTCTTCCTCGGTCTCGCCCTTGTCATAGCGCGATTGCTTCCAGGCGATGTCCATATTGATAGACTCCGCATAGAGGATCGGCGCGATGGCGTCGAAAAAGGCCAGCTCACCCTCGCCGGACAGCGCGTGCACGGCCTCGGCCAGCGCCGGAGAGGTGAGGGGGCCGGTGGCCACGATCACGCTGTCCCAGTCTTCTGGCGGAAGACCGGCGATTTCCTCGCGCACGATCTCGATATTGGGATGGTTTTTGATGGCCTCGGTCACGGCGTCCGAGAACGCGTGACGGTCCACAGCAAGGGCGCCGCCCGCAGGCACCTGATGCTTGTCGCCCATCGCCATGATCAGCGAGTTCGCACGGCGCATCTCTTCATGCAGAAGGCCGACCGCGTTCGTCTCCGCATCGTCAGAGCGGAAGGAGTTCGAGCACACAAGCTCGGCCAGCCCTTCGGTCTGGTGCGCGAAGGTCGGGCGTACGGGACGCATCTCGTGAAGGACGACGCGGGCGCCGGCGTTCGCGGCCTGCCAGGCGGCTTCAGAGCCGGCCATGCCGCCGCCGATGATGTGGATCGGGGTCATATCAGTCATGGGCCGTGCATATAGTCGCGAAGCGGGTGCGGCTCAATCACCGGGGGCTGCAGCTTGCTTGACGAATGGCGATATGAAATTCACCCTGTGCGCGAATATGGGGGTGGATATGCGCATTTTCAGTGTTTTGATGGTCTGGCTTATGGCAGCCGCAACTGCGTTTGCGCAGGACGAGCCGCTGCCCGAAAGCGTGTCCACGGCCTATCTGGCCTATGAAGCCGCCGTTGAAGCAGGCGATGCGCAGGCTGCGGCTGAAGCCGCCGAGCAAGCCTGGCGAGCTGGGCTAGAGGCCGGCATTGATGCCGAAACACTGGGCGTTCTGGCTGAAAACGCGGGATATTCTGCTTTCAGATCCGCACGATACGAGCTTGCGCGCGACGCGTTTCTGAGCGCTGCGGAGCTCAATCGCGCCGCTTCCGGAGATCCGTTTCTGCTCGCACGGGCCCTGAGGACTGCCAGCGATGCACAGATGCGACTGGGCGAAAACAGGCAAGCGGAAAGAACGGCGGAAGACGCGCTGGAGATTCTGGAAGGGCTAGCCTCTCGGCCGGAAGTAGATGCTGAAATCGCTGTGGCGAATGCGACGATCTCAACGTCGCGCTGGCTGCGGCATTATTACCGGGCCGCCGGTCGATATGGCGAGCAAGCAGTCCTCGCCGCCCGTCGCGCAGGAATTGCTGACGCCGCCTTGTTCGGCGTCGCGGCCTTTCAGGCGGGCGCTTACTATTCATATGAAGACGACCCACTGGAGGCGGCCTACTGGTTAACGGTCGCCCACGCCACGCTGGACGCTGGCGGGGGCGGCGACGATCTGCGCATGGCTGCGTCCGCCTGGTCCTCCGCAGAACGGGCGGAACTGGATCAGGACGAGCTGTCCGCCTTGCTCGAGAGGCTGAGACAGGACGAGGTCTATAAGCCGGACTTTGAACGGGAGATGGAGGACGAGTCCTTCATGTCTGTGCCGGGGCGTGTTGACGCCATTCCCGTCCGGCGCTTTCCCCCGGACTATCCCACGGATGCGCTTTGGGCGGGCGTGGAAGGTTTTGCGTTGATGAGGTTCGACGTGAATGAGGAAGGACGCACCGAAAATGTCGAGGTGGTCTATTCCATTCCTTACCGCGAGTTCGGTGAAGAAGGACTGCGCTCTGTGCGGCGTTGGCGCTATGAGCCTGCCACAGAAGACGGCGTTCCGGTTGTCAGACGGGGCATGGTGACCCGCCTGGACTACCAGCTTGCGGATTAGCGTATGGCGATGCTGAGCACGTTCCTTTCCGCTTTTGCTCTGAATGCGAGCGTGATGCATTCCGGAACTGCGTTAGCGGACGACCAGATCCAGCATCTCTCGCAAGCCTGGGCGTCCGGAAATGCGCGCCATGCGCTCAGCACGTTCGAGGCGGCTTTCGAGCTTGAAGCTGAAGGCCCGTGCGCGATCAGCCCTTACGCGGCAGGCCTTGCCTATCGCGTGGGCCTGCTGGACGCGTCCGGGTACCATTTCAACATCGCTTTGCGCATAGACGCTCGAGTTGGCGGTTTGACCGCTGTGCAGCGAGAGGTCGCGCAATCCATGAAAACCGAGCCAGGTGAGCGTGTTTCCGAAGACCGGCTTTTCCTGTTTTCGCCCTACGCTCACAACCCGGATGAACTGGGTGTCTGCACGGATCGCGGCTTCCCTGATTTGCCCCAGGCGCAGACAGGACAGGGTGTTGAGGCCATCATCTATGTGAGAGCGTTTTGGTCGGGATCCTCCAGGGGGCGGGAGCTGAGGGAGGTTGTCCTTCTGGATGCCTATCCTCCTGTCGAAGGTGAGGCTCTCGCGAACCAGATGATCGGATATCGTTTCGGACTTGAGGGCAGAGGCTGGCTTGTCAATCGATATGCCTTCACGCCCTGCTTCAGGACCTCTTCGCGAAGACGGATCTTCGAGGTCTGCCGTCAGGGGTTTGAGGCTTTCGCCACGCAAACGGACTGAACCTCTTGCCCTCATGCGCTTGGCCTGACCCTCATTTCGGGCTAACTGGCGCATCATGAAACTCTTCGATCCTCGCGCTCTGGGCGCCGCCTTCCGCTTTGTTCTGGACAATCCGATGCCGGTTCTGGCCGCCGCGGGCCTGTATGGCGTCGTGTTTGCGGTCCAGTCGCTCCTGACCGCCTACGCCCATGCCTATGCGCCGGGCGCGGCGCCGGGGATGATCCTGTTCATGGTCGCAGCCTTTGGCGCCTTTGTGGTCGGTTGGGCGAGCCTCGCCCGTCAGGCGCTGGGCCTGCCGCAAAAGGGCTTTTACGGGCTGACGCTGGGCGGGGATGAAGGCCGGCTCGCCTGGGCGTTGTTCCTGGTTCTGCTGCTGCTGAGCATCATCCTGATGACGGCGGGCACGGCGCTGTCTTTCATGATTGCGGGCCTTGCCTTCACCGATATGGATCCGGGCATGCCCCAGCCGGAGGGGTATGTGAACCTGTTCGAGCTGATGGGCCCGGGCGCCCTGGCGATTTCCGCGCTTCTCGTTGCGGTCTTTCTGGTGTTCAGCGTGTGGCTGATCACGCGTCTGGCGCTGACGGCGCCCGCGACGATCCAGGAGCGGGCGGTCCGCGTCCTGTCGATCTGGCCGCTTTCACGCGGGCGCAGCCTTGAGATCGCCCTGACGACGCTGGCGAGCCTTGTTCCCGGCGTCATCGTGCTGGCGCTGTTTAACGCCCTGAGTGTGGCCCTGTTCGGCGCCGGACCGGCCATCGCCCGGTCCGCAGCTGGCGAGGCGGGGATGCTGACCATCAATCCGGCGCTCTATCTCGTCATCAGTGCGATTTATGGCGTGGGCAAGATCGCCCTGCTGGCGGCGCCGCTGATCGCGATGCTGTGTGCGCTCTATGGCGTTTACAAGGACGAAGGCGAAATCCCGTCTGAATAGGGCGAGACCTTTCTGACCGTCTGGGCTATCCTCTCACGCGAATGCTTCGTTCGGACACGCGGGGGGAACCATGTCCAAGCCCAGCTATAATTTCATCGATGGCACCTTCCATTTCTTCAAGGTGTTCGGCCAGCGGCCCCTGAGCGTCCTGTGGATCGCTCTGTGGCAGGTGGTCCTTTATGGCGGCTTTGCGTCGCTTCTGATTTACGGCGCATGGCCGGTGTTCGAGCTGCTGCTCGCCTATGAGGGCAAGGGTGAGCCGCCTGAAGCTGAAGTTCTCGCCGCCCTGATGCAGGGGGCGGGATATCTGTCTCTCGGCGGGTTCGGACTCCTGGTGAGCGCCCTGATGCTTCAGGGGGCCTGGCTTCGGCTGTTGACGCGCAATGAAGTCGCCGTCGGCATCCCGATCCGCTTCGGCGCCGATGAACTGCGCCTGTTCGTGGTCAATCTGGCCTTCTGGTTCTTGCTGGGCATCGGTCAGCTTGTGACCGTGATGCTCTATGTGTCTGTGAACGCCGGATTTGTCGCCGGGGGAGAGCCGGGCGGTGTCGCGGTTCAGGCGCTTGTGAACACGGTTCTGACCATTTTTGTGGTGCTGGGCTGGCTGCTTTGCCTGCTTGGCTTTGCGCCTGCGCCGGCGCTGAGCGTGCGTCAGCGGGGCATAAAGCTGTTTGACGGCTTTGCCGCGGCCCATGGCGTCATGCTGTGGATGTTCCTGTCCTATCTGGTTCTCGTGCTTGTCAGCTTAATGGGTTACATGGTGGTGGGCCTGCTGCAAAACGGCGTCATTCTGATCGGTTCGGCTGACATGCTGGGCCTTGTGACGCAGATCGAAGAAACCACGGATACGCAGGTGGTGTTTGATATTCTGCGTGAGGTGTTCAGCGATCCGGTCTTCCTGATCTGCCTGGGCGTCGTGATGATCCTGCAATTCATCTATGAAGCGATTGTTCAGGTCAGCTGGCATGGCGTCGGCGCGTATGTGGCCGTTCGTCATGATGGTGGTCTGCCGCCCGAAACGCCGCTCGAAGCGCCCGCCGCTTCAGTGGGACAGGCGCCGAGCGAGGGCTGACCATGACAGATACGACCACGACGCCTGCTCATCGGTTCACGCTGGGCGGGGCGCTGGGCTTCGGCTTCGACGTCTTTCGCGCCCGACCCAAATCGGTCCTGATCCTACTGATCATCCAGACGCTCCTCTGCACGGCATTGTATCTGGGGCAGTACATGCTGCTGGGCTATATGGCGCGTCAGGGCGTTCAGGCTGCAGAGCTGGGTGACAGCGCCGGGGCCTATGTCCTCAACATGCAGTTTTCCTCACTCAGCTCTGTATTCTCCTTGCTGGGACTGCCGCTCTGGCTCTGGCTGGAAGCGGTCTGGCTGACGCTGTTCATGAGCGGCCGCTTCACCCTCTGGCCGGGCTGGGCGGGGATTGGGCGACTGGCGCTCAGCTGGCTCATCCTGTTTGGCGTTTATCTGGCTTCCCTTTTTGCGGTGTTCCTGGTGAGCATGATCGGCGGCGTGATTGCGGTCATGATCATTGAAAACGGGACGGGTGACAGCAGCGTCGCCGTCGTTCTGGTGGCTGTTGGATTCTTCGTGTTGTTGCTTCTCGCCATGTCGGTTGCGCTGGCCGTGTTCTCGGGTTTGCCCGCGCATGCGCTGTCCGGGCGGTTTGACATCGGCGGGGCGATCCGCACCGGGTGGCGCCATGCGGCGGGTCTGACAACAGCGTGGATCGTCTTCACCATTCTCTACATGCTGGTGATTGTCATCAGCTATGGCGTGATTGCCGCCTGGGTGGGGGAGCATGTGGTCAGGACCTTTGAAGACGCCTTCCAGAACCCGTCTGATCCGCTGATGTCGATGCGGCTTTATGCAGAGCTGGTTCCGGGCCCGGACAAGCTGGGGATCAGCGCGCTCGTTCTGTTGCCAGTGACCTTCCTCATGGGGGTTGTGATGCTGATGGCGCGCGGCATCAGTGCGAAACTCGCCTTGTCCATGCCCGAACCCGAACAGAAAGCCGCCTGACATGACCCAAGCCCTTTACGCGCCCTGGCCGGAGACGGCTCGCCGCACCTGGGGGTGGGGTGCGTTGGGGCTGATGGTGGCGGGCTATCTCGCCTCTTCGGTTCCTGTGGTGATTGGCACGGTGATCTACACCATTGTCCACACGGTCTCGTCGGGGAACACCGACCCTCTGGCGGCGCAGCAGGCGCTGAGCGAGAACACGCTCACCGTGCTCTTGCCGCTGATGCTGACCCAGTTCATCACCTGGGCGATCATGACGCTTGTCTGGGTCAAGGTGTTCGAGAAGCGCCCGCTCTCCACCATCGGGCTTTATGGCAGAGACTTTTTAGGGCGTTACCTGTTGGGCCTGCCGCTGGGCATGGTGCTGGTGGTGCTGGTCAGCGTGGCCGCAACGCTGCTCAGCCTGGGCGCCGCGCCGGCGTCTGATCTGGCGATGGACGATATGGATCCGTCGCGCGCGATCGGACAGGCGGCGCTGATCGCCTATGCGGGGCTGTTCCTGGGCTTCCTGCTGCAGGGCGGGGTGGAGGAGCTGGTCTTTCGTGGCTGGCTGATGAGTGCGCTGACCGCGCGCTGGGGCAAGACGCTGGGCGTATTGGTGGCGAGCTTCGCTTTCGCCTTCTTGCACCTTCACGTTTTCATCTCCGGGCTGATATATGGCGTCCTCGCGCTCAGCGGCATCGGCCTCACGGGGCTCGTCTTCGCCCTCACGGCCCTGTGGCGGCGTTCGATGATCGAGGCCGCCGCCGCCCATGGCGCCTTTAACGCCGTCGCGGTCATCGCGCCGACCTTCGCGCTGATGGCGTCAGACCCCGAGCAGACCATCCACACCGCCGTGGCCGAGGTGTTCAGCTCCGCCACAGGACTTGCGGGCGCCGAGAACGTCACCCTCGGCCCGGAAACCTACGCCCAGCTCATCGCCATGGGCGGGCTGAGCGCGATCATGCTGATCGGTCTGATCCTGCGCGGGCGGAAATCTCAATAGGCCTTGTTTTCCCTCAAATGGCGAATAGTCTTGCGTAAATCGCGACGCAGGGGGGAATCGTGGCGCAATCCTTTTATGAACCTGAGCGGTTTTCCGTGCACTCGGCGGTGGTCCGGTGGTTTCGCTGTTTCAAGCACCGCCCTGTCGCCAGCTGGACCCAGCTGGCCTGTGACTGGGTATTGCTCGGGACGCTTGCGACTGGCTTCGGGCTGCTCGTCATTGCGCCCTTGATGGAACAGCTTGAGACAGATGCCGAGCAGACCCAGAATCTCGGGTTGTTCCTGACCGGTTATCTGGGATTTGCAATTCTCTTCATGGTCTACATCTGGGTGGTGGATGCGGCGTGGAACCGCCTGCTGACCGGTCGCCCGATGAAACGCGCAATTCCCTACCGGATCGGCGCTGATGAGTGGCGTAGCCTTGTCGTGTATGGGGTGAGCAGCGCCATCATCATGGGCGTGAGCATGGGAATTTATATGGTTTTGGCCATCGCCATGCTGGTCGTCATGCTGGCTGTTAACGGGGTAGCGGCGCTCGGCGCTACAGCTGGTGATCCGAGTTCCGCGCAGTTCTGGGTGGTGCAGCTGCTTCCGTTCGTCATCCTGCTCTTCATGATGCTCGTCACAAACTATATCGGCCTGCGCCTGAACACAGGCGCACCGCTGGCTATCAAGCGACAACAGCTTGATGTGTTGGGGGGCTGGGACGCGACGAAACCCTTCGCCGGACGTCTCCTCGTCGCTGGAGCCGGTATTATCATTCTCGGCTATGTGCTTATTCTTGCAGTACAACTCGGGGCTGTCTCCGCCGTGATGATCGTTGCGCCAGAAACCAGCGCCGACACGCTCCCCATAGCCGATGGCCTTGCCATGATGGGTGTCATCGGCTTTGCCATGCTGGCCTATTACCTGATGTTCCAGATGGTGCGCGGCGTGGTCGCCGAAGCGGCCATGGTGGCCACAGCCGGGGATGCAGCCTCACAGACGGAAGCTACCCCGCCAGCTTCGCCTGACGCGCCTGCCCCCACTCCGCAGGGGTGAGAGCGGCTATCGGCGTGACAGTAAGACGGCGAGAAGGGCGACGTCCCAAATCACGCTGCGAGAAGATTCCCCAAATCGGAGAATGTGTTGGATTTCTTCCCCTGGCTTGGCATAACGGCGCCAAGCCATGACCGGGGGGAATCATGACAGATCAGGCCTTCTCCATTCGATCCGCCTTGAAGCGGGGCGTTCAGACGGTGCGGCGCGCGCCGGGCCGGGCGAGTGTCCTGTTCGGGCTGGATGCGCTGGGCGTCCTGCTGGTGCTCACGCCCTATCTGATGGTGATGGCGGGGCGACTGTCCCAACTTCCTGCAGCGGGCGGCGCCTCTGTTGGCGCGGGCGCTCTGCTGGCCTTCGGGCTGGCGTTCTTCGGCGTTCCGCTGGTGTATCTCGCCAGTGAGGCCGCCTGGTATCGCTTCCTGACGGGGCAGCCCGCCAAGCCGGGGCTTCCCTGGCGTCTTGGGGCGGATGAGGGGCGGCTGGCGCTGACCTATCTCGTCATCGGTCTGGCTCAGTTCGGCGTCACGCTGATGGGCGCCGTCGCCTTGTTCCTTTTGCTTCTTGTAATCGGCATCCCCTTTCAGCTTTTTGTGATGGTTGCCGGGGAGTTGGCCGGACGCGCGCTCGTGATCGCGGTAATGCTTGTCGGCTCACTGACTATCGTTGGAACAGCCCTGACCTATGCCAGCCGCCTGTCCACAGGCTTGCCCCTCGCCATTGTCACAGGTCACTTCCCGCAACTATCAGCCTGGAGACACACTCATCCCTTCGCGGAGCGTTTCGTGCTCGGCTATCTGGGCGCGGTGTTCGCGCTGGGGCTTATGGGCCTGATCGTGAATGCGCTGGCCCTGGCGCCGCTGGGGCTGGGGCTTCAGGCCATGCAACAGGGGCAAACGGTCAATCTGACCGCAGCCCTGATCATCGCCATGATCGGCCAGCTGATCTTTGCTGCGCTTTTCCAGCTGGTGATCCGCGGCTATCTGGCGGAGGCCGCTTTGACCTCCGCCCCGGCGGAGGGCGCGCTTACCCCGCCAGCTTCGCCTGACGCGCCTTGTCCCGCTCCAGAAGCGGTTTGAGATAGCGTCCGGTCCAGCTCGCCTCCACCTCGGCCACGTCCTCGGGCGTGCCGCAGGCGACGATCTCGCCGCCGCCTGAGCCGCCTTCAGGGCCCAGATCCAGCAGCCAGTCGGCGGTCTTGATGACATCGAGATTGTGCTCGATGACGATGACGGTATTGCCCTGATCCACGAGCTCATGCAGCACTTCGAGCAGCTTGCGCACATCCTCGAAATGAAGCCCGGTGGTGGGCTCGTCGAGGATGTAGAGCGTCTTGCCGGTCGAGCGCTTGGCGAGTTCCTTGGATAGCTTCACCCGCTGGGCTTCACCGCCCGAGAGCTGGGTGGCGGGCTGGCCCACCTTCACATAGCTCAGCCCCACCTGCTTGAGCGTCTCCATCTTGTCGCGCACCGACGGCACCGCCTTGAAGAATTCGGCGGCCTCCTCGACGGTCATGTCCAGCACATCGGCGATGGACTTGCCCTTGAAGGTCACTTCCAGCGTTTCGCGATTAAAGCGTTTGCCGTGACACACATCGCACTCGACATAGACATCGGGCAGGAAGTGCATCTCGATCTTCACCACGCCATCGCCCTGGCACGCCTCGCAACGCCCGCCTTTGACGTTGAAGGAGAAGCGGCCCGGCTTGTAGCCGCGCGTCTGGGCTTCGGGCAGGGAGGCGAACCATTCGCGGATCGGCGTGAAGGCGCCGGTATAGGTGGCCGGGTTGGATCGCGGCGTGCGCCCGATCGGGCTCTGGTCGATATCAATGATCTTGTCGACCTGATCGAGCCCCTCCACCGTATCGTGGGGCAGGGGCACCTGGGAGGCGTTGTTGAGCCGCCGCGCCGCCGCCTTGTAGAGCGTCTCGATGGTCAGGGTGGATTTGCCCCCGCCTGACACGCCCGTCACACAGGTCAGAACGCCCAGCGGATAGGCTGCGTCGATGTTCTGCAGATTGTTGCCGGTCGCGCCCTTCACGGTCACGGCGCGGTTCAGATCCACCGGGCGGCGCTGTTCGGGAACCGGCACCATGCGCTTGCCGGACATGTACTGCCCGGTCAGCGAATTGGGATTGGCGGCGATTTCCGCCGGCGTGCCCGCTGCGATCACTTCACCGCCATGCACGCCCGCAGCCGGACCCAGATCGACGACATAGTCCGCTGTCTCGATGGCTTCTTCATCGTGTTCCACGACCAGCACGGTATTACCGAGATCGCGCAGGCCGCGCAGGGAATCGAGCAGGCGGGTATTGTCGCGCTGGTGCAGGCCGATGGAGGGCTCATCCAGCACATAGAGCACGCCCGTCAGGCCCGAGCCGATCTGGCTGGCGAGACGGATGCGCTGGCTTTCCCCGCCCGACAGCGTGCCCGAGGCGCGGCTGAGCGTGAGATAATCGAGCCCCACATCGACGAGGAATTTCAGACGGTCGCGGATCTCTTTCAGGATGCGGCGCGCGATTTCCTGCTCCTTGGGCGACAGCGTCTCCTCGATGGAGGCGAACCAGTCGCGCGCATCCTTGATGGATTTCTCGCCCGCTTCGGAAATGTCGTGTCTGGCGATCTTTACCGCCAAAGCTTCAGGCTTCAGGCGCTTGCCGTGGCAGACATCGCAGGGCTGGCTCGATTGAAAGCGCGCCAGATCCTCACGCACCCAGGTGGAATCGGTTTCCCGCCAGCGGCGCTGCAGGTTCGGCATCACCCCTTCAAACGCCTTGGAGGTGGTGAACTGGCGCAGCCCGTCCTCATAGGTGAACTTGATCTTGTCCTTCGTGCCCTGGAGCACCGTCTTGCGGAAGGCTTTGTCGAGATCGCGCCAGGGCGTGTACATGCTGGCGCCGTAATGGTCCGCGAGGGCCTGCAAGGTCTGCTGGTAGAGCTTGGAGGTGGCGCGGCTCCAGGGCGCAATTGCGCCGTCATAGAGCGACTTGTCCCGGTCAGGCACCACCAGATCCTCGTCAAACTCAAGGCTCTGGCCCAGACCGTCACAGGACGGGCAGGCGCCGAACGGGTTGTTGAACGAGAACAGGCGCGGCTCGATCTCTTCAATCGTGAAGCCGCTGACCGGGCAGGCGAATTTCTCCGAGAACACGATCCGTTCGCCGGTCTTGTGCTCGCCATGATCAGACGCGAACTCGGCCATGGCGATGCCGTCCGCCAGCCGCAGGGCGGTCTCAAGGCTGTCAGCGAGGCGCTGTTCCAGCCCGTCCTTGGTGACCACCCGGTCCACCACGACATCGATATCGTGCTTGAATTTCTTGTCGAGCTCGGGCGCCTCTTCGAGCGCGTAGAACTCGCCATCCACCTTCACGCGCTGAAAGCCCTGCTTCAGAAGCTCGGCGAACTCCTTGCGGTATTCGCCCTTCCGGCCCCGCACGATGGGCGCCAAGAGATACAATCGCGCGCCTTCACCGAGCGCCGTGACACGATCCACCATCTGGGAGACGGTCTGGGCCGAGATCGGCTCGCCCGTCGCAGGCGAATAGGGCACGCCGACCCGCGCCCACAGAAGACGCATATAGTCATAGATCTCGGTGACGGTGCCTACGGTCGAGCGCGGGTTCTTGGAGGTCGTCTTCTGCTCGATCGAGATGGCGGGAGACAGCCCTTCGATGGAATCCACATCGGGCTTGCTCATCAGCTCCAGGAACTGGCGCGCATAGGCCGACAGGCTCTCCACATAGCGGCGCTGGCCCTCGGCGTAGATGGTGTCGAAGGCGAGCGAGGACTTGCCTGATCCCGACAGGCCCGTGAACACGATCAGCTCGTCGCGCGGCAGATCGACCGACACGCCTTTGAGATTGTGCTCGCGCGCGCCGCGCACGGAAATGGTTTTGAGCTTGTCAGACATGGATGACGCAAAGTCCTTCACTGGCGGGCTGCCGGGCGGCGTATCGGGCGTTACTTAGGCCTCAAGGTCTCCGCTATCCACCGTTCAGGCGCCGACAGCGGCGCCCGGTGATGGACTCAGAGGCCCGGATGGGCTTCGTTAACGTCCGACTCGCGCCTCAATTGACGCGCGGAACGGAATGTGAACAAATACCACGCGAAAGACAAGCGGGAGACGCGGCATGGCGGGCAGTGTGAACAAGGTGATCCTGGTGGGCAATCTGGGTGCGGACCCCGAAGTGCGTCGCCTGAACAATGGCGACCCGGTGGTCAATCTGCGCATCGCCACTTCGGAAAACTGGCGCGACAAGTCCACGGGCGAACGCCGCGAGAAGACCGAATGGCATAACGTCGTGATCTTCAACGACAACCTCGCCAAGGTCGCCGAGAACTATCTCAAGAAGGGCTCGAAGGTGTATGTCGAGGGTCAGCTTCAGACCCGCAAATGGCAGGACCGCGACGGCAATGACAAATACACCACCGAAGTGGTGCTGCAGCGCTTCCGCGGCGAGCTGACCATGCTCGATGGCCGCGGCGAAGGCGGCGGCGGCGACCGCATGGGCGGCGGCTATAACAATAACCAGATGGATGATCGCTCCGGCGGCGGCTATGGCGGCGGTCAGGGCGGTGGCGGCCAGCGCAACAACGCCCCGCGCGAGGACTTCACCTCCGACACGCTGGACGACGACATCCCGTTCTAGGGTTTGTTCCATCGATGATATGAAAAGCCCGGCGCATCGCGCCGGGCTTTTTCGTGCCTTGCGGACGTTTAATCCCGATTGCCTCGAATTAAGTTGTTCTGTCTTGAGCAGTTTCTAGCCTGCCTTTCAGAACAGGGAGGCAGGCATGCTGAATATGATCATGGCTCTGGCGCTTGTGAGCGTTCAGGCTGAAACGCAAGTGCCTGAGGGCTATCCGGGCTGGGTCTATGAGGACAGCCGAACGATCCAGACCGTGGATGAGCGCGATCTTCATTTCTATCTCGACCATCCTGATGACGGTGAGCGCGTACCGCTCCTCTTGCTGGTGGATGGCTCAAGCTGTGTGGGCCAGCTGCGCCCTAATATGCGCTATGACTACCGTCCTGGTCCGGAGCGCCCGGCTCGCTATGCCCGGCTGATGGTGGAGAAGCCGGGCGTGGCGCCGGAGGCTTCCTACGGCTCGGAGTGCACTGAGGGCTTCCTGCGCCATTACACCATCGACAATCGTGTGCTCGACCATCTGCGCGTGCTGCAGCACCTGCGCGCCACTGCAGACTGGTGGAATGGCGAGCTTCTGGTCTGGGGCTGGTCGGACGGCGGCGATATCGCGAGCCAGCTGGTCGCCTATTACCCGCAAGTGACCCGCGCCGTGCTGGGCGCCATGGGCGGCGGCTATACCATGGCCGAGCATTTCGAGGATTTCTGGGCCTGCCCGGAGGAGCGCGTTTCAGGCGAGGAGCGTGAGGCCTGCATCGCCGATCTGCGCGCGCAGTTTGAACGGATGGAGGACAACCCCACCTGGCGCGAGACCTGGTCTGGCCATGACAATAGCTGGGCGGTCTGGCCCACACGCCTCAATTCGCGACTGGTGCACCTTCTTGAGGACAATACGATGCCGATCCTGATCGTGCATGGCGAGAAGGACCGCAACGGCACGCCGGTTGAGAGCGCGCGGGCTCTGGTGGACGCGCTGGACGCGTCAGGAAACACCGCGTTCGAGTATTGGGAAATTCCGTGCATGGGGCATGGCTGGGGCAACTTGCCCGAGGCGCAAGGGAATGCGCTGGAAGAGGGCATGCTGGACTGGTTGCTCGGGCAGGAGATCGCGGCGGATGGACCGCCGCGCCTTGGCCAGCCTGAAGGCGCGGACTGTCCGGCGTCTGACTAGGGCGTGAACCAGTCGAGCTTGGCGGTGGTCTGATTGCCGCTGGGCTGGGCGGCGCCGGCGATGGTAGCGATGACATTGCGCACCGTCACGGCGCCCAGACCATGACGCGGTGTGGGCATGCGGCCCATGTCCGACCAGCTGTCTGATTGCGGATCATAGCGCCAGACCTGCGCGTAGACGCCGCCGCCGGAATTGTCGAACCACTCACCGCCAAACACATAGAGCGCGCCTTCAACGCTGGCGCAGGCGAGCCCGCCCGCGCCGCGCGGCCCGGCTTCGGGCTGGGGCAGGGGCGCACGCACCTCCCAGCTATCGCTTTGCGGGTCATAGGCTTCGTGAGCGGGCGTATTGCCGCCAGATACCGTGCGTCCGCCCACCACATGCAGGCGCCCGTTCAGTTCGGCGCCGGCGGCGGAATTGCGCGCGGTCGGCGCCGGAGCGGCGGTCGTCCAGACCTGAGCGGCGGGGTCGAGCACGATATGGGCGTTCGTGTCGGCATGATCGCCCCAAGCCTTGTTGCTGAGGCCGGCCGGGCGACGCCCGGTGACCACGTGCAAACGGCCATTGATTGCGACAGCGACCGTTTCGGCATAGGGCTGGGGCATGGCGGGGCCATTGCGCCAGCGATTGCGGTCGGGATCGAAAACGCGCACGCCCTCGCTCATCGCCCAGAGGCCGCCGGTCTGGGCGGTGAAGCCGCCGACGGCGTACACAAGGCCCTCAAGTCCAACCAGATTGGGGTGATGCAGCGGGACGGGCAGGCGCGGACGCTCCCGCCAGCTCACAGCGTCCGGCGCCAGCGAGAAGACGCGGTCGGAGACGCCGATGCGACCTCCGCCCACATCCGGGCTGAGCCCGCCCGCCACATAGATCACATCGTCCAGCACGGCGGGGTAGATCTCCTGGACCCGCATCGGCAGGTCCGGCCCGTCGCGCCAGAGCGCTTCGGGGCTTTCCTGCGCCATCCCGCGTCCAGCCAGGGTCAGCGCCAGCGCGCCAGCGCCGATCCCGGTAAAGGTCTCCCGCCGCGACAGCATTTAGCGCGACGCCTCGATCACGCCGCACACATGGCGGGCGCCGGCGCCGCCAATGGGTTGGGTGGAATGATCGTCTTCATTGTCGTGGATCACCAGCGCGGAGCCGTCTTCATCCAGAAGCGCCGGGGCGTCGTATTCGCCGTGCAGGCTGACGCGGTCGGTGAAGACCTGAGCGCGCAGGGCGCCGTCCTCGTGCACATAGATGTTGGGCAGGTCGGCATTGTCCGGGCCGTCCGCGTTCAGAAGACCGTGGTCGTGGCCTGACGGATTGATGTGGCCGCCGGAGCTGGTGAAGTCGTCATTCGAGCAATCGCCAAGCATGTGCAGGTGCACGCCATGCCAGCCGGGGGCGGACTCATTCTGGGTGTCGAGCTGAATGGTGATCAGCACGCCGGACGGGCCTTGCTGGAAGCGGGCATGACCGATCTCGTTGCGTTCACGATCGATCAGCGTGGCGTAGGCTTCGTTGGGCTGATGGCTTTCGGTGCCGTGATGGTCAGCCGCAAAGGCCGGGACGCTGAAGGCTGCGGCGCCCAGGGCGGCTGCGCAGGTCAGGGTGCGAAGGGGGCGTTTCATGGGGACGTCTCCTGTAAAGCTATACCTTCAACGTAGTCGACATCGATGCGGATGCGAGCCCGTCTGCGTCAATTCAGGGCTGAAATTCCAGAATATCCGGTCTTAAACGTAAAACCGCATTGAAACCGTGGACACAGCCGCGTGCCGCGTTTGCCGCCCGTTCCCGGCCTTGCTAGACATATCCTCTAACCGTGCGCAGGTGATTCACGGCGGTTTCCGCCTGTCTGCGCCCGACCAACGTCTCTTTTCGCGCGCCGCATCCTAAGGGGTGAGGGGCGCGCGCCAGCCAGGACGAAACGACTTTGAGCGATTTGCCCCCTGAAACGCCCATGGATGAAGACCTTCCCGCCGCGCCCGGCGGACCGATGGTCGCCATCGAAGACGAGATGAAGCGCAGCTATCTCGATTACGCCATGAGCGTGATCGTGAGCCGCGCCATTCCCGATGCGCGCGACGGCCTGAAGCCGGTGCACCGTCGCATCCTGTGGGCCATGCATGAGGGTGGCTACAGCAAGGACAAGGCGTACAAGAAGTCTGCAAACGTCGTCGGCGACGTGATGGGCCGCTATCACCCGCACGGCGATAGCGCGATCTATGACGCCCTGGCGCGTATGGCGCAGCCCTTCTCCATGGGCCTGCCCCTGATGGACGGCCAGGGCAATTTCGGCTCCATGGACGGCGATCCGCCCGCCGCCATGCGTTACACCGAGATCCGCATGGATCACCCGGCGGAAGCGCTGCTGGCCGATATCGACAAGGACACGGTCGAGTTCCGCGATAACTATGACGGCTCCAAGCAAGAGCCGGTGGTGCTGCCCGCGCGCTATCCGAACCTTCTGGTCAACGGCGCCGGGGGCATTGCGGTGGGTATGGCCACCAATATCCCGCCTCATAACCTCAACGAGGTGGTGGACGCCACCGTGGCGCTCCTGGATCAGCCCGACATCACCGACACCGAGCTTCTGGAGTTCGTGCCGGCGCCGGACTTCCCGACAGGCGGCGAGATCATTGGCCGCTCGGGCGCGCGCAAGGCGCTGCTGGAAGGCCGTGGCTCGGTCATCCTGCGCGCCAAGACCTCGATCGAGGATATCCGTCAGGGCCGCGAAGCCATCATCGTTCACGAGATTCCCTATCAGGTGAACAAGGCCACGATGGTCGAGAAGATCGCCGAGCTGGTGCGCGACAAGCGCGTCGAGGGCATTTCCGATCTGCGCGATGAATCCGACCGCTCCGGCGTGCGCGTGGTGATCGAGCTGAAGAAGGACGCCAACGCCGAGGTGATCCTGAACCAGCTTTATCGCTGGAGCCCGCTGCAGACCTCGTTCGGCGTCAACATGCTGGCGCTGATCGGCGGTCGTCCGCAACAGGCGGGCCTGCGCGTCTTCCTTGAGACCTTCATCCATCACCGCAAGGAGGTGGTGGTCCGCCGCACCAAGTTTGACCTGAAGAAAGCGCGCGACCGCGCCCACGTCTTGATCGGTCTGGCGGTGGCTGTGGCCAATATCGACGAGATCATCGCCCTGATCCGCCGCGCGCCCGACCCGCAGACCGCGCGTCAGCAATTGCGCGACAAGGCCTGGCCGGCCAAGGATGTGGCGCCGCTGGTGGAGCTGGTCGCTGACCCGCGCTCCCAGATCAAGGATGGCGAGATCCGTCTGACCGAAGAGCAGGCGAAAGCCATTCTCGACCTGCGCCTGCACCGTCTGACGGCGCTGGGCCGCGACGAGATCGGGGATGAGGCCAACAAGCTGGCCGAGACGATCGCCGACCTTCTGGACATTCTGCGCAGCCCGACCCGCATCCGCGACATCATCCGCAACGAGCTTCTGGACTCCAAAGCCAGCTTCGGCGTCGAGCGCCGCTCGGCGATCATCGAGGGTGATCTGGGGATCGAGGACGAGGACCTGATCCCGCGCGAAGACATGGTCGTCACCCTGACCCATGGCGGCTATGTAAAGCGCACCGCGCTCTCGACCTATCGCGCCCAGAACCGCGGCGGCAAGGGCCGTGCGGGCATGGCGATGAAGGACGAGGATTTCGTGGCGACGCTGTTTGTGGCGTCCACCCACGCGCCGCTGCTGTTCTTCAGCTCTGACGGCATGGTCTACAAGACCAAGACCTGGCGCCTGCCGCTGGGTGCGCCGAACACCAAGGGCAAATACCTGACGAACCTCTTGCCCAGCCTCAATGACGGCGCCTGGATCACCTCGGTGATGGCGCTGCCCGAGGATGAGGAGAGCTGGGATCAGTACGACGTCATGTTCGCCACCACGGCGGGCACGGTGCGTCGTAACAAGCTGTCTGACTTCGTGCAGGTGAACCGCAACGGCAAGATCGCCATGAAGCTGGACGAAGAGGGCTCGAAAATCCTCGACGTGCGGCTCTGTAATGAGGATCAGGACGTGCTGCTGGTCTCGGCCGGCGGCCGGGCGATCCGCTTCCCGGTGGGCGATGTGCGCGTCTTCGCGTCGCGCAATTCCACCGGCGTGCGCGGCATCCGCCTGAAGGGCGATGACCGCCTGATCTCCATGGCGATCCTGAACCATATCGACGTCACCACCGACGAGGCGCGCGCCTATATGAAGCACGCCAACGCCATGCGTCGGGCCGCCGGGCTTGAAGAGGATGATGCTGTCGTCAGCGCGCCTGAAGACGGCGAAGCCGGCGCAGACGTGGCGCTGAGCCCCGAACGCATCGCCGAGCTGGGCGCGGCGGAAGAGTTCGTGCTGACTGTGGCTCAGGATGGCCTCGGCAAGCGCTCGAGCGCTTATGATTATCGCGTCATGGGACGCGGCAATCAGGGCGTGGCGGCGCACGACATGAGCAAGGTCAAGGAACTCGCAGCCTGTTTCCCTGTCATCGACGGTGACACTGTCATGGCGGTCACCGATGGCGGTCAGCTGATCCGCTTCCCGGTGGACACCGTGCGGATCGCGGCGCGTGCGACCAAGGGCGTGCGGTTGATCCGTCTGGCGGAAGGCGAAAAAGTCGTGTCTGTTGTCCGCATCGCCGAGAGCGAGGACGGCGCCAGCGCAGATGAGAGCGGTGAAGAGGGCGAGGCCCCGAACACCCCGGATGCGCCGGAAGACGAGAACTAGACCGGGGCTTCACCACCAGGCCCGGCTTCGGGGAGTATAGCCATGAAAAAGCGCGTCGCGCTCTATCCGGGCACGTTCGATCCCATTACGAACGGCCATCTGGATATTATCGGCCGGGCCGTGAAGCTTTATGACAAGCTGGTCATTGGCGTGGCGCGCAATGACGCCAAGGGCCCGTTATTCAGCTTTGACGAGCGGGTCGAGATGGCGCGCGAACTGGCGGAATCCGTGGCGGGCGACACCGAGATCGAGGTGCTGCCGTTTGAAGGGCTTCTCATGCACTTCGCCGAGAAAGTCGGCGCCAATTCCATCATTCGCGGCCTGCGCGCCGTGTCGGACTTCGAGTACGAGTTCCAGATGGTGGGCATGAACCAGCGCCTTAATGCGGACATTGAAACCGTATTCCTGATGGCTGACCCGCGTCACCAGGCGATCGCCTCGCGTCTGGTCAAGGAAATCGCCAAGCTGGGCGGGGATATCGACCCCTTCGTGCCGCAGCTTGTCAAAGACCGTCTGCTGGAGAAATTCGTCTGATGCGCACCACCGCCTCCCTGTTCGCCACCGCCTGCCTGTCAGCCCTCATGCTGACGGCCTGTGCTGAAGCTGAAACCGAGACTGAAGCCGAGACCGCGACGCAAGACAGCGGCGCGTCGTCATCGACGCCGGCCGCCGCACCGGCGGAGCCGGGCGCAGACATTATCGCCAATGCGCCTGACAGCGCCTGGCGCACGGTGGATGCCGAAGACCTCGTGCATCTGGTGACCAACAAGGGGGAAGTCTGGATCGAGATCCAGGACGAGTTCACCCCGATGCATGCTGCGCGCATCCGCGAGATCGCCGAGACGAACTGGCTGGACTGGAAAGTGTTTCACCGGGTGATCGACGGCTTCATGGCTCAAGGCGGCGGCGCAGTGGACAATCCCAGCATACAGGCGCCGTTTGATCCTCTTCAGGCCGAGTTCGGCATTCGTCGCGATCCCAATGAAATCCCCGTCTACGAGACCCAGGAACGGCGCTCCACCGAGCGCGGACCGATGGCTCAGGCCGGGTACTGGAATGGCTTCCCGGTCGGCACACAACCGTCTGCTCTGGCCGGGATCGTCGCGGATGGCCGGGTGGAGAGCTGGCTGCTGCATTGCGACGGCGCCGCCGCCATGGCGCGGACGAACGACCCCAACTCGGCGAATGCGCAATTCTATATCGTGCGCGGGGAGGCCGAGCACCTGAACACCCAGTACACGGTCTGGGGCAAGGTGCGTCAGGGACAGGACGTGATCGAGAGTCTGAATGTCGGCACGCAGGGACAGACCCTGGGCTTCCGTCCGGACATCATCGAAGAGTTTGAAATGGCGACCCAGATGGACAATGCGCCGACGGTGCAGGTCATGGATACCAGCTCGCCGACTTTCAGCGCCTATCTTGAAGCGCTGGCCGCGAGCCGCGATAACGGCCGCCTGCCTGATATCTGCTCAATCGACGTGCCCGTGCGCGTCCTCGACTAAGAACACATCCCCAAAAGGAGGCCGTCGTGTCCGACGCCAACCAAAACCTGGTTTTCACTCTTGAAGGCGGCGACGTTGTCATCCGTCTGCGCCCTGATCTCGCGCCCAAGCATGTGGCGCGTATTTCCGAACTGGCGGCTGACGGCTTCTATGACGGCCTGACCTTCCACCGCGTCATCGATGGCTTCGTGGCTCAGGGCGGCTGCCCGAACGGCAATGGCATGGGCGGCTCTGGCCAGAACATCCCTGCGGAATTCAACGATGAACCGCATGTGCGCGGCACCATGTCGATGGCCCGTGCGATGGACCCGAACTCCGCTGACAGTCAGTTCTTCATCTGCCTGGACGCCGTGCCGTATCTGGATGGTCAGTACACGGTCTGGGGCGAAGTCATCGAAGGCATGGAACACGTGGACGCGCTGCCCAAGGGCGAGCCGCCGGCCAATCCGGGCAAGATCGTCAAGGCCGAGCTGCGCTAGGCGGCCGATCCATACACGAGTGAAACGGGCGGCCCATGGGGCCGCCCGTTTGCGTTTCTCGGTCAGGCGCCGCAGCGCTCCACCAGGGTCATGACCGGGCGATGATCCGAACCGGCGTCCGGCGCCACGCCCGTGCGTGAGGCGCATAGATCCTCGCTGATCCAGATATGGTCTATGCCAATGACCGGAATCGGCAAAGCGCGTTCTGACGGCCAGGTCCGCAGACCGTGTGTGATGCGTTGCAGCGGGTCGAGCGATTGCGCCAATAAACGCATCTGGAAGCCATGTTCGGCTGTATTGAAATCGCCAGCCAGAATTTGGGACTGATGGGTCTGATCCGCGATCAGGCCGGCCAGACGTTCGCGATGATAGGCGTACAGGTCCGGGCGTGTCGGGCGTGCGAAATGCGTGCTGGTCAGGCGCAGCGGCGCGCCCTGAAACTCGATCTGCATATAGGCGATTGGCACGGTGCGGTACGCATCGCAGCCTTGCTCGATCACGGGCAGGCGCGAGATCAGTGTGGCGCCCCAGGGGCAGCGGATCTGGTGGGGAAATTCAGCTTCGAGGCTTTGCGGGATCTCGCGCAAGCTCCCGCCGATTTCCTGCAGGAAGGCCACATCGAAATCCCCGTTCCGCAGGAAGGCGATGGCGGCGTCATGGTCGCGGTTCAGATTCCACAGATTGAAGGTGACAAGTCTTAACGCCTCTCCGGTCTCGCTGCGTGGCGGCAGGGCGTCCGGCCGGGCAATGAGCTGGGCGTAGGGCAGGGCGAGGAAGACCAGCGTGGCGCTGGCCGCCATGCCGATGCCGCGCACCAAAAACAACCCCTTCGCCCGGAATACCCATAGCGTGGTGAAAACCGTCACGCCCGCCAGGACCGGCAGGGGCCAGAGCATGTTGAAGACATCGGCCTTGGGATAGACCCGTCCGGTCAGACTCAAACCGATGACAAGCGCCAGTCCCAGACAGGCGCCGATGCAGGCCAGCCAGGAGAGAATTTGGTACACCGCTGGCAGGCGGTTCGGCGTCGGGATCATGGGGCGTTCTGTCTCGATGGCTGGCGGGCGGTCAATGAGGTGCGTATATCACCGCCAGCTTGAAGGAAGGTTATGACCCAAATGAGACTGACCGATTTTGACTTTCACCTGCCCGAGGACCGGATTGCGCTGCGTCCGGCCCGGCCGCGCGACAGCGCGCGCCTGTTGCAGGTGAAGGATGGCGGTCTGTCTGACCTGGGCGTGCTCGACCTTCCGAACCTGCTCGAACCGGGCGACCTTCTGGTCTTCAACGATACCCGCGTCATTCCTGCAGCGCTGACAGGCGTTCGCCCGGCGCGCGCCCATGGCGGCGGTGGAGATGTGGAGATCGAGATCAATCTGCACAAGCGTGATGACGAAGCCGTCTGGCGCGCCTTTGTGCGTCCGGCCAAGCGCCTGAAAGAGGGCGACACGCTGCAGTTCAAGGGCGGGCTGACCGCAGAAGTGTCCGAGAAACGCGAGGGCGGGGAGGTCGTTCTGACCTTTGATCGTGCGGGCGTTGAACTCGACAAGGCGATCGTTGAGGCCGGGGCGCCGCCGCTGCCGCCCTATATCGCGTCCAAGCGCGCCGCCGATGCCGCTGATCTTGAGGACTATCAGACGGTCTATGCCGCGCCGGACAAGGCGGG
This sequence comes from Oceanicaulis sp. LC35, assembly GCF_052055585.1. Taxonomy (NCBI): domain Bacteria; kingdom Pseudomonadati; phylum Pseudomonadota; class Alphaproteobacteria; order Maricaulales; family Maricaulaceae; genus Oceanicaulis; species Oceanicaulis sp. LC35. The sequence goes on from NZ_CP170485.1 coordinate 1,105,065, forward strand.
CTCGGTCGCTGCGCCGACCGCAGGCCTGCACTTCACCGATCATCTGTTTGACGCGCTCGACGCGCGCGGCATCAAGCGCACCCATGTGACCTTGCATGTGGGGGCGGGGACTTTCCTGCCGGTAAAGACCGAGGATTTGTCCGAGCATCAGATGCATGCCGAATGGTATTCGGTCAGCGAAGAGGCGGCGCGGATGATTAACGAGACCCGCAAGGCGGGCGGTCGCATCATCGCCGTGGGCACCACTTCGGTCCGCACGCTGGAAAGCGCAGCGGACGAAGACGGGACGGTCCGCGCCGAAGCGCGCGACACCGCGATCTTCATCACGCCGGGCTATCGCTTCAAGGTGATCGACGCGCTGATGACCAATTTCCACCTGCCCAAATCCACGCTCTTCATGCTGGTCAGCGCGCTGGCGGGATATGAGGAGATGAAGGCGGCCTATGCTCACGCCATCGCTGAGCACTACCGCTTCTTCTCCTACGGCGATTCCAGCCTGCTCTGGCGGAAGGGCTAGGCGCCTGCGCCGCAAACGCCGCCCGCATCCACCTCGTCATAGCCCTGTCGGCTGAGATAGACGGCGCAGCCGCAAGCAAGCTCCGGATCGGCTTTCACGGTCTCTTCGTTATCCAACACCATCAGGCACAGATATTCGTACTCGTCTTTCATCATGGCAGGCTCCTTTTTGCGGGGCTCATCCTGCGCCTGCCTGATGATCACGGTCCAATCGATAGTTTGTGTGCGTGCCAGTGAGGGGCTCTATAATGGGGGCAGCACAGGAGCAGACTAATGCCGGTAATCTGGACGGAATGCCTTGAGGGAAGCGGGGTCTGGCGCGCGGTCTATGACTGCCCGACCTTTGGTGAGGTGAACGCGCTGGCGATCCGGCTCGGTGAGCTGGAGCTCGCGGTTCTCAGCCCGCCGCCGGATCCTGAGGGCGTGTACCTGGAGGCTCTGAGCCATCTGGGTCGGGTCACGGCGCTGATCGCGCCGAATGCTGCGCATACGTCCGGTCTGGCGAGCTGGAAACAACGCTGTCCGGATGCCGGGATCTATGCCGCCGACGCGGTCACCGCGAAAGTGGCGAAGGCGTGTGGTGAGACGGTTCAGCCGGTCAGCCGGATGATCTGCCCGGAGGGCGTGATGATCTATGCGGCCCCCGGCGTGACCAGCGGCAGCCTGTTCATGATTTCAAGCCGGGGCGGAAAGATCGTCGCTTATCTCGATGAACTGGTCGTCTGCATGCGTGACTGGCCGCGCAACTGGCTTTCAAAAGCGCTCTATTTTCTGACCGGAACGCATCCGGGGCTGACCCTCAATTACCTCTTCCTGCACTGGTTCGGGAAGGACAAGCTCGCGCTCCTGACAGACGCCGAAAAGATTGCGCAGCGAGCGGACATGATTTGCGGGGCGCACGGGATGACCGTCGAGGACATTGAAGACCTCAGCGGTGTTCACTCGATGATCCGGTTGGAACGCGAGCTGCGCGATCACGGGCGGTAGCGCGTTCCAGGCTTGTCGCGGGTGCGCAGCTTGGCGGTCAGGTTGGCGAACTCGGTCAGGAGCGGCCTTGTCTCGGCGGGGTCGATGATCTCCTCGATCCAGAACCGCTCGGCGGTCTTGAACGGATCGGAGAGGTCCTTCATCCGGGCGCGCAATTCGGCTTTCAGCGCTTCAGGATCCTCGGCCTTTTCCAGCACCGATTTGAACGCGGCTTCCACCCCGCCCTCAAGCGGCAGCGAGCCCCAGTCGCCCGACGGCCAGGCATAGCGATAGCGGAAGCGGGTATGGTCCATCATCGCCGCGCCCGCCACGCCATAGGCCTTGCGGATCAGCATGGTGCACCAGGGCACGCTGGCCTGATAGATCGCTGACAGGGCGCGGGCGCCATGACGGATCGTGCCGGCGCGCTCGGCGCGGGTGCCGATCACAAAGCCCGGCACATCTACGAAATGCACCACGGGCAGGCGGAAGGTTTCCGCCAGATCCACAAAGCGGATGATCTTTTGCGCCGCTTCCGCGGTCCAGCCGCCGCCATAGACATTGGGATTGCTGGCCAACACCGCGACGGGCCAGCCATCGAGCCGGGCGAGGGCGGTGATCACCGAGCTGCCGAAATGACGGCCCATCTCGAACACGCTGCCCTGATCGAGCGTCGTATTGAGGATGGCGCGCATGTCATAGCCAAAGCGCTTGTCCTTGGGCACGATCTCGCGAAGGCTGTCATCCTGACGCTTGGGATCATCACTGGGGGTTATGCGGTCCGCCGCATCGCCAGCCATGTCAGGCAGGTAGGAGAGGAACCAGCGCGCCGCCTCCATGGCGTCCGCTTCACTGGCATAGGCGTCATCCGCGGCGCCCGCGGCGAGCTGCAGGTCTGAACCGCCCAGCTCTTCCTTGGTGACATGCTCGCCCACGCCCGCGACCACGGGCGGGCCGGTGATGAACATTTGCGACTGGCCCTTGACCATCACGCAATAGTGCGAGGATACAGCCCGCGCCGCGCCCAGTCCCGCCACGGGGCCAAGCGCGAGGGAAACCACGGGCACGCGTTCGAGATTGGCGACCACCTGATCCCAGGCCGGATTGAAGGGGACATAGCTCGCGCCCATGTCGAGAATGGATTTGACCGAGCCGCCGCCGCCCGTGCCCTCGATCAGCCGGATCAGCGGCAGGCCCAGCTCGCCCGCCATCTTTTCCGCTTCGATCTGCTTTTCGACGATCGCGGCGTCTGCGGCGCCCCCGCGCACCGTGAAATCATCGGCGACGACGGCCACAGGGCGCCCGCGCACCGTGCCGCGCCCGAAGATGCAGTTGGCCGGGGAGAAATCCTCAAGCCCGCCATCGCTGCCCGCGCGTGCTTTTCCGGTAATGGAGCCGATTTCGCGAAAACTGCCCGGATCGAGTAAAAGGTCGAGCCTTTCCCGCACGTTGAGGCGACCTGCCGCCTTCTGACGGGCCAGTTTTTCCGCCCCGCCCATGTTATGGGCCAGCGCCTGACGCTTGCGCAAATGGGCGATTTCGTCTTTCCAGCTCATTCAAGTCACTCCCGCACTATCGCCAGGTTCTGATGCCCAGCTTCGATTTCGATCTTCACGCCACGGATGGCGCCGCCCGCACCGGTGTTCTCAAAACCCCGCGCGGAGATATCCGCACCCCCGCCTTCATGCCCGTGGGCACGGCGGCGACGGTGAAGGCGCTCTATCCTGAACAGGTTAAGGAAGCTGGCGCGGATATCATACTGGGAAATACCTATCATCTGATGCTGCGTCCCGGCGCCGAGCGGGTGAAGCGTCTGGGCGGGCTGCATCATTTCATGCGCTGGGACGGCCCGATCCTGACGGACTCAGGCGGGTTTCAAGTCTGGTCGCTGTCGGACCTGCGCCAGATGAGCGAGGAAGGCGTCGCGTTCAAAAGCCATCTTGATGGCTCAAAGCATATGCTGACGCCCGAACGCTCCATCGAGATCCAGGCCGACCTTCTGGGCGCCGACATCTCCATGCAGCTTGATGAGTGCACGCCCTATCCGTGCGAGCGCGATGCGGCGGCGAGCTCCATGCAGCTCTCGCGGCGCTGGGGGAAGCGTTCGAAAGAGGCGTTCGGCGAGCGGTCAGACCAGGCGCTGTTCGGCATTGTCCAGGGCAGCACCTATGAAGACCTGCGCAGGGAGAGCGCGGAAGGGCTGATCGAGATCGGCTTTGACGGCTACGCCATTGGCGGCCTCGCGGTGGGCGAGGGGTTCGAGATGATGTGTCAGGTGCTTGATGTCACCACGCCGCATCTGCCCCATGAGCGTCCGCGCTATCTGATGGGCGTGGGTAAACCGATTGACCTTGTGGAAGCGGTTGCGCGCGGCGTGGACATGTTTGACTGCGTGCTGCCCACGCGCTCGGGCCGTCATGGTCAGGCGTGGACGGACTGGGGGCCGGTGAACGTGAAGAACGCCCGCTTCGCCGAAGACACCCGCCCGATGGATGAAACGCTCGATTGCCCGGCCAGCCGGGATTATTCGCGCGCCTATCTGCACCATCTGATCCGGGCAGGCGAATATCTGGGCTCGATGCTGCTGTCCTGGCACAACATCGCCTATTTCGAGAACCTGACCGCGCGCATGCGCGCCGCCATCGCGGCGGGCGAGTTCGAGGCGTTCCGCGCCCGGTTCCACGCCCGCATGGCCGAAGGCCCGGACGCGATCTAGTCAGCGTCTTCGGGCGTGTTGAGCAGATTGTAGGCGCTCATCGCTTCGATCAGGGTGTCACGCTCACAGCCCTCTACATCAAAGGCGCCGCGTAACCAGGCGCGGCGTTTTTGCGCCAGTTCCTGTTCCAGGCGGGCGGCGGCTTCAATCTCGCCTGCGCGTCCCAGAAAGCGCACGACGGGGCGTACCGGGTTCAGCCCCACAATCGTGTCGCGCGCGGCATCCGCGGCCAGATCCGGGGCGTCCTCGGCGATCGAGCTGGCGAACCGGGACGAGCGATCCATCATGCTTTCATCCTCGTCTTCATCACCAGGGGCGGCGTCTTCAGCGGCGGGCGCCTCCACATCCGGGCCCAGCAGGCTGGTCAGGCGGGCAATGTCGCGCGCCACGGTCGCACAGCTTAGCGCTGCGCCGGAACCGCCATAGGGGGTCGGAACCGTCTCGTCGCCATTATCAATGACGATCTGGCCCGGACGTGACCGGGGCAGGCCGACCGTGTCCGAGGCGACAGATTCGGTGCGGCCCAACGGCGTGCGCGGCAAATCGGGCAGGTCCGGCAGGCTGGAACAGCCTGTCAGGATGAGGGCGGAGACAGCGTAGATCTGTGCTTTGAGAAAGGGGCTCTTCATGGTTTTGTCCTATCACGATCACGCAACTGCAAAAGAGGTGTTTTCCCGCATATAGCCGGGTTGACCACTTTCGGAACCGGCTATAGGTTCCGCGCCTCTCGAGACGGAGAGCCGATAGCTCAGCTGGTAGAGCAACTGACTTTTAATCAGTAGGTCCAGGGTTCGAATCCCTGTCGGCTCACCACTTCCTCCCCCTGAAAATTCAGTGTCTGGCGGATAGTGGTGATCCCCGCTTTGCGGGTGTGTTCTCGATCTTTCCTTTATACCCCGGCCCTTTCAAACGTTGACCTGACCTCGGGACGCGCTTCACTCTGTCTGTGTTCAGATAACAGATGGGGCGTCGCATCATGATTGTCAGTGCGCTGGCGGCAGCATTTCTCATTCAAGGGCAGCCTCAGGAGCAGAGTTGCAGCGGCGTCGGCGCCGAGGTGGAGGCGATCTGCGCGGTGCTGAGCGCCCAGCAGGACGCCTGGAATGAAGGTGATATTCCCGGGTTCATGGCCGGGTATTGGGCGAGCGAGGATTTGCGCTTTGCATCCGGCGGCTCTGTCACCACAGGCTGGAGCGCGACGCTGGAGCGCTATCTCGCCCGCTATGACACGCCTGAAGCCATGGGCTGGCTGGCCTTCACCGATCTGGATGTCACACAGCTGTCAGAAGAGGCCGCCTATGTGTTCGGGCGCTGGACGCTCTATCGTGAAAGCGATGAGCCGACGGGCCTGTTCACGCTGATTCTGCGCAAGGAAGCCGAGGGTTGGCGCGTGGTGCATGACCACACGTCGTCAGCAGATTAGGCCGAATCTCACTCATCAATAAATTTTATGCTGAGTAAGTCTCTGAAATCATGGTTGTCAACAAATTCACTCTACAGGTGATTTAGACTTTCATCACAACTTGATCTGCACCCTCGGTTCAAAGCCTTGAGGGTGCATCATGCTTAACAAACTGCCCGTCGCTCACCTGTTTGGCCTGATCAGCCTTGGAGGGTGTCTCTTGCTGGGCGGCGTTCTGGGAACCGCCGCCGTTATCGAGAGCCGGGAAGCGGAACGTCATTCGGCGATTTCCCGCCTTGAAGCTGTTGAGCGCTCACGCCTTTCCTCGATCCGGCACTATCTCGAATACGTCGAGGAAGACGTGCATTTGCTGGCGCACAGCACGGCAGTGATACACGCCATTGAACGCTTTCATGACGCCTGGGAAGAGATGCCAGGCGCGGCAGGCGCCGAGATTCGTCGCCTTTATCGCGATGAGAACCCTTATGCGGGATCTGAACGGATCAATCTCGTCGATGCAGGGGATGGCTCTGAATATTCCGTGGTTCATGAGGACCTGCATCCCTGGTTTCGTGACTATCACGATAAGCGCGAATATGCGGACATCTACCTCTTCGATTTGGAGGGGAATCTGCTCTACAGCACAGAGAAGAAAGATGATTTCGCGACCAATTTCCTGACGGGTCCGTATCGGGACACGCATCTGTCCCAGGTCATGCAACAGGTGCTGGCCATGGAGCCAAGCGAGACGGCTCTGTCAGACTACGCTGAATATGCGCCCGGCGGGGGACTGCCCGCCAGCTTCATGGGGTCGCCGGTTTTCGATCATTATGGCAATCGTCTGGGCGCGATTGTGGTCAAAATGCCCACACACGAGCTTGATCTGCTGATGGCGGAAGACGTGGGTCTGGGAGAAACCGGCGACGCCTATCTGATTGGCGAGGACGGCATTCTGCGCACCCAGCCGCGTTTTCATAACGGCGAGGCGAGGTTGAGCATCCAGCTGCCACAGGACATCGTGCAGATGACCTTTCATGCTGCGGGCGATGACCATGTCATCGAGGCGGATGACTGGCGCGGGGTTCACGCCATGGCCATTGGCGACCATTTCGAGTTCCTGGGCGTTCATTATGGCGTCGTGGTGACCCAGTCTACGCACGAGACCTTCGCTGTCGCACGGGCTCTCGCCTGGCGGATCATAATCACGGCGTTTGTGGTGACGGCTTTGGTTGCGGGGATCAGCTTCTTGCTGGCCCGGAAAGTGGCGCAACCCATAGCCCGGCTGGCGACAACCACGGATCGGATTTCCGGCGGAGAACTGCAGCTCGAGGTGCCGTACGGGGAAGCGACCAATGAGATCGGCGCCTTGTCCAGGGCGCTTGATGGGTTTCGGTTGAGCAGCATCCGGCAGCGGGAACTGGAAGAGAATCAGAAATCGCTGGAGGCGCAGGCCAAGACCGCGCGTCAGACCGAGCGTCGGCGTCTGGCGGATGAATTCGAGACCAAGGTCGGCGGCGTCGTGACCATTGTCAGCTCGGCCGCGACCGAGTTGAGCGCGGCGTCTCAAAGCCTGTCCGCCACAGCGGAAGAAACCTCGGCGCAGACCAAGGCGGTGTCTTCGGCGGCGGGTGAGACGACGAACAATGTTCAGAGCGTCGCCAGCGCGGCGGAGGAAATGGCGGCTTCCATCGCCAATATGCGCGCCCGCGCCCAGTCCACGGCGGACCAGGCCCGACAGGTGAAGGGCGAGGCGGAAAGCACGGTCGAGAAGGTCAGCCATCTGACCCAGGCGGCCAGCCGGATTGGCGAGGTGGTCGATCTTATCCAGTCCATCGCCGAGCAGACCAATCTTCTGGCGCTGAACGCCACGATCGAGGCGGCGCGCGCCGGCGAGGCCGGCAAGGGCTTTGCGATCGTGGCGCAGGAGGTCAAGCAGCTGGCGTCCCAGACTGCAAACGCGACCAAGGACATTGCGGACCAGATCTCCCAGATTCAGTCAGCGACCGGAGAATCGTCAGCGGCGATCCAGAGTGTGGCCGACGTGATCGGCGGCTTGAGCGCGACCGCGCAGGACATCGCAGCAGCGGTGGAGGAGCAGGCTGCGGCGACTACGGAGATCGCACGCAGCGCAGCCGGGGCGGCGGACAATACCCGCAATGTGTCGGACAATATCGATGGCGTTGTGATGGCGGCGACCGAATCCTCATCCGCAGCCGCTCAGGTCAACACGGCATCAAGTGATCTGACGGTTCAGGCGGAAGCCCTGCGCGCGCAGGTGGATGAGTTCCTGTCCAATATCCGCGCGTCCTAGGCCGGGCTCACCAACCGCTCCACCAGCTCAGGATGTGAAGCGCCAGAGCGCCGGCGCCCAGAATCACCCCCAGCCAGGCGACATCCGCAAGGCTGCCCTTGGGGCGTTTAACGGGAGTGTCCTGAAACGGCGCGGGCGTGTCCTGAAGGGAGGAGAGCGATTGCGCGTTTCGCGTCATGCGTCGTCTCAGCTCCTTCTCGGCCAGGCGCCGGGTGCGGGTATTGTATTTCTGGTGCGCCACGAACAGGCGCAGATCCGTTTCGGTCGCGGCGGTCAGGGATGTGTCTGAGGGCAAGCGGAATACGGGACGCATGGCGGCGGCTCTGTGGGCTGGGAAGAGACAGGCAAGCGGCCTGAAACGGTCTTACCCGCTTCAGGCCGCCGTGTAGGGCGTCGGGACTAGAACGACTTGGCGATGGTGAAGACCGCCGTGGCGTCAGACCCGTCGGTATCCTCGCTGGTGTCGATATAGGCCAGAGACCAGTCGACGCCGTAGGCCGCGCCGCCAATCCCGATGGTCCAGTCGATCTTGTCGTCGCCATCGCCATCAAGATCGCCAAAGGCGCCGGTTTCATAACCGATGCCCAGTGACAGGCTGAGGCCGGATTCGCCCAGCGGCGCTGAACCGGAGAGGTTCAGATACAGGTTGTCGTCATCACCGAGATTGTCCTGTTCAGGCGCGTAGGCGATGGTGCCCGTGGTCTCGAGGATGCCGATCATGCCGGTCAGGCTGCCGTAAACTTCGCCATAGGCGACATCATCGGCCCCGGGATAGAAATAGCCGAGCACGCCCACATCATAGCTGAGCGCGCCCACCGTTCCGCCATAACCGGCATACAGGTCGAGCTCGAGTTCGGAATTGCCGACCGGCTCGATGCTCGAGCCCCAGGTGCCGACATAGAAGCCGGACTCGAACGCCACATCGAAACCGCCCTGGATCGCGAGGGTTTCATCGCTCAGGGAAGCGCCGCGGAACCGGTAGTCTGTGGTCAGGGCGACATTGGCGGAAATTTCCTGAGCCTGGGCGGCGCCCGTCATCGGCGCAAGGCAGGCTCCGCCGAGAAGCGCGAGCGGAAGCGCACGTTTGGCGAGAGAAAGAGCGCGTTTCATTGAATTTCTCCATCTTTGGTTGTAGTGTGAGGCAGGGTGCGTTTGCGTTGACGATGCGAGGCGGCCTTGGTGCTGCCGCCTCGCACCAGAGCGTTATTCGGCCGGTTTGACCTTGTCGGGGACGAATTCGGGGTAGGCGCTGTGTCCAAGCTCGGACAGGTCGCCGCCCACATCTTCCTCATCCGGGTTCAGGCGGATGCCCAGGGTGACTTTCAGGGCCAGCCACAGCACGAAGCTGGTGACGAAGACGAATGCCCCGATGGCGCCAACGCCGACAGCCTGGCCGATAAAGCTGGCGTCGGAATTGGTCAGCGGAACCGCCATGGTGCCCCAGATGCCCGCCATCAGGTGGACCGGGATGGCGCCGACCACGTCGTCAAGACGGATGGCTTCGAGCAGCACTGCGCCGAAGGTGGCGATCACCGCGCCGACAGCGCCGATCATGATGGCTTCCAGAATGGTCGGGGTCAGCGGCTCGGCCGTGATGGCGACCAGACCCGCCAGCGCGCCGTTCAGGACGGAGCCCAGATTGGCTTTGCCTTTGCCGATCAGCATGGAGACGATGTAGGCGACCACAACGCCGGATGCGGCGGCCATATTGGTGTTGGCGAAGATCTGCGAGACCGCCGTGGCGTCCGCCGCGCTGCCCAGAGCCAGCTGGGAGGCGCCGTTGAAGCCGAACCAGCCAAACCACAGGATGAAGGTGCCCAGGGTCGCCAGCGGCAGGGATGAACCGTGCATGGCCACCGGCTTGCCGTCGACAAAGCGACCGCGACGCGCGCCCAGCAGGATCACGCCCGCCAGAGCCGCCCAGCCGCCCGTTGAGTGAACCAGCGTGGAGCCGGCGAAGTCGGAGAAGCCGAACTGGCTGTCCAGCCAGCCTGTGCCCCACTCCCAGGAGCCCTGGATCGGGTAGATCACGCCTGCCAGAACCGCGGTGAAGATGAAGAAGGCGCCAATACGCACGCGCTCGGCGACGGCGCCGGACACGATCGAGGCGGTGGTGGCGACAAACACCATCTGGAAGAACCAGTCAGAGGCGCTCGAATAACCGTTGGCTGCGATGTCGATGGCCTCGTCAGCCGCCGTTTCGGACGGGCTCCACATGGAGGGCGTACCGAAGAAACCGCCATGGGCGTCCACGCCCGAATACATGAGATTATAGCCGATGACGAAGAACATCAGGCCGGCGATGGCGTACAGGCCGATATTCTTCAGACAGATCACGGCGGCGTGCTTGGTGCGGACGAAGCCGGCTTCCAGCATGGCGAAGCCGGCGGCCATCCACATCACAAGAAAGCCGCCAATCAGGAACAGAAGCGTATTGAAGATATAGGCGCTTTCCTCGCTGACTTCGGCGAAGGCGGCTTCAGAAGCCAGCGCTGTGAAACTGAGTGCGGTCAGCGCCAGAGCCCCCAGGCGCAAGGCGCGCGCGCGCAGTGTCGTCTGCGCGCCGTTTAAAGTGTTCATGAGTATGTCCTCGGTCGCACGTTGACGGGCCGGGTTCACCCCGGAGCCGGCCTGTCTGATCGAATGAAAGCGACGAAGACCGCCATGAGATAGCGGTTGGGAAAGCCGGTTTGCTTCGGCTGAATTCTGTTTCATTCTTGCCTCCGTCGCGGTTTGCGGCGGCCGGCGGTGCGTCTCTAAGGGCGGGCGCAGCTTGGGCTGCGTCTCTCGTTAACAAAACCTTTGCAGAGTGTTTTTTGCGCCGCAACAAAAAAGTGAAAAAAATATAATCGCACGCAGATGTTTATGGCCGGAACGCAACAGTTCGCCTGAATACAAGATTTGATTGTACAGGAAGAAAGAAGGCGGGCTTTGCCCGCCCTCTAGTTTTAGAGACGACCCCGAGGCCGCTCCTGAACGCTCTCAGTTTTGTGACGCTGCCGCATATAAAAATCACAAACATTCGGACAAATGCGTTATGCGTGCACGGATGGCGAGCGCCAAATCCCGACATTAGAGCGCGAGGGCGCTATTGCGGGCCAAAAATCGCGCATTGGTACGACTTATTGCTCGCTTGCAATTACGGCGAGAAAATCCGCGCCGTATCGTTCCAGCTTGCGAGCGCCAACGCCGAATATTTGAGACAGGGCATCCAGGTTGGACGGTTTTTCCTTCGCCATCTCGATCAGCGTTCTGTCGGCAAAGATGGTGTAGGCCGGTTTGCCGGCCTCCTTGGCCAGTTCAAGCCGTCTCTTGCGCAGTGCGGTATAAAGCGTGCGATCGGTCTCTGACAGCAGCTCGTCGGCGGCGTCGCTGGGGCGGGCGCGCGAAGACCGCACGCCGCGTTGTTCTTCGGGGGGGCGGAGTTTGACGCTCTGCTTCCCAAAAAGGATGTCCTTGCCCTTGGGCGTGATCACCCATTCGCCGTGTCCATCGATGGGCTGGTCTATGGCGCCCGAGGCGAAGAGCTGGCGGAAGACGCTCATCCATTGTTCCTTGGACAGGTCTTCGCCAACCCCGAATGTGGGCAGGCCGTCATGACCACGCGCCAGAACCTTGTCGGTCTTTAGCCCTCTCAGCACGCTGATCAGATGCTCCAGCCCGAAACGCTGACCGGTGCGGGCGATGGCGGACATGGCTTTCTGCGCCAGCACGGTGCCATCGATCAGCTGTGGCGGGTCATCGCACAGATCGCAATTGCCACAGGGTTCGATCTCATCGCCGAAATAGCCCAACAAGGTCTGACGGCGGCATTGGGGCGCCTCGCAATAGGCGATCAGGGCGGAGAGGCGGCGCATTTCCATGCGCTTGCGATCCTCATCAGACTCGCTGTCGCTGATCTGACGCCTGCGCAGAGCCGCATCGCTGAGAGACCAGAGCATCAGCGTGTCCGCCGGGTCGCCATCCCGTCCCGCCCGTCCGATTTCCTGGTAATAGGCTTCCATGGATTTGGGCAGGGCGGCATGGACCACATAGCGGACATCGGGTTTGTCCACGCCCATGCCGAAGGCGATGGTGGCGCACATGACCACGCCATCGCCCTTCACAAACTCGTCCTGGCGGAAACTGCGCGTCTCTGAGTCCAGGCCCGCGTGATAGGACAGGGCGTAAACGTCCTCGGCGCGCAGCTTGTCCGCCATCTCGTCACACGCCTTGCGGCTGGCGCAATAAACAATGCCGGCTCTGTCCGAGCGCGCCTTGACGAAATCAATCACCTGGGCTGCGCCTTGACGGCGCGCGCCAACAGCCAGGTGCAGGTTGGGCCGGTCAAAGCCTGAAACGAATTCATCCGGCGCCTGCTCGAACAGGCGGGCGCTGATGTCCCGGCGCGCTGCGGCGTCTGCGGTGGCGGTAAAGGCGGCGATCTGGGGGCGTCCGGCGGCCTGCGCGAACTCGGAGATGCGCAGATAGTCCGGGCGGAAGTCGTGGCCCCATTGAGAGACGCAGTGCGCTTCGTCCACGGCGATCATGGTCAGGCCTGCGCGGCCCAGCCTTTCTGCGAGGCCGGGAACCGCCATGCGCTCGGGCGCCATGTAAAGAAGCCGCAAGCTACCATCATCCAGAGCGCGCCAGGCGGCTTCCCGGTCATCGGCTTCATCGGTTGAGGTCAGGGCGGCGGCGTTGACGCCTGCAGTCTGAAGCGCACTGACCTGATCGCGCATCAGGGCGATCAGGGGCGAGATGACCACGGTCAGTCCGCCCCGCATCAAGGCAGGCAGTTGATAGCACATCGACTTGCCGCGCCCCGTCGGCATGACGGCGAGCACATCCCGGCCCTGAAGGACGCTGTCGATGATCTCGGCCTGACCGGGGCGGAAGTCGCGATAGCCGAACACCTCGGCCATGGTCTGACGGGCCTGTTCGAGTTGCGGGGAGGGCGTCGAATCGCTGTGCATCATGCGGGCAGGCTAGGCGGCGGAATCCGCGGAGCAATACGCAAGCGCTGCTTGCGCTGGCGCGGGCAGGGGGCTAGCCCAGAAAGTCGAACGCTCGCCGCGTGTTGATAAGGAGACGCCCATGACCCTCGCGCCATTGTCCCATATCAAGGTCCTGGACCTGTCCAGGGTGCTGGCCGGTCCCTGGTGCGCGCAAATCCTGGGAGATCTGGGCGCTGATGTCATCAAGGTGGAAAACCCCGCCAGCGGAGACGACACCCGGCGTTGGGGGCCTCCCTTCCTGAAGGATGAGGCGGGCGAGGATGCGGACGCGGCCTATTATCTGTGCGCCAATCGCAACAAGCGCTCTATCGCCGTCAATATCGCCGAGCCGGACGGGCAGGCGCTGCTCAGGCGTCTGGCGGAACAAAGCGATGTGGTCATCGAGAACTACAAGACAGGCGGCCTGAAGAAGTACGGGCTGGATTATGAGAGCCTGAAGGCGATCAACCCCGAGCTCGTCTATTGCTCGGTGACGGGTTTCGGGCAGACCGGTCCCTGGGCCAGCCAGCCGGGCTATGACTTCCTGATTCAGGCCATGGGCGGTCTGATGAGCGTGACCGGGGATGATGCGCCGACGAAAGTCGGCGTGCCGGCGGTCGACCTGTTCACGGGCGTCTACGCCGCCGGCGCGGTCATGGCCGCTCTGATTGCACGCACAAAAGGGCAGGGCGGGCAGCACATCGACATGGCGCTTTTTGATGTGCAGGCGGCGATGCTCGCCAATCAGGCCGCCAATTTTTTCGTTTCAGGCCGGGCGCCGGGGCGGACCGGAAATTCTCACCCGAATATTGTTCCGTATCAGGATTTCCCGACGGCGGACGGGCGGTTGGCGGTCGCTGTGGGAAATGACGGTCAGTTCCGGTCTTTTGCAGCAGCTCTGGGGCGAGCGGACTGGGCCGATGATTCGCGTTTCAGGCGTAACGCCGACAGGGTGGCGAATCGCGAAATCCTGATTGCGGAAATAACCTTGACCCTGGCGAGTTCGTCCACGGAGAACTGGATGAAGGCGCTGCATGAAGCCGGGGTGCCTTGCGGCCCGATTTTGCAGCTGGATCAAGTGTTCAGCCATGAACAGGCGCAGGCGCGAGAGCTGGCTTTCACCCTGCCCATGACGGGGGTTGGAGCGACGCCGATGATCGCCAATCCCATGCGTCTGTCAGAGACCGGACCGCAATACCATCGGGCGCCGCCCCGGTTCGCCGAGCACACTCAGGAGGTGTTGCAAGAACGCCTCGGCATCAATGAAAACGAATTTCAAAGCCTCCAGAAGCGTTCTGTGGTGCGCTGAGAGGGCGGTAATCGGCTGCATTACAGTGGTGTTGTGCAATTAAATCAGCTATCGATGTTCCCAACACGGAACCAAAGCTCCGGCTGGTGCGTTGGGGTCGATGTTGTACTTAATGCTCACACGAAGGGCGTTTTCCGCCCGGAGGGGGATAGGATGAAAGCAAAGCTTCTTTCGGCAGTCGCCGTTGGGGCCATCCTCGCCGCGCCGTCCATGGCGGTTGCGGACGAAGGTTGGTATGTCAGCGGTGCGCTGGGTTATGGCGCTCCGGGGGACGTTGATGTCTCTGGCGCGCTGAACGGCGAGATCCAGGGCGAAGGTGATATTCGCGAAAAGCTGGCTCTTGGCTACCAATGGGCCAACAACTGGCGTCTTGAGGGTGAGCTGGCTCACCGCTTCAACGACACCGGCGCAGTTGGTCATTTCGAGGACAGCAGCTCGGACTTCCAAGTCTGGTCCGGTATGCTGAACCTCATCTATGATTTCGACACGGGTTCTTTCTGGACGCCGTACCTGGGCGCTGGTCTGGGCTGGGCTCAGTCTGACCTCTCCGCGATGGGTTGGGACACGGGCACCTATTCCCCGGCTTCCACCTACATCACGGTGAACGATTCCGACACGACCCTCGGCTATCAGCTGATCGCGGGCGTCGGTTGGGCTCTGTCGCGTAACCTGACCCTGGACACCGAGTATCGTTACTTCGGTTACGGCGGCACCGATTACGCCCCGAACACGCAACTGGACCGCGTTGGTGGTCACGAGGCCTGGATCGGCCTGCGCTATCTGTTCTCCGCTCCGGAGCCTGCAGCGCCGCCGCCCCCGCCGCCGCCCCCGCCGCCGCCGCCCCCGCCGCCGCCTCCGCCGCCGCCTCCGGCGCCGGAATGTGAAGACGCCGGCTTCGTGGTGTACTTCGCTTGGGACCGTTCCGAAATCTCCAGCCAAGCGGCTGCAGTGATCAACCAGGCGGTCAGCCAGGCTCGCAACTGCGGCGTGGCTTCCGTGAGCATCGACGGTCACGCTGACCGTTCGGGCGCTGCATCCTACAACGTTGGCCTGTCCGAGCGTCGTGCTCGCGCGGTCCGCGATGAAATGGTGCGCCTGGGCGTTCCGGCTTCCGCCATCTCCCTCGAGGCCTTCGGCGAAAGCCGCCCGGCCGTCGAGACCCCGGATGGCGTGCGTGAGCCGCTGAACCGTCGCGCAGAAGTGATGATCGACCTGAACTAGGTCTATCGCACTGGCGAAAGATTGCGGCCCGGGGCGTTTCGCCCCGGGCCGTTTTTGTTTCTGCATGCAGGCCTGAGGCGCTGTTAGGTCAGTCTGGGTGCGTTGCAGCACCCGCTGAGCGGGCGCCGCAGGGCTGGCATCCCTTTCTGGGGGCGGGTTGACCCCGTCGCGCCCGCATCGCAAGTACCTGCCATCACCGACTTACAGTTTACGTCCGGCCGGTCCCGGCGCGGCGTACGGAGCAAGGATCAGTCCGATGAGCAAGCCGGATACCCCCTATCGCAAACGCGCGCTGGGCGACCGCGCGCTGAGCCCTGAAACCCTGATGATGAGCTATGGCTTCGACGCCAAGATGTCCGAGGGCTCCATCAAGCCGCCGGTCTTCCTGACCTCGACCTTCGCCTTTGCGACCGCGGAAGAGGGCGCCGCCTATTTCCGTATCATGGGCGGCAAGAAGGAAGCGGGCGATCCGGAGACGGCCGGGCTTTTGTATTCGCGCTTCAACAACCCGAACATGGAAGTTCTGGAAGACCGTCTGGCGGTGTTTGAAGGCGCCGAAGACGCGCTGGTGTTCTCCTCGGGCATGGGGGCGATCTCCACGGTCCTGATGGCGCATTCGAAGGCTGACGATGTCATCCTGCAATCGACCCCGCTCTATGGCGGCACCGAAACCCTGATCCGCTCCATCCTGCCGCAATACGGCATCGCCAGCGCCGACTTCTTCGCGGGCGCCTCGGAAGAGGAAATCCGCAAGGTCGTGGATGCGGCCATGGAGAAGGGGCGCATCTCGGTCCTCTATTGCGAGACCCCGACGAACCCGACCAACGAAGTCGTTGATCTTCAGCTCATGGCGAAGCTTGCTGACGAGATTGGCGAGCGTCAGGGCCATCGTCCGCCGGTGGTGGTGGACAACACCATTCTGGGCCCGATCGGCCACAAGCCGCTCGAGCTGGGCGGGGATATCGTTGTCTACTCGCTGACCAAGTATATTGGCGGCCACTCTGACCTCATCGGCGGTGCAGCCCTTGGCGATTCAGATCTGATGTTGCCGGTACGCAAGCTGCGCTCGGGCATGGGCACCAATCTGGACCCGCACACCTGCTGGATGCTCGCGCGGTCGCTGGAGACGGTGACGCTTCGTATGCGCGCGGCCTTTGAGGGCGCCCGCAAGGTGGCCGAGTATCTGCGCGATCATCCCAAGGTGAAGAAGGTCCGGTATCTGGGCTTCCTGAAAGAGGGCACGCGCGATTATGAGGTCCACAAGCGTCAGTCCGGCGACATGCACGGCTCGACCTTCGCCTTTGACGTCGAAGGCGGTCAGGACGCGGCCTTCCGCATGCTCAATGCGCTGAAAGTGGCCAAGCTCGCCGTGTCTCTGGGCGGCACCGAGACGCTGATCTGCCATCCGGGCAGCACCACGCACGCCGCGGTGGACAAGGAACTTCAGGCGCGTCTGGGCTTTGATCCGGGCATGGTGCGCGTGTCGATCGGGGTGGAAAATCCCGACGATCTGATCGCCGACTTTGAACAAGCCCTCAAAGACGCCTGAGCCAGAAGGACTTCCATGACTGACATCACCCTCGACCAGGACGAACGCGATATTCTCAACTGGGTGGAAAGCCGGGGCGATCACATGATCGGCACGGTGAAGACCTGGTCGAGGATCAATTCGGGCAGCCGGAACGCAGACGGTCTTGAGGCCATGCGGACGGCGCTGTCTGACGCGTTCGCCGAACTTGAGGGCGATGTCAGCGCGGTCGAGCTCAAACCGTCCACGACGGTGGAGCTCGACGGTGAAATTCGTGAAGTGCCCTATACGCCGTCCATGAAGGTGTCCAAGCGGCCTGACGCGCCTGTGCGCATCGTGCTGACCGGTCACCATGACACGGTGTTCCCGAAAGATAGCGGGTTCCAGGACTGGCGCCTGCTGGATGACGACACCCTGAACGGGCCGGGTGTTGCGGACATGAAGGGCGGCTTGCTGGTCATGCTGCACGGCCTGCTGGCGCTGGAACGCAGCCCCTGGGCCAAGCAGATCGGCTACGACATTCTGGTCAGCCCGGATGAGGAAATCGGCTCGCTGGGCTCAGGCCCTGTCCTGATGGAGCTGGGCTCCAGGGCGCATGTGGGCATGACTTATGAGCCGGCTCTGGCGGATGGGTCCCTGGCGGGCGCCCGCAAAGGGTCGGGCAATTTCTCGCTGCGTTGTCTGGGACGCGCCGCCCATGCCGGTCGCGAGCACCATCTGGGTCGTAACGCCATCGTTGCAGCGGCCGACTTTGCGCGCTCCCTTGATCTTCTGAACGGTCAGCGCCCTGACGTCACTTTCAACGTGTCCCGCATTGATGGCGGCGGCGCGCCAAACGTCGTTCCGGATCTTGGCATTTGCCGGTTTAATGTCCGGGTGAAGACCGAAGAGGATGCGATCTGGGCCAGGTCCTCGATCGAGACGCTGGTCCAGGCTGCGAATGCCCGAGACGGCATTACAGCCGACCTGCATGGTGGTTTTACACGGCCGCCCAAGCCCATGAGCCCTGCAAACCAACGTATGTTCGACTGGACGCGGACGGCGGGTCAGGCCATAGGTTTGGACATAAAGTGGGCCGATACCGGCGGCGTCTGCGAAGGCAATAATCTATGGGCGTCCGGCTGTCCGAATGTGGATACGCTGGGCGTGCGCGGCGCCGATATTCACTCTGACCGCGAGATCGCGAAGCTGTCGAGCTTTGTCGAGCGGGCGCAGTTGTCAGCGGTGATGTTGATGCAGTTCGCACGCGGACGGTTCAACGCTCAGGACGCCCGGGCCCTTGCCCAGGCGAGCTAGAACAGAGGGGGACGCGCCATGCTCGTGGTGCGCGCCGCACGGTCTGACGACCATGCCGCATTTGTAGAACTTGCGCGGGCTGCAGGGCCAGGCTTCACCAGCCTGTCGCTGGATGATGAGGCTCTGCACGAGAAGCTCCTCAAATCCGAGCAGGCCTTCGAAGGCGTGCTGACGGATCGCTCGGACTGTGTCTACCAGCTGATGCTGGAGGATTCGGTGACCGGACAGGTCTATGGCACGGCGGCCGTGAAAGCCGAGGTCGGGGTGAAGAAGCCCTATTTTGACTTCAAGATCTTCACCATCGCCCAGTCTTCCCGGGAAGCCGAGCGCCGGTTTGACATGGACGCGATGCTGCTGGTGAATGATTTTGCAGGCAGCACCGAGGTTGGCTCGCTGTTCGTGAGCGACGCCTTGCGGGGCTCCGGCGCCGGACGGCTGACGGCGCAAAGCCGCTATATGCTGGTCGCGGCGGACCGCACCCGTTTCGGCAACCGCATGCTGTCCGAGCTGCGCGGCGTGGTCGAGGATAATGGCGAGTCCGTCTTCTACGAGCACGTCACACGCCCCTTCTTCCGCATGACCTTTGAAGAGGCGGACGCCCTGTCCGCGGCGACCGATAATCAGTTCATTCTGGACCTGATGCCGCGGTCCGCGATCTTCCTCGATCTGCTGCCGGACGAGGTCCAGGCGGTGATCGGCAAGACCCATCCGCACGGCGCCAACGCCCTCCGGCTGCTGGAGTCCGAAGGCTTCCGCTATGACCGCTATGTGGACATTTTCGATGGCGGGCCGCTGGTCAGCTGCGAGACCGAGGATGTGCGCACCATCAAGGATAGCCGCCTGATGACCGTGGCGGACGGCGCGCCGACCCGCGTGACGATGCGCGCACTGGTGTCCAATAACGACCTGCCTGATTTTAGATGTGTGCATGCAGAGGTGAGCGTCCAGGGTGACGCCGTGTCTCTGGATGCCGACGCCGCCCGCGCGCTGGATGTCAGCGCCGGACACACCGTACGCCTGTGGACGAAGGAGCTTAGCTGATGGCGCATTCCGCTTTTATCTCGGGACAATGGGTGTCGGGCGGCGGCGCCGCGATCAGCTCGCATGACCCGGCGACCGGCGATACGGTCTGGACCGGTCAGAGCGCCACGCCTGAGGTCGTGAAAGAAGCCTTTGGCGCTGCCCGCGCGGCTTTCGCTGACTGGGCGCTGACGCCGTATGACGAGCGCCGCGCCGTGGTTGAAGCCTATGGCGAGATCGTCAAGGCGGAAGCCGATCACATCGCCCAGCTGATCAGCCGTGAGACTGGCAAGCCGCGCTGGGAAACCGTCGGCGAGGCGGGCGCCATGGCGGCCAAGGTGGGCGTTTCCATCGCCGCGCATGACGAGCGTGCGGGCCGCAAGGTCACCGAAACCGAGTTTGGCGAAGCCGTGCTCGACCACAAGCCGCTGGGCGTGATGTTCGTCCTCGGCCCGTACAATTTCCCCGGCCATCTGCCGAACGGTCACATCATTCCGGCGCTGCTGGCGGGCAACACCGTGGTGTTCAAGCCGTCCGAGCTGACCCCGGCGGTTGGTGAGTTCATGGTCCAGTGCTGGGAGAAGGCGGGCCTGCCCGCCGGCGTGCTCAATCTGGTTCAGGGCGCGCGCGAAACCGGCGCCGCAGCGCTGGATGACGCCGAGCTTGATGGCGTGCTGTTTACAGGCAGCTGGAACACGGGCGCTTTCATTCACAAGAAGTTTGCGGGCCGCACGGGCGTGCAGCTGGCGCTGGAAATGGGCGGCAACAATCCGCTCGTCGTCTGGGACGCCGCCGATGCCGATGCCGCCGCCCGCATCGCTGTCCTGTCGAGCTACATCACCTCTGGTCAGCGCTGCTCCTGCGCGCGTCGCCTGATCCTGCCCAAGGGCGCGGCGGGCGATGCGGTGGTTGATCACCTCGTTGAGATGATCGGCAAGCTCAGCGTCAATGTCTGGAACGCTGATCCCGAGCCCTTCATGGGACCGCTGGTATCCGCTCAGGCGGCGGCGCATGTGCTCAAGGCGCAGGATGATCTGATTGCGCTGGGCGCCAAGCCGATCGTGAAAGCCGAGCGTATGGCGCTGGGTGACGCGTTCGTCAGCCCCGGTTTTCTGGATGTGGACGGCGTAGACACGCCGGACGAGGAAGTCTTCGGCCCGCTTCTGCAAGTGCGCCGGGCGGACAGCTTTGAAGCCGCGCTCAAGGAAGCCAATAACACGGCCTACGGATTGTCTGCGGGCCTCGTGTCTGACTCTGAAGAGCTGTGGAAGCAGTTCTGGGCGGGCAGCCGCGCCGGCATCGTGAACCGCAACCGTCCGACGCCGGGCGCCGCCTCCACCATGCCGTTTGGCGGTCCGGGCCAGTCGGGCAATCTGCGTCCGAGCGCCTATTACGCTGCAGACTATGTGGCCTATCCGGTCGCAACCCAGGCGGCGGCGACGGTCGAGAAAATGCCGGTCAAAGGGCTCTAGGTCATGAGCGCGGTGGAAGCCAATTTCGACGGTCTTGTCGGCCCGACCCATAATTATGGCGGGCTCGCGCCGGGTAATCTGGCGAGCGCCAAAAACTCCGGCTCCATTGCTGCCCCTCGTGCGGGCGTGTTGGAAGGGCTGGCCAAGGCCAAAGGCCTGGCCGATGCCGGTCTGGTGCAGGGCGTGCTGCCGCCGCAGGAGCGTCCCTTTATTCCGCAGCTCAAGGCGCTTGGCTTTTCCGGTTCCAATGACGGCGCAATCTGGGAAGCGGCCTACAAGGCGCAGCCTGCGCTGGCGCTGAACATGCTGTCGGCCAGCTCCATGTGGGCGGCGAATGCGGCGACGGTCAGCCCGAGCGCGGATACGGCGGATGGCCGTCTTCACTTCACGCCCGCCAATCTGCTGACGGCGTTGCACCGCTCCATCGAGGGAGAGCAGACCCGCCGCGCTCTGTCTGCGATCTTTCCCGATGCGGCGCACTTTGCCGTGCATGACACGCTGCCCTATCAGTCCGCCTTCGCCGATGAGGGCGCGGCCAACCATGTGCGGCTCTGCGCGGAACATGGCGCGGAAGGCGTCGAGATTTTCGTTCATGGCCGGGATGCGTTTGAAGCCTGGGACGGCAAGTTCCCGGCCCGTCAGACCTTGCAGGCGTGTGAAGCGGTGGAGCGCCGCCATGGCCTGAAAGGCGAACGCACTGTCCATATCCGCCAGTCGCGCAAGGCGATCGAGGCGGGCGCCTTCCATAATGACGTGGTCTGCGTCGGGACCGGCCCGGTCCTGTTTTTCCACGAGCATGCCTTTGAGGACAAAGCCGCAGCGCTTGCCGCGATCCGCAAGGCCGCGGACGGTCTTTTCGAGCCGGTCTTTGTTGAAGTCCCCGACGCCGAAGTGCCGCTTGAAGACGCCATCACGTCTTATCTCTTCAACTCCCAGCTTCTGATCTGGCCGGGCGAGAGCCGTCAGGTTCTGGTGGCGCCGAAAGAGACCGAAGAGACCGCCTCCACCAACGCCTATTGCCAGCGCCTTGTGGACGGCAATACGCCCATCGGCGCGGTGAAGTTCGCGGATGTGCGTCAGTCCATGCGCAATGGCGGCGGGCCGGCCTGCCTGCGCTTGCGCGTGGTGCTGACCGAGGCCGAGCGTCAGGCCGTCAATCCCAAAGTGATGATGGATGACGCGCTTTATGCGCAGCTGACGGCTTGGGCGAACACGCATTATCGCGAAGCCATGGCGCCGGGCGATCTGGGCGACCCGGCCCTGGTGGATGAAAGCCGGCAGGCGCTGGATGCCCTGACCGGCATTCTGGGGCTGGGATCAGACTTCTATCCCTTCCAGCGCGAAGGCGTCTGAAAACAAAAACCCCGGCGCTGGCGCCGGGGTTATCTTTTGCCTGATGGGCGGGGTTAGCGCACGCAGAGCACGTCCACGAGGGCTTCATTGCCCTGAACCGTCCGGCGCTCAGAGATGGACCACACCGAGCCCCTTGCGCGTTCAACACCGTAATGAACGGCGCGGTTCATGCCGCTGGCGCGGCACAGCGCGTCGGCTTCCTGATCGCCACAGCGGCCATAGCTGCGGCTGTCGCAGGCGGAAATGGCGTAGCCGTTTGATGTCGGGCGCGCGAAGAACACCGATTGCACGCCATTCACGCCGCCATCAATCCGGCTGGAGCCATGGCCGGGGCGGCCGGGATAGCCGTAATCATCATTCGGACGACGTTGATTGGTCGCCGAGCTGATCTCACGGTTCAGATTGTAGGCGTTCAGGTTGCGAACATCGCGATCAATCTCGACGCAGCGACCGCCAAAATCAGCGTGCTGGCAGAAGGTCCAGTCACCTGAGTGCACCTCGATGGACTGGGCGGCGTCGTTGAAGCCCAGCCGGTTCAGATTGCTCGTCGGTTCGATCAGCGTGACGCTGCGGCCCGAGAAGTTCGG
This sequence comes from Oceanicaulis sp. LC35, assembly GCF_052055585.1. Lineage (NCBI taxonomy): Bacteria > Pseudomonadati > Pseudomonadota > Alphaproteobacteria > Maricaulales > Maricaulaceae > Oceanicaulis > Oceanicaulis sp. LC35. The sequence goes on from NZ_CP170485.1 coordinate 1,127,738, forward strand.
CCCGGACCAGAGCGTGACGCCATTATCGCGGGTCCGTCCCCGGCGCCCCTGATCGTGGACGGGACGGATCGAGCTGATCCGGTCGTTGAACGCCCATTGGGTCATGTTCGGCAGATCGGAATCGATCACCTGGCAGGAGCCGCGATAGCTGGAGTCGATGCAGACTTCCCACTGACCGCCGCTGACCCGGATCGAGCTGGCCATATCATTGAAGTTCAGCCAGTCGAGGTTTTCCGCATCGGAGTCGATCACAACGGAGCGGCCCTGATAGTTCGGCTGATCATACAGGGTGATCGAGGGGCCGCGGCCGCGATCAGAACGCTGGGCTTCGGCAAGGTCTGCGGTCACAACGAGACCGGCCATGGCGGCAAGCAAAACAGGGGCGAAACGCATATCAGTCTCCTAATGACCAGATCAGACTATGCCCTGGTTTATGAGCCGTCCAACCTGAACCGGGACTGAAAGTGATTTCGCCCCTATGTTCATACAAGGCTTTAATAGCCTTGGGCGTTTCCGTCCTTGCGCATCTCGCTGGCGCCATGGAGCACCCCGGTTTCGCGATCACGCCAGATGGCCTGATAGCCGCCAAAGCCGCCATCGGATGCGCCGATCACATGGCCCCGCGCTTCCAGCGCCGCGCGGACCTCTGCGGGCACGCCGCTTTCAAGATGCACCACGCCTACGCCCGCGGTTTCACCTGCAGCGCCGGTTTCAGAAGTCGAGCCTTCATGGCGCCAGCGCGCGGCGTCGCCGGCTTCCTGAACGTTCAGACCGAAATCGATGATGTTGGAGACGATCTGCACATGACCCTGGGGCTGCATGCCGCCGCCCATCAGGCCAAAGCTCATCACGCCATCGCCGTCCTGGGTGATCATTGCGGGGATGATGGTGTGGAAGGGACGCTTGCCGGGCGCGTAGACATTGGGGTGGTTCGGATCGAGGCTGAACAGCTCGCCCCGGTCCTGGAACATGAAGCCCAAGCCGTCGGCCACAAGGCCCGAGCCCATGCCGCGGAAGTTCGACTGGATCAGCGAGACCATCATGCCGTTGCCGTCTGCGACAGTGAGATAGGTGGTGTCGCCATCCTCCAGGATCGCCGGGTCGCCATGGGTGACGCTTTCCATCGCCTGATCCATGGAGATGAGCGCACGGCGCTGGTCGGCGTACTCCTCGCTCAACAGGGCCTCGACCGGGGCCGGAGCAAAGTCGGGATCGGCATAAAAGCGGGCGCGGTCTTCAAAGGCCAGACGCTTGGCCTCGATCTGCAGGTGCAGGGCCTCGGCGCTCATGAACCCCATCGATGCGAGGTCATACTCTTCAAGGATCTGCAGCATTTGAAGCGCTGCGATGCCCTGACCCTGGGGCGGCAGTTCCCATACGTCATAGCCGCGATAATTGACGCTGACCGGCTCTACCCATTCCGAACGGTGGTTGGCGAGGTCCTCATAGCGGATCCAGCCGCCAATACGTTGCATATAGGCGTCAATGGTGCGGGCGATCTCGCCTTCATAGAAAGCGTCGCGACCGCCCTCGGCGATCTGGCGCAAGGTGTTGGCGAGATCGGGATTGCGGAAGATCTCGCCTTCGCGCGGGGCATCGCCATCTTCAGTGAGATAGGTGGCGCGGGCATTGTCGAACTCCTCGAACTGGCCTTGCTCGAACCGGTTCTGGAAGATCGACATGTTGCGATCCCAGTAATAGGCGATCGTCTGGGTGAGGGGGAAACCCTCCTCGGCATAGCGAATGGTGGGCGCCAGCACCTCATCCATCGGCATGTGCCCAAAGCGCTCATGCAGCGTGTACCAGCCATCCACCGTGCCGGGGACGGAGACCGGCATGGCGCCCAGCGGAGGGATGGCCCCGTCTTCGCCGACGGTCTCGATCACCGCGTCATAGCTCAAGCCCATGGGCGAGCGACCAGCGCCGTTCAGGCCATAGACCTGACGGGTTTCAGGATCATAGACGATGACAAAAATGTCGCCGCCCATGCCGTTGCCGGTCGGCTCCATCAAGCCGAGCGCGGCGTTCGCGGCGATGGCGGCGTCCACTGCGTTGCCGCCTGACTTGAGGATGTCGAGGGCCACCTGGGTCGCCAGCGGGTGGGCCGTGGCGGCCATGCCATGGACCGCCGTCACCGGGGAGCGGGTCGCGAAGTGATCGCCGCTCACCCGATCGCCGGGATAGAAGTCCTGTGCGCCCGCGGACGCTCCGAATTCGCTAAAGGCCATGGCGGCCACCATTCCGGCTGCGGCGATCTTGTTCATCAGCTTGCTCCCCGAGTGTGGGGGCGGACGTCGAGGCCCGCCCGTTCGGGGGCAGTAGATAAGCCGCAGCCAGAGGGATCAAGGCCTAGTTCGGCTGCTCGCCACCTTCTTCCTCGTCCGGGGCGTCTTCCTCGGGCTGGTTGCGGTTGTTGTTCAGGAGCTGCCCGAACAGGCCGCGCACCACGTCTTCAGGAGAGGTTGGAGCATCCTCTTCGCCCTCGCTGTCACCCGATTGGCGCAGCAGGCGCCCGGCTTGCTGGCTGAGCAGGTTGCGCGCCACCGCCTCGAAATCGATGCGAGCAGAGACGCTGTTGAAGCCGCCTTCAAGGCGGACCGGCACTTCAAGGCCGCGCAGGTCCAGCTGGCCGCCCTGACCGGTCAGCGACTGAACGGCGCGCGGGGTGAGGCGGTAGTCAATGTTCTGGGCGCCCAGATCAATGCGGCCATCGCCGAGCACGCGCAGCAGCGGGCTGAGCATCTGCAGGTCCTGATTGGTGACGACGCCATTGGTGACCGTGAAGCTGCCGCCCAGGGTGGAGAAGTCGGTCTGTTCGGTTTCGGCAAAGGCGGTCGGCAGGGCGCGGTTTTGCAGCGCCGTCTGCACGGTGCGGATCATCTGGGCGAGGTTCACCCCCTTGATCGCGCCGTCATTGAAGCCGAACTGACCGCTGCCGGAGAGGGAGTTCATGATCGCTGCAGGGCTCGCGCCGCTGGCGGTCAGGTCCACGCTGAAGCCGCCATCCCCGATCAGCCGGTCAAACTCGGCCGCAGCGATCAGGAAGGGCTGGGCTTCCAGCGCATCCAGCGTGGCGTTGAAGGAGAAGCTGGGCGTGTTGGAGCGCGCGTTGATCACGGCGATCGCTTCACCCGTACCGCCATAGAGCTGGAACCGGTTCAGGCGCGCGGTCATGCGTCCCTGGTCCACGGTGACGAGCGCGGTGACATCACTGACCTCAATATCGCGCGCCTTCAGCTCGTCAGCCCGGATGGTCAGTTCTGAATCCAGCGTCCGCAGCGGCGCCAGATCAATCGGTTCATCGCTCCATTGCGATACGCCTGAATTGGCGCCGGTGCGGTTCGCTTCAGGCGCGCTGTCAGCGGGGATGTAAGGCGTGAGGTTCAGCATGGCGGTGCTGAGCTCGCCAGTGATGCGCGGGCGCGCGCCGGCATAGTTCAGCGTCATCGCGCCCTGAGCGTTGATATCGTCAAAGCTGATGCGCGCATCCCGCAAGCGCACCACGCCAGGCTCGCCGGAGACGGCCGAGCGGGCGCTGAACTGACGGAAGATGTCGCCATCAGGCAGGTCCGAGCCGAGATAACGCGCCAGCGCCCGCAGAGGCAGGGTGACGTCCATATCCCCGTCAAAGGCCAGCTCGGTGCTTTCCAGAAAGCGGCCTTCCAGGCTGAGGTCGGCGAGGGGGCCGTTCAGCGTGGTCGAGAAGGCCGTCTCCTGACCTTCGAAAAAGCCACGCAGCGAGGCCAGCTCGGCGTTGAAATTCATGGGGCGGCCATCCGCTTCAAACGAGCCGCGCAGGCGCACCGGCTGATCCACCGAGGGCAGGTCGATGGACAGGTCCAGCGCATCAAACCGCCGGGTCTGCGAGCCGTCATCAAAACTGACAGAGCCGTTCTCGATGCGCACATCGCCGAAGCTCGCTTCAAAGGGCAGGGCGCCGGGCTGGCGGACGAAGCCTTCATCCGGCGTGGACTGCGCGACCTGTTCGGTATTGTCGCCAAAGGTCCAGTTATTGCCGCGCGCATTGGTCTGCAGGCGGATCACCGGATCAACCAGCACGAATTCCTCGATCTCGATCTGGCGCTGCAGAAGCGGGATCAGCGCCACCGAAACCCGCATTTCCTGCATTTGCGCGAAGGGCTCGTCGCCAAAGCCCGGCGCGTTGGCGATGCGGGCGTCCCGGGCGCGAACCTGCAATTGCGGCAGGACCTGCAGCCGGATATCGCCTGCAAGGCTGACTTCACGGCCGAGCGCCTCTTGCGCGGCGGTCTCTGTGCGTTCGCGGATCAGGTCGGTGGGGATGAGGGCGGGCGCCAGAACGGCGACGCCGATCACAAGGGCGACAAGGACCAGGAGGGCGATGAGTAGACGGCGCATGAGGTGACTCCTGAGCGTGCAAGTGCGGCGGCGACCTGGCTGAGCTTGCGGAATTCCCGCGATCAGCGACAATGATTTACCATATCGCTCAGCTTGACCCCAGCCGGTAACGGAGGGTGTTGGCGATTTCATGGCGAAACGGCCTGAAAGCAGTAACAGGGGACGATCTATGACCGAGGACGAACTCAACGCCTTGCCGCGTGTCACCATGGGGCGGCGTGAATTGCTGGTGGGCCTGGCGGCCGGCACGGTCTTCCCGCTGGCGGGGTGCGCCACCGATGGCGGCGGACTGGGCGCGGCCCTTGTGTCTGACGCCCAGATCATGCAGGCCTCACAGGCGGCGTGGGAGCAGGCGCGCCAGCAGGAGCGCATCAGCCAGGACCGCACCCTGAACAACACCATTCGCCGTGTGGGTCAGCGCATCGTGCCCGCCTCGGGCATGACCCAGTATGAGTGGGAGTTCGTGGTCTTTGATTCAGACCAGCAGAACGCCTGGGTTCTGCCGGGCGGCAAGGTCGCCTTCTATCGCGGCATTCTTGAAACCATGAGCAATGACGATCAGGTCGCGACCGTCATGGGCCATGAGGTCGCCCACCTCAGCCGCAATCACGCCGCTCAGCGCGCGCGTCAGCAGGCGACCGCCGGTCTGGGGCTGGCTGTGGTCAATGCAGGCCTCGGGGCGGCGAACGTCCAGAACATCGACACCTGGTCCGGCATTCTGGGCACCGGCGTGACCTATGGCGTGCTCTTGCCCTATTCGCGCCAGCATGAGCTGGAAGCGGATATTCTGGGCGTGGATTACATGGCCCGCGCGGGCTATCGCCCGTCCGAAGCGCTGGAGTTCTGGCGCGCCAAATCGGCCCAGAATGCGCGCCGCCCGGTGGAGTTCATGTCCACCCACCCGTCCGACTCCACACGCATTGAAAACCTGCAGCGGCACATCGCCGAGCAGGGTTATGCCTAGGGGGCTGACCACGGGTGTACAAAGCGCAGAAACGGGTCTTGCGCGCCGCCGCGCCCGGCGCTAGTTTCCGCGCCCTGTCGTGAGGGCTCCGGCCCCGACAGGGCGCAAAGCGTGCCGCCTTAGCTCAGTTGGTTAGAGCGCTAGATTGTGGATCTAGAGGTCTCCCGTTCGAACCGGGAAGGCGGTACCATCTTCTCTCTGAAAACGATTTCAGCGTGACATGCACGATTCGCCTCTTGAGCGAATTGTGATTTTCAAGCCGTTGTTCCAACAGCGCTTATTGGACTGATCCACAGTTTCCGCCCAAATCGTTAACGCGAGGTCTTGTGCCTTAGCCGTTTTCCGACACCATATTTTTCTACGCGAATCTCCAGCCATGAGGCGGATATGGGACGGTTGAGTTCAGGCGGCGCCCAGTTTGTGATCATCGAGAGTGATCCGATTTACTCGGAATCTGACCTCGACAGGATCTGTACGCGTCATGATATCGCCACCAGCCATCGCAATGCGCTCAAGAAGGTGCTGGAGGAGGCGGGGCAGGTTTATCTCGACCAGATGCAGCTGAGCGGTCGCCCGACCCAGACCATTCGCCTGCGTCAGGACCTTCGCAAGGGTCTCTGCCTGCTGTCAGAGCTGATCGAGCTGGTTCCGGACATGCATAGCGCTGGCCCTGCCGGTGTGGACTCCGCCCATGCGTCAGCGCTACGGGAAGGGGATCGCCATGTGAAGTCCAAGGCGACCAGCTCGCTCGGGCTATTGGCGGATGCGCCTTCCACGCTGTCCTATCTGCGGGATGTCTATGAGGCGGCGCTTGAAAGCGCGGCCCGCGGCGCCCGTGGCGCGCCCGAGCGCGCCCGGACGCTGGATCGCTGGCGCAGCCCGGTCATTGAGTTCTACACGCGCACGCTCGGCCGGTCCTGGATGGATACCGGCACCGAACATGATGGCGAGCGCTTCATTCGCGATTGCCTGGCTGTTCTGGAAGACGGCGCGGCTCAGGCCGAGCAGGATGAGCGCGCCACCGAAGCGACCGGCTGACGCGCGTCTCCTGACTTAACCCCTGCAGGTCTAGCGGCTACCGCCCGCATCTTCTGACGCGGCGGCGGCGCGTTCTGCGATCAGGGCACGCGCCGCGTCGGCGCTGTCCACTTCCTCAATCGTCGAGATCCGGCAACGTCCGCCGTCCGGAACCACGAGATATTCCAGATTAGCGTTACAGATCCGGGTGCGATCAGGAAAGCTGAGCCCCACCTGCAGGCCGCGCTCCAGCCCGTAGCAGGAGTTCCGCGTGGTCACCAGGTAATGACGGCTGGCGCCGCCATTGAGCAGCAAATGCTGATCATCCAGCGTCGAATAGCCGTTGATATTCATGATCCGCACGCATTCGCGGGCCGGGGCCTCTTCAGCCTGCGCCCAAGCCTGAACGGGCGTTGCGAGTGCGGCGGTGATCGCGACCAAACCACTCAGGGCCGATACGGTTGCAGCTTGCGCCATGGCTATGCCTTTCATGTCGGAGTACATCAGACGCGCTGATGTCGTCTCGCCCAACGGGATATCCCGCCCCATGCCTTCTCGCAGTCTAGCTCAAAACCTGCCCGATCACACCCTGATCGTCGGGGGCGGCGCAATCGGACTGGCGTGCGCCTGGGCGCTGGCGGATTCGGGCGGCCGGGTCACGGTACTGGACGCCGCCGAGACGGGGCAGGGCGCTGTCTGGGCCTCTGGCGGCATGCTGGCGGCGGGGTTTGAAGCCTGCTTCGAGCTGGAGCCGGATCACCCCCTGGCGGAACCCTATGCGGCCTTTCTGAGAAGCGCGCAGCGGCTCTGGCGCGAGTGGGCCCCGAAGGTGCAGGCCCTGAGCGCGCAGGCGCTTGGATATGATCAGCAGGGCTCGCTGACGCCGGCTTTCCGGTCTGGAGAGACTGAACGCCTTGATCAGGCTGAAGCGCTCGCCAAACGCTTTGGCGTTTTGACCGAACGGGTGAGTGCGCAAGCGCTGAGCCGTATGGAGCCCAATCTGACGCCCGCTCAGGGGGCGCTGGTCTTTCCCAATGACGGTCAAATCGACAATCGGGCGCTTGGCGCTGTCCTGAAAGATGCGATCAGGTCCCGGGGCGGCGAAGTGATCGAGCAGGCCAGAGCGGTTTCCCTCCTCCGCGAAGGGGGGCGCGTCTGCGGCGTTCGTCTTCAGGGCGGCGATGAATACAAGGCGGACTGCGTGGTGCTGGCTACGGGCGCGGAGCCGTTCGACGGTGTGCCGGAGTTTGCGCGCATGATCCCCGTGAAGGGGCAGATGGTCCGTTTTGACTGGCCGCGCGCCGCCGCTCCGCAACGCGTGGTGCGTGCGCTGTCCATCTATCTGGCGGCCAAATCCGGTGGACGGCTGATTGCGGGGGCGAGCAGCGAGCCGGGCGAAACCAGCCTTGAAACGGATGCGCAAACGATTGCACGGCTGGTCGAGGCTGCGCAGGCGGCGTTGCCGGGGCTCGCGGGTGTGGCGGCGGTCGAGCAATGGGCCGGGCTGCGTCCTCAATCGCGGGACAGCATGCCGATCGTCGGGGCCAGCGAGCCGGGGCTCTATCTGGCGCTGGGCGCCTATCGCAATGGCGTTCTGGCGGCGCCGGGCATGGCCTTGCTGCTGCTGGAGTCGCTGGGCGCGACGCCCCGGACCGCAACGACGGATTATTTCTCACCGGACCGGCTGGCGCTCAGGTCTTAACGAATGTTTACCACATGGCTGCCAAAGTGAATCCGTAACGATTCGCGGTGAGCGCCATGTCCAACCCTATCAACCCTGCAGGTTCGAACGCCTTCTCGCCGTCCCGGCTGATCGCTCAGGCGGCGGAGCGCACGGGGGCCGATTTTGACTTCCTGATGCGCACCGCCTCGCGCGAGAGCGGGTTTGATGCGGGCGCGCGGGCCACCACGTCCAGCGCCGCCGGAATGTTCCAGTTCATCGAGCAGACCTGGTTCGCCATGGTCGCCCGCTATGGCGACCAGCACGGCATGGCGGAGGAAGCGGCGTCCATCCAGCAAAATTCCGACGGCCGCTTCCAGATTGCGGATCCGGCGCAGCGCGAAGCTGTGCTCAATCTTCGCTTTGACCCGGAAGCCGCGTCCTTCATGGCGGGTGAGCTGGCGGCCGAGAACGCCTCGCGCATCGAGAGCGCCATCGGGCGCACGCCGACCACGGGCGAGCTCTATGCGGCGCATTTTCTGGGCGCAGGCGGAGCGATCCGCTTGATCCAGGGCGTCGAGACGAACCCGACCCAGCGCGCCGATCAGCTGTTCCCCAATGCGGCTGCGGCGAACCGCCCGGTCTTCTATCAGCAGGGGCGGGCGCTGACGGCGAGCGAGTTGATGGAAAAGCTCACGGGGGAGGCTGTCACGCTGACGCGTGAGGTCGCACAGGTGCGCGACACTGCCTCGCCGGTCACCGCCATGGCTTCGTCCTGGGCGCGGTATGCGCAAGCCGGATATGGCAATGCGCGTGTGGGCGACGGTGTCCTGTCTCCGACGGTGGTCGAGATCCTCGCTTCCTTGCGGGCGCCGGAACGGTCGTCTTCCGAAAGATAAAACAACGATAAGTCGCGCAACAGGTCGTTAACTTCTTGTTGAGACGCTAGGGGCGCGAACAGACCAAGTATGAGGCTTGTAGTGCCATGACTGTTCAGACCCTGCGTGCGCGTTTGACGCGCGACGATATCCAGCGTCTGTCTAACGCCACTGACGCCGAAGGCCGTGCGCTTGCGGCGCGCAAATTCTGCGCCCGTTTCGCCTCGGTAGACCTGAGTGAAGACGAGCGCGCGATCGGTTCGGAGGTTGTCCGCCTTCTGGCCGAAGACGCTGCGGAAATGGTCCGCCGCTCGCTTTCCGTCACCCTGCAGCGCTCGACCCATTTGCCGCCGGATGTGGCGCGCAAGCTGGCCGAGGATGTGGACTCCATCGCCCTGCCGGTGATTGCGGGCTCGCCTGTCCTGTCTGATCAGGATCTGGTGCAGATCGTGCGCACCTCCTCGTCCCGACGCCAGGCCGCTGTTGCAGCGCGCGCCTCGGTGTCCGAGATCGTGGTGCACGAGATTGTGGAGCTGGGCGATCGTGAGGCGGTGAAAATTCTCGCCTCCAATAACGGCGCCCGATTTGATGATCGCGGCTACGCCTCGGCCCTGAGCCGGTTCGATGGCGATGCCGATGTTCTGGACCAGTTCGTTCTGCGCAATTCGCTGCCGGTGAGCATCACTGAAAAGCTGATCGCCCATATCTCTGACGAGGCCATGCAAAAGCTGGTCAACCGGCATGCCTTGCCGGCGCAGCTGGCGGTCGAGCTGGCGGAGGGCGCCCGTGAACGAGCTACTGTGGACCTTGTAGAGCAGGCGGGCCTGTCAGATGAGCCGCGCCGCTTTGTTCAGCAGCTGCAGATGAATGGCCGGCTGACGCCGTCCCTGATCCTGCGTTCGCTGTTCCGCGGCCATATGAGCTTCTTTGAGCATTGCATGGCCGAGCTGGGCGGTTTGAGCCATGAGAAAGCCTGGCTGCTGGTGCATGACGCCGGAAGCCTGGGCCTTGAGACCCTGTTCAAGCGGTCCGGCATGCCCGAACGCATTCTGCCGGTTGCCCGTTCGGCGGTGTCCGCCTGGCATTCGCTGGAAGTCGGGCCGAACGGTACGCCGGATATCGTGCGCTTCCGTCGCTTGTTGGCCGAACGCATCCTGACCCAGTTCCAGGGCGTGCCGCAGGCCGAGCTGGACTACATCATGGACCGTCTGGACGCCGACGAAAGCGAACTCGGTCGCACGCATCTCGCCGCAGCGAGCTAGCTCGCGCGGCGATCCGTCTACACTTTCAGGCTAAACTGTCGGCGCGGATCAGTCCGCGCCGACAAGTGCTATGACTTGGGATTCCAGCTCTTGGGCGAGCTGGCGACCCACAGGGTCTTCATCAGACCGAATATTCTGGATCAGGGCGGCGCGGATCGCGCCGGCATGGGCGCGGACCAGAGCGATGGGGGCGATCGAACGACGTTGCTTGGTCTCGATCAGCTTGGCCAGTGACCCGGAAATGCGCGAAATGATCGGAAACTCGTAGGTCGCGCCCAGGCCGCGCAGGTCGTGAGCGCTGGTGAACAGCATTTCACCGCTCTCGCCCAGCAGACCATCCTGACTGACGGAATCCATCAGCGCTTCCATCTTGGTGACCTCTTCGGCCAACCAGTCCTGGAATTGGTGCTTGATCTGGCCAAGCGCCATTTCGGCCCGTTCGATCGCAGCCTGATCTGCAGGAGGCAATTTGCCGCCAACCTTGGCCTTGAGCATGTTCGGCGGATTGATGATCTCAACCGATTTATCAGGTTTTGCCATGCTTAGGAGGCTCCGCTTCCCATCTTAATTCTTGACCCCATTACCCACGCGCCGGTCGTCGCTCGCGGGCGTCACCACCTTACAGCGCCGGTCGGGTCCGAAAAAGCTCTTCGAATCCACAAAACGCCTCGGTTTTCTAAAGATCGACGAAATGTGTTGGTAAATGCTTTCCGGGCTGAACGGTTTCACCATGAATTCGTTCACGCCCGCATCTCGGGCGATCTGAACGCGTTCGACGTCAGCATAACAGGTCAGCAACAATATGGGCAGGGTGGGGCAGGGACTTGTCGCCGGGTTTCGGACCCAGCGGACCAGAGCCAGACCGTCCACGGGCTTCATTTTCCAGTCGCAGATCAGCAAATCCACATGTTCATGCTGCAGGACGTCCATCGCTGCGCGGACATCACCCGCTTCATAAATGCGCGCCGCGCCCAAGGCGTTCAGGATGGTGCGCAGAATTCCGCGCAAGGGCGCATTGTCGTCGACAATGAGCACCGTCATCCGGTCCAGGGTCAGATATGCGTCGCTGGGCTTCAAAGGGAGCTCCCTGCCTCTTCCGGCAGAACCTAGCGATCACTCTTTAATGGCCGGTAAGCCACGGGGTTAGGTCGCGAACTGCTCAAGCAGGATGCGTTCGTCCAGCGCCCGTCCCTTGTCAAACAGCATGGTTAGCGTGTGTCCGGGCGCCTGACAGATGGTGACCGTCTCGGCGTCCCGGAACTCCTTGTTGTCCGCCACGACCGCCACGGGGCGCTTGCGGGGCTCCAGAATGTCAAAGCGCACCATCGAGGATTGACGCAGCAGGGCGCCGCGCCAGCGTCGCGGACGGAAGGCGCTGATGGGCGTCAGCGCCAGAAGTGTCGCGTCCAGCGGCAGGATGGGGCCATGGGCGGAAAAGTTGTAGGCCGTCGAGCCTGCTGGGGTGGCGACAAGAACGCCGTCCGCCGCGAGCTCTTCCAGCCGCGTCTTTCCATCCACGCTGACCCGGATCTTGGCCGTCTGGCGGGTTTCGCGCAGCAGGGAGACCTCGTTGATCGCAAGGGCCTCGAAAGTCTGGCCCAGCGTATCGCGGACTATGGCGCGCAAGGGGTGGATCTCGGCCCGCTCCGCCTGTTCCAGCCGCTCGACCAGATTGTCCATGCACGGCTCGTTCATGAGAAAGCCGACCGAGCCGAAATTCATCCCGAACACCGGAATCTTGCGGCCCATCACCGAGTGGAGCGCGTCCAGCATGACGCCGTCGCCGCCAAGCGCGATCAGGACATCGGCGTCCAGCAACTGGACTTCGCCATAACGTTCGATCAGCTCGGCCTTGGCCGCTTGGGCGTCATCACGATCTGATGCGTGGTAAGCCAGGCGCATATCGGCTCCTGTCTGCTCGCCCTGAAAGCCGGGAATGGAGAAAGGAAGGGCTTAGTGGATTGAACCGTCTGCACTCATCCGGTGCAAGGCCTGACGTGCGGCGTCCCGCGAGTATTGCTGATAAAGCTCACCCACAGCCCGTTTCGCAGAATCCGCCGGCAAGGGATGCGCCCGACCCTGGTCGCACAGCGCCTCATAAAACAGGTAGGCGTGATCAATATTCATCGCCATCGCGCGTGCGGCCAGAATGGCGACGCGGACGGGCGAGCGACGCAGCGCCTGTCTCCAGTCCGCGGGCTCTAGCCCCGTCAAGCGGGCCACGGCGTGGTCGGAGATATCTGAGCGTCCGTTCTGTGTGGCGCGCAACACATCTTCGGCGTTCAGCGCCTCGATCTCGTGCATCTGGTGGCTGAGGGTTTCGCCCAGCATGTCCAGATCCTCGCCCGCATCATTGTCGGCAAGGCCGGACATGCGCGGCAGGACTTCCGGGCAGACATCCTCAAGGAGCGCCTCAACAGCTTCGCCCGCGATCTCGTAAAGGACGGCCGCGAATTCACGTTCGAGCTGACCGCGTCCGCCAAGCGCGTCCTGGAGCAGGGCGTCTGTCTTGATGAGGTCGGCGGTTTGTTCGGCGCAGCGTGCGTTCAGCCTGGCGCCCAAATTCCTGAACAGTTTCAGTAGGCAGTCGCGCTCGCGGAAACTGCTGAGGCGCTCGGCGAGCGCTTCGCTGATCGCTGCGCGGCGCGCCAGGCTGAGGCGTTGCTGGGGACCCAGCCCGGCAAGCGCGAGCAGATCCTGCTCTTTCAGGCGATCGGAATACTCAAGGATGGGACTTGAGATTTCAAAGGCGTCAAACGCCAGCGCCCGGATAGCCTCGAGCGGCGCCCAGGGGCATTCCGCCAGACGCAAAGCCGCACGTGCGCGGACACGCGCTTCGGCGGCCCGTAAAAATCCCGTGAGATGGACGTCGATCTCACCCAGCACAGGTTCAGGCAGGGCGCGAAGCGTGCAAAGATCGGTGATGGCCAACGCTTTGCGCCCCGCCCGTTCGGAGGGCAGGGTGTGTCCAGTAATAGGGTCCGAGGTCGAACGCAGCATTAACCCCTCATGCCAAATCGGCCTGACCTAGCGATTCGTGTGCAACAAATTGGCTGAATCTTAGTTAGTGAATCATTAGCAACGGCGGAGATCGAAGTGCCAAAAGACATGAATGCAGTTGCATTTACCGCTTTGAAGGAGCGCTTTAAGGCGGTTCGGTCCCGTACGGAGGCCCTGGCGGCAGTCTTTTCTGCAGAAGATCTGTGTGTTCAGACCATGCCCGATGTGTCGCCGGGCAAATGGCATCTGGCCCATGTGACCTGGTTCTGGGAGACCTTCCTGCTCAAGGAAGTGCGGCCGGACTACACGCCCTTTGATCCGCGTTTCAACTACCTGTTCAATTCCTATTACGAGGCGGTCGGTGAGCGCCATGCACGTCCTGAGCGCGGCTTCCTGACCCGTCCGAGCCTTGAAACCGTGCTGGCGTATCGCGCCCATGTGGACCGCGCCGTATGCGACTGGTTCGATCACGCCGAAGCGCGCCTTGTGGAGGCGTTCCGGACAGTGATCGAGACCGGCTTCGCCCATGAGGAGCAGCATCAGGAATTGTTCCTGACCGACATCAAGCATGTCCTGTCGCGCAACAGCTTCCCCGAAGCCGGCTATCCGCACATGCTCGAGGAAGCGCCTCATCTTGCCCCGATGCAGCCTGACCCGGTCTGGATCGCGTTCGAAGGCGGCCTGTTCGAATTTGGTCATGAGGGCGAAGACTTCGCTTTTGACAATGAAGGGCCGCGGCACAAGGCGTGGCTGGAGCCCTTCGCCCTGGCGAGCCGGCCTGTGACCAACGCCGAGTACGTGGCCTTCATTGAGGCGGGCGGATACGCGCAGCCGGAACACTGGCTGTCAGAGGGCTGGGCGCGCATGCAGGCGGAGGGGCGGAGCCATCCCTTCTACTGGCGCCGCAAGGACGGGCGCTGGTCACACTTCACCCTGCACGGGGAGCAGCCCTTGCACCCCGAGGCTCCGGTCAGCCATCTGGATTATTTCGAGGCCAGCGCCTTTGCGAGCTGGGCGGGCTGTCGCTTGCCCGAAGAGCGGGAATGGGAATTCGCTGCGTGCGAGCTTGACCCTGCTCAGGGGCGCTGGGCGGATCCAGACGGGCGGCTGGACCCCGAGCCGTTGAAGCAGGGCTCCAGCCTGCAGGCGATGTATGGCGAGGTCTGGGAATGGACGCGTTCGGCCTATTCCGCCTATCCGGGCTATGCGCCTGCTGAGGGCGCCATCGGGGAATACAATGGCAAGTTCATGTGCGGCCAGTTCGTGCTGCGTGGAGGGTCGTGCCTGACCTCGCCTGACCATGCCCGTGCGACGTACCGCAATTTCTTCCCGCCGGATGCGCAATGGCAAATGACGGGGCTGCGCCTGGCCAAGGACGTTTCGCCGCGCTGACGCCGTACTGGCAGGCATGGGCATTGAGCCGGAAATGCGGTAAACAGTGTTTACAAAACCGTCGGAGAGCGGTTCGCATACGGCACCAAGAGGGAGGAGCGTTATGGACGACGCCAGCCAATTCTCAGTCAAGGATCAGGTCACCGAGGATGAGTGGAAGGCGCGCTGCGACCTTGCTGCGCTCTACCGTCTCGTGCGGATGCACAAATGGGACGACCTGTTCTTCACTCACATCTCCATGCGGGTTCCCGGACCTGACGAGCACTTTCTGATCAATCCGTTCGGGCTGCTGTTTGAAGATGTGACGGCGTCCAATCTCGTGAAGGTGGACATTGACGGCAATGTGCTGCCGCCCTCGCGCTATGGCATCAATCCGGCGGGTTTCACCATCCACTCCGCCATTCACCATGCCCGCCCGGATGTGAAGGTCGCCATGCACCTTCATACCGATCAGGGTGTGGCTGTATCCGCCCAGAAACGCGGTCTGCTGCCGATCTCCCAGCTCGCCATGAACGTGATGAAGGATGTGACCTATCACGACTATGAGGGCATCGCGCTGGATGCGGACGAAAAAGAGCGACTGGTTGGCGATCTGGGAACCAACAATCTCATGATCCTGCGCAATCACGGTACGCTGTCGGTCGGCGACCACCCCTTCAGCTGCTATCTGCGCATGTACCTTCTGGAGCGCGCCTGCTCGATCCAGACGCTGGCCCAGGGCGCGGGCGCCGAGCTTATCGAATGGGACGACGCCATGCAGACTCGCGTTTTCAAACAGGGTGAGGAAGGGGTGACCAATGAGTTGTTCCTGGAAATCGCCTGGCATGCCCTGCGCGCCCGCATCGATCGCGAAAGCCCGGGATATGACGTTTAAAGTTCTCCCATAAGGGGAATTTCTGGACAGCTCGCCACTCTTGCGCTTGTATGCCCGTAAGGGAGAGGCGCAATGGGTGGCGGCGTCCATGGGATCAGATGGCGATGGCGCGGAGTGCGCGCATTTTGTTGTCTGGCGCCTGTGCTGGTCTGCCTCTTCGGAGAGAGCGCCTATGCTGGCGCCTGGACCCGAGCCAAGGGAGAGGGGGTGATCCTCTCCTCTTTCAGTCATCATCAGTTTGATCTGGGGTTTGCCGGCTTTGAGTATTCAAAGCTCGAGAGCGCCGTATATGCAGAATACGGCCTGACCGACCGCTTTACGCTCTATGGCCGCCTGTCTCGGGAAACGCGAATTCATGTCGCGCCGGCGCCCCGGCAAGCCGGTGAGACACGCGATCATACGGTGCGGACGGTCAGTTCGGCTCTGGGTGAGAGCGAGCTTGGCGTGCGGACCCGACTGATCTCATCTGGGCGATGGACGGTGAGTGCGCAGGCGGGTGCAGTCCGCTTTGCAACCGAACCCAATCCTCTCCTCAAGCCCGGGACGCGCTGGGGCCTGGATAGCCGCCTTCTGATTGGCCGAAGCCTGGGGCAAGCCCAGTTCATTGAGGCGCAGCTGGCTCGCCGCCTGGGCGGGGAAGGCGAGGACGGCGAAACCCGTCTGGATCTGAGCTGGGGCGTGCGGCCCGCCGAGCGTTGGCTGATCCTCGCCCAGAGCTATTCCGCCTGGGGAGAGGGCGGTTGGGGCGCTTATCGAACCGCGTACGAAAGCCACCGGATTCACCTCTCCGTGATCGCGCCCGTCACTGAAGGACTTTCCTTACAGCTTGGTGCAATTAATTCAGTGTCCAGCGACAGGATCGCGCCCGAAACTGCGTACATGATCTCGCTTTGGCGTGAATTCTAAATGCATTGCAATGTGCGATTTTTGATTTTCGCATTAAACGGCGCATATCGGGCATGTGAGTGATTTCAGGAGACGGGGTTATGCAGCGTTGGCTTTTTCTGGCCGCTACCGGGGTGATCTTTGCGATCATGGCGATCGCGGTCGCTGTGCGCGCCATGACGAGTGGCGGTGAGCAGGCTGGCGGCTGGGGCGGTGATCAAACCCTTGTTTCTGCCTACACGGTTCAGTCTGAAACCTTCGCCGATGTGGTCGAAGCGCTGGGCACTGCGGGCGCTAATGAATCCGTCAACGTCACCGCCAAGGTCTCTGATGTGATCGCCCGGCTGGATTTTGATTCCGGCGCCCATGTGGAAGAAGGCGATATCCTGGTCGAGCTGGCGGACGCCGAAGAAGCAGCCGGACTGAGCGAAGCCCGCGCCACCCTGCGTGAGACCCAGCGTGACATTACCCGTATTCAGGACCTGACGGACCGGGGCGTGGCGTCCCGCACCCGTCTGGATGAAGCCCAGGCCGCTTATGATCGCGCCCGCGCTCGTGTGGAGGCGATCGAGGCGCGCATGGCCGATCGCATCATCCGGGCGCCGTTCTCCGGCGTTATCGGTCTGCGCAATGTCAGCGTGGGTGAACTGGTCGGTCCGGGCGATGTCATCGCCCAGCTCGACGATACCTCCATCATCAAGCTCGATTTCACGGTGCCCGAGCGTTTCCTGTCGGTGATCGAAGCCGGTCAGACCGTAAGGGCGCGCAGCTCGGCCTTTCCGGACGCGGTGTTCTCGGGCGAGGTGAGCCAGGTGGACAGCCGTATCGACCCCACCACGCGCACCGTCACCGTACGGGCGTTGATCGACAATGAAGCCGGGCGGCTGCGTCCGGGCATGTTGATGACGGTGGAGCTCCGCCGTGATGAACGCGAGAGCCCGGCCATCCCCGGCTCGTCCATCGTGCGCTTTGACGAACAGACCTTCGTGTATCTCATCGAGGACCGCGAGAACGGCCCGGTGGCTGTGCGTCGGGACATCGAGCTGGGCCTGCGCATCGCCGGCATGGTCGAAGTGCGCCGGGGTCTTGAGCTGGGTGACCAGATTGTTTCCGAAGGCGTACACCGCGTGCGCGAAGGCGGCGCCCTTCGCATCGCCAATGCACCCGCCCAGGGCGGTGGCCGGGGTCTTGAAATCCAGACTGGCGAGGCCGCCCAATGACCCTGACCGATGTCGCCGTTCGCCGTCCCGTGCTCGCTTTCGTGGCGAGCGCCCTGATCATTGTCTTCGGCTTCATGGGGTTACGCGATCTGCCGCTGCGTGAAATGCCGGATGTGGACCGCCCCGTCGTGTCGGTCAGCGCGGACTATCCCGGCGCCAATGCCGAGGTGATGGAGAACCGCGTCACCCAGGTCATCGAGGACAGCCTGTCGGGCATTGAGGGGGTGGACACCATCAGCTCTTCGTCCCGGGACGGCTCGTCTCGCGTCACCATCACCTTCACGCTCGAGCGCGATATCGAAGCCGCCGCCAATGATGTGCGCGATGCGGTGTCCCGGATCCGCGACCGCATGCCCGAAGACGTGCAGGACCTTGAAGTGTCCAAGCAGGACAGCGATGCGCGTCCCTTCCTGTGGTACATGCTCGGCTCGGACCGGATGACGTCCGAAGAGCTGACCGATTATGCGGATCGTTTTATCGTGGACCGCTTCACCGTGCTGGATGGCGTGGCGAACGTCCGGATTGGCGGGCAACGTCGCTATGCCATGCGCATCTGGCTCGATCCCTATGAAATGGCGGCTCGCTCGATCACGGTTGCGGATATCGAGAACGCGCTGCGCAGCGAGAATGTCGAGGCGCCTGGCGGCGCCGTGGAGACCACCGACACTCAGCTTTTTGTCCGGGTCGAGCGCCTGTTCGCCGATGAAGAGGCCTTTGCCCGTATGCCGATCCGTGTCGCCGATGATGGCCATGTGATCCGGCTTGGGGAAGTCGCGGATGTCGAACTCGCTGCGGAAGAGCACCGCGCCATGTTCCGCGGCAACGGTCAGAACATGGTGGGGCTGGGCTTTGTGCGTCAGAGCAAGGCGAATTCGGTTGCCGTGGCGGAGCAGATCAATGCCGAGATTGATCGGCTGCAGCCGCAATTGCCCGAAGGCATGGTGATCATTCGCGGCTCGGACGACACCGTCTTCATCAAGGAATCCATCAAGGAAGTCTGGCGCACCTTTGCTGTGGCGGCGACGCTGGTGGTTCTGGTGATCTATCTGTTCCTGGGCAGCTTCCGCGCGGCCATCGTGCCTGCCGCCGTGGTGCCGGTGTGCATGATAGGCACGTTTGCGATCCTTGCGGCCGGTGGGTTCTCCATCAACATCCTGACGCTGCTCGCGCTCGTGCTCGCAATCGGCCTCGTAGTGGACGATTCCATCGTGGTGCTGGAGAACATCCAGCGTCGTGTGGATCTGGGTGAACCGCCCATGCTCGCCAGTGAGCGCGGCGGACGTCAGGTCTTCTTCGCGGTGATTGCTACCACGGCCGTGCTGGCGTCCGTGTTCATGCCGCTCATCTTCCTGCCGGGGCTGATCGGGCGCATTTTCGCCGAGCTGGCGGTGACCATCACGGGCGCCGTGGTGTTGTCGAGTTTTGTCGCCCTGACCCTGTCCCCCATGATGACCTCCAAGCTTCTCAAACCGAGCTCGGATCTGCGGGGGCCTGCGAAATGGGTCAATACCGGCCTCGACAAGCTCCAGAATTCCTATCGTCAGAGCCTGAGCCTCATTCTGGGCGTGCCGTGGATCGTGGCGCCGCTGATCCTCGTCGCCGTCGCTGGTTCGGCTTTCATGTTCTCGAAGCTTCCGGGCGAGCTGACCCCGCCTTCCGACCGAGGCAGCTTCTTTGGCATGGTCAGCGCGCATCAGGGCGCCAGCTTTGACTACATGTCCGGCCAGATGATGCAGGCCGAGGAGATCGTGAACAGCTATCTTGAGACCGGCGAGCTGCGCCGCGTGCTCATCGTCTCTCCGGGCTGGGGCGGCTCTGGCTACAATTCCGGCATGGTCATCGGCAGCATGGCGGACTGGGACGAGCGTCGTCCGGGGGATGAGATCGTCAACGAGATCAATGCCCGACTTGGCCAGCTTCCGGGCGTGCGGGCGTTTGTTTCCATGCGGTCGCCTTTGGGCGGCGGTGGCGGCGGGGACGATATCCAGTTCGTCCTGCAAGGCCCCGATTACGACATGCTCAACCGCGAGGCTGACCGGCTGATCGCGGACATCGCCGAGCGTAATCCCAACCTCATCCGGCCGCGCAAGGACTATCAGCCCACCGCGCCGCGTCTGCTTGTGGATATCGACCGTGAACGGGCGGCTGCGCTGGGCGTTTCAGTTTCTGACATCAGCCGCACGCTGCAAACCCATCTGGGGTCGCGACGCGTGGGCCAGTTCATTGACCGGGGCGAAGCTTATAACGTGATCTTGGAAAACCGTCAGGCGGACCGGTCCAGCCAGAACGACCTTGAGACGCTGTTCGTCCGGGCCAGTTCCGGCGATCTCATCCCGCTGTCGAGCCTGGTGAATCTGCGTGAAGTCGGCGAGGCGCCGTCTCGCTCGCGCATCGACCGTCAGCGCGCCGTGACGGTGTCGGCCACTATCCAGGGCGACTACACCATTGGTCAGGCCGTGGAATGGCTGGACGCCTGGGCGGCGGATACCCTGCCGCCGGAAGTGGGTACGACCTATGTGGGTGAGGTGCGGGAATTCCTGCGCTCCAACAACGCGATCTACTTCGCCTTCGGTCTGGCGCTCCTGATCGTGTTCCTGGTGCTCGCGGCCCAGTTCGAGAGCTTCATCCAGCCCGCCGTGATCATGCTGACGGTGCCGCTGGCGGTCGCGGGCGGTCTGTTCGGCCTCTATATGGGCGGGTCCAGCCTGAACATCTTCTCCCAGATCGGATTGATCATCCTGATCGGTCTGGCGGCGAAGAACGGCATCCTGATCGTGGAGTTCGCCAACCAGCTGCGTGAGGAGGGCATGACGCTCGCCGAGGCGACGCTGGAAGCCTCTGTGACCCGCTTGCGTCCGATCCTGATGACCGGGGTCTCCACCGCCATCGGCGCCTTCCCGCTGGTGATCGCCACGGGACCCGGCTCGGAGACGCGGGTGACCATCGGTCTGGTGATCTTCACCGGCGTGATGGTGGCGACGCTCTTCACCCTGTTTGTGGTGCCGGCGGTCTATGGCGTCCTGGGGCGGTTCACCAAGACCCCGAACTGGGTGTCGCGCCAATTGGAGCGGGAGGCCCGGGACGTGCGCGGCGCCGACCCGGTCGACCCGCCCGCGGCGCCAGCCGAATAAAGAAAAACCCCGGAGCGAGGCTCCGGGGTTTTTTGTTTCCAGGCGTGAAGGCCTAGTGCGTGTTGATCGCCAGCCAGGCGATCAGGTCATGGCGATCCTGTTCATCGCGCAGACCGGCAAAGCTCATCCGGTTGCCCGGAATATATTCGCGCGGATTGGTCAGATAGGCGTCCAGCGTTTCGGCGGACCAGACGATTTCGGACTCAGACATGGCCGGGGAGTAGCGGAAATCGTCCTTGTGACCGGACTCACGACCGAACACGTCATGCAGGTTCGGGCCGACCATGTTGCGACCGCCTTCTTCCACCGTGTGGCAGGCCTGGCAGCGTCGGAAGATGCGCGCGCCATTGTCCACATTGGCGCTGACATAGGGCTCGCCCAGCTCGGCGAGGATGGCGCTCTGGGCGTCATCTTCCGCGTGTGCGGCCGTGGTGAGGGCGAGGGCGGCGAAGCCGGCGAAAATCATACGCATGGGCGCTTACTCCTGTTGGTCTCAGGTCTGGGTGAGCATCTAGCGCGCATGCCAGTGAGAGGCAAATGCGCCAAGAGTCGCAGGCATGGCCCGCATCGCTCATGGGCGGAGTGATAGCGCGAAACATGTCCGAAATCAGACAGTCATGGCAGTTTGCACGCCCGAGCGACGCAAGCGTGTCAAACATGCCAGGGACGTTGTGATTGACCCGATGCGCCTGCGTGTGGATCACTGTTCTTCTGTGAGTTGAATGCGTCTGACGGAGAGCGCCTGATGTCAGCGAAATTTGCAAGGCCGTTCCGGATCGGGATCTGTGTGCTCGCCCTCGGGCTCTCATCACCGGCTTTCGCCCGACAGGAGAGCCAGTGTCAGGCGGGCGAGCTGTTTTATTCTGCGGACGCCTATCTGGGACTGGCGACCCAGGAGGAGCGGGATCGCTTCGCCGCCAATGCGCTCGTGCAGATGTGGGGGGAGGTGACGCCCGACATCGCCAATCTCGCCAATCTGCAAGCGGTCACCGATTATTCGGGCGCTCTGGCGCCCTCAACGGCGGCGGTGGAGCGGGCTCTGGCCCTGTCTGCCGCTGAACGCAGCACCGCACTGGCAGGGCGCAGTTTCACGGTGGGGCGTCTGAACCGTGTGCTGGACTCCCTTGAGAGCGGCTCGGGCCTCACCGCGCGTCTGGGACCCGCGCTTGGGGCTGCAGGCCAAGGCATTGATGGCGTCAATATTCTCTATCATTCCGCGAACGCCATACGTACGGGCGACCGGACGTCCAAGGCGCTCGCCATTCAATCAGCCATGTCGCTGGCGCGAGCCCGGCTCGCCAGCTCCTGGGGTGGTTCCCTTGGCCCGATGATGGGCATGGTGGGCTTGCTGGAATACTCGATCAATGCCTTCGGGACGGATGCTTGGAGCCGTTACGAGGACTATTGGTGGCAAGCCTATGTCGGGTATGCGCGTGAGCATCATAACCTGACGGCCCTGCAATGGGCGGAGCTCTACCAGAACGAGGGACGCGCTGGCGTCGAGCGCAGACTGGACGCGTTCTGGAACGATCCGGACTACACCGTTGATGCTCTGGGCGGGATGTATAATCGGGGGGCTTCAGAGCGATTGTCCATCGCCCGTTCCGCCTATGCCGAGGCGGAGTATCAGCGTGTCTTCGCTGCGCGCTACATGATCGAGGTGGTGGAGCCGCGATTGATGCAGGGGTTCTCCCAGCAGGCGGACCGTCTTCTGGACGAGGCCATGTCGCGCTTTGAGGCGGCGTGCGAGGACGCGCTTGCAGAGGCGCAAGCCATAGATGCGGCGCTCGCGCTGATCCGTGCAGCGGGCGAGGCGTCAGAATACGACGCCGACAGGGTGCTTGACGCTGTGTTCGAGAATGATCTGGAGACGATCCGAAACGCGCTCGCGTCGGGTTTTGACCCCAATCAGAGCCTGGAAGGCGACACGCCCATGCCATTCATGTACGGCGCGGGGATCTATCTGTCGCGTGACCCCTCGCTGGCGTCGGCTATTGCGGCCCTGGTCGCAGGCGGCGGGGATCTTCAGCCCGCCCGACCATCAGGAAACTTCGAACCGATTGTCGTGCCGATCGGAGAGGGCAATGAGGCGGGCGCCCTGGCGCTGCTGGATGCAGGGTATCGCTCTCGCTTCAGCGCCTCTGAGGGCGACACGATCATTCGTCGCGCGGTGATCGCCGACATGCCCGGTCTGGTCCGGCGTCTGGTAGCGGACGGGCATGTGGTCAATGTGATCGGTCCTGACGGGGTTCCCCTTCTGATGACGGCGGTCAATCGCGGTCAGGAGGAGAGTGTCGCAGCGCTGCTGGAGGGGGGCGCAGATCCGAACGCCCGGGGAAACGCTGAAGGCGCGCCGCTGCATCTGGCCGCCAATCGCGGTCAGGCCGGCATTGCGCGGAGGCTGGTTGAGGCCGGTGCGCGCATCGACGAGATCATGTCCCCCGGCAACCGGCCTTTCACGCCTTTGATGATCGCCGCCATGCAGGGGCGGGACCAGACTGTCCGCGTCCTGGTGGAGGCGGGGGCTGACCGGTCGGTCCGGGCCAGCCAGGGGACCGCTGCAGACTATGCCCGCGCCAATGGCCATATCGACATCGCCGATTATCTGGACGCGCTGGCGGGGCCTGCCCGGGTCAGGCTCAGTCTGGACATGGTCGCGACGGATTACTCGGTCTCCGAGGACCGGTCCGCAACGTTGGTGATCAGTGAAGGGGCGGAGGCGTTGACCTCGGTCGAGATCGTCAGCAGCGACCCCTCCATCCTGGCGATCACGCAGCAACCCGATCTGGGGGATCTGCGCCCGATGCTGCGTGATGTCGAGGGGCGGGGCGCCTCCTTCGGATTCGATGCGCGTTCGGTCGGGAGCGTCACTCTGACCGTGACCGCCCGCACGCGCTCGGGGACGTCGGTCAGCGCGCGCAAGAGCGTGCAGGTCACCGTGTCTCCGCGAGAGGCCGGACGGGAGGTCGCGGACGCGGCCCGTGAGTATGACGGCGCGCGGGTCCGCGCGATTCTTCAGGCGCAGGACGCCAGCATGCAGCGCGCGATCCTGCAAAGCTGCGCGCGGGGAATATGGCCGGCGTGCGAGCAGACGATCGCCGGGTTCGCGGCGATGCACTTTGCGTATGCCGGAGATGTGCAGACGCTGGCGGCGCTGGCGGGTACGGGCCTGTCGCTGGACTATGTGTCCAATGATGGCGCGCTGACCCCTCTTCTGGCCGCTGTGACGCGGGGACATGCCGAGGCGGTCGACTTCCTGCTGCAGCAGGGCGTTGATGCGGACGAGATCACGCCGCTCGGCTATTCCGCCATCGCGGTCGCCGCAGCCCGGAATGATACGGGCATGGTTCAGCGCTTGCTGGCGGCCGGGGCCGATCCGAACCGGGGGGCGCTGCATGACGGCGCCACGGCCTTGCACCATGCCGCCATCCACAACAACACCGCCATGATTGACCTTTTGACCCGTCATGGCGCGGAGGCGCTTCCCGATGGGGGCGGCCATGCGCCGGGCTATTACGC
Source organism: Oceanicaulis sp. LC35 (assembly GCF_052055585.1). Lineage (NCBI taxonomy): Bacteria > Pseudomonadati > Pseudomonadota > Alphaproteobacteria > Maricaulales > Maricaulaceae > Oceanicaulis > Oceanicaulis sp. LC35. The sequence goes on from NZ_CP170485.1 coordinate 1,151,917, forward strand.
GTTCTGGCTGCATCAGAACGAGGCTCTGGCTGTGCGGCTGGGCTATGGCGAGGCGCGCGGATACGCCGAGCGTGAACGGCGACGCAACGAACCGGGTTTTGACTGGGCGGAGTTCGCCCGGCGTATGGAGCCTGCCCTGCAACAGACGATGGTGGAGCTGCAGGCGGCCCAGAACCAGTATTATGCGGATGTCGCCGCCGCCAACAGCCGCTACGAGGCCGGGATGCAAGGGGCGCGTCAGCCGACTTCTTCAGCGCCGGCCTATGCCACGTCTCCGAACGCCGGATTGCCCAGCCCGTATGCGTCACAATGGGCGACGCCCGCCCCTTCTGCAGCGAGTCCTGTTGCGCCGGAACGCCCGGCCGCGGGTTCCGGCTCGGCCGAGTTGCCCCAGTGCCAGACCTATGGCGAGTTGGCCGTGTTCGGGCAGCGACCGGGCGGATCCCAAGTCCATCTGAAAACGCTCTATGTGACGCGCGATACGCTGGCGTGTCGTCGGGGCTCGACCCGGTTTCGCCCTTCCAGCGAGGGGAGTGACTTCGTCACGGCGTGCGGCGTGCGCTATCTCGCCATCCATCCCAGCTTGAACCGGTTCACACAGAACCTGATTGATGTGATCGAGGATGGCGGTTCGAGCTATCGCATCGACGCCCGTGACATAGAAGGGGGTGTGGATTGCACGGTGGATGCGTCCAGCGTGCCCTTCATGTCCATCCTGCGATCAATCGCCGACCGCGGCCCGCTCTAGGAGCTCATCCATGATCCGTATGATGTTGAACCTGTCAGCAGCGGCGGCGGTGTCTTGCACGGCCCCGTCACTGGCGCTCGCGCGTCAGGCCGACCCCGCTACGCTTGATCTTCAGGCGTCGCTGGACGGCGTGGTGACGATGGGGCTCGAGCCCCTTCTTGATCTGGCGCGCGGGGCGCTCGAACACGGCGCTGACCCGCTGGCGCCGGTGGAGGCTCAGGGCCATAGCGACAGCTATGCGTATCTGATTGCTCTGGCGGAAGACGCCTGCGAACGCGAAGCGCAGGGCCTGGGGATGGGGCATGACTGGCGTGCAGTCACCTATGAGGTCTTTGCCCTGATGCAGGCGCGCGGCGCGCCGCCCTCCTATGCGCGTGACTTTCTGGACGCGGCCATGACCCCTCCAGGACAGGAGGTGGTGTTCACGGGGCAGGCGTCAGGCGTGCGTGCAATGCGCGATCGCATGGCGGTAACTGCCCATGCCCTTCAATCGACCGCCGAACCGGACGCTGCGGGTTTTGTGCGTCATGACTGGGCCGAGGCGTATGAGGGGATGAAGCGGGACGAGGGCTAGCCTGTGCGCAGGCGGGCGCCGTGGCGCCGGTTGAGGGACTCGAACCCCCGACCTTCGGTTTACAAAACCGCTGCTCTACCAGCTGAGCTAAACCGGCGCGTTTGCGCTTTCTACGCGGGACAGGTTGATTTGGGCAAGCGGTGTCGCATGGTCGAATGCAGACAGGCGGCGCTGACGCTGAACCGGGCCGGTTTCCCTTTGCGCCGGGCTTGGGTAAGAGTGCGCCTTTAATCCTGTGACAGACCGGATCGACCCATATGGCCCGCATTCTCATCACCAGCGCCTTGCCGTACATCAATGGCATCAAGCATCTCGGCAATCTGGCCGGCTCCATGCTGCCTGCAGATGTGTATGCGCGCTTCATGCGTCAGAGCGGTCATGAGGTTCTGGCGATCTGCGCCACTGACGAGCATGGCACGCCCGCCGAGCTGGCCGCCGCGGCTGCCGGGCAGGATGTGCGCGCCTATTGCGACGAGCAGCACGAGATCCAGAAATCCATCGGCGCGCAGTTCGGGCTGAGCTGGGACTATTTCGGTCGCACCTCCTCAAAGCAGAACGCCGAGCTGACCCAGCACTTTGCTGAAACGCTGGAGAAGAACGGCCTGATCGCCGAAGTCGTCGAGCAGCAGGTCTATTCCATTGATGACGCCCGCTTCCTGCCCGACCGCTATGTGGAGGGGACCTGCCCCAATTGCGGTTTCGAGAAAGCGCGGGGCGACCAGTGCGATAATTGCGGCAAGCTTCTGGACCCGATCGAGCTGATCGAGCCCTATTCGGCGGTGTCAGGCTCGAAAAACCTTGAAGTGCGCGACACCAAGCACCTTCAGCTCAAGCAGACGGTGATGGAAGAGCGCATTCGCGCCTGGGTGGACGCGGCGGATGGCTGGCCGGGCTTCGCCAAATCCATCGCCTATAAATGGCTCGATGAAGGCCTGCGCGACCGCACCATCACCCGCGATCTGAAATGGGGCGTGCCCGTCACCAAGGACGGCCAGCCGCGCGAAGGCTTTGAAGACAAGGTCTTCTATGTCTGGTTTGACGCGCCCATCGGATACATTTCCGCGACCCGCGAATGGGCCGAGCAGACCGGCGGCGACTGGGAAAGCTGGTGGCGCACCGACAAGGGCGCCGAGGATGTCCGCTATGTGGAATTCATGGGCAAGGACAATGTGGCCTTCCACACGGTCAGCTTCCCCGCCACGCTTCTGGGCTCGGAAGAACCGTGGAAGACGGTGGATGCGCTGAAGGCCTTCAACTGGCTCACCTGGTATGGCGGCAAGTTCTCCACCTCCAACAAGCGCGGCGTCTTCATGGACCAGGCGCTGGAGCTGTTGCCCGCTGATTACTGGCGCTGGTATCTGACCGCCTATGGTCCCGAGGGCTCTGACGCGCAATTCACCTGGGACCACTTCCAGGCGAGCGTGAACAAGGATCTGGCGGACGTTCTGGGTAATTTCGTCAACCGCATCCTGAAATTCGGCGCGTCACGCTTTGAGGGCGTGATCCCCGAGGGCGGAACGCCGGGCGAGGCGGAAGCCTGGCTCGAGACCGAAGTCTCAACGCGCCTTGCCAACATCGCCAGCCATTACGAGGCGATGGAATTCAGGAAGGCCGCAGCCGAGACGCGCGCTCTGTGGGCGGCGGGCAATGAATACCTCACCAAGGCCGAGCCCTGGGTGCATTTCAAGACCGACAAGGATCAGGCCGCGCTGGGCGTGCGCATGGGCATCAATCTGGTGCGCCTGTGCGCCATCGCGGCCCAGCCAATCATCCCGGAAGCCGCCGGCAAGATCCTCGCCGCCCTGGGCCTTGAAGGGGCGCAGGACTGGCCGACGGGTGACGCGAAGGCGATGCTGTCCGCGCTGGAGCCGGGACGCAGCTTTGAGCCGGCGGATATTCTGTTCGCCAAGATCGAGGATGATCAGGTGACAGAGTGGTCAGAGCGCTTTGGCGGCGCCGCCTAGGGGCGAATCGCGGCGCTGACTTCTCACCTTACGGTTAGTCATTCGTTTAGGCTGACTTGGCATTGTCTGCGCTTGACTTGACGATGGGGCTGGCGATGAGCGAGACGGCGACCTTGGGTGAGGGGATGCTTTCAGCGGAGGCGCTGAAAGCCGCCAACGTGCATCCCGACACCGGCCTGGCCACCGACTATCTCAATCATTTCAATGAAGTGGTCATGCTTCTTGAGATGCTGCCCGACATGCCCGATTTCGCGGACGAAGTGCTGGCCTGGGAACCCGTGGCTTATGAAGAGCATTTCGAGCGCACCAATTATGTGGGCAAGGAAACCGTGATCGCGGCCTATGCGGCGGTGGATCATGTGCTCAAGGCGCATCTGGAAACGATTGTCGCCGCTGTGAATGTCGAGCTCATGCGTGCGCAGGACAAGGTGCGCGAAGGTGACTTCGCGGGCGCCTCCGCCATGGCGGGCAGCGAGATTGAATCCCTGCTGGCGGCTGCTCGCGCAGCGGTTCAGGGTCGCATCGAAGGCGAAGGCATCGACGACAGCGCCGCCGCACAGGCCGCTGCTGACGCCCTCTTCGACTAGGCGTTCTGGCGGGCGCCCCTCCCTTTATGCGTTGACCTCTCCAGGCTGGCGGTCTGCAATGTCGCCAACGAAAAAGGGGAGTCGCACTATGCGTCATTTGTTCATGGCCGCCGCCGCAGGGCTGGCGCTGACCGCACCATCGTTTGCGCAGGATGATCTGCGCACTGCAATCAGCGCCGACTGGGATAATCACCTCCAGGCGCTGTACGAGCATTTCCACGAGAACCCCGAGCTGTCCTTCATGGAGACCGAGACCGCGGCGCGTCTGGCCGAAGAGCTGCGCGGCGCCGGGTTTGACGTGACCGAGGGCGTGGGCCGGACGGGCGTTGTGGCGGTGATGGAAAATGGCGATGGTCCGACCATCATGCTGCGCGCAGACATGGATGGCCTGCCGGTGCGCGAAGACACCCCGGTCGAGTATATCTCTGAAGTGATGGGCGAAGACCGGATGGGCAACACCTTCCCGGTGATGCACGCCTGCGCGCACGATACGCACATGACCTCGCTGGTCGCGGCGGCGCGCTATATGAGCCAGAACCGCGATGACTGGTCCGGCACGCTGATCCTGATCGGCCAACCCGCCGAGGAAGTGGGGCTGGGCGCGCTCGCCATGCTGTCTGACGGCCTTTATGAGCGCTTCCCGACGCCGGACGCCGTCGTCTCCTATCACACCTGGGGCTATATGCCGGCGGGCGTGATTCGCTATGCGCCGGGCTGGGCGATGGCGAATGTGGACTCCGTGGACCTCTATGTGCGCGGGATTGGCGCCCACGGCGCCTCGCCGCATCTGGGCAAGGACCCGGTGGTGCTCGCCAGCCAGATCGTCACCAATTTGCAGACGCTGGTCAGCCGCGAGCTGTCGCCGTTTGAAACCGGCGTCGTGACGGTCGGCGCCTTCAACGCCGGGACCAAACACAACATCATCTCGGATGAAGCGCATCTTCAGATCACCGTGCGCTCTTACACCGATGAAGTCCGCGAGCGTCTGATCAACGGGATCGAGCGTATTGCACGGGGTCAGGCGATGGCGGCGGGCCTGCCTGAAGAGCTGATGCCGGTGATGGAGGTCGAGGAGACCTACACCCCCGCGCTTTATAACGATCCGGCCCTGTCCGATCAGGCAGGCGCCGTGCTGGCGGCCCGCTTTGGCCAGGACGCCGTGGCGACAGCCGATCCGGTGACCGGCGGCGAGGACTTCTCCCGCTATGGCCGCACCGATGAGGATGTGCCGATCTTCATGTTCTGGGTGGGCGGCGCCCCGCAGACCGTGTGGGAAGAGTATCAGGCGCGCGGGGAAACCCCGCCAGCCAACCACTCGCCCTTCTTCTATCCCGACGGCGAAGGCGCCGTGACCGTGTCCTCTGAAGGCATGGTCGCAATCGCGCTGGATCTGTTCGCCAATGGCGTGCCGCAAGGCGAATAGCGGTGAGCCAGGACCGTCCCGACATCCAGCGCGTCACGTCTGGCGCGCCGTGGGAAGACCTGGTCGCCTATCGGCGCGTGGTGCGCGTCGATAGGCAGGTCTTCGTGGCGGGGACGGTTGCGGTGGACGAGACGGGGCAAGCGTTTGCGCCCGGCGATGCCGGGGCGCAAACCTCACGATGTCTTGAAATTATCGCCGATGCGCTCGACAAGGCGGGCTCTCATATCTCACACGTGGTGCGCACGCGCCTGTTTGTGACCGATATGAGCGTTGAGACCCAAAGGGCGGTTGGAGCGGCGCACCGCAGGGTGTTCGCCGACTTTCCGCCCGCCTGTTCCATGATCGGGGTGGCGGCGCTCGCCAGCCCTGACTTCATCATCGAAATTGAAGCCGATGCGGTGATCCCGCCCGGCGTCTAAAGACCCAGGACCCTTTCATGGATGCTTCCCTGATCCCCGCCGATAACAATCTAGCGGTGATGGCGGGCCTGACCGCGATTGCTGCGGCCGGCTTTCTTCTGGAAAAGACCAAGTTCGGCGCGCTCCTGACCGGGACGGTCTGGACCATCCTGCTGGCGATCCTGGCGTCCAATCTGCGGCTTTTGCCCTTTGACGCGCCCGCTTACGGCTTTGTCTTCACCTATGCCGTGCCGGTGCTGATCCCGCTTTTCCTGATGAAGGCGGACCTCAAGCGCATCTTCTTTGAAACCACGCGCATGACCGGCGCCTTCCTGATCGCGGCGTTCGCAACGCTGGTGGGCGCGCTGGTCGCGGCCTTCGTGCTGCCGCTGGGCGAGCATGAGGTGGGGATTGCCGCCTCCCTGACCGCCTCCTATGTGGGCGGATCGGTGAACTTTGCAGCGCTGACCGATGTGACGGGCGTGGCCGAGAACGCCCCCGGCATCGTTTCGGCCATGTTGGCCGCGGATAATATGGCGAGCGCCGCCTATCTGGGCCTGTTGGCGATCCTTCCCGGTTTCACCTTTATCGCCAAGCGCTTCGTCAAACGTGATCACACCGAAGGTGAAGTCGAGGAAGCGGGCGAGGCCAGTGAGGGGCGCGCGACGCCGCTGAGCCTTGGTCTGACGCTGGCCTATGCGCTGATCGTCGTGGCGCTGGGCGACTATCTGACCCGGCTGAGCGGTCAGCCGCAGCTGCGCTATGTGATCATCACCGTGCTGGCGCTGATCCTGCCCACAGCGATCCCCGGCCGGATGGCGAAGCTGCATGGCGGGTTCGAGCTGGGCGTGGTGTTCGCCTTCCTGTTCTTTGCGGCCATCGCAGCGGGCGCAAATGTGGTGCAGCTGGTGACCAATGCGCCGATGATCATCGCCTATATCGCGATCCTCTTGTCGATCCACGCAGTGATCGCCTTCACGCTGGCGAAGTTCTGCAAGCTGTCTCTGCCCGAGATCATCATCGCCTCGAACGCCGCCATTCTGGGCGCCACCACGGCGCCGGCGCTGGCCGCGGCGAAAGGCTGGCGGGATCTGGTGACCCCGGGCGTTCTGGTGGGCGTGCTGGGCTATGCGCTGGGCACTGTGCTGGGGACAATCGTCTTCAGCATATTGGGCTGACGCTCGGGTCCATGAACGGCATGCGCGGGGCGGTCAGTGACCGCCCCGTTCGCTATTCAGCGCGCGCGATAGCGGTTGTCGCGGTTACAAAACCGACGCCGACATAGGCGACGGCCGCCGCAGCGATGGACAAGAGGAAGCCGCCGGGGATCGCGAACACGAAGTCCGCCAGCCAGATCGTCACCAGCCCGGCGGCTAGGGCGGCGAGGGCGCTCCACTCCCCGCCAAAGCGGAAATGAAGACCGATCAGCAGCGACACGAACAGGCCTGCTGAACCCAGCGAGCTTGCCAGCTCCACCAGGCCGTAAATGCTGTCGCCCGAGAAGGCGACGGTCAGGGCGGCGAGCCCCGCCACAGCCGTCAGGACGCGGGCGGCGATCAGTTTCTCACGCGAATCCGCCTTGGGGCGCAGGCGGCCATAAAGGTTCTCACTGGCGAGGCCCGACACCGCCAGAAGGGCGGAGTCCACGGTCGACAGGACGGCGGAGAACAGGGCGCCGACAAACACCACGAACAGGGCGCTGGGCATCAGCTCGGCGGCCATGAGCGGCAGGTAGAGATCGCCTGCGGCAGGATCAAACCCGGCGCCGGCGCCAATGAGGCCGAAGACCAGCGGGAAGGCGCCGAACAGCAGGTAGAGCCCGCCCGCCAGCAGGCCGCCCCGAACAGCCGTCTTCGCGGTTCTGGCGCCCAGGAAGCGCGCGATCATCTCTTGCGCCACCAGAGAGCCCAGGATCGGGATGGCGAAGGCGTCGATGCGTTCGATCCAACTTTCACCGGGCGGGACCAGGACGAACTGGGACGGGTCGATCATGGCGATGCCATTGGCGAGCCCGTCGGTGCGTTGCAGCAGCAGGACCATCATGATCAGAAGGCCCGCCAGCACCACGCCGGTCTGGACGAGATCCGTGATGACATCGCCCAGAAGCCCGCCCAGCAGGGTGTAGGCGATGACCAGTGCGCCAGCGCCCAGAAGCGTCGCCGTGACCGGCAGGTCCGTGACTGCGCTCAGAAGGGCGGAGAGGGCGATCAGCTGGGCTGCGGCCCAGATGATGGAGGTGGGAATGGCGACCAGGGCGGCGGCGACTTCAGCGCGCTTGCCAAACCGTTCCCGGAAGAAGTCGGCCAGCGTCATATAGCCCTTGGACCGCATGGCGCCCGCGACCAGCAGGGCGGAAGCGACCAGACATAACGCATAGCCCACGGGTTCGGCCCGCGCGCCCGCCAGCCCCTCATCGGCGATGGCGGCGCTGGCGCCCATGACGGTCTCACCGCCGAACCAGGTGGCGAAGAGCGATATCCCGAGCGTGAAGACGCCCAGACGGCGCCCCGCGACAAGATAATCAGAATCCCCCGAGATCTTGCGCGACGCCCAGACAGCGATGCCCATTTGCAAAATGATGTAGGCGATCAACCCGATCGTCAGCGCCGACATACGCTCCCCCCGTTTCAGATTTTTCTGAACAGGGCGGTTAGCCGATCACAGCGCGCAAAGGCAAGCCGCTTTTGACCCGGCGCACTAGCGCCAGTCGCGCCGCGCCAGCCAGATGCAGGCGATGACAAAGACAATGGCGCCGCCCGCTGCTCCCGTGAGCAGGGCCTGATCGGCGCGCCCGGCTTCGCTGGCCAGCATGTTCACCGGCAACAGCCAGGGGAAGAAGATCCCGTACCGGGATGAGGTCGCGACAACGGAGACAAACACCCCGCCAATCCCCACGATCACGGGTGTGGCGAAGTTGGAGGCGGCATGGGCGATTGTGAACTGGATCGCCGTCATCAGCAGGCTGGCGAACCACATCTTCAAGAGGAGAGACGCCATCAGCGCATAGGGTGGGCGCCCTTCCATCACGAGATCGGGGTCGATCATCTGCACCAGATGCCCGCCGCCCAGAACGCCCAGAGCCACGCCCGTGGAAATGAGCGCGGTGACAGAGAGTGTGACGATGGCCTTGGCGCTGAACACCACGACCTTGGGCACGGGTTGGGCCAGGCTCCACGTCCAGCCTGCACAGCCGTGCTCGATTCCGGCCATGAGCGCGGTCAGGGCGGTTATGGTCAGCGGCATGAGCAGATAGGCCCAGATGGCCGCGCCGCTCATCGCCAGCTGATCCCAGTTCTCGGTTATGTCGCGGGACAGAACGACCGCCACGACCATCAGCCCGAGCATGAGCGGCGGAGCGGCCGCCAGCAGCAAGACCAGCGAGCGGTTCAGCTTCATGCCCTCGGCCAGAACGGCGCGGTACAAAGTGAGGATCATTGCGGCAGGCCCCGGCCTTCACCCGTCAGCTTGAGAAAGAGGCTTTCCAGGGTGGGCTTCTGTTCGCGCAGGCCGGAGACGCCGATACCGTCCTCTATGAGGGCGTTGACGAGCGCCTGACGCTCTTCACGCGACAGGCTGAGATGGATGCGGACCTGGTCCGCTTCCCGTTCAGCCAGAACATTCTGATCAAGAAAGCGCTGAACAAGGGCTTCGGGACGGTCAGTCTCGATGAGCAGGACTGAGGGCGCAGCGCTGGACAGCTTTTCCAGCCGGTCCTGAAACACCAGACGGCCCCGGTCGAGCAGGGCGCAATGGGTCGCCATCTGCTCGATCTCACTCAGCAGGTGGCTCGACAGAAACACGGTGGCACCCAGCGTTGAGGGCAGGGAACAGATCAGCGCCCGCATGTCTGCAATCCCGGCGGGATCCAGACCATTGGTCGGCTCATCCAGAATGAGAAGGCGGGGGCTGCCCATCATCGCCCGCGCAAGCGCCAGACGCTGACGCATGCCCAGCGAGTAGCCCGACACCTTGCGATCCATGGCGTCAACGAGGCTGACCCGCTCGAGCGCTTCAATACCCTGCTTGACCGGACGCCCGGACAGGCGCGCGGCGAGCGTGAGAATCTCCCGCCCGGTCAGGTTGGGATAGAGCGCCGGGCTTTCCACAATCGCGCCGACGCCGGAGAGGGCGCCGGATCGGTTGCGGGTCAGATTGCAGCCATTGAGCAGGATCTCGCCGGACTGGGGCGCGATCAGCCCCAGCAGCATCCGGATCGTTGTCGTCTTGCCGGCGCCATTGGGGCCGAGAAATCCGAACACCGAGCCTTCCGGCACGGCCAGATTGAGCCCGTCAACAGCGGTGATGTCGCCGAAGGCCCGGCACAGGCGTCTGGTTTCAATGGCGAATGTCATGGCCGGACGATCCCGGAGTCGCCTCTGAAGGTCAGCTTAATTTTCGTTTATACGGCGAGCCGGGCGCGGTTGATCAGCCATTCATGATCGATTGCGGCCTCACCAGCGCCCAGAGAGGTCGGGTTCTCTGCAATCCGGCGCCCGATATAGGCGTCGGCCGCCGGCTCCAGTCCGGCGCGGATGAGGGTGCTGGCGGTGAGCGCGGTCGCGGCCCATTCGGCAAAGCGCCGGGCATCCGCCTCGCCAATGCCGCCCGACGCCATTTTCGTCAGGGCGTTCAGACGCGCATCAAGGGCGGGGTGCTTGCCGAAGGCTGGCGCCAGCTCGGCGGCTAGCGCATCACGCGCCGCTTCATCACGCGCCAGCGCCCGTAGCACGTCGAGCGCGATGACATTGCCCGAGCCTTCCCAGATCGCGTTGAGGGGGCTCTGACGGAACATGCGGGGCAGGGGGTGCTCTTCCACATAGCCGGCGCCGCCATGGGCTTCCATGGCCTCGTAGGTCAGATAGGGCGCCCGCTTGCAGATCCAGTATTTTGCAATCGGGGTCAGAAGGCGAGCCAGCGCAGCTTCCTGTGGATCGCTTTCGGCCTTGTCAAAACTTTCCGCGACGCGGAAAGCCAGCGCGATGGCCGCTTCGGCCTCCATGGACATCTCGCCCAGCACTTCGCGCATGAGCGGCTGATCGATCAGGCGGCGCTGGAAGGCGCTGCGCCGGTCCGCATGCCAGACGGCATAGCCCACGCCATTGCGGATCAGACCCGCCGACCCGGCAAGGCAGTCCAGGCGGGTGTGGTTGACCATCTCGATGATGGTGCGCACGCCGCGCCCCGGCTCGCCCACACGGCGGGCCCAGGCCTCTTTGTATTCAATCTCGGAGCTGGCGTTCGATTTGTCGCCCAGCTTGTCTTTCAGGCGCTGGATCTCGATCGTGTTGCGCTCGCCATCGGGCTTCCAGCGCGGCACGAGGAAACAGCTCAGCTGGGCGTTATCGCCTTCGCCCTCATAGGCCAGCGTCAGGAAGCCGTCGCTCATGGGCGCCGAGCAGAACCATTTGTGGCCGGTGAGGGTGACGACATCCCCGTCAGCGGACTCTGCGGTGGTGGCGTTGGCGCGTACATCCGAGCCGCCCTGCTTCTCGGTCATCGCCATACCGAGCGTCAGCCCCACTTTCTCTTCAGGCGGCAGGAAGCGCGGATCATAGCGGCCCGAGGTGACGCCCTGGATCCAGGGGCCGGTCCAGTCGGCTTTCTTCAGGGCCGGCACGCAGGCATAGGTCATCGATTGCGGGCAACACACGCCGGCATCCGCCGTTCCCATCAGCATGAGCAGCGCTGAGTGCAGCGAGTGCGGCGCCTGATCCACGGTCCAGGCGGCGGAGGATACGCCATGGGAAAGGCCCAGCTCCATCAACGCGTGATAGGCGGGGTGGAACTCAACTTCGTCAATCCGGTGACCAAAGCGGTCGAAGGGTTTGAATTTCGGCGGGTTTTCATTCGCCACCCGGCCGAGATCCTGAATGGCGTCAGAGCCGACTTCGGCGCCCATGGAGGACAGGCGGTCAGCGTGCGCATCCGCGCCATTGCGAGAGAGGGCCTCTCGCAACATGGCGTCATCTGCGTACCAGTTCACACCGACAAGCGGTTCGGACTGGTTCGAAACGGTGTGCGTGGAAAGCTCGGATCGGGGGGCGTGATGTCTCATGGGCGCATAAAAGCGCGATGCGCCGTATCTGTCGACAGGTCCGACATGGAGAAAAGTTTAGCCTGTCGCAATGTTGCGGAGGGATGACTTCGTCCAGCATGCACACAGTATCGATGACCGGGGGCACATCCGGGGTCGGTCAAACAAAACACTCAAGCAATGAGGGTCGATATGACGGTCATGGTTCTGGCGCTGGCGACGGCGATGCAAGCGGGCGGCGCCCCGGTTGTGGAGATTGAAAATTTCATTGGCACTGTCCGGGTCATTGAAGGCGCGACACTGGATGCGCGTATTGAACGGGCCGGGGAGGCCCGTGCAGATATCCGGACTTCGGGCGGCGCGCTTGAAGTGGATGGCGGTGAGAACATGCGCCGCGTGCAGTGTTATGGCGGCTGGCGCGATCAACGCGTGGGCCGGAGCCGGCGTGACGCGAAGTCCTTTGATGAGCTGCCGGTTCTGATCATCACCACGCCGTCAGCGGTCTCGTTTGAACTCGGCGATTCCGTGGTGCACGCCGAGCTGGGCGATACGGCGAGGCTCGAAGTCGAGCTGTCTGCTTGCTCCACGCTCAACGCCGGGGATGTGGCAGGCGATGCGCGTCTGGCGATTCCCGGCTCGGGCAATGTGCGCATTGGCGAAATCGGCGGCGCCCTCGACGCCGCGCTGTCTGGCTCCGGCGCTCTGTCGGCCCGTGATATCGGCGAGACCGTGGAGCTGGCGGTGTCCGGTTCGGGCAATGCGGAACTGGGTGATGTGGGCAGCGATATGGTGGTCGGCATTTCCGGTTCAGGCCATGTGCGCGCCGGTCATGCCGCCAGCCTGGACGCCAGCGTGTCCGGTTCCGGCAATGTCGAGATCGGCAATGCCCGTGAATTCGTCCGCTATGCCGCGTCCGGCAGCGGTGATCTGAGGGTGGGCGCGACGTCGGACGTCTATGTGCGCAGCTCGGGCTCGTCCAACCTTGAGGTCGCCAGCATGGATGGCGTTCTGAACATTTCGAGCGGCGGTTCGGGCGATGTGCGCATTGAACAGGGCCGCGCTGTCAGCGTGGAGGCCGTGCTCGGCGGCTCGTCGGAACTGTGGTTCGGCGGTACGGCGGGAGATGTGGACATCCGCGTCAGCGGCGGTTCGGACGCCTATATCCGCACCGTCACTGGCGAGCGGAACATCCACACCTCGGGCGGCGGTGACTTCAGCACCGGCCGCTAGGATCACTCCGGTTTCGGATTGATCCGGGGATCAAAGCGGGAAGCCTCATACAGCGCGATCGCAGCGGCGTTCGACACATTGAGGCTTTCCGCCTTCGGTCCCATCGGGATGCGCGCCAGCGCCGAGCAGTGCTCGGCCACGCGCGGCCGCAGACCCGTCCCCTCTGCACCCAGCACCAGCACCAGACCCGGCCCGGCGTTCGCGGCAACCTCGTCGCCCAGACGCGCCTCGGCTTCACCGGCGAGGCCGATGACATAGCGTCCGGCTTCCTGCAGCGCGATCAGCGTGTCGGCGATATTGGTCACCTGCACATGAGGGATGGTCTCCGCCGTGCCCACTGCGGTCTTGCACAGGGCGCCGAAGAAGGGCGGAGATTTGCGGTCCTGCACGATCACGGCGCGCACGCCGAACGCTGCGCACGACCGCAGTATGGCGCCCACATTGTGCGGATCGGTGATCTGATCGAGCACAACAAGCAGTCCGTGAGTCGGCTCCAGCACTGCATTGAGCGATTCAGCAGGCGGGGCGCCGGTCTTCAGCGCGAATCCCTGGTGCACCGCGCCTTCAGGCAGACGGGCGGTGATCTGGCCGGGCAATTCGATGTCCGCCAGCTTCTGGAATGTGGCGTCCAGCTCGGTCGCGGCATTGCGCGTCACATGCAAAGAGATGTGTTTTCTCTTGGGGTTAGCCAAAGCGGCCAGGACCGCATGACGTCCCCAGATCCAGCCCTGATCCGGGCCGTCTCGGCGGGCTGCATTTCGTGCTGCAGAACCCTTTTTATCGGTGTTGCGCCGTTGAAAAGCCATGACTATAGTCCGCGCTCCAAATCAGGGAGCGGCCTCGTTAAAGCCCTTGGCGCTTCGGCGCAATCGGCATCTGCGGTTGATCCTTGAAATGGCCCGTCGGCTGACCTCCCAATCAGCCGTCGCCGCGGATGCGGACCCTGTGGAGGGGTGGGAGAGTGGTTAAATCCAGCAGACTGTAAATCTGCCCGTTTCGGCGTACGCTGGTTCGAATCCAGCCCCCTCCACCATTCCTTCCCGCTGCGAGGCTCGCGCGGTTGAAGCTGACCCTCACAAGTCTGACCCTTATCGCTCTGATCATTGAACAGATTTCGCTTCTCTGTCGGTCCTGATGCGTGTTGCATGGGGCGGCAAGCAAGGGGAGTGCGATGCCGAGTCGATCTGACGCCATCCTGTTCCTGCTCGGACTGGTGGTTTACACGGCCGGGCAGATTTCAATCAATCTGATGGGCGCGGTGACGCGCGCTGAGGCGCCGGTCGATATCAGTCACTGGCTGATGCTCCTCGGCGTGGTGCTATTGCTGCCGTTTGCGCTGCGCCAACCGCAACGCGGCCTGCATCTGATCGCGACGCCCGTGCTTGTGATCGGCGTCGTGTGCGTGATCGGCATGTGCACGCTCGACCTCATGTTCTGGAGCCTGCCAGACAATGCCTACCGCAATGATCTGGCGATGCGGCTGGTGGACTCCCCGATGCTGTGGGGGCCGTTCATGCAATGGGGCAGCAATGAGGTCTTCACGCTGGGCGTGGCGCTGCCCGCGCTGGCCTATTGGAGGGTCTCGAAGCCGGGCGTGGTGCTCGTGGTGCTGGGCGCAACAGCAATCGCCGCCGGCCCGCACTGGTTCAACGTCACCGGCTTCATCCTGCTCACGGCAGGCTATGGTCTGGCGCTGGCTGGCGCCTGGTTTCATGCCGCGCCCGACCAGCCGGAAAGCGCCTAGGGCGCCGCAGACCCGGTTTCAGGCTCTTCAGGCTCGACTTCTTCAACCTCGATTTCCGCTTCCGGCTCCTCTGAGTCCGGGGTCGCTGCGTCGTCCACCTGAGGCGGATAGGCATAGCGGGGCAGGACCGGCTGATAGTCGGGCCTGTCGGCATGCTCGGCGAACCAGCCAAGCTCGGTATTGATCTTGAAGAGCTGATAGCTGAGGCGGCTGTAATTGTGCGGCTGGTCGCTCGCCACATAGAGCTGTGTCGGGGCGCCGGCCGCCTGCACCCCCCGATGCATCATGATGGCCTGGGTCGGCGGGACGCGGTCATCGCTTTCACCGACGAAAAACAGGGTGGGGGTCGTGACTTTCCAGGCGTTCCAGAGCGGGGACTGGGCCTGATAGAGCGCGGCGTCCGCGCCTTGCTCCCACGGGGCAGCGCCGAACCAGGGCGTGCGGTTGAAGCGCGTATCGCTCTCGCCATACATCGAGACCCAGTCTGACGCGCCGGCGCCCGATGACGCCGCGGCGAACCTGTCCGTCTCTGTGATCAGGCGATTGGTCATGTGTCCGCCTGCGCTCCAGCCCATGAGGATCAGCCGGCCGGGATCGGCGAAGCCGCTTGCCACCATGGCGTCCACGCCAGCGAGCACATCGGTGTCGGCATGGGTGAAGTATCCGCCCACCATGTCGCGCATGAAGGCGTCGCCATACCCGACGCCGCCGCGATGGTTGGGCAGGAGCACGCCATAGCCCAGCCCTGTCAGGACGGGGATGGCGCGTGAGGTGTTCCACGATCCGAACTGGGAGGAGGAGCGCGGCCCGCCATGCACGATGGTGACAAGCGGGACCGTATCGCCGGGCTGATACCCCACGGGCCGGACCAGCAGCCCCTCGATGCGCTGACCATCCGCTGCGGTCCAGCTCACGGCTTCCTGCGCGGGCAGGCTGAAGCGCGCCACCAGATCATCATGCCAGTGCGTGACGGGCTGAAAGCCGGTTTCGGTCGTGCCCAGATACATCTCCCCCGGCGTCCGGGCGTCGGTGCGAATGAAGCTGTGAAGGCCGGTATCGGGATCAAAGCTCCAGTCTGAAATCACATGGTCGCCCTCGGTCAGCCGGGTCAGGCGGCCACTGGCCAGAGCGTAATGATAAAGCTGGGTGCGCAGGCCGGTATTGCCCAGCAGGAACAGACCCGTCGAAGTGGCGTCCCAGCCAAAATCAACAATCTCCATCGCCCTGTCGGGCAGGATCAGCGTCGCGGCGTCATCGCCCACGCGCTGGACGAACAGATTGTCCTCGTAATAGGGCTCGCCCGCCGCATTTACGGTGGCGGCATAGGCCAGATACGCTCCATCCGGCGACAGGGCGGCGCCGGATTCAGAATGGGTGTTGGTGGTCAGCCTGGTGAAGCGGCGGTCTTCAAGGTCAAACAGCCAGACCTCGCCCGCCTGACGGTCATCGATCAGCGGGCCGGGCGCGGAGCTCACCAGGAGGCTGCGACCGTCTGCGGACACGTCATATCCGCGCACATAGCCGTCAGGGGCGGCCAGAACCATGTCGGTCTCCCCGCTCTGCAGGCTGACCGACCAGATCAGATCCGGTTCGTCCGTGTCATAGGGCTGGATCGTCCAGCGTTTGCGCCGTTGCCAGTCCGCAAGTTCGGAAAGGGGCTCTTCGGCGCGGAAATAGATCGTCTGTCCGTCCGGCGCCCAGACGGGGGAGGAGACCGGGCTGCCGTGTTGGGTCAGGCGACGCATGTCTCCGGTCTCCACCGTGTAGAGATAGAGCTGGTCGTCATCATCGTCCTCGAACTCCATGACGGTGACGAAGGCGTCGCCGCGGGGCGACCAGACCGCATTGTCGATCAGCGCATCCTCGCCTTCGGGCAGGGTGACCGGAATCTCGGAGTTGTCGGTCAGGCGACGGATGTGCAGCGCGGTGTCGCGCCGGTTCCTGTCCCATTCCACAAAGCTGACGGTAAAGCTGTAATACCGCCCGCCGGGCGCGGCCTGAGGCGCGCCCACGCGCTGAAGGCTCAGAAAGTCGACCGCGTTCATCGCGGGCGGCTCGGTCTGGGCGAGGGCGGGCAGGTTCAGGCCCAGGGCCGACAGCCCCAAAGGGATCAGGATACGCGACAGGTCAAAGCGGCAGGCAGGCATAGGTCTCGGGTCTCTTCCAGGTGAAGTCACAAACAAGAAGGGGCGCACCAGATGGCGCGCCCCCTCACAGTATCAGGCTTTGATCACGTCCTAGAACTGGGCCGTGACGCCGAGATAGAACTCGCGACCGGTCGGGTCGTTGAGCGACTCGGAGATGTTGCGGTCACTACCATTGTCCAGACCGGTGGGCAGAAGCGGGCCCAGATTGTCGAACAGGTTGTTCACGCCGCCATACACTCGGTACTGGTCGTCTTCACCAAAGGTGTAGCTGGCGTAGATGCGGTGGAAGTACTCGTCATCCGCCTTGAAGTACCGGTCATCGCCCGGATTGGCGTTGTTGAGCAGATCGTCGATCCCGCCTTCCGCATAGGTGACCGTATAGCTCATGCGGAACGGACCTTCGCGATAGCCCAGACGCAGACGCGCCTCGTTCTCCGGCGTGTTGATCTCGCCCAGAGAGGTGGAGGTCAGCACCGTGCCGCCAATGCCTTCGAATTCGACTTCCTGGGTGATGTAGTGGCTGTAGCGGAAGTCGATGTCGAACCGGCCGGGAATCTGGGGCAGCTCGAAGCGGTAATCGAGGGACATGTCGATCCCCTCGACCGTCTCACGATCAAGGTTTTCCTGATAGTTGATCACTTCGACCACTTCCCCGGTATTGGGGTTGCGGGTGATCACGTCACAGAATTTGTTGTTGGGGAAGTCCGCGGACGAATAGCACAGGTCCACGACGTCCTGGGATTCAATCGAGGTGATCGCGTCCTCGATCTGGATCGAATAATAGTCGACGATCAGGGTGAGGTTGTCCACCCAACGCGGCTGGAAGATGGCGCCGATGGTGAAGGTGTCGGCGGTTTCTTCCTGAACGTTCGGATTGCCCGCATTCGGCCCGTAGACCGAGCTGCCCGGATCGAACTCATAAGGCGCGTTCGTGGACGGGTCGATGTTCTCGGGGTTGGCGAAATAGGCCTGGATGCCCGGAGAGGCCAGGCAGTTGGCGCGCACGATGTCGAGATCGGCGTTGGCGCCGCCCGAACCGGACGGTTGCGACAGGCCGGTGCCGTCCGCCATCAGGCCTTCGCACGGATCGATCAGGTCATCGGAGTCCGGACGCGGCGGGGAGAACAGCTCGGTGATGTTCGGCGCACGCTGGGAACGCGAGTACTGGGCGCGCAGACCGAAATCGTCGATCGGGCGCCAGACCATGCCGGCGTTGTAGCTGAAAATGGCGCCGACCGTATCATAGTCTGCAACCCGGGCCGCGGCCTGGAAGTTCAGCTGATCGGCGATGAGCGGCACGTCGATCTCGGCATAGCCTTCGATCACTTCATAGCTGGCGCTCATTGTCGGGAAGGTGGACAGCGAGGTGCGATACCGGTCCTCGGTCGTGGGATCGCCATCAAGGCCGCCCACAACATCGCCATCGGGGTCACCCGTAACGTCCTGTTCTTCACGACGGTATTCGACGCCCGCAGCGGTTTTCACCGGGCCGGCCCAGATGTCGAACAGCTCGCCGGTGATGTAGCCGCCGGCGGTGTACTGGGTGCGCGACTGGGTCGCAAAGCCGTCATAGCGGATGTAGTTCGCAGCCGCTTCGGAGATCGAGCCTTCGCCAAACAGGTTCAGCGGCACGCAGCCATCCGCACGAGCAGCGGCGTCAACGCACTGATAGCCGCCATTGCCGTCGCTCTCGATGTCGAGGGCGCGCTGGGCGTTGTAGAAGTTCACCTCGTTCGGGTTTTCCTGATCCTGGGTGAAGTGGCCATAGGTCGCGAAAGCCGTCCAGTCGAAGCGGTCGTTCAGTTCGCCGTTCAGGTTCGCCATCAGGCGCAGCGTGGTGCGTTCGTTGATCCGCGCCTGCTCACCCAGCTCCACAAGGCGACGGGTAAAGGAAACAGACCCTGACCGGGTTTCCTGGACCGCATCGGGGATGAAGGGGTGGTTGGAGGCCATGTCGCCGACGGTGAAGGCGTCAAGCACGCCGAAGGTGTTCGATGACCCCAGCGTCTGATAGCCGCCAGCCGTGACGGATTCGATGTCGGAATAGAGCGCGGTGAACGAGCCCTCGATGCTCGGGGTGAACTCGTAGGACGTGGTCAGGCCAATGTTCAGAAGCTCACGGGAAGAGAGCAGGGTGCGGCCCGGACGGTAGTTATAGCCGTCCACATCAGAGAAGAAGTCAGAAGAGCCCGAACGGTCGCTGGGCTGCAGGGACTTGTCGTTGAACCATTGGCCGTCGACGAACCAGGCGTCGCCGCTTTCAAACACGCCGCCCGGGGTGTAGCTGGACCGGCTGCCCAGGAAGCAGTGGCGCTCGGGGAAGTCGGGGGTGCAGCCCGGTGCGTTGAGCTGGTCGGCAAAGGCGTCGTTGGACGAGGTGGAAGGATCATCAAAGCTGATGGCCGCGATCGATTCCGGACGCGTGTCATCGGCGCGGATCATGGCGAGGTCACGGTATTCCACGCCGAACAGCGCATAGCCGCGATCATTGTCAAAACGCGTGCCCCACAGTGCGTTGGCGCGATACTCGTCGCCGCCGCTGGCTTCGGGGGTGGTGTAGCGCAGATCCACTTCCACGCCCTCGAAATCATCTTCGAGCTTGAAGTTGGCGACGCCGGCGATGGCGTCCGATCCGTAGATGGCCGAGGCGCCGCCGGTGGTGACTTCGGTGCGTTCCACAAAGCCGAGCGGGATGGTGCCCAGGCTGACGCGGTCGGAGTTACCCGAGTTGGATACGGCGCGCATGCCGTTGATCAGGACCAGGGTCCGGTCATCGCCCAGACGGCGCAGGCTGATGGTGGACAGGCCGCTCGTCTGGATCAGGTTGTTGGAGTTCTTCGGCGACACGGAGGCGGACACGCCCGGCAGCTCGATCAGCGCTTCGGCGAGGTCGGTGGTGCCGGTTTCCTGCAGGTCGTCCGCGCTCAGGATCTGAAGCGGCACAGCGGATTCCGCGTTACTGGCGCGTTGGATGCGCGAACCGGTTACCGTAATTACATCCTCAGCGGGTGCTGCGGCGGCTTCACTCGCCTCTGATGCGTTTTGTGCATTGGCGACTGGTGCTGTAAGCGCGTACAGAGCGATCAGGCAGCTTGCGCTAAGTAATTGTGATTTAATACGCATTATATCCCCGTGGAGGCTTTGTTTGATGCCGTTGCCTTGCTCGCCAGCTCCTGAAAGACCCCGTCAGCAGCAAGGATTCGAATGTGTAAGCTCTGTGAAATAAGGGTTCGACATCAAATGCGTATCCCTCATAATGTGTTGCGATAACTGCAATGCGTTGAAAAGGCTTGTGTTTGATGGACCTTGTCTGGCTTGAGGACCTGTTGAGTGTTGCGGAGAAGGGACACTTCGCACGCGCAGCAGAGGCGCGGAACGTCTCGCAGTCGGCTTTGACCCGCCGCATCCAGGCGCTGGAGCGCTGGGCGGGCGGGCCGCTTCTGGATCGCAGCACCCATCCCATCTCCCTGACACCGGCGGGCAAGGTCTTCAGCGCCCGGGCGCGCGATATTGTGGGGCGGGCGGCGACCGCGCGAGCCGAGCTGCGTGAGCAGGCGCGCACCCATCGCGACAGCATCACCATCGCCTGTCTGCATACGCTGGCGCTGCACTATGTGCCCGAGCTGGTGGCGGATCTGCAGAGGAGCATCGGGCCGTTTCAGGCGACGATCGTGGCCGAGACCCGCACGATCAACCAGTATCTGGAAGCGCTGAGCAATCGGCAGACCGACCTGTTCTTGTGTTTCACCTATCCGCAAGTGCCGTTGGGCATCACGCTGGATGGCGTGCCCCAGCTCAATCTGGGCGATGAAAGCTTCGCGCCCTATCAGGCCGTGGATGCGCCGCCGCTGGATCTGGGAGACGCCAATGGCCCGGCCATTCCCTATCTGCAATATGGCGCGACGGCCTTTTTGTCCCGGATCGCCGAGCGGATGACCTCGGGCGCCCCCTTTGAGGCGCGCCTGCAGCCGGTGTATCGGGCGACGCTGGCGGAAAGCCTGGCGAGCGCCGCCTCGCGCGGGATGGGGGTGGCCTGGCTGCCGGGCAGCATCGCCCAGCCGCTGGTCAACAGCGGTCAGCTGGCCGCTGTTCCGGGGCCCTGGCGGGCGCGCCTGTCGGTGATGGCGATTGGCGCCACCTCGAACCGGTCGCCGCTTCTGGATGAGGTCTGGCGCCAGCTCCGGGAAATCGCCGAGCGCAAACCCTGAACCGCGCGGGAGCTGCAATCTCACCGTCCGTGCCGTCTCGACAAGGGCAGGCGGGACACGCTATCAACGCTGTCCCGGCGCGGGTGTAGTTCAATGGTAGAACGGCAGCCTTCCAAGCTGCATACGTGGGTTCGATTCCCATCACCCGCTCCAGCACCCCTCCGAAAAGCCTTGGTTTGTAAACGCTTTCCCTGATCCGGGCCGCGGTTCTACTCACATCTCTACTCAAAGGCAGAATTCCTGCCCGCGGGCGACCGCGAACGCTGGGCGCATCCCAACCGTCTGGGCTCCACGATTGTCATCAGCGACAGCACGGGCGCGGTGGTGGATGCCCACACCTATTCCCCCTTCGGCCAGGCGGGCGAGGGCGATGGCGGCTTCCCCTTCCGGTTCACGGGGCAAAAGCTCGATCCCGAAACCGGGCTCTATTACTACAAGGCGCGCTATTACGATCCGGAGCTCGGAAGGTTCCTCCAGACCGATCCCATCGGATACGCGGATCAGATGAATCTCTACGCCTATGTGGGCAATGATCCGATCAATGCGACCGATCCGACGGGGGAATCGATTTGGGATTTCCGAGATGGCTTTATGGCCGCCACTGCTGCAAACGAAGCGATTTTAGCGCATCGAAAGGCGCTTCGTGGAGAGCTGGGCGCTCAAGCTCAAGGGCGTGCCCGAAACGTTAATAGGGCGATTGGCGCCGCTGTTGGACTAGCATTACGGAACGGTATGGTCGTTGTAGAAAACCCTAATCTTCTGGTTGATGTGGTAATGGATGGTGCAGCCGCACTTGGCGAGTCCTTGGGCGATGAGCAGTTCCGCGATTATGCTGCCGGGGCTAGTGCCCGCTTCTATGTAGAGGTACGTTATACTCGAGCTAATCGCAGGCTCCCCCGCGGTATTCAAGTTGGAAAGCTTGGCTTTGCTGGCGCTCGAGCAGCGTACGGGCTTGCCGTGAACGGTATGAACAATGTTTTCAACCAAATGGAAGCAGCAGGCGTATCGCCAGATATTCTTTCGAACGAACAGCTTGGTTCTATTGCGGCTGCCGCTGCAGCCGGTCTGGGCGTTGAGTACGATAGTGAAGCGAACCAGATTGTTGTGAGCGGCACTTGGAATAGACCGGGTTCGAGAATTCAAGCTAGTGTGACGCATACGATTGATCTGGAAGAATCGTAAATGATAACATCATCTAATTATGGGGCTTTATGCCTTAAGTTTATCCCTGTTATCGCAAATGCGATTGGGGCGACTTGGTTTGTTTTTCTATTCAATGGTCGATTTTCAATTGATCTAGATATCTACATCTATATGGGGCTATTCTTTTTGGTGCTAGGTTCGGCTTTTTCTCTTTGGGGTGCGCGCGAAAAAGAAAGGAAACTATCGAGTTTAATTTTTTTGATATTGTCTACTATTTCAACAATATTTGTTGTGTTTGCAAGTTATGAAAAGTCTATGATAGTTCTGGTCGGCTTGGTACTTGCTCTAACTGCCATTTATTCCATTGATGAAATTATTGGCTTCTGGCGCACGTGAGGCTGATTGAGCCAATTGGTCTCTCAAGTGCGCCTTATGGTGTCTATAATCAAAATGTGGGTGATGCACATGAATGTAGAAATCGTCATGTGTGTTTGAGGCTCTCTTGGGACATACAAAAAAGCTGAACGTGATCTTATCGTTTGAATGTGATTTTGTGTCTGACCTATTAGTGCGGTGCTTTGATGAGGCGCTGTTCTAGATGCTCCGCGCTTGCCGGGTTTCACATGCGCAAACGTAATAAGGAAGCCAGCCCCTTAAAGAGAAGTACCGGCGCGCCGACCCATGCCGCCCACGGCCGAACCGTCACCCATTCCTATGCCTATGCTCACCCCATGGGCTTGCGGACTTCTGCGGTGCATGACGGGCTGACGCTGGGCTATCAGTACGACACGTTCGGGCGCATCATCGCGCAAACCCATCAGAACGGGCTTGCGGTGTCTTATGCCTATGACGTGGCGAACAATCTTGTGGAGCTCACCTATCCTGACGCCAGCCGGGTCGCTTATGGCTATGACGCTTTGGGTCGGGTGATCTGTGCGGAAGAGGGCGCGGCGAACTTTAATGATCCCTGCGCATCGGCGGGGCGGCGCCTCGCCAGCATCGCCTATGACGCCCAGTCGCGCCGGCAGAGCATCAGCTACGCCAATGGCGCGACCGCGCTCTTTGGCTATTCCGCGCGCGGGTATATCCGCTGCCATGACATCAACCTGAGCGGCGCTGCGGCCTCGGCGTGCAATGGCGCGGGGGCGGAGGTGGCTTATGACTTCACGTCGAACGGCGTGGGTCAGATCCTCAGTGAAAGCCTTACAAGCACGCTCAGCGGCGAGGATCTGGTCTGGCGGCCGTCTTTCTCGGCGAATGAAGTGCTCTATGGCGCGTAGCAAGCTTACGCGAGTCTTGCCCATATTACCGATGCTTCACTAGGGTTTGTCGTCGGTCTCGGCTCTGCTGGTTTCGCGCCAGACAGATGGAGATCGCCGCACATGCCTTTGACCCTCAGCTCGCTCGCCCTGACTCTTGCCTTCAACGCTTGCTCCGGAGCGGAGTGTCTGGAGGCGCAGACCTGGCCAGCGCCCATACGAAGTGTTGAGGGCGCGAGTCTTGTTTCCCCCGTCTTGCCAGAGGCGCGTATCAGTGTGCCGGACGCGGCGGTCTATATCGGGGCAAAGCGCTGGGCGCTCTATGATGCTGTGGATGCGGAGATGCATCTGTTCGTCGAAGCGGGCGAAGACCGGATTGTGGATCGGCTCTACTGGATCCAGTTCGAGGCCTATCTACCGAGCCTGCCTGATGCGGCGTATGACTTTCACCGCTCTGATTTGGAGCGGCGCGCGCTGGGCGACGCCGAATTCTTCGTGCGGGCGCGCTTTGGCGTCGGCGAGGGGGATGTGCCCGAGCCCGGCTCTGACAACGCCATGATGCGCGCCGTGCTGGCGGACGCCGGTTATGCCTTGCCCGCCGAGACCATCAACGCGACCATGAAGCACATTCTGGATCCCGAGGATCCGCGCGAAGAGCTGATGATCATCTATATCGAGGACCTTGAACCTACGGGGGCGACCATGGACGAAATCATCGAGACCCGCCTCGAAGGCCCGCTCTGGGCCGGATTGTCCCGGGGCGTGCTTGATCGCGCCCAAGCCCGGATCAGCGTGGAGGGGGTGGAGTAAGAAGCATCGCTTCCAGCCCCGCCCGATTGCGCTTATCGCCCGAAGCGCGGCATGTTGATCCGGAACGGGTCAGCCGGGTCGGGAAGGGCGAAGCATGTCACGGGTACTGGTCTATTTCGCACATCCCGGACGACGCTATTCGCGCGCCAATCTGACCATGGCCGAGGCGGTGGACCATCTAGCCGGGATCAGCTTTGTCGACCTTTATGAAGAATACCCGCGCCACGATATCGACATCGAGACCGAGCAGGCCCGGCTTGCCGATCATGACGTCATCGTCTTCCAGTTTCCGCTGTTCTGGTATTCCACGCCCTCCTTGCTGAAGGACTGGATCGATCTGGTGCTGGAGCATGGCTTCGCCTATGGCGAGGGCGGCGAGCATCTGAAGAACAAGGCGCTGTTGTGCGCGATTACGGCCTCCTCCGCGGAAGAGGCGTATTCGCCTGATGGGTTCCAGCACTATCCCTTGCGCACCTTCCTGACCCCGCTCGAGCAGACGGCGCGCTTGTGCCAGATGAGCTTCCTGCCGCCCTATGTGCTCTATGAATCGCTGAAGGCGTCCGAGGATGAGCGTCTGATCGCGCATACGCGCGGCTATAAACGCCTGCTGATCGGTCTGCGCGAGGGCCAGTTTGATTATGAGGCGGCGCGGACATTCGACCTTTTGCAGGCGGACGGTCTGGATGCGGTTCTCAAGGATGAGGCGCGGGCGTAATGGGCGATTTCCTGCTTCTGACGACACTGTTTCTGGGCGCCGGGGTGATCGCGGTGCCGCTGGCCGCCCGTCTGGGGCTGGGCTCGGTGCTGGGCTATCTTCTGGCGGGGATCGTGCTGAGCCCGGTCCTGGGCCTCCTGCATGTGGACGTGATCGCCATCCAGCACTTCGCCGAGTTCGGCGTGGTGATGATGCTGTTCATCGTCGGGCTGGAGCTTGAGCCCAAGCGCCTGTGGGAGATGCGCGGGCGCTTGCTGGGGCTGGGCGGTTTGCAGGTGCTCCTGACCGCGCTTGCCGTCTTTGGCGTCTGCACGGCGCTGGATCTGCCCTGGCGGCAGGGCGTGGCGATCGGCTTCATCCTCGCCCTGTCCTCCACCGCCATCGTGCTGCAGACCCTGACCGAGCGCGGCCTGATGAGCTCGGATGGCGGGCGCAGCAGCTTCTCGGTGCTGTTGTTTCAGGACATCGCCGTCATCTTCATGCTGGCGCTTTTCCCGCTTCTGTCGGCGCCGGATCTGGTTGCGAGCGTCGGCGCCCATGCCGCTGAGGCGGGCGGACATGGCGGAGCAGGGGGCGACCTGGCGCCGTTTGCGCACCTGCCCGGTTGGGGCAAGGGGCTGGTCAGCCTGGGCGCCATCGCGCTTGTGGTGGGGATCGGCAGCTATCTGACCCGGCCGCTCTTTCACTTCATCGCCATGGCGCGCCTGCGCGAGCTTTTCACCGCCGCCGCCCTGATGCTGGTGGTGGGGATCGCCCTGTTGATGACGCTGGCGGGCCTGTCCCCGGCGTTGGGGGCGTTTCTGGCGGGCGTCGTACTGGCGAATTCCGAATACCGCCATGAGCTCGAAAGCCATATCGACCCGTTCCGGGGCCTGTTGCTGGGGCTGTTCTTCATCACGGTAGGCGCGGCGGTGGACTTCCAGCTGCTGGCCGATCAGCTGTGGACGACGCTGGGGCTGACGCTCGGGCTGATCGTGCTCAAGGCGCTGATCCTGTTCGGGTTGAGCCTTGTATTCCGCATTGGCGGCTCGGATCGCTGGCTGTTCACGCTGGGCCTCGCACAAGCGGGCGAGTTCGGATTCGTGCTGCTGACGCTGACGGTGTCGGAAAGCATCCTGCCCCAAGCGGTGTCGAGCCAGCTCCTGCTGGTGGTGGCGCTGTCCATGCTGCTCACGCCGGGCCTGTTCGTACTCTACGGCCGCATCTGCAGCCTGATGGCCAAGGCGCGGGAAAGCGCGCCGGCGGACGAGATTGATTCCCACGCCGAGATCATCATCGCCGGTCACGGCCGGGTGGGCGGCATCGTCAACCGCATGCTGCGCGCCTATGGCCACGAGACGACGGTTCTGGACTATTCCTCCAGCCAGCTCGAGGCGCTCAGGGCGTTCGGCTTCAAGGTCTTCTTCGGGGACGCCACGCGGCCGGACCTGTTGCACGCCGCCGGGATCGATCGGGCGAAGCTGCTGATCGTCGCCATAGACAATCGCGACCAGATCACCGAGCTGGTGCGCTATGTGCGCAAGCATCACCCTCATGTGCATGTGATCGCGCGGGCGACCTCACGCGAGCATGTCTACGATCTTTATGCCGTGGGATGCCGGGACATGATCCGGGAGACGTTTGATTCCAGCGTCCGCATCGGGCGCAGCGCGTTTGAGGCGCTGGGCGCGCACCCGTTTGACGCCGAGCAGATGTGCCGGGCCTATGTACAGCAGGACCGCCTGAACCTGCGCGAGATGGCCGAGGTCTATGACCCTGAAGTGCCCAATCACAAGAACCCGGCCTTTGTGACCCGGGCGCGGGAGGTGCTGGCCCGTCAGCGTGACGAGCTGAGCGGGGGCGGGCGCGTTCTTGGCGCCATGAATGACCGGCGCTGGTCGCCCCCCACGCCCAAGGATGTGCGGGTGGAGCGCGACCAGGCGCGCTCCGACCCGAAAACACCGGACTAGGCCGCTTTCACATGGGCCATGGCGTCACTGATTGATTGGGCGCCGCTTGAAAGCTCGAAGACTGCGCCGGACGCTTCGGGCACGCTGACGCAGCGCTCCAGCACCTCGGCCACATCCTCGCGCGAGACCTCAGAGCCGCTGACATGGTCGGGCGAGACCTCCACGCACCCGGTTCCGGGCTTATTGGTCAGCGAGACCGGGCGGACAATGGCGTAGTCGATGCCGGCGGTCTGAAGGTGCGCGTCAGCGGCCTTCTTGGCTTTCAGATAATGGCGCAGACCTTCAGGGCCGTTCTCGGGGTTATCGGTTCCCACCGAGCTGAGCATCACAAAGCGGCGCACGCCGGCGCGCTTGGCCTTCTCGATCAGGGAGATCGCGCCGTCCCGGTCGATCGTGTCGGTGAGCGCGGCGGGCGTGTCGCCGCCCGAGCCCGCCGCGAAGATGACGGCGTCCATGCCTTCGGCGACATCATCGGGCAGATCGGCGAGATCGGCGGTGCGGGTTTCGACGCCCTTGGGCAACACGCTGAGGTCTGAACTCTCGCGCACGAGCGCAACAGGGGTGCGCCCCGATTGCTGGATCTTGAGGGTGAGGGTGCGGCCGGTGAGGCCGGTCGCGCCAGCGATGAGAATACGCATGGTGTTCTCCTTGTTCTTGCTCAGCACCGGGCGAATCCCGAGCCTTGATAGTGAACGAGGAGGGCGGGCATTCGTTCCGGTCCGCATGCGGCGGCGCCGCCGGGCGGCCTGTGAAAACACCCTGTCATCTGCAGAAGCCTGCGCTCTTGGCGCTTTCTCCCTTGCCTTGGGCGAGAACGGGCGCTATGCCCCGCGCAATCGCCCTGGCGCATCGTTCAGCAGTCGGACCGTCGGCTGATGCAAAGCGCCGTAAATCCATGTTCCAGCTTGAGGGTCCACGACAATGGCCAAGGAAAAGTTTGAGCGTACGAAACCGCATGCCAATATTGGCACGATTGGTCACGTTGACCACGGCAAGACGACGCTGACCGCCGCGATCACGAAGTACTTCGGTGACTTCCGCGCGTATGACCAGATTGACGGCGCACCGGAAGAGAAAGCACGTGGCATCACGATCTCGACCGCGCACGTGGAATACGAGACGGATGCGCGTCACTATGCGCACGTCGATTGCCCGGGCCACGCCGACTACGTGAAGAACATGATCACCGGCGCTGCGCAGATGGACGGCGGCATCCTGGTTGTGAACGCCGCTGACGGCCCGATGCCGCAGACGCGCGAGCACATCCTTCTGGCCCGTCAGGTCGGCGTGCCGGCTCTGGTGGTGTTCCTGAACAAGGTCGACCAGGTTGACGACGAAGAGCTGCTGGAGCTCGTGGAGATGGAAGTTCGCGAACTTCTGTCCTCTTACGACTTCCCGGGCGACGACATTCCGATCATCGCGGGCTCTGCGCTTGCGGCGATGGAAGGGCGTGATCCGGAAATCGGCGAGAACAAGATCCGCGAACTGATGGCGGCTGTGGATGAGTACATCCCGACCCCGGAACGTCCGAAGGATCAGGACTTCCTGATGCCGATCGAAGACGTGTTCTCGATCTCTGGCCGCGGCACCGTGGTGACCGGTCGTATCGAGCGTGGCATCATCCACGTTGGCGACGAGATCGAGATCGTGGGCATCCGCGACACCCAGAAAACGACCTGCACGGGCGTTGAGATGTTCCGCAAGCTGCTCGACCAGGGCGAAGCTGGCGACAATGTCGGCTTGCTGCTGCGCGGCATCGACCGTGAAGGCGTTGAGCGTGGTCAGGTTCTGGCCAAGCCGGGTTCGATCACCCCGCACTCCAAGTTCGAGGCTGAAGCCTACATCCTGACGAAGGAAGAGGGCGGTCGTCACACCCCGTTCTTCTCCAACTATCGTCCGCAGTTCTACTTCCGTACGACGGACGTGACCGGTGTTGTGACCCTGAAAGAGGGCACCGAGATGGTCATGCCGGGAGACAATGTGGAAGTGTCTGTCGAGCTGATCCAGCCGATCGCGATGGAAGAGAAGCTGCGCTTCGCCATCCGTGAAGGCGGCCGGACCGTCGGCGCGGGCGTTGTGTCCAAGATCACCGAGTAAGCTCTACGCTTCACTCGCCAGCGCAAGCTGCAAGAACGCCCCGGAGCTCGGCTCCGGGGCGTTTTTTTATGGCGATAATCCGGGGCTGGAGGGGCAGGGCGGGGCTGTGCGACACAAGTCGGAGGCTCCGGAATACGGCTGGACCGGTCTGTTTGCACTGATTGCGCCCCCGAATCGCTTTGGCGGTAAAGTTGCCTGAAAATCCCCCTTTGAGCTTTCGCTGGTTCGGACAAAGCCCGCTTCTTGGCTGATATCGGCGAAAATCACGCAATCAGGACCTACAAATGTGATGTTTCTGTCACGTTATTAATCAGAACGTGTGTCGTGAGGTAACGCTGTGTTGACCCTGCTTTTTGGTGCGCCGTAAGCTTTTGTTATGCCCGTATAAATGAGTGCGGGCACGCACAAGTGTCGGTCGTTCGCACCTTAAAAAGGGGAGGTGCGGCGGCTCTGTTTTCATATGAAGCGGGGAGATTTTTATGCTTCAAAGCAAAGCACTGGCTCGTAAGCTGCTCTGCGCCACCATGCTGTCCAGCATGGTCGTTGCAGCGCCTGCAGCATTCGCGCAGGAAGACGAGGAAAGCGCCGCGACCGAGACCATTACGGTCACCGGTACGCGTATCCAGGCGCCGAACGTCGTCGCAACCAGCCCGGTGAACTCCATTGGTCAGGAAGAGCTGGATTTCCAGATGACTCCTGAACTGGAGCGGGTGTTCCGTGATCTTCCTGTCACCATTCCGGGCGACGGCGCGAACGTGAACAACGGCACCGCCGGCGCCGCCACGGTCAACCTGCGTGGCCTGGGTTCTGGCCGCTCGCTGATCCTGATCGACGGCAAGCGTATGGTTCCGTACAACTATAACGGCCTTGTCGATATCCAGACGCTCCCGGCTTCCATGGTCGAGCGCATTGATATCGTGACCGGCGGCGCGTCCGCCGTGTACGGTTCTGACGCTATGGCAGGCGCCATCAACTTCATCCTGCGTGATGATTTTGAAGGCCTGGAAGTGTCCGGCACCACCTCGATCACCGAAGATGCTGATGGCGAAGTCTATTCGCTCGACTCCCTGATCGGCACCCAGTTCGACAACGGCGCTGGCCATGTCATGCTCGGCGCGAACTACACGCGTCGTGAGGGCGTGCTGCTGGGCGATCGTGACTTCGGCATCGTGGGCGTCAGCTCCACCAACGGTTCCGGCCTTGACGGCTCGGTCGTTCCGGCTCCGGCGGAATGCGCCAGCCCGAACGTCGTCGGCGTCAGCGGTTCGGGTTCCACCACCTCCATGCCGGCGGTGCTGGACCTGGTTGGCGGCTCCCTGCAGTTCCGTGCGGACGGCTCGCTCGGCGATCGCTGCACGCGCTTCAACTTCAACCCGTACAACTATTACCAGACCCCGCAGGAACGCTACTCGTTCACGACGGTCGGCAACTATGAAATCAACAACCACTTTGATTTCTACACCCGCGCGACCTTCTCTGCGACGAACGTCCGCCAGCAGGTCGCTCCGTCGGGCGTCTTCGGCAACGTGTTCGAAATCCCGCTGATGAACCCGTTCCTGACGGATTCTGCGCGTCAGAGCATCATCGCCAACATCAATGGCGAGCTGGCTGCTGACCCGACCCTGAGCCTGGCTGAAGCGGGCGTCATCGACCGCAACAGCGATGGTCTGCTCGACCTGGGCGACTCCCTCGAAGTGGCGGTCCGCCGTCGTACGCTGGAACTGGGCACCCGCTCTGAAGATTTCGATTCGAACATCTTCCAGATCGTGCTCGGCATGCGCGGCGACCTGTTCTTCGGCGACTGGACCTATGACACCTCGTTCCAGTACGCGGAATCTGACCGTACGACCGTTCGCGGCGGCTACACCAACGTGGCCAACATCGCGACCGCTCTGAACACGATCTCCGATACCCAGTGCGAAACCCCGGACGGCTCGGTGACTGACGGCTGCGTGCCGATGAACATCTTCGGCCCGTTCGGCTCGATCACTCCGGAAGCTGCGGCTTACGGCAGTGCAACGGCTCTGCAACAGCAGCTGTATGATCAGACGGTTGCATCCGCGAGCATCTCCGGCTCGATCCCGCTCACCAGCCCGTTCGCTGAAAACTCTGTGCTGCTGGCGTTCGGCGCCGAGTACCGTGAAGAAAACGGCGCATTCATTCCCGATGAATGCCTGAAGCTTCCGCCGGTCAGCTGCCAAGGCGGCGCAGGCGGCAACCAGCTTCCGATCGCTGGCGGTTTCAGCGTCTATGAAGGCTTCGGCGAAGCCATCATCCCGCTGGTCGAAGGCCGTCAGTTCATGGACAGCCTGCAGGCTGAACTGGGCTTCCGTTACTCCGAGTATGACCCGGGTGAGGGCAACGAAACCTGGAAAGCGGGCCTGAGCTGGGCTGTGAACGATCAGCTGCGCTTCCGCGTCATGCAACAGCAAGCTGTTCGCGCACCGAACGTGGGCGAACTGGCGTCGCCGGTCACCACGGGCCTGGACAACGCTCTGTCTGATCCGTGCTCGTCCACCAATGCCGGCAACATCGACGCCGAACTGCGCGCCCGTTGTATCGCCACCGGCATGCGTGACAGCCAGGTCGGCAATGTGAACGACATCGTGTCGGGTCAGATCAACGTGTTCTCGGGCACCAATCCGACCGCGCTGCCGAGCCCGGAAACCTCCACCTCCTTCACCCTGGGCGCCGTGTGGCAACCGGAGCTGGGCGGTGTGTTCTCCAACACCTCTATCTCGCTCGATTACTATGACATCGAGATCGAGGACTACATCGGCACGCTTTCTGGTCAGGAAGCTCTGGATGCCTGCTACGTGGTCGGCAATGACGCGGCTTGCGCTGGCGTGAACCGTATCAATGGCGGTCTGAGCACTGCAGGTTCCGGTGTTGAAGCCTTCATCACCAACCTCGAATGGCGCAAAGCGGAAGGCCTCGAGCTGTCCGCCTCTACCGACATCGACCTGCCGGAAGGCTTCGGCAGCCTGAATGTCGGCCTGAACGCCAACTATTATCTGGCCAACGAGCGTCTCTCTGCAGAGACCAGCCCGGTGACCGATTGTAACGGCTACTACGGCAAGACCTGTGACCCGGTGCCGGAACTGCGCTTCACGCAGCGTACGACCTGGTCTGCTGGCAGCTATGACGTGAGCCTGCTGTGGCGTCACATCGGTTCGATGGATGTCGAGCCGGGCCAATCGGCTGCACTGTTTGAAGCCTTCCGCTCCATCGACGCTGTGGATTACTTCGATCTCACCGCGCGTTGGTACATGACCGAGAACGTCAACCTGTCGTTTGGCGTGGACAACCTGCTGGACGAGCAGCCGCCGATCGTCGGCTCTGACACCGGCACCACCTCGTTCAACAGCGGCAACACCTTCCCCAGCATGTATGACATTCTGGGCCGCACCTACACCATTGGTGTGAAGGCGAACTTCTAGATCCTCCCGGAGTGATCTGATGAGAGGGGCGGCCCATTGGGCCGCCCCTTTTGTTTTGCCCTCTCAGGAGCTCTCAGGCGCGTTTCGAGGGGTGTCGCCATGTGTCGCCACATATGAGCTGAGTAGGGCTGAGGCGCTTGCTGCGCCATAGGGGAGCGGGGGAAGGGGGGGTGACTCGTCCCCCTGAGGCGGAACGCCGGATCATGCTCAAAGTCAGGACGCGCTCCTTCACTCTAACGGTGTATTCTACCAGTAGTAGCGTTCCAGAGGTTGAAATTCATTACGCCGCCGTAATAGTTACCATTTAGCAACATTGCCACAATCTGGACAAAATCTGTCTATTTTGGTCATAAAACACGATAAATGGCGTATTTGTATCAATCCAAGATGACATAAACGGCAAATTTGCAACACTGGTATTGCGCCTACACGTCACTCTGAAAAGTTCACTTTTAAGGAGAAACAGGCGGCGCCTAACGTGCGCCATCCACTCAGCCATGAGTGCGACCTGTTTTCACGGCCCGTTTGGCGGGCCTTGCCTCAGACTTCGGGGAGACGTGAATGTCCTATAAGAATCTCAAGACTTGGGCGCTGGCCTCAAGCCTGCTCGCCGGCCTCGGCGCTGTCAGTGCTCCGGCTCTGGCCCAGGAAGAGGGCGATAACGCCCAGCAAGACATCATCCAGGTGACCGGCACGCGCATCCAGCGCGGCAACATGACCGAGGCGACCCCGGTCAACACCTTCAACTCCGAACAGTTCGAGCTGTCCGGCGCCGTGAACACCGCCGAACTGCTGCGCACCCTGCCGGCCGTTGGCGTGTCCTCGCTGACCTCCACCAACTCCAACTTCACCGTTGCGTCCTCGGGTGTGAACACCATCGAGCTGCGCAACCTGACCGAAGACCGCACCCTGGTCCTGATGAACGGCCGCCGCTTCGTGGCGGGCCTGCCGGGCACCAACAATGTGGACTTCAACTCCATCCCGACCGAGCTGATCGACCGCGTTGACGTGGTGACCGGCGGCGCGTCTGCGGTTTACGGTTCTGACGCCCTGGCTGGCGTTGTGAACGTGATCCTGAAAGACGACTTCGAAGGCGTCGTGGCCTCTACCCAGGCCGGCATCTCCGACGAAGGCGATGACGAAACCTACCGCGCGTCCGTGACCATGGGCTCGCTCTTTGACCAGGGCCGCGGCTCCGCCGTCATCTCCTCCACCTGGTCGCGTGAAAACGGCGTGTACGCCCGTGACCGTGACGGTCTGGCGTTCGACGGCCTGTCCCGCGCCTATTTCGACCCGACCGTCGAAAACTGGCAGGAAGACGTGATCCCGTATTACTCTTCCTACTCCGAGCGTGGCCGCATCCTGATCCCGGGTCTGACCGCTGCCGGCGCCCCGACCAACGCTGCAAGCCTGGTTTATGATGAGACCACCGGCCAGGTGCGTCCGTTCACCTCTGCGAACGCTGACGGTTCTCCGCTGGACGGCTTCAACCGTCAGGCATACCGCGCCATCGCGGTGCCGACCGAACGTTTCACCTTCTCCTCGCTCGTGAACTACGAAGTGAACGAGAAGATGAACTTCTTCTTCGAAGGCACCTATGCGTCCACCGAGACCTCGTCTTCGCTCGAGCCGTTCGCTCTGGCGTCTGACGATGTGTTCGGCGACAACGCAGCCCAGTTCGTCGATGTTGACGGCGACGGCGTCTATGACCGTTCCACCAACGGCATTTCCATCCTGAACCCGTATGTGCCGCTGGCCATGCGTGAAGCCGCCCGTGAAGCTGCAGACTTCGACGGTGACGGCATCCAGGACATTGCTGACGAAGATCTGGTGGTCGGCTTTGTGCGTCGTATGACAGAAGTCGGTCAGCGTTCCTCTGACAACACCCGTCAGACCGCACGCATCGTGTTCGGTGTGGACGGTGAGCTGACGGAAAACTGGTCCTATGAGGTCAGCGCCAACCTGGGCCGCACCACCCAGTCGCAACGCTCCACCGGTCAGGTCAACGTTCTGAACCTGCGCCAGGCGCTCAACGCGACCACGATCAACGGCGAAATCGTCTGCGCAGACGAAATTGCCCGCGCTCAGGGCTGTGTCCCGGTCAACGTGTTCGGCATGGGTTCGATCTCTCCGGAAGCGGCTGCGTACATCAACGCTCCGTCTTCGCGTCAGGCTGAAATCACCCAGCAAGTCTATCAGGGCTTCCTGTCTGGCGATCTGGGCTTCGCCTCTCCGTTCGCGGAAGAGAATGTCCAGGTTGTCTTCGGTGCGGAATACCGCTCTGAGGAATCCGAGAGCGTTCCGGATGCACTGAGCCAGTCCGGCCTGAACGGCGGCAACGTCTCTCCGGTCGTGCGTGGTGACTTCCAGGTGGCAGAGATCTTCGCCGAAGCGGAACTGCCGCTGGTGCAAGGCCGTCAGTATGTCGAAGACCTGCGTCTGAACCTGTCTGCGCGTGCGTCTGACTACACCACCGTGGGCCAGACCTTCGCCTGGGCTGCAAACCTGCAGTACACCCCGGTGGACATGCTCCGCTTCCGCGCCCAGTACTCTGAATCCGTGCGTGCGCCGAACATTGGCGAACTGTTCCAGCCGCCGGCTGAAACCTTTGAAGGCGCTGATGACGTCTGCGCAGGCCTGACCCTGTCCGGTTCCGACCCGGCCTTCTTCAACGCTTCTGATGACTCCACCTCGGGCATCGATTCCTCCACGGTCAACTCTGCGATCGCTCAAGCTTGCTTCGCGGACCCGTCCGTGGCGGCGCGTGTGAGCCGTGACGGTTTCTACATCCCGACCCAGGGTGAGATTCAGGGCATCGCCGGCTTCAACGGCGGCAACCCGAACCTGTCCGAAGAAAGCGCAACCTCCATCACGCTGGGCGCTGTGTTCTCTCCGGAATTCGGCAACCAGTGGATCGACAACTTCGCTCTGTCTGTTGACTACTTCAACATCGAGATCGAAGACGCCATCTCCGGCATCGGCCGTCAGACGTCTGTGAACCAGTGCTATGACAATGGTTCTGGCGTCTACAACGCCAGCTCGGTCTTCTGCTCCAACATCGTGCGTTACGCTTCCGGCCCGTCTGTCGGCGCCATCAAGGAGCTGAACGCCCTGCAGCAGAACCTGGCGACCATCGAAACCGCCGGCATCGACGTCCAGGCCAGCTACTTCCTGGGCCTGAACGATGTGTTCACCAACTCCAGCTGGGCTCTGGGTGACCTGAACTTCACCCTGACCTACGGTTACCTGGAGAAGTGGGAGCAGGAATCGTTCCCGGGCGCGGACGTGATCGACTACGCCGACACCGCCGGCCTGTTCGAGCACGAAGTCCTGTTCTCCACCGTCTACCGCAACGGTCCGCTGACCGTCGCCTATGACATGAACTGGATGCCGGAAACCCGTCTGGAAGCCACCGGCGACCTGGCTGAAGCCATGGTTCCGTCTGCAACCTTCCAGGACGTGCAAGTGCGATGGGCGTTCGAGAACCAGCTCGAGCTGGTCTTCGGTGTGGACAACCTGACCGACGAGTTCATCAAGTACGGTCAAGGCTTTGACTCCACCGGCACTGGCACCGACGGCGCCATCTACGACGCCATTGGTCGTCGCTGGTATGTGGGTGCGCGCAAGACCTTCTAAGTCTTGAACGAACCTCATATTTGAGGAGCGGCGGGCCTTATGTGAGGCCCGCCGCTTTTTTATGGGAAAAGGGCTTTCCATCCGGGCTCAGGCTCGGTAAAAGACCGGCTTCCGAATAACGGCCCGCTTCGTTTGTGCGCGCGCAATCCCTATATGGAGAGTGCGAGCACGCGCCGCGGGCCGCTGGGTCTAGGGGTGTAGCTCAGCTGGTAGAGCGACGGTCTCCAAAACCGTAGGTCGGGGGTTCGAGCCCCTCCGCCCCTGCCAGGCCCGCAACACGTGATCGGTGACGTGCCGAAGGGAAGATGACGAACGCCATGGCGCGAGACACGAAAAACCGCTCGTCCGGCAAGGCCGGCGCCGCTGGCAAGGCGGGTGCTGCGCAGCCTGCGCCGCCCGCACGCAAGCGGACGACGAGCCCGCTGAAGTTCTTCAGCGAGGTGCGTCAGGAGGGCCGCAAGGTCACCTGGACGTCGCGCAATGAAACCCTGGTCTCCACCATCATGGTGGTGGTCATGGCGTCGTTCGCGGCGCTGTTCTTCTTCGGCGTCGATTCGATCATCGGCTTTGTCGTGAATCTTCTTCTGGGCCTGGGAGGCTGATCGGAATGGCTGCGAAGTGGTACATCGTCCACGCCTATTCCAACTTCGAGAAGAAGGTGGCTGAGGCGATCAAGGCTGAGGCTGCGCTGCAAGGGCTTGAAGACAAGTTCGAAGAAGTGCTCGTGCCGACCGAAGAGGTCGTCGAGGTGCGCCGCGGTCGCAAGATCAACGCAGAGCGCAAATACTTCCCCGGCTATGTGCTGGTGAAAATGGACATGACGGACGAGGCCTACCACCTCGTCAAGGACACCCCGCGAGTGACGGGCTTTCTGGGTTCGGGCCGTCGTCCGACCCCGGTTCCGGAAGCTGAAGTGCGCCGCATCATGGGCCAGATGGAAGAGGACGCCGAGCGTCCGCGTCCGACTGTCTCTTATGAAGTGGGTGAGACCGTGCGCGTCATCGACGGTCACTTCCAGAGCTTTAACGGGCTCGTCGAGGAAGTGGACGACGAAAAGGGCGTGCTCAAGGTCGCCATCAATATTTTCGGCCGGGCCACCCCGGTCGAGCTGGAATACGCTCAGGTCGAGAAGATCGCCTGATCGTAGACTGGTGCGGGAGGTTCCGGCGAAAGACCATGCCGGAGCCGCACCGCGCCGCCCATCGAGAGGAGCCGCGCTTTTCCAAGCGCGGCTTATTGTGCAATCCCCAGGCGTTGCTTGCAGCGCTGTTAGGAGGACAGGGACATGGCGAAGAAGATCGCGGGTTACATCAACCTGCAAGTTCCCGCCGGCGCAGCCAACCCGTCGCCGCCCATCGGGCCGGCGCTGGGTCAGCGCGGTGTGAACATCATGGAATTCTGTAAGGCGTTCAACGCCAAGACCCAAGAGATGGAAAAAGGGATGCCGATCCCGACCACCATCACGGTCTATCAGGATAAATCCTTCACCTTCATCACGAAGACCGCCCCGGCGAGCTTCTTCCTGAAGAAGGCTGCAAAAGTTCAAAAGGGTTCTGGCGAGGCCGGCAAGGCTGCGCCGATCGCCACCGTGACCTCGGCCCAGTGCCGTGAGATCGCGGAAGCGAAATTCAAGGACCTGAACGCAAACGACCTGGATGCCGCGACCAAGATCATTGAAGGGTCTGCGCGCTCCATGGGCTTCGAGGTGGTGTAAGCATGGCCAAGATTGCTAAGCGTATCGCCGCCGGCCGCGAAGGTCTGGACCGCGAAAAACTGCACACCGTCACTGAAGCTGTGAAGCTGGTGAAAGAGCGTGCGACCGCCAAGTTTGACGAAACCATCGAAGTGGCCGTCAATCTGGGTGTTGACCCGCGTCACGCTGACCAGATGGTCCGCGGCGTCGCTAACCTGCCCAACGGCACTGGCCGCTCCATGCGCGTCGCCGTGTTCGCTCGTGGTCCGAAGGCTGATGAAGCCAAGGCTGCTGGCGCCGAAGTCGTGGGTGCGGAAGACCTGGTCGAGCAGATCCAGGGCGGCGAGATCAACTTTGATAAAGTGATCGCCACCCCGGACATGATGCCGCTGGTCGGTCGCCTGGGTAAAGTCCTGGGTCCGCGCGGCATGATGCCGAACCCGAAAGTCGGCACCGTGACCATGGACGTGACCAAAGCGGTCGAAGCGTCCAAGGGCGGCGCTGTTGAATTCCGCGCTGAAAAAGCCGGTATCGTTCACTGCGGCGTCGGCAAGGCAAGCTTCTCTGAAGCCGCCATCGCCGAGAACGTGCGCGCTCTGCTGGAAGCTCTGGTGAAAGCCAAGCCGACCGGCGCCAAGGGCCAGTACGTCAAAGCCATCGCGCTGAGCTCCACCATGGGCCCGGGCGTGAAAGTGGACGTGGCTGAAGCGTCTGCACCGGCGGAAAACGCGTAAGCGTATTCGCTGGACCTGAGTTTCCGTCAGGGCGATCTGATCGTCCTGACGGATGTCCGGACCGGGAAGGGGGCTTCGGCTCCACAAACGGTCCACCTGTCCGAGATCCTGGGGGAGGCCTCGCGCCTCTTAATCCTACCGGCCCCGGGTGAGACAGAGCGACGATCGATACTCTCAGCCTCGCGCTGGAAGGATCGGTTCGAGCCCTGGGACAGGCCAACGCCGCAAGGCGGCCTGATCCGATGTGGAGCAGGCCTTCCTGCGGCGGCTTGAGCGAGCCGTCCATAGGGGGCGGCTCAAAAAGGGAGACCGCAATGGATCGTACGACCAAAGAAGCGGCGGTCGAGGAGCTTTCGGAAATCTTCGAAAGCGCCGGATCCGTCGTGCTGACCCGTTATTCGGGTCTTACCGTTGCGGAAATGACCAAGCTGCGTGGTGATCTGCGTGCGGTTGGCGGCAAACTCAAAGTTGTCCGCAACCGTCTCGCCAAGATCGCGCTGAAGGGTCAGAAAGGCGAGGCCGCCTCCGACATGTTCGAAGGCCCGGTCGCAATCGCTTATTCTGAGGACTTCACGGCTGCGCCGAAAGTTGTCGTGGAATTCGCCAAGTCGAACGACAAGTTCGACCTGGTGGGCGGCTTCATGGAAGAGGAAATCTTCGACGCCAAAGGCATCGAAGCACTCTCCAAACTGCCGTCTCGCGAAGAGCTTATCGGCGCCATCGCGGGTCGTCTCCTGGGCCAAGCTGGCGAAATCGTCTCGCGCATCACCGCGCCGGGCAACACGCTGGCCGCTCAGATCGAGACCATCCGGGAAAAAGCCGAAGCCTAGTCGTCTCTGCACATCGAACCGATACCCTGATTACCGCAAGGAACTGAACCATGGCTGATATCGCCAAACTCTGCGAAGAACTGCTGTCGCTGACCATCCTGGAAGCGAAAGAACTCAACGACCTTCTCGAAGAAAAAGGCATCAAGCCGGCCGCCGCTGCTGTGGCCGTTGCTGGCCCGGCTGCTGGTGGCGACGCTGCCGCTGCAGAAGAGAAAGACGAGTTCGACGTGATCCTGGTCGACGCTGGCGACAAGAAAATCAACGTCATCAAAGAAGTCCGCGCCATCACCGGCCTGGGCCTCAAAGAAGCCAAGGAACTGGTTGAAGCCGGCGGCAAAGCCGTCAAAGAAGGCGCAGCCAAGGCCGAAGCTGAAGACATCAAGAAGAAGCTCGAAGAAGCAGGCGCTAAAGTCGAGCTCAAGTAAGGCGTGTTCGGGCCGGACTTGGTTCTGGCCCGAAGACGTAATACGACGTACGGGCGCGCGGGGATTCCCGCGCGCCCGTCACGCCGTTAAAGTTTCCTCTGCAGGTCGTTCCGTTCTGGGGCCTGCAGGCGGACCGCGACGGAACACCCCTCGTTCCAGGCGCGGTTTACCAGAGCGGGTCTTGGGGGACCTTGGGGTCCTAACGCAAGCGCCAGGCTGTAGAGCCTGCGAAGGGAGCGGAAATGGGTCTGTCGTTTACCGGCAAGAAGCGCATTCGCAAATCGTTCGGCCGTATTCCCGGTGCGGTCGAGATGCCGAACCTCATCGAGGTTCAGAAGCATTCCTATGAACAGTTCCTGATGAAGGACACCGCCATTGCGGACCGCCCGGATGAAGGGCTGCAGGCGGTGTTCAAATCCGTCTTCCCGGTGAAGGACTTCTCCGAGCGCGCTCTGCTTGAGTTCGTCTCCTACGAATTCGAACCCCCCAAATACGACGTTGAAGAATGCGTCCAGCGCGACATGACCTATGCAGCTCCGCTGAAGGTCAAGATGCGCCTGATCGTCTTTGATGTGGACGAGGAAACCGGCTCCAAGTCCGTCAAGGACATCAAGGAGCAGGACGTCTATATGGGCGATATCCCGCTCATGACCGACAAGGGCACGTTCATCGTCAACGGCACCGAGCGCGTCATCGTCTCCCAGATGCACCGCAGCCCGGGCGTATTCTTTGACCATGACCGCGGCAAGACCCACGCGTCTGGCAAATACCTGTTCGCCGCCCGGATCATTCCGTATCGCGGCTCCTGGCTGGACTTCGAGTTCGACGCCAAGGACATCCTGCACGTGCGCATCGACCGCCGCCGCAAGCTGCCGGCGACGACGCTTCTGTATGCGCTCGGCCTCGACAAGGAAGAGATCCTGTCCACCTTCTATGGTCGCGTGACCTATGAAGCGGGCAAGGACGGCTGGACCATGCCGTTCGTGAAGGAACGCTGGCGCGGGATCAAACCGCAGCGCGACCTGATCGACGCCAAGTCCGGTGAAGTGGTTGCTGCTGCTGGCAAGAAGATCTCTGCGCGCGCCGCCAACAAGATGGCCGAGGACGGTCTCGAAAACCTGCTGGTCTCTTCTGAAGAGCTGATGGGCAAGTTCGCGGCCGAAGACCTCGTGAACGTTGAAACCGGTGAAATCTTCGCCGAAGCCGGCGACGAGCTGACCGAAGAAGTGATCAACGCGATCAACGAAGCCGGTGTCGACAGCCTCGACATTCTGGACATCGATGGCCTGTCCATCGGCGGCCACATGCGCACCACGCTGGCGGCTGACAAGAACGACAACCGTGAGCAGGCGCTGATCGACATCTATCGCGTCATGCGCCCGGGCGAGCCGCCGACGCCGGAAACGGCTGAAGCGCTGTTCGCGGGTCTGTTCTTCGATCCGGAACGCTATGACCTGTCTCCGGTCGGCCGCGTGAAAATGAACATGCGTCTGGACCTTGAGTGCCCGGACGATGTCCGCGTGCTCCGTCAGGAAGACATCATTGAAGTGCTGCGCGTCCTTCTGGACCTGCGGGACGGCAAGGGTGAGATCGACGACATCGACAACCTGGGCAACCGTCGCGTCCGCTCCGTGGGCGAGCTGATGGAAAACCAGTATCGCGTCGGCCTGCTGCGCATGGAACGCGCCATCAAGGAGCGTATGGGCTCGGTCGATATCGAGACCGTGATGCCGCACGACCTGGTCAACGCCAAGCCGGCGGCCGCCGCCGTGCGCGAATTCTTCGGCTCCTCGCAGCTGTCGCAATTCATGGACCAGACCAACCCTCTGTCGGAAGTCACCCACAAGCGCCGCATGTCGGCGCTTGGCCCGGGCGGCCTGACCCGTGAGCGCGCCGGCTTCGAAGTCCGCGACGTGCACCCGACCCACTATGGCCGGATCTGCCCGATTGAAACGCCGGAAGGCCCGAACATCGGTCTGATCAACTCGCTGTCCACCTATGCGCGCGTGAACAAGTACGGCTTCATCGAGAGCCCGTACCGCAAGGTCGAGAACGGCAAGCTGACCGATCAGGTGGATTACCTGTCCGCGATGCAGGAAAGCCGCTTCTCCATCGCGCAGGCGAACGCCGGCGTGGACGAGAACGGCATGCTGGCGAACGAGTTCGTCAACTGCCGCGTGGGTCCGGGCCGTGACGCCACCCTCG
Source organism: Oceanicaulis sp. LC35 (assembly GCF_052055585.1). Classification (NCBI taxonomy): domain Bacteria; kingdom Pseudomonadati; phylum Pseudomonadota; class Alphaproteobacteria; order Maricaulales; family Maricaulaceae; genus Oceanicaulis; species Oceanicaulis sp. LC35. Next base: position 1,193,910 of record NZ_CP170485.1, read on the forward strand.
TGCCCCGTGAAGACGTGGACTATATCGACGTGTCGCCCAAGCAGGTGGTGTCGGTTGCGGCCTCGCTCATTCCGTTCCTGGAAAATGACGACGCCAACCGCGCTCTGATGGGCTCGAACATGCAACGCCAGGCCGTGCCGCTCGTCAAAGCGGAAGCTCCGCTTGTGGGCACCGGCATGGAAGCTGTCGTGGCGCGCGACTCCGGCGCCGCCGTCGCTGCGCGTCGGGATGGTGTGGTCGAGCAGGTGGACGCCCAGCGTATCGTGGTCCGTGCGACCGGCGAGATCGGCGCGGCGGAATCCGGCGTCGACATCTATCGTCTGTCCAAATTCCAGCGCTCCAACCAGTCCACCGCGATCAACCAGCGTCCGATCGTGCGCGTGGGCGACCTGGTGCGTTCAGGCGACATCATCGCGGACGGTCCGTCGACCGATCTTGGCGATCTGGCGCTCGGCCGGAACGTGCTCGTCGCGTTCATGCCGTGGAATGGCTACAACTTCGAGGACTCCATCCTCATCTCCGAGCGTATCGTGCGTGACGACGTGTTCACCTCGGTGCACCTGGAAGAGTTCGAGGTCATGGCCCGCGACACCAAGCTGGGCCCGGAAGAGATCACCCGCGACATCCCGAACGTCGGCGAGGAAGCCCTGCGCAACCTCGACGAAGCGGGCATCGTGGCGATCGGCGCCGAAGTGGAAGCCGGCGACATTCTGGTGGGCAAGGTGACGCCGAAAGGCGAAAGCCCGATGACCCCGGAAGAGAAGCTGCTGCGCGCCATCTTCGGTGAGAAGGCGTCTGACGTGCGCGACACCTCGCTGCGTCTGCCGCCGGGCACCACCGGCACCATCGTGGAAGTCCGCGTCTTCAACCGTCACGGTGTGGACAAGGACGAACGCGCCATCGCCATCGAGCGTGAAGAGATCGAACGTCTGGGTGAAGACCGGGACGACGAGCTCGCCATCCTCGAGCGCGACATCTATGGCCGTCTGCGTGAAATCCTGATCGGCAAGTCCGCCGTGTCGGGGCCGAAAGGCTTCAAGAAGGGCGAAGTCACCGCTGAGGCGCTGGAAGAGGTTCCGGCCAGCCAGTGGTGGAAAGTCGGCCTTGAAGACGAAGCCGCCATGGCAGGCGTCGAGGCTCTGAAGAAGCAGTACGATGAGTCCAAGGCTCGCCTGGATCGTCGCTTCGAGGACAAGGTCGAGAAGCTGCAACGCGGCGACGAGATGCCCCCGGGCGTGATGAAGATGGTCAAGGTGTTCGTGGCGGTGAAGCGCAAGCTGCAACCGGGCGACAAGATGGCCGGCCGTCACGGCAACAAGGGTGTTATCTCCAAGATCAACCCGATCGAGGACATGCCCTTCCTGGAAGACGGCACGTCTGTCGACATCGTTCTGAACCCGCTGGGCGTGCCGTCGCGCATGAACGTGGGTCAGATCCTGGAAACCCATCTGGGCTGGGCCTGTAAGGGTCTGGGTCGCCAGATCGGCGAAGCCTATGAAGCGTACAAGCGCAATGGCGACCAGGGCGATCTGAACCAGATGCTGATCAAGGCCTATGGCGAAGATCAGGAGCTGCCGGAGACCGAGGAAGAGCGCGCCGAACTGGGCCGCAACCTCGCGAATGGCGTTCCGATCGCGACCCCGGTCTTTGACGGCGCGCGTGAAGACGACATTGTTGATCACCTGCAACGTGCGGGCTTTGACAAGTCAGGTCAGTCGACCCTGTATGACGGCCGGACGGGCGACCAGTTCAAGCGTCCCGTCACCGTGGGCATCAAGTACCTGCTGAAGCTGCACCACCTGGTGGACGACAAGATCCACGCTCGCTCCATCGGCCCGTACTCGCTCGTCACCCAGCAACCGCTGGGCGGCAAGGCGCAGTTCGGCGGCCAGCGCTTCGGCGAGATGGAAGTGTGGGCGCTGCAGGCTTACGGCGCCGCCTACACCCTGCAGGAAATGCTGACGGTGAAGTCGGACGACGTGGCGGGCCGCACCAAGGTCTACGAGGCCATTGTGCGCGGCGACAACGCCTTCGAAGCCGGCATCCCGGAAAGCTTCAACGTGCTGGTCAAGGAAATGCGTTCGCTTGGTCTGAATGTGGAGCTGGTCAACCAGTAGGCTGACCGGATCAGACAAGAGAGCGAGCGATCGCGTAGCGGATATCAGGCGGCGGGCCCGGCCCCCTCACACCGGCCCCGCCGCCGCCACCGTCAAGGAGACGGACCATGAACCAAGAGGTCATGAACATCTTCAATCCCTCCGCCGAAGGCCCGTCCTTCGACCGGATCCGGATTTCGCTGGCCAGCCCGGAGAAGATTCTCTCCTGGTCCTTCGGCGAAGTGAAGAAGCCCGAAACCATCAACTACCGCACGTTCAAGCCTGAACGTGACGGCCTGTTCTGCGCCCGTATTTTCGGCCCGATCAAGGACTATGAGTGCCTGTGCGGCAAGTACAAGCGCATCAAGTACAAGGGCATTATCTGCGAGAAATGCGGCGTTGAAGTCACCCTGGCGCGCGTGCGCCGTGAGCGCATGGGCCATATCGAGCTCGCTGCGCCGGTGGCTCACATCTGGTTCCTGAAATCACTGCCGTCCCGGATCGCGCTGTTCCTGGACATGGCCCTCAAGGATGTGGAGCGCGTGCTCTACTTTGAAGGCTATGTGGTGATCGAGCCGGGCCTGACCCCGCTTCAGAAAAACCAGATCCTCACCGAGGAAGAGTATTACGAAGCCGTCGACGAGTACGGCGAGGACGCCTTCACCGCCGGCATCGGCGCGGAAGCCATCCGTGAAATCCTCTCCACGATGGATCTGGAAAAAGAAGTGGAGCAAATGCGCGAGGAGATGGGTGAAACCGGCTCCGAGCTGAAGCTGAAAAAGCTCGCCAAGCGCACCAAGCTCATCGAATCCTTCATGCTTTCCGGCAACAAGCCGGAATGGATGATCCTGACCATCGTGCCGGTCATTCCGCCGGAACTGCGCCCGCTCGTCCCGCTGGACGGCGGCCGGTTCGCCACGTCGGACCTCAATGACCTGTATCGCCGCGTCATCAACCGGAACAACCGCCTCAAGCGCCTCATCGAGCTGCGCGCGCCGGACATCATCATCCGTAACGAAAAGCGGATGCTGCAGGAATCCGTCGACGCCCTGTTCGACAACGGCCGTCGTGGCCGCGTGATCACCGGCGCCAACAAGCGTCCGCTGAAATCGCTGTCCGACATGCTCAAGGGCAAGCAGGGCCGGTTCCGTCAGAACCTGCTCGGCAAGCGCGTGGACTATTCAGGTCGTTCCGTGATCGTGGTGGGCCCGGAGCTGAAACTGCACGAATGCGGTCTTCCCAAGAAGATGGCGCTCGAGCTGTTCAAGCCGTTCATCTATGCGCGTCTGGACGCCAAGGGCCTGTCGGGTACCGTCAAGCAGTCCAAGAAGATGGTGGAAAAAGAGCGTCCGGAAGTCTGGGACGTTCTGGATGAAGTCATCCGCGAACACCCGGTCATGCTGAACCGTGCGCCGACCCTGCACCGTCTGGGCATTCAGGCGTTCGAACCCAAGCTGATCGAGGGCAAGGCCATCCAGCTTCACCCGCTGGTCTGCGCCGCGTTCAACGCCGACTTCGACGGCGACCAGATGGCCGTGCACGTGCCGCTGAGCCTTGAGGCCCAGCTGGAAGCGCGCGTCCTGATGATGTCGACGAACAACATCCTGTCGCCCGCCAACGGCAAACCGATCATCGTTCCGTCCCAGGATATCGTGCTGGGCCTGTACTACCTGTCCATCGTCAAGGACGGCGAGCCGGGCGAGGGCATGGTCTTCGGCACCATGGGCGAGATCGAGGCTGCGCTGGATTCCGGCGTCGTGACCCTGCACGCCAAGGTCAAGGCGCGCTATTCCGGCGTTGACCGCGAAGGCAATGAATACACCAAGGTGATCGACACCACGCCGGGCCGCATGAAGCTGCTCGAGCACCTGCCCAAGCACCCTGAAGTGCAGCCGGACGTGCTCGATGGTCTGCTGACCAAGAAAGCCGTCGGCGGCCTGATCGACATCGTCTATCGTCACACCGGCCAGAAATCGACCGTGATTTTCTGCGACAAGATCATGGCCCTGGGCTTCAAGGAAGCGGCGCGCGCCGGCATTTCCTTCGGCAAGGACGACATGCTGATCCCGGACGCCAAGAAGGATCTCGTGGGTGAAACCCGCGCCCTGGTTGGCGATTACGAGCAACAGTATGTGGACGGTCTGATCACCAAGGGTGAGAAGTACAACAAGGTCGTCGACGCCTGGGCGAAGTGCACCGACAAGGTTGCGGACGCCATGTATGACGAGATCTCCAAACCCGTTAAGGCCGAAGACGGTCGCGACGGCGAGGTGAACTCGGTCTACATGATGGCCCACTCCGGCGCCCGGGGGTCCAAGAACCAGATGAAACAGCTCGCCGGGATGCGGGGCCTGATGGCCCGTCCGGACGGCTCGATCATCGAGACGCCGATCATCTCGAACTTCAAAGAGGGCCTGACGGTTCTGGAGTACTTCAACTCCACCCACGGCGCTCGTAAGGGTCTGGCGGACACCGCGCTGAAGACGGCGAACTCGGGTTATCTGACCCGTCGTCTCGTCGACGTGGCGCAGGACTGCATCGTCACCGAGTTTGATTGCGGCACGTCTCAGGGCATCACCCTGGGCGCCGTGGTCAATGGCGGCGACATCGTCGAGCCTCTCAGCCAGCGCGTTCTGGGCCGTCACACCGCGGAAGCGGTCAAGGATCCGTCCTCGGGCGAGGTTCTGGCGCCGGCCGACACCTATCTGGATGAAGAGCTGGCCCAGGCGCTTGAAGACGCCGGCGTCAGCACCATCAAGGTGCGTTCGCCGCTGACCTGTGAAACCCGCATCGGCGTTTGCGCGACCTGTTACGGTCGTGACCTGGCGCGCGGCACCAAGGTGAATATGGGTGAAGCGATCGGCGTGATCGCGGCCCAGTCCATCGGCGAGCCGGGCACCCAGCTGACCATGCGGACCTTCCACATCGGTGGTACAGCGCAGGTGTCCGAGCAGTCCTTCATCGAAGCCACCCACGAGGGCAAGGTCGCCTTTGTGGAGCGCAATACGGTGCAGGCCTCTGACGGCTCCTTCATCGTGATGAGCCGGAACATGCAGGTTCAGGTCACCGACAATGACGGCAACCCGCTCGAGACCTACAAGCTGCAATACGGGGCAAAGCTGCGCGTGGATGCGGGCGAGAAGGTCAAGCGCGGCGCGCGTCTGGCCGAGTGGGACCCGTACACCATGCCGATCGTCACCGAGGCCGGCGGCCGGGTGAAGCTGATCGATGTCATCGACGGCCTGTCGGTGAAGGAAGATACGGACGAAGCCACCGGCATCGCCTCCAAGGTGGTTGTCGACTGGCGCGGCACGGGGTCCAAATCCAACTCGATCCAGCCCGCCATGGTCGTCACCGACGAGAATGGCGAGCCGGTCAAGTTGTCCGACAAGCCGGCCAACTACATGCTCTCGGTGGGCGCCATTCTCTCCGTCAATGACGGCGACATGGTCCAGCCGGGCGATGTTCTGGCCCGTATTCCGACCGAAGGCGCAAAGACCCGCGACATCACCGGGGGTCTGCCGCGTGTGGCGGAGCTGTTCGAAGCGCGTCGTCCGAAAGACCACGCCGTCATCGCCGAGATGACCGGCCGCGTCGAATTCGGTCGCGACTACAAGAACAAGCGCCGTATCTCCATCACGCCTGAAGGGGATGATGCGGAGCCGGTGGAATATCTGGTGCCGAAGGGCAAACACCTGACGGTCCAGGAAGGCGACATTATCCAGCGCGGCGAGTATCTGCTCGACGGCAACCCGGCCCCGCACGACATTCTGCGGATCCTGGGCGTTGAAGCGCTGGCTGACTACCTGATCAACGAGATCCAGGAAGTCTATCGTCTGCAGGGCGTGCCGATTAACGACAAGCACATCGAAGTGATTGTCCGGCAGATGCTGCAGAAGATGGAAGTCACCCATCCGGGCGATTCTCCGTATCTGGTCGGCGAACAGGTCGACAAGATCGAATGGCTCGAAACCAACGAGAAGCTGGAAGCGGAAGGCAAGCGCATCTCCGTGGCGGACCCGGTTCTGCTGGGCATCACCAAGGCGTCGCTGCAGACCCGCTCCTTCATCTCCGCGGCCTCCTTCCAGGAGACCACCCGCGTGCTCACCGAGGCTTCGGTGCAGGGCAAGGTGGACACCCTTGAGGGCCTGAAAGAGAACGTCATCGTGGGCCGCCTGATCCCGGCGGGCACGGGCTCCATGATGCGTGAGTATCAGGTTGAGGCCGATGCGCGTGACGAAGCGCGGATCGCTGAACAGAAGAAAGCCGTGGATTCCGGTGATGAGGCCCTGCCGGCCGAAATCGCGGAAGCCGCTGCTGAAGAGGCTCAAAGCGAAGACTAGGTCTGTCGCTCAGATCTGAAGCTCAAAGCCCGCCAGCATATGCTGGCGGGCTTTTTGTTTGATGATGGAGTTTAGCGCGGCGGATTAATGACCGGACAGTGCAATCAGCTGGGGCGCGAGTAGCCCCAGAACAGATGCACCCACTGTGATGAAGCTGAGTATGAGAACCCATCGGGTCATCTTCGTCATGGCGGATGTCATCGCCGACATCTTGTTGGTCCGGACCCGGTCTGTCTCAGCGCGCGCAAGCGCGATCAGCTCCGCCAGGCGGGTTCGCGCCATCTCGTACTGTTCGGCGATGCGGATGACGTTCCGGGCGGACCCTTCAAATCGGCGCAGATATTCCCCAACGGTCTGGTGACCGGGCATGCGCGCTTCACGCAGGCTTTCGATCCGCTCCTGGGCGAGGTTGAGATAGGTCTCGGTGCTTTTGGCCGAAGGTGTGAGGCCGTCTGCAATGAAGAAGTTGAGCGAGGAGAGACGGGCGTCCAGCTGGAGGAGTTGCTGGATATGCTCCTGCAGGCGCTTCTCGTAGGCATGGGCGTCATTGCCTTCGGTTTCAGCCAGCTTGGAAAGGTCGCCCGAGAGCTTGTCCAGTTCGATATTGACGCCGTCTGTTACGGTCTGGGCGCAGAAGAAATACGAGTAGTCACGCAGTCCGAGCATGCGGTAGGTGGCGATGTCGTAGATGCGCTTGAGCAGACGGCCGCGTTGCTCATCGCTCATGCCGAAATCAATGACGACAACACGGCTGGCGCGCTCGGCGTTGTGATGCTTCCGGCTGTGTTGCTGCAGATCCGCCAGCAGAAACGCGCGATCACCCACAACGCGGCTCATGATGAAGTCCTTGCGTTCCCAGTTCGCGCGTGTGGGGTCTTTGGTCCCGAAAAACGGTTGGGCGAAACGCACCAGAAGCGTCTGCAAGCGCTCAAATTCTTCAGGATTGAGGCCGGCGTCCAGAACGCCAGGATGGCTTCGCACCTTCCAAAGAAGGGCCTGATCGCGCGCCGTTACACGGGAGTTGTCCCAGATCAGCAGTTTCTCGATCGGCAACATCCAGACATGGGAAACTGACAGGAGGTCGCCACACCATCTGAAGGAGCGGGCGGTCTCCGGGCAAAGCGCTTGCAGGCGCTGTTCAAAACCGTCAATCGCCGTGCGACCGGTATTGATGCTCTCCACATTGTCAAAGAAGGCGTCGTCACTGTCGGCCAAGGACGTGTCCGGGGCTGTGGAGCTCAGGGGAGGGAGGTGCCCCTCATTGTAATCTTCGATGACCGTGAAGTTCTGGTTCAGGCCATAGAGCTCCCAGTTCAGCCGAAGATCCTCTCCCCCCTCCAGCTCTGGCGACCGGGGAGAATCGGCCGTCTTTTTCCAGAAGTTGAACCAGCGCTTCCGACTGGCTCCGCCTGTGCGGTAGGGCAGAAGCGGCCGGGCTCCGAACCGCCCGTCTGCCTGCTCGAGACCCAGTGTGTCAGGCAGGTGGAGCGGTCCATCTTCCTCGTATAGCCGTTCAAGGCGTTTGATTTCCGCGCGCGCCAGGGATGCGTAATCCGGCAGCGTGCTACGCTTGTTCATATAGTCCTTGTAGACCTCGCCCAGCATGTCCGAAGCCTCGGAGGGCGTAATCTGCAGACTGGGCGAATATGTGGGAGACAAGCCCCGGATATAGGCTTTGACCGCGTTCCGGCGCTGATACAGCAAAGCGTCTCGACTTTGCAGGAACTGCCTGGCGAGTGTTTCGTCCAACTGAACATGTACGGGCGCCTTGTTGGCGAGAAGCTGTTCAGTATTGAAAGGGGCGTCCGCCTCCTGTTCCGGGGAGAGGGCAGAATCACTGGCCACGATGTGCTCGCGGACTCTGTCAGCCAGGCTGGGAAAGATCCTCACCATATGGGTGGCGCGGACATAAGGGCGGAGCGGGAAGGGTTGGCGTTTGTGAATTTCATGGATCAGCGGCTCACGATCCATGTAGGCGCTCTCACGCCAATTCTCGTGGTTATGGTCCATATCACCCCCCTCTGGCAGGACACGCACTACGTTACGGGTGCATTAACCACGCGGCAAGCGTGTATTCCCGGCCTAAAAGTGTCTAGAATCCGGGGCTTCGAGAGCCTGTAAATTTCCCCTGCGTGTGATCTTGACGGAATGGCCTGCCCTGAGTAGGTTCCGCGCTCGATTTCGGGGGTGAGCCGTAATCCGTCCTGAGTCCGCTGCGGACGAGGGGTTTTGGATTAGACGTCGCCCGGAACAGAAAAACACAAGCTTCAACACCGTCCGCGGACGAACGGCAACAGTCGTCGCGCCCCGGTCGGGTTTTCGCGTCTTGGTCACGCATTCGGACGGGAAAACAGGAACAGGAACGGATAGAGGCCTGATGCCTACAGTTAACCAGCTCATCCGCAAACCGCGGAAAGACAAGCCGAAGCGGAACAAGGTTCCCGCGCTTCAGGCGTGCCCGCAACGCCGTGGCGTTTGCACGCGCGTGTACACCACGACCCCGAAGAAGCCGAACTCCGCGCTTCGTAAAGTCGCCAAGGTTCGCCTGACGAACGGCTATGAAGTCGTGAGCTACATCCCGGGCGAAGGTCACAACCTGCAAGAACACTCCGTCGTGCTCATCCGCGGCGGCCGTGTGAAAGACTTGCCGGGCGTGCGTTACCACATCCTGCGCGGCGTTCTGGATACCCAGGGCGTTAAAGACCGTCGTCAGCGTCGTTCGAAATACGGCGCCAAGCGTCCGAAATAAGGAGAGGCGTTCATGTCTCGTCGTCACCGCGCTGAGAAGCGCGAGATTCTTCCCGACCCGAAATTCGGCGATCGCGATCTGACCAAGTTCATGAACTACATCATGATCGACGGTAAGAAATCCGCCGCTGAAGCCATCATCTACGGCGCCCTCGACATCATCGAGGAAAAAGTGAAGCGCGAGCCGGTTCGCGTCTTCCACGAAGCCATGGACAATGTGGCTCCGGAAATCGAAGTGCGCTCCCGCCGGGTCGGCGGCGCCACCTACCAGGTGCCGGTTGAAGTTCGTCCGGACCGTCGCAAGGCGCTCGCCATTCGCTGGCTGGCTGCTGCGGCGCGTAACCGCAACGAGAACACCATGCGCGAGCGGCTGGCCGCTGAGCTCATGGACGCCGCTTCCAACCGCGGCTCCTCGGTCAAAAAGCGTGAAGACACGCACAAGATGGCCGAAGCCAACCGCGCGTTCGCGCATTACCGCTGGTAAATCCAGCTGACGCTTGAATCCTGATTAAGGACCCTCCCCATGGCCCGCGACTACAAAATCGAGGACTACCGCAACTTCGGCATCATGGCTCACATCGATGCTGGTAAAACCACCACGACCGAGCGGATCCTCTACTACACCGGCAAATCGCACAAAATCGGCGAAGTGCACGATGGCGCTGCGACCATGGACTGGATGGAGCAGGAGCAGGAGCGTGGCATCACGATCACGTCTGCTGCGACGACCTGTTTCTGGAAAGAAAAGCGTCTGAACATCATCGACACCCCCGGCCACGTGGACTTCACCATTGAAGTCGAACGTTCGCTGCGGGTGCTCGATGGCGCGGTCTGCTGCCTGGACGCCAACGCCGGCGTCGAGCCGCAAACCGAGACCGTGTGGCGTCAAGCGGACAAGTACAAAGTTCCGCGGATGATCTTCATCAACAAGATGGACAAGCTGGGCGCGGACTTCTTCAACTGCGTCGAGATGATCAAGGACCGCCTGGGCGCCAACCCGCTTTGCGTTCAGCTTCCGATCGGCATGGAAAGCGACTTCGAGGGTCTGATCGACCTGGTCGCCATGAAAGAGCTGATCTGGATGGGCGAGAACCTGGGCGCGACCTGGGAAGTGCGCGACATCCGTGAAGAGCTGGCCGATCAGGCCGCCGAGTACCGCGAGATGCTGGTCGAGACCGCTGTCGAGCAGGACGAAGCGGCTATGGAAGCCTATCTGGAAGGCGAAGAGCCGTCTGAAGAGCTTCTGAAAAAGCTGATCCGCAAGGGCACCATCGCTCTGGCGTTCAACCCGATCCTGTGCGGCACCGCGTTCAAGAACAAAGGTGTCCAGCCTCTGCTTGATGGCGTTGTGGACTTCCTGCCGTCTCCGGTGGAAGTGGCCGCGATCAAGGGCATCGATGCGAAAACCGAAGAGCCGATCGTGCGCAAGGCGTCTGACGACGAACCGCTGGGCACGCTGGCGTTCAAGATCATGAACGACCCGTTCGTGGGCTCGCTCACCTTCTGCCGCATCTATTCGGGCACCCTGTCCACCGGTCAGACCGTGCTCAACACGGTCAAGGAGAAGAAAGAGCGCATCGGTCGTATGCTGCTCATGCACTCCAACAACCGTGAAGACATCAAGGACGCATACGCAGGCGACATCGTCGCGATTGCAGGCCTGAAAGACACCACCACGGGCGACACCCTGTGTGATCCGGCTCACCCGGTGATCCTGGAGCGCATGGAGTTCCCCGATCCGGTGATCGAGATCGCCATCGAGCCCAAGTCCAAGGGCGACCAGGAGAAGCTCGGCGTGGCTCTGGCCCGTCTGGCGGCTGAAGATCCGTCCTTCCGCGTGTCCTCTGACGAGGAATCCGGTCAGACGATCATCGCCGGCATGGGCGAACTGCACCTGGACATTCTCGTCGACCGCATGAAGCGTGAATTCAAGGTCGAGGCGAATGTGGGTCAGCCGCAAGTGGCTTACCGCGAAACCGTGGGCACGGCTTACGAGATCGACTACACCCACAAGAAGCAGTCGGGTGGTTCGGGTCAGTTCGCGCGCATCAAGCTGCAGATCGAACCGGCCGAGCCGGGCGAAGGTTTCACCTTCGAGTCCAAGATCGTCGGCGGCTCCGTGCCGAAGGAATACATTCCGGGCGTTGAAAAGGGCCTGAACTCGGTGCGTGAAACCGGCCTGCTGGCTGGCTTCCCGGTCATCGACTTCAAAGTGACCCTGGTCGACGGCGCCTATCACGATGTTGACTCCAGCGTCCTGGCCTTCGAAATCGCAGCCCGCGCTGCGCTTCGCGAAGCCAAGTCCTCGCTGCGCATGAAACTGCTTGAGCCGATCATGAAGGTCGAAGTGGTGACCCCGGATGAGTACACCGGTTCTGTCATCGGCGACCTGAACTCCCGCCGCGGCCAGATCCGTGACCAGGAAATGCGCGGCAACGCCACGGTGGTGAACGCCTTCGTGCCGCTGGCGAACATGTTCGGTTACGTGAACAACCTGCGTTCGGCCACTCAGGGCCGCGCCCAGTTCACCATGCAATTCGACCACTACGAGCCGGTGCCGCAAGCCGTCGCCGACGAAGTGATCTCCAAAATCGCGTAATTCGGATCTTCGATCCAAAGAAACGACGCCTGTCTGAAGAGTAGGAAGAGACAATGGCCAAGGAAAAGTTTGAGCGTACGAAACCGCATGCCAACATCGGCACGATTGGTCACGTTGACCACGGCAAGACGACGCTGACCGCCGCGATCACGAAGTACTTCGGTGACTTCCGCGCGTATGACCAGATTGACGGCGCACCGGAAGAGAAAGCCCGTGGCATCACGATCTCGACCGCGCACGTGGAATACGAGACGGATGCGCGTCACTATGCGCACGTCGATTGCCCGGGCCACGCCGACTACGTGAAGAACATGATCACCGGCGCTGCGCAGATGGACGGCGGCATCCTGGTTGTGAATGCAGCTGACGGCCCGATGCCGCAGACGCGCGAGCACATCCTTCTGGCCCGTCAGGTCGGCGTGCCGGCTCTGGTGGTGTTCCTGAACAAGGTCGACCAGGTTGACGACGAAGAGCTGCTGGAGCTCGTGGAGATGGAAGTTCGCGAACTTCTGTCCTCTTACGACTTCCCGGGCGACGACATTCCGATCATCGCGGGCTCTGCGCTTGCGGCGATGGAAGGGCGTGATCCGGAAATCGGCGAGAACAAGATCCGCGAACTGATGGCGGCTGTGGATGAGTACATCCCGACCCCGGAACGTCCGAAGGATCAGGACTTCCTGATGCCGATCGAAGACGTGTTCTCGATCTCTGGCCGCGGCACCGTGGTGACCGGTCGTATCGAGCGTGGCATCATCCACGTTGGTGACGAGATCGAGATCGTGGGCATCCGCGACACCCAGAAAACGACCTGCACGGGCGTTGAGATGTTCCGCAAGCTGCTCGACCAGGGCGAAGCTGGCGACAATGTCGGCCTGCTGCTGCGCGGCATCGACCGTGAAGGCGTTGAGCGTGGTCAGGTTCTGGCCAAGCCGGGTTCGATCACCCCGCACTCCAAGTTCGAGGCTGAAGCTTACATCCTGACGAAGGAAGAGGGCGGTCGTCACACCCCGTTCTTCTCCAACTATCGTCCGCAGTTCTACTTCCGTACGACGGACGTGACCGGTGTTGTGACCCTGAAAGAGGGCACCGAGATGGTCATGCCGGGCGACAATGTGGAAGTGTCTGTCGAGCTGATCCAGCCGATCGCGATGGAAGAGAAGCTGCGCTTCGCCATCCGTGAAGGCGGCCGGACCGTCGGCGCGGGCGTTGTGTCCAAGATCACCGAGTAAGCTCTACGCTTCACTCGCCAGCGCAAGCTGCAAGAACGCCCCGGAGCTCAGCTCTGGGGCGTTTTTTCATGGCGAAAACCCGAGGTTGGAGGGGCAGGGCGGGGCTGTGCAGGTTTGTGACAGAACAATCTGCGCAGCTCTATTGTTTAAAAGGTGCGTTGGGGATACATACGACTCGTCAGCGCCGAGTCACTCGTCGCGCCAGGCGTCTATGGCGTCGTTTAAGCTCTTTGACAGCCCGACAGGGCGATCAATTTCCCCGTCTATGCGCATTGCGCGCCTGGCGAAGAGTTTAAACTGCCGATGCGGTGGTGAATCTTGTGACTAGGTGTTGACGGGGAGGGGCGGAGCGCGTATTGCACGGTCCCTCTGACGAGCTGGCAGTGCCCTAGGGCAAACGCAGTTCTCGAAGCGAAAAAAATTTGGATTGCAAGAGCTGCCGGGGCGATCCGTCCTTTGCGCGGCTCTTGTGCATGTTGGGACCGGACCGATGGCGCAACAAAACATCAGAATCCGCCTGAAGGCGTTCGACCACCGCGTGCTCGACACTTCGGCGCGTGAGATCGTTTCCACCGCAAAGCGCACCGGCGCGAATGTGCGTGGCCCGATTCCGCTGCCGACGCGGCTGGAGAAATTCACTGTTCTGCGCGGTCCGCACGTCGACAAGAAGTCGCGCGAGCAGTTCGAAATCCGCACTCACAAGCGGATGCTGGACATCGTAGACCCCACCCCGCAGACCGTGGACGCGCTGATGAAGCTCGACCTGTCTGCTGGTGTGGACGTCGAGATCAAGCTGGGAGCGTAAGGCCATGAAGCAGGCTGCATCCATGCGCACTGGCCTTCTGGCCAAGAAGCTGGGCATGACCCGCGTCTTCACCGAAGGCGGCGATCATGTTCCGGTGACCGTGCTTCACCTGGACGGGCTCCAGGTGGTTGCGCAGCGCACCTCCGAAACTGATGGCTATACCGCTGTCCAGCTGGGCGCGGGCAAAGCCAAAGCCAAGCGCACCTCCAAGGCGATGCGCGGCCACTTCGCAAAGGCATCTGTCGAGCCTAAGCGCAAGCTGGTCGAATTCCGCGTGCCGGAAGATGCGCTGATCGAAGCGGGCGCCGAGCTCTCCGCCGAGCACTTTGTGGTCGGTCAGAAAGTCGACGTGTCCGGCACTTCGATCGGTAAGGGCTTTGCTGGCGGCATGAAGCGCTGGAACTTTGGTGGTCTGCGCGCCTCGCACGGCGTGTCGATTTCCCACCGTTCCCACGGTTCGACTGGTCAGTGTCAGGACCCGGGCAAGGTTTTCAAAGGCAAGAAGATGGCCGGTCACCTCGGTTCCGAGCGTGTCACCATCCAGAGCCTGGAAGTCGTGCGGGTCGACGCTGAGCGCGGTCTCGTGCTCGTGAAGGGCGCCGTGCCGGGTTCCAACGAAAGCTGGGTCGAGATCCGCGACGCTGTCAAAGGCGTTGGCGCTCAGGACCTGCCGTACCCGGCCAAGCTGATCGAAAAAGCCGAACCGGCTCCGGCCGAGGCTCCGGCTGAGGCTCAAGAAGCCCAGGACGAAGGGGCTAACTGATGAAACTCGATGTTGTGACGCTCGATGCCGGCAAGGCCGGCTCGATTGATCTCTCCGATGCCGTGTTCGGCATCGAAGAGGTCCGCGCGGACATCCTCCAGCGCGCCGTCAAGTGGCAGCTGTCGCGCCGTCAGGCCGGCACCCACAAGACGAAAGAGCGCGGTGAGATCTCCCGCACCAAGAAAAAGTTCGGTCGCCAGAAAGGCGGCGGCGGCGCCCGTCACGGTTCCCGCAATGCCCCGATCTTCGTGGGCGGCGGCGTGGCTCACGGCCCGCGCGTTCGCTCTCACGCGACCGATCTGCCGAAAAAAGTGCGCGCTCTGGCGCTCAAGCACGCCCTGTCCACCAAAGCCGGCGCCAAGCAGCTGGTGATCCTGGACGAGGCGCGCCTTGATGAAGCCAAGACCAAGGCCCTGACCGAGAAATTCTCGAAACTGGGTTGGTCGAACGCGCTGATCATTGATGGCGAAACGCTGGACGAGAACTTCGCCCGCGCCGCCCGCAACATCCCGCTGATCGACGTTCTGCCGGCGCAAGGCCTGAACGTTTACGACGTGCTGCGTCGTGACGTGCTGGTCCTGACCAAGGCGGCTGTCGAGAAGATCAACGAGCGGCTCGCGCCGCAGGAGGCTGCGTAACATGCCCGCTGCTCGCCATTACGACACCATTCTGTCGCCGGTGATCACCGAGAAAGCGACCATTCTCTCTGAAGAGAACAAGGTTGTGTTCCGCGTGCCGCTGTCTGCGAACAAGAAAGACATCGCCGAAGCGATCGAAGAGCTGTTCAAGGTCAAAGTTAAGGCTGTGAACACCCTCGTTCAAAAAGGCAAAACCAAACGTTTCCGCGGCATTGCGGGCAAACGTGACGACGTCAAAAAGGCGGTTGTGACCCTGGAAGAGGGCCACTCCATCGACGTCAGCACTGGCCTGTAAGCGCGCAGAGGAGAGAGACCCATGGCTCTGAAGACTTTCAAGCCGACCTCGCCTGGCCGCCGCGCTCTCGTGCTGGTGGACAAGTCCGAGCTGCACTCCGGTCGTCCGGAAAAGACCCTCGTTGAAGGTCTGACCAAATCGGGCGGTCGCAACAACACCGGCCGCGTGACGTCTCGTCGTCGCGGCGGCGGCGCCAAGAAGCTGTACCGCGTCATCGACTTCAAACGTCGTAAGTTTGACGTGCCGGCGACTGTTGAGCGTCTGGAATACGACCCGAACCGCACCGCCTTCATCGCACTGATCAAGTACGAAGACGGCGAGCTGGCCTACATCCTTGCTCCGCAGCGTCTGTCTGCCGGCGACACCGTCGTCGCAGGCGAGCGTGTGGACGTTAAGCCGGGCAACGCCATGCCGCTGAAAGCGATGCCGGTCGGCACCATCATCCACAATGTGGAGCTCAAGCCGCTCAAAGGCGGGCAGGTCGCCCGTTCCGCAGGCGCTTACGCTCAGCTCGTGGGCCGCGACGCCGGTTACGCTCAGGTTCGCCTGATGTCTGGCGAGCTGCGCATGGTGCACCAGGACTGCATGGCGACCGTTGGTGCGGTTTCCAACGCTGACCACCTGAACACCAATCTGGGTAAAGCCGGTCGCAAGCGTCACATGGGCAAACGCCCGGCCGTTCGCGGCGTGGCCATGAACCCGGTCGATCACCCGCACGGCGGCGGCGAAGGCCGCACCTCGGGCGGTCGTCACCCGGTCACCCCGTGGGGCAAGCCGACCAAGGGCCGCAAGACCCGGTCGAACAAAGCCACTGACAAATTCATCATTCGCTCGCGCCACGAGCGCAAGAAACGCTAAGGGACGGCTGCGCCATGCCTCGTTCTGTCTGGAAAGGTCCGTTTGTCGACGGATACCTCCTGAAGAAAGCCGAAGCTGCTCATGACGGCGGCCGCAAGCAAGCGATCAAAACCTGGTCGCGCCGCTCGACGATCATGCCGCAGTTTGTGGGTCTGACCTTCCAGGTCCACAACGGCAATAAGTTCATTCCGGTTCTCGTCTCCGAAGAGATGGTCGGTCACAAGCTGGGCGAATTCGCTCCGACTCGGACCTATTACGGCCACGCGGCAGACAAGAAAGCCAAGAGGAAGTAAGCGATGGGCAAGGCTGCAAATCCCCGCCGCGTCGCGGATAATGAAGCGCGCGCAAAGCTGCGGATGATCCGCATCAGCCCGCAGAAGCTCAATCTCATTGCCCAGCTTATCCGTGGCAAGAAGGTTGAACGCGCTCTGGCTGACCTGGAATTCTCGCGCAAGCGTCATTCCGCCGACGTCAAGAAGGTGCTCGAGAGCGCCATCGCCAACGCGGAAAACAACCACGGTCTGGACATCGACTCTCTGGTCGTGTCCGAGGCCTATGTGGGCAAAAACCTGGTCATGAAACGCTTCCGCGCCCGTGCGCGTGGTCGCGGCGCCAAGATCCTGAAGCCGTTTTCCGAGCTGACGATCGTCGTGCGTGAAGTTGAGGAGGCCGCCTAATGGGTCAGAAGGTTAATCCGATCGGCCTGCGCGTCGGCATCAACCGCACCTGGGAATCGCGTTGGTTCGCCAAGGGCGAAGAATACGCTGACCTGCTGCACGAAGACCTGCGCATTCGCGAGTACCTGAAAAAGGAACTCAAGAACGCGTCCGTGTCGCGCATCATCATCGAGCGCCCGCACAAGAAGTGCCGCATCACTATTCACACGGCTCGTCCGGGTGTCGTGATCGGCAAAAAAGGTGCGGACATCGAGAAGCTGCGCCGCAAGGTCTCGAAGATGGTTGAGGGCGAAGTGTTCCTGAACCTCGTCGAAGTGCGCAAGCCGGAAGTCGACGCGACCTTGGTCGCCGAGAGCGTGGCTCAGCAGCTCGAACGCCGCGTGGCTTTCCGCCGCGCCATGAAGCGTTCGCTGCAGACCGCCATGCGCATGGGCGCCCTGGGCTGCAAGATCATGTGCGGCGGCCGTCTGGGCGGCGCAGAGATCGCGCGCGTCGAGAAGTATTCTGAAGGTTCGGTTCCGCTGCACACTCTGCGTGCGGACATCGACTACGGTTTCGCTGAAGCCAAGACCGCGATGGGCATCATCGGCATCAAGGTCTGGATCTACAAAGGCGAGATCATGGAACATGACCCGATGGCGCAAGAGCGTCGCATGCTCGACTCTGGCGAGCAGCGCACCCGCTCTGGCCGTCAGGCAGCGTAAGCGGAACGAGGGAGTAGCACCATGCTTCAGCCGAAGCGCACCAAATTCCGCAAGGCGCACAAAGGCCGCATCCACGGTCAGGCCAAAGGCGGCTTCACGCTGACCTTTGGTTCCTATGGCCTGAAAGCGGTCGAGCCGGAGCGGATCACCGCCCGTCAGATCGAAGCGACCCGTCGTGCGATCACCCGTCACATGAAACGGGCCGGTCGCGTCTGGATCCGGGTGTTCCCGGATCTGCCGGTGTCCAAGAAGCCGACCGAAGTCCGGATGGGTAAAGGTAAAGGCTCTCCGGAATACTGGGTGGCCAAAGTCAAGCCGGGCCGGATCATCTTCGAAATCGATGGTGTTCCGGATGATGTGGCACGCGAAGCGCTCCGCCTGGGCGCCGCCAAGCTGCCGATCAAAACCAAGGTCGTCACCCGTCCGGGTGAGTAAGAGGAGGGTAGTATGAAAGCCGAAGACGTCCGCGCTCTTAGCGACGATCAGCTTCAGGACGAACTCCTCAAGCTGAAAAAAGAACAGTTCAACCTGCGTTTCCAACAGGCCACCGGCCAGCTGGAAAACACTGCGCGCTTTAAGCAGATCCGCCGGGACATCGCCCGGGTCAAAACGGATCAGCGCCGCCGCGCGCTTGAAAATTAAGGGGGCTTGGGTCCATGCCGAAGCGCATCCTTCAAGGCGTCGTGGTGAGCGACAAGCAGGCTAAAACCGTGATCGTGCGTGTTGAGCGCACCTTCCTGCACCCCCTGCTGCGCAAAACCGTGCGCCGTACGAAGAAATATCACGCCCACGACGAGTCGGGCGCGATCAAGGTTGGCGAGCGTGTCCAAATCCAGGAATGCACGCCGAAGTCGAAGCTCAAGCGGTGGGAGGTCATCTCCGACCAGGCGTAAGCCTGATCGTGGATGATCCACTATTAACGGAGGATCGCGATGATCCAGATGCAAACCAATCTGGACGTGGCCGACAATTCCGGGGCCCGCCGCGTGCAGTGCATCAAAGTGCTGGGCGGCGCGAAACGCCGCTACGCAGGCGTTGGCGACATCATTGTCGTCTCGGTCAAGGAAGCCACGCCCAAGGGCCGCGTTAAGAAGGGCGACGTCCGCAAGGCCGTCGTCGTGCGCACCGCTCGCGACATCAAACGTCGTGACGGCAGCGTCATCCGTTTCGACGGCAACGCGGCTGTTATCCTGAACAACAACAACGAGCCGGTCGGCACCCGGATCTTTGGCCCGGTTCCGCGTGAACTGCGCGCCAAGAACCACATGAAGATCGTCTCGCTCGCGCCGGAGGTCCTGTAACCATGGCTGCGAAGATCAAAAAAGGCGACAAGGTCATTGTCCTGACCGGTCGCGACAAAGGTAAGACCGGCGAGGTCACCCAGGTTCTTCCCAAGGAAGATCGTGTGGTGGTGTCTGGCGTCAACGTGGTGAAACGTCACCAGCGTCCGACCCAGACGGCCCCGGGCGGTATTGTTGAGAAGAACGCGTCCATCCACGTGTCCAACGTGGCTCTGGCCGATCCGAAATCCGGCGAAGCCACCCGTGTGGGCTTCAAGGTCGAAGACGGCAAGAAGGTTCGCGTGGCCAAGAAATCCGGTGAGGTGATCGATGGCTGACGTTGCTGAATACGAACCGCGCCTGAAGACGAAGTACCGCGAGGAAATCCGCGCGCGTCTGAAGGAAAAGTTCGGTTATGCGAACGAGATGATGATCCCGCGCCTGGAAAAGGTCGTGATCAACATGGGCGTTGGCGAAGCGGCTCAGGATTCCAAGAAAATCCGCGGCGCGCTTGCTGATCTTGAAGCCATCGCCGGCCAGAAGCCGGTTGGCACGGTCGCCAAGAAATCCATCGCAGGCTTCAAGCTGCGCGAGGAACAGGTGATCGGCGCCAAGGTGACCCTGCGCAAGGATCGTATGTACGAATTCCTTGATCGTCTGGTGACCATTGCTCTGCCGCGCGTCCGCGACTTCCGCGGTCTGAACGGCAAGAGCTTCGATGGCCGGGGCAACTACGCGATGGGCCTGAAAGAGCACATCGTGTTCCCCGAGATCGACTACGACAAGGTTGAGAAGATCCGCGGTATGGACATCGTTGTCTGCACCACGGCTACCACCAACGAAGAAGCGAAGGCCCTGCTGGCCGAGTTCGACTTTCCGTTCTCGAACTAACGCAGCAGGAGAGCGGGACCATGAGGGTCTCGCACGCGAGGAGAAAACTGAATGGCTAAGAAGAGTGCAGTCGAACGCAATCTCAAGCGCCAGCGCCTGGCTCAGCGTTTTGCCGCCAAGCGTGAAGCACTGAAAGCGATCGCACGCGACACGGACAAGCCGGTTGAGGAGCGCTTTGCGGCGCAACTGAAACTGGCCTCGCTGCCGCGCAACTCGGCGCCGACCCGCATCCGTAACCGATGCCAGGTGACCGGCCGCCCGCGCGCGTATTACCGCAAGCTGAAGATGTCGCGTATTGCGCTGCGTCAGCTGGCCAGCCACGGGTTGATCCCGGGCATGGTCAAGTCGAGCTGGTAGGAGGGATTTAGATGTCCGTGAACGATCCTCTCGGCGATATGCTGACCCGTATCCGCAACGCGCTGATGCGCAAGCGGACCTCCGTGGTGACCCCGTCCTCGAAACTTCGCGGCCGCGTGCTCGAAGTGCTCCTGGAAGAGGGCTTCATCCGCGGTTACACCGAGACCACCGACGCCAAGGGCTTCAAGCAGTTCGAAATCGAACTGAAGTACCATGAAGGCCTGCCGGTGATCTCCGACATCAAACGCGTGTCCAAGCCGGGCCGTCGCGAATACCGCAAGGTGCGCGATCTGCCGCTCGTCATGAACGGTCTGGGCATTGCCATCATTTCGACCCCGCAGGGCGTTATGAGCGACGCAGCCGCGCGCTCCAAGAACGTCGGCGGCGAAATCCTTTGCCACGTCAGCTAGAGACAGGGAGGCCAGAACTATGTCGCGTCTAGGCAAACTGCCTGTCGAAATCCCCAACGGTGTGACGGCTAACGTCACCGGGGCGCAGGTGTCGGTCAAAGGCCCGAAAGGCGAACTCAGCTTTGAAGCGCCCACTTGTGTGCGCCTCAAGCAAGAGGACAACGCTATTTCGGTCGAAATGGCTGAAAACTCGAAATTCGCGAAAGCCATGTTTGGCACCGCGCGCGCTCGCATCAAAAACATGGTGCAAGGCGTGACCGAGGGCTTCAAGAAAGACCTCGAGCTGATCGGTGTCGGTTATCGCGCTCAAATGCAGGGCAGCGACCTCAAGCTCTCGCTCGGCTTTTCTCACGACGTGATCTACACCCCGCGTGCGGGCGTGACGATTGCGACGCCGAAGCCGACCGAGATCACCATTGAGGGCGCCGACGCCCAGACCGTGGGTCAGACCGCGGCGGAAATTCGCGAATTCCGTCCGCCGGAGCCTTACAAAGGCAAAGGCGTGAAGTATTCGAACGAATATGTCCGCCGTAAGGAAGGCAAGAAGAAGTAAGGGGCCAGGCGATGAAATCTGCTGCAGAACAAATGCGGCGCCGCGCTCAGCGCACGCGCACCCGGCTCCGCAAAATGGGCAACGGCCGTCCGAGGCTCTCGGTCTTCCGTTCGTCCAAGAACATTTACGCCCAGATCATCGACGATGCGAACGGCGTGACCCTGGTGTCTGCTTCCACGATGGAAAAAGACAACAAGATCACCAAGTCCGGCGTCGAAGCCGCTGCCGAAGTCGGCAAGCTGGTTGCAGAGCGGGCGAAGGAAAAAGGTTTGACCGATGTGGTTTTCGACCGCGGCGGTTACATCTTCCACGGGCGTGTGAAAGCGCTCGCTGACGCCGCTCGCGAGGGCGGTCTGAACTTCTAAGGAGCGAACGCATGGCACGAGAAGACAATCGCGGCCGCGATCGCCGCCGCCGGGACGAAGACAACGCCGAACCGGAACTGGTCGACAAGCTGGTTCAGATCAACCGCGTCGCCAAAACCGTGAAGGGCGGCCGGAACTTCCAGTTCGCCGCTCTCGCAGTGGTCGGCGATCAGAAGGGCCGTGTCGGCTTTGGTCAGGGCAAGGCGCGTGAAGTGCCGGAAGCCATCCGCAAGGCGACCGAAGAAGCCAAGAAAATGATGGTGCGCGTGCCGCTTCGTGAAGGCCGTACCCTGCACCATGATGCAAAAGGCCGTTGGGGCGCCGGTAAGGTGATCCTGCGTTCCGCCCCTCCGGGCACCGGCGTCATCGCCGGCGGTCCGATGCGTGCGGTGCTGGAATCGCTCGGTGTTCAGGACGTGGTCGCGAAATCGACCGGTTCGTCCAACCCGTACAACATGGTTCGCGCCACGTTCGAGGCCCTGAAGGCCCAGAACAGCCCGCGCACCGTGGCCGCCAAGCGTGGCATCAAGGTCGCGGATCTGGTCGAGCGTCGCCAAGATGGCGCCAGCTCGCCGGAAGCCATCGAATCCTAGGAGGGACGCATGGCTGAACAAAAAACCCTGGTGGTGCGCCAAACCGGCAGCCCCATCCGCCGTCCGAAGGACCAGGCTGCGACTCTCAAAGGTCTGGGCCTGGGCCGCATCGGCCGCGAGCGCGAACTTGAAGACACCCCGTCTGTTCGGGGCATGATCCGCAAGGTCGCTCACATGGTTGAGATCGTGGAGGAGCGCGGTTAATCCCGCGCCC
Organism: Oceanicaulis sp. LC35; assembly: GCF_052055585.1. Classification (NCBI taxonomy): domain Bacteria; kingdom Pseudomonadati; phylum Pseudomonadota; class Alphaproteobacteria; order Maricaulales; family Maricaulaceae; genus Oceanicaulis; species Oceanicaulis sp. LC35. Next base: position 1,216,328 of record NZ_CP170485.1, read on the forward strand.
TCTCACCAAGGAGACAAACGATGCGCTTGAATGAACTGCGCGATAACGACGGCGCGACCAAGTCGCGTATGCGTGTCGGCCGTGGCATCGGCTCTGGCAAGGGCAAAACCGGCGGACGCGGCGTTAAAGGCCAGAAGTCTCGCTCGGGTGTCGCCATCAAGGGCTTTGAGGGCGGTCAGATGCCGCTCTATCAACGTCTGCCCAAGCGTGGCTTTAACAAGCCGAACCGCCTGGCATTCGCTGAAGTGACCCTGGCCAAGCTGCAAGCTGCTGTGGACGCTGGCAAGCTCGACGCGAAAGCGCCGGTCGATGCCGAAGCGCTCATCAAGGCTGGCGTCATCCGCCGCGCCAAAGACGGCGTGCGCGTGATCGGCGGCGGTGAGCTGAAAGCGAAACTTGAGCTGACGGTTGCTGGCGGCTCCAAGCCGGCGATCGAAGCGGTGGAAAAAGCAGGCGGTAAAGTCACCGTTCTCGCCAAATCCGCCAAAGATCAGTCCGAATAAGCTGGCGTTGAGATGGACCGCTTCCTAACTGGAAGCGGTCCCTCCGCGCTTTGAGGGCTTTCTCAGGGAGCATCCGACCGATATGGCGTCAGCCGCTGAACAGCTCGCCCAGAACATGAATTTCGGGGCGTTCGCCCAAGCGAAGGAGCTGCAGAAGCGCATTCTGTTCACGCTCCTGGTCCTGGTCATCTACCGCGTCGGCACCTTCGTGCCGGTCCCGGGCATCGATCCCACACAGTTTGCGCTGGCCTTCCAGCAGCAATCCCAAGGCGTTCTGGGCATGTTCAACATGATGTCCGGCGGCGCTGTGGAGCGTATGGCGATCTTTGCGCTGAACGTGATGCCGTACATCTCGGCCTCCATCATCATGCAGCTTATGGCGGCGACGATCCCGTCTCTTGAGCGCCTGAAGAAGGATGGCGGCGAGGCCGGTCGCAAGCAGATCAACCAATACACCCGCTATCTGACCGTGGTTCTGGCCGCCGCCCAGGCGTTCGCCATCGCCATCGGCATGCAGACCGTGACCGACGGGGCGTCCATCGCCATTAATCCGGGTCCGTTCTTCCTGATCACGACGGTCACCACGCTGGTGGGCGGCACCATGTTCCTGCTGTGGCTGGGTGAGCAGATCACCGCCCGCGGCGTGGGCAACGGCGTGTCCCTGATCATCTTCGCCGGCATTGTGGCCGAGCTTCCGCGCGCGCTGGTCAATGCGCTGCAAGCGGGCGCTTCGGGCAGCATTGCGGGCCCCGTGATCATTGCGATGCTGGTCGGCATCGTTGTCGTGCTGGCGTTCGTTGTGTTCATGGAACGCAGCCAGCGCCGACTGCTGATCCAGTATCCCAAGCGTCAGGTGGGCAACCGCATGATGGGCGGCGAATCAAGCTTCCTGCCGCTCAAACTGAACACGGCAGGGGTGATTCCCGCGATCTTCGCGTCCTCACTGCTGCTGCTGCCGGCGACCATCCAGGGCTTCTCACAGGCCGGTCCGGACTGGCTGGGCAATATCGTGGCCATGCTTGGCCCGGGTCAGCCGCTGTTCCTGGTCTTCTACGCCGCGATGATCGTGTTCTTCACGTTCTTCTACACGTCGCTGGTCTTCAATCCGGAAGAAACGGCGGACAATCTGAAGAAGTATGGCGGCTTCCTGCCGGGCATCCGTCCGGGCAAGCGCACCGCTGAATATCTGGACTATGTGCTCTCACGCCTGACCGTTATCGGCGCCGCGTATCTGACCATTGTCTGTGTTCTCCCCGAGTTCCTGAAGGCGCAAGTTTCAGGCATCCCGTTCTACATCGGCGGCACTTCGCTGCTGATCGTGGTGTCGGTGACGCTTGATACTGTCGGCCAGATCCAGTCCCACCTGCTGGCGCACCAGTATGAAGGCCTGATCAAGAAGACCAAACTGAGGGGGCGCAAGCGATGAACCTGGTACTGTTCGGCCCGCCGGGGGCGGGGAAGGGCACCCAAGCCAAGCGTCTGGTCGCTGATTACGGATGGCTGCAGCTGTCCACCGGCGACATGCTCCGCGCCGCGATTGCGGCCGGCAATGAACTCGGCCGCAAGGTCAAGGATATCATGGACCGTGGGGATCTCGTTTCCGACGAGATCGTCATTGCCCTGATCGAGGAACGCCTGCCGGAAGCTGAAATTGCCGGCGGCGCCATTTTCGACGGTTTCCCGCGCACCGTGGCTCAGGCCGAAGCGCTGGACGAACTCCTGCAATCGCGTGGCACGCAGATCGGCAAGGTCGTGCGGCTGGTGGTTGATCAGGACGAGCTGGTGTCGCGCATGGAAAAGCGCGCCGCTGAAGAAGGCCGCGCCGACGACACCGTCGAGGCGTTCAAGGTTCGGCTCGAGAATTACAACGCCCAGACCGCGCCGCTGATTCCCTATTATGAGGGGCAGGGCAAACTGTCTGATGTGGACGGTATGGGTCAGATGGACGAGGTCGCTGCACGCATTGCAGCTGCACTCGACCAATAAAGAGCAGCTTCCAGGCCGGTCCGGTCTGGAAAAACAGGACGGGTGGCTTCCCATCGCGGTTGACGCGACAGGTGAGCGCCTATAATAAGCGCCCTTCGCTCGCAGGGGCAGACGTCGAAATAAGCGCCGCCATACCGGTTGCGCTCTTTCAGCGTCTTCTGCTGCGAAGGCTGATGAGACAAGGAGAGCGTCGTGGCACGTATCGCCGGCGTCAACATTCCGACTAACAAGCGCGTCACGATCGCGCTGCGCTATATCCACGGCATCGGCCCGGCTATGGCGGCGGAAATTTGTGAAAAGGTGGGTATTCCCGCCGAAAAGCGTGTGAGCCAGCTCACCGACGCTGAAATTCTGCAGATCCGTGAAGCCATCGACGCTGGCTACACCGTGGAAGGCGATCTTCGCCGTGAAGTCGCGGTGAACGTGAAGCGTCTGATGGATCTGGGCTGCTATCGTGGCCTGCGTCACCGTCGTGGCCTTCCGGTCCGCGGTCAGCGCACGCACACCAATGCGCGCACCCGTAAAGGCCCGGCCAAGCCGATCGCCGGCAAGAAGAAATAGGGAACGAGGGTAATGGCAAAAGAACCGTCCCGCGTCCGCCGCCGCGAGCGCAAGAATATCACGGCTGGCGTCGCGCATGTGAACGCCAGCTTCAACAACACCATGATCACCATCACCGACGCTCAAGGGAACGCGATTTCCTGGTCGTCGGCTGGCGCCATGGGGTTCAAGGGCTCGCGTAAATCCACGCCGTACGCTGCGCAGGTTGCTGCTGAAGATGCAGGCCGTAAAGCGCAAGAGCACGGCGTCAAGACGCTTGAAGTCAAGGTCTCCGGCCCGGGTTCGGGACGTGAGTCCGCGCTCCGCGCGCTGCAGTCTGTCGGTTTCACGATCACGACGATCCACGACGTGACCTCGATTCCGCACAATGGCTGCCGTCCGCCGAAGCGCCGCCGCGTCTAAATTCTTTCAGCGTCTGAGGCGCTGATTGACGACTTTGGTCCGGCGCGCAGCCTTCTGGCTGTCGCGCCGCACGCCTGAAGGGGTGATGTCCGTGATTGAAAAGAACTGGCAGGAACTGATCCGCCCGATGAAGCCGGAAATCCAACCTGGCTTTGATCCGGTGCGCCAAGCCAAGATCATTGCTGAACCGCTCGAGCGCGGCTTCGGCATGACTCTGGGCAATGCGCTGCGCCGCATTCTGCTGTCCTCTCTGCAGGGCGCGTCGATCACGGCGGTGCAGATTGATTCCGTTCTGCACGAGTTTTCGTCCATCAAGGGCGTGCGGGAAGATGTCACCGACATCATTCTGAACCTCAAGCAGGTCGCGCTTCGCATGCACGGCGAAGGTCCCAAGCGTCTGACCCTGAAAAAGCAGGGCCCGGGCGAAGTGACCGCTGGCGACATCGAAGAGACCGCTGACGTCGAGATCATCAACAAGGATCACGTCATCTGCACTCTCGACGAGGATGCGGATGTGCGCATGGTCCTGACCGTGAACACCGGCAAGGGCTATGTCCCGGCTGACCGCAACCGCCCCGAAGACGCCCCGATCGGCCTCATCGGCGTGGATGCGCTCTACAGCCCGGTCAAGCGCGTGGCCTACCGCGTGGAGAACACGCGTGAAGGTCAGGTGCTCGACTATGACAAGCTGATCCTGGAAGTCGAAACCAACGGCGCTGTGACCCCTGAGGATGCAGTGGCCTATGCGGCTCGCATCCTGCAGGACCAGTTCCAGATCTTCGTGAACTTCGAAGAGCCTTCCGAAGCCCGTGCGGCCGAGGACGACAAGCCGGAGCTGGACTTCAACCCTGCCCTGCTGAAGAAAGTCGACGAGCTGGAACTGTCGGTCCGTTCGGCGAACTGCCTGAAGAACGACAACATCGTCTATATCGGCGACCTCATTCAGAAGTCCGAGGCGGAAATGCTCCGCACCCCGAACTTCGGTCGCAAATCGCTTAACGAGATCAAGGAAGTTCTCGCACAGATGGGTCTGCATCTGGGCATGGACGCGCCGAACTGGCCGCCGGAGAACATCGAAGATCTCGCCAAGAAGTATGAGGATCAAATCTAGGAGGCGCGCCGCGAGGCGTCCCTAACCGGGATTGAAGGAGAAAACCGATGCGTCATGGCGTCGCCCACCGCAAGCTTAACCGCACTTCGACTCACCGTCGCGCCATGTTCGCCAACATGGCCGCATCGCTGATCGAGCACGAACAAATCGTCACCACCCTGCCGAAGGCCAAAGAGCTCAAGCCGATCATGGACAAGCTCATCACCCTGGCCAAACGCGGTGATCTGCATGCTCGCCGTCAGGCGATCTCCAAGATCCGCAACAAGGATCAGGTGGCCAAGCTGTTTGAAACCCTCGGCCCGCGTTATGAAGAGCGTCAAGGTGGTTATACCCGCGTTCTGAAAGCCGGCTTCCGTCATGGCGACAACGCCCCGATGGCAGTGATCGAGCTGGTTGATCGTGACCCCTCCGCCAAAGGCGCCGCCGACCGTGCGCGCGAAGAGGCTGTCGAGGGCGCTGAAGACTAAGGTCTTCGCACTTTCACACGAGACAAGGGCCGCATCCTTCGGGATGCGGCCCTTTTCGTTTCTGCGGATGCGGATGCGGATGCGGATGCGGATCAGGCGGAGAAACAGATCTTGTTGCCGTCCAGATCACGCACATAGGCGGAATAGAACGGGCCGCGCTGTCCGGGCTGGCCCTCATTCAGACCGCCCAGCTCAAGCGCCAGGGCGTGGATGGCGTCGACCTGGTCCGGGGCGCCGACATTGAAACCGATCATGGTCCCGTTCCCATATGTCGCCCGCTGACCGTCAAAGGGCTCAGCGACCGCGAAGGCGTAGCCATCGCCCAGCCAGTATGTCATCCGTTCGGTCTGCGCCGCCTGAACAATGCCGAACCGGGCGAATATCGGGTCATAGAATGCGATGGCCGCCGCCATATCGTTGGTGCCTGCGACGAAGTAATTCATGTGCACGGCGTCTTCTCCTGTGTGCGCCTGGGGTGGAGAGGGGACGCTATTGGCAAATATGACCTTTTGTGTCGTATTTGATGCATGGCGAGAGCAAACACATCCAGTCGATTGCACCGGCTTGAACGGCTGACAGCGCAGCTCAAGGCCGAACCGTTTTGCATCATCAAGGATCTGGCGAAGGCGCATGGCGTGAGTGAACGCACGCTGTTGCGGGATCTGGCAGTGCTCAGGGAGCAAGGCTTGCCAATCGAGGCGGATCGGGGACGGGGCGGAGGCGTCCGGCTCGACCGGAGATGGGGCGTCGGGCGCTTGAACCTCGACTATGCCGAGGCGGTGGATCTGCTCATCGGCATCGAAGTGGCCCAGAAGCTCGAGACACCCGTCTTCCTGGCCAATCTTGAGAGTGTGAAACGACAGCTGATCGCGTCCTTCTCGCCTGACAAGCGCGAGCGGGTTGAGGCCCTGAAATCACGTATCCTGGTCGGCGTGACCTCATCGACCCTGGTGCAAGCCAGCGCGTCTCAGTCTTCGGCGCCTGTCATCAAGGCTCTTCATCAGGCCTTTATCGACAGGGAAGGGCTTCAGGTACGCTATCAGAGAGAGGACCTGACCCTGTCTGAGCGGTTGATCGAGCCTCATTACCTGCTGCTCAAATACCCGGTCTGGTACGTGCTCGCCTATGATCACCTCAGGGAGGAGACGCGGACTTTCAGATGCGACCGCATTTTGGAGGCGCACCTGACCGATACGCGCTTCTCATTGCGTCCCAGGGCCGATTTCGAGCATGTGTGGGAAGAGGGCGCGCTGCTGGCCTGAAGGCGCGCTATTCGCCGCCAAGCGCCTTACGCGCCTTGGAGCGGTGCTCGTCCGTGATGGCGCCGCCCACCTGCAGGATGATGGTGGTGAGAACCGTGCCATCGTCGGCATAGCCGATCAGCCCCAGGAAGTCGGGGATGATGTCGAAGATCCACAGGAAGTAGAGAAGCCCGAGCGCCAGCGCGGCGCGCGCCTTCAGCGGCGCATCGGGATCGCGCATGGCGTAATAGGCGGCCACCAGGTCTTCCAGAAAGGGGATCTGACGGGCGACGCGCTGAACCTTGGGCCAGAAATTGGCCTCGACCTTGGCTTCATCGCGCTCGAACTCCGCTTCGGTCCGCTCCGCGGCTTCTTCAACCCGCTGGCGGGCCAGCTCCTCGGCGCGATCAAGCGCGGTGGTGCGCCCGTCCTTGTAGAGCGGGGCGTACGCTTTCTCGGCGCGCGTCTGTATCTTGGCCAGGGCCTTTTCACCCTTGCCGCGCCTGAAGATGAAGGTCTCGATCCGGTTGCGCATGAGTTGTCCCCCTTGGGGCAGTATAGCTCGTTTTTGGACGGGGGCGCGACGATCTTGCGAAACCGTAATTGCTCAGCCCCTGTTCAGACCGCTTGCGCGATCTTAAATCGGCCTGACATTTGCTTTTGTGTTTGCAGGCTTACCCTGAGGAGATTGCTCCATGTTCCGAACCCTGTCGCTTGCGCTGATGACCAGTGTGGCCCTTGTCGCTCCCGGTGCGGCTCAGGAGCGGGCGGTTCCTGACAATCAGGTCCAGATGCAGTTGTCCTTCGCCCCGGTTGTGCGACAGGCCGCTCCGGCTGTGGTGAACGTCTATTCCCGACGTGTCATTGCTCAACGCACGCCCTTCGCTGGCGATCCCTTTTTCGAGCGCTTTTTCGGACCGCAAGTGCGCGAGCGTGAGGTCAATTCCCTGGGCTCGGGCGTGATCGTGGATTCCACGGGCGTTATCGTCACTAATAATCACGTGGTGCAGGGCGCTCAGGATCTTCGGGTCGTGCTGTCTGATCGCCGGGAGTTTGAGGCGGAGCTTCTCTTGGCCGATGAGCGCACCGATCTCGCCGTGCTCAAGATCAACACTGAAGAACCGCTTCCGGTCCTGCCGTTTGACGAGGCTGGCGATAGCGAGGTCGGCGATCTTGTTCTGGCCATCGGCAACCCGTTTGGTGTCGGACAGACGGTGACGAGCGGCATTGTGTCTGCTCTGGCGCGGACGGATGTCGGGATTTCGGACTATGCCTTCTTCATTCAGACCGATGCGGCGGTGAACCCGGGCAATTCCGGCGGCGCGCTCGTGGACATGGAGGGCCAGCTGATCGGCGTGAACACGGCGATTTTCTCGCGCTCCGGCGGCTCAAACGGTATTGGCTTCGCCATTCCTTCCGAAATGGTGCGCACGGTGGTCGAGGCGGCGCTTCAGGATGGCGAGATCGTTCGCCCCTGGCTTGGCGCTCGTCTGCAGCCGGTGACCCAGGACCTGGCGAGCTCGCTGGGGCTTGATCGCCCGCGCGGCGCCATTGTGGCGGACATCTGGGAAGGCGGGGCGGCTGATCGCGCCGGACTTGAGCAGGGCGATGTGGTGGTTGCGGTCGATGGGGTCGAGGTGAATGACGAGGTGGGCGCGCGGTTCCGTTTCGCCACTCGCATGATCGGCGATAACGCGGCGCTGACCGTCTTGCGGGACGGAGAAGAGCGTGAGCTGACCGTTGAGGCCGAACCAGCTCCGGGCGCCATAGAAGGCGCACGTATGGAGATTTCCGGAGAGAACCCGCTTCATGGCGCCGAGCTGGTGCAGCTAAGCCCGGCCTTCAATGAGGAGAACGGCATCGATCCCTTCATGGACGGGGTGCTGGTCTCTTCGGTGGCCCGTCGCTCGGCGGCCGCCTATTTCGGCTTCCAGCCCGGCGACCGGATCCTGTCTGTGCAGGATGAGCGCGTGGACAATCTGGTCGATCTCAACCGGATCCTCCGCGAAAAGGATGGCTCAAGCAGCTGGCCGATCGAGATTGAGCGGCGGGGCGAGCGCTTCTCGCGCAATCTGTCGCTCTAGCCGGTTTGCGCCCATGACGGTGTGATGAGGTCCCAGTCCAGCCAGGACCTGGCCTCATCCACATCATGAAATTGTGCGATCAGCCGGTGTTGCAGGCTGATGGTCGTGTCGATCAGGGTGTATTCAAGTTCCTGCCGCTCTGAACCGGGGTCATAGACAACGGCGATCCGTCCCATGCCGCCCTTCAGAAGAGCGGACATGGCATGCCCGAATGTCACCGATTCCGTTTCACTGAGCTGCGAGTGCGATACGCCGGGAATGACCAGAAGCCGGATCCGGTTGCGATAAGAGCAGTTGCTTACAAACTGCAGCAGTTGTTGTGCGCCCTCATGGGTGAAGGCCTCTCCAACATCCACAATGACCCGGTCATGACCTTCTTCGATGATGCGCATGTCCACCCGATGTGGTTATATTAAATGACCACACTACAAGTATGCCGATAGGGCCGGGTGACAAGTGCTTTCGTTCAAGTCCGAACGCGCCAGGCTACGTCCTCATCTGAAACGGATCCACTACGGTTCAAACGGGCACGGACAGCATCGCTAGTCGCGCGCCAGGGCGCGCCAGGCGATGTCGCGACGGCAAATGCCCTCCGGCCAGTCAATCGCATCCACAGCCTTGTAGCAGCGCTCTACGGCCTGTTTGAGGTCGTCGCCTACGGCGGTGACGTTCAGCACCCGACCGCCATTGGCCACCAGATCGCCGGCTTCATTGGTTCCGGTCCCGGCGTGGAAGATGGAGACGCCCTCGATCTCGCCCGCCTCTTTGACGTTCGAGATGACAGAGCCCTTGTGGTAATGGCCGGGATAGCCCCGGGTCGCCATCACGACAGTGGCGGCCGGGCGGGCCTGATCAACGGTGGGCAACAATTGCTGGAAGTCCCGCTCCGGCATGCCGCCCGTGGCGCAGGCCAGAAGCGCCGGGACAATGTCATCCAGCATGGACGCCATCAGAACCTGACATTCAGGGTCGCCGAAGCGCACATTGAACTCGACGACCTTGGGGCCTTCAGGCGTGATCATCAGACCGATATAGAGCACGCCCTGATAGGGGTGGCCGGCCTCATACAGGCCGTCGATCATGGGCGCGGAAACTTTTTCGTCGACTTCGGCCATCAGCTCGGGCGTCATCACTGGAGCAGGACAATAGGCGCCCATGCCGCCGGTATTGGGGCCTTCGTCATTATCCAGAAGCCGTTTGTGATCCTGGCAGGCGGGCAGGGTGATGCGGTTCTTGCCGTCAGTGAGCACGAAGACGCTGGCTTCCTCGCCATGCATGAACTCTTCGATCACAAGCTCGGCGGAGGCGTCGCCGAACTTGCCCGACAGCATTTCCTCGGCTTCCGCCTTCGCTTCGTCCAGCGACGGGGCGATCACAACGCCCTTGCCGGCGGCCAGACCATCGGCCTTGAGCACATAGGGCGCGTCCAGCGTGTCGAGGAAGGCCTTGGCCTTTTCCGCAACGGTGAAGCGGCCATAGCGCGCGGTCGGCACGCCGAGCTTGGCCATCAGATCCTTGGAGAAGCCCTTGGAGGCTTCAAGCTGGGCGGGCTCCCTGTTCGGGCCGAAGACGTCAAATCCGCGCGCGCGGATGCGGTCTGCGGCGCCGAGCGCCAGCGGGACTTCGGGACCGATAACAACCAGGTCGGGCTCAAGCTGCAGGACGAGTTGCTCCAGCTTCTCCACATCATCGGGCTGAACGTCAAAACAGGGGCCGAACTGATCCATGGCCGGGCTGCCGGGGGCGGACCAGATGGTGTCCACCAGCGGGCTTTGGGAAATCTTCCAGGCGAGTGCATGCTCGCGGCCGCCCGATCCGATGATGAGAATGTTCATGTCCCGCCCTTGCCGTCTTGCTGGTGAGAGGTGTGTCTGGTTCTGTGACAGGTGAATGGCCCTGACTGGCGCGCACGTCAACGGCGCCAGAGCGGTACACGTCGTCCGAATCCGCGGTTAGGGTGGGCGCATGACAGACGATGCCGCCTCCAATACGCCCGAATATACGGTTTCCGAGCTCTCCAACGCCCTCAAGCGAACGGTGGAGCAGGCCTATGACCATGTGCGCGTGCGCGGCGAACTGGGCCGTGTGACGGTCGCCAAGTCCGGCCATGTCTATCTCGACATGAAGGACGACAAGGCGGTCATTGACGGCGTGATGTGGAAGGGCGTCGCCACATTGCTCAACTTCCGGCCTGAAGAGGGGCTGGAGGTGATCGCGGAGGGGCGGCTGTCCACATTCCCCGGCCGCTCGAAATACCAGATGATCATCGAGCGCATGGAGCCGGCGGGTGAAGGCGCCCTGATGGCGCTTCTGGAAGCGCGCAAGAAGGCGCTGGCGGCGGAAGGCCTGTTCTCGCCCGACCGCAAGCGCGCTCTGCCCTTCCTGCCGCGCGTGATCGGCGTCGTGACTTCACCCACCGGCGCAGTGATCCGCGATATCCTGCATCGTCTCGAGGATCGTTTTCCGACCCATGTCCTGCTCTGGCCGGTGCTGGTGCAGGGCGACAAGGCGGCGGATCAGATCGCGCACGCCATTGAAGGCTTCAACGCCATTGAGCCGGGCGGGCCGGTGCCCGTCCCGGACGTTCTGATCGTGGCGCGGGGCGGTGGCTCGATAGAGGATTTGTGGTGCTTCAATGAGGAGCGGGTGGTGCGTGCTGCAGCGGCCTCGCGCATTCCCCTGATCTCGGCGGTCGGGCATGAAACCGACACCACACTGATCGATTACGCCTCGGACCGTCGCGCGCCGACGCCGACGGGCGCAGCCGAGATCGCCGTGCCGGTGCGTCGCGAGCTTGTGGAGCGCATCTCGACCAACTCCGCCCGCCTCATGAGCGCTCTGGTGCGAGGACTTGATCGCAAGGCGGCGGATCTGAAATCCGCCTCGCGCGGTTTGCCGACTCCCAAGGCCATGCTCAATGAGAACGGCCAGAAGCTCGACTTCATCGCCAGCCGGCTGAATGGCGCCGCTCTGGCGGGGCTGGAGCGCAAGCAGACCCGTTTGCAGGCTGCCGCGCTGCAGATGCGCCCCTCTGCGCTCAGACGGGATCTGGTGATCAAGGGCGAGCGTTTCACACAATCCGGCGCGCGACTGGATCAGGCCTTCCGCCGGGAAGTAAGCGATCAGTCGAGGTCCCTGGCGTCACTGGGCGCCCGACTTGAGGCCCTGTCGCACAAGTCGGTGCTCAAACGGGGGTTTGCGCTGGTGAAGGACCAGACCGGCGCGCTGGTCCGCCAGGGCGCTGCCTTGCAGGCGGGGCAGGTGGTCACGCTGGTGTTTGACGATGCAGCGCGGAACGCCGTCATTGAGGGCGCGGCTCCAACGTCATCGCCCTCTGCGCCTCCTGAAACTGCGCCTCGGCCCAAGCCTGCGCCCAAGCCGAAGAAGCGCCCGCCCAATCCGGATCAGGGCAGCCTGTTCTAGGCGGCGTTGAGCTTGCTGAGGAACACGGTCATGTCGTTCTGGAGCTGGCTTGCAAGCTGTCCGAGCGAATCCGAGGCCTGCACGACAGATTGCGCTGCGCTGCTGGTTTCTTCCGCGCCGCTTTGCACAAGCAGGATCTCTTCAGAGACAGAGCTGGCGCTGCGGGCCGTCTGATCGGTCGTCCGGCTGATCTCGGTGGTGGCGGAGCTTTGCTCTTCAACCGCGGTGGAAATGGTCACGCTGACGGTATTCACGCGCTCGATGGACGCGGTGACCGACTGTATGGCGCTGACGGCTTTCGCCACCACGCTCTGGATGTGAGAGATCTGCTGGGAGATCTGTTCGGTGGCTTTTGCGGTCTGGCTCGCCAGCGCCTTCACTTCACTGGCGACGACGGCGAACCCTCGCCCTGCCTCACCGGCTCGGGCGGCTTCTATCGTGGCGTTCAACGCCAGCAGATTGGTCTGATCTGCGACGGTCTCGATGAGGGAGATGATGTCGCCAATCGTATCGGCGGCCTCACTCAGCTGGACCATGGTCCGGCTGGTTTCCTCCGCTTCGGCATGAGCGCCGCTGGCGGTTTGTGAGGAGAGGGCGACGTTCTGCGCGATCATGCGAATGGCGCCATCAAGCTCGGCCGCAGACTGAGCCACCATCTGGGCGGTGACATTCGCTTCCTCGGCGGCGGCAGCGACGGTTTCCGAACGGGAGGAGGCCGTTTGCGCCGTGCCGGACATGGAGCGGGCGGTCTCGGACAGCTCCAGCGCGGCGCTGGACACGGTGTTCACGATGGTGGAGACAGAACGCTCAAAGTCCTCAGCAAGGCGTTGACGCTCCTTGCCGCGCCGTTTGCGCATATCGCCTTCAATCGTGCTCAGACAGAGATCCATGTCCAGGAAAGCGGCCTTGGTCAGCGCCTGGATATCCGTATCCAGCTGATCAAGGGCGCCGCGGCGCATCAGGCCAGCTTGTTTCAGTCTCAGTCTGCTCAGGGCGCGTAGAAGGCCGCTGACCACTTTCTGATACGCGGCGAAATACCAGCGTTGCTCCAGACCCAGGCGCGCATGCGTCATGCCGATCCGGGTGACCGAGGTGATGTAGTCTTCGCCAAACCGGCCGCTGCAGATTTCCATCCAGTGATCGAACTGTTTCTGCTGGGCGTGTTTGCGGATGGCGTCGTCGGGAAAGAAGGCGGCGGTTGCAGGCGTTGAAAGGACGTCCGCATAAAACTGGTCCAGAACGCCCGGCAGCGACTGCTCAATAACGGGCTTCAGCCGACGGATCGCGTCGCGGTCAGTTTCTGTAAAGTCCAGAAATTCAAGGCGGGAATTCAAATCGCACCGAATTTCGGCGCTCGCTTCGACGACATCAGCCGCGAAGGACCCAGACGCTACGCTCATAACAATAGTACCCGATGCAAGTTGCGCGCGAGAAAACCCTAAATATTATTACGAATCAATAATATAGAGGGTTTCCTTGCTCTGGCGCCCTACATAGGGGGTCCGGTTTAAGCGGCTCTTAATCGGTCCAGGAAATCAGTCACATCCTTGCGAAGCTTGGCGGCTTGTTTGCCCAGCTGGTCAGAAGAATTGACCAGACCCTTTGCCGAAGTCGCGGTGTTTTGCACACTACTGAGCACACCGGCGATGGTCTGGGACACCGAGCCTGAGCTTTGTGCTGTCTGTTCCGTGTTTCGACTGATTTCTGCTGTGGCGGCGTTCTGTTCTTCCACAGCCGCCGAGATCGAAGTGGAGACGCCATTCACACGCTCAACCGAGCGGGCGACATCTTCAATGGCTTCGACCGCACTTTTCACAACGGACTGTATGTTGTTGATCTGTTGTGAGATTTCATCCGTCGCCTTCGCCGTCTGACCGGCGAGCGATTTCACTTCGCTGGCTACGACTGCAAAGCCCTTGCCGGCATCGCCAGCCCGCGCGGCTTCGATGGTGGCGTTCAGGGCCAGCAGGTTGGTCTGCTCGGCCACCCCCTCGATCAGAGTAATGATCTCGCCGATTTTTTGGGCGGCTTCGTCCAGCGTGTTCATTGTCTCACGCGTCAGTTCAGCCTGGCGAGCAGCCTGGGAGGAGCCCGATGCGGCTTCACCGGCGCTGGCGGAAATTTCCTGGATCGCCTTGGTGAGTTCCGACGAGGCGCCGGCGACGCTTTGCGCCGTCGCTGTTGCTTCTTCAGCTGCTGCTGCAACAGTGGAAGCCTGCTGCGAGGAGGTCTCGGCATCGCGCGCCATGGTCCGGGCGCTCTCTGCGAGATCGGTCGAGGTCTGGGCCAGAGTGTCGGAAATTGCGCCGATCTGGCTTTCCATCTCGTTGGCGAGCTGGTCAAAGATCGCCAGACGTTCTTCATTCTGGCGTTCATAGATCACAGTCAGAACCAGCTCCATATCGAGCATGACGGCCTTGACCAGAACAGAGACCCGATAGCGAGCCGCTTCCGAGTGACGTCTCCAGTTGATAGGCGAGCCCTTTTTGCGCTGGTCGTTGAGCACAGCCTCTATGAGGCCCATCATCAGGAAGTTATAGGCGCCGAAATACCATTGGGGCTGAAGTTTCAGCCGCGCATGCGCATCACCAATGGCGGTGACCGAGCGCGTATACTCATCGTCGAACTTGGCGTCCGCGATCTTCATCCAGTGTTCAAGCTGCTTGTCGCGAGCGTGCTTTACGCCTGCCTCGCCTCCAAACATGCTGTAGACTTCAGGCCAGCCTTTCAAATGCTGATAAAAGCCATCCAGCGTGGCTGGAAACTCTCGGGCGATAACGGGTTTGAGTTCTCGAAGCAGTTCACGTTCCTGCTCCTTGATTTTCATGAAGGCGATGCGGGTCTGGTAATCAATCGAGAACGTCATTGGGAACCTGCGAAGGATTGTGAATCGCAGCGAAGTTGCGTGCGCGTTCACACTCAATCCAAGCTGGTTAACAGGACGCTTCCCTCATGCGGCGAACCGCGTTCAACGCACGAACGAGGTTTTCAGATACGGGAGTGCCGACCACACGGTCAGGACGGCCAGGAACCAAACCGCTCCGATCCAGTAGTGATACCAGAGCGCGGGATCTCTAAACCCGATCAGGATGATGACGAAGGGGGCCGCAGTAATCACCATCTGGAGCGCAGTCTTCAATTTGGCGGTCGCGGTCACCGTCAGGACGCCCTTTGAAGGGTGGATAAAGCGCAGGGTTGTAATGGCGATGTCCCGACCCAGAATCACAAGGACCGGCAGGACGAGATAGGCGTCAAAACCGCTGATCACGCAGTACGCGACCAGATAGCCGCCCACGAGGAACTTGTCTGCGATCGGGTCGAGCAGGGCGCCCAGTGCGCTCTCCGCATTCATGGTCCGCGCCAGCCAGCCATCGAGCCAGTCGGTGAGGGCCGCGATCACCAGAATGAGCCCCGCCAGAACACCGAGCCTTATCGCGTCTGATTCCAGCCCGGCTTGTGAACTTTGAACCAGCAGCCAGCCGCCAATGACGCCCGCAAGGGCGCGTCCGACGGTGAGGGCGTTGGGGATCTGTCGCAGCAGGCTATTCATGGAAGTGCTCATAGATCTTGCGGGCGAGGGCTTTGGACACGCCATCCACCGCTTCAAGGTCCGCCAGATTGGCGCGGGAGACGGCCTTGGCCGACCCGAAATGCTTCAGGAGCGCGCTCTTGCGCGTGGCGCCGACGCCGTCGATCTCATCGAGCGGGTTTTCCCGTATCTGACGGGCGCGCTTGGCGCGGTGACCGGTAATGGCGAAGCGGTGCGCCTCGTCGCGGATGCGCTGGAGGTAATACAGAACCGGATCGTTCATCGGCATGCGGATGGGCGGCTTGCCCGGCATGTAGAACACTTCGCGCCCTGCATCCCGGTCCGGGCCCTTGGCGACCGCGGCGACCGCCACATCATCCACACCCAGCTCCTCCATCACTTCCATGACCGAAGACAGCTGACCCTTGCCGCCGTCAATCAGGATCAGGTCCGGCACGGGTGCGCCGTCCTCGCGCTCTTTCTGCAGGCGGGTGAAGCGGCGCCGGATCATCGCCTGCATCATGGCGAAGTCGTCATTGGTGGCGGCGTCGTCGCCTTTCATGTTGAATCGGCGATAGCTTTGCTTGTCGAAGCCTTCAGGCCCGGCCACGATCATCGCGCCGAGCGCGTTCGTGCCCTGGATGTGAGAGTTGTCATAAACCTCGATGCGTTCGGGGCGCTCTTCGAGTTCAAAGATCCGCGCCACCCCATCCAGCAGCTGCGCCTGAGAGCGGCTTTCCGCCAGCGTCCGGCCCAGGGCTTCCTTGGCGTTGTGTTCAGCGGCTTCGACCAGCGCCTTCTTGGAGCCACGCTTGGGCGTCTTGATCTCGACCGGATGCCCGGCGCGCAGGCTTAGCGCTTCGGACAGTAGCTCGGCCTGCTGCGGATCAGAGCTTGTCAGGATCAGGCGCGGCGCCGGCTTGTCGTCATAGAACTGGGCGATGAAGGCGGACAGGATTTCATCGGGCGCCGCGTCCTGCTCATGCTTGGGATAGAGCGCGCGATTGCCCCAGTTCTGACCGGCGCGGAAGAAGAAGATCTGCACGCAGGTTTTTCCGCCCTCCTGATGCAGGGCGATGACATCGGCAGCCTCCACCCCGTCCGGATTGACGTCTTGCTGGCTGGTGACGGCGGCGATGGCGCGGATGCGGTCGCGCAGCTTGGCGGCGGTTTCAAAGTCGAGATTTTCCGACGCGGTCGTCATCTCTTCCTGAAGCCGCTGGCGCAACGTGTTGGATCGTCCCGAGAGGAAATCGGTCGCTTCGCGCACCAGCTCATCATAGTCGGACGGGCTGACAAGATCGACGCACGGCCCGGCGCAGCGCTTGATCTGATAGAGCATGCAGGGGCGGGTTCGGCCCTCATAAACGCTGTCGGTACAGGTTCTTATGCCGAAAGCCTTTTGCAGCGTGTTCAGCGTGTTGTTCACCGCGCTGGGGCTGGCGAAGGGGCCGAAATAATCGCCCTTGGCCTTGCGGGCGCCGCGGTGCTTGATCAGCTGCGGGCTCTCATGATCGCGGCGGATCAGGATGTAGGGAAAGCTCTTGTCGTCGCGCAACAGGATGTTGAAGCGCGGCTTGAGCCGCTTGATCAGGTTCGCTTCCAGTAGCAGCGCTTCGGTCTCGGTGCGGGTGAGCACGAACTCCATCGACCGCGTCAGCGAGATCATCAGGGCGATGCGGTTGGTGTGCCCGCCGGACTTGGCGTAGTTCGAGACCCGGTTCTTGAGCTTGCGCGCCTTGCCCACATAGAGGACTTCGCCATCCTCGCCATACATGCGGTAGACGCCCGGGCCCTGGGACAGGTTCTTCACATAGTCGGCGATGATCTCCGGCCCGGTGCGATACTCCTTCGCCGCCGGCCTGGGACCAGCGTCAGAGGATTTGTCGAGCGGGGGCGCGTCGGGGCGGTTGGCTTTGACCATGGGCCTAAGATAGGCGCGAATATGTGAGTCGTCAGCGCCAGCGGCTGAGGCTGACGCCCACGCTTTCGGCATCCTCGAGCGCAGTCAGCTTGTCGAGCGTCAGATCAAGGCGTTTCACGCGCGGATCGGCAAACAAGGTGTCGGCGATTTTCTGGGCGAGGTCTTCCAGCAAATCATGGTGGGCGGAGCCTACGATCTGACGCACGGTCTCGGCCATGGCGGCGTAGTTCACGGCCTCCCCAAGGGCGCCATTGGGATGTGTGGCTTCGGGCGCGACTTCCGCGGTCAGGCTAATTTCCAGCGGCTGCTTGCGGCCGCGCTCTGAATCATAGACGCCCACTTCCGCGTCGAGGCGCAGGCGATTGACGCGCACGCTGACCTGTTCGCCCGCAAAATCAGGGCGCGGCGTTGCGGCGTTGTGTGCAGCCAGGGCGTCGAGTTTCATAAAGCGGCCTCTACATCCAGTCTCTGAGAGGGGTATAAGCCGGAATGGCCCGCTGCCAAACCGCTCAGGGCCGATAGAGTGCAGATAGGATTATCATGGGCGATCTTGTGACCGCAAAACCCGCAGCGCTTGTGACCGGCGGCGCCAAGCGACTGGGCCGCGCCTTCATCGAGGCGCTGGCGGCGGACGGCCATGATGTGATCATCCATTACAACAGCTCAGCCGACGAAGCCGAGGCGCTGGCGCGCGAGCTCAAGGGCGTGCGCGCCATTGCGCTGGGCGCGGACCTGTCACAGCCGGAAGAGACGGCAGGCCTGATCGCCCGCGCGGCCGACGCGCTGGGGCCGGTGGGGGTTTTGGTCAATTCCGCGTCCATCTTTGAACAGGACCAGCTTGCTGATCTGGGTGCTGAGAGCTTTCACCGTCACATGACGGCGAACACGCTGGCGCCGGCGCTTCTGACCAAGGCCTTGGCCGGGCAGGGGCTGGAACGCGCCTGTGTGGTCAATGTGCTCGACTACAAGCTCTTCAATCTCAACGCCGATTACTTTTCCTACACGCTCAGCAAAGCGGCGCTCAAAACCATGACGGAGATGCTGGCGAAGTCACTCGCCCCGAACGTGCGGGTCAACGCCATCGCGCCGGGCCTGACCATGCCGAGCGCGCATCATTCGGACGAGGATTTCGAGCGCGTGCATGACGACACGCCGCTCCAGCAGGGCTCGACACCGGAGGATCTGGTGGCGGCGCTGCGCTTCTTCGTCAATACGCCGTCCGTGTCCGGTCAGGTCTTGTGCGTGGATGGCGGCCAGCATTTCGACCCCAGGCTCAGTCGGGACGTGTTTGAGGCGCTTTGATGCATTCTGAGAATGAGGGTGACCAGCCAGACTTGAAACTGACCTTTCGAATAGCGCTCACATATATGGCGAGCGTGACAGGCGCTTGTTTAATAAGCTATTTTCTACCCGAGATTTTTCGCACTGAAATCAAAAGATACGCCATTGTGGCTGTGATCGTGTTTGGGGCGATGGCTACCTACAGGTTGCGTCGCGCCCAATCCATCATCCCCGAGGTCCTCAATTGGGGGGTGATCTCAGGGATGTTCGTTGGATTTATCTATGGTGCGGTCATCCAAATATCGGGGGGGAGCATTTTGCATTATGCTCAACATTTGCCCCAAGAGCCCGATGCGCAGGTGGTTGTTTGGGCGGTCCTTGGTGGCGTGACCTTGATTATGTATCTGGTGCCGATGGCGCTGGGTGGAGCTGCAGGCTTTCTCGCCAGCTCGGCTGCGCTTTTCGCGTGGCGGGGCTTTGATAGACGCACCGTGCTGGTCTGCGCGATCGTAATTCCAGCCTTTATGGGGTGCGTTTTGCTCTAACCCCGACGCACCACGGCCTTTTCGCCCCAGCTTGGGCGGCGGATCTCGACGGCGACGAGGCCCGGCAGGGTCTTCTCGAGGCGTTCGAATACCCAGAAGGCGATGGCTTCGAGCGAGGGGTGCTCCAGACCTTCCACATCATTGAGGAGGCGGTGGTCGAGCTGGTCCTTGATCTTGTTGATCTCGGATTCCATTTCCCAGAAATCCTTGACCATGCCGCTTTCAGCCGCACGCGGGCCGGTGATCGTCACCGTGCCGGCGAAGGAATGCCCGTGCATCCGCGAAAACGGATGATCGGCGTCCTTGTGCTCGAAATGGTGCGCGGCGTCGAAGGTGAAGTCCTTCGAGATTTCCAGGTGAAGATCGGTCATGGTCAGGGTTTCATGCTCAAGCAAGGCGCGCCATATACAGGCAAAGCGCACAAAAGAGAACCGTTCCCGGCTGTTTGTCGCAGTCCGGGCCAGAGAGAGACGATATGAGTGAAACGCCCGCCCGCCCGTCCGTGTCCAAAATCACCCTCTTGCTCTGGGCCTTGCCGGTTCTTGTTGGCGTGGGCGTGCTCGGCCTGACTTATGCGCTCCACTGGGAGCCCTGGTTCGGCTTCGCCAGCATCATTGCGGGCGCGCTTCTAACCGTCATGTTGGTCGGCAACCACTTCCATGTGGGTCCGGACGCCTAGCTCAGGCCTGAGACTTCATCGTCACCAGAGACCAGACATGGCCATACGGGTCGCGCACCTTGCCGTGACGGCCGAAGAATTCATCAGTCAGCGCACGCACTGACGTGCATCCGGCGTCAATGGCGCGGGCGTACCAGGCGTCGGCGTCATCCACCTGCAGGCTGATCGTGAAGGTCGTGCGGTCGCCCAGCGTCGGCGGCGCCACATTGCCGATCATGGCTTCGTGCTCGGGGAACTCGTCCGCCAAATAGATCGCCCCGCCATTGATGCGCAGGCTGGCATGACCCAGCTTGCCTTCAAACTCATAGCGCTCGGCTTCTTCGGCGCCGAAGGCCCGTTCATAGAAGGCGATGGCCTCGATGCCATTGCGCACGCTCAGATAGGGCACGACCGGGCTGGGTTTCGGCGTTTCACTCATCTCGACACTCCACTGGTGTGAACATTTGCGAACACGGGCCAGCTTAGCCCATAGTCCGCGCCATGAGCGATCTGTTTTCTTCCGCCGGTCTTGAGACCGAAGCGCCGCGCCCGCTGGCTGACCGTTTGCGTCCGCAAACCCTCGATGAGGTCGTGGGACAGGACCATGTGCTGGGCCCGACCGGGCCGCTGGGGCGCATGCTGGCGCAGGGGCGTCTGTCCTCCCTGATCCTGTGGGGGCCGCCGGGGGTGGGCAAAACCACGATTGCGCGCCTTCTGGCCGAGAAGGCGGGGCTTGAGTTTGACGCCATTTCGGCGGTGTTCTCCGGCGTCGCCGATCTCAAGAAGGCGTTTGATCGCGCTCGCGCCCGGCGTCAGGCGGGACGGGGCACGCTGTTGTTCGTGGACGAGATCCACCGCTTCAACCGCGCCCAGCAGGATGGCTTTTTGCCCGTGGCCGAGGAGGGGATCATCACCCTTGTGGGCGCCACCACGGAAAACCCCAGTTTCGAGCTGAATGCCGCGCTTCTGTCGCGCTGTCAGGTGATGGTGCTCAAACGGCTCGACGCCGAAGCGCTGGAAAAGCTGCTCAAGCGCGCCGAGGCCGAGGAGGGGACGACGTTGCCCCTGACTGAAGAGGCGCGCGAAGGCCTGATCGCCATGGCCGATGGCGATGGCCGATACATGCTCAACCTTGCTGAAGAGCTGATCGCGCTGGAGCCCGAGGCGCCGCTCGACCTCAAGGACCTGTCGTCAGTCTTGCAAAAGCGCGCCCCGGTCTACGACAAGGACCGGGAGGAGCATTACAACCTCATCTCGGCGCTGCATAAGTCCGTGCGCGGCTCGGACCCGGACGCGGCACTCTACTGGCTGGCGCGCATGTTGAGCGCGGGCGAGGACCCGCTCTATCTGGCGCGGCGGATCGTGCGCATGGCGAATGAGGAGATTGGCCTCGCGGACCCCGGCGCCGTGCATGCGGCGCTCGCGGCCAAGGATGTCTATGAGTTTCTGGGCAGTCCCGAGGGGGATCTGGCGCTGGCGCAGGCCGTGGTCCATATCGCTTGCGCGCCCAAATCAAACGCTGTCTACACCGCCTGGAAATCCGCCCTGCGCACCGCCAAGGGCACCGGCTCGCTAATGCCGCCCGCCCATATCCTCAACGCCCCCACCAAGCTCATGAAAGAGGTGGGCTATGGCAAGGGCTATGAGTACGACCATGACGTGGAAGGCGGCGTCTCGGGCCAGAACTATTTCCCCACGGAAATGGGCAAGCCGCCGACCTTCTACGACCCCAAACCCCAAGGCCGCGAAGCTGCGCTGCTGGAACGGCTGGAACGGTTTCGGGCGGTCAGGGCGGAGCGGGCGAGGCGGGGGGATTAGGCGCTGGCGTCCATATCATCCGGCAGCTGCAAGGGCTCCGGCGCTGGCCCATAGCGGTTGGGGCCGGACTGGCCTTTTGCAGTAACGAGATAGGCGCCTAGAAGGTGATGCCAGACAGCATAGCTGAAGGCTGAAAGAGCGCCATTCACAAGCGGGCCCAGACCCGCCATCGCATCAAGGCAGACATAGACCCCGACCGGCAATACCTGAGGCAGGTACGCCCAAAGCCCTGAGCGCCCCAGATCATGCAAGCGACGCATTCGCCAGAAAATGGTTTCGAGCCAGAGAAGGTTCGCGATGAGCACCATCGCGGCGAGACAAGCGAGTAGGAGCGCGATGAATGTTGCTGCTGACAGATCAAGCAGGACGCTTGCACTCACCAAGATGCAAATGCTCACGAAAGCGCAGAGCAGCAAAATGAGCTGGGACTGACCTCTGGCGCGCCAATAGCGTTCTCTGAGATCGAAAAGGGCGGGATTGCTGGCGAGCCAGATATGAAGCCAGCGTTGCTCAGGTTTAGCCGCACGGCCCTGGGGGCTGTTTGAGAGCCTGAGAGTGTCCAGGACTTCAGGTCCCAAGGCCTTGAGCTGGTGATAGATCAGCACGCGATTTCTCCCTCGGCGCGAAGTCTCGCCCGCTTTTCTCACCCTCGCAAGCCATCCCCACCGCCTGATCCCCTTGCGCCTTCGCGCTCACGCGCCTAACCCTCTCGGCCATGCAACATGTGCTTCTCATAGCGCTGGGCGGCGCGCTGGGCGCGGTGTCGCGGCACTTCGTCAATCAGGCGGGCTTAAGGCTCATCGGGCCGGAATGGCCGTACGGCACGTTCACGGTGAATGTGCTGGGCTGTCTGATGATGGGGCTGCTGGTGGGCTGGCTGGCGGTCGCAGGTCGTCCGGACGCCACCGAGCTGCGCTATGCGCTGGGCGTCGGGTTTCTGGGCGCGTTCACGACGATGAGCGCCTTTTCCCTGGATGTGCTGGTGATGGTGGAGCGCAAGACTTATGTGATGGCCGCGATCTATGCGGGCGGCACGCTGACGGCCTCTCTGGCTGCGGTGTTCGTCGGGCTGATCCTGGCGCGAAAGGTGTTTGCCGCATGAGCGGAGTTCAGACGATTGAAGTCACCCGCGATGAAGACGAGATGCGCGTCGATCGCTGGTTCAAGAAGCGGTTTCCTCATGTCAGCCATGGCATGATCGAGAAATTGCTGCGCACGGGGCAGATCCGTGTGGATGGCGGCCGGGCCAAGGGCAATCAGCGCCTCAATGCCGGCCAGTCCGTGCGCGTGCCGCCCATGCCGGACGCCGGCGAGCCGCGCGAGCAGGGCTCGATCACCCGTCAGGATGCGCAGTTCGCGCGCTCGCTGGTGATCTATGAAGACAAGCAGATGATTGCGCTCAACAAGCCGCCGGGTCTGGCGGTGCAGGGCGGCTCCAAGGTGACGATGCACCTTGATCATCTGCTGCAGGCGTTCGGCAAGGGCGATCAGAAGCCCAAGCTGGTGCACCGGCTCGATAAGGACACCTCCGGCGTTCTGGTGGTCGCCAAGACGGCGCAAAGCGCCAAGCGCCTGTCGCGCCTGTTCCAGACCCGCGATGTGAAGAAGACCTATTGGGCGATCTGCCTGGGCCTGCCTGTACCGCGGGCGGGCGAGATCAAGGGCTTCATGAAGAAGGCCATGGAAGGCGATCGCGAGCTGATGGTCGGCGCCCGTCATGGCGAGGAGGGCGCCCAGCACGCGCTGACCCGTTATGCGGTGGCCGATAATGCCGGTGCGCGGGCGAGCTGGGTCGTGCTGCGGCCCGAGACCGGGCGCACCCACCAGCTGCGCGTGCACATGCAGGCCATGGGGCATTCCATCTATGGCGACGGCAAGTACACCTGCGACTATCCCGATCCCGAGGGGCTGTCGCGCAAGCTGCACCTGCATGCGCGCAAGATCGAGATCCCGCGCGAAGGCCAGAAGCCGCTGGTGATCGAGGCGGACCTGCCCAAGCACATGGCCGACAGCTTTGACGCGCTGGGCTTTAATCCCAACGACAATCTGATGCTGGTCGAGGAGGCGCTCGAATGAGCGAACTCAAGCTCGCCGTCTTTGATATTGACGGCACGCTGGTCGATAGCCGCGAGGTGATCCACCGCGCCATGAGCCGCGCCTTTGAGCGCGCCGGTCTGGGCGAGATCGCCTATGACAAGGTGCGCATGATTGTCGGGCTGGAGCTGGGCGAAGCCGTCGCCCAGCTGGCGCCGGCCGACTATCCCGCCGATCGGGTGCCCGAGCTGGCCAATTTCTACAAGCAGGCCTTTGTGGAGATGCGCGCCCAGGACGGGTTCTCCGAACCGCTTTATGCGGGCGCGAAAGAGACCGTGGAGCGCCTCGCCGATGAGGGCTGGCTTCTGGGCGTGGCGACCGGCAAGGCGCGGCGCGGGCTCGACATCGTGTTCGAGCACCATGACCTGCACAAATACTTCCAGACGCTTCAGACCGTGGATGGCGGGGCGGGCAAACCCGATCCGCGCATGGTGCTGGACGCAATGAAGGAAACCGGAGTGGACGCCCATCGCACGGTGGTGATTGGCGACACCAGCTGGGACATGCGCATGGCGCGCGCGGCGAAGACCCATGCGCTGGGCGTCAGCTGGGGCTTTCATACGCCTGATGAGATCGCCGAGGGCGGCGCCCATTCCATCCATGATGAATTTGACTGTCTGAATGCGGCGCTCGACGCCTTTGGGGAAAACGGAGCCAGCGCGGCATGAGCATGTCCAAGGCGAAAGCCGAGAACCGGGAACTGCCCAAGCGTTTCTATAAAGAGGTGAGCCTTCAGCCCGGCGAGGGCGGCTGGTCCGTGCTGCTGGATGGCCGTCCGGTGAAAACCCCGGCCAAGCGCGCCCTGCAAGTGCCCTCTGAAACGCTGGCCAAAGCCCTGGCGGCGGAATGGGCGGCGCAGGAAACGGTCATTGATCCGTTCACCATGCCCATCACGCGCATCCTGCATGTGGCGCTCGACCGGATCGCGGATGTCCGCGAAGGCGCAGCAGAGGAGGTGGCGAATTTCGGACGCACCGATCTTCTGAGCCACCGCGCCGATGAAAGCCAGCTGGCCGCCCGTCAGGCCGAGCTGTGGGACCCGTATCTCGACTGGGCGAAGACCGCGCTTGACGCGCCGCTCAATGCCGCAGCGACCGTGCTGGCGCTGGAACAGCCTGAAAGCTCCATCGCGGCGCTCAAGGCCCGTGCACTGGCGCAGGATGATCTGCGCCTGACGGCGCTGGTCAGCGTGACACCCATCCTCGGCTCGGCGATCCTCGCCTTTGCGCTGCTGGAAGGCGAGGCGGACGCCGAAGCCGTCTGGCAGGCTGCGCGCGTGGATGACGACTATCAGACCGAGCGCTGGGGCGAGGATTCTGAAGCCGCGCTCGCCGCCGCCAACCGCAAGCGTGACCTCATTGCGTGCGAGACCGTGATGCGGTCTCTGGATGAGGCGGGGCTCTAGAGGCGCCATATTCGCCAAACCTCTGATTTGCGCCCATCGCCGAACCGGTGCTAGCAAGCTCATAACGAACAAATATCTTGGGAGTGTGGCTGATGAAAGCCGTCCTGGAACAGCTCGACGCGAAACGTGAAGCGGCCCGCATGGGCGGGGGCGAAGCCCGCATCAAGGCTCAGCATGAAAAGGGCAAGCTGAGCGCGCGCGAGCGTCTGGACGTGCTGCTGGACGCAGGCAGCTTCGAAGAGATCGACATGTTCGTCGAGCACGACTGCACCGAGTTCGGCATGGCCGACAAGAAAATCCCCGGCGACGGGGTGGTGACGGGGTCCGGCACGATCAATGGCCGCTTGGTCTATGTCTTCGCCAAGGATTTCACCGTGTTCGGCGGTTCACTGTCCGCCGCCCATGCCCGCAAGATCTGCAAGGTGCAGGACGCGGCGCTGAAAAACGGCGCACCCATCATCGGCCTGTTTGACGCCGGAGGCGCCCGCATCCAGGAAGGCGTGGACGCGCTGGGCGGCTATGCCGAGATTTTCCAGCGCAATACGCTGGCCTCGGGCGTGATCCCGCAAATCTCCGTCATCATGGGCCCGTGCGCGGGCGGCGACGTCTATTCGCCCGCCATCACCGACTTCATCTTCATGGTGAAGGACACTTCCTACATGTATGTGACGGGCCCGGACGTGGTCAAAACCGTCACCAATGAGGTCGTCACCCATGAAGAGCTGGGCGGCGCATCCGTCCACGCCAAGAAATCCGGCGTCGCCGAGGGCGCATTCGAGAACGATATCGAAGCGCTGGTCCAGGTCCGCCGTCTGATCGACTTCCTGCCGGCGTCCAACCGCGAAAAGCCGCCGGTGCGTGAGGTGTTTGACGCCCCGGATCGCGCCGAGCCGAGTCTGGATACGCTGGTGCCGCCGAACCCGAACAAGCCCTATGACATCAAGGAATTGATCGAGAAAGTGGCCGATGAGGGCGATTTCTATGAAATCGCACCCGATTACGCCACCAATATCGTGGTGGGCTTTGGCCGGATGGAAGGCCAGACCGTGGGCTTTGTGGCCAACCAGCCGCTGTCGCTGGCGGGCGTGCTCGACATTGACGCCTCCAAGAAAGCCGCGCGGTTCGTGCGCTTCTGCGATGCCTTTGAAATCCCGCTGATCACCTTTGTGGACGTGCCGGGCTTCCTGCCGGGCACCAAGCAGGAATATGGCGGGCTGATCAAGCATGGCGCGAAACTGCTGTTTGCCTATGCCGAAGCCACCGTGCCCAAGCTGACCGTCATCACCCGCAAGGCCTATGGCGGCGCCTATGACGTGATGGCGTCCAAGCATTTGCGCGGTGATGTGAACTATGCCTGGCCGAGCGCTGAAATCGCGGTGATGGGCGCCAAGGGCGCGGCGGAAATCATCCACCGCAAGGATCTCGATAATCCTGAGAAAATGGCCGAGCACGTCAAGGAATACGAAGATCGCTTCGCCAACCCGTTCGTGGCGGCCTCACGCGGCTTCCTGGATGACGTGATCCAGCCCCACAACACCCGCTTTCGCCTGATCAAATCCCTGCGCACCCTGCGCAACAAGGAACTCACCAATCCCTGGAAGAAACACGACAATATTCCACTTTAGGGGCTTCTGGGTTTGAGTATTTTGTCAGAATTGTTGCCAAATGCAGAAGCTGAATATTCCTGTAGTGTTGTATAGCGGAATTTTGCCGCAGTGGTTTCTGGTAAGTTTTCTAGAAGTCCCCAATCTTCGATAAGGGGCTTCATTCTTTCGGATCCATGTATGGAGAGGCCATTCAAGGCCATTAATGCCAATTCTGGCTCGCTAAGCCTTGATTGAAATAGTCTTATTTCTAGTCTATATTTTTCTTTGGTTTGTTGATCTGTTTCGTTTTTATATTTTGTGTCTAGAAATTTAAAATAGTGAAAAACAACTCTAAGGTAATGATCTAGTCCATTAGATATTTTATCTCTCGCTTTCTCGTACATATCAACTTCATAGTATAATTTGCCGGAAGAATTTAAGCTTAACTCATTGTTGAATCGTATTGCCTCGAGCCCGATCTTTATTATTGGCCCGTTCCCTGCGGGCTTCATGACGTTAATATTTGTCAGTGTTTGTATATACGTTTCTTTGTGTGAGTTAATATTTCTCTCGAAATTTTGCTCGCGCATTTCCCTTTGAAGGGCGTTGAACTCAAAGTTTTGAACGAAAATTCCGTACAACACTGCAAAGAATGTCAATGCTAGGAAACCTGTTCCGATGGATCCAGCGATGAGTCCTCCAAACGCAGCATAGTCGTCAATATTTATCGAGAGCGGAAGCCCAAAGCTTATAGTTAAGTATATTGCGAGTGGGGCGCATAGCGCTAAGAAAAATACAACTGCAGATAATGCAAATGGGGCTCGATAGGATTTTGGATTGCTGTTCACGATGGACTGCTTGCTCAGGGGGGGGGGCTGATAGAGGCATTTACCATATCAAAGTGCAATCTTTCCGGGAAGCGTTTAATGCGTATGAGTTGTTTTCTTTAATCGTGATCAAGGCGATTTATCCTCACCCACCCAAACCGCGGCTATCCTCCCACTCTCCCCGGTGGAGAGGCGGATCGCGACCGCTGGTTTGGGACGGGGAGCGGCGGCGCAGGCCGTCGGTGAAGCCTTGAGTCTTGCAGGGCTTCGCAAGCGTCGGGAAGGCCGGTTCGCGCTTACCCTTTGCCTTTGACACACACTCCGAGCCGGTTTTCCCGCGTTCGCCCCCTCAGCCCTTTGGGCGTGAGGCGTTTTGGCGTGTGTGTGGATGCTAGTGTCTCTTTCCCCGCGCAGGCGGGGATCCAGAGCCGGATGTGTAGCGCTTTTTGATTTCTGGGTCCCGGACGGAGTTTACCCTCAACTTGATTGGGGGCCGGGAAAGAGGGGGGATAGAAACTTCTCAAACTGTCATCGGACGGCTTGTCCGGCCGATCCATGCGAGTTGCTTGGATCAAAGGGCACGGCATGGATTCACCGGATAAACCGGTGAATGACAGGGTTTTGATGCTTTGAATACTTTCGTCAGGATGATGATGGGGCTGAAACGCAGCGTTCGATTTAAACCTCCCTCGTCATGGCAAGGCGTGTCCTTGCCATCTGATCCCAAGATCAGGTCTTGGGATGACGGGGCGGGGGGGAAACCGCTATTCCAGCTCGACCGCTTCGACCTTGCCGTTTTCCAGCACCAGAGCCAGCTCGCCGCGTTTCAGGCGCAGCGCTTCGGCGCCGAACACGTCCCGACGCCAGCCCTTGAGGGCGGGGATGTCGGCGTCATCGTCAGCGGCGAGTTTTTCAAGATCGGGCACGGTGGCGATCAGGCGGCTGGCGACGCCTTCCTGGTCGGAGACGACCTTGAGGAAGACTTTCAGCATTTCGATGATCGGGCCCAGATTGGGCGGGCTGGCTTCGGGCTTGTCCACCTTGGGCGCATAGGCCTTGGGGTCCGCCAGCGCTTCGGTCATCAGCGCGATCAGGCGCTCGGCCGGCTTGGAGCGTTCAAAGCCCTTGGGCACGGCGCGCAGGCCCTTGAGATCATCAAGCGAGGTCGGGGCGGCGTGCGCGAGCTCATACAGGCCATCATCCTTGATGATGCGCGAGCGGGGCATGTCGCGGGTCTGCGCTTCGGTTTCGCGCCATTCGGCGGCGGCCTTGAGCGCAGCGAGCCATTTGGCCGTGGTCTTGCGCAGCTTCAGACGCTTCCAGGCGTCTTCCGGGTGCATTTCATAGGTGGCCGGATCGGTGAGGGTTTTCATTTCCTCGGCCAGCCAGGCTTCGCGGCCCACCTTGGCGAGTTTCTCACGCAGGATCGGGAACAGGTCGCGCAGATGGGTCACATCGGCGAGCGCATATTCCTTTTGCTTGTCCGACAGCGGGCGGCGCGACCAGTCGGTGAAGCGCGAACCCTTGTCCAGATTCACCTTCACCAGCGCGCGCACCAGATTGTCGTAGGAGATTGAATCTCCCAGACCCACGGCCATCGCCGCGATCTGGCTGTCAAACAGCGGTTTGGGGATGATGCCGCCGCCTTCGTGGAAGAAGATCTCCAGATCCTGCCGGCAGGCGTGGAACACCTTGATGACATTCTGATCGGTCAGAAGGTCATAGAAGGGCTGAAGGTCGAGACCCTCGGCCAGAGGGTCGATCAGCACTTCGGTGTCATCGCCTGCCGCCTGAATCAGGCACAGCTGCGGCCAGAAGGTGCTCTCGCGCATAAACTCGGTGTCTACGGCGACATATTCGGCCTGGCGCAGCTTGGCGCACGCCCGGGCGAGGGACTCAGTATCGGCGATCCATTCCATGGCTCGCTCGAATATACCGAACTTCGCCCTTTGGCGAGCCCTCTGCTCACTGAGTGTTTTTACGCCGCACCAGCATGCGCGAGGCGATGAAAAGCGCCGCGCCCAGAGACCCCAGAGCGACGAAGCCATAGGCCGCCTGCAGGGGCAGGGCGCTGGCCCCGATCAGCAAGAGCACCAGCGGACCCAATGTGCCGCCGAGGCCATTGAGCACGCCGGAGGCGGCCAGCAGACGCCCGCGCATCTCTTCCTTCGCGCGGCGTTGCGCCATGGCCTGCAACGGCACCAGGAACAGGCCGCCGCCGACCGCCGACAGGGCGAGATCGATCAGGATGCGCCAGTTGCCCCGGTCCGTTAGGAAAGCGTCGGCGCTGATCAGCGCTGCGTCCGGCGCGCGGCCCAGCGTGTAGAGCGCAATATCGGCGGGGAAGACGGTCAGCATGATCGCGCCGATCAGCGAGAAGCGCAGGGCGTCGCCGGATTTGGCCAGCGAGCCGCAGATCACCGCGCCCAGCGCCGCCCCGATGGTGAAGATCAGTTGGAAGACGGCGACCACGCCTTCATCCGCGCCCAGAACATCGCGGGTGAAGAGCGGCAGGACGGTGATGACCGCAGCGGCCAGCATCCAGAACCAGGCGACGCCCAGCAAGGGCCGCAACACGTCGGGTGCGCGGAACGCAAAGCCCAGCATGCGCGGGGTTTCCCAGATCACGCCCAGAACGCCCCATCGCACCTTCAGCTCGGGATTGCCGCCCGGCGCCGGGGTCTGCTGGCGCATGGCGATCCAGCCCAGCACCGCCATCACCACCAGCAGCGCGCTGATCAGGGGCACGCCCCAATCGGGCGCGATCAGCAAGGTGCCGCCAATGGCGCCCACAAGGATGGCCACATTGATGGCGCCCGACAGCGCGGCGTTGGCGGGCACCAGCTCTTCGGGCTGCATCAAAGAGGGCAGGGCGGAATTGCGCGCGGGCAGGAAGAAGGTTGATTGCACGCCCATCAGGAAAAGTGTGACCAGCAATGCGAGCGGCAGCTGGAACAGAAAACCGATGGCGGCGAGGATCATCAGGATGATCTCGGCGAACTTGGCGATCCGCATGATCTTCGTGCGGTCATAGCGGTCCGCCACCTGACCCGCGATGGCGGAGAAGGCGAAGATCGGTACGGTGAAGGCGGTGGCCGCCAGCGGCACCATGATCTGGTTATCAAGGCCAAACACCGTCCAGCCCTGATAGGTGGCGAGCGCCACCAGCGCATAGCGGAACAGATTGTCGTTGAAGGCGCCGAGGGTCTGGGCGATCCACAGCGGCAGGAAGCGCCGCTGGGTCATCAGGGTGGAGACGATCTTCAGGCTCATTTCAGGCCCTCCTTCACCAGCGCGTCGGTGCGCGCTTCGATCACGGCTTCCAGCCGCTGCATGAATGCGTCCTTCTCAAGTCCGGGCTCGATCGGGTCGAGAAACTCCACCACCGCGCGGCCCGGGGTCTTCTTGAAGGATTGCTGGTCCCAGGCGAGGCCCAGATTGGTGGCCACCGGCACGCAGGGCCGATTGAGGTCAGCGTAAAGGTGCCACACGCCCTTGCGATAGGCGTGTTTCTCGCCTGGCGCGGCCAGATGGCCTTCAGGGTAGATCAGCACGTCCCGGCCTTCGCGGCGCAGCATGTCGAGGCTCTCGTTCATCCGGGCGCGGGCGTCATCGCCGCCGCCATTGGACAGCACGATCGCGCCCAACTTGTTCAGGATGCGGCCCACCAGCGGGAAGCGATACAGGTGATCGCCCGCCACAAAGGACAGATTGGCCAGCTCGGACACCATCACAAAGCCGTCGCCCCAGCTCTGGTGCTTGGCGGCGATAACGGCGGGCTGGCGCGGCAGACGATCCCGCCCGCGCACCTCGACGCTGACGCCGGCGATGAAATAGAGCGCGACCAGCTGGGCCGAACCGTACATCTGGATGCCATAGGCGAGGGGCTTGCGGCCCGGAATGAGCGCCAGCAGCGAACAGACCAGCGCGAAGATGACGGTGATCAGCCAGTAGGCGACGAAATAGGCGGCGGAGCGGATCATGGGAATCCTCCTTTAGCCGTCGTGGAAAGGTGTGAGGGAGAGAGGCTCAGGCCGCCATGAGTGCGGCAAGGGCCGCGCGGGCCAGCTCGGCCTTGCGCGCGGTCATCAGGCCGTGCAGCCGTCCGGCCATGCGGTGAGCGGCGGGCTGGAGCACCACGCCGAGCGCGGCGGCGGCTTTCAGCTCGGGATCGCCTTCGGGGCAGTTTCCGGCCTTGATGGCGCGGGCGATGGCCTCGGCGATCAGGCTGACCGGGTCCGGGCGGCCCTCCCGCTCGGTGCGGCCAAAGCGGAACATGTGGATGAGGTGATACTCAAACAGGGCCGGGTCTTCGTCCGCCGCCTCGCAATAGACCTCGACAACGCGGGTGACGGCGTCTTCAAAGCCGCTCGCGTCTTCCAGCGCTGTTTCCACCAGATCGAACAGGCGTGAGTGGATGGCTTCAAACAGGGCTTCCGCCAGCACTTCCTTGCTCTTGAAATGACGGTAGATCGAGCCTTCTGCGACCTGAGCCGCGCTGGCGATCTCGCGGGTGGAGACCGCATCGACGCCGTTCTGGGAGAACAGCACCAGCGCTGCGCGTTCGATCCGCGCCTTGGCGGTGCCGTCCACGGCCGTCACGCCGCGGGGATCAGAGGCGCCGGGAAGTGCGTCATTGGCCATTTGGATCTCTCCAGGGCTAAGCCCGCGGAACTGCGAGCGGCGGATATTGAAGAAGTGAGCGTTCACTCACCATGTGCTCACTATGGCGCGGGCAATGGGGTGTGTCAACACTGAGTGAGTGTTCACTCACTGTGTGGGGCGCGCCGTGCTTTAAGGCATTGGGAGATTGGGAGGATTGTGGTGTTTGAGGCGTTGTGGCGCTGGCAGGGAAGCGCTTAGTCGGTGCTGCGCAAGGCCAGGGCTTCCGCCTCCAGCACCCGCGTTCGGGCGTCCACACGCGCCTGCAACGCCGCCATGAAGCTGCGGCTGTCGCTGTCGGCGCTCATGGGCGGCAGGAACTCGATGATCGCCGTGCCCGGATAGAGCACAGGCTCCTGCTCAGGCCAGAAACAGCCCAGATTGGTGGCGACCGGGATGACGGGGCGGTCGAGCACCTGCGCCAGACGATGCACGCCCTTGCGGAAGCGCCGTCCGCCGCCCACAGGCGTCAGCCCGCCTTCAGGGAAGATGAGAGCGGAGCGCTGGTCCTTCATCAACCGCGCCACGCCGTCATCCAGTGCGCCATTGGCGCGGCGACCGGCGTCATTATCCACCACCACCGCTTCGGCCCGCTGCAGGTAGAGCCCAACCAGCGGGAAGCGCAGCATGTGGTCGCCGATCACATAGGCGAGGCGCGGATCACGGGCGAGATGACACAAGCCGTCGCCATAGGATTGATGCTTGGCGGCCAGAATGACCGGTTGATCCTCGGGGATGTGCTCAAGACCGCGATACTCGACCTTCACGCCGCACATGCGCAGCCAGCGCCGGAAGAGTTTGGCGAACGCGCCGATGGCGAAGGTCGCCGGTCTCGGGCCGGGCCAGAGAAGGAGCGGCGAGCACAGAATCGCCAGCGTTCCCGCCAGCGCCCAGAAGCCGGTATGGAAGAACTTGGCGCGCATTGAGGCAAATTCGATGTGTTCGCTTCGCCTCACAAGCGCCCAGTGTGCAGCGCTTTGCGCTTAACTCTGTTGCATGGCTTGACAGAAAGGCCGCAAACGTTCCTTTTCCAACCGCTTCTCGACCGCCCAATTGAAACGGACGAATTTCCATGCACGCCTATCGCACCCATACCTGCGGACAGCTGCGTAAAGCCCAGGTGGGCGAAACCGCGCGTCTTTCCGGCTGGATCCATCGT
This sequence comes from Oceanicaulis sp. LC35, assembly GCF_052055585.1. NCBI lineage: Bacteria > Pseudomonadati > Pseudomonadota > Alphaproteobacteria > Maricaulales > Maricaulaceae > Oceanicaulis > Oceanicaulis sp. LC35. Next base: position 1,249,594 of record NZ_CP170485.1, read on the forward strand.
AAACGCGACCATGGCGGTCTGCTGTTTGTGGACCTGCGCGACCATTACGGTCTGACCCAATGCGTGCTGGAGCCTGATAATCCCAATTTCGCGACCCTCGAGCGCATGCGCGCGGAAAGCGTTGTCACCGTGACCGGCAAGGTCGTGGCGCGCACCGAGGACACCGTGAACCCGAACCTGCCCACGGGCGAGGTCGAGCTGCTGGTCGAGGACCTGGTGGTCCAGTCCGCTGCTGAAGAGTTGCCGCTGCCGGTGTTCGGTGAGCCGGACTGGTCTGAGGAAGTGCGCCTGAAGCACCGCTATATCGACCTGCGCCGCGAGAGCCTGCACAAGCGCATCGTGCTGCGCTCCAAGATCATCGACTCCCTGCGTCGCCGCATGGTCGATGAGGGCTTCACCGAATACCAGACCCCGATCCTGACGGCGTCCAGCCCGGAAGGCGCGCGCGACTTCCTGGTGCCGTCCCGTCTGCATCCGGGCCATTTCTATGCACTGCCCCAGGCGCCGCAGCAGTTCAAACAGCTGATCATGGTGTCCGGCTTTGACCGCTACTTCCAGATCGCGCCGTGCTTCCGCGACGAAGACGCCCGCGCCGACCGCGCGCCGGGTGAATTCTACCAGCTTGATATGGAAATGAGCTTTGTCACCCAGGACGAGGTCTTTGGCGTGATCGAGCCGGTTCTGGCGGGCGTGTTCAACGAATTCGCCGATGGCCGTGAAGTGCCCGAGGGCGCTTTCCCGCGTATCCCGTACGCCGAAGCCATGCGCAAATACGGCTCGGACAAGCCCGACTTGCGCAACCCGATCGAGATGGAAGCCGTCACCGAGCATTTCGCCGGTTCGGGCTTCAAGGTCTTTGCGGGCATGATCGAGAAAAACCCGAAAGTGGAAGTCTGGGCGATCCCGGCTCCCAAGGGCGGCAGCCGCGCGTTCTGCGACCGGATGAATTCCTGGGCGCAGAAGGAAGGCCAGCCGGGTCTGGGTTACATCTTCTGGCGCGAAGAGAACGGCGCGCTGGAAGGCGCAGGCCCGATCGCCAAGAATATTGGTCCCGAGCGCACCGACGCCATCCGCACCCAGCTGGGTCTTGAGGCTGGCGACGCGGTGTTCTTCGCCGCAGGCGAGCCGTCCGCGTTCGCCAGCTTCGCGGGCAAGGCGCGCGACGTGGTGGGTCGTGAACTGGATCTGTTTGAGAAGAACGTCTTCCGCTTCTGCTGGATCGTCGATTTCCCGATGTATGAATGGGATGACGAGAACAAGAAGGTGGAGTTCTCCCACAACCCGTTCTCCATGCCGCAAATGGATCCCGAAGACTTCATGGCGCTCGGCAAGGACGACCATGAAACGCTTCTGGGCCTGAAAGCCTGGCAGTATGACATCGTCTGTAACGGCATCGAGCTGTCTTCAGGCGCGATCCGGAACCACCGTCAGGACGTGATGCTGAAAGCCTTTGAATTCGCCGGTTATGGCGCGGACGTGGTGGAAGAAGCCTTTGGCGGCATGCTGAACGCCTTCCGCTATGGCGCTCCGCCGCACGGCGGCATTGCGCCGGGCGTGGACCGCATCGTGATGATGCTGGCCGATCAGGAGAACCTGCGCGAAGTCGTGATGTTCCCGAAAGACCAGCAGGCCCGCGACCTGATGATGAACGCGCCGGCCCCGGCCGAGATGCGTCAGCTGCGCGAACTGCACCTGCGCACGGTCGTTCCCGAAGCCAAGAAAGAAGGCTAGGGGCTCAGCCTCAGCCAGACATGAAAACGGCGGGTCATCGACCCGCCGTTTTTCTTTATGGCTTAGCGCTCGTCCTGAGGCGGTTGCGGCGGATGGGGCGGCTGGGGCCGCTGATCGATCTCGTCCCGGCGCTGACGACGTTCCTCGGCGCGCTGGGCGGCTTCCTGTTGGCGGCGGGCGCGTTCGGCTTCCTGCTCGATGCGGCGCGCTTCAATGCGCTCCAGCTCGGCCTGCATGCGCGGGGTGGGCAGTTTGGGCGGAAAGACGGGCGCGGCGTCGGGCGGAGTCGGCGTTTCCAGCACCGGTTTGGGCGCCGGGCTTGCCTGTTCGAGAATGCTGCGGATGTGTTCTCCCAGCTCGGTGGGATGAATGTCGAACTCCCAGCTTGCCGCTTCCAGATCGCCGCTGGCCTGGGCCTCCGCCAGGGCGCGGGCGGCGACGCGCAGGGAATCGCGCACCGCCTCTGCAGTGGCCTGTTCGATCGCCCGCTCAACGCTGTCCTGGCTTTCAGACTCATTGATGCGCACAGTGATGTCTTCTGCGGCGTTGCGCAGTTCGGTGACCGCCTGACGCAGGGCCACCGCCATCTCACGCTCACGCATGCGGGTGGCTAGGCCGTTTTCCGCCAGGGCGGCTTCCAGCTCGGCGCTGGCGCGTTGCAACTCGTCGCGCTGGGTCTCAAGGCTTGGGGCCGGGACGGCCGCTACCGCTTCGGAAGAGCGGCGCAGCGTGAAGACCAGCGCGCCATCCTCTGAGCATCGGGTCAGGGAGTAGTCAAAGGGCAGGCGGGTGTTCTCGTCGCCGCAGACATGCTGGAAGTTCTCCGCGCTCAGCCCGTTGGCGTCGCGCAGATCGCTCGAGGACAGATTGACTGCCATGAAGCGCGCATTTGAGAAGTCTGCATCCCGCAGATCGGAATAGCTCAGATCTGTGTTCTCGAAGATCACGTTCTGGAACAGGCTGCCGCGCGCATCCACGCCCCGCAGACGGGCCCCGAAGAAGTGCGCGCGCGTCAGGTTGGCGTCACGCAGATCCGCATGACTGAAATCGGCCTGGCGGAAGACTGAATCCGGCAGATTGGAGTCGCTCAGATTGGCGGCGCTCAGATCGGACAGAAGGAAGACGCTGCCATTGAGGTCCGCTTCATCCAGATTGGCGCCGCGCAGGCTCACCTGGTGCGCACGCAGGCGCACCAGCAAGGCGTCTGACAGGTTTGCGCCATCCAGAGACACATTCGACAGGCGGGCCTCTATCAGGGTCGCTTCATTGAAGTCAGCCCCGGACAGGTTGAGGTCGACCAGCTGGGCGCCCAGCATCTGTGCGTTGGAAAAGTTGGAGCCTGACAGATCGCCGCCGACGATTTGCGCGCCGGCCAGATTGCCGTCAGCAAAGACACAGGACCGGCAATCGCCGCCGATATACAGACGGCGGTGCGGTTCACCGGCATGTCCGGAGGCGGACAATCCCGTGGTCAGAGCCAGAGCCAGTATGACAGTGCGAAAAGGCATGCCCTAGATGTAGTCCGCCTGCCGTCAGGGAGCGACTTAAATCGTAGTAAGTTGCAGTGAACCCGTTTAGCGGCAACGCGGAATCGACAGGCCGTGAGGCAGTTGCGTGCTCTCATCGCCGCAAGCGAGATTGAGCTGGGACTGGGTCAGACCCCGCGCCGTTTCCATCTCGGCCCCTGACAGATTCGCGCCTTCAAGTCGCGCGCCTGTCATGTCCGCGCCGCCAAAATAGGCGCCGACGGCTGTCGCCCGGCTCAGATCGGCATGGGCGAAGCTCGCCGAGGTGAACCGCGCGCCGAAAAGATTGGCGATCGAGAGGTTGGTGCGCGAGAAATTCGCCCGGTTCATGGTGGCCAGACTCAAATCCGCCTGACGCAGGCGCGCGCCGGAGACATCCACGCCCGGCAGGTCCAGATAACTCAGATCCGCCTGGAACAGATTGCATCCCGGACAGGACTGACCGGCCTGAACGCGCGCGATCTCGCTGGCGTTCTGGGCGAAAGCCGGGCTTGCAAGCGTCAGAGCCAGGCCCAGAAGGGCCGAAACCTGTTTCAACATGGCGCACACCTTGTCTGTTACCGGTCTGCGTCTCGCAAGTTTCAGGCCTTTATACTAGACCTTGCCCGCCCAACCGCAGGCGTCGCAGCCCAGAAGCCCGGCGTTTTCGATCACGGTGAAATGGCCGCATTCAGGGCAGGGGTCGCCATGATAGTTGACCACATGCTCTTCGAGCCGCTCCACATTGGCGCCGCCCGAAGAGACGCCCCCTGATTTGGGTTTGGGATCGAACTCGAAACCGCTGCCTTCTGCAGCGCCCTCAGGCTTTCCCGGCTTGGGGCGGCTCCCCAGCATGACCACATTGTCCGGCAGCTGGCCGCGCGAGAAGCCCTTGGAGATCAGGCTTGTGGGGTCGGCTTCCCGGATCAGCTTCTCCTGCTCGACACCTTTGCCAAGTCCGCCCGGATCGTAATTGTGCGGATCTGTCTGGGCGAGATCCTCGCGTCCCAGATAGCTCACCGCCAGCTCACGGAAGATGTAATCCAGGATCGAGCTGGCGTGCTTGATGGAGTCGTTTCCATCCACATCGCCCGCAGGTTCGAACCGGGTGAACAGATAGGCGTCCACATATTCCTCCAGCGGCACGCCGTATTGCAGGCCGATGGAGATGGAGATCGCGAAATTGTTCATCAGCGAGCGGAAGGCGGCGCCTTCCTTGTGCATGTCGATGAAGATTTCCCCGAGCTCGCCATCCTCGAATTCCCCGGTGTGCAGATACACCTTGTGCCCGCCCACGGTGGATTTCTGGATATAGCCCTTGCGGCGATCAGGCAGCTTGCGGCGCTCGGCGGCGCGCTCGACATATTTCTCCACCACGCGCTCGACCACGCGCTCCTCGGCGATCACCGAGCGGCGCACGGAATCCCCAGTCTCGTATTCGATGGTGTTCAGAAGGTCATAGAGCGCATCACCCTCGCGGCGGATCGCAAGGCCGGTCAGGCCGCGGCGCGCGCTGGACACGATCAGGGCGCCCAGCTCCTCGATCGAGCTTGAACCGGGAAGCGCCAGCTCAAGGCTGGCCGTGCCTTCCAGCACATCCTCACAGGCTTCCGCCATCGCAAGGCGCGCCTCAGGCGCAGGATCCGCAAAGACGGCGCGCAGGGCGGGGCTCAGCGTCTCGCAATCATCCAGTCGACCGGCGCCGTGCACATAGCGCTCGGCGGCGACCACTTCGAGCGGATCAACACCCAGCTTTTCCAGAAGGCGGGGGCCCGCTTCGTCAAAATGCTCCGGGCTCAGCCCGCAGCGGCGCGCAACTTCCGGACCCAGGCTCCAGCGGTTGATGGCGAAGCGCAGCGGGACGCCATCGCTCAGCGCGGCGTCGATCCGGGCGAAACCGGCCTCGTCCACGCCGGCATTTTCAAGCTGTGTGATCCAGTTGGCCGTATGACCGGCCAGCGCGCCGGCGCCCAGGGCGTGGCGGCGTGCGATTTTCTGCTCGTCTTCGGGCAGGGCGCTCAATGCCGCGCTCACACAGAAGGCGAAGCTGCGACCGCCGGGGGCGTCCAGTGCGGCGGGCGGGTGAACGCCGACCGATTCAGCGCCCACAAGGCCGGTCGCCATCGGGTCGGGCCGTTCCAGGCTGACAGGCGCCGGAGATTCGCTGCGCACAATACGCAGGATGTGTTTGGAGCGCTCGCGTGCATCCTCGCTGTCATAGGGCAAGGCGAGGGCCGTCAACGCGGCGCCCAGGCCGGTCAGGACGACAGAGCCGGAAGTGCGCTCCGCCACATTGCCCCACAGGCGCGCCGCATAGGCCAGTCCGTCCTCATCAAGCGCCTGATCGCTGACAAACCGTGCAAGGTTGAGGACAACAGCGACCGGCTGCGAAGGCTGGGCTGGGGTGAAATGCAGGGCCGGGCGGCCATGGGTCCAGACCGCTTCGGACAGGCGGTTCATCACCGCGCGGGCGCTCTGACCATCCGCCAGCCGCGCATCCGCTTCCACAGCTTCAAAGAAGGCCGGGTCGAGCTGCACATCCGGCAGTTCGGGGGCGGGCGGGGTGGAGAACAGGCCTTGCTCCGGCGTGATCAGGCCCTGTCGGGCGCGCGCAATGGCGCGCTCGATCATGGCGTCCGGCGCGCCATCGCGGCGGGCGGCGCGCACGGCGCGGGCCAGCGCCCGGTTGCGCCGCGGGTCAAAGCATTCGTCATCGCCGCCATCACAGTTGACGCAGGCGAGGGCGACCGCCTCCAGACGCTCGGCCAGAACCCGCGCACCCACATTGGCGGCGGCCTGGCCCATTTCGGCGGCATTAAGATCGTTGATCGCCTCGGTCAGGCCTTCCGCGCCGATGACAGGGCGGGCGATGGGAGCGAGCAGAGCCTCGCCGCGCCAGAGCGCTGCGACCGGGGAAGCTTCACGATGCAGCAGGCTCGCCAGCAGCTCGTCGCGCTCGACCTCGCCATCTTGTGACAGAAGCTCGGCCAGCTCGGCCAGAACATGCCCTGCGTGAAGCTGATCGCCGGGCTGGGCGTCGCTGAGCGCCACAAGCGCCGCGATATTGCGAGCGTCCCAGCCTTCAGGGGCCAGCAGTTCAACTTCGGCCTCATCACCGACAGCGTCAGGATCAGGGCTTTCCGCCTGACGGCTCAGGAAAGCGAAATCATCCAGCGGGGAAACACCGTTACGGGAGAGGCGGCGGTGATGGCTCATGACGTCTCCTAGCACTCGGGCGCGCGAATCACCGTCATGGTACCGGAGGCGCCCGCCCGGAGTCGAAGCTTGAACAGGGCCCTCTTAACCCGAACGTGGAAAACTGCCCTGTCACAGCGACCAAAGGGCCACGCTGCGCGACCGAAAGCAGGGTTTTGGCGCCCAAATGCGGGCCCATGACTGGACCCGAAGGGTGCGCAGGGGCATATAGCGGTCACGAGTATTTTGTTGAAGGAGCACGCCATGCTTGGCCTGCTGTCAAAAGCTTTCACCTGGTGGAATGGCGCGTCTGCTGGCGCAGCCTGGACGATCTGGCGCTCTGGCGAGCTCGTCGGGGAAGACGAGTTCGGCAACAAATACTATCAGGAACGCAAGGGCGGCACGGGCGCGGACGGCAAGGCGCGCCGCTGGGTCGTCTATAACGGCTATGCCGATGGTTCCCGCGTGCCGTCTGACTGGCACGGCTGGATGCACCACACCTTCGACGAAGCGCCGGCCAATGCGCCGCTGCCGCGCAAGGACTGGGAACAAGAGCACCAGCCCAACCTGACCGGCACGCTGCACGCCTATCGCCCGACCGGCTCACTGACCCAAGGCTCTGCCCGTCAGCGTCAGGCCACGGCGTCGGACTATGAAGCCTGGACCCCGGGAGAGTAAGCCCATGCGTGGCGGCGCCATTCTTGAGACCGTTCTCGGCCTGATCGTCTTGCTCGCTGCAGGCGCGTTCTTCATCTACGCCCAGGGGCAGGTGGACGACGGCACGGGCTCGGATGGCTACAAGCTGACGGCGCGTTTCTCCTCGGTTGGCGATTTGACCCGTGGCGCCGATGTGCGTGTGGCGGGCGTGCCGGTCGGCACGGTGACCGCCGTGCGTCTGGACCAGGAAACCTATTTCGCCGAAGCCGAACTCGAGCTGAACGGCGAGATCCAAATTCCGACCGATTCCACTGCGAAAATCGCAACGGCCGGCCTTCTGGGCGGCGCGTTTGTGGAGATCGAGCCGGGCGGGGACATGGATGTCCTGTCTGCCGGTGGCGAGATTTCCTACACGCAAGGCGCGGTGGATATGTTTGACCTGATCGGCCAGGCGGTGATGAATCGCGGCTCTTCATCTTCGCAAGGTGAAGGCTCGGAGTCCTGAACAGGGCCTTGGTCTCGCCGCAAACGCCTGACAGAGTGATGACCATGATCCGCACCCTGCTTCTCACCGCCGCTGTCTCTGCCGCTGTTTGCACCGGCGCAGCCCCTGTCTTTGCGCAAAGCGCAGAGGACGAGAGCTCTCAGGCGCAAACGCGCACTCCGTCGTTTCAGGACCCTGAAGCGCCCGAGCTGACGTCCGAGCCGGGCTCGATCGTGGTTCTGCGCGGCCTGGACAAGGTGACGGCCCGCACCCGCGATTTCGAAGCGCCGATTGGCGAGGAAGTGCAATTCGGCGCGCTGTCGATCACTGTGCCCTATTGCCGGAAGCGCCCGCCCGAAGAACCGCCGGAAGTGTACGCCTTTCTGGAGATCGAGGATCGCCGCACGGATGGCTTCGGCGTCCAGGCGGAAGGCGAGCTGATGTTCTCGGGCTGGATGTTTGCGTCTAACCCCGCGCTCAACGCGCTGGAGCACCCCGTCTATGACGTCTGGGTGATTGACTGCAGAAGCTGATCGCCGCTCACGCCCTCAGGCAGGGCGAAGAAGTCTGACGGCTGGTCCTTGGCCGCATCCAGCAGATCACGATAGGTCGATTGCGCGATCGTCTCGGCGCCGAAGCGGGTGAGGTGGTCGGTGTTGAACTGAGTGTCCAGCAAACGATAGCCGCCTGTCTTCAGGCGGGCGATCAACGCGACGAGCGCGGCCTTCGAGGCGTCCGTCTCACGTGAGAACATGCTTTCGCCGAAGAAAGCGGCTCCCAGAGAGACGCCATAAAGCCCGCCCGCCAGCTTGCCGTCCTTCCACGCCTCGATTGAATGGGCGTGCCCCTCGGCATGCATGTCCAGATACAGCATCAGGATCTGGTCATTGATCCAGCTGTCCTCGCGACCAGGCGCGGATGCGGCGCAGCTGCGCACGACAGTCTCGAAGCACCGGTTCACGGTGAAGGTGAAGGCGTCGCTACGGACAGTCTTTTTCAGGGATCGGGGGATGTGGAAGCGGTCGAGCGGGATGACTCCGCGCTCGTCCGGTTCCAGCAGATAGACCCGGGTGTCGCTGCGCGACTCCGCCATCGGGAATACGCCGCGTGCATAGCAGGCCAGCAATTCCTCAACGCCGAAGCCGCGCATGACAGGTCTCCGAGGCCTATTTGCCCTGACGCTCGGCCAGCCAGCTTTCCAGCCAGCGGATATGGTAGTCACCGCTCAGGAAAGCCGGTTCTTCCAGCAGCGCCAGATGAAGCGGAATGGTGGTCTCCACGCCGCTCACGACCATTTCGGACAGGGCGCGCTTGAGGCGCAGCAGCGCCTCTTCACGGTCCCGACCGTGCACGATCAGCTTGCCGATCATGGAGTCGTAATAGGGCGGAATGCGATAGCCCGAATAGAGCGCGCTATCGAGGCGCACGCCCAGACCGCCCGGAGCGTGGAACTCGGTCACCGTGCCCGGAGAGGGCGTGAAGGTTTCCGGGTTCTCCGCATTGATGCGGCATTCGATGGACCAGCCCTCGAACTTGATGTCGTCCTGGGTGAAGTCGAGCTTGTGGCCGGCTGCAACGCGAATCTGCTCGCGCACCAGGTCGATGCGGGTGATCGCTTCGGTGACCGGGTGCTCCACCTGAAGACGGGTGTTCATTTCGATGAAATAGAACTCACCGTTCTCATACAGGAACTCGACCGTGCCGGCGCCGCGATAGCCGATGGCTTTCACAGCGTCGGTGACGACTTTGCCGATCTTGGCGCGGGCTTCTGCATCGAGCGCCACGGAGGGCGCTTCCTCGAGCACTTTCTGGTGGCGACGCTGCAGCGAGCAATCGCGTTCGCCCAGATGCACCACATTGCCGTGCTGGTCGGCGAGGACTTGGATCTCGATATGGCGCGGCTTGCCGAGATATTTCTCGATATACACAGCGCCGTCGCCGAACGCCGCCTGGGCTTCGGAGGAGGCCGTCTGCAGCGCGCTTTCAAGCTTGTCTTCGCTTTCCGCCACCTTCATGCCGCGACCACCGCCGCCAGAGGCGGCCTTGATCAGCACCGGGAACCCGATGTCGCGGGCAACCTTGCGGGCCTCGTCCATGTCGGTGATGGCGCCGTCAGAGCCCGGAACGACCGGAATGCCGGCGTCCATGGCGGCCTGCTTGGCGGTGATCTTGTCGCCCATCAGGCGGATCGTCTCGGCGGTCGGGCCAATAAAGGTCAGGCCGTGGGCTTCCACGATCTCGGCGAAGCGGGCGTTCTCGGACAGAAAGCCATAGCCGGGGTGGATCGCCTGGGCGCCGGTGATCTCGGCGGCGGCCATGATGGCCGGCACATTGAGATAGGAGCGACCAGCGGGCGGCGGGCCGATGCAGACGCTTTCATCGGCCAGACGCACATGCATGGCGTTGGCGTCAGCTTCAGAGTGCACCGCGACCGTCTTGATGCCCATTTCCTTGCAGGCCCGGTGGACCCGCAAGGCGATCTCGCCGCGATTGGCGATAAGGACTTTATCAAACATGAGCGCCGCCTAGCTGATGATGAACAGGGCTTCGCCGTATTCCACCGGCTGCGCGTCATCGACCAGCAGCTCGGTCAGAGTGCCCGATTTCGGGGCGGTGATCGGGTTGAAGGTCTTCATGGCTTCAACCAGCAGGATGGTCTCGCCTTCCTTCACGCTGTCGCCAGCCTTCTTGAACTGGTCCGCTTCCGGGGAGGGACGCAGATACACGGTGCCGACCATGGGAGAGGTCACAGCGCCCGGATGGCTCTTGGCGTCAGCGGCGCCGGTCGCTGCCGGAGTTTCCGGAGCGGAAGCGGAAGCGGGCGCCGGAGCCGGTGCGGCGGCCGGAGCAGGCATGGGCGCATGCATGGGCTGGGAGGCATAGATCGCGGGCGCAGCGGTGATTTCGCGCGCGACGCGGATACGCAGTTCGCCCTTTTCGACTTCGATCTCGGTGAGTTCGGTGTCGTTGAGAATATCGGCCAGCTCGCGCACGAGCTTGGAATCGACCTGCGGGTTCGACGTGGTGGACGCCATAGGTTCACTACCCTTTCTAGTCATTATTTCGCACGCGCCTGCGCCAGTTGCACAGCGGCTCTAATCCCCAGCTCATAGCCGCGCGCGCCTAAACCGCTGATGGTGCCAGCGGCGGCAAGTGACACATAAGAGACCGCACGAAAGGCCTCTCGCGCAACAGGCTGGGACAGATGCACCTCTATTGCAGGCACGTCTACCCCTTTGATTGCGTCGAGCAGTGCAATCGATGTGTGCGTGTAGGCGGCGGGATTGATCACGATGGCGGAGCCCTCGTCGCCCGCCCTGTGGATCAGCTCCACCAGAACGCCTTCATGGTTGGTCTGCTCAAAAACGATGGATGCGCCAAGGCTTTCAGCGGTTTGCTGACACAGCTCTTCAATGTCGCCAAGCGTGGTCGTGCCGTAAATCTCGGGCTCGCGGCGTCCCAACAGGTTGAGATTGGGGCCGTTCAGCACGAAGACGGGTTTCAGGGTCGACACGTTTGCTCACTCCGAGAAGGCGGAAGGGCGCCCGCGCGCCTTGACTGCCAGCCCCGGTTCTACGACCTGATGGGGGTGTGAACAAGCAAACCCGTGCGTGGGACGCAGGTCATGAGCCAGATAGACGTCGAGTTGAACGGGGAAACCCGCCAGATCCCTTCCAGCCTGACCCTGAAAGGGCTGCTGGAGCATTTGGAGCTGGATCCTCGCAAGGTCGCCGTGGAGCGTAATCTCGAGATTGCGCCGCGCGACGGCTACGATTCGATTCGCATCGAAGCGGGCGACCGGCTCGAAATCGTGCATTTTGTCGGAGGAGGGTGAGCCATGACCGCTCAGACCCAGGAAGACGCCCCGCTGGTCGTGGCGGGCCGGACGTTCAAGTCGCGCCTGATCATCGGCACAGGCAAGTACAAGACCTATGAGCAGAACGCGCGGGCGCTTGAAGCGTCAGGCGCGGACATGATCACCGTCGCTGTGCGCCGGGTGAACCTGTCTGACCCCAGCCAGCCACGGCTCGTCGATTTCATCGACCCCAAGCAATATACCTTCCTGCCCAATACGGCGGGCTGCTTCACCGGCGAGGATGCAGTGCGCACCCTGCGTCTGGCGCGCGAAGCGGGCGGCTGGGACCTTGTGAAGCTCGAAGTGCTCTCCGATCCCAAGCACCTTTACCCGGATATGGCCGAAACCCTTCGGGCTTGCGAAATGCTGGTCAAGGAAGGCTTTGAGGTCATGGTCTATTCCTCGGATGACCCGGTCTACGCCAAGCGTCTTGAGGACGCGGGCGCGTGCGCGATCATGCCGCTTGGCGCGCCGATCGGTTCGGGCCTGGGTATCCAGAACCCGGTCAATATCCGCCTCATCATCGAAGAGGCGAAAGTGCCTGTGATCGTGGATGCGGGTGTGGGCACGGCCTCAGATGCCGCTGTGGGCATGGAGCTTGGCTGTGATGGCATCCTGATGAACACCGCCATCGCCGAGGCGAAAGACCCGGTGCGCATGGCCAGCGCAATGAAGCACGCCGTCATTGCGGGCCGCGAAGCGTATCTGGCGGGCCGGATGCCGAAAAAGCGTTATGCCGATCCGTCGAGCCCGTTGGCAGGCCTGATCTGAACCGCTTGCCCGCGTTCTTATAATGTTCCATGGTGTCGCCTGTCAGGGAGGACGCCATGGAACAACGTATTTCAATGATTACGCTTGGGGTTTCAGACCTCGCACGCGCTCGCGCCTTCTATGAAGGCATGGGATGGTCAGCGCTGCCGTCTGAGAGCGAGCAGATCGTCTTCTTTGACCTGAACGGGGTGATTGTCGGGTTGTTCGGCGGCGCTGCGCTGGATGCGGATATGGGCCGTCAGAACCCGCCGAACGGGCGTGTGGCGCTGGCCTATAACGTCCGCAGTCGCGAGGAGGTGCAGCCGATTCTTGAGCAGGCTGCACAGCTCGGCGGCGCGATCCTCAAGCCCGGTGAGGACGTCTTCTGGGGCGGGCATTCAGGCTATTTCGCCGACCCGGACGGTCACGCCTGGGAAGTGGCGCACAATCCTTTCTGGCAGATTCTGGACGACGGGCGGATCAAGCCTGAACCGCCCGCTTGCTGATCTAGGACGCGCTGGAGCGGCGCAGGGCCTCGGCGCCGACCGGCAGATCATCCAGAACATCACCGCAGACCGGACGCGCCACGCGTTCGCCGCGCATCATCAGGCTGTGCTCATACTCGCGCAGGGCCGTGCCGCCCAGGCAGGGCAGGACATGGGTGATCTCGATCATGTCCCGCTCGGCCATTCCGCGCATGACCGCGGCGGCGAGGGCGTCGCTGACCAGCGCATTGACCTGCCAGGCGCGCTCGGCGCCCGACCAGGCCCCATAAGCGCGGCCTGACGGGCCGACCATCAGCTCATTATCGGTTTCGCGCATACGGATCGGGATGAGCGGGAACCATTCAGGCCCGTTATAGGGCGGGTAGGTGGTGTCCCAGCGGGCGCCGACGCTGAACCAGGGGCTGTCATAGAAGAAGGGCAGGATATTCAGCACGCCATAGACGCGGCCATCGGCCCAGCCTGCTTCTTCCACGCCGGGCCAATAGGCCTCGCGGCGGGCGGCGACGGGTTCATCCATGATGATCCGTCCGGTCAGACGGTCAGTGATCCAGACCCGGCCCAGAAGGGCGGCGTCCATATGGGAGCCGAAATCCGGCCCGTCCACATGATCAAAGTCCAGCGAGATGACATAGCGCGCCTGATCGCGGTGGGGCGCAGCGAGACCGGCCTGTTCGAGCGCGGCCTCGAACCGGGGACGCAAAATGGTGCGATTGGGTTCAGGCAGGAACCAGGAGAATTGCGAGGTCCCGGTGACCGGGCCAAGCGCCATCTGGTGATAGAAGGGGCTGGCGGCGTCGACATGGACGCTTTGGGTGATCAGCGGTTGCGGGGACTGGCGCGCAGAAACAGCGTCGACATTGGCGCAGGCGGTCAGTGAAAGCGCTGCAGCGGCAGCAAGCAACAGTCTCGATTGCATGGTCATCCCCTCAAAATCGCGGGGATGATTCACTATAAGCGGGAAACAAGCTGTAAACGGCGCCGGGATTTATACCCGGCGCCGTTTCAGAGTGTGCTTAACGTGACAGCGCTTCGGTCACAGCCCGGTTCAGGCCCTCGATATCAGCGCCCGGGATGACGGTGTCGCCCACGATGAAGAAGGGCGTGCCGGTGATGCCGATGGACTGGGCCAGCTGGCGAACTTCGGCGAGCTGGCGGGTGATGTCTTCTGATTCCATTTCCGCACGCATGGCGGCGACGTCCACGCCCGCCGTGACGGCGAAGGCATCAATGCGGTCGTCGGGCAGGGGGCCGCTGGCGTTCATGACAGCGTTGTGGAACGCCTCATAGCTGTCCGGGGCAATGCGCCAGACAGCCAGAGAGGCGCGAGCCGCATTGGTGGATTGTTCGCCGCGGATCGGGAATTCCTTGAACACAAAGCGCACCTGGTCGCCATGCGCTTCAAGGGTCTCCTGGATCCATTCATTGGCGACGGTGCAATACGGGCAGCGATAGTCAAAGAATTCCACCACGGTCACGACCGGGGCCTCGGCGCCCACAGACGGGTCGCGGGAATCGCCGAACAGCTGGTCTTCGCTGGAGGTGACGGCGCCCATCATGGCGTCCTGCTCGCGCTGACGGGCGCGACGCTGCAGTTCGATCAGCGCTTCCTCGATGATCTCGGGGTTCTGCAGGATGTAGTCACGCACGATCTGTTCGATCTCCGCGCGGTTGGCCGGTTCTTGCGCCGGGGCGCAGGCGGTCATGCCCAGGGTGACGGCGAGGGCGAGCAGCAAGGTGCGCATGAAAACTCCAGTCAGAAATCAGATAAGCGTCGACACCGCGTTTAGCGCGTTTGATGCAGCGGGCACAATCACAAGCGCGTTCAGGGCTGCAACAGCGACTGCCGGTCCAGGCTCTGGAAGTTCGGGCGGCGCTCGCGTTCACGCCGGTTCCATTCGCGCATCTCGCGCGTATCGGGCCGGGTGACCGCCAGGATTTCGGTGGCGCGAACCCAGGCTTCCGTCCCGCGTTCGAGCTCTTCCTGGGCGCGTGTGGCGAAGATATGCGCCTGCATCTGGTCGCCGACCGCATAGGCGCGTTCCGCTGTCGCCAGCTCCGCCTCTGCAATCTCGCCCAGTTGCTGGTGAGCGAGGGAGCGTTGATACCAGGCGTAGGGGTTCTGGGGTTCGCTGACGAGCGCGATCCGAAGCTGGCTCAGCGCTTCGCGGGCATTCGCCTCTTCATTGGTGGCGATCAGCGCCGAGGCGTAGCCAATGCGCAGAAGCGGCGCATCGGGCAGGATTTCAACCGCCCGCAGATAAGGCTCGATGGAGCGCTCGATAAAGCCGCTCTCATAGAGCATCTGGCCCTTCAGCTCGAAGAAGAAGGGGTTCTCCGGCTCCATCTCGAGCAATTCATTGACGGCGCTCTCGGCCTCATCGGTCAGGCCCTGCTTGTAGAACGCCACTGCACGGGCATAGCGCGCCGGGATCGAGGTGTCGGTTTCAGGGTAGCGTGCGAAAGTCTGCGCGGGCGGCGCCATGAAGCCGATGATCTTGGCCTGAAGCCGTTGCAGCTCGGCGATTTCTTCTTCGGTATCGGTGACGTCTGCATAGGGAGACGCTTCCACATTCCGGCGCAGCGCCGCCACCCGGTCCGCAGACAGCGGGTGAGAGCGGAAATATTCCCAGCGGCGCTGGAAGGAGATTCGTTCCTGATAGGCGAGGCGCTCGAAGGTCGCCACGAGCCCCCGACCCGATTGCTCGGTCTCGGTCAGAAAGCGCACGGCGGCCTGGTCGGCGGAGGCTTCCTGGGACCGGGTATAGGTCAGCATGTTCAGCTGACCGAATTGCGGAGCGGACGCCATGATCGCCGCGCCAGCGTCCGGCGCGCCGGCGAGCGCTGCGATCAGGCCCACGCCCAGAGAGGCGGCCATGGTGGCGATGCCGGCCCGGCTGGCTTCGCCGCGCCGGATGATGTGGGCGCCTTCGATGTGGCCGATTTCGTGTGCAATCACACCTTTGATTTCATTCGGACTTTCAGCGCGGATAATCGTCCCGGTGTTCAGGAAGATGTTCTGGCCGCCCGTGACGAAGGCGTTAAATTCCATGTCGCCGACAAGATAGAAATCAACCGCGCTGACATCGAGACCCGCGGCCACCAGCAGCGGATCTGTGTACTCGCGCATGGCGAGCTCGGTCTCGGTATCCCGGATCAGCCCCTGACCGTGTGCGCTGGCGAGACCGGCCAGAGCCAGACCTGCCGCCGCCGCCAGATGGGCGATGCCGCTCCGCATGGATTTGAGCATTCAGAACGCCTTCCTCAGTGTCAGCCGACCCAGCCAGAAGCAAAGTCTATCGCCTTGCAGGGTGACACGCCAGAGAAGGTGAAAACGGCGCCGGAAGTGTGACATCCGGCGCCGTTTGTTTGCCTAGCTCAGGCCGAGAAATTTGGAGGATTTTTGCCACCAGCCGCGTTTGGCGGGGCGGGCCTCCTGGGAATCACCCTCGTCAGATGCGCTCTGCGCTTCCTCGGGGGCGGTTTCAGCCTTGGGTTCTGGGGCCGGTTCGGCCTTGGCGTCTTGCTTGTCCAGCTCAGCCTTGGCCTCCTTAACGCTCAGCTCGGCAGGCGCGCTGGCCTGTTCCATGGCTTCACGTGCGGCGACATCGGTATTTTCCGGCTCGGCCTTCTTGCGGCGCGTGCGACGCTTGGGCTTTGCGGCGTCCGCTTCGGCCGCGTCCTCTTTGGGCGCTTCGCTTTCAGCGGCGACCTCGGTGTCTGGCTCGACCTTCTTGCGACGCGTACGGCGCTTGGGCTTGGCCGGAGCCTCGTCTTCGGCCGCTGCCGGTTCAGCTTCGGCTTCAGGCGCTGAGGCTTCATCGGCTTGCGCCGTCTCGTCCGCCGGTTTGGCGCGGGTGCGACGACGACGTTTCGGCTTTGCGGGCGCTTCCTCTTCAGACGTCGCAGCGTCTTCAGAGGCGCTCAGCTCTTGCGCAGACTCATCGCCGGGCTCTTCAGAGGCGGCTGCCTCTTCCGTCGCCGTTTCGACGCGATCAGCGGGTTTGCGGCGACGACGGCTGGGGCGCTTGCGACGCGGGGCCGCTTCTTCCTCGCCGTCCTTGGCGCCGAAGGGCTCGGACTCAGACGGTTCGATCACCTGAAGACCGGCGACTTCCTCGTCGGAGCCGGCATCAGAGGCGTCAGCCCGGGGTTCGTCGTCAGCGCTCTCGAGTGCGGCCTCGGCGTCGTCCTGCGAACCGGCTTCATCATTGCGCTTGCGGCGATTGCGACCACCGCGGCGACCGCGACGACGGCGCTTCTTGGAGCCATCGTCATTGGTCTCTTCAGACGCGGACCGGGCCGGGCGGGCTTCGCGCTCGGTCGCTTCGTCCTCGTCCTCGATCTCGTCGACGTCATCATCCACATCGATTTCGACCGCGTCAGCACTGGTGAGCGGCGTCTCCGCGCGTGCGGCTTCCGCCACGGCGCGGGCCTGTTCCCGGCGGCTTTCCAGACGCTCGAGCTGGCAATCGGGACGGATCAGGCTGTCATCGGCATCCACCGTGACGCTCATTTCATAGCGCGCCTCGATGGCGGTGAGGTGATCACGCTTTTCATTGAGGATGTAGAGCGCGACTTCCGGCGAACAGCGCAGGCGCGCCTTGGCGGTGCGGCCGCGAACGCCTTCCTCTTCCAGCGTGCGCAGAGCCACGAGCGCGCTCGATTCGATCGAGCGGATATGGCCCGAGCCCTGGCAATGCGGGCACGTGTCCGAAGAGCCTTCCACCAGCGAGGTGCGGCGACGCTGGCGGCTCATTTCCATCAGGCCGAACTGGGAAATGCGGCCCACCTGCAGGCGGGCGCGGTCGCGCTTGAGCGAATCCTTCATCTTCTTCTCGACGGCGCGAACATTCTTGTTCTCGTCCATATCGATGAAGTCGATGACCAGAAGGCCGGCGAGGTCGCGCAGACGCATCTGGCGCGCCGCTTCTTCAGCGGCTTCCATGTTCGTCTTGAGCGCCGTCTGCTCGATATTGCGTTCCTTGGTCGCCTTGCCCGAGTTCACGTCGATGGAAACGAGCGCTTCGGTCGGGTTGATGACGATGTAGCCGCCGGATTTGAGCTGCGCGATGGGCGAGTGGATCGCCTCGAGCTGGCTTTCCACCTGATGGCGCAGGAAGAGCGGGGTGGCGTCGCGGTAGTGCTGGACCTTCTTGGCGTGGCTGGGCATCAGCATGCGCATGAAGGCCTTGGCCTCCTTGTACGCGTCCTCACCCTCGACCAGCACCTCGTCGATCTCCTTGTCATAGAGATCGCGGATCACGCGTTTGACGAGATTGCCTTCCTCATAGATCAGCTTGGGTGCGCTTGATTCCAGCGTCGTCGTGCGGATCGTCTCCCACAGGCGGATCAGATAGTCGTAATCGCGTTTGATCTCGACTTTGGTACGCGCAGCGCCCGCAGTACGGATGATCAGGCCCATGCCCTGGGGCACGGCCAGCTCGGACACGGCTGATTTCAGGCGCTTGCGGTCAGACGCATTGGTGATCTTGCGCGAAATGCCGCCGCCGCGAGCGGTGTTCGGCATCAGCACGCAATAGCGGCCGGCGAGCGACAGATAGGTGGTCAGGGCGGCGCCCTTGTTGCCGCGCTCTTCCTTGGCGACCTGCACCAGCAGCACCTGACGGCGCTTGATCACTTCCTGGATCTTGTATTTGCGCAGGAAAGAGCGGCGACGGCGCGCCGCTTCGTCGATCAGATCGTCCTCATCGGGCGCGGGGGCGTCTTCACCGTCTTCATCGGTGTTGGCGTCTTCGCCCAGATCCGCTGCGACTTCGGCTTCCGCCTCGCGCAGGGCGGCGCGATCCTCATGCGGGATCTGATAGTAATCGGGGTGGATCTCGTTGAAGGCGAGAAAGCCGTGCTTGTTGCCGCCATATTCCACGAAGGCCGCCTGAAGCGAGGGCTCTACGCGTGTAACCTTGGCGAGGTAGATGTTGCCGCGAATGGGCTTCTTGGAAGCCGACTCGAAATCGAATTCCTCAACCCGATTGTTGTCGACAATCACCACCCGGGTCTCTTCCGGGTGGGCGGCGTCGATCAGCATTTTGCGTGACATTAAAAAACGCTCCATACCGCACGCCGAGAGCCGCTCTCGACAAGGAGGCGGCGTCAGACATGCAGCGATTGTGGATGGAACGCGCTCGGCGGCGATCTGTTCTTAATAAAGATGATCTCGCGGCGGGAGCGCGCATCATGGGTCTGTCCTTAACCGGGCAGGGGCGGTTCTGATTCGAACTGTCACCCATGCGCCAGCTGTTCTGGCTTGTGGCGCCGGCGGCGGGCGTGAGCCCTCCCGCGTCGTCCAGAAATCTGTTTGGTCTGAAGATTTGCGCCGGAGCGCGGATCTTCAAGGGTCTTCGGTGCAGGCGGCGCGCGGACGCGTCCGTTCCTGACTGTCGAACATAATCACATTGCACGAGAATGTCGCCAATGAAAAGCGAGCTTCGCCGTGTTAGAGTCTCGTAAAGGACTCGCTAACCGAATCTCAAGGCGTGTCGTATTATGTTGTCGCAGACTGGAGTTTTGCGCGCTCTGAAATGACGCAAAACCCGCTTGGGACCTCGGGATGGTGGTGGTCATGATGCGATTGATGGCGAATGTTGTCGCTTGCGCCCTGGCGTTGACCTCAGGGTCGGCGTTCGCGTCCGACATAACCAAAGTCCGCTTTGGCGCCTATGAAACGCATACCCGCATCGTCATCGAGAGCGAAACGCCGCTTGATTCCCGCGCCTTTACGCTGGCCGAACCTGTCTCCCGTCTGGTGGTCTCCTTTGACCAGGCCGGTTGGGATGTGCCCGAGCTGCCGAACCGTCAGGGGCAGGGCGATGGGCTGGTCGGACGCTTCCAGTTTGACGGGCAGGCGGGCGCGCCGCGCCTGGTGTTCGCGCTGAACGAGCCGTCTACGGTTGATCATCATTTCTCTCTGGATCCGGACGGCGGCGGCTATCGCACGGTCGTGGACCTCATTCCGGTGGGTTCAAGCACTTTCCAGCAAGTGTCGGGCTTCCCGTCCGAGACGACCAATATGGCGCAGTTTCTTGTGGAAAACGCAGTGGTCTCCGCGGCGCCGCCGGCTTGTGAGGCCGTGCGCGTGGTGATCGACCCTGGCCATGGCGGACGTGATCCGGGCGCTCTGGCGCGCTTTGGTGGCGGCGACGAGGCGGATGTGAACCTCGCGGCGGGCCTTGTGCTGCGCGATATTCTGAACGCGACCGGCCGTTATGAAGTCATCATGACGCGGGATCGCGATGTGTTTGTGGACCTGTATGACCGGGTCGAGATCGCGCGTCAGGCGGAAGCAGACCTGTTTATCTCGTTGCATGCCGACTCGGCGGGCTCATCTTCTACGCCTGAAGGGGCGACGGTGTACTCCATGAACCACCGCGCCGTTGACCGGGCGCGCTCGCGCGCCATCAGCCAGGGCGACTGGGTGGATTCCAACCGTCCTGAAGAGGTCTCGCGTATCCTTGTTGAAATGTCGCTGACCAACAAGGAAAGCCAGTCTGAACGCTTCGCTGACGCCCTGCGCACCGAAGTGGGACGGGTGAACCCCTTGTTCCGGGATACGGCGATGCGCGCGAACTTTGCCGTCCTCATTGATGCGGAAGTGCCTGCGGTGCTGTTCGAGATGGGCTTTCTGACGAACCGCAATGACGCCAATCGTCTGAACAGCGCGACAGACCGGCGTCGTCTGATGCAGTCTGCCGCCGCAGCGATCGATGCGCATTTCGCCCATTGTCAGGGCGGCGAGGGCGAGCGTTACATTGCCCAGAACAACACGTCCGCCTCCAGCACCCGCTGATCTGGCCTCTTATCTGCATAGACCATTGGGTTGACGGCCAACCCACGCCATAATAGCGCCATCTGCGGGCGTAATAAGGCGTGGGCGGGCAGGCCTTGCGCGCCGTCTAAGAGGGCAAGATGAAGCTGTTGAGTTGGAAAAACGCGTTGCGCGCGCTGATTTGGGGCGTGAGCGCGGCGGTGGTGCTGGGCGTGATCGGCGTCATTGCAGGCGCGGTCTATGTGGTCCGGGTCACCGATGACCTTCCCGATTACCAGCAGCTGGCGGAATACGAACCGCCGATCATGAGCCGGGTTCATGCGGGCGATGGCCGTCTGATCCAGGAATACGCGATCGAGCACCGCGTCTTTGTCCCGATCGAGAACATCCCGCCGCTGGTGATCGACGCCTATCTGTCGGCCGAGGACAAGAATTTCTACAATCACGGCGGCGTGGATTATCTGGGCATGGTCCGGGGCGGCATTCGCTCGATCATTTCCCGGATCCGCAATCCCAACGCAGCGCTTCAGTCTGGCTCCACCATCACCCAGCAGGTGGCCAAGAACTTCCTGTTCAGCTCTGACCAGCGCATTGATCGCAAGATCCGCGAAATCGTCATCGCGCGCCGCATGGAGCGCGCCTTCACCAAGGACCAGATCCTCGAGCTCTATCTCAACGAGATATATCTGGGGAACCGCGCCTATGGCATTGCGGCTGCGGCGCTGAATTATTTCGACAAGTCGCTGGACGAGCTGGAACTGCATGAAGCGGCCTATCTGGCCGCTCTGCCCAAAGGGCCCAGCAATTACCACCCCACTCGCAACACCGAAGAAGCCATCGGGCGTCGCAACTGGGTGATCTCGCGCATGATCGCTAATGGCGTGGTCAGCCGTGAGGCTGGCGAGGCGGCGATGGAAATGCCGCTCGAAACCACCGAGCGTCTGGACGGCGACGAGTATCTGGCGGCTGAGTATTTCGTCGAGCAGGTGCGTCGCGAGGTCTTCAACCGCTACGGTCAGGATCAGCTGTATGAAGGCGGTCTGTCGATCCGCACCACGCTGGACACCCGGATGCAGCTTGCAGCCCGTCAGGCCCTGCGCAACGGCCTTGAGGACTATGACCGGCGTCACGGCTATCGCGGTCCTGTCACGACGCTCGAGAATTTCGACGCCTGGCCGGATCAGCTGTCCGAGATCGAGCCGCCTGCGGATATGGATGAGGGCTGGCGTCTGGCGGTTGTGCTGGAGCTGACGGATTCAGACGCCATGATCGGCTTTGCAGATCGTAGCCGGGGCCGCATCCCGCTCTACGCCCTGGCCTGGGCGCGCGAACCGCGTCGGGATGAGAACGGCTTCCCGCGCACGGGCGGCGCGATCAATCGGCCGTCCGACGCGCTGGAGCTTGGTGATGTGGTGATCGTTGAGGATCTCGTCGCCGAGGATGCTCCCGAGCAAACGGTCGAGGATGATCACTATGGCCTGCGTCAGCTGCCGGCGGTGAATGGCGGCATCGTGGCGATTGACCCGTTCACCGGACGGGTCCTGGCCATGGTCGGCGGCTATTCCTTCCAGCACAGCCAGTTCAACCGCGCGGTTCAGGCGCGTCGTCAGCCGGGCTCCTCCTTCAAGCCCTTCGTCTATGCGGCTGCGTTGGAAAACGGCTACACGCCCGTCTCCATCATTCTGGACGCGCCGTTTGTGGCGTCCGGCGATGCGGAGATGCGGTTCTATCGTCCGCAGAACTATTCGGAAGTCTTCTACGGGCCCTCGACCCTGCGTCGCGGGCTGGAGCTGTCGCGGAACGTCATGACCGTGCGTCTGGCGCAGGATATGGGCATGGCGCCGATCGTGGATATTGGCGAGCGCACCGGCATCTATGATGACCTGCAACCGACCCTCGCCATGTCGCTGGGGGCGGGGGAGACCACCCTGATGCGGCTGATTGGCGCCTATGGCGCGCTGGTCAATGGCGGCCGTCTGATCGAGCCGGCCCTGATTGACCGGGTCCAGGACCGTTCGGGCGACACCATCTACATCCATGACGAGCGTGAGTGCGTCGGGTGCGCCGTTCCGGGCGGTTATGATCCGTCCCTGCATGAGCCGCGCCTGCCCGAGCTTGGCGAACAGGTCATCGACCCTGTGACCTCCTATCAGATCGTGCACATGCTTGAAGGCGCGGTGGAGCGCGGCACTGCGACGGCGCTGCGCTCTCTGGGGCGTCCGCTGGGCGGCAAGACCGGCACCACCAACGACTTCCATGACGCCTGGTTCGTGGGCTTCAGCCCGGACCTGGTCGTGGGCGTCTATGTGGGCTTTGACAATCCGCGTCCTCTGGGCTCGGGCGAGGCGGGCGGCCGTGTGGCGGCGCCTGTGGCGGCTGAATTCCTGGGCACGGCGCTTGAGACCTATTCCGTCGCTCCTTTCCGGGTGCCGGACGGGGTGAGCCTGGCGCCGATTGATCGCGAGACCGGCGAACCGGGCGTGATCGGTCGCCCCGGCGTGATCCTTGAGGCGTTCAAGCCGGGCACCGAGCCGCAACGCGGCCAGAGTGCAGCGGAAGAAACCCTCAGCTTTGGCGCCAATGCCTTGGGGATTGATTTCTCCGATGGCAACCAGCCCGATACGCCCGATGATGAAGAGGAAGAGGATGCACTGGGCGGGCTTTACTAGCCTTTTGCATCTGCGCTTCCGAACCTAACAGGCGCAGTCCCTTGTCCGGGGGCTGCGCCTCGTTTATCGACCCCTTCCAGAAATGTCCTTCCCAGACCATCAGGAGATCCGCCATGCGCGCCGAGATCGCTGAACTCAAAGACGCCATCGAACAGTCCACCGCCTTGCTACGGAGGCGTCTTTGACTGGCCTACGGCCGAGAAAAGACTGGATGAACTGAACGCCAAGGCGGAAGACCCCACGCTGTGGGACCGGCCGACCGAGGCCCAGGCGCTCATGCGGGAGCGCAACCGCCTTGATCAGTCCATGACCGAGGTGAAGGAGATCGATGCGGATCTCGCCGACACCCTCGAGCTTGCTGAAATGGCGGAGATGGAGGGCGATGACGACCTCTATCAGGACGCGACCGAGGCCCTGAAAGGGCTCCGCGCGCGCGCGGGCAAGGCCGAGCTGCAGGCGCTTCTGTCCGGGGAAGCGGATGGCAATGACAGCTATCTGGAGATTCACCCGGGCGCGGGCGGCACCGAGGCGCAGGACTGGGCCTCCATGCTGGCGCGCATGTACACCCGCTGGGCCGAGAAATCGGGCTACAAGGTCGAGGTGATCGAAGCGCAGGCGGGCGAAGAGGCCGGGCTGAAATCCATCACCATTCTGGTGAAAGGCGAGAACGCCTATGGCTGGCTGAAGACCGAAGCCGGCGTGCACCGTCTGGTGCGGATTTCGCCTTATGACAGCTCGGGGCGCCGCCATACAAGCTTCGCCTCGGTCTGGACCTATCCGCTGGTGGATGACGCCATTGAGATCGAGATCGAGGACAAGGATGTCCGCACCGACACCTATCGCGCCTCAGGCGCGGGTGGTCAGCACATCAACAAGACCGATTCCGCCGTCCGACTGACCCACGAGCCGACCGGCATCGTCGTGGCCTGTCAGACCGATCGCTCCCAGCACAAGAACCGGGCGAACGCCTGGACCATGCTGCGCGCCCGTCTGTACGAGCTTGAGCTGCAAAAGCGCGAGGAAGCGGCGCAAGCCGATGCGGATTCCAAGACCGATATCGGCTGGGGCCACCAGATCCGCTCTTACGTCCTGCAGCCCTATCAGATGGTCAAGGATCTGCGCACCCAGGTGGAGACGTCCGACACCCAGGGCGTGCTCGATGGTGATCTGGATGACTTCATGGCTGCGGCTCTGGCGCAGCGTGTGGGCAAGACCGACGAGGACTGAGGCTCCGTTCACCTCAGGAAATGAAAAGGGCCGGTGCATCGCACCGGCCCTTTTGCATTCAGTCTGTCACAAGTCTCAGGACTTCGACGTGAAGGGGTCGTTGGCGACCGCCTTGTCAGAGCTTGCAGCAGCGGCCGCCGGCGGCGGCGTGGTGGAGGACGCTGAAGACGAGCTCGTCGGGGCTGCGCTCTGAGCTGCCGGTTTCGCAGCAGCGGGCGAGGGTTTTGCGTCCGACAGCGGGTCGGAGGAGCGTTTGCACAGGCCGTCGAAATACGCGCCGCTCTCGATAGCGAGGGTCGCGTGGATGACGTCGCCTTCAACGCGTGCGGTCGAGGACAGCTGAACCTGACGGGCGCGAACGGAGCCGTTCACACGACCGCGGATCACCACGTTCTCGGCGACCACTTCGCCCTTGATGGAGGCTTCCTCGCCAATGGTCAGGTCGGTGGCGCGAACATCGCCTTCAACTGTGCCGTCCAGCTGCACTTCGCCATCAGAGACGATGGAGCCGATGATCTTCAGATCGGAGCTCAGGATGGAAGGGGCTTTGGCTTTCATGGCGGACCTCTTGGTCGGAGCAGGAGCGGCGGCGGCTGCAGGGTTGTCGCTGGGGGGCGTATCTTTTTTAGTGAACATAGCGTCCGGCTCTTATGTAGTCTTCGGGGTCAATGTGCTCGCCGCGGAACCAGATTTCATAGTGGAGGTGCGTTCCGGTTGAACGGCCGGTCGACCCCATCCCCCCCAGTCTTTGTCCCAGCTCCACTTCATCGCCGCGGCGCACGTCGATGGAATGAAGATGGCCATATCGCGTGCGGAACCCGTAGCCGTGATCCACTTCGACCGTACGACCATACCCGGCTCGCCAGCCCGCGTAAACGACCCGACCTGAAGCCGGTGCAACAATAGGCGCATTGCGGAAGGCGGCGAAGTCCTTGCCGGCATGCATGGCAAGGCGACGGGTGAACGGATCGATCCGGGCGCCATACCGCGAAGTTTCGCGGAAAGGCCCGTCAATCGGCAGTCCCAGCGGCGTTGCATTGAGCAGCGCCTCGACCTGCTCGCTCTCCACAAGCCGGTTGGCGATGCGGGCGACGCGAGCATTGAACGGGTCTTCGAGATTGAGCGCATCACTGAAGAGCGGCGCCTGATCCAGACTGATCAGCGGGCCGCCGGTGCCGCCGTCTTCACTTTCCAGCGGACCTTCCTGCATGGCCTCGTCAACGCGCATGCCGGTCAGACGCAGCACGGCGCGCAGATTTTCCAGCCGACGCTCGGCCGCGTTCTCGGCCTCTGCAAGAGCGGCTTCCTGATCTGCGAGCAGGGCGGCGACACGTTCTTCGGCGAGGCCGTCAAAGGCTTCCTCGCCAACCGGATCCAGCAGCGCCTGGCGCGGATCAGGGTCGGCCGGAGAGGCGGCCATGAGAATGCGGCCTTCATCAAGGCTGGGGCTCTCGCGCTCTTCACCCACAGACAGGTCGTCGGCGAAATCGAGCAGGCGACGCAGGGTGTCATGGCGCATCTGGAATTCGCCCGCCGTGCGGTCGAAGGCATCCGTGCGCGATTCCATATAGGCGATGGCGGCGGCCTCTGCGGCGCGCGCTTCATCAACCTCATTGCGGTATTCCGCTTCGATTTCAGCAAATTGTTGCTTGGTGCGATGATCCGCGCGCCCGTCCAGCAGCATGCCGACCGTGGTCAGCGACAGCCAGACGGCAAGCAGACACACGCCACCGATAGCCGAGAGCTGCATCTCGGTCGTTATAGCGAAGTATCGCACCTGACCTTCGGTCCGGTGATAGATCTGCCGATCAGGGAAGCGCTGTTTGATCTGCTCCCACGGCCCGGCCAGTAGTCGTTTCACCATCCGACTGCGTTGCCTCGCTATCCTCGCCCCTCGACGCGCTATCTGGCATGATAACGCATCGTTTATCAACTGATCCGTTGCAAGCCTCGTTCCGGTCCCTATGGGACAGGTCTGAATTTGTCCGGTGCGTTGGCGCGTCTTGCAAGCGCTGGTTTCATGAGAGCACGTCCGCCAAGGGCTCATAGAAGCATCCCGGCAGCCCCGCCGCAGTGCGTGCAGGCTCGTTGAAGGGGCGCTTGAGAGCGCCATGAAAGTAAGTCGAGACGAGGCGGTGGAAGCAGTGCTCGGCCGATTGCGTTTCATCGCGGCACACATGCTCGAACCAGCGCGCCCCTGCGGCGACATGGCCCACCTCTTCGTCGTAGATGACCTTGAGAATGGCGACGCTCGCCGCATCGCCCACCGATTGCAGCTTGTCGATCATCATCGGGGTGACGTCCAGGCCGCGCGCTTCCAGCACCAGAGGCGCTATCGCCAGTCGTGCGGCCAGATCGTCAGCTGTATTGCTGGCGGATTCCCATAATCCGTCATGGGCCGGCACATCGCCGTAATCGCCGCCCATCTCCTGCAGGCGACGCCGCACCAGGGTGAAGTGACGCGCCTCGTCATCCCCCACGCTGATCCAGTCCGACACGAAGGCCTGGCGCTGATCGTCCGCAATGCGCGGATCGCCGGCAAAGCGCGCCACCATGTCAAAATGCAGATCGATGGCGTTGAGTTCGATATGGGCCACGGCGTGCATCAGTGCGAAACGGCCCTCCGGATTGCCCAGTTTCCGCTTGGGCACCTGGGCGGGCGGCCTGAGTTCGGGACGGGGCGGTCGACCGGGGGCGTCCGGCGCGCAGGCGCGCGCGCCACGCTCCGGAGCCTGCAATCGGCCTGCGTTCCAGTCCTCAGCGACCGCATGGGCCAGCCGGACTTTGTCCGAAGGCTCTGGCGCCGCCACCACGCGGGCCGCCATTTCCATCACACAGGGCAGGGCCGTCTGTCGCATCAGGCTGCTTTCACCGCCTCAAGCACAGCGTCCACATGTCCCTTTACGCGCACTTTGCGCCAGACCTGCCGGATGACGCCATCCGGGCCGATGAGATAGGTGCAGCGCTCGATGCCCATATAGGTGCGGCCATACATGTTCTTCTCGACCCAGGCCCCGTAGGCCTCGATCACTTCGCCAGATTCGTCAGAGCCCAGGATGACCTTCAGCTCATGCTTGTCGCGAAACTTGTCGTGCTTGGCTACGGTGTCCTTGGACACGCCGATGACAACCGCACCTGCGGCGTCAAAGTCCCTGATCGCTTCGGAAAAGCCGATCGCCTGCGTTGTGCAGCCCGGGGTGTCATCCTTGGGATAGAAATACAGGACGACAGATTTGCCCTGCAGCTCACGTAATGACACCTGGCGGCCGCCATCTGCAGGAAGCGTGAAGTCAGGGGCCTTGTCGCCGGGCTTAAGCTCGCTCATGAGTGTTGTCCTTGATGATTTCCGAACCATTGGTGCGGAAGATTGTCATTTCGTCCCGCCGCGTCCAGTCGCGACCCGACTTTGAGTTCACATGCGCCGTATCGCCCGCCTGTCACTTCTGTACCTGCTTGAAGCGATTGCTGCGCTTCTGGCGCTGGCTGTGGTGGCGTTCGGCGCGGCGCTCTGGCGACTGGCGGAAGGCCCGGTGAATGCGGAGATGATCCGGCCGGTCGTCACCGAAGTGCTGCTGGACGCCGTTAAGGGCGATGCCGCGGCCATTGGTGATCTGGAGATCAGTTTCGATCCTGCCTACGCCGCGCTCGTGGTGACGGCCCGGGACGTCAGCATCTCGCGCGCCGATGGGGATGTGATCATTGCGTCTGACCAGATCGAGGCCGGAGTGGCCCTTGATCTTCTGATGACCGGACGCATAGCGCCGGTCAGCCTGGAAGCTAGTGGCGGCACGCTCTGGCTCTACCGTGACGCACTCGGACGGCTGACAGGCGGGCTGGGCGCGCTTGAAGACCGCTTCGGCGCATCCCGGCAGAGTGATGACGCCGTTCCGGATTTCGACATGAACCAGGCGAGCCGCGTCTTTGCGCGTCTGCTCCGGGTGGATGTGTCTGATGTCACCTTGCAGATGCGGGACGAGTATCACGACTGGACCGGCCTTTTCACAGGCATGGGCGGCGTGCTCGAGCTAACAGACGGCGCCTTGTCCCTCAGGGCTCAGGGCGGTCTCGTGACATCCGCAGGGCTCGCGCCGATCACCCTTGATGTGCAGTCGGGACGGTCGCTTGAGAGCGTGTTTGTCGAAGCGCGCCTGTCAGATCTCGTCCCTGCAGCGACGGCGCCAATGCAGGGACCGTTCACAGGGCTGGCCGCGCTCGATGCGCCCTTTGACATGCATCTCGTCTTTGACGCCTCCCGTGAGGCGGGCCTGCGACAGGCCAGCCTGCAGATGGAGGCGGACACCGGGGTGATCCGGTCCGGCGGACAGCAGACCGCTATTCGCACGGCGCGGATCGATGCGGCGCTTGATGTGGAGGCCGGACGTCTGGACCTTCATGATCTGAGCGTGGACTCCGATCTTCTGACCCTGTCGTTGAGCGGGGCTTTGCATGACTTCTCGACCTATGATGACGCCATTCCAGCCCGTGCGCTGTATGAGCTGACATCCGGGGCGGGGCGTCTTGATCTGAACGGTGTGTTTCCCGAACCCCTGCACTGGAATTCCGCTGATCTGGCGGGGCGTCTCGATATTGATGAGCGCCTGATCAGCTTTGAGACCCTGAACGCCGTCCTGCCTGCAGCGACTGCACGGTTCACCGGATCGCTGGCGATTGAGGACACCGACGCCGGATTGCGGCCCACAGTGAAGCTGAATGGCCCCGTCGAAGGCACGCTCAGCAAGGCGGATGTGCTGAACCATTGGCCGGTCGATTTCGCGCTTGGCGCCCGTGACTGGGTCCGTGACAGCATTCTGGACGGGCGGATCAATGGCGCCACGCTGGATCTCAACCTCCGCGCTGAGGCTCTGGCCGCCAAGGCGATTGAAGACGAGGATCTGACGCTCAGCTTCAATTTCACCGATGCGGACGTGCGCTATATGAGCACCATGACACCCCTGATGGGGCTGTCAGGAAACGCTGTGCTGCGCGGCAATTCGCTCTCTCTTGAAGGGGCGGGCGGCCGGATCGGCGATATCGAGGCGACCCGCATCTATGTCGACATCCCGCGTCTGAACCCCAAGGGCGCGATCGCCCGGTTCGGAGGCAGTGGCGTCGGTGATGTAGACGACATCCTGATGCTGGTCAGTGAGCCTCCACTTAATCTCGCCAGCGAGTACGGCTTCAGCCCCCAGTCCTTTGGCGGGCATGGGGCGCTGAGCTTTGAAATCCGTCGTCCCATGCTGCGCTCGGTCCCGGCGGAAGACCTGGGCTATGAGTTCTCCGGTGAGTTTGAGGATGTGTCCGGCCCGGCCGGGCCGCCCGGCATCGATCTTAGTGACGGGACTGTGGCGATTTCCGTGACGCCGGAGGGGCTGAATGCGGAAGGCGATGCGCGCATTGCGTCCGCTGATGCCCATATCGTGTGGTCGGAGACGTTTGGATTGGGCCCGGACGCAGACCCCACGCAGGTGCGGGTCAGCTCGGTCATGACCGCCCGGGAGCTCGATCAGATCGGTTTGCCGCTGCGCCGCTTCATGGATGGCGCCGTTGGCGTGGAAGCAGTGCTGACCGGACGCGGGCTCGAGTTTTCACAAGTGAGCCTGGATCTGGATCTGGACGACGCCGCCATCGCCCTGCCGGCCAATCTCTGGGACAAGCCATCCGGGGAGCCCGCAACCGCTGCCCTGTCGGCAAATATCTCCAACGAAGGTGCGATCCGCCTCGACCGGCTACAGCTGAACGGTGAGGGCGTGGTGCTGGATACCAGCGCCGAGCTGGCGGAGGACGGACGGCTGCTGTCCGCTGAGGCGGCGCGCGTCTTCATTCGCGACCGTATGGATCTGAGCGCCGAGATTTCACGTCCCGATGGTCCGGAGGGCGTTCTGGACATCGCCGTCAGCGGACCCTTCCTGGACGCCAGGGACCTGTTCGGCATGGCCGCCCCCTCCGGCGGCGGCGATTTGAACGCCGCGGTGAACTTTGAAGGCGTGCTGGGGCGTGTTCTGGTGCGTGATCAGGCGTTCACCAATGTGGGGCTGACGCTGAACACCCGTCCGGAGGGCGTTGCGCGCTTCGTGCTTGAGGCGGATGCGGCGGGTGGTCCCGTTATTGTCCGGTTCGAACCTGAAGAGGGCTCCGGCGTGCGTCGGCTTAGCGCCCTGGGGCCGGATGCGGGGCTGCTGCTGTCCGCCTTTGCCGGTTTTGACAACATTTATGGCGGCGCCCTGATGCTCAATGGCGTCGCGCCGCCGCTGGGCCAGCCGGGCGGTGTGAGCGGCGAGATCGAGGTTGAGAATTTCACCCTGAACCGCATGCCTTTGCTCGCGCGCATTCTGGCGGCCGGTTCGCTGGAAGGGCTGGGCGGTCTGTTGAGCGGTCAGGGCATCGGGTTTGAACGGCTGGAAAGTCAGTTCGTCTGGCAGGACGGCATTCTGGAAATGCGCGACTCTCGCGTCGCCGGTCCCTCGCTGGGCGCGACCTGGACGGGGCTTGTGGACTTCAGCGAAGAGCGGTTGACCGTGAACGGCACATTACTGCCGTCCTACGGCGTGAACTCCATTCTGGGTTCAGTGCCGGTTCTCGGCGAGCTGTTCACCTCGCGTCAGGGCGAGGGTGTGATCGGGGTGACCTTCTCTGTCAGCGGCCCCTTCAGTGAAACCCGGGTCACCGCCAATCCTCTGTCCGCGCTGGCCCCGGGCGTGTTCCGCCGCATCTTCGAAGGCACATCCGCCGAGCGCGAGCTTGATGCGCTGGAAGCCGAGCGCCGCGCCGAACAGGCCGAAGCCGCGCAGGAAGAGGAAGCGGAAGCGCCGGAGCCAACCGCCTCTGAACCCACACCCGAGACCGAGAGCCAACAGGATACGCCATGATCACGATCGGATTGATGAGCGGCACCTCGCTGGATGGCGTGGACGCTGTTCTGCTGGACACCGATGGCGAGACCATTTCCCGTTTCGGTCCGGGCTGCGAGACGGCGTTTGAGCCCCAGGAGCGTGCGGTGCTGAAAGCGGCGGTGGACGCGGCGCTGGTCTGGCGGTTCGAGGGCGAGGAGCCTGCGATTTTCCGGGATGCTGAGCGCGTGCTCACCGAGACCCATGCGCGGGCGGTGGAACGGGTCGCCGCAATGGCGAACCTTGCCGTCACCGATATTGAACTTGTGGGCTTTCACGGTCAGACGGTGGTCCATCACCCGCCCAAGGACGGGCGACACGGTCAGACCCGCCAGCTGGGGGAAGGGCAGGCGCTCGCGAACCGGCTGGGCGTTCCGGTCGCCTATGACTTTCGCACCACCGATATGGCGGCGGGCGGACAGGGCGCGCCCCTGGCGCCGATCTACCATCAGGTGCTGGCGCGCTGGGCGGGTCTCGAGCAGCCTCTGGGCGTTCTCAATATTGGCGGCGTCGCCAATCTCACGCTGATCCGATCGGATGGTCAGCTGGAAGCCTTTGATACCGGTCCCGGCAATGGCCTGATCGACGCCTGGGTTGAGGAGCGCACCGGCGAGCCCATGGATCGCGACGGCGCGCTGGCGTCTCAAGGTCGGGTTCTGGAAGCCGGGCTGGCGGAATTGCTGGCGCATCCGCATTTCGCGCTGGAAGGCCCCAAATCGCTCGATCGCTGGGACTTCTCGCTCGATGCTGCGCGCAATCTGAGTGTGGAGGATGGGGCCGCGACCCTGTCCCAATTCACCGCTGAAGCGATTGGGCTTGGGCTGAAGGCCTGCAGCGAGCGTCCCAAGCGGCTGATCGTGTGTGGCGGAGGCCGCAAGAATGCCGACCTTCTGCGCCGGATCAGCGCGGCGACGGGAATCTCCGTCTGCAATGCCGAGGCCGTGGGCTGGCGCGGGGATCTGATCGAGGCGGAGGCCTTTGCGGTGCTGGCGGCGCGCACAGAGCGCGGCTTGCCATTGAGCTATCCGGGTACAACCGGCGTTGCGGCGCCGCAAACCGGCGGCCGGCTCGTTCATCCCGCATAGAAAAAGCCCCGGCCAGCTGACCGGGGCTTTTCATGTCGGCTCGGGCGGCGCCTAGCGCTTGCCGGTGCTCGCCATCTCGGAGCGCTCGATTTCCACTTCCGGAAGGCGCTTGTCGAGATAGGTCTTCACGGACGTTTCGAGCGGATCAAGGTGATCGGTGAACAGGTGCCCTGCGCCCTTGATGATGTCGTGGGTGATCACGATGCCTTTCTGGGTGCGCACCTTGCTCATGGCGCGCTCCATCTCATCGTGCGGCACGATGGCGTCAGACTCGCCGTGCGCGATCAGGCCCGAAGCCGGGCAGGGCGCGAGGAAGCTGAAATCATACATGTTGGTCGGCGGAGAGACCGAGATGAAGCCCGCGATCTCCGGACGACGCATCAGAAGCTGCATGGCGATCCAGGCGCCGAAGGAATGCCCGGCCACCCAGCAATAGGAGGCGTTCGGGTTATGCGCCTGGGCCCAGTCGAGCGCCGTCGCGGCGTCAGAGAGTTCGCCCAGACCCTGATCATACGTGCCCTGGCTGCGTCCCACGCCGCGGAAATTGAACCGCAGCACGGAAAAGCCGCGCGCCTTGAACTCGTCATACATCATGGTGGTGACCGGCGTGTCCATATGACCGCCGCCACGCGGGTGCGCGTGAAGGATCAGCGCGACGGGCGCGCCAGGGGTCTTGGAGGGGCTGTATTTGCCTTCAAGGCGGCCGGCCGGGCCGGGAATGATAACGTCGGGCATGGAAGGATTACGGGTCCTGCTGCAATTTCCCTAGCTCTGCACTCAGGAATTGATTTCCAGGTGGTGCAAGGAGTATGGGAAAACCAAGTCCTAATACTTGACTCTCGCGCTAGGGATATTAGCTCCCTGATACGCGATCGATGTGAGACAAACGGGTCGGCCTCATAGCACAGCCGGGCCGCATAATGCGAGCGCGCCGCGCTTATTTGTTCGGGTTAGCCAAGGAAATTGTCATGAAGCTGAGCACCAAGGGGCGTTACGCAGTGATGGCCATGGTCGATCTGGCCCAGGCCAGCCTTGAGAAACCCGTGCCCCTGGGCGACATCGCCTCGCGTCAGGAAATCTCGCTCTCCTACCTCGAACAATTGTTCGCAAAGCTGCGCCGCGCAGGCGTGGTCAAATCCGTGCGCGGTCCGGGCGGCGGCTACAAGCTGGCGCGCCCGCTCAAGGAAACCCGTATCGCCGACATCATGCTGGCGGTTGAAGAGCCGGTGGATGTGACCCGCTGTCAGGGCAAGGCGAAGGGCTGTCTGGAAAGCGGTCGCCGCTGTATCACTCACGATCTGTGGGATGAGCTGAGCCGCCATATCCATCTCTTCCTCAATGATGTGACGCTGGAAGACGTGCTGGAGCGCCGTGTCATGGGCATGTCCATGCGGCGCCGGACAGGTGACGCCCAGCTGGAGGCGGCGGCGGAGTGACGGTCTATCTCGACCATAACGCGACCGCTCCGGTCCGGCCTGAGGCCCGCGACGCCGTGATGGCGGCGCTGGAGGCTGTGGGCAATCCGTCCTCGGTCCACGGGCCGGGGCGGGCGGCGCGCGCCCGGGTCGAGGCCGCGCGCAGCGTGATCGCGAAAAAGATCTGCGCGCGGGCGGAAGACCTTGTCTTCACCTCGGGCGGCACTGAAGCGAACAATCTGGGCCTCAAGGCCGGGATCGCCGCCGGCGCGACCCGTGTCATCGTCTCGGCGATTGAGCATGATGCAGTTGGCGCAGCAGCGCAGACGCTGGGCGTTCCTTGTGAAGTCTGGCCAGTTCTGAAGTCCGGTCAGGCGGATCTCGATTGGCTCAAAGATCGCCTTCAACGCGCTGAAACAGAAGGTGAAACGCCGATCCTGTTTGCGTTGATGGCGGCCAATAACGAGACCGGCGTGATCCAGCCCTATTCGCAAGCGGGCCTGATGATCCGTGAGGCAGGCCATCTCTATCACATCGACGCCGTGCAAATGCTGGGCAAGGCCGGGTTTGATTTCGCCGGTTCGTTTGCGCATTTCGCCGCTTTCTCCTCCCACAAGCTCGGCGGACCCCAAGGCGTGGGCGCTCTGGCGGTGGCCTGTGAAGCCGGTGTGGCGCCGCAACTGATCGGCGGCGGACAGGAAAAGAACCGTCGTGCGGGCACCGAGAATGTCGCCGGGATCGCCGGGTTCGGTGCAGCGGCGTCTGTTGCGGGCGAAGACAAAGAACTGAGCCAGATCAAGGCTTTGCGTGATGATCTGCAAGCGCGGCTGAAGGCGGGTGCGCCCGAAATCCCCATTTGGGGCGAAGACGCAGACCGGCTGGACAACACCTTGTGTCTGTCTGCGCCGGGCTGGCCGAGTGAAATTCAGGTTATAGCGCTTGATCTCAATGGCTTCGCCGTGAGCGCCGGCTCGGCCTGCTCATCGGGCAAGGTGCGTAAATCCAAAGTGCTCGAAGCCATGGGCGCGTCGGCGGCGGATGCGGAAAGCGCGCTGCGCATTTCGCTGGGCTGGACGACGACGCAAGACGATATCGAGGCGTTCGCGAACGCCTGGCTGTATGAATATACCCGTCTGCGCCCTCGCGCTGCGGTTTGAGACTGAAGAAGGAAGCGGCTTATGCCTGCGGTCAAGGAAACCATCGAAGACGTACGTCAGCTTGAATCTGACAAGTACAAGTACGGCTTCACCACCGAGATCGAGCAAGAGCGCGCGCCCAAGGGTTTGAGCGAAGACACCGTGCGCTTCATCTCGGCGAAGAAGGGCGAGCCGGAATGGCTGCTGGAATGGCGCCTGGAAGCGTTCAAGCGCTGGACCCAGATGAAGGAGCCGGACTGGGCCAAGGTCGGTTATCCGCCCATCGACTATCAGGATGCGTACTATTACGCCGCGCCGAAAGATGCCGCCAAATACAAGAGCCTGGACGAAGTTCCTCAGGAGCTGCTGGATACCTACAAGAAGCTCGGCATTCCGCTGAAAGAGGCCGAGGTTCTGTTGGGCGTTGAAGGCGCTGACGCGAGCGCCGCCGAAGCGCGCAATGAAAGCTCACAGCGCAAGGTGGCCGTGGATGCGGTGTTTGACTCCGTCTCTGTGGCGACGACCTTCAAGGAAGAGCTCAAAAAGGCCGGCGTGATCTTCATGCCGATCTCGGAAGCCGTTCACGAGCATCCCGAGCTGATCAAGAAGTATCTCGGCTCGGTCGTGCCGGTGACCGACAATTTCTTCGCTACGCTCAATAGCGCGGTCTTCTCGGACGGCTCGTTCGTCTATGTGCCCAAGGGCGTGCGCTGCCCGATGGAGCTGTCCACCTATTTCCGGATCAACGCCGAAGGCACCGGCCAGTTTGAACGCACGCTGATCGTCGCGGATGAGGGCGCATACGTGTCCTATCTCGAAGGCTGCACCGCGCCCATGCGCGACGAGAACCAGCTGCACGCCGCCGTGGTGGAGCTGGTGGCGCTTGATGACGCCGAGATCAAATACTCCACGGTGCAGAACTGGTGGCCGGGCGATGCGGACGGCAAGGGCGGGGTCTACAACTTCGTCACCAAGCGCGCCGACTGCCGGGGCCGCAATTCCAAAGTGAGCTGGACCCAGGTCGAGACCGGCTCCGCGATCACCTGGAAATATCCGTCCTGCGTTCTGAAGGGCGATAACAGCCAGGGCGAGTTCTACTCCATCGCCGTGACCAATGGCCGTCAGCAGGCTGATACCGGCACCAAGATGATCCATCTGGGGCGCAATACGAAGTCGCGCATCATTTCCAAGGGCATTTCGGCGGGCAAATCCGACCAGACCTATCGCGGGCTCGTCTCCGTGCATGGCAAGGCTGAAGGCGCGCGCAATTTCACCCAGTGTGACAGCCTGCTGATCGGTGATACCTGCGGCGCACACACCGTGCCCTATATCGAATGCAAGACGCCCAAGGCGACGCTGGAGCATGAGGCGACGACCTCCAAGCTCTCCGAGGAACAGCTCTTCTATGCGCGTCAGCGGGGTCTGGATGAAGAAAGCGCCGTGGCGCTCCTGGTGAACGGCTTCTGCCGCGAAGTGCTGCAGGAGCTGCCCATGGAATTCGCTGTGGAAGCCCAGGCCCTCCTGAAAGTCTCGCTCGAGGGGAGTGTGGGGTGAAGCCAGTGAATGAGATCGTCCAGGATTTCGTTGTTCCCTTGATAAGCGATGAGGGCTCTGTGCTGGCGGGGTCTCATCTAAATCGAGATGGGTTGGACTATTCAGAGGACTCTTTGAAGTTTATCGATGCTTATCTAGGTAAGCTTCATCTGAAGCAGGTAAGACCAAAATTCTTTAGTAAACCAGTTTCAGAGCAAGAAGGTTTCGATCTCACAGTCATCCGTACAGGTGCTTATGTCGGTGAGGTCTTAAGGCGCTCTAGCGATATAGATTACAACTGGTTTTCTTTTAAAGAGTGGATTCAAGAAAACCCTGAGAACAAACAATTGCTGGGTGCTGCGCCGACGCCTTCAACAGTTTTTGTTTTGTCAGGAAATGGAAGCACTCTTTTCCCCTTGGCCAAGGTCGAGAAGGCTATCTTGAATGGTCCAGAGGATAACGTGAGCGCCTTTGTGCGAGTTCTGAAGGTGCCGCTGCAAGGGAGTGTGGAGTGATACGTCTGATGCCTTTCCCATTGCTTGGCTGCGTCTCTCTGAGCGCCATGCTTCTAGCGGCTTGCAGTGAGGCGGCGGCGCCGTCTGTGGCGCAACCCGGCGCCCGTCTCGCCATGTGCGGCGAAGGCCTCGCGGAAGGCTGCGTGCAGCTGGTCACCGATACGACGGGCCTGATCTATTCCGTGACCGAGGGCGGTTATGAGTTCCGCGTTCTCGCGATCGAAGACGGCGCGGAGCTGCAGCGCTTCGGCGAAGAGCATGGCAACGCCGTGTCCGGCCCGTCGCTTGAAGACCTTGATCAGGACGGCGATCTGGAGCTGATCGTTCCGGACTTCACCGGCACTGTGAACACGGTCTATCGCATCTGGCAGCAGGTCAGCGACGAGCGTTTTGAACCTGCAGGCGAGGTGAGCGGGTTTGATCTGACGCCGGACGTGCAGACGGGTCTGATCGGCATTTCCTCCCGCGGCTCGGCGGTTCAGTACAGCTACACCACCTATGTGTTCACCGAGGACGGGCTGGTGCTCGTCTATCAACTCGATACCGATTACGCCGACGCTGCCTGTGTGCTGACGCAAGGACCGGCTTTTGAAGCCTCAGGCCATGATGCGGACCTGTTGCTGAATGCCTGCGAGGCGGAGCTTTAGGGCGAGACGAATTGCGCGCGCTTTTCTGCGCTGCGCCTGAACGATAAAGGGTTCGAGCCGGCCTCCCTCTCATGCGCCGGCGCGACGATAAGGAAGACGACCATGTTGGTGATTGAAAACCTGCAAGCGCGCGTGGATGCGGAAGACGGCGACGGCCGCCAGATCCTCAAAGGCGTAAGCCTGAAAGTCCCTGCGGGTGAAGTCCACGCGATCATGGGGCCCAATGGCTGTGGCAAGTCCACCCTGTCCTATGTGCTCTCGGGCCGTGACGGTTATGAGATCACTGGCGGCTCCATGAGCTTTGACGGTCAGGACCTCGCCGAGATGGAGCCTGAAGAGCGCGCCGCGGCGGGTGTCTTCCTGTCCTTCCAGTACCCGGTTGAAATTCCCGGCGTTCCGACCCTGACCTTCGTCAAGGAAGCGCTGAACGCCCAGAAGCGCCTGCGCGGCGAGGAGGAAGTCCCGGCGCCGGCTTTCATGAAGCTGGCGCGTGAAGCTGCGGCTCAACTCGGCATCAGCAATGACATGCTCAAGCGCCCGGTAAATGTGGGCTTTTCGGGTGGTGAGAAGAAGCGCATGGAGATTTTCCAGGCGCTGATGCTGCAGCCCAAATTCCTCATCCTCGACGAGACGGATTCCGGCCTCGATATCGATGCGCTGAAGGTGGTCGCAGAGGGCGTTAACGCCCTGCGCAATGAAGAGCGCGGGATGCTGGTGATCACCCACTATCAGCGCCTGCTCGATTACCTCAAACCTGATGTCGTCCATGTGATGGCGGCGGGCCGTATCCAGGAAACCGGCGGGCCTGAGCTGGCGCTCAAGCTCGAAAAAGAGGGCTATGACAAATACGCAGGCGAGGCCGCGTAATGACGGTTGCGCTCAAACTCACCGAGATGGAGACGGCGCTGATTGATCAGCTGCCGTCTGATGCGCCTTTGCGCGCTGTCCTCTCCGAACAGGGCTTGCCCCATCGCCGGGTGGAAGACTGGAAGTGGACCGATCTTCGTACTGTGGTGGGCAAGCTGCCCGCTGATCTGGGCGTTCTGACCTTCACCATTTCGCGCGAGCCGGACGGCTGGGCCGAGCAGGATGAAGAGCCGAGCCTGCTGATGCCGCGCCTCGCTTCCGCACTTGGCGAAGACATTCAGGTCTATACGCTGGAAGACGGTGAACGTCTGGAGCTGGGCATTGAAGCCAGCTCCGGCGTCTCCAACCAGCAAGTGCTGGTGCTGGTGCCTGAAGGCGTGAAAGCCGAGCTGGTTGAGAGCTATGCGGTCGAGGCTGACGGTTTCGCCAATCTGACTCTCGTCATCGTGGTGATGCCGGGCGCCGAGCTGGATCGTGTGATCGAGCAGCACGCGTCTCCGGATGCGGCGCTGGTCGTGACGAGCCTCATTGATCTGGCGCCGGGCGCAAAGCTGAACCAGACGACGCTTGGCTTCGGGGCGAAACTGGCCCGGCTTGAAACCCATGTCAGCCATGCCGGCGAGGGCGCCGAGCTGCAGCTTGACGGCGCCTATGTGCTGGATGAGGGCCTGCATCTCGATCAGACCTCTGTGGTGCGCCATGAAGGCCCGAACGGCGTGACGAAAGAGCTGTTCAAGGGCGCCGCGGCCAAAGGCGCGAAGGGCGTCTTTCAGGGCAAGGTGCATGTGGAGCAGGCGGCCCAGAAGACCGATGCCCAGATGCAGCATCGCGGCCTGCTGCTGGACGAGAAGGCCGAGATCGACGCCAAGCCCGAGCTTGAGATCTACGCCGACGACGTGGTCTGCGCCCATGGCAATGCTTTTGGCGCGCTGGATGAGGATGCGCTCTTCTATATGCGCCAGCGCGGCATTCCCGATTACAAGGCGCGCGCTCTTCTCACTCAGAGCTTCCTGGCGGAACCGATTGAACGCGTGCGTGATCAAGAAGACCGTGAGCGCCTGATGGCCCGCCTGATGACGGCTCTGGAGGCGCTGTGATGACCGCAGAGCTGAAAACCGCGAGCGGGCTGGATGTGGCGGCGATCCGCAGCCAGTTCCCGATCCTGACGCGCGAAGTGAATGGCAAGCCGCTCGTCTATCTCGACAGCGCGGCGTCGGCTCAAAAGCCCGAAGCGGTGATCGAGGCGGTGGCGAATGTCTGGCGGCATTCCTACGCCAATGTTCACCGGGGCCTGCACACGCTCGCCAATGAAGCCACCGAGGCCTTCGAGGCGAGCCGGGGCAAGCTGGCGTGTTTTCTGGGCGCGGCCTCGCCGGACCAGATCGTCTTCACCCGCGGCGCGACCGAGGCGATCAATCTGGTGGCCGACAGCTTTGGCGCAACCCTGAAGGAAGGCGATGAGATCATCGTCAGCCAGATGGAGCATCATTCCAACATCGTGCCCTGGCACTTCCTGCGCGAACGCAAGGGCGTGGTCCTGAAATGGGCTCCGGTGACCGGTGAGGGCGCGCTCGACATGGCGGCGTTTGACAGCCTTCTGACCGAGCGCACGAAGATGGTGGCCATCACCCACATGTCCAATGTGATGGGCACGGTTTCTCCGGTTGAGGCCATCGTTGAGAAGGCGCATGCGGTCGACGCAGCGGTGCTGATCGACGGGTCTCAGGGCGCGGTACACATGCCGGTGGATGTGCAGGCTCTGGGCTGTGATTTCTATGTGGTCACCGGGCACAAGCTCTATGGCCCCAATGGCGTCGGTGCGCTCTATGCGGCGGGCGATTGGCTGGATCGGCTACGGCCCTATCAGGGTGGTGGCGAGATGATCGCCGAAGTGCGCGAGGACGGCGTCGTCTACGCCGACGTGCCGCACAAGTTCGAAGCCGGCACCCCGGTCATCGCCGAGGTGATCGGGCTGGGCGCGGCGCTCGACTGGCTTTCCGGCCTCGACCGCATCGCGCTCATGGAGCACGAGCGCCAGCTGATGGACCGGTTCGAGGCGGGGCTCGCGGACTTTGACGGCCTGACCATTCTGGGGCGTACCCAGGACAAGGGCGCCATCACCTCCTTCAGCCTGGACGGCGCGCATCCGCACGATCTGGCGCAATTGATGGACAAGTATGGCGTCGCTGTTCGGGCCGGGCACCATTGCGCCCATCCGCTGATGCAACGCTTTGGCGTTGTAGGCACCGTGCGCGCCAGCTTCGCCGCCTATAACACCGCGGCCGATGTGGACGCCGCGCTCGATGCATTGCGAAAAGCCAAGAGCTTTCTCATCTAGAGGTCATGATGAGCATGGATACTGAAAACAAGGCCGAGGCGCGCGACGTGCTGGATCTGGGAGCCGCCCCGTCCATGACAGAGGACAGGCCGGTCGAGACCGCGGCGGCGTCAGCTCAGCCTGCGGATGCGGAACCCAAGCCGGAGCTTGATATTCCCCCGGAAGAGATCGAACGCATCACCCATGATGTGATCGAGGCGCTCAAAACCGTGTTTGACCCCGAAATCCCGGTCGACATCTACGAGCTGGGCCTGATCTACCAGGTCGATCTGGAGCCCGATAACATCCTGAAGGTGGAAATGACCCTGACCGCGCCGGGCTGCCCGGTGGCGGGCGAAATGCCGGGCTGGGTTCGTGACGCCTGCGAGACCGTGAACGGCGTGGATCGCGCCGATGTTACGCTGACCTTTGATCCGCCCTGGTCGCCGGACCGGATGTCGGACGAAGCCAAGCTGACGCTGAACATGTTCTGAGGAGCCGATCATGGCCCGACAAAGACCCAAGGCTGTCACCCTGACCGAAGCCGCCGCCGAGCGCGTCAAGAAGCTCATGGCGGACCGCGATGCGGGCTATCTGCGCGTCGGAGTCAAGAATGGCGGCTGCGCCGGCATGGAATACGTCATGGATTACGTCGCCGAACCCGATCCGCTGGACGAGCGGGTCGAGGATCAGGGCGTGGAAATCGTGGTGGACGCCAAGTCCCTGTTATTCCTGCTGGGCGCGCAGATCGACTATGAGGTCACTCCGCTTCACGCCAAATTCGTGTTCCGCAATCCCAACGAGACCGATGCCTGCGGTTGTGGCGAGAGTGTGACTCTCGTACCTGCACAACTGGCGGACTAGCGCTCAGCCTGCGACCAAAGCTTGCCTTTCTCAGGGACGCACGGCCTCATGCCGGTTCTGATGGAGGACTGGTGCTGTGAAACTCTTTGTGTCGCCGACCTCGCCCTATGCACGCAAATGCCGGGCGCTGATCATCGAGAAAAGCCTGGAGCACAAGATCGAGGTGATCGAGTGCGATCCGCGCAGTGATCCGGTCGAGCTTCTGGAAGCCAACCCGCTCGGCAAGGTTCCGGCTCTGTCCCGGGAAGGGGCTCCGGCGCTGATGGATTCGCCGCTGATTTGCGAATTCATCGACAGCCTGGATGATGAGAACTGGATCCCCAAGCGCGGAGCAAGCCGCATTCTGGTTCTGCGCCAGCAGGCTTTGGCTGATGGTCTGATCGATCTGACCATTGGACGCCGGATCGAGATGCAGCGGGACGCCGACAAGCAATGGGATTTCTGGTCAGAGCGTTGGGAGCGCGGCATTCGCCGGACGCTCGACACACTCTACGCGGATCGCGGCCAGTATGAGCGCTCGGTTGATCTGGGCGCGCTGAGTGTCGCTGTCGCGCTTCACTATCTCGACTTGCGCTACGCCGAGTTTGATTGGCGTTCCGCGTATCCGGAGCTAGGAGAGTTCGCCGCCCGCTGGGATCAGCGCGCCAGTTTCGAGCAGACACGCCCGCCTGCAGCCTGATCGGGATAACAAAAAAGCCCTCATCCGCGGATGAGGGCTTTTTTCTGGCTGATCGTTGAGGATCAGGCGGCGGCTGTGCCGCGCCCCGTGCTCATGTCCGCGCCATCAACCGTGACACGGTTCCGGCCTTTCTGCTTGGACTTGTACAGATTGGCGTCACACCGTTCGATCAGGCATTCAACGACTTCAGAGGGGCGGAATTGCGAGACGCCCATCGAGATCGTGATATTGCCCAGATCCTCATTGGTGGATTTGCGCAGAAGGCGTTTGCTCTCAACGACCTGACGGATTTTCTCAGCCACGTTGGCAGCGTCCTGCAAGGACGTGTTCGGCATCACGATGCCGAATTCCTCACCGCCATAGCGCGCCACCACATGATGATCGGAGGCGTAACGGGTCAGGCAGGCGGAAACGAACCGGATGATCTGGTCGCCCGTCTGGTGTCCCCAGGTGTCGTTGAAGCGTTTGAAGTGGTCGATATCGCACAGCACCAGAGAGAACGGCGTTCCGGTCAGGTCCGCGTCCCGTCGCGACTTGCGCATGGCTTCATCAAACCGTTTGCGGTTGGCGACGCCGGTCAGGGCGTCGGTCATCGCTTCCTCGCGCACTTTTTCAAGATTGCTGCGAAGCTGGTTCACTTCCTGGCTGGTTTCCTGCAGACGGCGTTCCAGATCGCGCGAGCGGCGCTGCATGCGCGCCGTAGCCGCGACAAGGCCTTCAACCATTTGCTTGATAGCGCTGGCGTCCGTCACCTTGTCGAGACGACCTGTTGCGCCGGCCAGTTCCGCGCCATAGGCGGCGGTGTCCCGTTCAGCAGCTTGCAGCGTCTGGACCACAGAGCCCAGCTCACGGCTCATTGCGCCTCCAGCGTCCAGAACTGCGCTCTGGATGCGCTTGAAGCTGAAATGCGTGTCGTAGAGATCTTCAAGGAG
This sequence comes from Oceanicaulis sp. LC35, assembly GCF_052055585.1. Taxonomy (NCBI): domain Bacteria; kingdom Pseudomonadati; phylum Pseudomonadota; class Alphaproteobacteria; order Maricaulales; family Maricaulaceae; genus Oceanicaulis; species Oceanicaulis sp. LC35. Next base: position 1,292,834 of record NZ_CP170485.1, read on the forward strand.
CTCGGAGGACATCGGCTCATCCCGATCCAGATGTCCCTGAATGACCGAACACAAGGACGGTATCGTATCAGACACATATGCGGTGAAAATCGCATAGTTGTGCGGCGTGGGCACCAGCCCGAGACTAGCCATCAAATCAAGCGCTTTGCGCCCGATCTCGATACCTTCAGCAGCGTGTAGACGACCGTTCAAGACGAACCCCTGACCTTGGACCGCTATTCTGCGGTTCTTGGCGGGAACTATCGCATCTGAATCGAAAGATCGGGTAAACGCGTCGCAGATTTTGCCTAGGGAAGCGCCGGACGGAGCAAAAATTCCGGTACGTGATCACCAAAGCCGACCGGGCTGAGATCGCGCTCGTGGCGGTCATAACGGTCTTTCCGGTCCTGACGAGAAGAGCGCTCATTGCGGGCAGGGCGTTCTTTACGTTCAGTTTTTTCCGGCGCCGGGGCGCGTTCGGAAACCGTTTCCGCCTTGGGGGCGTCTGCGGCGGGCGCTTCGGCTTCAGGCTTGTTACGCGACCGTGAACGGCGGCGAGATTTCGGTTTCTCTTCAGAGCTCGCAGTTTTGGGCTCTTCAGACGCAGGCGCGGCGGCTTCAGCAGGCGCAGGCTGTGCCTTGCCATCGAGTTTGAGCTCGGCGGGCTCCTGGCCGATCAGCTTGACCACCTTGGCCAGGGCCTTGTTGTCCTCGGAAGAGACCAGCGTGACCGCTTCACCCTTCTGGCCTGCACGGCCGGTGCGACCGATGCGGTGCACATAGTCGTCAGCGTTACGCGGAATGTCGACGTTGAACACATGGCTCACGGCCGGAATGTCGAGACCGCGGGCCGCGACGTCAGATGCGACCAGAAGACGCAGTTCGCCGGATTTGAATTCGGCAAGGGTCTTCATGCGCTGGTTCTGATCCAGATCCCCGTGGATGGGGGCTGCCGAGAAACCGTGGCGCTGCAGAGAGCGCGCGACAATATCCACATCGCGTTTGCGATTGCAGAAAATGATGCCGTTCTTCACGCCGTCGCGGTTGATGGCGTCGCGCAGGGCTTCACGTTTGGTGCGCGCCTGATTGTCGGAAACGCGGACGATGTACTGGGTGATGGTGTCCGCCGTCTGTGCCGGGCGCGCCACTTCAACCCGCTCGGGATCGCGCAGGAAGGTGTCGACCAGATGCTTGATCTCCGACGGCATGGTCGCGGAGAAGAACAGGGTCTGACGACGCGGCGGCAGCAGCTTCAGAATGCGTTCGATATCAGGGATGAAGCCCATGTCGAGCATGCGGTCGGCTTCGTCGATCACGAGGATCTCGACACCGGTCAGCAGGAGACCGCCGCGTTCGAAATGGTCCAGCAGACGTCCCGGGGTCGCGATCAGAATGTCAGCGCCCTGATCCAGGATTTTCTTCTGGGGTTCAAACGAGACGCCGCCGATCAGCAGGGCCATATTGAGCTTGTGGTTCTTGGCGTAGAGCTTGACGTTGTCCGCCACCTGCGCCGCCAGTTCCCGCGTCGGCGCCAGCACCAGAGAGCGCGGCATGCGGGCGCGGGCGCGGCCGCGCGACAGGCGCTCGATCATCGGCAGGGTAAAGGATGCGGTCTTGCCGGTGCCGGTCTGGGCGATGCCCAGAACATCCCGCCCGGTGAGCGCAACCGGAATGGCGCCCTCCTGGATCGGAGTGGGCTTTTCGTAACCGGCGTCAGCAATAGCTGACAGGAGTGCGGGGCTCAGCCCGAGGTCTTCAAACGTCATGCGCCTCTGAAGTCGCTTATCGGTCAGGATCGGGATCGATCCTGTCTAACCGGCGCCAGCTCATCCGGCGCAATTGCGTGGCGCGAACATAAAAGGCCGGCGCGCGCTGTCAACGCGGCCGGCCCTTTTCTGTGACTTAATCGCCAGTGTGTGGCGTTTAAGGGACGCGATCAGTGCTCGTAGGCGTACTCGTGATCGTTTTGCAGCTCCGCGTAGCGGTCCCGCAAGCGGGTCTGACGGGTTTCAAGGCTTTGAACCTCGCCATTGATGACGACGCTGGTGGGCGCGCTCATGACTTCGAGCGGATCGCCATCCCAGACCACAACATCAGCCGTATAGCCTGTCGCCAGGGCGCCAAACCGGTCGCCCACGCCGTAGATTTCAGCCGGCGTCAGGGTGATCGCCCGGAAGGCGTCGTCCCAGTCCGCGCCATGCGCGACGGCGATGCCGGCGTGCTGGGCGAGGAGACGCGGGTTGAAATAGAGGTCGGATCCCAGCGTGGTGTAGGCCAGCTGGACTCCCGCCTCATGCAGGATCGACGCGCTTTCATTGGTGGTCGCCAGGGTGTCAAAGCTGTCGGGCAGATTGCGCATCGGGTCGATGATGACCGGAATGCCGGCATCCGCCAGCTCATCCGCCACCAGATGCGCTTCACCGCCGCCTGCGATGATCACGCGGATGGCCGGATACTGCTCGGCGAAGGCGATGGCGCGCCGGATGTCCGCCGCCCGGTCCATCAGCATGACCAGCGGAATTTCGCCCCGTACCGCGCCCACAAGCGCCGCCGCGTCATAGCGGTCAATCGCATCGCCTTCATGGTGGGACATGAAGCGGCCCGGATAGAAGCGCGCATCCTCGATGGCGGCGCGCAAAAAGGCCCAGGCTGCGGTGCGGGACCCGCCCGCGGTGCGACCGCCGGATTGCGACATGTCAACCAGCATGAACTGGCGCGTGGCGAACAGGCTGTCAGGAGACCCCGATGCATCCGCCAGAGCGCCGCGACCGGCCAGAATGGCTGAGCCGGTGGCGGGATGAACCGCAAACCGGGTCACGCCTTCAAGGCGGGCGGACGCGATATGGGTGCCGGACGGGTTGAAGCCGTCCGCCACATCAATCGCCGCGGTGAAGCTGCTTTCGTCTGCAGCGTCATCATGGGTGGAGGGCTCGGCGCCCACCTCGATCAGCCCGAGTTGGGTCTGCGGGTGGAACAGGCCCGGCGTGATCCAGCCGCCTTCGGCGTCGATGACTTCCGCACCTTCGGGAATGGTGATGTCAGAGCCGACATCGACGATGGCGCCGTCACGCACCACTACGGCGCCATTCTGGATGACGCCGGCGCTGGTGTTGGTGACCACGCGGCCATTGTTGATGACGAGCGTCTGGGCGCTGGCGGGCGCGACAACGGCGGCGGCCAGCAGAAGCGAGGTCAGGAGCTTTTTCATCAGTAGTCTCCTTCACCAGGTTGGCCGAGCATGAAGTCGCGCACGGTGCGACGCTCGGGATCAGCGCGGTCAAACATCAGCGCGCCGTCGATATAGACATTGTCCGCCAGAGCGTAGCTGGAGAACGGATGGCCGGACCACAGGACGAGATCGGCGCGTTTGCCTTCCTCGATCGAGCCAGTCTGGTCGAAAATGCCGAGCGCGCGGGCCGGGTTCGAGGTGAACCAGCTCACAGCGTCCGCGTCAGAAATATCAAGACCCATGCGGCGACCATCAGAGAGCGCCTTGGCGACCTCGTGATTGAGGCGCTGGATGCCCAGATCGGAATCCGAGTGGATCATGGCGCAGGCGCCGCCCGAATGCGTGAGCGGCAGGTTTTCGCGGATGGAATCATAGGCTTCCATCTTGAACCCGCCCCAGTCGGCCCAGACGGCGGCGCAGGTGTTGTGCTCGGCCAGAATGTCGGGGATTTTGTAGGCTTCCACAGCGTGGTGGAAGGTCGTCACCTGATAGCCGAACTCGTCCGCCATATCGAGGATCTGGACCATTTCGTCCGCGCGGTAGCAGTGCATCTGCACCAGAATCTCGCCGTCGAGCACGCCCATCAGCGTATCGAGCTCGAGATTGCGAGTGGGCGGCGAGACGTCTTCGCCGTTTTCGGCCGCTTCCCAATAGTCATTCCAGGACCGGCGGTACTCCACAGCGCGCTGCCAGGCTTCACGATAGCCGGCGACATTGCCCATGCGGGATCCGGGCGCGCGGCCCTGATTGCCGTAAACCCGCTTGGGGTTTTCGCCACACGCCATCTTCAGCGTGTAGGGCGCGTCCGGGAATTTCATCCCCTGCACAGAGCGCGAGGGCACATTGCGCAGGGTCACGCCGCGACCGCCAAACAGGTTCGCGGAACCGGGCAGGATGTGCAGCGTGGTCACGCCAGAGGCGAGGGCGGTGTCAAACCCGGGGTCCTGCGGCCAGAGGCCATGCTCGGCCCAGACTTCAGCGGTGACCGGCGCGGTGACCTCGTTGCCATCCTGGTGTGCGTTCACAGACGGGGACGGATAGACGCCCAGATGGGAGTGAATGTCGACAACCCCCGGCGTGATGAATCGGCCTTCGGCGTCAATCACGCTTGCGCCTTCAGGGGCGGTGAGGCCCGCGCCGATGGCTGCGATGCGACCATTCTCGATCAGGATGTCGGTGTTTTCCAGCTCGCCGCCGACACCGTCAAATACGGTTGCGCCGGTAATGAGCGTGACGCCGGACGGAACCGGCTCATAGGTGCTCGGGAACGGATTGGCGTCATAGCGGACCACGTCCACATCGCCGGTCTGCCCCGATCCTGTACCAGTGTCGTTTGAGCACGCAGCGAGGCCGAAAACGGACAAGGCCGCTATCGACGCGCCGAGCGTCTTCAGTGTTCTGTGCACGGAACTCTCCCCTTATTGTCGCGCCGGTCGCGAGGCGCGGATCGCGAAGCGCGCAGACTGGCTTAATTTGAAGGGGTGAGGGAAGGGGTTACTTGATAACGTGTGATGGAGAAGCGCCCTCAATCCACCAATGGCGCCATTTCCGCCCTGTCTTCGCCTTTTTGCCCTGTGATGGGTGACGGGCTTCATACAAGGGACGCACCGATGAAATCTGTATCACTGGGCCTGGCCCTGACCTTCGCCCTGATCAGCACGTCGCCTCTTCAGGCGCGGTATGAGTCCGCCGAGATCGTGCTCAGCCGCGCCGCCCATGCGCAGTCGATCGGCGATCGACAGGTCAGCTTCATTGCGCGCGATCTGGAAACCGGCACGAGCTATGTGCTTGAAGGCAGTGAGCCGGACCGTCGCCGCGGTCCGTGGTCTACTTTCAAGATTCCCAATCTCGTCATTGCGCTGGAAACAGGAGCCGCCGAGAGCCTTGATACGGAGCTGCCCTGGGATTCCGAGGCGCGTCCTCCCGCCGGATACTGGCCCGAAGACTGGCGGCAGGATCAAACCCTCAGAACCGCATTCACTCGCTCTGCCGCCTGGGCGTTTCAGGATCTGGCGGTGCAGATCGGTTCAGACACCTATCAGGACCTTCTGCCGGCCTGGGCCTATGGCGATGCTGAAGTCGCTGACGGATCGGATAAATTCTGGCTCGATCACACGCTGGAAATCTCACCGCGTGAGCAGATCAGTTTTCTTGAGCATCTGCTGAACCGGGAACTGGGTGTCAGCGAGGACAGCCTGGCCGCGCTCAATGAGGTGTCACTGGCCGGCCAACGCCCTGATGGCGAGCTGCATGGCAAAACCGGCGCGGGCCCTGTGGTGTTGTCTGATCAGGATGGGCGCTATGAGGGTTGGTATGTCGGCTATCTGGTCCGCGAGACCAGGGCTCCGATCGTCTTTGCCCTGCATGCGGAAGCCTCAAGCTTCAATGGCATCCGGACTTTCCGCCGGGAGATGGCGGAAGAGATCCTGTTTGATGTCACAGCTCTGGCGGACTGAAACATGAGGGCGGGTTCTCAATGAAAGCCCGCCCTCTTGTCCGAGGGGGGATCAGTCTTCGGACTCTGACGGCTCGTGATAGGCCGCAGACCAGATATGCGGGCCAATATCGCATTGCAGGTTCGCATACGCCTGACCCACCTGATACGGCCCGTCCACGACCGGACATTCACACGTGGTCAACCCGTTCTCATCCTCGCGGCACGGCGCCGTCATGCACCCCGCATAGGTCGGGTTTTCGATCTCGGTGCAGTCGGTTGAGCCGAACTCGTGCACATTGCTGTAGATGAACGAGAAGGTTGAGATCAGCGTGGCGCTGTCCAGCTCGGGGTAGAGCGTTTGCGGCGCCCCGGCGGCCGGATTGCCCAGGGCGGCGCAAACCGGCGCCATCTGGCATTCTTCTGCTTCCGCGATGACCCCGTCTTCAACATGACAGATATCGCGCTGGTTCTTCATGTTCAGGCAATTTGAGCCGTCTTCATGGCACAGCTCCATCGTGTCATGTCGAACCTGCTCGTTCAGGATCGAGCCGATCTCCACATAGTTCCAGACGAACTCGCCTTCATGCATCCCGCTCGGCACGGCGTAGCAGGTGCAGGCTGCGGTATCTTCCAGGTTGGGGTTACACGGCAGAGGCGGGGAGCTTGTACCCGGTTGAGTGGGTTGATCTCCGCCCGGCCCGGAATAATAGCACAGCGCGAACCCGTTGCCGCGGCACGCCAGAAAGTTCGTGGCGGAATCAAAAGCGTCCGCATCCGGCGGTTCGTGTCCCTGCGCAAGGGCGGGAGCGCCAAGGCACCACACGGCCAAAGCGGCGAGCAGACATGTCAGGCGGTCAGTCATGGGAATCTCCGTCACACCAGAACCGTTTGCGGGGCTGGATGGAACGGCGATGCCCCCGCTGCGGAGGTCACCCTAGATCAGAAACAACCCACAGGCGAATCTTTAGGCGATGTTTCGCCTTTTCGCTGTTCTGAGGCCTGCGCCATGCGAGGGATCAGACGTCCACGTCTTCCACGAAGGGGGCGTTGTCCTGAATGAACTGGAAGCGCAGTTCCGGCTTCTTGCCCATCAGCGTCTCCACCAGAGCATCTGCGCTTTCGCGCATTTCCGGTGAGACGACTACGCGGGCGAGCGACCGGCTCTCGGGCAGCATGGTCGTGGATTTGAGCTGGGGCGGGGTCATCTCGCCCAGACCTTTGAAGCGGCCCACCTCGACCTTACCCTTCTTGAAGGCGGTTTCCAGCAGGCGGTCCTTCTCGGCATCATCCTGGGCGTAGAGCGTCTTGCCGCCCTGGGTCAGGCGATAGAGCGGCGGCTGCGCCATGAACAGGCGGCCTGATTCAATCAGGCCCGGCAGGAACTTATAGAAGAACGTCGCCAGCAGGGCGGCAATGTGAGCACCGTCCACGTCAGCGTCACACATGATGATGACGCGCTCATAGCGCAGGTCTTCAAGATCGAATTTCTTGCCCGGCTGGACGCCAAGCGCCAGCAGCAAGTCAGAGATTTCCTGATTGGCGGCGATTTTGTCGGCGGTTGCAGACGCGACGTTCAGGATCTTGCCGCGCAGAGGCAGGATGGCCTGGGTCTTCCGGTCTCGCGCCTGCTTGGCGGAACCGCCTGCAGAATCACCCTCCACAAGGAAGAGCTCTGCGCCTTCAGCGGAATTCTGCGAACAGTCCGCCAGCTTGCCCGGCAGACGCAGTTTTCGCGTTGCGGACTGGCGTTTGACCTCTTTCTCGCGCTTGCGCTTGAGACGGTCTTCGGCCCGATCCACGGCCCATTCCACGAGACGTGCTGCGTCCTTGGGACGACCGGCCAGCCAATGATCGAACTGGTCGCGAATGGCCTGCTCGACCAGACGTCCCGCTTCCAGAGTGGACAGCCGATCCTTGGTCTGGCCCTGGAACTCAGGATCCTTGATGAAGACCGAGATCAGAACACCGGCGCCGCCCATGACGTCGTCTGCGGTGATCTGGGCGGCCTTCTTCACATTTGCGAGCTCGCCATAGGCGCGAAGGCCCTTGGACAAGGCCGAGCGCAAACCCTGCTCGTGGGTGCCGCCCATGGGCGTGGGCACGGTGTTACAGAAGCTCTGGCAGAAGCTGTCATCGGGGCCAAACCCGTTTTCGGAAAAGGCCACGGCCCATTCCACGGCGCCCATGCGGCCGTCACGCTCGACCCGTCCTGCGAACTGATCGGTGACCAGCGCTGCGCCTGGCGTCAGCTCGACCAGACGATCGGCCAGGCCGCCGGGGAAGGCGAGGGTGGTTTCCGCCGGGATTTCCGTGCCCTCGACCAGGCTTTCAGGGCATTTCCAGCGGATCTGCACGCCGCGACGCAGGAAGGCTTTGGCGCGCGCCATGTTGAAAATCCGCGGCGCCTTGAGCACGGCGCGCGGACCGAAAATCTCCGGATCGGGCTTGAAGCGCACGGTCGTGCCACGTCGGTTCGGCGCGCCGCCAACCTTTTCGACCGGGCCTTGCGGGATGCCGCGCACATAGATCTGACGCCAGAGCGTCTTGTCGCGGGCCACCTCGACTTCAACGAGCTCGGACAGGGCGTTCACAACCGAGACGCCCACGCCATGCAGACCGCCTGCGGTCTGATAGGCCTTGTCGGAGAACTTGCCGCCGGCGTGCAGCGTGGTCAGCACGACTTCAAGCGCGGACTTGTCCGGGAATTTGGGGTGCGGGTCGACGGGAATGCCGCGACCGTTGTCAGAGACGGAGACGAAGCCGTCCTCGTCCATGGTGACTTCGATGCGGTCGGCATGCCCGGCCACTGCTTCGTCCATGGAGTTGTCGAGGATCTCCGCGAACAAATGGTGCAGGGCGCGCTCATCGGTGCCGCCGATATACATGCCCGGACGCTTGCGCACAGGCTCAAGGCCTTCCAGCACCTCGATCGAGGATGCGTCATAGCCTTTGTTTTCGGCCGTTGCAGCCGGGAGCGGGCTCGGCGTGCTGACCGGCTTGGCCGGTTCAGGTCTGGGCGCGACCGGCGCAGGCTCGCGCGGCGCCTCGGAAGCCTGGGGCGCAGGCGCAGGTTCAGGCGTCGTCACGCGCGGCGCGGACGGCGTCGCAGGCCCTTTGGGCCCGGACGGAGCGGAGAACAGATCGTCTTGCGAATCATCAGCCATCACCGCGTAATTTGCCCCAGCCCCGGGCCCGGGTGTAGGGCCCGAAGCAGCCTGAACCGCATTGCGATGTGGAAATCCGGTCTCTGGCCCGCTTCTCGGCCCTAACGGATCAGTTTGAACGCTCTCAGGATCTTCAGAAGCGCCTGTTTCACGCGCGACAGGAAGCGCAGGGTATAGGTGCGCACGGGCGGCAGGTTGAACGGAAGAACCCGCGATGACAGGTGCTTGATCACGGCGGCCTGCTCGACTTCCTTGTTCTGATAGAATTTCAGGAACAAATCCCGTTTCAGGATGAGGTTATGGATCTTGTGATACATGTCCTCGGTCACGGTCGCGCCGATCTGGAAGTCATCAGGCAGCGGGAAGTGGACGTAGTGGGTCGTATGGTTGCCGCGGATCTCATCCTGCGGGCGGTCCTTGGTATAAAAATACAGCGCCAGAGACTTTCGTGACTCATCGCCCTTGTCCTTGGGGATGTTGATCCTCTGAAAGCCGTGCCAGGATTTGTGACTGGTCTCGTGGATGATCGCCCGGTTGAAGATCGGCGAGAAGGCCTTGAAATAATTGGTTTCAGGTTCTCTGGGGTCCTTGTGGAGCTCAAGGCTGCCGCCCCATTCCTCCTGCCAGCCCGGATTCAGGTAAACGAGCAGGTTCAACCGGCGATGATACTGGTTGCGGTCGTCGTAGTTAAAGTCCAGATGGATATCCAGCTCTGCATTGTGCAGGTTTTCGTGCGTGCCGCCGCCATACATGTTGTCGCCACCCCAAACCAGACCTTCAATTCCGGTAATAGAGGTTAGCCATTTGGTGATTTCGCCACTCTCGAGAGCCGCGTGTATGGCCTTGTACGCCGGTCCGATGCTTTGAATGTCCGAGTTGACGTCTTTGTTCCCGTCCTCTCCAAACTCGTTCACGGCTCGGCTTTTGGCGAATGAGGGAAATTCTTCGACAAGCCGGGTGGCGAGCGCAGCGTCCAGAAAGCCGTCTACGCAAACGTGTTTGAACGGGTCGCCCTGTTCAAACTGTAACCGGAACATATCGGCGTTATCGCGTGAATACTCGGAAATCACGTGTGACATATCTAGCTCTAACTGTTCAGGTTTTTCTCAAGGGACGCCGCAGAATCGTGCGCTGCCGGACAGTCCCACAAATAGATCCGCTTTTGAAGCTGATCTTGCGAGCTCAGTGGGAGAGCGTGTCGCTGGACGTCGCCGGTTGGCGTGAAACTCAGAAGAACGGGATCAGCCCGCGATTGAGCCGCCGTTCGCAGCGACTGATCTGGGCGTCATACCGTTCGGTATCGGTTTGAACCGTACGGGCGGCGCGCAGCAGCCAGTCCTTGCTGGCATAGGTGCGACGGTTATAGCCGCCATGGCCCTCGTGATACGCCAGATAGAGCGAGTAAGGGTCATCCAGAGAAATGCCGGACAGCCGTTGGGATTTGTTGGCGTACCAACCGATGAAGTCCACGGCGTCGCCGAAATCGTCCCGATCCGCGCCGCGACGCCCCGTGTCCTCGCGATACCAGTCCCAGGTGCTGTTGAGCGCTTGGGCGTATCCATAAGCGGAGGAGGGGCGTGCGCCCGGGATGACGCCCAGAAGGCGGCGGCGTGCGGGGCGGGCGTGTCGGTTGAAACTCGATTCCTTCTTCAGGAAGGCGAGCTGGGTTCCGGGCGAGATGCCCCATCGGCGCTCAGTGCGCTGCAAGTCACGCCACCAGCTGCGGTTGTCCTGAAGGATAAGGCAAGCATCATGAACCTGATCGGGCGGTCCGGATGCACACCCTGACAGCAGCATGAGGCCAACCAGGCCGAGAATGACAGAGCGCATCACCATGGCGGCACTTTGGCCTGACACGGTTAACTGGCGGTGAAACGCGCGGCCCCCGAAAAAGAAAACGCACGCTGGTGACAGCGTGCGTTACCGAATTGAGGGATTGTGAGGGGTCGGCGCGCCTGCGTCGCACGCGCCGACCCAATGTCTTCGCCGTCAATGCATGGGGTCAGGACAGGAAGACCATCAAGTCCTAACAGATTCCCCTCATGCGTGCAATCGGCCTATGTGAAGTTGTTCTAGAATGTCAGGCGGATAACCAGACGAGCGACATGGCGCACGAAGTCATCACGGACGTCGGCGTCATAGGCGAAGGTGAAGGTCGAATAGTCGGAGCCTGCACTGAAGCCGAAGCCCAGAAGGGCGCCGGAATTGGCCAGTTGCTCGGACCGCAGCGTGAACGGATTGCCGTCCTCGCCGAACTGAGCCGTGGTTTCGCCGCCAGAGCTTGAGAACTCACCCCGATAACCCACGCGAATGGAGGGGGCCCACCAGGAGGTGTCGGTGCCGAAGCGACGCGCCAGCGTCAGCGTGCCCGACCCCAGGAAGGTGGAGGAGTCGCGGTCGTCGACGATCAGCGCCAGATCGGAGATGGCGTCCGCATTCGTGCCGGACGTGGTTTCCGAATAGCCGCTTTCAAACAGGGTCAGGTAGGTGAGGTCCGCTTCTGGGCGCAGAACCCACTTGCCGAAGGCGAAGTCGCGACCGGCCTGGAAGCTGGCGGTGGCGTGCCAGCCGCTCCAGTCTGCATTGGTCAGCGCGGTGAAGTCACCAATGCGGATCTCGCGATCGGTCTCGAAATAGTCATAGCCGATGCCGACATTGCCCGAGATGTCGAAACCGCCGAGCTCCATTGCGGCATAGCCGCCGAACTGGCCGGACATGGAAACCATCGGTTGGTCAAAGCCGTTGGTTTCTTCAATCTCGCTCGCCGCGCCAACAAGCTGGACGCCAACGGCGTAGAACGGTCCCACGGGACGGTCCAGACCGACCGCCAGACCCACGCCTTGGCCACGATAGCCGGGACCGAACGCCGTGCTGGAGCGGTCGGCATAATAGCCAAATTCCTGGATCCAGACGCCGGCGAGATCGTCGGGCGCCAGACGGGCATTGCGCAAGCGGCCCTGAAGGGCGCCCGCTGCAGCGTCGTTTGCAGCCAGTGCGAACTGGATGGCGCTGGCGGCGTATTCAGGCAAAAGCTGGTCGTACGCGCCGTAGAATTGTTCGGCGGTGCGCAGGCTTGCGAAGGCGGCGCCCAGCGATTCGATGCTTTCAAACGCGGCGAGCGCTTCATCATAGGCGGCGGCCTGATTGGCGTGCATGCCCAGTTGTTCCGCCGTCTTCAGCTCGAGGGTGAGGACGATCTTGTTGCTGTCCTCGCTCGAGCGTTCGAGGCTGGCATTGTAGAGGAAGGGTGAGTCCGACGTGTTCAGGGCGTCGGATTCATTCGCGATGGTCAGCGTACCAGCGGTGATGATCTCGAACGTGCCGCCCTGGCCGATGACGTTTTGCAGACCGACGGAGAGGGACGAGCCTTCCTCGAAGGTGACGTCACCCGTCGCGTTCACGAACGCGTTCACCCGGTCTTCAGAGTCGATCACCACTTCCAGAACGCCGCCATTGCGGAAGATGGCGTCGCGCAGGGCAAGGGCGTCAGAGCCGGTCAGGCCGATCTGGCCATTGGTGACATCAAGAACCAGGTCGCCGTCCGCGTCGCTGATCGCGCCATTCAGAGAGCCGTTGTTGATGACAAGCACGTCGGCGCCGAGGCCGAAGGAGATATCGCCGTTTACAGAGCCGGCATTGATTTCGACGCGGTCATCGCCGTCGCCCAGCAGGATGTCCCCGCGAATGATCGGCGTGCCGATCGCTTCGCCTTCATCATCATAGGCCTGTTCCTGGATGATGCTCAGGCCGCCATGATTGTTGCGGGCATCAATGGCGATGGTCTCGATATCCTCTTCAGAGAACTCATCGGTCAGGGAGTTGGTGACGGCGCTGATGGAGCCGCCATTGCGGATTTCCTCAAGGCTGTCGTCATTGGAGCGAATTGCAATCGCGCTCTGACCGCCCCCGTTCACCGTTGCAGAGATCGTTCCGGTCGCGTTGAGGATGGCGCGGAGCTGGGAGTTCTCATCGAGATCCAGTGCAATCGCGGAGCCGGTTCCGAAAGCGTCGTCCGCGAAACCGTCCTCGGCATGACCCAGGCTCGCAAAAGCGCGGATGATGCCGGTGTTATGGAAGGATTCTGCCTGCGCGCCTTCGCCGAAGCGAACGGCGGTCGCGACGCCGTCATAGGCGGTGGCCTGGATTGTGTTGACGTTCTGCACGCCATTCGCGCCCAGAATCACCGAGCGCAGCACGCCCCCGTCATCACGGCCGACAATCAGGAACGCCGTCGCATCCTTGCCGTCGAAAATGCCGTTATTGGCGATCGTGCCTTCGTTGACGACGGCATATCCAAGAAGGTCGTCCTCTTCGTCATCATCGGTGCGGCCGGTGGTGTAGTCATCGGGCAGCAAAACTTCGCCGATGACCTGATCACCCGTACCATCCTCATCAGGACGAATCTCGAGTGCGGCGCCCGTGCCGGTATAGGCCTGGATCGTGCCGGCTGCAGAGATGAAGACGCCATCGGTGACGGAGCCGGCGATCAGGAAAGCGGATCCGGAATCCAGATTGTCCGCCACGTCGCCACGCTCGAGCGCCTCAGCTTCATTCTCGAACAGCTGCATCAGCTCTTCGCTGAAGCGGCGGGTGGTGCGATAGCCATAGGCCTGGATCGTGCCGACTGCGCGAATGCCGCCGCCCACATCGCCTTCCACGACAGCGCCCTGGCCGCCAGGGCTGACCGCGGTGACATTGCGGATTTCCACATCGCCGCTGACATTGTCCTCAAGCGAGATGCCGCGGCTGTTCTCACCGGTCACGGCGATGGTGCCCTGAGAGGTGAAATTGCCATCAATGGCGGTCACGGCGCGGACGGCGAAGCTGTTCTGGCCCTGAACGACCACAGAGCCCGTGCTGGTGATGGTCACGTCGCCCGTGAGAGGGTCCTGACCCGCAATCGGGTCGAAATTCTCGTCGACAGCGCCAATCAGCAGGCCGGTCTTGTTCTGATCCTGAGCGAATGCGCCGTCAGCCTCGCCATCGGGATCATCCACTTCACCGTCGCCATCGGCGTCGCGCAGGTCATCCGTACCGCTGTCCACGCCATCATCGCTGTCATCCAGGAAGACGCGTCCGCCAAGGGTAAGGTCGCTTTCCACGCCCGGATCGACCTGAATGCCGACCGCGCCATCCACGTTGACGGCTTCGCCATCCGCGTCTCGGTCATTGATCCGGATGATCGAGCCGTTCGTGGTTGTCAGATTGTTGTCGGAGTTGATGTGGACGGCCGGTCCGGGAACGCCGATGAGCGTCACCCGGCCATTCGCGCCGATGACAATGTTATCGGCATTGCCTTCGCCATCCGCATCAGCGGTTTCGACCGGCTCGGTGCGTTCGTCATTGATCTCTTCATCCGCCCAAGCCGGGGAGGAAGCAATCAGGGCTGACAGGGAAACGGCGGCGAAAAGGCTGCGGCGCATGCGTCGGTCTCCGGTCGGGCGCAAGTTCACAAGAGGTGAACCATACGTGCGTCTGGACATCTTTCTAGCCCATGGTTTTTCCCGCGTCGACCGTCGCCAGACCCCGGGCGCAGCCAATTTCGCTTTGTGAAGAAGAGGCTGAAATGAAAACGGCCGCCCCGGAGCGTTCCGGAGCGGCCGTGAAAGCCTGCAGAGGCCTTATGACTACACTTTGTAGTACAGCTCGAACTCAACCGGGTGTGGGTGATGTTCGATGCGGGACACTTCTTCCATTTTCAGGTCGATATAGGCGTCGATCTGATCGTCATCCATCACGCCGCCCTTCTTGAGGAAGTCGCGGTCGGCGTCGAGAGATTCGAGCGCCTGTCGCAGAGACGAGCAGACGGTCGGGATGTCCTTGAGCTCTTCAGCCGGCAGGTCGTAGAGGTCCTTGTCCATCGCGTCGCCGGGGTGGATCTGGTTCTCGATGCCATCAAGGCCCGCCATCAGCAGCGCGGCGAAGGTCAGGTACGGGTTGCCAGCCGGATCGGGGAAGCGGGTTTCGATACGCTTGCCCTTGGCGGACGGCACGTGCGGGATACGGATCGAGGCGGAACGGTTGCGGGCCGAGTAGGCCAGCAGCACCGGCGCTTCAAAGCCCGGAACCAGACGCTTGTAGGAGTTGGTCGACGCGTTGGCGAATGCGTTGATCGCACGGGCGTGCTTGATGATGCCGCCAATATAATAGAGGCAGGTGTCAGACAAGCCGGCGTACTTGTCGCCTGCGAACAGCGGGTTGCCGTCTTTCCAGATCGACTGGTGCACGTGCATGCCGGAGCCGTTGTCGGCGTAGACCGGCTTGGGCATGAAGGTCGCCGTCTTGCCATAGGCGGCGGCGACGTTGTGCACGATGTACTTATAGGTCTGCATGCGGTCGGCCATCTCGGTGAGGGTGGAGAATTTCATCCCCAGCTCGTGTTGAGACGGCGCCACTTCGTGGTGATGCTTCTCGGGCTGCAGGCCGAGTTCTTTCATCACGGACAGCATTTCAGAGCGCATGTCCTGAAGCGAATCGATCGGCGGAACCGGGAAATAGCCGCCTTTGGGCCCCGGACGGTGGGCGAGGTTGCCGCCTTCCATCTTGGTGCCGGAATTGTAGGGGCCTTCGTCGGAATCGAGCGCGTAGAAGGTGTTGTTCTGGGCCGTTGACCAACGCACGTCATCAAAGACGAAGAATTCGGCTTCCGGGCCGAAGAAGGCCGTGTCGCCAATGCCGGAAGCAGCCAGGAAGTTCTCGGCTTTCTTGGCCGTGGTGCGCGGGTCGCGGTTATAGGCTTCACCGCTGTCTGGCTCGAGAATGTCGCAAACGATGGACAGGGTGGTCTGCTGGAAGAACGGATCGACTGAGGCGGTCTTCACGTCGGGCATGAGGACCATGTCGGACTCGTTGATGGCTTTCCAGCCGCCGATGGACGAACCGTCGAACATCGAGCCTTCTTCAAAGAAGTCTTCGTCAACCATGTCCACGTCGAAGGTGACGTGTTGCAGCTTGCCGCGCGGGTCGGTGAAGCGCAGGTCGACGAATTCGATGTCTTCGTCCTTGATTTGCTTGAGGATCTTATCAGCAGACATGGCAGGGTCCTTAATTGCTGGCTGTGGGTGCTGGCGGGCGATTGCAGTATTCGGGGTCAGATGGCGTCATCATCGGTTTCGCCGGTGCGGATGCGGATCGCGCCTTCCACCGGGAGGATGAAGATCTTGCCATCACCGATCCGTCCGGTCTGGGCGGCGGTTTGAATGGCTTCTACGGCGGCCTCGACACGGTTGTCGGGGATCACAAGCTCGATTTTGATTTTCGGCAGGAAGTCGACGACATATTCCGCGCCGCGATAGAGCTCGGTATGGCCTTTCTGGCGGCCAAAGCCCTTGGCTTCGGTGACGGTCAGGCCTTGGAGTCCGATCTCTTGCAGGGCTTCCTTTACGTCGTCCAGCTTGAACGGCTTGATGATCGCTTCGATTTTTTTCATTCGGGGCCTCCGCTCACGACTGGCACGCTAAAGGACACGGTCTGCACTGCAAGACATCGTATCGACGCGTAGATGCGCAAAATCTAGGATGCTTCATGCGTGAGCGTAAATGCTCGAAGTTCGTGCAAAATTCGGGAGTCGCAGATTATGCCAGAGCAGCCTCATGCCATTCTGACGGTCTCAGCCATGCAGGATGCGGACGCGTACGCGATCGCTCACGGCGTTTCTGGCTGGCGACTCATGCAGATGGCGGGACAGGGCGTCGCCCGGGCCATTCAGGACAGATGGGCGCCACGACCGACGGCTGTTTTGTGCGGATCGGGCAATAATGGCGGCGACGGATGGGTTATTGCGTCCCTTCTGGAGGCGGCGGGCTGGCCGGTCCGGGTGTACGCTTTTACCGATCGCGCCCGCCTTGCGGGCGACGCGGCCCGGGCGGCGTCTCTCTGGACGGGAGAGATCGAGAGTTTGTCCTCATGCCGTCTGGACGAGCACGAGCTTGTCGTGGATGCGATGTTCGGCGCCGGATTGAACCGGGCGCTGGAGGGAGAGTCGGCCCGTCTGGCGCAAGACAGTCACCGCTTTGGCGGAGTGTGTGTGGCGGTGGATGCGCCCAGCGGACTGTCCGGAGATGCCAGCGTTCAGGAGGGATGCGTATTCCGGGCGGACCTGACCGTCACCTTTCACCGTTTCAAACCTGTCCATCTCCTGTCGCCTTCACGCGCTTTGTGTGGCGACACGGTGCTGGTTGATATCGGGATTCCGGAAGGCTGGAGTGAGGCGGCGACGGTTACTGCAACCCTCAACCATCCTGACCTCTGGTCTGTGCCCGGGGCGGATGTGGACAGGGACGCCCACAAGCACAGTCGCGGTCGTCTGTGCGTGCTCGCAGGCGGCTATGGCGCGACTGGCGCCGCCAGGCTGGCTGCGCGGGCCGGGCAGATCGGCGGAGCGGGGTTTGTGACGGTGTTGTCGGGGCAGGGCGCGTTGAATGAGATCGCCTCTGCTTCAGACAGTCTTGTCGCCAGGACTTTCGATCAGGAGGCTCCGTTTGGCGATGTTCTTGAGCAATATCGCGCCAGCGCAGCGGTCATGGGCCCCGGAGCCGGGGTGGATGATCGGTTGAAGGCGCGCGTGCTGTCCGCCTTGAGCCGCAAAATTCCGCTCGTCCTCGATGCGGATGCGCTGAGCGTCTTTCAGGATGAGCCTGACAGCCTGTTTGCGGCCTTGCATGACCAGTGTGTGCTGACACCTCATGCTGGCGAGTTCGCCCGATTGTTCCCGGACCTGACGGACGCATCGCTCAGGGCGAACAAGATTGAACGGACGCGGCTGGCGGCGCAGCGATGCGGCGCTGTCGTGGTGTTCAAGGGGGCTGATACGGTCATCGCATCCCCGCAGGGTGATGTGCGGGTGAATGTTCACGCCAGCCCTCGTTTGGCGACTGCGGGGACTGGGGATGTGCTCGCCGGCCTGATCGGCGCGTTCCTGGCGCAGGGCGAGAGCGCCCGGGATGCGGCGTCCGCTGCGGTCTACGTTCACGGAGAGGCCGGTCGTCGTCTGGGAGCGGGGGGAATAGTGGACACAGTGCTCGAGAAGTTGCCGCATGCGCTTGAAGCAGTTTCGGCCGCCATGTTCCGGAAAGCAGCCCTGCAGCGATTGATGCGTCCGTCGGTGTAGCAAGCGACCGCGCAGACGCGTATAGCTCAGACACGTTCCACCACACCAGATAGATCCATCGCCACCATGTCCGATACCGAAAAGCTTTCCTCGACCGACGCCGACGCGCTGGAATTTCACCGCGCGAGCCCGCCGGGCAAGGTTGCGATGATCCCCACCAAGCCCATGGCGACGCAGCGCGATCTTGCGCTGGCCTATTCGCCCGGCGTGGCGGCGCCGGTGCGGGCGATCGCCGAGAACCCCGACGCGGTCTATGACTACACCTCCAAGGGGAACACGGTCGCCGTCGTGTCCAACGGAACGGCGATCCTGGGGCTGGGCAATCTGGGTGCAGCGGCCTCCAAGCCGGTGATGGAAGGCAAGGCGGTGTTGTTCAAGCGCTTTGCGGACATTGACGGCTTTGATCTCGAGATCAACTACACCGACCCCGACAAGTTCGTTGATTGCGTGGCCGGGTTTGGCGACAGCTTTGGCGGCATCAATCTTGAAGACATCAAGAGCCCGGAATGCTTCGAGATCGAGGCGCGCTTGCGCGAGAAGCTCGATATCCCGGTGTTCCATGACGACCAGCACGGCACCGCGATCATCGCTGCCGCAGGCCTGATCAACGCCTGCCATCTGACCGATCGCAAGTTCGAGGATGTGAAACTGGTGCTGTGCGGCGCCGGGGCGGCGGGCCTGTCGGTGCTCGAACTGGTGAAGTCTTTGGGCGTACAGCACGACAATGTCACCGTCGTGGACGTGAACGGCGTAGTGCATACCGGCCGGAATGATCTGCATGACCGTCTGGCGCAACATGCCCGCACCACTGACCTTCGTACGCTGAAGGAAGCGATGGTGGATGCGGACGTTTTCCTGGGGCTGTCCGCAGGCGGCGTGGTCACACAGGACATGGTCAAATCCATGGCCGCCGATCCGATCATTTTCGCCATGGCGAACCCGACGCCGGAAATCATGCCAGACGAGGTCCGCGCCGCGCGTTCAGACGCGATCGTGGCGACTGGCCGTTCTGATTTTCCCAATCAGGTCAACAATGTGCTGGGCTTTCCTTACATCTTCCGTGGGGCGCTGGATGTGCGCGCCCGGACGATCAATGAGGAGATGAAGATCGCCGCAGCACGCGCGCTGGCCGATCTCGCCCGTCAGGACGTTCCCGATGAAGTGTCCACCGCGAACAAGTCTGATGGCGGTCTGCGCTTTGGCCGCGACTACATCATCCCGTCGCCCTTCGATCCGCGCCTGATCAGCTTTGTGCCGCCCTATGTGGCGCGCGCCGCGATCGAGACGGGCGTGGCCCGTATCCCGATCGAGGATGAAGAGAAGTACCGCCAATCGCTGGCGCGTCGTCTTGATCCGACCGCAGCGCTTCAGCAGCGTGTCACCCAGTCCATTTCGGGCTCGGGCAAGCGTATCGTCTTCGCCGAGGGCGAGGAGCCGTCCGTCATTCGCGCCGCATTTGCGTTCCAGTCCCAGGGGCTTGGGCAGGCGGTGCTGGTGGCGCGCGAGGAAGTGGCCCGCGCGAACATGCGATCACTGGGGCTGCCGGACGATGTGCTGGAAATTCAGAATGCGCGCTTGTCCGATCGCAATGCGGACTATGCCGACTGGCTCTACAAGCGCTTGCAGCGTCGGGGCTATCTGCGCCGGGACGTGCAGCGCCTTGTGAACAATGACCGAAATGTCTTCTCCGCCTGCATGCTCAAGTTCGAGGATGCGGACGGCATGGTGACGGGCGTGACGCGCCATTTCACCAACACGATGAGCGATATCCGGCTGGTGCTTGATCCGGCTCCGGGGGGGCGTGTCATCGGCCTGACCGTGGCGCTGGCGCGGGGCAAGATGCTGGTCATCGCCGATACCAACGTCACCGAATTCCCTGATTCCAACGGGCTGGCGGAAATCGCTGTGGGCGCCGCCCATGCGGCGCGTCGCCTGGGTCTCGACCCGCGTGTGGCTTTCATGAGCTATTCCACCTTCGGCAACCCGCCGGGTGAGCGGACCACCAAGGTCCAGAGCGCCGTGTCGCGTCTCGATCAGCTCGATCTCGACTTTGAGTATGAAGGCGAGATGGCGGTGGATATCGCACTCGACCCCAACCACCGGGATCGCTACCCGTTCTCGCGCCTGTCTGACGCCGCCAATGTCCTGGTCATGCCGGCGGTCCACTCAGCCTCCATTGCCGCGCGTCTTCTGAAGGCTGCGGGCGGGGCGACGGTGATCGAGGGGCTTCTGATCGGGCTGGAGAAGTCGGTTCAGGTCGCCCGTGTTGGCTCGAATGTCTCTGATATCGTCAATCTGGCAGGTCTCGCTGCCTATGATCTGAACCAGACGAGCTGAATAGAAGGCGAAGCGCGGACCTTTAGGAAGGTTTGAACAGGCTTTTCCACTTCGGCCATGGAACAGCGCCATGGGGTGTCCTACCTATGGCGCTGTTTTGATTTCTCCGAATTGACGAAAGCGTTCCCATGGCCTCCACCCGCGCCTCGAACGACCTGACGCAAGGGTCGGTCTTCCGTCATATCGTGCGTCTGGTCGCGCCGATGAGCTTCGGCATTCTGGCCATGATGCTTGTCGGGGTGATCGACGCCTACTGGGTCGGACGACTGGGCACGGACCAGCAGGCCGCCGTCCAGTTCGTCTTTCCAGTCTCCATGCTGGTGATGAGCATTTCCATTGGTCTGGGCGCCGGGGCGGTGTCCGTGGTGGCGCGTGCGGCCGGGCGGGGCGATGGAGAATCCACAAAACGCGTGGCGACAGACGCGCTCAGCCTGTCCTTCATCATGGTGCTGGCGGTCAGCGCCATCGGTATTCCCCTGATAGGCCCGGTGTTCCGGGCGATGGGCGCAACCGATCAGATGATGCCCTATGTGCATGAATACATGACGATCTGGTTCGCAGGGGCGGTCTTCATGGTCGGACCTATGGTGGCGAGCAATCTGCTGCGGGCGATGGGCGACGCCATCGTGCCGAGCGTCATCATGATCATCGCGGCCTTCATCAACATGATCCTCGACCCGCTGCTGATTTTCGGGTTTGGTCCCATTCCCGCGATGGAGGTGACGGGGGCCGCGCTGGCGACCCTGATCGCCAACATGGCCGTTTTCATGATTGCGGTCGGGGTCCTGGTCTTTCGCGAGAAGATGCTCGATTTCAGCTGGCCCGGTTTTGACACCCTGTTCTGGAACTGGCGCGAGATCGCGCGGATCGGCGCGCCGGCCTCGGGCTCCAACATGATCGGCCCGCTCGCCAACACCCTGGTGTTTGCGGCCATGGCGCCGTTTGGAGAGCCCGCCGTCGCAGGTCTGGGCGTCGGGATGCGGGTGGAGGCGCTGGCCCTGATCCCGCTGTTCGCCCTGTCAGGCTCCATCGGTCCGATTACAGGGCAGAATGGCGGCGCCGGTCTGGAAGACCGGGTGCGCGAGGCTTTCGTCAAATCCTTCCTGTTCTGCGCAGGCTGGGGCTTTGCGATGGCGGTGCTGCTGTTGGTGCTGGGCCGGTTTCTGGCGCCGGTCTTTCTGCCGTCCGAGGGCGGGCAGGCCATCGCGATCACGTATTGGGCGATCGCGCCCTTCGCCATGGGCGGTTACGGCGTGGCCATGGCGGCGGCGGCGGGTTTCAACGGTCTTGGTCGTCCGCTCATTGGCGTCGCCTGCAATGCTTTTCGTGGCTTCGTCCTGATTATCCCGCTGGCCTGGCTGGGCAATCTACTGGGCGGCGCGAACGGAGTGATCTGGGGATTGTTTGCGGCGAACCTGATCGCCGGCGTGGTGATCGCCGTCCTGGTGCTGAAGTTTGCGCCCCTGACCGCCAAGGAGGGCGGCAAACGCTAGGCGCGGTTCAGGCGGTCAGGTCGAGAGAGACGGGGACGGACAGTTCGCCGCGCTCGATCATCTTGATCTCGAGCCGGACCGCGATCAGCTCGTCCTGTACATCGCGTTTGTACTCGGTGACATCCTCGTCCAACGCTTCCAGGTCTTCGTCGAGCGCTTCAAACGCGTTGTCGCGCGCCTTGTCTTTCGCCAGGAAAGCGGACTGGATCTTCGCCGTCTCGAACAATTCCTGGATCTTGCGTTTCAATCCATCGACAGAGCGGACGAATTCTTCATCGCCCATCAGCTCGCCCAGACGGGCGTCCAGCTCATCCACGGACCTGCTGGCCATCTGAGGACGCGCGGCATTGCTCACGGCATCCGGGACTGCAGGATCAGCATCCTCTTCCGGTTCTGTTGATGCATCCGCCTCGGCTTCACGGTGTGCTGCAGCGCTGACGTCGGCATCAGTTTGTTCGCCATTGGCGGAGGCGTCTTCACCGGCTGCGGTGTTCGTGGTGTCGGGGGCTGCAGGACTTGCCGCCATCGCCATCAGGCCTGCGCTGCCGACCGCGTTCATGTCGCCGCCCGCATCCTTGTAGGCCTTGAGCGCAGACTTGAGTTCCTTGACCAGATGGCGAAGCGCTTTCGCCATCTCCTTGGGGTTCTGCGCGTACAATTCCTTGATGATCTTGAGCTGCTCGCGGACGGCCTCGACCCTTTCTCTCGCCCGGTTGCGGGAGGCCTGTTTCTGCTCGTCCGGCGCACGCTTCATCGCGTTCAGCGCTTCGCTGAGCCGGTCCTGAACCTCGGTGGAGGCTTTGGGTGCAGGCTGGCCCTGTGCGGACGCCGCACGCTTGCTTGCACCGGACGCCAATGCGCCAGCGTTATAGAGCGACGAGACGAAAGAGGCGCTTAATGTGGCCATGCGAGCTCCATTCTGGAGCCGCCATCTTCACGCAAAGGGCTTAAAACTCCGCTATCGCAGCGTTAGCGTCGTATCAGAACCATTCCCAGCTCGGCCTTGTCGTTCATTCCGGGATGAGGATAAGGGCGCGCTTGGGTGTCAGGCCAGATCCAGCGTGTGTCCGGGAACAGTGCGCGCATGGCGTCCAGACTGCAGCCATAGGGCGGGCCGCCCAGCTCTGATTTTTGCATGAAGAGCGCGAGCAGCTTGCCGCCGGGCTTCAGGCAGGCCTGGGCCATGGCTTCATAATCCTCCCGCCGTCTGGGATGGATCGCGCACAGGAAGGTCTGCTCGTACAGCGCATCAAATCCGCTCTCTGGCCGCCAGGCGAGGCCGTCTGTCTCGATCGCCTGCGCCGTTACGCCCAGAGCATCAAAACGGGCCTTCTGCCAGGCAATGGCGCTCGGCGCGATATCGGTCGCCGTCACCTCAATCCCTTTGGACGCCAGAAAGCCGGGTTCCTGACTGCGTCCGCAGCCGGGCGTCAAAAGGGATTGGCCGGGCAGGATCTCGCCTTCGCGCACCCAGTCCTCCGCCGCCGGGTGGATGCCCTGACGCTCCCATGGCGCATCATCGGATCGGAAACGTGCTTCCCAGTCGACGCCAGACCGGTCTTCAGAGATGGGCGGAGGGGAGAGGGGATCAGACATCGCAGCGCCTTTAGCCGAAGATGTCTCATGATGGCGTCTGGGGGCGAGGCGTCCAGACCCGGAAGCAGACGATGGCGCTATGCGTTCAAACGGCAAAGGCAGATTGACCATCGGTCGCGCCAGACGCTAACTCTGCGTCCTGTCTTGCCTGTGCGGGTGTGGCGGAATTGGTAGACGCGCTGGATTTAGGTTCCAGTGTCTTATGACGTGGAAGTTCGAGTCTTCTCACCCGCACCACTTCTTTCGGTTCTCCCTCGCCTCCGCTCGGTCGATCCTCGCTAAAGCTGCGGGCGGCCTTAGGCCTTGCGGACCTGCGGTCCGGAATTCCCTGATCCTCAAGCCTGTGCGGGCTTTCGCTCCTCGCTTCGCTGCGGGCGGGCGTTCGCCCTTGCGGACCTGCGGTCCGGTTAGGGGGCTCCAGATCGACCTGGTCGATCGTCGCGGCGCTGTGGGCGTCCCTGCATCCAGATACATTTCGGGCGCTGGAACGGGGAGACTTCCAGCGCCCGAGACCTGGCGTATGGCCTAGCGGCGGGTGGCGATGATCCAGACCGCGTGGATGATGCCAGGCACATAGCCGAACAGGGTCAGGAGGATGTTCAGCCAGAAGTGCAGGCCCAGACCCACCTGGAAGAAGACGCCCAGCGGCGGCAGCAGAATGGCCAGAAGAATGCGCAGGATGTCACCGCCGGTCGCGGTCGCTTGTTGCGTGCTCATGATGGTCTCCTTCAATCAATAAATCAGGACGCCGGGGCGGCGCTCAGGAACAGGGTGGTGTCACGACCGGCCAGCGCATTGAGCTGGGCCTCGTTGACATTGGCGGCCACGGTCCAGCCCTGGGGCTGGTCGTAATCAAGCTGCACGGCATTGACCGGGATGCGGCCGTCCATATCGCTGAACGAATGCCAGCCCCGGCTTTCAAAGTGCACGGCCAGCACCGCGCCGCCTTCGCTGATCTCAAGGTCGTCAATTGCGATCGGGGGCGTGTCGGCGTTCACAGAGATCGCTTGCCCCATCAGGGCGCTGACAGAGCGGGCGTTGTCGTACTCGGACGCCCAGTTCAGGCCGATCGGTTCATAGCCGCCTCCGGCGCGCAGCAGGTCGAAATCAGCACGCGCGACATCGGTGCGCAGGATTTCATCGCCCGGCTGACCCGCCAGATAGACAAGGTCTGCCGCAATGGCGGCGTCAGCGCCCAGAAAACCGGGATTGCTGACCACTACCGCCTGCAGCTGTCCGGTGTCATCCAGCAGCAGATCCTTGATCTGGACCTGACCATCTTCCAGCACGAGGCTGGAGCCCAGAAGGGTGGAGGCCAGATAGAAAGGCTTGCCTTCAACCGTTTGCTGGACCAGCGAAATGTCCTGCGTTTCGACGCCTTGCGTGAAGGCCGCCGCGGACAGTCCAGCCAGCGCAGCAACAGCGGTCAGGGTCATGGCGGTCTTCATGGTCAGGCCTCCTTCGAGATAACTCAGGCTTGTCCATGAAACGTCCCAGCCCGGACCGGGTTCCCGATTCGTGAAGGATTAGTGAGTCGGGCAAGCGGGTGCGGTTCATGAAAAGCGCCCTGCCGCGAGCAAATCGCGACAGGGCGTCAAAGTCTGTTTTTATTGGGAAAATATCGATCTGGTGTGATTACCAGGCTTGCCGATAGGTCAGTCCGACAAAGCTGGATTCCGCTTCCCAGCTGTTCTCGCCAAACCGGATCTTGCGCTCCTGGCGGATATAACCGGCCGTGACTGCGCCGTGCTCATTCAGGGACATGCCGATGCCGGCAAAGCCGTCGGCCACGCCCACTTCGCCGGCGACACGGGTGAGGGCGCTGACGCCGCCGCCGCCCGGGCGCATGATCACTGTCTCCTGGTCATAGGAGACAATCAGGCTCAACCGGCTGATGGACCGGAATGCGAGCGGGTTGGTCTCCAGCTCCAGACCCACGCCAAGCGCGGACAGCTCGTCACTGTCATTGCGGCTTTCGTTCTGGGCGGAAATCATCGGGATCAGGGACGGGCTGTGTTCGCCACCCAGTGGGATGGACCAGCTGCTCTGGCTCGTATCGCCGAATTCTGCGTGAAGCTGATCGGTGAAGTTGCGCAAGATGGCGTCCGGCGCCTGAGCGGGACGGAGGACGTTCACATCCGCTGCGGTCGCAGTTTGCAAGGTCAGCAATAAAGCGGTCGTCACGAACATGCAGTCCTCCTTACATCAGCCTGTTGGGACAACGCGTAGCAAGCAGAGACGTTCCCAATATTGTGTAGGCGAATGACGGAGTGTGATGATTACTGACCGTCCCGCAGGGCCTCGATCAGCTGGTCCTTGTTCATGTCAGACCGGCCATCTACGCCGATCTCCCGGGCGCGTTCATAGAGCTCATCCTTGGTCCATTCCTCGTAGGGTTTCTGGCGTCCGCCCTTCGCCGCGCTGTCATCATTGCTGGCCTGGGCGTTGGCGATCCGGGCGGCCTTGGATTTGGAGGCGCCGTCCTCACGCAGCGCCTCATAAGTGTCGTCATCCTTGATTGAAGGGCCATGATCCCTGGTCATCAGGCGTCTCCTTTTTCGGGTTCGGGGGATGGGGCTGGAGTGGGGTCAATCACTCTGCCGTCCGCCCGCGCGACCATCAGGGTGCGTGTCGGATAGGCGAACTCCACGCCTTCCTCGGCGAACTTGCGCACCAGAGCGACGTTCACCTTGTGGCGGACATCCATATAGACCTCATAGTCCATGCTCTGGGCGTGACAGACGATTTCGAACTCAAGCGCGCTATCGCCAAACCGGGCGAAATGGGCGCGTTCAAAGCGAACCTGTTCAGTGTCATCGATAATGGCTTTGACCCAGTCCGGAATCCTGTCGAGCTGGTCTGCGCCGGTCTGGTAGGTGACGCCGATCTGGAACAGCCAGCGCCGCTCGTCGAGGCGCTGATAATTGCGGATCGTCTCGTCCAGCAGATTGGTGTTGCGGATGATGACTTCCTCGCCGGACAGTGAGCGCAGGCGGGTTGTCTTCAAACCGATCTTGCTGACCGTGCCCAGAAAATCGCCGAACTCGATGAAGTCGTCGCGCTGGAAGGGCTTGTCAAACAGGATGGAAATTCCGGCGAACAGATCGCTGAACAGACCCTGAGCCGCCAGGCCAATCGCAATGCCGCCAATACCGAGGCCAGCAATCAGGGCCGTGATGTCTACGCCGGCATTGTCGAGCACCAGCAGCAGGGCGGCGGACCAGATGAAAGTGCTGATCGCCCATTTGATGATGGCGATGCCATTCCAGACCGCACTGCGATTGTCCGAGCGTTTCAGCGCACGCCGCTGGACCAGATCCACCAGGAGGCCGCGTATGATGGCGGCGATCTGAATGATCAGGATCAGGCCCAGCACATAGAGGATCGCATCCACAACGGGGGCGGGGGCGCCGGTCGCGCCCATCCCGATGGCGGCGCCGATGACAAGGAAGGTCATGGCGGAAAGCCGGTCCGCAGCCCCCAGGACCACATAGGCGAGGCTGCCCTTGTCCACCCGCTGACGGGCAAGGGAGACGCCCCATTTGATGATCATGGCCGCAACTGCGACACCGAGGGTGATGGCGAGGGCGAGTGTGACGGCCTGGGTGTCTTCCGAGATCCAGTCCATCAGCACGGAGATCGCAGTCCGGCCCTGTTCAACCACACTCTGGACGTTGGCCTCCATGGCGGTGAGGGCTTCTGAAGCTGCAGAATCCTGTGGTTGGCTCATCGTCTTTCCCCATATGAAAAAGCGGGCCCGAGAGCCCGCCTTTCCAAAGCATTCAGCGCTTATTTGTCGGCGATGATCGAGTTGAGCATCCAGATCGCCTCTTCATGCCAGCTCATGCGCTCGATGAGCATGTCAGCGGTCACGAAGTCCTTCTTGTCCTCGCACCATTCGATGGCGTCCCGCATGGATTTCACGGCGGTGCGGTGGTCATCGATCAGCATTCTCACATGCGCTTCGGCGGACTGCTCGAGATCGTAGTCCTGAATGTCGGACAGCTCGCCATACTTGCGGTAGGACGCCGGCGCTTTTTCACCCAGGGCGCGGATGCGCTCGGCGATCTCGTCAATGGCGGCGTGCAGGTTCTCGTAGTGCTCTTCAGTCAGCTTGTGCAGGCTGTAGAAGGTCGGGCCGACGACGTTCCAGTGCACGCCCTGCGTCTTGATGAAGAGCATGTAGCTGTCAGCCAGGACCTTGCCCAGCTCGCCCGCGATCTTGGCGCGGTCTTCAGGCTGAATGCCGGCTTTTTGATCAAATTGAGCGGTTTTGGAAGCAAGAGCGGCGCTGCTCATTATCAATCTCCATCATGTTGCGGGCCGATAAAACACATCAGATGTGAAAAAGGTTCCGCAGTGGAGTGTATAAAGTTCCTCAATCTCGCATCAGAGACTTGGAGTGGCCCGGGAAATACGGGCGTGGTGCGGATGTCGGCTATTGTATGCTTTATATATAGGCGAAAACTTTTGCAGTGGTTTTGAAATTTTCTGGAACCTGTTTGATTGCGGGGCGTTTGTTGTGAGCCTGATTGAAACTCACGGAGCAAACCCATGCTGAGACTGGCCCTTGGATTTTTCGTCGTCGCCCTGATCGCAGCCCTGTTCGGTTTTGGCGGCATTGCAGCTGGCGCAGCGTCTATCGCGCAAGTGCTGTTTTTCGTCTTCCTGGTTCTCTTCGTAGTGTCGCTTCTGTTCGGCGCGCTGCGTGGTCGAGCCCCCCGGGTCTGACCCTGAGGCGACCATATGAAAGCGGTGGGGCTCGCCCCGCCGCTCTCCTACTCAACAAAACCCAAAAGGATTGAAATCATGAAAAAGTTCGCACCTCTGTTCGCCGCTCCGTTCCTGCTGACCGCCGTCGCATGTTCGGATGGCCCCGCTGAGAACGCTGGCGAAGACATGGATGAAGCCGTCGAGAACGTGACGGGTGAAGACCAGGACACGTTCGAAAACGCTGGCGAAGAGATGGATGAAGCCGTGGATGACGCCGAAGACGCGATGGATGACGCCACGGACGAACCGTCTCGATAAGACGCAAAGATCGCCCAGCCCTATACTTCAGAAAGGAGAGCACCATGGCACGCGCCGCTGCTAAACCCGAAGTCACGACTGAAGAACTCAAAGCTGATCTGGATTCTCTGCGCGAGGATATGAACCAGCTGGTGGGCGATCTGTCCAAGGTCGTTCAGCAGAGCGGAGAGAATGGCGTCAAGGCCGGCAAATCCGTTTTCGAGGACGGTCTTGAAGCGGCCGAGGAAGCCCCTGACCAGCTTCGCGAACTTATTCGCGAGAATCCGCTGGGCGCTTGTGGCGCCGCCATTGGCGCAGGCTTCATCGGCGCTCTGTTGATGCGCCGCTAGGGAGCCGGTCGTGAACGCTCTGCTGATACCCATCGCGCTGATTGGCCCGATCATCGGCTTGGTGTTCGCCACCCATGCGGGGTGGAGCTGGGCGTCAGCCCAGTTCTCCCCCTGGGTGGCCAGTGCGCTGATCGGCGCTATCTATGCCTGTATTGGCTCGATCGCCGCAGCAATCCTTTTATGGAAAGCCAACCGCAAAGAGCCGCCTTCTGAAAAACCGTCCAGTTCAGCGTCGCCCCTGGCGCTCGTTGAATTGGCCATGAAGCGTAAGCCTTTGCAAACAACCGCGACCCTTATGGGGTTCGGAGCGCTCCTGGCGCGAAAACCAAAACTGGCCATGGAGACCTTGTCCAGGTTTGCGCTTTCCAAATAAAGGGTCTGCCCTTGTCGAAAAAATCGGATCATGAGCTGCGCGCCAAACGCCTTGCGGCGCGCAGCGAAATTGCGTCTAAAACCCTCTATTCCGTCATTGCAGAGACCGGCAAGGAGGAGCTTCTACGCCCTTCGAGTTCTCTGCTCTACTCAGCCCTCACGGCCGGTCTGGCCATGGGGGCTTCCGTCTTGCTGATGGGCGCGATCGAGAAAGCGGTCGGCGAGGCTTCCTGGAGTTCACTGGCGATCGCCGTGGGCTATCCGGCAGGTTTCCTGCTGATCGCCATGGCGCGTATGCAGCTTTTTACCGAGAACACGCTGACGGCCGTGCTGCCTGTCACCAAGAACCGCCGTTGGCGCTCTGTGCGTCTTCTGGGGCGGCTCTGGGCGATTGTGCTGTTTGGCAATCTGGTTGGCGCGATCGCGATTGGCGCCGTGCTCAGTTACGTGACAGAGCCGGATCTGTTCGAGGCGATGGTGACGGCCTCGTCACACATCACGCACAGGGATGCTCTGGGCAATTTCGTATCAGCCTTGCCGGCCGGATTCCTGATCGGGCTCATGGCCTGGTCATTGCCGGGCTTGCCCTACGAGAAGCTGGGAGCCGTGTTCATCGTCACCTATCTCGTCGGGGCGGGCGGCTTTCCACACATCGTAGCAGGCACGGTCGAGACGACGGTGCTGATCGTCGCCGGCATCTGGGGCGTGGGTGAGGGGCTGGGCTTCATCCTGCCCGTCCTGCTCGGCAATACGCTTGGCGGCGCCGCACTGTTCGCGGGTCTCGCCTATGGTCAGGTGCATGAAGAAATCGACTAACCCGGGAAGTTTCACCGGAACCTCTGCCAGCGCGGGGCGTTAGTGAGATATCCCGGCCCCCCTCCGGGATGATTGACGACCCCATACTGCGAAGGTTCACCCTCCCCCTGACCGCCTTCCGCAGTCTTTTTGAAGCCGCCCTCGATTTGAGGGCGGCTTCTTTATGTCCGAGGGGCTGAAACCGTTATCTCTTGAAGCATGGCCTGTTTCGAAGCCTTGAGGGCCTGACAGTAGGTCGTGTGCGAAGGCTGGAGAGAGGGGGCGCTCCAGCTCCAGTCAGGTTTGACCGACTGTGCTTCAGTGTCTCAGAGCTTCGTTAGCGGATCAGTCATAGACGACAAGAGCGCTGTATCCGCCTGGCGCCGCTGGGCTGACTGCCATGGCGAGGTTATCCCGAATCCGAAACTTGGCGCAGGTTGAGACATGCAAAAAAGGGGGCGCGCCGAAGCGCGCCCCCAGTTTTTGGGGTTGGTCAGTCCCCTTATGGCCTAGCGGCCGTCAAGATAGGCGCCGGTGTTCACCGGGGTCTCTTCCATGACGCGGACATCGTCAGACGTCATGTCAGAGGTGACGGTCCAGCCCGATTCAGCGGTGTAGGCCAGCTCGAGCTCGTCAAAGTCGACGAGGCCCACTTCACCGCCAAGGCCCAGGAAGCCGCCATCGCGGATGATGGCATATTCGCTTTCGCCTTCGAGGGTGAATTTCACGTCCTCAAGATGGGCGATGGTTTCGCCAGCTTCATTGAGGATCGCAGCGCCCGTCAGGTCGCTATAGAACAGGTCGCCGTCTTCACGTTGATCTTCGATGGAAACCACAAACGGGCTGTCCTGAATGGCTTCGGCGTCGTCCAGCTGTGCATCGGTCAGGGACGCGGTCACAACCAGTTCGCCTTCAGCGTCATGGGTGATGGTCGCCGCCACAGTGGACACCGCGACTTCTTCATCGAAGAGGCCCAGGAAACCGCCGCGAGAAATGATCAGCGCTTCGGGGTCGCCGGAATCATTCATGCGGATGTCGGTGATCGAGGAAGCGCCGTCAGCGTACTCCAGATCCGAGCCGACAATGTCGGAGGCCTTGACCATAGAGGTGGTCATTTCAGCTTCTGCGCTCGTTTCCACTTCGGTGTGCATCTCGGCTTCCTGCGCCTGGGCAGTGGCCAGCGCAGTGGTGGAAATCAGAGCGATCGAGGTGGTCAGCATCAGCTTGTTCAACATAACGTCTCTCCTTCTTGCTAGCGATCAAGTCGAACGCAATCAAGAAACGTTGGTCGAGGAGAAGTGTTCCATGAAATTGATAGTCTTTTTCATGATTATATTGCGGCTAAAATTTGAGTGCTTTTGCTATGGCGCAAACAAAAAAAGAGCGCCATGGCGGAGCCATGACGCTCTTTTCGGGAGAGCGGGTGCTTTATTCGGCAGCGACCGGTTTGCGTTCAAAGAAGAACAGTGCCTGGCTGATCGTGGCTGAAACCGTTTCAGGCATGAAAGGTTTGGTCACCAGATAGGTGGGCTCGGGTTTTTCACCGGTCAACAGACGCTCGGGATAGGCGGTGATGAAGATCACCGGAACATTCATCTCGTCCAGAATGTCCTTCACGGCATCAATGCCGGAGCTGTCATCGGCCAGCTGGATATCGGCGAGCACAAGGCCTGGAGGTGATTTCTGAGCCAGGGCAACGGCCTGATCGCGCGTACGGGCGACGCCGGTCACGGTGTGGCCCGCGTTCTCGACGATGGCGCGAAGATCCAGTGCGATAACCGGCTCATCCTCGATAATCATCACACGGGTCGCCAGACCTGCATTGAGTTCCTGCTGGGCGGAGACCAGCAGGGATTGGGCTTCCGTGTCGTCAATACGCAGGATCTTGGCCACATCCTCGATCGAGAAGCCTTCGACGGAGGTCAGCAGCATTACCTGACGAGCTTTCGGGGTCACATGAGAGAGCGGGCTTGCGTCCCCATCGACATCGCTGGTGTCCAGTTCCGGGCTCCAGCAGGCATGAAACAGCTGGAAGAGTGCGACCTGGGGAGGCAGGTCCTTGCCCAGCTCTTCATTCCCTTCAACCGCTGCTTCAAGGCAGGCTCTCACATGAGCATCGCCGCTTTGTTGTGAACCGGTCAGAATGCGCGCGTATCTGCGCAAATAGGGAATGTGTGCGCGAATAGCAGAAACAAAACTCATTTTGGGCTCTCCCCACAAAACTGTGTCGATAGCTAACGACCGACTGAAGAAAGGGTTCCAAAAAAATTTGTCTTTTTTCGGAACCCGATCCGTCTGACGGCGTTCTTTATACAAATCGGCCGTACTGGCCAGACCGAACTGACATGAGAATGGCGACTAAGAATGGCAATGTCTGAGGACAAGAATGGCGCACGCGGCGCCCCGGATCCGTCCCTTGTGCAGCGGACCCGCAAGCAGCAGGAAAACATTGGCCAAGGTTTAAGGCATATGTTTGATTCCGTGCTGGATGAAGGGGTTCCGGACGATTTCGCCGATTTGCTTGACCGTCTTGAAGAAGGCGAAGCAAAACGTGGCGGACAGAAAGGTGGCGCCCGTGAGTAAGGTCGGTTCTGAAACTACCGGCTTGTCGCCGTCCGAAATGATGACGCAATCGCAGTTCCGGCAGGAACTCACTGACGCCATCCCTCACATGCGCGCTTTTGCACGAAGTCTGACCGGTGATGCCGCCAGTGCGGATGATCTGGCGCAGGACGCCATGATGAAGGCGTGGTCAGCGCGCGACAAGTTCAAGGCCGGCACGAATTTTCGCGCTTGGGTTCTCACGATTGTGCGCAACCAGTTCTACTCCGACAAGCGCCGGTCCTGGCGACAGGCGGAATGGGATCAGGAGCTTGCCGAGCGTACGCTGCCTGCAGTGGATAACCAGGAGCAGATTGTTGCGCTGGATGAATTGCGTCGGGGGCTGCATGAGCTGCCCGATGATCAGCGCGAAGCTCTGATCCTGGTCGGAGCAGGCGGTTACTCCTACGAAGAAGCCGCCGAGATTTGCGGCTGTGCGATAGGTACGGTGAAAAGCCGGGTGTCACGCGCCCGTCTGGCGCTTGAGGGCATCATGAAGGCGGGGCCGGCGGCAAAGGCCAATTCCGACGGCATCGCAGCCTCGGATGCAGTTGATACGTTGCTTGATCAGGTCAGCGACCTGGCGGAACAGGCGCGCTGAACATGCCATTCAGAGCGCGTGGGGAGATGACCGGGCGGTTGCGATTTGTGCTGGCCCTGGTTCTGGCTGTGGCGCTGTTCCCGCTTTTGCTGATCGCCATGGCGCAAACCTGGAGCGAGGCCCGTGAAGAGCAGCGCGTCCAGCGGGATCGCATGATCATCCTGGGTGCGCTCGCAGCCTCCGAGCTCAATGAATCTATTTCTCGCGCGCAAGGCGTTATCGACGCTGTATCGACCCGCGGCTTTGCTTTCATGAGCGCGCCGGGCGGGTGCAGTCGGGCCATGGCGCAAATCGCCAGTGGCGATAGCGTTCTGACGAATATCGCGCTGACCAATCCGGATGGTGAAATCATCTGCTCTGCGCTTGATGATGCGCAGAACCTGAGCATGGTTGATGAGCGTTGGTACCAGCGCTTGCAGGACGGCTCGGAGCAATCGGTGTCCGGTGTTCAGCTTGGTCGTGTTTCACGTCGTCCAATTCTGGTGGTGGCGTCTCGCCTCGGGCAGGACCCGGAGTTCCGCGGGGCTGCCGCTGCGGCCATTGATGTTCTGCAGGCCTCGCGGATTCTCATCGACAATGCGATGGATGAGGGCAGCCAGGTTATCTTGCTGACACCTGAAGAGGCGCGTGAAGTTGATACCGAACGCATACTCAAGCCTGTGGCGATCGATCTTGAGGACGAACTGCTCCGGACCGTTCTGGATGTGACCAGGCCGGAGCCTGTTCAGGTGAGAATTGATGGTCATCTGACGCCGGCCGTCATTACGCCTCTTGTCGATCAACAGCTGGCGCTAATGCTGGTCTCACCGGCGCCCGCGGCGCAGTGGGGGCTGATCTCTGTTGCGGCGACATTCCTCGTGCCTTTGCTGATGTACGCACTGGCTCTGGCCAGCGTCTGGCTTGCGGTGGACCATTACGTACTGCGCTGGTTGGGCTATCTTCGTCGCATCGCAGCCGTATATGGCAGCGGACGTCTGGATGTCATTCCGGTTCGGGCGCGCAACGCACCGCGTGAAATCCGGGGACTTGCGGAAACCATGGCCGAAATGGCCGCTTCTCTCGAGGAGCAGCATAGCGAGCTGGAGGCTGCGGTCGAGCAACGTGGCGCGCTATTGCGCGAGATCCACCACCGCGTGAAAAACAACCTGCAGATCATTGTAAGTCTTCTCAATCTTCAGGCGGGCCGTATGTCGGACGGGGAAGGGCGCGCAGCGCTCATGGAGGCCCGGCGTCGCATCAATGCGCTCTCGTTGGTTCACAGATCCCTTTATGAAGCGGATGACCTGCGAGCCGTTCACATGCCGGGCTTCCTGGCCGAACTGGCGATGAACCTGCAGCAGGTCAGTGATGATGGCTCACGGTCCATCAGTGTTCAGGCTGAGTGCGATGATGTGTCGTTCGAGCCCGATACCGCTGTGCCAATCGCTCTGTTCGTCACCGAGGCTGTCACGAATGCGTACAAGCACGCTTTTGAAGGGCGCAAGTCGGGGCGCGTGCTCATATCGCTTAAAGCCAGCTCCGCCGATGATCTGACCTTGAGGGTTAGTGATGATGGTGTGGGGATGTCCGAGACGGCGTCACAAGGCACCGGATCGTCTCTCATGGAAGCCTTCGCGATGCAGGTTGAAGGGGAGACCTGGTCTGAACGAAATGCAGAAGGCGGTATGGATTTCATCCTGCAGGTTGGTGAAGAAAAGAACTGAAGAACCGGGAACTTCTTTCGAAGCGAAGCGTTTGATAAGAGCCATAATTGAGGAGGCTGATATGAAGTACGCTATGCTTTGCGCTCTGGCCGTGACCACTCTGATCCTGACGGGCTGCAATACGATTGCAGGGGCTGGCCGGGACATTGAAGAAGCCGGCGATGCGATTGAAGATACGGCTGAAAACAACCGCAACTAGGCTCTTCCTGGCCTGAATTGGAAACGGCCCCGTCTTGGACGGGGCCGTTTTCATTGGGCGCATGCCTTGATGAAGCGCCGGAACAGTCGTCTCATATCTGACCTGTATACCAGCAATTCGGGATGAAACTGCACGCCCATCCGTAAAGGCGTGTGATCTGCTTCAATGGCCTGAACGCCGCCTCGCTCCCCGCAGGCCGTGGCGTGAAAGTCCGGTGCAATCTTCCGGACGGCGCGGCGGTGAAGGCTGTTGACCATGACCGTATTGGCCGGGCTGACGGCTTGTGACAAAAGGCTCTCGCCCTGCAGCGTGACCGGCTTGCGAAAGAATGTGTATCCAAGAGGGCCGTTCGGCCAGTTCTGGGTCAGCTCCGCATCAAGTTTCTGATGCAGGTCTCCGCCATAAAACACGTTGAGCATCTGCAGGCCGCGACAAATTCCCATTACGGGAAGGTCATGGTCCCGGGCGTGTTGGAGCCAGCTGATTTCCAAAGCATCACGTTCAGGGTCAAACCGGCTTTCGACCTCGATGCTGGCGTCATAACGGCTGGGGTGGATGTCGAGCCCGCCCATCAGGATCAATCCGTCGAAACGGCGTTCTCCTGATGTCGGCTCATGGCGCAGGCGCCGGGGTTTGCCGCCCGAGATCGAAATCACGAACCACACCAGGGCTGATAGCAGATGATCGCCTTTGGGGGCCGTCACATATGCGATTACCGGCCGGCTCATGAACTCATGGAGTCAAAGCTGACTTCGGGAGGGAGTTCGCCGAATTTCATCAGATGGGAAACGATGAACAGTGCGCCCAAAGCGGCCGCCGGGTCATCCTTCGCCAGCAAGTCCACGTCCAGCGCCGAGCGGTCCATCACCCGGTGTGTGACATCCTCCAGCGCTTCCTTGGCGGCTTTAGCGTCTGACAACGATGTGATGAACCGACCGAAATTCTTCAGGCTGAAGCCATCAGCATTCTTAAGACGGTCCCAGCTTTCCGACAGTTGATTGGCGTATTCGCTTTCGCTGAAAGCCCCATCCACGGCTGAGGGGATCCAGGCGAGGGGAACTTGTGAACGGTAGCCGATCTCCGGCATGCCCGGTTCGGACTTCAACTCGCCATACAGCGTCAATTCTGCAAGAAGCCTCGCATAGTCCACGCCGCTCAGCGTGGAGTGGCGCAAACCTGCCCAGAAGCGCGCATTGACCTCAATAACGACGGGAGTGTCTGCCGGATCGCCGCTCCACATGAAATCGGTCTCGAAGACACCGGTCCAACCGGTTGCTTTCGCGATCTTGCGGATGTCGTCCTCGAACGCTTCGGTGGAAACGGTTTCCCGCACCACTCCGGCGCCGGCTTCGCGGGGTTGGTTCTCAAGATTGGTGTAGGCGGACAGGACGAGCACTTCGCTGTTATGCGCCAAGGCGCTGACGCAATAATCCTCTCCGGTTTCCAGCGACTGGGCCAGAAGCGGATATTGGTCGCCACGCTGT
Source organism: Oceanicaulis sp. LC35 (assembly GCF_052055585.1). Classification (NCBI taxonomy): domain Bacteria; kingdom Pseudomonadati; phylum Pseudomonadota; class Alphaproteobacteria; order Maricaulales; family Maricaulaceae; genus Oceanicaulis; species Oceanicaulis sp. LC35. Next base: position 1,329,293 of record NZ_CP170485.1, read on the forward strand.
TTCAGATAGGCCTCATAGGCCTTCTTATCCTGAACCTTGGAGATCCCGCGCCCGCCCGCGCCGCGGCTGGGCTTCATGAGGACCGGAAAGTCCATATCCGGTCCGTTGCGCGCTTCTTCCTCCGTTTCAAAAAGTTCTGTCCGGGGCGCATTGATGTCATGCTCTTTAACCAGCTTTGCAAAATGGTGTTTGGGCGTGACCTGCTCGATCGAGCGCTCTTCCGGGGCCGCCAGCCTGGCGTTGGAGGGCAGTTCGCTGCGATGGCGCGCCAGGGTTTCCATATCCTCAAAGCCGGGCATGACCAGGACTGTGGCGTCAGGAAACTCCTCACAGATAGCGGCGATGTCCTTGGCGTATTTGCGCCCCTCGGAAGGTTCGCAGACCGTGCGGGTCTCGTCGCAGTACTTTGAAAATGAGAGGGCTGTCAGCCCGATCGTGTCCAGTCCGACGACCCGGTCTACGATCGGGTGGACGGATTCCGCCATGGTCAGCGCCATCAGGCTGCGACCGTAGGTAATCAGAGCAATTGTCTTCATGCGCGACAAACGCGGGAATGATCAGCGGGTTCCAATTTTTTTGGAACCACAGGGCCGGATGCGCGTTTGAAGCACGAGAAGCGATGGAGCAGGAGATGAAAAATCAAAAACCAAGCCCTGTTGTCCTGATCGGCGTAGCAATAATTCTGGTGCTGATCGCCACCCTGGCGACACTGATTTGGCAGGAAGCTCAATCTGATACGGTCGAGATCCAGTTCGGTGACGGCGAAATCCGATTTGAGACCGGGGGGCTCAAAGGGGATTGAAATCAGGGCCGGTTGTTTTTTGGCCATGATTGGGACGAATACGGTATCTAGGCGGCGAAGCGTATGCTCCGCCGCTCTTCTTCGTGCGTATTAGGTGAACTGAGTTTTCGATGGCCGCACTTCGGGCGTTTGTCCTCATGGCGATAGCCGCAAGCACCGCCACCGCTCAGGCGCAGACCGTCAATCTGAAAGACGTGCAGAACCCGACGCTCGCCAATGCTCTCCAGTCTCTGATTGATGAGCGCTCAAAGTCAGGAAGCGCCAATACGCGCGCTTCGGCTGACCAGCTTGTTCGGTATCTGAGATCGGAAGGTTATTACACGGCGCGCGTTATCGTTGACCAAAGCGATGACGCCCCTGTCTTCCAGGTGACGCCGGGTGAGCAATTCCATTTCACGGCGGTGGATGTACGCGCCGGGCAACAGCAGGCGGCCCGGGACGTCGTGATGCGGTCTCTGCCGATTTCAGTCGGAGACCCGGTCCGTGCGGAGGATGTCCTTGAGGCGGAGACCGAAGGCCTGCGCGTGCTCAGAAACTCAGGCTGGCCAGACGCCCGGCTGGAAGACCGCACGGTCACTGTTGATCATGCGGACGCCAGTGGCGAAGCCCTGTTTGTCTATGATGCGGGCGTAGAAAGTCTTTACGGGGAAATTTCTCTGGAGACAGATCGCTGGCGTGAGAGCTTCGTCCGTCGCCTCTCGCCCTTTCAGCCGGGAGAGCGCGTCAGTGCAGCTGAAATGCGTACTTTTGAAGGACGGCTGGAAGCGCTTGAGAGCATTTCCAGTGCAGCTGTAACGCTAGCCGAGCCGACAGGGGCCAGCCAGCCAGAGCAACGGGGCGTGCTGGTTTCCGCCTCGCCCGCGCCGCGCCATGTGGCTGAAGCGGGCTTCAGCCTGTCCACGAGCGAAGGCGTGGGTGTGAGCGGAGCGTACCGGCGCCGTAATCTGTTTGGCGGTGACGAGACGCTGGACGTGAACCTGAACCTGGCGACCGTGCAGAGCGGCCTTCAGGTGGAGCTGAGCGCACCGCACTGGCGACGTCTGGGGCAGGCGCTGACCCTGGAGGCGAGGGCCCAGACTGAAGAAACAGACGCTTATGATTTGCTTGAAGTCGGTGTCGGTGCGCGGGTGTCCCGACCGATCACAGATGCGCTGAGCGTCTCTGTCGGAGGGGATCTGAGCGTCTCCCACAGTGAGAACGAGACTTTGGACCTCAATGTCTACACTGGCTCTGTCTCCGTGGGCGCAGTCTGGGACCAGCGTGACAGTGCCATTGCGCCAACACAGGGCAATCTTGTGTCGCTGGAGGTATCGCCCACCGTTCTGGCGGGAGACGCGTCATCCACCTATTTCAGGACCATCGGGGAAGGGCGCACCTATCAAAGGCTGACATCCTCTCTGATCATCGCCGGTCGCTTGCGGGCCGGGGGACTCGTCGGAGCTCCGCTCGAGACCCTTCCTCCAGAACAACGCTTCTTTGCAGGCGGTGGCGGTTCGGCGCGCGGTTATGACTACCAGTCGCTATCCCCACGCAATGAAGAGGGGGACCTGATCGGCGGCCGGTCTATCGTTGAATCCAGTCTTGAACTGCGCTGGCGGCGCTCCCGCCGGTGGGGTGGGGTGTTATTTGTGGATTCCGCTGCGGCCGGACGGGATGAAACACCTGATTTCGGCGCTGTCCGGAGCGCGGTCGGCGTGGGCCTTCGATACTATCTCGACTTTGCGCCTTTACGGCTTGATATCGCGACCCCGCTGGATCCTGATTCCACAGATGCCGAGATACAGCTCTATATCGGGCTGGGAGAGGCGTTCTGATGCGTGCTTCCGGTTATCTCCGCCTTGCCTGCGCAATCGTTCTCGGCATCGCTCTGCTTCTTGCGGGGGGGCTCTTCGCCCTGACGCAGGGACCGGGCCGAGCCCTTGTCAGCCAGCTAGTTGATGGTCGCACTATCAGCGCGATCGGTACGGTTGGCCTGTCCGGGCTGGAAGGCGACATTCTCTCGGATTTCAGGATCGAGCGACTGACCCTGTCGGATGAAGAGGGAATATGGCTCGAGGCCGAGGGCGTGCATGTCTCATGGCGGGCGCCGTCACTTCTGGGATCCTCTATCCATATCGAATCTGTTGTTGCGGATAGCTTGAGGGTTCTGCGACGGCCCGAGCTGGAACGGGGCTCCGCCTCGAGCGGTGGAAGCTCGCGCGGGGTTCGCCTGAACCAGCTCGGCGTGTCCGAGCTCGTGCTCGATGCGCCTGTACTGGGTGAGCGCGTTACGATGCGCGCGCACGCCTCTCTGGTGAGTGCGGCCCGGCAGGGACAGACTGTCACGGCGGAGCTCGTCCGTACGGACGGCGCCTCTGACCAGCTGATCGCCGCATTCACTAGAAGCGCCGAAGGGGTGATGGAGGGGGAGCTTTCCGTTCTTGTGGAGGCGGATAGCCCGTTGGCTCAACTGGCCTACACCGAGGGGCGCGGCTTTTCGCTGCGGGCCGCAGTTGAAGGTGATCGGCAATCCGGTGAGGCGGACTTTGTCTTTACCGTGTCAGATCAGGTCGGGATCGAAGGGCAGGGGCGTTGGCGGGACGGTTCGTGGAGGCTGGATGCGGATACAAATGCACAAGCCTGGCCGGCCTTGCCGTCCACCGTTCAATCCCTTCTCTCTGGCGGTCGGTTGTCCGGTCAGGGTGAGCTTGAGCCGCGCACCGGTGAACTGCGCTTCACAAGCGCTGCGGGGGATATCCGTGTCAGCCGCTCTGTGACCCCACAGATAGATATTGAAGGCACGCTGAACGAACAGGGGCTCGCCCTGCTCTTGCCGGAGGCCGTCTCGGTGCGGAGCGCCCTGTTCGACGCTCGGCTGAACCCTGACGATCAGGCGCAGTGGCTGTCAGGCGATGTCATCGCTGAGGGGGTCAGTCACCCTCAGCTCGCGGCTGATGTCGTGAACGCCCGGTTCGCCTTGGGGCGTCAGGATCAGGACTACAGCTTTGATCTGGACGGTGAAGGCCAGACCGTTCAGTGGGCGAACGCCCGTGCCGGCGCCGCGCTGGGTGATGTCGTGCACTTTGCCGCCAATGGCGTTTATGCCCGCCCTGATCAGCTCATCCGCTTGAATGCTGCGCGTATTCGCTCAACCGGTGTCTCACTTGATGGGTCCGGGGGTATCGCCCTGTCGCCGTTAAACTTTGAGGGCCGTTTCACCCTGGCTGTCGACGATGCGGGACGGCTACAGGACGGCCTGTCCGGTCCTGTGACCGTGTCCGGGCAGGGCGGCGGTGATGCCGTCATGCTGCGTCTGGAGGGAGAAGGGCTTTCGGGCGCAGGCGCACCCTACGCCCTTGCGACGGGACTCACCGGAGACGCGCGCGTGGCGTTCGCGGACGGCTTTGAGGTTTCCGATCTTGATCTTGAGGGGCGGTATTTGCGTGTGACCGGCGGCGTAAGCCGCAATGCGCAGGAGCCCGCATGGCAGGGGCAGCTGGACTATGCCGTCAATGTCGAGGGGCTTGGTGTGGGCGGTTTGTCGGGCGTGGTGGCCGGTGCGGCCAGGCTCGATCAGGCCGATGAGGGGCTGTCTGCACAGCTTCAGGCCCAGGCGGATACTCTGGATCTGGCGGGCGTGACGCTTGAGGCGCCTGTCTTGCGCGTGGAGATCGCCCCGCAGACCAGTGGCGGTCTGGTCGGTGACTGGCGTTTCGATGCCCGAACTTCCGAACGCACTCTGGCGCTCGCGGGGGATATTGGCTGGGATGACGGCGCCGGCCGTCTGGATATGGCGTCCGGCCGGTATGCTGATATCGCGGTAGAGGGGGAAGCGCAGCTGACGCCTGACGCCCTGATTATCAGTTTCGCGGCTCGTCAGGATGGCGCGATCCAGCTTTGGTCAGCCTCACTGGATTATTCAGCGCCTCGCGAAGCGCTTATGGAGGGTGATCTGGACCTCTCCGCCTCGCTGGAAAGCTACCGCATGTCGGGTGTGACGCTGAACGCGATGGATGCCCGTCTCTCCGGGCCCATGCAAGGGCTGACATTCGAGCTCAATGCCGACGGGGCTGTCTCTGAACCGTTCCATATCGCGATTGGCGGTCCGGTCTCCTACGGCGATGCGGGGCTGCGCACCTCCCTGGACTTTGCGGGAGAGGTGACGGACCGGACGCTGACTTCACCGCAACCGCTTGAAATCAGATATGAAGCGGGGGAGCTGATCGCCCGAACGCGCTTGGCTCTGGACGGGGCCGGGCTGGAGTTTGCGCTTCAGCGCGGTTCAGACAGCACAGAGCTTCAGTATGCGTTGAGCGCGATCCCGGCCGATCTGGTCATGGGGCTTCTGAGCTTGCCTCAGGCGGAGGGGGATCTCGCATTTGATGGCCGGTTCATTCGCGAGGATACGATCTGGACGGGGCAGTCCACACTCGGTGTATCCGGGCTTTCCTCTGCGTCAGAGCCTGCGCTGGGCGCGTTGAACGGTGAGATGCGGCTCGAGGTTCAACAAACCGGGTCTCAGATTTCAGGCGATTTCACCGATAGCGACCTGGAAATCGGGATCGATCTCGAACGTGAGGGCCAGATGACCGGCCTTGGTTCGCTCCTGGAGCCTGACTGGCGAGGGGATCTGCGCGTAAACGGCGACGTGGCGGTGCTCGCTGCGCTCTACATGCCAGAAGGCGAGGTTCTGCGCGGCATCCTGTCCGTCAATGCAGAGATCAATGGCCTCGATACGTCCGGGCAAGTCCGTTTCCGCGATGGCGCGCTGCAATCGGCGATCGCCGGACGGACGTTCGAACCGATCAGCGCCGAGGGCGGATGGCGCGATGGCGCCTTGATCATCCAGTCCGTGCAGGTCGGGGAAGGCGGAAAGAGCGGCGCGACGGCGCAGGCCGAGTTCCGGGCGACGTCCGAAGGGCTGGAAGGCGAGGGCCGGATCGAGCTCAATCAGTTGTATCTTGTAGACCGACCGGAGCTTTCTGGCGGCGCTTCAGGATTCGCCGACTTTACGCTGCAGCAGAGGGTGGTCACGCTCACGGGCGAAGCGGACATCCAGCGTCTGGATGTCCGACCTTCCGGTGGTGGCGGCAGCTCGATTCCCCAGATCGAGGTGGAAGAACTCAATCGTCCTGACGTTCTGGACCAGGCCTATCGCCGCCCTGTCAGGATCGAGCTTGATTACCATTTGCGTGCGGATGACCGTCTGATGGTCTCAAGCCGCGCCTTTAGCAGCGAATGGTCGGCGGATGTTCATGTGACCGGGACGGCGAACCGTCCGAGTCTGTCCGGCCAGGCCAATCTGATTTCGGGGCAGGCCTCGCTTTTGACCGCGCCGTTCAACCTGACAAGCGGGACCGTGACGTTTGACGGGCCGGTCAATCAGACCCGGCTCGCGATTGAAGGGCGTCACGAAGCTGCTGATCTGACCGTTATCGGACGGGTCGAGGGTTCAGTCCGGGCGCCTGAAGTCCATTTTGAAAGCACGCCGTCTCTTCCCGAGGACGAGATTCTCTCGCGCTTGCTCTTCGGGTCGGGCGTATCCGATCTCAGCGCCTTGCAGGCCTCACAGCTTGCGGCGCAATTGTCTGGTGCGGGCTGGCTGGATGCGATGGCGGATGTACGCGCTGCGCTGGGCGTGGATCGCCTGGACGTGCGCCAGAACGCCGATGGCGCCGTGACGGTTCTGGGCGGGCGTCAATTGACCGAGGATGTCTATCTGGAACTGGAATCCGGGGTCGGCCAGGCGCTGGGATCGGCCCGTATCGAATGGCGTCTCAATCCCTCTCTTGTACTGGCGTCTGAAGTCAGCGGGGATTCCAGAAATGAAATCTCACTGAGTTGGCGCAGAAGTTTTGATTGAGTTGAAGCGGGTATGATGCTGATAAGGCGTCATCTGCCTGGTCTCTTCGTTCCGGTTTTTACGGGCCGGAGCGTCGGGCTGCACATATTCACCGCCGCTGGGCGTTGCGTCTGCAAATTCTGCATGACATAACGCGCGCTCATTCCCGGCCGCCGCCGGCGCGTTCTTGCGTGTCCGTGCATGGCGGCGACCGCTTTCTAACAAGGCCTCGCCAAGATGAACGTAGTTGAAAAATCCGCTGAAGGGCTCTCGCGCACGTTTGAGGTTGTCGTGCCCGCGTCGGAGCTCGAAGCCAAACTGACCGCCAAGATCGAAGAGATTCGCTCTGAAGTGCGCCTGAAAGGCTTCCGCCCCGGCAAGGTGCCCGCCAACCACATCCGCAAGATGTTCGGCGCCTCGATCATGGGCGACATTCTTCAGGAGCTGGTCCCGCAAGCGACCCAGGACACCCTGGACGAGCGCAAGATCCGTCCGGCGTCCCAGCCGGCCGTGGACGTGAAGTCCGATCCTGAAGACGTTCTGAAAAACGGCGCAGACTTCTCTTTCGAGATATCCCTCGAGATCATGCCGGAATTCGACACGATCGATCCCAAGACCCTGAAGCTGACCCGTCCGGTCGCCAAGGTCGCGGACGAGCAGGTCAATGAAGCCCTCGAAGAGCTGGCCAAGCAGGCCGTCTCTTATGAAGAGAAAAAAGGCAAGGCCGCGGATGGCGACAAGGTCGTGATCGACTTCGTCGGCTCCATCGACGGTGAAGAATTCCAGGGCGGCGCAGCTGAAGGCGCCGAGCTGGTTCTGGGCTCTGGCCAGTTCATCCCGGGCTTTGAAGACCAGCTGGTCGGCGCCAAAGCCGGCGACAAGGTCGATGTCAAAGTCACCTTCCCGGAAGAGTATCAGGCTGCCCACCTTGCCGGTAAGGACGCTGTCTTCGCCACCGAGGTGAAGGAAGTTCAGGCGCCGGGCGAAACCCAGATTGATGATTCCCTGGCCGAGCGCCTGGGCCTGTCTGATCTGGAAGCGCTGAAAGACGCCCTGTCCAAGCGCTTTGAGAGCGAGCACGCTCAGGCCTCTCGCATGAAGGTCAAGCGTTCGCTTCTGGACGAGCTTGATTCCGCCCATGATTCTGTCGATCTGCCGGCCAAGATGGTTGAGCAGGAGTTCGAGCAGATCTGGCGTGAAGTGAAGAACGCGATCGAAAACGATCAGCTCGATGACGAGGACAAGGACAAGTCCGAGGACGAGCTGAAGGCCGATTACCGCAAGATCGCCGAGCGCCGCGTGCGTCTGGGTCTGGTGCTGGCCGAAATCGGTCGCAAGGCCAATGTGGACGTCACCCAGGAAGAGCTGGCTCGCGCCGTGAACCAGGAAGCACAGCGCTTCCAGGGTCGTGAGCGTGAAGTGGTCGAGTTCTATCAGAAGAACCCGGGCGCCATTCAGGCCCTGCGCGCGCCGATCTACGAAGAGAAAGTCGTCGACTACATCCTCGAGCTGGCGGATGTGACCGATCAGGAGATCGATCGCGAAGCCCTGTTTGCGGATGACGATGAGGCTCCGGCCGCCGAAGCGAAAAAGCCCGCCAAGAAGAAGGCTCCGGCCAAGAAAAAGGCGGCTCCGAAGAAAAAGGCAGAAAAGTCCGACGAGGACTAATCCCGCCTTAACCTGATCGGGACCATCAAGGCCCGGGTCTTGCCTCTCAGATGAGGGGAAAAGGCCCGGGCCTTGTGCATTTGAGGGTTTGCGTGCAGGCGCGGGCCTTGCCACAGTGCATACCCATGGCCAAATCAGGCCGACCTAGACGAACACTGCTTTCCTTGAGGAGCTGGCTATGCGTGAGCCGCAGGATGTGATGATGAACCTCGTTCCCATGGTGGTCGAGCAAAGTGCGCGGGGCGAACGCGCCTACGACATCTATTCGCGCCTGCTGAAGGAACGCATCGTTTTCGTCACGGGTCCCATTGAGGACCATATGGCGAGCCTGATGGTGGCCCAGCTGCTGTTTCTTGAGTCGGAAAACCCGAACAAGGAAATCGCGATGTACATCAATTCGCCGGGCGGTTCGGTCAGCGCGGGCCTCGCGATTTATGACACCATGCAGTACATCAGCTGCCCGGTGGCGACCGCTTGCGTCGGCATGGCGGCGTCTATGGGTTCGCTGCTGCTGACTGCTGGCGACAAGGGCATGCGCTTTGCGACGCCGAATGCGCGCATCATGTTGCACCAGCCGTCGGGCGGGTTCCGCGGCACCACAGCTGATATCGAGCGCCACGGCGAGGACATCCTCAAGATCAAGCGCCGTATGAACGAGATTTACGTCAAACACACCGATCAGCCGCTCGAGAAAGTCGAGAAAACGCTCGATCGGGACTTCTACATGGATGCGATGGAAGCCAAGGAATTCGGCCTCATTGACCATGTGTACGAAAAGCGCGGCGGGGCTGAAGCGTCCTGAAACGAGTCAGGGCTGTCTCAGTCCTGAGCATGTAAGCCGCGCTGCGCCAGAGACGGCCAGCGCGGTTTTGCATGCTTGATCCACCCCCTCTGGCTGTGATCACATGCGGTATGGAAACGTTTCGCTAAGGTCCGGCCTTGATCTTGCAGGAAAGGGCCGAGTCACTTTTGAGCTATAAGGTGACTTTTCAGGCCACAGCGAACCAACCGCGCTACGGCGCACAGCGGGACCGACGGGAGCAGCCATGACCAAGGCGACCACAGGCGACGGAAAGAGCACTCTGTATTGCTCCTTCTGCGGCAAGAGCCAGCATGAGGTCCGCAAGCTGATCGCAGGACCGACCGTGTTCATCTGCGATGAGTGCGTTGAGCTGTGCATGGACATCATCCGCGAGGAGAACAAGACCTCGCTCGTGAAATCCAATGAGGGCGTGCCCAGCCCGCAGGAGATCTTTCAGGTCCTGCAGGACTATGTGATTGGCCAGGCCAAGGCCAAGCGCGTGCTGTCCGTGGCGGTGCACAACCACTACAAGCGCCTCAATCATGCCGGCCAGAACGGCGATGTGGAGCTGTCCAAGTCCAACATTCTGCTGATCGGCCCGACGGGCTGCGGCAAGACGCTGCTGGCCCAGACGCTGGCGCGCATTCTGGACGTGCCCTTCACCATGGCCGACGCCACCACGCTGACCGAAGCCGGTTATGTGGGCGAGGACGTGGAGAACATCGTTCTCAAGCTGCTGCAGGCGGCGGACTACAATGTCGAACGCGCCCAGCGCGGCATCGTCTACATCGACGAGATCGACAAGATCAGCCGCAAGTCCGACAACCCGTCCATCACGCGTGACGTGTCGGGCGAGGGCGTCCAGCAGGCGCTTTTGAAGATCATGGAAGGCACGGTGGCTTCGGTTCCGCCCCAGGGCGGCCGCAAGCACCCCCAGCAGGAATTCCTGCAGGTGGACACCACCAACATTCTCTTCATCGTGGGCGGCGCGTTTGCCGGCCTTGAAGGCATCATTTCCCAGCGTGGCAAAGGCTCCGCCGTCGGCTTTGGCGCCGATGTGCGTGACCCGGACGCTCGCCGTCAGGGTGAAGTGCTGGCCGAGGTCGAGCCGGACGATCTGACCAAGTTCGGTCTGATCCCGGAATTCGTGGGGCGTCTGCCGGTCATCGCAACGCTGGAAGACCTCGACGTTGCGGCGCTCGTGCAAATCCTGACCGAACCGAAGAACGCTCTGGTCAAGCAGTATCAACGCCTGTTCGAGATGGAAGGCGTGGGCCTGTCCTTTACCGAGGACGCGCTGACGGCCATCGCCGAGAAGGCGATCAACCGCAAGACCGGTGCTCGGGGCCTGCGTTCGATCATGGAGGGCATCCTGCTCGACACCATGTTCGACCTGCCCAGCCTTGAAGGTGTGGAAGAGGTTGTGGTCAACGCTGAAGTCGTGACTGGCGATGCGACCCCGCTTTACATCTACGCGAAGTCCAAGGGTGAGGCGGCGACCCCCAAACAGGGCGCCTGATCCGTTCCTGCGGGATGGATGAAAGAACAGAGGGCCGGAGCGGCATGCTCCGGCCCTTTCTCGTTAAAGCCGCGGCGCTGCACAGCTGTGACACGGTTTGTTATGCCAAACGCTCAATCCTGTCTGAATTGCAGGCGGGAGAAGCGGCGGCCATGTACGGAATGGTCAATCAGGGCGTCAGAGCCTTTATCGTTGAGAACTTCGGCGAAACAGACTGGTCGGAAATCTGCAACGCAGTGGGCTTGTCCGATCATGAATTTGAAGCGATGGCGACGTATCCGGACGCTGTCACCTATGACCTCGTCAAAACCATTTCCGCCAAGTACGACATGCCGCCCGAACGGGTGCTGGAAGTCTTCGGGACCTATTGGGTCGAGTATTCGGGGCAGACCGCTGTGGGGCAGCTGCTTCGGTTTGGCGGCAATGACCTGCTTGAACGTCTGGACAGCCTGAACGAGCTGCATGAGCGCATCAAGCTGTCCATGCCTCACCTCAAGCCGCCATCCTTCGATTTTGTGGAGCTGGAAGAGGGCCTCTTTTCACTCAGATACTGGAGTGAACGCGACGGCCTTGAAACCATGGTGATCGGTCTCGTTCGTGGTTTGTCCGAGCAGACCGGACAGGCGATTGAACTTTCTCAGGACGCCGAGCCCGCCGTTCAGGACGCTCGCGCCAGCTTCACCATCCGGTTGGTGGGGTGATGCGATGAGGGCGAGTCCCGCTCAAACAGCGTTTCTGGATCAAATTTTGCCCTTCGGCGGTTTCGTCACTGCGGATGGGAGCATCGAGCATCTCGCGCCAGCTCTGAAAAAAGCCGTCGGTGAAACTGCCGTGGAGCTCAACTTCTTTGACCTGTTCAGGGTGCGAAGCCCGCGCTCACTCAGAAAGTCGCGCTCTATCACCGACTTTCTGAATGAACGTGTGTCTGTCGATTTTCTGGCGCCAGGGTCGCAAGAACCTCTGGTTCTGCGCCTGCATGTTTGTCCCACGCCGAACACGCCGGACCTGTTCGTTTTTAACTCATCGTTCGGCGTGCATCTGAGCAAGGCCGTTGATCTGTTTGGTCTGACCGAGCGCGACTTCTCACCTGCCGACCCCTCTGTTGACCTGCTTTACGTCATGAAGACCCAATCCGCCTTGCTGGCGGACAGTCAGGCTATGGCGACGCGTCTGAAAGAGGCCAAGGATGCGGCCATGGAGTTGGCGCTGACTGATCCGCTGACCGGTCTGCCCAACCGTCGCGCACTGGCACGCCATCTGGAAACCGTACTGGTCGCCGGCCACCCCGGTGAGCGTCTGGCGGTGGTTCATGTGGATCTTGATCACTTCAAGCGGGTCAATGACACGTTGGGTCATGCGGCTGGAGATGAAGTTCTGGGGCGGGTGAGCGCCATTCTGAGCCGCGCCGTGGGAGAGGGCGGCATGGCCACCCGTATCGGCGGTGACGAGTTTGTGCTGCTGGTCCCCATCGAGGACGATTCCCAGATACCGCTGCTCGAGATGGCCCGAGATTTGATCCGTACGATCTCAAGGCCTGTCATGATTGCGGGCTATCAGGCACAGATCAGCGCCAGCATCGGGATTACGTTTGCTCGGGCCGGAGAGAAGAAGTCGGTTGATGATGTGCTGTTGGAAGCGGACCTGGCGCTTTATGAGGTCAAGACCAATGGCCGGGGGCGTGTCCATTTCTACGATACGGCGCTGAGCTCTCGTCAGGCGCTCGTCCAGTCTCTCACGCGCGATCTGGAGCCGGCCATCGCTTCGGGTCAGTTTGAACCGTTCTATCAGGTGCAGGTGGATGCGCTGACCGGCAAGGTCTATGGCGCAGAAGTCCTGGCGCGCTGGCGCCACCCGATCCATGGACTGCTGACGCCCGCCACCTTCCTTGTGATATCGGAACGCTCGAGGCTTACGGAGAAGATCGACAACTCCATTCTGACCCAGGCGCTCGACCACTTTGTTCAGTGGAAAGCACATGGGCTGGAATTGCCGCATCTGTGTTTCAACATCACCGCCGACAAGCTCTCGGACGTCTCGTTCCTGGAGACCTTGCAGCGTGAGACGCAAGCTAGAGACATCGACCCTTCCGAAGTCATGATCGAACTCATGGAGTCGATCCTGATTGATGGCGGCAAGCCTGCGATCAGGAAGGCGACTGAAGACCTGGCGGATGCAGGTTTCCGTCTGGCGCTCGATGATTTCGGCACCGGGCACGCTTCGATCGCGTCCCTGATTGCAGTGCCGGTGCATCTGGTGAAGATTGACCGCTCCTTCGTCACGGGCATCGACCAGGACAGCAAGCGACAGATGCTCACCCAGGCCATCGTCTCACTGGCGGCGGGGCTGCGCCTTGAAGTGCTGGCGGAAGGGGTGGAAACCCCGGAAGAAGCTCAAACGCTGACCCGGCTGGGGTGCTGGAAGTTCCAGGGCTATCTGTTCAGTCGGCCGGTCCCGCCAGAAGACTTCCATGACCTGCTCAAGCAAACCGACTGGGCGACCTTCTGCCTCGATTGTGGTCTCGAGGATGACTGGCCGACCCATGAAGAGCTGCTGCGCCATGTGCGATTGGCTGGGCCGCAGTCAGCCGCTTCATAAAGTCCCAACCCTGACAGACTAGTCTGGGCCTTCAGATCGATCCGGCTGCACACCGAACTGACCCGCAGGCTTGAAGCCTCTAGGCGCCGCCTCCACTTGTTTAGGCACGCAAACACGGCGAGGTTCGGCTTGATGAGCGGGCCTGGTCGTGAAGGCCGATGCCGCAAGGGTCGGCGAGGTTGAGTTGCGCCCCGGAACGGGGGTGACCCGGCCCATTGGAGAATGACTATGAGCGACACAAAAACGCTTCCTCTGCTGCCGCTGCGCGACATCGTCGTGTTCCCGCACATGATCGTGCCCCTGTTCGTGGGCCGCGAGAAATCGGTGCGGGCGCTTGAAGAAGTCATGCGCGCGGACAAGCAGATCCTGCTGGCCACCCAGAAGAACGCCGCCGACGACGATCCAGCCCATGAGGCGGTTTACACAGACGGCGTCGTCGCATCCGTGCTGCAGCTTCTTAAATTGCCTGACGGCACCGTGAAGGTGCTGGTCGAGGGCGGTCGCCGTATGACGATTACCCGCTTCCTGGACAATCAGGCCTATTTCGAAGCGGAAGCCGAGCTGGTCGAAGAGAAGGTGGCTGATCCGGCTGAGGTCGAGGCGCTGATGCGTGCTGCGGCCGAAAAGTTCGAAGACTACGTCAAGCTCAACAAGAAAGTCCCGCCCGAGGCGCTGTCTGCTGTGGGCGAGATTTCTGACGCCGCAAAGATGGCTGACACCATCGCCGCGCATCTGTCGGTGAAAATCTCCGAGAAGCAGGAGCTGATGGCCAATTCCAATGTCGCTGAACGCCTCGAAAAGGTGTTCGCGCTGATGGAAGGCGAGATCAGCGTGCTGCAGGTCGAGAAGAAGATCCGCAACCGCGTGAAGCGGCAGATGGAGAAGACCCAGCGCGAATATTATCTGAACGAGCAGATGAAGGCGATCCAGCGCGAGCTGGGTGAGGGTGATGACGGTCGTGAAGAACTGACCGAACTCGAGGAGAAACTCGCCGAGGCCAAGCTCAGCAAGGAAGCGCGCGAGAAGGCCGAGGCCGAGCTCAAGAAGCTGCGTCAGATGAGCCCCATGTCGGCGGAAGCCACTGTGGTGCGCAACTATCTGGAATGGATGCTGGCGCTGCCCTGGGGCAAGCGCAAGCGCCTGAAGAAGGATCTGGGGCAGGCCGAGCAGGTTCTGGACCGCGATCATTTTGGCCTTGAGAAGGTCAAGGAACGCATTGTCGAGCATCTTGCGGTTCAGACCCGCGTGAAGAAGATGCGCGGCCCGATCCTGTGCCTTGTTGGCCCTCCGGGCGTGGGCAAGACCTCGCTGGGCCGCTCGATCGCGGAAGCGACGGGGCGCGAGTTTGTGCGCGTGTCGCTGGGCGGCGTGCGCGATGAAGCCGAGATCCGCGGTCACCGCCGGACCTATATCGGCTCCATGCCGGGCCGCATCATCCAGTCGCTCAAGAAAGCCAAGTCCACCAATCCGATCATCCTGCTGGATGAAATCGACAAGCTGGGCGCGGACTATCGCGGCGACCCGGCCTCGGCGCTGCTCGAAGTGCTCGATCCGGAACAGAACTCCACCTTCAACGATCACTATCTGGAAGTGGATTATGACCTGTCCGACGTGATGTTCATCACTACGGCGAACACGCTGAACCTGCCGCAACCGCTTCTGGACCGCATGGAGATCATCCGTATCGCGGGCTATACGGAAGATGAGAAGGTCGAGATCGCTCGCCGTCACCTCATCCCCAAACAGCTCAAGACCCATGCGCTGAAGCAAGCCGAGTGGACGGTCGAGGATAGCGCCCTGCGTGACCTGATCCGTTACTACACCCGAGAAAGCGGCGTGCGGAATCTGGAGCGTGAAATCGCGCGTCTGGCCCGCAAGACTGTGCGCAAGCTGGTGGCCGGTGACGCCGAGCATGTGACGATCAATGCGGACAATCTTGATGAGTTCGCTGGCGTTCGGAAGTTCCGCTTCGGCGAAACCGAAGCCGAGGACAAGGTGGGTCTGGTCACGGGTCTGGCCTGGACTGAAGTGGGCGGCGATCTCCTGACCATTGAAGCGGTCAAGATGCCCGGTCGCGGCGCCATGAAGGTCACGGGCAACCTCAAGGACGTGATGAAGGAATCCATCTCGGCTGCGAACTCGTTCGTGCAGAGCCGGGCTCCGACGCTCGGGATCAAGCCGACCGTGTTCCGCACGACCGACATCCACGTGCACGTGCCCGAAGGCGCAACACCCAAGGATGGCCCGTCAGCGGGCGGCGCCATGATCACCGCCATCGTGTCAACGCTGACCGGCGTGCCGGTGCGCAAGGATGTGGCGATGACCGGTGAGATCACCCTGCGGGGTCGTGTCCTGCCGATTGGCGGCCTGAAGGAGAAACTGCTGGCGGCCCTGCGCGGCGGCGTGAAAACCGTCCTGATCCCCAAGGACAATGAAAAGGACCTCGCCGAGATCCCGGACAACGTCAAGGAAGGGCTCGAGATCATTCCGGTCGAGACGGTTGAGGAAGTTCTCAACACGGCGCTCGCCGAACCGATCAAGCCTGTGGAGTGGACGGAAGCTGAAGCTGCAGCACTTGCAGCCCTGCCGGGCTCTACGGAAGTCAGCGGTGGGGGCGAACAACGCCCTCACTAACAGACCTGCAGTCTGATGAAGGCCCCGGAGCATGCTCCGGGGCCTTTTCTATGCCGGGGCGAGAACAGTTTAGACGTTTAGCGACTTGGCTTTCCTGACCAAACTGGGATAGCGATAAAACTGTCATGTCCACGTCTCGTCAGATCGGCGGGTCATCGAGTCGAGAGTGAGTGAATGAGCGACACCACCCCCCGATTGTATTCCGCCGTGATCAAAACCGCTGAGCGCTTGCGTCAGGAAGCGGATTCCGTGGTGATCGAAGCAGCGGGTCTGACAGTCGCGCAGGCTGCGCTTCTGGGCGTGGTGATCCGTGACCCTGAGGCCACCCAGAGTGACATTGCCGTGCGCCTTGAGCTGTCTGAGCCCGCCGTAACGCAGATGGTGGCGCGTTTGCAGCGTGAAGGTCTGATCGAACGCACGCGCGACGCCAGCGACCGTCGCCGTTGGCGGTTGAAAGTCAGTGCGGAAGGCGTGGAGAAGGCGGGGCGTGCGCGCCTGGCGTTTGAAGGCGTGAATGCTCGCCTGGAAAAGATGATGGGCGAGGCGACGGCGCATGATGTCGCCGAGCGCCTGACCCGTCTGAGGCTTGAGCTGAAAGACTAGTTTTCCGCCACTTCATCAAGAATGCGGACCGTTACGATCTGCACCGGCTCGGTGATGAATTGCGGGTAGGGGAAGCTTTCCGGAGCGTGCTCCAGGCTCGCGGGCGCCATCCAGATCCGCTCCACGACATCCATGCCTTCCGTCACCGCCCCAAAGACGGCGTAGCCGGATTCATCGGGATTGCGGCCATCTGGGCCGGCGTCGAGGCCTGGATAGTCATTGACCATGATGAAGAACTCGGTGGTCGCCGTTCCCGGTTCATCGCGCGCCATGGAAATTGCGCCCCGGCTGTGGGTGAGGCCTGTCTCAAGTGTGCTCTCATGCGCAATGCCCTCAGCTTCAGGAAGCCCGTCAAAGCTGTGTCCGCCCTGAATGAGGTTCATTGGCGCGACGCCCTCGCGCTCATTATCGTCACGGACGGTGCGATAGAAGCTTCCGCCATCAAAATGACCTGCCCGGGCATGGGCGATGAAATTGGCGACGGACACTGGAGCCGCGGTCTCGTTGAGCTCGACCTCAATATTCCCGTGGGTGGTCTCGATCACGGCATGAGGCAGCGCGGTCATCAGGGCGGCGGTGGTGAGGGCGGTCAGCATGGTCTGGATGTCCTTGAGGCAAGTGAGCCGCTATCGGGCGGTGTTGCGTGAAGAATGTCAAATGTCCGGCCATAAGGGCTTGACCGAAGCTCTGCGACCATTCCATGCTGCAACGCATGATGACTGCGAACCTCTTTTTCTTTGGCGGCTATTTTTATCGTCCCCTCGGGGCCGGTTGACGCTGCTTGCTTGCAAGAAAAAGTCACCAGCCCCGCCCGATGGCGGGGTTTTTTATTGGGAGATGAGGCAATGAGCCCGACCAAGCCGCATGACGAACGCCAGATCCTGCGTCAGGCCATTGATGCGACCGATTCCGAGATCCTGAAGATACTGGCGGAGCGTCGTCGCCTCGTTGAAGCCCTTGTGGCGCTGAAGGCGGGCGATCAGAGCCCTGTCCGTGACACCGAACGCGAACGCGCTGTGATCGAACGCGCTGTAGCGAAAGGGCGCGAGCTGGGCCTGTCAGACAGCTTTGTGGAGACGCTGTTTCAGGCGATCATCGATGACTCCCTGCGTCGCCAGCGCGCCACGCTGGATGCCCGGGTTGGCGATGCGATGCTGACCGAAGCGCGTGTGGCCTATCTCGGCGGCCCGGGTTCATACTCCCAGTTCGCAGCGAATGCGCACTTTTCGGGCCGGTATTCCGGCGTGGCTCCAGTGCTCAAGCGCGACTATGCCGCCATCTTCAAGGCGCTGGAGGATGGAGAAGCCGATTACGGTTTCCTGCCGATCGAGAACACGGCCACGGGCGGGGTGAACGAGGTCTATGACCTGCTGCGGGACTCCAATCTCAAGATCGCCGGCGAGCACCATATGAAGATCCAGCACGCCCTGATGGGAAAGGCGACCGATCTCGGCCCGGTGCGCACCGTGTATGGCCACCCGCAAGCCCTGCGTCAGGCGCAGCGATGGCTCAATTCGCGCACGGATCTCAAGAAAATCCCGGTCACCTCCACCACACGGGCGCTGGAGCGCGCGCTGGATGAAGGCCCGTCCGTTGCTGCGGTCGCAGGGCCGGACGCCGCGCGCCTCTTCGGTCTGAACGTGATCGAGCCCAACATTTCCGATTTCGAGGGCAATGAGACCCGTTTTGTCGCTCTGGCGGTTGATCCAGCGCCGGCGTCGCCGCTCTTGCCGTGCAAGACCTCGCTCGTCTTTATCACGTCGGATGCCTCGGGCTCGCTTGTGGATGCGCTGGACGGCTTCCGTCAGCACGGGGTGAACATGACCAAGCTTGAAAGCCGCCCGGTTCATGGCGCGCCCTGGGAGCAGATGTTCTTTCTCGATCTGGAAGGGCATGAAGAAGACAAGGCCGTGGCGCGTGCGCTTGAGCACCTTGCGGGACATGCGAAATCTGTTCGACGTTTCGGCTCATACGGTTCTGACCGCTTGAAGCCGACCCAACTTGAAGGCTAAAAGGGCGACCCTTCCGAGTCGGAAGCGGGTGGTTAGCTCAGCTGGTAGAGCAACTGGTTTACACCCAGTAGGTCGGCGGTTCGACCCCGTCACCACCCACCATCCGGCCTGGACTTCACTTACAGGACCCAGAGTGTCGGGATATTTCCCCATTGCCGCCGCCGAGCGGCTCGGACAGTCTTTCTGTTCAGTACTGCGAGTTCGGGCTCGCAGGGTCGGGGAGTGCGCCTGATGAGTACGTTTGACGCGTTCAAGGCCGCCCATGCCGGTACGGACTTTGAGGACTACGCCGCCTTCGTCAAAGCGATGGATGAGGCGGGCCTTGAAGGCGAGGATCGGCAACGCGCCTATTCAGCCTGGCGACTGGGCTGGAGCCGGGCGACGCTGGGCGCTGAATCCGCTGAACTCAAAGAGGTTCGCCGGGGTCGGATCAAACGTTGGGTCTAGCCGGTTTAGCTTGCATGCCCGGTGCAAAATTTTTATATATAGCGAGTAGTCAGACATCCTCTGAAGGGTTTGAAGATGAGCCAGCGCGGCGGAATGCACGGACACTAGAGCGGACTGAGGCATGCGAACCCCGGTCCCGCCTGAGCTCGCACAAGCCTATCTGGACGCTATCCGGGCCTATGAAGCTGTAGCTGCGCAGGAGTCTGCGCCTGCTTGGCTTGATCCTGTTTTCTGGGCGACCACCGCTACGGCCCTGGCAACCGCCGGGTTGGTCTGGGTGGCGTTTCGTCAGGTCGGTGCGCTGATCAAGGATGCTGACAATCGCGACAGGACCGTTCGGGACGAAGCGCGTCGCCAGAACACGCTGACCTTTCTTCTGCAATCTGAATCAGATCGCGAAATCCTTGAAGGCTACAAGGCCTATGGCGAGCTCTTCATCGAGCGAGTGAATACGCTGACGCCGCGCATGATTGTCGATCCCGGCGCAAGCACTCTGATGCCTCATCAGCTCGAAAGCGCGCGCAGCGCCTATCGCCGGGTTCTGCGGGTTCTCAATGTGATGGAATTGGGCGCTGTCGGTATCAAGAACAATATACTGGACGAGCGGGTGTTGTTTGACTGGTGGGCGGATTTCTATGTGGCGTCGTTCTGCCGGATGCTCCCTGCCGTGGCCGCCATTCGCGTCATCAATTCAGGATATGAGACCTTGGGGCAGGGCAGTCCGGCTCCGATGAATGCGGATGCCCTGTTTTCGGGGGCGCAGGACCGGGCGCGGCGTTGGCGCGATGCTTTGGAGAAAGTCCATCCTGAGAACCGGGTCTACGACCGCTATCGCGCCTATTTCCATCAGGATCTGAAATGGTGGATGGGCCGGATGGATACCCCGCTCATGGATATCTATGCCGAGCTGGAGCGCTAGGGCTCCAGTCGCGCATCCAGAAAGTCGAGGAAGGCGTTCCAGTCCTCGGCGCGCACGCCATGCGTGGCCGGGCGGATGTGATAGGCGAGACGCCCACTGGCATCCATCTGATCAAGCCGGGTCTGGTTCAGGCCATCAACGCCATACAAGGACCAGACCGGGCTCGCCGCTTCGGCGGCGCGCCAGGCGCCGGCCGGGTCAGACCAGACATCACGCCAGCTATTACCCAGAAGCACGCTGCGAGGGGCGATCAGCGCGAGCAGGTAATGGGCGTCCAGCGGCAGCTCGTCCTCATGCTCGGCATAGGCGGCATAGCCGGGTGCAAACCAGTGCGGATAGCTGTCGGTGATTGAGCCAATGGGCTCTCCCAGATTGTCCCGATGCAGTGAGGCGCCCCCCGTGCCGGACTGGTGCGCGAGAACCACGCCAATCCGCTCATCGCGCGCTCCGGCCAGCAAGGCCGCCTTGGCGCGGCGGGAATGGCCCATCACGGCCAAACGACTGGCATCAATCTGCGGATCGGTTTCGAGAGCATCTGCAACGCGGCTCATCATCCAGGCCCAGACCCCGATGACCCCGGGGCGATCGGGCGCGTCCGGATCAAGGCCGAGCGCGCTGAGCGTTTCGCCATGCAGGCTGGCGCGGTCCGGGGCGATATCGCTTTCATGCCAGGCGGCGACGGCATAGCCCCGACGCAGGATCTGTTCGATCGGCGGGCTGACGACATATTCGCCAAAGAAGCTGCTGGCGTACTCTTCCAGCATTGAGCCGGTGGGTTCGCAGTAAGACGGGACCGGGTTGCGGTTGAGCGAAATGTCCGTGCGAAGAAGCTGGGCCTGAAGACCACAATCGCTCGGGATGAGAATCGCCGGCGCCGCGCTGCTTGAGCCATTGGGAGTCACTAGCGCCAGATCAATCACGCCCTGACCGTCATCGGGAAGGGAGATCAAGAGCGTCAGCATTTCCAGCCGCCCCGCGCCATTATAGGCGGCGTCATCAATCAGCGCTCTGGACGTCACCTCGACGACACCCACAGGCAAGGGCGCGCCATAGAGCGTTTCAGACAGGAGCGCCTGAACCTCTGGCCGGGCCTGTATCCAACCGTCCAGCCCGTTTTCCAGACCGGGCAGGGACGGTTCTGCGTCCGGGCCTGCGCCGGTCGGGCTGGCGGTCATCATGATGTATCGAACCGGGCTGCAGGAGGCGGCGATGCCGAGCAGCAAGGGGGCGGCGAGCGCCAGAAACAGGCTGGTTCTGAGCAGGGGGCGGGACTGTGTCATCGGGGCAGCTTAGCGCTCGAGTTAAAGCGCTGCGAGCGGCTTCACGTGGCTGTGATTTTCCCACAGTGAGGCGCTGCACTTGCTGGCAAAACCCGCTTGACCGTCGTGCGGAGCGCCTTTAGACACACGCTTCCTGACGCGGCCATGCGCCGCGAATGATCTGAGCGGGTGTAGCTCAGTTGGTTAGAGCGCCGGCCTGTCACGCCGGAGGTCGCGGGTTCGAGTCCCGTCACTCGCGCCAGTTCAGATCAGCAGGACAAGCCGCCACAGGCGGCTTTTTGATTTCGCCGGACCTGTCTGGCGTATCGATCCGGGCGGGTGTAGCTCAGTTGGTTAGAGCGCCGGCCTGTCACGCCGGAGGTCGCGGGTTCGAGTCCCGTCACTCGCGCCAGTTCGGATCGATTTCTCTTCCCCGACAAGACGATAGCGACGCGACCCGATCCGGAGCCGTGTGTCTAGATATCAAGCTGGAAGAACAACGCTGTGAACACCAGGCAGTCAACGCTGGCGTGCGCAATGACGAGCGGCCAGAGATTACGCTTGTACAGCACGAACAAAACGCCCAGCGCGAGGCCAATGAGTCCGGTGACGATCAGACCGCGCAGGCCCTGATAATACACATGGCCATAGCCGAAATAGAGGGCGGGCAGGAGGATGGTGAGCACGGTCATGAAGACGTCGCTGCCCAGACCGTCTCTCAGTCGGTTGATCATGTAGCCGCGGAAGAACACTTCCTCGCCCAGACCTGCCGCGAGGATCGCAATGGCGAGCCAGAGCAGATAATGGGGCAGGCTTCCATCGGCTACGGCCCCGAAGCGATCCATCACGCCCTCAGGCTCCTGGGTCATGAATTCAAAGCCCAGCGCGCCGCCCAGCATTGCCGCGCCAACACCGGTTCCGAGGATGGAGATGATCGCCAGAAGGCTTTGAAAAGGCAGCAATAGCCAGGATTTCAGCTTCGGCAGGCGGACGAGGCCGTAATGGCGCCAGCTCAGGCCACGAAAACTGAAATAGACGGTCAGCCCCGATAGCAGGACAAGCAACGTCAATGGACCGGCATAGCGCCAGGCGACAAGTGCGAACAGGGCTTTGATCGACATGGCCAGAGCGGCCAGCAGAAGAACTTCCAGCACGATGAGCGGGCGAATTTTGGCTGACATTTGAACCTCTTGGTGTGTGTCCGGTCTTGATGCCGCTCCGCCTGTGATCAGATGCAAAAAAGGCCGCCCTCAGGGCGGCCTTTTCAGTTGGCGATCGGGCTGACGCCTATTCGTGACGCAGCGCCGTGATCGGGTCGAGGCGGCTGGCCTGGTGGGCCGGGTAGAAGCCGAACAGCACGCCCACCACCGTTGAGGCGCCGATGGCGACCAGCGCGATGGTCGGTTTCACCGCGACATTGAGGTTCACGCCCAGGGCAGGGGCAAACTGTTCGATGCTAAGCGCAAGGCCCAGACCGAACAGCAGACCCAGAACCCCGCCGACAGAACACAGCACAACCGACTCGATCAGAAACTGGTTGCGGATATCCGCCCGGCGGGCGCCGATGGCGAGCCGCAGGCCAATCTCCCGCGTCCGTTCGGTCACAGACACCAGCATGACGTTCATGATGCCGATGCCGCCGACGATCAGCGTGATCAGACCCGCGACCGCGAGCAACAGGCCCATCACCGTCTCGGTGGCCCGGAAAGCGGTGATGAATTCTGCGAAGTTGCGGACCTGGAAGTCGTCTTCGTCACCCGGATCAATGCCGCGCCGCACCCGCAGGAAGTTCTCAAGCTCGGCGGTGGCGTAGTCCATGTCTTCACCGGCCGCGACTTTCACCCAGATGCGCTGGACCGGATCGCGGACGCCGGCGCGGGCAAAGCCCACCACCCGCGAACGGACGGTAGAGATGGGCGCCATGATAATGTCGTCCTGATCCTGCCCGAAGCTCGACTGGCCGCGTTCGGACAGTATGCCGATCACTTCAAAAGGCTGGCTGTTCAGGCGCACGGATGCTCCAAGCGCGCCGCCTGATGGAAACAGCTCCTCAGCCACGGTCTGACCCAGCACCGCGACCCGGTTACTGCGTTCCACATCGACCACCGAGAACATGCGTCCTTGCGAAATGGTCCAGTCCCGGATTTCGAGATAGTCCGGATGCACGCCGCTGATCTGGGTCGGCCAGTTCACGCCGTCGACGACTGCCGTGACCGAGCCGTCGATCGTGCCGGACGCGGCCACGATGACGTCTACCTGATCGCGGATGGCGTCCACATCATCAGAAGAGAAGGGCGTGCCGCTGCCGGCGCCGCCGCGTCGACCGCCCCGGTCATTGGATCCGGCGCGAATGTTCAGGGAGTTGGAGCCCAGTGAGGAAATCTGGTCCTGGACCGCCTGGCTGGCGCCATCGGCGAGAGACACGGTCGTGATCACCGCCATGACGCCGAAAATGACGCCCAGAATGGCCAGAAAGCTGCGCAGCGCGTTCACGCGCAGGGCTGTCAGAGCAACCCCGATCGCCGCCATCATATTCATTGGCTGTCCTCCACGATCAGGCCGTCGCGGAACCAGATCCTGCGTTTGGCGCGGGCGCCCACCTCATCCTCGTGGGTGACAAGGATGATGGTGATGCCTTCGGCATTGAGTTGATCGAGGATGTCCAGCACCTCGATGGTGGTTTGGCTGTCGAGCGCGCCGGTAGGTTCGTCGGCCAGGAGGATGGAAGGCTTGCCCGCCAGTGCGCGTGCAATCGCGACGCGCTGTTGCTGACCGCCCGAGAGCTGTGAGGGATGGTGATCCATCCGCTCGCCCAGCCCGACCATGCGCAGGCATTCCGCCGCCCGTTCATTGCGTTCCTTGTGCGGCAGACCGCGATAAAGGAGCGGCAGGGCCACATTGTCGAGCGCGGTGGTGCGGGGCAGCAGGTTGAACTGCTGGAA
The DNA here is from genome assembly GCF_052055585.1 of Oceanicaulis sp. LC35. Classification (NCBI taxonomy): domain Bacteria; kingdom Pseudomonadati; phylum Pseudomonadota; class Alphaproteobacteria; order Maricaulales; family Maricaulaceae; genus Oceanicaulis; species Oceanicaulis sp. LC35. The sequence goes on from NZ_CP170485.1 coordinate 1,353,316, forward strand.
GACGAAGCCAACCTTGCGGTTGCGGAAATCGGCCAGCTGGTCCGGGCTCATGCCAGACAGGGCTTCTCCGGCGATGATGAGCTCGCCGGAGCTCGGTCGATCCAGCGCGCCCACCATGTTCATGAAGGTGGATTTGCCCGAACCGGACGGCCCCATGATGGCGACGTACTCGCCTGCATTGATGTCGCAATCCACGCCGGCGAGCGCATGCACATCGCCGCCCCCGAGGGTGTAAACCCGGGTCAGATTGCGCGCCTGAATGAGAGGCTCGGTCATCCGGCGGTCTCGCGCACGCGGGTGACGACGCGGTCGCCTGCGTTCAGGGCTTCGCCCACGATCTGGGTGTACTGGCCGTCTGACAGGCCGATGCCGACCGGACGCTCCTGAAGGCGGCCGTCTGCGGTTTCCACCCAGATCGAGCCGCGACGCACCTGATCGCGTTGCTGGGCGCGTTCCTGGCTCAGCTGGTCATAGCGCGCCAGCTGGTCCGTTGTGAGCACGCCAGACAGGGCGCGGCGGATCAGGGCTTGCGGGTTGGGCGGCGGCGCGCCGGGCGAGGGGTTCTGGAACTGGGCGCGCATCTGCTGGAAGGTTTCGCGCATGACGCGCTCGACTTCGGGGCGTTGCTCGTCCGTCAGCTCCAATTGCTCGGCCAGCCGTTCGATCATGGCTGCGCCGCGGCCTTCGCCGCCACGACCGCCCTGTTCAGCCTCATTGGCGACCACCAGCGATTCTGCAGCGCCCCGGGGCGTAAAGCGCAGGGCGGCGTTGGGCACCGACAGCGCGCCGTCGACCTGGCCGGTGACGATGGAGACGTTCGCCGTCATGCCGGGCAGCAGGCGCTGGCCCGGATTGTCGGCCTGGATCACCACTGTATAGGTGACGACATTGGCTTCATTGGTTGCCGCCAGACGCACCTGGGTGACTTCGCCGGCGAAGTCGCGATCAGGATAGGCGTCAACGTCAAAGGTCACGGTCTGGCCTTCGTCGATCTGGCCAATATCAGCCTCGTCAATCTCGGCTTCGATCTGGATGCGCGATAAATCTTGCGCGATCAGGAACAGCACCGGCGCGTTGAAGGAGGCGGCGACCGTTTGGCCTTCGTCGATCTGGCGGTCAATCACCACGCCTTCGATGGGAGAGCGAATGAAAGTCCGCTCCAGATCTACTTGTGCGCTTTCCAGCGAGGCGCGGCGTTGCTGTTCGCTAGCGCGGGAGTTTCGCAGATTGGCCTGGGCCACCAATAGCGCGGCGTTGGCGGCTGCGAGCGCTGATTCTGCAGTGTCATACTGCGCCTGTGAATAGGTGCCGCGCTGCACGAGTTCCTGCGCGCGGTCAAAGCTGCGTTGGGAGACTTCCAGATCAACACGGGCGCGTTCGAGGTTGGCTTGAGCCACAGCGACCTGCGCGCTGGCGACTTCCAGGCTGGCCTGAGCCTCCTCAACCCGGGTCTCGAAGGTTTGCGGATCGATTCGCGCCAGCAAATCGCCGGAAGAGACCGCGTCATTGAAGTCAGCGTGCAGTTCGAGGACTTGGCCGGACAGCTGCGAGCCGACTTCCACGGTGATAAGCGGAGCAATGGCGCCCGAGGAGGAAACGATTCGCGAGATGTCGCGCGCTTCGGCGGGCGAGGTTTCAACAACAAGGTCACCTGTCGCCGCCGAGCCGCCACGGAAAAAGATGAACCAGATCAAGGCGGCGGCGACGAGAATCGCTCCGCCTGCGTATAGAATGCGTGTCACGTGTTTGCCCCTGGCGAAGTCGTGGCGCTCATGCGCCGTCTTGCTTGAGATACGCCGTATCACGGTCTCATCCGTTGCTGAAAATGAAACAGATGACAGAATTGCCATCGCAGTTGAGAGGCATTCGCAAATATAGCCGTGTTTTCCCCACTTTAGAGCGCATTTGGACGGAGCTTTCAGCTTGCGAGGCCGCGGTCAGAAGACTAGCTTCCGCCCAACCGCGGCCGGGGATTCACTGTGCAAGCGTTTGTTCGGATTTATGTGGCCGGATACGCAAAACGGAATCACCGGTCCATTTGGCCATCTTGATGCGGGGAAGGGTGCGACCTCACATGAACGCGCTCCTGTTGGAATATCTGCCGATCCTGATCTTTCTGGGCATAGCCGCCGGGCTGGGCCTCGTGTTCATTCTCGCCGCCTTCGTGCTGGCGCCGTCTGATCCCGATCCGGAAAAGGTCTCCACGTATGAATGCGGCTTCAACGCCTTTGACGACGCACGGATGAAATTCGACGTGCGCTTCTATCTGGTGGCGATCCTGTTCATCATCTTCGACCTCGAAGTCGCCTTCCTGTTCCCCTGGCTGTTCCCGATCTTTGACGGCAGCATCGCGGCCTTCTGGTCGATGATGGTCTTCCTGGGGGTTCTCACGGTGGGCTTTCTTTATGAATGGCGCAAAGGCGCGCTGGACTGGGAGTAGGGCACATGTCTGACCTGATTGTTCCGGCGGGCTCCGCCGCTACGGCCAAGACGCCGCATTACGACCCGCAAAAGCACGACCCGTTCTTTGACGGCGTCAGCGATGCGCTGGCGGACAAGGGTTTCCTTGTCGCCGCAGCTGATGACCTGATCACCTGGGCGCGCACCGGCTCTCTGATGTGGATGACCTTTGGTCTGGCCTGTTGCGCGGTGGAGATGATGCAAGCCTCCATGCCGCGATATGACGTTGAGCGTCTGGGCGCCGCGCCGCGTGGTTCGCCCCGTCAGTCCGACGTGATGATCGTGGCGGGTACGCTCACCAACAAGATGGCTCCGGCCCTGCGCAAGGTCTACGACCAGATGCCCGAGCCGCGCTACGTGATCTCGATGGGCAGCTGCGCCAATGGCGGCGGCTATTACCATTATTCCTATTCTGTGGTGCGCGGATGTGACCGGATCGTTCCGATCGACATCTATGTTCCAGGGTGTCCTCCGACCGCTGAGGCGCTGGTCTATGGCATCCTGCAGCTTCAGAAGAAAATTCGCCGCGAAGGCTCGATCGAGCGCTAAGGCGCCCGTTTAGGAGACGCTCTTATGAGCATGACCGAAACGATGACTGAACTGGGCGCGCATATTTCCACCGCGCTGAGCGATGATGTCCGTAGCGTGGACGTCGCCCATGATGAGTTGACGCTCACCATTCACCGCGACCGCGTTGTGAAGGTGCTGCGCTTCCTGCGTGATGACGCCCTTTGCCGCTTCACGACGCTGATCGATATCTGCGGTGTGGACTGGCCGTCCCGCACGGATCGCTTCGACGTGGTCTACCACCTTCTCAGCATGCATCTGAACCAGCGTATCCGCGTGGTTCTGAGCACTGATGAAGACACCCCGGTCGCGTCAGCGGTCGAGTTATTCCCGGCTGCGAACTGGTTCGAGCGTGAGGCCTTCGATATGTACGGCATCCTGTTCGACCATCACCCGGATCTGCGTCGTATCCTGACCGATTATGGTTTCCATGGTCACCCGCTGCGCAAGGACTTCCCGCTGTCGGGCTTCAATCAGGTCGTCTATGACGAAGAGCAGAAGCGCGTGGTTTATGAACCGGTCGAGCTGGTTCAGGAATACCGTGACTTTGACTTCCTCAGCCCCTGGGAAGGCGCGAAATACGTGCTGCCCGGCGACGAAAAAGCGGGTGGGGAGGGCGCTTGATGTCTGAACCTGTCCAGGGAAGCTGTCTGTGCGGCGCCTGCTCCTTCTCGGTCACCTTGCGTGACGAGAATGTGGACGCCTGCCATTGCGGACAGTGCCGGACCTGGTCTGCGGGCCCCTTCATGGATGTGATGGCGGTCTCGGCCCCGGCTTTTGACAATGAGGACGCTGTTGGCGTGTTCCGCTCTTCTGAGTGGGGCGAGCGCCTGTTCTGCAAGACGTGCGGTTCGGCCTTGGCCTGGCGCATGGCGGATGATCACAACAAGATCGCCATCTCCGCCTTCGCTGTTCCGCTCAGCGACACTGCGACTTTCCGTTCGGAAGTCTTCATCGACGCGAAACCGCGTTTTTATGACTTCGCGCAGGACACCAAGAAGATGACCGGCGAAGAATTGATGGCGGCCATGGCGCCGCAGGGGAACGCCTGACATGGCTGAAACCGATATCCGCAATTTCACGATCAACTTCGGCCCGGTGCACCCCGCCGCTCACGGCGTGCTGCGCATGGTGCTGGAGTTGGATGGCGAAGTCGTCGAGCGCGTTGACCCGCACATCGGTCTCCTGCACCGCGGCACCGAAAAGCTGCTCGAACACAAGACGTACCTGCAGGGCATCGGCTATTTCGACCGCCTTGATTACGTCGCGCCGATGAACCAGGAGCACGCGTTCTGCCTGGCGATCGAGAAGCTCGCCGGCATTCCCGTGCCCAAGCGCGCCTCCTATGTGCGCGTTCTGTATTCCGAAATCGGCCGCATCCTGAACCATCTCCTCAACGTCACCACTCAGGCGATGGACGTCGGCGCGCTGACCCCGCCGCTGTGGGGCTTTGAAGAGCGCGAAAAGCTGATGGGCTTTTACGAGCGCGCCTCGGGCGCCCGTCTGCATGCTCATTACTTCCGCCCGGGCGGGGTGCACCAGGATCTGCCGCAAGAGCTGATTGATGACATCATCGCGTGGTGCGAGCAGTTCCCGCAGCATGTGGATGATCTCGAGACCCTTCTGACCGAGAACCGCATCTTCAAGGCGCGGAACGTCGATATCGGCGTCGTGACCAAGCAGGAGGCGCTCGAATGGGGCTTCTCCGGCGTCATGGTGCGCGGATCGGGCCTCGCCTGGGACCTGCGCCGCTCGCAGCCTTATGAGGTCTATGACGAGCTGGAATTCCAGATTCCGCTGGGCAAGAACGGCGACAATTACGACCGCTATCTGTGCCGCATGGAAGAGATGCGCGAGTCCGTGAAGATCATGAAGCAATGCTGTGACTGGCTCTCCCGCGAGGAGAACCAGGGCGATGTGCTGCCGGTTGACACCAAGTTCGCACCACCGCGCCGCGCCGAGATGAAGCGCTCCATGGAAGCGCTCATCCAGCACTTCAAACTCTACACCGAGGGCGTTCACGTGCCCGAAGGTCAGTATTACGCCGCCGTTGAAGCGCCCAAGGGCGAGTTCGGCGTCTATCTGATCGGTGACGGCACCAACAAACCCTACCGTCTGAAGATCCGTGCGCCCGGTTTCCCGCACCTTCAGGCCATGGACCATCTGAACAAGGGCCACATGCTTGCGGACGTCTCCGCAATCCTGGGCTCACTCGACATCGTGTTCGGGGAGATTGACCGATGAGCGCGCGTCGCATCGCCGCCGAGCAACCCGAAAGCTTCGCCTTCAACGAGAAGAGCGAAGCCAAGGTCGCATTCTGGCTCGCCAAATATCCTGAAGAGCGCAAGGCGTCGGCGGTGATCCCGCTGCTGTGGATTGCGCAAAAGCAGGATAACTGGGTGTCCGAACCCGCCATGCGCGAGATCGCAGCCCGCTGCGGCATGCCGTATATCCGCGTGTACGAGGTCGCGACCTTCTACACCATGTTCAACCTCGAACAGACCGGCAAACACCTGATCCAGGTTTGCGGCACGACCCCGTGCTGGCTGCGCGGCGCTGATGCGCTCAAGGCGGTCTGCGAGAAGAAGATCGGCAAGAAGGGGCGCGAGCACGTCTCTTCCGATGGCATTCTGGCCTGGGAAGAAGTCGAGTGCCTGGGCGCCTGCGCCAACGCGCCGATGGTCCAGATCTCCAACACCGAGGGAGACCTCTATTACGAAGACCTGACGCCGGAAGCGCTCGAGCAGATGCTTGATGATCTGCGCGCCGGCAAGGATGTGAAGGCGGGGCCGATCTCGGGCCGCTCCTGTTCCGAACCGACCCAGGCGACCGTGAAGACGCTCGTCGACGAGAGCCTTTATGACGGCTCTCGCGCCAAGAAAATCACGCTGCCCAACACAAAGGGCGCCGAGAAAGCCGAAGCTCCGAAAGCCGAACCGGCCAAGCCGCAGGAGAAGGCCGCCGAGAGCAAGGCCAAGCCCAAAGCGAAAGCCAAGTCGACTGCTCCCAAAGAGACGGCGTCGGATGCGGGCGCGGGCAAGAAGCCGTCGCTTCTGAAGAAGCCCAAGGGCGAAGCCGATGATCTGAAAAAGCTTTCCGGTCTCGGTCCGAAACTGGAAGCCTCGCTTAACGAAATCGGCGTGTATCATTACAGCCAGATCGCAAGCTGGTCGGCCGAGGAATCAGCCTGGGTTGATGCAGCGCTGAAGCTGCGCGGCCGTATCGAGCGCGATAACTGGATCGACCAGGCCAAAGACCTGGCCGGCAAGGCGGAAGGGTAATCCATGACCCAGCTGTTGCAGGATAAGGACCGGATCTTCACCAACCTCTATGGCCGCCATGACTGGCGCCTTGAGGGGGCGAAGCAACGCGGTCACTGGAACGCCACCAAGGAGATCCTTGAGCAAGGCCGTGACTGGATCATCGACGAGATGAAGAAATCCGGTCTGCGTGGCCGTGGTGGCGCAGGCTTCCCGACGGGCCTGAAATGGTCGTTCATGCCCAAGGAAGTGGGGGCGCGCCCTCACTATCTGGTGGTGAACGCTGACGAATCCGAACCGGGCACCTGTAAGGACCGGGAGATCATGCGTAATGATCCCCAGACCCTGATCGAGGGCTGCCTGATCGCGTCTTTCGCCATGCAGGCGCACGCTTGCTACATCTATATCCGCGGTGAGTACCAGTTCGAGCTGGGCCGGATGGAAGCCGCCATCAAGGAGGCGTATGACGCCAAGCTGATCGGCAAGGACAACATCCATGGCTGGGATTTCGATCTCTACATCCACCACGGCGCCGGCGCTTACATCTGCGGCGAGGAAACCGCGCTGCTGGAAAGCCTGGAAGGCAAGAAGGGCCAACCGCGCCTGAAGCCGCCTTTCCCGGCGAATGCGGGTCTTTATGGCGCGCCGACCACCGTGAACAACGTGGAATCCATCGCCGTTGCTCCGACCATCCTGCGCCGCGGCGCAGACTGGTTTGCGGGCTTTGGCCGCGAGGGCAATGCGGGCACGAAGGTGTTCTCGATCTCAGGCCATGTGAACGCGCCGTGCAATGTCGAAGAGGTGATGAGCATCCCGCTCAAGACCCTGATCGAGACCCATTGCGGCGGCGTGCGTGGCGGCTGGGACAATCTCAAGGCGGTCATTCCGGGCGGCTCGTCCGTGCCGCTGCTGCCCAAGGACATTTGCGACGACGTGCTGATGGACTTTGATGCCCTGAAGGAACACCGCTCGGGCCTGGGCACCGCCGCGGTGATCGTGATGGACAAGTCCACTGACCTCGTCAAAGCGATCGCGCGCATCTCGTACTTCTACAAGCACGAGAGCTGCGGCCAGTGCACGCCGTGCCGTGAAGGCACCGGCTGGATGTGGCGCGTTCTCGATCGCATGTCCCGCGGCGAAGCGGAGACCAGCGAGATTGACGATCTTCTGGATGTGGCCGGCCAGGTGGAAGGCCACACCATCTGCGCGCTCGGCGATGCGGCGGCCTGGCCGGTTCAGGGTCTGATCCGCCACTTCCGCTCCGAGATCGAGGATCGCATCAACAACTACCGCGCCGGCAAGCCGGTGTTCGTGCCCCAGGCTGCGGAGTAGGAACCAGACATGTCTGACAATCTGCGCACCATCGTGATCGACGGCGAGGAAGTCACCGTCCCCAACGATTACAACCTGCTGCAGGCGTCTGAAGCGGCGGGCCGCGAAATTCCACGCTTCTGCTATCACGAGCGCCTGTCGGTGGCCGGTAACTGCCGCATGTGCCTGGTGGAGCTGGTGGGCGCGCCCAAGCCCGTCGCCTCCTGCGCCTTTCTGGTGCGCGACATGCGCGGCGGGCCGAATGGCGAGCCGCCGCAAATGCGCACGCTCAGCCCGCTGGTGAAGAAGGCGCGCGAAGGGGTGATGGAGTTCCTGCTCATCAACCACCCGCTCGATTGCCCGATCTGTGACCAGGGCGGCGAATGCGACCTTCAGGACCAGTCTCTGGCCTATGGCCGCTCGGGGTCTCGCTTTGACGAGAACAAGCGCGCGGTCGAAGAAAAATACATGGGTCCGCTGATCAAGACGGAGATGACCCGCTGCATTCAGTGCACGCGTTGCGTCCGCTTCTCCACCGAGATCGCGGGCGTGCCCGAGCTGGGCGCGATCGGCCGTGGCGAGAACATGGAGATCACCACCTATCTGGAACAGTCCATGACGTCCGAGCTTTCGGGCAATGTCATCGATCTGTGCCCGGTGGGCGCGTTGACCTCTCGTCCCTACGCCTTCAACGCGCGTCCGTGGGAGCTGACCAAGACCGAGACCATTGATGTGATGGACGCGCTTGGGTCCAACATCCGCGTCGACAGCCGCGGCGGCGCCGTGCTGCGCATCATGCCGCGCCTGCATGACGACGTGAACGAGGAATGGATTTCCGACAAATCCCGCTTTGTGTGGGACGGCCTTGGCCGCCAGCGTCTGGATCGCCCGTTCGCCAAGACCAATGGCAAGCTCGCCCCGATTTCCTGGGATGATGCGCTGACCATCGCCGAAGAGAAGCTTTCCGGCGACGCCTCGAAGATTGGCGTCATTGCGGGCGACCTCAATGAGGTCGAGGGCCTGTACGCGGCGAAGAGCCTGTTTGATGCGCTCGGTGTGAAATCGCTGGACGCGCGTCAGGATGGCTCGAAACTCGGCGCGGGTCCGCGCGAAAGCTATCTGTTCAACTCCACCATCAAGGGGATTGATCAGGCCGACGCCATTCTGATCGTCGGCTCCAATCCGCGCGTTGAAGCGGCTGTGATGAACGCCCGCATCCGTCAGCGCTGGCTGACCGGCAAGTGCGAGATCGGCGTCATCGGTGAAGCCCATGACCTGACCTATGATTACACGCATGTGGGTGAGGGCGCGTCTGACCTGGCGGCTCTGTCCGGCAAGCGCTCTGGCTTCATCAAGACCCTCAAGGACGCTGAGCGTCCGATGATCATCCTCGGCGCTGGCGCGCTGGCCCGTGAAGACGGCCTGCAGGTGCTGCGCGCGGCGGGTGAGCTGGCTGACAAGATCGGCGCAGTCAAGGACGGCTGGAACGGCTTTAACGTGCTGCACACGGCGGCAAGCCGCGTTGGCGCGCTCGATCTGGGCTTCATCCCGGGTGAAGGCGGTCGCGATACGAACGCCATCCTCGACGGCGCGGTCGCGGGCGAGGTTGAAACCGTCGTGCTTCTGGGCGCGGACGAGATCGACATGTCCAGGCTGGGCTCCGCCTTCGTCATCTATGTGGGCCATCACGGCGACAAGGGCGCGCAGCGCGCAGATCTGATCCTGCCGTCCGCCGCCTATACCGAGAAGCCGGGCCTGTATGTGAACACCGAAGGCCGGGTGCAGATGGCGGAACGCGCCGTCTTCCCCAAAGGCGAGGCGAAAGAGGACTGGGCCATCTTCCGCGCTCTGTCCGCGCGCCTTGGCAAGACGCTGCCCTATGACAGCCTGAACGCGCTGCGCGCCAAGCTGATCTCCGATCACGAGATCCTCGGCCAGATCGACCATGCGCCGGGTGCTCTGTCGGCGGCTGAGTTCAAACCGGCCGAGCTGGGCGAAGCGGGCGATGTGTCCGATGCGCCGTTCAAAAGCCCGGTTGAGAATTTCTACTTTACCAACCCGATCGCGCGGGCGTCCAAGACCATGGCTGAGTGTTCAGCCGCGGCGGCCGTTGCGCGTCAAACCCTGCAAGCGGCGGAGTAGGGCGCATGTACGATTTCGTCACCCAATGGGGACCGCTTTTGGGCACGCTGGCGTCTGTCGGCCAGATCCTGGGCTTCATGGTCGTCCTGCTGCTCTCGCTGGCCTTCCTGCTGCTGATGGACCGCAAGGTCTGGGCGGCGGTTCAGATGCGCAAGGGGCCGAACACGGTCGGCGCGTTCGGTCTGCTGCAGTCCTTTGCCGACTTCATCAAGTTCGTGCTCAAGGAAATCATCGTCCCCGCCGGCGCGGACCGCCCGCTGTTCATCCTTGCGCCGCTGATGACCCTGGTTTTCGCCTTCATTACCTGGGCCGTGATCCCCGTGGCGCCGGGCTGGGTCATCTCCGACCTTAATGTGGGCATCCTGTACATCTTCGCGATCAGCTCGCTCGGGGTGTACGGCATCATCATCGGCGGTTGGGCGTCCAACTCGAAATACCCGTTCCTCGGCGCTCTGCGCTCGGCGGCGCAGATGGTCTCCTACGAGGTGTCCATCGGCTTCGTGCTCGTCACCATCCTTCTGATGGTGGGCAGCATGAACCTGTCTGACATCGTTGAGGCGCAGGCGGGCGGCTTCTGGAACTGGCACGTGCTGTCGTTCGACATGCTGCCGTGGCCGACTTTCGTGATTACCGTTCCGATGTTCGTGATCTTCTTCATCTCGGCGCTGGCGGAAACCAACCGTCCGCCGTTCGACCTTCCCGAGGCGGAATCCGAACTGGTGGCCGGTTATCAGGTGGAATACTCCTCCACCCCGTACCTGCTGTTCATGATCGGCGAATATCTCAACATCGTTCTGATGTGCGCCCTCATGACCGTCCTGTTCATGGGCGGCTGGCATGCGCCGTTTGATTTCGCGCCGTTCACCTGGGTGCCCCCGGTGTTCTGGTTCGCCATCAAGGTCGTGGCTTTCTTCTTCATGTTCGCCATGGTCAAGGCGCTGGTGCCCCGGTACCGCTATGACCAGCTGATGCGTCTGGGCTGGAAAATCTTCCTGCCGACCTCGCTGGCCGCCGTCGCCGTGATGGGCGCCATCGTCGTCTACTCGAACGCTGCTTAAGGGGCTTAGGATCTGACATGAGCCGGATTGCACAAACCCTGCGCGGCGCCGCCCTGATGGACTTCTGGGGCGCGTTCGCACTCGGCATGAAGTACTTCTTCCGCAAGAAGCCGACCATCAACTATCCCTTTGAAAAGGGACGCCTGAGCCCGCGTTTCCGCGGCCAGCACGCCTTGCGTCGCTACGCCAATGGCGAAGAGCGTTGCATCGCCTGCAAGCTGTGCGAAGCGGTGTGTCCGGCCCAGGCCATCACCATCGAGGCCGAACCGCGCGCTGACGGCTCCCGCCGCACCACGCGTTACGACATCGACATGACCAAATGCATCTATTGCGGTTACTGCCAGGAGGCATGCCCGGTGGATGCAATCGTTGAGGGCCCGAACTTCGAGTTCGCCACCGAAACCCGCGAAGAGCTTTACTACGACAAGGCGAAGCTCCTCGACAACGGTGATCGTTGGGAACGTGAAATCGCTCGGAACCTCGAACTCGACGCGCGCTATCGCTAACGCTATTACGGCGCGCGACTCCATACCGGGGCTGGGGATTCTCTCCAGCTCCACTTGATCTCAGTCCGGCGAGCCTCGCTCGTCGCCCGCAAGGGGGGCAACAGTGCTGTCAGCAGCGGCCTTCTACATTCTCTCAGCGACCGCGGTGCTCTCCGCCTTGATGGTGGTGATCGCCAAAAACCCGGTTCGGGCGGTCCTGTTCCTGATCCTCGCCTTCTTCTCGGCGGCGGGGCTGTTCGTCCTTCTGGGGGCCGAGTTCCTGGCGATGATCCTGGTCATCGTCTATGTGGGCGCGGTCGCGGTGCTCTTCCTGTTCGTGGTGATGATGCTCGACATCGACTTCGCCCAGCTCAAGGAAGGCTTCATCAATCACGCGCCGCTGGGCGGGGTTGTGGCGCTTGCGCTGGCCGGCATCCTGGCGATGACCGGGCTGAGCTGGGTCAGCGCCGACAGCGCCTCCGCCGCGCTGCAATCGCCGACGCCGGAGGACATGACGAATGTCGCCGCGCTCGGCGCGCTCATCTACGACCGTTACGTCCTGTTCTTCCAGATTGCGGGCCTCGTGCTGCTGGTCGCCATGATTGGCGCCATCGTTCTGACCCTGCGCCATCGCGATGGCGTCAAGCGTCAGGACATGCACGCCCAGGTGAACCGCAAGCGCGAAGACTCCGTTGAAATCGTCGACATCAAGAGCGGCGAGGGGATTGGCTGATGCTTGAAATCGGATTGGGTCATTACCTCGCCCTCGCGGCGATCCTGTTCACCATTGGCGTGTTCGGGATCTTCGTGAACCGCAAGAACGTCATCATCCTTCTGATGTCGATCGAACTCATCCTCTTGTCGGTGAACATCAACATGGTCGCTTTCTCCGCCCATCTCGGAGACCTCACCGGCCAGGTGTTCGCCATGTTCATCCTGACCGTCGCCGCCGCCGAGGCCGCGGTCGGTCTCGCCATCCTCGTCGTCTTCTTCCGCAACCGCGGCGACATCGCGGTTGACGACGTCAACCTGATGAAGGGCTAGCGCACGGTCATGGCTTATATCGTCGTCTTCGCCCCGCTTCTGGCTGCTGCGATCGCCGGTCTGCTGCAAAAGCAGATCGGGGACCGTCTGGCCCAGATCATCACCACCGGTGCGACCATCTCCGCCGCCCTGTGCTCCATCGCGCTGTTCTTTGACGTCGCCGTCAACGGCAATGCGCGCACCATCGAGCTGGCGCAGTGGATGGCGGTCGGCAATTTCGAGATCAACTGGGCGATCCGCCTGGACACGCTGTCGTCGGTCATGCTGGTCGTGATCACTTCGGTGTCCTCGCTGGTGCACGTCTATTCCTGGGGCTACATGTCCCACGATCCGCACCGTGCGCGCTTCTTCTCCTATCTGTCGCTCTTCACCTTCGCGATGCTGTCGCTGGTGACCGCGGACAACTTCATCCAGATGTTCTTCGGCTGGGAAGGCGTGGGTCTCGCCTCCTATCTGCTGATCGGGTTCTGGTACCAGAAGGACAGCGCCACCAGCGCCGCCATCAAGGCGTTCGTGACCAACCGCGTCGGCGATTTCGGCCTCGCGCTCGGCATTATGGCGATCTATCTGGTCTTCGGTTCGCTGCAGTTTGACGAGGTCTTCGCCCAGGTTCCGGCCATGGCGGAAGAGACGATCGCCTTCTTCGGCATGAACTTCCAGGTGCTCGAGCTGATCGGCTTCCTGCTGTTCATCGGCGCCATGGGCAAATCGGCCCAGTTCTTCCTCCACGTCTGGCTGCCGGACGCGATGGAAGGCCCGACGCCGGTTTCCGCGCTGATCCACGCCGCCACCATGGTGACCGCAGGCGTGTTCCTGGTCTGCCGCGCGCACGCCATTTTCGAACTGGCGCCGAACACCTCCGCCTTCATCACCTTCATCGGCGCGACGACGGCTCTGTTCGCCGCGACCGTGGGGCTGGCGCAGAACGACATCAAGCGCGTGATCGCGTACTCGACCTGTTCGCAGCTGGGCTACATGTTCTTCGCGGCGGGCCTGGGCCTGTATTCGGCGGCCATGTTCCACCTGTTCACGCACGCCTTCTTCAAGGCGCTTCTGTTCCTCGGCGCAGGCTCGGTCATTCACGGGCTGCACGACGAGCAGGACATGCGCAATATGGGTGGCATCTACAAGCTACTGCCGATCACCTGGATCATGATGATCATCGGTACGCTGGCGCTGACGGGCGTGGGCATTCCGCTGCTGGGCATCGGTTTTGCGGGCTTCTACTCGAAGGACATGATCATCGAGGAAGCCTTCATGATGGGCCAGGACGGCGTCGCCTTCGGCATGTTCGCCTTCTGGATCGGCGTCATCGCGGCCGGCCTCACCAGCTTCTATTCCTGGCGTCTGATCTTCATGACCTTCCACGGCAAGCACCGGGGCGAGCCTGAAGTGCTCAAGCACGCCCATGAAAGCGGCCCGGTCATGCTGATCCCGCTGGTCTTCCTGGCGGTCGGCGCCCTGTTCGCCGGCGCGGTCTTCAAGTCCGACTTCGTGGGCAAGGGCGCTCTGACCTTCTGGGAAGAAAGCCTGCCGGCAGGTCCGTACGCCGAGGGCAATTACGGTCACCTGATGGAAGACTATGGCCAGAGCCATGCGACCGAGCATGGCGTCGAGCTCAGCGAGGCGGAAGCCGCATCGCTGGAAGCGGCCATGTCCGAGGACGAGGCGCACGCCGCCCAGGAACATGCTGTTGACGCCGCAGACGCTCATGGTGACAGCCACGCCGTCGCTGGCGCGGATGACCATGGTGAAGGCGCTGACGCCGAACATCATGGCCATCACCCGCCGACCTGGGTGCTGTTCAGCCCGTTCGTTGTGACGCTGCTCGGTTTCGTGCTGGCCTGGTACTTCTACATGGCCAACCCCGAACTGCCGCGCCGCATCGCCGCCAATAACGGTCCGCTGCACCGCTTCCTGTCCAACAAGTGGTATGTGGACGAGATCTACAACGCCACCTTCGTACGTGCGACGCGCGTGCTCGGGGATGTGTTCTGGAAGTTCGGCGACCAGAAGATCATCGACGGGCTGGGCCCGAACGGCATCGCCGCCACGGCGCTGTCCTCGGCCCGCCGTATCGCCAAGCTGCAGAGCGGCTATCTCTATCACTATGCATTCGTGATGCTTATCGGGGTCCTTGGACTGGCCCTGTGGCTGATCGCTGGCGCTGGAGCGTAGGGTCTCATGCTGAGTCAACTTCCCATCCTCTCCGCCATCACCTTCCTGCCGGCCCTCGGGGCGGTGGCGATCCTCCTGCTGCGCGCGTTCGTTCGCTCCGAGGAGGGCGACGTGGTGGACCGCAACGCCAAGGGCATCGCGCTGTTCGTGACGGGCTTCGTGTTCGTGCTCTCCTTGCTGATGCTGGCGGATTTCGACGCCGGTCAGGCGGGCTTCCAGTTTGTGGAAAATCTACCCTGGCTGCCGGCGCTCGGCATTTCCTACAAGATGGGCGTGGACGGCATTTCGGTGCTGTTCGTGGTGCTGACGGCGTTCCTTATGCCGATCTGCATCCTGTCCAGCTGGAAGATCGACAAGCGCGTCACCGACTATATGGCCGCCTTCCTGCTGCTGGAGACGCTGGTCATCGGCGTGTTCTGCGCGCTCGACATGTTCCTGTTCTACATCTTCTTTGAAGGCTCCCTGATCCCGATGTTCCTGATCATCGGCGTCTGGGGCGGTCAGAACCGGATCTACGCGGCGTTCAAATTCTTCCTCTACACCTTCCTCGGCTCGGTTCTGATGCTGGCCGCGATGATCGTGATGTTCACCCAGGTGGGCACGACAGACATCGAAGTGCTGCTGGCGCATCCGTTCGCCCGTGATCTTCAGATCTGGCTGTGGCTGGCCTTCTTCGCTTCCTTCGCGGTGAAGATGCCGATGTGGCCGGTACACACCTGGCTGCCGGACGCCCACGTGCAGGCGCCGACGGCGGGCTCGGTGATCCTGGCGGGCATCTTGCTGAAGCTGGGCGGCTACGGCTTCCTGCGCTTCTCGATCCCGATGTTCCCCAACGCCAGCGAGTTCTTCGCGCCGATGGTGTTCATCCTGTCAATCATCGCGATCGTGGTCACCTCGCTGATCGCCTTCCGCCAGACCGACATCAAGAAGCTGATCGCCTATTCATCTGTCGCGCACATGGGTTTCGTGACCCTTGGCATCTTCACGATGACCGAGCTCGGGGTGCAGGGCGCGATCTTCCAGATGCTCAGCCACGGCGTGATCTCCGCCGCGCTCTTCCTGTGCATCGGCGTGATCTATGACCGCTTCCACACCCGCGAGATCTCCTTCTATGGCGGTCTGGTGCACAAGATGCCGGTCTATGCCGCCGTCTTCGGCCTGTTCGCCATGGCCAATGTGGGCCTGCCGGGCACGTCGGGCTTCATCGGCGAGATCATGACCATGACGGGCGCCTTCCAGGTCGATCCGCGGGTTGCGGCCGGCGCTGCGCTCGGCGTGATCTTCTCGGCGGTCTACATGCTGGTCGCCTACAAGAAGGTCGTCTTCGGCGTGATCACCAATCCCAAGCTGGAAACCGCGACCGATCTGAACTTCCGTGAATGGATCAATCTGGGCGTTCTGGCGGTTCTGGCGGTCTATTTCGGCTTCTTCTCCACGCCGATCACCGACACCACCCGCGCTTCCGTGGACCAACTCATTCAGCACTACCAGTCCGCACAGACGGTTGAGGCGCCTGCCGCCGAAGCCGCTCCGGCTGAAACCGCTGCGCACTAGCAAGGACAGGACATGACTGTTTCCACGCTGCTCGCTGACCTTCAACTGCTGACGCCGGAGCTTCTGCTCGCTATTGGCGCAATGGCGTTGTTGCTGATCGGGGTCTACACCAAGGGTGAAGCCAAGGCCGCCCAACGCATCATGACGCTGGCGACTGTGTTGCTGATCGCCGCGGCGGGCGTTTCTGTCTGGAAAGCGCAAGGGCCGGGCGGAACCGCTTTCCACGGCGCTTTCGTGCTCGACTCCTTCGCCATGTACGCCAAGACGGCGGTCTACCTTGCTGGTGCGGTCGCGCTGGTGCTGGCCGGTCATTATCTGCGCACCGAACAGCTCGCTCGCTTCGAGTTCCCGGTGCTGGTGACGCTCGCCGTCCTGGGCATGAGCTTCATGGTGTCGGCCAATGACCTTATCACCCTCTATCTGGGTCTTGAGCTGCAATCACTGGCGCTCTACGTGCTCGCCGCCTTCAACCGCGACTCCCTTCGCGCGTCGGAAGCCGGCCTGAAATACTTCGTGCTGGGCGCGCTCAGCTCGGGTCTCCTGCTGTACGGCTCTTCGCTTGTTTACGGGTTCTCCGGCTCGACCAGCTTTGACGCCATCGCGGTCGCGGCGGCGGAAGGCTCCCAGAATCTGGGCTTGCTGTTCGGTCTCGTGTTTGTGGTCGCGGGGCTGGCCTTCAAGGTTTCCGCCGCGCCGTTCCACATGTGGACCCCGGACGTCTATGAAGGCGCGCCGACCCCGGTCGCGGCCTTCTTCGCCACCGCGCCCAAGCTGGCCGCCATGGTGTTGCTGGCCCGCGTGCTGATGGAGCCCTTCGGCCCGATGACCGAGCAATGGCAGCAGGTCACCATGGTGATGGCGGTGCTGTCGATGGCGTTCGGCTCGTTCGGCGCGCTGATGCAAACAAACATCAAACGTCTGATGGGTTACTCCTCGATCGGCAATATGGGCTATGTGCTGGTCGGCCTGTCCGCCGGTACGGCGCTCGGCCTGTGGTCTGTGCTGTTCTACATGACCCTCTATGTGATCGGCGTAGCAGGCGCGTTCGCTGTCATCCTGTCCATGCGCCGTTCTGAAGGCATGGTGGAACGGATCGAGGATCTGGCCGGCCTGTCCCAGACGCGTCCGGCGCTGGCCTGGTCCATGACTGCGCTGATGTTCTCCATTGGCGGCATGCCGTTCATGATCGGCTTCTTCGGAAAGCTGTTCGTGTTCTACGCTGCCGTGCAGGCCGGTCTGATCTGGCTGGTGGTTCTGGCCGTGATCTTCTCGACGGTCTCGATCGCTTACTATCTGCGGGTCATCAAGGTGATCTGGTTCGATGAGCCGAATGGCGACTTCCTGCCGGCTCCGACCGGGGCCGCGATCATTTCCCGCCTTGCGGCGCTGATTGCTGTCTCCATGCCGGTCGTGGGCGTGATCATCGCCCTGGTGATGAACGCCGGGGCGGGCATTGGCGGCTAGTCAGCCCGACCTGCCCATCCGGTATTTCGAGACGCTGGACTCCACCAACGAGGAGGCCAAGCGTCAGGCTCTTGCGGGCGCAACCGGTCCCTTGTGGATCGTTGCGCGCCGCCAGAGCGCCGGGCGCGGCCGTCGAGGCCGTCCCTGGGCCTCCGACATCGGCAATCTCTTCACCACCGGGCTGTACCGGCTTGATTGCGATCCGGCGCGGGCGGCCCAGCTGTCCTTTGCGGCGGCTCTGGCGGTCGGTGATCTCTGCGCCAGCGTGATCGGGCCTGAAGCCGTTACTCTGAAATGGCCCAACGACGTTCTGGTTCATGGCCACAAGGTCAGCGGCATCCTGCTGGAATCCGGACAGCATATCCGGGGCGGGCTGTGGCTGGCTGTGGGGATTGGCGTCAATCTCGCCAATCACCCTGCAGACTCTGAACGACCCGCGACGGATCTTCATGTCCATGGCGGTGATATCTCTATCGAGAACGCCGCAGAGCGTTTGTCCCAACGCTTTGATTTCTGGCTGAACCGCTGGGCGCAGGATGGCTTCACGCCGATCCGCGAATCCTGGCTGTCACGCGTACACGGTCTGGGAGAGCGCTGCGTCGTGCGTCTGGATCATGAGACGCTGGAAGGCGTGTTCGCCGATCTCGGGCCCGACGGCTCGCTGCGTCTTGATTTGAAAGATGGCGGCCGGCGCTTTATCTCGGCGGGTGATGTGTTTTTCCCCGGCGCGCCGTCCTGACGCGCCGTCTTCAGGAGCCTGTTTATGCTTCTCGCGATCGATTGCGGCAACACCAACACTCTGTTTGCAGTGCATGACGGCGAGGGCTGGCGCGCGCAATGGCGCACGGCGACCTATTCGACTCGCACCGCAGACGAGTATGCGGTCTGGCTCCAGCAATTGTTGCAATTGCAAGGCCTTAGTCTGCAAGACTTAAAGGGTTGCGTGATCTCGTCCGTGGTGCCGCAATCGCTGTTCAACCTGCGCAATCTGGCGCGGCGCTATATCGGCGCCGAGCCGGTGGTCGTGGGGGATGCGCATGTGGATCTGGGCGTCGGGGTGAACCTGCCGCGTCCGGAAGAGGCGGGTGCGGACCGTCTGGTCAACGCGCTTGGCGGACGTGTCGTCTATGACGGCGCGATGATCATCGTGGATTCCGGCACCGCCACCACGTTCGACGTCGTGTCAGCGGACGGAAACTTTGAAGGCGGCATCATTGCGCCGGGCATCAACCTGTCCATGCAGGCGCTGCACCAGGCGGCGGCGCGTCTGCCGCGCATCGCCATCGAGAAACCTCAACGGGTTATGGGCAAGGATACGGTCGGCGCCATGCAGTCGGGCGTGTTCTGGGGCTATGTTGATCTCATCGACGGGCTTGTGACGCGGCTCAAAGCCGAGTACGGCCAACCCATGACTGTTATCGCAACTGGCGGCGTCGTCTCCCTGTTCGAGGGGGCGGCCCGGACCATCGACCATTATGACCCTGATCTGACCATGCGGGGCCTCCTGGAAATCTGGAAACGCAATGCGCCTCAGGGCGAGGGGGCATCGGTCTGATGAGCCAGGACGACAACGCGCTTTATTTCGTACCGCTTGGCGGCTCGGGCGAAATCGGGATGAACCTGAACCTTTACGGGTTCGGTCCCGAGGAAGACCGCAAATGGATCATCGTCGATTGCGGCGTGACCTTTGGCGATCTTACGACGCCCGGCATTGATATCATTACGCCTGATCCGCGCTTTATCGTGGAGCGCAAGCACCAGCTTCTGGGCATTGTGCTGACCCACGCCCACGAGGACCATATGGGCGCCGTGGCGCATTTGTGGCGTCAGCTTGAGTGTCCGATCTACGCGACGCCCTTCACCGCCTGGCTGATGCGTGACCGTCTGGCCGAGCACGGGCTTATGGGAGAGGCGGAACTGCACGAGATCGGCCTGCATACGCGGTTCGAGCTTGGCCCGTTCGATATGCAGCTGGTCACGCTGACCCACTCCATCCCCGAACCTAACGGCCTGATCATCCGTACGCCCGTCGGCACGGTGCTTCATACCGGCGACTGGAAGATCGACCCCGAACCGCTGATCGGCAATTCCACCGATGTCGCCGCGCTTGAGGCGGCTGGCGAAGAGGGCGTGATGGCGATGGTGTGTGACAGCACCAATGTTTTCACCGAGGGCGAGTCCGGTTCTGAAGCCGATGTGCGCGACAATCTGATCGAGCTTGTTGGCCAGCAGGAAGGCCGGGTGGCGATCGCCGCTTTCGCCTCCAACGTCGCCCGGCTTGAGACCGCAATCCGCGCCGGCGAGGCCAATGGCCGCCGGGTCTGCCTGGTGGGTCGGTCCATGCACCGCATGACCCAGGCCGCGAAAGCCGTGGGCCTTCTGGCCGATTGCCAGCCCTTCATCGAGGAAGAGGAAATCGGCTATTTCCCGCCCGACAAGGTGCTGCTTCTGTGCACCGGATCCCAGGGTGAGCCGCGTGCGGCGCTGTCGCGCATTGCTGAAGGATCACATCGCAATGTCACGCTAAGTAAAGGTGACAGCGTGATTTTCTCGTCCCGGATCATTCCGGGCAATGAGCGCGGCATCTTTGATCTGATGAACAGGCTGGCCGAGCGCGGGGTGAAGATCATCACCGAACGCGACGAGCATATTCACGTTTCCGGCCACCCGTGCCGGGATGAGCTGCGCCAGATGTACGCCTGGGCCAAACCCAAAACGGCGATCCCGGTTCACGGCGAATACCGCCACCTGGTGGAACACGCCCAGCTGGCGCGCGATCTTCAGGTGCCCAATGCTCTGGTGCCGCGCAACGGGTCGATCATCCGCATCACCCAGGACGGCGCGTCCATCGTGGACGAGGCCCCGGCCGGGCGGATGCATGTGGACGGCAACTTCCTTGTCGATGCGGATGCAGAGTCCATCAAGGAACGTCGGCGCATGGCCTATAACGGCCATCTGACCGTGGCGGCGGTGCTGGCGGACGGCAATCTGGTGTCCGAGATTGATGTGCGCGCCATGGGCGTGGCTGCGACCTATGAGTATGATCTCGATGACTTCCTCGATGATCTGGCCGATGCCGCGGAAGCCGCGTTCAAGCGCCTTGATCGCCGTGATCGCCGGGATGCGGGGGCTGTCGAGGAAGCCATTCGCCGGGGCGTGCGCCGGGAGGCCAGCCGCATCTGGGGCAAGAAGCCCCATGTGGAAGCCATTGTTCTGACCGTTTGAATTCGGGAGATGCCAGGATGAAGCTCGGACGTTTGAACCATGTGGGTGTAGCAACGACTGATGTTGAAGCGGCGGCGAAGGTCTACGCCCAACTCTATGGCGTCACCGAACGCACCGAAGCCAAGGACTTCCCGCATCTGGGCGTTCGCGTCGTCTTCGTGACCTTGCCGAACATGCAGATCGAGCTGATCGAGCCTCTGGGCGAGCAAAGCCCGATCCACAAATTCCTCGAGAAAAACCCCAAGGGCGGCCAGCACCATATGTGCTTTGAGGTCGCTGATATCGTCAAAGCCCGTGACGCCATGGTCGAGCGCGGCGCCAGCGTGCTGGGCACGGGCGAACCGTATATCGGCGCCCATGGCGTGCCGGTGATTTTCGTCCATCCCAAGGATACGGGCGGCGTGCTGGTCGAGCTGATGCAGGATCCGGCGCTTTATGACGGTGAGGGCGGTCATTGAGACGGATCGCCGAATACGCCCTTCTGGGCCTCGTCTTTGTGATCTGGATCGCCCAGGGCTTCCTGCCTGATCGGGGCGTGGGCGTGGTCACGGGCGTCGTGATCTACCTCATTTCCTGGTGGATGCTGTTTCTCGGCTCGCTGCCGCTTCAGGTGCGCGGCCAGTTCGAGGATGGTGAAGTCGTTGAAGGCTCAGAACCCGGAGCCCCCGTCTCGCCACGCATCAAGGAAAAGATGTGGCTCGCCGCCGTCCTGGCGGCCGGTGTCTGGCTGGTCCTGTTCTGCATTCTGGAATTTGGACTGATCAGCCTGGATTCCATCCCCTGGGGCCCGGCCTTCGTGGAATACGAATAGGGTCAGCCTTCTTCCGCACCTCCCTCCGACATTGAGGCGTGCTCCCAGCTCATCAGCAGGACGCCAGCGAATACGACGGCGAATCCAGCCAGGTGGACCCAGCGAAACGCTTCGCCCAGAAGCATGTAGGAGAGGACTAGCGCGGAGACCGGCATGACGCCCATAAAGGCCGCGGCTGTTGACCCTTCCGCTTTCTGAACGCCCGCATACCAGAGCCAGCTACCGAGCGCGAGCGTGCCTACCCCATACCAGATCAAAGCGCTCCATACGCCTGCGTCAAAGTCCTGTGGCGTGAAGTTTGGCCACTGCCAGAGCGCCAGCGGTACGAACAGCGGTATGGACAGGGCCGAGGCGAGAAACGTCACCAGCACCGGGTCGATGGATTTCGTCAGCGTCTTGCCCAGAAGCGTATAGGTGCTTTCACAACACACTGCGGCGAACACGAGTGCGCCGCCCAGAAGCGCGCCTTCGGTTTCATTCAATGACGCGCCGAGCTGGAGAATGAGAACGCCCAGAACGGCGAGGGCGATGGCGGTGAGTTTGCGCCAACTGGCCTGATCGCCCAGAAATATCATTGATGCCGCCGCTGTTACGGCGGGCGTTGTGCTCATCACAATCGCGCCCGTCACGCCAGACGCGAGCCGCATGCCGTAGAGCATGAAGGCGGAAAAGCCGACCATTCCGAACACAGCAATGAGGCCAATCCTAATCCAGTCACCAATGCTGATGTCTGAAATGTGCGCCCGCTTGACATAGGCGGGGGGTGCCAGGAAAAGCGCGCCCAGTCCGACGCGGAGCAGGGATGCGATAAAGACCGGCGCAGCCTGGGTGACGATCTTGCTCACCGGTGTCGCGGAACCAAACATCGCCATGCCCGCGAACAGCCGGGCGATGGTCAGGCTCCTTGAAGGCGACGAGGGGGCGGTGTCGTCAGAACCGTTGCTCATGTGGCGGGTCTCTTTACCGGACGCCATGTGAGATCACCCGCATACGGTGCGCAGGGATGGCTTGTTCTTAGCCAACGCTAAGTCTAATCGTGGGGTTCCGCAGTTTTTCATTCACGCCGGATTCTTCCCATGCGCCTGTCTCGCTATTTCCTGCCCGTTCTGAAGGAAACTCCCTCTGACGCGCAGATCGTCTCTCATCAGCTCATGTTGCGCGCCGGCATGATCCGCCAGGAAGCGGCGGGGATTTACGCCTGGCTGCCGCTGGGGCTTCGGGTCCTGCGCAAGATCGAGAAGATTGTGCGTGAAGAGCAGGACCGGGCCGGGGCGATCGAGCTTCTGATGCCGACCCTGCAGCCTGCCGATTTGTGGCGCGAAAGCGGTCGCTATGACGATTATGGCAAGGAGATGCTGCGCATCGTGGATCGCCATGAGCGCGATCTTCTGTACGGACCGACCAATGAGGAGATGATCACGGAGATCTTCCGGGGTTATTGCCACTCCTACAAGGACCTGCCGAAGATCCTCTATCATATCCAGTGGAAGTTCCGTGACGAGATCCGCCCGCGGTTTGGCGTCATGCGGGGGCGCGAATTCCTGATGAAGGACGCCTATTCCTTCGATCTGGATTACGAAAGTGCGGTAAAGGCTTACAACAAAATGTTTGTAGCCTACCTGAACACCTTCTCGCGCATGGGGCTGAAGGCTGTGCCGATGCGCGCTGATACCGGGCCCATTGGCGGCGATCTTTCGCACGAGTTCATCATCCTGGCTGAAACCGGCGAGAGCGAGGTGTTCTGCGACTCCCGTCTGGTGGATATGGCGGCTCCGGGCGAGGTGGATTTCGACGGCGATCTGCAGCCCTATGTGGATCAACGCACAGCTCTGTACGCCGCGACCGAGGAAATGCATGACGCCGCGCGCTTTGAAACTGAAGTGCCGCAAGAGCGTCGTCTCTCCGCCCGCGGCATTGAAGTGGGCCATATCTTCAATTTCGGCACCAAGTATTCGGACCCGATGAAGGCGCTGGTCGCCGGACCTGATGGCAAGGATACGGCGGTTCATATGGGCTCTTATGGTGTTGGCGTGTCACGTCTTCTGGGCGCGATCATCGAGGCCAGCCATGACGAGAACGGCGTGATCTGGCCTGAAGCCGTCGCGCCGTTTGGCGCGGGCGTGATCAATATGCGCGCAGCCGATTCGGACTGCTCCAAAGCGGCGGACGAGATATACGCCAAGCTGGATGCCGCCGGGCTGGAGCCTTTGCTGGATGATACCGGTGCGAGCGCGGGCGCGAAGTTTGCGACCATGGACCTGATTGGCGTGCCCTATCAGGTGATCGTGGGGCCGCGTGGTTTGAAAGAGGGCAAGGCCGAGGTGAAGATCCGCGCCAGCGGCGAGCGCCTTGAGCTGAGCCTTGAAGACGCCGTCAATCGCCTTGTGGAGGGCGCATTCAAGTGAGTTCAGACGCCGCCGCGACCGAAGCTGCCCCGCAATCGGGCGCGGCGCCGTTTTCCCGCTATGAATTCCTTCTGGCGTTCAAATATTTGCGGGCAAGGCGCAAGCATGGCGGCGTCACCCTGATCTCCATCATTTCCTTTGTCGGCATCATGCTCGCCGTGGCGGCGCTGATCAGCGTCATGAGCGTGATGAACGGCTTCCGGCATGAATTGCTGACGCGGCTTCTGGGCGTTCAGCCGCATATCTATGTCACCGTTCCTGTGGATCAGGCCGAGACGTCTCTGACCCTGGCGGACCGTATCCGCGAGCTGGAGGGGGTGCGTCAGGCGGGGCCGGTTGCGACCGGACAGGCGCTGGTGACGTCAGGCCGCTCGGCGACTTTCGCATCGGTCTCCGGTGTCCGCCCTGAAGACCTCGCCCGCTTTGATCTCATCACGGGCGCGCATGGCGCAGAAAACGCTGGCGGCGGGCTCGTCTCCGGGTCAATCGCCCAGTTTGGCGAGGGCCGGCATGGCGGCGACATCATCATCATGGGCACCGTGATGGCCAACCAGCTGGGCGTGGGCGTGGGCGACCAGGTCCGGCTGATCTCGCCCCAGGGCGCGAACACGGCGCTCGGCATGACGCCGCGCTCAAAGTCCTACACCATTGGCGGGCTTCTCAGCGTGGGGGTTCAGGATCTCGATCAGATCCTGATCTACATGCCGCTGGAACAGGCCGCCTTGTTCTTCAACAAGTCCGCCCAGGGCGATTACATTGATGTCCGCATCGCCAATCCCGATGCACCCGAGCCGGTGATGGAGGCGATCCGCGCCATCGCCCCCCAGGGAAGCGTGATGTTTGACTGGCGGCGGCAGAACCAGGCGTTCTGGAACGCCCTGCAGGTTGAACGGGTCGCCATGCGGCTGATCCTGTCGATCATTGTGGCCATCGCCGCCATGAACATCATTTCCGGTCTGGTGATGCTGGTGAAGAACAAGACCCGTGACATCGCCATCTTGCGCACCATGGGCGCCAGCCAGGGCTCCATCATGCGCATCTTCCTGATTTCAGGCGCGGCTGTAGGCGTGCTGGGCACGTTGGGCGGTCTGGTGCTGGGGCTGCTCATTGTGGTCGGCATCGGTCCGATCCAGGACTTTGTAAGCTGGGCAAGCGGCGTGAATGTGTTCGATCCCAGCGTCTATTCGCTCTATCGCCTGCCAGCGCGGCTGGACTGGGGCGAGGTGGGCTTCGTGACCTTCTGGGGCTTCTTCACTGCGCTGATCGCCACGCTGGCGCCCAGCTGGCGGGCAGGCCGCATCGATCCTGTGGAGGCGCTGCGTTATGAATAAACCGGCGCTCTCCCTGCGAGGGATTACTCGCATTTACGAGACTGAAGGCGAACGCCTTGAGGTGCTCACCAAGGCGGATCTCGATCTGAATGCGGGCGAGCTGGTGGGGTTGGTCGGGCCGTCTGGATCGGGCAAGTCCTCGCTCCTGCACGCTGCGGCGCTGCTGGAGGCTCCCAATGAGGGCGAGGTCTGGATTGGCGGCCTGAACGGACTGGCTCTGTCAGAGCGGGAACGGACGGCCCTGCGGCGTCGTGACGTGGGGTTTGTCTATCAATTCCACCATTTGCTGCCTGAGCTGGACGCGCTCGATAATGTGGCTCTGCCGCGCATGATCGCCGGGGCCAGTCAGAAAGAGGCGCGTGAAGCCGCCGAGCAGCAATTGTCGGCGCTTGGGCTGGGCGGTCGCCTGCGTCACCGGCCGGGCCAGTTGTCGGGTGGCGAGCAGCAGCGGGTCGCCATTGCGCGCGCGCTTGTGAATGCGCCGCGTATCCTTCTGGCCGATGAGCCCACTGGCAATCTCGATCCCGCGACTTCGGATCAGGTGTTCGAAGCGCTGGCGCGCGCCTGTCGTGAGGCAGGGGCGGCGGCCTTGATCGCGACCCATAATCACGAGCTCGCGGGCCGGATGGATCGGGTGGTGACGCTCGATCAGGGGCGCGTGGTGGCCTGGGCCGAGGGCTGAAATCGGCTCGATTCTCGTTCTGGAAATGTTCTAAGCTGATGGTTTTCCGCAGCTTTCAAGAACGAATCAAAATCCGCTTGACGGGCGGAACAAAAGCAGAAAATATGCAATGGAACAAAACAGGAATAGCTGCTTTAACGGCAGCTGATCAAGGAGTTGTCCCATGCGTAACCTGATCGAAGATATGACCTCCGCCGCCGTCATCGTCGGCTTCATCGCTGTCGCGCTCAGCCTCTCAGCCGCACTCGCGGGCTGACCTTTGAGTGGGGCGGGGTCTACACTGACTGACTGATTCCGCCTGACCTGGAGCGCCTGCCGTGAGCGATGCCCCCTTTGTCCATCTGCGTGTTCGTTCGCCGTACTCGCTTCTGGAGGGCGCCATCCGCATCAAGGAGACGGCTGCGCTGTGCAAGACCTTCTCCATGCCGGCTGCCGCGCTCACCGACAGCAACAATCTGTTCGGCGCGCTTGAATTCTCTGAAGTCCTCTCCGGCGAGGGCGTCCAGCCCATTATTGGCGTCACGCTCTCCATCCAGGTGGAGGAGCCGCGCCCGGGGGAGCGCTCCCGTCCGGATGGCACGCTGGTTCTGCTGGCCCAGTCAGAGCTGGGCTACGCCAATCTGATGAAACTGTCCTCGGCGGCGTATCTTGATGTCGCGGCCACGGACGAACCCCATGTTCCGTTCGACAGGGTGCTCGAGCTCAGTGACGGGCTGATCTGTCTGACAGGCGGTTTTGATGGCGTTCTGAACCGCTATGTCTGCGCTGGCCGGACCGGCCCGGCGCAGGAGCTGCTGGATCGCTTGCGCGCGCGCTTCCCCGATCGTCTCTATCTCGAACTTCAGCGCCATGGCCGTGCGGATGATGTGACGGCGGAAGACTGGCTGGTGGATCGCGCGTATGCGCTGGACCTGCCACTTGTGGCGACCAACGAGCCGCACTTTCCCCGCTCCGAGCTCTATCAGGCCCATGATGCGCTTCTGTGCATTTCCGAGGGCGCCTATGTCAGCATGGATGATCGGCGCAAGCTGACCGCCGAACATGATTTCAAGTCCGGCGCGGCGATGATCGAACGCTTTGCGGACCTGCCTGAAGCCATCGCCAATACGATCGAGATTGCGCAGCGTTGCGCCTTTCGACCGCGCACCTCCAAACCCATCCTGCCAAGCTTCCCCACGGAGGGGGATCGGAACGAGGCGGAGGAATTGCGCGCCCGGTCGATCGCCGGGCTTGAAGACCGTCTGTCGAAGATCGAGCTCGCGGATACGCGCGACGCCTATTTCGAACGTCTCGACTATGAGCTTGGCGTCATCGAGCGGATGGGCTTTCCCGGTTACTTCCTGATCGTGTCGGACTTCATCCAGTGGGCGAAGGCGCATGACATTCCTGTGGGGCCGGGGCGGGGGTCAGGCGCGGGCTCGCTGGTCGCCTGGGCGTTGACCATCACCAACCTGGATCCACTGCGCTTCGGTCTTCTGTTCGAACGCTTCCTGAACCCCGAACGGGTCTCCATGCCCGACTTCGACGTCGACTTCTGTCAGGACCGTCGGGGCGAGGTGATCCGCTATGTGCAGGAGCGCTATGGTCAGGACCGGGTGGCCCAGATCATCACCTTCGGTACGCTGCAGGCGCGCGCCGTGGTGCGCGATGTGGGCCGGGTGCTGCAACTGCCCTTCGGTCTCGTGGACCGGATCGCCAAGCAGGTGCCCAACAATCCGGCTCAGCCCATCACGCTGGCCGAAGCGGTGAAGACCGAGCCCAAGCTTCAGGAAATGCAGCGCAATGACGAGATGGTGGACCGTCTCATCAATGTGGCGCTGCAGCTTGAGGGATTGTTCCGGAACGCGTCCACGCACGCCGCCGGCGTGGTGATCGGGGACCGTCCGCTTACCGACCTTGTGCCGCTCTATCGCGACCCGCGGTCAGACCTTCCGGCCACCCAGTTCAACATGAAATGGGTGGAGCCGGCCGGGCTGGTGAAGTTCGACTTCCTGGGGCTGAAGACCCTGACGGTGATTTCCCGCGCGCTCAGCTATATCGAGAGCGCCGGGCAGGCGCGTCCGGATATGGACGCGATCAGCCTCACGGATCCTGCGACCTACGAGCTTCTGGGCGTAGGCGCGTCCATCGGCGTGTTCCAGCTTGAAAGTACGGGCATGCGCGACACGCTGCGCAAGCTCAAGCCTGACAGCATCGAGGACATCATCGCTCTGATCTCGCTTTATCGGCCGGGGCCGATGAAGAATATCGATGTCTATGTGGACCGCAAATTCGGCCGCGCCGAGCCTGACTATCTCCATCCTGATCTCGAACCTGTCCTGAAAGAGACCTACGGGGTCATCATCTATCAGGAACAGGTGATGCAGATCGCCCAGATCCTGTCCGGCTATTCCCTCGGGGAAGCCGACCTTCTTCGCCGCGCCATGGGCAAGAAGAAGAAAGAGGAGATGGACCAGCAGCGCGTGCGCTTCAACGAGGGCGCGGAAAAGCGCGGCGTGTCGCGCGAGAAGGCGAATTATATCTTTGACCTGGTGGCCGAGTTCGCCGGTTACGGCTTCAACAAATCCCACGCCGCCGCCTATGCCCTGATCGCGTACCAGACCGGCTGGCTTAAGGCCAATCATCCTGCCGCCTTCATGGCCGGCCTGATGAGCCTTGATAGCGCCAACACCGAAAAGCTCGCCGTCTTCTTCCAGGAAGCCAAACGCATCGGGCTGGAGGTCTTGCCGCCTGATGTGAATGCCTCCGAAGCCGATTTCTCGCTCGAGCACGGTGGTATCCGCTATGCGCTCGGCGCGATCCGCAATGTAGGCTATTCGGCGATGGAGCATGTGGCCGCCGTGCGCAAGGCGGGCGGGCCGTTCAAGGACGTCTTTGATTTCGCAGAGCGTGTGGATCCGCGTCAGGTGAACAAGCGCGCGTTCGAGAATCTGGCGAGAGCAGGCGCTTTCGACACGCTTGAGCCCGATCGCGCCAAGGCGCTCGCCTCGGCTGAAATTCTTCTGTCGGTGTCCCAGAACGCCCAGTCAGAACGCGACAGCGCGCAGGCCTCCCTGTTCGGCGGCGGCGGCGAGGGCGGCGGGACGAAGCTTGAACGTCCCAATCTGCCCGAACCCGAGCCCTGGGATCCGGTTCGGCGTCTGGACGAAGAGCTGGCGGCGATTGGCTATTACCTGTCCGGCCACCCGCTTGATGACATGATGCCCGCTCTGGCGCGTCGCGGTGTCGTCGTGTTCGCCGACCTGCCGTCAAAGGCGGCGGAAGGCGCGCGTGCGGCGCGTCTGGCCGCCGTGGTGCGTCGTCGTCAGGAGAAGGTTTCCCAGCGGTCAGGCGAGAAGTTCGCCTTTGTCACCCTGTCTGATCCATCAGGTGAGTTCGAGGCGCTGGTGCCGCCCAAGGTGTTGCGTGAGATTCGCGATGTGATCGAGCCGGGCGCTTCGGTTCTGGTGAACGCCAAGATCGAGGCGCAGGATGAAGGCTTGCGGCTAATCATTGATGGCGCGGATACGATTGATCCGTTCGCAGCTGAACATATCGGGCAGGGGCTGAAGATCCGGGTCGGCGAACAGGCTGCGCTCGAACCTTTGCGCAAGCGCATTGACCGGGCGAATGACCGCGAGGGCGCGGTGAAGGGCTCCATCCATCTCATCGTACCGCTTTCTGATGGTCGACTGGCGGAGTTGCGCTTGCCCGGACGCCATGCCGTGGATCCTGCGGCGCGCGCCGCCGTCAAGGCGGTGGCGGGCGTTCTCGAGGTGGAAACGCTCTAGTTCGGACCTTCCGTCCGGGCTTTGCTGACAAAGACCGGCCCTGTCGTGCAACAAAGCCGGAAATCTCCGCTCTCATGGCTTGCTACAAAGCCCTCATGCCCGTATAAGCGCGCCCGATCCCGCACGCGGAGCTTCGGCTTTTCATGGTGAAAAGTCGCTCCGGTGTCGCAAGTCATGTCTGAAGACCGGTTCGGTTCAAGGGCAAGAGGCGCGGCTCCGCTCCGTGGAGGCCAACCGGAAAAGGACCCGAAATCATGGCTCTCCCTGAATTCTCCATGCGCCAGCTGCTTGAAGCCGGCTGTCACTTTGGTCACCAGACCCACCGCTGGAACCCGAAGATGAAAGAATACATCTTCGGCGAACGCGCCAACATCCACATCATTGACCTGTCGCAGACCGTTCCGATGCTGCACCAGGCTCTGGTGAAGGTGCGTGAAGTCGCCGCCAAGGGCGGTCGCGTTCTGTTCGTGGGCACCAAGCGTCAGGCCGCCGAGCCGATCTCGCAAGCCGCTTCGCGTTGCGCTCAATACTACATGAACCACCGCTGGCTGGGCGGCACGCTCACCAACTGGCAGACCATTTCCAAGTCCATCGCGCGTCTGCGCGAGCTGGAATCCCTTCTGGACGCCGAAGGCGGCCCGACCGGTCTGACCAAGAAAGAAATCCTGATGCTGACCCGCGAGCGTGAAAAGCTCGAGCGTTCCCTGGGCGGCATCAAGGAAATGGGCGGCACGCCGGACCTGATGTTCGTGATCGACACCAACAAGGAGTCCATCGCCATTCAGGAAGCCAAGCGCCTTGGCATCCCGGTTGTGGCTGTGGTCGACACCAACTGCGACCCCGATCCGATCGATTTCCCGATCCCGGGCAATGATGACGCCTCCCGCGCTCTGTCGCTGTACTGCGACCTGATCGCTGACGCAGTGCTGGACGGCATCTCCGACAGCCAGGCGGCTCTGGGCATGGATCTGGGTGAATCCGACATGCCGAGCGACGTCGTGCTGGGCCTGGACGAAGGCGAAGCCGCCGCTGAAGAACCCAAAGCTGAAGAAGCCGCTGCTGTTGAAGCGCCGGCTGAAGACGCCAAATCCTAATAGCGCCAAAGCGCGATCCAAGGAGACCTCCCCATGGCTCAGATCACCGCCGCTCTCGTCAAAGAGCTCCGCGATAAATCCGGCGCGGGCATGATGGACGCCAAGAAGGCGCTCGTGGAAGTTGATGGCGACATGGAAGCCGCCATCGACTGGCTGCGTAAAAAGGGCCTGTCCAAGGCCGCCAAGAAGGCTGACCGCGTTGCGGCTGAAGGCCTGGTGGCCGTGAAAGCGGAAGAGCGTGGCGCCGGCATGGCCGCTGCTGCGGTCGAAGTGAACGCTGAAACCGACTTCGTGGCTCGTAACGAGCTGTTCCAGAACGCTGTTGCTGAAGTCGCGGGCCTCGCGATCAATGCTGGCGATCTGGCGTCGCTGAAATCGGCTCAGACCTCCGCTGGCAAGTCTGTTGACGACACCATGACCGACCTGATCGCCAAGATCGGCGAGAACATGTCTGTCCGCCGTGTTGAAACCCTGTCCGTGGATCCGGGCGTTGTGGCCGCTTACGTGCACAACGCAGCGGGCGACGGCATGGGCAAGATCGGCGTGCTGGTTGCGCTGAAGTCCGAAGGCGACAAGGCCGTTCTGGCCGAGCTGGGCCGCAAGATTGCGATGCACGTCGCAGCCGCGTCCCCGGCAGCGGCTCTGGCCGTCCATGAGGGCGAGCTGGACCAGGCCGTGGTCGAGAAAGAGCGTGAAGTGTTCGCGGGCCAGGCTCGTGAATCCGGCAAGCCGGAGCAGATCATCGAGAAGATGGTCGAAGGCCGCCTGCGCAAATTCTACGAAGAAGTCGTGCTTCTCAAGCAGGTCTTCGTGTTCGACACCGACAAGACCGTTGGCGAAGCTGTGAAAGCGGCTGAAGCCGAAGCGGGCGCCCCGATTGAACTGACCGGCTTTGTCCGCATGGTTCTGGGCGAAGGCGTCGAAAAGAAAGAAGAAGACTTCGCCGCAGAAGTCGCAGCCGTCGCCAAAGGCTAAGATTTTCGGCCCGGGCTTGTGTATACACGTCCGGGCCGGATTCCATCTGAAGACAGCATTCATGCGGAGATTGCCGTGACTGACACCGAGGACCGACCGTCAAAAACGCCTAAGGGCCCGTACAAGCGGGTGCTTTTGAAGGTTTCCGGTGAAGCCCTGATGGGCGATCAGCCTTATGGCATCGACATGAACACGGCCGACCGCATTGCCCGCGAAGTGGGTGAGGCGGTTGAAGCCGGTTACGAGCTTTGTCTCGTTATTGGCGGCGGAAACATATTCCGCGGCCTTACCGCCGCCGCCAAGGGCATGGAGCGCGCCGCAGCCGACTATATGGGCATGCTCGCGACCGTGATGAACGCCCTGGCCATGCAGACGGCGCTGGAACGCGTCGGCGTGCAGACCCGCGTTCAGTCCGCCATTCCCATGACCACCGTGTGCGAACCCTATATTCGACGCCGCGCCGTGCGCCATATGGAGCGCGGGCGCGTGGTGATCTTTGCGGCGGGCACGGGCAATCCGTTTTTCACCACCGACACGGCGGCTGCTCTGCGCGCTGCCGAAATGGGGTGTGACGCCTTGTTCAAAGGCACCAGCGTGGATGGCGTCTATGATGATGACCCGCGCAAGAATCCGCAGGCCGAACGGTTTGAGCGCCTTGACTATATCGACGTTCTGGCGCGCGATCTGAAAGTTATGGATGCATCGGCGGTGACGCTGATGCGCGACAACCAGATTCCGATCGTGGTCTTCAACATCCGTGAGCAGGGCGGTCTCGCCCGGGTTCTCGATGGTGAGGGCGTCTGCACGG
Source organism: Oceanicaulis sp. LC35 (assembly GCF_052055585.1). Taxonomy (NCBI): domain Bacteria; kingdom Pseudomonadati; phylum Pseudomonadota; class Alphaproteobacteria; order Maricaulales; family Maricaulaceae; genus Oceanicaulis; species Oceanicaulis sp. LC35. The sequence continues at coordinate 1,385,940 of NZ_CP170485.1, forward strand.
TCGTGGGCGGCTAAGACGCGCCCGATACAAACAGGGGAGACACGGACATGTCCGGTTTCGACATCAAAGACATCGAGCGCCGCATGGATGGCGCGATTGACTCGCTGAAGAAGGAATTCGGCGGTCTGCGCACGGGACGCGCCAGCGCCAGCCTGCTCGACCCGATCAAGGTGGAAGCCTATGGCGCGCTGACCCCGATCAACCAGGTCGGCAACGTGTCTGTGCCCGAGCCGCGCATGGTCACCATCACGGTTTGGGACAAGTCTCTCGCAGGCGCTGTGGAAAAGGCGATTCGCAACTCCTCTCTGGGTCTGAACCCGGTTTCTGAAGGTGAAACCCTGCGCATCCCGATCCCGCCGCTCAACGAAGAGCGCCGAGTGGAGCTGGCGAAAACCGCAGGTTCCTACGCTGAGAACGCCCGGATCGCTGTGCGCAATGTGCGCCGCGACGGGATGGACCAGCTCAAAAAGGACGAGAAGGACGGCGAGATCAGCGAAGACCAGCACAAGAAGCTGGCGGACCAGATCCAGAAGCTGACCGATACCAAGGTTGCCGCCATCGACACCCTGCTGAAGACCAAGCAGGAAGAAATCACCCAGGTCTGATTGGGGGCGCTCTGACCGGGCGCCCGTGACGGCGGGAGGGCCGTTTCCATGAGCGAGACCGAACCGTCCGGCCTGACGCCGCAGCATGTCGCCATCATCATGGACGGCAATGGGCGTTGGGCGGCGTCTCGGGGGCGGCCGCGCGCCTTTGGACACCGTAAGGGCGTGGAGGCGGTTCGCGAGGCTGTGCGCAACGCTGGTGAGCTCGGCGTGCGCTATCTCACCCTGTTCAGCTTCTCCACAGAGAACTGGAATCGTCCCGCCGCCGAGGTGGAGGCGCTCTTTGAGCTGCTGCGCCGGTTCGTGGCGGCCGACCTCGACCGGCTGCACGCCGAGGGGGTTCGCGTACGTATCCTGGGACGGCGAGAAGGGCTGGGCGAGGAATTGCTCAAGCTGATCGGTTCGGTCGAGCGCCAGACGGCCGGAAATGACCGTTTCTTTCTGAACATCGCTTTCAACTATGGCGGGCGGGATGAAATCATCCGTGCGGCGCGTCTGGCGGCTGAAGCTCATGGCGGTGACCTGTCCAGGGTCAGAGAAACGGACTTCGCCCGCTATCTGGATACGGCTGATTTGCCCGATCCGGACCTCGTGATCCGCACCAGCGGCGAGCATCGCATATCCAACTTCCTGCTCTGGCAGGCCGCCTATGCCGAGTTTGTCTTCATGGATACGCTCTGGCCCGACTTTGACAAGGCGGCGTTCGAGCAGGCCTTGAGTGAATTCGCCAGTCGTGACCGCCGCTATGGCGGCGTGCGTCATGGCTGATGAATCAGCTCCCGAGAGCCCGGGAAAAAGGGGACGGCGCGATCGCGGCGATCCCATGTTTTCCCGGCGTGTCCTGTCAGCTCTGGTGCTGGCGCCCATCGCGCTCGGCATGATTGTCTGGGGCGGGGTCGCGTTCTCGATCTTCATCGCCGCTTTCGCCGCCGCCATGGCCTGGGAATGGGTGCGGATGTCGGACAAGGACGCGCCGCCGCGCGCGTTCGCGATCGCGACCGGCACGGCGGTCGGCGGCGTGCTTCTGGCCGCTCAGCTGGAGGTGTATGGCGCTGCAGTCTGGATTCTGGGTGGCGCCCTGGCGTCTTTCGCTGATCGTCGTCCCCGTCATCGCGGGTATGAGGCGTTGTTCGGCGTGGCCTATGTGGCGCTTGCCGCGTCGTTGCTTGTGGCCTTGCGGCATGAATCCGTGGCGGGGCTTGGCGGTATCGTGTTCCTGATCAGCGTGGTCTGGGCGGCGGACACCTTCGCCTATCTGGCCGGATCCTGGTTGGGCGGCTGGAAGCTGTTGCCCGCTGCAAGCCCGAACAAGACCTGGGCCGGACTGATCGCCGGGCTCGCATTCGGCGTTATCGCCGGAGCGTTCGCCGCCTGGTGGGCGGGATGGGATCCGCGGCACGGGGCTTTGCTGGCGGCGCCGACGGCGGTGACCGCTGTTGCAGGCGACCTGCTGATGTCGCTGGCCAAGCGCCGGTTCGGCGTCAAGGATGCGGGTACGGTGATACCCGGCCATGGCGGGGTGCTCGATCGCGTGGACGCTCTGATGCTGGCGACCCTGTTCGCAGGCGTCTGGGCCTGGGCCGGGCCGGGCGGATGGCCAGGAGGAAGCGCATGAGCGCTCGGACAGTCACAATTCTGGGCGCGACCGGATCGGTTGGTCGGGCAACGCTGGACCTGATCGAGCGTGCGCCTGAAGGGACGTTCGAAGTTGTTGCGTTGACAGCGAATACCCAGGTGGATGAGCTGGCTCAGCTGGCGATCCGCACGGGCGCGCAATTTTGCGCCGTTGCCTCCCCTCAGGCGGGTCCCGCACTGGAAGCGGCGCTCAAGGGAAGCTCGATCCGCTGCGGCGCCGGTCCGGACGCCATCTGTGAAGCCGCCCGGTTATCCGCTGACTGGGTGATGGCGGCGATTGTGGGGGCCGCAGGCCTTCCGCCGACGCTGGAAGCGGTCAAGCGGGGCGCGGCTGTGGCCTTTGCCAACAAGGAGGCGCTTGTTTGCGCCGGAGACCTTTTCATGCGCGCTGCGCATGATGCCGGTGCGCGTTTGCTGCCCGTGGATTCTGAGCATAACGCGATTTTCCAGGCGTTTGACGAGCAACAACGCGACAGCGTGCGCCGGATCATTCTGACCGCATCCGGCGGGCCCTTCCGCGGCTGGACGCTTGAGCAAATGGGCCAGGCCAGCCCGGCGCAAGCCGTCGCCCATCCCACCTGGAGCATGGGCGCGAAGATCTCGGTCGATAGCGCGACCATGATGAACAAGGGGCTGGAGATCATCGAGGCCTGTCATCTGTTCGGGTTGCCCCAGACTGATGTGGATGTGCTGGTGCATCCTGAATCCATCGTCCACGGTCTTGTCGAATATGCCGATGGCGGCATGCTCGCCCAGCTGGGCATGCCGGACATGCGTACGCCGATCGCTCATGCGCTCGCCTGGCCGGACCGGATCGAGACACCCGTCGAGCGTCTGGACCTCGCATTGCTCAGCCAGCTGACCTTTGAAGCACCTGATCCTGTGCGGTTTCCGGCGCTCGGACTGGCGCGCGCGGCCTTTGATGCCGGCAAGGGTGCTCCGGCGATTTTCAATGCCGCCAACGAAGTGGCGGTCGCCGCCTTTCTGAATGGTCAGATTGGCTTTCTTGACATCGCGGCATGCGTCTCGGACTCTCTGGAGCGAGGGGAGAAAGATGGCGTCGCCTCGGTCGAGCCATCTGACTTTGAAACTGTGTTGGAGGTCGACCGGCAGGGACGCCGTCTGGCGACTGATGCGGTTGAACAGCGCGCCCGGCCGGGCGGCGCTGTGTAAGGAGACCAAATGCTCGACTGGCTTGGATCTGGCGCGCTGTCCATTTTCGCCTTCATCCTTGTGATGGGCTTTGTCGTGATCATCCACGAGCTCGGTCATTACTGGGCCGGGCGGATGTGCGGCGTGCATGCGGACGCCTTTTCCATGGGGTTTGGTCCGACACTGTTCTCACGCACGGACAAGCTGGGCACGGTCTGGAAGGTCAGCGCCTTGCCGCTGGGCGGTTTCGTCCAGTTCCGCGGCGACGCCAACGCCGCCAGCGCTCCCGACTACGAAACCCTGGAAGAGCTGCGACGCGAACATTCTGATCCCGATAGCGTCCTGCACTTCAAACCGGTCTGGCAACGCGCCTTCATCGTGGCGGCGGGGCCTTTAGCGAATTTCCTTCTGGCGATCGTGCTCTTTGCGATTCTGGGGCTGGCCCAGGGCGAATCCCGGCTGGAGCCTCTGGTGGGGGAAGTCATCGCGGACAGCCCGGCTGAAGAAGCGGGTTTCCAGGCGGGCGATCGTGTTGTCCGGATGGATAACACGCCCATTCTCGGCTTCACCGACATGACCGAATACGTCGTCACGCGTGCAGGGCGTCCGATCGCCGTGACTGTTGAGCGTGATGAGCAACCCATCGTCCTGAACGTGACGCCAGCGCGGGTGATGCGCGATGACAATCTGGGCGGCGAGCGTCCTCTGGGCACGATCGGCATTCGCAGCTCGGCCGAGGCGGAGCGGGTGATCTATCGTCCTGCGATCTGGGAAGCGCCGATCTATGGCGTGACGCGCACCATTGATACGACCGGAACGATTGTCAGCTACCTCTCCCGTCTTGTGACCGGGCGCGCCTCCACAGAGCATATCAACGGTCCGGTCGGGATTGCGACGACGGCGGGACAGCTGGCGAATCTCGCGGTCAGCGATAATGGCGCCCCCCAATCGGTGGGCCTGATGACGCGGCTTCAGCGCCTGCTCATCGTCATGGTGGCGCTGTCGGCTCTGCTGAGTGTCGGACTGGGGTTAATGAATCTTCTGCCCATTCCGGTTCTCGACGGCGGTCACCTTGTGTACTACGCCTATGAAGCTATAGCTAAACGTCCGCCGAGCCCGTCCGTTCAGGAATTGGGGTTCCGGTTGGGACTCGGCTTTATTCTGGCCATGTTCGTGGTGGCCACTTGGAATGATTTGAGTTATCTGCGCGGTCAGTTCCTGTGATGGGGGCGTCGCAGGCGAGGGACGAGGGCCTTTCATGAATGTGATCTTCAAGGGATTGGCGGCGGCGCTGCTGAGCGTGATTTCCGCAAGTGCGGGCTTTGCGCAGGACGCGGGCGTTAACCAACCCCAGCCGGAGATTCAGGCTGAATCGTCTGAAACCGTCCAGGAAACCCGCCAGCAGCCGATCCTGCAGATCGTGGTGGAGGGCAATGAACGGGTCGAAGCAGACACCATCCTGTCCTACCTTCTGATCCAGCCGGGCGACCTTCCCAATGGGCGCCTGATCAACCTGTCGATCCAGACCCTTTACAGCACGAACCTGTTCTCTGACGTCCGCGTGGCGATCGATGGCCCGTCCCTGGTGCTCTACGTTGTGGAGAACCCGATCGTGAACCGCGTGATTCTCGAAGGCAATCGCGCGATCGGCGACGACAAGATCACTGACGAGATCGAACTCCAGGCCCGCGCCATCTTCACCCGCTCGCGGGTTCAGTCTGATGTGCAGCGTATTCTGGAAGTGTATCGCCGGTCAGGCCGGTTCGCCGCTCAGGTGACGCCGCAGATCGTTGAACTGCCGCAAAACCGCGTGGATCTGGTGTTCGAGATTTCCGAAGGCCCGGTCACCGGCGTCGAGCGGATTTCCTTTGTCGGCAACGAAGCCTATTCCGACCGCCGTCTGCGGGGTGAAATCGTCACCACCGAGGCGCGCTGGTGGAAGTTCTTCAGCTCCAATGACAACTATGATCCGGACCGGATCGAGTATGACCGTGAGCAGCTGCGCACTTTCTACAATGACCGGGGCTTTGCCGACTTCCGCGTGACCTCGGTGTCCGCTGAACTCGCGCCTGACCAGTCCGAATTCTACGTCACCTTCACCATGGATGAGGGCGAGCGTTACAATTTCGGCGAGATCGTTGTTGAAACCGAGATTTCCGATCTCAACACCGAATACCTCGAAGCGGTCATTCCGACCCAGCCGGGGCGGCTTTATGTGGGCAGCCTGATCGAGGACGCCACGGACTCCCTGACCTATGCCGCTGGCGCAGCAGGCTATGCCTTCGTGGATGTCAGCCCGCGCGTGAACCTGAACCGTGAAACCCAGACGGTCGACATCACCTATGTGATCGAGGAAAGCCCGCGAGTTTATATCGAGCGCATCGACATTATCGGCAACACCCGGACGCTGGACCGCGTGATCCGTCGCGAGCTGGACCTTGTGGAAGGCGACGCCTTCAACCAGGCGCTGGTGAACGTCTCGCGTTCGCGCGTTGGGCAGCTGGGCTTCTTTGAAGACGTTGAGGTTGAGCCCGTGCAAGGCAGCGCTCCGGACCGGGCTCAGGTCCAGGTTCGTGTGGCGGAACAGCCCACGGGTGAGCTGGCCTTCGGCGCCGGCTTCTCGTCCACGGATTCCTTCCTCGTGGACTTCTCGATTTCTGAACGCAACCTGCGGGGCCGCGGTCAGTTCCTGCGCCTGCGCGTGTCCACGAGCTCGCGTCAGCAGCAGATCGATATCCGCTTTACCGAGCCGCGTTTCCTTGATCGGAACCTGGCGGCGGGCTTTGACCTGTTCCGGGTCCGGTCTGACTTCTCAAGCGAAGCGTCATTCGAGACGGAATCCACCGGTTTCACGCTGCGTGCGGGCTTCCCGCTGACGCGCGCCGTGCAGGCCGGGGTGAACTACACCCTGCGGACAGACGATGTGCGCATTTATTCCGGCGTGTCGGAATCCATCCAGCGCGCCGCCGGTTCCCGCATCACCTCGCTGATGGGGTATTCGCTGCGCTGGAACCGCACGGATGACTATCGCGAGCCGACCCGCGGCTTCCAGCTGAGCTTCAACCAGGACTTTGCAGGCCTGGGCGGCGATGTGCGCTATGTGCGCTCGGAACTGCAGGGCGGGATCTATCGCAGCGTCTGGCGTGACCGTCTGGTCTTCAGCGCTACGGGCTCAACGGGCTATCTCTTCTCTTGGGGCGGGGACACCGCGCGGATCAACGATCGCTTCTTTAAAGGCGGCAACTCCTTCCGCGGTTTCGAAACGGCGGGCATCGGCCCGCGCGTCGTCCAGCGTCGTGAAACGGCGCTTGAGGATGGCGATGAATACGTCTCGGGCGACGCCCTGGGCGGAAATTTCTACGCGATCGGCGCCTTTGAAATGGGCTTCCCGCTGGGCCTGCCGGAGCAATACGGCATCCGCGGCAGCCTGTTCACCGAGTTCGGCACGGTTGGTCTTCTGCCGGACGACGACCAGATTGCTGATGATGGCACGGACACCGCCATCTTCACTGTCGACGACCTTGCGCTGCGCGCATCGGCCGGTATGAGCATCTTCTGGGATTCTCCCTTCGGCCCGGTGCGGTTTGACCTGGCGCATGCCTTCATCAAGGAAGATTACGACCAAGGGGCGTTCTTCCGCTTCAGCACACGAACGGGGTTCTAAACTCATGAAACGTCAGATTTTCGCCGCCATGCGTCCGCTGCGCGTGCTCTCAGCCGCTCTGGTTCTGAGCATCGGCTTCAGCGCTGCGAGCTTCGCCCAGAGCGTTCTGGTGATGAACGAGCAACGCATCCTGCGCGAAAGCGCTGTGGGCCAGCACATCACCTCTCGTCTTGAAGTTATCGGTCAGGAAATCACGGCCGAGCTTGAGCCGCAGCAAGCCGCCATCCAGGCGGAAAGCGAAGCGCTGAACGCTGAGCTGTCCGCCCTGTCTGAAGACGCCATCCGTCAGCGTCCGGACCTGGCGTCCCGCTATGAAGCCCTGCAACGCGACGCGGCCGGTTTTGAACAGACCCGCCGTATCCGCGCTCAGGAACTGGCTGCGACCGAACAGCAAGCCATGCGTCCGGTGCTGCCGATCCTTCAGGAAGTCCTGCAGGAAATCGTCAACGAGCGGAACGCAGACGTGCTGATCGACCGCTCTGCCGTGGTCTATGCGCGTGACTCCGTGGACATCAGCCAGTCCGCCATCGAGCGCCTGAACCAGCGGATCTCCACCACGCCGGTGAACCGCGTTCGCGTTCCCACCCAAGCTGCTCAGCAACAGCAGTAAGTAGGTTGGTCTGATATGGGGGCCGACCCGCGATTTTTTGAGCGGCTCGGTCCGCTCAAGGCTTCTGACATCGCCGCGCTTATCGGATCTGATCTGATAGGCGACGGCGATGTCGCTGTTTCTGACGTTGCTACTCCGGACAGCGCCCAGGAGGGCGCTCTGATGTTTCTGGCTGGCAAGGCCCCGCCAGAGATGCCGCCCGCAGCCGGGGTCGCTATTGTTCCGGATGCGAGTTGGGCCGACGCTCTGCCGCACTGCCAGGCGGTGATCGTTCATCGTGTGACCCGCGCCGGCTTTGCCAAGGCCGCAGCTCGCCTTCTGGCGCCCCGGTTTCATGACGGTCCGGACTTTATCCATCCGACAGCGACCATTGCGGACAGCGCGCGTCTCGCACCGGGCGTGATCGTGGGGCCGGACGCCGTGATCGGTGAGCATGCCCGCATCGAAGCTGGCGCGATCATCGGGCCGGGCGTCGTCATCGGCGATCACACGCGCATCGGGGTTCGCGCCAATGTCCAGTGTGCGCTCGTAGGCGCGCAGTGCGAGATTTCCGCCGGCGCAGTTGTGGGCGAGGCGGGCTTTGGTCTGGCCTATGAGAATGGTGAGGTTTTCACCCTGCCGCATCTGGGCCGTGTGATCATCGAGGATGAGGCGACCCTGGGCGCGAACGCGACTGTGGATCGCGGCATGCTCAAGGATACTCGCATCGGCAAGGGCGCACGGATCGATAATCTGTGCCATATCGGCCATAATGTGGATGTGGGCGAATACGCCGTCATGGCGGCTTTCGCCGGCATTTCCGGCAGCACCATCATTGGCGCTGGCGCACAATTTGGCGGGCGTGTCGGCGTCGCGGACCATCTGAAGATCGGCGCCGGGGCGCGTCTGGCCGCTGACGCAGCGGTCATGAAGGATGTACCGCCCGGTGAAACCTGGGCCGGTTCGCCCGCCCAGCCGATCCAAAGCTTCATGCGCGAGACAGCCTGGCTGCGCCGCGCGGTAAGCCGCAAGTCAAAACCCGAGCGCAAGAAGGACGACTGATGAGTGATCTTGAGACTGCGATCGGGCCTGACGAAATCCTGCGTCGCCTGCCGCATCGCTATCCCTTCCTTCTTGTGGACCGCGCCGAGCGTTATGTGCCGGGTGAATCCATTGTCGGGTTCAAATGCGTCTCTGCCGCCGAGCCTCATTTTCAGGGCCATTTTCCCGAGAATCCGGTCATGCCGGGCGTTCTGATTATCGAGGCTATGGCGCAAACGGGCGCCATCCTGATGTCCAAGACGCTCGATGCCGATATTTCCAACACCCTGATCTATTTCATGGGCGTAGAGCAGGCGAAGTTCCGCCGTCCCGTGCGCCCGGGTGATGTGCTGGAAATGCCGGTCGAAGTGACGGCCAATCGTCGCGGCGTCTTCAAGTTCAAGGGCGAAGCGCGCGTGAACGGCGTACGCTGTGCGGACGCGACCTTCTCGGCCACTTCTGCGCCGCGCGAAGCCTGACGGAGTTTTCATGACCACGACTATTCATCCGACCGCCATCGTGGACGAAAGCGCCCGGCTGGGCGAGGGCGTTGAGATTGGTCCGTTCTGCGTCGTGGGTCCGAATGTCCAGATCGGCGACCGGACCCGGCTGCAGTCTCATGTCAGCCTGAGCGGCAATCTTGAGCTGGGTTCCGATTGCAAGATCCACCCCTTTGTCGCCCTTGGCGAACCGCCGCAGGACTTCAAGTTCAAGGGCGGCGATGTGCGCCTGATCATTGGCGACAACAACACACTGCGCGAGCATGTGACCATGCATATGGGCACGGAAGGCGCAAAAGGCGTCACCAAGGTCGGCTCGAACAACTTCTTCATGGTCGGCGCGCACGTCGCCCATGACTGCACCGTGGGCAATCATGTGGTGTTCGCCAACAACGCTACGCTGGGCGGGGATTCCACAGTCGCCGATTATGTGATCATGGGCGGCCTGTCTGCGCTGCACCAGCAATGCCGGATCGGCAAATACGCCTTTATTGGCGGCGGCGCGCCGGTGACGGGTGACGTCATTCCCTATGGCATGGTCGATAATCTGGGCGCTCTGGCGGGGCTCAACCTTGTGGGTCTGAAGCGCCGCGGCTTTTCACGTGACGCCATCCATGATCTGCGCGCGGCATATCGCCTGGTCTTCGCTAATGAAGGCGCCTTCCATGAGCGGGTCGAGGACGCGGCGCGTCTGTTCGAGAACCGTCCGGAAGTCATGGACATCGTTGAGTTCATTCGCACCCCGGCCAAACGCCCGCTCTGCTCGCCGGAAGGGCGCTAGGTGTGGCGGTCTATCAGCGTCTGGGACTGATCGCCGGGGGCGGTGACTTGCCGGTTTATGTCGCTCAGGCGGCGCAAAGTGGCGATCGTCTGGCCTGCGTCATCGCGCTCAAGGGGTTTGCAGACCCCACGCGCTATGACTGCCCGGTTATTCGCGGCATTGCCCAGTTGGGGCAGGTGGTGAAAGATCTGCGTCAGGCGGATTGCGACGCCGTGTGCTTTGCCGGGATCGTCACCCGGCCGGACTTCTCGGCTTTGAAACCCGACCTCAAAGGCATGGCCTTCCTGCCGCAGGCGCTGACCGCCGCCGCGCGAGGAGATGACGCCTTGTTGCGCGCGATCGTCGGCTTCTTCGAGAAAGAAGGCTTCACCGTCATCGGGGCCAATGACATTGCCGATGAATTGTTGGTGGAACCGGGCCTGATCGGCTCGATTGAGCCAAGCGCCGTCACGCGCTCTGATGCTGCAAAGGCGCTTCATATCGCTGGCGTGACCGGGGCCGAGGATATCGGGCAGGGCGCTGTGGTGTGTGAAGGTCTGGTCCTCGCGGTTGAAGCCCAGGAGGGCACGGACCAGATGCTGGCGCGTGTGGCGGGCTTGCCGGCTGAATTGCGTGGCGATGAATTGTCCCGCAAAGGCGTTCTGGCCAAACGGCCCAAGCCGGGTCAGGAGCGTCGTATCGACTTGCCGGTCATCGGGGTATCCACCGTGCATGGGGCGGCCAGGGCCGGTCTGGCTGGCATTGTCATTCCCGCGGGCGGTGCGATGGTGCTGGGCCGTGAGGCTGTCGCACAGGCGGCGGATGCCAGCGGACTGGCCGTTTGGGCGGTAGAGATGGATGGGCAAGCGGATGACGCAAACGCGTGATCTTGAGAATGCAGGACAACGAGCACCGCGAATCTTTCTCGTTGCGGCGGAGCCATCCGGGGATGCGCTGGCCGGGGATTTGATCGACGCGCTACGCGCGGCTCGTCCCGAAGTGGAGATTGCAGGCGTAGGCGGCCCGGAAATGGCCAAACGCGGCGCTGTCTCGCCCTTTGATATTTCAGAGCTGTCCGTCTTTGGCCTGTTTGATGGCCTGAAGATTATCAATCTTGTCCATCAGCGCGCCCAGGAAACCGCGGACGCCGCCAAAGCCTTTGGGGCGGATGCGGTCGTGCTGATTGATTCCTGGGGCTTCATGTTGCGTGCGGCGTGGAAACTGCGCGAAGCGTTGCCCGATACGCCGCTCATCAAATATGTCGCGCCTCAGGTCTTCGCCGCCCGACGCGAACGCGCCAAGGTGGCCGCCGACACCTTTGACCATCTGCTCGCTATTCACCCGTTCGATGCGCCGTATTTCACCGAGCACGGCATGGATGTGAGCTTTGTGGGTAATCCGGCGCTGGAGCGGGATCTGAGCGGGGATGGGGCTGCTTTTCGCGCCCGCCATGACATCGCCGAGACAGATTCGTTACTCCTGATCCTCTTCGGTAGCCGCAAGTCCGAACTGACCCGTCTGCTCCCGCGCTTTGCGGATGCGGTGAAGCGACTGAAAATCGAGCATCCGGATATGAAGTTCGTCACCCCGCTCGCATCCTCTATCGCCGAGCAGGCGCGCGAGATGATTGCGGCTGAACCCGCGTTATCAGACCTGATCATCGTGGAGAGCGATGAGCGCCGTGACGCCTTCCACGCTGCAGATGTCGCTTTGGCCTGCTCAGGCACGGTGACGCTGGAACTGGCGCGACTGGGCGTGCCGACCGTAGCGGCCTATCGACTGGGCTGGTTGGCCTGGGCGGCGGCGCGTTTCTTCCTGATGAAGTCCAAATACATTTCGCTGGCCAATATCGCTGCGGATGAGATGCTGATTCCCGAGCATGTGCAGACCCAGTGCCGCGGCGATGTTCTGGCGCAAAGCGTTGGTGCATTGCTGGATGACCCGGCTCGCCGGTCGGACCTGTCCCGGCGCTTGCGTGAAGTCACCGATCATATGCGCGGCGAGGGCGGATCCCCCTCAGCGAACGCCGCCGCAGCGGTGCTCTCCCTGGTCTAGCGAAGTACATCCCGCTGTTGGGTCATGCCCTTGTGCTTCGTAACGTAGCATATATGCTATATTATGAAATTTAAGCAGGAGATGATCATGCGTGCTCAGGGACCGCTCCACGGATTTTACAAAGCGGACTCCAGTGACGATCCCCGAAAGGCGCAAGCCTGGGCGTCGATACCCAAACGGCGCGGTCTGGTGGTCGTGACAGTGATGGTGTTTGTGGTGTTCGCAATCATGCTGTCCGTCTTGATCGACGGCATCCTGAAGGCGCTCATTGATCAGGCAGGGTTCAGTCAGGTCATGATGGGGTTTGCGCCTGTTCTGCTGATCTGCGCGGTGGATGCCTTCTGGCTGGACAGGCTGGTGTTTCTCGCCAGTCGGCCAGGCTTCGCCGTGCCGGGTGAGCCCTATGATGAGCGCCAGCAAGCACTTGTCGCCATGGCGACCCGACAGGGATTGAAATTGGCGCTAGTGCTTTTGGCTATCGTCGCGGCGGTTGGCGCATCCCCCTTGCCCGCGGGATATGCAATCGGTGTCGGCCTGGCGTCGATCGCACTGGCCATGTCCGGCCCTCAACTGGTGCTGGCCTGGACGTTGAATGCGTCTGATTTCGATTTCTCTGGCGAAGAAGATGAGGACGCGGATGGCTGATCCCGTCGCTTTTCTGAACCGGGTGAAGACCTATCGCGTGGATCGCGGCCTGTCCCGTCAGGAACTCGCGACCCGGGTACAGGTGCATCCGCAAACCATTGGCGCTATCGAGCGGGGGCAGTTCAATCCCACGATCGAGGTGGCGCTCCGGCTCTCTGAAGCCCTTGGCGTCGGGCTTGATGCCTTGTTCACAAGGCGCGAATTCGGTCCGCTTTAAAGCTAAGGTGCAGATAAAAGAAAACCGGCGAAGCTTTTGCTTCGCCGGTCTTATTGGGTTCGAGGGAAAGCGCCTAGCGCTTGTCGATCCCCACGAAGTCGCGTTGCGTCGCGCCGGTGAAGGCCTGACGCGGACGACCGATTTTCTGGCTCGGATCCTCGATCATTTCCGACCATTGCGCGATCCAGCCGACGGTGCGGGCCAGGGCGAACAGCACGGTGAACATCTCGGTCGGGAAGCCCATCGCCTTCAGGGTGATGCCCGAATAGAAGTCGATGTTCGGATAGAGCTTCTTCTCGACGAAGTAAGGATCTTCCAGCGCGATCTTTTCCAGCTCCATGGCCACGGCCAGCAGCGGGTCATTGCGCACGCCCAGCTCGTCGAGCACGGCATGGCAGGTCTCACGCATCACTTTGGCGCGCGGGTCATAGTTCTTGTACACGCGGTGACCAAAGCCCATCAGACGGAAGGGATCGTTCTTGTCTTTGGCTTTCGCGACGTATTCGGGGATGTTGTCCACCGAACCGATCTCGTTGAGCATGTTGAGGGCGGCTTCGTTCGCGCCGCCGTGCGCCGGGCCCCACAGCGAGGCGATGCCGGCTGCGATACAGGCGAACGGGTTGGCGCCCGAAGAGCCCGCCAGACGCACGGTCGAGGTCGAGGCGTTCTGTTCGTGGTCGGCGTGCAGGGTAAAGATCTTGTCCATTGCGCGGGCGAGGGTCGGGGACACCTCGTATTTCTCGGCCGGGACAGCAAAGCACATCTGCAGGAAGTTCGACGCATAGTCGAGATCGTTCTGCGGAGCCACGAAGGGCTGACCGATGTGGTATTTATAGGCGCGCGCCGCGATGGTCGGCATCTTGGCGATCATGCGGTGAGACGCGATCAGGCGAGCCTGCGGGTCATTGACGTCGGTGGAGTCGTGATAGAAAGCCGACAGAGCGCCAACCGTGCCGACCATGATGGCCATCGGGTGCGCGTCACGGCGGAAACCGCGGAAGAACTGGTCGAACTGGTCGTGCAGCATGGTGTGACGACGGATCGTCCAATCAAACTCTTCGAGTTCCTTGGCGTTCGGAAGCTCACCGTTTTGCAGCAGGTAAGCGACTTCAATGAAGCTGGCGTTGTCGGCCAGCTGGTCGATCGGATAGCCGCGATACAGAAGCGTGCCTTCGTCGCCATCAATATAGGTGATCTGGCTTTCGCAAGACGCGGTGGAGGTGAAGCCGGGGTCAAAGGTGAAAACGCCCGCATTCTTGTACAGCGCGCGAATGTCGATCACGTCCGGACCGATAGAGCCGCCATATACAGGCAGGTCATAGGTCTCGCCGTTAATCGACAGCTGCGCGGAACCTTTCGGTTGAATCTTGTTTTCCATATCTCCAACCCCTTTTGTGTGGGTCATGATGGACGCGGCCTGAATAGGGGCGCGACCTAGTCCATCACGTCATTGAGCCGATCCAGAACTTCATCACGTCCCAGAACCGCCAGTACAAAACTCATGTCCGGCGCTGGCGCGCCGCCGGTGAGAGCCGCCCGAAGCGGTTGACCCACCTTGCCGAAGCCAACCTCTTCAGCCTCTGCGAAAGCGTTAAGCACATCGCCCAAAGCTGCTTCAGTCCAGTCCGGCGTATCCCTTAGCACGTCCGCAAGACGTGACAGACGCGCCTTGGCGTCATCATTGATCGCCTTGGCGGTTTTGCCCGTCAGTTCGATCGGGCGCGGACGAATAAGGAAATAGGATTGATCCTCCAGCTCTGCGAGGGTCGCTGCGCGTTCTTTCAGCACTTTCATCGCTGAAGAAACCCAGACTTTCGCCTGATCATCAAGACGCAGATCGTCGCGGCCTTGCAGGCGGTCCCAGAGCAGATCCGTCAGACGCGCATCCTCTGCGCGTTTCATATGCCAGGCGTTGACGCTCGACATCTTGTCAAAATCGAGCCGCGCCGGCGCCTTGCCCAGACCCTTGAGGTCAAAGGCGGCGGCCATGTCAGCATCGGTGAAATATTCCTGATCGCCCTTGGACCAGCCCAGGCGCAGCAGATAATTGCGCAGCCCTTCAGGCAGATAGCCCATATCGCGATAAGCTTCGACGCCCAGAGCGCCGTGACGCTTGGAGAGCTTCTTGCCGTCCGGACCATGGATCAGCGGGATATGGGCGAAGACCGGAATCTCCCAGCCCATCGCCTGATAGATCTGGGTCTGACGACCGGCATTGGTCAGGTGATCATCGCCGCGGATGATGTGGGTGACGCCCATATCATGGTCATCGACCACTACAGCGAGATTATAGGTCGGGTTGCCGTCGCCGCGCAGAAGCACGAGATCGTCAAATTCCTTGGCGCCCCAACGAACCTGACCCTGAACCGTATCCTCGATGACAGTGTCAGTATCCGCCGCACGGAAGCGCACCACGAAGGGGGCGTCCGCCGGCGCTTCTGAAGCATCACGATCGCGCCAGGGCGAGCGCAGGGCGCGACCTTCGGCGAAAGCCTGCTCGCGCAGCGCTTCGGTTTCTTCCGGCGTGCAATAGCAGCGGAAGGCCGCGCCTTTTTCGATCAGCGCGTCCACGACTTCACGGTGACGGTCTGCGCGGGCGAACTGTGACACGGCTTCGCCATCCCATTTCAGGCCCAGCCAGCTCAGTCCATCCAGAATCGCCTGCACGGTTTCATCGGTGGAACGCGCACGATCCGTATCCTCGATGCGAAGCTTGAATTCGCCGCCATTCGCCTGAGCGAACAGGGCGTTGAACAGCGCCGTACGCGCGCCGCCGATATGCAGATAGCCGGTCGGTGAGGGCGCGAAACGCGTGATGATTTTCATGGTGTCTTGCAATTGCGAATTCATGCTGCAGTGCGAAGGGAGGTGCTCTTTAGCACGCCAAAGCGTCTCCGTCATAGCCTCCGCCTGATGTTCACGCCATGATGAAGGTGTGAAATCGCTAAAGTTTCCACCTGTGGGGGAAATCCCAGACTTGCGCCGAGCCGTGACGGCTGGGCTGGGCGGCGCGTTGGCGCTCACAGTTCCAGACCCCAACCGCCTGATCCTGTGGGCGCCGGTGGCGCTGGCTGTCGGCGCAGCAGCCTATTTCTCATGGCCGTCAGAGCCGGGCTTGGCGCCGGTGCTGTTCGGGGCGGGACTGAGCTTTGTCGCGGGCATTGTCTGGTGGTTCAGACGGAACGTCCTCACACTTTATGCGCTCGTGCTTGTGAACTGCCTGACACTTGGCTTCGTTCTGTCTCGGGAGCGGGCTCATTCGCTGGGCGCGCCAGAACTTGGGGCCTTTCAGTCTGAACGCAGTGCAGAGGTCACGGGCTGGATTGAGCGGGTGGAGCGGCTTGAGGGGCGGGCGCGTCTTGTCATCCGGGTGCATGCGCTCGAGAATGCCGATACGCCGCCCTATCGGGTTCGTATCCGTGCGGGGCTCGCAGCGTTCGAGCCAGGCGATGCGATCCGCGTGCGGGCTCGCTTGTCGCCGCCATCCGCCCCGGTTGCCGCTGGTGGCTATGACCCGGCGCGTGCCGCCTGGTTCGATCAGATCGCTCTGACGGGCTACGCCATCTCGGACATGGAGCGCACCGAGATTGATACACGGGCGCCGCTCAGCCTGTCCCTGGCGGGCTTTCGCTGGCGTTTGTCTGAGCGGTTGCAATCTCAAACCGGGACGCGGACCGGAGCTGTCGCCGCCGCCTTGCTGACCGGGGAACGCGCCCGCGTCAGCACCGAGGACGCCGAGGCGTTACGTCTGTCAGGGCTTGGGCACATTCTGGCGATATCCGGCCTTCACATGGCGCTTTTTGCGGGCGGGGCGTACTGGCTGATCCGTCTGGTGTTTGCGATGTGGGAGCCTTGGGCGCGCGCGCATGACCCGCGCAAGCCGGCTGCTCTAGGCGCACTGATCGCCGCCAGCCTCTATTTGATCATCTCCGGGGCGGCGGTTTCCACCCAGCGGGCCTACATCATGGCCTTCGTCGTTCTGGTGGGCGTGTTGTTTGACCGTCAGGCTTTTTCCATGCGCTCACTGGCGCTGGCGGCGATCCTGATCCTGCTCATTGCGCCTGAAAGCGTCATTGAGCCCGGTTTCCAGATGAGCTTCTCCGCTGTTGCGGCCCTGATCGCCAGCTTTGACGCCTATAAGCGTTGGCGACCTGAATCCGGTCTGTCGTCATCCGTGTTTGGAAAGCTCAAGGATGCGCTGGCCGGGCTCAGCGCCACCTCGCTCATTGCCGGGGCGGCGACGGGGGCGTTCGCGATCTTTCATTTCCAGCGCATGGCCGCCTATGGCCTTATCGCCAACCTCCTCGCTATGCCGCTTTTTACGTTCTGGGTCATGCCGGCGGGCGGCGCGGCGCTCATCTTCTCTGTCGTGGGGATGGAGCGGCCCTTTCTGTGGATTATGGACCAGGGGCTGCGCCGGGTTCTGGATGTGGCGTACTGGGCGTCCACCATGGAGGGCGCTGTTGTGGGGGCGAATGCGGCGGACCCGGCGCTGGTGGCGCTCTACGGACTGGGCTTTGCGTGTCTGGTGATCGGGCTGGGATGGATGCGGGTGACCGGGGGGCTGCTGATCATGGCGGCGATGACGCTGTTCATGGTCCAGACCCCGCCCCAGATGATGATCACCGATGGCGGGGTGGTGCTGGCTCGCTTTGAGGGCGCGGAGGGCTACACGGTTACAGATCGCCGTCGCGGACGGTTCGATGCCCGGGTCTTTCTGCAGCGGGCCGGCGTCAGCGACAGCCCGGATCGCGCCGCCCTGAGCTGTGACAGTCTGGGCTGCACGGGGCGAACTTCAGACGGTTTGTTGCTGGCCGTGACAGCCTCCGCCGAAGCGCTGGAAGATGATTGCCATGAGGCGGACCTCATCGTTTTTGACGGGGAGGTTTCCGCCTGGCGCAAACGTCGTTGCGCGGCGCTGATTCTCGATACTGTCGCTCGGGAAGAGCTGGGCGGACTGGAGTTCTGGGTCCATGACGGGCAGGTCATCCGCATGCGCAGCGCGCAAGCGGCGCGCCGCAATCGCTTGTGGGGCGGCGCTTCCGGTTCCTGAGCGGACTAGAGCGCTTTCAGGCCGCGTTGCTGCATGCGCCAGAGCAGGGCGTCGATCCGGTCCTGACCGAAGAAGGGCTCGCCCTGAAAGACCATTAGGGGCACGCCCCAATGGCCGGCGGCGTCCTGATTGGCTTCGTTCTCGATGATTTGACTATCAATACGGTCTGATTGGGCATCTGATTGCGTGTTCAGCGTGTCCGGATCGAGCCCGGCGGCGCGGGCCGCGTCATCCAGTGCGCCATCCTCGGTCCAGGGCGTGTCATGTCCTGCAGCGCTTCCGCCCCAGATGCGGCGGCTGGCGTGGGCGATATAGGCCAGGCCGTCGCCGTCCTCGCAGGCCAGAACGCCCAGCTGGTTGAGATAGGCGATCCGCGGCTGTTCCGGGGCGATCTTGAGCGTATGGATGTCCTGTACGATCGGGTCAGGCGAGGGGGCGGAAATGGGCAAGCCCAGTCGTTCCGCCTCGCGCGCTACATCCACGATTACATAATGGATCCAGCGTGGATCCCGCTCTTCAAAGAATTCAGGGCTTCGAACCGCCAGCGGGCGCACGATGCGCACATTCACATTGAAGGCGTAGTGCTGACGCAGCTCTAAAAATCGCTGGGCGGCGATATAGCTGTAGGGGCTGCGGAAAGACCAGTAGAGGTCAAAGCTGAGCGGGGTGGCGTCGGTCATGAGCTGGCGTCCTCAGAAGGGTGCGCCAGACTACTGCCCCGAAAGCAGATCGCCTAGTGATAGCGACGGATAAGTCCCACAAGGCGACCCTGAACCTTCACCTCGTTCGGGCCGAAAATCCGGGTCTCATAGGCCGGGTTCGCCGCTTCAAGGGCGATGGAGCCGCCTTTCTTGCGCAGCTTTTTCAGCGTGGCTTCCTCGTCATGAACAAGCGCCACGACGATGTCGCCGGTATTGGCCGTGTCGCCGCGCTTGATGATCACAAGGTCGCCATCAAGGATGCCGGCCTCAATCATGGAGTCGCCGTGGACTTCGAGGGCGAAGTGTTCGCCGCCTGAAATCATGTCCGCCGGGACGGGCAGGCGGTCGGTTTCGTGCTGGATCGCCTCGATCGGCACACCGGCGGCGATCCGGCCAAGGACCGGCACTTCCACGCCATGGGTGCGCTCATCAGAGGTGGCGGAGCCGAAATCGGCGCTGACGACATTGGTCTTGGCAGGCGTGGACTGGGCGCTCGCGCCGCCAGAGGGCAGCTTGAGCACTTCCAGAGCGCGGGCGCGGTGGGCGAGGCGGCGGATGAAGCCGCGCTCTTCCAGAGCCGAGACCAGACGGTGAACGCCGGATTTGGAAGCGAGATTGAGCGCCTCTTTCATTTCGTCAAAGGAAGGCGACACGCCGTCTTCGGACAGACGTTTGTTGATGTAGAGCAAAAGCTCGTGCTGCTTTTTGGTCAGCATGATCGCCTCTTGGAACAAAATAGAAACTCTATAAGGGTGTTCTATGCATGTTCCGTCTTAACGTCAAGTGAAGGCCCGGTGTTATGCCCGACCAATCAGGGCGCGCGTCGCCGCTGTCACATCGTCCTGGCGCATCAGGCTTTCACCCACCAGCAACGCCTTGGCCCCAGCCTGTTGCAAACGCACGGCGTCGTCACGGGTGAAAATGCCGCTTTCGGCCACCAGAACACGGTCTTCACCCACCATAGGGGCAAGGGTTTCAAAGGTTTCAAGGCTCGTCTCAAACGTGCGCAGATTGCGATTGTTCACACCAACGAGCGGGCTGGGCAGGGCGAGGGCGCGCTTCATTTCCTCTGCGTCATGCACTTCGACCAAGGCATCCATGCCCCATTTGAAGGCTTCTTCGATCAGGGCGGCGGCGAGGGAATCATCCACGCTCGCCAGAATCACCAGAATACAGTCCGCGCCGAGCGCGCGTGATTCGGCGACTTGCCAGGGATCATAGAGAAAATCCTTGCGCAGGACGGGCAGGTCCACTGCAGCGCGTGCGGCGACCAGATAGTCGTCATGGCCCTGAAAACTGGGCTCATCGGTCAGAACGGACAGGCAGCTCGCGCCGCCGTCTTCATAGGCTTTGGCGAGGATGGGCGGATTGAAGTCCGCGCGGATCAGGCCCTTGGAGGGGCTGGCTTTCTTTACTTCGGCAATCAGGCCCAGACCGTTCGCGGCGGCATCGCGCTCCAATGCCGCCTTGAAACCGCGAACAGGGCTCGCATCCTGCGCCCGCTCGCACACCGCCTCATAGGATAGGCGGGCTTTGCGCTCGGCGACGTCAGCGCGCTTATAGGCTTCGATACGGGTCAGAACATCGCTCATTGCGGTCTCGTCAAATTGGTTCAGGCGTTGCTGGCGCGAACAAGGGCGTCGAGCGCCGCTTGCGCGCGGCCCTCATCAAGGGCGCTGGCGGCAAGCGCTGCACCCGATTTCAGATCATCAGAGAGACCGGCGAGTTTGAGCGCCGCAGCGGCGTTAAACAGCACGATATCGCGATAGGGGCCTGTGGCGCCTTTCAGAAGATCGCGGATCGCCTCGGCGTTCTCTTCAGGTTCTCCGCCCTTGAGATCGTCGAGACCTGCGCGGGGCAGACCGGCGTCTTCGGGCGTGATCTGGTATTCGCGGATCGTTCCATCAGGGAAGAGCTCGGCCACATGGCTGACGCCCGTGGTGGTGATTTCATCCAGCCCGTCTTCGCCATGCACAATCATCGCCGCTTCAGCGCCAAGACCCCGCAGGGCCTCGGCCATGGGAAGGAGCCATTTGCGATCAAACACGCCCAGAAGCTGACGCTTCGCGCCAGCCGGGTTTGAGAGCGGCCCCAGAAGATTGAAGATGGTCCGCACGCCCAGAATTTTTCGTGCCGGTCCCACATGGCGCACGGCGCCGTGATGGGCTTGTGCGAAGAGAAAACCCACGCGCGCTTGGGACAGAGCCGCTTCCACCTGAGTCGGTGAGGCGAAGAGGTTCACGCCGAGGCTTTCAAGCACTTCGGCGGATCCTGACTTGGAGGAGGCGGCCTTGTTGCCATGTTTTGCGACGACAGCGCCTGCGCCTGCAGCGACCAGAGCCGCAGCGGTGGAGATATTCCAGGTGCCGCGGGCATCCCCGCCGGTCCCGCATGTGTCTATGGCAGTGGCGGGGGCGGCAACAGGCGTCATCCGGGCGCGCATGGCCTTGGCGCCGATCATCAGCGCTTGCGGGCTTTCGCCCAGCGCGGTGAGGGCCAGCAGAAAGCCGCCAACCTCGACCGGGTCCGCCTGGCCATCCATAAGGGCGTCAAACGCCGCCTCAAGGGCGGCGGCATCCGGCTCCTGACCCTGCGCCAGGGCCTGAATGGCGGGGCGCATGCGGCTCATGCAGCTTGTTCCACAGTCATCCCTGCGAGGCGCAGGAAATTGCCGATAAGCGCATGACCATGCTCGGAGGCAATGGATTCGGGGTGGAACTGCACGCCGTGAATGGGGCGGGTCTTGTGCATCAGACCCATGATCTCACCGTCGGCGGTATGGGCGTTAGCGACCAGGTCAGTGCCGTCCGGCAGATCGACCGCGAGAGAGTGATAGCGTGTGGCGTTATAGGGCGAGGGCAGGCCCTCGAATACGCCGGTCCCGTCATGCTCGATAGGACTGGTTTTGCCATGCATGATGGCTTTGGCCTGAACCACCTTGCCGCCGAACACCTGACCAATGGACTGAAAGCCCAGACAGACGCCAAAGATCGGCAGATCGTGGGGCGCGGTTTCGATCAGCTCAAGACAGATGCCGGCCCGGTCCGGATCGCACGGGCCCGGACTGATCAGAATGCCCTTGGGGTCCAGCGCCAGCGCGTCGGCGGCGCTCATGGCGTCATTGCGGATGACGCGCGTCGGGGCCCCCAGCTCCTGGACGTAATGGACCAGGTTGAAGGTGAAGCTGTCATAATTGTCGATGATCAACAGCATGGGCGGCTCGCAGCATCTGTGAAAATGAGCTGTGGAACTTAAGCAAGCCCGTGCGCGCCGCCAACCGCGACTCGCTGTAAATACGCTTTGATGATGCGAACTGCTTCATATGCGCCGCACCTGGGCTCGGCTCTGGCCGCCGGTTTCATGCTGGTTGCGGCGCTTGCCTATAATCTTGGCGCCCAGTCTGTGGAGCCTGACCAGACGGAAACCTTGGCGAGCACGGGCCAGGCTGATGCAACAGCCTTCTGGCCCGGCGTGATCCGCGTTGAAGCCTCGAACCGGATTGAAGCTGACGTGTATGTGCGCGGTGAAGAACCGGTTCCGGTAGAGGTTTCTGCGTCTTCACCGGCGCCGTCGCCGTCGCTTGCTGCCGCCCGCCAACGCCCGCAACTGGCGGTGATCATCGATGATGTGGGGCTGGATGTGGCGGCGGCTGACCGTTTGCTGGCGATGGATGTTCCGCTGACCCTGTCGATCCTGCCCTATGCCGAGGCTGCGCCCGTGATCGCCCGTCGGGCGTCAGAGGCAGGCAGCGAAGTGTTTCTCCATCTGCCCATGGAGCCCGTCGGTGTGGAAGACCCCGGTCCTTACGCCCTGACCGAATTTCAGAGCGCCGGGGAAATGTCCTCGCGCATCCGCTGGGCGTTCTCGCGGGTTCCCGGCGCGACCGGGTTCAACAATCATATGGGCAGTCGTCTGACCTCGGACCGGCGCGCCATGGATGCGGTGTTTGCTGCAGCAGACTTGCCATCTTCCCTGATTTTCGTGGATTCCCTGACCCATCCACGGTCTCAGGCGGCGCGCTCAGCCCGGGCGGCGGGGCTGAATGCGCTGACTCGGGATGTCTTTCTGGATCATGCGCCGGATGAGGCTTCGGTCAGCGCCCAGCTGAATACGGCGCTGGCCCTGGCGCTGCAAAACGGTCAGGCGATCGCCATCGGTCACCCCCGACCACAGACCCTGGCTGTCCTGTCGGACCTGTCACGACGCGCCGAAGCGGTGGGGGTCGAGATCGTAACGGTTAGCGCGCTGGGCGCGTCGCCATCTGTCGAAATCGAGAGCTAGACGAAGCGCCAGGCTTCAGCGGCGGCGCGGAACAGGGCGCGCGCCTTGTTCACCGTCTCCTGATGCTCGGACTCCGGATCGGAATCGAGCACCACGCCAGCGCCAGCCTGAACATGCATGCGGCCATCCTTGACGATGGCGGTGCGCAGGGCGATCGCCATGTCCATGTCGCCATTGGCCCCGAAATAACCCACAGCGCCCGCATAGATGCCGCGGCGATGGGGTTCGAGTTCGTCGATAATCTCCATCGCCCGCACTTTAGGCGCGCCTGAGACGGTGCCCGCCGGGAAGCCGGCCATCAATGCGGAGATGGCGTCTTGGTCGTCGCCCAGCTGGCCTTCCACATTGGAAACGATGTGCATGACATGGCTGTAGCGCTCGATGATCTCGCGCTCGGTCACGCGCACCGTGCCGGCCTTGGCGACCCGGCCCACATCATTACGGCCCAGGTCGAGCAGCATCAGATGCTCGGCGCGTTCCTTGGGATCGGCGCGCAGATCCGCTTCATGGGCCTGATCGGCTTCTTCGGAATTGCCGCGCGGGCGGGTGCCTGCGATGGGGCGAACCGTGACCGTATCCCCACGCAAGCGCACCAGGATTTCCGGGCTCGATCCGACAATGGCGAAGCCGGGCAGGTTGAAGAAGTAGAGGAAAGGCGAGGGGTTCGTACGTCGCAGGGACCGGTACAGCGAGAGCGGCGTCGCCGTATAGGGCGCAGAGAATCGCTGGCTGGGCACGACCTGAAAGATATCGCCCGCGCGGATATAGGCTTTCGCGGTCTCGACATTCTGGCGGTACTGGGCCGGCTCCATATTGCTGACCGGGTCATCCAGCGTCCACGGCGCAGCCGAACCGGCGATCGGGGCCGGGGCGTCCAGCCGCGCGAACACAGCTTCGATGCGGCGGCGTGCGGCGTCGACCTGAAGCTCGGGCTCCATGTCCGCCTTGGGCCGGATGGGCGCTGCGACCAGGATTTCCTGACGCAGGGCGTCAAAGACCACCATGACGCGCGGACGCAGCAGCTGACCTTCGGGCAGGCCCAGAGGGTCGGGCTCGGCATGGTTGGGCAGACGTTCGACCTGACGGATCGTGTCATAGCCGAGATAGCCGAACAGACCCGCAGCAATAGGCGGCAGACCCGAAGGCAGGGTCAGACGGCTGTCCTCGATCAGTGTGCGCAGTGATTGCAGGGGCGGTTCGGCGCAAGGCTCGAAACTGCCCGGTGCAACGCCGGGTGCGGGCGCGGTGGCGATTTCAGCCTGATCGCCCCGGCACCGCCAGATCAGATCCGGATCCAGACCGATTGCGGAATACCGGCCGCGAAACGCGCCGCCTTCAACGCTTTCCAGCAGGAAGGTGTTGGCGTTGTGCGAGGCCAGCTTCAGATAGGCCGAGACCGGGGTTTCCAGATCATCGACGCGTGTTGCGGTCAGCAGAACGGTCTGCCCACGCGCGCACAGCTCTGTCGCGGTCGCAAGGTCCGGTGCGAATGCGGTCATGTCACGCCTGTTACTGAATGGCGGTGCGTCCCAGCGCCTGATCGATCAGGTCCTGGTTCTGACGCACGTCATAGGCGTTGATCAGCGCGCTGGTGACAATCTGGGTCGCATCGTCACGCAACTCGTTGGTCAGCTCGGTGCGCTGGGTTGCGGTGATGGTCCCGGCTTCACCGGCGATCACTTCGTCAACAAGGACAAGCGCCCGGGTAGTCTGGTTGTCTGCGCGAGACATGAAACGACCGCCTTCAGCCTGACGGAAAGCCTGGGCCACCAGCTGGGCGTTGAATGGCCCTGCGGTTTCACCACGGCTGAGGACAGCGGATTCAACGCGCGCGCCCACGCCAAGGGATTCTGCGATGGCGTCCAGGCTTTCGCCGGCATCCAGACGGGTTTGCACGTCATCGACCACGGCCTGAAGACGGTTGTCGGTTTCCCGCATAGTCCAGAACTGGGTTGCGTCATCGCGCACTTCATCAAGCTCGTAGAGACGGGCGGGCTCGATCTCGTCCACGCGGATGACGAAATAGCCGCCATCCTCGCCATAGCTTTCAAGGTCAGTGGCGTAGCCTTGCTGCGCGGAGAAGGCGGCGGACAGGATGTCCGGGTTCTGCAGCAGGGTCAGCGCAGGGGCGCGATCGGCGGAATAGCCGTTGGCGCCCACAAAATCGATGCGCTCTGCAAACAGGCCTGCCTGCATGGCGGCGGCTTCCAGTGTGGCGCCATCGCCATGGGCTTCTTCAAACACGCCCAGGGCATCCAGCATCATGCCTTCCGCCGTATCCAGGGCCAGCTCGGAGCGAAGTTCGCTTTCCATGTCGGCAAAGTCCGGCGTGACCGGGTCGTTGGCGGCGTCAATGCGCACAACGCGCCAGCCCAGCTGGCTTTCAACTGCAGCGATTTCCCCAGCGCCCATGGTGAAGGTGGTCTCGGCGATGCGCGCATCAGGCACCTGATAGGATTCCACGTCTGCGAGCGCGACTTCCTCACCCAGATTCAGGTCGGTGGCGACGCTGGCGACGGCTTCGCCAGTGTTCAGTCGGGCTGCAGCGGCTTCCGCCGTCTCCTGGTCGGCGGCCGGCCACTGGGTCAGAGACCGGGTCGCGGGATCAGACAACTCGCCATTTTCGAGCTTGTAGTCGTACAGAGATTGCAGGTCGTCCTCGCTCACCTCGACATCACGCAGCAGATCGTTCGGGCTGATGCGCATGAGGGTCAGGCGGCGCTGCTCGGGGCGTTCGAAGATGCGGGCATTCTCTTCCATGAACGCGACAAGGGTCTCATCGTCAGGCGCTTCAGGCGTTTCCACCAGAGACGGGCGCAGATAGAGCGCGCGCAAGCTGCGGCGCTCGCTGTTATAGGCGTTGCGGATTTCAGCGAAGATGTCGGGGGCATAGATGCCGCCCAGAGCCGCTGAAACAAACTGGCCGCGGCGCAGCTCACTGGTGATGTCGCTTTCAAACTGACGCTCGGCCATGGCGCTGCGATAGCCATTCTCACGCAGCAAAGAGGCATAAGTACCCGGATCGAACTGGTTGGTGAACGGGTTCTGGAACGCCGGGATCGAGCGCAGGGTCTGATAGAGCGTATCGTCGGAAATGGTCAGGCCCATCTGGTCTGACTTGGCGTCGACCGCAGTTTCGGCGACCACGCGCTGGACCACAGAATCGCCCAGACCCATCTGGTCGGCCTGTTCGCGGGTGATCTGCGGATTGTCACGCTGGATCTGGAACAGCTGGCGATCATAGGTGCGCTGAAGTTCGGGCGCGCTCACCGATTTCGGTCCGACGACGATTGCAGCATTGCTGCCGCCGGCGAAAATGTCGCTGACACCCCAGAGCGCGAACGCAGCGATGAGAAGTGCGATGATCAAGCCGCCGACAATGGGCGAGCGGGCGAGCGAGCGAATAAGCGAAAGCATTGAGCGTTCCAGATCAGGCCTAGGGGCGGGTAAGTATGCGGCGGGACCGTAGCCGGGCAGGGCTTGTGCGGCAAGCAGGCCAGTGCGTTGCAGCCGCCTTCTTGCACTGCTATCCCAGCGCGCCGCAGATTGATAGCGGTCAATCAAGAACCAAGACGCACGGGGATGGCGATGATGCGGCGCAAGCTGGTGGCGGGCAACTGGAAGATGAATGGCCTGCAGAAGGATCGGCAATTCCTGTCCGACCTGGCGACTCTCCACTCTGAAACCCCGAACGCTGATGTGCTGCTCTGCCCGCCCGCCACGCTGCTGACATCAATGGCTGCGACCCGGCCCGGCTGGCTGATGCTGGGCGGTCAGGATTGCGCCATGACGCAGTCTGGCGCCCATACCGGTGACATCAGTGCAGAAATGCTGGCGGATCTGGGCTGCTCCCATGTCATCGTCGGTCATAGCGAACGCCGGGCAGACCATGGGGAGACAGACGCTGTGGTGCGCGCGAAAGCGCAGGCGGCGATCCAGGCGGGGCTCATCCCGATTATTTGCGTGGGCGAGACGCTCGAACAGCGCGAATCAGGTTTGGCTGAAGCGGTCGTGGTTTCCCAGCTGAGCGCCGGCGTGCCCGAGTGCGAAGCCGGGCAGGTGGTCATCGCCTATGAGCCCGTCTGGGCGATTGGCACGGGCCGGACGGCGTCTCCCGAGGACGCTCAGGCCATGCACGCCGCCTTGCGCGCCGCCTGGTCCGGCGCAGACTCGGCCGCGCTTCGCATCCTGTATGGCGGCTCCATGAACCCGGGCAATGCAGACGCGCTTCTGTCGCAATCTGATGTTGATGGAGGCCTGATCGGCGGCGCCAGCTTAAAGCCCGACCAGTTCGCCTCAATAATCCGTACGCTCCGGTAAGGCGTTCTTCAGAGTTTTTATTTACGTTCCCCGCTTGAATAAGGAATTGGCCTGATCAACAGGCGGGGTGGTGAATGAGCGAAATCGATTACAGCCGCGCGAGCGTGGCGCTCTACGATCCGGTGTCCGTCAACCAGCGCACCACGCGGTATTCACTGCATGAAATTGGTTTTCGCGATATCTTTCAGCTCAATACGCTGGCTGAACTGCGCCGCATCGTTCAGGACGACGCGCCTCATCTGATCATTGCCGAGACCGCTGACCACGAAGCGGAAGTGTTCCGTCTGGTGCGCGCCATTCGCTCTGGCGAGCTGTCCAACAATCCGTTCGCCGCGCTTTTGCTGACTTCCTGGCGTCGGGACGCCGATCTGGTGCGTAACGCCATTGGTTGCGGCGCGGATGATCTTTTGATCCGCCCTTTGTCGAACAGCTTTGTGGAGGACCGGATTCGCACCCTGATCCGCGCCCGCAAGCCGTTCATCGTCACCAGTGATTATATCGGACCGGATCGCCGTCGCGATCAGGAACGGGGCGCGGGGGCTGTGAAGCCTATCGAGGCTCCGAACGTCCTCAAGGCGGTCGTCACCAATGACATCGAAGCTCTGCAACGTGCTCACGCCTGGATTGATGAAGCCCAGCGCACGGTTGAAGGTGAGCGCCTGCGCCGTCTGTGCATGCGCATCATTGTGGGCGCGGAAGCGGGCATGCGGGAGATGAAAGTGGGCCGCCAGCCTGCGATCGATCTCGCCGAGTTCGAGAACAGCGCCCGTGAGTTGCGCGCCCGCATGGCGAAGTTTCGCTCCAGCGAGGCCTCTCGTGTGGCCAAGGCGCTTGTGGATGTGTCCCAGGAGCTTCGGGAGCAGTCCGGTCTGACGCACGCCAACCTGTCGCTGGCCAAGGAACTCTCCATGGCCGCTTATGTGGCCTATGCCGGAGATGACGGCATGGAGCGCTCCCAGGAAGAGATGACCAAGGCTGCGGAAGCGCTTCAGCGGCGCATGGCGGCGGCGTCCAAACGCAAGATACAGGTGGAAGGTGGCGCTCCGCCTGAAGCTGAGCTAAAACGCGCGGCCAACTAGTCCGTCGCGGTCCTCGCGCGGACTGAACCCAGTTTATTCGGAAACGCCGCGCAATGACTGCTGTCCTTCTGATCATTCACGTTCTTATCGCCGCTGCACTGACCGGGGTGATCCTGATGCAACGCTCTGAAGGCGGGGCTCTGGGCATCGGCGGGGGCGGCCCTGGCGGCATGATGAGCGGCCGTGGCGCCGCCAACCTGCTGACGCGCATGACGATGATTCTGGGCGCGCTGTTTATCGGCAACTCGATTCTGCTGGCGATCATCTCCGGCGTGACCGCTTCGTCCGGCTCCGTTCTGGATCGTATGGGCGACGCCGAGACCACGTCCGATCTGCCCTTTGGCGACATGCAGGGCATCGACGCTGACGTGCTTGAGCCGCAGCAGGACCTGCCGACCGATTCCGAGCCGACGGCTGACGAGACCCCGGCCCAGGACGAGCCGAGCGAAGAACCGGCAGAGCCGGCTCTGCCGAACTGACAGGCCGATCAAAGGCTTTCAGACCTGACATCTGCCGACAGATTGAGGCCGCCCCCGTCCAGAGTGATGCGGGCGGCCTTTTTGCATGCGTGGTTCGGGGCTGCACGATAAACAGCGCTTAACCGCGATTTCCACGATCAAGTTCAGAACGGGCGCTTTTGTCGGCGACGATTCTGCGCTAAGCAGTCCGCCCATGCCGCGATACATTTTCATAACCGGCGGCGTGGTCTCCTCCCTTGGTAAAGGCCTCGCTTCAGCCGCACTCGGCGCGCTTTTGCAAGCGCGCGGGTATAAAGTCCGTCTGCGTAAGCTCGACCCGTATCTCAATGTGGATCCGGGCACGATGTCGCCTTATCAGCATGGCGAGGTCTACGTCACCGATGACGGGGCCGAGACCGATCTGGATCTGGGCCATTACGAGCGCTTCACCGGCGTTTCCGCCCATCAGAGCGACAACATCACGACGGGTCGCATCTATTCCGAGATCATCGAGCGCGAGCGTCGCGGCGATTATCTGGGCGCGACCGTGCAGGTGATCCCGCACGTCACCGACGCCATCAAGAATTTCGTCCTGTCCGATGCCGGCGATGTGGATTTCGTCCTGTGCGAGATCGGTGGCACGGTGGGCGATATCGAAGGCCTGCCGTTCTTCGAGGCGATTCGTCAGCTCGGCCAGGAGCTGGGCCGCGACAACGCCATCTTCATCCACGTCACGCTGTTGCCCTTTATCAAGGCGGCGGGCGAGATGAAGACCAAGCCGACCCAGCACTCGGTGAAAGAGCTGCGCTCCATCGGCATCCAGCCTGACATCCTGCTGTGCCGGTGCGAAATCCCGATCGACCCCAGCGACAAGCGCAAGATCGCGCTGTTCTGCAACGTGCCCGAGAACGCCGTCATCGAGGGCCGCGACGCGGCTTCGCTTTATGACGTGCCGCTCGAATATCACGGGCAGGGGCTCGACAAGGTGGTGCTCGAGCGTTTCCGCATGGCGGACGCGCCTGAACCCGATCTCACCGTCTGGAACGGCATTTCCGAAGCCGTGAACAATCCTGATGGTGAAGTCACGATTGCGGTCGTGGGCAAGTACACGGTGCTGGTGGACGCCTATAAATCCCTGCTGGAAGCCCTCAACCATGGCGGCATCGCCAACCGGGTGAAGGTGAAGGTGAAATGGCTCGACGCCAGTCAGTTCGAGAATGAGGACAACCTCATCGAGCTGGAGGACATGCACGCCATTCTGGTGCCGGGCGGCTTTGGCGAGCGCGGCGCGGAAGGCAAGATCGCGGCGGCCCGTTTCGCCCGGGAACGCAAGATTCCGTATTTCGGCATTTGCTTTGGCATGCAGATGGCGGTGATCGAGGCGGCGCGCAATCTCGCCGGTCTTGAAGGCGCAAGCTCATCTGAATTCGGCGAACCGAAAGTCCCGCTGGTCGGCCTTCTCACCGAATGGGTGAAGGATAACGAGACCATTCGTCGCCATGCCGGCGGGGATATGGGCGGCACCATGCGTCTGGGCGCGTTCCCGGCGGCTCTCAAAGAGGGCAGCAAGGTGCGCGAGATCTACGGTCAGGCCGCGATCCACGAGCGTCACCGTCACCGCTATGAAGTGAACATCGCCTATAAGGACCAGCTTGAAAAAGCCGGTCTGGTATTCTCCGGCCTGTCGCCGGACGGGGTTCTGCCCGAGATCGTGGAGTATGCCGACCACCCCTGGTTCATCGGCGTGCAATACCATCCCGAGTACAAATCGCGTCCGTTTGACCCCCATCCGCTGTTCGCAAGCTTTGTGGCGGCGGCCAAGGACCATAGCCGTCTGGTGTAAAATATGAGCAACATAATCATAACTCCATCGCCCAAAGAAGCGGCTTTGTATTATGATTATGTTGTTCCCTTGGGGTTGTATTCGAACGATTTACCTCAAATGTTTGAGGCGTTTTCTTTATTGGGTTCGAACGCCCCTCATCTAGTGCCCGAAATTGTAGGGGCTTTGCAGTCGAATCCTGATGCCGCTTCAAAAAGGTCTGCGGCTGAGGCTGAGAGAAATGAGATCAGGGACCAGCTTCTCCCGCCTAACTTAATAGGTCGGAATGACGATATAGAGCGATTGGAAGAGGCTATGGCCTCTCAAGCCTTAAATACATTAATGCGGGGCTTTTTTAATGATATCGTTAAAAATAATATTGTGGATGTAAAAGATCGTTTTGGCCTGCTTTCTTCCCACGCAAAGAATATAAGTTTCTCAGCTACTCGTGAGCTCGTTGATTTCTTGGGGGAGGTGGGGCTTAGGGGTGCAATATTAGATTTTCCTCTGAGCAATAATGGACCTTCTCATAATGCTATGGAGCTAAATTTATGTGATGTGAACTTTATAGATGAGGGTAAGCTTAAATGGGAGCAGGTTTTTGAAATTAGAAAGGACCCAGTATCTCGAATGAAGTTACTTAATTTTCGGAAATATTTCTATTCTGAATTATCTTGCTTATCTTTGTCTCAGGCGAAAGAAGAAATTGAGCGGCTTCAGGGAAATTATCTAGAAGCCGCTAAAAAGCATGGCGCGGAATTTAAGCTGGCAACTTTAAAAACCATTCTTGAATCCAAAATGGCTCTAGCTGGTGTTGGGGGAGTGTTATTATCGGCTCAATCTGGAAACTGGCCGATGCTTTTGGCTTCTACTGTGCCTATTACCCTCACGGTTGGCGAGATCATTTTGACCGCAAAAAGTGCTTATCATGAGGGAAATGAACTCGCGAACTCGCATCCGATTTCCTATCTTGTGACTGTAGAAA
The DNA here is from genome assembly GCF_052055585.1 of Oceanicaulis sp. LC35. Classification (NCBI taxonomy): domain Bacteria; kingdom Pseudomonadati; phylum Pseudomonadota; class Alphaproteobacteria; order Maricaulales; family Maricaulaceae; genus Oceanicaulis; species Oceanicaulis sp. LC35. The sequence continues at coordinate 1,417,502 of NZ_CP170485.1, forward strand.
AGGCACTAAATAAGTAGATGCTATGCGCTAGACCTGTTGCATCAGGCCGCGCAAACCGGTATAGCCCGGCGCTCATTCGCGCGAAGTCTTCTTTGCGCGATCCCGAGTCATTCGCGTTTGAGAACGTAAGGAGAGACCGATGGCGGTCCCTAAGCATAAAGTCACCCGCTCCAAGCGCGGCATGCGTCGCGCGCACGACGCCATCGGCACGACGGCGTACATCGAAGACAAGGATTCCGGCGAACTGCGCCGTCCGCACCACATCGATCTGAAGACCGGCATGTACCGCGGTCGTCAGATCCTGGACGGTCAGGACGACTAAGCCGGACACCGCGCTGCGCTTGCGGCGCGCCGTCTACAGAAAAAGCCCTGCACCATATCCGGTGCAGGGCTTTTCGCATTTGCGGGCCTCGGTTATGAAGCGCGCATGAAAAGCTCACGAGCCGGGCAGGGGATGCGCGGCTTGATCCTATCAAAAGGACCTCCGCCTCATGACCGCCATCGTCGATATCGCCGCCCGTGAAATCCTCGACAGCCGGGGCAACCCGACTGTGGAAGTGGACGTCTTCCTGGAAGACGGCTCCATGGGCCGTGCGGCTGTCCCGTCCGGCGCCTCCACCGGCGCGCACGAAGCCGTTGAGAAGCGTGATGGAGGCGACCGTTACAAGGGCAAGGGCGTGCTCGAGGCTGTTGCGGCGGTCGAAACCGAGATCTTTGAAGCCATCGCCGGCATTGATGCGCGTGAACAGCGCGTGATCGACGAGATCCTGATCGGCCTTGATGGCACCGAGAACAAGGCCCGTCTGGGCGCGAACGCGCTTCTGGGCGTGTCCATGGCGACGGCGAAGGCGGCCGCTCAGGCGTCCGGCCTGCCGCTCTATCGCTATGTGGGCGGCGCGAACGCCCGCGTCCTGCCGGCGCCGATGATGAATATCCTGAATGGCGGCGCACACGCGGACAACCCGGTCGATTTTCAGGAATTCATGATCATGCCGACCGGCCTTGCGACCTTCTCCGAAGCGCTGCGCTGCGGGGCGGAAATCTTTCAGGCCCTCAAATCCCAGCTCAAGTCGGATGGCCTGAACACCAATGTGGGCGATGAAGGCGGTTTCGCACCTGACCTGAAGAGCGCTGAAGCGTGCCTGGATGCGATCATGAAGGCGATCGAGACCGCTGGCTATGAGCCGGGCTCTGACGTGACCCTGGCGCTTGATGTGGCCTCCACCGAGTTCTTCAAGGACGGCAAATACGTCATGGAGGGCGCAGGCCGCACTTGCACCTCTGACGAGTTCGCAGAATACCTCAAAGAGCTGGCCTCGGCCTATCCGATCATCTCCATCGAAGACGGCATGGCCGAAGACGACTGGGAGGGCTGGAAAGCCCTGACCGCCATGCTGGACGGCGATGTGCAGCTGGTGGGCGACGATCTGTTCGTCACCAACCCCGAGCGTCTGGCGCATGGCATTGAAGTGGGCGCGGCCAACGCACTGCTGGTCAAGGTCAACCAGATCGGCACCCTGTCAGAAACCATGGACGCGGTCGAAATGGCCCTGCGTTCGGGCTATGGCGCAGTGATGAGCCACCGTTCGGGCGAGACCGAGGACACCACCATCGCCGATCTGGCGGTCGCGCTGAACTGCGGTCAGATCAAGACCGGCTCTCTGGCGCGTTCGGACCGGACCGCCAAGTACAACCAGTTGCTGCGCATCGAAGCCGAGCTGGGCGACGCGGCCATCTATGCCGGCCGCACGGCGATCGCCGCCGGCTAAATCAGACACGCGTTTGCGGTCTATCAAGCGGCCCGGAGCAATCCGGGCCGTTTTTGCATTTCCCGTCCCGGGCGACGAATCAGCACTTTTTGATTCGCCCTAACGCTTCCTTTACTGAGTTTGCGTAGTTTCCCCTATGAACGATCCGCAAAAGGCGGGCGGTGGATGGATGGGTTATGATGAAGGTGCTGAAGCGCTTCATCCCCTTGATTGGGTTGGCACTTGTGATCAGCTATCTCAGCTATCACGCGCTCCATGGTGAGCAGGGCTATCTCAATCATCTGCGCATTCAGGCGCAAATCTCGGCAGCTGAAGCCGAGCTGTCTGATGTGCGTTCAACGCGTGAGCAGATGGAAGACCGTGTCGCGCGTCTGAAGGCCGAAGGCCCGGACGCTGCTGTAGATGTGGACTATCTCGAAGAGCGGGCCCGGGCGGTTCTGCGCTTTGCGCATCCTGACGAAATTGTCGTCCAGATTGACCGAGGCGCACAGCCTGCTCACGGCGGCTGAACCTCCGTTCACGGTTAATTGTTCGCACGCGCAACATAATCTATGCGCTTTACGGCATATTATCATCCCTGTTAAAGGCTGACGTGACGTCAACAGGGAGTGCGGACCTATTGGTTCGCATGTGAAATATATGGCGACGAAACGCTCTTCCAGCGCTGCGAGCAAATCCGCCTCCGCGCGCAATAACAAAAACGATGTGACCCAGGCCCAGCTGATGGGCTGGTACAAGGACATGCTGCTGATGCGCCGCTTCGAGGAGAAGGCCGGCCAGCTCTACGGCATGGGTCTGATCGCGGGCTTCTGCCACCTCTATATCGGCCAGGAAGCGGTCGTCGTCGGCGTGCAGGGCGCGCTTGAAGAGGGTGATCAGGTGATCACCGGCTATCGCGACCACGCCCACATGCTGGCCACCGGCATGGACCCGAACGGGGTGATGGCCGAGCTGACCGGACGCGAAGGCGGCTATTCCAAGGGCAAGGGCGGGAGCATGCACATGTTCTCCCGCGACAAGCAGTTCTTTGGCGGTCACGGCATTGTCGGCGCCCAGGTCGCGCTCGGCACCGGTCTCGCCTTCTCGGACAAGTACAAGAAGAACGGCAAGGTCTGCGCGACGTATTTTGGCGACGGCGCGGCCAACCAGGGCCAAGTCTATGAGAGCTTCAACATGGCCAAGCTCTGGAACCTGCCGGTCGTCTACATCATCGAGAACAACCAGTACGCCATGGGCACCGCCGTGGCGCGCGCCAGCTCGGAGACGCATCTGCATAAGCGCGGCGCGTCGTTCGGCATTCCGGGCGAGGAAGTGGACGGCATGGACGTCACCGCCGTCTACGACGCCGCCAAGCGCGCTGTCGAGCATGCGCGCTCGGGCGAGGGGCCGTTCATCCTCGAGATGAAGACCTATCGCTATCGCGGTCACTCCATGTCGGACCCGGCCAAATACCGCACCCGCGATGAGGTCAATGACATCCGCGACCACAAGGATCCCATCGATCTGGCGCGCAAGATCATCCTGGAGAAAGGCTGGTCTGACGAGGACGCGCTCAAGGAGATGGACAAAGAGGTCAAGGCCATCGTCAACAAGTCGGCCGACTTCGCCAAAGAGAGCCCGGAGCCTGATCCGTCCGAGCTCTACACCGACGTTCTGATCGAGGGTTAAGTCACATGCCGATTAAAGTGCTCATGCCCGCCCTGTCCCCGACCATGGAAGAGGGCACGCTGGCCAAATGGACCGTCAAACCCGGCGATCAGGTCAATTCCGGCGATGTGATCGCCGAAATCGAGACCGACAAGGCGACGATGGAAGTCGAAGCGGTCGAAGAGGGCCGGGTCGGCAAACTCCTCGTTGATGAGGGGACCGAAGGCGTTCAGGTCAACGCGCCCATCGCCATCCTGCTCGAAGAGGGTGAAGGTGACAGCGCGCTTGAGGGCTATGACCCCGAAGCCTCTGGTGATGAGTCCGCGGCGTCGGGAGATGACTCAAAGGCTGACCAGAAAGACGCGCCGAAGTCTGAAACCAAATCCGACGACAAGGCTGAAGCCCCGCAAAAGCCCAAGGGCAAGACCCTCTCCGATCCTGACATCCCTGAAGGGACGAAGATGAAGGAGATCACCATTCGCGACGCCCTGCGCGACGCGATGGCCGAGGAAATGCGTGCTGACGACACCGTCTTCGTGATGGGTGAGGAAGTGGCGCAATATCAGGGCGCCTACAAGGTCACCCGCGAGCTGCTGCAGGAGTTTGGTGACCAGCGCGTGGTGGACACCCCGATCACCGAGCACGGCTTTGCCGGTCTCGGCGTCGGTGCGGCCTTTGGCGGGCTCAAGCCGATCGTCGAGTTCATGACCTTCAACTTCGCCATGCAGGCGATTGACCACATCATCAACTCGGCCGCGAAAACCCTATACATGTCAGGCGGTCAGATGGGCTGCCCCATCGTGTTCCGCGGCCCGAACGGTGCGGCGTCACGCGTCGGCGCCCAGCACAGCCAGGACTATTCGAGCTGGTACGCCCATGTGCCAGGTCTGAAAGTGATTGCGCCCTATGATGCGGCGGACGCCAAGGGCTTGTTAAAAGCCGCAATTCGCGATCCGAACCCGGTCGTGTTCCTGGAACATGAGCTGATGTATGGCGAAACGTTCGAAATCCCCGACATGGATGATTTCGTCCTGCCCATCGGCAAGGCGAAGGTCCGTCGCGAAGGCTCTGACGTCACCATCACCGCGCATTCGCGCATGGTGGGCTTTGCCCTGAAAGCGGCTGAAAAGCTGTCTGAAGAGGGCATCGAGGCCGAGGTGATCGATTTGCGCACCCTGCGTCCGCTCGACACCGACACGATCCTTGAATCTGTGAAGAAAACCAACCGCATCGTCTGTGCGGAAGAAGGCTGGGGACAGCATGGCGTCGGCGCGGAAATCGCCGCGCGCGTCACCCAGGACGCGTTCGATTATCTCGACGCGCCACCCACCCGCGTGTTCCAGAAAGACGTGCCGCTGCCCTATGCCGCCAATCTGGAAGCCTTGTCGCTGCCGGGCGTCGAGGACATCATCAAGGCCTGCAAACAGGTGTGCTACGTGGAGTAGGGACCAGCGACATGACCGAGGCCGATGTCATCGAACAGATGGTGGAGTACCAGGACATCCTGTTGAACGGGGTCCAGGTCTTCTTCACGGTGGTGTCGGCCTATGTCGTCGCGGTCTGGGTCTTCCTACGCCATGCCGGTTTCGGGCTCAGGCTCTTCTCCTTCTTCTTTCTCACCCTGGTGCTCGCCTTTCTCGGGCGCGTCGCCTACGGCTCGCAACGCATTCATGACGGCTTTGTCCAGACCCTGATCGAGCTTGACCGCTCGGTTGGCCTCTCGCCCACCGGGCAGGCAGCGCTGGACAACGCCCTCACAGGCATTGACGAGCTGATCCAGAATTCGATGAACGGGGCGTTGGTAGTCGTCTACATCGCGCTGTTCTTCCTGACCTTTTTCGCCCGCTCGACGCTGCGCTCAAATGCGCGTGTCGGCGGTTCTGCCTGACGGAGCCTTCTGATGCCCATCGAAATCCTGATGCCCGCCCTGTCGCCCACCATGGAAGAGGGCACCCTGTCGCGCTGGACCGTGAAAGAAGGCGATACGGTCAATTCCGGTGATGTGATCGCGGAGATCGAAACCGACAAGGCGACGATGGAAGTCGAAGCCGTCGATGAGGGCGTGATCGGCAAGATCCTGGTCCCTGAAGGCTCTGAGGGGGTGAAGGTCAACACGCCCATCGGCCTGCTGCTTGAAGAGGGCGAGGACAAGAGCGCACTGGATGGCTATGAGCCCAAAGGCGCTGAAGGCGCATCGTCGAGCGACGCTGACGCCAAAGGGTCTGACGACAAAGCCAAGTCTGAGGATAAAGCTTCAGAGACCAAGTCGGAGACGTCCTCCAAGTCGAAATCCGAAGCTCCGGCTTCCGGGTCTGACGCGGATGGCGACCGCATCAAGGCCTCGCCGTTGGCGCGCCGCATGGCCAAGGATGCCGGGCTGGATCTAAAAGCTCTGGACGGGTCGGGTCCAAAAGGCCGGATCGTGAAACGCGATATTGAAGAGGCCAAAGAGACGGGCGTTGGCAAGACCGAAGACAAGGCCGCTGCGAAGTCCGAAGCGCCGAAAGCCCAGCCGTCCAAACCGGTTGATGAGAATGAGCCGCTCGCGCAATACGGCATCAGCGCCGACCGTTATGAGATCAAGAAGGCGGACAACATCACGAAAATTTCCGCCAAACGCCTGTCGGAAAGCTTCCGCGATATCCCGCACTTCCCGCTCAATGTGGATTGCCGCCTCGATGCGCTGCTGAAATTCCGCAAGGAGATCAACGCCAAGACGCCTGAAGGCGTGAAGGTGTCGGTCAATGACATTCTGATCAAGGCGTCGGGGCTGGCGCTCAAGAAAGTCCCGCAAGCGAACGCCAGCTGGATCGAGGACGGCCGCATCGCCCTTCACAAACACGCTGATGTGTCTGTCGCCGTGGCGATTGAGGGCGGGCTGATCACGCCGATCATCAAGGACGCCGATCAGAAGGGCCTGGCGCAGATCTCCACCGAGATGAAGGACCTTGCGACCCGTGCGCGCGACCGCAAGCTCAAGCCCGAGGAATATCAGGGCGGCACCTTCTCGCTGTCCAATCTGGGCATGTTCGGTATTTCCTCCTTCTCCTCCATCATCAACCCGCCTCAGGGCATGATCCTGAGCGTGGGTGCAGGCGAGGAGCGCCCGGTGATCACCGATGGCGCGCTGGCCAAGGCCACCGTCATGACGGTCACCCTGACCTGTGATCACCGTGTGGTGGATGGCGCGAACGGCGCACGCTGGCTGTCCGCCTTCAAGGGCTTCATCGAAGACCCGATGACCATGCTGATGTAGGCGCTGCAGCGCGTCTGTGATTTTTTGCAACCAATTGCCGACTCGCCTGCATCCTTGGAAGAGACGAAAACTCCAAAGGATTGAAGATCATGCGCTTGTCCCATCTCTGCCTCGCCAGCTCTCTCACCCTGCTTGCTGCGGGATGTGCGACGACGTCTGCCCCCATGCCGGCGGTCACAGGCTCCGAGACAGCGTTTGCGCGTTGTGAGGATGCCTCAGAATATACCGAGCTGTCGGACAGCCTGTGCGCGATGATCGCTGCGCCACTGAACCCCCAAGCGCCGGGTGCGGAAGAGATTGACCTCTTCGTGCGCAAATTCCCCGCAACGGGCGAGCGCGTGGGTGAAATCTGGATGCTGGCAGGCGGGCCGGGCGAGACCGGGCAGAGCTATTTCACCGAGATCGCCGGCTTCCGCGCGGCGTTCCCCGGATATGACGTCTTCATTCCCGATCATCGCGGGACGGGCCAATCAACGCGCCTGTGTGCAGGCGAAACGCCCGACAGCCCGGCAGGAACGGCGCTGGCAGGTGAAGAGTTCGGCCCCTGCTTTGGTGAGATATGGCAGAATGCGGAGCGCACGCAGGCCTTCTCCATGACCAATGCCGCCCATGATCTGGACGGTCTGATTGAGACGCTGGGCGGTGAGGGGCGTCGCTATGTTTATGGCGTCTCCTATGGCACGGGCCTCGCCATGCGGTTCAGTCAGCTGCGCACGGTTTCGGTGGACGGGATCGTGCTCGATTCTCTGGTTTCGGCGCTGGATGACGCCGAGCATGATCTCAGCCATCGCTCCCATGTGGTGAACGCGGTGGGGCATGAGGTGATTGCGCATTGCGCGGCGGACGCTGCATGCAATGCCCGCTTTGAAGGCGGGGTGGAGACCGCATTTGCGCAGTTGATCGCCGAGATTGATGCGGGCGAACGCCCGGACCTTCAGGAATATGTGCCGGGCGGTAATCTCAAGCACGCGCTCGGCATGATGCTCGATACGCCTGAAAGCCGTGCCCTGATCCCCGATGCGCTCGTGTTGGCGATGGAGACGCCGGAGAATCTGCCCGCATTCTTTGAGACCGAGGTGACCCCCGCCTTTGATCTGTTCGCAGCCGTTGCGGCCTATCCCGACACCGCTTTCTCCATCACTTTAGCGGGTCTGATCGGGGAATCTGAAACCAATCGCCGTCCGGAGATGACCGCGGAAGATGTGGCGCGGGAAGAGGTCGGTTTGGGCTTCACCTCCAGCCTGACCACAGTTCAGACCTTCACCCAGATGCCGCTCTATGAACGCGACGCCTTTTTTGACGCGCCCTATGAAAACTTGCCGCCGATCCTGGTGCTGCATGGCGATCTCGACCCCAAGACCCATATCGAGGGCGCCCGTCGCCATATCGCAGACATGCGTGAAGCCGGCGGCGAGGTCGAGCTTGTCGTCGTTGAAGATGCGCCGCACGCGGTGTGGTTCTTCGCCCAATCTTGCGTGCAGCAAAGCCTTCACGCGTTTTTCAATAATCAGTCGCCCGCCGCGAGCTGTCAGCTCGATCCGGCGATGCGTCCCTCATAGTTCCCGGAGAGCCCCATGTCGGAAAACAGCTTTGATGTCATCGTGATCGGCTCGGGCCCGGGCGGTTATGTGGCCGCCATCAGGGCAGCCCAGCTGGGGCTGAAGACGGCCGTCGTCGAGCGCGAGCATCTGGGTGGCATCTGCCTGAACTGGGGCTGTATTCCGACCAAGGCGCTGCTGCGCTCCGCTGAAATCCTCGATCACGCCAATCACGCCAAATCCTATGGCCTGGTGCTCGATGGTGAGATGAAAGCGGATGTGGGTGCGGTCGTGGATCGCTCCCGCAAGGTGTCGGCGCGTCTGAATGGCGGCGTCGGCATGCTGATGAAGAAGAACAAGATCAGCGTGATCTGGGGCGAGGCGAAGCTGACCAAGCCGGGCGAGATCAAGGTTTCAAAACCCTCCAAGCCCGCCGTGCAGCCTCAGCATCCCCAACCCAAGAGCACGCTGGGCGAGGGGAGCTACACCGCCAAGCACATCATCGTCGCCACGGGCGCGCGTCCGCGGGCTCTGCCGGGGATCGAGCCGGATGGCGAGCTGATCTGGACCTATTTCGAGGCCATGAAGCCCAAGGCGCTGCCCAACTCCCTCGTCGTGATGGGCTCGGGCGCGATCGGCATCGAGTTCGCGAGCTTCTATCTGTCGATGGGCGTGGATGTGACCGTGGTCGAGCTGATGGACCAGATCATGCCGGTCGAGGATGCCGAGGTTTCCAAGATCGCCCGCAAGGCGCTTGAAAAGCGCGGCCTGAAGATCATCACGGGCGCGAAGGTCTCCAAGGTCGACAAGCACAAGGACGCGATCACCGCCCATGTGGAGACCCAGGACGGCAAGACTGAAGCGATCAAGGCGGATCGTCTGATCTCGGCGGTGGGCGTTCAGGGCAATATCGAGAATCTGGGCCTTGAAGAGCTGGGCGTGAAGACCGATCGCGGCTGCGTCGTCATCGACGGCTATGGCCGCACCAATGTGGATGGACTTTACGCCATCGGCGATGTGGCCGGCCCGCCCATGCTGGCGCACAAGGCCGAGCATGAAGGCGTGATCTGCGTTGAGAAGATCGCCGGCGTTGAGGGCGTTCATCCCATGAACAAGTCCCAGATTCCGGGCTGCACCTATTGCAATCCGCAAGTGGCGTCTGTCGGCCTGACCGAGGCGAAGGCCAAAGAGGCGGGCTATGATATCCGCGTGGGTCGCTACAATTTCGCGGCCAATGGCAAGGCTATCGCGCTTGGCGAGGATACGGGTCTGGTCAAAACCATCTTTGACAAGAAGACGGGTGAATTGCTTGGCGCGCACATGGTGGGCGCGGAAGTGACCGAGCTGATCCAGGGCTTTGTCGTGGCCATGGGGCTTGAGACCACCGAAGAAGAGCTGATGCACACCATCTTCCCGCACCCGACACTCTCCGAGATGATGAAAGAGAGCGTGCTCGACGCCTATGGACGCGTGCTGAACAGCTAGACAGCTGAACTGCATTCTGGTGCATCCAAACCGGCTCGAGCCTGCATCGTAGTGTGAGACCCGCCCGGAAGGCGGATGGATCAGTCAGGGAGAGTGAGCATGTTTCGGACAAGTTTGGGCGCTGCGATCGTAGGCGTGATGCTGACCGGCTGTGTGCAGGCGTCTGATGGGCCGACCACCACATTTGATGGTCTGGCCGGGCGTCGCACTGTGGATACGGACGGCAATGTCGAGATGAACGGCGCGGCGATCACGCTGGAAGGGCGTGTGGGCGGCTGGGTCGAGATGAATGGCGCTTCTGTTGATGTGCGCGCGCAGATCGGCGGCGATCTCGAAGCCAATGGCGCCAGCGTGGATGTGAGCGGTCAGGTCGCCGGGCGCAGTGAGATCAATGCGGGGTCAGCAGACCTTGAGGGCATTTATCTTGGTCCAGTCGAAGTGAACGCAGGCAACGCCCATCTGGATGGCCGTTACGCGCAGTCCGTGCACGCAAATGCAGGGTCGATGACCCTGCATGGCGATCATGCCGCTCCCGTCTATTTCGCCGGCGCAGGCCGGGATCGGAGCTTCCTCGGGCGCGAACGCAGTGATCGGTCCCGCCTGATCATCGAAGGCCATCTGGCCGCTGGCGGCGAGGTCTGCGCCCATGAAGTGATTTTCGAACGAGGCGCGACCCTTGGCGATATCTTGCGGGTCCGGGCTGATTCCACGCCTGATCTTCCGGCGGGCATTGAAGCGGACATGATCGATTTCACCCCGCGCAATGGTGATGATTGCCGCGAATACTGAAGCGTTGCCCCGATCTGAGCTGAAAAGGCGGTCTGCTGAGCAGGCCGCCTTTTTCTTTACGGGCTTAAGTTTCTCGGGCCCGGATCAAAAAATTTATCGTTTTTCGGAAAATTCTTCTTTGTTATCGAGTTTCGATATGTTATCGAGTTTCGATAAGGTTGGTCATATAAGAAATATCGGGGAACCCGAAATGACACGTCTCCTCCTCACCACTGCGGTCGCCAGCGTCCTGGCGCTGACCGGCTGCATCGACGTTACGGTCAGTACGCCCGCCTACGCCTCAGGCAGCCATCAGAGTCTGCAGGGCGGGGATTTTACGGCGGTTCTGGACGAAGAAGGCGATTTCCGCCTGACAGGCGCTGATGTGCGCGTGTCAGGTGAGGTCGCCGGTCGTCTGAGGGCCAGCGCTGCAGAATTTGTTGCGAGAGAGCTGCATGCCGGGGCTCTGAGCGTAACGGCGGCCGACATCTCCTTCTCCGGCGATGTGGACGGCCCTGTGACGCTGACCGCATCAGACGTCAGCTGGCGCGGCAGCGTAGGCGATGCCGTCGAAATTCGCGCTGCGGACCTGCACTTTGAAGGGCAGGTTGGCGGACGTTTCTCCGCCCAGGTAGCTGACGCTGAACTTTCTGGCGCTTTTGCGGCTCTAGATATTTCGGCGGCCGATCTGGAACTGGCGCGCAACGCCCATGTGCGTGGCGACGTCAGGGCGAATGCGGCGGATTTCGAGATGGATGGCCGCATCGACGGACAGCTCGATCTGAGCGCCCGGACGGTCTGGATCAATGGCGAGCTGAATGCGCCCATGATCCTGAATGTGGATCCGGGGCGAGGGCGCCTGTCCCCTGAAGACGGTCTGGTCGAGCTCAATGGCGACACGGTCGGCGGGATGATCTGCGCCCGGCGCGTGGTCATCCGGGGCGATGTCAACGGTCCGCTTGAGGTTATGGCCGATGCCCCGCCGCAGCTTCTGAACGGCGCCCACGCGCAAGACATGACTTTCACGGCCCGCAATGGCCAGCGTTGCGAACGCAACTCGTAAAGGAGAGGTTTGATGCTCAAGTCTCTGAAACAATACATGGGTTCCCTGCTGGTGGCAGGTCTGCTCTGCGGTGCTGCAAGCGGCGCTGCGCAAGCGGGACAGTATGTTGGCGGCGATCTCAATCTTTCGCTGGACGAGAATGATGATGTTCTGGTGCTGGCGGCTGATGTGAATGCTGAGGGCCGGGTCGGTGGCGATCTGACCGTGTTCGCGGCGGATGTGCGCATTGATGTGACGGTCGAAGGCGAAGTGCAGATTGTTGCGGCCGATATCGAGCTTGATGGCGCCATTGAAGGTGAAGTCGGCCTGGCCGGTGCAGATATTCGTGTGGGCGCAGACATTTTCAATGATCTGGACGCGGCCGGCGCTGATCTGACGGTCAATGGCACCGTCTCCGGTGATGCTGCTTTGGCTGGCGCGACGGTGATCATCACTGCGGACGCCATCGTTTCCGGCATGACCGAGATCGGTGCGCGCGAGCTCTACATGGAAGGCCGTCTGGAGCAAGGCGCCGAGATCCATGCCCGTGACGTGGTCATTTCCGGGACCATTGAAGGCCCGGTCGAGATCCGCGCCCGCGACGTGGTGATCGAGAGCGGCGCCGTGCTGACGGGCCCTGTCACTATTCGTTCGCCCAAGCCGCCGTCAGTGGCGGAAGGCGCACAGGTCGGTGATCTGGACTTCCAGCAATATGACTTTGATGAGGACCATGATTTCGATCATCCGAATGTGAATATCGGCATCGAGGATTTCGGGTTCGCACCGTCTCCCTGGGCTTTTGGCGGCGTCTTCACCGCCAGCGCCTTCCTGCTGGGTCTGCTGGTGTCTCTGGCCAGCCCGAAAGGTGTGGCGAGTGTAGCCAGCGCGTTCCGTCGCCAACCCTGGCTTTCTGGCCTGCTTGGCCTGGTGGTTCTGGCTGTTCTGCCGGTGCTGACGCTGACCCTGTTCGTCCTGCTGCTGGCCACTGTGATCGGCATTCCGCTGGCCTTCCTTCTGATCTTCGCTTTGCCGATCGTGATGTTCCTGTCCTATGTCTTCGGCGGAGTCGTCATTGGCGACCTGATGATGAACCGGACGGGTGAGGCGGCGAGCTTTGGCCTGCGGGCGGGCTCCATGCTGGTGGCTTTGCTGGTGATCGGCTTGCTGTCGGTGATCCCGTTCTTTGGGTGGCTGATCAGCATGATCGTGTTCTGCATCGGTCTGGGAGCCTGGACTATCGCCCTGTTCTCCCGGACGAAGCCGGCTCAGAACATGGATGCAGTGTAATGAATTAAGTACAGCGTTACCCTGTTACAATCCCGGCCGACCGAGTAGGTTGGCCGGGATTTTTTTGTTCGTAAGCGGTCATAGAGCCGCAGACATGCTTCAATCGGGGGAGCGCTCATGTCTCTGTTCAAAGTCGCCCTGGCGGCTGGCGTCGCACTGGTTGTCAGTGCGCCCAGCTTTGCTGATCCCATCCGTCAGACCACCAATAACTGGCGCGACGCGTTCCGCCAGATGGAGGACGAGGATTGGCCCACGCCAACCCGTGAACGCCGCGCCACGGGCGCGCCGGGTCCGGATTACTGGCAGCAGCAGGTCGATTACGACATCGACGTGGCGTTTGACGAAAACTCCAAGGTTCTCACCGGGTCCGCCACGGTTACCTACACCAACAACGCACCCGATACGCTGGATTATCTCTGGTTCCTGATGGACCAGAACCGGTTCCGCCCCGATTCCATTGCGGTGATGACTGAAACCGTGGGCGGCGACAGCCGCGCCAACTCTCGCACGGGCGCCGCAGCGACCGTGGATGGCGTTTCGGCCAGCACGCTTCATCGCGCCCGCCGTCTGGAAGAAGATGGCCTGGGCTTCAATGTCGCCTCGGTAACGCTCGAAGATGGTTCGGCGCTCGACTACACCGTGGTCGACACCCTGATGCGCATTGATCTGCCGCAAACGCTGGAGACCGGCGACTCAGTCACCTTCACGATCAATTGGGATCACGTTCTTGTCGAAACCGCTGTCGTGGGCGGTCGTTCAGGCTGGGAATGCTTTGACGAAGAGGGTGAGGGCGGCGATTGCATTTATCAGATGGCGCAATGGTTCCCGCGCGCGGCTGCTTTCACGGACTATGAAGGCTGGCACAACAAGGCTTTCCTGGGCCGGGGCGAGTTCACGCTGGAATTTGGCGACTATGACGTCTCCATCACCGTTCCGCAGGATTTCGTCGTTGCATCGACGGGCGAGCTTCAGAACCCTGAAGCGGTGCTGACCGAAGCTCAGCGCGAACGCCTGGAAGAGGCGGCCACTGCAGACGAGCCGGTCTTCATCATCACCCCGGATGAAGCGCGCGCGAACGAGCGTCGCGGCACCCGCTCAACCGCGACCTGGGAGTTCCACGCCGAGAATGTGCGCGATTTCGCCTGGGCGACCTCTCGCAAATTTATCTGGGACGCCGTTGGCGTCGAGCAGGACGGGGCCGGTCAGGCGCCGGACCGCGTGATGGCGATGAGTTTCTATCCCAACGAAGCCGAGCCGCTGTGGTCGACCTATTCGACCCGCGCCATCGAGCACACCATCAACGTCTATAACGAGTTCTCCTTCCCGTATCCGTACCCCACCGCGCAGTCCATTTCCGGCCCGCAAGGCGGCATGGAATACCCGATGATCACCTTCAACGGCGCAAGCTATGGCCGCCCGGTGATCGGTGAGGATGGCGAGTTGACCTATTCGCGTCGGGCGAAGTTCGGCCTGATCGGCGTGATCATTCACGAGATCGGCCACATCTATTTCCCCATGACGGTGAACTCCGATGAGCGCCAGTGGACCTGGATGGATGAAGGCCTCAACACCTTCCTGCAATTCCAGGCCGAGCGACGCTGGTCTGAAGACTATCCGGTCCGCCGCGGCGATCCGGACCTGATTGCGAACTACATGGTCTCCACCAATCAGGTGCCGATCATGACCCAGTCTGATTCCATCCCGCAGTTCGGCAACAACGCCTATGGCAAGCCGGCGACCGCGCTTGTGGTCCTGCGCGAGACTGTGCTGGGCCGTGAGCTGTTTGACCGGGCTTTCCAGGAATACGCCCAGCGCTGGCGCTTCAAACGCCCGACGCCGTATGACTTCTTCCGCACGATGGAGGAAAGCTCGGGGGTGGATCTCGACTGGTTCTGGCGTGGCTGGTTCTATTCCACCGACCATGTGGACATCGCCATCACCTCGGTCACCGAGGGTACGGTGAACACCGAGAACCCGGACATCGAGAACGAGCTCGATCGCCAGCGTGAGGCGGACGGCGCCTACTCCATGACGCTGCAGAACAATATCGAGGAAGGTCTGGCGTTCTATGAAGCCGAGAACCCCGAGGTTCAGGATTTCTATTCGGCCAATGATCCGCATGTGATCACCAACCGCCAGCGTGAAGCCTATGAAGAGCTGCGCAGCGGCGATCTGCCCGAGCATGAATCCGAAGCGCTTGATTTTGACGGCTATGTCTACTTCATCAATCTTGAGAACCAGGGCGGCGTCGTGATGCCGGTGATCCTGGAGTTCACCTTCGCGGACGGCAGCACGGATGAAGTGCGCATTCCGGCCGAGATCTGGCGTTTCGATCCGGATTCCGCGATCTGGCGCTATATCAGCGACAAGCAGGTCGTTTCGGTCGAGCTGGACCCGCATCTTGAAACTGCGGACGCAGATCGTTCGGATAACTATTATCCGGCCCAGATCCAGCCGAGCCGGCTGGAAGTCTATCGCAGCTCTTCCAGCGCCTCGTCGCTGATGGATGACATGGATCTGCGCGTCGAGCGCGGCAGCATCCGGACGCGGGATCAGTAATGGTTCGCGGCGTCCTTCGCCTTCTGGTTCTGGCCGTTGCGCTCTGCGCAGCGGCCAGTTCCGCTTATGCGCACAGGCTTCATGCCGGGCTGACGGACATCACGATCAACGAGACGTCGGGCGAGCTGGAGGTGGTCCACCGCCTGTTCACACACGACCTCTATCCGGCGATCGATTTCAACGCCATTGACGATGCCGAGCTCTATGAGACCCGCCAGGGTCTGCTGCGTCTTGGCGCGTATGCGGCGGCGCGGTTCTCCATGCGTGTTGAGGGTGAGGGGCCTTTGCCCCTACGCTTTGTCGGGGCCGAACCGGATGGTGAATTCACCTTCTTCTACTTTGTCGGTGAAGCGCCCCACGCAGGCAGTTCCGTTGTCATCGATAATCGCCTTCTGGTCGATTTCCTGCCCAGCCAGTCCAATCTGACGAATGTGCGCCTGGGCGAGGATGTCCAGTCCCTGAGCCAGGGACCGGACAACCGGGCGCCGGGGCGGGCGCGCTTCTAACGCTCGGCTCCGAAGCGGGCGTTGATCCAGTCGGCGATGATCTGCATCGCCTCGGGATCCATGGTTTCCTCGATCTGGGCGTATTCTGTCATCAGGCCGGTCTGAGCGTTCTGGAACATATGGTTCCGCCCCTCCAGCATGACGATCTGCGCGTCCGGGTGATCGGCCAGGATCATCTCCAATCCTCTTACATTGGACTCGGCTACAATCTGGAGATCGAGCGAGCCTTGGAGCGCTAACACGGGCTGTTCGATCTGCGAGAACCAGTCCGCCGGATCATAATTCACTAGCGCTCGATACCAGTCGCGGCTCATGGAGTTGATGAAGATCTGCTTTTGATCGTCTGGCACCTGCAGAGTGTCGAGGCTCTGTTGGCTCAACAGACCGTCCAGCGCAGCCTCGGCGCTTGCCTGGTCGCGGGCATGACGGGCCGCGTCCACCAGCGTTTCCATGACCGAAACGCGCGCTTGGGTATCAGCGGGGTCAACGCCCATGGCATCAGAGTTCGCCACGATCTGATCAATGATGAAGCGATGGCCTGGCGTGCCGGGCCCGGCCAGCAAAATGACGAAGGCGGTGTCGACCTCCTGAGCCGCAACGATCGGGGCGATCAATCCACCCTCGCTATGCCCCGCTAGGCCGACGGCACTGATCCGGGGGTGATTGCGCATCCAGTCTGCAACAGCTGTAGCATCTGACGCGAAGTCGTATGATGTCGCGCTGGCGAACTCGCCGGTCGAGTTGGCATATCCCCGGTCGTCATAGCGAAGCACAGCAATCCCCTGACGGGTCAAATGGTCCGCCAGAACGGCGAAGGGCTGGTGAGTCCAGACGGTCTCGTCGCGGTCTTGCGGACCTGATCCCGAGATCAGCACTACGCCCGGAAACGGTCCGTCTCCCTGAGGCAGGGTCAGGCTGCCTGTCAGCGTCACGCCCTCGGCATCGGGGTTATCAATACGGACGTCCTCGATGATGTAGGGGAAGGGCGCTTGCGGGGTTTGAGGGCGGTTGGGGGCCTCAACCGTGTTGGAGACCCGGTCGAACGTCACGGTCACGGTGTCATAACCGGGACGCATCCAGTCACCGCTCATACGGTCCCCTTCCAGCTGGCCTTGATAGGTCACATTGGCCGCGGGCACCTGAAAAGACACCGTGTCGCCGATGCGGTTCAGATTCGTGATGGGAATGTCGTAGGCGGCTTGGGAGATGGAATCGAGGGTCGCACGGGTATCTTCACCGGATGTTTGAATTTTCAGGGCGAAATCGAGTGTGGTGTCGCTGCGCACGAGCTGACCTTCCCAGCGACCATCCAGACCCTCAATGATGTGAGCGGTCTGCTCTGAGGGGCGGGCGAAGCTGGTGGGAATTTGCATGCCCTGACTGAATACGCCGTCATAGCTTTGGGTTGCTGCATTCCATGCGCCATCAAATTCCGCCCCGATAGCATTGAGGGAGAAGGTGAAGCGCTCGGTTGAGATCGAAACGGCGCTGATGGGGATTTGCTGACCCGGCGCCTGATCCAGGCTTTCAAGGACAGCGCTCTGTGTGCCGTCTGCCGTTTCGGAGACAGTGACTTGCAGGCGCAGATCGCCGCCCGGTGTCTGCAGGGTCGCGAGCCAGTCTCCGGTCAGCTCGTCCGGGGTTTGCGCACTGGCGATGGCTGACGCCAGCAGGACCAGAATCTCACTCACGATAACTGTGAAGAGGGGTTTGGATTTACGGGGCATGTGGGAGGACCTTTCTGTGAAATCCGGACACAGCTCTCCCGTCAGCCGCAAAGCGGGCTGTGGGGCCGTGTCGTCGTGTGGGAGGCGCCGGAGCGCTTGGCGCTCCGGCTGTTTATCAGGCGTCTGCTTCAGTCTTTGAGCCGACCATGGCCATCAGGCATCGACCGACCACCAGAAGGGATCCGATGACAGCCACGGCGCTCAGGACGAAGGGAGCGTAATCCTGCGGTGTGATGAATGAGGCGAGGATGTAGAACGCGCCGGTCAACATCAGCACCAAACCGGAAAAGCGGGCGATGGACTGGCGTTGCGCCATGGTTGCGCCGCTCTGGCTCAGGGACGCAGGGCGTTTCGGGATGGCGTTTGCGATCACAATCAACGCGATACCGAAAGCGTAGCCCAGAATGCGGGTTTCCCAGGCGTCCGTGATCCATTCCAGTCCTGAAGTGAACAGGACCGTCAGCGCCAGAGGTATCAGGATCAGAATGCCGGCCGACCGGATTGATTGCCTGAGTGTGACACGATCTTCCTCTGCGGGTGCGTTGTCCTGATTGCTGAACTTCAGGGTTTCAACGATCAGCCAGGCGACCGGCATGAAGACGGAGGCGAGGATGAACATCCAGGCTTCGTCAGGCTCACGCACCGCCATGACGCCGGCAAGTGGAAAGGCCAGGGCCAGTACCGCGGCGGTGGAATAGAACGGGGCTTTAGTTTGCGCCATGGTCTTCATCCTTTGCGCTGTCAGATCGACCCTCACCCAGGCCAAAGGTCTTCGCGAAACCAAGCAGGGCGTCTTCGAGCACGCTCAGCTTGATGCGATAGGTGATCGTCTTTCCGGTTTTGGTGGCGTCTACAAGGTTGGCGTCCTTGAGCACGGCGAAGTGCGCCGACATCGTCGGTTTGGAGACGTCGAACTCCGAAGCGAGTTCGCCCGCTGTCATGGGGCGTTCCCTGAGGAGCTCCAGAACACGCCGACGGGTCGGATCGGAGAGGGCTTTGAATACATTGCTCATGAGTAGATGATTAGCTAATCGTCGAATTGATGGCAAGGGAATAATTCGAGAAACGTCTAATTATGTGATCAGGGTGCGCTGTCACGACGCTTGATGCGGGGGGCGGGGAGGCTTATTTGGGGCCTATGGTCAATCTGATTACATCCCGCACCGCCGCGCACGACGCTCGCGCCGCGCGCCACCCGGAAAAGCAGAAGCGTCCGGATACGCCCGTTCTGCGAAAGCCGGACTGGATTCGCGTCAAGGCGCCCGCTGGCGGCGTGTTTTCCGAGACCCGCAATGTGGTCAAGGACAACAACCTGGTCACGGTGTGTGAAGAGGCGGGTTGTCCGAATATCGGTGAATGCTGGTCGCAAAAGCATGCGACCTTCATGATCATGGGCGAGACCTGCACCCGCGCTTGCAGCTTCTGCAATGTGAAGACGGGATTGCCCGATGCGCTGGACACGGACGAGCCGCGTCGCGTGGCGGATGCTGTCGCGACCATGGAGCTCAAGCACGTCGTTATCACGTCCGTTGATCGGGATGATCTGTCAGACGGCGGGGCAGAGCATTTCGCCCAGGTGATCCGGGCGATCCGTGAAGCCGCGCCGGGCACGACCATCGAGATCCTGACGCCGGACTTTCTGCGCAAGCCGGGCGCAGCCGAAGTCGTGATCGACGCCAAGCCGGACGTCTTCAACCACAATCTGGAAACCGTGCCGCGGCTCTATCTCGGCATTCGTCCGGGTGCGCGCTATTACCATTCCCTGCGTCTTCTGGAGCGGGTGAAGGAACGCGATCCCAGCCAGTTCACAAAATCGGGCATCATGGTTGGCCTTGGCGAGACCAAGGAAGAAGTGATGCAGGTGATGGATGATATGCGCTCGGCCGGGATCGATTTCCTGACCATCGGCCAGTATCTGCAGCCGACCCGCAAACACGCGGCTGTCGATCGTTACGTCACGCCCGAAGAATTCAAGAGCTATGAGACCATTGCCCGCGCCAAGGGCTTCCTGATGGTGTCTGCCAGTCCTCTCACACGCTCCAGCTATCACGCCGGAGATGATTTCGAGCGCATGCGCGCCGCCCGCGAAGCGGCGCTGGCGTCGGGCAAAACCGTCTAGAGAGTTCCATGAGCGCCGAACACGTCGAACGGATGCGCTTGCGCTACCGGCCGGAGGATCTCTTCGAGCTGGTTAGTGATGTTCGGCGCTATCCGGAGTTCATCAAGCCGATCACCGCCATGCGTATCACCCATGACGGGGTGACGGAGGGCGTCGGGGAACTGGACGCTGAAGCCCGCGTACGCTTCAAATTCGTGCGTGAAGGCTTCACGACCCGGGTCAAGCTCGACCGGAAAGCGCGTACAATCGACGTCGCCTATCTGTCCGGTCCGTTTCACGAGCTCGCAACGCACTGGGACTTTCACCGGTTGGAGGATGGGTCGACGCTGGTGGATTTCTGGATTCGCTATGCGTTCAAGAACCCGGTCCTGCAGATGCTGCTCGACGGCAACCGTGCTCGGGCAATCCGGTATCTGATCAGCGCTTTTGAGGACGAGGCCGCCAATCGTTATGACAAGGTGGGCGAACCTGATTTCGATCTGAGCCCGGCGCTTGCTGCAATCCCTGAGCCTACCGGGATGTCAGGATAGGGCATCGATCAGTAGCTTGAGCGCCTGTTCAACGGTCAAAGCACGCACCCGCTCCCGTCCCACTTCACCGAAACGGCGGCTCACCGTACGGGTCGGCTTTCCGGCCTGAGCCAGACCAAACCAGACCAGACCCACAGGTTTATCGGCGCTTCCACCGCCGGGGCCTGCAATGCCGGTCACTGAAACGGTGAGATTGGCCTGGCTGTGGATCAGGGCGCCATTCGCCATTTGCGCTGCGGTCTGCGATGAGACTGCGCCATGGGCGTGGAGCGTCTGTGGTGAGACTTCCAGCATCTCCATTTTTGCCGTGTTGGAATAGGTGACGAAACCGCGATCCACCACGGCTGAGGATCCGGCGATATCGGTCAGCGCGCCAGCGATGAGGCCGCCTGTGCAGGATTCAGCGGTGGCGATCATCACGCCGCGCGTCCGGGCCAACTCGATAACCTGCCGGGCATAGCTGTTCGCGGCACTCATGATGCTAAGCCCGTCACGATGGCTTCCGCCGCCAGGCCTTCGCCGCGACCCGTAAAGCCCAGCTGTTCAGTGGTGGTTGCCTTGATGTTTACACGTCTGGTGTCAAGACCCATGATTTGAGCGACGCGATGCTTCATCGCCGATTTGTGCGGGCCAATTTTCGGGCGTTCGCAAATCAGTGTCACATCCACATGCACCGGGCGGACGCCGGCCTCTGCGGCGATCTTGACGACATGCTCAAGGAACATGGCTGAATCCGCGCCTTTCCATTGATTGTCGCTTGGGGGGAAATGGTCTCCGATGTCACCGAGCCCGGCCGCACCCAGCAGGGCGTCGGTAATGGCGTGAAGTCCGGCGTCCGCGTCCGAGTGACCGATTAGTCGGTACGGACACTCGATGAACACGCCGCACAAATGGACCCCGTCTCCTGAGGCCATCCGATGAACGTCATAGCCCAAGCCGGTGATCGTAACCGGTACAGGAGTTTGAACCGCTGACCTGTTCAGAAGCTGTTCGGCGCGTTCAAAATCCTGCGGATAGGTCACCTTGAAATTCGCCTCTTCACCTTGGGTGAGGTCAATAGTCAGCCCTTGCGAGCGCGCCAGAGACACTTCGTCAGGGTAATCGGACTGCGCTGCCGAGAACGCCTCGCGAAGACGGTCCGTGTGGAAGGCCTGCGGGGTTTGCAGGCGGTAGAGGTTTTCACGGTTGACGGCTGTCACGCCCTCATCTGCATCCCGCACGAGCGCGTCGGAGACAGGCAGGGCGGGCGCAGCGCCGTCATGGGATTTGAGCGCGTCCAGCAAGCCAGCAATGATCGTTTGAGAGAGCATCGGGCGCGCGGCGTCGTGGATGAGCACGGTGTCGCTCCGGGCCAGCGACAGCGCATTTCGAACCGACGCAGTTCGCGTCTCGCCGCCCTCAACCAGATCGGCGCGCGCACCAGAAAGGCAGGCGCGAACCTGCTCGGCCTGACCGGGGGCATGGGCAATGATGATTTGGCCGCATGCGGGGTCGCAGGCGAAGCGCTCTATGCTCCAGCTCAGCATGGGGCGACCCGCCAGCATACGAAATTGCTTGGGCGTATCGCCGCCAGCGCGTTCTCCACGACCGGCGGCGACGATGCATGCGGTATAGCCCATGACGAGGCGCTCATCCTTGTTATTGCCTTTGCAGCGATAGGCAATTCAGAGCACGTCGTCCAGCGTTCGGGCTGACCGAGCGCCAGTCCTGATGAGCGCAACGCTGAATCAGGGGTTCAGCGGACAGTAATCGCTGAAGACGTCGTAGATTGCGCCATTGTGGTAGATGCGGACGCTCCAGAAAGCGCCGACCGGCGTGCATGACAGAACGACAGCGTCCTCAGGAATGGTGGAGGCCTGTGCGGCCGGTGTGGCGAGCAGTGCGGACAGGCCCAGTGCGACAGCGCCGAGCATGAAACGGATGGATGTCATTGGTGTCTCCCGATTATCAGCAGCAAGAAAACAACCCTGAGAATATATAGCTCTCGAGTCAATCTCCTCTCAGGAGTGCTATTGGCGCGGCCTTGCTGAAAGCGCGATGCCATGAACTCTGATATTTCACACCCTCTCTGGAAGAGTGGACCCAGACACGGTATTTCAGACTTATGTCGCTTTCTCAGCCCCTTCTTTCCTGTTTCGATATCGGTCCTGTTCGCGTTGAGCGTCCGGTATTGCTCGCGCCCATGTCGGGGGTGACCGACTGGCCGATCCGCAAGCAGGCGTTCAAGTTCGGCGCAGGGCTTGTCGTCAGCGAAATGGTGGCGTGTGAGACGTTGGCGCAGGGGCGCGAGGACGTCATCCGTCGCATGCGCGCGGATGACGATTGCGGGCCTCATGTCATCCAGCTTGCCGGTCGGGAAGCGCACTGGATGGAGGTGGGGGCGCGTCTGGCCGAGGAGGCTGGTGCGGACATTATCGACATCAATATGGGCTGCCCGGCGCGCCAGGTGACACGGGGGCTAAGCGGCTCGGCCCTGATGCGGGACCTCGATCACGCGCTGACCCTTGTTGAAGCCACGGTGAAGGCCGTGTCCGTCCCCGTAACACTGAAAATGCGTCTGGGCTGGGACCATGACAGCCTGAACGCCCCGGAACTTGCACGTCGCGCACAGGATGCAGGTGTTCAGATGGTCACCGTTCATGGGCGCACACGACAGCAGTTTTACAAGGACCAGGCGGACTGGTCTGCAGTCGCCCGTGTGAGAGAATCCATCTCCATCCCCCTGATCGTGAATGGCGACATCGAAACGCCTGATCAGGCCCGGGAAGCCTTGCGGCTTTCGGGGGCTGATGGAGTCATGGTGGGGCGCGCCTCCCAGGGCAGGCCCTGGCTGCCCGGCGCAATCGCCGATGTATTGTGTGACGGCCAGACGTTCTGTGAACCGGGACTTGAGGAGGGCGCTCAGGCTCTGGCGGACGCTCTGACCGATAGCGTGACATTGTACGGTGAGCACCTGGGCGTCCGTACGATGCGTAAGCATTTTGCGAGTTTTGTGGATTGGGCGCTGACCGATGATGACGATGCCCGCGAATGGCGGGGACGCTTGTGCCGGGCCCGCAATGAACAAGACGCCCGAGAAGAGCTGATGGCTTTCGCGCGAACCAAGCGGGCGCGTGCAGCTTGAGTGCGCCTCCTCCCTCTCTGGCCGAACGCGCCGCTGAAGCCGCACCCGTTGCGCTGGTTCTTCTTGATAGCGCGGGCGCTATCGTCTTTGCGAATTTGCGGGCTGAAACCCTCTTTGGCCAATCCAGCCGTCGACTGATTGGCAAATCGCTTGAAGAGACTGGCCCAGTCGGATTGGCCGCATGCGAACTGGCGCGTCGCGCGCTAGCCGAGAACCGCTCTGTCTATGGTCATGATCTGCCGGTGGGGATTGAAGACCGGGCGCTGAGAATCTCAGTGGATGCTTCGCCTGATGAAACAGGGGTCTGTGTCTGTCTTCGCCCGTGGCCGGAATCGGGCGGGGGCGCGCGCAGCGAGATCGCGGCGAACGCGGCGGCGGGCTTTGGCATGATGCTGTCGCATGAATTGAAGAACCCGATGGCCGGCGCACGGGGCGCGGCCCAGCTGATCGCCCAGAGTGAGGATGAGGAGAGCCGGGAGCTGGCGACCCTTATCATCACCGAGCTTGACCGGGCGAGGCGCATTGCGGAGCGCTGGAGCCGGGTCGGCGATATTGGCCCACCCCGGCTTGGCACTGTGAATCTGCATGCGCTTGTACGTGAAGCCGTTCGGTCCGCCCGGGCGTCAGCGGCGCCCAATGTTGTTTGGCTTGAGTATTTTGATCCCTCCTTGCCCGATGCACGAGCTGACCGGGATCTGGTCTCTCAGGCGGTTTTGAATCTGCTGATCAATGCGGGCGAAGCGGCGAGCCAGGGTGGTGGACGGGTGAAGGTCTACACGCGCTACAGGCACCCTTTGCCTGGCGGTCCTGCGCCGGATGCGCGGCTTGAAATCGCGATCGAGGATGACGGTCCAGGCGTGGATGAAACGCTGCGGGATGCGATTTTCAATCCGTTCGTTACGGGCAAACCTGCGGGAGAAGGTCTGGGCCTAGCGCTTGTCAGTCGTGTCGCTGATCTTCTCAATGGTGGGGTTGAGTATGATACCAGACCGGGGCGCACGGTGTTTCATTTCTATCTGCCCATAGAGCGTGAGGACGGATGATGGCCCACCGGGTGCTGATCCTCGAAGACGACGAATCCCTGCGGCTTGTCATCGCCAAAGCCCTGTCACGCGCCGGATTTGAAGTCCGTGCCACGGCGTCTGCGGATGCTGCACTGGAGCGTCTGGTGCGTCGGGAAGTCGACGTTCTTCTTGCCGATGTCTTGCTGGGGCGTGAGAGCTTTCTGGATCGCCTGGATGAGGTGAGCCGGGTTCGGCCGGATATTCCCGTCATCATTATGAGCGCTCAGACAACGGCTCGAACCGCGATAGAAGCGGGGAAGGCGGGTGTTTTTGAGTATCTTCCAAAGCCGTTTGATCTCAATGATATGGTCGCGATTATTAAACGCTCACTGGAGGATGTGGCCCCGTCCTCCGGTTCGCCGCAATCACCGGGATTTGGCGGATTGGTCGGGCGTTCGCCCGCCATGCAGGAGGCCTTCAGGGCTCTGGGGCGATTGGCGCGCACCTCATCACCCGTCCTGTTTACCGGCCCTGAGGGCAGCGGCCGCACGCATTGCGCACGGGTGCTGGTCTCTGAATCCGGCGCGATGGGTCCGATGATTGAGGCCGGTCCGGCGCGTATGCGTCGGGAGGGAGCGGCGCTTCTGGAAGCCGCTGCGGGTGGTGCGCTGATCCTGCGTCGCGCCGATGCCTGGGATGAGGAGACGCAGGATTGGGTGCTTGAGGCGCTGGAAACCCCGCGTGGTGACACGCCGCGCATTCTGGCGACGGCGACGTCTGACATTGCGCGTCATATCCGTCCAGCCCTTCTCTCGCACCTGGCGGTTGGCCGGGTTCAGCTCCCGCCTCTGCGCGAGCGCGGCGAGGATCGGGCGCTATTGTTCTCGCATTTTCTGGCGGAGCATTCGCCCCCTCGCGAGATGGATGACAAGGTGCGCTCCTATATCAACAATCAGGTCTGGGCCGGCGAGGTGCTGGAGCTGAAGCGGGTCGCCTTGCATCTCAGCATGCAAGGCGCACGCGGCCCTCTGCGTGAGACCGAGATAGAAGCGGCCATCCACGAGTTCAGCGGCCGTGACCCGGGAACGGATCTGGCGGATGCCGCGGCGCGATTCTTCGGGGCCTGTCTGGCTCAGGGCGAGGCGGATATCGGAGAGAAAGCCCAGCTCGCTGTGGACCGAGGCCTATTTGCCGCAGCGCTAGAAAATACCAACGGGATTCGTCAGGATGCGGCCAAGCTATTGGGTTTGAACAGAAATACGCTCACTCGCAGGCTCGCGGCTCTCGAAGCAGGCGGCGATGAGACCTAGAAGTCACACCCGTTGAATTTCCGTCACATCTAGGCCAAGCTGTCCTCAGAGGGGACGCAAGGAGACGCGCAACTTGCCAAAGTTTGCGGGCAATCCAGCTTGGCGACAATCAACGCTATTCCTGCTTGGCTTCGTTGTCGCGGCGCTAGGCGTGGTCCTGCTTGCTTTGTTGTCAGTGTTCCACGAGGGCCGCTTTGGCCCTGGAGGCTGGGGCTTCATCACCCTGATGTGCATCGTCGCCGCTTTGCTCGGCGTACTGGCCATCGCGGTCTATCTCAGGGTCATGGAGCAGCTCAGGGGCGGAAATGGCAGCGCGTCTGCAACCCCGCGCCTTCAAGTCCGTTTCATCACGCTTTTTGCCGTCGCCGCAGTGGTTCCCGCCGTTCTGATGGCGGGTTTTCAGGCGCTGGTGCTTAATCGCGGTGTGGAATTCTGGTTCGCAGAGCGGGTCAATACGCTGGTCGAAACCACCGCTGACCTTGGCAATGAGTGGCCACAGGTCGCGCTGCAAGGTGCTCGATCGCACATGAACGGCATGCTGCAGGACCTGTCCTATCCGGACGCTGTGCAATCGCTGCAGGATCAACGCATCCGATATAACGCCTATCTCACGACACAGGCTCGGGTGCGTAATCTTCCGGTGATTTATGTCATCGATTCCCAGGCCACGATCCTTGCCCGAAGCGAGGAAGCGCCGGATACGCCGCCTTTCGCAGCGCCGTCGCAGCAGATGCTGCAGATCGCCAATGAAGGCGATATCAGCGCTTCTGCGCCGGTTCTGCGCGAAGATGGCGCAGACTTTGTGCGTCTGTTGTTGCGCATGCCCGAGTATGAGGACGCGTACCTCTATTCACTGGTCTATGTGGACTTCTCGCTGCTTGTCGCCGCTCAGGACGCCACGCATTCCTTCCGTGAGGCGATCGCCAGCGAACAGCAGATGCGCATCAGCTTCTTCTTCGTTTATGCGCTCGCAGCGATCCTGGTCTTCCTCGGCGCGGTCTGGCTGGCGCTCAGCGCCGCCGCGCAAGTGGTGTCGCCGGTGAGCCGTCTGGTGGCGGCTGCTGAACTCGTGCGTCGCGGTGAGCTGAGTGCTCGCGTCCAGGTGGCGCGCGACAATGACGAGATCGCAGCGCTCAGTCGCGCTTTTAACCGGATGACCCGGCAGCTTGAGAGCCAGCGTAGCGCGTTGCTTGAAGCTAATGCGGAATCAGAACGCCGTCGCGCTTTCATCGAGGCGGTGCTGACCGGAGTGAGCGCCGGGGTGATCGGCCTGGAGCCCGATGGCCGCATTTCTCTGGTCAACCGCTCGGCCGCGCAGCTTCTGGGCCGAGAGCCCGGAGAGCTGGTCGGCGATATGATCGACAAGGTTTTGCCGGACTTTTCTGACGTCTTCTATGCGGTTCATCGCAGGCCGGACGATATTTCGGAACGTCAGATCGAGATTTCCGAGGAGGGCGGAGCGACCGTCAATCTCAGCGTTCGCGCAGCTCAGGATGATGATGGCGGCGTGGTGATCACCTTTGATGATGTCTCACGTCTGGTCGCCGCCCAGCGCAGCGCCGCCTGGCGGGATGTGGCGCGCCGGATCGCGCATGAAATCAAGAACCCGCTGACCCCGATCCAGCTGTCAGCTGAGCGACTGAAGCGTCGTTATCGCAAGCAGATCGAGGAAGAGGGTCTTGAGACCTTCGACAAGTGCGTCGACACGATTGTCAGGCAGGTGAGTGATATCGGCCGGATGGTGGATGAGTTCTCGGCCTTCGCCCGCATGCCGGCTCCGAAGATGGAAAGCTCTGATCTCGTCGATATCGCCAATTCTTGCGTCTTCGCCCAGCGGGTGGCGTCACCCGACCTTCAGGTTCTGCTCACCATTCAGGGCGGGCCGATCATCATCGAATGCGACTCCCGGCTTGTGGGGCAGGCGCTCGCCAATGTGCTCAAGAATGCGGCCGAAAGCGTTTCAGCGCGGATGGAAGATGAAGGCGCGAAGGCGGGCGGACGCATTGCCGTATCTGTCGGAGCCGGCGGATCCCAGGCCGTCATCGAGATTACCGACAATGGATTGGGCTGGCCTGTACATGACCGGGCGCGCCTGACCGAACCCTATATGACCACCCGCGCCAAGGGCACCGGACTTGGCCTCGCGATTGTTCGCCGGATCATGGAAGACCATGGCGGACGGCTGGAGTTGGACGATCGTCCTGATCTGGAACGCGGCGCGGTGGTCAGAATGGTCTTTCCCTTGCTTGAACCCGACACGGACGCGCCCGAAACGACGGCGCAGGCGGAGGCTTGAACACAATGTCGCTCGACATCCTGATAGTTGATGATGAAGCCGATATCCGGGAGCTCATTGGGGGGCTTCTGGAGGATGAAGGGTATGAACCCCGGTACGCGGGCGATTCAGACGCCGCGCTTGACGCTGTTCGTCAGCGCAAGCCGGCTTTGGCGGTTCTGGATGTCTGGCTGCAGGGCAGTCGACTGGACGGTATCGAGCTCTTGGCTGAGATTAAGCGCGTGGCTCCGGATCTTCCCGTCGTCGTGATTTCAGGTCACGGAACGATCGAAACGGCTGTGGCGGCCATTCGCAAGGGCGCATACGATTTTATCGAAAAGCCCTTTAAGTCCGACAAGTTGCTGCTGACTGTTGAGAGGGCGCTTGAGGCCAGCCGTTTGCGGCGTGAAAACGCTGAACTGCGGGCGAAATCCGAAGTGCATAACGATCTGATCGGGGAGTCCGCCGCAGCGGTCCAGCTCCGTCAGACAGTTGACCGGGTTGCGCCGACCAATTCGCGCGTCCTGATTTCCGGGCCGTCCGGGTCGGGTAAAGAGCTGATCGCACGTCTGATCCATGCGCACTCCATGCGCGCAGACGGGCCCTTTGTTCCGGTGTCCGCCGCCATGATGTCGCCGGATCGGGTTGAGGCCGAATTGTTTGGCGCAGAAACCGAAAGCGGTGTGGAGCGCGTCGGGCTTCTTGAACAGGCTCATGGCGGGACGCTCTTTCTTGACGAAGTGGGCGATATGCCGATCGCGACCCAGGCCAAACTCCTTCGGATGCTGGTTGAACAGCGCTTCCGCCGGATTGGCGGAGCTCAGGATGTTCAGGTGAATGTCCGGGTGCTGTCCTCTACCGCGCGTGATCTGCAGGGCATGATTTCCCAGGGGCAGTTCCGGGAGGATCTCTATCATCGTCTTGCTGTGGTGCCGCTCGACGTGCCTTCGCTTTCACAACGCCGCGAAGACATTCCGCTTCTGGTCAATCATTTCCTTGAGCGCCTGACGGCCATGTCCGGACTGCCCATGCGGAAAATTGGTGATGACGCCATGGCGGCGCTTCAGGCCCATGACTGGCCCGGCAATGTGCGCCAGCTACGCAATAATGTGGAGCGCCTGCTGATTCTGGCGACGGGCTCGCCGGATGAACCTGTAACGCTGGATTCCCTGCCGTCCGAAGTCGCAGGCCGGTCGACCAGTTCTGAAACCGGTCTGGATGCGGAGCGCATGATCGCCTTGCCCTTGCGCGACGCGCGTGAGAATTTCGAACGAGAATATCTCAAGGCCCAGATCAATCGGTTCGGGGGCAATATTTCGCGGACAGCCAATTTCATCGGCATGGAGCGCTCGGCGCTGCATCGCAAGCTGAAGACGCTGGGCGTGGGCAGTCTGAACCGCAAGGGCGACGACATAGACGCAGAGGACGCCGGCTAGCTCCGGCTGAGATCATCCCATGAAAGCTGTAGTGTGCGGGGCAGGGCGTGTTGGATATGGCATCGCCCGGGAGCTTGCCTCTGAGGGCAACGCCGTCACGGTCGTGGACTGGTCGCGCGAGCTGATCGACAAGGTCACCACCGATCTTGATGTGCGTGGTGTGGTGGGGCATGGCTCCCATCCCGATGTGCTGGACAGAGCGGGGATCCGGGACGCGGATCTGCTCGTCGCCGTGACCTATTCGGACGAAGCCAACATGGTCGCCTGCCAGGTGGCCCATTCTCTGTTCAACACGCCGACGCGCATTGCGCGGGTGAGGGCGCAAAGCTATCTCGACAAACGCTGGGGTGACCTGTTCTCCTCCGGCGCACTGCCGATTGATGTGACGATCTCGCCAGAGCTGGAAGTCAGCCGCTCAATCCTGCAACGGCTTGAAACCCCGGGCGCGTTCGCGACGGCCCCGTTTGCCAATTCCCGCGTTCAGGTGTTGGGCCTGCGCGTGGATGAGCAATCGCCCGTCGCCTCCAGTACACGCGCGCAAATGGCTGAGTTGTTTCCCGATCTTGGCTTTGACATCGTGGGGGTCCAGCGCGATCAGACGCTCTTTATCCCTCAAGATGATGACCCGCTTATGCCGGGCGATGACATCTATGTCAGTCTCGCAGCCGGCCATGTGAAACGCGCTCTGGACGTGTTCGGGCGCGCTGCGCCGCGTGCACGCCGTGTTGTTATCATAGGCGCAGGCAATATCGGCCTCTACGTCGCCAAGGCGCTGGAACGGGTCGGCGGTGTTCGTGTCCGGCTGATCGAGAGTGACAAGGCGCAAGCCGAGCGCGCAGCGGATGCGCTTCGTCGCACCGTGGTTCTACATGGCGATGGTCTGGACCGGGACGTCCTGAGAGAAGCCGGCGTTGAAGATGCAGAACTCGCTCTGTGCCTGACCAATGATGACAAGGTGAACCTGCTCAGCGGCGTGATGGCCAAGAAGGAAGGCGCCGCCCGCTCGCTTTGCCTTGTGAACAACCAGGCCTTCCACCCCGTTCAGGAAGCGCTGGATGTGGACGTCATGATCGACCCGCGGGCCGTGACGGTCTCTACCATTCTTCAGCATATCCGACGTGGCCGGATCACCGGTCTTCAGACCATGGGCGATGGCATGGCTGAGGCGCTTGAAGGCGTGACGCTGTCCACCTCGCCGCTGGTGGGCCAGAATCTGAGCACGCTGGAGCCGCCCGAGGGCGTGGCCATTTGCGCCATGGTCCGAGGCGAGCAGGTCTATTTCCGGGGCGATTCCGTCGTGATCCAGGAAAACGATCGCGTGATTTTCTTCGCCCTCAAGGCCTCGGTTCCCAAGGTGGAGCAACTCTTCCGCGTCAGCCTCGAGTACTTCTAGATCGATGACCTGGTCGCCACGCTTTTTTCGAGCCCTGGCGTGGTGCGCCTTGTTCATCAGCGCTGCGGCGGCGCCTTTCATACTCTTCGCTGGTCTGGAAGGCCGGGCTGACATCGCTCGGGGTTTCACCATTACGCTGGTTCTGGGTGCGTTTCTGGGCGGGGTTACGCTTGCAGGAACCCGAAATGTTCACGCGCCTGCAAGGGCGAGCGCCGCCTTGCGCCTGGCGTTCTTCGGCTGGCTTCTATCACCCCTTCTGGCTGCGCCTCCGCTGGTGGCGGCGACCGGCTCGTTTCCGGCGGGCGTCTTCGAGGCCTACTCAGCGCTAACCACCACAGGCTCGATCATTGTCAGCCCGGAAGAGGCGGGGGTCTCCATCACCTTGTGGCGCTGTGTGTTGGCGTGGCTGGGCGGTCTTGGCAGCCTGGTGCTGGCGGCGACCGTCTTCGCGGCCCTGGACCGGCGCGGAGTCGGTTTGCGTCGGACCTATCTTTTGACCGTGGAACACTCTGACCTGTTCACCAATTTTGGACGCGCCTTGCGCCGTTTCGGGGCGATCTATGTGGGGCTGACTCTGACCGGCTTCATGCTCCTGCTGCTGACCGGCACGCCCCCGTTTGACAGTCTCTGCCTTGCCTTGTCCGGCCTCGCGACCTCAGGGCTGACGCCCCGTTCAGATGCGCTTGGTCTGTGGATGTCGCCTGCGTCTCAGGGGGTGTTGGCCCTGATCTGCCTATCGGGCGCCTGGAATATGGCGGTTCAATACGATCTCGCCTCCCGCCGACGCATCACCCGGGGCAGCGGCGAATTGCGCGCTATCCTGGTTCTGGGGCTCGGGGCGGGGCTCTATGTTGCGCTCAGGGGCCATCCTGGGATGGCCTATTCAGGCGCTCTCGACATGGTCTTCGCGGTGACGACGGCCGGGTTTCAGACCCAGGCCGTTCCGGTGCTGCCTTTGATGCTGCTGGTGATGGTGGCGATGGCGGGCGGCTCGACGATCTCCACGTCCGGCGGGATCAAGATGCCGCGTATCCTGCTTCTGCTCCGGCGGGCGGGGGGCGAGCTTTCAAGCCTGAGTCACCCTTCTGCCGCCGTTCGCACCCGCTTTATCGGGCGACCTGTCAGTGATTCGGCGCTGGCGGGGGTGTGGGTGTATGCGCTGGCCTTTCCGGCGGCGCTTGGACTGGGCGCTGTCGCGCTCGGCGTCAGCGGAATGACCTTTCAGGAGGCCTTGATGGTCTCGGCGGCTTCGCTGGTGAATGCCGGTCCCTTGTCAGGCGTTGATTATGCGACGCTTCCGCCGCTTTCACTGGTGGTTTCAGCCTTCATCATGGTTCTTGGACGTCTTGAGGTGCTGGCGGCTGCGGCCGCAATCTATGTGATCTTCGCCCGCGACTGACTGAGCGCTGACAGGCAATCCTGTTGCAGCACGGCCAAGGTATGTTTACCTAGCGTAGGGGGCGCATACGTTGCGCCGGAATTCTAGTGCGATAAGGCCGATGTCTAACGATAAGAAACAAAACCTGCAGGACGTTTTTCTGAACACCGTTCGCAAGGGCAAGACTCCACTCACCATCTTTCTGGTCAATGGCGTGAAGCTTCAGGGGGTTGTCACCTGGTTTGACAACTTCTGTGTTCTGCTTCGCCGTGAAGGCCAGATCCAGCTTGTCTACAAGCACGCTATTTCGACCATCATGCCCAGCCAGCCCGTCCAGCTGTTTGACAAGGACGAGGCTGAAGGAGACGCCGAGGATTGATCGACCGCAAACCCGCGCCGCAAACCGCTCTCGTCCTGTCGCCGCAATATCCGGGGACGGACGCCAATCGTGCTCAGGCCCGACTGGAAGAGGCCATAGGCTTGGCGCAAGCGCTCGATCTGGATACCGCCGAAGCGCGGATTGAGCCGCTGCGCCGTGTCGAGGCCAGCGGTTTCTTCGGTACGGGCAAGATCGAGCAGATTGCCGAACGGGTCGAAGAGGCCGAGATCACGGTCGTCATCATTGACGCCGCGCTGAGCCCGATCCAGCAGCGTAACCTTGAAAAGAAGCTCAACGCCAAGGTCATAGACCGGACTGGCCTGATCCTTGAGATTTTCGGCTTGCGGGCGCAAACCCGCGAGGGTCGGCTTCAGGTGGAGCTGGCGCGTCTGGCCTATGAGCGGTCCCGCCTTGTGCGCACCTGGACGCACCTTGAGCGCCAGCGCGGCGGTCGTGGCTTCCTGGCCGGGCCGGGTGAAACCCAGATCGAAACCGACCGCCGGATCCTGGCGGACAAGATGGCCAAGCTTCGCCGGGAGCTTGATGAGGTCAAACGCACGCGCACCCTGCACCGCAAGAAGCGGCAGACGGCGCCGTGGCCGACGGTGGCGCTGGTGGGCTATACCAATGCGGGCAAGTCCACGCTGTTCAATCTGTTGTCGAACGCTCAGGTTCTGGCGAAGGACATGCCGTTTGCGACCCTCGACCCGACCGTTCGGGGGGTGAAACTGCCCTCTGGCCGTCGCGTTCTGATGAGTGACACGGTGGGCTTCATTACGGACCTGCCGACCGAGCTGATCGCCGCCTTCCGCGCTACGCTTGAAGAGGTGATCGAGGCCGACGTGCTGATCCATGTCCGAGACATGGCCGACCCTGACCATGAGGGACGCAAGTCTGACGTGGAATCCGTTCTGGCGGCCCTCGGCGCCGGGGCAGAGGCGGATCAACATGTGATCGAAGCCTGGAACAAGGCCGATCAGCTCTCAGCCGAGGATTATGAAGAGCTCGTCTGGCGGGCCAGGCTACCCAAGCGTGACAACGGCCCGGTCAGTATCGTGACGTCTGCGGTGACTGGCGCTGGCGTAGACGCCCTGCTTGAGCAGGTCGAGCTGGCCCTGTCGTTGGATGATGTCGCCCTGCACCTGGACTTCGGTCCGGAGGACGCCGAAGCCCTTGCTTTCGTTCACAGGCATGGCGCTGTGGTGTCAGAGCAGACCGATCGCGAAACGGGCATTGTCAGCGTCCATGTCCGTTTGAGCTCTGCGGATGCCGGTCGCTTTCAGCAACGCTTCGGCGTCGAGGATGAAGTGGAAATCGCGGACTAGCGCGTCTCGTCCTGTTTGACTGATAACCACATCGCTTCCATCGCTTCCAGATCAGCCTCCTGAACGGACGAGCCTTCAGCGAGCAGCCGCGCCTCGACGCCTCGAAAGCGACGCTCGAATTTGGCGTTCGCGTCGCGTAAGGCCGTTTCGGGATCCATCTGTAGTTTGCGAGAGAGATTGGCGATGGCGAAGAGCAAATCGCCTATTTCTTCCTGAATGTGCCCCCGGTCACCTTCGGTCAAGGCGTCGCGGACCTCGGCCAATTCCTCATCGATCTTGTCGAGCACCTGGCTGACATCCGGCCAGTCAAAACCGACGCGCGCCGCGCGCTTGGATATCTTCTCGGCCCGGAGCAAGGCGGGCAGGGCGACAGGCAGGTTGGCGAGGACGGAGGGATCCAGGTCGGCCTTCTCCGCGCGTTCTTTCGCTTTCTGCGTCTCCCAGGCGGTGATCTGGGACTGGGAGTCACGCTCATCGGCATCTGCGAACACATGCGGATGTCGCCGCAACATCTTTTCAGAGATGGCGTTTGCGACATCCTCGAACCGAAACGCTCCGATTTCCTCCGCCATCTGACTGTGGAAGACGACCTGGAAGAGCAGGTCTCCCAGCTCATCCTTCAGGTCCGCCATATCCTTCCGCTCGATCGCATCTGCGACTTCGTAGGCTTCCTCGATCGTGTAGGGGGCGATGGTGGCGAAAGACTGCTCGATATCCCAGGGGCAGCCTCCATCAGGGTCGCGCAAACGGTCCATGATCGCGAGCAGGCGTTCCAGGGCCGGCGACGTGTCCATCTCGATGGCCGAGCGGTCTCGGTACGGAAACTCAAGTGCGTCGTTACGTGTCTCGGTCATTCGGCAAGCCCGTTCGAGTGAAAGTCTTTCAGGCTGGATAAGGGAAATCGGGGGGTGGGGGGAAGAGGCGCAACGCTGCGGGCCCGATGATTTAGAGATTTTTCAGTTGCAAGGTTAAGTCTGATCGCATTCATTGGTTGTATTTATGGAGCATCCGATTCTCACAACCGTCTCTTTGCGCACCAAAATCCTGGTGCTGGTGGTCACAGTCACTGTGTCTGTCGCCATGGTTGTGGGGTTTGCAAACTTCATTCAGGCGAGCTCCATGAGCCGCGCAGCGGCTCGATCAGAGCTAAATGCAGAAACCCGTGTGATTGCCTCACACATTTCCACCGCTTTTCGCATCGCCAGAGATCAGGCGTTCATCATCAGAAATACGCCTCCGATTGAAGGCATCATTCGCGCACAACGTAATGACGGGATTGATCCGCTGGACGGCAGCTCTCTGGAGACCTGGCGGGCGCGTTTGGCCGATATTTTTTCAGCCCATCTGGCGGTGGAGCGAGAATACACACAGATCCGTTATATCGGGATTGAAGACGGCGGACGTGAGATCGTCCGTGTCAATCGAGTTGGGGAGGATGGGTTCTCGGTCGTTCCTGACGATTTGCTCCAGCGTAAACAGAACGAATTTTATTTCTTGCCGGGCATCCAGGCGGAAGAGAGCGAGATCTACACATCCCCCATTACTGCGAACCGGGAGTTCGGTGACGTCTCCAGCGATATGACGCCTACTGTCAGAACAATCGTTTCTGTTCATACGCCAGAAGGCGCGCCCTACGGGATGATCGCGATCAACTCCGATATCCGCGTGATATTCGAGGAAGCCTTGATGGCGGCGTCGTCAAACTATGAAGTCTATATCTCCGATGAAGACGGCAACTACATTCACTATCAGCCCGGTGTCGGTATTGTCCGGAATCAATATGCTTTTCAGGAACGGTTTGAGCCGCCCGCCTTGTTAAGTCTGGACGGCGAGGCGCTACAGGATGTCGCTGGCGTCACCTATGTCGCTTACACGCTGAATACCGGACGAGCGGGAGAGGCGGGACTCTCCTTTCGCATTCTGGTTGGCGAACCCACCGAAGCGCTCATGCAAGGCGCATATGCCATCCGGCAACAATCGATGATGCTGGCCGTGAGTCTGGTCGTGCTTACAGCGATAGGTTCGTTGCTCTTTGTGACCAGTCTGACCCGTCCGCTTGGTGAACTGACACAGGCTGTGCACGATTATGGACAGAGCCGGGAGCCGATCGAAATCAATGTCACAAGCAATGATGAGATCGGAGATCTGGGACGCGCCTTTGTTGGCATGACCAAGGCGCTTCAGCAGAGTGAGCTGAGCGCAAACACGTTCGAGAACATTATTGACGGCTTGATCCTGCTGCAGCCGGACGGAATTATCCAGGCTATGAATCCGGCAGCCCGCTTCATGTTCGGTTATGAGGAAGATGAGCTGATCGGTCAGGATATCTCCGTGCTTCTGCCCAATGGCGTTCGTCTGGAGCGGGAAGGCTCATTCCGCCATATTCCCTGCTTCATCGAGCAACACCTTGTGGGGGAGACGTTCGAGGCGGAAGCCTGCCAGAAGAATCAGGATCCGCTCTTTGTGGAGCTGACTCTAAGTGATGTTCACAAGGCGGACAGCACGCTGTTCAGCCTGCTTATCCGCGATATCAGCGTGCGTAAGCAGATGGAGATCATGAAGGATGAATTCGTATCCACAGTGAACCATGAATTGCGCACGCCTCTGACTTCCATGCTGGGCTCCTTAAGGCTCCTCAAGGCCCGTCTGGAGAGCAAATTCAAGGATGACGAGAAGGCATCCATGCTGCTGAACATGGCTCAGCGCAGCAGTGACCGCCTCAATCATCTGGTCAATGACATTCTTGATCTCGAAAAGATCGCCGCCGGCAAGCTGGAATACCGTATGGAGGTCGTCCCTTGCGATGATCTTGTTCAGGACGTGGTGGAAAGCCATCGGGTGCTTGCGGAGGAACATGGCGTGACATTTGAACTGGATTTGCAGGCGGGTGATCCGCCCGTAAACCTTGATGTGTCCCGCTTCACGCAGGCTCTCGTGAATCTTCTTTCAAACGCTGCGAAATACTCGCCTCCAGATGAGGTTGTCACGATCATGACCCGTCGTCCGACATCCTCTCTCATCAGGATATCCGTCTCCGATAACGGCCCGGGCATCCCTGAGGATTTTCAGGACCGCATTTTTGAGCGGTTCTCGCAGGCTGACAGCTCTCCCACCCGCCGCGTGGGCGGGAACGGTCTGGGCCTCAACATAACGAAGAATCTGGTTGAAGCCTTTGATGGTCAAATTGATTTTGACACCAAGGTGGGTGAAGGGACGGTCTTCCACATCACATTGCCGATCGTCGCTCAGGTGCAGTCGACGTCTGAAAGCAATGATGTTGAGGCTTTCGTCACTCAACACTCAAGGATCAGCTAGTCGTGTCAGAGCTTGAGAAAATCGCCTGTGTTGAGGATGACCCGGACATCCGGGCGATTCTCGAAATGTCACTGAGCGACGTTGGCGGCTTTACTGTGAGCCTGTTTGAAAATGGGCCGGCTGCCCTGTCTGGACTGGGGGATGTGAACCCGCAGCTCATCATGCTGGATATGAT
Source organism: Oceanicaulis sp. LC35 (assembly GCF_052055585.1). NCBI lineage: Bacteria > Pseudomonadati > Pseudomonadota > Alphaproteobacteria > Maricaulales > Maricaulaceae > Oceanicaulis > Oceanicaulis sp. LC35. The sequence continues at coordinate 1,454,849 of NZ_CP170485.1, forward strand.
GATGCCTGGCATGAACGGCCTAGAAGTTCTCGCTGAGCTCAGAACACGACCCGCTTTTATGCGTACGCCCATCGTATTCATGACCGCAAAGGCCCAATCCCATGAGCTGGGCGCTTATATCAGCGCCGGCGCGCAATCGGTTATCGTCAAACCGTTTGATCCTTTGACCCTACCGGATCAGATCAGGGAAATCTGGGATGGGCTTGGCCTGTAGAGCTAGTGCGGCCGACTTTGCTGGGCGACCCGAGTGATCGCACGCATGACGACGGCCCTGTTGAAGGGCTTTACCAGTACATGGTCCACACCGTTGCGGATCACCGTATGAATTTTCTCGGCATTGTTTTCCGAGGTCAGGAAGATGATCGGAGTCTGGCTGGGCATGCGGGTCTGTCCGGCTCGCACCAGACGCAGCAGGGACAGGCCATCAATCGGTTTCATATGCCAGTCCGAGAGCATCAATGTGGGTGTGAATGTTTTCATCAGGCTGAGGGCTTCCTCGCCTGAACTGGCCATGCGCACTTCGCCCACGCCGATATCGGTCAGAAGCTCTCGCACCAGATTGCGGACCGAGATGTCATCCTCGACGAAGAGGATCCGCTGCGCTTTGAGCAGTTTCCGGATCTCATCAGTGTCATTGTCATTCAGGACGCGGGGGGCCGGATTTTCAAAGCTCTGAACAAGTCGGGACTGGTCAGGTGCAATGTGGCTGCGCAGTTTCGCAATCTTGCTCAGGTCCAGATAGATCCGCTCCATGCTCTTGGGCGTGATGTCTTCCTTGGACTGGATCAGGGAGTCCGTATCCTGCTCGAGCCGGAAGAACTGTGCGCCCAGGATTGGAAATCCCATGCAATAGGCTGCTCCCTTGAGCCGGTGGCTCTCTTCGTGGAGTTTCTTCAGATTGCGTTTCAGCTCGAATTGGCTCGCCTTGTCATCACCGACGATATGGGTCAGCTCAGCAAGCTGAGTTGGGAATTTCGAGCAAAAGTTTTCTACGACGCGTCTTGGATTTGCACTTGGCATATAGAACTCCGCATTGTCAGCTTTAAGTCTAAGCTGCGGTTCTATTGTAATTGTTACTCATCGTGTTTGATCACGCGGCGAGGGCGCGGCCCAGCACGCCATGAAGCCTGTGGGCGTCAAAGGGCTTGAGCAGATAGCCATCAGGACGGTAGAGGCCCGCTCGTTCTATGGCTTGGCGTGACGAGGGGACGGTCATGAAGATGAAGGGCGTCGTCTTTGCAGGCTTCAGCGAGCCTGAACGAAGTTTGCGCAGTAAATCCAGTCCGTTATCGCCTTCTAACTGCCAATCGCAAATGATGGCGTCGACCATGTTCTCTGACAGATAGTCCGCTGCATTCCTCGCGCAGGTCTCATAGACGATGGAAGAATAGCCTTCTTCCTTCAGATACATCTCGGCCAGGCCGTGAAGGTTCGTGTCGTCATCCACAAAGAGGATGCGCTTGTACTCGGACGGATCAATGAGCGGAGAGCTGGGACTGTCGGGCGTGGAGGGCTCGTAACCGAGGTCCTTGAGCACGCCGGCCTGGTCCAGCATGTCAGAAATCATGTCTGGCAGTCTTGTCAGTTCGATTGCCGGACGGGCGTCATGATCAGCGGACATCTGGGAGAGCGCGACATCCTCGATCAATTCGAAATTCCGGGCCATGGCGGGAAAGCCGAACGAACCGTATGACCCCATCAGACGATGCGAGAGGGAGGCGACATCATTGAGAAGACCTGCCTCATCGCCTGAACCGCCTGTATTCTGGAGCCGGACATGCAGAGTCTGAATGTCATCGTGCGCGCGATTGAGAAAAGTGCGTCTCAGATCCGATAACTGGCTTGCAGACGGCATATATGCCTCCGTGACTCAGTGAACTTGTTCAACAGTCTGAGCCTGAGTGTGAGAATATCAAGATAACAAACGTTATTAATTTCCTCCTGCACAAACGAGCGTGGCATGAGGTGCGCCGTAGGAAGGGGCCATGAGGTGAGAGTTCGGTTGGAACTGTAATGACAGAAATAAAATGCGTCGAACACTCGGCCAAATGTGTCTCGCTCACTCACCGAGTTTTATTTTCATACAATCAGTAGAGTATGAGGCCTCATTCACTCAGAGCATAGATTAATCTACCTGAAGCTGTGATATTGAATAATTTCAGCTTCTCGCACCTACGAATTCCGTCCAATATCAGTGTCTTGAATCTTGTTGGGGAAGACGACATGGCCGGATTGCTGGAACACGGAAGTCTGAAATTCCTCGACCTGCTGAGCGATGATGTCAAAGCAGCCTTGGAATCTGTCGAACGTCGTCTGACCTATGAAGATGGCCAGATGATCTATTCGGCGGGTGATGATGACCAGCGTTTGATGATCGTCCGCTCCGGCGCTGTGAAAATGGGGCGGATCAGTCCAGAAGGGCTTGAGACAATCCTGGCGGTGTTCGGCGAAGGCCATTTCATCGGGCTGATGAGCGTTATGGTCGGCCGAAAACGCGAACAGAATGCTGTCGCTGTCGGCAAAACCGTCATCGGTTATATTCAACACTCAGAGTTCAACGCGCTGATGGATGTCTATCCCGAAATTGCGCGGGCGGCCTTGCCGGCGACGCTGAGCCGATTGAAAGCCGCATTGAACATGGTCGATGACCTGCGCCGACTGCCACTGGCGGCGTACACGGCCGTATTCCTGCACAGCATGCTGGAGTCCACCGAAGTCCCGGGCGTTATTCCCTGGAGCCAGTCGGACCTGGCGGTCGCTGTCGGCGCCTCACGAGTCTCCATCGGCAAGGCGCTCAAACAGCTGGAGGCGGATGGCCTGATTGTTCTGAAATACAGAGCAATTGAAGTTCCCGATGCTCAGGCTCTGGCTGACTGGATCGATGCAGCCAGAGCCGAGCATCTGTCGTCCTGACCCCTCAGGATTACTGATCAATGATGGGCGTCAGAGGCGGCAGGGCCAATTCGCCATCATAAAGGGACTGGGTTGTTTCTGGTTTGGGCGAGTAAATCCGGAAGGTGACCCGGAACGGACGGCCGTCGGGAGAGGGGAGCCAGTTGGAATCCAGTTCGCCGCCCGGCGCTTCGGGCTGGATGTAGAGGTCCAGCGATCCATCCTCGTTGAATTGAAGATTGTGACGGCTGCCGATCGAGTATCGGTCGATGGGGTTGTCGACCAGCAGGAAGCTCTGACCGTCATACATCGTCACCGACCAGAACCCGAGCGCATTGATCGCAGGCAGATCACCAGGCTCGAAGTGCATGTGGTAGCGATCACTGCCGTCAAGCGGCTCATTTTCTGAGTCAAAATAGGTGTAGAAATAGATCGCTTCCTCGGGATCATTGCCCAGAAGTCCGACCAGAGAAATCGCGGCGCGTGCGGCATAGTCAAAGACGATGTCATCTGCATAACGCGCCGTATCCCAACCGGTGGGGAAACGCTGGCCGCGATTGCGGCGCAGATATTCCATAACCGCAGGGCCATCTTCGATGGCGCGCAAAATGCCTGCGCGGGTGTCCGGATCGAGGGAGTCGGGGTCAAAGGGCTGGCCGGGTTCAAGACCCAGACGCCAGAGGGTGGCGTTCATCGCAGCATGCTGAGGAGGCGGCGGGTTCTCCGCCAGCAGGACGGCCATCTGATGGAAGTGCGCGAACGGACCCTCAAAGGTTTCCCGTTCGACCGGAGCCGGAATTGCCGGCTCAACATCTGTCGGCCCGTTATTCCAAGCGGACAGCGGGGTGAGGGACATCTGGTCCTGATAGCCGCGAACGGTGGCGAGATCGGCTTCGTTGCGATGCACCGCAAGCCGGATGGCGAGGGCGCCTGACGGGGTGTCGATATCCACCCGTTCCACGCCCTCGGGAAGCTCGCCATCCCAATCGGGGCCGACAAAGGCCAGATGGACCGCTTCACCGCCATTCACGCGCGGTGAGTAATGGTAGGTCTGGTTTTCCATATAGGCGTTGACCGATTGCACGACGGCGTAGCGGTCCTTGATCTCGGGCATGTCGAGAATGATCGGCTCGGCCCGCAGGTCGAGGGAAACGCCCGTGTACACCGTGTCGTTATTCGGGCTGTAGGGCATGTCGCTGTTGGCGTTCGCCAACCAGTTCATATGGCCCAGACGATTGATTGGCGCGATCGGGCCGCGGCTTTGGGCCTCGGTCAGGTTTTCCCGGCGCAGTCTCTCCCGTTCCCAGATGAAGAGCGGATAGCTGTACAGATATGCCTGGATGGCGAGGCTGTAGGCGAGGGCTTCGCGGCCTTCTGCATCCACTTCGCTGGTGACCACGGTTTGAGGCGCGGTCTGAGCGTAGCTGGAAACCGGAGTGAAGCCGAGGCCAAGAATCGAGACGGCCGTGAGCAGTGCGTATTTCATCATGTGTTTTGAGCCTCTGGCTTAGAAAGTGGTGGACAGACGGACGCCGACCGTGCGGGGCGCTCCGGTGTTGCAACGAATGAATGTGCCGCCGGTCGCAGCGTCATTCAGGCCGAGCTGGCCGCTGAGCGGCTGATAGAAGCTCACCCCGCAATACCCTTCATCAGTGAGGTTCTCGCCGAACACGGCAATGCTGAACCGATCGTTGGGGTCACTCAGCGTCAGGCGAGCCGAAACAAGGGCGTAGCCGTCCTGAAGGACTTGCGGATTGTTATCGATCGCTCCGCCGACAAACTGTTCGCCCACATAGTTGACGCCCGCCGTGGCGCGCCATCCCCATTGAGCCAGTTCCCCGTCTATTGTGACGAAGAGATTGCCTGTCCATTCCGGGGCGAAATGGTTCTTGCCGCCGGTCAGGTCCTGTACTGAGCGATTGCCGCCAACGGGCCCGCAGCCGGGAATGTCAGGGCTGGCGGCGGAACAGCCGGGCAGGGCCTGGGCTCCGGTGAACGAGGTGAACTCGGAGTCAAGATATGCGATCCCGCCGGCCAGCTCGATATTGCTGGCGATGAGAAGAGCGCCATCCAGTTCAAATCCCTGGTGAACCAGCGTGCCTGCATTCTGGGTGATGAAGCTTGAGCCATCAAAGCTACGCGCCTGGAAATCCTCCAGCTCGGTCCGGTACGCCGTCAGCGCCAGGTCCATACGGTTGTCCAGGAAGGAGCCCTTGAAACCGAGCTCGAAATTGTCGGCGGTTTCACTATCAAACGTCCGTTCTTCAGCCGTTAGAAGTTCTGCGCCGCCCCCAGAGTTGAAGCCGCCAGACTTGTAGCCCGTGCTGTAGGATGCAAACACGGTATGGTCCGGGCTGACAGTATAGGTCAGAGCCGCACGCAGGGTCGGCGTCTCGTCGGAGAAGTCGAGCGCCGTGTCCGCAGGAGCCCGGAAGGCGAGCGCGGAGAGCGGGTTGGCCGCCAGTTGCAGGAAGCGCCCCTCACGCTCATCGGAGGTGTAACGCGCGCCAAGCTGGAGGGTGAGATTGTCGGTCAGCAGGTACTCACCCTGGGCGTAAACGGCGAGACTGTCAGAGCTCTGCGTCATCAACAGATCAGAGGCTTCCGCCTGAGGGCTGTTCAGACACGGCGCACGCAGCGGTGCGGGCGCCAGCACCATGCAGGTGCGAGGCGTGAAGGACAGGACCTCGGTAAAGGTTGCGTCCTCATGGGAGGCGTACAGCCCGGCGACAAAGCTGAACCGGCCATCCATCAGGTCAGCTGGAGAGACAAGGCGCAGTTCGTGAGACCAGCTTTCGCTCTGAAGGCCGGCAATCCGGCCGGTAAGAGGCATCGTCAGATAGAAGATGTCTTCGTCATACTGCTGGTTCTCATAATCGCGCCAGCCGCTGATGAGGCTGAGTGAGTAGCCGTTGTCGAACTCGAAATCGAAGGTGCTCGACAGACCCCATTGAACGTCGGACAGGTCACCTCCCACGATATGGCTGACCTGATGGTCATACGGGTCATCCAGTTCTGGCAGATTGCCCGGACCGCCCAGAAAGCCGGTCAGAATTGCGCGTCCCATGGGCGTCAACGTGTCGCCACGCGCTTCCGCCGCACTCGCACCGTCGCCCGACAGGCGCGTATGGTCCAGTCGGACGGACCAGCTGAGCCTGGACGACAGGTCAAAGTCTGCACTCAGGCGCGCCGCAACGGTTTTGTCGCCGCCAAAGCTCGAGCCATCGGGGATGTATTCCCCATAGCCGTCAAACTCGGAGGCCTGAGCGGCGAAGCGCAGACGGACGGCATCGCTGACAGGTAAATCAACGGCGGCCTCAATCTGTTGACGGCCGTAATCGCCAAACTCCAGGGACAGGTCGCCCCCGAATTCATCTCCGGGACTGCGAGAGGTGAGAAGCACGCCGCCTGCGGTGGCGTTTCGGCCGAAGAGCGTGCCCTGGGGGCCGCGAACAACTTCTACACTGCCGATATCCAGAAATGAGGCATACAGAATGGACGGGCGAGGGATGTAGACGCCGTCCATAAAGAACGCCGTGCTCTGATCCGCTGCGGTATTGCCGGCCGTGCCAATGCCGCGGACGACAATCCGGGTGTTTGCGGCCGCCGCCCCACGCGTGGCGTAGAAGTTGGGGACCGTGCGACCCAGATCCATCGCGCTGGTGATATTGCGCTCTTCAAGGTCTTCGCCGGTCACCGCAATGATGGAAAGCGGCACGTCCTGAATATTCTCTTCGCGTTTTTGAGCCGTGACGGTGATGACATCGCGCACAACGGCAGGATCAGCATTCTGTGCGAGCGCCGGTGAGCCGGCGCCTAGCAGTGCGGCAAGAGCCGAGCCTGCAAGCCAGATGGCTTTCATGGTATTTCCTCCACATATTTTTGTTTTTATTGTAGTTATTCCGGCTCAACGCATTGGACACGGAAAAAGCGCTTCGACCTGATTGGTCTGAAGGTATTGGGTGCGCGGCATGTAGGGGCCCAGGATTGTTTCCAGGCCATCCTGACGTTCGACGCGCTCGATGGAGTTTGCGAAGTCGTCAGCGCCAAGCATGTGGCGGATCTGGACCACCGTGACGTCCTCGTCGAACATGCCATCGCCGTCATCAGCCATGGGCAACCAGCTCAGGCCGCATTCAGGGCGGGCATTGCGCGGGCGATCTTCTTCACGACTGATGATGACGGTGAAGAAGCCCCTGGGATCCAGCGGGATTTCCTCATCAAACAGGCAGTCATTGACCCGGGTATTGACGAAGCTCTGGTTTGAACAGATCGACCAGTAGCGCAGCTGGCCTTCACCCATGGTCTCGTCGCCTTGATAGGTGCTTGGCGTAGTCGGAGCCATGCCGCGGACCATGAAGACGGGACCGTGTTTGCGATTGACGATCGTGCGAATGTAGAAATTGTCCGGATTGGGATAGAAGCCGCCCTCTGAACGCCGTGCATCCTCGTTGATCTGACCGGTATAGATGCCCAACAGGCTTTCACGATCGAGCTGGATGAACCAGTCAGCAGGCGATTGCGCGGGCCAGGTGTCGGGGCGGTTCGGCTGCGTGATCAGCGCGCGATACTGGGCTGCTGTTATACTGGCTGCGCCAGAGGCCATGACGGCCGGCTGCCGGGTCCTGAGCGCCTGGCAGGCCTGTTCGCCACGCAGAACATCTCCTGACGGCAGGGTCACGACAGGCTGGGGCAGGGCTGCACCGCCATTCGGCGCGGTTCCTGCGTCCGGCAGGTAGATCCTGTAGAGAACGGTTTGCGGGCCGCCGGGTTGATCGGCGGGGGCATGAAGAATGCTTGTCGGCCCCTCAGTGCTGCGAGAGCCAATGTCCCGCAAAGCCTCCGGGGCGCTATTGCGCACTTCAACGGCATAGCGATTGGCGTCACCTGACCGTCCGGCGCCTTGCACAAACGGGTTTTCACCCTGTTCGGCCTCGATCAGAAAATCGGGCAGGGACTCGATGGGCTGGCCGGAAGCGGTGTACGATACGAAAGACATGTACCGGCTGTTCGGATAGGCGCCTTCCAAGGTGAGACGGGCTCCGTCCGGAATGCTGAACACGCCCGCCCAGTAATAAACATTGGCGTCTGGATAGGCCATGTTGATGTATGGATCCGCGCCGAACGGGCCGCGACGCCAGAAACAATCGCGCGGGCCGGGAATAATGTTATTATCAACAGTGGTTTGGGCGGTTTCAAGGGCAGGTGTGACAGCCTGACTATCAGAGCATGCGCCTAGCATCGCAAGTGCGAGTATCGCGCCAACACCTTTAAAAGACATGGCTTTTCTCCCCATATTGTTGCGGGAGGCGTGTCCTCCCTGATTGTTGTTCAGAGAGGAAAGAGCAAGTCGGTGTTTGAGACTGCTAACTTGTTTGCATTTCTGTCATCGCAGGCGAGGCGGACAGAGCTGTTTTTCAAACGCGCCCGTGCTCCAGATCGCGCCAGGCTCGCATTTCAAGGGTTAAGGCGTTTCACGCGTGCGTTTTGCTGCGTCAGTCGGTGGGGCTGCGTTCAGACGCCCGGGTTTGAGCCGGTCGGGATTGCGGTGACTCTGAGCTCTTGGGTTACGGTTTCAGTTCCATTGCGCCAGAGGCTTGGCGGAGCGGGTCATTTCGGCTTGGAAGGCGCAACCGGCACATCGCAATGTGACGCATAAGATATATTATGAGAAATAAAGGATGGGCGAACGCTTACTGTATATGGAGGATGGAGCCATCACTCAGCGACAGCGTAATCTCCAGCCCGTCATATGCGGGCCTGACTCCGTCTGGCAGGCGCTTTAGGAGCGCCTTGTAATCCAGATCAATGTGCAAATTCGTCAGAACGCCCAGCCCGGGTCTGATGGTTGCGAGCCAGTCGAGCGCCTGGCTGACATGGGCGTGGCTGGGATGAGGCTTGTCGCGCAACGCGTCGACGATCCAGAGATTTGCGCCTTCGAGCGCGCGCATCGCCCGAGCGTCCAGCCCGTTCACATCCGGAGTATACGCCAAAGGCCCGATGCGAAGACCGCTGCACGGTTCCCCGCCATGTTTCACATCAAAGAGTGAGAAGTCGATTGCGCCGCCCGGACCGTCGACGGCCGCCGCTTCACCGGGCTCGAGCGCTTTGTCGATCATGAGCGGCGGATAGCCAGAGCCCTCAGGCGTCTGGAAAATATAGCCAAAACGAGCCAAAAGACGCGTCCGGGTTGCCGGACTCATATACGCGTCTAACTGGGCTCCGCGCTTGTACACGAAGGCGCGAACATCATCGATACCGTGCGCCTGGTCTGCATGCGTATGGGTGTAAGCCACGCCGTCAATTTGCGTAGTGCCTGCGTCAAGCATCTGCTGACGGATATCAGGTGATGTATCAATCAGTAAGCGTGTAGCTTCGCCAGCTGACAACGCGTCCAGAGAATGTGCGCGCTCGACAAGCAAGCTACAACGCGAACGCCGGTTTTTCGGATTGTTGGGGTCACAATCGCCCCAGTCGCCATCAATGCGCGGCACGCCGCCAGACGACCCACAGCCCAGAATGCGGGCCCTGATGACGGCGTCGCTCGTCACGATATGCGGATCCGGTCAAACAGGCGCAACGCCGCCCGGGTGGTGCGTTCAGCGCCCTCATCCGCGGACCAGCCCTTCACCTCGCACAATTTCTCAAGAACATGAGGCAAGTATGCGGGTTCATTGCGTCTTCCGCGATACGGAACGGGCGCCAGATACGGGCAATCCGTTTCAACAATCACCCGGTCTTCAGGCACGATATCGCGGAAAACCGCGCGTACATCCTCGGCTTTCTTGAAGGTGATGATGCCGGAGGCCGAGAAATAGGCGCCAATCGCCGCTGCGCGACGCGCCAGTTCTGCGCCGCCGGTATAGCAATGCAGAAGGGGGCGGAAGGCGCCCTTCCCCATCTCCTCTTCCAGCAAATCCGCCATCTGTTGGTCGGCTTCCCGGCAATGCAGGATGATCGGCAGGTCCGCACGTCGCGCCGCCTCGATATGGGCGCGCAATGAGGGATACTGATCCTCGGCCGGGCTGTAATTATAGTGAAAGTCGAGCCCGGTCTCGCCAATCGCGACGACCTTGGGATGTTGTGCGATTTCCAGCAGCTGGTCGGCGGTGATGTCCGGGCGATCCTTGGCGTGATGCGGATGGGCGCCGATGGTGCAGTAGACATCGTCATGCTTGTCCGCGATCGCGGCCACCTGCTCAAACTCGTGCAGACGGCAGCAGATCGCGATCATAGGAGAGACGCCAGCCTCACGCGCGGCATCCAGAACGGCGTCCAGATCCTCGGCGTAATCCTCGCCATGCACATTGATATGGGTGTCGATCAGCATCAGGTCTCAGTCGGCTTGAGCGGCGTCCTGCATCAGGCTGAACGCGGCGTAGAGGGTCTGTTTGGGGTCGAGATAGAGGGTTTCGCTTTCTCTCGCCAGCCGGGTCAGACGATCGGCGGCCTCCACCCAGGCTCCGGCCTTGTCAGCGCCGCCGGTTTCAAGCGCCAGAGCGCGGGCCCGGTTCTGGGCGTCAGCAACCAGAAAGTCGAGCGTGATCGGTTTGATCTGTTCGCCGCCCTTGCGCGCGGCTGATGCCGTGATCTGGGCGATGGCGTTGCGGTCCAGTCGCGGCAGACCGGAAAGCGCGGCATCAATTGTGGCCATCAGGGATGACGCATCAGTTTCCGCCAGCGCCAGCGCCCGCCCGGGAGCGCCTTGAGCCAAAGCTGAGGCGCGTTGGGCTTCGTCCGCCGTCATCTGATGATGCTCGATCAGCCAATGCGTGGTGGCTTCGATGCTGGGCGCGCGCAGGATCAAACGGCGACACCGTGACCGGATGGTCGGTAGCAAGCGCCCGGGCGTGTTGACGATCAGGATGAGAAGCCCTCGTTGCGGCGGCTCTTCCAGAGTCTTGAGCAAGGCGTTGGCGGAATTGGTATTTAGCTCGTCAGCGCTATCAACGATACAGACCCGCCAGCCCTTGCCGCTGGCGCTTTTGGAGAAGAATTCCGGCGCGCGGCGCGCTTCCTCGACCGGAATTTCGCCCTTCAGCTTGCCTGTCTTGTCGTTATAGGGGCGACGGATCAACAGGAAGTCAGGGTGGGACAGGGCTTCAAGGCGACGGCAGACCGGATCGAGCGGATCGCTCTCCAGCCGGTCATCGGCCGTCGCTTCCGCGCCCAGCAAGCGTCGCGCGAGCCGGTATGCGAACGTCGCCTTGCCCACGCCTTTGGGGCCGGAGACCATCCAGGCGTGGTGCATACGCCCGCTCCTGATCGCGGCCTCAGCCTCTTTCAGCGCTGCATCCTGTCCGAACAGGTCATAGACCCGCCGAGGATGCGGCAAGCCCCCTTCCCGATCCGCTTCCGGACGCTCGTCATCGCTCACTGAAACGCTCCCAGACGCTGGCTGAGCATTTCAAAGGCGGTGTCCGCCACCTTGTCCGCAGGCATGGCGCCATCAAGCACGACACACCGATCAGGGGTCTCACGCGCAATATCCAGAAACGCCACGCGCAAAGCATGGTGAAAAGCTGCAGGTTTGCGCTCGAACCGGGTCGCGCCCTCGCCCCGTTGCCGGGTGCGCTCAAGACCGATTTCAGGGTCGAGATCCACGACAAAGGTCAGGTCCGGGCCAAACCCGTGCATGCAGGCGCGATCAATCTCTTCGATTTGAGAGCTGGACAGACCGCCGGCCGCGCCCTGATAGGCGCGGGTGGAGTCTGAAAAACGGTCACAGATCACCCAGACGCCTTGCTCGAGCGACGGTTTGATCAGCCGTTCCACATGATCCACGCGCGCCGCATAAAGAAGCAGCGTTTCTGAAAGCGGCGACCAACGGTCGGTCTCCCCTTCCACCAAAAGGTTGCGCAAAGCTTCAGCGTTGGTCGTGCCGCCGGGTTCGCGGGTGATCAGGGTCTTGACGCCTTGCGCTTCCAGCGCGGCGGACAGGGCTTTGGCGAGCGTGGTCTTGCCAGCGCCCTCACCGCCTTCAAGCGTGATGAAGCATCCACGCGTCATGGCCTCAGCCACCACGGATCAGGCGCGCAAATGCGGCGCCCGCGCGTCCCATGGCGCCTTTGCGCGCCACAGACTGGGCGGCCTCGACCGGAACGCTCATCTCCCGGCCGTCCGGCAGAGTGACTTCAATCTGGCCCACGACATCGCCTTCCTGAACCGGGGCGTGCAGCGGGCCCTCATAGACCAGCTCGGCGCTGATGCCGTCGCGATCGCGGCGATGCAGGCCGAAGGACAGGCTGTCGGCGGCGCGCAGTTCCACGCTGGGCGCCACGCCGAGATAGATCTCGGCCTCGCCCAGCACTTCACCGGCTTCAACCAGCTCGACGGTGGAGAATTCAGAGAATGCGGCGCGCATCAGGCGTTCGGATTCGTCCGCGCGGGCCCGGTTGGACTCCATGCCGTTGAAAACGACGATCCGGCGTTCGCCATCGCGCTCCGCTGAAGCCACAAGCCCGTAGCCGGATTCCTCGGTATGGCCGGTTTTCAGGCCATCCGCCCCGTCAAAGACGCCCAGAAGCGGGTTCCGGTTGTACTGGCGGATGCCGTTATAGGTGAACTCGGTTTCCGAATAGATGTCGTAATACTGCGGATAGGTTTCGATGATGTGGCGCGCCAGACGCGCGAGATCGAGCGCTGAAATCCGGTGATCGGGATCCGGCCAGCCCGTGGCGTTGGCGAAGCTTGCGCTTTCAAGGCCCAGCTCATGGGCGCGCTCGGTCATCATCTGGGCGAAATTCTCTTCGGTGCCGCCAAGCGCTTCCGCCACCACGATGCAGGCGTCATTGCCCGATTGCACGATAATGCCGCGGATCAGATCGCCGACCTCGGCGCGTGAATTGACGTCCAGGAACATGGTGGAAGAACCCGAAGCCGCCCCGCCCCGCCGCCAGGCGTTCTCGCTGACCGGCAGAGACGTGTCGAGTTCGAACCGGCCATCCTCAAGCGCCTCGAAAACCATCAGGGCCGTCATCAGTTTGGACATGCTGGCCGGCGGCATGGCTTCGTCACCATTCTTGGAGAACAGGACATCGCCCGTCTCGAAGTCCAGGATCACCGCATGAGAAGCGCGTGTATCAAACGCGCTTTGCGCCAACGCCGAAGGCGACAGGCTGACGGTGATCAGGGCGAACAGGCAAAGCAGTCGACGCATGATGGAGGTCCCGGAACTGGCGGTTGATGCGGAATCGGCAGTGTTGAACGTCACCCTAGCCTTCATCGGAACTTGGCTGAAGCGTGGCGTCCAGATTTTGGGTGAAAGAGGGCGTGTGCGCGCCTGGCGGGCCGTCTTCAGGGTTGAAGAAGACCGGCGGCGCGGCGCGATCACGCAAGTCAGCAGGGCCGAGCCCCTCCACCCTCACCTCGATCAGGCCGTCGTCTGTAAAGCCCAGGGCCTCGGCGGCGGCATGACTGAGATCGATCAGGCGGCCATCAATATAGGGACCGCGATCATTGACGCGGACGATAATGCTGGCGCCGGTATCCAGCCGCGTCACCCGAGCCCGGCTGGGCAGGCGCATGGTGCGGTGAGCGGCGGTCAGCTGGGTGGAATCAAAAACTTCGCCGTTCGCGGTCTGCCGCCCTTCAAAGCCCGGCCCGTACCAGCTGGCGAGCCCCGTCTCCACGCTTCGAGGCGTCTCATCATCGGGTGTGAAGACAGGCGGGGGCGGCGTCGGCCGGGCGATGGCCGGTTGTCGGCCAAGCCGGGATTGTTGCGGCGGTTGCCCGGAACAGCTGACCAGCATGACGCCGGCCAGAAGGGCGAGACCTGTCCGGAACAGGAACGGTTTGGTGAACGGCATGCACTGACCCTGCTTCGCTGAAGCCAGTCTAATTCATGCCGAGTGTGGCGAAAGTGCGCGCTGCAGGCGGCATGGTTGCAGCAAACCGGGGCTCACACATGGCGGGCTTGATGCCTGCACATTCGGCAACTGCAAGGCATCCGCTGGCCACGCTTGTGCCTTTGCCCGTCTCCGGGCTAAACACGGGTCTGACGGAGGGGTGGCAGAGTGGTCGATTGCGGCGGTCTTGAAAACCGTTGAGCCGCGAGGTTCCGGGGGTTCGAATCCCTCCCCCTCCGCCACCCGGGTCCAAAGAAAAGACCTTTTGTCTCATCCCCCAAAAGTCGCGACACCAGGCGCTTCGTCTGTCCCTCGAAGCCCGATAGACTGCTTGCCTCTTGCTCTGAGGGGAAGCTCATGTCCCGACTTCACAAACATGCCGAACATCATCTTGTGGCCCGAGTGGGCTGGTTGCGCGCCGCGGTTCTGGGCGCCAATGACGGGATCGTCTCCACCGCCAGCCTGATAGTGGGCGTGAGCGCGGCGTCTGCAGCGACTTCAGATGTGGTGATTGCGGGCGTCGCCGGCCTGGTTGCCGGGGCGATGTCCATGGCGGCGGGGGAATACGTCTCCGTCAGCTCTCAGTCCGATACCGAACAGGCCGATCTGGCCCGCGAGCGCGCCGAGCTAAGGGATCAGCCCGAGTTTGAACGCGAAGAGCTGGCCCAGATCTATATGGAGCGAGGCCTGGAAGAAGGGCTGGCGTTTCAGGTCGCGGATCAGCTGATGGCCAAAGATGCGCTTGGTGCGCATGCCCGAGAGGAACTGGGCATCTCCGAGATCACCACCGCTCGCCCCATTCAGGCTGCCTTCACCTCGGCGGCGACCTTTGCGGTGGGGGCCGCCCTGCCCCTTCTGATGGTCTTTCTGATGCCTGTGGAGCTGCTGGCCGTGGGGGTGAGCGTCGCTTCTCTGCTCTTCCTGGCGCTCCTGGGCGGGATTGGCGCGCGGGTTGGCGGCGCCAACATCTACAAGGCCGCGGCGCGGGTGACATTCTGGGGCGCTGCCGCCATGGCGCTCACGGCGGGGATCGGCTCCATGTTTGGCGCAGTCGTGTAATTTTTTTCTACCTGTTCATCAGCAGCGTGTGTGTCAAAGAACCACGCTTCACAGCCCATATACGATCTGAGAGTCAGGCGCTCGCGCCAAGGCTGCCTTGAAGGATATCCGCCATGTATGAAGACCGCGTCCGTCGTCAGGACCTGATGGATCGTATTGTCAGCGCCGAAGAAGCCGCCGCCATGATCAAGGACGGCATGATGGTGGGGATGAGCGGTTTCACCCGCGCGGGCGAGGCCAAGGCTGTGCCCATGGCGCTGGCTGAACGGGCCAAGTCCGATCCGCTCCAGATCAGCCTGATCACCGGCGCGTCGCTCGGCAATGATCTCGACAAATCCCTGATGGAGGCGCACGTCCTCAAGCGTCGTATGCCGTTTCAGGCCGACCCGGCGCTGCGTAAGGCTATCAATGCCGGCGAAGTCATGTTCGTTGATCAGCACCTGTCCGAGACGGTCGAGATGCTGCGCACGCGCCAGCTTGGCCCGGTGGATGTCGCCATTGTCGAGGCTGTCGCCATCACCGAGCAGGGCGGCATCATTCCCACCACGTCTGTCGGCAACTCCGCCAGCTTCGCCATTCTGGCCGAAAAGGTGATCGTCGAGATCAACCTCAACCAATCCCACAATCTTGAAGGTCTGCACGACATCTTCATCCCCACCCGACGTCCTGTGCGGATGCCGATCCCGATCGTATCGCCCGAAAGCCGTGTGGGCATGCCCTTCATCCCGATCGACCCGGACAAGATTGCGGCGATTGTCATTTCAGAGAAGCTCGACAGCTCCGCTCCGGTCGCCGATCCTGATGACGAGACCCGCGCCATCGCCGGTCATCTGACCGAACTGCTCAAGCATGAGGTGAAGCTGGGCCGTCTGACGAACACGCTGCAGCCCCTGCAGGCCGGTATTGGCAATATCGCCAACGCCGTGATGCACGGCCTGATCGATACGCCTTTCCATAATCTCAAAATGTATTCCGAGGTTCTGCAGGACTCTACGTTTGACCTGATTGATGCGGACAAGCTCGACTTTGCGTCCGGCTCGTCCTTCACCCTGTCACAGGATCGCTATCATCAGGTGATGGCGGATTTCGGGCGTTACAAGTCCAAGCTGATCCTGCGACCGCAAGAAATCTCCAACCACCCCGAAGTCGTGCGCCGACTGGGCATCATCTGCATTAACACGGCGCTCGAGTTCGACATCTACGGCAACGTCAATTCTACCCATGTGGCGGGCACCCAGATGATGAACGGCATTGGCGGTTCAGGCGATTTCGCCCGCAATGGCCATATGTCGATCTTCGTGACCAAGTCCACAGCCAAGGGCGGCGGCATCTCCTCGGTCGTGCCCATGGTCAGCCATGTGGACCATAACGAGCATGATGTGGACATCCTGATCACCGAACACGGCCTGGCGGATTTGCGAGGTCTTGCCCCGCGTGAGCGCGCGCCGCTGGTCATCCAAAACTGTGCGGACCCCGCCTATCGCGATCATCTGCAGGACTATTACGACCGTGCGCTCAAACGCGGCGGTCATACGCCTCATCTTCTGGAAGAGGCATTGTCCTGGCATGTGCGCCTAACCGAAACCGGCCGGATGAATTGAAGATAGCGAGGCGCTAGAACTGGCTTTCAAAGCTGGCTTGGGCGGCGGCGTAGGCGCTTGCCCAAGCCCATTGGAAATTATACCCGCCGAGCCAGCCGGTGACGTCCACGCATTCGCCAATGAAGTACAGGCCCGGAACCTTGCGGCTTTCCATGGTCTTGGACGAAAGCCCGTCCGTGTCGACACCGCCCCGCGTTACCTCGGCGGTGCGCCAGCCTTCCGTGCCTGAAGGCTTGAGCCGCCAGTCCGACAGGGTTGTCGCCAGCGCTTCAAGGTCAGCGTGAGATACATCCGCCAGCCTTGGCCAGTCAGGCAGTAGGCCGGTTCCCGCAAGGTGCTCGGTGAGGCGCTTGGGAAGAACAGCCTCCAGCGCCTTGGTCAGCGACTTCATAGGCATGTCGCGCTTGAGAGCCTTGAGCGCTTCAGCGCCAGAACGCCCGGCGAACAGATCGATGCTGATCTCTTCTCCCGCAGACCAGTAGGACGAAATTTGCAGGATCGAGGGGCCGGACAGGCCGCGATGGGTGAACAGCATCGCCTCTTCAAACCGGCCCTCGCCTGCACGGGCCACCACCTGCGTTGCAACCCCTGACAGGCTCGCAAACTGTTCCTTGATCTGGCCTTCAAAGGTCAGCGGGACCAGAGCGGGTTCGGGGGTGATCACCTCATGGCCGAAATGCCGCGCAAGATCATAGGCGAAACTGCTGGCACCGATCTTTGGAATGGAAAGCCCGCCGGTCGCAACGATCAGGCGTTGGGCTTTCACCGGTCCTTGGGAGGTGTCGAGATGAAAGACGCTATCGGTATGGCGCACGGCGATGATCTCGATACCCAGCTTGAGCACTGCGCCCATGGCTTTCATCTCGTCGAGCAGCATCTGGATGATCGCGCCGGACTTCTGGTCACAGAAGAGCTGGCCCAGGGTCTTCTCCTGCCAGCTCAGGCCATGCCGCTCCATCAACGCCAGAAAATCAGATGGCGTGTATCGGGCGAGCGCTGACTTGGCGAAATGCGGATTGCGGGACAGAAAGTTCGACGCCTTTGTGCCCAGGTTTGTGAAGTTGCATCGGCCGCCGCCGGAGATGCGGATTTTCTCGGCGGGTTTGCCGGAATGATCCAGCACCTGAACAGACAGGCCCATCGCGCCGGCTTGTCCGGCGTAGAAAAGACCTGCAGCCCCCGCCCCCAAGACAATGGCGTCATATGTTTCGGGCTTCTGGGTCATCGCGCGTCCGGTCAGGGTAAGGAACGAAATCGGTATGCGCAGCGTAATAAGAACAGCCTGCATTTCCACGCAAGCGGAGCCTGCCTAAACTGTCTGCGAATCCCGACGTGAAGGAGCCTCGTCATGACCGCTTATGTGATCAACCCGCCGGTTGAAACGCTTGTCCCGGTGGAAGGCGGCGGTCAGTTTCCGGTGAGGCGGATTTACTGTGTGGGGCGCAATTACGCCGATCATGCCAGGGAAATGGGCGCGGACCCTGATCGTGAAGCCCCCTTCTTCTTTTCCAAGCCCCGTGACGCCGTCGCGACCCGCCCTGAAATCGCCTACCCGCCCGCCACTCAGGACCTCCATCATGAGGTCGAGCTGGTTCTGGCGCTCGGAGCAGGCGGATCTGATCTCAGTCCGGAACGCGCGAAAATGCTCATCTATGGTGCAGCCGTGGGTGTGGACCTGACCCGCCGCGACCTTCAAGCCGAAGCCAAGAAAGCGGGCCGTCCCTGGGATTCTTCCAAAGGCTTTGACCAGTCTGCGCCCATTGGCCTGATCCGTCCGGGACAGGCGCCTGAAAGCGGCGCGATCAGCCTGAGCGTCAATGGTGAAACCCGCCAGTCTGGAGATCTGGAGCAGATGATCTGGTCGAGCGCAGAGGTGATCGCACACCTGTCGGGCCTGTTCCGCCTTGAACCTGGCGACCTCATCTATACCGGCACGCCCGCAGGCGTTGGTCCGGTGAGCGTGGGCGATCAAGTGGAAGCCTCCGCCTCAAACCTGCCGCCCTTGCGCTTCACGCTCGTCTGATCAGCCTAGCGCCAGCCAGGATCTGAAATTGGACAGGATGCGCAGCACGCCGAGTGCGGGCAGAAGGAAGGTCACGATCAGGGCGAGCTGATTGGCCCAGGGCTCTTGCGCCAGACCGGCGAAGAACAATCCCATGGTGATCGCGATAACGCCGATGAAGACTGCCAGCGGCAACAGCATGAAGTTGATGGCGAAGAGGGTGAACACCCCCATCCGGGCCATCTGACCGTCTATGCGGACGGCCATCAGCAGGCGATTGAACAGAAGTCGGCCCGTATACAGTTCAACGTCAGCGTCGTTGCGGCAGATCTCCAGACGACCGTCGAGATTCTCGGGAAGGATGAGGCTGTTGAGTGTTCTGCGTCCAACGCCCACCGAGGCGCGCTTGATGAGCGGCAGATTGGTCACGCCGAAACCACTGCTCATGCCGTTTATGATGCCTTTGAAGACGGCCATGTTATATCCTCATTCATCAAGTCATTGCTTTTATTGCATAAAGAGCTGAACCCCGAGTGAATGCGGCTATGGCGAAGAGAGGCGGCGCGGCTTGCCCGTCTGCGCGGTCCTGTCTACATGCGGGGCGGTGCGAAAGGACAAGCCATGAGCGATCAGTTCAAGACATCGGTGGACCTGCAGGGCGAGGATATTCACTGGGATCCCGATGACGGCCTGTCCTATGGCCGGTATCTGGGTCTGGATCAGGTCCTCGGCGCCCAGACCCCCCTGACCGACCAGCATGACGAGATGATGTTCATCATCATCCATCAGGCGTCGGAACTCTGGCTGAAACTTTGCCTGCATGAGCTCGACGGCGCCCTCACCCATTTGCAGAACGATGAAGTGCGCCCGGCGATGAAGATGCTCGCCCGGATCGCCCGCATTCAGGAGCAGCTGACCCAGTCCTGGTCTGTCCTGTCCACCATGACGCCGGCTGACTATCTGAAATTCCGCGACGCTCTGGGGCAAAGCTCGGGCTTTCAGAGCCACCAGTATCGCATTCTCGAATACCGCCTTGGCAACAAGAACGCCGCGCTGTCGCGCGTCTTCGCCAATGAGCCCGAAGCCCATGCAGCCGTCACCGCCGCGCTGAACGCGCCCTCGCTTTATGATGAGACGCTCAAGCTCGCCGCGCGTCAGGGCGCGAAAGTTCCCGCCCATCTTCTGGAGCGTGACTGGTCGCAATCCTACGAGCCGTCCGCCGAGATCGAAGCCCTGTGGCGCGAAGTCTATCTCGACACGACGCGCTGGTGGGAGCTCTACGAGTTCGCCGAAAAGCTGGTCGACCTGGAACAAAAGTTCCAGCAATGGCGCTTCAATCATATGAAAACGGTCGAGCGCATTATCGGTTTCCGCCGCGGCACCGGCGGCTCTGGCGGGGTCAGCTATCTCGTGAAAGCGCTCGATCTGCGGCTCTTTCCCGAGCTGTGGACCGTCCGCACCCAACTCTGATCAGGAGGCGCACATGCGCAGCTTTTACATCTTTATCAAATGCGAGCTGGGTCGCACCTATGACGTGGCTTCCGCCATTGTCGATACGGTCAGCGAGACGCGCCAGGTGCATTCGGTCTCGGGCGAATTTGATCTTCTGGCGCAGTTTGCGGTCGAGGATGACGCCGATATCGGTCGCTTCGTGAATAAGTCCGTCCAGACGATTTCAGGCGTCAAGGACACCCAGACCCTGATCTGTTTCAACGCCTTCACGCCTGATCGCGGACAAGGGCTGGATTAAACCATGCATTTTGGCGTTTTCGACCTCTTCAAGATCGGCGTCGGCCCCTCGAGCTCGCACACTGTCGGGCCCATGAAGGCTGCGCGTCTGTTCCTGGAACGCGTCAGCGAGGCGCATGGCCTTGAGACGGTCACCCGCGTTCAGGCCGAGGCGTATGGCTCACTGGCGCTGACCGGGTCGGGCCACGCCACGGACAAGGCGATCTTGTGGGGGCTGGAAGGCGTGACGCCTGAAGGCGCGGATCCTGATGCCTTGCCGGCCCGGATTGATCGCATCCTGGCGGATAAAACGATCCGGTTGCTCGATACGCATGAGATCACCTTTGACCGAAAAGAGGATCTGCTGTTCCGCGGCGAGAAGCGCCTTCCCTTCCACTCAAACGCGATGAAATTCATAGCGTTTGACAAAGAGGGTGAAGTGTTGCGCGAAGAAGTCTGGTACTCGATCGGCGGCGGTTTCGTCATTGATGAAGCCGAGGCGGGACGCAATTCGGCGGCGGAAGCGCTTAAGGGCGAGCCCTATCCTTTCAACTCTTGCGACGAACTTTTAGAGATCTGCGACCGCGAAGGTCTGACCATCCCCGAACTGATGATGGCCAATGAAACCGCTTTCCGTGAAGAAGGCGAAGTCCGGAACTGGATCGGCAAGGTCACTGAAACCATGGAGGCCTGCATTGATCGCGGCCTCGGCCAGCGCGGTGAATTGCCAGGGGGTCTGAACGTGAAACGTCGTGCGCCGGTGATGCGAGAAAAGCTGATGGCGGAAGCCGCACGCGCCGAGACTGACCCCCTCGCCTCCATGGAATGGGTGAATCTCTGGGCCATGGCGGTCAATGAAGAGAACGCGGCGGGCGGCAAGGTCGTAACCGCGCCGACCAATGGCGCGGCGGGGATTATCCCGGCAGTGCTGCGCTATTACGACCGCCACCATCGCCGCTCCAATGATCCGGACGCCATTGCACGCTTCTTCCTGACCTCCGCCGCCATTGGCGCGCTCTACAAGCAGAACGCCTCTATCTCGGGCGCGGAAGCGGGCTGTCAGGGTGAAGTGGGCGTCGCGTGTTCCATGGCTGCTGGCGGGCTCGCCGCGGCGCTGGGCGGCACGAACCGTCAGATCGAGAACGCCGCCGAAATCGCCATGGAGCACAATCTGGGCCTGACGTGCGACCCGGTCGGCGGGCTGGTCCAGATCCCCTGCATCGAGCGCAACGCCATCGGCGCGATCAAGGCGATCAACGCCGCGCGCCTGGCGCTGATGAGCCAGGATGCCGATTACAAGGTGTCGCTTGATCAGGTCATCGAAACCATGGCCCAGACCGCGGCGGACATGAATGACAAGTACAAGGAGACGTCGACCGGCGGTCTCGCGGTGAACGTGCCGGTGTGTTGATCTTTCGCTCATGATCATGAAAAACCCCGGAGCGAACGCCCCGGGGTTTTTTGTATTCAAACAAGCGAGATTCTTAAGCCGCGAGGCTGTCCGCCACCGAGTATTTCGCCTCGGTGTTTTCTGCGACGTCCTCAAGAGTTACGCCGTCAGCGAGTTCCACGAGCTTGAGGCCGTCCTCGACCACATCGAACACGCCCAGCGTGGTGATGACGCGGTCCACGCAGCCCTTGCCGGTCAGAGGCAGGGAGCATTCCTTGAGGAGTTTGGTCTCGCCTGCCTTGTTGGTGTGATCCATGATCACCACCACGCGCTGCACGCCGGCGACGAGATCCATCGCGCCGCCCATGCCCTTGACCATTTTGCCCGGGATCATCCAGTTCGCGATGTCGCCTTTTTCAGACACTTCCATCGCGCCCAGAATGGACAGGTTGATATGGCCGCCGCGGATCATCGCGAAGCTGTCCGCCGAGCTGAAATAGCTCGTCTTCTTCAGCTCGGTGATGGTCTGCTTGCCGGCATTGATCAGGTCTGCGTCCACCTCGTCCTCGGTCGGGAACGGGCCCATGCCCAGCATGCCGTTCTCCGACTGCAAGGTGACGTCCATGCCGTCAGGGATGTGGTTCGCCACCAGCGTCGGAATGCCGATGCCAAGGTTCACGTAAAAGCCGTCCTGCAGCTCTTTCGCCGCGCGTTCAGCCAGTTGTTCTCTGGTCCAAGCCATTCTTCGATCCTCCCGCTTAGGCGCGCACAGTGCGTTGCTCGATGCGTTTTTCGAACGTGCCCTGAACAAGGCGTTGAACGAAAATGCCCGGCGTGTGGATGTGATCGGCGTCAAGCTCGCCGTTCTCGACGATTTCCTCGACCTCGGCGATGGTCACCTTGCCGGCGGTCGCCATCATCGGGTTGAAGTTTCGTGCGGTCTTGCGAAAGACGAGATTGCCCGCCTTGTCCGCCTTCCAGGCCTTCACGATGGAGATGTCCGCCACAAGGCCGGTTTCCATGATGTAGGTCTCGCCGTTGAAGTCCTTGTGCTCCTTGCCTTCCGCGACGAGCGTGCCGACGCCCGTCTTGGTGTAGAAGCCCGGAATGCCGGCGCCGCCTGCGCGGATGCGCTCGGCCAGCGTGCCCTGGGGATTGAACTCCAGCTCCAGCTCGCCGTTCAGATACTGTTTCTCGAAGGTCTTGTTCTCACCCACATAGGAGGAGACCATCTTCTTGATCTGGCGGGTCTGCAGCAACAGGCCGAGGCCGAAATCATCAACGCCGGCATTGTTGGAGATGACCGTGAGATCCTTCGCACCGCTGTCGCGCAGCGCCGTGATCAGGTTCTCCGGAATGCCGCACAGGCCGAAGCCGCCCGCCATTACCGTCATGCCGTCAAAAGTGAGCCCGTCTAGGGCTGTTTTTGCGTCCGGGTAGACTTTGTCCGCCACTGCGCCGTCTCCTTCCCTGAGAGTTTTCAACGCTCGTTTAATTTAGTCCGGCGTTATAGCCGGTTTGCTTCCGAATGCCAGCCCCTAAGCCGTAGAGGGCGGCTTCTGATCCTCATGCGCTTCGCCGCGATGACGATCGATCTCCACGCCCAGTGCGCCGCCGAAAAAGACCGCATAGGACGTCCAGTAGACCCATAACAGAAACACAATCAGCGTGCCCAGCGGACCATAGGTGCTGGGGTTCACAATCGTCGCCACATAGAGCGTGAAACCCTTGGAGGCGACCAGCCAGATCGAACCTGCGGTGGTTGCGCCGATGATGGACGCCGTCCAGCTCGTCTCGCCGGCCCGCTGCATGACGAAGCGATAAAGCAGCATCAGAGCCGTGATCATGGCGAGATAGGAGATCGACCATTCATTGATCAGGCTGGCGCCGAAATCGGCCGCATCACTGCCCAGCATCCGCAAGGCCGGGCGGATCATGTTGGGGATTGTCAGAATGGCGAGATTGGCCATTACCAACAGAGCGCCGCCCGCGATCACTGCCCCCATCGCCAGAAGGTTGAAGTGCAGGATGTTGCGCAGATCCCCGCGCCGGGCGATCTGGTTGAGACCGGCGATGATGGCTTTCGCGCCGCGCGCCGCCGCAAACCAGGCGATGAACAGCGCCAGCACGCCCTGCACGGTCAGTGAGGTGTTAGACGATCCGGCCAGCTGAGACAGCTGTGTGGTCAGGAAGGCATGCGCCGATGGCGGCAGGACGGCCGTCACCTGCAGCCGGGCCACCTGGGCGACGGCGTCGTCCTCTGAGAAGACGAGGCCGTAAACCGACGCTGCCACGAGGACGGCCGGCACCAGCGCCAGCAGACCGAAGAAGCCCGCCCCGCCCGCAAACAACATCACCTCGCGCGCCATCATGCGATCAATGGCGCGGATCGTGATCTTGATCGCCGGGATTTCCCAGGCGCGACGGATCAGGGATTTCATCTTGATCAGCGACATGAAGCGCAGAGTCCAAACCCGTGAAGAGACCTCTGGCGCCGGACGCCCAGGGTGTCGCGCCTGTTTAACCCTGAATGGTCAGGGCTGTCAGCCTAAACCCCCGTCGTTTTTCAGGCTTGAGATTTCCGCATCCGAGAAGCCCCAGTCCTTGAGCACCGCTTCCGTATGCTCGCCTGGAATAGGCGCGACGCTCTGAATGGCGCCGGGCGTACGTGAAAAGCGCGGTGCGGGTGCCGCCTGGCGCACGCCTTCAACCTCTACAAACACCCCGCGCGCTTTCATGTGCGGGTTCTCTGCTGCGGCTTTTGTGTCCAGGACGGGCGCGAAGCAGGCGTCCGTGCCGTCCAGCAGTGCGGTCCAGTGCGCCTGAGGCTGGCTTGCGAAGGTCTCTTCAAAAGCCCGTCGCATGTCAGGCCAGGTCTTCGCATCATATTGCGCCTGCATGGCCGGATGATCGGTGAGGTCGAGCTTCTCGATCAGCAGCTGATAGAATTCGCCCTCAAGCGCCCCGATGGACACGAAGGCCCCATCCGCACAGCGATAGGTGTCATAGAATGGCGCGCCGCCGTCGAGCAGGTTCTCGCCGCGCGGCTGGCTCCACATACCGATGGCGTCGAGCTGATGCACGGCGCCCATCAGATGGGCTGCGCCGTCCACGATGGCGGCGTCCACCACCTGTCCCTCGCCCGTCGTCCGCGCATGATGGAAAGCCGCCAGAACGCCAACCGCGAGATACATGGAGCCACCACCGAAATCGCCCACCACATTGACCGGCGGCACCGGCTTGTCCTTGGGGCCAATCGCGTCGAGGGCGCCTGTCAGCGCGATGTAATTGAGGTCATGACCGGCAGAGTGCGCCAACGGCCCATACTGGCCCCAGCCTGTCATGCGGCCATAGACCAGCGCCGGATTGGCGCGCAGGGCTTCTTCAGGCCCCAGCCCCAGGCGTTCCATGACGCCCGGACGATAGCCCTCAAGCACGATGTGGGCGCTCTGCATCATCTTCAGGCAGGCTTTGACCGCGCTCTCGCTCTTGAGATTGAACGCAGCAGAGCGACGCCCGCGCGCCAGAACCTCGGCCGGACCGCCCCCGCCCGCATGGGGACGATCGATACGAATGACCTCCGCGCCCAGATCGCTCAGCAGCATGGCGCAGAAGGGCGCCGGACCCAGTCCAACAAATTCCAGGACTTTAACGCCACGCAAAGGGCCTTGTGCTTTCGTATCGGTCGGCATGAGCAAATTCGCTTTGTGACAATTTCAGGAATCAAAGTTTTGACACTGAACTCAGATCGACACAATCTTGTCGCCTCGGGTCGAGGGGGGCAGACGGGGCGGATGTTTTCCATTGCAGTCATGGGCGATGACGCCAGGGCGCAGGAAACCGCTGAGCAATTGGCTCAAATGGGGTTTCAGGTCGCACGTCATATCGAACCGGGCTGTGAGGCTGTCGTCAGTTTCGCTCCTGTAAACTCTCCCCTGTCTTCTGAAGTTCTGCATCTGGCGATTGGCGATCATGACGGCGATGACGTCGCGGCGCGCCTGCCTGACAATGCCCACCCCATCCAGATTGCGTCGCGCTTGCGCGCCCTGTCTCGCCTCAAGGTTCTCGAACACACAGCGCAGTTGCGCCTGAAAAGCGCGCAGGACGCTGGCTATCAGCCCGCCCCTGTGCCGGTGAACCAGGATGAATCCACGGTACTGTTCGTGGGCGCCCCCGGCCCCTCCTTCATGCGCCTGCAGTTTGCGATGTCGCGCGCCGGCATCCAGACCATCGCCGCTTTCTCGACCTTCAACGCGTTTGATTATCTGCATGAGCGCACGTTTGACGCGGTGATCCTGAACACGCGTCCGGACGCCGGTCTGGCGCATACGGTGTGCTCGGCCATGCGCCGCAATACCCGGCTCTATCACACCCCGGCGATCCTGCTGACCGCGGATACCGACTATGCAGGCGCTGACGAGGCGTTTGCACGCGGTGCGTCCGACATCCTATCAGACAATGCCAGCAATGACGAAATGCGTGATCGGGTGATGGCGCTGGCGTCTGAACGTCGGCGTCGCCGTCTCGCCAAGGCGCGGCTGGAAGCCTGCCGCCTGCCGAGCCTGCTGGATACTGATTCAGACCTCTACAATGAGCGCTTTGGCCGCGTACACCTTCAAAGCCTGATGGATCACGCCGCAGCCCGGCTTGAGCCGATGAGCCTGATCATGCTCGGCGTCAGCGCTCCCCAGGACGCGGGCATGAACGGTTTCGCCAAGGCGACGAACCAGTTCGCCGGCATGCTGCGCCATTGCGTCCGCGCCGAGGATTTCGTGGTGCGTCTGTCCCAGGACCGTTTCCTGATCGCCCTGCCCAACACGCCCCGGACCGAAGCCAAAATGGTGTCCAACCGCGTTTCGGCCATTGCTGAATGCACGGCCTATGAAGGTGCAGACCCGCTCAAGCCGTTCCGGTTGGAGCTCAGCCCGTCCATCGAGGATGTGGCCGGTGAAACCAGTGCAAAGACGCTGATCGAACAGCTGGTGCGCCGCTCCAACGTACTGCCCTTCAGTTCCGCAAAAACCGGCTAGGCCGCTTCCTTGGCCTTGCGCGCGGCGTCCGCCACGGGCGCCAGCAGGCGCAGTGCGCCTTTCAGGCGATCCATGGGCGTCGGGAAGTCGCCTTTCAGGACCAGCGTGTTGTCCGGCCGCAGTTTGTAATCAGCCGGACGCTTGGTCATCAGCTCCACAAGAGCGGCCGGATCGCCAAAACCATGCTCGCGGAAGGTGGCGACAGCGCCTTTCGGACCCGCGTCGAGCTTGGCGACATTCGCTCGCTTGCACAGGGCCTTAAGCGCAACAACTTGCAGTAAGCTCTCAACTTCGTCTGGCAGCTTGCCAAAGCGGTCGATCAGCTCGGCGGCGAAGCCTTCGCGCTCCTGCTTGGTGTCAAGCGAGGACAGGCGACGATAGAGCGCCATACGCACATCGAGATCCGGCACATAGTCTTCGGGGATCAGCACCGCCGCGCCCACATTGATGGCGGGCGACCAGTCGCGCTCTTCAAGGCTCATATCGCCCTGCAGGCTCGCCACGGCTTCTTCAAGCATGGATTGGTAAAGCTCCACGCCCACATCCTTGATATGGCCTGATTGCTCCTCGCCCAAGAGATTACCGCCGCCGCGCAAATCAAGGTCATGGCTCGCCAGGGTGAAGCCCGCGCCCAGACTGTCGAGTGATTGCAGGATCTTCAGGCGCTTGTCCGCGGTCGCGGTCAGTTTCTGGTTCGCCGGCGTCGTCAGATAGGCATAGGCGCGCGCCTTGGCCCGCCCCACCCGGCCGCGCAGCTGATAGAGCGGCGCCAGGCCGAACATGTCGGCGCGGTGGATGATCATGGTGTTGGCGGTTGGGATATCGATGCCGGATTCCACAATGGTGGTGGAGACCAGCACATCATACCGGCCCTCATAGAAGGCAGTCATGATGTCTTCGAGCTGCCCGCCCGCCATCTGGCCATGGGCGATCACAAAGCTCACCTCGGGCACCTGCTCGCGCAGGAAGCTCGCGATATCCTCAAGGTCTGAAATCCGCGGAGCGACATAATAGCTCTGACCGCCGCGATAGCGTTCACGCAGCAGCGCCTCGCGCACGGTCACGCTGTCAAACGGCGTCACATAGGTGCGCACGGCCAGACGGTCGACCGGCGGCGTGGCGATGATCGACAGATCGCGAATGCCCGCCATGGACAGCTGCAGCGTCCGCGGAATGGGCGTTGCGGTCAGGGTCAGCACGTGGACGTCGGTCTTGAGCTCCTTCAGGCGCTCCTTGTGCTTGACGCCGAAGCGCTGCTCCTCGTCGATCACCAGAAGGCCGAGATCGGCGAACTTCACCGTTTTCGCCAGAATGGCGTGCGTGCCGATAACGATCTCACACGTGCCGTCTGCCAGTTCCTTGCGGGTCGCAGTCGCTTCCTTGGTCGAGACAAGGCGCGACAGCTGGCGTACTTTCACCGGCCAGCCCTTGAAGCGTTCCTCGAAGGTCTTGAAGTGCTGACGCGCCAGCAGCGTGGTCGGCGCGACAATCGCCACCTGACGCCCGCTCATGGCGGCCACGAACGCCGCGCGCAGCGCCACTTCGGTCTTGCCGAACCCCACATCGCCGCAGATCAGCCGGTCCATCGGGCGGCCCCTGGCGAAGTCAGAGAAGACATCGTCGATGGCGTTGAGCTGATCGTCCGTCTCCACATACGGGAAGCGGGCTGCGAACTCGTCATAGAGCCCGCTCGGGGGCGTGATGATCTCGGCGTCGCGGGCATTGCGGGCGGCGGCGATCTTGATCAGCTGATCGGCCATGTCGCGCAAGCGCTGCTTGGCCTTGGCCTTGCGGGCTTGCCAGGCCCCCGCGCCCAGACGGTCAAGCTGCGCGGTTTCGCTGTCCTGACCATAGCGCGACAGAAGCTCGATATTCTCCACCGGCAGGTAGAGCTTGCTCTCTCCGGCGTATTCCAGCTCCAGACAATCGTGCGGCGCGTCGCCCACAGACAGGGTTTTCAGGCCCAGATACCGCCCCAGACCATGGTCGGCATGCACCACCAGATCACCCGGCGTCAGCGCGCCAGCTTCGGCGATGACGTCGGCGGATTTCTTGCGGCGACGCGGCCGGGCCAGACGGTCGCCCAGAACATCCTGTTCGGCGATGATCGCAAAATCCGCCGTCTCGAAGCCATGTTCCAGCGGCAGCACGATGCGCGAGATCGTCTGGCCGCTCGTCTTGTTCACGGCGCGCCAGTCATCCGCCGCCATGATGGGTTTCAGGCCATGATCCGACAGCACGCTCGCCAGACGATCAGACGCGCCCTCGGACCAGCTGGCGAACAGCACGCGCTTGCCTGAAGACCGCAGCGCAACGGCATGCTTGCTGGCCGCTTCAAAGACGTTTTGGTCCGCCTGGCGTTCCGCGGCGAAGCTGCGCCCCTGCTTGCCGGACATGTCGATGACGTCATCGCCCGCCTCGTGAAAGGCGGTGAAGCGACGCGTGGCGCGCTGACCAAACTGGTCTGCCCATTCCGCTTCATCCAGATAGAGCGATTGCGGTTCGAGCGCGCGATAGGCGGGCGCGCCCATGGCCCCGGCCCCGGATTTCGACGCCAGCTGACGCGCTTCGTAATAATCGCGGATCTGCGCCAGCCGCTCATCGAGCGCGTCTTTAGCCAGCGGATCAAGGCCAATGAGAGCGCCCTCGCCCACATAGTCAAATACCGTATCGAGCCGCTCATGAAACAGTGGCAACCAGTGCTCCGCCCCGGTCGGACGTGCGCCCGCGCTGACCGAGTCATAGATCGGATCGCCCGACCCGACCGCGCCGAAATTCTTCAAGAACCCCGAACGGAAACGCGAAATGGCGTCCGCATTCAGAACGATCTCGCTGACCGGTGAGAAGCTGACGGATTTCAGCTGGCTGGTCGTGCGTTGGGTCTCGGGATCAAAACCGCGCACGGTTTCCAGCACATCGCCGAAGAAGTCGAGTCGCACCGGCTCTTCCGCATCCGCCGGGAAGACATCGATCACCCCGCCGCGCACGGCGTAATCGCCCCGCTCGGTGACGGTGGCGGTGCGCACATAGCCGTTCTCGGCGAGATGCTGTTTGAGCTTTTCAGAATCGAGCACGCCGCCCGGCTTGGCGCTCAACCCGCCGCCGGACAGCGCCGTCCTGGGCGCGCAGCGCTGAATGACGCCGGACACGGTCGAGATCACCAGAAGCGGGCTTGTGTCCGCGGCGTCCCGTTGCGCCAGCTTGTGCAGTGCGCCCGCCCGCCGCGCCGCCGTGCGCGGGCTGGGGCTGATCCGGTCATAGGGTTGGCAATCCCAGCCCAGAAGCCGCAGCACGGGCAAATCCGGCGCAAAGAACCGCGCCGCCGCCGCAAAGGCGCTGGCGCGGGCTTCGTCGGTGGCGATGTAGAGCCCCACTCCGCCGCGCGCCCGCAAGGCGTCGCAGAAAATGAGGGCGTCAAAGCCTTCGGGGGCGCCGCAAACGGTCAGCGAATTGGGCGATTGGGCCAGCGCTTTGAACTCATCCACGACGAGGCGTCCTCATAGGCTTTCGCCCCCGCGCCGAAATGACGGGGGGTGTCTCTTCTCTTGGTCGTCATCCCGGACTTGATCCGGGACCCATGCCGCGCCCCACTGGGTCCTGACGTTCGTCAGGATGACGCGGAGTGTTGTGTTAGCTCGACGGGCCATCGCCCTGATCGGCGAGCGCTTCAAAGTCAAAAGCCTTCAACGCATCCAGTACCGGGCCGTCAAAGTTGGGCGGTGTCTCGATCGTGCCGCAGATCCAGCCATAGACCTCGGTGTCCGGCGCATCCAGCAGACGCTCGAACTCGTCCACCTCGTCCGCCGACAGGTCATAGAGACGGTTGTCGGCAAAACGGCCCATGATCAGGTCCGCCTCCTTGAAGCCCCGCCGCCAGGCGCGGAAGGTCAACCGCTTCAGGCGGTCTTGCGGATCAATGGGCGTGTTCGGATCGGAGAACGGATTATCACTCATAAGTGCGCATATAGCGCGCGGGTGCGCACGGGTGAAGGGTGAGACTTTCCCGAATCCAGTTGGCGGGCGATGTTAGACCCATGCGCCCTCAATCCCTCTTCCCGCTGTTTGCTGACCTGACCACGCTCAAGGGCGTGGGGCCTCGGCTTGCGGCCTTGATGGAGAAGGTTGCGGGGCCACGGGTGAAGGATCTCGTCTTCACCGCGCCCACAGGCCTTGTGGACCGCACGCACCGGGTGTCGATCTCTGATGCCGGCGATGCCGGCGCGCAGACTTTGGTCACCATCGAGGCGGAGGTGGAGGCGCATATTCCCCGCCCCACGATGAAGCAGCCCTACAAGGTGCGCATGCGCGACGAGACAGGTTGGCTGCATCTGATCTTCTTTAACGCCAAGTCTGACTATTTGCGCCGTATGCTGCCCGAAGGCGCGCGGCGGATCGTGTCGGGCAAGGCGGAACGCTTCGCCAGCGAGATCCAGATCGTCCACCCCGATCTGATCGCCGACCCGAAAGAGGTCGAGGACGCGGACCTCTTGCAGCCCGTCTATCCGCTCACCGCCGGGCTTTCGATTAATGTCATGCGCAAGGCGATGCGCGAGGCGCTCTCCACCCTGCCCGACCTGCCGGAATGGATCGACGCGCCGCTCAAAGCGCGCGAAGGCTGGCTCGGCTGGCGCGAGGCGCTCCTGGAGCTGCACGCCCCTCAATCAGGGCTCGATCTCGAACCGGCCGCGCTGGTTCGCAAACGCCTCGCCTTTGACGAATTGTTCGCCCATCAGCTCGCCCTGAAGCTGGCGCGCCGCGATCGCAAGGCGCGCAAGGGGCGAGCTCTGTCGGGCGATGGCGCGATTGTCGCCAAAGTGCTCAAGCACGCGCCCTTTACCCCCACCGGCGCGCAGATGCGCGCGTTCGAGGCCTGCAAGACCGATATGGACTCTGCTCAGCGCATGATGCGGCTGGTCCATGGCGATGTGGGGTCGGGCAAGACCTTTGTCGCCGCGCTCTGCGCCGCCCACGCCGCCGAGGCGGGGGTGCAAACCGCCTTGATGGCGCCCACCGAAATCGTCGCCCGCCAGCACGCCAAGGTGCTGACCGCCTTGCTGGAACCGGCGGGCGTCTCGGTCGTCGCCCTGACTGGCCGTGACAAGGGCAAGCCGCGCAAGGAGATCGAGGCGCAGATCGCCTCGGGTGAGGCCCAGGTCGTGTGCGGCACCCATGCGCTCTTTCAGGATAGCGTCGAGTTTGCAGATCTCGGCCTTGTGGTGATCGACGAACAGCATCGCTTTGGCGTCTCCGACCGCCGCAAGCTGACCATGAAGGGGCGTGCGCCGGATGTGCTCGCCATGTCCGCCACCCCCATCCCCCGCACCCTGACCCTCGCCGCCTTCGGCGATCTTGATGTCAGCCGTCTTGATGAAAAACCGGCGGGCCGTATCCCGCCGGACACCCGCGTCGTCTCCGGTGAGCGGCTCTATGAGATCGTCGAGGGGCTGAAGCGCGCCCTGTCCAAGGGGGAGCGCGCCTATTGGGTGTGTCCGCTGGTGGAAGAAAGCGATGTGTCCGATCTCGCCGCCGCCGAGGCGCGCCATCACATGCTGTCCGAACTGCTGCCCAATGCCAGGATCGGGCTCGTTCATGGCCGCATGCCGGCGCGGGACAAGCAGAAGGCGGCGGAAGACTTCCGGGCGGGTGAGATTGATGTTCTGGTGGCCACCACGGTGATCGAGGTGGGGGTCGACGCCCCAGACGCCACCATCATGGTGATCGAACACGCCGAGCGCTTTGGCCTCGCCCAGCTGCACCAGCTACGCGGCCGGGTCGGGCGTGGCGACAAACCCTCCACCTGCCTGCTGCTCTATCACGGTCAGCTGGGAGAGACGGCGCGCGCCCGGCTCGAGATCATGCGCAACTCCGATGATGGCTTCGTCATCGCCGAGGAAGACTGGCGTTTGCGTGGCTCGGGTGATCCGCTGGGTCTGAAACAGTCCGGCCTGCCTGACTATCGAATCGCGGATCTGGCCGCCCATGCCGACCTTCTGGAACTCGCCAGCGACGCCGCCCAGTACGAAACTGCGCGTGAAGACGTGTTCGAGGGAGAGCGCGGAGAAGCCTTGCGCACCTTGCTCTATCTGTTTGAACGCGATGAGGGCGTACGCCTGATGCGGTCTGGATGAGATATCTCTGGCGAAGCGTCTGAAATTCTGCTAGAACCCCCACAATCGATTTATGGCCAGGTTTTCGGTCACAAGCGCTTTGCGCTGAACTCCACTCCCTCCACATGTCGATGTCCGCCATATCTCCACTCGGGAGTTGTGGTGCTTAATTCTTGTCTACAAAAGGACACACAACAATGGCTACCGGCATTGTGAAATGGTTCAACTCCACCAAAGGCTACGGCTTCATTCAGCCTGACGACGGCTCCAAAGACGTGTTCGTGCACGCTTCCGCCGTTGAGCGCGCTGGCATGCCCGAGCTCAAAGAAGGCCAACGCATTTCTTTCGAAGAAGAAGTGGACAAGCGCAGCGGCAAAACCTCTGCCGGTTCGCTGGCGAACGCCGACTAATCTGATCCTTATCCGATCAGTGAAAACCCCCGGGCCAACGCCCGGGGGTTTTTCTATGCCTTGTCTTCAGTTTCGTCCGTCTCATCGGATGAGGGCCTGGTGTCATCAGGCATCAGCCCGGCGCCCGCCTTGCCCGGCTCCGCCTGCGGGATCGCGCCATCCGGCAAACGATCCGGCGTCACCATGCCAAAGGAAATGATCAGCTTGGCCGCCTCTTCCACGGTCAGATCCAGCGGAATGGCCTTGGAGCGCGGCACGAACAGCAAAAAGCCCGAGGTCGGGTTCGGCGTGGTCGGGATGAAAACGCCAATCACCTCATCGCCCTTGCCCACGACCGAGCGGATAACACCGCGACCGGCAGACGCAACAAAAGCCACCGCATAGCTGCCGGCCATGGGGTATTCCACCAGCACCACTTCCTTGAAGGAGTTCTGCTGACCCTGGAACACCGTTTCAACGATCTGCTTGAGCGCGGCGTAGATATTGCGGATCAGCGGCACGCCATTGAGCACCCGCTCACCCAGATCCAGAAGGCTGCGTCCGAAGATGTTCGCCGCCAGCGCGCCCAGCAGCGTCAGCCCCAGCACGGCGATGAGCAATCCCATGCCCGGAATAGCGAAAGGCAGATAGCTTTCAGGATTGTAGCGCGCGGGGACCAGCGGTTTGATCACCCGGTCCACGAAGGTCACGAAGCTGTAGATCAGCCAGAAGGTGATGCCGATCGGCGCTGCAACAACGACGCCAGTCAGAAAGCGGTTACGGAGCCAGCGAAGCACGTGGCGTCACTCCATCTAGAGCGTTCAAAGCGAACGCCTGACTGAAATGCCTGTGAACAGGAGCAGAATCAAGGCGGACCCTTGCTGTTCCTCCCCCATGAGGCGTAAGAGTGTGCACATGACCGGCCCCTTCAACACCCCCTTCTCCGTCTGGCTCCGTTGGGGCCTGATCGGCGCCGCCACGGGCTTCATCGCCCTTGTCGCCCTGAGCGCCGTCGTCATGCGTGACCAGATTTTCCAGACCTTTCTGGATCCGGGCGTTCCCTTCCAGACTTATGACCGGCCGCCAGCGCCCGATTACACGCAGGATGACGCCTGGGCGGCGCGTCCCGAGGTGCGGTTGGCCGATGAGGCCGGTCACCCGGCCGTCTTTTTCATTCATCCCACCACTTATGACGGCGGATCGCACTGGAACGCGCCCTATGATCGCCCCCAGGAGGCGGTCGAGGTCTCCCAGATCATCCTGCCCAACTATGCCGCGCCGTTTCTGGTTGAGGATGTGCAGCTTTATGCCCCGCGCTACCGACAGGCCTCGCTCTACACCTTCATGAATAACCGCGAGGATTCGGTGCTGGCGCGCGAGCTGGCTCATTCCGACGTCCAGCGCGCCTTCACCCAGTTCCTGCGCGAGCTGGATCCTGAACAACCCTTCTTTCTGGTCGGCGTGGGTCAGGGCGGCGCAATCGGGCTGGATATTCTGGCTCGCCGAGTCGCTAATGATCACGCCGTGCGCCGCCGTCTGATCGCGGCCTACATCATTGAAGCGCCAACACCGCTTGATCTGCTGGCCGGGCCGCTGTCCACCATTCCGGTCTGCACGGATCCGAGCGAGGTCAGGTGTCTTGTGGGCTGGATTGCAGTGCGTCCTGAAGAAACAGCCCGTATCGAGGCGATCACCACCCGGTCGCGAGCGATTGATGCCGAAGGTCTGATCAGTCCCATTGAGGACCGGGCTTTGCTTTGCGTGAACCCGGTCCTGTGGACCGCGAACGAGGATTACGCGCCTGCGCGTCTTCATAAGGGCGCAGCGGCGGCGGAGGAGCTTAGCCTCAGTGACGCGCCCTCACCCATGACCAACCAGACCGGCGCGCAATGTCAGAGCGGCCTGCTGATGATTGATCAGCCACGCGCCAGCGCCCTGCGTCGCCCCGGTCGGCTGGCGGAAGACCGCCGTGTACGTCCGGCCAACCTTTTCTACATGGACATACGTGCGAACGCTCAGACGCGTCTGGACACGCTGCAGGCGATCCTGGCGGATGAGGCGCGATATGCGCCGCCGCTTGACGCTCCGGTGGAAGTCGAGGTCGCCCCGATCACGCCGATTGACGGCTAGGTCTCGCGACGCAGCTTGTTGACGATGTTGGTGGTGGACAGACCATCCATCAGGGGCGCGAGCACGATCTCGCCACCGATTTTGCGCATGAAGTCTGCACCCGGCAGCTCGTCCGCCACATAGTCAGCACCCTTGATCATGACATGGGGCGCGACTTCCTCGATCAGGGCAGCGGGCGTGTCTTCTTCAAAGATCACAACCCGATCGACCATTTCGAGCGAGGCCAGCATGGTGGCCCGGGTCATCTCGTCATTGATGGGCCGGTTCTCGCCCTTAAGCCGCTTGACCGAAGCATCAGCGTTGAGCCCGACAATCAACCGGTCACAGACCGACGCCGCATGGCGCAGCACCGACAGATGGCCGGGGTGCAGAAGATCAAAGCAGCCATTAGTGAAACCCACCTTCAGGCCGTTCTGACGCCAGTCTTTTGAAAGCTTGGCCATGGCCGGACGGGACATGATCCGCCAGTCCGGCGCTTCCTGACCAGCCTCGGCGGCATCAAGCACTTCTTCAGGCGAGACAGTCGCCGTACCCGGCTTGCCCACGGCGACGCCTGCTGCCAGATCGGCAAACGCCATGGCGTCCTTCAACGGCGCGCCCGCCGCCATGGCGAGCGACAGGCCGGCCAGTGCGGTGTCGCCGGCGCCGGACACATCATAAACCTCGCGCGGACGGGAGCGATGATGATGCACCTCACCAGCCTCATCCAGCAGTGTCATGCCCGCTCCGCCCCGGGTGACCATAACCGCGGTCGTGCGCGGCAATCCGGATTTGAGCGCCTTGAGTGCGTCCGCCGCCGTCTCATCGGACCGGACCGGCAGCCCCGTCTCGGCTTCCAGCTCTCCGGCATTGGGCTTGATGATGCTGGCCCCGTCATAGCGCGAATAATCAGAACCGCGCGGATCGACGCTGACCGGCTTGCCGGCATCCCGTGCGAGCCTGATCGCGTCCTGGACGAGCCCGGGCGTGATAACGCCGCGCCCGTAATCTGAAATTATAAGAATATCAGACTCTTCAAGCGCACTTTTGATGCGCTTCAGCAGGGTCGATTCCGTATCGACATCAATGTCGGCGCCCGGATCGCGATCCACGCAGAACATCTGCTGGTTATTGGAGACGTAGCGGATCTTCGACGGGGTCGGCCGGTTCGGCGTCCGCACCACACCCTCTGCATCACCGCAGGCCGCCTTGACCAGTTCGACTGCAGCCTCGCCATCCGGGTCCGTCCCAGCAACCGAGATCAGGCGGACTTCACCGCCCAGGCTGGACAAATTGCGCGCCAGATTGCCTGCACCGCCCAGCATGGCGGAGCGACGTTTTTCAGACAGGATCGGCACCGGCGCTTCGCGGGAAATGCGATGCGTATCGCCATAGACGAAGCTGTCATAGAGCAGATCGCCCAGCACGACGGCGCGGCGGTTCTGAATGGCGGCCAGGATATGCGCAGCCCGTTCACGCAACATGACGCTCTCCTGAGCGATTAAAGCTGAATGACGGGATTGGATTTGGCCAAAGCGTCAAAGGCCATCAGATCGCGCACTACTTCTTCAAAGCGATGCAGCGGGATCATGTTGGGACCGTCCGACGGCGCATTGTCCGGATCAGGATGGGTTTCCATGAAGACGCCGGCGATGCCCAGCGACACCGAAGCGCGCGCCAGATGCGGCGCGTATTGGCGCTGGCCGCCTGAAGAGCCGCCCTGGCCGCCCGGCTGTTGAACCGCATGGGTTGCGTCCATAACGACGGGCGCGCCGGTCTGCTTCATGATCGGGAAGCTGCGCATGTCCACGACGAGGGTGTTGTAGCCAAAGCTGGCGCCACGCTCGGTGACGACGACATTGGAATTGCCCGCCCCGGTGATCTTGCCGATCACATTGGGCATGTCCCACGGGGCCAGGAACTGGCCTTTCTTGACGTTGATCACCTTGCCGGTTTTCGCCGCCGCGATCAGAAGGTCGGTCTGGCGGCACAGGAAGGCCGGGATCTGGAGGATGTCTGCGGCTTCAGCAACAATGGCGCATTGCTCTTCGGTGTGGATGTCCGTCAGCAGCGGCAGGCCGGTGGTCTCGCGGATCTCGTTGAAAACGTCCATGGAGGCGCTAAGGCCAAGGCCGCGCTGGCCTTTCAGGCTGGTGCGGTTCGCCTTGTCGAACGAGGTCTTGTAGACAAGTTTCACGCCGGTGCGGTCGGCGATTTCCTTCAGCGCCTGAGAGACCTCAAGGCCGTGTTCGCGGCTTTCCAGCTGGCACGGTCCGGCAATGATGGTCAGAGGCTTCTCATTGCCCATTTCCAGAACGCCGCCATGGGGCAGCGGAATTTCAACGACAGTGTTCGGATTCATGAGAAAGCGTCTCCACTTGGCGCTTGATCTTGGGGCGACTGCGTCGAGCCCTGATCCAGAGGATATAAGGCGCCGTATAGCCTGACACCATCCCTCGTCCCAGAACGCGTGCATTCAGTTCCATGACCGACACCCCATCGCCCGTTATTGTCTGGTTTCGACAGGACCTCAGACTGGCCGACAACCCAGCCCTTCAAGCCGCGGCCGCGACCGGTTCGCCCGTCATCCCCGTCTACATTCTTGATGATGAGGCTCCCGGAGCCTGGAAGCCGGGCGGTGCGAGCCGGTGGTGGTTGCATCATTCCCTGAAGTCTCTGGCCGACGATATCAGCCGGCTGGGCGGACGGCTGGTCTTCCTCGACGGGGCCGCCAAGCCTTGTCTGGAGGCGCTCATCTCGGAAACCGGCGCACAGGCGGTGTTCTGGAACCGGCTCTATGAACCCTGGGCGCGAAAGCGGGATGAAGCGATCAAGTCCGCTCTCAATGACAGCGCCATCAAGGCGCGCTCTTTCAACGGGTCCCTGATCGTGGAGCCCTGGGACATCGCCACCAAGACCGGCAATCCCTACAAGGTCTTCACCCCGTTCTGGAAATCACTCAAGGCCGAGCACTCTCCCGCCGAGCCTACCGGGCGGCCTGATCACCTGCGCTTCCACGACGTCAATGCAGGCGTCTGCCTCGATGATCTCGCGCTCCTGCCCACCAAACCGGACTGGGCGGGCGGGATGAGAGCGAGCTGGACGCCGGGCGAAGCGGCGGCGCACGGGCGTCTGGGACAATTCCTGAAAGACGCCGTCACCGACTATTCAGACCGCCGCAATTTTCCCGGCGAGCACGGCACCTCGCGGCTGTCCCCCCATCTTCATTTCGGCGAGATCAGCCCGCGGCAGGTCTGGCATGCGGTGAAGACCTCCGACCATGCGCAAACCCAAGGCGCGGACACCTATCTCAGCGAGATCGCCTGGCGCGAGTTCAGCTATAATCTGCTCTATCATTTCCCCGATCTGCCTGAAGCGAACTTCCAGCCGAAATTTGACGGCTTTGAGTGGGACGAGAACCCGGACGCCTTGAAGGCCTGGCAAAAGGGCCAGACGGGCTACCCCATTGTCGATGCCGGCATGCGCGAGCTTTGGGCCACGGGCTGGATGCACAATCGGGTCCGGATGATCGTGGCGAGCTTCCTGATCAAGGACCTCTTCATCCACTGGCGCGACGGCGAGGACTGGTTCTGGGACACGCTGGTGGATGCCGATCTCGCGAGCAATGCCGCCTCCTGGCAATGGACGGCGGGCTCTGGCGCAGACGCTGCTCCTTATTTCCGGGTGTTCAATCCGGTGGGTCAGTCAGAAAAATTTGATCCGAAGGGTAACTACCTTCGTAAGTGGATACCAGAGCTTGCGGAATTGCCTGACAAGGTCATCCACGCGCCCTGGACGGCAGACCCATCTGTGTTGTCCCGAGCCGGAGTGACCCTGGGCGAAACCTATCCCAAGCCGATCGTGGACCATGGTGAAGCGCGCCAACGCGCCCTCGCCGCTTTTGAAAAGATCAAGGACGCCGGATGAGCCCGAACCTGACCTCTGTGACCGCTCCCGCCCGCATCGCCGTGATTGGGGCTGGCGTGTCCGGTCTCGGCACCGCCTGGGCGATGCGCAATGTCCATGACGTCACCGTCTTTGAAAAACGCGACCGGCTGGGCGGTCACGCCAATACCGTCAGCATCGACTATGACGGCGAGACTCTCGATGTGGACACAGGTTTCATCGTCTTCAATCCGCTGAACTACCCCAATCTGATCGCCCTGTTCGATCATCTGGATGTGGACAGCTTCCAGACCGATATGAGCTTCGGCTTTAGCCTCGACCGACAGTTTGAATGGTCCTCTAACGGTCTCTCAGGGCTGTTCGCGGACCCGTCCAACCTCTTCAATCTGCGCTTTCTGGCCATGCTGCGCGACATCCTGGCCTTCAATCGTCAGGCGCAGCGCGATCTTGAAACCGGCGGGTTTGAGGGGCTGAGCCTCGGCCAGTATCTCGACAAGCTCAAACTCGGCGAGGCCTTCCGGACCCAGTATCTGTTGCCCATGGGGGCTGCGATCTGGTCCACCTCCGAACACGCCATGGCGGACTATCCGGCCGAAACCTTTGTGCGCTTTTTCAAAAACCATCGCCTGATGCACGCCAAGCGCCCCAAATGGCATACGGTCAAAGGCGGCAGCCGCACCTATGTGCATAAGCTGGAAGCAGAGCTGAAAGATGCGAATGTCGCTTTCCGCTCCGAAGCCGTCAGCGTTCGACGGGACGCCTCTGGCGTTTCCATCACCGATGCGACGGGTGAAACCCACCGTTTCGACGAGGTGATCCTCGCCTGCCATTCCGATCAGGCGCTGCGGCTTCTCTCTGACGCGGATGAGAACGAACGCCAGATGCTCGGCGCCATCCGCTATGGCGCGAACGAGGCGGTCCTTCACTGCGACACGACCCTCACCCCGAAACGCAAAGCCGCGCAGGCGGCCTGGACCTATCTGCGTGAAGGCGGAGACGAAGCGGCGGTCACTTATGACATGAACCGGCTTCAGGGCATCCGCTCTGACAAACCGCTGTTTGTGACTCTCAACCCCGTTCGACAGCCGCGCGAGGAGACGGTGTTCGGGCGATATCAGTATGATCACCCGCAATTCAACGCACCGGCTTTGGCCGCCCAACGCATCTTCAATTCCATTCAGGGCGTGCGCCATACCTGGTTTGCGGGCGCCTGGCTGGGTTATGGCTTCCATGAGGACGGCTTCCGCGCCGGCCTGCGTGTCGCGCTGAGGCTGGGTGGTCAGATTCCGTGGGACTTCGTCGAAGGCGACGTGGATGGGGGTCACTGGGCCCGTCCGGCGCCGTACAAGCCCGCCGCCGCCCATATTGCGGCCGAGTAGCATGGCTGAAGCCGCTCCCCCTCCCGGCGCGCTTTACATCGGCAAGACCGTGCATGAGCGTCGCGCGCCTTTCCTGCACCGGTTCAGCTATCGGCTTGGGTCTGTTCTGCTCGATCTCGACCGTCTGTCTGCAGCCGGTCGTCTCAGTCGGTTCTTTTCGGTGGAGAAGTTCAACCTCTACAGCTTTGAACCCAGGGACCATGGTCCGAGGGACGGTAGCGATCTGTCTCTCTGGGCGCGCGCCCTGCTGTCAGAACACGGCATAGCACTGAGTGAAGAGGACACGATCGAGCTTTTGAGCGCGCCCCGCGTGCTGGGTTATCAGTTCAATCCACTGTCGATCTACTTCGCGTCAGGCGCGGATGGGCGGCTCAAGGGTGTGATCTATCAGGTCCACAACACCTTTGGTGACAGCCATTGCTATGTGGCGAAGGCGCAGGACGGCGCACTCCAGACCCATGACGCAGACAAGGTCTTCCATGTCTCGCCCTTCTTTGACCGGGCGGGCCGGTACGAGTTCACCCTGCGTGAACCGGATGAGCGCTTTCACCTGACCATCTTCAAGCAGCGTGAGGACGGCCCGGATTTCCTCGCCACCATGGCGATGAAACGCGAGGCGCTGAGCACGCCGCGGTTGCTGCATCTGTTCCTGACCCAGCCCTTTTCGAGCCTGAAAACCATCCTCGCCATCCACTGGGAGGCGCTGCGCTTGTGGATCAAGGGCGCGGTCTATCACAGCCGTGACGCCAGCCATCCCGAAGCCTCTCAGGCCCATACTGTTTCCCGGACCGAACGCCCTGGATTTGGCGTAGGCCCGAATTAATTGTAAACTTAGCGTTATACGCGAGTGCGTAACCGACGGAGCCGCCAATGACCGACTTCGCCGCCGACCCGCTGGTGCGGGCTGACTCATCGGCTGTTATCGACCGCCTCAAGGGTGTGCCGCGCGGGGTTCGTTTGACCTTGCGACTGCTGCTCAAGTTGAAAGTCGGAAGCCTGACTGTCCGCCTGCCGGACGGCCGGGCTGTCCAGTTCGAAGGACGACGACCCGGCCCTGACGCAGTCATGGAGCTGAACAACTATTCCGTAGTCCGCAAGGTGATTTCCGGCGGCGATGTGGGCTTTGCCGAAAGCTATATGGATGGTGACTGGACGACGCCCGATCTGGCGGCGGTCCTGACTGTCTTTTCAGCCAATCTCGACGAAATGGCTCATATCACCCGCGGCGGTCCAATCACGCGCTTCTTTCACTGGCTCTACCATCTGAGCCGGTCGAATACGAAGGCCCAGGCGCGCAAGAACATCGAGGCCCATTACGATCTGGGCAACGACTTCTATGCGCTCTGGCTGGACGAGACGATGACCTATTCGTCCGCCCGCTTTACCCACGCGACCGCCTCGCTCAAGGACGCCCAGACCGAGAAATACGCGGCGCTGGCGCGATCCATGGATTTGCAATCCGACCATCATGTGCTGGAGATCGGCTGCGGCTGGGGCGGGTTCGCCGAATACGCCGCCGGTGAAATCGGCGCTCAGGTGACCTGCCTCACTCTGTCGCCTGCACAGCGCGATTACGCCATCGCCCGCATGGAGCGTCTCGGCCTGTCAGACAAGGTCGAGATCAAGCTTCAGGATTATCGTGACGAGACTGGGGTCTATGATCGCGTCGCCTCGATCGAGATGTTCGAAGCTGTGGGGCAGGAATTCTGGCCGAGCTTTTTCTCGAAGGTCTCTGACGTGCTCAAGCCGGGCGGTAAGGCGGGCCTTCAGATCATCACTATTCGGGACGATCTTTTCGAGACCTATTCCAAGCGCGCCGATTTCATCCAGCGCTACATCTTCCCCGGCGGCATGATGCCCAGCGTCGAGAAGCTGGAAGACTGCTTCAAAGACGCTGCACTGGATCTTCAGAAGACCGATCAGTTCGGTCTCGACTATGCCGACACGCTGAAAATCTGGAAAGAACGCTTCAACGACGCCTGGTCCACCATCAAGCCCATGGGCTTTGACGACCGGTTCAAATGCATGTGGGATTTCTATCTCGCCTATTGCGAGGCGGGGTTCCGGACCGGCCGCATTGATGTGGGCCAGTTCACGGTCTCACGCCGCTAGGTGCGCACTCTGATCAAGGAAAAGCCCGCTTTCGAGCGGGCTTTTCTCATTCTGGCGGTTTGTTCCAGCCGGTCTGTTTGCGAACAAGCGCAATGTGCCAGTCTCGCGGCAAGGCATAGATCAGCTTGAGCGCCCAGGTGAAGCGCTTGGGAAAGGTGATCTCGAACCCTTTCCGGCCCATCCCTTTGCAGATACGGGCGGCGGCGATCTCGGCGCTGACCATGAAGGGTTTGGGAAAGGCGTTATCATCCTGAGCCGGGGTATCCACGAAACCGGGCGTGACGCATTGGACAAGAACTCCATACCGATGAAGCTCGATCGCCAGCCCCTCGGCCATGTTCAGAAGCCCGGCCTTGGTTGCGCCATAGGCGGTCGAGGTGGGCATGCCGCCAAAGGCGGTCGCGGATGAGACGATTACGATCTGACCCGACCGGCGCTCGCACATACGAGGGGTCAGCGCACAGACACAGGCCGCTGCGCCCTTGAGATTGACGTCAAATGTCCTGGCGTAATCCTCAAAGGACGGGCTCTCGGCGTTGATGGAGATATAGACCCCGGCGTTCAGAACAGCGCGGGCGATCGGACCGTGATCGGCTTCGATCCGCGTGACCGTCTCTGCGACCGCCTGATCGTCGGTGATATCCACGGCATAGGCGAAAACCTTGCCCGGATGCTTGTCCGCCAGAGCTTTGAGCTTGTCCTCACTGCGGGCTGAAATGGCGACGCGCCAGCCCTCGTTCACCAGATCCGCGACCAGCGCTTCGCCAATGCCGGAACTGGCTCCCGTCAGCCAGCAAACGCCATCGATGGGTTTTGCAGGTTCAGGCGTGCTCATGTCGGTCCTCATTGCTCGATGCCGATGCGTTTGAAAAAGCGGTGGCTGTCGCCCCGGACAGCTTCGCGCTTTTCATCACTCATCCGGTCTAGGGTCTTGTAGATCATGGATAAACGGTGATTGCCGCGCAGCAGTTCTTCGTTCTCCATCAAGAAATTCCAGTAGAGATAATTGAGCGGGCAGGCCTTGGGGCCGTTCTTCTTGCTCACCGCATAGCTGCAGCCTTTGCAGTGATCGCTCATCTTGTTGATATAGCTGCCGGAGGCCGCATAAGGCTTGGTGGCCATCAACCCGCCATCGGCG
Organism: Oceanicaulis sp. LC35; assembly: GCF_052055585.1. NCBI lineage: Bacteria > Pseudomonadati > Pseudomonadota > Alphaproteobacteria > Maricaulales > Maricaulaceae > Oceanicaulis > Oceanicaulis sp. LC35. The sequence continues at coordinate 1,498,538 of NZ_CP170485.1, forward strand.
AACAACGCCATGCCATGCGTGTTCGGCGCTTCCACCCATTCATAGGCGTCGGCATAGACCGCAAGGTACCACGCGTTGACCTCACGGGGATCAATACCGGCCAGAAGCGCGAAATTGCCCGTCACCATGAGGCGCTGAATGTGATGCGCATAGGCGTGTTTGCGTGTGGTGGTCACGACATCGCGGACACAGGCCATTTCGGTGTCGGCGGTCCAGTAGAAGTCGGGCAGCTTGCGATGGGCCTCAAGCGCATTGCGCTCAAGATAGTCGGGCATGAAGCGCCAATAGATCCCACGCGCATATTCTCGCCAACCCAGGATCTGACGGATAAAGCCCTCCACCGCATTCAGAGGCGCATGGCCCTGCCTGTAGGCGGTTTCCACCTTGCGGCAGACCTCCAGTGGATCAAGCAGGCCGGCATTCATGTAGAGCGCGAGCACGGAATGGAAGAGGAAGGCCTCGCCCTGTTTCAGCGCGTCCTGATAGTCGCCAAAGCACGGCAAACCCTGCGTGATGAATCCGTCGAGCTGAGCGCGCGCGTCTTCTTCCGTCACCGCATATCCAAAAGGCTCAAGATCACCAAAATGATCGGCGAACCGATCCCCGACCAGCGTCAGCACATCGCGCGTCATTTCGTCGGGTTCAACAAAGGCACGGTCTGGAAGGCTCACATCCTCAGGCAGCGCCTTGCGATTATCCTTGTCGAAATTCCACTGACCGCCTTCGGGTTCGTCCCCGACCATGAGAAGCCCGGTCTCTCGTCGCATCTCGCGATAGAAATATTCCATCGTCAGGCGCTTGCGCCCTTCGGCCCAGGCGTTGAACCGGTCGAGCGTGCAGATGAAGCGATCGTCGCGGCGAATTCGAACGGGGAGACCGAGCTGGTCTGACCATGTCTCGAACTCGGCTTTGAGGCGGTACTCGCCTGGCTCAACCACGACGACCTCTTCATATGAGCCCGCCTTCAGGGCGCGTACCACCTCGCCTTTCAGCGAGCCGCTATTGTCGGGATCATCCAGGCGCACATACCGCACGGCCTTGCCGCCGCCTTCCAGCCGGGACGCGAAATGGCGCATGGCGGAGAAGAGGAAGGCGATCTTCTTCTTGTGGTGAGGGACATAGCCGGTCTCCTCGGCCACCTCCGCCATCAATATCAGATCGCCATCGGCATAATCGGCGAGGCTGGCGATGCTGTCGCTCAGCTGGTCGCCAAGCACGAGCCGAAGACGGGGCATCAGCCCTCCAGCGGGTCAGCGCGACGCACATAGCGGATGGTCTGGCCGCGGGCCTCGAACTCACAGCCGGCCCAGCGACCATTTTCGTCATACCAGAGATCCACGGTCAGATCGCTGATCAGGCGATAGCGGCGGGTATTAATCTGCTGGCCATCCGCTTCCAGCATTTCTTCGCCCAGATACTCGACAGTAACATCCAGATCATCGCCGTACTCGGTGTTCAGGATATCGTATTCGCCCGTCTGATAGCCGTGCCAATGAGAGCTTGGCAGGATCGTGAGCGGATATTCGTGCGCGAGAGCGCCGGTCTCCGGAGCTTCGCCCTGTACATCCAGACTGTCGCCATTGCGCGCGGCGGACACCTCGAACCGATCGCCGTCTTTGAGGGTTTCAGAGCGCAGTCCGACAAGCTGGCCATCCCGCCAGCGTTCGGTGGACTGGTGCTCATAACGGAACACGGTGATCGGTCCCAGACCGGCGCGAAGCTCGATGTCGATGGACACCAGAAGATCTTCGCCATCCCGACTGAAATTCACCGCATGCGTGCCAAAGGGCGTGTCGCCGTTGCGATAGACATCAAAAACAATGGCTTCGCCGCCCGACGGCATAGGCATCACGGGGCCATCTTCAGTCACCGCAAACGCGGGGGCATTGAGTGCAAGACAACCGCTCGCAGCGATCAGGACAGTTCTCAGCACAACTGGCTCCTTTATCTCAGCGTGTCAGTTTCGATCCCAGCCCAGCATCAGGCTCGCCATTGCGACGACCGGATGCGTGAAGCGCAGGCGTCCCATCTCAACCGTCAGACAGATGCAGGGACCGTCAACATGGGCGCGCGGATTATGGGTCAGCTCTGAGTCCGCATGACAGACATCGCCGCGGAAGTAGTCCGCATGGCCGTCATTGAAACCGCCATCCAGCACCAGCGTCAGCTCTTCTGCGTCATGGGTGTGCTCCGCCACCCCACGTCCCGGCGGCAAACGAAGAAGACGCACGCGAATGCCCTCTTCTTCCAGGAGCTCGATTGGCATTTCCTGTACGCCGCCAATCTTGTTTTCCCAGATCGGGTGGGGGTGATCATCGAGAATGCGCCGCAAGGCGCTCGGCATCGCCGCAAACAGCCCTTGCGGCGCGTCTTGCCCGCTATCCTCCGGCGCATCAGCAAAACCGCCCAGCTCCCGGGCAATGGCGTCAAAGGCGCCAGCCCTCAGGGCCACAGGCTCGGTATCTTCGAGCAAGGCGCCCATGACCTGCTCAGCCTGATTAAGCGTGCGAAAGGCGTCCGAATTCATCTCGGCATGGCAGGCCGCCAGGACTTGCACCGCCTTCGGCGCGGCGCCGCTGGCCACGTCCACCATCCAGGGAGCGTCAAGCAGGCTCATTCAGGGATACTCCACTACCATGTTCCCGTTTACGGATCCGGGACCGGAATGGATCACGCCTGCGCTAAGTCGCTGCTGTTTTATTGCAGCGGACCGACCCAGCTCCTAATTTGACGGCACATCGTCAAATGAGGTTCGCCATGTCCTTCCGCCCTGCTCGCTCCGTCATCGACCTGATTGGCGACACGCCGCTTGTTCGTCTGAACAAGGTGTCCGACGAAACGGGCTGCGAAATCCTGGGCAAGGCGGAGTTCATGAACCCCGGCGGCTCTGTGAAGGACCGCGCCGCGCTCGGCATCATTCGCGCCGCCGAAGCCAGCGGCGCACTCAAGCCTGGCGGCACGATTGTGGAAGGCACGGCGGGCAATACCGGCATTGGCCTGGCCATGGTCGGCCGGGCGCTGGGCTATAAGGTCGTGATCGTCTTCCCGCGTACGCAATCGCGTGAGAAAGCCGCCGCCATCCGCCTGATGGGTGCGGAGCTGATCGAGGTGGATGCGGTCCCCTACGCCAACCCCAATCACTATGCCCGGTATTCCGGAACCCTGGCGGAAGAACTCAACAAGACCGAGCCCCATGGCGCGATCTGGGCGAACCAGTTTGACAACACCGCCAACCGCAAGGCGCACGCCGAGACGACCGGCCCCGAAATCTGGGAGCAAACCGGCGGCAAGGTGGACGGCTTTGTAGCGGCCGTGGGCTCAGGCGGCACGCTGGCGGGCGTCTCTGACGCGCTCAAGGCGAAGAACAAGGACGTCACCATCGCCCTCGCCGATCCGGGCGGCGCAGCGCTCTACGGCTATTACGCCCATGGCGAACTGAAAGCTGAAGGCACATCCATCACCGAAGGCATCGGCCAGAGCCGGATCACCGGCAATCTGGAAGGCGCTCAGATCGACGAGGCGTTCCGCATCACCGATGAGGAAGCGCTCGGCATTCTCTATGATCTCGTCATGGAGGAAGGCCTGTGCCTGGGCGGATCGGCGGGCGTGAACATCGCCGGCGCAGTGCGTCTGGCGCGCAAGATGGGTCCGGGCCACACCATCGTGACCATTCTGTGTGATCACGGCTCACGCTATCAGTCCAAGCTCTACAATCCGGACTTCCTGCGCGAAAAAGGTCTGCCGACTCCGCCCTGGCTGGATTAGGCCGGCGCTAACGGACGGGCGGCGCATACATCAGGCCGCCCTCCTTCCATTGCGCATTCAGGCCCCGCTCCAGCTGGAGCGGTGAGGCTTCGCCCAGATTGCGTTCAAACAGCTCGCCATAATGTCCGCCAGCCGCGATAGCGCGGCGCGCAAAATCAGCTTCAAGACCAAGACTTGCAGAGATTTCCTCATCCACCTCGAGAAGTCTGCGCACTTCCGGACGATTGGAGATCTCGTTCTCATCGAGCGCCTGGAGCTGGGTGACGCCGTACTCTTCGGCTGCGATCAGGGAGGTCAACACCCATTCCACCGCCATGGCGAAGGCGTCGTCATCATCCTTCACCACAGGCGCAAGCGGCTCTTTGGAGATCACGTCCGGCAGCACCATGTGACGCTCCGGCTCGCTCAACGAACGACGGAAGCCCGCCAGCCGCGAGACATCACTGGTGAACGCATCACATTGCCCCGCCTCATAGGCCGTCCGGGCGTCCGCCACGGTTTCAACTGAGACGATGGTGAAGGTCAGGCCATAGCGTTCGGCATAGTCTTCCAGGTTCAGGGCGCTCGTGGTTTCAGGCTGCACGCAAATACGCGCGCCGCTCAGTTCTTGCGCCGACGTCAGGCCCAGATCAGCCGGGGTCAGAAAGCCCTGCCCGTCATAGTAATAGATCCCGGAAAACCGGACGCCCTGGCGGGTCGCCCGCGACAGCGTCCAGCTGGTATTGCGCAGCAGGATATCGACTTCGCCGTCACGCACGGCCCGGAACCGGTCCAGCGTCGTGGTGGGGACAAATTCGGTACGGTCAGGATCGTTCAGGAAGGCGGCGGCGTAGGCGCGGCACAAATCGACCTCGAACCCGCTCCAATTGCCGGTTTCATCGGTCTGGGCGAATCCCACAAGTCCGGTATCGACGCCGCATCGCAGCACGCCGCGCCGTTGCACCTCATCCATATGAGAGGAGACTGCGGCGTCTACATCAGAGTGTGAAACTGCGAAACCCAATGCAAACGCCGCAGCGCCCTTGGCCAGGCGACGCGGGTCCATCAGGTCGAACAAAGACGCTGGCGTCATCGGTCCAACCGCCTTACATGCTGAAATCCAAGCCTCAGGTGTAACGAAGAGAAGGGAGCGCGTCGACATGAAACGCGACACCCGACTGATCCATTCCGGTCAGCCCCGCCGTAGCGATGATCTGGTCAACCCGCCGATCGAGCGCGCCTCGACCGTCGTCGCCCCCTCCACGGCAGAGCTCTATAATCCGACACCGCCACGACGCCATTACGGACGCGGCGGACTGAGCCCGAACCACGAACTGCGTGAGGCCATCGGCGCGCTTTATGGCGCGGACCATGTGGCTCTCGCCCAGTCCGGCCTCGCCAGCGTCATTCTCGCGCTGCGCGCGGCTCTGCCCGACACTCCCGCGGGGATGCAGGCGCTGATCACGGACTCCGCCTATGGGCCGGTGCGCCGTTTCTGTGATGAAGAGCTGCCACGCTATGGCGTGACGCCGGTCTATTATGACCCCCGCATCGGCGCAGGCATCGCAGAGCGTCTCGACAAGCCGACCGCCGTCGTGCTGCTCGAAAGCCCCGGCTCCCTGACCTTTGAGGTTCAGGACATCGCCGGCATCGCCAAGGCGGCTCGTTCAGCTGGCGCTGCGAGCGTCATTGATGACACCTGGAGCGCGGGCGTCCTGATGAACCCGCTGGAGCTGGGCGTCGAGTATGCGGCCCAGGCCCTGACCAAGTATGTGGGCGGGCATTCAGACTTGCTGATGGGCGCTGTCGCCGCCAAGGGCGACGCCGCCGCGCGCCTGAAGGACAAGGACGTTCTGTTTGGCGGCCATGTCTCCCCCGACGACGCCTATCTGTGCCTGCGCGGGCTTCGGACTCTGTCGCTGCGGCTGGAGCGCTCCGGCGCATCCGGTCTCGCCATCGCCAGACAGCTTGATGCCCATCCCAAAGTGTCACGCGTCCTGCACCCGGGCCTTGAGAACCATCCCGACCATGCCCTGTTCAAAAGCCAGTTCAATGGTTCATCGGGCTGCTTTGCGTTTGTGCTGAACGGCATTGAGGCGCGAGAGAGCGAGACGATCGCCGAATCCTGTCATCTGTTCCGTCTGGGTTTCAGCTGGGGCGGCTATGAAAGCCTGATCTTACCCTGTGACCGGCAGATCCGTCGCACCGCTGTGCCGTGGAAGGCCGAGGGTGCGCTTTTGCGCCTGTCGATCGGTCTAGAGGATGCGGACGACCTGTGGGCGGACCTGGCTCAAGCCCTGGGCTGAGCCGGCCCGCCCTCAAGGCTTAGCCGTGCACTTCCAGCAGCGGCACCCGTGAGGCGCGCAGCGCCGGGAAGAAGCCGCCGAACAGGCCAACGACGAGGGCGAGGATCACCCCGCTGATCACCGACTGGATCGTCACGGCGAAAGAGAAGACCACCTGGGTGAAGCTTCCGCCCATGGTCGAGGCGCTGACCCCGTCAAAGACGAAATAGGTGATCAGAGCGCCCACCAGCCCACCAATGAAGGCGAGCATCAGGGATTCCACCAGCGTGCCGACAAAGGCGGCGAAGCCCGAGAAGCCCAGCGTCCGCAGGGTGGCGATTTCCCGCACCCGAGAGTCCACCGAGGCGTACATCGCGTTCCAGGCCCCGGCGAGCGCGCCGACCGCCATGATGATCGCCAGCGGCCAGCCCAGATACATGATCAGGTTGGACAATCCGCCAGCGGACTGGGCGAAGAAATCCTTCTCGGTGGTCACATCCAGATCCAGCCGCGGCTCGTTCTCGGCGTACTCCTGGAGTTCAGCGAGGCCGTTATCACCGTCCAGCTGGACACGGATCGACTGATAGCTGGCGCCACGATTGTAGAGGTTCTGCACCGTGCCGATATCGGCCCAGATCTCAGAATCAAAGACCGAGCCGCCGGTCGAGAAGATCCCCACAATGCGCCACTCATTCGGGCCCATCCGGATGGTTGTGTTGAGATCAAAGCCGGAAAACTCCCGGATCACGCCTTCGCCCACGACAATCTCGTTGGAGCCTTCGGCGAACATGCGCCCTTCCACAAGCTGGAAGTTCTCGCGCAGGCGCGGCGCCATCTCGTCCACCCCGCGCAGGGACAGGCTGGCGTCATTGCCGGTCGAACGCTTGGTGGCGTCCGTGATCACATACAGCTCGGCCGACAGAATGGCGTTGCCGTCTGCATCCCGGGCAACGCCGGGCGCGGTCTCGATCAGGCGAACCGTATCCCGTCCGAAGCCGGAATTGAGCTCGGCCTGAGCGCCGGACCGCAGAATGACAGCAATGCTTTCAGAGCCTGTGCCGCTGACCGTGGCGCGAAAGCCGTTGGCCATGGCGAGAAAGCCCAGAAGGACGCCCACGACGAGCGCGATAGACAGGATTGTCGCCAACGACATGCCCCAGCGTTGCGGGATGGAGCGCAGATTGATCGAGGTAACCGCTGCTATTTGAGAGAACATCTGCTTACTCCTTGCCGAGCGCGTCGACGATTTTCAGACGCATGGCGTTCAGCGCCGGAACAAAGCCCGTGATGAGGCCAAAGGCGATCATCAGACCAATCGCCTGCATCCAGGTCTTTTGACCCACGCCGAGCCCAGGCAGCTGACCGTCTGCAAAGCCGGCGATGAGCTTGAGCAGGAGCACGGCAAGGCCCAAGCCCAGAAGGCCGCCCACAAGGCTCAGCAATACCGATTCAGACAACACATGGGTGAAGATGCGAGAGGACGAGAAGCCCAGCGTCTTCATGACGCCTACTTCCTTGGTCCGCTCATTGATCGCCATCACCATGGTGGTGCCCACGATCATCAGGATGGTGGCGAAGGCGGCGCTGACCACCAGAGACAGGATCAGCCCGATATTGCCCAGTTGTTCAATGAAGGCCTGGGAGAACGCCGCTTCGGTCGTGGTCTCGGTTTCCGCAGGTGAGTTGGCGAACATCTCGTCAATGCTTTGGGAAACGGCGTCATTGAGGGCCGGATCCCCCGTCAGCATGATCAACCAGCCGATCTGGTCGCGATTGAACGCCAGCGCTTCGTTGTAATAGTCATACTGCATCAGCAGATAGTTGGTCGGGATGTTCTGATCCGCCGTCGTCATGACTGAACAGACCTCCACATCCCAGGCGCTGGAGCCATCATTCTGACGCCAGATATTCGAGCTGAGCGGAAAACGATCGCCGACGCTCCAGCCATACTGTTCTGCGAGGTCCTCGCCAACCGCCACACAGTCGCGTCGCTCTGACAGGGCGGCACGCGCTTCGTCTGACACCTCCAGTTCGGGATAGACGACCAGATAGCTGTCCATATCCACGACGAAGGCCTGCACGAAGTTTCGCACATCCTGATAATAGCCGCCGAACCAGGAGGCGTGGGTGACGGCCTGAACGCCGTCCACACCCTGAACCCGGCCCCAATAGGCGAAGGGCATGGTCTGGGTGAAGTTGATCTTGTTCACCGTCACCAGCCGGTCCGCCCGTGACAGCTCTTCAGAGGAGTTGAGCACGCGGTCAATGGAAGACAACGCGCCGAAAATCAGGAAGGCCGTCATGATCGACAGGATCAGAAGGATCGCGCGGGTTTTCTTCCTGAACAGGGATTTGCGTATGAGCGTGAGGTCATTCATGCCATCGCCCCCGATTCAACGAAGCGGCCCTTATCCAGATGCAGCTCACGACGGGCGTATTTCGCGGCCGCCGGGTCGTGGGTGACCATGACGATGGTTTTGCCGAGCTCGGAATTCAGCAGCTGCAGCGTTTCAAGGATTTCATCCGCCGTCGCGCGATCAAGGTCACCGGTCGGCTCGTCGCAAAGCAGCACGTCCGGGTCCGCCACGAGAGCGCGGGCGATGGCGACACGCTGCTGCTGACCGCCAGACAGCTGCCGCGGACGGTGCTTGGCGCGTTCGGCCAGTTTCACCACTTCAAGCGCGGTCTGGACCCGGCGCTTGCGCTCCTTGCCGGACAGGTTGGTCAGCAGAAGCGGCAACTCAACATTCTGCGCGGCGGTCAGCGTCGGCATCAGATTGTAAAACTGGAAGATGAAGCCCACATGGCTCGAGCGCCATTTGGCGAGCTTGGCCTGGCTGAGATTGTCGATCCGCAAGCCGTTGCAGACCACCTGCCCGCCCGAGGGCTTGTCGATGCCGCCCAGAAGGTTGAGCAAGGTCGTCTTGCCCGAGCCTGACGGCCCCATGATCGCGATGAAGTCGCCGCGATTTATGGTCATGGTCAGGTCTTCAAAGATCGCGACGCTTTCCTTGCCGCGGGTATATTTCTTTGAAAGATCGGTGAGTTCGTAGAGCACTTCGGTCATGATCTGTCCCTATCGCCTTGTGCTGGGATCGAATGTTCAGTTGTCGTCGAGAAAGGTCACCCGCGCGGCCATGTCCGGCAGGATGCGCGCATCGCGTTCGCCAAGCGCAACGCGGACCCGAATGGTGGCGCGTGCGCGGTCTGCGGTCGGGATGATCGCTTCGACGCGGGCGGGAATGCGCCAGTCGGGATAGGCGTCAAGAATGGCTTCAACCTGTTGGCCGGCGCGGACGCGCTGGATCTGGCCTTCATTCACGTCCACTTCGAGCTCAAGGCTCTCCATGTCCACCAGGGTCGCAATGCCGGTCCGGGTGAATCCGCCGCCGGCTGAAACCGGCGACAGGATTTCACCCACCTGCGCATTCTTGGCGATGACGACGCCGCCAAACGGCGCGCGGACTACATGGCGGTCCACATAGTCACGCTGGCTGCGCACCCGCACCTGAGCGGCGGCGAGATCGGCGCGCGCGGCGCTGAGCTGGGCGCGCAGGCTGTCCACCTGGGCTTGCTCGGCGGTGCGGCGGGAATCGGTCGCATAGCCTGAATCAATCAGCCGTTCGGTCCGCTCAAGCACCGTGCGCGCTTCGGCCAGTTGTGCGGCCAGAGCCCGCGCGCGTTCATTGGAGGCTGCTTCCTGCGCTTCAAACAGATCCAGATCGATCTGCGCGCGGTCATCATCGAGATAGGCGAGCACCTCGCCCTCCTCGACCACCGCGCCCTCCTCGATCAGAACGTCGCGAATTCGGCCGGTGATCTCGGCGGATACGGTCGCCTGACGACGCGCCACCACATAACCGGAGGCCACAAGTCCAGAGCTGGGCGCCGGACGCGCAGCGGGCGCGGGAGAGGCCGGGCTCGCCGTCTCCGTCTGAGCGGTCTGGGCGGCGACGGGACGCTCTGCTTGCGTGGCAGGCGCAGCTTCGGGGCGCGGCATCAGGAACCAGGCCGCGCCGGCGCCTGCTCCGCCCGCCAGGACAATCGCAATCACAAGCGCCGCCCAACCCGGCCCTCCTGATCCCTCACTGGCGTCGCTGCGATTGATCGTCAGCGAGTGCAATTGCTCGGTGCGTTGGTCAGTCATGCGTCTTGCCCCCTGTGCGCTGGTCGCGCGAGCAGTGTATCACTTCAAAAGACAGGTGAGAGCGATTTCGGACTCTGTCAGCCGGTCCCCGTATGCTCCATGGATACGCTCGCACCCTCGTTCTGTGTTAGTGACAGGTGTCACCCGGCGCGATTTGCGTTCAAAGACGGCAAATAATCACCCCGAAGTGTTGCGTTGCAGCAAGGGCCGTGTCAGAGCACGCAGCCAAGTTGCAGCCCTTTGGCGCAACCGTGTCCCACTCATCTGGAAGAACCGTCATGGTCAAAGCCACCCTGAGCGCGCTCGCCAATCGTCTGTCCCTGACCAGCAATGATGCCAGCCTGTCGCTCAAGGACCCGCAACGGCTGAAAACCGAGATCCTGGCGGGTCTGACCGTGGCGCTGGCGCTGGTGCCCGAAGCGGTCGCCTTCGCCTTCGTGGCGGGTGTGCACCCGCTGGTGGGACTCTACGCCGCCTTCATTGTCGGGCTGGTGACTGCCGTGATCGGGGGGCGTCCCGGGATGATTTCAGGCGCGACTGGCGCACTCGCAGTGGTGATGGTGGCGCTCGTGGCCGAGCATGGCGTGGAATACCTCTTCGCCACAGTCGTCCTCATGGGCGTGCTCCAGCTTGGCGCGGGCATCTTCAAGCTGGGCAAGTTCATCCGCCTCGTGCCGACGCCCGTGATGCTGGGCTTTGTGAACGGCCTCGCCATCGTGATCTTCATGGCCCAGCTGGGTCAGTTCAAAGTCCCGGGTTCCGAGCACGCCAGCGGCGGTCATGGCATGGCGGGCGGGGAATGGCTCAGCGGCATGCCCCTGATGCTCATGCTGGGGCTTACGGCCCTGACAATGCTGGTGATCTGGGGACTACCGAAACTCACCAAGGCGATCCCCGCCCCGCTCGCAGGCATCGCCATAACCGCCGCCATCGTCATCGGCTTCGGCCTCGACGCCCCGCGCGTGGGTGATCTCGCCAGCATCCAGGGCGGACTTCCGACCTTCCACATCCCGATGGTCCCGCTCGATTTCGAGACCTTGAAGATCATCTTCCCTTACGCGGTGATCCTCGCTGCGATCGGCCTGATCGAGAGCCTTCTGACGCTCAACCTTGTGGGCGAGCTGACAGGCAAGCGCGGCGGCGCGTCCCAGGAATGCGTGGCGCAAGGCGCTGCGAACGTCATCACCGGTTTCTTTGGCGGCATGGGCGGTTGCGCCATGATCGGTCAGTCCATGATCAATGTTCAGTCCGGCGCGCGAACCCGGCTTGCAGCGATCATGGCGGCGCTGTTCCTGCTCAGCTTCATCCTGTTCGCTTCACCGCTGATCGAGCAGATCCCGCTGGCGGCGCTGACCGGCGTGATGTTCATGGTGGTGATCGGCACCTTCGCCTGGAACTCCTTCCGCATCATGCTGAAGATCCCGCGCTCGGACGCGCTGGTGATCATCCTCGTGACGGTGGTGACGGTGCAGTACGACCTCGCGGTCGCCGTGGTGGCGGGCGTGATCGTCTCGGCGCTGGTCTACGCCTGGCGGTCGGCCAAGCGTTTGCACATCTCCGCCCATGACAGCCATACCGTGCCGGGCGCGAAAACCTATGAGCTTGATGGGCCGTTGTTCTTCGCCTCGACCGATAATTTCAGCGAGCTTTTTGACATCGAGAACGACCCCGATGTGGTGATCGTGGACTTCAAACGCTCGCGGGTCGTCGACCAGTCCGCCCTGCAGGCGATCGAGGACTTGGCCCTAAAATATGAGTCCAAGGGCAAGGAGCTGCGCCTGCGTCACCTGTCGCGGGACTGCCACCAGCTTCTGACCAAAGCCGGTCAGCTGATGATCGATTCCGATGATGATCCCGATTATCAGGTGGCGGCGGACTATTCCGTACGCACCGGCGCGTTTGGCGGCGGTCACTAGTCTCCGGACCGGGACGATCGTCCCATCAGCCAGTAGACGGCGTCGTGGCGCTCTTCAAACAGGCGCATCTCGACAGCGCCGCCGCCGGTGGGAAAGAAGCGCGTCCAGGCGGTCACGGTTTCGCGGATTGCATCACTGACGCCGTAAAAGGCGTTGAACTGGCGCGTGCGGGACTTGTCACCGAAATCGCGCGTACGATGATTGGCGAAGCTCACCAGATCAGCAGATTGCAGCGTGGTTTGCTCAACTTCGGAGAGGTTGACCAGGGCGCGCCCATGGCTCGAAATCCGGCCACTGACCATATAGGTCATGGCCTCACGCACCGCATCCACGTCCATGACGGGCGGATAGATCACCTCAAGGATGTCGCGATCTTCATGGAAGATGAAGCGCAGGCGCCCCCGCCCTTCATGCGTCTCGTCAGACATGACTGCCCCCGTGCCTTCAGCCCATGGCGACCCCGGTAGGACTCGAACCTACAACCGTCGGATTAGAAGTCCGGTGCTCTATCCAGTTGAGCTACGGGGCCTGACCGTTGTCCTCATTAAAGCGGAACGCCGCATCCTGTGAAGACGCGGCGTTGCAGCAAAGGACAGGATTTCAGACCTTGGGGGGCAAGGCAGGCCGCTAGTGCGACCAGGGTTCCTTGCGATCCGCGTCGAAATTGGACGCATAGGATTTGATCTTGCGCGGGGTTTCGCGCGCTTCACGCACCTGGAAGGCGATGCCGTGACGCTGGGCGTAGGACACCGCCTCATCCTTGCTCTCGAAATTGAGATGGATCTGGCGACGGGTGTCAGAGGTGGAGGACCAGCCCATCAGCGGGTCCGGACGCTTGGCCATGGCCGGTTCAAACTCCAGCACCCAGTCCCGGGACTTGGCGCGGCCGGATTGCATGGCCGTTTTGGAAGGTTTGTAGATCTTCGCGAACATGATTCTCGTCCAGACTTGGCTATCCACATTCCTTGTCGCCGAGAGCCTGCTAACAAGCCCTGAAGGCGATGGTCGGGGCGGCAAGATTCGAACTTGCGACCCTCTGGTCCCAAACCAGATGCGCTACCAGGCTGCGCTACGCCCCGACTGCGTCAGACGTTTAGGGGGCTGCGCCCTCAGGCGCAAGCGCCCTAGCGCTCCTGCGGCGCCTCTTCCACAGTCTCCTGCGGCTCTGCGTCCTCTTCAGCCTCACTCGCGTCCGGGCTGACGGTCTCGACATTGCCGAACAGCGGGTGACGCACGATGTCGCCCGGCTCGATGCCCAGCTCCAGCGTGCGGCCGCCATTCAGCTCGACCACGGCGATCACCGGATAATCTGAAGACATGGGACGGCGCGAGAACGGCTGAGCGCCCACGACAATCTTGGCGATCTCGCCATTGGCGCGCACATAGAGGATGTCGAGCGGGATGATGGTGTTCGCCATCCAGATCGACATGAAGTCCTCGCGTCCGAAATCGAACAGCATGCCGGCATCCGGATCCATCGACTCACGGTGCATCAGGCCGCGCTCACGGGAATCATCGGTGTCCGCCACTTCCACCGTGAAGGTGTGAGCGCCGAAATCCCCTTCGATCACAAGCGGATCGGGGCCGCCATATTCCACGACGGCGTCAGGCGCAGTGGGGTCGACAGACTGCGCCAGGGCGCAGCCGGCGGAGCCGAAGCCGACAAGTGCGGCGGCAGCCAGAGCAAGAATGCGAGAACAGGTCATCATGGCGCGCAAGCTAGCTCTGTGAGACCCGCCGCGCAATCACTCTGCGCGCCTTGAGAGGCTCTGAAACTCCCCAATTGGTCTTGCACCGCACAAATTGCTTGCAGCAGAGCGCCTGACACGGTTTTTTGCGCCAACATTTTGCGTTTCGCTGGAGGATATTCGTGCGCATTGATAAAATCAGCGCCGGCGTGAACCCGCCCGAAGACATCAACGTCATCATCGAGGTTCCTGTCGGCGGCCAACCGGTCAAGTACGAGCTGGACAAGGATTCGGGCACGGTGTTCGTGGACCGCTTCCTGCACACCCCGATGCGCTATCCGTGCAATTACGGCTTCATGCCCCACACCCTGTCCGACGATGGCGACCCCATCGACGTGATGGTGCTGGGCCAGACCGAGCTGGTGCCGGGCTGCGTCGTGCGCGCCCGTCCGATCGGCGTGCTGATGATGGAAGACGAAAGCGGTCAGGACGAGAAAATTCTCGCCGCACCGCACTCCAAGCTCACCCCCTTCTATGACGACATCAAGGATTTCCACGATGTCCATGGGGCGCAGCTGGCGCGTATCACCCACTTTTTCGAGCACTACAAGGATCTTGAGCCCAACAAATGGGTGAAGGTTCAAGGCTGGCATGGCGTCGAGCGCGCCCGCGAGATGATCACCGCCGCCATGGAGCGCGCGAAAAAAGGCTGAGCCCTCTCGCCCTGAGACCAAAAGAACGGCGTTCGGGCAACCGGACGCCGTTTTTCTTTGACGCAAGGTGACCAGCCGCCACGCACCTTGTAGCGAAATCTGTCTCGGCAATGTCAGGAGAAGCAACGCGCGTGGCAGGCCCTAGGGGAATCGAACCCCTCTTTCCAGGTTGAAAACCTGGCGTCCTAACCGATAGACGAAGGGCCCGCAGCGCGTCGGGAGCGGTCGTATACCGGTCCCGTATGGGAGTGGCAAGCGGCGTTTTGCAGGTTCCGCCAGCCGGTTACAGACACGGCCATGATCATGTCAAAACCGAGCTGTACATAAAAGAAAAACCGCCCCGGAGGGCGGTTTGTTCTGGATAATCACACCGATGGCAGGCCCTAGGGGAATCGAACCCCTCTTTCCAGGTTGAAAACCTGGCGTCCTAACCGATAGACGAAGGGCCCGCATCGGTGTGGAGGCGGTGATATATCTGGACCGGCGCAGCGATGCAAGCGGCTCTGCAAAGGTTTTGCAGCATGCGCTGCATCAAGTTCAGTCGGCCCTGGCCAGATCTTCCAGATGCAGCTCGGCCTTCCGCCCGTAGCGGTTATCCTCGGCGCGCAGCTTGCCCGCCACATGCCACAGACCGTCCGGACCATTCAGCAGCGCCTGCCCCATGGGCTGATCGGCGCTTCTAAAGCTGATGCCGGTCAAACGACCACCGCCTGGCGATTCAAAGGTGAAGCGCACATGGTCCGTCCCCACGCGCTGGGCATAGGTGCGCCGCAGTGACGAAAAGGCGAATCGCGGCTCGGGATTGCCCATGCCATAGGGTTCAGCCGCCGAAAGGGCCTCGCAGAACTCGAACGACACCGCCGACGGGCTCACAACAGCATCCACAAAATAGGTGCGCGCCTCTTCGGCGCCCGCCCATTCGTCTTTCAGCCGCGCCGTAAGGAAGTCGGACAATTCGCCAATACGGCTCGCATCAATGGTCAGTCCGCACGCCATGGCGTGCCCGCCGCCCGCCACCAGCAGGCCCTCTTCCCGCGCCGCGGCGACCGCACCGCCCAGATTGACGCCCGTGCAGGAGCGCCCCGAGCCTTTACCCAGGCCCGTCTCTGGATCGGTGCCGATAACAATGGCGGGACGGTTGAAACGCTCCTTGATCCGGCCCGCGACAATGCCGATCACGCCCGGATGCCAGTGTTCGCCCGACGCAATGAGGATCGGCGTGTCCTCAGCCAGCTCAAGGCCCTCGATCTGGGCCTGCGCCTGATCAAGCACCTCGGTCTCGATGGCGCGCCTTTCGGCGTTCAGCGCATCCAGCGTCTGGGCGATATGGGCGGCCTCTTTGGGGTCCTGCGTCATCATCAGACGCGCGCCGAGATCAGATTGCCCCACACGCCCCCCGGCATTGATGCGCGGCCCCAGCAAGAAACCTGCATGATAGGGCGAGGCCGGACCCTGGACGCCTGCCGCGGCCGCCAGAGCAGCCATGCCGGGACGTGACCAGTGGCTCATCACCTTCAGGCCCTGGGCGACAATGGCGCGATTGACGCCGGTCAGGGAGACCACGTCGCAAATCGTGCCAAGGGCGGCGAGATCGGCGAAGTCGAGCACATTGGGCTCAGCGCGATCCTTGAACGCCCCGCGCTTGCGCCCTTCCCGGTTCAACGCCGCCAGAAGAACGAACGTCACCCCCGCCGCCGCCAGATGACCGCAGCCGGATTCGTCGCCCGGCTGATTGGGATTGACCAGCGCGTCAGCGGGCGGAATCTCGCCATCCATGAGGTGGTGATCGATCACCACAACGGGCAGACCCATATCGTGCGCCGCCGTGAGCGGGCCGACCGAGGCCGCGCCGCAATCAAGTGTGATGACCAGACGTGCGCCCTGATCCTTGAGGTGTTTGAGCGCCGGGGCGTTCGGGCCATAGCCCTCCTCGATCCGGTCGGGCACATAGATGATGGGTTCTGCGCCAAGCGCCCGCATCCAACCCCCCAGTTGGGCGGCGGAAGTGGCCCCGTCCACGTCATAATCGGCAAAGAGCGCGATCCGGTCGCCCGCTTCCAAGGCGTCCCAGATCCGGCGCGCGGCCTCGTCCATGCCCTTCAGCGTGGAGGGATCGGGGAAGCTGTCGCGCAGTCTGGGCGCCAGAAAGCCCGACGCGTCATCCGCGGTCAGCCCCCGCGCCGCCATCAGACGCGACAAGGCGTCTGTCGCGCCCGTAGCCCGGCAGATCGCCTGAACCGTTGCGTCGTCAGCTGATTTCAGCCGCCAGCTGCGTCCGCCCAGGGATTGGCGGACGCCGAAAAGCGGCTCGTCGATCGCGCTCAAGACGCGTGCGGGCGCCGGGTGGTGATGATGCGGCGCAGGCCAGAAGCGGACGAGAAGACCAGAGACTGGGTTTCCACATAGCCCGGACCGAAAGTGACGCCGGACACCATGTCGCCATTGGTGACGCCGGTGGCGATGAACAGGCAGTCCTGGGAGGCCAGCTCGGTCAGGGAGTATTTGCGGTCAAGATCGGCAATGCCCACGCGCTTGGCGCGTTCACGCTCGTCATCGGTGCGGAAGTGCAGACGGCCCTGCATCTGACCGCCCAGGCAACGCAGCGCAGACGCGCTCAGCACGCCTTCAGGCGCGCCGCCACGACCAATATAGATATCGGCTTCGCCATCCGGGTCGGCGGCGTTGATGCAGCCGGCCACATCGCCATCTGTGATGAAGTTCACGCGCGCGCCTGTCGAGCGGATCGATTCGATGATCGCCTCATGGCGCTCACGGTCGAGCACGCAGGCGGTCATGTCGGACGGGGCGACGCCCTTGGCTTTCGCCATCGCCTTGATGTTGTCGGCCGGGCTGGCGTCCAGATCGATGACGCCTTCAGGATAGCCCGCGCCAATGGCGATCTTGTCCATATAGGTGTCCGGCGCATGCAGCAGGCCGCCACGCGGCGCGAGCGACAGAACGGCCAGCGCATTCGCCATGCCCTTGGCGGTCAGGCTCGTGCCTTCCAGCGGGTCGAGCGCAATGTCGATCTCCGGGCCTTCGCCGGTGCCCACTTCCTCGCCGATATAGAGCATCGGCGCTTCGTCGCGCTCGCCCTCGCCGATCACGATGCGGCCTTTCATCGGGGTGGCGTTGAGCCCGGTGCGCATGGCGTCCACGGCGGCCTGGTCAGCGGCGATCTTGTCGCCCCGGCCCACAAGGGCGGAAGCGGCGATGGCGGCTTTCTCGGCGGCGTTCAGCGCATCAGTGACAAGGCGATCGAGGGCGAAACCGTCGGACATTGGGCGTCTTCCTTCAGGCAATCAGGATAAAAGCAGATCTTATTGGGGCAGTTGTGTGCGTTCGCGCTGTTCAGCCGCGTAACGCTCGGATTGAGGGTCAGGTCCACGCAGGGCGTCACCTGCATCGAGCACATCACGTCCAGCTTCAACCACTTCGGCTTCCTGCGCGCTCAGGGCCTCACGCTCGTCAGCGGACAGGCGCAGGGTCTGTACATACACGGGAGCGTCTTGCGGCGGCTGCGCGGCCAGAGCATCGTCAGTCCAGCGCGGATCCTGATGCGCCGGCGCCATCATGCAGCCCGCCATCAGAAGCGGCGTCATGAGCAGAAATGTTTTTTGCAGCATCTTGGCCTTCCAGCGACCTACTGACCGTTGGACGCGGTCGAGGCTTTCTATACGCTTTGTCCCGTGGCTGTCACCCACTGTAAGGAGTCCGGGCGAATGACAACGCGCAAATCTTCTTCCTCGTCCTCTGACGGTTCGGCGTCCGAACCGGAGACGAACGCGACTCCGAAACCCCGCAAACGCAAACCCGCCGCCAAACCGGCGGCGAAGGCGAAAGCGACCCCGCGCAAATCCACCGCCAAAAAGCCCGCGGCCAAACCAAAGCTTGCGGCAAAGGACTCAGCCCCGCCCAACTCAGAGCCACAGAACAGCGCCCCGCCGACAGACAGCGCCGCCGATCCGTTCCTGGGCACGCTGTCGGAGGAGAATCTGCATCATCTCGAAGAGATGTCGCGCCGGGTTCTGCAAGCCTCGATCAAGGGGCAAAAGCTGATGAGTGACGCCCTCAAGCGGTCGCTCGAAGGCGATCCCCGCATGGCGATGCAGGTCGATCCGATGCACGCCAATCCTGAAATGCTGCAGGCCTGGGAGCATATCCTGTCCGATCCCGAGCTGATCATGCAGGCCCAGGCTGATCTGTATGCGGGCTATCTTGATGTGTGGGCCAACGCGACCCGCCGCCTGAT
Source organism: Oceanicaulis sp. LC35 (assembly GCF_052055585.1). Classification (NCBI taxonomy): domain Bacteria; kingdom Pseudomonadati; phylum Pseudomonadota; class Alphaproteobacteria; order Maricaulales; family Maricaulaceae; genus Oceanicaulis; species Oceanicaulis sp. LC35. The sequence goes on from NZ_CP170485.1 coordinate 1,517,283, forward strand.
GAGCGGGGAAACGACCCAACCCGTCATTGAGCCCGACCCGTCCGACAAGCGCTGGAAGTCTCACGCCTGGACCGATCATCCGCTGTTTGACGCCATGAAGCAGTCCTACCTCTTGAACCAGCGCTTCATGATGGGGCTGGTGGATGGCGTCAAAGGCGTGGATGAGCCCACCAAGCGCAAGGTTCACTTCCTGACCCAGCAGATGGTGGACGCCCTCGCCCCGACCAATTTCGCACTCACCAATCCCGAAGTGCTCGAAGAGACCTTCAAGACCCGCGGGGAGAACCTGACACGCGGCCTGATGCGTCTTGTGGAGGACCTCGAACGCGGTGATGGCCGGCTGGCGCTCAGCCAGACCGACATGTCCGGTTTTGAAGTGGGCAAGGACATCGCCACCACGCCCGGCGAAGTGGTCTATCGCAACCGGGTGATGGAGCTGATCCAGTACGCCCCGGCGACCGAACAGGTGCGCAAGCGGCCGCTGCTCATCGCGCCGCCCTGGATCAACAAATTCTACATTCTCGATTTGCGGCCGCAGGGCTCGATGATCCGCTGGCTGACCGAACAGGGCTTCACGGTCTTCCTGATTTCCTGGGTCAATCCGGACGCCTCGCTGAAAGACGCCACCTTCGAGGATTATATCCGCGAAGGCCTCTATGAGGCGCTGGACGTCGTGACCGAGATCACCGGCGAGCATCAGGTCGATACGGTAGGCTATTGCATTGGCGGCACCATGCTCGGTTCGGCTCTGGCGCTGATGGCGGCGGAAGGCGATGACCGCATCGCCTCGGCGACCTTCTTCGCCGCCCAGCACGACTTCAAGCTCGCGGGCGATCTTCTGGTCTTCGTGGATGAGGAATGGATCGGCGAGATTTCACGTCTGATGGACGCACAGGGCGGCGTTCTGGACGGACGCAGCATGGCCGACACGTTCAACATGCTGCGCTCGAACGATCTGGTCTGGTCCTTCGTGATCAAGAACTATCTGCTCGGCAAACAGCCTCAGGCCTTTGATCTTCTGTACTGGAACGCCGACCAGACCCGGATGCCGAAAACGCTGCACCTGTTCTATCTGAACGCCTTCTACCGCAAGAACCTGCTGGCCGAAGGCAAGATGGAGCTGGGCGGGCATGTGCTCGACATGAAGGATGTGACCATCCCGATCTTCATGCAGGCCAGTCAGATGGACCATATCGCCCCGGCCGACAGCGTTTACCGCTCCGCGCGCCTGTTCGGCGGTCCGGTGGAATACATGATGGCCGGGTCCGGTCATATCGCCGGGGTGGTGAACCATCCCGACGCAAAGAAATACCAGCACTGGACCAATAGCGCCCTGCCCGAAACCCGGAGCGCCTGGATGAAAGACGCCGCCGAACATCCCGGCTCCTGGTGGCCGCACTGGCGCGACTGGCTGATGGCGATGAGCGACGAGACGGTCCCGGCGCGCGAGCCGGGCGGCGGTGTTCGCAAACCGCTCTGCCCGGCCCCGGGGGAGTATGTGAAGGTGCGCAGCTAGGCGTTGCGCTTGCGCGAGATCAGGAAGGCGACCGGCGATTTTGCGGGGCGGAAGCGGTATTCGGTTTCAAACCCGCAGGCCTGCAGCTCCTCGACCAGCCGGGCCTCCTTGAATATCTGAAAATCCGGCCAGGCCTTGAACAGGCGCATGACCGGCTTGATCAGCCCGATGAACGCCATGGAATCGCCCAGACACGCCGTACTGGTGATGAAGACGCCGCCGGGTTTCAGAAGATCATGGCTGATGCGCATCGCTGCCTGCCGATCCGGCACCAGATGCAGGACATTCAGCGCCAGAACCACGTCAAAGCTCCCGTCAGGCTCCGCCAGGTCCGCCACGTCGCAGGCTGTAAAATGGACGTTCCCGACGCCCGCCTCTGCGGCGCGCTCCTTGCCGATGCGGATCATCTCGTCTGACAGATCGGTCGCGACGATCTCGCGCACATGGGGCGCGTGCAGAAGGGCGGTCGATCCGGTGCCGCAGCCATATTCCAGAACCCGGCTGTCCGGGGTGAAATGCTCGCGCGTCTTTTCCAGCTTGTGCTCATAGCTCGCCTGATCGGCGATGGGGTCTTGCGCATATTTGCGCGCAATACGATCCCAGAAGGCTTTGTCTTGCGACATGGATAAGGTCCTGACCGTCTTGTTGTCTTTTTTATTTATGATCGATACCCCTGCCCCGCCTCTTTGAATATTGTTGAAATACGCGCATCTGATATACGCAAATGCATGAAATGGTCTGCGCTCGATCTCGACTGGAATCAGGTTCGCGCCTTCCTCGCCACCGCGCAGGAAGGCTCGTTCTCGGCGGCGTCTCGGGCTCTGGGGCAAACCCAACCCACCTTGTCACGCCAGGTCAGCGCTCTGGAAACCACGCTGGGCGTCACCCTGTTTGAACGCGGCACCCGCACCATGTCGTTGACCGAAGCCGGAGAGGCCCTGCTCGCCCCTGCGAAAGTCATGCTCGACGGCGCGCTTGATCTGTCGCTGGCAGCTGAGGGGCGCTCCACCTCCATGCAGGGCAAGGTGACGATCACCGCGACCAGCCTGTTCGCCATGAGCTATCTGCCGCCCGTGATCGAGGAATTGCGGAACACAGCGCCCGAGCTGACTTTGGAGGTTATCGCCTCCAACACCTTGCAAGATCTCAGACGACGCGAGGCGGATATCGCGATCCGGCATGTCCGCCCCTCTGACGATGATCTCATCGGCAAACTGATCGGCGAGCATACGGCGAGCCTGTACGCATCACTGGCCTATGTCGCTCGCAAGGGCGCGCCTTCGACGCCTGACGATATCGGCTCCCATGACTTTCTGGGCTTTGAGGATATCGACCAGGCCCTTGAATTCTACCATCAGATTGGCCTGAAACTGACGCGGGATCAGGTGCGAGTCTTCAGCGGCTATGGCGAGGTTCTGGTGGCGCTGGTGCGTCAGGGGCTGGGCCTGTGCATCCTGCCCGATGGCGAGTTCTGCGACGGGCTGGAGCCGGTCTTGCCTGACGCGGTCCGTATCGACTTCCCGGTCTGGCTGGTCACCCATCGCGAGCTACAGACCAATCCGCGCATCCGTCTGGTCTTTGATGCTCTGGCCCGATCGCTGAAGAACCAGATGACTGAGAAGACAGTGTCATAATTCCGTTCTAGGATGCGCCCGACGTTATTTAGTAACAAGCGCACGGATACGCCATGACCCTCTCTCGTCGCCGCTTCCTGACCAACGCCGCCGCGATCAGCGCCGCCTTCAGCGCCCTGCCGCTTCTCAGTGCGCGCGCTCAGGCCCAGGGCGCAGGCTATATCAATCAGGTTGAAGGCTATGGCCCGCTTGAGGCGGACCCGAACGCCCTGTTCGATCTGCCCGCGGGCTTTGACTACGTCACCCTGTCTGAAACCGGCGAGCCCATGGATGACGGGCTGATCGTGCCCGGCGACCATGACGGCATGGCCTGCTTCCCGGGTCTTGAGGACGGTCAGGTCATTCTGGTGCGCAACCATGAAATGTCCCCCGACCAGTTTGATGAATCCGCATACGGGCCTGAGGGCGAGCGCCTGTCCGCCATCGACGCCGGCAAGCTCTATGACCATGAAGATGGCGCGATGACCCATCTGGGCGGCACGACGACCATCCATGTAGACCTCGCCACCCGCCGCGTTTTGCGCCAGTTCCTGTCGCTGGGCGGCACCGAGCGCAACTGCGCGGGCGGGCCGACGCCGTGGGGCAGCTGGATCACGTGCGAGGAAAGCCTGACCCAGGCGGGCGCCGGTTATGGCGCGCGTGATCATGGCTACGCCTTTGAAGTGCCTTCTCAGGCGACAGAGCTGGTGCGCGCCGAGCCCCTCACCGCCATGGGCCGGTTCAATCGCGAGGCTTGCGCCACCGATCCGCGCACCTCGATCGTCTATCAGACCGAGGATGCGCGCCCGTCCCTCATCACCCGCTTCATCCCGAACGTGCCCGGACAGCTTCACGAGGGCGGACGGCTGCAAGCGCTCAAGATTTCCGGCCAACCCGGTCTGAACACCAATAACTGGGACGCGAACGCCCAGACTGTCGCTGTGGGCGAAACCCTGAGTGTGGAATGGATCGACGTTGTGGACGGGCATAACCCGGACAATGATCTGGCCAGCCGCATGGTGGATGCTGGCGCCGCCAATTTCACCCGCGGCGAAGGCATGTGGTTCGGCGACAATGAAGTCTTCTTCTGCTGCACCGATGGCGGGCCGGAGCATATCGGTCAGATCTGGCGCTATCGCCCCTCGCCTGTGGAAGGCCAGAACGGCGAAACGGCTCAGCCCGGCGAGCTGACCTTGCTGGTTCAGACCACTGACGAGCGCGTGTTGGAAAAATGCGACAACATCACCGTCGCCCCCTGGGGTGATCTTGTGGTGGTCGAGGATGGCGATAACGAGCAATTCATTCGCGGCGTCACCCCCGATGGCCGCGTCTATACGATTGGCCGCAACGCCAATTCGGACGCCGAGGGCGAATACAGCGAAATCACCGGCCCCTGCTTCTCGCCGGACGGCTCCACCCTGTTCTTCAATGTACAAAACGGTCCCGGCCGCACCTTCGCCGTCAAGGGCCCGTGGGAGACGCGGTCTCTGGCGGACGCCTGATCGGCACGACATATCCGAACGGGACATTGGTCAAACGCGCGGCGCTGTCAGGGCGTCGCCCGTTCTCTTGTCGCCTCAGTAAAGCGTGATGCGGTGCAGCTCGCGGCGATAGCCTTCATAACCGCCGGTGGCCTTGTGAACGACGCTGCGATTGTCCCACATCACCAGCATGTCCTTTTGCCATGTCTGGGCGAAGACAAACTCAGGTCTCGATTGCCAGTCATTAAGCTCCAGGATCAGCTCCAGCGCTTTCTGGTCGTCCACGCCCTCAAACCCGATCAGATAGCCAATGCCGCTCAAGAACCCGCGTCGTCCGGTCTCGGGATGGGCCGGCGCGAGCGGATGCGTGAACCGCACATGTTCGGCCTCGGCCGAGGGTCGGATATCCATCGCGCCGTTCTTGCTGACATCGCCATAAGCGCCCTTGAGCGAATAGCCCATCACCGGGGAATGGATCGCCTGTAAAACTGCAAACCGGGCGCGCATCTCATCAGGCATGGCCTCAAATGACAGATGCTGGTTGGAAAACAGCGTGTCGCCGCCATGGGGTGGGATATCGAGGCTGTAGAGCACCGTGCCCTTGGGCGGATGCTCCAGAAAGCTCCAGTCCGAATGCCAGTGCTCGGCGAAGATCGGATTGGTCTCGTCCGCCTCACGTTTGACCGCCGCGATGTGCGTGCGACCCGGAATGGGATTGAAATACGGATCATCGCCAAACCGGCCGAACTGCAGGGAGAACGCTTCCAGCTGGTCGTCATCGAGCTTCTGGTCAGGAAAGGCGAGCACATGATGCTCCAGCCAGGCGGCGTGAATGTCGGCGATCTCGCTGTCTGACAGCGGCTTTGACAGGTCTGCGCCGCGCACGTCTGCGCCACACGGCCCGCCGCTGGGCGTCACCTCGATCATGATCGTCTCCTCCCTTTTGTGTTTTGGGAGATCAGAGCATGAGCCCCCTCGTCAGGGAAGCGTCAGGACAACGAAAAAGGGCGGCTCGAATGAGCCGCCCTTTGACGTAATCGGATCGGAAAGATCGTCTTAGCGCTTCGAGAACTGGAAGCTACGACGGGCTTTCTTACGGCCGTATTTCTTACGCTCAACCACACGGGAGTCGCGGGTGAGGAAGCCGCCAGCCTTGAGCACGCCACGCAGGGACGGCTCGAAGTAGGTCAGCGCACGGGAGATGCCGTGACGGACCGCGCCGGCTTGACCGGACAGACCGCCGCCTTTGACGGTGCAGTACACGTCAAACGCATCAACGCGTTCAGCCGCTTCAAACGGCTGGGCGATCATCATGCGCAGAACCGGACGTGCGAAGTACACTTCCTGGTCGCGGCCATTGACGATGATCTTGCCGGAGCCCGGCTTGATCCAGACGCGCGCGGTGGCGTCTTTACGACGGCCGGTTGCGTAGGCGCGGCCAAACTCGTCGAGTTTCGGCTCAGCCAGAACTTGTTCTTCCGGAGCTTCCGGAACGATGTCGGAGCCTGCGTCCTGCAGAGCGGACTTCAGGTCTTCCAGGGAACGAGCTTCATCAGCCATGTTCATTAGCCCCGCGCGTTCTTGGTGTTCATGGACTTGAAGTCGACGACTTCAGGATTTTGCGCTTCATGCGGATGCTCCGCGCCAGCGTACACGCGCAGTTTGGAGAACTGCGCCCGTGCGAGCGGGCTTTCTTTCGGAAGCATGCGCTTGACGGCCATCTCGACCACGCGCTCGGGGAAACGGCCTTCCAGCACTTTACGCGGAGAGGTTTCCTTGATGCCGCCCGGGTGACCGGTGTGGCGATAGTAGCGCTTGTCCTGGAACTTGCGGCCCGTGAACACCACTTTGTCGGCATTGATGACGATCACATGATCGCCGGTGTCGACGTGCGGGGTGTATTCAGGGCGGTGCTTGCCGCGGAGACGCGTGGCGATGTACGCAGCCAGGCGGCCAACAATGGCCCCTTCGGCGTCAATCACGACCCACTTTTTCTCGACGTCCGCGGGCTTGGCGGTAAAGGTCTTCATCGCTCTGCCTTGGTGTCCGTTTTAACGCGCCAGGGCCCATCCCTGTCGCGAAGGTGGGCGGCTTCTACGCGCGCCAGACAGTCACGTCAACACCTGTTGTGAAATTAGCTGTTTTTCAGGGACTTAGAAATACGGTATCGTGTTACCGTATTTGAAAAAGCCTGTTGAAATCACGAGGCTGCAGCCGTTGTGTGACGCGCCTGAGGATTACATATAATGTGCGCTGACACGCGTTTTCGCCCAGTTCCAAGCCGAGGCTGACCATGACCGCACGCCGTACCCGTCTTCTCCTTTCCGCTGCGCTTTCCGGCGGCTTGCTGCTGATGGCCGGGTGTGAAGCCCCCGCCCCCGAGCGCGAAGACACTGACGTGACCGTTGAAACCCGCGACGCGGTGGTCACCAGCGCCTTCGAGACGGCGGGACGCTCTGAATCCCTCATCTTCCTGCCCAATACCGATGCGCCCTGGACCGGTTTGCTGGCATCCTCGCTCACGGGCGGCGGCTTTGACATCTACAACATTGAGGGTGAGGCGATCATCAGTGCGGCCGGTCCTGAGCTGCGCGGCCTGGCTGGCGTCTCCAGCTTCGCCCTGCGCGGTGAAACCTTCCCGATCCTCTTCGGTGTGGATGATATAGGTCAGCTGCGCGGTTTCGTGATCGTGCGCGAAACGCGCGAAGTCATCGAGCTGCCGCTTGAGAGCGATACGGCGATGCCGACCGCTGCAGGCGTGTGCCTGTTTGACGAGGGCATTGGCTATGTGGAGCTGGCGGTGCTGGGTGAGGACGCCCGGGCGCGCATCGTCCGGGTGCGTGACGCGGGCGGGGCCGGCCTGACGGTTGACGAGCGCGATGTGCGTACCCTGCCCTTCCCGGCCCGCTCCTGCGCGGCGGCGAACGAGGATCTTCTGGTTGCGGGTCCGACAGCGGGCCTGGCGCGCATCACCCAGACAGACGAACAGACCGCCTTCGCAGCCGGCCTGTCGGTCACCGATGTCTCCTATACCGAATTGCTGGGCCGTCCGGTGGCGCTGGTCGCCTCGTCCCAGACCGGGCTTGTCTCTGTCTATGACGCGACATCACTGGAACTGGTGATGGATGTGCAGTTTGAAGACGGCCTGAGCGCGCCGGCCTTCGAACGCCCCACGGCTCTGGCGGTCACCGAAGCCAATTATGGCGGCATGGCGTTCTCAAGCGGCATCATGGCTGTTTACGACGCCGCCGATTCCAGAGTGAAGCTGGTGGCTCGCGAAGTGCTCTCGCGCACGGTTGTGGGGGGAGACGAGGCTTAGGCCTCGCCCTCACTCACCGCGTCTGGCTCCACCAGAACCGCGCCGCGCGCAGCAGTCCAGGCGAGCATGCCGCTCGTCAGGAACAGAATGATCGCGCCCGCCTGGTGCATCAGTGACAGGGACAACGGCGCGACGTGGATCAAAGTGACCACGCCCAGCACGACTTGCACCACGAGCGCCGTTGAGACCACCACGCCCATGCGCTTGAGCTCTGCGGTCGGGCTTTTGATCATCCGCCAGCCCAGCCACAGGCCGCCCACAAACAGGATGTAGGCGAACCAGCGGTGTTGCAGCTGTACGGCCGGGCGGCTCTCGAAAACCGCCTGCCAGAACGGCATGCCGCTGAGATAGTCATCCGGGATCAACTGGCCGTAAAACCCGGGCCAGGTGTTGAAGATGCGTCCGGCATCCAGCCCCGCCACGAAGGCGCCAAGCGCAATCTGGACCAACACAGCCGCCCAGAAGATCGCCGCCGGGCGGAACAGTCTGGACCGCGTCAGGGCCTGCGCCTGCCCGTATCTGAGCTCCAGCGCCGTCCATAGCGTCAGCCCCAGTATCAGGAAGGCCATGCTGAGATGGGTCGCCAGCCGGTATTGGCTGACATCCAGACGATCCACGAGCCCCGAAGACACCATCCACCAGCCGATCGCGCCCTGAAGCCCGCCCAGACCAAACAGCACCCAGAGGCGCGGCAGAAGCCGTGTCGGCGCCTGTTTGGTGAACAGGAAAAACATGAAGGGCGCGAAATAGACGAGGCCCAGCGTACGGCCGAGCTGGCGATGACCCCATTCCCACCAGTAGATGAACTGGAACTCGGCCATGGACATGCCGCGGTTCTGTTCCTGGTATTCGGGGATCTGGCGATATTTCTCGAGCTCGATCTCCCAGCCCGCTTCGGTCAGCGGCGGGATAGCGCCGGTGACGGGCCGCCATTCGGTGATCGACAGACCTGAGTCCGTCAGACGCGTCGCCCCGCCGACAATGATCATGGCGCAGACAAACAGCCCCACCACCACCAGCCACCAGAACATGCCGCGATGGGTGTCAGCGGCGGTGAAAGGCTTGGGCAGAGCGTGCGCAGTCATCTCGGATCCTGATCGAACAAGGCGTCATGCTAGCTACATATCGGACCGGGACGCAGGGGCAAGGCGCGGCTGCGGCGTTGCGTCAGTGCTGCAGGCGCAAAACAGGGCTGGTCAGAAACTCCTTAGCGCCTTACCTTTCTTTCAAAATTTAGGGAGGAGCGCATCATGTCGCTTGAAAATTTCCGTAAGGAAACAAAAGATTGGCTCGAGGCCAACTGTCCCCCGAGCATGCGTCAGCCGATCAAGTCCGAAGCTGATATCTGCTGGGGCGGACGCAACTGGACCTTCGCCAGTGAAGACCAGAAAGTCTGGCTCGAGCGTATGGCCGAGCGCGGCTGGACTGTGCCGACCTGGCCCAAGGAATATGGCGGCGGCGGCCTGAGCAAGGAAGAAGCATTTGTCCTCAAAGAGGAACTGAAGGCGATCAACGCCCGCTCACCGCTCGACAGCTTCGGCATCTGGATGCTGGGCCCGGCGCTTTTGAAATACGGCACGCATGAGCAGAAGCTGGAATTCCTGCCCCCGATCGCGCGCGGCGAGATCCGCTGGTGCCAGGGCTATTCCGAGCCGGGCGCAGGCTCTGACCTCGTCTCCCTGCGCACCAAGGGCGTGCTGGACGGCGACACCTATACGGTCAACGGCCAGAAAGTCTGGACCTCCTATGCGGACAAGTCCGACTGGATCTTTGCGCTGGTTCGCACCGAAGCGGATGCGCCGAAATACAACGGCATCTCCTTCCTGCTGCTGGACATGGACCAGCCGGGCGTCACGACCAAGCCGATCAAGCTGATCTCGGGCAAGTCGCCCTTCTGCGAGACCTTCTTTGACGACGCCAAGGCGCTGGTGAAGAACCGGGTCGGCGACGCCGGTCAGGGCTGGGAAATCGCCAAATACCTGCTCAGCCACGAACGCGCCGGCATCGTGTCCGAAGCCGCCTTTGGCGGTCTCAACCCGGTCACCGCTGCGCACCAGTCCGGTGAAGTGGATGCGGACGGCAAGATGTCCGACCCGATCCTGCGGGGCGATGTGGCCCGCCTGACCATTGATGGTCTGGCGTTCGACGCCACCATGCGCCGGGTGAAGGAAGAGGCTGACCATGGCGAAGGCGTGGGCGCGCGCGCGTCCTTGCTCAAATACATGGGGACGGAACTCAACAAGCGCCGCAACGAGCTGAACATGTCCGCTCTGGGCTATGACGGCTTGCTGTGGGAAGGCGAGAAGGAGAGCGATGGCGAAGTCGCGCGCTCCTGGTTGCGCTCGCGCGCCAACTCCATCGAAGGCGGCACCAGCGAGATCAACCTCAACATCGTCGCCAAGCGCGTTCTGAACCTGCCGGGCGCGTAAGCGCACCTAAACTCAAGGACTGTATCGATGAGCTTTGTTCTCAACGAAGACGAGCAGATGCTGCGTGATTCCGCGCGCGCTTTCCTCGCCGAATCCTCTCCCGTCACGGCCCTTCGCGCGCTGCGCGATGACAAAAGCCCGACGGGTTTCTCCTCTGAACTGTGGTCATCCTTTGCTGAAATGGGCTGGTCCGGCGTGCTCGTCGGCGAAGACCATGGCGGCGTGGATATGGGCTATGCCGCAGCCGGTCTGGTGCTGGAAGAAATGGGACGCACCCTCGCCTCCTCGCCCTTCCTTTCGACCTCGGTTCTGGCGGCCACCGCCTTCAACCTCGCCGGCACGGACGCGCAGAAAGCCAAATGGCTGCCGAAAATCGCAGCGGGCGAGACTGTCATCGCCATCGCTCTGGATGAACGCGCCCGTCACAACCCCGACCATATCGAGACGCGGGCGAAGAAAGACGGCAACGGCTTTGTTCTGTCTGGCAAAAAGCGTTTCGTGAATGAAGGCGCTGGCGCAGACCTGCTGATCGTGGTCGCGCGCATGGATGACGACCAGATCGGTCTGTTCATGGTCGATCCGAAAGCCAATGGCGTGTCTCGTGAAGACCGCCGCACCCTCGACAGCCATGTGCCGGCTGACTTCACCTTTGATGATGTGAAACTGGATGGCGACGCCTTCCTGTCGGGTGCGGACGATTCAGACGCCGCCTATCGCCGTCTTCTGGATGCGGGCCGGGCCTGTCAGGCCGCTGAATCCCTTGGCGTGGCGGAACAGGCGTTTGACGACACCATCGCCTACATCTCCGAGCGCGAGCAGTTCGGCGTGCCGATCTCGAGCTTCCAGGGCCTGCAACACCGCGCCGCCCATCTTCTGGGCGAGCTGGAGCTGGCCCGCTCGCTGGTGCGCCGGGCGCTCACCACGCTGGATACCCAGCCGAGCCAGGCCCCGCTCTGGTGCGTGGCGGCGAAAGCCAAGGCGACCCAGGTATCGCGCCTCGCGGCCGCAGAAGGCATCCAGATGCATGGCGGCGTCGGCATGACCGACGAGTATGATATCGGCCTGTACTACAAGCGCGCACAGGCGGCTGGCGAGTTCCTGGGCGATGACGCCTTCAACGCAGGCGAAGTGGCCCGGATGAGCGGCTACTAGACGCTGCACACGTCTGAAACCAAAGGGCGGGACCGCATCGCGGCCCCGCCCTTTTCATGTCAGCTGGCGTCTGTCTCGTCCTCGGGATCGACCTTGGACTGGTCGTATTCGTAAAGATGCTTCATCTCGCCAGCGGCCAGAATGGGCGACGCATCGATATCCTTGGCGTCCATCAGCTCGGCGACCCGCTGCACCGAAGCAATCAGCATGTGTTGCTCCCAGCTGGGCAATTCCCGGAACGCACGCAAAAAGCCCGCCTGAAGCAGCTCCGGAGCGCCTTGAGCCTTCTCAAGCCCCAAAGACGTCAGGCCGACAAGCACCACCCGGCGATCACTTTCCGAGCGGCGGCGTTCAACGAATTTCTGCGCCTCCAGCCGGTCAAGGATCGAGGTGACGGTCGCCTGGCTCAGCGACACCACGCGCGCAATGGCGCTGGGCGCCAGCTCGCCGCGTTGCCGCAGGGATTGCAGCACCACCAGCTGTGGCGCAGTCAGCCCGGAGCTTTTCACCAGGCGCTTGGAGTGAATATCGATCGCGCGCGTAATACGGCGCAAGGCGATCAGGATCTCATCGTAATCAGACATCGAACTCATCATGAGCATGCGCGAACGCAAGAAGACTATGTCGGCTTATCACGAGTTTGTTCGGAAAGGAAAAGTCGGAGTGATGAAGATTGAGTCAGCCCCCCTTCCTGATTCCCGGACATGCCTGAGCCTTGGCGCATTGCATCAGTCGTTTGAGCGCAAACGCCCGATGATCGCGTTTGAAGCGCCGTTAAGGTCCGCCTGGGCGGTCGAGCTGACAGAAGGCGTCACCATGAAAATGCCCAATCCCGCTTCGGGATAAATGGATATCCAGGCGGACGTCCCGAACGTACCGCCGCCATGATAAAGCTGACCCACGGTGTCGAGTCTGAACGTGTTCCAGATATAGGCGCGTCCAAGTCCATCGGATTCGCCAACCAGCAATGTGACGGCGTCCCGCGCCAGCGGCTCCTCACTGGTCAGATAATAGCGCATATATCGGCCCATATCCGCAGCCGTGGACTTCAACCCGCCCGCCGGATTGAAATACATGGATGCATCCGGAGCCTGGTCGCCATCAGCCTGCCGCCCGACTTGCCAGCGAGCATGCTGTTCTGCAGTGAGCGCACTATAGGTTTCCGTCTGGCCTGTGCGTGCAAAGACCTGTTCGGTCAGGAGTTCGTCAAAGGGGGTCTCGTAGACACGCTCCAGGATCAAACCCAGAAGCCGCACAGCTGCATTGGAATAGCGATATTGCTCACCCGGGACCGAGAGAAGTTCCATGGACTGCAAACGATCCACAAGATCACTCTGGTCATGGTCCAGAAAACAGGCGAGCAGCGCCTCAGAGGTCAGATCAGGGGCGTCGCACGCGAGATCCTGAGGCATGCCGGAGACATGGGTCGCAAGATGTCGGATCGTGGCGTGCTCGCCGTTTTTCGAGAACACCCCTGGATCCAGTTCCGGCATATACAGCGCCACAGGATCATCCAGAGCGAGCAGCCCATCAGAGACAGCCAGCGCCAACAGCAGGCCGGTATGTGTCTTGGTCAGGGAACCGATATCATACAGCGTCTCATCATCGGGAGACGCGCCATCGGACAGCTGTCCGAAGTGATAGGTTGAAAGTTCACCCTGCTCGACAATCGCCACGGATACAGAATTAAATCCGGTCTGCGCCATCAAGGCCCCGACTTCTTCGCGGACGAGCTCGGCCTGATTTTCAGATTGCGCGTCTGTCCGTGAGGCGGCGCTCAGCATCACCAGGAGCGCGAGCGCCAAGGCCTGCGTTGGAAATCGCATCCGTCTCTCCCTCTTCCCATCGTTTTGATCCCCGCTCAAACGAGCAGACTTTCAAACGCGGATAGCAGAAGACAACGCACTGATCTTCTCACAGTGTCGTCATATGTTTCGCGAACTTGGGGAAAACAAATGGGAAGTCTTTGAAAAGGGAAATGGTCGGAACGGCGAGATTTGAACTCGCGACCCCTGGTCCCCCAGACCAGTGCGCTAACCGGGCTGCGCCACGTTCCGACTTTCCACTCTCCGAACACGTCCCGGCGTTCGAAGAGGTGGGATGTATAAAAGCCTACAAGCTGTCAGGCAACCATTCTGCGCGGTCTGTGGCAGACCTGTTGCAGCACGAAAGAGGCCTGTCGATCAGGCGTCGTCATGACTCATCAAATTCTGGAAATATCTAGAAAGTTTAAGAAAGCAATATTCACTCGCCAGACCTGCAAGCACTCCATCCATCGCGACTGGCGACGACAACGCCATCCGCCATACTGGCAAGGCTTCGAACGTCCATAATATTGCTAACCAGCTCCGCAACACCTAACCCAATTCTTCGCAATAAACCGAAGAGTCCTCTTGAGGGCATCGCCTGCAATGCTCTTCGAATTCTCTCATGAGTCATCATTCCAGCGCCGATAGAAAGCCCTTCTCTCATTGCATTCTGTACAGCATACGCTCCATTACTTAGTCCATTATCTGGACACAATCCAGACCTTTCCAGCTCTAACTCGCTTGACTGAATTTGAGTTAATGCTCTATCTAACTCAACCAAACTCCTAGATAGATCATCAACAACGTCAATATTCCGCAAAGCCATTTCATTTAACGTTTGCAGCCTATTGAGACTGGATGTTATCTCAATGAGATTTGATATAGCTTGTTCCCTCCGAACAAGTGCATATTCACGTCTTTCAATTAAATCGGAATTCAACTCATAATTATTACCAGCCAGCTCTTCAAGTCTAATCAAATGTCTCTCGCGACCAGCTTGTCGCCTCTCCCATGCCAATTCACACTGTCTAGCCCGTATGACATCAACCTTTTCCGGATCGCACGAGACCACTCCTGCGCGATCAAAAGCGCTTGATGAACACCCAAAAAGAAAAAGCACGACAACAAAATAAAGTGAGATAGCGTTACGGATCATGATAGCAACCCCTGTAGACGCTCCAGAAATCTAACCCGCTCTTCAGCTTGAATTATCAATTCATCGGATGAGTGACTTTGCACTCTATATCTAGCAAGGTCCGATCTTGCTATAAGCAGCCGTTCTCGAGTACTTAAGCGCAACGACTCTTTGCGCCTTAGTTCTTCCCCAACCAATCTGGATTGCATCCTAGACCTCCCCTCAATTCCTCTTGATTGAGTTTCCAGGGCAATAATCTCTGAATAAATTTGTAAGTTTTCGAGCCTTATGGACTCGATTAGCAAATTTACATTCGAGATGCGATCTTGATAATTCCGGCGATGCTCAATCTCTTCCCGTTGAGCATGAGAACTGCAAGCAACTAGACTGAACCATATCACAAGCGCCGCAAATTTCCTTACCATCTCCCCCCCCCTATAAGCAGACTCTAGAATGCCTAAAAGGGGAAAGTTGTCGAGAGATATTCCCCCAACAGGAGACATAGAATTCCTGGGAGTCAGCTACGTTCAAAATTGAAATAGCCATCACCGATTATTAGAACGCACGACGATTCATGCTGAGGCGCGCTCAACAAATTCTTCAAAAAATCGCGAGTGGATCATTCTACCACAAGAAGCCATTTCTTGTAGTGCTTCTGAAAAACCGAAATCAGGCGCTTTGCGCCAGCACCTGGTTGAGCCGCGCCCGCGCCTGTTCAAGCCGGGACAGCGCCCGTCGCGCCAGGTCCAGCTGGTCCCCCGTCAGCACGCGCTCTGGCTGACCCGAGCTGTAGGATACGGTCTGCACGGGCGCAGCCTCCTCATCCGGCAGGTGCGCCTGCGGAGCATCCTGTGCGGGTTTGAGGTCCTGTGCGGGATTCGGGCTTGGCGCCTCGGCATCCGCAAGTGCAGCAACAGCGGCGACGCCATGCTCGCGCAGATATTTCTGCGCGCCCTTGATCGTGTAGCCGTCATCGTAAAGAAGCCGGCGCAGGCCCTTGAGCAGCAGGACGTCCTGACGGCGATACATGCGCCGCCCGCCGGCGCGTTTGACCGGCTTGAGCTGGGCGAACTTGCTTTCCCAGAATCGCAGGACGTGAGGCGGTAGCCCGGCCTCTTCCCCGGCTTCTGAAATCGTCCGGTAGGCGTCTGGCGACTTGTCGCTCATGGCGTGTCCTATTTGGACAGGGCGGCGTCCACCCGGTCCTTGAGCACCTGCGAGGGTTTGAAGACCAGCACGCGACGCGGCTCGATCGGCACTTCCTCGCCGGTTTTAGGGTTGCGTCCGACGCGGCCCGTCTTGTCGCGCAGAAGGAATGATCCGAACGAGGACAGCTTGACCGATTCACCGGCCACCAGCTTGTCAGAGATCATATCCAGAACGGCTTCCACCAGCTCCGCGCTTTCGTGTCGGGACAAGCCGACTTCACGATGAACGGCGTCAGAAAGGTCGGCGCGCGTGACGGTCTTCGAACCCATGTTGGCCCCCGTTTTAATGTCTGCCTTGAAGACGTTACGTCGCAAACGCCATCACGGTCAACGTTAACCATAGGTCGCACAGCGAACGCGCTTAATAACGCGCTAACGCCGCACCCCAGGTAAAGCCGCCGCCAAGTGCCTCCATCAGCACCGTATCGCCGCGCTTGATACGCCCGTCCTTGACCGCCGCATCAAAGGCGAGCGGGATGGACGCCGCAGAGGTGTTGCCGTGTTCGGCCACGGTGGAAACAACCTGTTCCACTGAAATGCCTAGCTTTTTGGCGACGCCCAGCAAGATACGCTGGTTGGCCTGGTGCGGCACGACCCAGTCAATGTCAGAGATGCTGACGCCGGTCTTCTCGCACAGCGTGGTCATCGCGCCGGAAATCTTGGTCACCGCATGACGGAAGACCTGATTGCCCTGCATGCGCAGATGGCCCACCGTTTTGGTGCGTGACGGGCCGCCATCGACATAGAGCAGGTCACAGTATTCACCATCAGACTCCAGGTGCGTTTGCAGAACGCCCTTGAATTCGGACGGATCGCCCTCTTCCGCCGTCAGAAGCATGGCCCCGGCCCCGTCGCCGAACAGCACGCAGGTTGTGCGGTCGGTCCAGTCGAGAATGCGCGAGAAGGTCTCCGCCCCGATCACCAGCGCACATTGGGCCTGACCGGTGCGGATATAGCTGTCAGCGGTCGCCAGCGCGTACAGGAAACCCGAACACACCGCGTGAATATCAAAGGCGAAGCCTTTCTTGATGCCCAGCTTGTGCTGCACGATGGTCGCCGTCGCCGGGAAGGTCAGATCCGGCGTCGCGGTTGCAACGATGATCAGATCCACATCATCCAGCGACATCCCGGCATGCTCGACCGCCTTGCGCGCCGCAGCAACGCCCAGATCTGACGTATACTCACCGTCGGCGGCGATATGGCGCTTGGCGATGCCGGTCCGCTCGCGAATCCATTCGTCGCTGGTCTCGACGATCGCCTCCATGCCCTTGTTGGTCAGGACTTTCTCAGGCAGGTGCGAGCCGATCCCGGCGATGCGTGAATAGGTCAAGCCGTTTCCCCTTCAGAAGCGCCGTCGGCTTCCAGCGCCGACAGGCGTTCCAGATTTTGTTCGATTTCGGACAGGAAGCGGCTGTCGGCCATTTCCAGCGCGATACGAAGCGAGGTGGCGAAGCCCTGGGCGTCCGTGCCGCCATGGCTTTTGACCACAACACCATTGAGCCCCAGGAACACGCCGCCATTCACATTGCGCGGATCCATCTTGGCGCGCAGTTGACCAAGCGCGCCCAGGCTCAGAAGCCCGGTCGCGATCTTGGCGATGAGCGAGCTGGTCAGCGCGTCGCGCAGCCAGCCGCCCACAAGACGCGCGGTGCCCTCGGCGGTTTTCAGCGCCACATTGCCCGTAAAGCCGTCGGTGACGACCACATTGGTGGTGCCTGCGGAAATGTCATCGCCCTCGATGAAGCCCTGATAATCCAGATCGAGATTGGCTTCACGGATCAGCGCGTCCGCATCGCGGATGGTCTGGTCGCCCTTGAGCTCTTCCTGACCCACATTCAACAGGCCCACGGTCGGGGCTTTCACTCCATGTACGGCGCGGTGGAACGCCTCGCCCAGAACTGCGAACTCGACCAGCTGGGACGGCGAACAATCCACGTTCGCGCCCACATCCAGCACAGTGGAGAAGCCTTGCGGCGCCGGCCAGCTGGCGGCGATGGCGGGGCGGTGAACGCCCTTCTTCATCCGCAGCACGACCTTGGAAATGGCCATCAGCGCGCCGGTATTGCCCGCGGATACCGCCACATGCGCCTCACCCTCTTTCACAGAGAGCACCGCGTTCCACATGGACGAGCCCCGCGCGCGGCGCACCGCTTCGGACGGCTTGGCGGACATGTCCACTTCCGTATCGGAATGGCGAATCTCGCAGGCGTCCGCGAGACCTTCATGCCGGGCGACCAGCGGCGCAATCTGCGCCTCATCGCCATGAAGGATCAGCTTTACCGCACGTTTGCGGCCTTTGAGAAACTGCGCGACGCCGTCAACAACGATCTTCGGCGCATCATCGCCGCCCATGGCGTCGATGGATAGGACCAGCGGTGAGGTCATAGACAATCCGTCTTAAATCAACACACGCGCCAGCAAGCAGCCGACGGCGCGCGAACCTTACTCATTGACCTTGCCAATGCAAGTGAAGCCCTCTGCTGCCTCAGACGGGCGCGTATTGCGGCGCCTCACCTGCGAGGAGGCTCTCGATCGGCTGGGCCTCCAGCAATCTGGCGCTTTCAAGCGCATAGACCGCCAGGCGCTCACACACGCTGGCGCTCAGCGGGCTTTCCTCAAACAGATTGCGCTCGATCGCTTCGGCCAGCGCCGCCTGATCCCCCTCGTTCAGGGGCGTTTCATAGGCCTTGGCGCGCCCATAAAAGGCCTCGCCCATGATCTTGATCTTCTTGCCCACGCTGAGATCGCCCGTCGCCATTTCGCGCAGGGCGGCGTCCATATCGTCAAACATCACGTCAAAGACGGCCTGTGACAGGTCACGCCCCGACTCGCCGCCCTCCCGCAAGCGCCGCATCAGCAGAACAGCGTGCAGCACGATCATGTCGAAACGGCCGTCGACGCTGTCTTCCACGCCGTCATCACCGTAAAACTGAGGCGAACGGGCCGCGCGAACGAGGCTGTCATAAAGCTGCCGCGCAATGTCTTTGCGGCGGTCCTTCTTAAACAGTCGGCTGAACATGTATTAACAGGCTCCCCTCACTGAGCGCTTGCAGCTATGGTTCCATCCGGTTACGTCAAGCAGATAGCCTTGTGCAAGCCGACTGACCACTGACGCCCGCGTCACCGATGCCTTTCAAGGAGCCATTATGCGCCTCAGCCGTGCGATCCTCACCGCTACTGTCCTGATCAGCGCCGGACTGGTCTCGGCCTGCAACCCGACCCTGCGCAGCCATGGCTTCCGCTATCCTGATGGTGAAGTGCCCGAGCTGACCGTCGGCGTGGACAGCCAGTCCACCGTTCTGGCGACGCTGGGCAATCCGTCCACGCGCGGCGCGTTCGAGCAGGACACCTGGTATTACATTTCCGCCACCCGCGAATATCTCGCCTATCTGCGTCCCGACACCCGTGAGCGCCGCATCATCGCTGTGCGCTTTGACGAGGATGGCGTGGTCAGCGCGGTGGACGAGTACGGCATGGAAGACGGCCGCGTGGTGGCGTTCGTGGACCGTGAGACCCCGACCCGCGGCCGTGAGCTGACCATTCTCGAACAGCTTCTGGGCAATGTGGGCCGTCTGCCGAGCGAACAGTTTGGCGGTGAGCAGAACCTGCCCGGCGGCGCTGGCGGTCCGCGCCCGAACGGCTAGACCTGATGGTCAGGCGAAGACAAAACCCCCGACGCTCAGCGCCGGGGGTTTTCTTTTGGCCGGAAGCGGCGCGGCCTATAGCCCCGCCAGCACCGCCAGCATGAGCAAGGCCACGATATTGGTGATCTTGATCATCGGGTTCACGGCAGGCCCTGCCGTGTCCTTGTAGGGATCGCCCACCGTATCGCCCGTCACCGCGGCCTTGTGGGCGTCAGAGCCCTTGCCGCCATGATGGCCGTCCTCGATGTATTTCTTGGCGTTATCCCAGGCCCCGCCGCCGGCGGTCATGGAAATCGCCACGTAAAGACCCGTCACGATCACGCCCAGAAGCATGGCCCCGACACTGGCGAGGGCTTCTGCCCGGCCTGCTATGGCGTTCACCACAAAGAACAGGACGATCGGGCTCAGCACCGGCAGAAGCGAGGGAATGATCATTTCCCGGATCGCCGCCTTGGTCAGAAGGTCAACGGCCCGGCCATAATCGGGCTTCACCTCGCCCTTCATGATCCCCGGCTCCTCACGGAACTGGCGACGCACTTCTTCCACCACAGCCTGGGCCGCCCGGCCCACCGCCGTCATCGACATGCCACCGAACAGGAAAGGCAACAGACCGCCAAACAACAGGCCGACCACCACATAGGGGTTGGAGAGCGAGAAGTTCACAGTCAGCCCCGCAAAGAACGGATAGGTCTCGGGGTCTGATGCGAAGAAGGCCAGATCCTCGGTATAGGCGGCAAAGAGCACCAGGGCCCCCAGCCCGGCAGAGCCGATGGCGTAGCCCTTGGTGACGGCCTTTGTGGTGTTGCCGACCGCGTCGAGCATGTCGGTGGTGTCGCGCACCGCGCCTTCAAGCCCGGCCATTTCAGCAATGCCGCCAGCATTGTCAGTGACCGGCCCGAACGCATCGAGCGCAACCACCATGCCCGCCAGCGCCAGCATCGTGGTGACCGCGATGGCGATGCCGAACAGGCCCGCCAGGTTGAAGGTCAGCATGATGGCGCCGATGATGACGATGGCCGGCAAGGCCGTCGCTTCCATCGAAACCGCCAGGCCCTGAATGACGTTCGCGCCATGGCCGGACTCTGACGCCTTCGCCACCGATTTCACCGGACCATAATTCACCCCGGTATAAAATTCGGTGATCCAGACAATCAAACCCGTCACCGCAAGGCCCGTCAGGCCGCAATAGAACAGCGACATGGCGCTGATTTCACGCCCCATCGCCGTCAGCACCGTGGCGTCAAAGCCCAACACAAAATGGGTGGCCACACCCAGACCGACGACCGAAAACAGCGCCGAGGCGAAAAAGCCCTTGTAGAGCGCCCCCATCACATTGGTGGAACCTTTTCCCAAGCGTACGAAGAACGCGCCCAGAATGGACGCGACCATGCAGACCCCGCCAATCGCCAGCGGATAGATCATCATGGCGTCGAGGGTGATCGCACCCGCAGCGTCCCGGAAATATATCGAGGCGAGCACCATGGTGGCCACGATCGTCACGGCATAGGTTTCAAACAGGTCCGCCGCCATACCGGCGCAATCACCGACATTGTCGCCCACATTGTCAGCGATGGTCGCCGCGTTGCGTGGATCATCCTCGGGAATGCCGGCCTCAACCTTGCCAACCATGTCCCCGCCGACATCGGCGCCTTTGGTGAAAATACCGCCGCCCAGACGCGCAAAGATCGAGATCAGCGAGGCGCCAAAGCCAAGGGCAACAAGCCCGTCAATGATTTCCCGCGGATGCTCTGAGGCGTTGAAGGACGCGCCCTGGGTGAGGAAGAGGTAGTATCCGGTCACCGCCAAGAGCGCCAACCCCGCCACCAGCATGCCGGTGATCGCCCCGGCCCGGAACGCCATGGAAAGACCAGCCTGAAGCGAGTCCATGGCCGCCTGGGTCGTGCGCACATTCGCTCGCACAGAGACCAGCATGCCGATAAATCCGGCCGCGCCGGACAAGAGCGCCCCGATCAGGAAGCCGATGGCCACGACCGGCCCCAGCAGAACCCCGACCAGAATCAAAATCGCCGCCCCAACGGCGGCGATCGTCATATACTGGCGTTTGAGATAGGCGTTCGCGCCTTCCTGGATGGCGCTGGCGATTTCCTGCATACGCTCCGTACCAGCGCTGGCAGACAGAATCGACCGGATCTGCAAGGCCCCGTAAAGCACCGCAAGCCCTCCGCAGGCCAACGAGATCCAGAGCCAGATAGTCACTGATTGCATGACACCCTCCCCGAGCGTCTGAGTACTGTTTTCACAGCCGCTTCAGAGACATGGGGAAAGCCCCAATGACCGGCGGCTTTTTGCTTTGATAGCAAAAGCCTAGTCATGGTTTTGGAGGGGATGCAACAGTAAAGAGAAATGCTGCAGTGCAGCTTTACTCCCGATCAGTTCATCGGACGGATGTCTGACCCCAGAAGATCAAGTCGCTCGATCTGCCCCGGCTCAACGACTTCGCCAAGCGCGGTCAGGAGAAATTCGCGAGTCCCCTCACGATCAATCTCACCCGTATCATCCATGTGAAAAGGATGACGGTGCGCGGATCGCACCATGACGTCGACCATGAAGTGGATTCGCTCGATGAACCGCGTCTCGCTGACGCCACGCGCCAGACAAATCCGAGGCGTCACAAAGGCGTAGCCGTACAGGTACTGATGGGTTTCGACCGGCACCACGATAGACGGGACATCCACATTGCGCGGACAGGTTTCGTCTTCGCCAAATTCACGCATCAGCGCCTGGGTCGCTTCCTCAACCGAGTTATAAAGCGGCAGATCCGTTGACGCGACGGCGCCCGGTCCGGTGGAGCCTCCACCGCCGCCATGGCCTCCGCCACCACCACCGCCTCCTCCACCGCCGCCACCGGCAGCGAGGGCGGACGTGGAAAGCGCGAGTGAGGCGCACAGTGCGTATGCGAAAATACGAATCATGCCTCCTGCCTACAGCAGAAGCCTCAAAAATGCGTAAAGCCAAAATACGAAGGCGAAAGCGTGCGCGTTCCCGACCGCACGATCAGCTCGCCCTCGCCCACGCTTGTTTCCCCGACGCGGCCAATACGGCTCACAGGCACCCCAAGCAATTGAGCCGCATCAATAAAATACTGCGCCTTGTCTTCAGGCACACACACAACAAGTTCGTAATCATCCCCGGAAGACGCCAGTTTCAGACGTCCCGCCTCAACATCCGCTTGCCGTCCCAGCCAGCTATCGGCGGCGTCGGATAGCGGCATTTTGTCCAGATCGAGGACCAGAGTAACGTTGGACGCACGCGCAATGTGACGCGCGTCAGAGAGCAGGCCGTCAGAGACATCAATGGCGGCACACGCGCTGTCCTGCAGCAAGCAGACAAGCGCGCATCGCGGTTCGGGCAAGGTGAAGCGTTGAGCAAGATAGTCGGCCTCATCGGCATTGGGCGCGTAAGCGCCCTGCCGGGCCAAGAGGCCAAGCCCTGCATCACCTATGGTTCCGGTTACCAGAACAACATCACCGGGTCTGGCGCCGCCCCGCCTGACCGCTTTCCCCTTCGGCACAAGGCCGAAAGCGGTGATCGAGATCATCCAGGGGCCGCCAGACGATGTCGTATCGCCCCCGGCCAGATGAACGCCATACTCGGCCTGATCCACTGCCAGCCCCTCGGCAAACCCCGCCATGCGGCGCTCACGTCCCTCTTCGGGCCAGACCACACAGGCGAGATAGGCGTAGGGGTCAGCGCCCATGGCGGCGAGATCTGAGAGATTGACCCGCAACGCCTTGCGTACGGCCAGGGCGGGGTCTTCATCGATGGGAAAGTGTCGGCCCTCAACCAGCGTATCCGCGGTGATCGCCCACTCATACCCGTCAGGGGGCGACAGAACGGCGCCGTCATCAGTGAGGTTGGCTGCGCCGGGCAGACCGGCGCTGAGCGGGGCAAGCCGGGATCGGATATACTCGAACTCGCCCTGCCCGCTCATCGGATCAGGTGTCACGCACCTGCTTGGCGAGCGCATCAAGCGTCGCGTTCACAAAGCCGGGCTCGGTGCTTTCAAAGAAGGCATGCGCCACATCGACATATTCGTTGATGACGACCGCAGGCGGAACATCCTGGCGCGCGATCAGCTCATAGCCGCCAGCGCGCAGAATGGCGCGCACCGTCGCGTCCAGACGCGACAACTTCCAGCCTTCCTTCAGGACGCCGCCAATGCGCTTGTCCACATCGGATTGGATGGAGACGATGCCGGTCACGAGGTCCTCGAAGAACTCTTCGTCCGTCTCGACATAATCGCCCGGCTCTTCCTCATAGCCGAAACGATGGTCGCGGAACTCCTTGACCACCGCCTTCGCCCCAGAGCCCGAGGTCTCCATCTGATAGAGCGCCTGAACCGCGCTCAGGCGCGCCGAACGGCGCAGACGGGCGCGGCGATCAGAAGCGGCTTCCTGGCTGGGATCAGACATCAGGCCGCCCCGAATTTGCGCTTGAGCGCCAGCAGCGCCAGAGCGGCATTGGCCGCATCACCGCCCTTGTTCTTCTCATCCACATTGGCGCGAACACGGGCCTGCTTGATATTCTCGACGGTCAGAATGCCATTGCCGACCGGAACGCCCTTCAGGGTCAGATCCATCAGGCCGCGCGCAGATTCCCCGCAGACATAATCAAAATGGCTGGTTTCGCCGCGGATGACGCAGCCAAGCGCCACATAGGCGTCGTAAGGCGATTTGCCCTGCTCGGCGAGGGCGATGACGGCGGGAATTTCCAGCGCGCCCGGCACTTCAACCACATCCGCGCTGACGCCTGCCGCTTCGCACGCGCCTTTGGCGCCCGCGACCAGCTGCTCGGTGATGTCTTCATAAAAGGGCGCTGCAATCAGCAGCACACGGGTTTCAGCGCTCACTCGCGCCTCCTTCAATCAAATTCGCGTTGCTCGACGACTTCAAGGCCGTAGCCGTCCAGCCCCACAATGTTTTGCGGCGTGGTGGACAAGAGGGTCATCTTGCGCACGCCCAGATCCAGCAATATTTGAGCGCCCAGCCCGTATTCCCGCAAGCGGCGTTCTTCACGCGTATCCGGCGGATCGGACGGCGCAGCGCCAAAACGCTCGGTGATTGCAGCGCGATTGGTCTCGCGAATAAACACCATCACGGCCGGGCCGTCATGCTCTGAGAGCGCTTTGACGCCCTTATCCACCAGACCCGTGCGTCCGCCAAGCGCGCCCAACACGTCGTCGGCGAAGCTGACCTTGTGCATCCGCACGAGCACAGGCGCATCCGCTTTGATTTCGCCTTTATGCAGAGCCACATGCTCAACATTGTCCACCAGCGACCGGAATACGGTCAGCTTGAACGGGCCGCCGGCCTCGGTGGTCACATCCGTGTCCAGACGCCGCTCGACGAAGCGGTCATGCTGACGGCGATAGGCGATCAGATCGGCGATCGCGCCGATCTTCATATTATGCTCTTTGGCGAACTCGATGAGGTCGGGAAGACGGGCCATCGTGCCGTCATCCTTCATGATCTCACAGATCACGCCCGCCGGGTTCACGCCGGCCAGACGCGCAATGTCCACCGCGGCTTCCGTATGCCCGGCGCGCACCAGCACGCCGCCATCCCGCGCGACCAGCGGGAAGACGTGGCCCGGAGACACGACATCTTCTGAACCCTTGGAGGGGTCGATGGCGGTAGCGACCGTCAGCGCGCGATCATGCGCGGAAATGCCCGTGGAGATGCCTTCGCGCGCCTCGATAGAGACCGTGAAGTTCGTGGAATGGCGAGACTGGTTGCGCTGGCTCATGAAGGGCAGCTGCAGGGTCTTCGCGCGGTCCTGGGTCAGGGACAGACAAATCAGGCCGCGTCCATAGCGAGCCATGAAATTGATCACGTCCGGCGTCGCGAACTGGGCGGGGATGATCAGATCGCCTTCATTCTCGCGATCCTCGGCATCCACAAGAATGAACATCCGGCCATTGCGGGCTTCCTCGATGATCTCTTCCACCGGGGACAGCGCGGATTGGGGGGCGGCTTCGCTCACGACTGGACCTCATTGTTTGTGGGCGCGGTCTGGCGCGCCTGCATCAGACGGGCGGCGTAGCGCGCCATCACGTCGACCTCAAGGTTTACCCGCGCTCCGGCCTGCAAACCTCCCAAAGTTGTGACTTCGGCGGTGTGCGGAATGATCATCAGCTCGAACGCATTCCCGTCCACCCGGTTCACGGTCAGCGAGACCCCGTCCACAGTGATCGAGCCCTTATAGGCGATGAACGGGCTGAGATCGGCTGGCGCTTCGACAATAAAGCGGATCCAGCCCTCCTCATCGGTGCGTGCAGCCACGCGCCCGACCCCATCCACATGGCCCTGCACGATATGACCGCCCAGCTCGTCGCCCACTTTCAGCGCGCGTTCGAGATTGACGGCGTCGCCCGCCTGCCAACTTCCCAAGGTCGTCTTGGACAAAGTTTCAGGCGAGACATCGAGATCATACTCGGCCCCCTCACCCGTCTTGCGGCAGTCCACGACCGTCAGGCACACGCCCGCATGGGCGATGGACGCGCCAAGCGCGATGGTGTCGGCGTCATAGGGGCTGGAGACCGTCATGCGGCGAACATCGCCGTCTTTGACAGACACGATCCGCCCCAGGGCGGACACGAGGCCGGTGAACATCGGGATCATCCCTTCTGGTAGGTTTCCCAGAGATCCGCGCCACAGGCGCGCACTGATATGCGGTTGAATGTGGGCGCGAGGGCGAGTTCCTCAAGGCCAAGCCCTGCGATACACGGCCGCCCCTCGCCGCCAATCAGCCGGGGCGCGCGGAACCATTCAATCCGGGTAACGCAGTCAGCCCGGAGGGCGGCCGCAGCGATTGCGCCCCCCGCCTCGATCATCACGCTCTTCATGCCGCGGTCGGCAAGACACGTCATGACAGCCGCAAAGGAGACCCGCCCGCTGTCATCGGCTTCGGTCTCGAAAAGCTCGACATTCTCAAGGTCAGACCGCGCGCCGCCTGTGTGAAACACCCAGACCGGAGGGCCTTCGAGAATGTCTGCGGATGCTGGAAGGCGCAGCTGGCTGTCGAGCACGATGCGCTGGGGCTGGGCCCCGGACAACACGCCGTCCGGTCGCGCGGTCATCCTGGGATCATCCGCCAGCACCGTACCGATCCCGGTCAGTATGGCCTCATGGTCCGCCCGCATGCGATGCACTTCAGCGCGCGCTTCCGGCCCCGTGATCCACTGGGACTGACCGTTGGCGAGCGCGATGCGGCCATCAAGACTGGTGGCGAGTTTGAGGGTGACGCGCATCGGGGATGACGCCGTCATTGCTCTCCGTCCAGCTCGTCATCATGACCGAGCTTTTCGCCCTTGATGAAGTCGGAGAAGTCCTCGACCTCCTGGAAGTCTTTATAGACAGAGGCGTATCGGACATAGGCGACGGTATCGAGATTGCGCAGCCCATCCATGACCAGCTCGCCAATGGCGCTGGCCGGAACGTCGGGATCGCCCCGGCTCTCCAGACGCCGGACAATGCCGGAGATCATCTGCTCGACCCGCTCGCGTTCGATGGCGCGCTTTTGCGTCGCCAGAAGCACGGAGCGGGCGAGCTTGTCCCGGTCAAAGCCTTCGCGTTTGCCGTCAGATTTCAGAACATGCAGGTCCCGCAGCTGCACCCGTTCAAACGTGGTGAAGCGGGCGCCGCACGCCGGACATTGCCGACGGCGACGGATCGCCTGGCTGTCTTCAGCCGGGCGGGAATCCTTCACCTGGGAATCAGGGTTGGCGCAAAAGGGACACCGCATGAATGAACTCTAGCCGAGAGCAGGATAGATGGGGAAGCGTTCACACAGGGCGATCACTTCATCACGGACGCGCGCTTCAACCGCCGCATCGCCGCCATCCTTGTTGGCGGCCAGCGCATCAAGCACTTCAGCCATCATCTCACCCACGCGACGGAACTCGTCCGCGCCAAAGCCGCGGGTCGTTCCCGCCGGCGCGCCCACGCGCAGGCCGGAGGTGACGGTCGGCTTTTCAGGGTCAAACGGCACGCCGTTCTTGTTGCAGGTCATGTGCGCGCGCTCGAGGGCGGCCTCGGAAATGTCGCCCGTCAGCTGTTTGGGACGCAGATCAACCAGCGCCAGATGGCTGTCCGTGCCGCCGGACACGATGTCATAGCCCGCGTCGGAAAGCGCACCGGCCATGGCGCGGCAGTTCTCGATCACAGACGCCGCATAGGCCTTGAACTCGGGACGCAGCGCTTCACCAAACGCAACAGCTTTCGCGGCGATGACGTGCATCAGCGGACCGCCCTGCAGGCCCGGGAAGACGGCGGAGTTGAACTTTTTGCCCAGATCCGCATCGCGGCTGATGATCATGCCGCCGCGCGGACCACGCAGGGTCTTGTGGGTGGTGGTGGTGCAGACATCGGCCAGCGGCACCGGATTGGGATAGGACCCGCCCGCCACCAGACCGGCAAAGTGCGCCATGTCCACCAGAAGATAGGCGCCCACTTCGTCCGCAATATCGCGGAAAGCCTGGAAATCAATCTCGCGCGGATACGCCGAACCACCGGCGATGATCATCTGCGGCTGAACCTCTTTGGCTTGCTCACGCAGCTTGTCATAGTCGATCAGCGCATTGTCCTCGCGCACGCCATAGGCATGAGCTTCGAACCATTTGCCGGACATGTTCGGACGCGCGCCATGGGTCAGGTGACCGCCTGCGGACAGGTCGAGACCGAGGATCTTGTCGCCCGGTTTCAGAAGCGCCAGGAACACCGCCTGGTTCGCCTGGCTGCCCGAGTTGGGCTGAACGTTGGCGTACGCCGCGCCGAAGAGTTGCTTGGCGCGTTCGATGGCCAGTTCCTCGGCAATATCAACAAACTCACAACCGCCATAATAGCGACGGCCCGGATAGCCTTCGGCGTATTTGTTGGTGAGCGGCGAGCCTTGTGCTTCCAGAACGGCGCGCGAGACAATGTTCTCTGACGCAATCAGCTCGATCTGGGTCTGCTGACGGTGGATCTCCTTGCTGATTGCAGACGCCAGTTGCGGGTCGGCGTCAGCCAGCGATTGAGAGAAAAAAGAGGTGTGTTGGGCGGTAGATTGCGCGTCAGCCATCTCGCACTCCGTATGAAGGATTTTGCTAGCTTCATACGTCCCGCCGCCTGCCCGTACAAGGCGCTAGGCGCGCTTTAATCCACACGATTGCATCAACAAACCTTACGGTGAACCGGGTTCAACCATAAAAATGTTATAGTGCTGCAGTTTTTTTAGTCTCAATACTTGTACAGCGAATACACCTTGATTAAACACAGTATATCTCGCTTTCAGACGCATACGCTATAAAGTTGCGCAAGGATCAGAATATGACTGAAGAGACACTGCTGCCCGTCGATAATGAAGAACTGATGCGTATGACCACGGACATCGTCGCGTCTTTTCTCACGCACAATTCTGTGCCGGCGGAAAGCGTTCCTGACATGATCAAGTCGGTTTACGCCACCATGAAAGAAATTTCCGGCGAGCCGTCCAAGCCCGAGCCCAAGGCCAAGCCGGCGGTTCCGGTGTCCCGTTCCGTCAGCGACGATTACATCGTCTGCCTGGAAGACGGCAAGAAACTGAAAATGCTCAAGCGCTATCTGCGCTCGCAATACGACATGTCCCCGGAAGACTATCGTCGCAAATGGGGTCTGCCGGCTGACTATCCGATGGTGGCGCCGAACTATTCCAAGCGTCGCTCGGAATTCGCCAAGGAAATCGGTCTGGGCCGCGGCGCGCGCAAGAAATAAGCGTGACGACGCCTTGGTCTAAACAATCACGCCCCGGCCGCCAGGCCGGGGCGTTTTTGATTCTTCATGATGCCCGTCCTGAGTCAGACGACGGATCAGCTTGCGCGCCGCCAGGCGTTGCAAGTCAGACTGGGCCGTGTGAGCCGGGCCGAAAACCACGACTTCCGTGCCGGTGGCGACGTCCACAGCCGCCACACGTACAGAATCGCCAATAGTGACGAACTCAAAGATGAACTCACGATCCTGGGATGGATCGCCCGCCATTATGCGACCTTGAGGCCCACATGCTTGGCGTAGACGGTTTTCACCGCCTCAAGCAGTTCATCCATCATCTCATCATCATGCAGCGGGGTCGGCGTCAGGCGCATCCGCTCGGTGCCCTTGGGCACGGTGGGATAGTTGATCGGCTGCACATAGATGCCATGAACATCCAGAAGCTCATCAGTCATGCGCTTGCAGAGCACAGGATCGCCCACATGCACGGGCACAATGTGCGTGATGGAATCCAGCACCGGAATGCCCGCTTCGCGGAAACGCGCCTTCAGGGTCGCCGCGCGCTCCTGATGCTGCTCACGCAGCTGATAGGCGCTCTTGAGGTACTCCACGCTGGCGCGTGCGCCGGCAGCCAGAGCCGGGGCCAGCGAGGTGGTGAAGATGAATCCCGGCGCCCAGGAGCGGATAGCATCAACGATCACTTCGTCAGCCGCGATATAGCCGCCCATCACGCCAAACGCCTTGCCCAGCGTGCCTTCGATGATGTCAAAGCGCTCCAGCAGGCCTTCGCGCTCGGCGACGCCGGCGCCGCGCAGGCCGTACAGGCCCACTGCGTGCACTTCATCAAGATAGGTCAGCGCATTGTATTTGTCCGCGAGGTCACAGACTTCTTCGAGCGGTCCGATATCACCGTCCATGGAATAGACGGATTCAAGCGCGATCAGCTTGGGCGCGTCTTTCGGGGCCGCCTTGAGCAGCTCTTCCAGATGAGCCACGTCATTGTGCCGCCAGACATGCTTCTCGCATTTGGCGCCTTTGACGCCCTCGATCATCGAGGCGTGGTTCAGCTCGTCCGAGAAGATGATCAGCCCCGGCAGGATCTTGCCCAGCGTGGCGAGCGTCGCCTGGTTGGCGATATAGCCCGAGGTGAACAGGAGCGCCGCTTCCTTGTGGTGCAGGTCCGCAAGGCTGGCTTCCAGCTCGACATGGTAGTGAGTCGTGCCAGAGATGTTGCGCGTGCCGCCTGCGCCAGCGCCGACATCGTCGATCGCCTGCTTCATCGCGCCGGTCACGCACGGGCTCTGCCCCATGCCGAGATAGTCATTGGAGCACCACACCACCACATCACGGGTATCACCATCATCCGTACGCAGACGGGCGCGCGGGAACTGGCCCTTCACCCGACGCAGATTGGCGAATACACGATAACGGCCTTCTGCGCGGACACGGGCGACGGAGGCTTTGAAAGCGCTGCGGTAATCCATTGTACTTGCACTGGCGCCAAGGCGCGAGCGGCTCTCCCTAGAGGTCAGCATGTCATCTGCACAATGACATATGATTCTGAGCTTGTCTTACTTCCGGTCAGGGACCAAAGGTCGCGGCCAGTCTTTGACAACGCTTCGCAAACTCAGAGAACTGCGTCCTTACTTCATCTCTCCGGCCAGCCATTTGATGACGCCTGAGAAGTCCATGGCCTCACCGCCCTGCTCGACAAAGGCGTCATAAATGGTTTGCGCCTTTTCGCCCATGGGCGTGTTCACCCCGGCCGATTTCGATGTCTGCATGGCAAGGTTTAAATCTTTCAGCATCATCGGCGCAGCAAAACCCGGTACGTAATCGCGATTGGACGGCGCCGTCGGCACAGGGCCGGGAACCGGGCAATAGCTGGTCAGTGACCAGTTCTGACCCGAGGCCTTGGAGGCGATATCAAAGAAGTTCTGCGGATCCAGGCCCAGCTTGATGGCGAGATTCATCGCCTCGCAGGTACCGATCATGTGAATGCCAAGCAGCATGTTGTTGCAGATCTTGGCCGCCTGACCCGCGCCCGCATCCCCGGCCCGGATCACCGCCTTGCCCATATTGGAAAGGAAGGGCTCGGCCTTGGCGAACGCCTCTTCCGGGCCGCCCACCATGAATGTCAGCGTGCCGCCTTCGGCTGCCGCAACGCCGCCGGACACCGGCGCATCCACAAAGGTGAAACCGGCTTCAGAGGCTTTGGCTGCGACTTCACGAGCACTGTCCACATCAATGGTGGAGCAATCGATCAGCACCGCGTCGGACTTGGCGAGCGACAGAACCCCGCCCTCATCCAGATACACGCCGCGAACATGCTGGCCTGCGGGCAGCATGGAGACGACAACGTCTGCGTCCGTGACAGCGCCGCGCAGATCCGCTGCAGGGGTCGCGCCCTTCTTCTCCAGAATCGCGACCGCGTCCTTGTTCAGGTCATAGGCGCGCACGGTATGACCGGCCTTCAGAAGGTTGGCCGCCATGCCCGAGCCCATATTCCCGAGACCGATGAATGCAATAACCGCCATGCGGTCCTCCCTTGTTTCAAGAAGGCGGGCGGTTGGTCCACCCTGCCCGGTCGTTCCTAGTCGAGGAACGTCATTTCCTTGTCCGCATCAAGCGGTTCGAAATACGCGTTCACGTCGGCGTCTGCGATAGGCGCGGACCAGTTCGGCGCATTGTCCTTGTCGATGATCACGGCGCGCACGCCTTCATAGAAGTCCGACCCGTCCTTGAGGAAGCGGCTGGACACGCGCAGATCCTGGACCATCACATCGCGCAGAGACAGCTCGGCCCCTTTGCGCAGGGCGGCCAGCGTGACTTTCACCGCCGTCGGGGATTTGCCCGAGAGGATTTTCAGCACCGCCTTGGACCAGGCGTCATTGGCCGTCTCAAGACGGTTGAGGATGACGCTCACATCATCGCCTTCAAACGCCGCATCGATCAGCGGCTGGATCATCCCCAGATCCGACTGACCCGCATCGCCGGAGAAGCGCTCGATAATCGCATCGACCTTTTCACCCTCATCATCAAGGGTTTCGGTTTCCAGCGCCTCGATCAGCGCCTCGTACTTGTCGGACGGCACGTAATGGGTCGCAACGCCAGCGGCGATGCAATCGGCCGTCTTCAGACGCGCGCCCGTGAGGCCCATCCACACGCCGAGCTCACCGTTCAGGCGCGGCAGGAAAAACGCGCCGCCCACATCGGGGTGAAAGCCGATGCCGGTTTCAGGCATGGCGAAAAGCGTGCGGTCGCCCGCAACCCGGAACTCGCCATGGATGGACACTCCGACGCCGCCGCCCATGGTGATACCGTCAATCAGCGCCACATAGGGTTTGGGGTATTCGGCAATCAGGGTGTTGAGCTGGTATTCATCCCGCCAGAAGGTCCAGGCCCGGTCATCGCCCGCTTTGCCGCTTTCCGCCAGCATGCGAATGTCGCCGCCCGCGCAGAAGCCCTTCTCGCCCGCGCCATCGACGACCACGGCTTTCACCGCATCGTCCGTGCGCCAGCTTTGCAGCGCTTCGACCATTGCGGTGACCATGTCCTGATTGAGCGCATTGAGCGCCTTGGGCCGGTTCAGGGTGATGCGACCGACCGAGCCGGCTTTACGAATGATGACGTCTTCAGTCATGAGAGGTCCTCTCTGGACGGAATTCAGCTCAATGCCCCGCCCGGGCCGGCGGGGCCAATAGAAAGACTGTCTAGCGCCTATAGAGCGCGTCGACGACGCGACCTAGCGCAGCACGTCCTTGGCGATGATCACGCGCATGATCTCGTTCGTGCCCTCAAGGATCTGGTGAACCCGCAGATCACGCACAATGCGCTCCAGCGGATAATCCTTCAGATATCCGTAGCCGCCATGGATCTGCAGCGCGTCATTGGCGATCTTGAAGCCCATATCGGTCGCGAAACGCTTGGCCATGGCGCAATGCTTGGCGGCGGACGGGTCCTTGCGGTCCACGCTGTCGGCCGCGCGCAGCAACATCAGGCGCGAGGCGTCGAGCTCGGTGACCATGTCGGCGAGCTTGAACTGGGTCGCCTGGAAGTCGGCGATGTTACGACCGAACTGGCTGCGTTCCCTGGCGTACTGGATGGCGAGATCCACAGCTTCCGCCGCCCCGCCCAGCGAGCAGGCGCCAATATTGATGCGTCCGCCATTCAGGCCCTGCATCGCAAAGCCGAAGCCCTGGCCTTCCTCGCCGATGCGGTTCTCGACCGGCACGCGGCAATCCTCAAAGGTGACGACGCGGGTCGGCTGGGAGTTCCAGCCCATCTTGCGCTCGTTCGCGCCAAAGCTCAGGCCGGGCGTGTCCTTCTCGACGATGATTGTGGAAATGCCCTTGGGGCCGTCTTCGCCCGTGCGGCACATGACGGCGTAAAGATCGCTCGTGCCCGCGCCGGAAATGAAGGCCTTGGAACCGTTCAGAACGTAATGATCACCATCGCGCACAGCCTTGGTGCGCAGATTGGCGGCGTCAGAGCCCGCGCCTGGTTCGGTCAGGCAATAGGACGCAATCTTGTCCATCCGGGTCATCTCGGGCAGCCAGCGCTGGCGCTGCTCTTCATTGCCCCAGCTGTCGATCATCCAGCTGACCATGTTGTGGATGGAGATGAAGGCGGCGGTGGACACACACCCACGCGACAGCTGTTCAAAGATTAGGGCCGCATCGACCCGGCTCATCGCCGAACCGCCCACATCCTCGCGGGTGTAGATGCCGGCGAATCCCATCTCCGCCGCTTCGCGCAGCACATCCACGGGGAAGTGCTTGTCCTCATCCCATTGGGCCGCATTGGGCTTGAGACGATCATCGGAGAACTTGCGGGCTGCGTCCTGAATCAGCGCTTGCTCTTCTGACAGCTCGAAATGCACGGGGAAACCTCCTAAACAGACCGGGTTGGACCGGCTCCGACCGCGTGAAACGCGATATGTTCTGATTTGCTGCAAGCGAGATAGACCAAGATGGCCGCTTTTCCCACCACCCGTATGCGCCGGATGCGCGCGCATGACTGGTCCCGCCGCCTGATGCGCGAGAATGTGCTGACGCCGAACGACCTGATCTGGACGCTGGTGGTGTCTGACAAGGCGGGCCCCGTCGAGCCGGTCGCCTCCATGCCCGGCGTTGACCGCCTGAGCGTGAAAGCGGCCGCCGATGCGGCCCGCCGGGCGCGCGATCTGGGCATCCCCGCCATCGCGATTTTCCCCCATGTCGACCCGTCCCTGAAAGACGAGAACGGTCGCGAGGCGGACAATCCGGACGGGCTGGTGGCGCAAGCGATCAAGGCGATGAAGGACGCCGCGCCGGAAGTCGGGATTATCTGCGATGTCGCGCTCGACCCCTTTACCGATCACGGCCATGACGGGCTGATCGAGAACGGCGTCATCCTTAACGACGCAACGGTCGAACGCCTGTGCAGCCAGGCCCTGATGCAGGCCGCGTCCGGCGCGGATGTGGTCGCCCCGTCCGACATGATGGATGGCCGCATCGGCGCGATCCGGGAAGCGCTCGACTCAGAAGGCTATGAGGACACGATGATCATGTCCTACGCCGCCAAATACGCCTCGGCCTTCTATGGCCCCTATCGTGACGCCATCGGCACCGCCGTGGCGCTGCAGGGCGACAAGAAGACCTATCAGATGGACCCCGCCAACACTGATGAAGCGATCCGTGAGGTCATGCTCGATATCGATGAAGGCGCGGACATGATCATGGTCAAACCGGGCCTACCCTATCTCGATATCGTTGCGCGTCTCAAGGCGACCTTCGAGATGCCCACCTATGCGTTCCAGGTGTCCGGCGAATACGCGATGATCCAGGCCGCAGCGCAAAACGGCTGGATCGACGGCGAGCGCGCCATGCTGGAAAGCCTCTTGGCGTTCAAGCGCGCGGGCGCTGACGGCATTCTGACCTATTTTGCTCCGAAAGCGGCGGAGCTGCTGAATGGCTAAGCGTCCCGAAACCCTCGCCGCCCAAGCGCTGCACCAGACCGATACCGAAACCGGCGCGGTAATCCCGCCCATCCATCCCGCGACGACCTTCATGCGCGACGAGAAAAACGCGCTGGTGGGCGAGATGGATTATCGCCGTCCCAAGGGCCCGACCGAAGTGCAGGCCGCCAAGGTGCTGGCGGCGCTTGAGAACGCAGCGGATGCGCGCCTGTTCAGCTCCGGCCTCGCCGCGATCTCAGCCGTGCTCGATACGCTCAAGGTCGGCGCACATGTGGTGGCGCAAACCGAGATGTATTACGGGGCCAAGAAGCTCCTGCATCATTTCGCCTCCAAAGGCTTGATCTCACTGAGCTTCTTTGAGCCCCACGACATGGCGGGCCTGAAAAAAGCTGTCCAGCCGGGCCGGACCGAGCTCGTCTGGATCGAGACGCCCGCCAATCCCAGCTGGGCCGTGGTTGATATCGCCCTCGCCGCCGAGATCGCCCATGAAGCCGGGGCCATTCTGGGCGTGGACAGCACCTGCGCCCCGCCCTGCACCACGCGCGCGCTGGATCTTGGCGCTGACCTCGTCATGCATTCGGCGACCAAATACCTCAATGGTCATTCCGATGTGCTGATGGGCGCGGTCGTCACCAAAGAAACCAATGCGCGCTGGGAGGCGCTCTGCGCAGGTCACAGCCTGTCCGGCGCCGTTCCGAGCGCCTTTGACAGCTGGCTGATGATGCGCGGCCTGCGCACCCTGTTCGTGCGCTATGAGCGCCAGAGCAGCAACGCCATGAAACTCGCCCTGGCCCTGCAGGAGCATAAAGGCGTCAGCCATGTGCTCTATCCGGGCCTTGAGAGCCATCCGGGCCACGCTGTCGCAGCACGTCAGATGACGGGCGGCTTCGGCGGCCTTCTGTCGATCCGGCTCAAGGGCGGCGCAGAGGCCGCGCGCAAGCTGTGCGCCTCAACGAAAGTCTTCCTGCAAGCCACCTCGATTGGCGGCGTGGAAAGCCTGATCGAGCATCGCAAGCCCATTGAAGGCCCCAGCAGCCCGACACCAGACGATCTGGTGCGCCTGTCTTGCGGGATCGAAGCGGCGGACGATCTGATCGAGGATCTAACCGCAGTGCTAGACAAGCTCTAGTCCACACGCCCGATCGGCGGGATCGACCATTTGAAGATGATGGCGCAGCCCCGCAGCACGAACGCAGCGAGGGCGGCGCCGACCGCCGCCGGTCCTGTCGGAACATCCAGAGACACCGCCGCCACATAGACTGACGCCCCGAACAGCGCCGCGAGCGCATAGACATCCGCGCGCAGGATCAGGGGCACGTCATTGACGATGATGTCACGCACCAGACCGCCAAAGGCCGAGCTCATCACCCCGGTCACCAGCGCGATTGTCCAGTGCAGCCCCGCCGCCAGACCGGCCTGCGCGCCCAGCACACAGAAGACCGCGAGCCCGGCGCCATCCGCCCAGACCAGCGCGCGATAGCGCGCGCCCTCTTCCCCGCGCACGAGTTCAGAGCCGTAATAGCCGATCACCCCGCCCGCGAGCGCAAGCAAAAGATAGTGCGGCGCCTCGATCCAGTAGACCGGCAAGCGGCCAAGCAGCATGTCGCGCAGCGTGCCGCCGCCCATGCCCGTCACAGCGCCGATCACCGCCGCGCCGAACGGATCCAGATGCTTGCGCGCGGACAGGATGCCGCCCGACAGGGCGAAGACGAAAATGCCGATATAGTTCAGCGTCAGGAAGACGAGCGCGACATTCATAGCTGCACACCCTCGCCGCCCGTGGCTGCAAAATGCGCCGCCAGTGCGGACAGGATCACGATCATGGTGATCCACACGCCCGCATTCACATAAACCGACCGCTTGGCCGAACGGCGCTCAAGCCAGGTGCGCGGCCTGACGCCCTTGAAGTAATAGACCATGAGCGCGCTGAGATTGACGGCTACGACGTTGATCGACAGCAGCAGCGTCGCACGCCCCGCCAGCTCCCAGGCGCCGCTGCCCGCGAGAAGGCCCGCAGCAGAGGCCGGCGGCAACAGCGCCACCGCCACCATCACGCCCACCAGAGCCGCCGGCAGGCCCGTGGCGATCGACAGCGCGGCCGCCGCACCTGCCGCCAGGGCGAGCGCGGCGGAATCCGGGCCCACAACCGTGCGGCTCATCAACTCGTCTGAATACAGGTTTGGCTCATAGATCAGACCGACCGCAAAACTGAGCGCCAGGCCGAAAGCCAGTCCCGTCACGGCGGTCTTGGCCGCCTTGAGCATCAACGACAGATCCCCGAGAGCCGAGCCAAATGAAAACGCCAGGATCGGCCCCAGAAGCGGCGCGATCACCATGGCCCCGATGACCGCGGCGACGTTATCGGCGGACAGGCCGAACACCACCACGACCGTGGAGAGCGCCGTCAGCATCAGGAAATCAGAATTGATCTCCGCGCCCTTGGCGATGTCCTGATACATTTCCTCACGCAGCGCCAGTCGACGCTTGGTGCGTGTGTCTTCATCGGGATTTTCCTCAAGACGCGGCACGCTGGCCTCGATGGGAATGACCACCAGACGCCAGTTCTGCTCGCCCTCCAGGATCGCCTGAACCGCATCAATGGCTTTCTGACCGTCGCCATCGCGGAAAGTCAGACGCAGCAGACGCTTGCCCTGATCATCCGGCTCGGTCAGGCGATGATCGAGCGGATCGGTCTTCAAGGTCGCCTTCAGGATCGGCTGAACCTTCTCGCCATCAGGAAAGGTGATCTCAATCAGGCGCATGAGCGTCAGGTCCGATCCGCGTTTTCAAGCCGGGCGATCAGGCTGGACGTATCCCAGCGACCGCCGCCCATGGCCTCGATCTCGGCATAGAACTGATCGACCAGAGCCGCGGCCGGAAGGCGCGAACCATTGTTTCGCGCTTCTTCGAGCGCAATGCGAAGATCCTTTCGCATCCAGTTGACCGCAAAGCCAAAATCAAACTCACCATTCGCCATGGTCTGCCAGCGATTTTCCATCTGCCAGCTTTGCGCTGCGCCCTTAGAGATCGCAGAAATCACCGTTTCCGGATCCAGACCTGCGCGCTTGGCGAAGTGCAAACCTTCCGCCAGTCCCTGCACCACGCCCGCAATACAGATCTGATTGACCATCTTGGTCAGTTGGCCTGCGCCCGCCGAGCCGGCATGAACCATCGCCTTGGCATAGCACTCCATGATCGCTTCAGCCTTGACGAAAACGTCAGGCTCGCCGCCGCACATAATCGACAGCTGGCCATTTTCCGCCCCGGCCTGACCGCCAGACACCGGCGCATCCAGGAACCCGATCCCCATCGACTTGGCCGCGTCAGACAGGCCGCGGGCCAGCTCGGCGGAGGCCGTCGTATGATCCACCAGCACTGCACCCGCTTTCATGGCGGGCAGCGCCAGCTCCGCCACCACGCGAACATCCGGGTCATCGCCCAGGCACATGAAGACGCAATCTGCATCGCTGACGGCGGCCTCGACGGCGTCACAGGCCTTGCCCGTGTATTTCGACGACCAGTCGGTCGCCTTGGCCGCCGTGCGGTTCCAGACCCGAACGTCATGCCCGGCCTGGCTCAGATGGCCCGCCATCGGAAAGCCCATCACCCCAAGGCCCAGGAATGCAACAACCGCCATCTTACGCTCCTTCAAGGCCGCTTCCGGCCAGCTGTTCACCCAGGCTGCGGGTCTTGTCCGCGATCACATCGCCTGTGTGTTTGGTCTCGACCGGTTCGACCAGCATCACCCAACATTCCTGTTCCGCCACAGGATTATGCTGCACGCCGCGCGGGACGACATGCATGTCGCCTTCATTGAGGGTGATCGTGCGATCCTCATACTGCATCTCTAGCTGCCCCTTCACGATGAAGAACAACTCGTCCTCCTGCGCATGATCATGCCAGACAAACTCGCCCTTGAGCTTGGCGAGCTTGACGTACTGGTCGTTGACACGCGCGATGACACGCGGCGACCAGTGCTCACGGATCTGAGCAAATTCGGCTTCTAGGCGCTTGACGTCAGCAAACATGGTCTGGCTCTCAAATCTGCTTGTAGCCCGAACGAACAAACACCAAGGCATCTGCGTCGCGCGGGCGATCCGCATTCAGGACTTCGCCGATAATGATCTCGTGATCCCCGCCCGGCATGACCGCATGACGACGGCATTCAAACCGCGCTATCGCATCCTGAAGGAGCGGCGCGCCATTGCCCGCAGGCGTCCATTGCCCGCCGCTAGCCTCAAGATCGTCATTGCGCGCGCAGGCCGCAGACAGATCGGCCTGATCCGCCGCCAGGATGTTCACCGCGAAGTTTTCAGCGCCCAGAAAGCGATCATAGCGATGGCTGTCCTTGGCCAGCGACCACAGGATCAAGGGCGGATCGAGGGAGACCGAGGCGAAGGAATTGATCGTCATCGCCCGCGCAGCGCCCTCATCCATGACGGTGATCAGCGCGACTCCGGTCGGAAATCGGCCCAGGCAATCACGGAACTCGCGCGCGAAAAGTGACAAATTTCACTCCTGATTCGTTTTGACAACGCAGATTTAACCCTGTTGCGCCAAGGTGTCCGCCAGAAATGCCGAAGGTGGGTGGATATGAGCTCGGATCAACCGATCGTCATCAAGAAAGTCAAGAAGGGCGGCGGCCATGGTCACCATGGCGGCGCCTGGAAGGTGGCCTATGCGGACTTCGTGACCGCAATGATGGCCTTCTTCCTCATGATGTGGCTGATCAATAACACAGAACCTGAACAACGTCAGGGCATCGCTGACTATTTCGCCCCTGCCAGCGTCAGCCGGACGACCTCCGGTTCGGGCGGAGTTCTGGGCGGCACGAGTTTTGGCGATGACGGCGCACGCGGTTCCGGCTCCTCATCTATCGTCGAACGCCTCGCCCCCCGCTCTGAACAGGATGTCTCTCGCGAGCAGGAAGCCGATCAGGCGTCCGGCGCAGCGGGCGGCGAACCGCAAGCCTCGTCCGATGCGCTCGCCAGCGCAGTCGCGCGCCGTGAAGCCGCCCAGTTCGCCAGCGCCGAGCAATCCCTGCGTCAGGCGCTTCAGGACATGCCCGAACTGGCCGAGCTGTCGCGCCATGTTCTCATCGAGGAAACGCCTGAAGGCCTGCGCATCCAGCTGATCGACCAGGAAGGCCGCTCCATGTTCGAGCCGGGCGCCATCGAGCCCAACAGCCGCGCCCGTGTTCTCCTGCGCACGATTTCTGAAATCGTCCTGCGCCTGCCGAACCGGATCACCATTTCGGGCCATACCGACGCCAGCCCCGCGCCCGTCGGCGGCGTGTCGAACTGGGAACTGTCCTCAGCGCGCGCCAACGCGGCCCTGAACATCATGACCGAGGCCGGCATTCCCGATCACCGGATTGCGGAAGTCCGCGGCAAGGCGGGCGCTGAGCCCCTCTTCCCGGATGATCCCTATCTGCCCGGCAATCGTCGCCTGTCGATCACGCTTCTGCGTGAAGCGCCGGCCATCCCGCCGGGACACTCACTCTAGTCTCCGACACCTCATCAGCCCGGATGCAGCGGTTCACGCTCGCATCCGGGCGCAAAGACGCTAACCTGCAGGCTTTGGCGCGAATCCGCGTGCGGCATGAGTGACAGGTATGGACGATCTTTCCGTCCTTTCGGACTGGCGGATGTGGGCGGTCTTGCTCGGCGTTTGCGGGGCGATCGTTTTCTACTGCTGGGAAAAGTTCGCCCTCGAGCTGGTATCGGTGGTGATCCTGTGCGTCGCCCTGGTCTTCTTCGAGTTCTTCGGCGCCGAAGATGCGCCAAGCGCCGCCAACTTGCTGGCGGGTTTCGCCAATCCGGCGCTTTTGACCATCATGGCGCTTCTGGTTGTTGGCCAGGGCATTTTTCATACCGGCGCGCTGGATGGTCCGACCCGCACGCTCCTGTCCATGTTCGACGTGCGCCCCAAGCTGACGATCATCACCCTGTTCGCGCTGGTGTTCGGCGTTTCCGCCTTCATCAACAACACCCCTGTCGTGGTGATGTTCATCCCCATTCTGGGCGCTGTGGCCGCCCGTATGGGCGGTTCAGCCTCCATCTTCATGATGCCGCTGAGCTTTGTGTGCATCTTCGCCGGCATGACGACTTTGATCGGCTCGTCCACCAACCTTCTGGTGGCCGACAGCCTTCTCGCCGCGACCGGAGAGAAACTCGGGTTCTTTGAACCCGGGCGGATCGGCATGATCCTGTCCGCTATCGGCATTCTCTACATCACCTTCATCATGCCGCGGCTCCTGCCAGAGCGTGAAGAGGAGGATGACGAGAAAAGCGGCTCTCCCGGCAAGCAGTATATCGCCCAGATCGAGGTTACGGCGGGCCATCCGATGATTGGCGCCAAGCCCGTCGCCGGCATGTTCACCGAACTTGGCGACATTACCGTGCGCATGATCCAGCGCGGCGAGGACGCCTTCCTGCCGCCCTTTGACGAGATCGAGCTCAAGCAAGGCGATCTCATCATTATCGCCGCCACCCGCAAGAAACTCACCGAACTGCTTTCAAGCCGCGCCGAGTTTGTCGAGGGCGTGCTGCGCTCGGCGGGTCCGGCGGATCTGCCGACCCGGGGCGAGCGACTGGCGCTGACCGAAGCCGTCGTATCGCCAGGCTCCCGTCTGATCGGGCGCACTGTCCGTCAGATCGGTTTCCGTCATGCCGTGGGCGCAATCGTGCTGGGCGTCCAGCGCCGCTCGCGCATGATCCGCGCCAAGCTGGGTGAAATTCGCCTTGAAGCAGGCGATGTCCTGCTGTTGTTCGGCGGCGCCGACGCCATGCGTCGCTTGCGACTGGACCGTGACGTCCTCCTCATGGACTGGGCGACATCTGACCTGCCTGACATTCGCAAGGCCTCCATAGCGCGCCTTATTCTGGCGGGCGTCATACTGAGCGCCTCAACCGGACTGTTGCCCATCGTCGCCGCCTCGCTGATTGGCGCGGCGGCCATGATCGGTACGGGCTGTCTGAATGTGCGTCAGGCCGCCCGCGCGTTCGACCTCAAACTCTATCTGCTGATCGGCTCGGCGTTTGCGCTGGGCACGGCCATGGAAGCCACCGGCGGAGCAACGGTGCTGGCCATGGGGGTAGTGCACGTCTTCTCGCCACTTGGCACCACTGCGTTGATCTCCGCGCTGTTCTTCCTGGTAATGGTGCTGACCAATGTGCTGTCCAACAATGCGACCGCCATTCTCTTCACGCCGATTGCGGTGACGGCGGCCAATTCGGTCGGCGCTGATCCGCACCTGTTCGCGCTGACGGTTCTGTTCGCAGCCAATACCTGCTTCGCAACGCCGATCGGCTACCAGACAAACCTTTTAGTCATGGGACCGGGCAAGTATCGGTTCGCGGACTTTTTCCGCGCTGGCGCACCGCTTGCCATAGTGACATGGCTGGCGTTTACGGTTTTGGTGGCGATCAGTTTCACGCTGACCTAGCTCAGGTTAGACTGGCTCGACTCGTAATTCGCAGAGGATGTCCGTGACCCGCCCGTTCGCCACCCGTCAATTGCCGTTCTTCCTGACGGCGCCGACGCCCTGTCCCTATCTTGAGGGCCGGTTGGAGCGGAAGATTTTCACGCGGGTGGACAGCGATCAGACAGCGCATCTGAACAACATCCTCACCCATGCGGGCTTCCGGCGCTCTCAGTCCATTCTCTATCGTCCGGCCTGCGAGCTGTGTTCAGCGTGCAAGTCGGCGCGTATTCCTGTCGCTGACTTTGACGCCTCGCGCACCCAACGCCGTGTTCTCAAACGCAATGCAGGTCTGTTGAGACTGCCGCGTCCGGCGGAAGCCATGCCCGAGCAGTTCGCCCTGCTGAGCCGTTATCTCAACACCCGTCACGGTGACGGAGACATGGCCGGCATGGATTTCTTCGATTTCGCCTCGATGGTCGAGGACGGGTCGGGGCAAACCGAAATGGTGGAGTATCGCGACGGCGCAGGACAGCTGATCGCATGCGTCCTCGTAGACCGGCTGATCGACGGCTTTTCACTGGTCTACAGCTTCTTCGCCCCCGAACGCGCCCGGGACTCTCTGGGCGCGTATATCATTCTCGATCATATCGAGCGTGCGAAGGCGGAGAACCTGCCGTTCGTCTATCTGGGATACTGGGTGCAAGGCAGTCCGAAAATGGACTACAAAGCGCAATATAAACCACTTGAAGTGCTTGAACCTGAAGGCTGGCGCACCTTGGAGCCGCCCGGGGACACGTACGATTGAACTGACGCACAAGCGGATGAGACCTGAGCCATAATCAGGCCGTCCACAGGGGGAGGAACCATGGATCGTCGTACATTTCTGTCCGGCGCGGCGGTGGTCGCCGCGGGCGCTGCATCGGCCTGTTCACAGGAGAACGGGGCGCAGAGCGCTCCTGCCGCTCCAGCGGTAAACCGCAATCGCACGCGTCGTTTGCGTATGGTCACCACCTGGCCGACCGGTTTCCCCGGTCTGGGCTCCGCCGCGGAACGCACAGCGCAATTCATCACCGAGATGACGGGCGGCGCGCTGGAGGTCGAGGTCTATGGCGCGGGCGAGATCGTGGGGGCGTTCGAAGTCTTTGACGCGGTCTCAAACGGCGTCGCGGACATGTATCACGGCGCAGAATACTACTGGCAGGGCCGCTCCCCGGCGTTCAACTTCTACTGCGCCGTGCCCATGGGCATGACCGCCCATGAAATTATGGCCTGGGTCGAATATGGCGGCGGTCAGGAACTCTGGGAGGAACTCTCCGGCCAGTTCGGCCTTATCGCGTTCCAGGCGGGCAATTCCGGCCACCAGATGGGCGGCTGGTTCAAGCGCGAAGTGAATACGGTTGAAGATTTCCGCGGCCTGCGCATGCGCATACCGGGACTGGGCGGCGCTGTGCTGCGCGAATTGGGCGGGGCCGCCGTGGCCCTGTCGGGCGGCGAGATCTACCAATCACTGCAATCGGGCGCCATCGATGCGACCGAATGGGTCGGCCCGTGGAACGATCTCGCTTTCGGCTTCTATCGTGAAGCGCCCTATTACTATGGTCCGGGCTTCCATGAACCGGGCTCTGCGCTGGCCGTCGGCCTGAACCGGGGCGTCTGGGATTCCCTGCCCGCCGATCAACAGGCCGTCATCCGCGCCGCTGCGCGCGCCGCGAACAACCAGTCCCTCGCCGAGTTTACCTATCAGAACGGTCTCGCCCTGCGCACTCTGACGGGCGAGCACGGCGTCCAGCTACGTCAGTTCTCCGAGGAGATCTGGCGTGAAGTGGGGCGCATTTCCGAAGCTGTTGTCGCGGACACTGCGAACGCGGATCCGCTCAGCCGTCGCGTCTATGAGAGCTATCGTGAGGCGCGTCGTCTGGGGCGGGATTGGGCGAATGTGTCTGAAGCGCCCTACTATCAGAACCGCGAACTCGTGCTTGGTCGCTAGACCATGAACCGCGCAGATCAATTGCTGATCGCCGTGATCGTGATCACGGCGATCATGCTTGGACTGGATGGCGTCAGCGGCGGCGCTGTAGGCGCGCTGGTCGACGCGCATCTACGCGATGCCGCCGCGCTGGCCGGAACCGTGCTGGGCTGGGTGGGGCTCGGATTGAGCCCGTTACTGCTGGTCGCCCTGCTTGGCGCGCTCTATGGTCGCTTCAAGGGTCTGCCCCATCCTGTTTCAAACTTGCTGCGGCGCCTGATCGCCATACTGGATGCGATCTCGCTGACCGTCGGCGACATGGTGCGCTGGGCGGCGTTGGGGCTGGTGCTGGTGACCGGGCTGATCGTCGTGCAGCGCTACGTCTTCGGCGTGTCGATCACCAAGCTGCAGGAAAGCGTCATCTATCTGCACGCCATCCTGTTCCTGCTCTCCAGCGCCGCAACGCTCTATCATGGC
Organism: Oceanicaulis sp. LC35; assembly: GCF_052055585.1. Lineage (NCBI taxonomy): Bacteria > Pseudomonadati > Pseudomonadota > Alphaproteobacteria > Maricaulales > Maricaulaceae > Oceanicaulis > Oceanicaulis sp. LC35. Next base: position 1,562,162 of record NZ_CP170485.1, read on the forward strand.
GGTCATGTGCGGGTGGACATCGTCTATTCCAAGCTGTCTGAACGCGGCAAGGCGTGGACGGATTTGCTGGGCGTCTATCTGGCGCTCATCCCGATGTGCTGGCTGATCCTGATGACCTCGGAAAGCTATGTCGGAGGGGCCTGGCGCATTCTCGAGCGTTCGCGTGAGAGCGACGGCCTGCCGCTGGTCTTCCTTTTGAAAACCGCCATCCCCCTCTTCGCCGTGATGATGATCGCGCAGGGTTTCGCCATGGCGTCGCGCGCCGCTTTGACACTGTCCGGGGAGACGCCGCCGCCTACCACCCATGATGACGCAGAACATGAGCTTTAGGGGCTAATTCGTGGATTTAGTTATCTCTCTCCTGCCCTTCGCCATGTTCATTGCAGCGTTCGTGGCGCTGCTGCGCGGTTTTCCCGTGGCGTTTACGCTGGCGGGAGTGGGCCTGGCCTTCGCCCTGATCGGTCTGGCGCTGGGGCTGTTTGACCCGTTCCATCTGCGCGCCTTCCCGCAACGCATCTACGGCAACATCATGGAGATGGACAAAGCCATCCTCGTGGCGGTGCCGCTCTTTGTCTTCATGGGCGTGATGCTGGAGAAATCGCGCATCGCCGAACAATTGCTCGACGCCATGGGCTCGCTGTTCGGCACGCTGCGCGGGGGCCTGGGCATATCGGTCGTCATTGTGGGCGCTCTGCTGGCCGCCTCCACCGGCATAGTCGGCGCAACCGTCGTGACGATGGGCTTGCTGTCCCTGCCCACCATGCTCAAGCGCGGCTATTCGCCGTCTCTCGCAGCCGGATCCATCGCCGCGGCGGGCACGCTGGGCCAGATCATTCCGCCCTCCATCGTTCTGGTTTTGCTGGGCGATCAGCTCTCTTCCGCCTATGCCGAAGCGCAACGGGCTCAGGGCATCTTCTCGCCCGACATCGTCTCGGTCGGCGATCTGTTCGCCGGGGCGCTGATCCCCGGCCTGCTGTTGGTCGTGGTCTATGTGCTCTATCAGGTCGGCGTGGCGATCCTTCGGCCCTCGGCCTCACCCGCCATCCCGAAGGAAGAGATGCACGCGGACTGGAGCAAGCTGCTGCATGCCCTCGTCCCGCCCCTCATCCTGATCATTGCGGTGCTGGGCTCAATCCTCGCGGGCCTGGCCACCCCCACCGAAGCGGCTGGCGTGGGCGCCTTGGGCGCAATCTTGCTGGCAGGCTATCGAAACAGCGGTGCGTCCGAGAACCCGGCGCTTGGAAAGCGCCTGATCCTTGTGAGCGCGATTGCGCTTTTCGCACTCCTGCTCTCACCTCTGGCGTTTGATCTGCGGGCGGGCGGAACCACGCTGCAGCAGAGCGTCGCCTACGCTTTGTCAGCCCTCTCAGCCCTTGGCGTGCTTGTCGCCTGCATCCGGCTTTTCCGCTCGGGTGTTCTCGATGCGGTCATGCGCTCCACCGCGCAGATTTCGGCAATGGTGTTCGTCATCCTGATCGGGGCGAGCCTGTTCGCGCTGGTCTTCCGAGAGCTGGGCGGCGATCACACGGTGCGTGCAGCCCTCGAAGCCGCGCCCGGCGGCGCGACCGGCGCGCTGATCGTCGTGATGGTCGTGATGTTCTTGCTGGGCTTCTTCCTCGATTTTATCGAGATCACCTTCGTCGTGGTGCCGATCGTTGCGCCGGTGCTGTTCATGATGGGGGTCGATCCGGTCTGGCTGGGCGTGATGATGGCGCTCAACCTTCAGACCAGCTTTCTGACCCCGCCCTTCGGCTTTGCACTCTTCTATCTGCGGGGCGTGGCGCCGCCGGAAGTGACCTCAGCCGCGATCTATCGGGGCGCGGCGCCTTTCGTCATAATCCAGCTATTGATGATCGCTATGGTCGCGGCTCTGCCGTGGCTGGCGACGGCGCTGCCTGGACTGCTTTATGACTGACGACACCAAAACGGGCTCCGCGTCCGGCCATAGCAATATCTCCGCCCTGATGTCAGACCGGCAGGCCCTGCAGCGTGTGTTCATCGTGCTGCTGGCGCTGGGCGTGTCCATTGTCTTCATCTGGATGATCCGCGGCTTTCTCAGCCCGCTCTTCATGGCGGCCGTATTTGCGATGTTCCTCCATCCGGTGCAACGCCTGCTCAAGCCTGTCACCTTCGGATCCCCGTCCGCAGCGGCAGGCGTGGTGCTGGTGCTTGCCATCGTCGTGGTGCTGATCCCGCTAACGGCGATCCTCGCGATCGTGGCGGATCAGGCCGTGCAGGTGACGGGCACAGTCGCACCCTGGGTGCAGGACCAGATCCGTCTCATCCGCGAAGGCGGCATCGAGGCCCTGCCCGAATGGCTGCCTTTCCGTGAGAGCCTCGCCCCTTACCAGCAGGACATCACCAATCAGGCCGCCCAGTTCGCCTCCAATGCGGGCGGCTGGCTGGTGGATGGTCTGCGCAAGGCCACGTCGGGCACCTTCGGAGCCTTCCTTGATCTCGTGGTGATGCTGTTTGCGCTGTTCTTCTTCCTGACGCGCGGGCCCCAGCTCGCCAGCCACGGGCTGCAGCTGATGCCCATGCCGCGTGAAGATCGCGAGCTTCTGGTCGAGCGCGCCATGTCGACCATTCGCGCCACGGTGAAAGGCACCTTCGTCATCGCCATCATCCAGGGCTCGCTGACGGGCGTGGCCCTCGCCATGGCCGGCGTGCCGGGCGCGCTGTTCTGGGCGACCGTGACGACCGTGCTGTCGGTCATTCCGGGCATTGGCCCGCCTCTGGTCTGGGGGCCGGCTGGCATCTGGCTGATCGCCAGCGGAAATTATGTCGCCGGCGGCTTGCTGATCGCCTGGGGCGCTCTGGTGGTGGGCCTGATCGACAATCTCCTGCGCCCGCGCCTTGTGGGCCAGGACGCCAAGTTGCCCGATCTGATGATCCTGATCTCGACCCTGGGCGGGCTGACGCTGTTCGGCGCTGTCGGCATCATCGTAGGCCCGATGATCGCCGCCCTCTTCTCCTCAATTTGGTATCTGTACGCCCAGTCCTATGCGCCGCTTCTTCATGAGGATCAGGAAACGAAAGCGGACTGACTTCTAATTAAGCACTCTGTTTCAACCATCAAAAATAGTGCGGTATCCTAGTTGTTTATTAGAGTAATAAGCACGCATCCCGCCATAGGCGACAGAAACGCCAAATACAGTCAGTGGCGCCGCAATCGCCTGCGGACCGGCTAAAGCCACCAGATTTGCGAAAAACAAGATAAAGAAGTCCTTCCAGCTTCCGAGTGCCAGACCGACCCCAATTGCGCCGAACACGCCACAGGCAGCACAGAAAATAATGTTCTTTCGGCCATCAAGCGGACCTAGAGATTTGCAAGCCCGCTCAACGACGGTTGCACCATCATGTATCATCTCACCCTCACATGCTGAACTCGCATGAGGCATATCACTTTGTAAGAGAGCGCTCATTCTACATTTCGCGCAAAAGGCGTGCGGAGCTAGACGTGAGGCACTGATGCATCAGTTTGGCGGTGGCCGCCCGCATATTCGACCAGCGCCTCGATGCGCTTGCTGATCGGCGGGTGCGTAGCGAAGAGGCCGGCGAAGCTGGCCTTGGCCGTGTCGTCGATAAACATCTGACGCACTTCCTTGGGTGCGTCCTCGATTTCGGAGCGACCGGAGATTTTCTCGAGCGCAGAGATCATCGCATCAGGATTTTTGGTCAGCTCGACCGCGCCCGCGTCGGCCATGAACTCGCGGGAGCGCGACAACGCAAAGCGGATCAGAATGGCCAGCCCGTAAGCCACCGAAGCGATCAGGGAGACGACCAGAAGGATCATCCCGCCCCGCGCCCCATTGCCTGAACGGCGGAAGACAAAGGTGCGCATCCCCATCTCGATGGCGAAAGAGATGATGCCCACAAAGATCACCGAGATCACCAGAAGGCGCACATCGCGGTTGATCACATGGCTCAGCTCATGGGCCAGAACCGCTTCCAGCTCGTCCCGGTCCAGCGCGTTCATCAGCCCGCGCGTCACGGTGATCACCGCCTTTTTCTCACTCAGGCCCGACGCATAGGCGTTCAGCGCCTCGCTCTCGATGATGCGCAAGGACGGCATCGGCATGCCGCGAGAAATCGTCAGGTTTTCAAGGAGGTTGTAGAGCTCGGGCTCATCGGTGCGGCTGACTTTTTTGGCGCCTGTCGAGGCGTCAATGATGGCCTGATGAGAGAACCAGGCGATGACGAACCAGATCGCCACGCCCACCATCACGAAGGGCGTCACGTACACGGTCTGATCAAAGGCCTGACCGGCATAACGCACAAAGCTCGTCTCGGTCGTATCCGCACTCGCGAGCAGAAAGACCCCGGCATACACCAGGGCCAGAACCAGCACCGGAAACAGCGCCAAGAGAATGATGGATTTGAGGTTGTTGTTCCAAATATGGGTGCGCAGGCCTGCACTGGCGATCATGATGCGCCTCCTGCCTGCCTGCGCATGACCTTAGAACTTCACAGACGGGCCGGCATTGACGGCGGCGCGTTCGCTGGCGGCGACTTCAAAGAAGTCCGCCTCGTTAAAGCCGAAGGAGTTCGCCAGAATGACGGCCGGGAACTGCTCGCGGGCGGTGTTGTATTCGCTGACCGCATTGTTGAAGAAGCGGCGGGCGGCGGCGATCTTGTTCTCAAGATCGGCGAGCTCGTTCTGCAGCGACAGGAAGTTCTCGTTCGCCTTCAGGTCCGGATAGCTTTCAGACAAGGCGAAGAGCTGACGCAGCGCGCCGGAGAGAACGTTTTCGGCAGCGGCCAGATCCTTGACAGAGCTGGCGTCCACAGCCTGCTGGCGCGCTTTCACCACGCTTTCGAGCGTGTCTTTCTCGTGGCTGGCATAGCCCTTCACCGTCTCGACCAGGTTCGGGACCAGGTCGTGGCGCTGCTTGAGCTGCACATCGATGTCACCCCAAGCCTGGCGCGTCGTCTGACGCAGCGCCACCAGCCGGTTGTAGATCATCATCACGAACAGGCCGATCAGAACGATCACACCGAAAACAATCAGCAATTCCATGAAACGCTCCTTGATGGCGCTGAGGGGAAACCGGGTAAAGCCTTACTCTGATTGGGGGAGAACGCCAAGTTATCGTTCGGTCACAGCCCTAACGCCCGCCAAACGTTTTCGAGGCGAAGCCGCGCGGGGCGAGCTTGCCGGCCTGGGCGCGCTTGCCTTCATAATAGCGCCAGTCTTCCACGAGGTGACGACGGCCCGCCGGATCTACGCGGACAAGGCCTTCTTCAGCGCTGAACACGCTGATATCGGCGACTTCACCGCCCTTGCCGCCCAGAAGGCGTACGCCCTTGCCGCGCACCATTTCGGGGATCTCATCAGCCGCGAAGACCAGAAGTTTCTTGTTCTCGCCCAGCACCGCAATGCGGTCGCCCGTCATGGGCAGGGCCATCATGGCCTTGTGCCCATCGATCACATTGAGAACCTGTCGGCCTGCGCGCTTGATGGCGGGCAGTTCCTTTTCCGCCACCACAAAGCCATGCCCGGAGGTCGAGGCCAGCAGCAGTTTGCGATCAGGCGAATATTTGAACAGCGCCACCGGCTCGGCGCTCTCATCCATGTCGATCAACAGACGCACCGGCTCGCCAAAGCCGCGCCCGCCGGGCAGCTTGGAGGCGTCCAGCGTATAGACCCGGCCATCACTGGTGAGCATAAGGATCTTGTCGGTCGTCTCGGCCTTGAGCGAGAACGCGGTCTCGTCGCCATCCTTGTGCTTGATGCCGGTCACGTCATCGGTGTGCCCCTTGAGCGCGCGGATCCAGCCCATGCGCGACAGGACAAGGGTGATCGGCTCACGCGGGATCAGCGCTTCCTCGACCATGTCGGCGAGGTCGGCCGCCGGGGCGTCGGCGAAGGTCGTGCGACGCTTGCCCAGCTCGGTGGTCGGGCCGAAACGTTTTTTGACGTCCGCGACTTCGCTGTCGACCTTCTTCCATTGCAGGCCTTCATCGCCGATCAACGCGGTCAGCTCGTCGCGCTCGCCTTCCAGGCGGGACTGCTCGTCACGGATTTCCATCTCTTCAAGCTTGCGCAAGCTGCGCAGACGCATGTTCAGGATGGCTTCCGCCTGACGGTCGGTCAGGGAGAAGGTCTTGATCAGCTGATCCTTGGGATGATCCTCAAAGCGGATAATCCGGATGACTTCATCCAGATTGAGATAGGCGACCATGAAGCCCGACAGGACTTCCAGCCGGTCTTCCACATGCTCCAGACGCGTCGTCGCGCGGCGGACCACCACAACACGGCGGTGGTCGAGCCAGATCTGCAGCGCTTCCTTCAGGCCCACCACACGCGGCGCGCCGGTGGGATCAAGGACGTTGAGGTTCAGCGCGAAGCGGATTTCGAGATCGGTCAGCTTGAACACGGACTCCATCAGGAGCGCGGGATCAATGGTGCGCGATTTGGGCTCCAGGATCAGGCGCACATCCTCGGCGCTCTCATCCATCACATCCGCCAGAAGCGGCAGTTTCTTCTGATCCAGAAGCGCGGCAATGCGTTCGATCAGCTTGGCTTTCTGCACGAGGTACGGGATCTCGGTGACCACGATCTGCCACTGGCCACGGCCCAGCTCCTCGACTTCCCAACGCGCGCGCAGGCGGAAACCACCCCGCCCTGTCTCATAGGCGTCGAGAATGTTCTCACGCGCTTCCACGCACACCCCGCCGGTGGGGAAGTCCGGGCCCTGCACATAGTTCAGCAAAGTCTCGGTGGCGGCGTTCGGCGTCTTGATCAGATGGCGGGCGGCATCGCACAGCTCGGCGGCGTTATGGGGCGGGATATTGGTCGCCATACCCACCGCAATACCCGCCGAGCCATTGGCCAGAAGGTTCGGGAAGGCGGCGGGCAGAACCAGAGGTTCCTTGTCTTCGCCGTCATAGGTCTCGCGGAAATCGACCGTGCCTTCATCGTAATCCTGCAAGATCAGGATCGCGGCTTCGGTCAGACGCGCTTCAGTGTACCGCATGGCGGCGGCGCCATCGCCGTCCACATTACCGAAATTGCCCTGGCCTTCGACAAGCGGGTAGCGCGAGGCGAAATCCTGCGCCAGACGCACCAGCGCTTCATACACCGCCTGATCACCATGGGGGTGGAACCGGCCGATAACGTCACCGACCACCCGGGCGCATTTCTTGAAGGCGGTATCGGGTGACAGCTTCAGAAGCCGCATGGCGTAAAGAAGACGTCGGTGAACCGGCTTCAGGCCGTCGCGCGCATCGGGCAGCGCCCGCTGGGTAATGGTGGAGAGCGCATAGGCGAGATAGCGCGAGGAGAGAGCGTCATTGAAGCTCTCATCGAAAATACGCCCGCCATCGCCGGGAAATTGCTCGCCCATCCAGATCCCCTCAGGTCATCCAAGTGATTCGATCACACCCCAGTATGGAGCGGATCGCCCTGTCAGGGCAGGTCAGGACGCAGGCTTTTCAACAGTTGTTGCGTCAGGTTCAAAGCCGGCCGTCAGCGTCCAGCCGTTCGATCATGCGCGTGCGGGCGTCCGGCAGCATCCGGTCAGCGGGCCAGAGCACGCGGCGTTCAATGAAATGGCCCGTCAGATTGAGCCCTGCCCCCACATCGCCGTCCGCCACCTGCCCGCCGCCCTTCATGAAGCCCGGCAGCGCCAGCATGCGATCCTGATAGGGCGCGCCAGCCTCGGCGCTGACCGCGCGACCCGATTTGGGGCTGACATAGACAAGATCGGTCTCAACGCCCGTCGCCGCACAGCGCCTCAGATCAAGGCCATAGCCAAGATCGGCCAGCAGCCCCGCCTCCCACCGCACATAAAGCGCAGGCCAGAGATCGGGGTCTTCCAGCGCGCTGATCAGCACTTCAAAGGCGTCCGCGACAGCAGGATGTTCTTCACGCTCGGGCAGGCACATGGACGCCATGGCGCACGCCGCGTTCAGGCCCGACAGCGCCAACGGGTCTTCCATCAGGACACCCGCAGAAAGGTCTTCAGCCTCGACCGCGAAGCCGCCGAGATGGCTTTCAAGCCGGGCGCGCCAGACGGCGCGGACCCGGTTGCCCGGCTGCAGGATGGGGCGCATGGCCTTGGACCGACCGCCCCGCACCAGCCCGGCATGGCGGCCATGCTCCACCGTCAGCACCTCGATCACCGCGCTGGTCTCCCCATGGGGACGCACGGCGACGATCCGGCCTGAGGCGGTCCATTCCATCAGGCGTCGAAGTCGAGCCCGAGCGCATTGAAGCGGGCGCGCTCATCGCCCCAGTTCGGACGCACCTTCACGAACAGGAAAAGGTGGACCTTGCGGTCCAGCTGTTCTTCCAGATCGGCCCGGGACGCGGTGGAGACCCATTTGATGGTCTGCCCGCCCTTGCCCAGAATGATCGGCTTGTGGCCCTCGCGTTCGACATAGACGGTCTGCTCGATGCGTACGGAGCCGTCCTTCTGGTCCTTCCAGCTGTCGGTTTCCACCGTCAGCCCGTAAGGCAGCTCGTCATGGACGCGCAGATAAAGCTTCTCGCGGGTCACCTCGGCGGCCAGCATGCGCTCTGACAGGTCCGCGATCTGGTCCTCGGGATACAGGAACGGGCTTTCCGGCATCAGGGTGACCAGGAAGTCCGCCAGATCCTTGATCCGGTCGCCATTGCTGGCGCTGATCATGAAGACATCGCTGTAAACGCCTGTTTCAAAGAGCTTTTGTGACAAGTCCAGAAGCTCTTCGCGTTTGATCAGGTCGATCTTGTTGAGCACCAGAACAGCCTTCAGCTCGTGCGCCTTGAGGCCATCGATCACCCGCTCCACATCCTCGACGGTGCGGCGCGCCTTGCTCAGCTGAGCGGCGGCGTCAACGACGTGGACGATGGCGTCCGCATCATCCGCACCTTCCCAGGCGCTGGCGACCATGGCGCGGTCCAGACGACGGCGCGGCGCGAACACGCCGGGCGTGTCCACCAGCACCAGCTGGGAGCCGTCATGGATCATCACGCCGCGCACCTGAAAGCGCGTGGTCTGAACCTTCGGCGTCACGATGGAGACCTTGCGGCCGACCAGCGCATTCACCAGCGTGGATTTACCCGCATTCGGCGCGCCAATGATGGCGACAAAGCCGGCGCGCGTCGCGTTCTGATCAGCCATCTGCGGCCTCCCGTGTCAGCATTTCCGAGGCCGCGGCGCGTTGGGCGTCCTGTTTGGACCCGCCCTCGCCACGCGCCGGCGCGACACCATCGAGCCGGACTTCAATTTCAAACACCGGACGATGGTCCGGCCCCTTGCGCGCCACGGTCTCATATACCGGTACGCCATAACCTTTTTGCGCCGCCCATTCCTGAAGCTGGGATTTGGCGTCCTTGGGACGCCGGGTCAGCTGTTCGATCTCGTCGGCCCAGAAGGTCGTGAAGAAGGCCCAGGCTGCATCCAGCCCCCCATCGAGATAAAGCGCGCCAATCACCGCTTCGCACGCATCCGCGATGATGGATTCCTTCTGGCGTCCGCCCAGGCGTTCCTCCGCGGCGGACAGGCGCAGCCCTTCACCCAGATCGCAACGGCGCGCCGCGCGGGCGCAGGCGGACTTGTTGACCACCGCATTCAGACGCTGGGCGAGACCGCCCTCTTCCAGATTGGGGAAGGTCTCATACAGGCGCTGGCTGGCCATCAGGCCCAGAACCCGGTCGCCGAGAAACTCCAGACGCTCATTGGAGGACGCGCGCGAGCGTCCATCCCCGTGCGAGGCATGGGTCAGCGCGCGCTCCAGAAGCTCCCGGTCCTTGAACCGATAAGCGATGCGCGCTTCAAAATCTTTGATCCGATCACTCATGATACGGGCTTCATTCTCTCAAGCAGCGTCCGGGTCAACCGCTTCAATCACCACAAAGGCCTGCGCATAGGGCGGCTCATCACTCATGGTGAGGTGAAACCTTGCGCTTTTTCCGGCGGGTAAACGTACCTCGAGCTGGCGCTGCGCTTCTCCCGTCAGAGTGATGACGGGCCGGCCGCCTTTCAGGTTCAGCACTTCGATATCGGTGAAGCTGACCCCGCGCCACAAGCCGCCGCCAATGGCCTTGGCGCAGGCTTCCTTGGCCGCGAAGCGCTTGGCGTAAGTGTTGATCCGGCCCGGCCGCGCTTCAGCGCGCGCCTGTTCGGCCCCGGTATAGATCCGGTCGAGAAACCGCGCGCCAAACCGGTCGATCGCGCGCTCGATGCGGCGAATATCGGTGAGGTCTGATCCAACGCCCAGGATCACAGGGCAGTCTCCGCCCGCGCCTCATCCATCAAAGCGCGCATACGTTTCACCGCTGCTTCAAGCCCGGTGAAAATCGCTTCACCGATCAGGAAATGGCCGATATTGAGCTCGGCGATCTCGGGGATGGCGGACACCGGCTTCACATTGTCAAAGGTCAGGCCGTGCCCGGCATGAGGCTCGAGGCCACGTTTGCGCGCCTCGACAGCCGCCAGACGGATGCGCTCCAGCTCCTGCGCCGCTGCTTCCTCGCCGCCTTCAAGCCAGAGCTCGGCATAACGGCCCGTATGCAGCTCCACCACAGGCGCGCCCAGCACTTCGGCCACAGCGATCTGGACCGGATCAGGCTCGATGAACAGCGACACCCGACAGCCCGCCTCTGACAGTTCACGCACCACAGGGGCGATCTGATTGTGCAGGCCCGCCACATCGAGACCGCCTTCGGTGGTCCGTTCCTCGCGCTTTTCAGGCACGATGCAGGCGGCGTGGGGTTTGAAAGCGACCGCAATCGCTGTCATCTCCCCGGTCGCCGCCATTTCCAGATTGATGGGCAGCCCGGAAGCTTCGCGCACCTTGTGCAGGTCCGCATCCTGAATGTGACGACGGTCTTCGCGCAAATGGATGGTCAGACCGTCCGCCCCGGCCGCCTGGGCCATGGCCGCCGCGCGTGCGGGATCGGGATGCAAACCGCCCCGGGCGTTCCTGATGGTCGCCACATGGTCGATATTCAGTCCCAGACGCTGGCGCGGCAGGCTCATCAGGCCAGCCCCCGGCTTCCCGGTTTGATCGCGGGAATACGCTCAAGCTCCGGCGGCAAATCATCTGCCGGATAGGTCGGGAAGTTCACAGTCGCGAGCGCCACCAGCGGCACGCCCACATCAGCCTTGCCGCCCGAACGATCCACCAGACAGCCTTCGGCTACCACCTTCGCGCCCGACTTCTCGATGGCTGCGATACACTCACGAGAGCTCAGACCCGTCGTGACGATGTCCTCGATCACCAGCACCCGATCTGCGGCGGTGAGTTCAAAGCCGCGACGCAGGGCGAATTCGCCGTTTTCGCGTTCGACGAACATGAAGGGCAGCGCCATATGGCGGCTGGTTTCATAGCCCGGGATGATACCGCCCATGGCCGGCGACACGATGGCGGTGAACGGGCCATGGCCTGCGGCTTTCAGAGCCTCGGCCAGCGCCTTGCACAAACGCTCGGTGCGCGCCGCATCCCGGAAGACCAGAGCCTTCTGCAGGAAGACGGGGCTGCGCAGCCCGGACGAGAGAATGAAATGACCTTCAAGAAGGGCGCCCGCCTCCTTGAATTCCGCCAGCACGTCCTCGGTGGTCATGCAGTCTCCTTTAAGGCAGGGTCTTCGGTCAGGCGCGCACGCTCGGCCGAGACGACACGGTCGCTGGTTTTCAGCGCCGATACGATATTGTTCAGGTGGCGCGCGTCAAAGACCTCGACGTCAAACGCCATCTCGAAAAAGTCCCGCGTGCGCGAGAGCGTCTTCACATCGGTGATGTTGCCGCGCGCATCACCCACCACGCCCGCGATCTCCGCCAGCACGCCCGGCTCGTTGCGTACGGTCGCATGAATGCGCCCCACAGAGACCCCGCGCGCATCCGCTTCCGGCGTCCATTTCAGATCGATCCAGTTGGCGAGGCTGGCGTCATCTTCCCAGGCGGCGAGACGCTCGCAGTCGATGACGTGAACCTGCACGCCGCGTCCCGGCTGCAACACGCCAACGATGCGGTCGCCCGGCATCGGGGAACAGCATTCGGCAAAGTGAAGCGAGACGCCTGGCGTCAGGCCGCGGCCATGAACAAACAGCGCGCCCTTGTCATCCTCGATCAGCTCACGATCGGTCAGGCTGTCGCCACGGTGCTCGCGCTGGCCCGGGAAGACCGCGTCCAGCATTTCAGACGAGCTGACCGTGCCGCGACCAAGCGCAATGAGAAGCGCCTCAGGGCTCTCAAGCTCCAGTCGCTTCAGGCCGTCGCCCAGAGCGCTCTCGCGGAATTCCTTGCCCTCACGAGCGAAGGCATGTTCGGCGATCACACGGCCAATACGTGCGAACTCCTCGCTCTCCGATTCCCGGATCAGCTTGCGGATTGCAGCGCGGGCGCGGCCCGTGACCGCCACATCTTCCCAGCCGGCGGGCGGCTGACGCTCCCCGCCTTTGACAATGTCGACCACATCGCCGTTGGACAGGCGTTGGCGCAGCGGACGCTCGCGCCCATTGATGCGGGCGCCGATGGCCGTGTAACCAAGCTCGGTATGGACCGCGAACGCAAAGTCCAGCGGCGTCGCGCCATTGGGCAGCGCGATCAGTCGGCCCTTGGGTGTGAAGCAATAGACCTGGTCGGAGAACATCTCGAGCTTGGCGTGCTCGAGGAATTCATCCGGGTCCCCGCCCTGCTCCAGGATTTCGACAAACGGGCGCAGGCGGTCAAGCGGGTCGCCGCCAGCTTCACGCGCCGCTTTCGGGTCATAGGCGTAGCCGTTCTCGGTCTTGTAGCGCCAGTGCGCCGCAACCCCGGTGTCCGCAACGCGCTCCATCTCTTCCGTACGGATCTGAAGCTCGACCCGGATATTGCCCGGCCCGATGATAGTGGTGTGAAGCGAGCGGTAGTTATTGGGCTTGGGCGTCGAGATATAGTCGTGGAAGCGCTCGGGCACGCAACGCCAGGTCCGGTGCACAACGCCAAGCGCGGCGTAGCAGTCTTCCGGCGTCTCGGTCAGGATGCGGAACGCGTAGATATCGGCGATGTCATCAAACGACACGCCCTTCTTTTCCAGCTTGCGCCAGATCGAATAGGGCCGCTTTTCCCGCCCGAACACCCGGCAATCTATCCCGGCATCGGTCAGGCGCTCAGAGAGCGTTGACGACACGATGGCGACGGCGTCCGCGCGGGTCTCGCGCAGTTCGACCAGTCGCCTTGTGACCGATTCATAGGCCGCCGGATTGACGTTCTGGAAGGACAGGTTCTCAAGCTCGACACAAACCCGGTTCACCCCGATCCGGCGCGCCAGAGGTGCGTAGATTTCCAAGGTTTCAAGCGCCACGCGCTCGCGTTTTTCAGGCTTGGGCACATAATGCAGCGTGCGCATATTGTGCAGGCGGTCGCACAGCTTGACCAGAAGCACCCGAACATCGCGGGTAATCGCCACGACCAGCTTTTGAAGATTCTCGGCCTGCTTGGTGCGCTTGGAGGCCAGCTCCATCTGACCAAGCTTGGTCACGCCATCCACAAGCTGGGCGACATCGGCGCCAAACAGGCGCTCGATATCCTCAAGCGTTGCGGGCGTATCCTCCACGGTGTCGTGCAGGAGGCCGGTGCAGATCGTCGCCACGTCCAGGCGCAGCTCCGCCAGGAGCATGGCCACCGCCACAACGTGGGAATAATAGGGATGACCGGACTGGCGGGTCTGTCCTTCATGACTGTCGCGCGCAAAATTGTACGCGCGACGGATCAGATCCGCATCAGCCTGAGGATAATACGCCTGAACACGCGCAACCAGATCGTCGGCGCTCGGGATTGCGTCGGCGGATGCGAGCGCAGACGGGGACGCCAGCGCACTCATGAGGCTTAAAGTCGGCCGTCAGCCGGGCCGTCACGGTCAGACTGCAGCGCCTTGAGCATGGCGGTTTCGTCCATCTCGGGCGCGGGCAGAGCAGGAGCAGCCGGCGCTTCGGTCTGCGGAACGCGCTCTTCGATGCCGCCCTCGTCGTCGTCAGAGGGGATCACGCGCTGCAGGCCGGACACGAGGCTTTCACCCAGCGTATCCAGGTCCAGCTTCTCGTCAGCAATCTCACGCAGGGCGACGACAGGGTTCTTGTCGTTGTCGCGATCCAGCGTCAGCTCCGCACCGGCGGAGATGTTACGGGCGCGGTGCGCAGCCAGGAGAACCAGACGGAACCGGTTGTCGACCTTATCGATGCAATCTTCGACGGTAACGCGAGCCATGCCGGGGGGCGCTCCTTGAATACGTAAGAGTTGAAAGAGTGCTGATAGCTTAACTGGACGCCCGCTTCAACCTGTGCGTCGCAGCATGCAGCACCCCGCCCGCAGGACGACAGTCCTTGCGGTCATTCCAGCTGAGCTTCCCGATCATCTGGTCAATATCCTCACCAGATGCCGGAGAGCGCCAGTCTGGCGCAATTTCGCGCATAGGCAAGAGAACAAAGGCGCGATCCTGCGCTCTGGGATGCGGCAGGACCAGATCGGCCTGATTTTCAGGCGTGCGCACCCTTGCCCTGAAATCAACCAGATCCAGATCCAGTGTCCGAGGCGCATTGCGGATGGAACGCTCTCGCCCGCAAGCCGTTTCCACCTCGTGAAGGATGCGCATCAGAACCACAGGGTCCTCTCCAGACCACGCCACCCGGGCCACCGCGTTCAGGAAAGGTGGAAGAGACGGATCCGGCCAGGCCGGCGTGCGCCAGGGGCGCGAGCAGTTCAGGAGGACAACCCCATGCTGGCTTAACAGCTGCAATGCACGACGAAGGTTTTCAAACGGCGTGCATCGACGGTAAAGTTGATTGGCTCCCAAGGCGATAAATATGCCTTGTTGAGCCTCATTCCCGCGAAAAGATTGTTGGAAAGGCATAAAATGACCTTCTATCCGAACGAGAAGCTCGGCTTGTTCATTGACGGCGCAAACCTGTACTCAGCCGCACGCAACCTTGATTTCGACATTGATTACAAACGCTTGCTTGAAGAGTTTCGCAAGCGCGGGCGCCTCATTCGCGCCAATTACTACACCGCTTTGATCGAAAGCGAAGAGTACACCCCCATCCGCCCGTTGATCGACTGGCTCGACTATAACGGCTTCAAGGTCATCACGAAGGCGGCCAAGGAATACACCGACGATAGCGGCCGTCGCCGCATCAAGGGCGATATGGACGTCGATCTGGCCATCGATGTGATGGAAGCCGCAGACTATCTCGACCACATCGTCCTGTTCTCAGGCGATGGCGACTTCAAGAAGGTCGTCGAGGCCGTGCAGCGCAAGGGCGTGCGCGTCTCTGTGGTCTCCACGCTGAAATCCTCGCCTCCCATGGCCGCAGACGATCTGCGCCGCCAGGCGGACACCTTCATCGAGCTTCAGGATCTGGGAAAACTGGTCGGTCGCGAACGCCGTCAGCGCGATTATGACGACGCCGATTCCGACGATGACGAATAGGACGATCCCGGCAGAGCCCGCGCCTGATTGCGCGCTCTGCCCTCGCCTTGTCGAGTATCGCCTCGAAAACATCGCCGCTGAACCTGACTGGTTCAACGGAGCCGTACCAAGCTTTGGCGATGAAGATGCGCGTTTGCTGGTGGTCGGGCTCGCCCCCGGCCGCGGCGGCGCCAACCGCACTGCGCGTCCCTTTACCGGCGACTGGGCCGGCGATCTGCTCTACCCGACGCTTGAGACTTTCGGTTTCTCCAAAGGACGGTTTGATCCTGACGGGAAGGACGATCTGCGCCTTGTGGACGCCATGATCACCAATGCCGTGCGCTGCGTGCCTCCACAGAACAAGCCTATCGGCGCGGAAATGAACAATTGTCGACCGTTCCTGGCGGCGCGCATGCAAGCGCTGCCCCGCCTGACCACGCTGATCTGTCTGGGGCGCGTGTCACACGAGAACACCCTCAAGGCGCTGGGCTACAAGCAATCGGCGTTCAAGTTCGCCCATGGCGCGCGCCATGATGTGGAGGGGCCGAACGGACCTCTGGCGCTTTTTGATAGCTTTCATTGCTCACGCTACAACACGAACACCGGGCGGCTGACTGAAGCCATGTTCCATGACGTGTTCCGGGATGCCCGCGCTCACATGGATGCGCACTAGTCCGCCGAGGTCTTAGCCGAAATTCTTCATGAGGCGGGACTTCTGGCGTTGCCAGTCGCGCTCTTTCTTGGTTTCGCGCTTGTCGACGGTCTTCTTGCCCTTGGCGAGCGCGATCTGGAGTTTGGCGATGCCGCGCTCGTTGAAATACATGCGCAGCGGCACGACCGTACGCCCTTCACGCGCGACGGACCCGGCGATCTTGTTGATCTCCTTCTTCTTCAGAAGGAGCTTCCGGCGGCGACGCGGGGCATGGTTGAAGCGGTTGCCATGATCATAGGGCGGGATGTCTGAATTGATCAGATAGACCTCGCCATCCTCCGGGCTGACATAGGATTCGGCGATATTGGCCTTGCCCGCGCGCAAGGATTTCACTTCGGTGCCAACCAGCTGGATGCCGGCCTCGAAGGTCTCCTCGATTTCATAGTCGAAGCGGGCGCGCCGATTGACGGCGACCAGCCCGGCATCTTCCTTCTTCTTGCTCATAGCAATCCACAGCCTTCCATAGCCGCGCGGACCTTGAGTTTCACCGCGTCCGGGCACTCGACCAGCGGCAGGCGAACTTCAGCCTCACACAACCCCAGCAGTGACAGCGCATACTTGCCCGGAGCCGGGCTCGGCGCCGAGAACAGGGCTTCGTGCAAGGGCTGCAGCTGGTCGTTCAACCCGCGAGCATCCTCCCAACGGCCTTCCAGACACGCTGTCTGGAACCGGGCGCACAGGTCCGGCGCGACATTGGAGGTCACCGAAATCGCGCCATGTCCGCCATGGGCGTTATAGCCAAGCGCGGACGCATCATCACCTGACAGCTGGATGAAGCCTTCACCGATCAGGTTGCGATGACGGGTGACGCGCGACATGTCGCCCGTCGCATCCTTCACACCCATGATATTGGGATGGCGCGCCATCTCCGCCATGGTCTCCGGTGTAATATCCACAATGGACCGGCCCGGAATGTTGTAGACGACGATCGGAAGGGCCACGGCGTCGGCGATCGCGTTGAAATGCGCCAGAATCCCGGCCTGGGACGGCTTATTGTAGTACGGCGCGACGACCAGACCCGCATCGGCCCCGTGTTCCTTGGCATGCTGCTGCAGCTGAATGGTGGCGGCCGTGGCGTTCACCCCGGTGCCCGCGATCACCGGCACGCGACCACCCGAAACCTCAATGCACAGCTCAATCACGCGCAGACGCTCATCCAGCGTCAGGGCCGGCGTTTCCCCGGTCGTCCCGGCGGGAACCAGCGCATGCGTGCCCGCTGCAATCTGGCGCTCGACCAGGGCTGCGAAGGCCTTCTCGTCAACGGCGCCGTTCTTGAACGGGGTGACCAGCGCTGTCATGGAGCCTTTGAACATGGGGCTAACCTTCATCGGAACTTCAAATTCGGGCGCGGACCATACGCGCGCCGCCGTTTTGCGCCAAGTGCAGAGGACAACCATGGACAGCAGCTTGCACTTGCCTCACCCTGACCTTGACCCGGCCCCAATATAGGACGTTAGACGTGACCCCGACCCGCGCCGCGCTGCTCCTGCTCGCCCTCGCCCTGCCCGTTTCCGCGGCTGACGCGCAAACGCCGTCTCCGCGCCTGAAACCCCCGGTGCCCAATCACTCGCTTTTGCTGGATGATGCCGACTTCACGGCGTTCCGTCACGGCATGCGCGATGCGGATGATGATGACTGGGGCGCGGTGCGCCAGGCCATCATGACGGTGCAGAACCCGGTCGCAGACAACATCCTGTTATGGCGACTGGCGGTCAGCGACGCCCGGGCCCCCTTCTCCGAACTCGATCGGGCGATTGATGAGCTGGAAGGTTGGCCGCGCCACAGCTCGATCCGGCGAGAGGCGGAATGGAAAATCGAGGATTCCGGTCTGAGCCCGGCCCTGATCGTCGCCTGGTTCGAGGACCGCGAACCTGTTACCGGTGAAGGCCGCGTCGCCTTGGGCGAAGCCCTGATCGCGCTGGGCCGGGAAGAGGAAGGCGCCGAACAGATCCGCACCGCCTGGCGCACCCAGACCTTGCGCCTGTCCAACCAGAACGAAGTCATGCGTGATCATGACGGATTGCTGTCCGCCGAGGATCACGCCGCCCGCGTCGACTTCCTGCTCTGGGCGGGGCAACGCACCGCCGCCAGCCGTCTGTTGCCGGAATTGTCCGCGGGCCAGCGCCGCCTCGCCGAAGCCCGCATCAGTCTCGCCAGCCGCTCACATGGCGTGGACGGCGCGGTTGCAGCGGTTCCCGATTCCCTCAGCAATGCCCCCGGCCTTGTTTATGAGCGCGCCCGCTGGCGGCGTCAGCGCGGTCTCGACACCTCGCTCGAACTGCTGCTCGAACTGCCTGACAGCTACGACAATGATGCAGCGCTAGAATCCATGTGGACCGAGCGCAAGCTGATGATCCTGGACCTGATCCGGGATCGTGAGTTCGAGACCGCCTATGAGCTGGCCGCCGCCAATGGCATGGAGCGCGGCGTTGAATTTGCGGACGCCGAATTTCTGGCAGGCTGGCTGGCGCTGACCAAGCTCGATCAACCCGCCGTCGCCTTCGCCCATTTCGAGCGGCTCGAGGACGGGGTGACCACGCCGGTCTCCACCTCGCGCGCCCTGTACTGGCAGGGCCGGGCCGCGGAAGCGTCCGGCGAGCTAGAGCTGGCGTCTGAACGTTTTGAAGCCGCTGCGGGCTATCCCACTGCGTATTACGGCCAGCTCGCCATTCTGGCGCTGGGGCCGGATGCGGCGCAGCTTGACCTGCCGCCGGATCCGCAACCGAGCGAGGAAGCGCGCGCCGCATTCAACGCCCGTCCGGAAATCCAGGCGCTTCGCCTGCTGGCCGAAGTCGATGCAGACTATCTGTTCCGCGTCTTCATGTACCATTTCGATGACGAGATGCAGACGCCCGAAGAACAGGCGATGATCACTGACATCGCACTGGAATACCTTCAGATCCGTCAGGCGGTTCGCGCCGCCAAGGCGGGCCGTTTGCAAGGCATGATCCTGGCCGAGCGCGCCTATCCGATGATCGACCTGCCTGATACCGCCCCGGTCTCGCCTGAAGCGGCCCTGACCTATTCGGTGATCCGTCAGGAGACCGAGTTTGATCCGCAAGCCATTTCCGGCGCGGGCGCACGCGGCCTGATGCAGATGATGCCGGCGACCGCGCGTCAGACGGCGCGTCAGCTGGACCTGCCCTACAGCTTCCACTGGCTGACCGATGATCCCAGCTACAACCTCACCCTCGGCATGGCGCACTTGCAGGAGGTCGTCACCGATTATGAGGGCTCGCTGGTCATGGCCCTCGCCGCCTATAATGCCGGCGGGCACCGGGTGCGTCGCTGGGTCGAGAATTACGGCGACCCGCGCACCGATGACATCGACCCGATCGACTGGGTGGAATCCATCCCGTTCTCCGAAACGCGCAACTATGTGCAGCGCATCATCGAGAACCTGCAGGTCTATCGCGCCCGCCTGAACGAGGGTCAGACCACGCCGCTCAACATCACCGAGGACATGGCCGGCCAGTTCGCCCGCGATCTGCCCGCCCTGCCCGATGATTTTGTTGCAGCGCTGCGCGAAGCCCAGGCTGCAGAAGAAGCAATGGAAGAGGCCGAAGGCCAGACCGGACCGGACGCGCCGGTCCTGACCTCGCCTGAAGACGAGAATGGCGGCGCGGAAGGCCGCTAGGTCAAGCGGACAGCGCCTGTTGGAAGACGGCGCTGTCCACATTGCCGCCGGTCAGCATAACGACCGTGGTCTTGTCTTTTGCGTCGACCTTGCCTGACAGGATGGCCGCCAACGCGGCCGCGCCGCCCGGCTCCAGCACCAGTTTGAGGGTCTCGAACCCGTAGCGGACCGCCTGAAGCGCTTCGAGATCGCTGACGACGCCCACCCCCGCCAGTCGCGGCTGATTGATCGCATAGGTCAGCTCGCCCGGCGTCTCGGTCAGCAGAGCATCACACACGGATCCCCCCTTGCGGGCGTTCACCACCTTCTCGCCGCTGGCGAGGGAGCGGGCGTGATCGTCAAACCCTTCAGGCTCTGCGCCAAAGATCCGGGTTTCAGGTGATAGCGCCTCTGCAGCGAGAGTAATGCCGGCCAGCAATCCGCCGCCGCCGACGCAGCACACCAGCTGGTCCGCCGTCACGCCAAGGGCTTTCAGCGTCTCGAAGGTTTCCAGCCCGGACGTGCCCTGCCCGGCGATCACGTCGGGATGATCAAAGGACGGGATCAGGGCCGCTCCGCTTTCCGCGCAAAGCGCTTGCGCGATTTCGACCCGGCTCTCGGTTTCCCGGTCATAGGCGCGAATCTGCGCGCCGCGGGCGAGGACGCCCGCCTTCTTCACTTCGGGCGCATCTTCCGGCATCACGATGATCGCCTTCAGGCCCAGAATGCGCGCGGCTTCGGCCACGCCCTGAGCGTGATTGCCCGAGGAAAACGCGACCACGCCAGCCTTCCTCTGCGATTCGCTCAACTTCGAGAGCGCATTGAACGCGCCGCGAAACTTGAAGGTGCCGGTGCGCTGAAGGCACTCCGCTTTTAAAAATATACGCCCGCCCACACGCTCATCCAGAGCGGGGTTGGTCAGGAGCGGCGTCAGAACCGCCTGATCTTTCAGGCGTGCGGCAGCTGCACGGACATCTTCGAACACAGGAAGCGGACGGGTCATGGATGCAAAGCCTTTCCGGGAGTTGTGCAGCTGCAAGAAACTGATGCGAAAGGGATTGCGTAGTGCGCTTCCGGGCCTTTTGATAGGGCCAACAACAAAACGAACCGGCCTGTGATCCATCACAAGTCAGGTGACAGGGGAGGACTACGACGTGCTACGCGGTCAGATGATGAACCGTCCGCTGATGATTGCGGACATTTTGCGCCATGCAGCCTATAATCACGGTCAACGCGAGATCGTGTCCCGGCTTCCTGATACCGGCAAGATCCATCGCTATGGCTATGCCGATTGCTACAAGCGCACCCAGCAACTCGCCAATGTTCTGACCGGCCCGCTGAAGGTGAAGCCTGGCGACCGGATCACCACCATCGCCTGGAACACACACCGGCACATGGAGCTGTATTACGCCGTCTCCGGCGTCGGCGCCGTGGTGCACACCGCCAACCCGCGCCTGAGCCCCGAGCAGCTGGCCTGGATCATTGATCACGCCAAGGCCAAGCACGTCTTCTTCGATGTCAGCTTCGCCCCGCTGGTCGATGCGGTCGCCAAGCATTGCAAGACGGTCAAACGCTGGGTCGCCATGACGGGCGAATCCACCAAGCCCGAGATGAAGACCAAGGTCGACATCTACGAAACCATGATCGCCAATGCGGACGATCATTACGACTTCCCCGAGTTCGACGAGAATGCGGCGGCGGGGCTGTGCTACACCTCCGGCACCACGGGCGATCCCAAGGGCGCGCTTTATTCTCACCGTTCCACGGTCCTGCACGCGATGGCGTGTTGCGCCGCGGACGCCATCGGCGTCGGCGCTTCCGGCGTCGTGATGCCGGTCGTGCCCATGTTCCACGTCAACGCCTGGGGCGTGCCCTATGCGGCGGCGATGGCGGGCGCGAAGCTGGTGATGCCCGGCGCACAGCTGGATGGTGAAAGCCTGCAGAGCCTGATCGAGGGCGAGTCCGTCAACAACATCCTCGGCGTGCCCACCGTCTGGCTGGGTCTGCTGCAGTATCTGCGTGACAGCGGCAAACGCATCGACAGCGTCTCCAAGGTGCTGATGGGCGGTTCGGCTATGCCCGAAGCCCTCATGCGCGCCTATCAGGACGAATATGGCGTCGAGATGCAGCAAGGCTGGGGCATGACCGAGATGAGCCCGCTGGGCACGGTCGGCAAGCTTCTGCCCAAGCACGAAGAGCTGACCGAGGATGAGAAGGTCGGCATCAAGCTCAAGCAGGGCCGTCTTCTGTTCGGTGTGGAAATGCGCACCGTGGATGATGACGGCAATGTCCTGCCGCGCGACGGCCAGTCCGCCGGCCACATCCATGTGCGCGGCCCCTGGATCATCGACAGCTATTATCGCGGCGCGGGCCCCGACAGCTTCACCGATGACGGCTGGTTCAAGACCGGCGATGTCGGCCATATCGACCAGGATGGCTATATGACCATCACTGACCGTTCCAAGGACGTCATCAAGTCCGGCGGTGAATGGGTCAGCTCGATCGATCTTGAGAACGCCGCCATGGGTCACCCCGATGTTGCGCTGGCCGCGGCGGTGGGCATGCCCCACCCCAAATGGCAGGAACGTCCGCTGCTGATCGTTCAGCCCAAGCCGAACACCACGCCAACCGCGGACTCCATTCGTGAGTATCTCGCCACCCGGGTGCCCAAATGGTGGCTGCCTGACGGCGTCGAGTTCATCGATGAAATGCCGATCGGCGCGACGGGCAAGATCCTCAAGACCAAGCTTCGCGAGATCTACAAGGATTACACCTTCCCCGAATAAGGCGTCAGCCTGACGAGGGATCGAAACCCCGGCGCCCAAGGCGCCGGGGTTTTTCATGTCCGCCACCTTACACGATGGTCACTTGAAGTCTGGGCCTGCCAACCCCACTTTTATCGACAAACAATAAGGAGGTTGGTCATGGACGTTCTGATTCTGCTGGTGGTGCTGAACTTTCTGCCCACGGTGATCGCGCTGCTGCGCGGCCACCACAACAGCTTTGCAATCTTTCTGACGAACTTGCTGCTGGGCTGGACCGTCGTAGGCTGGATCATCGCCCTGATCTGGTCGTTCACAGCCATAGCGCGGCCGGTTCGCGTCTGAATGCGAGTATAAACGAGGCGTTTACCATCTGAGCGTTACCCCTGTCTCATTGATCACACGGGGAAATTCATGCTCAGCTTTGGCCGCAAGTCCGCCGCAACCGCGTC
This sequence comes from Oceanicaulis sp. LC35, assembly GCF_052055585.1. Classification (NCBI taxonomy): domain Bacteria; kingdom Pseudomonadati; phylum Pseudomonadota; class Alphaproteobacteria; order Maricaulales; family Maricaulaceae; genus Oceanicaulis; species Oceanicaulis sp. LC35. The sequence continues at coordinate 1,585,079 of NZ_CP170485.1, forward strand.
GGTTCAATCCGCCCCCATGTCCCAGGCCCAGACTCAGCCTGCCGACTGGACCGATGCACTTGCGGCGGCGATCGCCCGTATTCGCGAAGGCGGGAGCCCGGAGCTGAGCGGTTTGCCGCCTCAGGCCGCCAGCGCCCTCGCCGAGCTTCATGCAGAGCTGAAAGAACGCAACGCGTCCGAGCTTGAGCGCACGGTCAGCGCATCGGTCCAGAACTCGAACGCCATGGCCGCCGTCGCCCGCGCGACCGGTGAAGTGCGCAAGATGGACAAGCATGTCTCCGGCATGTCCACCGCGGTGGAAGAGCTCGACTTCTCCATTCATTCGATCACCAAGCTCGCCAATAACGGCGCGGAATCGCTGAGCGCCTGCGTCCAGCAATCCCGGACCGGGCTGGAAGCGGTGCGCCTGACCCGCTCGGAGACCGAGCAGCTGGGCGGCGCCTTCGACACGATTACGGGCCGCGTCACCGATCTTGAACAGGCCTCGCGCCAGATCGCCGAGATCGTTGACACCATCGCCGCCATCGCTGACCAGACCAATCTGCTGGCGCTGAACGCCACGATCGAAGCGGCGCGCGCGGGCGAAGCCGGCAAGGGCTTTGCCGTGGTGGCCGGTGAAGTGAAAGCGCTGTCAGGTCAGACGGCCAAGGCGACCGAAGATATCCGCCAGCGTATGGACCATCTGCAACGGCAGGTCGGCGCCATCACCGAAGCGGTGTCCAACTCCTCAAGCTCGATCCAGGAAGGCATCAACGCCGCGAACGCGTCCGAAGAAGCGGTCAACTCCGTCACCAATACCGTGCATGAGAGCGCGCGCATCGTTTCGGAGATTGCCAGCCTGATCACCGAACAATCGAGCGCCACCTCCAACCTGTCACGCTCGGTGTCTGAAATCGCCAGCGGCGCCACCCGCGCCCGTGAGCGCGTGGAGCATGTGGTGGAGGCCAGCGCTGGCACCGAATCCACCATCGGCCAGACCCTGGCCGCGCTCAGCAATCGCAATATCGACAATTTCGTTCTGCACTGCGCCAAGTCTGACCATTTGCTGTGGAAGAAGCGCCTGAACAGCATGCTGGTGGGCGCAACCCAGCTCAGCGAGAGCGAGTTGTCAGATCACCGCTCCTGCCGGTTGGGCAAATGGTATGAAGCCGCCCGTCAGGACTATGGCCATATCCCGTCCTTCCAGGCCATCGAGCCGCCACACGCCCGCGCCCATGAGTGCGGCAAGCGCGCGGCGCGCCTGTGCGCGCAGGGCGACTATGCCGGCGCTGAAGCTGCGGTTGAGGAGATGGAGGCGGCGTCAGAAGACGTGCTCAACGCTCTGGACCGGCTCATCAGCGCGCTGGATGACGGCGCGGTCAGCAAGGCGTCCTGATCCTTCAGACCCAACGAGAAAGGGCGGCGGAGTCATCCGCCGCCCTTTCTGTATCCGCTAGCGAAAATCGCTGATCTCTGAGAGCGCCTTCTTCTGAAGCGCGTGAAGCGGCACTTGCGCGCCTTCGGCCGGATAGCCGCACACGACCAGCATCATCGGTTTCTCGGTCGCAGGCCGTTCGCAGATCTCGGTAAGAAAGCCCATCGGATTGGGCGTATGGGTCAGCGTGGCAAGGCCCGCCTGATGCAGGCTGGCGATCAGAAAGCCGCAGGCGATGCCCACGCTTTCAGAGACATAGTAATTCTTCCGGTCATCGCCCGGCTTGGGCCCGCCGCGACGCTGGGCGAACACGGCGATAATCCAGGGCGCGGTTTCCAGAAACGGCTTGCTGGCGTCAGTCCCCAAGGGCTCCAGAGCCTCAAGCCATTCCTCGCTGGCCTTGCCTTCATAGAAGGCGCGCTCTTCCGCTTCCGCCGCCTCACGCAATTGCGTGCGTAATGGCCCCTGCCCCAGCACCGTGAAATGCCAGGGCTGGTGATTGGCGCCATTGGGCGCGGCGCCCGCGGTCAGGATCGCCATCTCGATGATCTCGCGCGGCACAGGCCGGTCGGAGAAATCGCGCACCGTGCGTCGCTGACGCATGGTCTCGTAAAACGCTTCCGCCCGCGCGCGCATCTCGGCTTCGGGCAGTTCGGAAAACTCAAGTTGGGTTACGGGATGGGTCATCAGAAAACCAGATAAAAGAAAAAGGTCAGAGTCAGCGCAGCGGGTAAAAGCGACCACAGGGCATCATAAAACGCCAAGTCAATCAAACGTGATGAAGGGTCAGCCAGCCTTGCATTCAGCCAGACCAAGAACTTGCAATAAAAGAGAAAATAACAAAAGTTCGCCAGCAATATGCCAATCAGCACAACGCCTGTACGAAACGAAATTTGATCACGGAAGGCAAACCACAAAACCACACCGCTTGCCAGAAGTCCGATCACCAGACCAAACAATGACATCTGGTGAACGGCATTCGTGCCGAAATGTAGCCATTGCTGACGGGTAACAATGGCGTTCACAAGCACCATAAGACCCGAGATAACGAGTGCGGCGATTGAGCACTGGATGAAGAAGCCCGGATTGAAATCAATCAGGACACTGTCAATCAGTTGCTCAACCGCCGCATTCATCACACCTGCGTCCAGTCGAGGATCACCTTGCCCGCCTTGCCCGAACGCATCGCGTCAAAGCCGGTCTGGAAGTCGGTCGCCGGCAGGCGGTGGGTGATCAGCTGGCTGACATCGAGGCCGGACTGAAGCATGGCCAGCATCTTGTGCCAGGTCTCGAACATTTCGCGGCCATAGATTCCCTTGAAGGTGATCGCGCGCATGATCAGGCTGCCCATGTCGAGATTGAACGGCTTGCCGGGCAGGCCCAGCATGGCGATCTTGCCGCCCATCACCATGTTCTCGACCATCTGGGTGAAGGCCGGCTCCGCGCCCGACATTTCAAGCCCGACGTCAAAACCCTCGGTCATTTTCAGGCGGGCGCGCACATCGCGCAGATCGTCCTTGGTGGTGTTCACCGGAACAGCCGTCGGGCAGACCTTTTCCAGAAGCGCCAGACGATCCGGATTGATGTCGGTCACAGCGATATGACGCGCGCCGCAATGACGGGCCACGGCGGCGGCCATGATGCCGATCGGGCCTGCGCCGGTGATCAAAACGTCCTCGCCCACAAGATCAAAGGCGGTGGCGGTGTGAACCGCATTGCCCAGCGGATCCAGGAAGGCCGCCTGCTCCATCGCGACTTCATCCGGCAGTGGCACAACGTTGAACGCCGGGATGACGAGGTATTCGGCAAAGGCGCCGGGCATGTTCACGCCCACGCCCTTGGTATCGGGATCGAGGTGGAAGCGACCGGCGCGTACGGCGCGCGATTTCTGACCCACCACATGGCCCTCGCCGGACACGCGCATGCCGGGGCTGACGCGGGTCACATCCGCGCCGACCTCTTCGATCACGCCGCCAAACTCATGGCCCACAACCATCGGCACGGGCACGTTCTTCTGCGCCCAGCTGTCCCAGTTGTAGATGTGCACATCGGTGCCGCAGATGGCGGTGTTGTGCACGCGGATGAGGACATCGTCCGGCCCGATGACCGGCTTGTCGACTTCCTGCAACCACAGACCTTCTTCGGCTTTGGCTTTGACGAGGGCTTTCATGAGGGGGACTCCCGGATTGAGAGGTGGACGTCTCGGCTCGCTTTGATCACGCCGCGAACGGAAAGAAAAGAGCGCCCCTCATTGTTGTGTGGACCCGTTCATCCTTCGTGACCGTGGCTGACGGGCGGAATGATCCGCGCGATAACGCCCGAGCTGGGGAAGGGCGCCGTCAGAACGCTGCGCACGGGCGTCCAGGCGACGCCCAGAAGCACCACGATGCCGCCCAGCACCAGCAGAGTCACCGCCGCCACGCCCGCGCCATCAAGGCCCAGCTCCTTGACCAGCACAGCCAGCGCCACGCCGGTCGTCAGCAGCCCCGACACGATCAGGGCCCGCCGGTTGATCAGCAAGGAGATGAGCGCGAAGACGGCGATGACGATCAGGGAGACGATGGCGGCGCGCAACGCATAGCCATCCTCGGTCATGGGCAGGAACACGGGCCCGGACGTCATGCGTGCGGTCCCGTCCACGGTCGCCCCGCTGATCGCCAGCGTCACCGCCGCCGATAACAGCATGGGCGCCGCAAAGAAATGCAGCCAGAAGCCGGTGCCCGAGAGCCTTGTCGTGCGCGCCGGATCGCGCGCATCAAACACGATGCCGCCCACAAACAGCGCCAGGCCCATCAAAAGATTGAGGATCGGGTTGAACCGCACGACCGTATAGGGATCAATCACAAGCCAGACCAGCATGGCGAACGTGACAAGGATGAGCCCGGTCAAACCGCCCGCAAACGGCAGGCGGAAGCTTGCGTAATACAGCATGCTGACCACAAGCGCCGCGCCGCCGAACACCACCGGCATCAGGCGGATCGTCCAGGGCAGATCCGCCAGCATCACGTCAAACGCCTCACGCGACAGAACGCTCGTACTGGTGATGCTGTCGACGGCGGCGTCAAAAGCGGCGGAGTCAAACTGCTCCAGGATCAGACGGATATAGACCCAGCTCAGCGCCACGCTGGCTAAGCCTACAAAGACACAGCTCAGCACAATGCCCGGCAGGATGCGGCGCTGACGGCCCACAAGAAGCGAAGACAAGGCCCAGGCGACGACCGCAATCAGGGCGATCAGGGCGATGGCCGCAGCGTGAGAGCTGAGCGAACCCATGTCCAGCCGCATTGCGTCATGAAGCTGAACGCCGCCCAGACTTAACCCCGCAAACAGGATCACCACGCCAATGGTGGTGAAGATGTCGTGGAAGTTATTGAGAAAAGGCAGCATCTCGTCATCCGGGCGGGCGCTGCTGGCGGCTGCCTCATCACTTGCAAATGCTGCGTCTTGTGTCTCGGTCATGGCGTCCCCCTTGCCAGGATCATGATATGAGCGAAGACACTGGCACGGGTTCGCCTCAAAAGCATCTTGAAACCCGTTCATCTCGGAAAGGTCGCGTCCATGAAACTCATTGGCACGCCGCGCTCTCACTTCACTCGCAAGGTCCGGCTTTTGCTCGACCATTGGGACGCGCCCTATGCATTTGAGGATGTGGGCGATGTCTCTCAGGCCGATCCTGCGCGCTTTTGCGGCAATCCGGCGATGTCCATTCCTGTGCTGGAAGAGGGTGCGGTCTGGCTGATCGAGTCCGACCATATCGCACAGCATCTCTCCAAACGGTTTGATCCCCAGGACCGTTTGAAGGTCCGCCGTTCCGATCCAGAGACGTTGAACCGGCGCGCCATTCTGAACACCATCATGAGCCAGGAAGTGAAGCTGGTTCTAGGCAAGCGCACGGGGCTTGAGACACAGGGCGCGGCCTATTTCGACAAGGCGCGCGCCGCCATTCTGCACGGCCTCGACTGGCTGGAGGTGCGGGCTGACACGTTTGACGCCGAAGCGCCCGGCTATGGCGAGTTTCACTTTATCGCCGCGTGGGAGCATCTGGCGCTTTATGACACCGTACCCCTCACCCAGCCGCGCCTGAAAACGCTGGCGGACAGGCTTGCGGCCCGGCCACTCATCGCGAAAAGCGCCTATCCGCCTTTGCCCGTCTAGCGCGCTCGCAGGCTATCACGCTCGATCACTTCGCCGCGCAGGATGACCACGTCGATGCTGCGCCAGGCACTGACGGTCTCAAACGGGTTGTCCTCCAGCAGCACCAGATTGGCGATGAAGCCCGGCGCGATCTGGCCGTATTCGCTTTCAAGGCCGAACTGAGCCGCAATGGTCAGCGTGCCCGAACGGAAGATCTCCGTCGCGCTCATCCCTGCTTCGCTCATGGCTTCCATTTCCAGCAGCGTGCACAGGCCGGGCTGATTGCTGGCGGTGGGGCTGCCGGGACAGTCGCTGGCCAGCATGACCGGATGGCCTTCTCCATGCAGATAGGCGAGCGCGCGTTGACCGCGTTGAACGCCGAAGCCGAAAATGTCGGCGATTTCTTCGCGCGGCATGTCGGCCGGGAAGTCTGACGCCAGCTCATCGGCAAACCAGTCCGCCCCGCCCTCACGATAGAAGGTCATGAGGTCGGACGGCGTTACGGGCTCAAGGTCGGGGTTGTCGAGCGCGCCGGGGCGCACATGATCCGCCAACCCGCCCATGACCCGCAGGGTCGGCATATAGCCCGTGTCAGACGCAATGACGCGATCCAGCGTCTCCACCACAGGCGGTTCGCCCTCAGGCCATTGCCAGTTCCACAAGCCGTGCGCCATCACGCCGAGGCCGTGATCAAGGGCGATCTGGTACATGTCGATGGCGTTGGCGTGGACCAGCACCGGCATGTTGCGCGCTTCCGCTTCCGCCTTGATGACGTCCAGCGTTTCATCGCTCATCAGCGGCCAGTCGCTCGCCGCGCCAAAGCCATCCTCAAGATAGACCTTCACGCAAATGGCGCCATCGGCCTGCATGCGCGCGATCACCGGCGCGGCGTCTTCGGGCGTGTCGATGTCATAGGGATAGGCGTCTTCCGGGTTCTCGCTTGCGCGCTGGTTGACCGGGTAACCGTCATGGGGCCCCGGAACCTCGCCACAGCGCAGCAAATCCGGATGCTGCGGCTGATCGGTGAAGACCTCCCAGCCCGTCAGCGGGGCCGGATCAAGCACCTGGGTCACGCCATGATAAAGCAGGCTGCGCGGTTGCTGCGCCATGTAAGAAGCGACGAGTGCGGGATGATTGCTCGCGGGCGGCAGTCCCGCCGCCCCCATGCCCGGCACGAAAGAAACGTGATGGTGGCTGTCCGTCAGCCCCGGCGCCAGATACCGCCCCTGCCCGTCCAGCAGCATCTCCTCGCCCTGGGCCTCCAGCGGTGCGGCGCTGATCTCGACAATGCGGCCATCGCGAATGCGCACCGACTGGCCTTCCAGCGGCGCATCCCGCTCCGGACTGGCGATCGTGACATTCCGAATGACGAGATCGTCAGAGGGAAATGTTTGAGCGGCAAAAAGGGCGAGCGCGAGCGCAGAAATTGACATGATGTAAACTCCCGAATTGAGGGCGGTTTACATCATGTCAAATCACTGTGAAACCCTGACAGATGTCAGGTCAGGCTTAAATTTCGGTCAGATACCGCAATCAGTCCTGAGAGCGTGGTTGCTGCACCCCACGCGTGGCTTCCAGAATGGGCAGGCCGGCTTCCGTCGGAACATAGATCACATCCTGGCGGTTCTCACTGAGCGCAAGGATCCACAGATAGCGCAAATAACCTTCAGGACCGCCGAGACCATCGGCGATGATGGCGTTCGCCTCGGCCACGCCCCGCGCACGTTCGACCTCCGCTTGAGCGTTCAGTCGTTCGGATTCAAGGCGCGCTTCGGCTTCCAGCACCGCGATCCTGCGATTTTGCTCCGCCCGGACCAGTTCAGCCCGGCCCGCCTGCTCCTGCTGCCAGACCGAATAGATCGGCATGATCCACATGCCGAGCGCCAGAAGAATGACGCCCGATATCACCAGAACGATAACTCCACCCGCACGCATGCCGCCCTCCCAGACCGGTTTTGAAAACATTGACCTCATATGGCCCCCTCAGACCCTGTTCGCGTCTGAGGGGAGACTGGCATGCTTTGAAGCGAAATTCACGCGCTGATCAGATAACCCCCAGCTCCTTGCCCACCTTGGTGAAGGCGGCGACGGCGCGGTCGATCATCTCAGGGGTGTGGGCGGCGCTCATCTGCGTGCGGATACGGGCCTGGCCCTTGGGCACCACAGGATAGAAGAAGCCAATCACATAGACGCCCTCCTCCATCAGCTTGTCCGCCATTTGCTGGCTCAGCGCGGCGTCGCCCAGCATAACCGGAATGATCGGGTGTTCGCCCGGCAGAAGGTCAAAGCCGGCTTCGGTCATGCCAGTGCGGAAGCGTTTGGCGTTATCAAACAGGCGCGCGCGCAGATCATCGCCCTCACGCACCATTTCCAGCGCTTTCAGGCTGGCGCCCGCAATGGCTGGAGCCAGCGAGTTCGAGAACAGATAGGGGCGCGAGCGCTGGCGCAGAATGTCGATGACCGGCTTCTTGGCTGCGGTGAAACCGCCCATGGCGCCGCCAAGCGCCTTGCCCAGCGTGCCGGTGATGATGTCCACCCGGCCCATGACGCCGCAATGCTCCACCGAGCCGCGACCATTGGGGCCCATGAAGCCGTGGGCGTGACAATCATCGACCATGGTCAGGGCGTCATACTTGTCCGCCAGATCACAGATATCCTTGAGGTTGGCGATATAGCCATCCATGGAGAACACGCCGTCGGTGACCACCAGAATGGTGCGCGCGCCATCTTCGCGGGCCTGCTTGAGCTGTGCCTCGAGATCATTCATGTCCGAGTTGGCGTAGCGATAGCGCTTGGCCTTGCACAGGCGCACGCCATCGATGATGGAGGCGTGGTTCAGCGCGTCCGAAATGATCGCGTCTTCCGGGCCCAGCAGCGGCTCGAACACGCCGCCATTGGCGTCAAACGCGGCGGCGTAGAGGATCGCGTCTTCCTGGCCGGTAAAGTCGGCGATGGCCGCTTCGAGCTCTTTATGGACCTCCTGCGCGCCGCAGATGAAGCGCACGGACGCCACGCCATAACCATAACGATCCAGCGCGGTCTTCGCCGCCTCGATCAGCTCGGGCCGGTTGGCGAGCCCCAGGTAATTGTTGGCGCAGAAGTTCAGCACATGGCGCTCGGCGCCATCGATCCCGCGCACATCAATCTCGGAGAATTGCTGCGAAGTGATGGTGCGCTCGCGCTTGAAAAGCCCTTCCGCTTCGATCTCGGACAGGGTTTCGGTCAGGCGGTCGTAAAAGCTCTGGGACATGGGTGGACTCCCTGAAATGAGCGAAACTTGGAGGTGGAATTAGGTCAGCGACAGCGTCTTGCCTGGCGCGATGTCCGCGAGGCTTTGCTTGACGTGAATGAGCGCGGGCTTGCCCGCATTCAGCGCCTGATCAAGAGCGGCGGCGAAATCTTCGGTCCTGTCGACGAAATAGCCCGCACAGCCGCACGCTTCCGCCATCAGCTTGAAGTCGGGATTGCTGAGATCCGTCCCACTGACCCGGCCCGGATAGGCGCGCTCCTGGTGCATGCGGATGGTTCCATAGGCGCCATTGTCAAAGACGCAGACGACGATGTTCGCTCCGTGCTGAACCGCCGTTGCGAGTTCGGGCGCGGCCATCATGAAATCGCCATCCCCGCACACCGCGATAACAGGACGGTCCGGGCAATGCAGCTTGGCGGCGATCGCCGCCGGCAGACCATAGCCCATCGCACCCGAGGTCGGGGCGAGCTGGCTGGGGCAGCACTGGTGCACCCAGAAGCGATGCAGCCAGGCGGCGAAATTGCCCGCGCCATTGGTCATGATCGCCTGACCGCCGAGCTTTTCCGACGTCTCACGCCAGATGATCGACGGGTTCACAGCGCCGGTCACCTCGACGGGCTCGATCCAGGCGTCATACGCGGCGCGGCATTGCTTGACCCAGTCGCTGCGGGACGCTGCGCGCTCGGGCTTTGAGGCCGCATGGATATTGCTCAGCGCCGGTCCGGCCTGAGCGGTGACGGCGAGTTTCGGGCGATAGACCCGGCCCAGCTCTTCCCCGCCCGGATGGATATGGATCAGACGATCCGACACGCCCTCGGGCACATCAAACAGATCATAGCTCTGGGTGGTCATTTCTCCCAGACGCGGACCAATCGCGACGATCAGATCCGCCTTACGCAGCGCGCCTACAACGGCGGGGCAAGCGCCAATGCCGGCCTCACCGCCATAATGGGAATGCTTGTTATCAAACAGATGCTTGACGCGGAAACTTGTGATGACGGGGCAATTCATTTGCTCGGCGAATGCGTGCAGCGCCGTACGGTCTTCATCGCGCCAGCCGGGCCCACCCACCATGACGACAGGGCGGTCCGCAGCGTCAATCATCTGTGCGATTTCAGAGGCGGTGGCGGCCGACACTTCGCTGCGCGCCATCGGCAAGGCCGCAGCCGCGGGCGCGTCCGCGATCTCGGTCAGCATGTCTTCAGGCAGGCCCACCACCACAGGCCCCGGACGGCCATTCATGGCGAGCGAGAAGGCGCGCATCATCATTTCAGGCACTCGCGCCGGATCGCGGATCTCGAACGCCGCCTTGGCGAGCCCCGCGAAGGCCTGACCGTAATCAAGCTCCTGGAAGGCTTCACGCCCCTCATCCTCGCGCCGGACCTGACCGACTAGCAAGATCATGGGGGTGGAGTCCTGCAGCGCAGTGTGGACACCGACAGCGGCCTGGGTCGCGCCCGGACCACGGGTGACAAAGCAGATGCCCGGCTTACCGGTCAGCTTGCCATGGGCCTCGGCCATATTGGCGGCGCCCGCCTCGTGACGGCACTGGATGAAGGGGATGCCCACATCCACCAGCGCATCAAGAGCGGCCAGATAACTCTCTCCGGGAACACCGAAAATTCGCTCAACGCCATTGGCGGACAAGGCGTCGATAAGGTGCTGGGCGCCGGTGCGAGAAGGCATGATGCGGGTCTCCGAAGTTGTGGACCCGATCTGCTAACGCGCACCGGCGGTGCAAGGCAAGCGTCAGGCGGCGCGCACGCCTGACAGGAAGCGCTCGATGGTGGCTTTCAGACCCGACGCCTCACCCGCCACAGCGACGCTGGCCTGATCGAGATCCTGAGCCCCCTTGTTGGCCTGTTCAGCGCGTTGCTGGGCCTGGGTGACCTCCGACCGCACTTCACTGGTCGCGGACGCTGCATTCTGGGCGGAGTTGGAAATCTCGGCCGCCGCGGCGCGCTGTTCTTCCATGGCCGCAGAAATGGCGGTGGCGATCTCATAGGTCTCGCCGATAATGCCCGTGATCTTCTCGATGGCGGCTACAGAGACTTCGGTCGCGCTCTGGATGCCCTTGATCTCGGCGGAAATGCTTTCGGTCGCGTTCGCCGTCTGCTCGGCCAGCGCTTTCACCTCGCTTGCGACTACGGCGAAGCCCTTGCCCGCCTCCCCGGCCCGCGCCGCTTCAATGGTGGCGTTCAGGGCCAGCAGATTGGTCTGCTCGGTCACGCCTGCGATCAGCTGGATAATGCCATCAATCTTGCGCGCCGCTTCAGCCAGTTGCTGCACATCGGTGCGGGTCACTTCGGCTTGCTGCACGGCCGCCTTCGAAACCTCGGACGAGCGCAAAGATTGCTGGTTGATCTCACTGATGGCGGCCGTCAGCTCCTCAGCGGCGGCGGCCACGACCTCAACGCTCTCCGCCGAGGTCTGCGCTGCGCCCTCGAGCATGCGCGCGCCATCAGCCGTAGCGCCGGCATTGGCTTTCATGCCCTGGGAGGACGAGCGCAGCTGTTCGCCCGCGGCCTCGAATGCGGAGATGGCCTGGGCGGCGCTCAGATCAAATTCGGACACCAAAGCTTCGATCTGTTCAGCCCGTTTGAGCTGGGCTTCGCGGGAGGCCTGGGCTTCGGCTTCAAGACGCTCTCGTTCCTGCGCGGAAACCTGCAGCACCTTCACAGATTTTGTCAGGTCGGTGACCTCGCGTCCTTCAGGTTCCGGCAGCGCGGTTTTCGTATCGCCCTTGGCCAGTCGCTCGACAGCCTCGCACAACCTGGCGACCGGGCCCTGAATGGAGCGATTGAGCAGGAAGGCGCCGCCGAACAGGAGGGCGATGGCGGACAGGTTACCGATGACTATCACGGAGATCACCGACCAGATCCGCGCCTGGACATCATCCACATAGACCCCGGCGCCGACAATCATGCCCCAGGGCTGGAACATTTCGACATAGCTGCGCTTGGGGACAGGAGCATCCGAACCCGCGCGCGGCCAGCCATAATCCACATAACCGGACCCCGAACGTGTCGCGACGTCCGCCATTTCGCGGAAGAGGTACAGGCCGTTCGGGTCCTGAGAATTGCGCATGGACTGGCCATTCAGCTCCGGCCGCACCGCGTGCATGACCATGGTCTGATCGCTGTCGATGACGAAGAAGTAGTTGTCGCCCTCAAAGCGCATGTCCCCGAGCGCTCGCAGCGCCTGGGCTTGCGCGTCCTGCTCGCTCATCTCGCCGCTCTGAACGCGTGACTGGTAGGAGTTCAGCGTCGTGGTCGCGATTTCGACCAGATCGCTAAGCGACTGATCAACTTCATTGAGCATGCCTCGTCTGAGCTCAATTGCACTAAATGCTGTCAGCGCCAGCAAAATCAGAGCGAGCAAGCCGCCTGCTAAATACAGTTTCTGGCCAATAGATGCAGTCTTCAACATGGGGGCAGCCTCACCAGTTCAAGTTGGTTAATGCTGACTCGACTCCATTAACTGTTGATTACTCGTTGATCCTATTCAGAAAATACAATCAGAAAGATATGTCTGCACTTATAGCCACGGATCGGGATTCCCCTGGAAAGTAGCGGTACTCACCGAAGGCGAAATCAGCGCGCTCGGCATAACGAGCGTCAAGAATGTTGCGGATGCGAAGAGATAAGTGGAATGCATCCGTCACTTTTGCGCCCAAACGTAGATTAATCAGGTCATGGCCATCATAGCGCGCGGTATTGCCTGCATCGGCGAAATATTCGCCCATATAGACCCACTCAAGCTGGGCATGAAATTTTTGCGACGGCCGCCAATTCAATCTCAGGTTTGACATCCATTCTGGCGCCGTATCGATCCGGGCCCCTTTTTGAATGGATTCAGAACTATTTGGAGCGCCTCCCTCAAAGTCGTATTCGTGAATCGCCCAGCTGACCGCGCCTTCAAGACCCAGCGTGTCCGTAACATCCCAGCCCCCTTCCAGCTCGACGCCATGATGGCGAGTTCTGGCGTCTGTCACCGTCAGCCCGTCAGCGTCGCGCAGGATCACATTGTCCTTGCGCATCATGTAGCCGGTTAGCTCCAGCCGTGCGTTCGGCGCCGGGCGAAGACGCAAGCCGGTTTCCAGACTGTCGAGCGTTTCCGGCTTAATGCCTTGCACACTCTGCCCGGGTTGAAGCCGGTATAGCTCGGCGGTCTGCGGCGCCCGTACGCCCCGCGCAACTCGTCCAAAAACTGACGCCTGATCATTGACCGCAAAGACCCAGCCGGCGTGGGGCGCAAGGGTGTCAAACTGGTCGCTGCGATCTGGCAGTCTCAGATAACGACCAACTGCGCCATCGGGCGCATTGTTCTCGTACTGATAGCGGGTGTTCTCCCATCTCAGTCCAGCATCCAGTCTCAGGCGCGGGCTCAGCTGATGCTTCGCCATGACGAAAAGGGCGTAGGTCCGCGCGTCGACCTCATAGTCATAGTGCAGGCCCTGCACGAATGGACCGAGTGTCGGGCGGGACTGGAACTCCCTCAATTCGCCCTGCGTCAGGTCCGCATCAAAGCCCAGCCGGACAACACTGTCCTCAGTCGTCCAGACCAGGGCGGACTGAAGACCGACAGAATCATGACCGCTGGTTTCCAGCGCCTCTGACGGCAGGAAGTGCATACGGAATTGCATGTCATTGCTGCGCGCGAACAGCACCGCCTGAGCACTGAGCGTCTCGGTCAAAGGGCGTTCCAGATGCAAGGCCGCACGCAGGGCATAGGCATTACGAAACGCTTCGGGGTCGGCGTTCCGACGCGACGCAACTTCATCCTCATACGCCTTGAAGCCCTGAACGAAGGTTGCGGTTTCCTGCTCAAGGTCCATGCCGGACAATCGCAGCGACCAGTTCGTGCGTCCCTGTTGACCATCCAGGCGGGCCTGAAGAACACGACGGTCGAGCGAAGCCTCATCCCGCCACCCGTCTTCATGACGCAGACTGACGCCCAACCAGCCCGCGCCAAGACCTGTCTGCCCCGCCAGCGATCCGCGCATCCCAACACGCCCCAGCGTGCCAGCCTCCAGCTGAATGCTGCGGCCCGCCTCTGACGGGTTGGGCGTCAGAACGTTGACGAGGCCATGCAGAGCGTTCGAGCCATAAACCGCCGACCCCGGGCCCCGCACGACTTCGATCCGGCCAGCAAGACCATCCGCAGCTTCAAACAGGCCGTTGATATTGGCGAATCCCGCAGCACGAAGCGGCACGCCGTCTTCGAGATAGAGAAAACTGCCCGCCCCCTGGCTGCCGGTCAGCACAGGAGACCTGATCGCGGTGAGATGCTCAGCGCCATTGCCGCGATTGAGATTGACGCCCGGAAGACGATTGAGCGCCTCACTGATATGCTGCGCGCCCAACAGGGTGATGTCCTCAGCCGTGAGAACCGAAATCGCCAGAGTGTTCTCATGCCGGGACGTTTCAGCCCGCGCGCCTGTAACCACGACAACATCCAGCGACTCCGCGCTCGACTGAGCAAGCGCAGCATGACCAACTCCGCCAGCGAAGGCGGTTACAGCAACCGTAAAGAGCACGATCGTCCGGCAGGTGCGGAGTAACATTCTGAATTCCTTGAAGTTCACAGCTCTTCCGAGTCAATCCACGTCATTCATCGCCGAAAGATAGCGCGCATGGGACATTCAGACATGCTTGACCGCAGGCGCGGCCTGCTTACCGTTACAAATTAACAACAATACGGGGAGCTGCTATCATGCTGCGCGCGCTTGCAATATCTCTGGCTCTGGCTCTGCCCACAGCCGGAGCCGCTTCGGCCTATTATGAGCCGGACTACACACCCAAACCCATCGCCGAGCTTCTGAATTTTGATGCACGCTATGATGCATCCATCCCGACGCCGGAATCCGTGCTGGGGTATCAGTTGGGCGAGATCATTTTCACCCCGGAAATGCATGTCGCCTATATCAATGCCGTCGCCGCCGCATCTGACCGCGTCAGCGTGGAGACCATCGGGCGCAGCCATTTCGGTCGTCCGATCCTGCGCGTCACGATCACCTCGCCCGCCAACCAGGCGCGGCTGGAGGATATTCGCCAGACCCAGCTCACCCTGAGCGAACCCAATGCGCAAGCGCCCGCCGATCAGCCGGTCATCGTCCAGTTCACCCACGGCGTCCACGGCTCTGAGTCCTCTGGCTACGATTCCGCGCCGATGATCCTCTATCACCTCGCCGCCGCTCAGGGGGCCGAGATTGACCGGCTTCTGGATGAAACGGTGATCCACCAGATCGTGATGATCAATCCCGATGGCGCGAACCGCTTTGCACAGTGGACCAATATGCACCACGCCAATGTGCCGGTGGCTGATCCGCAGCATCGCGAGCATTATTATGAATGGCCCTGGGGCCGGACCAACCACTACTGGTTTGACATCAACCGCCAGTGGCTGCCCGTCACCCAGCCCGAAGCCCGCGCCCTCGTGTCCGCCACCCAGGACTGGCGTCCGAACGTCGCTGCAGACCTTCACGAAATGGGCGAGAACTCCTCCTTCTTCATTTCACCCGGCCCCCGTGAAGGCCTTCACCCTCTGCTGAGCCAATCGGGTTTCGATCTCAATCTGGAGCTCAACCAGACGCTCAACACCCAGCTGGATGAAGAAGGCGCTGTGTATGTGAGCGAAGAACTCTTTGATGATTTCTACCTCGGTTACGGCTCGAGCTATCCGGGCCTGATCGGCTCCATCCCCTATCTGTTCGAGCAAAGCTCGGTGCGTGGCATTGTGCAGGAAACCGAGTACGGCGTGCTGCGCTATGACGACAAGATCGCCCAGCAAGCACGCACCGCCATCGCCCTGATCCGGGCGGCGCATGACCACCGCGCCGAGCTGCAAGGCCATATGCGCGCGTTCTTTGATGAAACGCGGCAGATGGCGAGCTCGGACGCCGTACGCGGCTATGTCTTCGGCTCGTCCGACCGGGGGCGTCTGTCTGACTTCATCGACGTGCTGGCGACCCACCGCATCGAAGTGCGCGCATTGACCCAGAGTTTCACCCATCAGGGTCATGAATATCGTCCAGGCGAGGCCTTCATCGTTCCGCTTCGCCAGGATCAGTACCGCACCGTGCGTGCGCTGTTCGAGACCCGCGTGATCACCAACAAGGTCGAATTCTACGACGTGTCGGGCTGGACCCAGCCCCTCGCCTATGACCTTGATTACGCCGAACTTCGCGGCGGCCAGTATCGCAGCCAGCTCACCGGCGACGTCGTGACCCGCTATGACATGGCGGAAGCCGCGCCTGATCGCAGCGCGCTCGGCTATGTGATGGAGTGGGACAGCTATTATGCGCCCCGCGCGCTCTATCGCCTCTTGAATGCCGGCGTCCGCGCCCGCGTGATCCCTGATGAAACCACGATCAGCACCAGCCGCGGCGCTCAGGACGTCGGACGCGGCGCGTTGATGATCGAGTTGCTGCGTCAACCCGTCAGCGCCGAGGACATTCATGCCCTGCTGAGCCAGGCGGCTGAAGAAGATGGTGTGAAAGTGCATGCCGTCAGCTCGGGCAGCACGGCTCGCGGGTCTGACCTGGGCGGATTCGCCCTGTCCAATGTGGAGCGGCCCGAAGTGCTGCTGGTGACAGGACGCGGCATCAGCGTCGGGGATGCCGGTGAGGTCTGGCACCTGCTGGACCATGACATGCATATGCCGGTCAGCATGATCGACCAGTCCGAACTGGGCGGCGCCGATCTCAGCCGTTACACCCATATCATCCTGCCCAATGGCCGGCTGAACCGTGTGGGCGACGATGTCTCTTCCGAGCTGGGTCGCTGGGTGCGCAATGGCGGCACGCTGATCGCCACGGGCAATGCCGCCCGCTGGGTCATTGATCAGGAATTGTCCGGCGCCACGCTGGCCGAACTTGAAACGCCGAACGCGGATTCCGCCCCTGCGCCTCGCTATGAGGACATTGCAGCCTGGGATGCCGAAATGCGGATTTCCGGCGCGATCTTTGATACGCGGATCGACACCAGTCACCCGCTGGCCTTCGGCTTTGAAGATGACCGTCTGCCGAGCCATCGCTCCAGCGACATGGCGTTCGCGGTTGGCGACAATCCGCTCGCTCTGCCCATGCGCTATGGCCCCGAAGATCCGATCCTCAGCGGTTATGCGTCCGAAGAACTGCGTCAGGCCCTCGCCGGGCAGGGCGCGCTCTATGCCGAACGGCGCGGCTCGGGCTCGGTCATCCTCTTCGCGGATGATCCTTACTACCGCGCCTATTATCGCGGCACGGCGCGCTTGCTGATGAACGCCATCTTCTTTGGCAATGACTTCCGCAACAGCTATCGCCGCACTGACGGCTAGACACGAAAAGGCCCGGTCAACTGACCGGGCCTTTTTCTTTCTGGACAGGGCTATTTGCGTGTGTCGTGTCTTTGCTCAAGCACACCGACAACGTCGGCCAGTGACAATCCGCGCGCCTTCAGCGTCACCATCAGGTGAAAGACCAGATCCGCCGCCTCCCCCAACAGCGCCTCATCATCTTCAGCAGCAGCCGCAAGCGCGGTCTCCACGCCCTCCTCGCCGACTTTCTGGGCGCATTTCAGAATGCCCTTGGAAAGCAGCTTGGCGGTGTAGCTGTCTTTCGGCGCGTCATTGGCGCGGCTGTCGATGACATGCTGCAGCTCGCCCAGAAACCCGATTTCGGGGCCCGGGGCATCACCAAAACAGGTATGCGCGCCGGTATGGCAGGTCGGCCCGGCCGGTCGGGCGCGCACGAGAATGGCGTCCGCGTCGCAATCGGTAGCCACAGAAACAAGCGCCAGCGTGTTGCCCGACGTTTCGCCCTTGGTCCAGAGTCGGTCCTTTGAGCGCGACCAGAAGGTGACGAGCCCCTTTTCCTGGGTCTCATCAAGCGCCTTGGCGTTCATATAGCCCAGCATCAGCACTTCGCCGGTATCGGCGTGCTGCACAATGGCCGGGGCCAGCCCCCCGCCTTTCTTCCAGTCGATCTGCAGGCTCATAGCCGTATCTCCACCCCTTCGCCGGACAACCAGGCCTTAAGATCAGGGATGGCGATCACAGCTTTATGAAAGACGCTCGCAGCAAGCGCGCCATCCACGTCCGCCTTCTGGAAGACGTCGCGGAAATGCTCCATCGCGCCCGCGCCGCCCGAGGCGATCAACGGCACGGAGCAGGCCTCACGCGCCGCTGCAAGCTGCTCGATGTCATAGCCTTCGCGCACGCCGTCCTGGTCCATGCAGTTGAGCACGATCTCCCCCGCTCCCCGGTCCACCACCTCGCGGATCCAGTCCAGCGTCTTGCGGTGTTCGGTCGAGGTCTTGGACGGGTCGCCGGTATTCTTGTGGCACCGCCAATCGCCATCGATAACCCGGCTATCGATCCCGACAACCACGCACTGGGAGCCGAATTCCTTCGCCATCGCATCAATCAGCCCGGGATTCTCAAGCGCCGGCGTATTGATCGAAATCTTGTCCGCACCACCAAACAGACGCGCGCGCGCATGTTCAAGCGAGCGGATGCCGCCCGCCACGCAGAACGGGATGTCGATGGCTTTCGCGACCCGCCCCACCCATTCAGGCTCGACCGTCCGCCCCGCCGGGCTGGCGCTGATGTCATAAAAGACCAGCTCGTCCGCGCCCTCTTCGGCATAGCGCCGGGCCAGCTCCTCGATCCCGCCCACATCCTCGTGGTTCTGGAAGCGGACGCCTTTGACAACGCGGCCATCACGCACATCAAGGCAGGGAATGATCCGCCGCGCTAGCATGCAAGCGCCTCCTCCAGCGTGAAACGACCTTCAAACAGGGCGCGCCCGATGATGCAGCCTGACAGGCCCTGCGCCTTCAGCGCGTGCAGATCGTCCAGCGAGGACACCCCGCCAGACGCCTGCCAGTTCATGTCGGGGCGGATCTTGGAAATATCTTCGTAAAGCTCAAGATTGGGACCTTCGAGCATGCCGTCTCGCGCCACATCGGTCGCAAGGGCATGGCTGAGACCGCCCAGACGATACTCGGACAACAAATCCGCCAGGGGCATGACAGACTGCTCTGTCCAGCCGCGCAGCGTGGGATAGGCGACGCCGTTATCGGCGATCTTCACATCAAAGGCGGCGGCGATCTGTTCAGCGCCAAAGGCCGCGATCCAGCCGATCACGGTCTGGGGTTCACTGACCGCCAGACTGCCCACAACCGCGCGGCTCGCGCCAGCATCGAGGATCGCTTCCACATCCTCACGCGTGCGCACGCCGCCGCCGGTCTGCACCTTCAGCCCCACATCTGCAATGGCGCGAACAATATCCTGCTGACGCCGCGCGCCGTCGCGCGCGCCGGACAGATCAACAAGGTGCAGCCAGTCCGCACCAGCGGCCTTGAACTGCTCGGCCACCGCGACCGGATTGTCGCCATACTCGGTGACAGCGTCGAAATCGCCCTTGGCCAGGCGCACCACGCGGCCGTCCAGAACATCAATGGCGGGATAAAGGATCATGCCGCGCCCTTCACAAAATTGGTCAGTATCTGCGCGCCGGTTTTCGCCGAGCGCTCGGGATGGAACTGGCATCCCGCCACATGCCCCTTGCGAGCGATGGCGGTGATCTCGGCTCCGTATCGGGTGGAGGCTGATGTGTGGGGCCCGACCGGCGCGTAAAAGCCATGCACGAAGTAGACATGCGCGCCCGCAGGCACGCCTTCGAGCAAGGGCTCGTCCGGTTTTACGGGCGTTAGCGTATTCCAGCCCATATGCGGCCACGGTCCGTCTGCACCGGGATCCAGACGCTCGATGCGTCCCGGGATCAGACCCAGCATCTCGCAATCGCTTTCAACCGAATAATCGAAGAGCAATTGCATACCCAGGCACACGCCCAGCAAAGGGCGTTGATCGCCCTGCAGTACTCTGGCCCATCCGGTCTCACGCAGGCGCTTCATCGCAGGGCCTGCCGCGCCGACGCCGGGCAGAATGATGCGATCACATCCCTCAGCTTCTTCGGGCGTTTCAGTCAGGCGATAGCGCGCTCCGATGCGTTCGAGCGCATAGCGCACAGACGAAATGTTCGCGGTCGAGGTATCGATGATGGCGGTCGTCATTACAGCACACCCTTGGTCGAGGGCAGAGCATCGCCCTCGACCCGCACCGCCATGCGCAGCGCGCGTCCAAATGCCTTGAAGGTGCTCTCGATCATGTGGTGCGCGTTCTCGCCCTCCACTTTCACATGCAAGGCAGCCTTGAGGCTCTCGGCGATGGAGCGGAACGCATGGGCGCACATCTCCACCGGGAAATCGCCAACCCGCTCACCGGGGATCTCCCCTTCAAACACCGCAAAGGGACGGCCTGAGAGATCAATCCAGACCCCGGCGCGTGTTTCATCCATAGGCAGCTCGAAGCCGAAACGCGCAATTCCGCGTTTGTCGCCAAGCGCAACGCGCAGCCCCTCGCCGAGCGCCAGACACACATCCTCGATGGTGTGGTGCGCATCGACTTCGAGATCGCCTTCACACGATACACTCAGCGCAATGCCCGCATGGCGCGCGATCTGCTCGAGCATATGGTCAAAGAAGGCATTGCCGGTTTCGATATCAGCGCCTTCCCGGTCCAGATCCACGCTCAGGGTGATCGCCGTCTCCTTGGTTACTCGGCGGATGGTGGCCATGCGTTGACGGGAGGAGAACCCCAGAAAGTCCGACAAGTCTCGTGCCGTTCTTGCGTCACGGACATGCCCCACCAGCCCTTCGCCATCTTCCGCCAGCACGAGGCCAAGGCGGCTTAGCGTCTGAGGATTGGTGTGCTCATAAACCAGGCCCCGGGACGTGACCTGCGCGACTTCACCCAGTTCTTCAGACAGAAGCTGGGCGATGTCCTGTAAAATGGCGTCACGCTCCTCGCGGTCCTTGCGCGCGGCCAGACGGGCTCCGGGGCTCAGCTGGTTCAGGCCTTCTTCCAGAAGACAGCATGGCACGGCATTGAGCTTGGTGCGCAGCAAGGCGGCCTGTTCAACATCCATGGCCGACAGAACCGTGACCGGGGTTTGCTGACCGCCCACTCGATAAAGGGTCAGCCCGGGTTGCGCGGGTTCATCCAGTGCAATGACGCCATCCGCTCCAAAGTCATGTGTGAGCGTCAGATCACTGCTCCAGACCGCTTGCCGCGCTTCATCCGTGCTGGACGCCAGGGCGAGCTTGTCCCGCGGGGTCTCGAGAATGATCTCAAGCCGCTCCAACAGCAGGTCTTCGCCCATGGCGCGCATGTCCTCGGGACGTTTGGAAAGATCAAATACACCGCTCATTGAGCTGACTTCCTGTTTCGGCGCAACACCATGGCGAGGCGGTGAGCATCCAGGCCTTCAAGCGTTGCCAGTCGTTCTACGACAGGTCCCAACGTCTCAAGCGTTTTCTGGCTCAGTTCGAGCATCGTCGTTGTCTTCTGGAACATCTCGACCGTTACCCCGCCATACGCGCGCGCGGCGCCAGATGTGGGAAGCGCGTGGTTCGGACCGGCGGCGTAATCGCCAGCCGCTTCCGGCGTCCACGCCCCCAGAAAGATGGAACCGGCATGTCGAACCTTCTCCGCCAGGGCCCGCGGGCTCCCGGTCTGGATGATCAGGTGCTCGCTGGCATAGGCGTTCGCAGCCTCAGCCGCTTCCTCATCAGAAGTGACGAGAACAAGCCGGGAGTTCGCCAAGGCTGCACGGGCGGTCTCTGCACGGGGCAGAAGGCCAAGAAGGCGCTCGATCTCGTCTTCAACCTGGCTGGCGAACGCTTCCGAGTACGCCACCAGAACCACTTGAGCCAGAACATCATGTTCAGCCTGACTCAAGAGATCGATCGCGACAAGCTCAGCATCAGCCTCATCATCGGCAATAACCATGACTTCGCTCGGCCCTGCCGGCAAGTCAGCAGCAGCCCCATCCGGGCTTTGCGCCAGAAGCGACTTAGCAGCTGCGACATACGCATTGCCCGGACCGAAGATCTTGTCGGCCTTGGGAAGCCCCGCCACACCCAAGCCGAGCGCGGCGACCCCGTGGGCGCCGCCAATCGCGTAGACTTCCGCAACGCCTAGCAATTGCGCGGCGGCCAGAACGGTCGGTTCAACGCCCAGCCCTTTGCGAGGCGGCGCGATCACGGCGATGCGCGGAACCTGCGCCAGCTGCGCGGGGACTGCCAGCATGATCAGGGTCGAGACCAGAGGCGCTGTGCCCGCTGGCACATAGAGCCCGGCCACGTCGATCGGGGTTACACGACGCCCCGCTCTTGCGCCTTCCCAGGTCTCAACTTCATAGGCGCGATAGCCCTGCTCTGCGTGAAAGGCGCGCACAGCATCTGCGGCGGCCAGAATCGCGTCCCGGTCCGCTGGCGTCAAAGCGTCCGCTGCGGCCTTCAACTCGGCAGATGAGACACGGAACCCGGCCTCAGGCGCCCAGCCGTCCAGACGCTCGGCATATTCGAACACAGCGGCGTCACCCCTTTCACGCACATCCTCAAGTATGGCCTGCGCGACCTTGAACGCGTCCGATCCCAGGGACGGCCTTTTAAACAGGCGCTGACGCGTCTGTTCGTCCGCCTTGCTCCATTCAATCCGGGTCAGCATGTCAGGCCATCATCTTTTCAATCGGCATGACAAGGATGGACCGCGCGCCGACAGCCTTGAGCTGCTCCAGCGTCGACCAGAACACCGCCTCGGTGCAAACAGCATGCACGGCGACAACGTCCTCGCGCCCGACGACCGGGGCGACCGTCGGCGCATCCGTGCCCGGCAGAATGGCGCGCACCTCTTCCAGACGATCCCGCGGCGCGTTCAGAAGGATGTATTTGGTCTGGCGCGAGGCGATCACGCCCTTGAAGCGTTCGATCAGACGCTCGGCCGTCTCGGCGATAACGCCCGAGGCCGGCGTTTTACGGCGCACCAGCACAGCTTCGCTTTCCAGCACGGTTTCAAAAGCGGCAAGGCCATTGGCCTCCAGCGTCGCGCCGGTGGAGACCAGATCACAGATCGCATCCGCCACACCCATGCGAGGCGCGACCTCAACGCTGCCGCCCATCTCCACGATCTCGGCGGTGACGCCGCGCTCCTTGAGATAGGCTGCGGTCAGCGCGGGATAACTCGTCGCGATGGTCTTGCCTTCAAGGTCGGTCACAGACGTGATGTCGCCATCCTTCGGAGACGCGAGCTTGAGCGTGCAGAACGCGAAACCCAGCTTCAGCGCAATCTCGAGATCCGCCATGCGGCTGGTCTTGTTCTGCGCTTCATAGAGCACGTTCTCGCCGACAATCCCGTAATCGCACGCGCCTGAGGCCACGAAGCTCGGTATGTCGTCGTCCCGGATGAGCATCAGGTCGATCGGCTCGTTCTCGGAGCGACGCAGCAGGTCATCCCGGCTATAGGCGAGCTTCACCCCTGCCCGCTTGAGCAGATCCAGCCCGCCTTCGGCCAGACGTCCTTTCTTCTGGACCGCCAGGGTCAAACGGTTCTCGCGCATCAGCCTTGCTCCTTCAAACGGTCCAGCACCAGCCGGTATCCCTGATGATCTTCCTGGGTCAGGAAACGAGCGACGCGGGTCACGGTCGTTGTGCTCACCCCCGTATCCGCACTGATCTCGCGATAGGATTTCTCGCCTTCAGACAAGAGCTGCGCCACGCGCCAGCGCTCGGCCAGCGCCTGCATCTCGCCGGGCGTGGTCAGGTCTCGCAGAAACCGCCGCATCTCTTCGCCATCGCGCAGGGTCAGCAGCGCTTCACACAGCGCCATCACGTCTTCAGGCCCGCCCACGCGGGTTTCAGTTGCGGACTCAGCCATCGCTCGCCTCCAGAGTTCGGAGGACGTTATAGCGTGTTAGTGTGATAAAACAATGGCGCAGATGCAGAAGGCGCTACTTGAAGAGAATGCTCTGAAAATTCTCGCCAATGCGCTCTGCGCGCTCCAGAAAGAAAGCCGCCGCTTCCGGGCTCGGCGCAATGTCGTGCAGCGTCTGGGCAAAGAGCGCGAGCCAGATCGAGAAGTGTTCGGACTTGATCTTGTCCAGATGTTTGTGATGGGCCGGGATCGGCCGCCCGCCATAGGTCCCCGCATTCAGGGCGATCGAGGACCAGAACTGTTTCATCGTGTGAAGATGCGGCGTCCATTCGTCACCGATTGCAGCCTCAAAAACGGGGCCCAAAGTTTCATTGGCTTGAACGCGGGCGTAGAAGGTCTCGACGAGGTCCGAGATGAACACATCGTCCACGCCCATCGCCTCGGCGCGGCGCGCGATATCCCCCTGCCTGGCGGATGCGGTTCTGATGACGATTTCCGACATGGCTCAGCCCTTCCTGCTGCGTGCTCTGGCGATGCCTCGCCCGGGACAGAATGGCAAGCGCATCGGTCGCGGCTGAATGCCTCATCACGAACGCAGTCCGGACGTGAGAGCTGGAAACCGGATAAAATAGCAGTCCAAACTTCGGCCCTCCAAGAACTCGATCTCGCAAGTTTCAGATTTTCCGAGTTTTGATATTTGCAGAATTCACACCCGCAACACAGGATTTAAAGACGCGATCCATAGCCTTTCCTGCATGTCAGGTTGACCCTACGCGTCGAATTCCTATCTAATACTCCCGATCCCTAATTCGTTCATTTAGCGCCGCTGACAGCGGCAGGAGGACATGTGGCTTTTTCCAAACCCAATGCACGTCAAAACCGAATCGATCTCACTCATCTCGGCGCGTCCGGCGACATCGCGGTTCTCGCAGTCGACGGATTTGACGCGGGTGACCTGACTGACATCGCCGGTTCCGCGGAACGCGCCGGATACCGGACGATCATGATCAGCCCGAAAAAAGGCCTGATCACCGGCCGCCCGCAGGGTGGTGACGAAATGAATTTCGTGGTCGACGCCCAGCCGGGCGAGAAGGCCGCAAGCGCGTTCACCGGTCTGGTGCTGCCTGCGGGCGCATCCAGCGTCGAGCGGCTGCGCAATGATCAGGATGCGCGCCTGCTGATCGCGGATTTCCTGCGCGCCGGCGCCCCTGTGTGCGCCCTGGGCGAAGCTGTGGCTCTGGTCGCAGAGATCGCGGAAACCACCGATCCCAAATCAGACGCAGTTCTGGCGCTCAAGGGCGATCTGTTCGCTGCGGATGGCGATGATGCGCGCGCGGATGCCCGCAGCCTGTTCATCAAGGCCATGTCCATGACGGCGGAAGCCGCCTGATTTAAGGACAGACCTGAATGACAAACGCCCCGGCCATCGGCCGGGGCGTTTTTCGTTGCAAGCCGGGACAAGAGCTCAGGCCTCTTCCCAGTCCTTGGCGATGGTGCGCGATCCGATCAGGAAGAGCGCGCCAGCGACCAGGTAGAGCGTTGCGCCGATCATGATCGAATAGCGAAGCGCTTCATCACCGAAGCTGGGGGTGAGCATGGTGGACAGCTCACCCAGTGCGTACACGCCCACACCAATGCCCAGAAGGTTGTTGATCAGCAGGAAGATGGCTGAGGCCATCGACCTCATATTCGGCGGCACAAGGTGCTGGAAGGCCGACAGCGTCGGGCCAAGCCAGGCCAGACCCAGCCCGGTCGGGATCATGAACAGCAACACCGCCATCATCGGCGACGGGGCCAGCACGCCCGCAATATAGAAGGGATAGGTCACAAAGAACGCCACCGCCGGAACGATCGCGTACATTCGCTTGGAGCCCTTGCCCATAATGTCGCCCAGCACGCCGCCGAGGATGATCCCCAGCGAGCCGCCGACAAACAGGATGGCGGCGAACAGCCAGCCCGACTGGATGATCGCATCCTGCAGCCCCAGGTCAGAGAAAAAGCTGCGACGGAAGAAGCTGGGCACCCAGAAGAACACGCCATAGCCCATCATCGAGCTGCAGGACGCACCCAGCGTGAGGAACCAGAAGCTCGGCTTCTTCGCCAGAACAGCCAGCACCTTGAAAATGCCCGGCTTGCTCTCTGCGACAGCCGGCTCGCCCGCGACCGCTTCGTTCTCTGCAAGCGTCGCGTCCACAGCCGGACGCTGGGGCGCATCCAGGCCGCCGCGTTTGGGCTCGCGCACGGTCAGCTTGAAGATGGGAGCGATCACAAGGCCCAGCACGCCAACAATGATGAAGGCGGCGCGCCAGTCGAGATTGGCGCTCACGGCGCCGCCCGCGATCTGGGCGCCGGCGACCACGCCAAAGGCGGAGCCGATCGGAATGCCCAGCGAATAAATCGCCAGTGCGCGCGCCCGACTTTGAGGCGGGAAATAGTCCGCGATCAGGGAATAGGACGGCGCCACGCCGCCCGCCTCGCCGACACCCACGCCGACACGGGCCAGAAAGAGTTGGACGAAGTTCGTCGCCAGGCCGCAGATCGCGGTGAAACCGGACCAGATGGCCAGCGAAATGGTGATGATCCAGGTGCGCTTGGTGCGGTCCGCCAGCCAGGCGATCGGCACGCCGAGCGTGGAGTACAGGAGCGCAAAGGCGATACCGCCCAGAAGGCCAAGCTGACGGTCAGACAGATCCAGCTCCTGCTGGATCGGAATGGCCAGAATGGAAATGATCTGTCGGTCCAGAAAGTTGAACGCGTAGACGATGAACAGCATGGCCAAGACCCATGCGCCATATCGTTTACTTGTGGGCGCGGGAGCGGCTCCAGGCTGAGCCTCGGTTTGAGTGGACATGTCTCTCCCCTGGTCTTTTGTGATTTTCGTGCGCCTTATCCGGCGCTGGCCATATACTGAAGGGGTAAACCTTCAAAAGGCAAAGAAAAAACGCCGCCAACCCGGTAAGGTTGGCGGCGTCTTTCCGTCAGACGCGATTAGTAGCGATAGGTCAGCGTCGCGGTGAAGGTCCGCGGCGGGCCGTAGAAGGCCACGACCGAGTCGTCGAAGATGGCGCCGGGGAAGTTATAGCCGCCGATGCGGTATTCTTCGTCGGTCAGGTTGCGGCCGTGCAGGCCGATCTGCCAATGCTCGTTCGGCGCGCTCCAGACTGCGGACAGGTCCACCAGGGTGTAGCCATCCTCATCCAGCAGCGGGTTCGGGAATTCGAACTGGCTGTAGCTGTCACGGTAGGAGACGGACGGGGTCACCGCCAGATCACCGCCGAAGATTTCCGAGGTGTAGGTCAGGCCCAGATAGCCGCTCCATTCCGGCGCGTTCTGGAACACGACCTGATCGGAAATGTCCACATAGGCTTGCGCAACAAGATCATAGCGCAGGAATTCGTCGAATTCCGCCTGCAGCCAGCCCAGAGCGAAGTTGGCGGTCAGGTTGTCAGACAGGAACAGCGAGCCCTCGATCTCCGCGCCGTAGATGGTGGATTGACCCACATTGTCCACGAAGCTGGCGATGCCGGTGGCGGTCGGAACCTGGGTGGTCACCTGCTGGTCCTGATAGTCAGACCAGAAGAAGGCGGAGCTGAAGTTCAGGATGCCGCCGATGTTCTCACCCTTCAGGCCGATCTCGAAGCTGTCCACAGTTTCCGGCTCATAGCCGTTCACGGTGTCGGGCGTCAGGATGGCGTCGCCGCGCATGTCGAACCCGCCAGACTTGAAGCCCTGGCTGTAGGACGCATAGCCGGTCAGCTGGTCGTTCAGGTCATAGGAGACCGAAATGCGCGGGGTGAACTGATCAAAGCTGCGCTCGCTGGTGTAGTCGGTGCGCAGCAGGATAGGGGTCGCCGCAGGACCGCCGGTCAGCGGGGTGCGGCCCGCGCCGAGATAGTTGGCGCGGAACACGTCGCCGGTCTTCTCGTCTTCGGTGTAGCGCGCGCCCACGGAAACCCGCAGACGGTCCGTCACATCATAGCTGAAATCACCGAACAGCGCGTAGCTCTCGGTATCGACGACACCGCCGGTGCCGATGGTAATGCCCAGAAGGCCGGCCACGGTGTCGAACGCGCCTTCAGCGGAAGCGTCCAGATAGTAGACGCCGACCACGCCCTGCAGACGTTCGCCTTCATAGGCGAGCTGGAATTCCTGCGTGAACTGGTCGTCCGCGTAATAAGCCGGGATGTCCAGAACCGGAGACGGCGTGTTGTCAAAGTCGATGATGGTGTCGGTGTCACCCTCACGGTAGGCCGTGATGGACTTGAAGGTCAGCGTGTCGCTGAAATTCCATTCCGCCGTCAGCGACAGGCCTTCGGTGGACACGCTGTTTTCACCGGTCAGGCCGGCATTGGTGTCATAGATGTCGTTCAGCGGCGCAGAGCCCGGCAGTGCGCCCGCCAGAATGCGGGAGCCGTGACGCGGGTTGGACTCGTCTTCGACGCGGTCATAGGCCAGACGGAAGAACAGGTCATCGCTCGGCGCCCATTCCGCGCTCAGGCGGTAGGCGGTCACGTCCTTGTTGTAGTGATCCTGACCCGTGGTCAGGTTCTCGCCGTAACCATCGCGGGTATAGCGCGCATAGGCGCCGCCGACCGCAAACGTGTCAGAGAGCGGAGTGGACGCGGACACCATGTAGTCGAGCTGGTTATAGGAACCGCCGGAGACGCGCGCCATCAGGGTCGGGTCGCCGTCCATGCGGGCGGTGACGTACTTGATTGCGCCGCCAATGGTGTTGCGGCCGTAAAGCGTACCTTGCGGGCCACGCAGAACCTCGATGCGCTCGATGTCGAAAATGTCCAGCACGGCGCCTTGGGGGCGAGCGACATAGACGTCATCGACGTATAGACCAACGCCCGGCTCGAAGCCCCAGAGCGGATCTTGCTGACCAACGCCGCGAATGAAGCTGATCAGGGTGGAGTTGGAGCCGCGGGCGACCTGAACAGTGGCGTTCGGGGTCAGCGCCTGAAGCGCGGTGATGTCCGGAGCGCCGATCTGGTCAAGCTGCTCGGAAGACAGGGCCGACACGGCGACCGGAACGTCCTTGAGGCTTTCTTCACGGCGACGCGCGGTGACGGTGACGACGTCGCGGACCTGCTCGGCGGAAGCGCTGGCTTCCTGTGCAACGGCCGTGGCGGCGAACGGCAGGGCGGACGCAGAGACGAGCAGTGCGGCCGCACCCAGAATGGTGCGTTTCATAGTCATGGGGTAATCCCTCCCTGTGGAACGGAAGCTTCTATGAGCTTTTGCATGAGGTAAATTCAACGTTGAATGAAAAGTCAATAGCGCTTAGGACTTCCGTCACAAACAATAAGGCTGCTGAGACCTCTGAGACACAGGCTATGGCTGGCCAATTGAAGGCTTTGGGCTCTAAAAGGGGCTCAAGGGAGGACTTGAAATATGACCGACGCCGGAGGAACGCGCCGGGGCGAGCGCACGCGCACACGCCTGCTCGACGCTGCAGAAAGCCTGTTTGCTGAAAAGGGCTTTCATGGCGTCACCGTACGCGCCATCGCCCGCCAGGCAGACAGCGACCCCGCACTCGTCGCCTATTACTTTGGCGGCAAGCGCGAGCTGTTTGATGCTGTGCTGCTGCGTCGTGCGGAAGAGCTCAACGAGATTCGCCTGGGCGAACTTGAAGCCTGCGAGGCGAACGCCGGCCCCGATGGTCCGACGCTGGAAGCTATCATCCACGCCTTCACCCACCCCCTTCTTGATCGCAGCGCCAATGGCGGCCCGGGTTGGAAAAGCTATTTCGCCCTCGTGGGCCAAGTGACCAACTCCCCCGAATGGGGCGTGGCGATCATGTCCAAATACTTCGACCCGATCGTGCGCCGCTTTCTGGACGCCGTCCGACGCGCCCTGCCCGACGCCCCCGAGGAAGAACTGTTCTGGAGCTATCATTTCCTGTCTGGCGCGCTGGTTCTGACCTTCGCCGACACGGGACGGATTGATGCGCTCTCAGGCGGTTTATGCAAATCCAGCGATCTGGAGGCGGTCACCGAACGCATGCCCGAATTTCTGGCCGCCGGCTTCAAGCGCATGGCGCAGCGCCAGTCCAGCCAAACCCAAGCCACCGAGACTGTCTGATGACCCCGTTTTCCGAGCATCACTACACGGCCCCCGACGGTATTCGCACCTATTACCGGCGGTATCCGGCGCAGGGTGATAGCGGCAAGACGCCGGTGATCTGCCTTCACGGGCTGACCCGGAACAGCCGCGACTTCGAAGACCTTGCGCCGATCATCGCCGAGATGGGCCGCACGGTTGTCGCCGTGGATGTGCGCGGTCGCGGGCGTTCGGACTATGACGCCCACCCCGAGAACTACACCCCCGCCACTTATGTCCAGGATGTCATCGGCATTCTCGATGATCTGGGCTGGTCGAAAGTGATTTCCATCGGCACCTCCATGGGCGGGCTGATGACAATGATTCTTTCGACACTACGCCCCGGCCTTCTGAGCGGCGTGGTGATGAATGATATCGGCCCCGAGCTCGACCCCACCGGCCTCAAGCGTATTCAGGGCTATGTGGGCGGCGCCGGCCGCTTTGCGAACTGGGAAGACGCCGGCGAAGCCCTGCGCGCGATCAATGGCGTCGCCTTTCCCAAGGAGACCGGTCAGGACTTCTGGATCGCTTTCGCCAAGCGCACCTGCCGCGCTATCGATACCGGCGAGATCGTGCTCGATTACGACGCCAACATATCCAAACCCGTGCAGAGCGGGGATGTCGCCCCGCCCGATCTCTGGCCCTTCTTTGAAAGTCTCAAAGGCACGCCGCTTCTGCTGGTGCGCGGCGCGATCAGCGATCTTCTGGCCATGACGTGCGTTGAGGACATGGCGCGCCGTCATGGCGGGATGGAGCTTGCGCAAGTGCCCGATGTCGGGCACGCCCCTCTTCTGACCGAACCTGAAGCCCTTGGCCCCATCAGGGCCTTCCTGAACCGTCTCGACTAACCCCCTGAAAGGGATGACGACCATGTTGCTGCGAATTCTGGGCGGGGTAATCCTGCTGGCGGTTCTGGTAATCGCCTATTTCGCCTGGACCCTGCGTCCGCTGGATTCCGGGGCGGTCCAGTCTGAATGGATGACCGATGCGGACCGCTTCGTCACCGTTGAGGGCGAGGACTGGCGAGTCCGAGAATCAGGCTCTGCTGACGCCCCCGCCCTCGTTCTCATCCACGGCTATAGCCATTCCCTGGAAGCCTGGGACGCCATGGCGGCCGAGCTTGAGGACAGCTATCGCATCATCCGGTTTGACCTGCCCGGGCATGGCTTGACCGGCCCGCGCGCGGATCACGCCTATTCGGTGCCAGAAACCGTCGAACAGGTGAGCGCGCTGCTGGACGAAATCGCGCCCGGCAGCTTTGCCATTGGCGGCAACTCACTAGGCGGCCTGATCGCCTGGCGCTATGCCGCCCAACACCCCGAGCGTGTGAACCATCTGATCCTGATGGATCCGGGCGGCTATCCGAATCTGGGCGTGGGGGACGAACCCGCCCCCCTGCCTGACGCCATGCGCGCCTACCTGACCCTGGTCCCGGAAGCCGGCGTCGCTTACGCCACATCCACGCTGTACGCCGACCCGACAAAGGTTACGCCTGAGCAGCTCGCGCGTATTCGCGCCATGATGCGGGTCGACGGCAATGGCCAGGCGTTGATCGAACGGATCGAGCAATTCACCCTGCCCGACCCCAATCCCGATCTGGCCCGTATTTCCGCGCCAACCCTGATCATCTGGGGGGATAGCGACGCGATGATCCCGGCGACCCACGGACCGCGCTTTGACGCCGCCATCCCCGATTCCCGTCTCGTGTTGATGCAGAACACCGGCCATGTGCCGATGGAGGAATGGCCTGCCGAAACGGCTGGCCTTGTTGAAGGCTTCCTGGCCGAATAGCCGGCGACTGAAACTTGAAAAGAAAAGGGCGCGCAATGCCTTGCGCGCCCTTTTTGTTTCGCGAACAGCCCGGATCAGGCTTGCAGAACCATCTGGCCAGTCGAGGGCTCGATGCGATAATAGCCCAGCCCCGCCGCTTTCCATGCGCCAATGCCGCCCGCCAGATGCGCGGTGACATCTGCGCCAGCGGCTGCACATGCTTGCAGAGCCTTGCCCGAGCGCCCGCCCGCTGCGCAGTGCAGCACCACCTTGCGGCCCTGTCCCGTGGGAAGTGCAGCCGGGTCGAACGTGGACAGCGGCAAGAGCAGAGCCCCGGGGATGCGCTCGTTCTCGTACTCACCCGGCTCACGCACATCCACAAGGATGATCTCGCCGGCTTTCAGCGCGGCGTCGACCTGTTGGGGGGACCAGTTTTCCATCTTCATTCTCTCTGAGTGGCGCCGGGCATTGAGGATCGCCCGCTATCAATTATCAATTTTGACAAGTTTAAGCGCGCAGCTCAAGTGCGTCCCGCTGTCACTGTGGCGTGATCAGTCCTCGAAGACGATTTCAGGCGACGCACGATGTGCGCCCTCCAGCGCATGCAGCATGCCTGCGGCGGCTCGCTGGAACGCCTTGGCGACAGGACCGTCACCGGACGCCACAAGCCGGCCTTCATCGCTGGCCTGACGCAATTCGGGATGAAGCGGAATCTCGCCCAGGAACGGCACGCCCAGAAGCTCGGCTTCTGCGCGGGCCCCGCCGCGTCCGAAGATCTCGGTTCCCTCGCCGCAGGACGGGCACAGGAAGAAGCTCATATTCTCCACGATCCCGAGAATAGGGATGGCGGTGCGGTCAAACAGCGACACCGCCTTGCGCGCATCATCTAGCGCCAGGGTCTGAGGCGTCGAGACGATCACGACGCCAGAGATGGGGGCGCCCTGTGCAATCGCGAGCTGGGCGTCGCCCGTGCCTGGCGGCATGTCGATGATCAGCACATCCAGATCACCCCAGTTCACCTCGTTGAGGAACTGACGGATCGCGCCGGTCACCATCGGACCCCGCCAGACCACCGGGTCCCGCTCGCCCACCAGAAAACCCATGGAGACGAGTTTGACGCCATGGGCTTGCAACGGCTCGATGCCGTGCTCGGACTTTTGAAGGCCGGAGACATCATTGAGCCCGAAAATCCGCGGCGCAGACGGGCCATAAACATCCGCATCCATCAGACCGACGGACAAGCCCATCTTCACACAGGCCGCCGCCAGATTGGCCGCAGTGGTGGATTTACCCACCCCGCCCTTGCCGGACGCCACCGCGATGATCGCCTTGGCGGGCGGCTTGCTGCGGGCCTCGCCCTCACCCGTGGACGGTTTGGCGTTTTTGGCCTTGGTGTTCAAAGCCGCCTCGATGATCACCCGGGCGCGCTCGATATCAGGATGCGCCGTCAGAGCCGCCTGGATCGCCTCACGCAGGGCGGCCGTGTCCTCGCCCGCTGCGCCGGGCTTGAGCACAAGCGTTGCGACACCGTCGCGCAAATCCGCGCCGTCAATGCGGCCAGAGCGATTCAGGGGCGCGCCGCTGGCTGGATCAGCCACCGAAGCGAGAGCGTTGAGCACGATATCGTTCATGTCGCTGAGATAGGCGAGCCTCGCCCCGAACGCAAAGCGATCCGCACTTATTCCCATCCGTTTGCAGCACAAACTGCAGCTCAAAAGCGCGAGCGACTTGATCGGCAGGTGCAAGCACGGCTAAACCCGTCGGTGGAGACGTGGCCGAGTGGTCGAAGGCGCTCCCCTGCTAAGGGAGTATACCTCAAAAGGGTATCGTGGGTTCGAATCCCATCGTCTCCGCCAGACCTTCTGGCTCAGACCTTCACGCATCAGACGTGGGTCAACGCATATCTTCCAGACTTTTTAGGCATTTTAGCGGTCCGGCCTGAATTCCGCCCGGATTTCAGGTAAGGTGTGACCGCGCCCGTCGCTCCCGTCCATTCCTGACCTGAAGGCCTGACACCTTGCCAGACTTTCTATCTGCGCCCTCGCTTTTGCGCGACTTCATCACCCTGTTCGTGGTGATCGACCCCATCGGAACCCTGCCGGTGTTCTATTACGCCACGCAGTCCGTGCCTGAACGTCTGCATACACGCATCGCGTTGCGCGCCGTTCTGGTGGCCACGGTAGTGCTGTTCGGCTTTCTGTTGCTGGGACAAGTGCTTCTGGAAACGCTGGGCTTACGGCTGGGCGCGTTTCAGGTTGCAGGCGGCATTGTCCTGATGCTGTTCGCCCTGACCATGATCTTCGGCTCACCCAAATCCAGCCAGGAGATCGCCGAAGCGGAATCCGATCATATGAGCGGCGCGGTCTTCCCGCTCGCCATGCCTTCGATTGCTTCGCCCGGCGCAATGCTGGCCATAGTCGTGCTCACCGACAATCACAGCAACTCCATCGCCGAGCAGTCCGTGACGGGCGCCATGCTCTTGCTGGTCATGCTGATCACGCTGGGCCTTCTCTTGCTCGCCCCGCACCTCAAGCGGGTCATCGGCGCGACCGGGGCGAATGTGATCAGCCGCATCATGGGCATCATCCTCGCCACCATCGCCGTGGACGCCATGGTGGGCGGACTTGAAATGATGGGCGTGCTGGCGCTCGACGGTTAGAGCGCCTCCACACCCCGCTCACCCCAGAAAGAAAAGAGCCGGACCGTCACCGGCCCGGCTCCTTCACACTTTCCTGGAGGATCGCTCTAGCGCAGCGCGCCGGCGACCCCGTCCATCACCTCGCGAAGGGCGGACAGGCGGGCCGTGGCGGCCTCCCCCTCCACGCTTGCACGCGACAGGTCCCGACGCAGCTGACGGAGCTCTCGCGACAGCGGGGCGTTGTCCTCACCGGCATCCACAGCCTCTGCAGCCTGTCCAAGCGCCGCGTAGAGCGCTTCGGCCTGTTCGGCAGGCAGAGCCTCGTCGCGCATGAGCTGATCGAGATAGGCCAAGCCCACCACCGGGTGCTGCGGCCAGCTGACCGGATATTGCTGCTGCGGATTGAAGGTCTGGCCCTGATCCGCGAGACGCGCGGCGGCGATCTCGTTCTCGCTCAGCTGATCACTCGGCGTCAGTTCGAACACGTCGAGCCCTCGCACGATTTCGGTGCCGTAGATGCGACCGTCATACCAGTAGGTGGACCAGTATCCGCCCAGCACCATCACGTCAGGGGCAATCGGACCCCGGTCGAAATAGGCGATCTCGTAGGCGTTGGCCGGATCGGTGAAGTCGAGAACGGACACGCCGCCCTGATACCAGGCCTGCACGAACACATCGCGCCCGGGCACCGGAATGATCGAGCCATTGTGCGCAACGCAGTTCTCTTCCTCGGACTGAGCCGAGGGAAGTTTGAAATAACCGCCGAATTCAAGCTGGCCGTCATTGATGGTGTAAATGGCGTCCGCACCCCAATCCGCCGGATCCTGCGCCCGGCATCGCGGACGACCGCCGCCGCCCCATTCATCGGTGAACAGAACCTTCGCGCCATCATTGCTGAAGGTGGCCGAGTGCCAGTACGCAAACCCGTGATCAACCACGGCATCGATGCGTCGCGGCGCCAGCGGGTTGCTGATGTCCAGGATGATGCCATTGCCCGAACAGGCGCCCGCAGCCAGATTCAGCGCCGGGAAGACCGTGATGTCATGGCACTGGTCCGTGCGGCTGGTGCGTTGGGTCCCCTCACCGTGATCCCCGCCGCTCCAGAGACCGGCAATGCGGCCGGTTTCATCATCCGCGAAGACGCGCGGGCTATCGACGATGCGCGATCGGGACGGATCGGCGAGCGGGATTTCGATGACATCAATGCTAAACAGCGCCGTGTCCTCATTGCCCGGCAGGCCTTCCACACAGCCCGCCAGCTCTTCCTCGGACCGGATCGAGCTCGTGCCCGAATTGTAGACCACGATCCGCTCTTCATTGCTGGACACGACCGAGTGGGTGTGCGAGCCGCGGCAGGTCTGCACCTGTCCCACCTGGCGCGGGGCAAGAGGATTGCTGATGTCGAAAATTCGCAGGCCACGGAAGCGCTCCTCGCTGACTTCCTCGCTGACGCCCTGACGGCCGCAATCCACACGGGCGCGCGTGTCCTGTACGGACACCAGCAGGAGATCGCCCACAATGGAGACATCGCCCTGCCCGCCCGGACATACCACCGAGCTCATCAGTTCGGGGGCGTCATCCCCCAGACGATACAGGTTGAAACCGTGATAATTGCCAACGGCCAGCAGATCGCCCGCAAACGCCATGTCCGTGTTGGAGAAACTCAGGAACGGCGCCCGCTCGCCAAAGCGGCGCTCCACCTCCTCGTCAGTGTCCTCGGGTTCGATTTCCGGCGGCAGACCGGCCGGGTTCTCGGTGTCAAAGAAGCCGGTCGGCTTGGGCAGGCTGGCGATCAGCTCGAGATTGGAGATCGCCTGACCGGCGTCGCGGAAGCCTGCGGACAGGCCATTGCGGGGATCTTCCGACAAGGAGGACAGAACTGTGTTCATCCGCCGGATCTCGGCGGCCTGTTCGCTGCGCACATCATTGACGAAGTCATAGAGGACCGGGTCATAGGCGGAGCCGCGCTGGCCCAACAGGGCATTGACCATGTCCACCGCGCCTTCATGGTGCGCAATCATCAGCTCCAGGAACATCGCGTCGAAATCACCGCCATGGGACGCCGCAAGCGCCATCATCTGCTCGGGCGTCGCCATGCCCTGCATGGTGGCGTGCGCGTTGTGATGACCGTGGTGGCCCTCATGATCCCCTGACCCCTGATGCATGGAGTGCGCGTCACTGGCCGGATCAGGTGCGTCCTGTCCCCGCTCAGTGAGCCAGTTCTGCATGAAGGCGATCTCGTCGGCCTGGCTGGCGTTGATGCGTCCGGCGACGGCGACGATCTCTTCAGTGCTGGTGCGCTCCGCCACCAGTTCCGCCATCTCCACGGCCTGATGGTGGTGGATGATCATGTCCTGCATGAAGCGCACATCGTCGACCGAGAATCGGTTCGCCGCGATCTGGACCGCTTCCTCGGCGCTGATCTCGCGCACATCCTCACCCGGCGCGCCAGGTTGCACGATCGGCGCGCTCTGCGCGGATGCTGCTGCATTGGCCGCCAGACTGGTCGCGAGCGCCAGCATGCCCGCCTGAAGCAGGTATCGATGATTGAACGCCATTTTGGCTCTCCCCTGTTTTATGGGGAGTACAGTAGACGGCCAGACCCTCACGACAAGGGCTGGACAGTTCAACGATATGACCTGACGAGATCAAGCGTATCTCAGGCCTTCAGGGCAGAGACCCCGAGGACGTTTTCGGGGCTTCCAGCTTGATTGAGGACAGAGCTATTGGAGTTGTTCGATCTGCTCGATCGCTGCAGTTTCATCCCCCACCGCAATCACCTTGATGCCCGCGGCGCGCAGTTCCAGCGTCAGCAATGGCGTGATCGGTTCACGCTGGTCTTCACGCAAGGTGATCACGGTGCATCCTGGCAGGAAATCCACCATATGGGCGTACATCTGCAGAGCAGCGAACAGGTCTTCAGGATACTCCGCATCCCGATAGTCAAAGATGAGAGCCAGACAGGGATGGCTCGAAACCAGCCCTTCCAGAGTTCGCAGGGCTTCCAATCCCTTTTCGACCGACCGGAAGCCCTGAAGGCTCAGCCAGACCGCATGTCGGCGGGCGCAATATCCCAGCTCGAAATTCTCCGGGCTGCTCGCGACGGTCTCAAAACCGTCCACGCTGTTTCTTGCATCCCGCATGACCCGAATCCCTCGACCAACGCACCTCGCAGGTGTTCTTAGCGACAGAATACGCGTCTGGGGAGAGGCATTTCCGGACAATCTCAGAGGCAGTTAGCCTTCCAGGTGCAGGTCCAGCAAGATTCGATAGCGACGGATATTGGCGACATAGCGCACGGGTTCATGTCCTCGCGCATACCCATGCGGCAGAGTCCGGTAGTGCTCAGGGTCGGACAGAAGCGGCATCACCTTTCGCACATCGCCCCAGCGGCCCTTTTCCAGCGCCTGACGCTCCGCCAGCCGTCGGGCGTCATAGAGATGGCCCATACCCACATTGTAGGCGGACAACGCCAGGAACAGACGATCTCGCCCCTGCGCATCGTCAGGCAGGCGGTCCATCAATTCACGCAGATACCGGGCTCCGCCCATAATGGACTGGGCCGGGTCGGTGCGATCCTCGACGCCCATCTCGTTGGCGGTGGGCAGGGTCAGCATCATGATTCCCCTCACCCCTGTGGCGCTGACCGCGTCCTCATCCCAATGGGATTCCTGATAGGCCTGCGCCGCCAGCCAGCGCCAGTCTATGCCGGTCTCTTCCGCCGCCGCCTCGAAATACGGGCGCAAGGCGGGCAAGCGGTCTTCCAAGCGTCGGATGAACGTCGCCGTGTCCACATAATCAAATTGCTGGGTCGCGCCGTACCAGCGCTGATCGAGACGCTCCAGAAAACTGGTTTCATGCATGCGCTCGGACCAGGCGTTCAGCAATGGCTCCAGCTCGGACTGTGCAGGCAGGACCAGCGCCAGCGATCGCTCCTCGCTCAGATCGAGCGGCGTCAGAAGCTCGGGAAAGCGCAGGCGCGCATACGCCACCAGCGTGGAGTCAGCCACTGTGCAGTCCAGCGCCTCGGACTGGACCTGATCGAGCAAGGGCATGGCGGAGGGCGCGTCCACCGTGCGCCACTCCAGCTCGGGATAGTCGACCTTCAATTCCAGAAGGGTTTCGACATAACTCGAGCCTTCGACCACTGCGAGGTCCAGACCGACAAGATCTGATAGGCTCTCGACGCGAGGGCCGCCGCGACGACAGACCAGTTGCTCTGTCACCGCCTTGTACGCCGGGCCAAAGCTAATGCGCGCGGCGCGCGTTTCGGTCACCGTTACCCCGCCGGCCGCCAGATGGCCGCGTCCACCCTCGATATTCGCCAGCAGCTGGCGCAAATCCCGTTGCGGCTCGAAGCGAACTTCAACCCCCAGCTCGCGTGCGAAATCCTGCACAAGCGCGACTTCATAACCTTCAGGCTCGCCCGCATCGTTCAGGCGATAGGTGCTTGGACTTTCAAGGGTCAGGACAATCAGCTCGCCCCGCTCGATGATCTCATCAAGCGTCTCCTCACCCGGCGGCGCGGGCGAGCTGCAGGCGGCGAGCCCGGCGAGCGACAAGAGTACGACGCTCAGCCATCGCGCGGATATGCGCCACAACCCCATGGCTACAAAGGTAGGGGTTTTCCCCGCCCGCGCCAAATTCAAACCGGCTCCTTATCGGCCGGGCT
Organism: Oceanicaulis sp. LC35; assembly: GCF_052055585.1. NCBI lineage: Bacteria > Pseudomonadati > Pseudomonadota > Alphaproteobacteria > Maricaulales > Maricaulaceae > Oceanicaulis > Oceanicaulis sp. LC35. The sequence continues at coordinate 1,623,819 of NZ_CP170485.1, forward strand.
CGTTCAAGGACCAGTCGTAATCATATGATCTGATGGTCGGATTTTGATTCACCTGTGCCGCCAATTCCGGCTCGGCATAGGTCAGAATATGGGCGATGACGCCCGCATCAGTGCCGCCGAAGTCCTCTTTGAACCAGTCATAGATACGCGACAGCTCCAGCCCTCTTTCAGTCACGCGCACGCCGCGCGGATGATTGATATAGGCGCGCGCGCCAGCCTCCAGATCCGCCTGCAAGGTCTCGGCGCGCCAGGCGTCCCGCTTCAGGTTCGGGCAGCCGATAGAGGCGCAATTGACGGCATAATGGACCAGCGGCGCGTCAAAACGTTCACGCATGATCCCGTGTTCGATGTCATCCAGAGACAATGCCTGCCCTTCGACGACCACACGCTCCACGCCCCAGGGCCCGATCGACCAGGGCCGCGGCCGGATCTGCCGGATGGAGGTCTCCGGCGCCTCATCCACGATCAGACGCACGGTCACGGCGTTGTAGAGATTGGCCCAGAGCGCAAAGGCGTCATCACGATCCAGAGTGCTGACCGGAACCGCCTCCAGCGCCGCGATATAGGCGTTCAACGCCTCACGATCATCGGCATTGCCGCGCAAACGGTCATAGTCGAAGCGATTGATCCCGTCTTCGCTCTCGACAAGGTAAGCGCCCAGAATCTCGTCCCAGGGCTGATGCAGATCAGACCGAGCCGCCGCCAGCGGCGCTGTAACAAGGCTCAAGGCCAGCCCCAGAATGCCAAGGAATGCTTTCATGCCACGCTCCAGATTTCAGAGGTCTAGGGTAGCGCCCTGACCGCCCAAGACCAGTCACGCCCGGGTGAGAATCGGGCATGCTCAAACGCTTGTGATCAGACGACCGGAAAGCGCCTCATGACTGACCCCATACGCACCCAGTACGAGCTAGAAGACGGCGTCATGGCCGCCTGGCGCTGGCCCAATCCGGGCGCGCCGCTCATGGTCTTCGCCCATGCCAACGGGTTCAATGGCGGCGCTTACCGGAAACTTCTGACGCCGCTTGCGGATCGGTTCGAGATCATCGCGCCCGATCTGCGCGGACATGGACGCTCCACCCTGCCCGCAGATCCACGCACCCATAAAAGCTGGAACATCTATGCGGACGATTTGCTGGCGCTTTACGCCCGGCTCGACCGCGCGCCCGCCCTGCTGGCAGGGCATTCCATGGGCGCATCCAGCACGATGCTGGCGGCGTCCCGCATGGACGCCCCCCCGCCCCTCGCTCTTGTTGAGCCCGTCATCCTGCCGCCTTCGATCTATCGTATGGCGCACACCCCGCTCTGGCGGTTCATGAAAGGCACGGTCAAACAGGGCGCGACGGCGCGCAAGCGCTCCAATGGCTGGCCGGATGCGGCAAGCGTCGCCGAGCGCTATCGCACCCGCCCCACTTTCGCGCGATGGGCGAACGGCGTTCTGGAGGACTATCTCGAGGATGGCCTGACAGCCGCAGCGCAAGGCGTCTGCCTGTCCTGTGACCCGGAATGGGAAGCCGCCAATTTCGAAGGACAGGCCCATAACCTTCTCAAGGCGGCGCGCAAGCTCGGCGCTCGCATGCATGTGCTCAAGGCGAGTATTGCCTCAACGGTGATCAACGCCTCAGGTTTGAAAGCGCGCGGCGCGGAGTTTGACGCCATAGAAGGCGGTCATCTGGCGCCCATGGATCAGCCCGAAAAGGTTGCTGACTGGCTCGGGCGCATGGCGGACCAGGCAGGCCTCTGAACGAAAAAGGCCGGGCGAAGCGCCCGGCCTTTTCAATGCAGCGTTCAAAAAGCCTATTTGGCTTTTTCGCGGCTGGCTTTCTTGCGTTCGTGCTCGAGCAGGAAGCGTTTGCGGATACGGATGCTTTCCGGGGTCACTTCCACCAGCTCATCGTCATTGATGAACTCGAGCGCGTATTCCAGCGTCACGCGGATCGGCGGGGTCAGGACCACCGCTTCATCGGTGCCCGAGGCGCGCATGTTCGTCAGCTTCTTGCCCTTGAGCGGGTTGACGATCATGTCCTCTTCGCGGGCGTTCAGGCCCACGACCATGCCTTCATACACTTCCACGCCATGGCCGATGAACAGCTTGCCGCGCTCCTGAATGTTCCACAGGGCGAAGGCCAGCGCCTTGCCGGTCTCCATGGAGATGATCGCGCCTTTGGGACGCTGACCCACTTCACCGGCGGTGCGCGGCGCATAGTGGTCAAAGGTGTGGAACATCAGGCCAGACCCTTGGGTCAGGGTCAGGAATTCAGAGCGGAAGCCGATCAGGCCGCGGGTCGGCGCCATGTATTCCAGGCGCACCCGGCCATTGCCGTCCGGCTCCATGTTCTTGAGTTCGGCCTTGCGCGAACCCAGACGTTCCATCACGCCGCCCTGATGCTCTTCCTCAACGTCGATGGTGAGCGATTCAAACGGCTCGCACATCACGCCATCGACTTCACGATAGATCACCTGCGGGCGACCCACGGCAAGCTCGAAGCCTTCACGGCGCATGGTCTCGATCAGCACCGACAGGTGCAGTTCGCCGCGGCCGGAGACGAGGAATTTGTCGGCATTGTCCTGCTGCTCGACGCGCAGGGCCACGTTGTGGATCAGCTCGCGATCAAGGCGTTCCTTGATCTGACGCGAAGTCACGAACTTGCCCTCACGACCCGCGAACGGGGAATCGTTCACCTGGAAGATCATGGAGATGGTCGGCTCGTCCACCGTCAGCGGCGGCAAGGCTTCCACATGCTCGGGATCGCACAGCGTGTCAGAGATGTTCAGCGGATCAATGCCGTTGAAGGTGATGATGTCGCCAGCGGAAGCAGAGTCGCGCTCGACCTTTTCCAGACCGTGGAAGCCGAACACCTGCAACACCTTGGCGCGACGCTCGACGCCGTCTGCGCCCACCACGACAACCTGCTGGTTCTTGTTCAGCTTGCCGCGACGGATGCGGCCGAGACCGATCACGCCGGTATAGCTTGAGTAATCAAGCGCAGACACTTGCAGCTGAAGCGGAGCGTCCTGATCCACATCCGGGTGCGCCACGCGGTCCACAATGGCCTGGAACAGCGGGTTCAGATCGCCGCCGCGCTGATCCACATCCAGCGTCGCCCAGCCTTCAAGCGCCGAAGCGTAGACAACCGGGAAGTCCATCTGCTCGTCAGTCGCGCCCAGACGGTCAAACAGGTCAAAGGTCTGATCGACGACCCAATCGGGGCGCGCGCCCGGACGATCGACCTTGTTGATCACCACGATGGGCTTGAGGCCCAGAGCCAGCGCCTTCTTGGTCACGAAGGTGGTTTGCGGCATCGGGCCGTCCACGGCGTCCACCAGCAGCAGCACCGAATCCACCATAGACAGCACGCGCTCGACCTCGCCGCCGAAGTCGGCGTGGCCAGGGGTGTCCACGATGTTGATGGCGTAGTCGTTCCAGGTCACCGCCGTGTTCTTGGCGAGAATGGTGATGCCGCGCTCTTTCTCCAGGTCATTGGAGTCCATGACGCGTTCAACCGCCGCGGCGCGTTCGTCGAACGTGCCCGATTGACGAAGAAGCTTGTCCACCAGGGTGGTCTTGCCATGGTCGACGTGCGCCACGATGGCGATATTGCGAATGCGCTCGACGGGAGCGGTCATGGGGAGGTCCTTGTCTCGCAGATCTGTCTGTTCGCAGGTGCGAAGCCTGCGATCTTTGGCGCTCTCATACAGGGCGAAATTGAATTCGGCTAGCACTGGTCGCCGCTCTTCTGGCGGTCTAGCTTGCCGATCAAATCATCGCCATGACAAAATCGGGCCGAGTAACGGCTCATGGGGAGACATCATGAAGAGCATTTTGCGCGCGAGCTTGCTCGCGCTCGGCGCTGCATTGGCTGGCGCGCAGGCGCATGCCGAGCCCATTTCCTACTACATGCCCGAAGGCGTCTCCTATGATGACGCCATCCCGGCGCCGGAAGACAGCTTCGGCTATGAAGTCGGCTCGCGCCCCGTCCGCCATGGCGACATGGTCAGCTATCTGCGCGAAGTGGCGGCGGCGTCTGACCGGGTGACGGTGGAAACCATCGGCTACACCCACGAGCACCGCCCGATTCTCTTCTTCACGGTGACCTCGCCGGAGAACCAGACCCGAATCGACCAGATCCGCGAAGCGCACCTGGCGCGCATGCGGGGTGAAGCCGTCGCCGAGGACACGCCTCTCGTTCTGTGGATCAATTTCGGGGTCCATGGCGCGGAATCCTCCGGCATGGATGCCGCCATGCCCGCGCTCTACCACTTCGCCGCCGCCAGCGACGCTGCTATCGGCGACACGCTGGACGATACGGTGATCCTGTTCACCGCCGTGTTCAATCCGGACGGCCATTCGCGCCGGGTGAACCATGTGGAGACTTTCTTCTCCCAGGCCCAGAACACCGACCCGGCCGACATCATCCACAATCTGTGGACCGAAGCGCGGACCAACCATTACTGGTTCGATCTGAACCGCCAATGGCTGCTGCTGACCCAACCCGAGGCCCAGGCCTGGATCGGCAAATGGCATGAGTGGAAGCCGATGGTCTCGGCGGACTATCACGAGATGGGCTCTTCCAGCCCGTTCTACTTCCACCCTGGCGAGGCGCTGCGCCGCAACCCGCTCATCCCCGAGCGCGCACGCGATCTGACCTATCGCATCGCCCAGCAGCACACCTCTGACTTCCTGGACCCCGAAGGGCGGCTCTACACCACCCAGGAGGGCTTTGATAATTTCTATATCGGCAAGGGCTCGACCTATCCGCAGATCAACGGCTCGCTCGGCATCCTGTTCGAGATTGGCGCCGCCCGCGGCGGTGAGATCGAGACCGATCGCGGCCTTGTCACCCAAGCCGACAATGTGCGCACCCAGTTCCGCACCGTGCTGACCACGGTCGAGGGCGCGCGCAATATCCGCGACGAGCTGATCGACTATCAGCGCAGCTATTTCGAGCAGTCGGCGCGCATGGCGAGCCAGGACAATCGCCGCGCCTATGTCTTCACTGCAGCCGGTGACCCTGAACGCGCCAACCGCTTCGTGCGCCTGCTGCGCATGCACGATATCGAGGTCTATGAGCTCGAGGGCGATGTGCGCGCCGATGGCCGCACCTATCGCGCCGGCCAGTCCTTCATCGTCCCGATGAACCAGACCCAGCACCGCATGATCCGGGGCATTTTCGATCAGGTCACCGAATTTGAAGAGAACATCTTCTATGACGTGTCCGGCTGGACCCTGCCGCTCGCCTATGACCTCGACTATTCAGCGCTGAGCGGTCTGCGCTCGGTCTCCTGGTCTGATGAGCTGGCCACGGGCGTGTTTGAGGCCGCCCAAGCGCCGGACGTCGCCCCCTATGGCTATGTGCTGGAATGGTCGCACACCTATGCGCCCCGCGCGCTGAACCGCGTGCTGTCCGCTGGACTGTATGCCCGCGCCGGAACCGAGCCGGTGACGGCGGAAACCACGCGCGGCCGGGTCGATCTGGGTCGCGGCGCGATCTTCGTGCCCTATGCCCGTCAGGATATGAGCCGCGAGGAGATCCACGCCCTGATGCAGACCATTGCGTCTGAAGACGGGGTGACGGTGCACGCCCTCACCTCCGGCCTGACGCCGACCGATGGCGCGGACTTTGGCGCGGCGGGAATTTTCCGCTCCCTGCAGCAGCCGCATGTGCTGCTCGCCTTTGATGATGGCCTGTCGCGTTACGATGCCGGTGAGATGTGGTGGACGCTCGATCACCAGCACGACATGGAAGTCACCCTTGTTCGCAAGAACGATGTGGGCGGCATGGACCTTGGTGAGTACACCCACCTCATCATGGTGGGCGGCAATGCGCGTCTGTCCACTTCGGCTCAGGAAGCCGTCGAAGACTGGATTCGTCGCGATGGCGGCACGCTGATCGCCACCCGTCAGGCGGCGGTCTGGGCGCAGGACGCCTTCTTTGACCGCGAAGCGGAAGAGGAAGAGCGCGAAGAACCGCTGACCCGTCTCAATGCTTCAGAGATGGCGGTGCGGGAAGCCGAGCACATCATTGGCGGGGCGCTGTTCGAGACCGATCTCGACATCTCCCATCCGCTGGGTTTCGGATTCAATGACCGCACCCTGCCGGTCCAGCGCAACATGACCGATGTGCTGATCCGTCCCGAAGATGATCCCTATGCGGTTGTTGCAGAGTATACGGATGCGCCCCTTTTGTCGGGCTATGCGTCGGAGCGGCGCCAGACCGAGATCGCCAGCACGCCCGCAGTGGTCGCCGAGCGTCTGGGGCGTGGCTCTGTCATCATGATGGCGGACAACCCGGTCTTCCGCGCCACCTTCCCCGGCTCGGAACGCCTTCTGATGAATGCGATTTTCTTCTCCGGCATGATCGACGGCGCCCGCGGCGTGTATGAAGAGGAATAGGTGCTTACGCCCGTAACAAAGAAACGCCCCGGCCATTGGCCGGGGCGTTTTGCTTTGAAGCTCAGAACTGGCCGTGTCGCCCCTGCCCCTCGGCAAAGCGGGTGGCGCCTTCCACGGTCTCACCGCTCATCAGCGTCTTCATCCCCAGGCGCGTTTCGTTGAGAAGCGCGGCGCTTTCATCCAGCGACCATTGTTCCAGCGCGGAGCGGCGGTCATGGCGCAGGCAGAGCTGGGGGAAGGCCGCGATCTGATCTGCAAGCTCCAACGCCGCTTCCAGAGCGGCGCCTTTGGCGCATGTGCGGTTGGCAAGGCCGAAATGAAGCGCTTCTTCCGCTCCGACCGCGCGGCCCGTCAGGATCATGTCCATGGCGCGCGACTGGCCAATCAGGCGCGGCAAACGGATCGTGCCGCCATCAATGAGCGGCACCCCGAAGCGGCGGCAATAGACCCCGAACACTGCGTCTTCCGCCATAACCCGCAGATCGCACCAGATCGCCAGTTCCAGACCGCCCGCAACGGCGTGGCCTTCGACGGCCGCAATGACCGGCTTCGTGGTTCTAAGGCGTGACGGCCCCATGGGACCGTCCCCGCTCTCCTCGACCCGGTTTCGCCCTTCGCCCGTGCTGACAGCTTTCAGGTCCGCGCCTGCACAGAAGGTTCCGCCCGCGCCGGTCAGGATGGCGACGGAGAGCGCCTCATCCGCGTCGAACCGGCGAAAGGCCTCCGCCAGCTTGTCAGCGGTCGGTCCGTCCACGGCGTTACGCCGATCGGGACGGTCAATGGTGATGATGGCAACGGAGCCGCGCGTCTCGTACTGAACGCTCATGGCTGTCCTCCCCTTTTGTTTTCACCAAGGGTCGGACAGCGCTCCAGCCGAGGCAAGCCTTATTGGGCGGGCGCCTGAACCTGTGAGCCGTCCAGCGTGTAAAAGCGCAGGGTCAGTTCGCGACCTTTGACGGCGTTATAGCCTTCAAGTTCAGCCAGCTGACGCACGCCAGCGCCATTCAGAGCCGCACGGAATCCTTCGTCCTCGGACTGGTCCACGATCGCGAGCCCGCACGCGGCATGGCTCAACAGATAGCTCGCCGCATCCGCCCCGTCCGTGCCGAGATGAATGTCGGTGGAGAAGTTGAAGACGTTGGATGGCTCGCGATACCCCGCCGTCGCCACATCCAGCACCTCACAGCCGGTGAATGTGTCTGCGATGCGCGCTGCGTTATAGGACGGCCACAGCTTGTGAACGCCCGGAATGGCGACGCCGAAAGCCACCACATAGACCGCGCAGGTCGCCGCCGTCACCGCGAGGAAAGAGGTCACATCCGGTTTGAAGGCGAGGATGATCAGGCTGATCACCGCCAGCACGCCCAGGAACGCTGTGATCTGGCTGGCAAGGCTCACGCTCTCGCCAAATTCGATCTGGCCGAGCCAGGGCACCAGCCCGACGGCGCCGCCAACAATGATCGCCAGTACGGCGAGCGCGCCAAACAGCGCCCATTGCTTCAAGCCGCTCAGGAGCGCCTTGGCGTTCACCAGACCCAGGCCGATCAGGATCGAAATGGCCGGGAACATGGGCGAGACATAGTGCGGCAGCTTGGTCTGGATGAGTTCAAACACCAGCCAGGACGGCAGGATCCAGACAAGCAGGAACTGTACACTGGCTTCACCCTTGCGCGCCCAGGACGCAAGCGCTGCAAGGCCCAGAAGCGCCGAAGCGGGCCAGAGGGTCACAGGCATCAGCAGCGTGTGATAACCGAACGGGCCGCCATGACTGTCGTCGGCCACGCCTACCTTGCCGAACAGGGCATGGCCAACGGATTCCTTGAAGAAGCCCCAATCGGTCTGGATATTGATGGCGATGAGCCAGGGCAGGAAAATCGCCAGCGCCAGCGCCAGCCCCGGCACAGGCCGGATTTTCAGAAGCAGTTTGGGATCGCGTTTCAGAGCCACATAGCCGATCAGGGTCAAAGCCGTGACCATGAAGAAGATCGGCCCCTTGATGGCTACCGCCGCGCCCGTGCCCGCCCACAGAACCGCGGGCCAGCCCCAGAATTTGGGTTTCGCCTCTTGGACTTTCAGCATCAGCATGGCGAGCGCGACCTGAGCGAACATGCCCGCCGCCAGAAGCGCAGCGTCGGTCTTGGCGGTCCTGGCCTCAATCTGCATGGCAAGGCTGAGGGCCATCACGAGCCCCGCAATCAGGCCCACTCCGGGCGAGAACAGACGCGCGCCCAGCCAGGCGGTCAGCGCCACAGCGATGATGGCGCCGAAAAAGCTCGGCAGGCGGTGCGCGCCAATGGGCGCATCCTCACCGCCGAACGGCTGGGTGGTGATCACTTGCAGCCAATAGATGCCGCTGGGTTTGACGTGACGCGGATCGCCCTGGAAACGGATATCGACATAGTCGCCCGTCTCCATCATCTGGCGGCTGGCCTGGGAATAGCGCGCCTCGTCCCGGTCCATGGCCGGGATGGAGAACAGGCCCGGGAAATGGGCCAGCACCGCCACGACCATCAGCACGATCCAGGCGCGAACAGACAGCCCCCCGGTCTCGCCGGGCTGGGTCAGAGACTGCGTGAAACCGGTCATGGTTAGTGATCCTCGCCCCGGGCGCCCAGCAGCATGTGCGGGTCGGGATAATGGGTGCGGCGCATCAGCCAGATCACGCCCATCAGGTCAAACAGACCCGCGGCGGCGCGGCCGATATTGGTGTATTTGCTTTCCCCGGCGGCGCGCGGACGGTTCACCACCGTCACATTCACCGTCTCAAAGCCCAGATGCCCGGCGAGCGCAGGCAGATAGCGGTGGATCGCATCAAAGAAGGGCATCACCAGGAACAGGTCGCGCGGCAGGATTTTCAAACCGCAGGCGGTGTCCGGGCAATCGTCATTGAGGAGCGAGCGACGCAGGCCATTGGCGAAGCGGGAGGCGAATTTGCGGTTCGCGCCATCGGTGCGGTTCTGGCGGCAGCCCGCCACGACACCGACGCTTCCGACGGTCGACAGATCAATCGCCTTGCTCATCTCCACGACCGAGCGCGGATCGTCCTGCCCGTCGCCATCCATGGTCGCCACCCAGATCGCGCGCGCAGCCAGAAAGCCCGTGCGCAGACCGGCGCTCTTTCCCGAACGATTGGGGTGACGGATAACACGCACACGCGGATCGGCTTGTGAAAGCGGTCCGAGCGCGCCGGCGGTGTCATCATCGCTGCCGTCATCGACCACGATGATCTCGAAACTCTCAAGCCCCGCCTCGAACACCGAAATGGCCTCCTTGACCACGTCTTCGATGCTGGCCGCTTCGTTGAAGGCGGGGATGACGATGGACAGGGCTGGCGTGATCATGGGCGCTCATCTGGCAAGGCCGACCGCAAGACGCGCGGTCTGATGCGCTAGCGTTTAGCGCGAACCGGCCAAGCGCGGCAATGACTACCCGAAGCCAAGGCTGCGATAGTTCGGGTCAGACGCCGTAAAGTGCTGCAATCCGGTCAATCTTGCGAAACGCCTTGCCCGGCGCGCGCGCCAGCGGGCCCAGCGGCAGAGGTTCGGCGGTCTTCTCGATATAGCCCGCCGCCTGACGCGCCCAGCCCACAAGGCCCGGACGTGTGATGCACCCGGTGGCGAGGCCTTCCTGAAACGAGCCCATGGCCTGTTTCTGGCGTTGATCGCCCGGCCCCATATGCACTTCGTGAACGCCTGCTTCAGCGCCCGCCTGCAGCATCTCGATCAACAGCGCATTGCCCGGCGTCAGCTGCGCGAACTCAGGATCATAGGCCGGGAACCAGGAGTGCAGCACGCTCGGACCGATCAGGCCAAAATGAACCGCTGCGAGGCGCCCATCCAGCTCGAGCGTCGACATCAGGCCTGCGCCCTCGGCGCGATCCTGCCGCCAAAGCTGCTCGATCAGATCACGCACCCATTTGAGCGCAAAGAGATCAGGAAAACCGGACTCGCGATATTGCGCGGATTTCCAGCCATAAAGCGCCTGAAGCGTTTCAGGGCGGCGATCATCAAAGCGGAAGGTCAGCTCACCTTCCTTGGCCAGCTTTTTCGGCGCGCCGATGGCGCTGCGGAAGGTGTTGCCGCCGGGCTTCTTGCGTTGGGCGACATACGCGTCAAAGCCCTCGCAGATATCTATGACCCAGCCGCCTTCGACAAAATCGGCATGACGACGGAACGGAGCCTGGGCGGCTAGACAGTCCTTGAAGTCAAAGACTTCGACCCCCGTCTGGGTGAGCACGTGGCTGAGCGCAATGTCCTCGCCCGGCGCGCAGATCACCGCGTGACAGTCATTAACCACTCCGCCCGGCGCACGGGCATGGCCCATCGGACCTTTCTGGAACGCGAAGAAGCCGGCGATGCGGGCTCCCTTGCGGATCACGGCGACCTTGATGTCCGGCCGGGCTTTTGAAACCGCGTCGAGATAACCCAGCGTCAGATAGGGGCTGACCAGAAACGGGTTGGACGCCAGATGGTCGCGCCATGCCGTGCGCTCGTCTTCTGACAGCGTCTGAGGCGTTTTCAGCTCCACCGACAACATCTGCATCCCGGTCCCCGTCTCGTTATGCGACAGTCCTGCCAGACAGAACTGAACAAAGCCTTGGCGCGCCCCGCATCTGGCCCGCTTCGGCACAGTTTTCCGGCTGTTAGGCCGTTTTTCAGTCTTCTGTGGCAAGCATGGGACCGGTCGCGCTCTTGCAGGGGCGCGAGGACTGCTGACCCGGATTTCGAGCGCCCATGCTGAATCGACACCTTCTGGCTTATCTGCCGGTCTATCTGGCCCAGGCGCTTGTCGGCTTTGGCAGCGTGGTGGTGTTCACCCGCATTCTGTCTCCCGACGCCTACGGTCAGTACATGCTTGTGCTCACCGGTTCGGCGCTGATCAGCACGCTCATCTTCACCTGGCTTGACGCCGCCGTGGCGCGCTATCACGCCCGCGCGGCCGCTCGCGGCCGTCTGGGCGGGCATCTGTTCACCGCCCTCACCCTGTTTGCACTGATCGCTGCGCCGGTTTTGCTGGTGGGGCTGGTGCTCCTCTTCGCTCTGGACCTGGCCCCGAGCCTGAAGACCGCCTGCACCTATGCGCTCGCCTATATGCTGCTGCGCGCCGGGGTGATGATCGCCCTCGAAACCCGCAGGGCTGCAGGCGAGGCCTGGCGCTATTCGCTGCTGGAGACGTTCTCGCTGGCGGGTGGCTTCGCCTTTGGCGCGGCTCTCACCCTCTTTACAGATCTGGGCTCCGCCGGGCCTCTGGCCGGGCTGGCTCTGGCTTCGGGACTGGCGCTGGTGTTCGACCTGCCTGCGCTGGCGCGCAAGGCGCATAAGGACCGCGCTCATCGCGCCCGGATCACGGCCTTCTTCGCCTATGGCGGTCCCATCGCCTTTTCCCTGATCTTCGAGCAGCTTCTGACGAGCGGCGACCGGTTTCTCATCGCTGCCTATCTGGGGGAAGCGGCTACGGGGGCCTATTCGGCAGGTTATGCGCTGGCGGATCGCTCACTCAGCATCATCTTCCTGTGGCTGGGTATGACAACGGGCCCGCTTCTCATCGCCGCGCTCGAGCATGAGGGGCGCGCCTCCGCCCAGACCGTGGCGCGCCAGACCGGCGCGCTGATGGGCGCCATCGGCTTTCCCGCCGCCGCCGGACTGGCGCTGGTATCGCCCGACCTAGCGCGTCTGATGATCGGCGAGAATCTGGCCGCAAGCGCCGCCTCCATCGTGCCGCTGATCGCCCTGTCGGGACTGATGAACGGCATCATGACCCACTACTTCCACACGGCTTACACGCTGGGACGGCGGACGGGCTCCATGGCCTTCATCATGACCGGCTCCGCCGTGCTGAACCTGGTCTTGAACGCGGCGCTTATTCCGCTTCTGGGCCTTCATGGCGCAGCCTGGGCCACCGTGGCCGCCTATGGCGTCGCGCTGATCGCCTGCGTCTTCCATGGCCGCACGATCTTCCCCATGCCCATCCCGGTGCGTGAATGGAGCAAGGCCGCGCTGGCGACCGCGGGCATGAGCGCCGGCGTCCTGATTGCGCCCTCGGTTGGCCCTGTCCTCATCGATCTCGCCCTTCAGATCGGCGCCGGCGTGATCGTCTACGCCCTGATCATGCTCGCTCTCAATGGTCTGGGCGCCCGCAGCTGGATCAAGTATAAACTCACGGCGCGGCTTGCGCGGAGGGCGACCGCATGACCGCCCATCCGCTTGAACTGACGCGCTCTTCGACGTCGACTGCACAATCGGTCACGCTATCCGTGCTCATCCCGTTTTACGGCGATGATCCGCGCCCGTTGCTGGAAAGCCTCGTCGCACAGGCACAGCCGGGCATCGAGATCATCCTGTTTGACGATGGCGCGCCTGACACAGTGCTGTCTGACGCGGTGACACAAGCGGTCACCCTCGCAGACGCTGCGGTGACCTTGATCACAAGCCCGGTCAATCAGGGACGGTCGTGCGCCCGGAATGCCCTCGCCAACGCCGCTCTCGGTGACTGGCTGCTCTTTCTGGACGCCGACATGGAAATCAATCCGGGATTTGTGAACCGGTGGCGTGAGACTGTAGAGGCGACCGAACAGGACGCCCTTTTTGGCGGCTATGCCCCGTGTGAGCCCCGGTCCGAGCATGAACACGTCCATGCCGCCCTCGCCCATGCCTCAGATGCCGTGGACGCGGAAACCCGCTCATCTCAGGGCGCCTTCGCGGTCTGCTCCTCCAATCTCGCTGTGCGCGCCAGCCTGTTTGCGCAATGCCCCTTCGATGACGGATATACCGGCTGGGGTTGGGAAGATGTGGACTGGGCGCTCAGCGCCGCACAGATCGGCTCGCTCGGCCATGTGGATATTCCCGCCGCCCATGGCGGCCTGCAGGCGCCTGACGAACTCTTGGCCAAATTTGACCGCGCCGGCGCCAATTTCGCGCGGCTGCTGGACCGGCACCCCGCGTATGAAGCGCGTCCCGGCGCGCGATTGGCCCGTAAACTGCAAGCAAGCGGAATGGCCCTGCCAGCCCGATTGATCGGACGCAGCCTGGCCTTGTCCAGCTGGGCGCCGATCAAGGCGCGCGTGCTGGCCTTGAAACTCTTTCGTGCGGGCGCTGCCGCCCGCGATCTGCCCAGGGGGCGAGCATGAACCAGACGGCGTATAACCCTGACGAGGTTGTCTATCGTCCGCGCGGCGGACTGACGGGTCGCGTCCAGAAGCATTTCGCGCGGCGGCTCGGCGTCACCCCCCTGAAAATCAAGCTCGATCGCCCGATCATCACCTTCAGCTTTGATGATTTTCCCAAGACCGCCATGGAGCTGGGCGCAGCGCGTCTGAAAGCGCGCGGCTGGCGCGGCAGCTTCTTTGTCAGCGGCGGCCTGGCCGGGGTCAGCAATCATCACGGCGATCTGTTCGATCCCGAGGATCTGGAAGCGCTGCAAGCGGACGGACATGAGATTGGCTGCCACGGCTATAGCCATCTGGACGCCTCGCGCCTGACGGCCGAGGCCGTCGCCTCCGATGCGGCCCGCAATCGCGCCTTCCTCAAGGAAGCCGGCCTTCATCGCGCACCGGCGAGCTATGCGTTTGCGTACGGAGAAGCGACCCCGCAAGCCAAGAAGCGACTGCTTGAAACCTATTCATCGCTACGCGGCGTGCAGCCGGGCATCAATCGCGGCATTGCGGACCGCGGGCTTCTGAAAGCCATGCCGCTGGATGGCGGCGAAGCCGGGCTCAAACGCGCGCTTGCAGCGGTCAAGGAAGTGCGCCGCAATCCGGGCTGGCTGATTTTCTACGGCCACGACATCAGCAAGTCCCCGTCGGAATGGGGCTGCACGCCGGAATTCCTTGATGTCGTCCTGCACGCCGTCGAACAATCGGGCGCGCAGGTGCGCACCCAGTCTGAAGCCCTCAAAGCGATCCTGGCCCGTCAATGAGCGTCGCCGTCCTGATCCCGACCTATCGCCGCAATGATGCGCTCGCCAATGCCGTGCGCAGCGTGCTGGTGCAAACCTGTCTTCCGGACGAGATCATTGTTGTCGACAATGATCCCCAGGGCGGCGCCCGGGAGACGGCGGAGCAGCTTTCCATCAATGCAGCGACACGGATCGTGTATGTGCACGAACCGCGTCCGGGCGTCTCGAATGCGCGCAATGCCGGCTTCACCCGGACCGATGCCCGCTTCATCGCCCAGCTTGATGATGATGAAACGGCGGATCCGCACTGGCTCGAGAGCCTGCTCTCTGCGCGTGAATCGCTGGACGTGCCAATCGTGTTCGGCCCGGTGGTGTCGCAAGTCTCTTCAGACGTGATTGGCGCCGTGCGCAGCGCCTATATGCAGCGCCTGTATTCGCGTCTGGGCGCGTCAAATGACCAGGTGATCGAAACCCCACATGGCTGCGGCAATGCGCTGTTTGACCGCTCCGGTCTTGATCTTCCTGATCCGGTCTTTGATCTGGCCGCCAATGAAATCGGCGGCGAGGATGACTTGCTGTTCGCGCGCTTGAAAGCCAAAGGCGCGCGCTTTGGCTGGGCGGCGAATGCCCGCGTGTTCGAGCACGTTCAGGCGCCGCGTCAAAGCTGGTTCAAACTCTTTGAGCGCAGCTTCGCCTATGGCCAGGGTCCAACCCAGGCCTGCGCCTCGGCCCATCCTGCAAATTGGGCAGGCGTGGCCTTCTGGATGATGGTGGGCGCGGCTCAGCTCTCAATGTTCGGTCTGGCGGCGCCTGTGGCGCGACTGGTCTCCGCCAAAGCGGCGGCGGCCTGTCTGGATCGCGCTGCGCAGGGGCTGGGCAAGCTGGTCTGGGTCGAGACGCTTTCACCCCGCCTTTACGGCGCCAGCGCGGCCTAGGCCTCGCGTCGGGCCGCCAGCTTGCTGAAGGTGATGCAGAACAGCGTCCAGGTGAAGCCGTTCGTGGTGATGAAGATACTCTCGGACATGCTGGTCAGGCCCCAGATCGCCATGGCGGGCAAGGCCCAGTAAGCCTCAACGCCGGCAAACAGGCGCTTCAACGCTGACAATAGACCGCCCAGATACACGATGAACGCCCAGAGCGCGCCCGGCACGCCAAGCGCCAGCGCGATCTCAAGCCAGGAATTGTGCGCCGATGGCACTTCCCACTGGGTCGCCTGCCGCACCCAGTACACCGGGCCATCCTCGACCAGCCAGAACACGCCCCAGCCAAAACCCGTCCAGGGGCGCATCTGCACCGCCTGCAGCAGACCGATCCAGATATCCGTCCGCCCGGTCAGGGTCGGATCTCGCCCGAGGGCCTGCAGGATGACGCCGGGCCCGATCGCGATGACCAGGCCCAGAGCGAACACGCCGAACAGGGCGCTGAAGACGGCAAGGGCGGCCATGATGAAACCCTGACGGGCGAAATAGATCATGACGGGGCCAGCCACGCCGATCATGCAGGCCATAAGCGCCGTCTTGGACGTCGACATCAGCACCAGAAAGACCGCCAGGATCACCAGAGCGCCCCAATAGCGCACCTCTCGGCGATGCGGCGTGGTGAAGGCGGCGGCCATGCCGCTCATCGCGGCAAGCGCCATAACCGCCCCCATGCGGTTTTTCTCAAACCACAATCCCGACCACGCGCCGGGGTGAATTTCGTGCATCACCCCATAGGCCGGAAACAGGACGGACATGAGAAGCGAGCCGATCGCCAGCACCGCCAGAGACAGCGCCAGCAGGCGGATCAGATCGCGCCAGCTGAACCGGCTCGCCATCCACAGGCCGAACAAAGCCGGGAACAGAACGCCCAGCCCCCGACGCAGGGTGAGCCCCGGATCCAGTGACCAGTAAGCCGAAACCAGCGGCAGACACGCCAGAACCATCAGCGGCCAGGCGCGCGCCATCAGGCCCAGCACCGGCATGGGCCGCATAACGATCAGGATCAGCGTCAGAAGATAGACCGGCGGCCAGATCAGCCGCAGGATCGGGCTGCCCTCCTCGTCCCCGCCAAACAGCTGGGACAAGAGCGCGCTCGAAAACAGGAAGATCACCAGAACCGCCAGACCGGCTTCCAGAGCCTGCGCGAAACGAAAGCGCGGCAGATGCCCGCGCCAGCGATCCGCAAGGGCGAAGGCGCTCACGCGTGTGTCGCCGTCCGGGCGGCGCGATTGACCACCACGCCCCAGACCTGCGCTCCCTGCTCGCGCAACACATCCGCCTCGGCTTCACAGCGTTCACGGCTGTCTGTGCGGGCGTTGGCGACGAGAATGACGCCATCCATGTTCGGCGCCACCAGCGGAATGGCGGCGCTCTGATAGGAGGCATCCACCAGCGTCAGCCCGGCGCTGCGGCGCGCCTGCATCCAGTAATCGGGCGCGTCCAGAAAGGTCAGGCTGCGGATCTGGCCCGGCTGGCGCTCGAACCGGCTGATATAGATCGGTTGATCCTCGACCCGGCGCAAAGCCACGCGTCCCGCATTATCCGGGACCGTGCGCCAGAACCGTCGTCCGGACAGGGCGCCCGAATAGGCATGACCGTTCAGCCGAAAAGCGTCTGATTGAGGATTGTTCTTGAAATCAAGATCATAGAGCCAGATCGGCTTGATCCCGGCGCGTACACTGGCGCGCGCCAGCCCTGCAGCAATCGTTGAGGCGCCGGCATGGGCGCTGACCGGGACGACCATGACGGCGCGCGTATTGGCGCCCTGCGGCGTCAAGCGCCGGGCCAAGCCGTCCAGTTCAACCTCGATGCTCATACGCACAGCCACGCCTGTTTACCCAACACACAGATGTATGCGCGAATGGTTAACGGAGCCCTGTCAGATCAACGCGTATCACTGACCCGCGCGAGGACCGGCAAAGGCGTCCGCTGCCGGGTCCGGACAGGCGCATCATGACGGGGTGTCGGGTCCGGCTCAGGTTCAGAACTCTCTGCACGCGTCTGCGGTTCAGGGCGGCGGGGCGCGGGCTCGTCCCGCACCGTGATCACATAGCCGCGGATCAAGCCCAGCAGCAGCGCAATTCCGCCCGCCAGAACGCCGACCGCCATAACGGCCAGCTTGCGCTTGGAGGAGGCCTGAACCGGCGGAGTGGCGCGCGACACGATGCGGATGGCGTCCGCGCCGCCCGGAGGCATTTCACGACGCGCCAGCGCATCCGCGGCCTGTACAGACAACTGGTCAGCCGCCGCGGAGCGCGCCGCCACCGCCCGGGTAAGGCGGTCATACTCGGACTGCAAATCGCGCAGGCGATCCACTTCTGTGCGGGCGTCACGCAGCTGGGCGTTCAATGAGGCGGCGAGCCGCATTTGGCCAGCAGCCTGGGATTCCTGTTGCAAGCGGGAAGATTCAAGCTCTTGCCAGATGGGGTTCACGCCGGTGCGGCGCTGGCCCTGCCCGTTGGCGCGCCCTTCCTCGACAAACCGCTCCAGCGCCTCGATCTCGCGCTGAACCGCCACGACAGGCGGCGCGTCCGGCTGATAGCGCGCCATCAGTTCGGCCTGACGCACCTGCAAGTCCAGAAGCTGACCCGTGACGGAGTTTTCAACATAAAGCTCAATTGTTTGCGGAATGTTCTGCAGGCGATCCTGAAGCGCTTGCGCCAGGGCGCGCGCCTGCGCGGCATCCGCGTCTGCACCCAGTTTTCGGCCCTGGATATCCGCCAACCGCCCAAGGGCCGAGTTCAGCTCGGTTTCAAAATCGGTGATGTCATTGTCCGCCAGGAAGGCACGCAGCGCCGTTTGCGCCGTGCGGGCGTCACGCTCGGCCGCATCCAGACGCGCCTGCACCCCGCCTTCATTGCCGCCTGTCAGCAGTTCGACCCGATACCGCAGATAGGCGTCGACGATGGCGTTGACGGTATTGGCGGCGACGACCGGATCCGCATCCTTGAATGTCGCGATCAGAAAGCTGGCGTTCGGAGCCCGGCTGACCGCAAAGCCCTCGCCCAGCGTTTTGAGCTGTTCAGGATCAGCATCCCCTGTCAGCGCCACCAGCATGCGCCGCTTCACTTCCTCGGAAGCCAGGAGGTCCGCTTCGGACTGCATGATCTGGTCAAACATGAATTCACCGCCCGCCCCGGCCGCGCCCGGGGTCAGGTCTTCATCATCCATGATCACCAGCAAGCGACTGCCCGCGGTATAGGTCGGGGTCAGGCTCAGATAGGCCGCCGCCGCCAGCGGGATAAAAATCAGAAGCGTAATCAAGATGATGAACAGACGCTGCGTCCATGCGATCGCGACCAGATCCACAAGATCCAGCTCGCGCCGCGCCCGCCCGTCGGCGGTGGAGTCAGAAGGTGTTGACGTCATAGGTGCATCTGGCGCGATTGCGCTTAATTTTTCCTTAGCCGCCGCCTTTCATGGTGAAGATCTGATTAGGGGAGTTTCAGGCATGGCTTCGCCAACACGACGGTCTGTCTTGTCCGCACTGGGCGTTCTGGCTCTAGGCGCCTGTTCCAGCGCGCCCCGGCAAAGCCCGGCGGCGGGCTTTGAGCCCAGCCGGTTCCAGACCTGGAGCGACTCAGATCCGGCCTATCGCCTGTTCCCGGGGGATGAGGTCGAAATCACGGTGCATACCGCTGAAGAGCTGAACCGCACGCTGGCCATCGGCCCGGATGGCCGCGTCAGCCTGCCGCTGGCCGGCTCGGTCATGGTGGCCCAGATGACCGGACCCCAGGCGGCGCGCGCCATTGCTGACCGGTATGCCCGCGTCCTGCGCGACCCGATTGTCGAAGTGCGGCCGGCATCCTACGGCGCCCAGCAGATCCTGGTCGGCGGCGAGGTCCGCAGTCCGGGTGTGTATGAGATGATCAGCCCGCGCATGGGCGTGCTTGAAGCGCTCACTCTGGCGGGCGGCGCCAATAATCGCGCCCGTCTCAGACAGGTGGTCGTCCTGCGCCGCGCAGAGAATGGCGGCGTCATGATGCGTACGGTCGATATTCGCAACGCCCAGAGGGGCGCGCCCACGGATATGATCCCGCTGGCCCGACACGACATCGTTTTTGCGCCCCGCACAGCAATCGCTGAAATCAACGATTTTACAGAGCTTTACATTCGAAACATCCTGCCGCTCGACAATGCGTTTGCATACGCGCTCGCCGATCAGGTGTTCAATTCCAATTAGAGGAATGCAGACGGATCGAGCCTGCCGCTTCTGTCGGCGATCATGGCTCGATCTGTCCTAGTGCCGCGTGGACAGCCACTCACGCGCCGCAGTCAGAGCGGCGGCGATCTGATCGCCATCCATCTCGGCGGCGACTTCGCTGCGGTAGTATTTCGCGGTGTCCGAGCCCATCAGAGAGGCCAGGTTGAACCATTTGTGGGCTTCAACGTAATCGATCACGCCGCATTGGCCGGTCGAGTACAGAAGGCCCAGCTTGCAAAGATCCTCGCCCGTCGGGTCCATTTTGACCGCGTCGTGAACTTGCGCCGTTTCCACATCCGTGAAAGCCATTTTAGTCTTCCCATCGTTGGCGAAGGGCCGGACTTTTCGTCCGTGTCGCCTTCGCATCCCACCATGCACCCGATGCCTTTTCGGTGGCCCGTTGTGCACGATCACAATGCGCTCGATGTCTGACTACAGGGTTAAAGAGTCTCAAGAATAACGCCGATTAACCCTTTAATTCCGTTAGAGATTCCTACCCAATATTAACCGGCTGACCTCGCCGTCGAGCCGTTCCAGCGCGCCCGGCGCACCGCCTGAGCGCCGAAAACGCCCTTGAATCAAAACGATTCCGAGAAGCAACAGGGCCAGTCCCGCCAGAACGCAGGCGAGCACAAACTCGGGACGGTCAAATTCGGCGCTGAAAAAAATTTCGGACGCGTCGAGAGCGACAAGTTCATCGCCCAGAACGATGCGCCCGGCGAGCAAGCGCCCCTCGCTGATCGTGCTGAGACGGGCCAGCGCCAGCACATCCGCATCGGTGTGCAGAACGTCTGAAACCCTCAGAGCAACCAACGCGCCCTCTTCACGCCGGATCTGGTCGTAGGCCGAGAACCAGGCGTTTCGGCGCGCGGCGTCCAGCTCCGCCGACTGATGAAACTCGGCCTGCGCCCGCGCACAGCTCGCCAGACAGGTTTCCGGGCGAGCATGGATCCGGTCCGCCTCCGCCAGGACCGGCATCAGGGCGGTCAGAAGTTTCATCTCCCCTTCCGCCCCGGATGGGCCCAGCATCAGCTCTTCCAGCCACGCGCCCTCCAGCCGCCCGGCTGCGCGCGCGGCAAGCGCCAGACGGACTGACGACGCCTCAAGTTCATCGTCATATAGAGACAAGGCCAGCGCAGCCCGGATGGCGTCCGGCGCTTGCCGCCCAAGAGGCACACGCTCACAGGCCGACACGCGCTGGTTCTGGGCGCGCGCCAGGGCGCAGCCCTGGACAACCAGCTCTCGCGCATCCGGCAGCACGAGCGCACCGTCTGACGCGCCCGAACGGGTCACGCCCGGCAGATTGCCCAGATTGAGCGCCAGACCTTCGGGACTATGAAACCAGGCCTGAGCCGCGTTCAGGCTTGGCCCGTACAACGCCTCGGCGCGCGCATAGCGCCGCTGAACCTGAGGCGAGGCTTCCTGAAGCCAGATGGGGTCTCGATGGTTGGACGTGTCCTGTAACCGGGCTTCAAGCACGCCCGTGATGATGTGCTGACGCCGCCAGACCGGCATGGCCACCAGGTCCGCCTGCATCAGCTCCGGTCGACGCTCGGCGCGCATGAGATGAAGCGCCAGCGCTTCACGGCCCATCAGGTCTGGCAGGCTGAGGGCAAAGCTGCGGGCGCGCGGCAGGTCTGGCGTCCCGGACCGCACCGGAGCGAGCGAGGCGTCCAGCTCGCTGCGCCATTGGGTCAAAGTCGCCTTACCGCCCTGTGTGTGCACGGCGTCGTGCAGGGCGGCCTCAAACCTGTCCGAGAGGGATTGAGGCGGCGTCAGTGCGCCCGCAGGCAGCGCGTCGAGCCCCCGATAGAGACAGAAGAGTGCGCCCGCGCACAGGCTCAGGAAAAGCACGGGCCGGAACAGGGCGAACAGAGCGCGCCAGATCAGATAGACGACAACCCGCCAGCGCTCGACAAGCCAGGGCGAGCGAGCGCCATAGCGTTCACTATAGGTGCGAGACGGTGTTGTCCCAGCCCTCATCAGATTTCCCCCTGCCCTCAACCGCCAACCTAAAAGGCGGATGCGACAGGGGGAAGCCCGATTTACGTTTGATCAGGGTTTGGCGCGCTGACCGAACAGGACGGCGCGGGCCTTTTTCATCTCTTCGCTGTCTTCAGCCAGCGACTTGAACAGGTCCTTGCCGACCGCACGCCCCGCCTTCACCGCCTCGCGGGCGCCGACCCGTTCATGCCAGGCTTTCAGGCGCGGGAACTCGTCCAGATTCTGGCCCTGGCCTTCGGGCAGGATCCACGGCCAGGCCGCCATATCGGCGATGGAATAGAAATCGCCGGCCAGATAATCGCGGGTCTCCAGATCGCGCTCGATCACGCCGTACAGGCGGTGCACTTCATTGGTGTACCGGGTCTTGCCGTATTCGAGCTTGCTTTCGTCAGGCTCGATCTTCTGGGCATAGGTGCGGAAATGGTGCGCCTGACCACACATCGGGCCCAGACCGCCCATCTGCCAGAACAGCCATTCCTCGACGGCGGTCTGCTCACGCAAATTGGAGCCATAGAACTGGCCGGTCTTGCGCGCGAGATATTGCAGGATGGCGCCACTTTCAAAAACCGAGATCGGCTCGCCGTCCGGGCCGTCAGGATCAATGATCGCAGGCATGCGATTGTTCGGGCTGATTTTCAGGAAATCCGGTTCGAACTGCTCGCCGATCCCGATATTGACCGGCTTGAGCTCATAGGGCAGGCCCATTTCCTCAAGGGCGATACTGACTTTCCACCCGTTCGGAGTGGGCCAGTAATACAGTTCGATCGGCTTGCTCATGGGGGTCTCCCTGCCCTGATAGTCGGCTGTGAACGTCCTATGTCGGCGCCTGCGACCATTCGTTCAAGACATACCATCTTCACGAGCCCGCGAGGGAGCGCTAAAGAGCCCGCCATGACCGATATCATTTTGACCGACCAGAACCTCGAGCCGGTATCATTCAAGCTCGCCGGCCAGGACCCCGAAGCCTTCGCCCGCGATCTGGGCGCCAGCTTCCGTGAAACCGGCTTCGCCGTCATCAGCGACCACCCTGTGGATCCGGCTGTGATCGAGCGCGCCCTTGAAGACGCCAAGGCGTTCTTCGCCCTGCCCGACGCGACCAAGCGCGCCTACGCCGTTGAGAATGGCGGCGGCCAGCGCGGCTATACGCCGTTCGGCACCGAGAACGCCAAGGGCATGGACCAGAAGGACCTCAAGGAATTCTGGCACCATGGCCGGGACCTGCCTGAAGGGCACAAATATTCCGACGTCATGCCGCCGAATGTGCCGGTGAAAGAGATCGCCCGGTTTGATGAGAGCATCCAAGCGCTCTACGCGGCCCTCGACGAAATGGGCGCGGTGCTCCTGAAAGCGTTGGCCAAGGATCTGGGGCTGGAGGAGAGCTGGTTCTCCAACACCGTCAATGACGGCAACTCGATCCTGCGCCTTCTGCACTACCCGCCCATCGACGGCGATCCGGCCGGCGTGCGCGCGGGCGCCCATGAAGACATCAACGTGATCACCCTGCTGCTGGGTGCGGAAGAAGCGGGCCTGCAGGTGAAGACCAAGACCGGCGCCTGGCTGCCGGTGCAGCCGCCCGAAGGTGCGCTGGTCATCAATATCGGCGACATGCTGCAGCGGCTGACCAACCATGTGTATCCATCCACGACGCACCGTGTGGTGAACCCGTCAAAGGATCGCATGGGCTACTCGCGCTACTCCACGCCCTTCTTCCTGCACTTCAATCCGGACTTCCTGATTGAAACCCTGCCCGGCTGCATCAGCGACCAGACCCCCAACCGCTATCCCGAACCCATGACAGCGCACGACTATCTGCTCGAGCGTTTGCGTGAAATCGGGTTGATGTAGGCGTGACGGACGCAGCCCTGACGCAATCGCTCGCCAGCCGGGCCCGGTTGTTCACGCGCCTGTTTGGCGTCGGGTTCGCCAGCTGGCAGGCGGGAGAAGCCCTGATCGCCTTTGGTCTGATCGGGGTTGGCTTTTCTGTGTCCGGCATCGGCATGGGCGTGACCATAGTCAGCCTGATCCTGCTGGCGGGAACGGTGCTGCACGCCCGCAAGGCCAAGGCGTTTGACATCTTCAAGTCAAAAGCCGTCGGCCCGGCCTCACGCAGCGCCATCATTGCCCTCGGACTGGCCATGGCCGTCTCGGCGGGGTTGATCGGCCTTGCTCAAGCGCCGCAATCACCGCTGATCGACCTGATCATCGCCTCGCCCGTACTGGCCTTCTGCCTGCATTTTGCACAGATCTTCAAACCGGAGGCCGACTAGACGTCCGACCCGCAAAATGTTACCTCAAGGTGACATTTGCAGGAGACGTCTGATGGACCAGCTCGAAGTCATCAATGCCCGGATGCGGGTCTGTTTGCTATGCCAGGCCGTCGGCTTCTTCGCCTGGCAGGCAGGCGGGGGCGTTTCCGGCTCGGAACAACTGCCTGCGTCTTTCGCAGGTCCCGGACTTGTCGTGAGCCTGATCGGGTTCGGGCTCTGGCTGCTGACCCTGCTGCTCTATTTCGCGGACGCCTGGCGCGCCTACAAAACCGTCGGCCATGATGTGATCAATGACGAATGGTCCCGGGATGTGCGCCGACGGGCCGCCGAGGCCGCCTTCTGGGTCGTCACCATCTCTACCGTCCTCGCCATGACGATCAGCAATTTCGGGGTGGACGGCGGCTTCCTACTCAAAGTCCTGACCGGGCTGTCGGTCTCCAGCTTCTTTGTCGCGACCGTTGTTTATGATCGACGCGGAGATGACGACGCGGAGCTAGAGGACGCATGAGCCAGAGCGGACTTGAAAACGCGATGAAAGCGCTGAGGTCCGAAGCGGGTCTGACCCAGGCGGAGTTGGCGGCTCAGGTGGGCGTCACCCGCAAGACGATCAATACGGTCGAGAATGGCGTGTTCACCCCATCAGCCCTTCTGGCGTTGAAGATCGCTCGCGCCCTCGGCCAACCGGTTGAGCGGGTGTTCTGGCTCAGCGACGACGCCTGAACCGCTCAGAACACGGCGCATACACATCCTCTTGAGCCTGATTGCCGGGCGCGTGAGCCTGCCCTAGCTTCGCTAGCCTCAGTACAGCTTCTGACTCGGACCGTTCATGCCTGACGCTTCAGCGCCGCTCCTCAAATTCTCCGACCCTGTCACCACCGCCAAGGGCGAACGCCGGGCGGCGGTGGGGTTCGATACGCTCAAGACGCTGTGGTTCAACACCGGCACGCTGTGCAATATCGAGTGCAAGAACTGCTACATCCTCAGCTCGCCGACCAATGACGCCCTCGTCTATCTGAGCGAAGCGGACGTGATCTCTTATTTGGAAGAGATCGACGCACTCGGCTTTGGCGACGTCGAGATCGGCTTCACCGGCGGCGAGCCCTTCATGAACCCGGACATGATCCGCCTCATGGAGGTGTCGCTCGAGCGCGGCCACCGCGTTCTGGTGCTGACCAACGCCATGAAGCCGATGATGCGACCGCGCGTTCAGCAAGGCCTTCTCGACCTTCAGGCGCGCCATGGCGATCGGATCGAGATGCGGCTGAGCCTTGATCACTACACGCGCGCGTATCACGACGCCGAGCGCGGCCCCGGCGGCTTTGACGCCACGATCGAGGGGATGCAGTGGCTGGCGTCGCATGGCTTCACGCTCAGCGCCGCAGGCCGCTCGCTCTGGAACGAGACCGATGCCGAGGCGCGCGCGGGCTTCAAGGCGCTGTTTGACAGGTTGGGCGTGGACATTCCCTCAGAGGACCCGGCCCGCCTCGTGATCTTCCCCGAAATGGATGAGGCCGGCGATCCGCCCGAAATCACTGTGGCGTGCTGGGGCATTCTCGATCAGAACCCCAAGGACATCATGTGCGCCAGCCAGCGCATGGTGATCAAGCGCCGCGGCGCAGAGCGGCCGAGCGTCATCGCCTGCACGCTCCTGCCCTATGAAAGTGAGTTCGAGCTCGCCGATACGCTGGCAGCCAGCCTCAAACCCGTCAGCCTGAACCACAAATATTGCGCCCAGTTCTGCGTTCTGGGCGGGGCGAGCTGTTCGGCCTAGTCCTCGTCCGCTTCCGCCTGCAATGCTTTCGCACGATCCGGTAACGACTTCACATAGAGATCCATTTGCGGGAACGGGATCTCGATGCCGTCCTCGTGCAGGACTTCCCACAGGGCGAGATAGACGTCCGAGCGCACATTCGCCTGACCGTTCTGCGGATCGCGGATCCAGAAGCGCAGGTCGAAATTCACCGACGAATCCCCGAATTCCATGACATTGCAGACCGGGTCCCGCTCCGGCACGACCCGATCCACGGTCTTGGCCGCTTCAATGGCGAGGGCCTGCACCTTCTTGAGATCGCGTGTGCCGTAAGACACGCCGAACGGCGCGTGCAGGCGGACGATCTGGTCGGACTTGGACCAGTTGGTGACGCCGTTATTGATGAAATGATCGTTCGGCAGCAGCATTTCGGTGCCGTCGCGCGTGCGGATCGACACATAGCGCGCCTGCATGCCCGTCACCCAGCCGAACTGTCCGTCCACCGAGATGGCGTCACCCGGCTTGATCGACTTGTCCGCCAACAGCGTGAAGCCCGCGGCGAAGTTCGACACGGTCTTCTGCAAGCCCAGCCCCACGCCAATACCGACCGCGCCGGAGAAGATCGCGAGCGTCGCCAGATTGAAGCCGGTCATCTGCAGCGCGATCAGCAGCGCCAGCACCGGCAGCAGCACGCCCAGAACCTTGGAGATCAGCGCGCTCAGCGCCGGGGAGATTTCTTTTGATTGCTGCAGCTGTCGATCAATGGCCCGTCCGGCGAAGCTCGCAATCGAGAATAGCAGGCCGAAATAGATCATGGTCCGGAGCACATCGAACAGGCTCAGCTGGACCGGCTCGCCTTCGCTGGTTTCACCCAGCGGAATGGCGAGCGCCTGCAACTGGACGATCACGTCATCGAGCAGGCCGAACACATCAAGCGCGGCGATGGGCCAGACGATGTAGAAGGCCAGCGAAGACCAGAATTCAGACCGGATGATCAGGGTGACCGCGCGAATGATCAGCCAGGCGCTCATCAGGCTGATCGCGGCGCTGATAATGGCGACAGGGCGATCAAGCGCCCCAAGCCCCACCCGGATCACCGTCAGCACCAGATAGAGCGCGAGCGGCGTCATCAGCGCGAGCGCCGCTGTCAGCAGGCGCCGCCACAAGCCGGTCTTGATCCGCGTCTTTGTCTTTTCATGAATGAAATTGCGCAGGCGCGGCCCGAACAGCAGAGCCGGGGCGAACGCCGCCACGATCAGCGCCAGCTGAAGCGCATTGTCCATGTTCAGGGCGGACACCTGCACCCATTCCCAGATCTGCTCGGCGCGCGAGCTGATCTCGTCGACGGGGATGATGTCAGAGATGGCGGACTGAGGCTGTTGGGTCATACGCCCAAATTAGCGCGTTCGCCCGGCGTGTCACCAGAGCCGGTGTGGAGAGCGTCAAACTTATCCGCCCCCTCTGAAAGTCGCGCCATACTGCATCCCGTTCCTTCCAGGGCGGGCGGCCGGCGCGTTCAGGCTGGGAGGGGCGGGATGTCCCGAGGACAGAGCGTTTAACGCACACTCTGTTCGAAAAGGCGGGCCCTCACCGGGCGGTCCAGGGCAGCGGCGTCTGATGAGGCGGTGACTGCACCGGCGGCGCGACAGCGCAGAAGTCTCCGGACGGTGAACCTGAAAAAACATCTCAAGCGCGGGAGCCGGGATCGGTTCTCAAACAGCTTTTCATCCACTCAAGACGCCCCGCTCTCGCGCGACCCGTCTTCGCTCTCCCCTGCGTTTGCGCGCGGGGTTGGCGGTGTTTCCCCTTTCCACTTTTCCCGGGGAAGGCCGGGATGACGAGAGAGAAAGAACCGAGAATGAATTCCCGGGCGAGCGTAGCGAAGACCCGGGACCTCCGTCCGCGTTAAGCGCCCTGTCCTGCGGGAGGCCCCGGCTCGGCGCTGCGCTTGGCCGGGGTTTCAGGGCAAAACAAAAACCCCGGAGCATGGCTCCGGGGTTTTGTTCTGAATGACGAAACGCCTAGCCCAGAAGTTTCCTGGCGAGGATTTCGTTGACGGCTTGCGGGTTGGCCTTGCCGCCCATTTCCTTCATCACCTGGCCGACAAACCAGCCCATGGTCTTGGGCTTGTCCTTGACCTTTTCGGCCTGATCGGGGTTCGCCGCGATCAGATCGTCGATGACCTTCTCGATGGCGCCGGTATCGGTGACCTGTTTCATGCCGCGATCATCAACGATCTTGGCCGGGTCGCCGCCTTCCGCCCAGACGATCTCGAACACGTCCTTGGCGATCTTGCCCGAAATGGTCTTGTCCATGATCAGCGAGACGATGCCGCCCAGCTGTTCGGGGCTGACCGGGCTTTCGGTGATGCCGAGGCCTTCCTTGTTCAGACGACCAAAGAGCTCGTTATTGACCCAGTTCGCGGCCAGTTTCGGATCACGGCCTTCGAGCACTTTCTCGAAATAGTCCGCGCGATCCTTGTCAGCCGCCAGAACCGAGGCGTCGTATTCAGAAAGGCCCAGCTCCTCGACGAAGCGCTTGCGCTTCTCGGCGGGCAGTTCAGGCAGGTTCGCCTTCAGATCGGCGATGAAGCTCTCTTCCAGCTGCAGCGGCAGCAGGTCGGGATCAGGGAAGTAGCGATAGTCATGCGCTTCTTCTTTCGAGCGCATGGAGCGGGTAACGCCGGCGTTTGCGTCGAACAGGCGGGTTTCCTGATCGATGGTTCCGCCCTCTTCCAGGATATCCACCTGACGCTGGGCCTCGTACTCGATGGCCTGCATGATGAAGCGCAGCGAGTTGACGTTCTTGATCTCGCAGCGTGTGCCCAGATGCTCGAACGAGCCGGTCTCGATGAATTTCTCGTACTGGCCCGGACGGCAGACCGACACGTTCACGTCAGCGCGCAGCTGACCCTTCTCCATGTCGCCGCCGCAGGTGTCGAGATAGCGCAGAATGGTGCGCAGGGTGCGCACATAGGCCGCCGCATCCGCAGGGGTGCGGATATGCGGGCGGGACACGATCTCCATCAGCGCGACGCCGGAGCGGTTCAGGTCTACATAGGTCGCGGTGGGATCAAGATCGTGGATCGACTTGCCGGCGTCCTGTTCGAGGTGCAGGCGCTCAATGCCCACGGTGAACAGGGTGCCGTCATCGCGTTCGCACTCGATCTCCCCCTCGCCCACAATCGGATGGGCGAACTGACTGATCTGATAGCCTTGCGGCAGGTCGGGATAGAAATAGTTCTTCCGGTCAAAGCGCGAGAAGGCGTTGATCTGGGCGTTCAGCCCCAGACCCGTACGCACGGCCTGCGCCACACACGCTTCGTTGATGACGGGCAGCATGCCCGGCATGCCCGCATCCACCAGGGACACTTGCGTGTTGGGTTCTGCGCCAAAGGCCGTCGCCGCGCCGGAGAACAGCTTGGCGTTGGATTTGACCTGGGCATGCACCTCAAGCCCCATGACGAGTTCCCAATCGCCTGTGGCGCCTTTGATGACGTAGGTGTGATCGGAATGGTCAAGTGGCATCAGTCAGGTCTCGCATGAAATAAACGCTGCTGCAGTCATCGAACCAAAGCGCGATCAGGTCAAGCGGGCGGACGTGCGAGATTCAGTGCCCAGCAAGCCTCGCGCGGCGTCGAGTCCGGTCCCAGCGACGGCGTCGCAACTGCGCTTCCCGGTCCAGCTTTGGGGTTTTCGCGCCAAGGTTCTGATAAACAAACCAATAAGCGATCTGGGCATAGATAAAACCAATTCCGCCCAGAAACATGTAAAGGCGTGTCAGTACGAAGCCCACAATGAACATCGCCCCCACAAGGGCTAGGCCATAGCGTATGACGGGATGCCCCAGAGCTGATTTCAAAACGTCCACGCCCCCAATAAACGCGACTTTCGCGCCACCATAGACTGCGAGCAGGATGACGGCCAGATCCTGTAAAGTTAAACTTCAGGATCGAAGAATAGCGAGGAAACTCGGAAAACCTGATTTTCAGACCTTGGCATAATTACCCCCAGATCAGCTTGGCAGAGCATCAAATCATGACACTAACCGGCGAATGTCACACTCCGGATCAGTCCAGAACCCTGTTGTACCAGATCGATCAACCGTCTGAATCTGACATAGCCCCTTTTGAGTGCCATGTCCGCCTCACGGACAAGGCAAACGGCGACATCCTGGTCGACAACCCGGTATTTGGGGAGGATTCGTTCCAAGCGCTTCATTGCGCGACAATGCTGATCCACACATTGTCAGGATGGAAGGCAAAAATGGATGAGGCAATTATCGACAGCGGCAAACTCTAGGCTGGCGTGACGATGACGCTCCCGATTTTGTCTCCGGCCTCCACCCGTTTATGGGCGTCGGCGCACTCTTCCAGGGCGTAGACGCTGTCGATGCGCGGTTTGAGCGCGCCTTCGGCGAGCGCACGGGTCACATCCTGAACGGCGGCGGCCCGCTGGGCCGGGGTGAGCGTATAGACGAACACGCTCTGAAACCCGGCATTTTTGAACATCAGATCATAGAACGGCAGTTCGGGCGTCTTCTCCCCCTCGCTGCCATAGCTGGCGATCAGGCCATGCGGGCGGATCAGGGCGACAGACGCCGCCAGATTGCCGCCGAACTCCACCTCGACGATGTGGTCAACGCCCTCGCCCTCGGTCATGGCCTCGATGGCCTCAACCACGTCCTGCTGGCGGTAATTCACCACCTCGTCCGCGCCCGCATCGAGCGCCGCTTCAGCCTTTTCAGGACCCGACACCGTGGTGATGACCTTGCCGGCGCCCATCCATTTGGCGAGCTGGATCGCCTGCAGCCCCACAGCCCCCGCGCCGCCGGTGATCAGCAGTGTCTTGCCGGTGACCGGGCCGTTGGCCGTCAGCGCGCGATGGGCGGTCAGGGCCGGAATACCCAGCGCCGCGCCCTCATCGAAACTCACAGCGTCAGGCAGCGCGCCGGTGAACTCGGCGGGCACGACGCAAATCTCCGCGCACGTTCCGCCCGCGCGCTTGAAGGCGGCGTTGAAGACAAACACCCGCTCGCCAATGCGGGCCGGGTCCACGCCCTCACCCACCGCGCGGATCACGCCCGCGCCATCCGAATGCGGGATCTGCCTTGCCACGCTCATCGGCGCGCGCAGCCCGGCGCGGGTTTTGACGTCCGACGGATTGACGCCCGACGCCTTGATGAACACCGCCACCTCGCCGGGGCCCGGCTGGGGGTCGGGGCGTTCACCCAGCGTCAGCACATCGTCGGCTGCGCCTTGAGCCTCGTACCAGATCGCGCGCATCAGGACGGTTCCCCGTTCGAAGCGTCGCTGGCGGGCGCATCCGAGGCTTTGCTCGCCATGTCATCGAGCGAGCGTTTGAGCCGGGTGAAGAAGATGGTGTTCATCACCCCGATTGCGCCCGTGACCAGCAGCGTGATCCCCACCGCCATCTGCACGCCGCCCTCACCCAGTCGCCCGGACGCGAGCAACGCGCCGAATATGGCGACCAGGCCGAAGCCGATCATGAGGAGGCGGGGAAGCGGCATTAGTCGTCAAACCCTTTTGTTGTCTCACTGAGCTTGAGCCACAATCCTGTGACAGAGCAGGCCATCAAACCAACAAACCCAGCGAACACAAACACGGCCCAGTCAAGGAATGCGTTCCACGGAGTAGGAAACCCATCCAGATTGACAGGCACAATGCCCATCAGCCCGATCACTCCAAGAACGATCAAGAGCATACTCACCCACGCCAGGCAGGAGAGGATCGGACGCTTCTTGAAGCTTGACCAAGATCCTCCCGCATATCCCAGCAAGGAAAGCGGCTCGAGGCTCATCACCCCCACCACTGCTCCGGCTTCGCCGTAAAGCCTGCGGCCTGTTCCAGCGCGCCGCCGACGGCGAACATGGTTTCCTCATCCAGCGCCTTGGTGATGACCTGAAGGCCCAGCGGCAGGCCGTTCTTGTCCAGACCCGCGGGAACGCTCATCGCCGGGATGCCGGCGATATTGGCGGTCACGGTGAAGATGTCGTTGAGATACATCTCGATCGGGTCCGCATCGGCTTTCGACCCAATGCCAAAGGCCGCGCTCGGCGTGGTGGGCGTCAGGATGGCGTCCACCCCTTCAAAGGCGGCGTTGAAATCCTCAAGGATCTTGCGGCGCACTTTGAGGGCCTTGAGGTAGTACGCATCGTAATAGCCCGCACTCAGCACATAGGTGCCGATGAGGATGCGGCGCTGGACTTCATTGCCGAAGCCCTGGGCGCGCGTCTTCTCATAGGTGTCGATCAGGTCTTCACCCTCGACGCGCTGGCCAAAGCGCATGCCGTCATAGCGCGCCAGGTTCGAGGAGGCTTCCGCCGGGGCGATGATGTAGTACGCCGGCAGGGCGTATTTGGTCATCGGCAGGGAAATCTCGACGATCTCCGCCCCCTGCTCTTTGAGCCATTGGGCGCCCTTCTCCCACAGCGCATCAATGTCGGACGGCATGCCGTCGACGCGATACTCTTTCGGGATGCCGATCTTCAGACCCTTCACGCCGCGGCTGACCGCGGAGACCATGTCCGGCACGTCGCCCGGATAGGAGGTGGAATCCTTCGGGTCATGGCCCGACATGACCTGAGTGAGCAGCGCGGTGTCCTTCACCGTCTTGCCGAACGGGCCCGGATGGTCGAGCGAGCTGGCGAACGCGACAACGCCCCAGCGCGAGCAGCGACCATAGGTGGGTTTTGCGCCCACAAGGCCAGTGAAGGCCGCAGGCTGGCGGATCGAGCCGCCGGTGTCGGTGCCGGTCGCGCCATAGGAAATGCCGGCCGCCAGCGCCGCCGCAGAGCCGCCAGAGCTGCCGCCGGGGACCAGTTTCTCGTCCGAGCCCTTGGCGCGCCAGGGGTTGATCACCGGGCCGGTGGCGGCGGTCTCGTTGGACGAGCCCATGGCGAATTCATCCATGGACGTCTTGCCGAAGAACACTGCGCCCGCATCCCAGAGCTTGCCGGTGACGGTGGATTCGTAACGCGGCTTGAAGCCCTTGAGGATGTTCGAGCTGGCGGTCGTTTCCACGTCATAGACGCCGAACAGATCCTTGATGGCGATCGGCGCGCCTTCCAGCGCACCCACATCACCGCGCGCGCGGCGCGCATCAGACGCTTCGGCCATGGCCTTGGCCTTGTCGCCATCAATCGAGGTGAAGCAGTTGAGCGCGCCTTGCGCCGCTTCCGCCGCCTTCACCGTCGCTTCGGCGACTTCCACGGCCGAGAAGTCCTTCTTCTCAAGGCCGTCGAGCACATCAAACAGGGAGAGCTGGGTAAACTCGGTCATCTGCGCTTACTCCACGCTCTTGGGCACAACGAAGAAGCCTTCTTCGGCTTTCGGGGCGTTGGCCAGAATATCGTCGCGCTTGCCGCCATCGGTGATCTCGTCCGCGCGCAGGGGCAGCGGGGTCTGGACCGCAGTGGTCATCGGCTCGACGCCCGTGACATCAACCTCATTGAGCATTTCGACCCAGTCGAGAATGCCGTTGAGTTCATTGGTGAGCGAATCGAGACGGTCAGCCGGCTCGGCGATGCGGGCCAGACGCGCAATGCGCCGGACATCGTCTTGGGTCACAGACATGGGCAGGTCTCCGAATGGGAGGGCAAGGCTAAGCGCTCTGCGTACCAACGCCGGTGCTGCGGCGCAAGATTGTGACGGAGTCCGGCTCTTCCCTTGCGCGGTCCAGAGGCCTAAACGGAAGCCATGCTGTTTCTCGATCCCGCCCTGCTCCCCCAAGGCCCGCTGATGGCCATTGATCCCGGCACGAAAACGCTGGGCGTGGCGGTGTCCAATACCGACCGCACCCTCGTGACGCCGCTGACCACCATCCAGCGCGAGAAATTCACAAAGGACGCCCAAGCCCTGCTGAAGCTCTATGACGAGCGCGCCTGCGTGGGTCTGATTGTCGGCCTGCCGCTGCACATGAATGGCGGGGACGGGCGTCGGGCGCAGTCTTCGCGCTCCTTCGTGACGAACCTTCTGCGTCTGCGCGACCTGCCTGTCGCCTATCAGGACGAACGCCTGAGCACCTTTGCCGCAACCGAGTCGCTGATCGAGGCCGGGGTAAAACCTTCTCACCGGAAAGACTTTGTGGATGCGCAGGCGGCGGCGGTGATTCTGGAAAGCGCCATCGCCCGCATCAATCAGGGCGTCACTCATACGCCCCTCGCCCCGGACGATCCGAACCCATGAATGCCGTCGCGAGCGCCCTGATCCCCATTTTCGGCGTGATCGCGCTCGGCTGGGCGATGCGGCGCTCAGGGCTTGTGCGCACGGAATTATGGCTGGGCGTGAACCGTCTCAGCTATCAGGCGCTCCTGCCTTCCCTGCTGTTCTCGACGATTTCGCGAGCGGACTATGCGGGCTTGCCTGCAGGCTCATTCCTGATCGCCGTGACGTTGGGCTTTGCCGTGATGGGGCTGATCTGCCTCGCCCTCAAACCCCTGCCTGTGGACGGCCCGGCCTATACCAGCCTGTTTCAGGGCGGGGTGCGCTGGAACGGCTTTGTGCTGCTGGCGCTGGCCGGAACCGCCTTCGGGACTGAGGGCAATGCGCTGGCCGCCCTCGTCTTCGCCCCCACCGTGCCGCTGATCAATGTGATGTGCGTCATCGTGCTGACGATCTGGGGGACGAGCGATGTCAAACCCGACGCCCGCCGCGTCGGCATGCGCATCATCACCAATCCACTCATTATCGCCTGCCTTCTGGGCGCAGCGTGCAATGCACTGGGCCTGTTCCAGACCGGCCCGGTGGCGGACACCGCAGCGCTCGCCGGGCGCGCCGCCCTGCCGCTGATCCTGATGGCGATCGGGGCCGGGCTCGACTTCTCGGCGCTGAAGGCGCGTCCCAAGCTGCTGATGCTGTCGGTCAGCCTGAAGCTCATTATCTCGCCTCTCGTATTCATACTGCTCGGGCAAATGTTCGGGGTTGAGGGCATCGCGCTGGCGCTTCTCGCCGCCATCGGCTCGACGCCGGGGGCCGCCGCCGCCTATGTGCTGGCCGCAGAGCTGGGCGGAGATGCGCGCCTGATGGCCGGGCATGTGACCGCGACCACGCTTCTAGCCTTTCTCGCCATGCCTTTCTGGATCTGGACCACCAGCTTTCTATGACGCAGATTATCCTCTCCGCCTTCCTGCCGGTCTTCATCGTTATCGCCCTGGGCTATGGCGTCCGCGCGCTCGGCTATATCCCGCGTGAACACTGGCGCGGGGTGAACGCGCTGAACCATCGCCTCTTGTTGCCCAGCTTCCTGTTCGCGCTGCTGGCGCAGGCGCAGTTTGAGGGCGGTAACAGTTTGACCCTCGCCGGCGTCTCGGCGCTCGGCTCTTTCATCATGATCGCGCTGGCGCTGCTGCTGGGCCGTCTGGTCAGCAATTCGGGCCGCATCACCGCACCGATGATCGCCAGCGCTGTCATGTGGAACATCGTCCTCTCTCTCGCCCTGGCTGACCGCCTGCTCGGTGAGGGAATCGCCAGCGCGGGCGCCGCTGTGTCCGCCACCGGCGTCATCATTGGCGCGGCCTCCGCCGTGGCCAGCTTTGCGCTGACTTCGGGGCGCGGCCTGCAAGCGGCGCTGCTCAAGACCGCCAGGGATCCGGTGGTGCTCGCCTGCGTTCTGGGCCTTCTGGCGAATCTCTCCGGATTGGGCCGCGTCTCCTTCCTGGTCGGTCCGATCGAGATGATCGGTGCAGGCTCCATGGCCGTGATCCTTCTCTCCATGGGCGCGGGTCTGGATTTCAAGGCGCTCAAGGGCCGGCTCAAGGTTCTGCTCTCCGCCGCCATCCTGCGCACCTGCATCGGGCCGGTGGTCTATCTGGGGCTGGCGCTGGCGTTCGGGCTGACAGGGGATATCGCCGTGCTGATGGCGATTGCAGGCGCGGCGCCCGCGGCTGCGTTCATCTACGCTGTCGCCGCCGACTTTGACGGCGAGGCCGGACTGACGGCGGGCATGATCACGCTGACGGTGCTCACCAGTGTGATCACCTTGCCTGTGGCCGCGGCGATAGCGCTCTCGCTCTGAACGACTGAAACACCGTTCATCTTGCCCGAACCCGTGCGCGCGCCTATACCGCCGCAAATGCTTTTCGGGAGGCGCCTTCATGGAGCGCTCAGGCTTCGCCTACGATTTTCCCCATGACAGCCTGTTGAGTGTCGGGGATCTCAACCCGCTCGACGTGCAGATGATTTTCGAGCGCGCCCGGCATCATTTCGACAATGCGCGGCGGGGCGACAAGGCGGGGAACACCCTCAAGGGTCTCACCCAGATC
This sequence comes from Oceanicaulis sp. LC35, assembly GCF_052055585.1. Taxonomy (NCBI): domain Bacteria; kingdom Pseudomonadati; phylum Pseudomonadota; class Alphaproteobacteria; order Maricaulales; family Maricaulaceae; genus Oceanicaulis; species Oceanicaulis sp. LC35. Next base: position 1,659,589 of record NZ_CP170485.1, read on the forward strand.
AATCTGTTCTTCGAAAACTCCACCCGTACGCTCGCGAGCTTCGAGATCGCCGCCAAGCGCCTCGGCGCCGATGTGGTGAACTTCGCCGCGGGCAGCGCCTCGATCTCCAAGGGCGAAAGTCTCGATGACACCGCCCTCACCCTCGCGGCCATGCGCCCGGACGTGCTGGTGGTGCGCCACAAGGCGGCGGGCGCCGCCGCGCACTTCGCCCGCGTCACCGGCGTGCCCACCGTCAATGCAGGCGATGGCGCCCATGAACACCCGACCCAGGCGCTTCTGGACGCCTTCACCCTGACCCGCCGCTGGGGCGAAGTGGGCGGTCGCCGCATCCTGATCGTGGGCGACATCCTGCACTCGCGGGTGGCGCGTTCGAACGTCTCCTTGCTGAACCTTCTCAACGCCGAAGTACGCCTATGCGGCCCCGCAACGCTTCTGCCCGCAGACGCCGATCGCTGGGGCGTGACGGTGTTTCATGACCTTGATGAAGCGCTGGAAGGCTGTGACGCCGTCATGGCGCTGCGCATCCAGAAAGAACGCATGACCGGCGGGCTGATCCCGTCTGATCGCGAATACGCCGCGCTGTGGGGGCTCAACGAGACGCGCCTCGAACGCGCAGCGCCGGATTGCCTTGTGATGCATCCGGGACCGATGAACCGGGGCGTGGAGATTGATGGCGCACTGGCGGACGATCCCGAACGCGCCCTGATCCTCGAGCAGGTGGAAAGCGGCGTCGCGGTGCGCTCGGCCATCCTTGAGCTGATCACCGGCCGCGCGCCCAACTCCACGATTGCAGACATGCGCAACCACGATGCCGATGGTCTGGGAGACGGGGCATGATGCTGTTTGAGAACGCCCGCCTGGTCGACCCGGATTCGGGTCGGGACGAGTTTGGCGCCCTACGGGTGCGCGACGGCCTGATCGAGGAGATCGGCCCCGATCTCGAAGCGCATGACGACGAACAGGTCATTGATGTCAAAGGCGCGGTGCTGGCGCCGGCCCTCATCGACATGCGCTGCACCGCCGACCCGGCCTCGACCGGCGCACGCGGCGTGGACGCTGCCGCCCGCGCAGCAGCAGCAGGCGGCGTCGCCACGCTGGTGCTGTCGCCTGAAAGCGGCGGCGGTTTCCGCACGCCCGAAGACATTGCGGCCGTGAATGCGGCGGCGCTGACAAGCGCGGTCCGGCTCTATGCGGCGGGTCTTTGCGTCAGCTCGCCTGAAGACATGGCCGAGATCGGTCTGATGCTGCGCGCCGGCGCGCTCTATCTCGGGGATGGCGGCCAGCCGGTCGCCGATACGCGCCTTGCCCGTCGCATTCTGGCCTATGCGGGCGGGTTTGACGCCTGGGTCAGCCTGCGCCCGGAGGATCATGGCCTCAGCCGCGGCACGCTGGCGACCGAAAGCGATCTGTCCATGCGTCTGGGCCTGCCCTCGCGCCCGGCCCAGTCCGAAGTCATGGCGCTCAAGCGCGATACGGCGCTGGCGGCGCTGACGGGCGCGCGCCTGATCTTTGACCGGGTCACCACCCGTGAAGCGCTTGATGCTGTTGGCGCCGCCCGCTCTGACGGTCTGGAAGTCGCTGTCACGGTTCCGGTCAGCCATCTCAGCTTCAACGAGATGGATACGGGCGGTCTTGATCCGCGTTACCGGCTCGAACCGCCCCTGCGCAGCGAAAGCGATCGTCAGGCGCTGATTGATGCGCTGGCCCAGGGCCACATCGACGCCATCGTGTCCGACCACACCGCCCTGACCAATGAGTCCAAAGCTCACCCCTTCCCCGAAGCCGAAGCCGGCTCGGCCACTTTGGAAGCGCTGCTGCCCGTCCTGTGCGGCCTCGTTGAGGATGGCCGGATGAGTCTCGCTGAAGCCCTGCGCCCGGTTACTTCGGGCCCGGCGGATATTCTGGGGCTGGAACAAGGCCGTCTCGCAGAGGGCGCGCCCGCTGACCTTGTGGTGTTCGACCCGCACGCGCCCTTCGTCTATGGCCGTGGCCCCATGCAATGCCGCGCGCCCAGCGCCTTTTCCGGACGCCGCCTGTTCGGTCGCACCTTGATCACGGTCGCGGAAGGCGCGATTATCCATCAACTGGAAGATGAATAATGATGCTTGATCCCTGGTATGCGGCGGCTCTGGTCGTCGGCTATGTGTTCGGTTCGATCCCGTTCGGCCTGCTGCTCACCCGGCTGGCCGGGCTTGGGGATATCCGCGCCATCGGTTCGGGCAATATCGGCGCGACCAATGTGCTGCGCACGGGCCGCAAGGATCTGGCGCTCGCCACCCTCATTCTGGATTCGGGCAAGGCGGGCTTCGCCTGCCTGCTGTTCGCCTATCTCGCCAATCCGGTCGCCGGCCTGATCGCAGGCGGCGCGGCCTTTTTCGGCCATTGCTTCCCGGTCTGGCTGAAATTCAAGGGCGGCAAGGGCGTCGCGACCTTCCTCGGCGTACTGCTGGCGGCCTCTTTCCCCGTTGGCGCGCTCACCTGCTTTGTCTGGCTGGGCATGGCGCTGATGCTGCGCATGTCATCGCTGTCCGCGCTTGTGGCGGCCCTCGCAGCCCCGGCGCTCGCTTACGCCTTCGGGCGTGAGGATGTGGCGATCCTCGCTCTCTTCCTCGCCGTGCTGCTTTACTGGCGGCACCGGGAGAATATCGGTCGCATCCTTTCGGGCGAGGAACCCAAGATCGGGGCGAAGAAGACGTGACGCAACGGTCCCTCTCCCCGACCGAACGCGTGGACTGGCTTCGCCTGTCGCGCACATCGGGGGTTGGACCTGTCACCTTCGCCAGACTCATCGACCGCTTCGAGACGGCCAGCCGCGCCATCGACGCCCTGCCCGACCTGTCCAAACGCGGCGGTCGCGCCAAGCCGCTCAAAGCCATCGGCCGAGATCAGGCGGAAGATGAGCTGGCGGATATCGACCGCATCGGCGCACGTCTTCTGTGCGCGTGTGAATTCGATTACCCGGCAGACCTTGCCGCTCTTGATCCGCCGCCGCCCGTCGTCACGGTCAAGGGCTCGCTTTCCATCAAGGACAAGCCGGTCTGCGCCATGGTGGGCGCACGCAACGCGTCCGCCGCCGGATTGCGCTTCGCGGGCGATCTGGCGCGCGGACTGGGTGAACGCGGCGTGATCATTGCGTCTGGTCTGGCGCGCGGCATAGACGGCGCCGCTCATGCCGCCAGCCTTGAAACCGGGACCATCGCCGTCCTCGCCGGCGGGCTCACCTCCATCTACCCGCCCGAGCATGAAGCGCTCTATCACGCCATCGCCGAACAGGGCCTTCTGGTGAGTGAAAACCCGCCCCGCTACAGCCCGCAGGCACGTGACTTCCCGCGCCGTAACAGACTGATCTCGGGACTGTCTCTGGGCGTTCTGGTGGTGGAGGCGGCGGAACGCTCCGGCTCATTGATCACGGCGCGCTACGCGCTGGAACAGAACCGCGAAGTGATGGCGGTTCCCGGCTCGCCCATGGACCCGCGCGCCCGCGGCTCCAATCGCCTCTTGCAGGATGGCGCCGCCCTGATCCAGGGCGTGGAGGATGTCATCGATATCCTGTCCGGCGCCCGTCGCCCGAAACTCGAAGAGCCCTCTGGCGCGGATTATGAAGATGAGTTCGAGGATGCGCGCGCCCTTGATGACGCCGTCGCAGATATTCGTGAACGCATCGCAGACCTGCTCTCGCCCACCCCGGTGTCCCGTGACGAACTGGCGCGGCTGACCCAGGCGCCGGCGCGCGTCGTGCTCGCGGCGCTGGTGGAGCTGGAACTGGCGGGCCGGTGCGAAGTCTGGCCCAACGGCATGGTCTGTAGCGTCTAGGAGCGTGTGCCGTTCGTGCGCGGACTGCCATCGGGTGAGAACGGAAACAGCGTCGTGTGGTCCGCGTCCGGATTGGAGACCGGCGACTTCCGCGTCAGCTGACGGCATTCCTGTTCGATCACATGCGCGGCGGTCGCCAACATCACCGAGGAATTGTTCAGGTCCGCCCTGTGGGCGAAGTGAGACAGGGAGGCGAGCATCTCTATGAGATAGCCTGCGGCTTCCTGCGTGGTCTGCTCACGCACGGCGGATTCGTCAGAGGCGCGGGTCGGGGGATTGGCCATAATCGCTTTGATTGCTCTTGGAACAACTCTGCGGGGAGCCGTAAACCTGTGCTCCTTGTCTGGCAAGCGTCAGCCCCATGTTGACAGGGTCGGGAACTATCCCCACTTTCCGCCGCCATTGACCGGACCAGCCTTGACGCCGGTGCGCTCCACCCTGCTATCAGTGATCATATGAACGTCGTTGTCGTCGAATCCCCGGCCAAAGCCAAAACCATCAACAAGTATCTGGGGAGCGATTACACCGTGCTCGCCAGCTTCGGCCATGTGCGCGATCTGCCGCCCAAGGACGGATCGGTACGCCCTGACGAAGACTTCGCGATGGACTGGACCGTCGAGGGCAAGTCCAAGGAACGCATCAAGGCCATCGCCGATGCGCTCAAAGACGCTGACACCCTGATACTGGCCACTGACCCGGATCGCGAAGGTGAAGCGATCTCCTGGCACCTTCTGGAAGCGCTGCAGAAGCGCAAGGTGCTCAAGGACAAGCAGGTTCAGCGCGTTGCGTTCAACGCCATCACGAAAAAAGCGGTCACCGACGCCATCGCCAATCCGCGCGAGCTCGATATGGAGCTGGTGGAAGCCTATCTGGCGCGCCGTGCGCTCGATTACCTGGTGGGCTTCACTCTGTCGCCGGTGCTGTGGCGCAAATTGCCGGGCGCGCGCTCGGCCGGCCGGGTGCAATCAGTCGCCCTGCGTCTGATCACCGAGCGCGAGACCGAGATCGAGCGTTTCGTCACCCAGGAATACTGGTCTGTGGACGCGGATGTGCGCACCGACGGCGCCGATCAGCTGATCGCCTCCAAGCTGACCCGGTTTGAAGGCGAGAAGATCACCCGCCTGACCATTGGCGAAGAGAAACGCGCCCGCGCCGCCGAAGCCGCCATCAAGGCGGCGAACTTCACGGTGGCGGCCGTCGAGGCCAAGCCGACCAAACGCAATCCGCCCCCGCCCTTCACCACCTCCACCCTGCAGCAGGAAGCCGCACGGAAGCTGGGCTTTGACGCCCAACGCACCATGCGCACCGCGCAGCGCCTGTATGAAGGCGTCAATCTGGGCGGCGAGACGGTCGGTCTGATCACCTATATGCGGACCGATGGCGTCTCCATGGATATGGGCGCGATGATGCAGGCCCGCGACGTGATCGGCGAGCGTCATGGTTCGCAGTTCGTGCCGGAGAAGCCGCGCTTTTATTCCACCAAGGCCAAGAACGCCCAGGAAGCGCACGAAGCGATCCGTCCGACGAGCTTCACCCGTCATCCGGACGAACTGCGCCTTGAAGCCGATCAGGCCAAGCTCTACGCCCTGATCTGGAAGCGAGCCGTCGCCAGCCAGATGGAAGCGGCGCAGCTTGAGCGCACCACCATCGACTTTGAAAACGACGACAAATCCCTCGCCCTTCGCGCCACCGGCACGGTTGTGACCTTCCCGGGCTTCTTCGCCCTTTATCAGGAAGGCCGTGACGACGAAGAGGATGAGGGCGAGAACCGCCTGCCCGCCGTTCAGCAAGGCGCGTCGGCGAAGGCCGAGAAGACGCTGGCCGAACAGCACTTTACCCAGCCCCCGCCCCGCTATACCGAGGCGTCGCTGGTCAAGAAAATGGAAGAGCTGGGCATTGGTCGCCCGTCGACCTACGCCTCGACCCTGTCGGTGCTGCGCGACCGCGACTATGTCCGCATGGAAGACAAGCGCTTCAAGCCCGAGGACAAGGGCCGCGTCGTTATCGCCTTCCTGGAAAACTTCTTCGCGCGCTACGTCCAGTACGATTTCACCGCGTCGCTGGAAGACCAGCTCGACAAGGTCTCGGCGGGCGATCTGGAATACAAGCAGCTGCTGCGTGATTTCTGGAAAGACTTCCACGCCTCCATCGAGGACATCGCCGATCTGCGCATTGGCGACGTGATCGACGCGATGAATGTGGCGCTGGCGCCGCTGATCTTCCCGCCGCGTGAAGACGGCTCGGACCCCAAAGTCTGCCCCAAATGCAATGAGGGCGCGCTATCGCTGCGTCTGGGCAAGCACGGGGCCTTCGTGGGCTGCTCGAACTATCCCGATTGCCGCTATACCCGCCCGTTGGGCGGCGGCGAGCTCGATGCCGTTGAAGGCGATGGCGAGCTGGGCGCGCACCCCGAAACCGGCGCCATGATCGTACTTAAGGACGGTCGTTTCGGCCCGTATCTGGAAATGCAGGTCGAGGATGAAGACAAGCCGCGCCGCGGCTCCATCCCCAAGGGCTGGGATCCGGCGTCCATCACGCTTGAAAAGGCGGTCGCGCTGATCGACCTGCCGCGCAAGATTGGCCCGCACCCTGAAGATGGCGAGATGATCGAGGCTGGCATTGGCCGCTACGGTCCCTTCGTCAAGCATGGCAAGACCTATGCGAACCTGTCGAACGCCGACGAGGTGTTCGAGGTGGGTCTGAACCGCGCCGTGGACCTGATCGAGCAGAAGAAAGCCAATCCGCGCGGTCGCGGCGGCGCAGCGGCGGCTCCGCTCAAGGAGCTTGGCGAGCACCCCGATGAGGGCGGCGCCATCAATGTCATGAGCGGGCGTTACGGCCCGTATGTGAAGTTCGGCAAGATCAACGCCACCCTGCCCAAGGAGATGGACCCGGCCGAGGTCACGCTTGAGCAGGCGCTGGAGCTGATCGCCGCAAAAGCGGCCAAATCGCCTGCCAAGAAGAAGGCTCCGGCGAAGAAAAAGGCCCCGGCCAAGAAACCGGCGGCCAAAAAGGCGGATGGCGAGACCAAGACCGCCGCCAAAAAGCCCGCCGCGAAGAAAACGACCGCCAAGAAAACCACCACGAAGAGTACAAAGGCCCCGTCTTGAACGAAGATCCATACGCCCGCTTTGGTTTCACCAAGGACGCCCTGATCGAGGCGATCCGGCTGGGCGAAGGACGCTTCACCAAGCGTGAGCTCGCCAAGTCCCTCGGCCTCAAAGGCGACCAGCGGTCCGGCCTCAAGCTCGCCCTGCGCGAGCTTGAGGATGGCGGCGAGATTCGCAAGAACGAGCAGAAGGCCTATGAGATGGCCGACCAGCTGCCGGCGGTCACCGTGCTGGAGGTCATCGACCGGGATGTGGATGGCGAGTTCATCTGCCAGCCCGTGAAGCCGGAACTGCAAGGCCCGAAAATCATCCTCAAGCCCGGCGAGCGCACGCGCGGCCCAGCGGCGGGGATAGGCGACCGCATTCTCGCCCGTCTGGCGCCCATGCAGGGCGAAGACGGCTATGAGGCCAGCGTCATCAAGAAACTCGGCCAGTCCGCGCACCGTATTCTGTGCGTGCTGCGCGACAATACCCGCGGCCCGGCGCGTCTGGTCCCGGTGGATCGCCGCGTGCGTCATGAACTGGTCCCTGCACGCGGCGAGACCAGCAAGGCCGAGGACGGCGATCTTGTCATCGTGCGCATCGCGTCCGAGCGCCGTCACGGCCTGAAGACCGCCCTGATCGACGAAGTGGTGGGTCGCGCTGACAGCGCCCGCGCCGGCTCGATCATCGCCATGGCTGAACACGGCGTGTCGGACGGCTTCCTGGACGCTGAACTCAAACAGGTCGACGCGATCGAACCTGTCACCATGGGCAATCGCGAGGATCTGCGCGACATTCCGCTGGTCACCATCGACCCTGTTGATGCGCGCGACCATGACGATGCGGTCTGGGCGGCGCCCGATGACGATCCGAAGAATCCGGATGGCTGGATCGTGATCGTCGCCATCGCCGATGTTGCCGCCTATGTCACCCCCGCAAGCCCGCTCGACAAGGGCGCCCGCAATCGCGGCGTCTCGGTCTATCTGCCCGACCGGGTGGTGCCGATGCTGCCCGAGCGTCTGTCCAATGATCTGTGTTCGCTGCGCGAGGGTGAGGAACGCCCCTGCCTGGCCGTGCGCATGGTCTTTGACCGCAATGGCAATCAGATCGCCCACCGTTTCATTCGCGGCTGGATGCGTTCGGCCGCCAAGCTGGCCTATGAAGACGCTCAGTCCGCCATCGATGGCAAGGGCTCTGGCAAGGCGGAAACCCTGCTCGAAGACGTGCTCAAGCCGCTCTGGGGGGCGTATGACGCGCTGCGTCAGGCGCGCAAGCGCCGTGAACCGCTGGAGATCGACGCGCCCGAGCGCAAGGTGGTGGTGGACGAGCATGGCCGGGTTCAGGGCGTGCGCCTGCGCGAACGCTTTGATGCGCACAAGCTGATCGAAGAGATGATGATCCAGGCGAACGTGGCAGCCGCCACGGCGCTGGAGGCCAGGAACAGCCCGCTGATCTATCGCATCCACGATGAGCCGGGCTCTGAGAAGCTCGATAACCTGGCGGATTTCCTGCCGCATGTGGGCCTGAAATGGACCCGCGGCGAGCGCCCGACGCCGTCGCGCTTCAACACGCTTCTGCAGGCGTCCCAGTCCACTGACCATTACGAGACGGTCAATGAGGTGGTGCTGCGCAGCCAGTCCCAGGCCGTCTATGACACTGACAATATCGGGCACTTTGGTCTGAATCTGGCCAAATACGCCCACTTCACCTCGCCCATCCGACGCTATGCGGACCTCACCGTCCACCGTGCGCTGATCCGCGCCTATAATCTGGGCTCTGACGGGCAAACCGATGAAGAACGCAGCCAGCTTCAGCGGATCGCCGAGGACACCACCTCGAACGAGCGTCGCGCTATGGCGGCCGAGCGCGATGCTGTGGACCGCTTCATCGCCGCTTGGCTCGCGGACCGCGTGGGGACCGAGTTTGAGGGCCGCATCACCGGCGTGACCCGCTTTGGCCTGTTCGTACGCCTGCATGAAACCGGCGCGGACGGTTTGTGCCCGGTCTCGCGTCTGGGGCAGGAATACTACATGCACGACGAGGCGGCGCATGCGCTGGTCGGGCAAAGTTCGGGCGGTCGCTACCGGCTTGGCATGGCGGTCACCGTGCGCCTTGATGAAGCGACACCCGTGACGGGCGGCTTGTTATTCGACATTCTAACGCCACCCGAATCCGGAAAACCGCCCAAAGGGCGCGGACGTCCGCGCGACAAATACGAGCGCCGCGGCCCGCCGCGCGCAAAGAAACACAATGCCAGACGCAAAATACGATAAGAAAACCGCGCCTAAAACCAGTCCACGCCCGAAACTCGCCGCCTCGCTGCTGCTGCGTCGTCAGCGCGCGAACGGCGAGATTGAACTCCTGTTCGGTCGCCGCTCGACCGGGCATGTCTTCATGCCCAGCAAATACGTGTTTCCCGGCGGGCGCGTGGATCCGACTGACGGCTATGCGCCTCTGGCCGAAGAGCTCAACGATCAGACCCGCACGGTGATGACGCGCGTGCTGACCGAACGCCGCGCGCGCGCCGCTGCGGCGGCGGCCTTGCGTGAAACGGCGGAAGAGACCGGGCTGATCCTGGGCAAGCCGGCAGAGACCGCCTGCAGCTTCAAGGCGCCCTGGGCGCCATTCGAGGCGGCGGGCGCCCAGCCCAATGCCGCGCCGCTTGATGTGATCACTCGCGCCATTACCCCGCCCAAGCGCCCCCGCCGCTTTGACGCCTGGTTCTTCACCTGTGATGTGGAGCATGTGCACGGCACGACGGACCTCACCAGCAATGGCGAGCTTGAGGATCTTCGCTGGGTGGCGCTGAGCGAGCGCGGCACGCTCGACCTGCCCATCGCCACGCAATATGTGATTGGCGAGCTTGAGGGCTGGCTGAAAGACCCCGCGCGCCCCGTCCGCTATCTTCGGAGCACGCGCTCCGGCCCGCGTGTGGAGACGTTATGAGCGCGCGCCCGATCAATATGGCGACCCTCATTCTGGCCGATCCGCATTCGCGCCAGATTGCGCTGGTGCGCTCTGAAAACGGCTATGGCCTGCCCCTGGCGCGACCCGCCCGCGGCGACGGGCTGGCGGAGTTTGGCGGGCCTGTGATCTCTCGCAAGCGTCTGGGCGCGCCGGAAGGCCAGACCGGCGCCTTCATGGACGCGGCCATTCGCGCGCTCTCAGACGAGCTGGGGCAGCTTCTGGCGCGGCCTTTGGCGACGGATGTGCGTGTTCCCGGCACGAACCCCTGGGCGCGTCTGACGCGACACCATTTGCAGCCGGATCGCGACAGCCTGACCTATCTGGGCCGGGCGCTGGATCCCGCCGACGCCCGGACGCGCCGTCATATACGCGTCTTCACTGCGCCCGTCGCCCGCATCTCCAACTCGGTCAAGCGCCGGGGCGGTGAACGCGTGGCCTGGGTCAACCCGGAGAAAGCGCCTGAACTGCTTCAGGATGAGGCGCTGGACATCTTTGCTGAAACCGCCCTCGCCTCCCTGGGTGGTCGCCCGCGTCCTCTGATGGTGTCATTCCGGGCGGGACAGAGGCAGGAAGTCCGGCTATAGGCCGGGCGATGGTCTCCCGCTTTCTCTCCTCTCCCGATCTGGCCCGCACGCGTTCGCTGATCGCGGCGATCTGCTGTGCGGCGCTTGCCGGCTGCGGTTTCGGCCTCTTGATGCCGCTCGTGGCGCTCAATCTTGAAGCCATGACGGGCTCAGCCGCCGTAGTGGGCGCGAACGCCGCCGCCGCTGCGCTCTCAACGCTTCTGGCGACACCGCTGATCCCGGCCCTGATGGCCCGGACCGCCCCCCGTCAGACCGTGGTGATCTGCGCCCTGATCACCGCCACAGGCTTTGTGCTCTTCCCCGCAATGCCGGACCCCGTGATCTGGTTCGTTCTGCGTTTCGTGATGGGCCTGTCGGTGACGATCATCTTTGTCGCCAGCGAGACGTGGATCAATCAGCTGGCCAAGCCTGAGAGCCGCGCCAGCCTTCTGGCGGTCTACGCCACGGTTCTGTCAGGCGGGTTCGGGTCAGGCGGCCTGCTTCTGGCTGTGCTGGGTTCTGAAGGCTGGACGCCCTGGATTGCGGGCGGCGTGATCTATGCGCTTGGCGCGCTGCCGATCCTCATTCTTAAAGGCCCGCAGATCGTGCCCCCCTCATTGGAGGAATCCGGTCTGAAAGCCCTTCTGTCCTCCGCGCGTCTGGCGCCTCTGGCGATTCTGGCGGGCCTGGTGTTCGGCGGGCTGGAGACCAATGTCTTCGCCCTGATGCCCGTCTATGCCGAACGCATCGGCATTGCGTCCCAAGGCGTCGGTCTGCTGGTCGCTGTGGGCGCGCTCGGGGCGATTGCGCTGCAAATCCCGCTCGGCAAGCTGGCGGACAAGACGGGCCGGGACCGCACCTTGTCGGGCGTCGCGATCAGCGCCGTGATTCTTTCTGTCGCGATGGGAATCGCCGGCGCGAATCTGTGGCTGCTGATCCCCATGGTGTTCTTCTTTGTGGGCGCCAGCAGCGCCTTTTACACCATTGGCCTGGCGATGATCGGCGAGCGGGTGCAGGCTGGCGCCCTCGCCTCGGCCAACGCCGCCTTCATCTTCGCCTACGGGCTGGGATCCTTGCTGGGCCCGGCTCTGGGCGGGGTTTCCATGGACATTGCTGACCCCTGGGGCCTGATGGCCGCCTTCGCCGCCATGGCGGGGCTGTACTTCGTCCTGTCTGTACTGAGCAAACCGCGTTCTCGGCATTGACAGCAGCGCAGGCGCGAGTATGTTCCGCGGCTCGTTGCGCCGGACTTGTGTCTGGCGCGCCAAGTTTTTGTGTACGGGTGCGCGACTATGGCCAAGCCGACTACCATCAAAATCCGCCTGAACTCGACGGCGGGCACGGGCTATTTCTACGTGACCAAGAAAAACGCCCGCACGATGACCGAGAAACTCGTTCTGAAAAAGTACGATCCGGTCGCGCGCAAGCACGTCGAGTTTAAAGAAGGCAAGATCAAGTAAGTCTGCGCTTCAGCGCGATTTATTCGGTCTGACCGGAATTGGAAAAGCCGCCTGTTTGTTCAGGCGGCTTTTCGTTTTGCCTCGATCACGCGATTGCGTCCGGATCGTTTGGCGTCATAGAGCGCCGTATCCGCGCGCTCGATCAGCGCCTCGACGCTGTCTTCCCGGAACGCCTCGGCCACGCCGACGCTCATCGTGACATTGATGATGTCGCCCGTCTCACGCAGGGTCACCGGCGTAGCGCAGACCGCCAGACGGGCGCGCTCCATCGCTTCACACGCCTCGCGCGCCGTCGTGTTTGAGAACACCACCAGGAATTCCTCACCGCCATAGCGGCCGGCGATATCGATCGCGCGCAATTGCTCGCTGAGCCGCACGCAAATTTCCTTGAGCACCTGATCGCCCGCATTATGGCCCCAGGTGTCGTTGATGCGCTTGAAATGGTCGATATCAATCAGCGCCGTGGTGACCGGCTCATGATTGGCGTGCAAGCCATCCAGGGCCTGCCGCAGACGCGACACGGTATAGCGGCGATTGAACAGTCCGGTCAGCGCATCGCGCACGGACATCTCAAGGCTTTCATCCAGACGGTCCCGCAGGGCGTCTGCATAGCGCTTGCGCTTGAGCTGGGTCGAGCTGCGCGCCGCCAGTTCACCCGGATCAAGCGGGCGGGAAATCACATCGTTCACGCCCAGATCGAGCGCGCGCACCATGGTGCGCTTGTCCATTTCATCCACAACGCCCAGCAAGGGCACCTGACGGGTGTCCACATCGGACCGGATGCGCGCACACAGGCGCAATCCGTCAAACCGGGGCGAGCTGAGGTCCACAATCACCAGATCCGCATGACGGGCCTGTGAGATCGCAATCTTGGGATCGCCATATCCATGCGCGTCCAGCGTGGCGGGCAAGGCCCTCGCAATGCGGTGCGCCGCCTGCTGGTCGGCCGCCGCCACGATCACGCGGCCGCCGCCATTGGCAGGCTCATAGGACAGCATTTCAACGCCATTGCTTTCGCGCTGGCGCAATTCATCCATGACGCTGGTCAGACGCAGCAGAGAGCGCACGCGCGCAAACAGCGCGACATCATCGACCGGCTTGGTGAGAAACTCGTCAGCCCCGGCTTCCAGCCCGCGAATCCGGTCGGCGCGCTGATCGAGCGCCGTGACCATGACAACGGGAATATGTCGGGTTTCAGGGTCAGCCTTCAGACGGCGACAGGTTTCGAACCCGTCCATACCCGGCATCATGATGTCGAGCAGGATCACGTCCGGCTTCTGGTCACGAGCAAGATCCAGACAGGTCGGGCCGTCAGGGGCCATCAGCACATCGAAATATTCGGCCGTCAGTCTCGCCTCAAGCAGACGACGGTTCGTTTCGATGTCATCGACGACCAGTATGCGCGCGCTCACCCGTGTCTCCTTCTAGTCGAGAAAGTCTCGAACAGTCTTGATGAAGGATGCGACCGTAATCGGCTTGGACAGATAACCTTCGCAACCGCCTTCACGGATGCGTTCCTCATCGCCTTTCATGGCGAATGCGGTGACGGCCACAACGGGAATGGCCGACAATTCGTCATCATTCTTGATCCATTTGGTGACATCCAGCCCCGAAACTTCAGGCAACTGAATATCCATAAGGATCAGGTCCGGCTTGTGCTCACGCGCCATATCGAGCGCCTTGAGGCCTTCGCTGGTCTGCACGGTCTCATAGCCGTGCGCTTCGAGCAGATCACGAAATAGCTTCATGTTCAGCTCGTTGTCTTCAACGATCAGAACTTTTTTGGACATGACCTGCAGCATTATAACCGCGCTTTCCCCAATTCGCCCCGCCGTCTTTGCAGCGTGAGCGTTTTGACCATCCAGAGTGCATTAAACCCCACTTTCCTTAATCAAGAATGAGTCCCCGTCTTCGCAGGGCGATTAGAACAAGATATGAACGTCCCATGCGAGGAAAAAGAGGCGGCCCGTGTTACGGTTAGGCGTGGATCTCGGCGGCACGAAAATCGAGGCGGCGCTGGTCGATGACAGCGGAAACTGCGCTGTGCGCCGCCGAATGCCGACCCCGGAGGGCTATCTGCACAAGCTCGACGCCATCGCGGATCTGGTCCATGCGGTCGAAGCAGAAGCGGGGCTGAAAGCGCCCCTGCCCGTCGGCGTGGGCCATCCGGGGTCCCTCAACCCCCGAACCGGGCTGATGCGCAACGCCAATTCCACAGCGCTCAACGGCCACCCGCTCGATCACGATCTCGCGCGTCGGCTCAACCGCCCCGTGCGCTGCGCCAATGACGCCAACTGTTTTGCGTTGTCAGAAGCCCGCGATGGCGCGGGCGCCGGCGCCCGCAGCGTCTTTGGCGTAATAGCCGGAACCGGAGTCGGTGGCGGCGTGGTTCTGAACGGGGCGCTCGTGTCCGGCGCCGATGGCAATGCCGGCGAATGGGGCCACACCGCCTTGCCCTATATGAGTGCAGAGGAGCTGGCGATCAGCCCGGCCTGCTATTGCGGAAAATCCAATTGCGTTGAGGCCTGGTGCTCCGGCCCCGCCCTGTCACGTGATCATCAACGCCATGGAGGATCGCCCCTGACGGCGCAGGACATCGCCCAGGCCGCCGCAAATGGCGACACCGTCTGTCAGGCCAGCCTCGACCGGCATGCCGACCGCTTCGCGCGGGCGCTCTCGAATGTGATCAATATTCTGGACCCTGAGATCATCGTGCTGGGCGGCGGTCTGTCCAATCTGGAGGGCTTTGCCGAAAATTTGGCCGGCCGGTTGAAAGATTGGGCTTTCACCGACGATCTGGTCACACACATCACAACGCCGATGCATGGCGACAGCTCGGGCGTGCGCGGGGCCGCATGGCTGTGGGAGGCGCCATGAGCGAGCCGTCCACCCCTTCATACTGCCGCAGCTGCCTGTCGCCTGCCCCGGCGGGCGTCAAATGCCCTCATTGCGGACGCGGTCCGGTACTGCACCATGCTGAACTGAATGCGCTGGCCCTCGCGCATATTGATTGCGACGCCTTCTTCGCCTCGGTGGAAAAGCGCGACAATCCCGAGCTGGAAGACCAGCCGGTGATCATTGGCGGCGGCAAGCGCGGCGTCGTCTCGACCGCCTGCTATGTAGCGCGGCTATACGGCGTGCGTTCGGCCATGCCCATGTTCCAGGCGCTCAAGGCCTGCCCGGACGCGGTCGTGGTCCGCCCCCGCATGGAGGTCTATTCCGCTGAAGGCCGGCGCATCCGCGCCATGATGCAGGATGTGACCCCGCTGGTGGAGCCGCTCTCCATCGACGAGGCGTTTCTCGACCTGTCCGGGACAGAGAAGCTACATGGCGCGCCGCCCGCCCTGACGCTGCTGCGTCTGCAGCGGCGCATCCTCAATGAGGTGGGCGTGACGGTTTCGGTCGGGCTCAGCTTCAACAAATTCCTCGCCAAGACGGCCTCCGATCTCGACAAGCCCAACGGTTTCTCGGTGATCGGTCGCGCCGACGCCCCGGCCTTCCTCGCGCAGATGAAAGTGGGTGACGTCTATGGCGTGGGGCCCGTCCTGGGCAAGAAGCTGAATGCGGACGGTCTTTACACCTTGTCTGACGTGCTCAGGCGCTCTGAAGGCGAGCTGGCGCGCAAATACGGTGAATCCGGCCTGCGCCTCGCCCGCCTCGCGCGCGGACAAGATGACCGCAAGGTCAGCCCCGAGCGCGAGCGCAAATCGGTCTCGGCGGAGACCACTTTCAATGACGACATCGCCGACAAATCCGCCCTCAAGGACCGGCTCTGGCCCTTGTGCGTGAAAGTCGCCGACCGGATGAAAGTCCAGGGCGTCGCCGGGCGCGTGGTGACACTGAAGATCAAGACCGACACGTTCCGCACCCTCACCCGTCGCCGCACCCTGTCTGACCCGGCCCAGCTGGCGGACACGCTCTACCGCACCAGCTGCGACATGCTCGACAAGGAGCCTGAGGGGGTGCGCTATCGCCTGATCGGCGCGGGCTATTCGGTGCTGGAGCCCGCCATCGCGGATGCGGGCGACCTCTTGGACCCCAATGCGCTCAAACGCGCCGCCGCCGAGCGCGCCATGGACGCCGCCCGCGCCAAGTTCGGGGAAGCGGCGATCATCAAGGGCCGCATGCTGAAAAAAGACCGGGACTAGCCGCTGCGCGAGAGCCGGTAGGCGTCCTGGGACAGCCAGCGAAACACCTGCGGCCAGAATACCTCCGCCAGCTTGGAGCGGAACAGACCATCATGGCCCAGCGGGCCGCAGGCGGCGTCTTCATGACTGACAAGCTTCATCTCGGTCGGCGCGTTCTCATACCGCTCCAGAAGCCAGCGCACGGATTGGGGATTGGCGATAGGGTCGTCATCCGGCGTCCACGCCCGGACCGGGGCGCGAAAGCCCTGATACCGGGAGGTGAGACCCAGCTCCGCGATGGCGTCCCTGAAGCATTCGGGATTGATGCCGAAATCCCGCCAGTCCGCCCAGACGCGCGGCGGCAAAGGCTCGCCCCGCCAGAACACACCCTTGGGGATATGCCCGCGTAGCAGCAGATAGGCCGGACCGAAGATCCGCCAGAACGCCCAGGCGAAATATTTGAGCGGCGGGGACTGGTCTCCCCAATATCCCGATGAGGCGGACAGGAGCGCCAGCCGGCGCACCGGCAGAGCCGGGTTCACCAGCGCCGCAAACTGACCGCCTATGGAATGGCCGACAATATCGAGCGGCAGGCCCGGAAACGCCTGGCAGGCGGCTTCGGCCGCAGCGGGAATGTCATAGCGCGCCCAGTCGAGCATGCGCGCGGTTTCCCGGCGGGGGTGGCAGCGAGCGGAGTCTCCCTGCCCGCGATAATCATAGGTCAGCACCGCCCAGCCGTTCTCCGCCGCCGCCTCAGCGAAGGGGCCGTAGAAGTCCTTGCGGTATCCGGTTGCAGGGTTGATCACCATGACGGCGGTTGGCGCACCAGGCACACGAAAGACGCCGGACAGCAATTTGCCATCGGCTGTCCGCAGGCGGACGGGTCTCAGCGTTGTCATGCTCGCTGCGTCGCGCGCCATCAGCTCACCTTATCGTTAATCTGCAGCATGCAGGCCGCGCCCACTGAATTCAACCCGCCGCCCTCATTGCCAGAATGGCTTTCAGGCGCCTAATTGTGACGGTCCACATCCAATCGGAGCTTGTCCCATGGCTGACATCGAATCCCGCCTTGCCGCGCTTGGCCTCACCCTGCCGGAAGCCGCAGCCCCTGTGGCCAATTACGTGCCGCATGCGCAGAGCGGTCAGACCGTGCATATTTCCGGTCAGATCTCGATGGGCCCCAACGGCCTGGTGACCGGACGACTGGGCGACGGTATGACGCTGGAAGAGGGCCAGGCGGCGGCGCGTCTGTGCGCGCTGAACCTGATTGCACAGTTCAAGTCCGCCTGTGACGGCAATCTCAACCGCGTGCTGCGCGTGGTGAAACTGGGCGGCTTCGTGAACGCGCACCCCGATTTTCACGATATCCCGAAAGTCATCAATGGCGCGTCCGACCTGATGGTCGAAGTGTTTGGCGATGCAGGCCGTCACGCCCGCTCCGCTGTGGGCGTTGCGGTGCTGCCGCTCAATGCTGCTGTGGAAGTGGATGCGGTGATCGAAATCGCGTGATCGCGCTCGAACTCTCAAAGCGGCCTGCCTATATCGAAGCTCTGAGACAGCTTCTGGACGGTTCATGACCGATATCTCCGTGCGCATGATCACCCGGATGGCGCAGATCGATCCTGTTGACTGGGATCGCTGCGCCAATCCGGATGACCAGCCCTATGACCCGTTTCTGAGCTGGGACTTCCTTGATGCGCTCGAGACTTCGGGCTGCGCGGTCGAGGAGGCCGGCTGGGGGCCGCGCCATCTGATCGCCGAGGACGATGACGGCCGGGTGATCGGCGTGATGCCGCTTTATGTGAAGGGGCATTCGTATGGCGAGTATGTCTTTGATCATGCCTGGGCGGATGCGCTGGAGCGCGCCGGCGGCGCCTATTACCCCAAACTGCTGACCGCCATCCCTTTCACACCCGCCACCGGGCGGCGCATGCTGAGTTCTGATCCTTTGGTGCGTGAAGCGCTGATCAAGGCCGGACGGCACGCCGCCCGCGAACTCGACTTGTCCAGCTGGCACGTGCTGTTCCCCGACGCCCCCACACAATCGGACCTCATTGAGGCCGGGCTGCTGGCGCGACAGGACATCCAGTTCATCTGGGACGATGAGGGCTATGGCGATTATGAAGGCTTCCTCGCCGCCCTCTCCTCGCGCAAGCGCAAGGCCCTGAGGAAGGAACGCAAGACCGCGCAGGATGGCGTCACGATCGAACAGCTCACCGGCGATGCGCTGACCGCACACCATTGGGACGTGTTTTTCGCCTGTTATCAGGACACGGGCGACCGCAAATGGGGCACGCCCTATCTCAATCGCGACTTCTTCACCCTGATCCACGCACGCATGGCCGACAAGGTCCTGCTGGTGATGGCGAAAGACGGCGAGGACTATATCGCCAGTGCGCTGAACTTCATCGGATCAGACACGCTCTATGGCCGGTACTGGGGCGCCCTGCGCTTCGCCGACCAGCTGCATTTCGAGCTCTGCTATCATCAGGCCATCGACTACGCCCTCGCCCACGGGCTCCGTCGCGTTGAAGCCGGCGCCCAGGGCGCGCACAAGCTGGCGCGCGGCTATCGCCCTCAGCTTGTCTATTCCGCCCATGACATCGTCCATGAAGGCCTGCATGGCGCCGTGGAGCGGTATCTGCGCTCCGAACGCCGGGCAGTTGAGACAGAACGTCAGGCACTGGAAACAGAAAGCCCCTATCGCAAGGACGGATAGGTCTTGGTCCGTCCCACGGTTCGCGCTACCAAACCCCGAAGCCCAACCAAGCAGGAGACCCGCCATGAGCCTTCACGGGACCTATGACGACCAGAATATCTTCGCCAAGATCCTGCGCGGGGAAGCGCCGTGCGTGAAAGTGTACGAGGACGAGCATGTGCTCTCCTTCATGGACATCTTCCCGCAAAGCAAAGGGCACACGCTGGTCATTCCCAAGGAGGCCGCGCGCAATCTTCTGGAGATTTCAGATGACGGCGCCGCCGAGGCGATCAAGCGCGTCAAGAAAGTGGCCAAGGCCGTCGAAATCGCGCTGAAACCCGATGGCGTGACCATCGCCCAGTTCAACGGCGCTCCGGCCGGTCAGACCGTCTATCACATCCATTTCCACATCATCCCCCGCTGGGACGGTCAGGACATCGCTGGCCATGGCAGCGCCGGTCAGGCCGATATGGATGAGCTCAACGCCCTGTGTGAAAAGATCAAGGCGGCGCTCTAGACGCCCCTACTCACACCAGACTTCGGGCATGTCGAAGGGGCCGTGGACCGTCACGGCCTCGCCCTCCGCATTCCGCTCGATGATCTCGAACCGCGCCGCGTTCACCGGCAAGATTGCGTCCGCATCCTCTAGCGGCCCGGCCTGCAAGCCTGCGCCCGTTCGCTCGCCAGCCTCCCCGGACGGATCCGCATCCGCATGCCCGCCGCTCGTCCAGCGCGGATCGAACGGATAGGTGCGCGCCATCACCTCGCCCTGGCAGTCATAGGCGGTCCAGACGAGCCGCGCGCGCGGATCACCCAGATCGTCCTCCACATAGAAGCGCCGCCCGCCAAACGCCTCAACCAGCGGCGGCTCTTGGGTGAAGTCCACAGCCACCACGCGCCCTGTAACCGCGCTCTCCGAGGGCGGATGCGCGAGGCTGAGCGCCAGAAAGGCGAGACTTGAGACAATCATGGGCGGCTCCTTAGGACATCAGGCTCAGTCATGCGTTTATGACAGCCATGCACAGGACAGGCTTTCCCCTCAACCCCAAAAGCCCTAGCGTCGACATGGATTTCATAAAGAGACTGTCTTATGCCGACTGCTTTCTCCCTTGCCGCCAACGCCACCGCCGCCTTCCTGCCGCGCACGTATAAAGCCTCGGTTTCGCGCGAATTCACCCGGCCTCGCGTGCGCAAACAAACCGACAAGGGCCGCGATTGGCTCGACAGCCTGAACAAGGATACGTTCGAGGGGCCCAAGGGCCGGCAACGCGTCTATCGCGGCGGCGACGGCCCGCTGGTCTTCTTCCAGCATGGCTGGGAAGCGGACAGTGCAGACCTCTCCACACTGGGTGAAGCGGTGATGAGTGCGGGCTTTTCAGTCGCGCTGATCGACGGACCGTCTCATGGGGAGAGTGAAGGCCATAGCGCCTACATCCTGCCCTTCGCCGAAGGGCTTGGCGCTGCGGCAGCCCAGCTGGGCCAACCCTATGGCGTTGTCGCCCATTCCATGGGCCTGCCTGCGAGTGTACTCGCCATGACCCGCCACGGGCTCAAGCCGGACCGCGTGGTCGGGCTGGGCGCGCCGGACGCCCTCACCCGCAACGCCGCCTTCCAGTCCGAAGCGATGGGATTATCGCGTCGCGCCATCGCGCTGATGATTGAAGCGATGAGCGAAAGCCTGGGCGAGCCTGCCGCCAATATGGACATCACGCTGGACGCGCCGAACCTGACGATCCCGGCTCTGATCCTGCACGGCGCCAATGACCAGATCGCGCCCCCGGTCAGCGCAGAGCGCATCACCAGCGCCTGGCCCGACGCCCGATCTGAAATCTTCGACGGCGTCGGTCATCGCGGCATCTTGCGCGACCCGCGTGTGGTCGAGCAGGTGCTGGGGTTCCTGACGGCAGACACCCCCACAAGCTGAACGACTATCTTAGAAGGCTCAAAGCCCGTTCAAGCGCCAGATCCTCGCCATTGGGCCCGCGCAAATCTGCGCTCTCAAGAACGATATCCGACTCATACGCTTCACGCGGCGTACCGTTCACGTGATAGAGCGCCTCGGTGGGCAGCTTCACGGTCCAGCCGGTTTCGGGCAGGTCATAGTCATAGATCGCCCCCAGAAGCCCCGCCATAGGCGCGCCCAGGGTGACGGCGTCCGCCACAGCGTCGAGACCTATGGTCAAACCCTCGCCCATCGAGCCGGTCCAACGCCCGGAGATCACCACGACCGGAACACCGGCCAGGCTTTCGCCACGCGGCAGCACCTCTTCCATCCATTGCCGGGCGACGCCCGTATCGCGTTCGATCTGGGGAAAGGCGTGGCGTTGATAGGGCTGCGTCTCATCAATCAGACGCCCCATCAGGGCGCGGGCATAGAGCGTGTCGCCACCGCTGGGCGTATCGCGCAGATCAATAACCAGACCATCCGGACGCGCGCCCGACAGCGCCTCATCGATGGCGGCGATCAGCCCTTGCTCGCCCAACGAATTGTTGAACCGCAGCACGCGGATGCCGTCATGGTCTGACACGCTGATCAGCGGCCGTTCGGGCGTTTCAACCTGATAGAGATTGGGCAGGCTCAAAGCCTGTTCCTGACCGCTGGCGTCGGTAAAGACAAACTCTCGCGTCTGATCGCGGGGTCCGGCCGCCAGCACCCTGGCGGCGTAGCCTTTCGCGGCGTCGGCCTCATAAGATCCCCCGCACAGCCCGGCCACGGCCTCGTCCATGGATTGGCCTGCGACGGAAGACAGCCGCCAGCCGGGTTCAACGCCTGCGGCCTGCGCCGGGGAACCATCGCGCACATCGGTGATGACATAGGCGCCGTCACGGTGCTCAACCCACAGATCATTATAGCTCGGCGTCAGGCCGTATGAGCTGCGCGAGGAAATGCCCAGAATGGCGTGATGGTCCTGCAGGGCGTTGATCGCGCATTCGGCGAACCGCAACAGGCTGGACGCATCCGTGACCGCGTCGGGATCAACGCCTTGCGCCCCACGGGCCGGATTGCGCCCGTCAAAGCGCGCAAAATAGGCGTACTTTTCGTCGATCAGCTCAAGCAGGTGCTCGGCGTCAGCGCGAAAGTCCGGCGTTTGCGCCAGAGCGCTCGCGCTGAAAACGAACGCGCCGCTGAGGATCAGCGGCGCGCAAGCATGAAGAGGTTTGATCACTTCACTGTTTCTTTTGTCTTTTTAGGTTTTCGCTTGGGCTTGGCGTCGTTCAGGCGGTCGCCCGGAATAATCTCGAAATCGAGACGCTCGGTATCAGCGGCATCCACATCCACCTTGACCACGCCACCCTTCTTGAGCTGACCAAACAGGATCTCTTCAGCCAGAGGCTTCTTGATGTGATCCTGAATGACCCGGCTCAGCGGACGGGCGCCGAACTTCTCGTCATACCCGCGCTCACCCAGCCAGCGGGTCGCCGCTTCGGTCAGCTCGAAGGTCACGCCGCGATCAGCCAGTTGCGCCTCAAGCTGCAGGACGAATTTCTCGACCACACGGCCGATGACATCGATCTTGAGCCCGGCGAACGGGATGATGGCGTCCAGACGGTTGCGGAATTCAGGCGTGAACAGACGCTCGATCGCCGCCTGGTCCTCGCCGTCGCGCTTGCCGCGGCCAAAGCCGATGGCTTCCTTGGCGGCGTCCGCCGCACCGGCATTGGAAGTCATGATCAGGATGACGTTGCGGCAGTCCACGGACTTGCCGTTGGCATCGGTCAGCTGACCATTATCCATCACCTGCAACAGGATGTTGAAGATATCCGGGTGCGCCTTCTCGATCTCATCCAGCAGCAGGACCGAGTGCGGGTGCTGGTCGATGGCGTCCGTCAGCTGGCCGCCCTGATCATAGCCCACATAGCCCGGAGGCGCGCCCAGAAGGCGGCTCACCGTATGGCGTTCCATGTATTCGGACATGTCAAAGCGCAGAAGCTCCACGCCCAGCGTATCCGCCAGCTGGCGGGCCACTTCGGTCTTGCCCACCCCGGTCGGACCGGAGAACAGGTAAGAGCCGATGGGCTTGTTGGGTTCGCGCAGGCCAGCGCGCGCCAGTTTGATGGCGCTCGCCAGCTTGTCGATGGCGTCGTCCTGGCCGAACACCACGCGCTTGAGCGAGGTCTCGAGATCGCGCAGCACCGCCTCATCGGACTTGGAGACCGATTTCGGAGGGATGCGGGCGATCTTGGCGACCACCGCCTCGATCTCTTTCACGCCAATGGTCTTCTTGCGCTTGGACGCCGGAACCAGGCGCATGGAGGCGCCCGCTTCATCGATGACGTCGATGGCTTTATCGGGCAACTTGCGGTCGCCGATATATCGATCCGACAGCTCCACCGCCGATTTCAGCGCATCCGCCGTGAAGCGGATATCGTGGAATTCCTCGAAATAGGGCTTCAGGCCATTGAGGATCTTGATCGCATCCGGCACGGACGGCTCGGTCACGTCGATCTTCTGGAAGCGCCGCGCGAGCGCCCGGTCCTTCTCGAAATGCTGACGGTATTCCTTGTAGGTGGTCGAGCCCATGCAGCGCAGGCCGCCCTGTTGCAGGGCCGGCTTGAGCAGGTTGGACGCATCCATCGCACCGCCAGAGGTGGCGCCTGCGCCGATCACCGTGTGAATTTCGTCGATGAACAGAACCGCGTTCGGGCGCGCTTCGAGCGCCTTGACGACCTGTTTGACGCGCTCTTCAAAGTCGCCGCGATAGCGGGTGCCTGCCAGCAGCGCGCCCATGTCGAGCGAATAGATCGTCGCTTCGGCCAGCACGTCCGGCACTTCATGCTCGACGATCTTGCGCGCCAGACCTTCAGCAATGGCGGTCTTGCCCACGCCGGGATCACCCACCAGAAGCGGGTTGTTCTTGCGGCGGCGGCACAGCACCTGAATGCAGCGCTCCACCTCGTGCTCACGACCGATCAGCGGATCAACGCCGCCTTCGCGCGCCTTCTCGTTCAGATCAACGCAATAGGCTGACAGCGCATCATCCTTCTCCTCGGCGCCCTCACCCGGCTCGACCGCATCCTCGTCGGCGCCACGGGGCGGACGGGAGTCAGACTCGCCCGGCTTCTTGGAAATGCCGTGGGAGATGTAATTGACCGCGTCATAGCGGGTCATGTCCCGCTCGGCGAGGAAGTAGGCGGCATGGCTTTCGCGTTCGGCGAAGAGCGCCACCAGCACATTGGCGCCGGTGACTTCATCCCGTCCGGAGTTCTGCACGTGGATCACGGCGCGCTGGATAACGCGCTGGAAACCGGCGGTCGGCTTGGCGTCCTCGCCATCATCGACCATGAGACTCGCCAGCTCTTCGTCCACATACTCATTGAGCGTGTCGCGAAGCTCGTCCACATCCACATCACACGCCCGCATGACCGCAGACGCATCCACATCCTCGCACAGCGAGAGCAGAAGGTGCTCCAGCGTGGCGTATTCGTGCTTGCGTTCAGTCGCGGCCGTCAGGGCGCGATGCAGGGAACGTTCGAGAGTGGGTGAGAAAGAGGGCAAGGCCTAATCCTTTTCCATCGTGCACTGTAACGGGTGCTGAGCGCGACGCGCAGCGTCCATGACCTGAGCCACCTTGGTCTCGGCGACCTCGTAGGTGAACACGCCGCACACCCCGACTCCATGCTGGTGCACATGAAGCATGATGCGAGTCGCGTCTTCTTGCCCCTTGTGAAATATGCGAACCAGAACCTCGATGACGAACTCCATTGGAGTGTAATCATCGTTGAGCAGCAAAACCTTGTACATCGACGGACGCTTGGTCCGTGCGCGCGGCTTGACTGTTACGCCGGTCTCCTGATCGGGCAGGTCTGGCTTCTTAGGCTCACTCATGGGCAGTCAGGCGTCTCATATAAGCTCGCCCCAGCTTGATCCGGTTTTCCAGCTGCGGCAATCGATCATAGAATTAAATAAGCGCCCCGGGGTTACTGAGAACCCCCTCAACTGATCACAACGCAGCTTATCGGTGGAAAGCGCGCCAATCAGGTCAAAAAAAATGGTCCGACGTCGAACGCCGGACCAGTCAGGGAGGAAACCGGGCCGGACCGTGCATCGAGGCGCGATCCGGCGATAAGGTGCGCCTAGCGCTGGGACTGCATCAGTTCCAGAGCGGCGGAGAAGCGATCATTGATCGGCTTGAACGTGTCTTTGACCAGATTGGACATCAGGTCGGAATTCTTGTTCATCTCGGCCATCATGGCGTCCAGGGACGACTTGGCGTAGTCGGACTGGATCTCGAGAACTTCCTGAACCGATTTGGCGCCGGCCATGGATTTGGCGGCGGCCACGCTGTCTTCCATGGACTTCTTGGCGAAGGCCAGGTTCGCAGCGTTCAGCTCTTCAAGCGATTTCGCGGCAGTGGTGCTCGACGCGATCACGGCGTCCACAGTGTCCTTGTGGAAGGCGCTGAAATCATTGACCGCTTTCATGGACTTCTCAAAGCCGTCCTTGATGGCTTCGTTCGAAGCGGTGGTCATGGTTTCGATCGTGTCTTTGGCGGTGTTCTTGGCGGCGGTCATCGACGTGTCTCCAGAATATTTGCGAGGGGGCGAGGGCTTTCGGGTTTTGCTTTGGCCCGGCGTCTTTTTGGCGGTCCGCTTGGCCGGCGCTTTCGCACTGACTTTCGCGGCTTGAGCCGGTTGCTTCGCCGGCTCCGCAGCAGCCCTGGTTTTCGCTTCCGATTGAGGCGCTTGTTCCGGCGTCGCCGTTTCAGCGGCAGCCGGTGCAGGCGTCTCAGACGCAGTTTCTTTCGGAGTCGCGTTCGCCATGTTGGGCTCCATGCGCTACCTGCTCGTTCGCAGGTGCAGCATATATGTACGCTCCCGGGCGAGTCGTCAAGGCGTTTTTGTGCAGCGCACAAATTGTCGCAACCCTTTGAGCGCAGAAAAATCCGGCACGGTTAACGCTCGAGCAAGGGCTTGTGCATCATCGTCCCGGACATGTCTCGATACATCCTTGCCCTGCTGTGCGTTCTGAGCGTCTTCGCCCTCACCTCCCGCGCCGAGGCGAGAGAGCGATACGCCGCCTTTGTCGCGGATATGCAGACCGGCGAGGTCCTGCATTCGCGCCGGGCCGACGCCGAGCGCTACCCCGCCTCACTCACCAAGATGATGACGCTCTACATGCTCTTTGAAGCCATGGAAGCGGGCGAAGTCAGCCTGGATGACACGATCACGGCGTCCACCGAGGCCGCCAGCCGTCCGGCATCCCGATTGGGCCTGCGCGCGGGACAGACCTTGCGCGTGGAGGACGCCATCCGCGCCCTGGTCATCCAGAGCGCCAATGACGTCGCCGTGGCCGTCGCCGAACATCTTGAAGGCGATGAAGCCCGTTTCGCCGCCGCCATGACGCTGCGCGCGTCCGAGCTGGGCATGACCAATACGGTGTTCCGCAACGCGTCAGGCCTGCCCGACGCCGCCCAGCACACCACAGCCCGCGACATCGCACGGCTTGCCTATGCCCTGCATGAGGATTTCCCGCAATATTATCACTATTTCGGCGAGACCCGGTTCCGCTGGAACGGCGTCACCCACCGCAATCACAACTCGCTGGTGGGCAATCAGGCCGGAGTGGACGGCCTGAAGACCGGCTATATCCGCGCCTCGGGTTTCAACCTCGCCGCCAGCGCCGAGCGTGACGGCCACCGCATCATCGCTGTCGTCATGGGCGGCGTCTCTGCGTCCGTCCGCGACGCCCATGCCCGCGAACTGATCGAAGCCGCGTTCTCAGCCGTCAGCGCGCGATCCGAAGGCCGCATGCTGGCCGCTTTGAACTCGCCGCGTCTCAATCCTGTACGTGAACAGGAAATCCTAACTGCCGAGCTCGCCAGCCTGCCGGCCCAGACCGCTCAGGGCTCCGCGCCCGGCGCACCGCCGGCGCAGGTCGAACTCGCCGATCTCGGCGCAGAGCCGCGTCCTCGCCCCTTCACCCCTGCCGTTACGCCCGAAGGCTGGTCGGTTCAGGTGGGCGCTTTCACGTCTCAGGCCGCCGCGTCTGCGCGTCTTGAGAGTGTGGCGATGATGGGATTGCACTCGCTGCTGACGGATGCTCAGGCCCGCGTTGAGCCGCTGGAGCGTAATGGCCGCCAGCTCTGGCGCGCCCGTTATGCCGGGCTGGATGGCGACCGCGCCCGTTCGATCTGCCAGCGCCTGGAAGCGAGCGGGGAATCCTGCTTCGCCGTGCCGCCGTCGGCCTAGTTCTTCAAGAGAACGTCGCGCGCTTCCTGCACTTTCGCCGCCAGCGCATCAGATCCGCCCTGATCGGGGTGAACCCGCTTCATCATGGTGCGGTGCGCCTTGCGAATGGTCTCCTCGTCGGCATCCGGTCCCACGCCCAGAATGGCGCGGGCTTCCGCTTCGCTCATGCCGGTCGTGGCGGGCGGCGGTGAGCTGGCGCCGGAAGCGCCGCCGGGCTTTCTGCGGCCCATGGCGACACCCAGAAATCCGAGCGCTGCGCCGATCATGGGAATGCCGGCCACAGCCAGGCCGCGGATTGTCAGAAGGCCGCCCAGCAGCAAGCCGCCAATGCCGAGTATCCACCGTAGAAGATTGGCCGCCTGTCTTGAGGGCAGCTTCGCCATCAGGACAGCGACGACCCAGCCGACCAGGATCAACAGGACAAAGAGATAGTAGATCATGATCGCGCCAACATTCGCCTCAGAACGGGAAGGGTTTCCCGCTCAGTCCAGGCAGTTTGAGCACGATCATCAGTTCGCGCAATTCCTGACGGGCCGCCACATGGCTCATGGTGAAGGTCATGGACGAGCCCGCTTCGGTCAGGTCAAGAAGAGTCAAACCCGCCGGGAACAGTTCGCGATAGATCACCCGCTCCGAGAAACCCGGCGCCAGTCGGAAGCCCACCCGTTCAGACAGCGCTTTCAGCCCGCGCCCCACGCGGCGCTTGTTGCGAGAATCCAGATTGGAGACCCGGTTGCGCATGACCAGCCAGTCGATGGATTTGCGGTCGCGCATGGCTTTGCGCTTGCGACATTCCCAGACCATTTCCGAATACACGCTGGGACGGCCGACCTCGAACGTATCGCCATCGATCTCCGCCAGCAGGGCGAAGTCGATGAAGCTGTCATTGATCGGAGTGATCAACGTATCGGCGCTGGCGTGGGCGAGCCGGGCGTAATGGGTATCGCCGCCGGGCGAGTCCACAATGATGAAGTCACAGCCCCGGCTTAGCTGGCTCAGGGTCTCTTCCCAGGCCGCACGCTCTTCGGCTTCCACATCATCGAGCGACCGCGACTGGGAAATCGGAAGGCGTCCCTGAACCGGCATGGGCAGCGTGACCCTGCGGGCGTCCGCCCAGCGACGGCGATTGTCCAGATATCGGCTGAGGCTCGCCTGGCGCAGATCAAGATCAATGACGCCGACAGTCTTGCCCATGCGCATCAGCGCCACCGCGAGGTGAATGGCGACGGTGGACTTACCCGCCCCGCCCTTCTCGTTCCCGACCACGATGACGTGCGCGCCTTCGGCGGCGCGCCCCGTTGACCCAACAGCGTCAGCAGACACGTTGACGACTCCCCGATACCCAGATGAGGCGGCGCTAGCATGCTCCGCCCTTGATGGCCAAGTGCTGTTATGGACCTAACCGGGTAGAGCTTCACCGGTAAAGTGCGTCGCCTGACACCACAGACCGGCCGCCTGCGCTTGCGCACACAAGGCTTGCGCCTCGGCGCGGGTATCAAACGGGCCCGCTTTCAGGCGCAGGAAATCACCCTGCTCCAGATGTACAAGCTCGGTGCGCGGTGCGGTGTGCGTCAGTGCGGGCAGTTGCACGCTCAGCTGACGCCAGCCGATCTCGGCATTGCTCATCAGCCGGTAAGAGGCCAGATGCGCGGCGTACAGAAGGCTCTGTGCGTTCTCAAGGTCCGGCGCCGGCGCGAAATGCTCAGGCCCGCTATGGGCGACCGGAGACTGCAGGGGCGCGGCATGAGGCGCTTCCAGCAGGGCGGCGCGCAGCGCGCCCATCTCGGCGCTGGACGCCTCGATCCGCTCGGGGTGACGTTGGGCGGTGTCTTCCAGAAGGCGCGCCAGCTCCAGCGCCGGTTGCGCCCGCCCCTCGACAGAAGGTGAGCCCGTGCTGACACAGGCCGTCAGGCCCAGTGTCGCCATCGTGATGAAGACCAGTCGCATGCCTACCCCCAGAACCGAGTCGCGCGCTTGCGAGTCTGCCACGGCTAAGGCTAGCGTGCAGCCTGTAATTTCGCCCAGGAGGCCGCCGTGTCCAACGGTCCTGAACTCGCCCTTCCCGCCGTCTACAACATCGCCGATCTTCGCGATCAGGTCCGGCAATGGCGCAAGGACGATCTGCGGATCGGTTTCGTGCCGACCATGGGCGCGCTTCATGACGGTCATCTGGCGCTGGTCACACAAGCCCTTGAGACGTGCGACCGCGTGATTGTCAGCATTTTCGTGAACCCCACCCAGTTTGCCCCGGGCGAGGATTTCGACGCCTATCCGCGCACGCTGGAAGCGGACGCAACCAAGCTGGCGGATGTGGGCGCCCACCTCGTCTACTCGCCGGACGCCGGGGAAATGTACCCTGAGGGCTATGTCACCACTGTCCATCTGACGGGTCCGACACATGGGCTGGAGAGCGTGTCCCGTCCGCACTTCTTCAACGGAGTGGCGACCGTGGTCTGCAAGCTTTTCAATCAGGTCCAGCCTGACCTCGCGGTCTTTGGCGAGAAGGATTATCAGCAGCTCATGGTGATCCGGCGCATGGTGCGCGATCTGAACCTGCCGGTTGAGATTGAAGGCGGGCAAACCGTGCGGGAGGCGGATGGCCTCGCCCTCTCCTCTCGCAATGTCTATCTCAACGCCACCGAACGCGAGCGCGCCTCCCGTCTGAACGTCATCTTGCAGGAATTCGCGGACGCTCTGAAAAGCGGCGCGAATGTCGCCGACGCCCAGCATCAGGCCCAGCTCAAGGCCCAGTCCGCCTTTGACAGCGTGGATTACGTCGTGGCGCGGGACGCCGAGAGCCTTGAAGCCCTGCCCTCTGGCCCGATTGAACGGGATGCGCGTGTGCTGGCGGCGATCCGAGTGGGCAAGACGCGGCTGATCGACAACCGCGCCGCACCCAAGGCCTAGATCACCAGGCCCCGAGCTCGATCAGCTTGCGGCGCAGCTCGTCGGGAAGGTCTTCCCCGCCCGCATGCTCGGTCAGGTCTGAAGGGGCATCCTCGGCCTTCAGATACCGCCATCCCTGAAAGGCGCGCCGGGGTGATGGCGCGGTGCGGACAAGCGTGTTCTCAAGCCAGATATTGCAGCGCTTGATCCCTTCAGAATCCGTGAATTCTTCAAGGTCCAGAATGGGCTGGCGAACCTGAATGACGCGCTTTATCACCCAGTACAGCGAGCCGCCCGCAAGGATCTCGTCCTTGCGCTTGGGCGTCATGCGGGTGGTGTGGACCGTCGGCTGACCGTCATGTCGGTCGAGCCAGCCTTGCAGCTGTTCGACCGAATCCACACCCACGCAGAGTTTGACCAGATGAAGCGCCATGGCGCCGAATTAGTGCGACTCCGCCGCCTCAACAACCGCGCCGCCTGCAGAGGGCGCAGCCCATTCAATGTCGAGAATGTCGATCGCCATGCTCTCATCAAAGGACTGGAAGGCGGCGGATCCTGCCATGGAGAAGCGCAGGCTCTCCAGCCGAGGACCATTCACGACTTCGTCAAAGACGTAGTTCTGCACAAAGCTGAAGCCCTCGATCCGGGCGGCGAAGTTCGGCTTTACGCTCTCCTGCAACTGCAGCTGAAAGCCCTGAACATGGCCGGTTTGCGTATTCACGCTCACTTCGCCCAGCATGGCGTCGAGCATGCGGCGCGTCGCGCCATCGGGCTCATCCTCATCATCGGGAAACGCCTGAGGCGCAAACCCGTAGATCAGGAGCCCGTCTTCCTCTCGCAGCAGGGTCGCTTCAGAACCGATGATCCGGCGCAGCTCTTCGGGGTCAAACCCCTCGCCGCCGAACCCGTCATCTTCATCGTCCTCGGCGCTCTCTTCATCCTCGTCGTCATCTGAGAACATGTCTTCCCAGATTTCGCGCTCGGATTCGTTCAACCCCTCCTCGGAGGGAGAGAGCAAGGTGTAATGGCTCTCGCCATCCGCATCCTCTTCGATACGCACCGTGATCCGACCGTCATTACCGCCGACCATTAAATCCACGCGTTGCGCGACAGGATCGTTCAGACTGACCGACAACGCCCGCTCCAGCGGGTCCGGCAGCTGCGCGAGAGCTGCGGTGGAGCAAAGCGTGGCGCAAGCGCCCAGCATCAGGGTGCGAAGCATGGTTCAGCCCTTTTCATCCTCAGAAGGCATCAGTCTCACCTTCCTAATGAGGCGAGACTAGGGCTGACAGCGGACAAATCGCCTCGGGTCAGGCCGTCGCGCGATCGGTCAGGCCGTCCTTGTGCGACAGGTCCACGTCAAAGGTGGTTTCGCTTTTGGGTGCGGGCGCCTCATGAGCGCCAAACGCGCTCTGATAAGCCTTGAAGGCTTTGGACAGGCCCAGCTTGGCGTAGGCCTGCACACCGCGTGCGGAGGCCGTACGCGGGGTCCAGCCCGCTTGGCGCAGCACGCCATTGGCGTGATAGACGCCGTTTTGAAGCGTAGACTGGGGGGTCACCATCTCAACGGTGATCGACACGTTCAGACCTTCCAGATTCTCCACCCGGTGCGGTGCATGCAGCGGCCAGGACACGAACGCACCCGGATCAAGATCAATCTGGGCCGCCTGACCGTCCCAGGTCGGATCGAACGGCACGTCCTCGGTCTGGGTCTTGTGCAGGATCGCTTCCATGAATTGCGGATCCACGAACGGCGCGCGCGGCGGATAGATCCGGAAGCGCTTCTTGCCCTTCACATGCAGCAGCAGGGTCTCTGACACGTCAGAGTGGAAGAAGACCTGTGCGCGGGGGCTCGATATCAGAATACCGCCATAGGCGCGCAGCGGGCTGAATCCCGGATTGAGACGCTTCAGCTGACCGATCAGAGCCTCAAAGATCGGCTTGTAGACCGGATCGGTGTCCATGGCCTGGCGCAGATTGATCCACAGCTTGCCCTCCCGGACTGCATCAATCAGGTCACGCCCCTTGAGATCGCCGCCCTCACCGGCCCGCCAGCTTTCGCGGTCGGTCGGATCATCGCCCATGGTGCAGATGTCGGTCAGCTCTTTGGGGTGACGGTTCAACAGCGCCGCCAGCGCCAGCTCACTGAATGCGGGATCCATGTGCAGACGGTGACGCGCAGTCACAACGCCCTGGCGGTAATCCTTCCGCTTGTCGTCATTCCAGTCGATCAGCACAGGGTCGGTCATCACGGGCGCTCCGTCGCAAACTGGGACGCTTGCGCCTCCCTTTGCTGCTCACAGTGCATCAGACGGGCCAAACCCTTGATGCGCGGCGGACTACTCGTCCGCCAGCGTCACCAGGATCGCGCCGTCGCCAACCTGATCGCCCTCATTGGCCGCCACGCTTTCCACCACGCCATCACGCGGAGCAGACAAGGCGTGCTCCATTTTCATCGCTTCCAGGACCGCCAGCGTCTGGCCCTTCTTCACGCTATCGCCCGCCTTGACCGGCACGGACAACACCTTGCCGGGCATGGGCGCTTTCACCGCGCCGCCCGCTTCCAGCGCATCGGCCAGAGCGGCAGGGTTATAAAGGCTGATCAGATGCGTCTCGCCCTGACACGCCACCAGCACGCCGCGCTTGCGCGTTTCAAGACGGGCCGAGACATCACGTCCATTCAGGCGTGCAGACACAGCCGTGTCGCTCAGCCTGACCTCACTCAGGGTATAGGAGTCCTCGGCGATCCGGGCCGTGATCGTTTCACCGTCACGTGAGAGCGAGACGGACAATCGGCTCTCGTCAGCCTGGAAGCCCAACTCGATGACGGCGTCCGCATTGGCGCGGAATCCATCGGTCACAGACCAGGGATCAGAGGCATTGGCGGTCAGACCGGCGCCGCCCGTAAGCCCCAAAGCGGCGGCCACATAGCTGAAGGCCGGCGGGGATTTGGGGGCCAGCTCGTCCAGACGGGCATCGATAAAGCGCGTGTCCACTTCGCCAGCCTTGAAATCGGCATGGGTCAGCGCCCGGCGCAGGAAGCCGGCATTGGTCTTCACCGGATAGACGCGCACATCATGGTCCAGCACCGCCACAAGGCGCTCGATGGCCTCCTCGCGGGTGTCGCCGAAGGTGATCAGCTTGGCGATCATCGGGTCATAGTGCAGCGAGACCTCGCCGCCCTGACGCACGCCGGAATCGGTGCGGACCTCGTTTGCGAGATCGGTTTCGGGCAGATCCAGGAAATCGAGCGGACCAATTGAGGGCAGGAAGCCGGTGGCCGGATCCTCGGCATAGAGCCGCGCTTCCATGGCCCAGCCCTTGAGATGGATCTGATCCTGCTGGGGCACGGACCCGCCAGACGCGACACGCAGCTGAAGCTCGACCAGATCCACGCCGGTCACAGATTCCGTAACCGGGTGCTCCACCTGAAGACGGGTGTTCATCTCCATGAAGTAGAAGCCGTCCTCGCGCAGCGGGCCGGACCCGTCCACGATGAACTCGATGGTGCCGGCCCCCACATAATCCACCGCCTGCGCGGCGCGGACTGCGGCCGAACACATGGCGGCGCGCACATTGGGCGTCATGCCCGGCGCGGGCGCCTCCTCGATGACTTTCTGGTGGCGGCGCTGCAGCGAGCAGTCGCGCTCGAAGAAATGCACCACCCGGCCCCGGCTGTCGCCAAAGACCTGAACCTCGATATGCCGCGGGCTCGAGATGAATTTCTCGATCAGGACGCGCTCATCGCCAAAGCTCGACGCGGCTTCGCGCTTGCAGCTTTCCAGCGCTTCCAGGAAAGCTGCCGACGCCTCGACCTTGCGCATGCCCTTGCCGCCGCCGCCCGCGACCGCCTTGATCAGCACCGGATAGCCGATCTCGTCCGCCTGGGACTTGAGATAGTCCGGTTCCTGATTGTCGCCGTGATAGCCCGGCGTGACCGGCACGCCGGCCTCTTCCATCAGCTTCTTGGCGCGATCCTTCAGGCCCATCGCCTCGATAGCTTCAGGGGAAGGCCCGACAAAGGTGACGCCCGCCTCGGCACAAGCACGGGCGAAGCCTGCATTCTCGGACAGGAAGCCATAGCCGGGATGGATCGCGTCAGCGCCGGTATCCTTCGCCGCCTTCAGAATGAGATCCGCCTTGAGATAGCTTTCACGCGCGGGCGCCGGGCCCAGCAGCACGGCTTCATCCGCCATCCGCACATGGGGCGCGTTCGCATCCGCCTCGGAATAGACCGCCACGGTGGCGATCCCCAGGCGATGGGCGGTGCGCATGACCCGGCAGGCGATTTCGCCGCGATTGGCGATCAGAAGCTTTTTCATCATGGGTGGACATCCATTCGTGTGAAAGCTGGTCGCGCGGTTTTGGGGCAAGCCGTCGCCCGGTGCAAGCTCAGGTCTCTGTCGGCTGACGCTCTTTGCCGCGCGTGAGCACCACCAGCACAAAGCTGATCTGCATCAGCAAGAACCAGCTGCCGAGCTTGGCCAGCGAGACCATTTTCCACTGATGCTCCTGCCCGGGATAGCTCCAGGCGCGCGCGAACGTGCCGATATTCTCGGCGAACCAGATAAAGAGCGCCACCAGTACAAGGCCCATCAAAAGCGGCATGAAGCGATGCACACGGTCTGGCCGGAACCAGATCACGCACGGCCCGTAGATCAGCGCGCTGGCGGCGAACAGCGCCCAGCGGATATCGATCACATAATGGTGGCTGAAGAAGTTGATGTAGATCGCGAGCGCCAGCAGGGCCTGCATCCAGGCGGGCGGGAAGCGGTCAAACCGGAAATCGAAGATCCGCCAGACCCGCGCCATATAGCTGCCGACGCTGGCGTACATGAAACCCGAAAACAACGGCACGCCCCAGATGGCGAACAGGGCCTCGTCGGCGCCCGGATACACCCATGAGCCCGCATGCACCTTGAAGATTTCCATGGCCGTGCCGACCACGTGAAAAACGCAAATGATCCGCACCTCGGCCCAGCTTTCCAGCCGGAAGGCGATCATGCCGATCTGGATCGCCACGGCGCCCAGTGTGATCACGTCAAAGCGATGCAGCGGTGCCTCGGCAGGGTAAACCAGATAAACGCCAAGGATCAGCGCCAGCATCAGACCGCCAAACAGACACGCCCAACCCTGTTTGATCCCGAAGGCCAGAAACTCGAATGCTGCGAGGGAGACCGGACCCCTCACCCAACGGTCGCGTAGGGCCAATCGTTCACGGTGAAACCAGGCTTCAAGATCACGCAGGCTCATTAAAGGGGCATCCAGTCTTCAGAGAGCACCTCAACCAAACCGGGGCCCTCTCGCGACTTAGATTTTCGCAACAATTTCAGCTCTTCATGACGGTCCAGTGTCAAATCCTGGGCCATGACCCAAGCATTGGCGGCTTGAACAACTGAATCCAGATTGCCACTAACGAGCAGCGTAGCGCGGAGCTTGCCCCTTTTGACCGCCTCTTCATGGGGTAGAGGGCGTGCGACCACGGTCACCTGATAAAGATCACGCAGGCTCAAGCGCTTCAGTCCGCCCAGAACGGCTTACGCTTTTCAAGGAAGGCGGCGAGGCCTTCGCGGCCCTCTTCGCTGACACGACGGTCGGCGATCTGATGGGCGGTCTTGCGCAGCAGGTCGTCATTGATCGGGTGATCAGTGACCATGTCCACCAGCGCCTTGGCGTCACGCACCGCGCCCGGCGCAGTCTGGAAGGCGAGCTTGCCCAGATATTCCATCATGTCATCGAGCTCGTCCGCGCTTTCGACCACATATTGTGCAAGGCCGATCTTGTGGGCGAACTCGCCGTCAAAGCCTTCACCCGTCGCAAACAGGGCGCGGGCATAGCGCGGGCCGATGGCGCGGATGACGAAGGGCGAGATGGTCGCCGGGGTCAGCCCCAGGCGCACTTCAGAGAAGCGGATCCGGGCGTCCTTGACCGCAACGGCCACATCACAGGCGGCCATCAGGCCGGCGCCGCCGCCCATGGCCGCACCCTGAACCAGGGCGATGGTGGTCTGAGGCAGGTCATGCAGGCGCTTGAGCATACGCGCGAGGTTCAGCGCATCGATCTGGTTGTCCTCATGGGTCCAGTCCGCCGCCGCCTTCATCCATTCCAGATCCGCGCCCGCCGAGAAGCTTTTGCCGGCGCCGCGCAGGAACACCACGCGGGCCTCGTCGGCGTTTGCGCGCAGGGTCTCAAAGATGTCGGACAGGCGCGCGATGATGTCGGCGTTGAAGGCGTTGTGCTTGTCAGGCCGGTTCAGCGTGACGATGGCGGCGCCGCCGGGAGTTACATCAAGCAGGACTTCGTTTTCAGCAGCCATCGGACATCGCCTTTTCGCTAGCAATCAGGATCCCCTCCTGATTACTCCGCCGGGCGCGCCGGGCCAAGCCGTCACCTGTGCGTCGAAATGACGAAGGCCCGCCGCCGGTTAGGGCGACGGGCCTGTCATGGACGCCGTCAAAGGCGATCAGCGCGGCAGCACGATCGACTTGATGATGTACAGCACCGTCAGGCCCACCAGATAGGCAGCGCCCAGGAAGGCGATGTATTGCCAGTAGAGCATGTCGGTCACCGGCGGGATGGCGAAAGCCGCGCTGTCGCGCACCATCGGCAACACCACATCGACGATCACATGCACGATCACCGAAAGCACCGTGAAGATCAGCACGGCGGCGTATTCCTGCATCAGCAGCGCCATCACCAGGCCGATCACGCCCATCTGCACGCCCAGGAAGATCCAGTTGATGGAGCCGCCATCGCCATGCATGGAGTATTGCAGTCCGGCCATCAGCCAGGACCAGACGGGCTCGATATAGGCCCAGATTTGATCGATGTATTCCATAGTCATCCCCTCGCCAGCCAGCCTTACTGAAGGCCGCCACTGCTGGGAGCGTGCCAAGAAGTTAACAAAAATCAAGCAAAACCCGTCCTCCAGCGCCAAAAATCGGCAATGCAGACAAGTCTCAGCCCGTTCTGAAGCGGTTAATGATTAACGCTTGAAGAGCAGACGCTTGATGATCGCGAAGATCAGGATCACTACCAGATAACCCACCAGAACCACCGCTGCGTAACGCCAGTAGCTGGCTTCCAGAACAGGCGGCAGACGCAGCGCCGCGCCGTTGGCGATCACCGGAATCAGGATGTCCACGGCAAGGTGGATGATGGTCGCGGCCAGCACGATCACCGGCAGGCGCTTGAGATCGGGCAGCACGATGGCGGCGACCAGCGCGATCAAGAGCCCCTGCACGGCGTTGATCTCGTTAAAGCCCGCGCGCATGAAGTCGAGCACGTCGTTGAGAATGTCCATGGTTTCCCCCATTAACCTTGAGGGCCGTGTTGTAACCCTATCGGACCGCGCGGCCTAGGGTCCGTGTTCTCTCGAGCATGGTCAGGCGTGCTTTTTCGCTGACGCCCACGCCGCCGAACACGGTGTGGCGCACGGGCGAGAAGCCGGAGATCTTCAGCATTCCCGCTTCCAGCGCCTTGAGCGAATGCGCCCCGAAGATCAGTTTGTAGGCAAAGCCCGGCATGCCCATGGTCACGATCAGACGCGCCGATTTGCCCTTCATGTTCTGGGTAGGCCAGCTCTTGTTATCGTCGGCACCCTTCAGGAAGAAACCGCCACAGGCCACATGCTCGAAGAACGCCTTGGTCCTGGCCGGAATCTCCCCCAGCCAGAGCGGATAGATCAGCACCAGGTGATCGGCTTCAGTCAGGGCCGTCCGCACCGGATCGAACTGGGCGGGCGGCTTGGCTTCGAAGTCCTGTGGCGAACTCAGAAAGCCGAACTCCATCGCGCCCACATCAAAACGGTCCACGATATGCCCCGCCTCCTGCGCGCCTGCCTGATAGGCGTCGCTCAGGGCGTAACAAAAGCGGTCCGGCGATGGATCAGGATGGCCATTGATCAGGCAGATTCGCTTGGACATGGGCTGAGCTCCGCATTGATGAGTCCAGCCTATCAACGCCTCGCGTCTCCGCCCATGCGACCAAGAGCGCTACATCCGGAAGACGCCGAACTTGGTGTCCTCAATGGGGGCGTTCAGCGCGGCGGAGAGTGCGAGGCTCACCGCGCGGCGGGTGTCTTCGGGCGCGATCACGCCGTCATCCCAGATGCGGGCGGTGGAGTAATAGGGCGAGCCCTCTTCCTCGTACTTCTCGCGGATCGGCGCCTTGAAGCTTTCCTCATCCTCGGCGCTCCAGCTCTCGCCGCGCAGCTCCATGCCGTCGCGCTTGACGGTGGCGAGCACGCTGGCGGCCTGTTCGCCGCCCATCACCGAGATGCGGGCGTTCGGCCACATGAACAGGAAGCGCGGGCCGAAGGCGCGGCCGCACATGCCGTAATTGCCCGCGCCGTAAGAGCCGCCGATCACCACGGTAATCTTGGGTACTTTCGCGGTGGAGACCGCGGTCACGAGCTTGGCGCCGTCCTTGGCGATGCCGCCCGCCTCGTATTTCGAACCCACCATGAAGCCGGTGATGTTCTGCAGGAACAGAAGCGGGATCTTGCGCTGGCAGCACAGCTCTATGAAGTGCGCGCCTTTGAGCGCGCTTTCAGAGAACAGCACGCCATTATTGGCGATGATGCCCACCGGCATGCCGTGCAGGCGTGCGAAGCCGGTCACCAGCGTCTCGCCATAGAGCTTCTTGAATTCATCAAATTCTGAGCCGTCCACCAGACGCGCAATCACTTCGCGCACGTCAAAGGGCTGACGCGTATCGGCGGGGATGACGCCGCCCAGCTCCTTGGGATCGAGGCGCGGTTCGCGCGGTTCTTCGAGGAAAACCTGCTTGGGTTTGACGGTGTTAAGACCGGCCACGATACGGCGCGCAATCTGCAGCGCATGGTCATCATCCGCCGCGTAATGGTCCACCACGCCGGATTCGCGGGCGTGAACGTCGGCGCCGCCCAGATCCTCAGCCGAGATTACTTCGCCCGTCGCCGCCTTCACCAGCGGCGGGCCGCCCAGGAAGATGGTGCCCTGCTTGCGCACGATCACCGTCTCGTCCGACATGGCGGGCACATAGGCGCCGCCGGCGGTGCAGCTGCCCATGACAACGGCGATCTGCGGGATGCCTTCAGAAGACAGATTGGCCTGATTGAAGAAGATGCGTCCGAAATGCTCCTTGTCCGGAAACACCTCGGCCTGGTGGGGCAGGTTCGCGCCGCCCGAATCCACCAGATAGATGCAGGGCAAGCGGTTCTCGCGCGCCACGTCCTGCGCCCGAAGGTGCTTTTTCACCGTCATCGGATAATAGGTGCCGCCCTTCACCGTGGCGTCATTGCAGACGATCACGCATTCGCGGCCTGACACCCGGCCAATGCCGGTGATCATGCCCGCGCCATGCACATCACCCTCATACATGCCGTTCGCGGCCAGCGCGCTCAGCTCCAGAAAGGGCGAGCCCGGATCGAGCAGGCGCTGCACCCGGTCACGGGACAGGAGCTTGCCGCGCTTGAGGTGTTTTTCACGCGCGCGCTCATTGCCGCCCTTGGCCGCTTCCGCGGTCTTCTCACGCAGCTCGGCGACCAGCCGGGCCATAGCTTCGGCATTGGCCTTGAAGCTGTCAGAAGACACATCGAGCTGGGTGTGAAGTTCGGTCATGGCGCGAATTTCCGTCTGGTGGATCAAGACTGACGCGCTGCTTAGCCTGTTCAGGCAATACCGCGCAATGGCTGCGGCGCCCCTTGCCGATTGTCCGGACGCATCAGAAGGTGTGCGCAACGGAGGAGACGACATGACTGACTATACCAGCTTCAAGGTCACCCAGGATGGCCCGATCGCCCGGATCACCCTGAACCGGCCTGACAAGCGCAACACCATGACCCCCGCCTTCTGGGCAGAGCTTCCTGCAGCGGTGAACGCCCTTTCGGATGCAGGCGAAACGCGGGTGCTGATTCTGGACGCGGAAGGCCCGGTCTTCACCGCCGGCATGGATATCTCGGTCTTCACCGACCCCAATGCGCTGAAAACCGACAGCGCCTCAATGCGCGAAGCCTTCATGACGGCTGCGACCGCGCTGCAGGACAGCTTTACGGCATTCGAGAAAGCCCGCTTCCCGGTCATCGCTGCGATGCAGGGCCCGTGCGTCGGCGGCGGCGTGGACATGATATGCGCCGCGGACATGCGTTATGGAACCAAAGACGCCTGGCTGCGCATTGAAGAGACCAATATCGGCATGTTCGCCGATGTGGGCACGCTGCAACGCCTGCCCAAGCTGATCCCCGAAGGCGTCGCGCGCGAGCTGGCCTATACCGGTGAAACGCTGAGCGCCGAGCGCGCCGAAACCCTCGGGCTCTATAACGCTGTCCTTGATGACGCCGAGGCTTTGAAAGCCCATGTGGACAAGGTCGCCCAGTCGATCGCCAGCAAGGCGCCCCTGACCCTTTCAGGCATCAAGCGCTCTTTCCTCTATGCCCGCGATCACACGGTGGCCGACAGCCTGGAACACGCCATGACGCTGCAAGCCTCGCTGTGGAGCCCTGAAGACATCATGGAGGCGATCACCGCGCGCGGCGAGAAGCGCGAAGGCGACTTCAAGCCGCTGACCCCGGTCAAACGGATGGGCCAATCATGATAGAAGGCCAGTGCGCATGTGGCGCGCTGGCCTGGCGCGCACCGGAACCGGCCTGGCTGCATACCTGCACATGCTCGTATTGCCGTCGATCCGGCGCGCTTTGGGGCGAGGTTCCACCCGCTCAGACCGAGCTGTTCATCATGACGCCGCCGCTGCGCTATGTTCGCGGTGACGCCTGCCTCGCCTTCAACTTTTGTCGGACGTGCGGAAATCTGGGCTGGTGGAGCAGTCTTGAGCCGAATCCGGATAGGATGAAGCTCAATTTCCGCCTCGCCGACCCGGCCTTGATTGCGAATCTGCGCATGCGCATCTTCGACGGGGCGGACACCTGGCGCTATCTGGACCCTGACCCATGAATCTGGGACTGAGCATTCTGCCGTTTTTCAACCGGGTCGAAAAAGCCGCGCTCAAGGCGGTCGAGGCCGAGGTGGAATGGTTCTGCCTGCCAGCAGGCCAGACCCTGTTTGAAGAAGGCGAGATCGCCGATTCTTTCTATCTGGTGCGCTCGGGCGCCCTTGCTGCGTTCAGGACTGGCGCAGACGCCCGCCCCGAACTTGTCGGGCATATCCGGGCAGGCGAACCCATCGGGGAGATGGCGCTGGTGGAGGATCGCCCCCATTCGGCCAGCGTCTACGCCCTGCGCGATTCCGAGCTGGTCAAACTGCCCAAGGCCGCTTTTGACACACTGACCAACAAGCACGCCTCGCTCATGCGCGAGCTCAGCAAGATGATGTTGTCGCGCATCCGGGCGGGCGAATCCTATCGCCGGTCCGAGCCGCGCGTCTTTGCGCTGATCTCCACCTCACCCACCATCGATCTTGAGTATCGCAGCCAGCTGCTGCGTGACGCGCTCAAGGAGATGGGCGTGTCCTCCATCGCCTGCGGGGAGGAATGCTCAGACTGGCCCGGCCCGCGCCTCGACCGTCTGGAATCCCAACACGACATCGTCATCCTGCAGGCCCGGCTGGGCGATTCCACCTGGGCCCGTCGCGCCATGGCGCGGGCGGACCGGATCTGGATGATGGCGCGCGCAGACGCCCGCCCCTCCATCCCCCTGATGCCGGAAGACCCCTCGCCCGCCGCCCGGCTCAAGCTGATCGACATGGTGATGGTCCATAATGAAGGCGTCCGCAAAGCGGCCAACCCGTCTGAATGGATCGCTGCGGCGGATGCGGCGCGCTGCTTTCACTGGCGCCAGCACAATCATGACGATGTGCGCCACATGGCGCGCACCATGGCCGGCAAGTCGGTAGGGTTGGTCCTGTCGGGCGGCGGCTCACGCGCCTATGCCCATGTGGGGGCGATCCGCGCGTTCCGGGAATCGGGCGTCGAGTTTGATTTTTACGGCGGTGCATCCATGGGCGGGATCATCGCCGCCGGCGCCGCGATGGGCTGGGAAATCGGAGAGCTTGAAGACCGGATGCGCCGCGCCTTCGTGGACTCAAACCCTTTAAGCGACTGGATCATGCCGGTGGTCAGCCTGACGCGCGGCAAACGGGTGGACCGGCGCCTGAAAGAGCATTTCGGCGATGTCGACATATCCGAACTGCCCCGCCCGTTCTTCTGCGTCTCATCCAGCCTGACGACCGGCGCGACGCGCATCCACCGCACCGGCGAGCTGTCACGCGCCCTGCGCGCCTCCATCGCCATTCCCGGCCTTCTGCCGCCGATTGTGGATGGCGATGACGTGCTGGTGGACGGCGCGGTGTTCAACAATTTCCCTATCCAGGAACTCAAGGCCTATCACCGCGGCGTGAATGTGGGCTGCGACGTGACCCGCAACAACGCCATCAATCCCGACGATTTCCGCAATGTACCCAGCTTCACCAGCTGGGTGGCCCGTCATGGCCTGTCAGACCCGCCGCCCATCGCTTCGCTGCTGATGCGCGCGGCGACGGCGGGCACGCTGGAACAGCACGCGCTGACCCGACGGGCTGCGGATGTTCTCGTCCTGCCCGATCTCGAGCTCGACATGCGCGAATGGAAGCGCTTCGACGAGGCGGTCGAGGCCGGATATGAAAGCGCCAAACGCCTGATGGAAGAGATGCCGAACGTGCTGGCGCAGAGGTTTGGCTAGCACCGCTGACTGCAATCGCGTGCAACGCCCGGCCTTTCAATCGCGTTCCTGTACCTTACGTCCTAACAGCACGCATGAAGGAGCGCGATATGACCGAGCGAACCCAAGCCAATGGCGCTGACATTCCCAAGCTGGGTTTTGGCACCTGGCAACTGGAAGGCGAGGATGCGACGCGCGGCGTCATGACCGCGCTGAAGACCGGCTATCGCCATATCGACACGGCGCAAATCTACGGCAATGAAGCCGAAGTCGGCCAGGGCTGGACCCAAGCCGGCGTCAGGCGTGAGGACTTTTTCCTGACCACCAAGGTCTGGCGCGACAAATTCCGCGACGGCGATTTGCAGGCCTCGGTGAAGGAGAGCCTCGACAAGCTCAAGACCGACTATGTGGACCTTCTCCTGCTGCACTGGCCTGTGCCGGAGGTTCCACTGGATGAAACCATGAAGGCGCTGAACGCGGTAAAGGACGCCGGCATGGTCAAACATATCGGCGTGTCCAACTTCACCGTGGACCTGCTGGATGAAGCGCGCGCTAACTCATCCGCGCCGCTGGTCGCCAATCAGGTGGAGTACCACCCCTTTCTCGACCAGAACGCCGTGCTGACGGCCTGTCGCGCTGCGGGCATGGCGATGACCGCCTATTCCCCCATCGCTCAGGGCAAGGTGTTTAAGGACGAGGTCATCACCGACATCGCCAGAAAGCACGGCGTCTCACCCGCCCAGATCGCACTGCGCTGGCTGATCGATCAGGACAGCGTGGTCGCCATCCCTCGCAGTTCCAGCGACACGCACATCCAGTCCAATTTCGAGATCGCGGACATCGCGCTCAGCGAAGAGGATACGGGACGCATCAACGCCCTGCGCAGCCCTCAAGGCCGCCTGATCAATCCGGGTTGGTCGCCAGACTGGGACAAGTAAGCCCGAAGACAAAACCCCGCGCCATCGGCGCGGGGTTTTGTTTTACATTTCAATCTCTTCAAGCTGCGATTCAAGGTCAATCGCACGCCTGGCGGTGAAGTCATTAAAGCAGCTATCCGCCACCACGCCCATCATCGTACCGCCTTCATAGGCCAGGCTCTGCTGGGAGC
The DNA here is from genome assembly GCF_052055585.1 of Oceanicaulis sp. LC35. Taxonomy (NCBI): domain Bacteria; kingdom Pseudomonadati; phylum Pseudomonadota; class Alphaproteobacteria; order Maricaulales; family Maricaulaceae; genus Oceanicaulis; species Oceanicaulis sp. LC35. The sequence continues at coordinate 1,703,124 of NZ_CP170485.1, forward strand.
ACTCGGTCTCCCGGTAGGTCAGCCAGGCGCGCTGCGCATCCAGCAAACGCTCACGGCGCAGGGTCTGCTCGCGATTGAGCAGGCGGGTGCGCAAAGCGGAATAAGCCGCATTCAGCCGGTCATCCCACAATGCGGTTTCCCGCTGCATGCACGATCGCATCCCGTAGGTCGTGTATCCGTCAGGCTCCTCCTGACAGGCATCCGACACGACGCCAATGCACGCTTCGGAAATCTCCGCCTGCGCCAGACACGCGTCGAGTTGCCCTCGCCCCGGCAGATCCGTCTGATCTGTGCCTTGAGCATTCAGGGCCAGTGTCATGGCCAGAACCAAGCCTTCAGCCAGCATGGCCTCTCCCCTTTTTCATCAAACCTAGCGGGACATCCCGTCGCGCTGGCGTTCGAGCGCAATCGCCCGGAACGCGGTCAGCTCATTGGTGCAGCCTGAACGAATGACGCCCATCATCGACCCGCCCTCAAAGGTCAGGGCGCGCTGTTCGCACTCCATGGCGCGGTACTCGGTCCAGAGCGTCTGGGCGCTTTGCAGCGCGTCATGGCGCGCCTGCTGATTGCGGTCCTGCGTCATGAACAGAAGATCGGCATAGGCCTGTTCCATACGCCCGTTCCAGATCTCGTATTCGCGACGCCCGCATTCCATGATGCCATGGGTGCTATACCCGCCCGGCTCTTCATAGCAGGCCGTCTCGACCACGCCGACACAGCTCTGCGGCGTTTCAGCCTCATGCAGGCAGGTTTCGATGCGCGAGAAGTCGATTTGCGACGGGGTACGGTCCCGGACAGGCTCACCTTCGGTCAGCACCATCGCGATCAGTATTGCACTCAGCATGAGCGTCCCCTCAGCACCTTGAACAAACAGGCTGAGGGGAAACTAAGGCGATTTTCAGCCCTCTGGCGACCAGAAAGGATGGGCGAGCTTTTGCTGACTCATCGTCGCGTCATCCTGATTGCCATAGGCCGGAAAGCCGCCCGCATCCTTCAGCAAACGCGCCATGTGCATCAAATTCCAGCTCAGAATGGTCGCGTTTCGCTGGGTGAAGGCGTTCCCGCGACCCGCTGCGTCGCCATTCTCACCTTCATCGCCATAGCTCAGACCCGGCCCGATCTCGCCGATCCAACCCGCATCCGCCTGGGGCGGAATGGTGTAGCCGATATGAGAGAGCGCATATTGCAAGGTCATGGCGGTGTGCTTGACCCCGTCCTCATTGCCGGTGATCACGCAGCCGCCCGTCTTGCCGTAATAGACAAACTGGCCGTTCTCCTGACGCTGTCCGGACTGGGCGTAGAGCCGTTCGATCAGAACGCGCGCTACTGAGCTTTCCTCGCCCAGCCAGAGCGGCGTGCCGATCACCAGAATGTCCGCCGCCTTCACTTTCTCCCAGATGTTGGGCCAGTCATCGCGATCCCAGCCCTGTTCGGTCATATCCGGCTGGACGCCGAACGCGATCTGGTGATCGACCAGGCGCACACTCTCAACGCTGACGCCCTGGGCTTTCATGATGGCGCGGCACACATCCATCAGGTCGTCGGTGTGGGAGGGTTCGGGCGAGCGCTTGAGCGTGCAGTTGATGAACAGCGCTTTGAGGTCGTCATAGCGGGCGGGCGGGGAGCCTGGAGTGTCGGTCATCAAGCGCCTTTCAATGCAGATAAAAAAAGCCCGCGCCGAAGCGCGGGCTCAAAAGATTACGGGGAGCGTCGTGTTCTTCGACAGGAGAACAACGCCTCAGCCCTTATTTCGTTGCGTTGAACAGCTCGCGGCCGATCAGCATGCGGCGCACCTCGCTGGTGCCGGCGCCAATCTCGTAGAGCTTGGCGTCACGCAGCAGGCGGCCCGTCGGGTATTCGTTGATATAGCCATTGCCGCCCAGGATCTGGATGGCGTCGAGCGCGCACTGGGTGGCGGCCTCGGCGGCGAACAGGATCACGCCCGCCGCATCCTGACGGGTGGTCTTGCCCGCATCACAGGCCTGCGCCACCGCGTACACATAGGCGCGCGAGGCGTTCATGCGGGTGTACATGTCGGCGATCTTGCCCTGGATCAGCTGGAACTCGCCGATCGGCTGGCCGAACTGCTTGCGCTCATGCACGTAGGGCATGACCACATCCATGCAGGCCTGCATGATGCCGACCGGGCCCGCAGAGAGCACGGAGCGCTCGTAATCGAGACCGCTCATCAGCACGCGGACGCCGCCGCCCACTTTGCCCAGCACGTTCTCTTCCGGCACTTCGCAGTCCTGGAAGACCAGCTCGCCGGTTTCAGAGCCGCGCATGCCCAGCTTGTCGAGCTTCTGGGCGATGGAGAAGCCCTTCATCCCCTTCTCGATCAGGAAGGCGGTGATGCCCTTGGAGCCCGCTTCGGGATCGGTCTTGGCGTAAACCACCAGCGTGTCCGCGCTCGGACCATTGGTGATCCACATCTTGTTGCCGTTCAGGACGTAGTGATCGCCCTTTTTCACCGCTTTCAGACGCATGGAGACGACGTCTGAGCCTGCGCCGGGTTCGGACATGGCCAGCGCGCCCACATGCTCGCCGGAGATCAGCTTGGGCAGGTATTTCTGCTTTTGCTCTTCAGAGCCGTTGAGGCGGATCTGGTTGACGCACAGATTGGAGTGCGCGCCATAGCTGAGGCCGACCGAGGCGCTGGCGCGGGAGATCTCTTCCATGGCGAGGCAGTGTTCCACATAGCCAAGGCCGGAACCGCCATACTCTTCCTCGACGGTCAGGCCCAGAAGGCCCAGCTCGCCCATTTTCTTCCACAGGTCTGCGGGGAACTCGTCCTTCGCGTCGATCTCGGCGGCGCGCGGAGCGATATGATCGGACGCGAACGACTGCACGGTATCGCGCAGCATGTCCGCGGTGTCGCCGAGCGGGAACTCGAGCGAAGGGTACTGGTTCGAAATCATAGACGGCGAGATACCACGCGCGTCCGGCGCGTCAAGTTCGCACAAATCTCGCCGAAAACGCCCCTCGCCCCTACTTCTCGTTGCGTCGGCCGAAGATGAACCAGCTCGACGCCGTGCACAGAAGGACGCCAGCCCCGAACACCACAGGTCCAAGCGGGGAATAGGACAGGCCCAGATCCATATAGGCGCCCATGTTGGACACCACATCCCAGCCGCCAATGCCCACCATCACTGCGCCAATGCCAAGCGAGGTGTAGAACATGACGTCCCCGCCCTGACGCTGGGACGGTTCGGCGTCCTCAAACGGGGCGGTCTCACCGCCCGACACATCGGCCGGATCCAGCACATCGGCATCCTCATGGATATCCGCGTGAACATCCTCGGCATCCTTGTCGGGATGGTCCGGTCCCTCGACATCACCGGACATGCCCGGGGCAGACGCCGGCGCCAGTGCGGGATGCGGCGGGGCGGAGAAGACCTCAAGCGATGCGCCTTGCGTCTCGGACGCACGGTCAATCGGCTCGGCGTCCTGATCGAGGTTCACATCGACCGAAATCACATCTTCACGATCCGCCAGCTCGGCGGCGCGCTCGGAGGCTTTCACCTCTTCTGTCGCAGCCTGGGGCAGAGCCTGAGGCGCAATGGGCGTCACCTTGATGGTGGAGACCTTCAGAGAGCTCTGCAAAGCGCTCAGCGGCACGGACGGCGAGCTGAACAGGCTGGAGGACGCCGCATTCGGGCGCACCACGGGCGCAGCGGTCTCTTCAAGACGCGTTCTGGGCGCCTGGGACGGCAGCCCCACATGGGCGGTGGACAGGAAGCTGTAGCCCAGCTGGACCGGGGCTTCGGCTTCAGCCTGAGCCACGGGCGCAGATGCAGGTGCAATGCTGGCGGACACCTGACGCGCCATGCGCGCCATGACCTGGGCAATAGCCGCATCCTGAGCCGCCTTGACGTCCTCGGCTTCTTCAGCGGGCGCGTCTTCGCTCACAGCCAGCGGGGCCGGCTCCTCACGAACCGTCTCCGGCTCGGCGTCCGAAGACGCCTCGTCTTCTGCCGGCGCTTCACCCTGTTCGACTGGTTCGGCCTCAGGCGCGGGCTCCGCCTCGGAGACCATCGCGGTTTCAACCTGCATGACCTCACGATCGTCCTCGGGAAACTCAAAGGCGATATCGAGTTCGACCAGGCCGGGCTGTTCAACGTCCGCCTGCGCGTCAGGCTCTGCGACAGGCGCAGCGTCCTCGCTAGCGGGCGTCTCGGTCTCAAGCTCAACCTCGACCTCGTCTTGGGACGCGGCCTCTTGCTCTACGTCTGACACAGGGGCTTGAGACACTTCGACCGGTTCAGCGACAGGCTCCGCCGCTTCCGGCTCGGCGACCGGGCTGACGGGCGCATCAATCTGGGCGGCGCTGTCTTCGAGCCCGCTCAGATAGAGCGCTTTTTCCGCGGCCCGACGCGCCACCAGACGGTCAGACACCACAAGGCGCCCATCCTGATCAGCGCGCACCCAGGTCTCGATCGCAGCCGCAGCTTCCCGGTGACGGCCATCACGCGCCAGACGCGCCACGTCTGACACCTTGAAGGCCCGCAAACCGACCGACAGCGCAAACGAGACCAGCGCATCGCGCATGGGCGCAGCCATCTCGGCGCCCACACAGGCGTCGAGCGTCTGCTCGGCGCGCATCACGTCATAGATCAGAAGCAGTTCCGCATCTTCGGGCTTGAGCGACACGCCTTCCTTGGCGGCGGCGGTGTGGCCATAGCCGACGACCCAGCGTTTGCCACGCCGTTCGGCGGTCGCCAGGAAGGGCTCGTGAGCCTTGATCAGGTCGCGCGCGGCGCGGGAAGATTTCAAACGCGGTGTCATCGCTGTCCCGTTTCGAAACGGTTGAGTTCTACGTTAAGAACCGCGATGCAAACTCAGGACCGTCGCGGCTATGACGGTGAGAAAATGTCCACCGCGTCCAAGGCGGTAAAGGGCGCAAAGAAGCCCGCGCCCGATCCTCCGCCAATTAACCAAATCGTCCCGTCAATGCTGACAACCCCTGATTCTGTGCGGGCCGCAGGCATGTCAGGCAAGGCGCGCCAGTCTTCGCCGCCCGCCTCCAGCATGACATGGCTGGCCAGCGTGCGACGCATGTCAGCGCTGCGGCCGCCAAAGACATGGATGGCTCCGTCCAGAACCGCCGCCGCATGACCGGCACGCGGTTCAGGAAGATCCGGTCCGCGACGCCAGGATTGGGACACTGTGTGGTAAATATCGACCCGGTTCATGGCGTGCCCGTCCCGGGCGCCGCCAATCAGCCAGATTTCTTCCCCCACAACGACAGCCGCCGCGCCGCGACGATTGATCTCGGCGGGCGCTTCAGCGGCGTTCCAGCTCTGCGCTTCAGGATCGTAGACAAACAGACCGGGCGCGCCGTCCTCACCGCCAAGCGCGAAGAGCTGGTCGTTCAGCGCCACCAGCGACAGGCTGGCCTTGGGCCCCGGCAGAGCGGTCTCCCCGCTCCAGGTGTCGCTGAGCGGATCATAGGACCAGACACTGTCGATGGGCTCGGCCCCACCTTCAGAGGAATAGCCGCCCGCGACCCAGATCTTGTCGCCCATCACCGTCATGCCAAAGCGCTCCAGGCCGACCGGCATGGGCTTGAGCACGCGCCAGGCGCGCGTCTCGGGGTCATAGACTTCCAGAGCATCGCGCGGACTGGCGAGCCCGGCGCCGCCAGCGGCATAGACCCGGCCATCCAGCACCGTGGCGGACAGACCGGCGCGCGCCTGGTCCAGACGCGGGCCGATGGCCCAGGGGCCCGACAGGCGCAAGCCGCTGTCAAAGACAGGCGCTTCGGAAACGGGTTCCTGCGCGGCCAGAGGCGAGAGCCCCGCCAGCGCGACAACGATCGCCAGAGCGGTATGTTTCATGTCAGGGCCTCCCTCAGGGTCTCGGTCGTCTATTAAGTTGCGACTGATTAAAGCAGAACAAGGGCGCCCAGGCCCAAAAACACGACAAATCCCACAACATCGGTCACGGTTGTCACGAAAACCGAGGACGCGACCGCCGGGTCGGCGCCGAAATGCTTGAGCCCCAGAGGCACAAGCACGCCCGCAAGACCGGCGATGGCGAGGTTGATCACCATGGCGACCGCGATGACGTAGCCCAGCTCCGGCTCCTGGAACCAGACGGTCGCGATGATCCCCATGACCACCGCGAAGATCAGACCATTCACCAGACCGGCGGCGGCTTCGCGCCAGACAAAGCGCAAGGAGTTCGCCCCGGTCAGATCACGCGTGGCGAGCGCCCTCACCGCAACGGCCAGTGACTGTGTGCCGGCGTTTCCGCCCATGGAGGCGACGATGGGCATGAGCACGGCGAGCGCGACCAGTTGCGCGATGGCCTGATCAAACAGCGCGATCACCAGAGAGGCGAGCACGGCGGTTCCCAGATTGACCAGCAGCCAGGGCGCGCGCGATTTGACCGATTCCCAGACGGTGTCGGCGAGACCCGCCTCGTTCACCCCGGCCAGCGCCAGAAGGTCTTCCTTGTTCTCTTCCTGGATGACATCGACGATGTCATCGACCGTCAGCATGCCTTTCAGGCGGCCAGAATCATCCACCACCGGCGCCGAGATCAGGTGGTATTTTTCGAACAGATAGGCCGCGTCTTCCTGGTCATCCTCGGGCCGGATGGTGATTTTCGCCGATTCCATCAGCTCTGAGAGCGGCGTCTGGCGCTGGGAGCGCATCAGACGGCTCACCGGCACCGCGCCAATCGGGCGGAAGCCTTCATCCACGATGAAGACCTCGAAGAACAGATCCGGCAGCTCCTCGCCAGCCAGACGCATATGGTCGATCGTGTGACCCACGGTCCAGAAGGATGGCGCCGCCACGAATTCGCGCTGCATCAGGCGGCCCGCCGTCTCCTCTTCAAAGGAGAGAGACGCTTCGAGATGCTCGCGGTCTTCCGCGGACACCGCCGCCAGAACCGCCTCACGCACTTCCGGTTCGAGCTCCTCGACGACCATGGTCTTGTCGTCGGAATCCAGCTCGTCGAGCGCTTCAACGATCTGCTGGGGCTCGAGCAGTTCGAAAATACCAGCGCGGGTGTCATAGCCGATCTCGGCGATGACCTCGCCACTGAACACCGCCGAATCAAGCTCGGCCAGATGGCGCTGCTGATCCCAGCTCAACTGCTCGATCAGGTCGGCGATATCAGCGGGGTGCAACGGTTCAAGCAGCTGACGGACAAGAACGGAATCGCCATCGGCGATGGCGCCGATCAGCTCCACCAGCACGCCTTCAGGCAGATCCATGCCGGTCGTCACATCATCACGGTGCAGCTCTTCAACCGGTTGCGTCATGGCGCCTCACGTCTGTCTGGAAGGGGGAGTCAGGGTGCAGACGACAGGATAGGCGCGCGCCGCGACGAAATCGAGACAGCGAATGCGGTTGAAGCAAAAAAACAAAAAAGCCTGACGCTCGGCGTCAGGCTTGTCTGTCAGCGCTTCAGAGAAGCGAGAAATATGGTGCGGCCGAGAAGACTCGAACTTCCACGGGAGTTACCCCACAGCGACCTCAACGCTGCGCGTCTACCAATTCCGCCACGGCCGCGAATTGGGAAGCGGGCATGTACCAACCCCCGACCCGCTTGTGAAGCCCCTATGTGCTGGGCTTATGCAGCAAAATAGTCGTGAACGTCAGCTGCATCAGTGATGGAGACCGCCACGCGATCCCCCTGGATGATAATCTCGCCGCGGGCGATGGGATGGTTGTTGGCCAGAATCCACACCTCGTCATGCTCGGCGGCGTCCAGCGGAATCACCGCACCCCGGCCCATGCGCAGGAATTGGTGAATAGGCAGCTTGGACCGGCCCAGAAGGACGGAAATTTCAACCTGAACGGCGCCGAGTTGGCTCATGGAGTGTGCATCACTGTTGCTGCAAGTCGCATAGCCCTTGCCATGCGCGTCTTCGCTCACGATGTTCCGCTACGGTTTCTCGACAGTTAAAGGCGTGCAAAACATGACAGACACGATCGGCTGGGCGGTGTCCGAGACCCGCGTCCCCTACCCCGACGCCGTGGCCGCCATGGAAGCCCGCGCCGAAGCCATCGCCCGCGGTGAGGCGAGCGAGCTGATCTGGCTGCTCGAACACGACCCGCTCTACACCGCAGGGACCAGCGCCAAGCCCGAAGACCTGCAGGATCCGGATCGCTTCCCGGTCCACGCCACGGGGCGCGGCGGCGAATACACCTATCATGGTCCCGGCCAGCGCGTGGCCTATGTGATGCTTGACCTGCGCGAGCGCGGTCGGGACGCGCGCAAATTCGTACGCGATCTTGAGCAATGGATCATCGACACGCTCGACGCGTTCAACGTCACCGGCGAGCGGCGCTGCGGACGTGTCGGCGTCTGGGTGGACCGCACCCAGCCGGGCGGACCCGAGCGCGAAGACAAGATCGCCGCCATCGGCATTCGCCTGCGTCGATGGGTGTCGTTTCACGGCATTGCGCTGAATGTGGAGCCGGACCTGTCTCACTTTGGCGGGATCACGCCCTGCGGCATCTCTGACCCGCGCTATGGGGTGACCAGCCTTGTGGATCTGGGCCTGCCGGTGACGATGGATGATGCGGACCTGGCGCTCAAACGCGCGTTTGAAGGCGTGTTCGGCGCGACACGCCCCGAAGACCCGCCGGTCTAGCCCGCCCTAGCGGCGCGCGGTCCAGTAGCCCACCGCGGCCAGTACCAGCCAGAAGCCCCAGACCGACGGCCAGGCCCCAGCGTGCAAAATCGCCATGGCGAAGTCAGGATCAGAGCTGAGCCGGTTCTGATAGGCCTGCTGGATCACCGGATCAGACGCTGCAGCCTGAACGGCGGCGGGATCATTCATGTTCACGCCCTGGCTTTCCAGGAAGGACACGAATTGCGGATAGGCCCGCACCGCCATGGCGAACAGGCCCGTGAGCATTTTCACCACCGTTGCTCCCGCCAGCACCCCCAGCACCAGCAGGGACGGCTTGCCGAGCGCGCGGTAGCGGTTGATGAACACCGTGCTGACGAAGAAGGCGATCACCAGCCAGGACAACAGCCCCGCTGCCGGCGAAAAACTGATCCGCAGCGCATCCAGCGCCGCAATCACGCCCAACCCGATCCAGAACTCGTCCTCGGTCGAGCGATAGACCGGCATGAAGGCCGTCTTCAGATCAAAGCTGGGCTGGGTCACGCCGGTTCCTCATAGACAAACGCGCGCCCCGGTATGAAACGGAGCGCGCGTCTATGGCAAGCCCGCCCTGCAAGCGCGGGCGAATATGATCAGTTCTGATCGGGATTTTCTGGCGTCTCGACCGGAGACTCCGCCGGCATGGCTTCCGGCGCGCCTTCCGCACCCGGAACCGGACCATAGCGGTTTTCCTGCGGGTCCTGCTTGAGGATGGCGTTGCCCGCGAAGATGAAGCCGATGGCAATCAGCGCATTCATGACAGAGCCCGGCAGCGCTGTTGCTTTGGAGGCCGCCTCGCTGGCCTGCATCATGGCGTCCGGATTTCCGGTCTCCATAGCATTGGCCACCATTCGTGTCGCCTCACCGGCGAAAATGCTCGAGACGGTCTGGCTGCCCACATAGCCAACGACTAGCCAGGCCACCAGAATGGCCAGGAACAGCCAGCCAGATTTGCCGGCATCATGAAGACGCTGGGACCAGATGCAGACCCAAGGATAAATCAGAACCAGACTGATCACCGAGACCAGAAGGGTCACCGCGACCGGCAGGATCAGCGGAGACAGGCCCAGAACAAAGGTGATCGCGACCAGGATCAGACCGGCTTTCTGAAAATCGGCCGGGGCCATACGGCCATTAGCTGAGAACATGGAGGCTACAAGGCTCATGAGGTCCCCTTTATCAAGTGAGTCTGTGTCGTATCCTGCCGCTCAGGCGACAGCCTTCGCCACTCTCCCCTGAACCGCAGGACGGGGCAATGGCGACGCGTCCTGAAACGCTAGCCTTCCGCAGGCGGCGCACCCGCCGAGCGGGCTGCTGCGCGGGCATACTGCGCCTGCTGAGAGGCCGGGCCGTATACATTGTCCTCAGGGTCAGATCCCAGCGTGCCGACCCAGATCGTGTAGACCAGCCAGGTCAGGGCGGACAGCGACCAGAAGAGCAAAAGGCCGCCTGCGGCCAATACGCCGCCGCTGACCAGCTGCGCCGTCGCCTGAGGCGACAAATCGCCCGATTCCAGCATCTCCCAGCCGCCGGGCTTACCGACCACATCCAGGAAAGGCGCAAGCGCCGCCCCGCCAGCGGCGACAACGCCGAACCCCAGAAGGGACAGGGAAATCGCCCAGGGAATGAGATGGATCCAACCGGTCTTGTCCGCATCATGCAGGCGCTTGGCCGGCACTACGGCGCCCACATAAATCAGGCCCAGAAAGATCAGGCCGCCCACAAAGGGCAAAGGGGTCAGAAACAGATTGGCCGCAACCACGATGAGCATGCCCAGCCAGTATTCATTCTGGCTGATGCGCCCGTGGGGGCTGAACAGGATGTGACCCAGATTCATTCAAGACTCCCTGAATTGATCCTACACCCTGCCCGCCGGAATGCTTCCACGTCAAATGAAGTCTGGGTAAGCTGTGGATATCTCTGGTCTGCTTTAGACTTGGCGGGGTCTCTCAAAACGGCGGCGGACCTTGCTTTCAGGCTTCAGGCAGGGTTTTCTGAGACTGATTATTGATTCCCCTCCCCCGCTGAACCATTGCAGCGAGAAACATCTGGAAGGAACAGGCCATGAAAGGCTCAATTCTCGAGTACAATCCCGCATCCGGATCAGGCCTGATCAGCGGCCAGGACGGGGCTCGCTACACCTTCAAGGGCACCGAATTCCGCGGTGATGTGACCAAGATCAAGATCGGCGCAGAAGTTGATTTTGAAGTCGCAGAAGCGGGCGGCGAAGCCATCAACATCTTCCCGCTGTCTGTTCCGGCCGCCGCTGGCAGCAAGAACAAGATCGTGGCGGGCCTGCTGGCCATCTTCCTGGGTGGCCTGGGCATCCACAAATTCTATCTCGGCTTCAGCGGCCCGGGCATCATTATGCTTCTGGTCTGGCTGCTGGGCTGGATCCTGTTCGGCATCCCGTCCCTGATCATCGGCGTCATCGCCCTGATCGAAGGCATCATCTACCTCACCAAGGACGACGACGCCTTCACCGAGACCTATGAGGTCCAGAAAAAGGGCTGGTTCTAGACACCAGCGCCGTCCCGGCCAAAGAAAAGGCTGCGCTCATCCGAGCGCAGCCTTTTTTGTGTCAGCGGGTCCAGAAGACCTACTCGAACTCGATCAGCAGCTCGTCTGCAGCGACCGACGCGCCCGCTTCGCAATTGACCGACTTGATGACGCCATCCAGCTCGGCGCGCAGTACGTTTTCCATCTTCATGGCTTCAACAACCATCAGCGCTTGACCGGCCTTGACCTCCTGGCCCGCCTCGACGGCGACGGAGACCACAAGGCCAGGCATCGGGCTAGTGATCAACTTGGCGGTGTCCACCGGCTCTTTTTCCGGCAGGCGGGCGTGCAGCTCGGCGATGCGCGGCGTGCAGACCAGCGCGTCGGCGCGATAGCCGCGATGGCGCAGCTTGTAGCCTTCGGTGCGGTCCGCCACGAACAGCGAGAAGTCCTGACCATCAAGCGTGCCTTCGAACATGTGTTCGCCCGGCTTCCACCCTGTGGTCAGCACGACCGGCTCGGCGATCAGGCCCGGCGCCCAGATTTCCGCGCCCGCCTCATCCATATCCATCGCGCCTTCAGGAATGCGCAGCTCCACCGGGAAGCGCTGATCGTTGAGGATCACCACCCATTCATGGGCCAGCCCCTCTTCAGGCAGAGGCGTGATCCGGCCTGAAACCCGCGCCGCGCGCTCGACAAAAACGGTGTGCATGAAGGCGGCGGCGGCGCTCATGATCTTGAGCTGGAACTCGGTCGGCGCCGTGCCATTGAAGCCCTCGGGGAAATGCTCCTCGATATAGCCGGTATGGATGCGCCCGGCCTTGAAGTCCGGCTCATCCAGAACGGCGGACAGGAAGGGCGCGTTCGACTGCAGCCCGTCCACATGCAGACGGTCGAGGGTTTCGGACAAGGCGTCGATCGCCGCTTCGCGGCTGTCGCCATAGCCGATGACCTTGGCGATCATCGGGTCATAGAACATGGAGATCTCGTCGCCCTCGCGCACGCCGGAATCAATGCGCAGCGCGCCCTGGCCCATCGGGCCTTCAAGCGGTTCGGCATAATGCTTGAGGCGGCCAATGGACGGCAGGAAGCCACGATACGGATCCTCGGCATACAGGCGCGCTTCCACGGCCCAGCCCTTGATCGTCATGTCTTTCTGCTTGAAGCCCAGCTCCTGCCCCGAGGCCACGCGGATCATCTGTTCCACAAGATCGATCTCGTGGGTCAGCTCGGTGACCGGGTGCTCCACCTGCAAACGGGTGTTCATTTCCAGGAAGTAGAAGTTGCGCTCCGGGTCGACGATGAACTCGACGGTGCCGGCGCTGTCATAGTCCACAGCCTTGGCGAGCGCCACGGCCTGATCGCCCATCTTCTTGCGGGTCGCTTCGTCCAGGAAGGGCGACGGCGCCTCTTCCAGCACTTTCTGGTTCCGACGCTGGACCGAGCATTCGCGCTCGTTGAGGTGGACCACATTGCCGTGCTTGTCGCCCAGCACCTGGATCTCGATATGGCGCGGCTTCTCGACGAATTTCTCGATCAGGATGCGGTCATCGCCAAAAGAGGATTTGGCTTCATTGCGCGCCGCCTGGAAGCCTTCGCGCACTTCCGCCTCAGAGCGAGCAATGCGCATGCCCTTGCCGCCACCGCCTGCAGACGCCTTGATCATCACCGGATAGCCAATGTCATTGGCGACTTCGACGGCTTGCTGATCGTCCTCGATCTCGCCCTTGAAGCCCGGAACCGTGTTCACGCCCGCTTCGGCGGCGAGTTTCTTGGATTCCAGCTTGTCGCCCATGGCCGCGATGGCGTGCGGATTCGGCCCGATCCAGGCGATGCCCTTCTCAGCCAGCGCCTTGGGGAAAGCGGAGTTTTCAGACAGGAAGCCGAAACCGGGATGGACGGCGTCTGCGCCGGTGTCGACGCAAGCCTGAATGATCTTGTCCATCTGCAGATAGGATTCGCCCGGCGCGGGCGGGCCGATGAACACCGCCTCATCGGCCATTTCCACCGCCAGCGTATCCGCGTCCGCTTCGGAATAGACCGCCACGGTGGGAATGCCCAACCGCTTGCAGGTCTTGATGACGCGCACAGCAATTTCGCCGCGGTTGGCGATGAGGATCTTGTTGAACATGTCCGGTCCTGTGGAACTTCTGTAATTTGTGTCGCCGGTTTAGCGCGCCCCGCAGGCGGTGGGCAAGTCGGGGTAGATGTTCGTCTAATCCGCGTCCTGCTCGCGTTTGGCCTGCTTGCGCGCTTCAAACAGCTCCGCCTCGTCCTCGCGGCGATCCAGCCAGCGGAACTCCACCGAGCGCAACCGGCTCACAACCTGCAGCAAGAACGCTGTGGACCAGCCCAGCAGCAGGAAGCCATTGGCGCTCTCGATCGCGGCCAGCACGCGCCAGCCAGGCCCCAGAACAATGTCGCCATAGCCCACTGTGGTGAAGGTGGAGGTGGAGAAATAGAGCGCAGCTTCAAATGTATCGACCACGCCGCCCAGCCGGTAGAGCGCGGCATAGACCCAGATCTCCACGGCATGCAGGAAGAACAGGGTCAGCATCACGCCCAGGATCAGTCCCATCTGCCACCAGGCGGTCGCGACATAGCTCGACCGCCCTTCCCGCCAGCGCATGATCGCAATCAACGCGGCCAGCCCCGCCATGTGGATCGCGGTGGTCAGAACCACCATGACGGTGGACAGGAGCAAATAGGATGCAAGGTTCAAATCCGTCTCTCCCCAGCCCGGCGACAGGCGCGCGCCCTAGACTTCAGGCGCCGCTTTGAGCTCCATCGCCGCACAGAATTGCTCGAACCGCCGCAGCGCCCGCTCCACGATCAGATCGCTTGCATCCGCTGCAGGCGTGATCACGAGCGCATCTTCTGTCCGCGTCAAGACAAAGGAGGACAGAAGCTGCCCGGTGCGCCCCGACAAGGCCGCACCGAACCGCATGCCGAGCCCCAGCTTCAAGGCCGCCGTCCGCTGGGCGTCATCCAGAAGATGGGTGGAGACGCAATCCTCTCCCCGTGACGCCTTGCCCTCATAGCGGTGGTGCAAGGTCAGCGCGAGGAAGGCGCGTTCAGCATGGCTCAAACCGCCGATCGGCGCATAAAGCACCTGGGTGAAGGCCAGATCGCCGCGATGATCGGGATGAAGCCGCGCGCCGATATCGCTCAACCGCGCCGCGGCCGCCCGCAGACGCTTGTCCTGCGCCTCGCCAAAAACCGGGATATCGCCTGTGAAGGCAGGCTCCAGCCAGTCCGCCAGCGCCGGGCCGAAGCCCGGCTCGGGCGAAGCGGACAGCGCCATGATCTCGGCGCCGCTAATCAAGGGATCGCCCTCCTCGACCAGGGAAGGATCGCTGACGCACACCACCCCTTCGCGCAGGCCATAGGCGGAGAAGACGACGCGCTTGAAACCGCCCGCTTTCATGATCCGCTCGAGCAGCAGGGCGGCGTAAGGCAGGGTCGCCGCGCGCTTGGACGACACGCCCGGCACCGACGCCAGCGAGCTTTCGCTCTGGCTCATCGCGAACTGGGCGGTCTTCCGCACCTGATCTAGACTCATCTCGTATTCGTGCAAAAGGCGCAGCGGATAATTGCGCATGCTCATGGAAAGGTTGGCGAAAGAGCGCCAGGCCCCGCCCACGGCATAAAACGTCTCGCCGGTCTGTTTGAGCACATCCGAGGCGCGCTCGAGCTGTGAATCCACATGATCGCGCAGATCTTCGGCCTTCGTCCCTGCTGCGTTCACCGCCAGCGGGCCCAGCGGCAAGGTCAACGCGCCTTGCGTCGACCGGCGATCAAGCCCGGTCAGCTCAAGGCTCGACCCGCCCAGATCGCCCGCCACGCCCCAGGCGTCGCCAACGCCGGCCAGAACGCCCAGGGCGGAATAGCGCCCCTCTTCCTCGCCACTGAGGACATCGATCACAAGGCCGGTTTCCTGACGCACGCGCTCGACGAAGTCCGGACCGTCCTCGCACTCGCGCACGGCCGCGGTGGCCACGGCGCCGCGCGTGGTCACGCCCTTGGCGTCCAGCAAGCGCGTGAACCTCTTCAGCGTACGCAGCGCGGCTTCCACGCCTTCAGGATTGAGTCGGCCGGTTTCAGCGGCGCCCTTGCCCAGCCCGGCCATGGTCTTTTCGTTGAAGACCGGCAGCAGGACCCGGCCCTTGACCCGGAACTGGACCAGTCGGACCGAGTTGGAACCCACATCGATCACCGCCACATCGCGGCCTTTCAGGCGGGGCTCCGCACTGCCGAACCCGAAAATGTCACGCACGCCCATCAGTCGCGCGGGCCCACATGGGGAAAGGCCGGCGGCTGGTCCTGCTTGAGCGCTTCGCCGCGACCGGACAGGGACGGATTGGTCATGAAATAGGCGTGCGCGGAGAACGGATCGTCCACGCCTTCGGTATCAAAGCGGGTATAGGAGCCATCTGCGTTCATGTACCAGCTCTGGGTCTCGTCATTGAGGTTGGCGACCATGATCTGATCAAGCACCTGACGATGAACGGTCGGGTTCTCGATCGGACACAGGGTCTCGATCCGGCGATCGAGATTGCGCGGCATCCAGTCTGCGGAGGAAATGTAAACCTCAGCCTGCGGACCGGGCATGGGCGCGCCATTGGCGAAGCAGGCGATGCGTGAGTGCTCCAGAAACCGTCCGACAATCGATTTGACGCGGATATTCTCTGACAGGCCCGGCACGCCCGGTTTCAGGCAGCAGATGCCGCGCATGATCAGCTCGACCCGCACCCCGGCCTGGCTGGCTTCATAGAGCTTGTCGATGACGCGCGGATGCACCAGAGAGTTCATCTTCGCCCACACGCCCGCAGGCTTGCCCGCCTTGGCGTTTTCGATCTCGCGGTCGATCTTCTCGCAAATGAATTCGAGCATGCTGATCGGGCTGATCACCAGTTTTTCAAGCGTCTGGGGACGCGCATAGCCGGTGACATAGTTGAAGATGCGACCCGCATCGCGGCCAAAAGCCGGATCGGCGGTGAACAGCGACAGATCGGTATAGATGCGCGCGGTGATCGGGTGATAATTGCCGGTGCCGAAATGGGCGTAGGTGCGCAACTCAGAGCCTTCACGACGCACCACCAGCGATATCTTGGCGTGGGTCTTGTACTCGATGAAGCCATAGACAACCTGCACGCCCGCGCGCTCGAGATCGCGCGCCCAGCGCAGATTGGCCTCTTCATCAAAGCGCGCTTTCAATTCCACCAGCGCGGTGACGTTCTTGCCCGCTTCCGCCGCCTCGATCAGGGCTGCGATGATGGGGGAATCCTTTGAGGTCCGGTATAGCGTCTGCTTGATGGTGATGACGTCCGGGTCCCGCGCCGCCTGACGCAGGAACTCCACCACCACGTCAAAGCTTTCATAGGGGTGGTGAACCACCAGATCCTTGGCGCGCACCGCTGCGAACACATCCCCGCCATGATCCTTGATGCGTTCGGGGAAGCGCGGCTCATAGGGCTCGAACTTCAGCTCGGGACGTTCATCGGGGATCATCTGGCCCAGCTGCGCCATGCCCAGAAGCCCGTCCACCAGCTGCACGTCCTGTTTCTCCGCATGCAGCTGCTGGGTGATGAACCGGCGCAGCTCTTCAGGCATGCCCGCCTCGATCTTCAGGCGCACGAGGACCCCGCGACGGCGTTGCTTGAGCAGCGCCTCGAACTCGCGCACCAGATCCTCGGCCTCTTCCTCGATCTCGATATCGCTGTCGCGAATGATGCGGAATGCGCCCTTGCCCACCAGATCAAAGCCGGGGAAGAGCGCATCCATGAACAGGATCAGGATGGTTTCGAGCGCGATGAAGCGTTTGACCGGCCGCCCCTGTTCATCCACCCGGTCGGTCGGGATCTCGATGAAGCGCTTCACGCCTGCCGGCATGGGCAGGAGCGCATTCATGATCCGCCCGTCGCGCTGGCGCTTGAGCTTGAGCATCAGGGCGAAGCCCAGATTGGGGATGAAGGGAAACGGGTGCGCAGGGTCGATCGCCAGCGGCGTGATCACCGGCAGGGTGTGCGCCAGAAAATCATCGCGCAGCCATTCGCGTTCCTTGGCGGTCAGCGTCTCCTGCTCAACCAGCTCCACGCCCTCCGCCGCCAAAAGGTCCTGCAGCTCGCGCCAGGTCTCCTGCTGAGCTGTCATCAGGGCGGTGGCCGCCTCGTTGATCTGGTCAAGTTGCTGGGCGGGCGAACATCCGTCCATGCCGGGACGGTCCATGCCGTTGCGCACCTGGGCGCGCAGGCCCGCCACGCGGACCATGTAGAACTCATCCAGATTGCTCGCCGAGATCGACAGGAAGCGCAGGCGCTCCAGCACCGGATGGCGCGGATTGCGCGCTTCCTCAATGACCCGCCAGTTGAACTGCAGCCAGGACAGCTCCCGGTTCAGGAACCGATCCGGAGACGCCATCAGAGCCTCCACATCAGTCGGGGATCCGGAGGATGAAGGCGATGCGTCGGTCATCACGGGGCTCCAAACAGGCGAAGGGCGCGTTGCGTCAACTGGATAGGACTGACAATGCCTCGCGCGCAAGGGTGCGAGTAACCGGTCCCTTGCGGGCCAGCGCCTCACGATCGAGCCAGGCTGTCAGTCGCCTCGCGTAATCAACCGAACGCTCCATGCGATCAAGCAGATATTCAAGAACTCCTGGTGACAACGGCGTGCGCTTGTCCCGGAAGAGCTTTTCCATGACCTGTCTGAGCAACGCGTCATCGGGTTCATGCAGCACCGCCGTCTCTGTCGCAATCAGGCGCGAGGCGAGATCCGGCAGGCTGACCGGCCATTCCGCAGGCGCCTTGCCAGCGGTCATCAGAACGGTCACGCCCGCATCACCCGCAGCCCGGTTCAAAAGGTGAAAGAGCGCGTCTTCATCCACGCCCCTGTCACAGTCTTCAACCAGCACCGCTGCGCCCCGCCCTACGGCCTTCAGCCCCTTGGACAGGGTCGCGGGCTCAAGACGCATGGCGCGGGTTCGCGCGGTCCACATATGGGAAAGATGGGTCTTGCCGCTGCCCGCGGGCCCGACCAGCAGGAGATGCCCCTGACGCCAGCGCGGCCAACGATTGACCAGCGCCAGCGCGGCGGCGTTCGCTTCACTGACGGCAAAGGCTTCCGCCCGATAATCGGGCTCCAGCACCAGATCGAGCGCGAGTTGTCCTGGCTTCATTAGCGGCTGCGTACCGTCCACCCGAGCGTTTCTTCCTCAGCCAGCACTGCGCCACGGGCGCGCAGTTCGGCCATGACCTGTTCACGCGCGCCGCGATGGGTGATCGTCATCGCTGCGCCAGTGCGCGAGACGGCGTCGAGCCGCGCATTCTGAATCAGGGACGCGCCCGTCACCGCCTGCTGCAGCTCACGCCATTCGGCGAGATTGTCAAAAAGGATGCTCACATCCAGCTCGGCCACGCTCATGTCACGCACCACGCTGGCGCGCTTCCACGCTTGCTCGCGCGGCTCGAGAATGGCGCGGGCCGCCGCGGCATAGCCGCCCGCAACGTTCACACGATCAACGGTTTCGCGTTGCAGGACGCCGTCCGCGTCAAAGCTGACAAGAACGCCCGCTGCGCGCGTATTGCCCGCATCCTGTCGCGCCACCAGCACCATGACCTGATCGTGCCCCGTGGTTTCCATGACCATCTGCAAGGCAGCGGGATCAAGCGCGACGACCTGATCCAGCATCACCGTATCGGACGGGACGACCTCGACCGGGGTCAGGGCGTGTTCAAAACCGCCATGCAGCCAGGCTTCATGCCAGTCCCCGCCCAGCACGCGTTCGCCGCTTGAGCGTTCGGTCACGGGAATCACCGCCACGGTCGCAGCCTGCGCTTCCACGAAAGGCACGCCCAGCCCGGTCAGATAGCGGCGCACGGCGCGCGGGTCGAAATCAAGGCTCAGAACACCACGATAGCGCGTGGCCGAGCGTTGCTCGTCAGAGATTTGCAAACCCGCGAGCAGGCTCGCGGCGTCATCAGCCGAGACGACCGGCAATCCTGATTCCATGCGGTCTTCAGGCAGCGTCAATCGCTCGATCAGCTCGATCGCGCCCTGGGTCTGACCCTGCTGCAAGGCGGCGCGCTGCGCTTCGGTCGCATTGTCTGCGCGCGCATCAATGGCGACGCCATCCACAGTGAAGGGGCTGTCCGCCAGAGCGGAAGCCGTCATGGCTCCTGCCGCCAATCCCGCCAAAGCCCATTGCATCGCCTGCCTGATCGCTTGCATGGTCATCCCCTAATGCGCCAGTTCGACGGCGACTATACGCGCTTGGGCGCTGCGGTGAACCCTGTTGCGGCGCCCCGCCCCCTCGCGCTTTTGGCAATTGCGCGCTATGCACGCGAAAACCTGACGACTTGGCCAAGGGAGCCGCCCGTGTCCCAATCCGACGCGACCAACAAATCCGGACTGACCTACGCTGAAGCCGGCGTGAGCATTGATGCAGGCGACGCGCTGGTCCAGGCGATCAAGCCGCTGGCGAAATCCACCGCCCGTCCTGGCGCCGATACCGGGCTGGGCGGCTTTGGCGGCGCCTTTGATCTCAAGGCCGCCGGCTTCAAAGATCCGGTGCTGGTGTCCGGCACTGATGGCGTGGGCACCAAGCTCAAGCTCGCCATCAGCTCCGGCATCGTGAACACGGTCGGCATCGACCTTGTGGCCATGTGCGTGAACGACATTCTGGCCCAGGGCGCCGAGCCGCTGTTCTTCCTCGATTACTTCGCCACCGGCAAACTCGATCCCCAGCGCGGCGCGTCCGTGGTCGAGGGCATCGCTGAAGGCTGCCGTCAGTCCGGCTGCGCGCTGATCGGCGGCGAAACCGCAGAAATGCCGGGTATGTATACAGGCGAGGATTTTGACCTTGCGGGCTTTGTCGTCGGCGCCGCCGAGCGCGGCGCGCTTCTGCCCCGCCATGATCTGATGAAAGAGGGTGACGCCCTGATCGGCCTCGCCTCCTCCGGTCCGCACTCGAACGGCTATTCCCTGATCCGCCGGATCATTGATCATGCCGGTCTCGACTTTGACAGCGACGCGCCTTTCGCGCCCGGCAAGAAGCTGGCGGAAGCCCTGCTCGAGCCGACCCGCATCTATGTCAAAGCGCTGATGCCGCTGATCCGCGAAGGCCGCATCAAGGGTCTGGCGCACATCACCGGCGGCGGCATCACCGAGAACACGCCGCGCATGCTGCCCGATCACCTGACCTTCGAGGTGGACTATGACAGCTTCGAGCGTCCCGCCGTGTTCAAATGGCTGGCCGAAGCTGGCAATGTGGCCGAGAGCGAAATGCGCCGGACCTTCAACTGCGGCGTGGGCATGATCCTCGCTGTCGAGGCCTCCGAGGCGCAATCGATTTGCGAGGCGTTAAACGCAGCGGGTGAAACCGCGAGCGTGATTGGCGTTTTGAAGGCGAGCTAAGAATGGCGAAAACCAAAGTCGGCGTTTTGATCTCCGGTCGGGGATCGAACCTTCAGGCCTTGCTCGACGCGGCCCAGAACGAGGATTACCCGGCCGAGATCGTTCTCGTCCTGTCCAACAAGGCGGGCGCGCAGGGTCTTGAGCGTGCGCGCAAGGTCGATGTGCCCACAGGCTTCATCGACCACACCCTCTTTGAAGACCGCGAGGACTTCGAGAAGGAGCTGGACGCCAAACTGCGTGAAGCGGGCGTTCAGATCGTCTGCCTCGCCGGTTTCATGCGCATCCTGACGCCCTGGTTCGTCGAGAAATGGCGCGACCGGCTGATCAACATCCATCCCTCTCTCCTGCCCGCCTTCAAGGGCGTGCACACCCATGAGCGGGCGCTGGAACAGGGCGTGCGCGTGCATGGCTGCAGCGTTCACTTTGTCCGCGCAGAAATGGATGACGGCCCGATCATCGGTCAGGCGGTTGTCCCGGTCATGGCCGGCGATACGCCTGACACCCTGTCCGCTCGGGTTCTCGAAGCCGAGCACAAGCTCTACCCCGCCTGTCTGAAGCTGGTGGCCGAGGGCAAGGCGCGCGTGTCGGCGGAATGCGTGCGCATCGCCGAAGGCAGCGAGCCGGATGCAGAGACTGTTCTGATCAATCCATCGGTCTAGCTCAGTCTCACGGTTGACGTGAGAGGTCAGTATCCATGAGCGAGACGCCTGCTGACACGGTTTCCGAGACCGTCTATTCCGCGCTTTACGACGATGACGAAGCGCGGGTCTGCAAGGATGTCCCTGAAAGCGCGTGCCAGCACCAGCCGCGCAACTGGGTGTTCTCCACCCTCTCACTCAGCCTGACCAAGACCGGCGATGCGCTGGTTGATCCCAAGCTCACGCTCACCTGGCTCTTGGGCGCGATCGGCGCCCCGGCCTTTCTGGTGGGTCTCCTGGCGCCCGTGCGAGAAGCCGGCGCCCTCCTGCCCCAGCTCTTTATCGCCGCAGCCATTCGCCAGCGCGAGAAACGCAAATATGTCTGGGCGTTGGGCTCGCTCGGCCAAGCGCTGGCGCTTGTGATCATGGGCGTCATCGCTCTGACGCTCGACGGCGCCCTCGCCGGCTGGCTGCTGATTGGCATGGTCGCCGCCTTCGCCGTATCGCGCTCGCTCTGCTCGGTCAGCCACAAGGATGTGCTCGGAAAGACCGTCTCCAAAACCCGCCGCGGAGCCGTCAGCGGGTACGCCACCACGGTGTCAGGGCTGGTCGCAGTCATATTCGGGGGCCTCCTGGTCATTTCTCCCGACACCGGCGCGCCGGTCATCGCCGGCCTTTTGTTTCTCGGCGCAACGCTATGGGTGATCGCCGCCCTCGTTTACCTCCAGCTCGCTGAAGCGCCCGGCTCGACCGAGGGCGGCGCGAACGCGTTTCCCGAGGCGATCAAGCAAGTCCGCCTTCTGTGGACCGACCTCGATTTTGCCAAGTTCGTCGCCGCGCGCACATTGATGATCGCCACCTCCATCGCACCGCCCTTCCTCGTCTCCGCTGCGCAGGAACGAACAGGCGCAGAGCTGGCCGGTCTGGGCGGCTTTCTGTTGGCCTCCGCCGGGGCGGGCTTTGTCAGCGGTTGGGCCTGGGGACGACTCGCAGATCGCTCCAGCCGCTGGGTGCTGGCCGCAGGCGGCCTCGCGGGCGCGGTCGCATGTCTCGCCAGCGGGGCGAGCCTGTTGATGCAGGCACCCTGGGCCGAGCTGATGCTGTTTCACGCGGCGATCCTGTTCATCCTCGCCTTCGGCCATCAGGGCGTTCGGCTGGGCCGCTCCACCTATCTGGTGGATCTCGCCGATGAGGACACGCGCGCCAGCTACACCGCCGTGTCCAACACGGTGATCGGGGTGCTTTTGCTGGTCTATGGCCTTGTCATGGGGGGGCTCTATCAACTCGCCGGTCCGTGGGTCATGATTGGCCTCGCCCTGTCCGCGCTTGCGGGCGCCGGGCTCGCCGTCTCGCTCAAACCCGTCTCAGGCTGACATGCGCATCAATGACGATCTCATCGTGGATGAAAGCCTGATCACCGAGCGGTTTGTGCGCTCGTCAGGTCCCGGCGGCCAGCATGTGAACAAGACTGAGAGCGCCGTGCAGCTGCGCTTTGACGTCAGCGCGAGCAATCTGCCCGACGCCATCAAGCAGCGCCTCAAGCGCATCGCCGGTTCGCGGATGACCCAGGACGGCGTGCTGATTCTGCATGTGGAGGATCACCGCTCTCAGGACCGCAACCGCGCCGAGGCCCGCACCCGGCTCAAGCGCCTGATCGAACAGGCGAGCCGGAAGCCCAAGCCGCGCATCAAGTCCCGCCCGTCCTTAAGCTCGATCAAGCGCCAGAAGGACAAGAAGGCGCAGAAGAGCCAGACCAAGAGCCTGCGCCAGAAACCGCGTCTGGATTAGAGATCGCACAGCCCGCCGCCCGCTGTTTCCAGCTCACGGCATAGCGCCTGCGCACCCTGCTCGTCCCCGCTTTCACGCAACACAGCCGCCAGCCCTTTGACGGCGTCAGCGTTCAGCGGGTCCAGCGCCAGAACGCGGCGATACCACAGCTCGGCCTGTTGCGGCGCTCCGGCTTCAGCGCGCAGACGCGCCACAGCCAAACCGACCTCGGATTGCCAGGGCCGGATCGCGACCGGGTTCGCGGCATAGTCGCGCGACATGGCTTCAAAGCTGCGCGCCAGAAGGTCCGCCTGCCGCTCTGGATGGCCGGACAGGTCTTCGAGTTCCGACAGGTTGATCATCGCGCCCCAGTTTTCCGGGTCGATCACCAGCGCCCGGTCATAGGCGCGGCGCGCAGCGTCAAACTCTGATTGCGCCGCCCTGATCAGACCCAGCGCCCGCCAGGCCCGGGCATGGCCTGGATCAATCTCGGTCGCCTCTAGCGCCAGCGCTGCAGCGCGCTGTAACGCCGCCTGAGACCTTGGCGTCTCCATCTCGCCCGATTGAAGCGCCTCGGTCAGGGTGGTGCGGTTCGCCTCGCCATCCAGCCCCCACCGGATGACCCGCTGGGTCAGTGCGTTCGCCAGCCCCGCCAGCGCGGCTGCGTTCTCAGGGTCTTCAGTCAGAACCCGCTCATACAGGCGCAGGGCCGCTTCATTGTCCGAGCGAGTGTATTGGGCGTAAAAGCCGTCCGCGCGGTCAAGCAGGGCTGATGTCTCGTCCGGAGCGATCGCCACATGGGGGGCGACGGCATCGGGCTGGCGCAGGACTATGCGGGCCCCGACCAGCACCACCACCAGGGCAGCCGCTGACAGCATCAACACCGACCGGCTGACCTTTGGCGTTACGGGAGGAGCGTCTGCGCCCATGGGCTCAACCGGCATGATCAGACGATAGCCGCGCCGCGACACAGTCTGCACAAAACGCGGGGCTTTCGCGTCATCACCCAGCGCCTGTCGCAGCTTCCAGACGGTGCGTGAGAGCGCATCCTCATTGACGCTGGCGTCAGGCCAGAGGGCCGCCGCGATCTGATCCTTGGAGCGGACCTCACCCTTCGCCTCGGCCAGATAGACCAGAAGGTCCATCACTTGCGGCTCCAGCTCCACAGGGCCGGATTCACCCGTGATGCGATTGATCGCCGGTTCGACCCGGACGGGGCCCATCAGAAAGGGCGTTTCTGCGCTCATATCCGCTCAAATCCGGTAAAAGGAGGCATGGTCAGACAATCAGGAGGCCGGGGTTATGGCAATCTCGCCACCATCGGTCTTCATCCGGAAGGCGTCCGCAAGAGACGCCCGAACAACACGATGAGATTGACCCATGATACTGCGATCCCTTTTCGCCGGCTTGCTCGCCAGCGTCCTCCTCCCCGCCTGCCAGGCGCAAGACCTGATCCCGATTGAAGACGCCCTTGCGGATGCGCACGTGCTCTACACCGGTTTGCAGGAAGCGCATTATGACCTGTTCGCCGCGACGCCCAAGCCGGTTTACGACCAGTATTATCGCGAGCTTCAGAATGAGCTGGTCTCAGCACCCCGATCCCTGTCGCAGCTGCATCTCGCCTTCCAGCGTTTCGCCGCGCACGCCCATTTCGCCCATACCCGCATTGAAGGGCTCAACCCCGGCTTTTTCGAGTATCTGGCGGACGAGAACGCCGGGCTCTTCCCCCTCAGCTTTGAGGTGCGCGAGGGTGAAGTGATCATCACTCAGGCTCCGGCGGATTTCCCTGTCCGTCCCGGCGACCGGATCGTCTCGCTCAATGGCGCGGCCAATTCCGACTGGCTGACCCGGCTGACCCGGAACATTCCGGCCGAGACCGCGCCCTTCGCCTATGCCCAGATGGAAGGCAGTGAGGCGTATTTCTTCTGGCTCGAATACGGCGCGCCCGATCAGTTTACGGTCGGGATCGAAACCGCGGACGGCCAGATGCACGAGCTGGAGCTGCCCGCCATCACCTATGATGCGCTGATGAACCGCGAAGGTCTGGCGCGCCATGATCTGAGCGGTCGTGAGGCGCGGATGCTGACCGATGAGATCGCCTATCTGCGTCCCGGCCCGTTCTATGACACAGAGGCCCAGTCCGCCGAGGCGGCCTATCTGCCCGAAGCGGTGGCGGCGTTCTCAGACTTTGTCGATGCCAGCTTTGAAACCTTCATCGAGGCGGGCGCATACGCGCTGATCCTCGATCTGCGCAACAATCCGGGCGGCAGCAACGCCTTTTCCGATCTGGTGATGAGCTGGATTGCGGACCGCCCCTTCCGCTTCACCTCGGATTTCCGCATCCGGATCAGCGAACAGAGCATCGCCTCCAATCAGGCGCGGATCGATGCCGCCCAAGGCGGCGATGCGGGCATGTCGCAAACCCTGGCGGACCTTTATGACGGCGTCCCGATGGGCGAAACGGTCAGCTTCGAAATCGAGTATGTCCATCCGCGCGCCGGCCAGCGCTTTGAAGGCCGGGTCTATGCGCTTGTGAACCGGCAGAGCTATTCCAATGCGGTGGTCATGGGCGCGACCATTCAGGATTACGGCTTTGGCGACGTGATCGGCGAGGCCACCACCGATATGGCCACCACCTATGGCGCGATGGAGCAGTTCACCCTGCCCCGCACCGGGCTCGTTGTCGGCTATCCCAAAGCCCTGATCATCCGCCCCAGCGGCGATGAACGCGCCGCCCCGCTGACCCCGGATGTGCGCCTGCCCGCGCCCCAACCGGGCGATGAAGGCGACAGCGTGCTCGACGCCGCCATCGCTCATGTGGAACGCGCCTTGCGCTAGGCGCAAAGAAAAACCCCGGCGGATCGCTCCGCCGGGGTTTTGTTCAGCTCTGCCTGCAGCAGATTAGCCGACGATCTCGTCTTCAGAGAAGAAGAACGGGATTTCCTGAGCGGCGGTTTCCGGAGCGTCGGAACCGTGCACTGAGTTGGCTTCGATGGATTCAGCGAACTCTTTGCGGATGGTGCCCGGCTCAGCGTTTTCCGGGTTGGTGGCGCCCATGACGTCGCGGTATTTCGCGATGGCGTCTTCACCTTCAAGAACCTGCACGACCACCGGGCCGGAGATCATGAAGCTCACCAGATCGCCAAAGAACGGACGCTCTTTGTGCACGGCGTAGAAGCCTTCAGCCTGCTCTTTGCTCAGACGGATGCGCTTCTGGGCGATGATGCGCAGGCCGGCTTCCTCGATCTTGGCGTTGATGGCGCCGGTGAGGTTACGCGCAGTCGCGTCGGGTTTGATGATGGAGAAGGTGCGCTGGATCGCCATGAGTGATCGTCCCTGACTGGCCCCTCAGTCATTGAGGGGTGAATGGATTTGCCGCGGCTTATAGCCATGACAAACCACGATGGGAACCCGTGAGCGCCATTGGCGCTGAACTAGTTCGCGCCTGCGTCCTCAAAACCCGCCATGCGCCAGATTTCATCCGGGCTCCGGGCGCTGATCTCGACAATGCCCAGCCCTGAATGGGCCATGGCTTGACGCACCAGCTCCGCGCCAGTGCGATAGCCGATCGCTTCACGGCCATCAGGGTGGGCGAACATCCACTGGCCGTAGTCCGCATGATACGGCAGGGCGCGGATTTCCTCGGCCCAGGCATTGAAGGTCTCAGCGTCCAGCGGCGCATAGGCCGTCTCGCGCCCCTCATAATGCTCGGCATAGATCTCGGCGAGGCCTTCATTGGCCGCCGCAATGGCGATGCCGTAGCCGAACTGGTTGTCCTCGATGGTCCAGCCGCGCGCCAGATGGTGCATCTCATGTAGCCCGGTGCGCATCAGGCCCGCATGCGCCGCCGCTTCCAGACCGCCCGGATAGGTCGCCGATATTTCAAGGATCAGCACGCCCGGGCGTTGCGCCCGGCCCGTCACACCGCCCAGCGCATCCACGCCCGGACGCTCGATCGGGTGAATCTCCACCGTCACGGCATCCGTCAGATGCGGAAAGTCCGCCTTCGTCGTCTGGTAGGCCGCATCAAGGACCTGCGTGATCGCCGCGCGCTCTGATGCGGTGAAATCGTGCGTCTCACTGGCCTCGAATGCGACCGTGACTGCCGATTGGGCGTTGGAGACCTGCTGACTGGCGAGCGCGACCGTCGTCGATCCCGTCGCGCCCAGCACAAGGGCGAGCGTAAGTGTTCTGAACATGACCAACCTGTTTGTTTTATGGTTATGCCCTCTGCCTAAGCCCTGCTCATTTGGCTCTGGGTTACCAAAAGCTGACAAATCGGAAAGCTGTCCAGACGTCGCCCTCCGCGCAATCGACTTGCCCGGCGTCAAAGAGCGCGCTAACCGGCACGCCTCATGTTGCACATCAATGACCTCACCCACCGCATCGACGGACGCCTGCTCTTTGATCAGGCGACGCTGTTCCTGCCCGCCAAGACCCGCATGGGGCTTGTGGGGCGCAACGGCACGGGCAAATCCACCCTGTTCCGGCTGATCCTGGGCGATCAGAGCCCCGATGACGGCGCGGTCAGCGTGCAGCCCGGCGCCCGCATCGGCACGGTGGCGCAGGAAGCCCCTGCAGGTCAGACCTCGGTGATGGATTTCGTGCTGGCGGCGGACATTGAGCGCTCCGCCCTGCTCGCCGAAGCGGAAACCGCAACCGACCCGCACCGCATAGCAGACATCCAGACACGGCTCGCTGACATCGACGCGCATTCAGCCGAAGCGCGCGCGGGCGCTATCCTCAACGGTCTGGGCTTCAACACCCAGGATCAGGCGCGCGCCTGCGCCGAGTTCTCTGGCGGCTGGCGCATGCGTGTGGCGATGGCGGCGACGCTCTTCGCCAAGCCAGACCTGTTGCTGCTCGATGAACCGACCAACTATCTCGACCTTGAGGGCGCGGTCTGGCTTGAAACCCACCTTCAGAAATTTCCGGGCGCCGCGCTGATCATTTCGCACGACCGCGACCTTTTGAACTCGTCCGTGCACGCCATCGTCCACCTCAAGGATCTCAAGCTGTCTGTCTGGGATGGCGGCTATGACCAGTTCCAGCGTCAGCTGGCCGAGCGTCAGCGCCTGCAGATGAAGCTGGTGGAAAAGCAGGAAGACGAGAAGCGCCGCCTGCAAGCCTTTGTGGACCGGTTCAAAGCCAAGGCGACCAAGGCCAAGCAGGCCCAGTCCCGCGTCAAGCGCATCGAGAAGATGCAGCCCATCGCCACCATGGTGGAAGATCCGGTCGCGCCGTTCGAGTTCCCCAATGCCGAGCGCAAGATGGCCAATCCGCTGGTGCGCTTTGACGAGTGCACAACGGGGTATTCCGAAGACAAGCCGATCCTGAAAAATCTGGGCATGCGCATCGATATTGATGACCGCATCGGCCTTCTGGGGCGCAATGGCGCGGGCAAGTCCACCTTCGCCAAGCTTCTGACCGGCGCCCTGCCCGTCACCTCGGGCGCCATGCGTATGCACAAGAAGGCGGTGGTCGCTCATTTCGCCCAGCACCAGATCGACGCCCTCTCGCCGAACCATTCCGCCTACACCCATGTGCTCGAACGCATGGAGGACAATACCGAGGCCGAGCGTCGCTCCCGCCTCGCCCGTTTCGGCCTGCCCGCCAATCGTCAGGAGACGCCCGCCAAGAACCTTTCGGGCGGTGAGAAGGCGCGGCTTTTGATGAACCTCATCACCTTCGATGGGGCCCATCTTCTGATCCTAGACGAGCCAACCAACCACCTCGACATCGACAGCCGCGAGGCGCTCAAGGCCGCGATCAACGAGTTTGCGGGCGCGGTGATCATCATCTCTCACGACCGGGACCTGATCGAAAGCTGCGTGGACCGGCTGTGGCTGGCCGCAGACGGCACGATCAAGCCCTATGACGGGGATATGGACGATTACCGGCGCGAGCTTCTGGCAGGTGAAGCCAAACCCCGCGACAAGTCCAAACCCACGGGCGGACAGAAGACCCAGGACCGGCGCGACGCCGCAGCCGCGCGCGAAAAGATCAAACCTCTCAAGGCGCAAGCGGCCAAATGGGAGAAAGAGATTGAACGCCTCAAGGGCGTGCTTTCAAAGATTGACGCCGGTCTCGCCGTGGATGGCCTGTGGGAGAAAGACCCCAATCTCGCGACCGAGCTGACCAAAAAGCGCTCCAGATGCGTTGATCTGATCGACGAGGCGGAACTGGCCTGGCTCGAAGCCGAAGAAGCCATCGAGGCCGCGCAGAGCGCGCTTTGACCTGACAGAGAAATACGGCTTAGTTCTCCCCAGAGGGGAGAGTGTTGATGTTTTTCAAGCCACGCGCGGTCGAAGACCATATCGCTGACTGGGTCGAGGCGAACTTTGCTCGCATCCTCGAAGGCTTCAGCTCGGACAAAGCGGTACGAGATACCGCGCTCGTCACGCCGCGAAATGGCGGCTTTGTGGTGGACGCCCGGACGGCAGAAGAATGCGCCGAGCAACTTTTTGTCAGGACTGCCGAGTTTTGTGGAGTTCGCGACTGGCCGATCCGGCTTGAAGGCGTGGATGACACGCATCACTTGCAACAGGTGAGTGCGCTACATTTTCTCGAGTCAGACAAGTCCGCTGCCGGCACCTTTCAGGTCCAATCGAATGAACTCGTGATCACCTATGCCCTGAGTGATGTTAGTGCCCCGGTGCATCTTATCGCGACGTTCGCTCATGAGATAGCGCACGCAGTCCTCGCCGGTCATCCGGTGGAGCGCGAGGTTCCAGAAGAGGAAGTCGAACTCCTCACTGATTTGATGGCCGTCTATCTGGGCTTCGGCGTATTCCTCGCCAACTCCGCCTTCCATTTCCAGCAATATTCTGAGTCAGGATATGCTGGATGGCGATCCTCTCGCCGTGGGTATCTGACCCAGGAAACGCTCACGTACGCGACAGCTCTGTTCTGCGAAATCCGGCAGGCGGATCATGACGTCGCCAAAGCCAGTCTGAAGCCTCACTTGGTCAAAGTGTTCGACAAGGCCTGCAAGCAGATTGCGCAACGCGAGAGCTTGGCGGCGCTTATGGCTCTGGATCGGGGCGACGCGTGCGTCTAACCACTGCCAAATACGCCTAAAGTCGCGTGACCTTCGGTCGCCTTGCCCCTGTACCTTTCCGGTGTCGGAATGATCCGATCAAGACGTTTGTCAAAACGCGACCCCGGGGAGTTTCCAGTTGAGCCAGATGTACGATACGGATCTCGACCGTAACGCCGCCAACCATGTGCCGATCAGCCCGATCAGCTTTCTGACGCGCACCGCCCGCGCCTATCCTGAAAAGCTCGCCGTCATCCACGGTGACATCCGCCGCAACTGGGGCGAGGTGTATGAACGCTCGGTCCGGCTCGCCTCGGCGCTTTCAAAGCGTGGCGTCAGAAAAGGCGACACCGTCGCGGTGATGGCGCCGAACATTCCCGCCTTCGTGGACGCCCATTTCGGCGTGCCCATGTCCGGCGCCGTGCTCAACGCGCTCAATATCCGGCTCGACGCAGAAGCCATCGCCTTCATCCTCAAGCATGGCGAGGCGAAGGTCATTCTGGTGGATCGCGAATTCTCGTCTGTGATCGCTCGCGCGGTGCAGGAGATCGACGCCAAACCGCTCATCATCGACATCGACGACCCGCTGGCCGAGCATGGCGATCTGATTGGCGAGGTCGAGTATGAGGCCTTCCTCAGGGAGGGCGATCCCGACTTTGATTTCCATCGCGCCGATGATGAATGGGATGCGATTGCGCTCAATTACACCTCGGGCACGACGGGCGATCCCAAGGGCGTCGTCACCCATCACCGGGGCGCGTATCTCAATGCCGTGGGCAATGCGATGGAATGGGATATGCCCCATTTCCCGGTCTATCTGTGGACCCTGCCCATGTTCCACTGCAATGGCTGGTGCTTCCCCTGGACCATCGCGGCGAAGGCGGGCGTCAATGTCTGCCTGCGTCGGGTCGAACCCTTCGCCATCCTGTCCGCTATCGCCGAGCACAAGGTCACGCATCTCTGCGGCGCGCCCATCGTGATGAGCATGATGATCCAGCTGCCGGAAAAAGAGCGGCCGGACTTTGACCATCCAGTCGCGATGATGACCGCCGGCGCCTCCCCGCCCGCCACGGTGATTGCGGGCATGGAAGCCATGGGCGTGACGGTGACGCATACCTATGGCCTTACGGAAGTCTATGGCCCCTCCATCGCCTGCGCGTGGAAGCCCGAATGGGATGAGCTGCCGCTGAAAGACCGCGCACGGCTGAAAGCGCGTCAGGGCCTGCCCTACATCACCCAGGAAGATCTGATGGTGGCCAATCCTGAAACCATGGAGCCCCTGCCCTGGGACGGTAAAAGCCTGGGAGAGATCATGATCCGAGGCAATGCGGTCATGAAGGGTTATCTGAAGAACCCCGCCACCACCGAGAAGAGCTTCAAGGGCGGCTGGTTCCATACCGGCGATCTCGCCGTCACCCATCCCGACGGGCATGTGGAGATCAAGGACCGCTCAAAGGACATCATCATTTCGGGCGGGGAGAACATTTCCTCGGTCGAGGTGGAGGATGTGCTCTACAGCCATCCCGATGTCGCCGCCGCCGCCGTGGTCGCGAAACCCGACGCCAAATGGGGCGAGACGCCCTGCGCCTTCATCGAGCTGAAGACCGGGGCGACGGTGAGCGAAAAAGACATCATCGCCTTCGCCCGCGAGCATCTGGCGCACTTCAAGGCGCCGCGCATCGTCGTGTTCGGCGAACTGCCCAAGACCGCCACCGGCAAAATCCAGAAATTCATGCTCCGCGAACGCGCGCGGGACATGCACTAGGGGTAGAGAAAGAGAAAGGCGGCGCTAAGCGCCGCCTTTTCCTACCCGCACTTCACTTCAATGATCGATCCATCTTCGCCGACCACAATGTTCAGGCGGTCGGGGCGGTAATCCATCGTGACTGCATCACCGGGACCATAGACACGGTGCGGGCGCGGCAGGCTGTCCGTATGCACGCCGCCCACGGGCTGGCCGACCAGCACCTGATAGGCCTCGGCGGCGCAGGGCTGGGGTTCGGGCATGGGAACCGGATCGGCCCCGGCATTGGCGTTCGTGGTCGAAGCGGTCGTCGCGCACGCGGTCAGGGTCAGACCGGCGGCGAGAATAACGAGTGTACGGATCATGCTTTGCGCTCCCAGCGGCCCATTTCGTTCTGTTTCCAATAGCTAATCGGAATATCGGACTTTTTTTGGGCGGCCCAGAGGGCGCGCGCCCGAGCCACGCTTGTTTCGTCGTTCGCTTCAAACATCACCACAACACGGTCCCAGGCGGACACATCGCCCGGCGCGGCGCCATCAAGGCAAAACAGCATGCTGGCGGCATTAGGGTTGTCGGTGCGATCGGAGAGCACGATGGGCTGATGCTCCACATGCTCCGCTTCAGCGCGGCCATGGGGCAGGAAGCTGTCATCGCGGAAGGTCCACAAATGGCTGTCGAGATGCTCGAGCCGGGACTCTTCCTGGCTGCACACCACAGCGCGGCCGCCCCGCTCCATCAGCTTGGTCAGAAGTTCCGGCAACGCCTCGTCAACACTGGCGTTTTCCAGATGATAGAACCAAAGCTCAGCCATAGTGCGTCCTGAATGGCGACGCCCCCGGCCCAAGGCCGGGGGCGCTTCGGCAAGGGCGTTAGCCCTCGAAGTTGTCGCGCACCAGACGGTCCAGCAGGCGCACGCCATAGCCGGTACCGAAGGTGGGGATGCGCGGATCCTTGGAGCCAGCATTCATGCCGGTGCCGGCGATGTCGATATGGATCCAGGGCTTCTCGTTCACGTGACGCTTGAGGAATTGCGCCGCAGTGATCGACCCGGCCAGACGGCCCTCGCCCACGTTTTTCATGTCCGCGTTCGGGGTGTCGATCTGACGGTCGTATTCCGGACCGATCGGCAGACGCCACACGGTCTCGTCAGAGGCCTTGCCCGCTTTCTCCAGCTTGGCGACCAGATCGTCGTCATTGGAGAACACGCCCGCATGCTCATGACCCAGCGCGATCAGGATGGCGCCGGTGAGCGTTGCGAGGTTGATCATGAATTTCGGATCGAAGCGGTCTTGCGTGTACCACAGCACGTCACCCAGAACGAGGCGGCCCTCGGCGTCGGTGTTGTGGATCTCGATGGTCTGGCCAGACATGGATTTGACGATGTCGCCCGGACGCTGGGCGTTGCCGTCAGGCATGTTCTCGACCAGGCCGATCACGCCGATGACGTTTGCCTTGGCTTTACGACCGGCCAATGCGGCCATCAGGCCGACCACGGCGGCGGAGCCGCCCATATCGCCCTTCATTTCGTCCATGCCCTGACCCGGCTTCAGCGAGATGCCGCCGGAGTCAAAGGTGACGCCCTTGCCGATGAAAGCCAGCGGCTTGTCGCCCGCCTTGCCGCCATTCCACTTGATGATGACCATCTTGGATTCGCGCACCGAACCCTGGCCGACACCCAGCAGGGCGTGCATGCCGAGCTTTTCCATTTCGGCTTCGCCAAGCACTTCAACCTCAAGACCCAGCTTGCTGAGTTCCTTGACTTTTTCAGCATAGCTTTCCGGATAGAGAACGTTCGGCGTCTCGTTCACAAGGTTCCGCGCCAGGGTCACGCCCTCGGCCACCGGCGCCCAGTCGGCCCACAGCTTTTCAGCCGCCGCCGCGTCAGCGGACACGATCTCGACGCTCTCGACGGACGGCTTCTTGTCGTCGCTGAGCTTGGTGCGATAGGTGTCAAAACGGTAGGCGGCGAGGCTGGCGCCCAGCGCACCACGGCACAGAAGGTCCGCATCGCCATCCAGATGCACCGACACCGCCTTGGCGCCCGAGATCAGGATCGACTTGATCACGCCGGCAACGGCCTTCTCGGCGCCATTGCCGTCCAGCTTGGACTTGTCGCCCAGACCGAAGAGCACGATGCGGGTCGCATCCACGCCCGCAGGCGCTGCAATTTCCAGAAGGTCGCCAGCGCCGCCCTTGAAACGGGAGGCCTCGATAGCGCGCGTCACGGCGCCGGACGTCGCCGAATCAAGCGCCTTCGCAGCATCAGACAGGGCGCGATCGGCGAAGACCGGCGCTGCAATTGCATCACCCGATGCGGAGGCGGCAAACGAGATTTTCATGGCAAACCTTTCCAGTATCAGCAAGATTTCGGCGCGCGAGGTCCGCGCGGCCCGTTGGAGAACTCCATGCGGGCAGTGGTATCGCATCCCAACCCGCGTTAGAAGATGCGGTCTTCATGAGTGCGAACTGCTCGACCGACCTCACATTGGCGCCGAATGACCCTGTTTCAACGCTATACTTTCAGACAGGCGCTGTGGCCCTTCCTCGGCGCCATGTCAGCGCTGACCGGGCTGGCGGTCCTGACGCAGTCTCTGTCCAATCTGGATTTGATGGCCGAGCGCGGGGAAACGGCGCTGGTGCTGATCACCATCACCGTGCTGGCCATGCCGCAGGTCATCGCCCTGCTGCTGCCGATCGCTGTCTTTCTGGCGGTCGCGATCGCGCTCAACCGCCTGACCAGCGATTCCGAACTCACCGTCGCGGCCGCCGCCGGGATGAGCCGGTTTCAACGCGTCAGCCCGTTCCTGCGTCTGGCGATCTATGTCCTGCTGGTCAATCTGGTGATCAATCTGTTCGTCCAGCCCGCCAGTTTCCGCCTGATGCGGCAACAGCTGTTTGAAATCCGCACGGACCTCGCCGCCAGTTTCATGCGCGAGGGCGAGTTTGTACCGCTGGGCGATCAGGTGACGTTCTATGTGCGCGAGATCAGCGATGATTCCGTGCTCAATGACGTCTTCATCATGGATGACCGCACCGGCCAGTCCGCCGCCTACGCCGCGCGTCGTGGCCGCATCGCCTCGACCGATCGCGGCCCGGTCATGCTGCTTGAGGACGGTGTGCGCACCCAGGTGGACCAGTCCGGCGTGCTGACCAATCTCAGCTTTGACAGCACCAAGGTGGAGCTGACCCTGTTCGTGGACAACACGGCCTCGCTTTTCTTCAAGGAGAGCGACAAGTATCTGCCCGAATTGCTGCGCCCCACCCCGGCTGACATCGCCCGCGCCGGCGGCAAGGGCCGTCTGTATGCCGAGGGGCATTACCGCCTGTCCGCACCGCTCTACAATCTGGCTTTCGCGCTGATCGCTCTGGCCGCCTACATGTCTGGCGAACATCGCCGCATCGGCTATGGCCGCAATCTGATCCTCGCCGGCGCCAGCGCCGTCGTGTTGCGGCTGGCTGGCTTCGCCATTCAGGCCGCCGCGGAATCCGACGACGGCATGAATGCTGTGCAATACCTCGTACCACTGATCGGCATCATCGCCGCCATCGCCATCATTGGCCGCCCCCGTCGCCGGGCGCCGCGCGTCGAGGGCCCGGCCTCCATCCAGGCGGAGGCGCAGGCATGATCGGTCGTCTCTGGCGCTATATCTTCATCCAGACGCTGATCGGCCTGATCGGCGCGGCGGTGATCATCACAGCGGTCATCCTGCTGATCGATTTCGTGGAGACCTCACGCGATATCGGGACGCGCGTGGGCATTTCCGCCATTCAGGCGCTGCACCTGTCGCTGCTGAAGGTGCCGCTGCTGGTTCAGGACACCCTGCCCTTCATCGTGCTGTTCGGCGTGCTGTTCACCTTCTTCCGCCTGAACCGCCGCTCCGAGCTGATCGTGATGCGCGCCTCTGGCTATTCCGCCTGGCGGATCCTGGCGCCGGTGGCGATCCTTGCAGCACTTACGGGCGCGGTCAGCACGCTGGCGCTGAACCCGCTGGGCGCTGCGTCGAACGCCCGGTTCGAATCCACCCGTGAAGCGCTGTTTGAAGGCGAAGGTCAGTCGAGCGGCGCCAATCAGTCCGGCCCGATCTGGCTGCGCGAGACCACGTCGACCGGCTATATCATGATCACCGCCCTGCAGCAGGGAGGCGATGAGTCCACCCTGACCGAGCCGGTCTTCCGCCAGTATGTGCTGACCGAGACCGGCGCACCTCTGCTGGATCGCCGCATCACCGCCGATCAGGCCGAGCTTAATGGCGGGTTCTGGAGCCTGACGAACGCAGTCGAATACGCCCCCGGCGGACAGGCTGCGGAGCTGGGCGATGTGGCCTTGCCCACCAATGTGGGCCGTCAGGCCTTGTTTGAACGCGCACGCTCCCCGGGGGCTGTGTCCTTCTGGCAATTGCCCGCCGTGATCGCTTCGGCGCGCGATGCGGGCCTGTCTTCGCTGTCCTACGAGCTGCGCTGGCATGGTTTGCTGGCCCAACCGCTGATGCTGGTGGCTGCGGCGCTGATGGGCATCGCCGCCACATTGCGCCTGCACCGCCTGGGCGGCGCCGCAGGTTTTGCAGCCGCAGGCGCGACGGCGGGCTTTATTCTGTATTTCAGCCAGGAGCTGATGCTGGGGCTTGGCGCCTCGGGCGCGATCACGCCAATGACCGCCGCCTGGACCACACCTGCGCTGTTCTCGCTCGCAGGCTTGTTCTTTATCGCCGCCACTGAAGACGGCTGATGCGTGGACGATGGCGCCCCAATCCGATACATGGCTTATTGGGGCTTGGCCAAGGGACTGAACACCGATCATGAAAGCGTTGTACCGATCTGCGGCGGCAGCCGCCCTTCTTGCGGCGTGTGCGCCAGCAGCGATGGCGCAGTCCATCAGCAATGATCGGGTGTATCTGGATGCGGACGAGCTGATCCAGGATCGCGAACATGGCCTGTATATCGCACGCGGCAATGTGCGCGTTCAGACCGGCGACCGTGTGCTGTTCGCGGACGAGCTGACTTATAATCCCGCCATCAATCGCGTGATCGCCAGCGGCGGCGTGCAGATCTTTGACGGCTCCGAACCCGCCCAATATGCCGACGAAGTCGAGCTCAGCGATGATCTGCGCGAAGGCGTAGCCCGCGGCTTCACCACGCTTCTGGAAAACAATGGCCGCGCCGCCGCCGGCGCTGCGCTGCGCCGACCGGATGGCTCGGTGGAATTGTCGAACGCGTATTACACGGCCTGCGAGCTGTGTGAGAGCGGTGAAGGCGAGCCCACCTGGCGCCTGCGGGCGAGCCGTGTGGTGCGCGACACCCAGAACAAGGTGATCTATTACCGCAATGTCCGCCTTGAGGTGCTGGGCCGCCCGATCCTGTACTCACCGGTCTTCGCCCATGCTGACCCGTCTGCGGAACGCCAGTCAGGGTTTCTGTTCCCGGTCCTGAACAGCTCCAGCCGTCTGGGGTTCAGCTATCAGCAGCCCTATCTGTGGGCCATCGGCCCGTCCCAGGAGCTGATCGTCTCGCCGCGCTATATGAGCAAGGTGAACCCGCTGATCCAGCTGGACTGGACCCGCCGCTTCTATTCCGGCGAGATGAACATCCAGACGAGCTTCACCTACGATCAGGAGTTCGATCAGGACGGCAAATTCGGCGATGAAGAACTGCGCGGGCACGTCTTCGCCGACGGTCTGTTCAGCTTCAATCAGAACCTGCGTTGGGGCTTTGGCGTCGAAGCGGTCAGCGAAGACCTCTATCTGCGCCGCTATGGCTATGAAGAATCGCCTGACCGCGCCAACGGCCTGTTCAACATCGCCGACCAGCGCATGCTGCTGAACCAGCTGTTCTTCATCGGTGATGGCGAGCACTTCCACGGCGACGCCACGATCATCCACTTCAACAAGCTGCAGCAGGATGTGGATGACGACACCCTGCCTTTCATCTCGCCGCTGATCCGATTCGGAGCCGAATTGCCCATGCCGGACTGGGCGGGCGATCTCGACTTCACTTTCAACACGGTGAACCTGCACCGCAATGCAGGCGATGATTACACCCGCGCCAGCCTGGGGCTGGACTGGCAGCGCCCTGCGATCCTGCCCGGCGGCCTGCGTGCGGAAGCCTTCGCCGTGGCGCGCGCTGACGCCTATGCCTTCAACGAAACCGACGCCAATGGCGACGAAATCGACCAGACCAATCTGACGCGCGCCCTGGGGGCGGCGGGGCTGGATCTCAGCCTGCCCTTCGTGCGGCCGGGCCGGAATGTGAACTGGCTGATCGCCCCGCGCGCGGCAGCGATTTTCGCCAGCAGCGACAATGCCGATACCACTCCGGTCAATGTGGACAGCAGCTCGATCGAGTTCCAGCAAAGCCAGCTGTTCGACGCCGCCCGCGCCAATGGCTATGATCTGTGGGAAGATGGCGCCCGCGTCGATGTCGGCCTGACCGTGGCCGCAGACTGGAACGGCGCGCTTCCCGGCGAGGTCGAAGTGTTTGCGGGCCGCAGTTTCCGGCTCGACGGCGAGCAGCGATTCCCGGCTTCCAGTGGTCTGGCGGACGATGATTCTGACTGGATCGGGCAAATTCAGGTCGATCTGGGCCAGTTTGATCTCGACGCCCGCGCCCGCATCGATTCTGAAACCCAGGAAATCAACCGCTTGGATCTGACGACCGGCTTTGAAGCCTGGCGCGTATCCATGAGTGCGCGTTACACCCGCCGCACCGACGCCGCCTCGACGAGCCAGCTTGAAGAAGTCACGGCTCGCGCCGGCTTTGCGCTGACCGAGGAATGGTCCGTGGTCTATGACGGCGTCATCGATCTGGAAGAAAACGAAGTGCGCCGCCAGCGGGCGGGTCTGCAGTATCGTGACGAGTGCACAAACCTGCGCATCCTTTGGGAGCGCGACAATATCGATGTGGCCAATCTGGGCCCGAGCGACTCCGTGAAACTGGAGATCGTCCTGTTCACCCTCGGCGGGCTGAGTGAAGATTAACGCCTGACACGCAGTCCGGCGATTGCGTCGGCTCCGTGTATCGGTATCTTGCCAGAACACCTCTAACCCTATGGTTCTTACATGGCGTTCCGACTCGCGCTGACTATCCTCGCCGGCATCGCAATGGCGACCGCTACGCCCACGGCCTATTCGCAACAGGTCGAAGGCATCGCCGCTGTCGTGAACGACGAGCCGATCACCACGCTGGACGTGCGCAATCGCATGCGTCTCATCATCTCCTCCTCAGGGGTTCAGCCCACTGAAGAGATGCTGACCCGCATCCAGGACCAGGCCATTCGCGGGCTGGTGGACGAGACCCTGCAACTGCAGCAGGCGCGCGAGTTCGAGCTGGCCGTTGAGGAAGCCGAAGTCGACGACGCCATCGCCGATATCGCTGCCCGTTCGGGCGCGACGGTTGAAGAGGTCGAATCCGATCTCGCCGCGAGCGGCATCGACATCCAAACGCTGCGTCAGCAAGTGAAAGCCGAGATCGCCTGGCAAATCCTCGTCAGCGGCCGGTATCGCTCTCGCATCCGCATTTCAGACCAGCAGATCGAAACCGCGCTGGATCGCTACATCCAGTCCGCCTCCCAGCCGCAATACCGTCTCGGCGAGATCTTCATAGAAATTACGCCCCAGGGCGGCGAGGAACGTGCGGTCGGCGTGATCCAGACCATTTATGGCCAGCTGCGCCAGGGCGCGCCCTTCCAGGCCGTCGCCCAGCAATTCTCTGATGCGGCCAGCGCCAGCGCCGGCGGCGACACCGGCTACCTGCCCCTGTCCGGCATCAACGCCCAGGTCGCAGAAGCGGCCACGCAAATGGAGCCGGGCCAGATCTCCAACCCGATCCGCGTGCCGGGCGGTTTTCAGATCATCGCCCTGATCGACCGCCGCGACGGCCAGGTCATCGAGCAACTGAACCTTGCCCAGATCACCATTCCGAGCTCGCGTCTGACCGATGCCAATCGCGCCGCCCTTGTGCGCGCCGCCGCTGACATAAACAGCTGCGATGCTCTGGAAGAGGCTGTGAGCGGCGTCGAAGGCGCTTTCGTCACCAATCTGGGCGATGTGGGCGCCAATGCCCTCGTCCCGACCATTCGCGACGCCCTGAGCGGCCTTGAACCTGTCGCTGCCACGTCTGTGCTGGACACGGCGGCAGGAGCGCAGGTTTTCGTGCTGTGTGACAAGGCGCTGACCGGCCCCGGCGTGCCGAATGCAGAGCAGATCGAGAACCAGCTGATCAACCAGCAACTCTCCCTGCTGTCCCGCCGCTGGCTGCGCGACCTGCGCCGCGACGCCACCATCGAGATCCGGTGAGCCGCGCCCCCCTGGCCCTGACCCTTGGCGATCCCGCAGGGGTCGGCCCCGAACTGAGCCTGAAAGCCTGGCGCGAACTGCGCGATGAAGATGTATGCTTCGTCGTCTATGGTGATCCTGCACCCTTGATGGCGGCCGCACAGCTGCTGGATCTGCCACGCCCCGAGCTGGTGTCAGACGCCGATGAGGCGCGACGCGTCTTCACGAACTTCCTGCCCGTGATGGCGCTTGAACCGTGTGAGAGCGAAGCGGCAAGCGCCGTGCGCTCGATCGAAGCAGCGGTGGAGGCCGTCAAGGCCGGACGGGCGAGCGCTGTGGTCACCAACCCGGTTTCCAAGTCCCGGCTGTACGAGATTGGCTTCACCTTCCCCGGCCACACCGAATTCGTCGCGCATCTGACTGCTGACCTGCCCATGAGCGGCGCTCGCGGTCCGGTGATGATGCTCTCGGGCGGCGGTTTGCGGACCGCGCTTGTGACCATTCACACCCCGCTTCTGGACGCGATCCAGTCGCTGACGCCGGAGCGTGTCGCGCATACGGTTCGGGTGGTCGCTGACGCGCTGAAACGCGACTTCGGCCTGGCGAAACCACGTCTGGCCCTTGCCGGACTGAACCCGCATGCGGGCGAAGGCGGCGCGCTTGGCCGTGAAGAGATCGAGATTCTGGCTCCCGCGCTCGAACAGCTGCGCGCCCAAGGCCTCACAATCGCAGGGCCTCTCCCGCCGGACACCATGTTCCATGAAGAGGCGCGCGCGCAGTATGACGCCGCAATCTGCCTCTATCATGATCAGGGGCTGATCCCGGTCAAAACGCTCGACTTTCATGGCGGTGTGAACATCACGCTCGGCCTGCCGATCATTCGAACCAGCCCCGATCATGGCACTGCCTTTGACATTGCCGGCAAGGGCGTGGCGCGCCCGGACAGCCTGATCGCCGCCCTCCGGCAGGCTGACGCTATGGTTTCAAGCCGTGAGGCTGAGGCATGAGCATGGACCAGCTGCCGCCCCTGCGTGAGGTGATCGCCGAGCACGGGCTGGGCGCGGACAAGCGCTTTGGCCAGCATTACCTTCTGGATCTCAACCTCACCGCCAAGATCGCGCGTCTGTGCGGCGACATGACCGAGGCGACGGTGTTTGAGGTCGGCCCCGGCCCGGGCGGACTGACGCGAGGATTGCTGAGCGAAGGCGCCGCGCGTGTGACGGTGATCGAGAAGGATCGCCGCTTCGTACCGGCGCTCGAACAGATTTCCGAGGCTGTTCCCGGGCGCTTCTCAATCATCGAGGCGGATGCGCTGAAAGTGGACGAAAGCACGCTGCCCCATGACGGCGCCCGCATCCTCGCCTCAAACCTGCCCTATAATGTGGGCACGGCGCTGTTGATCAAATGGCTTGAAGCCGATCCCATCTGGTGGACGCGGCTGGTGCTGATGTTCCAGAAGGAAGTGGCCGAGCGCGTGGTGGCCAAAGCCGGCGACAAGCAATATGGCCGTCTGGCGATCCTCGCCGCCGCCGTGGCGAAATCGCGTTACGCCTTTACGGTTCCGGCCCGCGCCTTCACCCCGCCGCCCAAAGTGGACAGCGCCGTCGTGGTACTTGAGCCCCTGCCCGAAGACCAGCGCTTCACCGATCTGAAGGCGCTCTCCATCGTAACCGAAAGCGCGTTCGGTCAGCGTCGCAAGACTTTGCGCAAATCCCTCGGTCCGGCGGCGAGCCAGACCCGCGTCAGCCCCGAAGCCTTGCTTGAAGAAGCCGGGATTGATCCCGGCGCGCGGGCGGAAACGATTGCGCCTGAAGGATTCTTTACGCTCGCCAGAGCCTGGCGCGCGGCCCGGGACTAGCCCGGACCCGCAGACCCGCCTAACCTTCGTCATCGGGCGCAGAACCGGCCAGATGCTCTTCCAGGAATTGCAGATAGGCTTCTGACGCCGTGATGCGGTTTTCGCGACGGCGGAAGCCATGACCTTCGTCCGGGAACAGGACGTACTCCACAGTCGCGCCATTCTCACGCGCCGCAGCCACCAGCTCATCACTTTCCACCTGCAGCACGCGCGGGTCATTGGCGCCCTGCACCACCAGCATCGGACGCACGATCTGGTCGGCGTGGAAGAGAGGTGAAATCGCGCGGTGCCGCTCGGCGTCCGTCGCAGGGTCGC
Source organism: Oceanicaulis sp. LC35 (assembly GCF_052055585.1). Classification (NCBI taxonomy): domain Bacteria; kingdom Pseudomonadati; phylum Pseudomonadota; class Alphaproteobacteria; order Maricaulales; family Maricaulaceae; genus Oceanicaulis; species Oceanicaulis sp. LC35. The sequence continues at coordinate 1,745,294 of NZ_CP170485.1, forward strand.
CCATCTCGTCATAGAGCGCCTCGCGGAAGCTCTCCCACCAGGGCGGGATGGATTCCAGCGTCCGCACCCAGTTGGTCACGCCGAAGATGTTGATGCCCGCATCAAAGGCTTCAGGGTGGAAGGCCAGTGCGGCGGCCGCGATATAGCCGCCATAGGAGCCGCCGATCACGCCGACAGCATCATCGCGCACCCAGTCAAGCGAGCGCAGATAGTCGCCCGCCGCCACGATATCCTGAAGGTCTTCCTCGCCATGACGGCGGTCATCCATATGGTAGAAGGTCTTCCCGTAGCCCGATGAGCCGCGATTGTTGGCGGCGTAAACCGCGTAGCCATTGTTCACCAGATGCTGGATTGCGGCGCTATAGCCGGCGCGGCTCTGTCCGCCCGGACCGCCATGCACCCAGACCAGCGCCGGGACCGGCGTTTCCGCGCTGGCGTTGTGAGGCCGGTAGAGGATGCCCGGAATGGTGACACCGTCGAAGCTCTCAAAGCGGACAACTTCCGCTTCCACAAGGTCATGCGGCTCAAGCACCGGGTTCAGCGCTTCGGTGAGCTGGCGATGCTCGCCTGTCTCAAGGTTGACCCAGTGAATATTGTTGGGCGCGACGGATGAGGTGACGCCAAACGCCATCTCGGTTTCGTCCTCATTGAAGCGCACGCCGGCGAGGTCACCGGACGGCACGCTGTCAGGCAGGCTGACCATTTCGCCGGACCGGGAGTCCAGAATGGTGACATCGGTGAAGCCGTCATTGTTCACCGCGCTGATGCGGTAGCGACCGCTGGGCGAATAGCCCACATAGCTCACATCCCAGTCCGCCTCGATCAGCGGCGCGCGATCACCGCTCGCAAGATCATAGGACCAGGCTTGATTCCACTCGCCATGCTCGTTCGTGGCGTAGATCAGAGCCGAGGAATCCGCCGTGAAATCATAGGCGCCATAGGCGATATTGCCGTCATGCTCGGTAATCAGCACCGGCGCGTCATCTGTGGTCATATCCGCCAGCAAAAGATCGCTGTCCGCAGAGGTGCGGGAACGGGTCAGCGCCACCCAGCGACCATCCGGGCTGACCGCGCTGATCTCCAGCGCGTCGGTGTTTTCAAACACCATCGTGCGCTCATAGGTCTCTGTGTCATAGGCGTAGAGATCAAACGCGCCAGAATCGCGCTCATTGGTGGTGATCCAGAACGCTTCACCATCCGCAGACCAGCCCGCGAAACCGGCTTTCACATTCTCGCCCGGCGTCAGGTCCACCAGCTCGCCATCGGCATGTCGCACGAAGACGTGGTTGAGCTCGTCCCCGCCATTATCTGCCGTGACAAGGATCCGCTCATCATTGGGGAACCAGGTCAGGGCGTAGGTAGCGTTGCTGTCTGACTGGGTCAGCGCGCGTTTGTCCCCCGTTTGCGGGTTCAGGGCGTAGGCGTTGAACACGCCCGTCTCGTCAGAGGAAATCAGGATGTCGCCGCTCTGGTGAGAGAAGGCGTGCCCACCGCCGCCCGCCAGGGAATAGGAAGTCGTGTTAAAGAACACATCCGCCGAATAGCCCATACGCGGCGCCACTTCGGTCTCGGCTTGCGCATTGGAGACCGCTTCGGTCTCGGTCAGAGCGCCGGATGAAACCACGACCGTTTCATCACAGGCGGACAGGGCGAATACGCTGGCGACAATCAGAAGGCTGGATTTAAAGCTCATAACGCCCCTCCCCGGGATATTGATGCTCAGACACGCTAGCATGGGCGCCGACCCTGTCGAGTAATCATTCAAATCAGGCAGGATCGCCCCCTAGCCGTCAAAGCCCAGACGACTTGAGGCCTCCCGCAGCTGATCGCGATCCCCTTCATAGCTCACCGTCGCCAGAGCCCGTTCCAGAATGTCGCTCGCCAACCTGTCTGCAGGCTCCGCATAAAGCGCCGCATCCTGCGCCTTGAGACCCTTTAGAGCGCTCAGAAGGGTACGGGTGATGACCGGACGGTCCGCGCCGTCGAATGCAATGGGGTGAAAGCCGCACTGCAGCGCATGGCTGACCGCGATCCCGGGCAGGAAGACGCGTTGCTCCGCATCCGCATCATCGTTTGTCTTATCCCGACGCTCCGCCAGCGTCAGCGACCATTTATGCAGTACGCGCTCAATGGCGCGGATGACATGGATGGCCGTGCCCGGATCATTCACCCCCGGCGACAGCGCCTTGGACGCAATTTCGGAGAGCACTATCAGGCCAAAACAGGGATCAGAATGAAAATCCCGATCAGAGCCAAGATTGAAGCAGGCGCACAGGGCGTCGCGGCAGTCTTCATCCACATCGCTGGACAATCGCGCCAGAGGCGCGCCTGCATCGGCGAAATGGCCCGGCGGGGCCAGCACTACGACTTTGAGCTCCAGGCGCTCACACAGATTGCGTAAATCCTCGAGCGCCACGTTCTGCACAAAGCCCGGCGCCTTTGGATACAGGTCCACACCCGACTCAAATTCGGGAGGTTCCGGCACGTCCTTGGGTACCGGGGCGTGATCAAAGGCCAGCTGGGCCGCATCTTCCACCCGCCTTATCGCCTCGGTGACATCGCCCAGACGCGACAGGCGCGACAGCCAGCGGATCAGGGTCGCGACCACGATCAGCACCAGCAGCACCGTCAGACCGAACAGGATCACTCGGCCTGCGGGAGAGTACAGATCGAGCCGCGTGCCGATCACCCCCAACAGGCTGAACAGGAAGGCGCCGATGAAGGTGGAGATGGCGTTCTGGGCCGCCGCATCCTCGACCAGCAGGGCTCGCGCCCGCGGCGTGGCCGAGCTTGAGGCGGACCGCAGCGCCGACACCATTGTGGAAAGCGAGAAGATCGCCACCGCCAGAAGGCTGGAGGCGAGGATCGTCAGAACCGCTTCATTGGTTTCCGCCGAGATCAGCTCTTTCCACTCAAACGGCAGAAAGGGATCCATGATCGGCGTCAGAAAGACGGTGAAAGCCGCACCGGCGGCATAGGCGGCCGGACGGAACCAGATGGACCGGATCACGCGATTGACGAGAAACTCGGCCCTGGACAGCATGTTGGCGGACGCCCCTTCTGATTACCCTGATCAGAAGAAACGCGCGGGGCGCTGAGCAGTTCCCCTATTCCTCCATCAGTGCGTCGACAAAGCCTTCCAGCCACGGATGGCGGGACCGCTTCAGGCGCTCGGCGTGCAGGATCAGGGAAAGCTTTTCGAGCGCGCGGGAGAAGTCGTCATTGATGACGACATAGTCGTACTCGTCCCAGTGCTCGATCTCGGCCTTGGCGCGGTTCATGCGGCCTTCAATGATCTCATGGCTGTCCTGGGCGCGCTTGTGCAGGCGGTCACGCAAAAGCTTCAGGGACGGCGGCAGAATGAAGACCCGAACCACATCTTCCGGCGCGCTTTCAGCCAGCGCCTGGGCGCCCTGCCAGTCAATGTCGAACACGACGTCACGGCCTTCGTCGAGCGCTTCCTCAACCGGGCCTTTGGGCGTGCCATAGTAATTATCGAACACCTTGGCCCACTCATAGAACTCGTTCGTCTTGGTCTTCGCGACGAAGTCGTCCTGCTCCATGAAGTAATAGTCTTCGCCATGCTTCTCACCCGGACGCGGATCACGCGTCGTGGCGGAAACCGACAGGACAAGATCCGGATTCATGGTCAGAAGGCGTTTGGAGAGCGTGGTCTTGCCCGCGCCAGACGGGCTCGAAAGCACCAGCATGAAGCCGCGGCGCTGGCCGCGAAAAACCGGGCCGGTCAGATGATCACCATGCATGGCGACTACTCCACATTCTGGACCTGCTCACGCAGGCGATCGACCGTCGCCTTGAGCGCCAGCCCGATATTGGTCAGTTGGGTGTCCGCCGATTTGGAACACAGCGTATTGGCTTCGCGGTTGAATTCCTGAGACAGGAAATCGAGCTTGCGGCCACAGGGCGAACCCGCGTCCAGAAGCGCATGGGCGCTGTCGATATGGGCTTTAAGCCGATCCAGCTCTTCGCGCACATCCGCCTTCACCGCCATCATGGCCGCTTCCTGGGCCAGACGGTCCGGATCAACACCGCCGGAAATCAGCTCGTCAAGCTTGGCCTGAAGCCGCGCCTTGATCGCATCCGGCAGGGCGGCGGCGCAATTGGCGGCCTGCTCGCGCAAATCGGTGATCTCTTCGAGATGACCGTCCAGCACGGATTTGAGGGCCGCGCCCTCTTCCAGACGTGCGGTCTTGAGGCCGTCAAAGGCTTCTGCGACCGCATCCAGTACAGCTGCATCACGGGCTGCGAGCTGATCCTCGTCCAGCACGGCATCCTCGGATGTGATGACGCCCTTGAGCATGAGGAGCTCACCCGCCGTCGGGCGCTCCGCCAGCCCCTTGTCCACGAGCGCTCGGGTCGCCTCGACATAGGCCATCAGCCGCGCCTGATCGACACTGGCTTCGGCGGACGCATCCGCCGCTGTCAGCGTCACGGTCAGGGATACAGAACCGCGATTGAACCGCGCCTTGGCCAGCTCGCGAACCGGGTTCTCAACCGCATCCAGCCCTTGCGGAAGGCGCAGACGGACATCCAGCCCCTTGCCGTTGACCGAGCGGGCCTCGACGGAAACAGAGCCGTAAACGCCCGAGCGCTCAGACCGGGCGAAACCTGTCATGCCAGACAGCGTCATTGCGATAACCTCTCGCTAGCCCCCGCGGGCGCGTTCGCGTTCGATCCGGCGCCATTGCGCCACGTTCCGATTATGCTCGGCCAGGCTGGCGGCGAAGGCGTGACCGCCCGTCCCGTCCGCCACAAAATACAGATACTGCCCTTCGGGCGGGTTCAGAACCGCCGCAATCGCATCCCGTCCCGGATTGGAGATGGGCGTCGGCGGCAAACCGTCGATCTGATAGGTGTTATAGCGATTGGCCGTGGAGTCGAGCTCGGAGCGGCGGATGCCGCGCCCCAAAGGCTCGCCCTGGGTGATGCCGTAAATGATGGTCGGATCGCTTTGCAGACGCATACCGCGACGCAGACGATTGACGAACACCGACGCCACCATCGGGCGTTCATGAGCGATGCCGGTTTCCTTCTCCACCACAGAGGCGAGGATGATCGCCTCTTCGGGGGTATCAAAGGGCAGATCTTCGGTCCGGTTCGGCCACAGCTCGTTGATCAGCGCGTCCTGAGCCGCTTCCATGCGATCAATCAGCGCCTGACGGTCATCGCCGCGGCTCACCAGATAGGTCTCGGGCAGCAGCGCGCCTTCTGCGGGGATGCGCGTGATCTCGCCGGTCATGACCTCGCTCGCCTCGACGATGCGCAGGATCATGGCCGTGGTGAGCCCTTCCGCCGCCGTCACCGGGTACTGGATGGTCTGGCCCGAGCGCAGGATGTCGTAGATTTCGGCCATCGAGGCCGCTTCAGGAATGGCGAACTCGCCCGCGCGCAAATCGCGGTCGCCGCCATCAATCATCACCATGGCGCGGAACAGACGCGCGTCAGTGACGAGGCCTTCTCGCTCAAGCTGGTTGGCGATTGAAATCAGGCCTGCGCCACGAGGCAGCAGCACGGTTTCATTGGCCGTCGCCGGGCCCGGGGCGGCAAATTGCTGGTTGATCCAGACCCAGCCGCCATAGGCCGCGCCTGCCGCCAACAGCGCCAGGACAACGAGTATTCCCATTAGCCAGAGCAACAGGCGCGCAAAGCCCCCGCGCTTTTTTTCCGGTTCGGAGGCGGGGGTTTGCGTCTCGCCCATTCAGGATCCAGACGTTAGTCGGCCTTGGCGAAGACGACCGAGGCGTTGGTGCCGCCAAAGCCGAACGAGTTCGACAGGACCGCCGAGAGCTCTTTCTTCACCGCAGCTTTCGGCGCGAGATTGATCGCCGATTCAACAGACGGATTATCCAGGTTGAGGGTCGGCGGGCAGATGCCGTCGCGCATGGCGAGGATCGAGAACACCGCTTCCACAGCGCCAGCCGCGCCCAGAAGGTGACCGATGGACGATTTGGTCGAGCTCATCACGAGCTCGGACGCCGCATCGCCAAACAGACGCTCGACCGCGCCCAGCTCGATCTCGTCGCCCTTGGGCGTAGAGGTGCCGTGCGCGTTCACATAGCCAATGTCGGCCGGGGTGAGGCCCGCGCTCTTCAGCGCCGCCTTCATGGCGCGGAAGCCGCCATCGCCATCATCGGCAGGAGCCGTGATGTGGTGGGCGTCGCCGGAGAGGCCATAGCCGCGCACTTCGGCGTAGATCGTCGCGCCCCGCGCCTTGGCCGCTTCGTATTCTTCAAGAATGACAACGCCAGCGCCCTCGCCCATGACGAAGCCGTCACGGTCCTTGTCCCAAGGACGGGAGGCGGCTTTGGGATTGTCATTGAAACCGGTGGACAGCGCCCGCGCTGCGCCAAAGCCGCCATACCCGAGACGGGTAATGGCGCTTTCCGCACCGCCAGCCACCATCATGTCCGCATCGCCGTAAGCGATCAGACGGGCCGCATCGCCAATGGCGTGCGCGCCGGTGGAACAGGCCGTCACCACGGCGTGGTTCGGACCTTTCAGGCCATGACGGATCGACACCTGGCCAGAGACGAGGTTGATCAGCATGGCGGGAATGACGAACGGGCTCAGCTTGCGCGGGCCGCGTTCATGCAGGGTGATCGAGGCGTCATAGATGGTCTGCAAACCGCCAATGCCGGACCCGATCAGAACGCCTGCGCGTTCCTTGGCCTCTTCACTCTCGGCTTTCCAGCCGGAATGGGCGAGCGCTTCGTCCGCCGCCGCGATGCCATACAGGATGAACTCATCGATACGTTTGCGATCCCGGGCGGGCATGACCGCTTCGGGGTCGAACGATCCGGGGACGTCTTCGCCCCCGCCGTTGCGCCCGTCGACGCGCGGGATGATGCCCGCAACGTGACTGGACAGATCGGACACATCAAAGTGTTCGATCTTCGCCAAGCCTGACTCACCCGCGATGATGCGGGACCAGACATGTTCAGTTCCGCAGCCGAGCGGGGTCACAAGACCCAGCCCGGTCACGACGACGCGACGCTTCGACATGAGATCTCGCTCCGGCTTAGCCGAGCTTTTCGGAGATGAACTTCACCGCATCGCCGACGGTCTGGATGTGCTCGGCAGCATCGTCGGGGATTTCGATATCGAATTCTTCTTCGAACGCCATGACCAGCTCGACATTGTCGAGAGAGTCAGCGCCCAGATCGTCGATGAAGGAAGCCTTCTCGGTGACTTTTTCAGCTTCAACGTCGAGATGCTCGACAACGATCTTTTTAACGCGCTCAAGAACGTCGGACATGTCGGTCCCTTTTCAAAATCTGTTTTGCGGACATCCCGGCGGGCGTCGCGCTTCCGTAGGTGTTGTTTACGCAAGGAGGGTTCAAGTCCTCCCCGTGAAGCGTGCGGGCTGATAACACGCCGAAAACTCGTACGCCAGCCGCACACTGTCTGGCAAGTCGGCCCGGGCGCCCGGACCTTTCCCGCCTAGATCATCGCCATACCGCCGTTCACGTGCAAGGTCTGACCCGTCACATAACCGGCTTCTGCACTGGCGAGATAAACGCACGCAGCTGCAATATCGCTGCCATGACCCAGCTTGCCGGCCGGAATCGTCGACAGAATCGCCGCCTTCTGGTCATCGGTCAGCGCATCGGTCATCGGCGATTCGATAAAGCCCGGCGCCACGCAGTTGGCCGTAACGCCGCGCGAAGCGACTTCCTGGGCCAACGCTTTCGTGAAGCCGATCATGCCCGCCTTGGAGGCGGCATAATTGGTCTGACCCGCATTGCCGGTCACGCCCACGATGGAGGTGATGCCGATGATGCGGCCAAAGCGCTGCTTCATCATTCCGCGCATCGCAGCCTTGGACAGGCGGTAATGGGCTTCAAGATTGACCTTGATGACCGTTTCCCAGTCCTCGTCCTTCATGCGCATCAGCAGCTGGTCGCGCGTGACGCCAGCGTTGGAGATGAGAATATCAAGGCCATCAAGCGCTTCGGACGCCTGCTTGGGCAGGGCGTCGACGCTATCGGCGTCGGACAGGTTCGCCGGGCAGACGGCGACGCGGTCGCCCAGCTCGGACGCCAGCTCGTTGAGCACGGCTTCACGCGTGCCTGACAGCGCCACAGACGCGCCCGCCTTGTGCAGCGCGCGAGCGATTTCAGAGCCCAGACCGCCGGTCGCGCCGGTGACGAGGGCTTTTTTGCCAGTGAGATCGAACATGTGGACTTACCCCTTGAGCGAAGCGGCGAAGGCTTCGATATCCTCGGCGGTCACGAGTGCGACGCCTTGAGCTTCCTTGATATGACGCTTGAGCATGGTGGTGAGCACTTTCGCGCCCGCTTCCACGAATTGCTCGACGCCCTGACCGTGCATCCAGTCCACGCTTTCACGCCAGCGCACCTTGCCGGTGACCTGCTCGACCAGTTGAGCGCGGATGGTTTCAGCGTCAGAGACAGCGCCCGCGCTGACATTGGTGACGACCGGCACGGACGGATTGGCGATGGAGGCGGATTTCAGCGCTTCAGCCATAGCGTCAGCCGCCGGCTGCATCAGCGGGCAATGGAAAGGCGCGGACACCGGCAGCAGCATCGCCTTGCGTACGCCCAGCTCCTTGATAGCCGCCACCGCGGCATCAACCGCAGCCCTGTCGCCCGAGATCACGATCTGGCCCGGCGCATTGTCATTGGCGATCGTCACAATGCCTTCAGAACCGCCCGCAGCCACGGCCTGCTCGGCCTGGTCCATCTCGGCGCCCAGAAGCGCGGCCATGGCGCCCTGCCCCACCGGCACGGCTTTCTGCATGGACTGACCGCGCAGCTTGAGCAGTTTCGCCGCATCGGAAATCGACAGCGCGCCCGCGGCGCACAGGGCGGAATATTCACCCAGCGAGTGACCGGCCACGAATTTCGCCGCCGTCACATCTACATCGAACTCGGACTTCAGAGCCGCCATCGCCGCCAGCGACACAGCCATGATGGCGGGCTGGGCGTTCTCGGTCAGGGTCAGCTCTTCAATCGGGCCATCCCACATCAGCTGCGAGAGGTTCTGGCCGAGCGCCTCGTCCACCTCTTCAAAGACAGCGCGCGCAGAGGCGAAACTGTCTGCCAGCGGCTTGCCCATGCCGACAGCCTGGCTGCCTTGTCCGGGAAATGTGAATGCAAGCGCCATGAAGCGTCCTCCCTGCAAATCTGTTTGCACGCGGGATAACCGGGCGCGTCAGACGAGGCAAGCGTGGGACGACGCACACGGCGCCTGATGCGCTTTGGCAACACACTGGTGACGAACCGCACAAGCCCCCCATAAACCCTTGTCACAGTTATTCATTCATTCCCGACGCAAAAGTGACATTTAATAACGAATGTGTAATCTCTCCGTCATCAAGCAACCAGCGCGCGAGCGCGGTTTGCAAAACAGGGGAGCATCCATGTCAAACTCTGCAAAGCGCAGCCACCTGCTGCGCTCGACCATTCTCGTGAGTATGGCCGCGGCCAGCCTGAACGGCTACGCAGCCCTCGCTCAGGAAACCGAGTCTGAAAACACCGCCGTCGAAACCCGTCAGTCTAACGATCGCATCGTGGTGACCGGCTCGCGCATCCGTCGCGACGCTTTCACCGCAGATTCGCCAATCGAAGTCTTCGACGCGGACGCCGCCGCCCTCCAGGGCTCGCTGGACATTGCAGACTTCCTGCAATCTTCCACCGTCGCCGCCGGTTCGCCGCAGGTGACCGCCGCCACTTCCGCCCAATTCGTACAGAACGGCGGCCTCGGCGCGGAAACCCTGTCGCTGCGCGGCCTGGGCGCCAACCGCACCCTGGTGCTGCTGAACGGTCGTCGCGCGGGTCCCGCCGGCGTGCGCGGCGGCGTGTCCGCCTTTGACCTGAACGTCATCCCGCTCTCCGCCATCCAGCGCGTTGAAGTGCTCAAAGACGGCGCGTCCTCGGTCTACGGCTCTGACGCAGTGGCCGGCGTGGTCAACATCATCACCAACAATGAAGACGGCGGCAATTTCGACGCCTTCGCGTCTGTGCCGGAAGCTGGCGCGGGCATGGAATTCCGCATCAACGCCTCTTATGGCGACAGCTTCGAGCGTGGCCGTTTCCGCGTCACCGCCGACTATTATCGTCAGGAAGAGCTGGCTCAGGGCGACCGCGACTACTTCCAGTGCGGCGAAGCCTATGTGCACAATGCTGACGGCTCCCGCGCAGACGTGGTCGACCCGCGCACCGGCGCGTTCGCCTGTGAAGACCTGCTGTGGGGCCATGTCTGGACCTATGATTATGCAGAGGGCTTCGGCGACGGCACCACCAACCTCGACTATGCCGGCACCAAGCTGATCCAGTATGACTATAACGGTCACCTGGCCGCCAATGGCCTGACCCAGATCGGCAACAACCACGCCAATCCGTACTGGATGGGCACGCCGGACGGCTGGTACGCGATGAACCAGAACGATCCGCTGATGCGTTCCCTGACCGATTACGACCATCCCTTCCAGGATGCGTCCACCATGGTCCCGGACACCGAGCGTTTCACCCTGTTCGCCGAAGGCGAATACGAGCTGACGAACAATGCCCGCCTGTATGGTGAAGCCCTGTTCAACCGCCGTGAGACGTACAACAACGCGTATCGTCAGTACTGGACCTACATCTACAACTCCAACTTCGACTTCTGGAATTATGATGTTGTTCCGGGCGCAGGCGATCCGCGCAGCGCAGGCTGGACGGGCGCACAATGGCTGTCCCCGACCGCGATCACCGATCACGCCGACAGCTCTGTGGCGATCGACTATATGCGCTTTGTGGGCGGCATTGACGGCCAGGGCCTGCCTTTCCTGCCGGAATGGACCTGGGACGCGTCGCTGCAATACTCCCGTTCTGACGGCGAGTACTGGAACCAGCGCATTTTTGATGACGCCATCAGCCCCTATCAGTTCAGCATCGGCTCTTGCGCCGGCACCACCACCCCGGTTCGCGGCGCGAACTGCGTGGATGTGAACTGGCTGAGCCCGGCTCTGCTGTCCGGCAACCCGACGCCGGAAGAGCAAGCCTTCCTGTTCGGCGAGGAAACCGGCACCACCGTCTACGAACAACTGTCGTTCGAAGGCGTGATCTCCGGCGACCTGTTCAACCTGCCGGCCGGCGCTGTCGGCGTGGCTCTGGGCGTGCACTATCGCACCGACGAGATCAACGACACCCCGGGTGACATCACCCTCGCCAACAATGCATGGGGCAGCTCAGGCGCCGGCATCACCGCGGGCGACGACACCACCCAGGCGATCTTCGGCGAAGCCGTGGTCCCGCTTCTCTCCGGCCAGCCCCTGGCTGAAGAGCTGACCCTGACCGTGTCCGGCCGTTACACCGACGTTGATTCCTATGGCACGGGCGACACCTACAAGGTGGGCCTGAACTGGGCGATCAACGATCTGGTGCGCCTGCGCGCCACCCACGGCACCTCGTTCCGCACCCCGGCCCTGTTCGAGCTGTATCTGGCTGACCAGACGAGCTTCACCGGCCAGCGCAACGTCGACCCCTGCATCAACTGGCAGGACAACCTTGATGCGGGCAACATCACCCAGCGTGTCGCCAGCAACTGCGCGGCGGACGGCATTCCAGACGATCACACCGGCGCGGGTTCCTCCGCGACCGTCGTGACCGGCGGCGGCCTGGGCGTTCTGGAAGCAGAAACCTCTGAGTCCACCACCTTTGGCGTGGTCTTCACCCCGTCCTTCATCAACCTGCGCGTCGCCGTCGATTACTTCGAAATCGAGATGGAGAACCAGGTTGACCAGCTGGGCGCCGGCCGGATCGTCAGCGGTTGCTACAACTCTGATGATTTCGCCAACGAACCGCTCTGTGACCTGTTCACCCGTAACCCGAACTCGGGCAATGGCGCGAACCTGATCACCGAGGTGCGTGACAGCTTCATCAACGTCAACAGCCAGATCAACCGCGGCATCGACATCAACGCTGACTACTTCCACGAGTTCAGCTTTGGTGATCTGACCGTGAACTCGCGCATCGCAATCCAGCTGGAAGACCAGATCGACCTGCTGGGCGGCAATGTTGAAGATTCCAATGGCGAAGCGGGCAACCCCGAAGTCGTCGGCGATCTGAACTTCAACTTCGTGCGTGGCGACTGGTCCGCCTTCTGGGGCATGCGTTATGTCGGCCAGACCTCGAACTTCGACAGCTATTATGACGGCAACTCGTCCCAGACCTATCTGGGCAATGACGTCGTCTACAAGCTGCGCACCGAAGCCGTGGTTTACCACAGCGCGTCGATCGCACGTGAGTTCGACACCGTCAGCATCCGCGCTGGCGTGTCCAACATCTTTGACGAGCACCCGCCTGCTGTGACCACCATCTCTGGTGAGTACAACACGGTTGGCACCTCGGCCTTCTACAGCCAGTACGACTGGATGGGCCGCCGGTTCTACGTCAACTTCTCCAAAACGTTCTGATCGGCTATAAGCCTTCGAACACCGAAGGGCGGCGGCGTCATGCCGCCGCCCTTTTCTTTTCCGCGACGAACAGATCAGAGCCTGCCTTGCCCCGTATCATCGCCAAACCCGACACGCTGAACGAACGCAACGCCGAGTTCACCCAGACCCCGCTCGAAAAGCCGGTCTTCCTGAACACCGTTCCCAAATCCGGCACGCATCTGATCCGCAACATCCTGCGCATGTTCGTGCCGGTAGAGCAGCAGTATCACGACACCTTCATCCAGCACGCCGTGCTGGGTCAGCACCGCGCCGCGTTCGACACGGCCAAGCCCAGACTGAGCTGGGGGCATTTGCTGTTCTCGGACTCCGCCGCGATCGCCCTGAAGAACGTCAATCACGTGCTGCTGGTTCGCGACCCGTATGACTGGGTGCTGGCCCGGGGCCGTTTCTTCCTTTCTGACAGCTTTCAGGCCGGGCTCGAGCATCTGAAGAATGACGCCGTGACCCCCAATGACGTGATCAACATGATGATCTTCGGCATTCACGGCAAAGCCCCGACCCTGCAGGAAGTCTACACGCACAACGCTGTTTCCTGGCTCTGCACCGCGACCCGGATCTTCCGTTACGAAGACCTTCTGCATCATGTGAAAAACATCGATACAATCGCGGCGCATGCCTTCTTCGACGACCTGATGAAAGCCTGTGGAATCAACAGCCTGCCCGAAGACTGGCGCGAACGTGTGCGCATTGGCTCGGACCGCAAGCAGTCGGGCACCGCACGTGAGAACCTCGCCAATATGAAGATGGCCTTCCCCGACGCGCTGAGCGACACCCAGAAAGCGCTGGTGGACTACGCCGCGCCGGGCCTGCGCGCCCTTTTGGGATATGAGAATCGTTAGGCCTGACGCGGCTTGAGCGCTTGCGCTCTGTCCCCGCCTCGCTTATAAGCCGCGGCTTCACCGGCTGCGGTCCTCTGGTCGCGGTCCGTCTGTCGTTTGGTGACAGGCGGGACCTGAGGAGCCGACGCGAGACCATCCGGCCCTTCGGATGTTGCTTGCGCCGCAGCCCTTCAGAAGGGACGAAAACGTCTAATGAACAAGTACGAGCACGTGTTCATCGCGCGTCCGGATGTGTCTCCGGCGCAGGTGGAATCCGCGATCGAAGAGCTCAAGGCTCTGATCGAGGAAAAAGGCGGCAAGGTGCACAAGACCGAATACTGGGGTCTGCGCACGCTCGCCTACCGTATGAACAAGAACCGTAAAGGCCATTACGGCTATCTCGACATGGAAGCGGGCAACGAGGTGCTTGACGCCCTCGATTATCGTCAGCGCTTCGCCGACGACGTCATGCGCTACATGACCTGCCGCGTCGACGAGCTGACCGAAGAGCCGAGCGCTGTGCTTCGCAAAGGCGAAGATCGCAAGCGTCGCGAACGCCGCTAGAGGGAGCCCGGATCAATGGCTGAACTTTCCATCTCCAACGTGCCTGCTCGCCGCGCTTTCCAGCGTCGCCGCAAGGTGTGCCCGTTCTCCGGCGAAAACGCGCCGAAGATCGACTACAAAGACATCAAGCTGCTTCAGCGCTACATGTCCGAGCGCGGCAAGATCGTGCCGTCTCGCATCACCGCCGTGTCGGCCAAGAAGCAGCGTGAACTCGCTCGCGCCATCAAGCGCGCCCGCGTTCTGGCTCTTCTGCCGTACGCCGTCGATTAAGGGAGCTCAAGACCATGCAAGTTGTTCTGCTTGAACGTGTCGAAAAGCTCGGCGCCATCGGCGACGTGGTGACGGTGAAGCCGGGTTACGCCCGCAACTTCCTGCTGCCGCAAAGCAAGGCGCTGCGCGCCACCAAAGCCAACATGGAACGCTTCGAACGCGAGCGTGAAGTGATCGAGAAGCTGAACGCCGAGCGCGCCGAAAAGGCCCGCGAGGAAGGCTCTCACCTGGACGGCGCGACCTTCGTGCTGATCCGTCAGGCGTCTGAATCCGGCCAGCTGTACGGTTCGGTGTCCACCCGTGACATCGCCGACGCCGCTTCCACGCCGGAATTCGCCGTCACCCGAGGCATGGTGGACCTGAACACCGCGATCAAGACCCTGGGTCTGCACGAAGTGCGCCTGGTCCTGCACGCGGATGTGGACGTCACCGTCACCATCAACGTCGCCCGTACCGAAGACGAAGCCGAGCGCCAGGCGCAAGGCGAAGACGTCATCCAGTCGGCCGCCGATGAAGACCGCGCCCTGGCTGAAGCCCAGGCTGTCGAGCTCGCTGAATCCGGCGTCGAAGGCGAAGACGATGATTACGCGTCCGACGACGCGGAAGAGACCGAAGAAACCGAAGCCTAAGGCTTCGATCTTCCGATCAGATCACGGGCGGCTCTGCAAAGAGCCGCCCGTTTTCGTTTGGGCTATGCGGCAACGGGATCGGGCCAGCGGATCAGCCAGCGATGGGTCCACAGCGCCACGAAATAATTGGAGGTCAGGCCGAGCAGCCAGAGGATTGCTAGAATAATGAGGGTCGGCGCAACAAACCCTGCTGGGCTCACGAGCCAGAGAAACAACAGCCAGAGACCTGACCAGAACGCCGAGAAGGTCGTGGAAGACAGCGCATAAGTCCGCGGACACTTGAAACGTCGATAGAGGAAAAAGCTGAGCAGAGAAACCAACAGCCATCCGCTAACCACAAACACGACACCCCACATTATGAACGCGCTAGCTATTATGCCGAGAGGGTTGCGCAATTGCTCGCTAATGAACTGCCCCCCACGGTCTAGAATGATGAACGGGACACTCAGCAAGGACATCCCCACCCATTCGCCTACCCGCTGAACGGCATACAGATTCCAGAACCCGATTTTGACCATGCGCCTCTCCCCATTTCCCCTCTGAGGTGAGCCTCCTTCTGGCATGGTCCCGATCAGGACGCTACGTCCCGCGTCAAACCTGCGCGCATTTAACCCAAGCCCGGAGCCCCGCCATGACCGATCGTATCCGCCTCGCCCATTGCGGCGACATGGCTGGCCTGGGCCGTCTCTGGCATGACGCTGTGCATACTGGCGCGGTCGGAGCTTATGACGCGTCGCAGCTTCAGGCCTGGTCCCCTTCCCCCAAGAGTGCGGCTTTCATGACCGAGCGCCTCTCGGGTCAGATCATTCTGGTCGGTGAAGATGATGAGGGACTGGCGGGGTTTTTCACCCTGACGCCAGAAGGCGAGCTCGACATGGCCTATGTGCGCCCTGACCGCAAAGGCGACGGGATGGCGGCGCGTTTGCACGCAGCAATTCTTGCTGAAGCCCGACAGCGCGATCTTTCGACACTCACCGTTCAGGCCAGCCATATCGCGCGGAAATTCTTTGAAAAACACGGCTGGACGCTGGTGCAGACCCAGACCGTGCGCCCCAACGGCGTCGAGATGCAGAACCATCTTATGGTCCTGCATCTCTCCGAAGGCTAACCGCGCTCGGCGCGCATGCGCTCGATGCGCAGCTCCACCCGGCGGATCTCCATCAGAAGCCGGTTGGTCTCCATCTTGGGCGCCAGCGTGCTTTTGAAGATGGCCGCAAAGACCAGCAGCACCACCGCAGGCATCCCCCAGTGCAGCGCCGTCATCACGGTGTCGGCCTGATAGAATTTCACCGCGCAGACCGCCCCGGCGATGAACATCAGCGACTGGGCGATCATGATAGTCCAGTGCACCCAGGCGGTGCGTCCTGTGAACAGGCTGAGCGCTTGGGCGAAATAGCCCGGCTCCAGATCAAGCTGGGGCGAGTGGCCGTCGGCCTCCCGCAGGCTGTCTTCAATCATGCGGTCGAGATCACTCATCGGATCCTCCTTGGAGTTGCGCGGCGATTTTCCGGCGCGCATGCATGAGACGGGTCTTGATCGTGCCCGTCGGGACGTCGAGCGCGGCGGCGATCTCCGCCACGTTCAAACCTTGAATGTGATAGAGCCACAGCGCGGCGTGCTGCTCTGTCGGCAGGGCGCGCATGGCGTCGCGGATGCGCGAGGCGTCCACGGAGCGGTCCATGTCCGGCGCTTCGGGCGGCGGTTCGGCCTCAACGCCTGCTTTCAGGCGGCGGCCGGACTGACGCTGACGGATCAGGCGCGCGCAGCGACGCTGGACAATCCGAAAGGCGAAGGCGGGAAAGGCGTCCACATCCCGAAGGCGTGGCAGGTCGCGCAGGATCTCCACCCAGGCGTCCTGAACCGCCTCTTCCACCCCGTCCGCATCGCCCATCAGACGCCAGGCGAAAGCGGACAGACGCGGCGTCCAGCGCCCCGCCAACGCGCCGAGCGCCCGTCGGTCGCCGGTGCGGGCGGAGGCGGCGAGATAGCCGTCCAGCGCGCGTTCAAGATCTTGGCTCATGCCTCGTCCTTTCGTTCAGGACACAAGGTGCAGTGTTGAGCGCTTCGGGTTCATTGACTCAGACATTTTTTCACCGCACATCGCCCTCCCCCAGACTGTCCACAGGCTTCAACGCTGGGTCTGCTGGGCTTTCAGGCTTGTCCACAGGCGGCTGTGGAATGCCGGAAACTGGCGCCTGAAAAGGTCAAGACGTGCACTTCACGGACGATGGGGCTAAGCAAAGAGAACCATGACCGCAGAATCCTACGATCACGCACCCGCACCGCTCGAAACGTCCAGCGCCCCGCCCCACAATATCGAGGCGGAGCAAGCGCTTCTGGGCGCCTTGCTGTTTGACAACGAAGTGTATCACCGCGTCGGCGACTGGCTGAAGGCCGACCACTTCTATGACCCGCTGCATGGCCGCATTTATGAAGCGGCGAGCCAGCTGATCATTTCAGGCGCGCTGGCCGACGCCGTGGTTCTGAAAACCCGGTTCGAACGCGATCCGGGCATGAAGGAAGTGGGCGGCGCTGTCTATCTCGCCGACCTGATGCGTGAAGCGCCCGAACCGGCCTCTGCGGGCGAATATGGCCGCCTGATCTATGATCTGGCCATGCGGCGCGAGCTGATCCGCTTTGGCGATGAAGTCTCTTACGCGGCGAACGCGCCTGAACCCGATGACAGCGCCGAGGACATCCTGCAGAACGCCGAGCGGCGCCTGTTCGCACTGGCCGAACAGGGCGGCACCTCCAAGGCGCTCGAACCGTTTCACCTTGCCGTCCACAAATCGCTGGAAGTCGCCTCGGCGGCCTACAAGCGCGGCGGCGGCCTGTCGGGCATCTCCTCGGGCCTGAAGTCCATCGACGCCAAGATGGGCGGCCTGCACCCGTCCGACCTGATCATCCTCGCCGGTCGTCCCTCCATGGGTAAGACCGCGCTCGCGACCAATATCGCCTTCTCCGTGGCGCGCGCCTATCAGGCCGAGGAACAACCGGACGGCACCCGCAAGACCACGAGCGGCGGCATCGTCGCCTTCTTCTCGCTCGAGATGTCGTCCGACCAGCTCGCCACCCGTCTTGTGGCCGACTATACCGGGATTTCGGGCTATCTGATCCGTCAGGGCAAGATCGACGCCGCCCAGTTTGAAGACATTCGCGATGGCGTTCACGAGATCGCCGGCATCCCGCTCTATATCGACGACACCGGCGGTCTGCCCATCGGCTCGCTGATGGCGCGTTGCCGCCGCCTCAAGCGCACCGTCGGCCTTGATCTGGTGGTGGTGGACTATCTCCAGCTTGTCACCGGCTCAAAAAGCTCGGGCGAGAACCGGGTGCAGGAAATCTCCGAAGTCACCCAGGCCCTCAAAGCCCTCGCCAAGGAGCTGGCGGTGCCCGTGATCGCGCTGTCTCAGCTGTCGCGCCAGGTGGAGAACCGCGAAGACAAGAAGCCCCAGCTGTCAGACCTTCGGGAATCGGGCTCGATCGAGCAGGACGCCGACGTGGTCTTGTTTGTGTATCGCGAGAGCTATTATCTCGAACGTCTCGAACCCAAGGAAGGCACCGAGCAGCACCTCGCCTGGGAAGACGAGATGCGCGAAATCCGCAATCAGGCCGATGTGATCATCGGCAAGCAGCGTCACGGTCCCATCGGTTCGGTGAAAGTGGCGTTCGATCCTGACCGTACGAAGTTCTCCGATCTCGACATTTCCGGCCGTCAGGATTTTGACTAGGGCGATCAAGCTGCGCCTGAGCGCTTGCAGCACACCGCGAGGACGGCCACATAGAAGCGCATATGTCTGTTCTTGCGACCCCTTCTGTTGAAAACACACGCTCCCGTCTGGTCGTCGACCTGGACGCGATCGCGCGTAACTTCCAGACGCTGCAGAAACTCACGCCCACCGCTGAAACCGGCGCCGTGGTCAAAGCCAACGCCTATGGCCTGGGCGCAGGTCCGGTCGCGCGTCGCCTGATGAAGGAAGGCGCCCGCACCTTCTTTGTCGCCACCGTCGAGGAAGGCGTCGAAGTGCGTGAGGCGCTGGCCGACCCCACGCCGGACATCTGGGTGTTCTCGGGCTATCGCGCCAAGGACCGGCCGCTTTACGTCAAGCACCGTCTGGGCGCGGTCCTGAACCAGCCCGGCGAAACCGCCCAGTTCCGCGCCGCGCCTGCCGGGCCGTGCGCCGTGCATATCGACACGGGAATGTCGCGTCTGGGCTATGGCGCAGGCGATATCAGCGGGCTTCTGAACGCCCTGCAGAATCTTGATGTGTCTTTGGTGATGAGCCATCTGGCGTGTTCTGAGGAAAGCGCCTCGACGAACAATCTGCGCCAGCTTGAACGCTTCACAGCACTCACTAACGCCCTGCCCGAAACTCGTTTGAGTCTGGCCAATACCGGCGGCGTGCTTCTGGGCGAGCGCTATCAGTTTGATGTCACGCGCCCGGGCATCGGCCTTTACGGCGCAACGGCAGACCTCAGCGCAGACAATCCGTTCGAACCGGTAGTGACACTGGAAGCGCCGATCCTGCAACTGCGCGAAATCGATGCGGGCGACACAGTCGGCTATGGCGCGACCTATGTGGCCCATTCGCCACGCCTCGTCGCGACTGTGGGCGCTGGCTATGCCGATGGCTTGCCCCGGGCGTTGTCAGGGGCAGGATGCGCCCGGATTGCGGGTCTGCGCGCGCCGGTTCTGGGACGGGTCAGCATGGATCTGACAACCCTCGACGTCACCGGCCTGGAACACGAAATCTCCCAGGGCGCCGTTCCCGAATTCCTCGGGCCTGACCTCTATCAGGCGGCTGCGCTGGACAACACATTGCCGTATGAAACCCTCACCGGGCTCGGCGCCCGGGCCGAGCGGATCTACAAGGGAACGCCATGAACCCGTTACGCGCCATCGGAGCCGGCCTGCTCGCCCTTCTGCGCTCGGCAGGGGCTGTCGCCCTGTTCGCCGGTCAGGCGCTGGCCGCGATGGTGCGCCCGCCGTATTTTGGCGGCCAGCTGGTGCAGCAGATATTCAAGATCGGCTTTCTGTCCCTGCCGGTGGTCGGCCTGACGGCGCTGTTCACCGGCGCGGCGCTGGCGCTGAACATCTATTCGGGCGGCTCTCGCCTGAACGCGGAAAGTTTTGTGCCCAACATCGTCGCCATGGGCATTGTGCGCGAGCTGGGTCCCGTGATCGCCGCTGTTGTGATGGCGGGTCGGGTGTCGTCCGGCATCGCGGCGGAGATCGGGGCCATGCGCGCCACCGAACAGATTGACGCCCTGCACACCCTGTCCACCGATCCGATGCGCTATCTGATCGCTCCGCGCGTTCTGGCCGGCGTTCTGGTGCTGCCGATCCTTGTCGCCACCGCGGACCTGATCGGCATCTATGGCGGCTTTCTGGTCAGCGTGCACACGCTCGATTTCAACCCGACCATCTATGTGCGCAACACCTGGGACTTCCTGTCTGACTGGGACATCATTTCCGGTCTGATCAAGGCGGCGGTGTTCGGCTTCCTGCTCACCCTGATGGGCTGTTATCACGGCTATCACGCTCAGGGCGGCGCTGCGGGCGTCGGCCGGGCCGCCACGAACGCCGTTGTCGCCGCCGCTGTTCTGATCTTCGCGGCCAACGTCCTGCTCACCTCCCTGTTTGTGTGATCGCCATGACCGAGCGCGTCAAAATCGCCTGGAAGAATGTCACCGTCGGCTTTGAGGGCCGCAAACCCGTGCTCAGAAACCTCAACCTCGAAGCCTATGAGGGCCGGTCGCTTGTGGTGATCGGCGGGTCGGGCACCGGCAAGTCGGTGACGCTGAAGACCGCGCTCGGCCTGATCAAACCGCAAGAAGGCTGTGTGGAGATTGATGGCGAGCCCGTCCGCCCCGGCCATGAGAACGATCCCGGCGTCAGCCAGATCGGCATGCTGTTTCAATCGGGCGCCCTGTTTGACTCCCTGCCTGTCTGGAAGAATGTCGCCTTCCGTCTCTTGCATGCCGAGCATGTCAGCGAGGATGAAGCCCATGCTCGCGCTCTTGAAGCGCTCGAGCAGGTTGATCTCGACCCGCATGTGGCCGACCAGCGCCCGGGCTCGCTCTCGGGCGGCATGCTCAAGCGCGCAGCCCTCGCCCGCGCCATCGTCGCCCGCCCCAAAATCCTGTTCTTTGACGAACCCACCACCGGCCTTGATCCAGTGACGGCGGACGTCATCAACAAGCTGATCGTGCGTCAGGTGAAGAATCTGGGCGCAACCGCCGTCTCCATCACACACGACATGGTGTCCATGCGCACGATTGCGGACGATGTGGCCATGATCAAGGACGGCCAGACCCTGTGGCGCGGCAGCCTTGACGGCGTCGAGACCTGCGCCAATTCAGAGGTCTGCCGCTTCGTTCGGGGCGAAAGCTCGGAAGACTAGGCGGTTTCCGGCGTCTCAGTCGTCAAGGCCTGCGGCTCGCCTTCCCCGGCGACCGGATCGGCTTGCCCTGCAACGATGATCTTTTGCGCCTGATAGATGCGGTCTGTGATCCACCACAAGGCGATGCAGCACACTATGACGATCAGGATAACCGGCACGCTCCAGATGTAATACTGGGCCATGTCCGCCAGCTCATTGCTGGGAAACCGGCTGACAGGCGAGCCGGGGTGCAAACGATCCGTGATTTTGCTGATCCCATTCCCAAGGAGCCAGGTCACCCACCAGAGCGCGACTACCCAAGGTACGCTATCGGGCAAATCCGCTTTGCGGCGCACCGAGCGCCAGACCTGCATTACCCCCTCGACGGGCTTCCACAGATTGGCGAATGGCACTGCATACCACCACCACATGCCCGTGGCGCTGACAGTGGCGTGTTCAGGCTCGAGCGCTTGCGCCGTCAGCATGCTGCGATGGTAGAAAAAGCCGTATCCGACGACTGAGACGAGATAGGAGATAAGCGTTACGGCTGAGGTGACGAGCAACACCTGATCCAATCGGCTCGCGTAAGCCATAGGATCAACCATGCTGAACTCATCCGCCGCCGCTTCCAGGAAGAAAGCGTGCATGCCGGTGAAAACCACAAGGTTTGCGCCCGATCCGAACAGATAACACAGCCACGCCACACGCAGGACCAGCCACGCCTTGGACGGAAGAATGAGGTCGGTCGTCTGGTCAGCCATAGATTCGCCTGCAAGGTGTTCTGCGTGTTCACTTTCCCGCTTTGGGCGGCGTTGTCCAGCGCAGTCACGACTTCATTCCCGCGCCCCGAATCGTCCGCTTTGCGCTATAGTTCGCCCTCGCCTGTTTCAGGGAGCCCGCATGGCCCGTTCCGACACCGTTTATGTCTGCCAGTCCTGTGGCGGCGTGCACGCCAAATGGGCGGGGCGATGCGATGCCTGCGGATCCTGGAACACGCTGGTGGAAGAAAGCGGCGCCAGCGCGCCTTTGGGCTCAAGCGCCAAGGCGCCCGGCCGCTCCACGCGCCGCTCTCGGCTGGAACTTGTGGATCTGGGCAGCGCCACTGAAGACCCCAAGCGCTTCGAAACCGGCTTGAAAGAGCTTGATCGCGTGGCGGGCGGCGGACTGGTGCCCGGCTCGGCCATTCTGGTGGGCGGGGATCCCGGCATCGGCAAATCCACCCTGCTCCTGCAGGCGGTGGCCCAGCTGGCCAAGGCGGGCGCGAAATCTGTCTATGTCTCCGGCGAGGAAGCCGCTGATCAGGTGCGGCGTCGCGCCCGGCGGCTGGGTCTCGCCGATGCGCCCGTGGCGCTGGCGGCTGAGACCAGCCTTGAGGTCATTCTCGATGGCCTGAAGAAGGAAACGCCGGACATTGCAGTGATCGACTCGGTCCAGACCCTGTGGTCAGACCAGCTGGCCGCCGCGCCGGGCACGGTGGCGCAGGTCCGCGCCTGCGCGCAGGAGCTGGTGCGGTTCGCCAAGAAGAAGAACACCATCATCATCCTCGTCGGCCACGTCACCAAGGACGGCCAGATCGCCGGCCCGCGCGTGGTCGAGCACATGGTGGACGCCGTCCTGTATTTTGAGGGCGAACGCAGCCACCAGTTCCGCATCCTGCGCGCTGTGAAGAACCGCTTCGGCCCGACCGACGAAATCGGCGTGTTCGAAATGGCTGACGCCGGCCTGCAGGAAGTCGCCAACCCGTCCGCACTTTTTCTTGATGGGCGCGGTGAAGCCGCCTCCGGCGCCGCCGTGTTTGCGGGCATGGAAGGCACGCGTCCGGTTCTGACAGAAATTCAGGCACTTGTGGCGCCCGCCGCGTTCGGCACGCCGCGACGCGCGGTTGTGGGCTGGGATTCCGGTCGCCTCGCCATGGTGCTGGCGGTGCTTGAGGCGAGATGCGGTCTTGGATTCGGCGGGCGTGACGTTTATTTGAACGTCGCAGGCGGGTTGAAAATCAACGAACCCGCAGCGGATTTGGCGGTAGCGGCAGCCTTGATCTCTTCGTTTCTGGATACCCCCCTGCCCAAAGAGGGCGTGGCGTTTGGCGAGATTTCGCTGTCCGGGGACGTGCGCCCCGTGGGTCGCGCGGATGCGCGCCTGAAGGAAGCCGCAAAGCTTGGATTTAACCGCGCCCTCGCCCCTGAAGGCGTTGACGGCGCGGGCGTGAAGGTGGACGCGGTCTCCACTGTTCAGGCGCTTGTGCGTCGATTGGGCCAGGACGCCGTCTAGGCGCATGCACGAGGGACGACGATGAACGCAGCGCTAGCCGGTTTTGACATCCTCGCCCTACTCATCCTGTTTGCGTCCGGGGTCATGGCGCTGACGCGCGGTTTCGTGCGCGAGGCGCTGACTGTGACCGCGCTGGTGGCCGCCGCGCTTGCCGCGCTCTGGACCCGCCCGGTGTTCGCGCCGCTGATGCAGTCGGTGTTCGGGTCTGCGCTCTTCGCCAACCTCATCGCAATGGGTGTGGTGTTCCTGTTGGTCTATCTGGCCGTCAGCTTCGTCACCGGCCCGCTGACGCACAATGTCAAACAGGGCGAGGACGTGCCGGTTCTGGATCGCGCCCTCGGCTTTGTCTTCGGTCTGGCGCGCGGTCTCGTGCTGCTGGGCCTTCTGGTTCTGGTGTTCAAGAACACCCTGCCCGGCGCCACGCCGAACTGGCTGACGGGCTCGCGCGTTTACCCGCTGGCCGAGGCCAGCGCGAACCTTCTTCAATCGCTGGCCCCCGAGACCAGCTGGGTCAAAGGCAAGGCGCCTGCAGACCAACCGCAAGAGAGCGTTGACGAAGACCCCATCGGTCGGCTTATCGAACGCACAAACGAGGACGAGGACGGATGAGCTTCCCCAGCCTGACCTATGATCCCGCCACCGACCGCCCGCAGGAAGAATGCGGCGTGTTCGGCGTGCGTCGCGTGGCCGATGCGTCGGTCCTGGCCGCCTTTGGTCTGCATGCCCTGCAGCACCGCGGACAGGAAGCCTGCGGCATCACCAGTTATGACCGCAACAAGGGCCGGTTCACCACCGAACGCCATCTGGGCCTGGTGGGCGAACACTTCACCGAACCCAAGCGGCTTGAGCGCCTGACAGGAGACATGGCGATCGGCCATGTGCGCTATTCCACCTCCGGCGGGTCGAGCATGCGCAATGTGCAGCCGCTCTACGCTGACGTGCGCGGCGGCGGCATCGCACTGGCGCACAATGGCAATCTGACCAATGCCCGCATGCTGCGCGAGGAGCTGGTCGCTGGCGGCGCCATCTTCCAGTCCACCTCGGATTCCGAAGTGATCCTGCAGCTCGCTGCGCGCTCCAAGCAGCCTGATTCCGTCGAGCGCCTGATCTCCGCCTTCACCCAGATCGAAGGCGCTTTTGCGCTCGTGGCGATGACCAATGATCTTCTGATCGGCGCACGCGACCCGCTGGGCATTCGCCCGCTGGTAATGGGCGAGCTGGAAGGCGCGACGATCTTCGCGTCTGAAACCTGTGCGCTGGACATGATCGGCGCGCGCTATATCCGCGATATCGAGCCTGGCGAAGTCGTCATCGTCTCTGACGAAGGCATGGAGACCCGCCGCTATGCTCCGGCCCGTCCGGCGCGGACATGCGCGTTCGAATACATCTATTTCGCCCGTCCTGATTCCGTCATTGACGGCATTTCGGTCTATGAGGCGCGCAAGCGCATGGGCGCCCGTCTGGCTCAGGAATGCCCGGCCGATATCGATGTCGTGGTGCCGGTGCCCGATTCCGGCATGGCGGCCGCCCTGGGTTTTGCCGAAGAGATCGGCAAACCGTTCGATCTGGGCATTATCCGCGCCCACTTCGCAGGCCGGACCTTCATCCAGCCGACCCAGGCCAAGCGTGATCTGGGCGTACGGCGCAAGCACTCGGCCAACGCCTCGGTGCTGCGCGGCAAGAAGGTGCTGCTGGTGGACGATTCCATCGTGCGCGGCACCACGTCGAAAAAGATCGTGCGCATGGTGCGCGAGGCCGGCGCCACGGAAGTGCATTTCCGCTCCGCCTGCCCGCCGATCACCCATCCGGACTTCTACGGCATCGACATGCCGATGCGCGAAGAGCTGATGGCCGCAAGCCTGAACCCGGAGAAGATGGGCGAGATGCTGGAATGCGACTCGCTGGGCTTCCTGTCGGTCGAGGGCCTGTACTGGGCCGTTCACGGCGAAGCCCGCAATCCCGAGCGGCCGCAGCTCGCCGATCACTATTTCACCGGGGATTACCCCACTCGCCTTGTGGACCACGATCGCGCTGCGTCCTCCAAGGAAGAGCAACTCTCACTTCTGGTTGACGCATGACCGACAACAAACCGCTTGCAGGCCGCGTAGCGCTGGTGACCGGCGCTTCGCGCGGACTGGGCTATGCCATCGCGCTGAAACTGGCAGAGGCTGGCGCGGAGGTGATCGCCACCGCCCGCACTCAGGCCGGGCTGGAAGAGCTGGATGACGCCATCACGGCGATGGGCGGCAAGGCCACCCTCGTCCCGCTCGACCTCAACTCCCAGGACGGCATTGAAAAGCTCGCCGAGGCCGTAACAGCCCGATGGAAGAAGCTCGACATCATGGTGGCGAATGCCGGCGTTCTGGGCATGCTGACACCCGCCTCGCAGCTGACGTCCAAGGTCTGGAACGAAGCCCTCGCAACCAACCTGATCGCGCCTGCGCGCATGATCCGTGCGTTTGAAGCCCTTCTGAAGGCCTCTGACGCGGGACGCGCCGTGTTTGTCACCTCCGGCGTCGGCAGCCGCCGCGCCAAGGCCTATTGGGGCGCCTATGGCGCCTCCAAGGCCGCGCTCGACAATCTGGTCCAGTCCTGGGCCGAGGAACTGGACGGACAGCCCCTGAAGGTCAATCTCTTCAATCCCGGCGCCACCCGCACACGCATGCGCGCCCAGGCCGTGCCGGGCGAGGATCCGCAGTCCCTGCCCGCCCCGTCCGACATCGCGCCCAAACTGGTGGAGCTGTGCCTGCCCACCGAAACCCGCAATGGCGTGATCGTGGACGCACAAGGCTAGCCGGACATACCAACCGACACGAAAAAGGCGGCCCGGAGGCCGCCTTTTTTATTTGTCCTTGGCGTAGGGGTTTTTCTGCCCCTTCACGATCAGGCGGATCGGCACGCCGGGCAGATCAAACGCCTCGCGCAGGCCATTGATCAGATAGCGTTTGTAGCTGTCAGGCAGGTGCGCCGCCCGGCTGGCCATCAGAACGAAGGTCGGCGGACGCGCCTTGGTCTGGCTCAGATAGCGCGGCTTCACGCGGCGACCGTCCACGGCGGGCGGCGGGTGACGCTGAACCATCTCGGCGAGCCAGTCATTGAGATCGCGCGTCTTCACCTTCACGTCCCAGTTCTTGTGCAGCGCTGACACGGCGGGCATGATCATCTCAAGACCGCGGCCCGAAATCGAGGAGATCGGGATCAGCGGGGCGCCCTTGATCTGTGGCAGAAGGCGTTCGAACTCCTCGCGCAGCTCGGCGAGTTTCGCCTGCTTGTCCTCGATCAGGTCCCATTTGGTGATCAGAACCACAAGGCCCCGGCCCTCGGTGACGACACGGTCAGCAATGGTCAGGTCCTGCTTCTCGAACGGGCGTTCGGCATCCACCAGCAGCAGCACGATCTCGGCGAACTTGATAGCGCGCAGCGTATCGGCGGCGCTCATCCGTTCGAGCCGGTCATCCACCTTGCCGCGTTTGCGCAAACCGGCGGTATCGTGCAGGCGCACGCGCTGACCGTCCCACTCCCATTCCACCGCAATGGCGTCCCGGGTCAGGCCCGCTTCAGGGCCGGTGATCAGACGGTCTTCACCGATCAGGGCGTTGATGAGCGTGGATTTGCCCACATTCGGGCGCCCGGCGACAGCGAGACGCAGAGGCGGATCCTCTTCGTCATCGCCCTCCCCCACGCCATCGGCTTCCAGCTCGGCGCGGATGCGGTCCTGGGCGGCCTCGATGGCGTCAGACAGGCGGGCGTAAAGATCGCCCATGCCTTCGCCATGAGCCGCAGACACCGGCACGGGTTCGCCCATGCCCAGCTTCCACGCTTCCATGGCGCCGTATTCGCCCTTGGCGCCTTCGCACTTGTTGACGGCCAGGATCACCGGCTTGTGCGATTTGCGCAGCACGTCGGCGAAGCGCTCATCCATGGCCGTGATGCCTTCGCGTCCATCAATCAGGAAGACGCAGACATCGGCTTCATCCAAGGCGGCTTCGGTCTGGGCGCGCATGCGCGCCTCGATGCCCGCCTTGTCATCTTCATAACCGGCGGTGTCCACAAGACGCAGTTCAAGGTCGCCAATACGGCCACGCGCTTCACGCCGGTCGCGCGTAACGCCCGGACGATCGTCCACGATCGCCAGCGGCTTGCCGGCGAGGCGGTTGAACAGCGTGGACTTGCCCACATTGGGCCGTCCCACAATGGCGAGGGCAGGCAGGGTCGATTTCAATTACCGGGCTCCAGAGCCCCCTGAAATCAGCGTAGCGCGATCAGGCGGCCTTCATCGGTCAGCACAAGCACCGTTTCATCTGCGATCACAGGCGCAATGTAAACCGAATCTCCCAGATTGCGGTCACCCAGGCGTGCGCCGTTCGCAGGATCATACAAGGCAAGCTCCCCTTCTGAGGACGCCAGAACCAGCCGATCACCGGCCAGAATCGGCCCCGCCCAGGAGACGCGATGCTTGCGTTTGCGCTCATTGCGGAACTGCTGCAGCTGGGTCAGCCAGCGCACTTCACCACTATTGCGGTCAATCGCGACCAGCTCGGCGTTCACCGTCACAAGGAACAGGTTCTCGCCCGCAATGGTCGGCGCATTCAGGCCGCCCGCAGGCTGTTCCCAGACGCGCTCGCCAGTGCGGATGTCAAACGCCGCCATCGAACCGGAATGGCTCATCGCATACACCGCATCACCCAGAATGACCGGGCTCGCAGCAATATCGTTGATGGTGGACAGCGGGGTCAGACCGCCGGCGCGGGTCAGGGAATCCGACCACAGCACCGTTCCGTTTTGCGACCGCAGGGCCACGATCTCGCCCGACGAATACGGCGCGATCACCACTTCACCCAGCACGGCCGGGCTCGGAGCGGTCAGAATACGGGCGGTTTCCGCAATGGAGCGGTGCGTCCACAGCACTTCGCCATTGCTGGCGTCCAGGGCCAGAAGCTCGTTGTCGTCCGTGGACACGAAGACCCGGCCATCGGCAACCGTCGGCGCAGAATGGAACGGGGTCAGCGAATGGGCGCGCCAGATTTCTTCGCCGCTCTCGGCATCCAGCGCGACGAAGAAGCCGCCGCCCGAGTGGGCGAAGATGCGGCCGCTGTCAAAGGACAGGCCGCCGCCAAAGGTCAGAACCCGGTCGCCGCCACGGAAGAAGGGCAGGAAGCCGTCGCCTTCCGCCTCGTGCAGGGACGGATCGTCCAGACGCGTGCGCCAGATTTCGTCGCCGTCTGACAGATTGCGGGCAGAAACGCGACCTTCCGCATCAATCGTGTAGGCCACGCCGTCAGAAATCACCGGACGCGCATTGATGCGGGCGTTCCGGCCAGAGCCGGCGCCGATGCGCTCGCGCCAGACCACGTTCAGATCACCGCTTGCCTGGGTGTGCTGCATGGCGTGGGTCGGATACCCGTCCGCTTGCGGCCAGGCGGTGTTCACATAGGCGCGCGGCAAGGTCGCAACGCTGGCCTCACCGACCTGCAGCGTATCGCCCAGCTCGAGAACCGAACGACGTTCGGACTCAGGCGGCGCATTCGGATCATCGGTCTCTTCGCCCTGGAACGGGTTCAGATTGCTCAGGCGCTCGCCTGCGCCACAGCCCGTCAGGACAAGGCTGGCGGCCAGACACGCGTAAAGCGGAAGGGTGCGAGACAGGGTCACTGCCCGTCCTCCTCTTGCTGGGCGGGCTCTGCCTCGGTCTCAGCCGGGGCTTGCTCGGTCGTTTCAGCGGGCGTTTCAGCGATGGTTTCAGGCTCGGCGGCCATCTCAACCGGTTCAGCCGCAGGCGCGTTCTGGTTGATATAGGACTGGGCCTGCATCACGCGCTGGCTCATGCCCTCGGGCAGATCAAGCGCGATGGACAACAGCTGGTAGCGCTGACGCGCCTCGTCCCAGCGCTCGTCACGCAGGGCGGCGGCGGCCATCAATTCGCGCGCCAGAAGCCCCACCGGAGCCGCGCCTTCGGTCAGCGGCTCAAGCCGGTTGGCGAGATCGTCAAAGGACAGGGAATCAAACTGGGCGAGCGCAGCCTGATAGCGCGCCAGATCCCGGATCATCGGTTCGGGGCTCAGCTCGCCGGCCTGGCCGAACAGACGGGCCGCCTGCTCGGTATCGCCCTGGGACAGCGCGATTTCCGCGCGACGCATCAGCGCCAGGGTCTCATAGCCGCGCGGCGCGTTCTCGGCGAGCGCCTGGAACTGGCTGTCCGCCTGCACAAGATTGCCGGCTTCATAGAGTTCGGCAGCCGCCTGATACTGATCGGACGCCGCATCGGCGCGCTGCTTGGTGGACCATTCCATGAACTGGTAGGCGCCCACGCCGAGCACGATCGCCCCTGCAACGCCGCCAACCCACGGCCCCCATTTCTTGAGAAGATCGTTGTACCGTTCCTGGCGCAGCTCTTCTTCGACTTCGTCGAAAACGTCGACCACTGGGGGCGCTCCACTCTTTTAAAAATTCTGTGCGCCGGACCCTAGCCGCGTGTACCGCGCCGGGCAATACGCGCTTGCGGTATCAGCGCTTCTTCGCGCTGTAGACATGTTCAGGCCCCGGAAAGGCCCGCGAACGCACATCCTCGGCATAGGCCTGGAAGGCGGCATCGGCAATTTCACGCAAGCTACCGTATTTTTTGACAAATTTCGGCGTCCAGTCGAACAGCCCCAGCATGTCTTGCATCACCAGCACCTGCCCGTCACAGGCTGCGGACGCGCCGATGCCGATCGTGGGCGCTGACACCTGTTCGGTGACTTCGCGGGCCACATCCTCGGCCACCCCCTCAACCACAATGGCGAAGGCGCCCGCCTCATCCATCGCGCGGGCTTCGGCCAGAACCTTGGCGCGGCTGTCTTCATCGCGTCCCTTGGCCTTGAAGCCGCCATCCGCCAGCGCCGCCTGGGGGCGCAGCCCCACATGGGCGACCACAGGAACGGCGCGCTCGACCAGATAGCGCACGGTTTCAGCCATCTGCACGCTGGTTTCGAGCTTCACGGCCCCGGCCCCGGTCTCCTGCAGCATGCGCACGCAGTTGGCGAAGGCCTGTTCTTTTGATTGCTCATAGCTGCCAAACGGCATGTCCACGACGACCAGAGCCTGTTTGGACCCGCGCATCACCGCCTGGCCATGCAGGATCATCATCTCCAGTGTGACGGAAATGGTGTTGGGCAGACCGTGAACCACCATGCCGACCGAATCGCCAACCAGAATCAGATCGGTATGCGGATCCATCACCGCCGCCATGGGCGCGTCGTAAGCGGTCAGGGAGACAATGGGCACGCCGCCCTTGCGGGCGCGGATGTCCGGCGGGGTCAGGCGTTTGACCGTAGCTTGGATTTGAGCGGACATGGCGGCACCTCCCTAGGACGTCAGAGGCGCGCAGCCTATCGCGCTTTCGCACGCGCACAAGTCGGCTGACGACACCGTGTCCGGTCAGGATCAGATATAGCTGCGCACGCCCGGGAGCACCCAGGCGAAGCCGAGCGCCATGATGCCGAAGAGGGCCGTGACAATCGCTTCCGGGCCAAAGAAGCCCAGCGCCTGCCCCAAAACGCCATGCACCTGGTCAGCGGGGATCAGCCCCACTAGGTTCTCAAGCTGGCTGCCTGCGACCGCCGATCCCGTCGCCCCGGCCCCGCCCAGCGCCAGAAAACGCATGCGGTCCGGGTTATTGAGGCGCTTTTCAACATGCGCGACGAAGACCGGATCCTCAGCGGGCGGCGCGACTTCGGCGAACATCGCCGACAGCTCCGCATCAAAGGCGTCGTCAATCATGGGATCAAACTCGTCCGTCATGCCGCTGCCTCCTTGCGTTCGAACCAGGCTTTCAGTTTGGCTTTGCCGCGATTGACATGGCTCTTCACCGTGCCCAGCGGAAGGCCTGTGACCTCCGCCGCGTCAGAATGCGACAGTCCTGACGCATAGCATAACACAACGCACACGCGCTCTTCCTCGCCCAGCGTCGAGAGCGCCCGATCCAGATCCACCCGGGCGCCGCCATCGGACGGAGCCTGATGGGTCTCCATGGGCTGGGCCTTGAGCTTTTCCATCGTCTTGTCGATCGCCTTGCGCTTGCGCGCGCTCATCAGGAATTCGGTATAGGCGATCCGGCACAGCCAGGCCTTAAACGAGCCCGCCCCGGTATAGGCGGTGATCTTGTTATAGGCCTTGATGAACGTCTCCTGCGCCAGATCATCGGCCAGCGCCGCATTGCGGCACAGACGCATCAGCACGGCGCGTACGGCGGACTGGTGGCGGGAGACCAGAGAGGAAAACGCCCTCTGGTCCTTGCCCGCGATCACCATCGCAATCAGTTCGCCATCACTGGGCGTCATGCCCCAACTCCACGCCAGAGGACCGGATCAGTCCTGGTCTTTCTTCTTCGAGAACAGACCGAACAGGATCAGCACCACGCCGATAAAGCCCGGGAAGGCTGCGACTGCGGACATGATGGAGACGATCTCCGTATCGCCGTCCACATTGCTGATGGCCAAGCCCAGAACGACCAGAGCCGCCGCAATCGCGATCAGGATGGAACCGGCCTTCAGATCACCGCCCTTGGGCTTTTCCTGCACGCCCAGCGCCTTGATGGTTTCAGGCGTCAGCTGCTGACCCGAGCGGATGGCTTCCTGCACCGTGGTCAGAACGGCTTTCCGACGCGACGCGGAACCGGCGACATTGATGGCGACGATCGCCACCACCATCGAAAACAGGCCCAGCGGAACCAGAATGTCTTCCATAATCAACCTCCAGATTGGGACGCTGTTTGTGCGTCCTGTACCGCTTAGATGCCGGGTGCGGCGCGATTGGATGCAAACTCGACGACAGCGACGCCAAAAAACTGCATGTGGAAATAAGCCAGAAGCGCCGAGGCGGACACGCCGACCAGCAGCGCGGTGAGATCCGCCCACAATACGCCGGGCCGGGCGAAGTGACCGCCCGTCCAGTATCCCTCGATCAGCAGGATCAGCGACCAGCCGGCGAACGCCCCGAACAGGATGATCGAAGCGAGCTCGCCATTGGCCAGAAGGTGTGAGCCCGACCACAGGAACACCCCCAGCGTCATGGGATGACGGGTGATCGAGCGGATATGGCTGGGCAGGTAGGTGGCGAAGATCAGCACCAGCGAGATCGGCACGGCGACCAGCGCCACGGTGCGCGTCCAGGCGGGCGGCTGCCAGATCGTCACGGACGGGTGCGCCAGGATCTGACCATAGATAATTAGCGTCAGCCCGATCGTGCTGAGCACGGAATAGAAGATCGCGAATAGCGCCTCTCCGGTCACCTTGACCATCAGCGCCTTGATCCCCAGGACCCGCGTCAGATGCACCCCGATGAAGATCACGAGGCCAGTGATCAGAACGCCCATAGACACGCCCTCCCCTTGAGCGCGAAGAGCTTAAACCGACTCTCCTCGCGCTGGCGAGTGGGCTTGGCCATGTGCGGCGTCTGGTCAGATTGATGTCCGGCCGCTCAGGCCTAATCTCTGCCCGGATTGGAGGCGAGATGACCGATCTCTTGAGATTTCTGCTGCGTCACGCCGTGCTGGGTATGGCGATCGGGATTGCGTTCACCTCCGTGATCCTGGTGTTTGACATCGGTCACCTTCGTACGCTGACTGCAGGCGATCCGGCGGGGACGGGCGCGCGCCTTCTTCTCGCCTTCTTCATCGGCTCCACCTTCGCCAGCCTGCAGATGGGGATTGCGGTGATGTATGCGCCGCCGGGCGCGGATGACTCTGCAGACCGCGGGGCTGGCGAAGACTGACGCCCTGCCCCATCTGAACATATCGTAATGCGCACAGGCTGTGTGGACTGTTTCGCCAGCACGGGCTGATGGCCTATGGTGCGCGCCAATTGACTCAGCATCCTTTGGGAGGGGATTTCATGCGTTCTCTGCTTCTCGCCGCCGCCAGCGGCCTTGCGCTTGCAGCCTGCAGCCAGCCGGCTGACACCGCCGCGGACACTCAGACCACCGCATCGCAAACCGCCGAGACCCCGGCGACCGACGCGTCCATGACCGATGAGGCCGTCGCCAGCAATCCGCTGACCGCGGAATGGACCGGCCCCTATGGCGGCGTGCCGGCCTTTGACCAGATGGATCTGGGCGCTCTGCGTGAAGCGCTCGAAATCGGCATGGACCGCAATCGCGCCGAGATCGAAGCGATCGCCAACAATCCCGAAGCGCCGACCTTCGAGAACACCATTGTCGAAATGGAGCGCGCCGGTTCCGCACTCAACCGCGTGTTTGTCTATTACGGCATCTGGTCCTCGAACATGAGCTCGCCGGAGTTCCGCGCAATCCAGCAAGAGATGGCTCCGGTCCTGTCGGCGTTCTCATCCGAGATCACCCAGAACGAAGCCCTGTTCGCGCGCATCCAGGCTGTCCATGACGGTGAGGAAATGGCGACCCTGCGCCCCGACCAGCAGCGCCTTGTCCAGCTGACCTATGACAGCTTCGCCCGTAACGGCGCGACCCTTGAGGGCGCCGAAGCCGAGCGCTATGCCGCGATCCAGTCGCGTCTGGCCGAGCTGCACACCCAGTTCAGCAACAATGTGCTCGCGGATGAAGAAAACTACGTCACCTATCTCGGTGACGACCAGCTGTCGGGCCTGCCGGACAGCTTCATTTCCGCCGCCGCCAACCTTGCCGCCGAGCGGGGTCATGAGGGCGAATATGCGGTGCTGAACACCCGCTCCTCCATGGACCCGTTCCTGACCTATTCCGATGAGCGCGACCTGCGCGAAGAGGTCTGGCGCACCTATTACAATCGCGGCGACAATGGCGACGAGTTCGACAACAACGCCATCATCGCCGAAATCCTGGCTCTGCGTGACGAGCGCGTGGAGCTGCTGGGCTATGACAACTACGCCCAATGGCGCCTCGAGAACCGCATGGCGGGCACGCCCGAGCGCGCTCTGGAGCTGATGGAAACCGTCTGGCCGGCCGCCATCGCCCGCGTCGAGGAAGAAGTCGCCCAGATGCAGGCTCTGGCTGATGAGCGCGGCGATGACATCACCATCGAGCCCTGGGATTACCGCTACTACATGGAAAAGGTGCGTCAGGCCGAATACGACCTGAACTCCGAGGAAGTGAAGCAGTACTTCAACATCGAGAATCTGCGCGAAGCCATGTTCATGGTCTCGGGCGAGCTGTTCGGCTTCGCATTTGAAGAAATCACCGACGGCTCTGTACCGGTCTTCCACCCCGATGTACGCGTCTGGGAAGTAACCAACCGCGACACCGGCGACCATATCGGCCTGTGGTATCTCGATCCTTACGCCCGTCAGGGCAAGCGCTCGGGCGCCTGGGCGAACAGCTATCGCGGCCACACCACCTTTGACGGTGAAGAGACCGTGCTGTCGTCCAACAACTCCAACTTCATCAAGGGCGCCCCGGGCGAGCCGGTGCTGATCAGCTTTGATGACGCGACGACCTTCTTCCACGAAATGGGTCACGCCCTGCACGCCCTGTCTTCGAACGTCGCCTACCCCACCCTGAATGGCGGCGTGCGCGACTACACCGAGTTCCAGTCCCAGCTGCTGGAGCGTTGGGTGCTGACCCAGCCGGTGATCGACAACTATCTGCGCCACGCCGAAACCGGCGAGCCCATGCCTGCAGACCTGGTGGCCCGCATCCGCGCCGCCTCCACCTTCAACCAGGGCTTCGGCACTACCGAGTATCTGGCCTCCGCCCTGGTGGACATGTATCTGCACACTGCTGATCCGGAAGGTCTGGACCCCGATGCGTTCGAGCGTGAAACGCTGGAGCGTCTGGGCATGCCGGAAGAGCTGCCGATGCGTCACCGCACCCCGCACTTCGGGCACATCTTCTCCGGTGAAGGCTATTCGGCCGGTTATTACGGCTATATGTGGGCCGACGTTCTGACCTCGGACGCAGCGGAAGCTTTCGCTGAAGCGCCGGGCGGCTTCTATGACGCCGATCTGGCCGAGCGCATGGTCGCGACCCTGTTCGCCCCGCGCAACTCGGTCGATCCGGCCGAAGCCTATCGCGAATTCCGCGGCCGCGACGCCACTGTCGAG
Source organism: Oceanicaulis sp. LC35 (assembly GCF_052055585.1). Lineage (NCBI taxonomy): Bacteria > Pseudomonadati > Pseudomonadota > Alphaproteobacteria > Maricaulales > Maricaulaceae > Oceanicaulis > Oceanicaulis sp. LC35. The sequence goes on from NZ_CP170485.1 coordinate 1,780,736, forward strand.
CCGCTGATGCGTGACCGTGGCTTCCCGGTTCCGGGCGAAGAGGAAGACGGCGAATAAGCCTTTTCCCTCTCAGACAAGACAAGGCGGGCGGCTCATCGAGCCGCCCGTTTTGCATTCAGCTTCTGAGTGCAAGCAGCCCCAGGGCCGTCCCATATAATCCTGCCCCGAAGACCAGATGCGTCAGCAGGGTCTGGACACGTGCAGCTCGGGGCGCGGGCGTGCGACTTGCGAAGACGCCGCGCCCCAACGCCGGCTGCAAGATCAGGAAGGGCGCAAGAGATGTGACGGCTCCGAATGCGAGCGCTGGCCAGACAGACGGGCTTTCAAGCCAGAGCGGTCCGGCGAGACTGAGGAAGACACCCGCATAGGCGGCGCCGATTGCGTAATGCAGCATCCAGCCCAGACTTCTCTCGATCTTGGACAACGGTGCGCCCTGCCCCGGAACCACACTCATGCGCCCTGAAGGCAACCCGGCAACCCATCGCGCAATCCAGCCATAATCGAGCATGGGAGTACGGGTCGTGTACTGGCGCAACAGCGCCCAGCCATCCATGATCAAACTGGCGCCAAGCCCCAGTACAAGGCTGTCCGCCAGCTCCGGCGCCATCATGCCTCCGCATCCGCGCAGATGACCCAGCAGGCCGCCGTAAACCGGATCCGCCCATCAATTGTGTAGGGCGCATAGGCCTGACGCAGGCACTCCACAAGCGCGGCCTGCAATCTGGGCTCCAGTTCGGCATAGACCAGCCCGACCGCGCCCAGACGCGTCATGTAGAGCTCCAGCGCCTCAAGGACGAAACTGGCGGTGAAGTCCACGGGCTCAAAGCGCACACGGGACCAGCACGCACGTTCCAGCATGCGCGATATGGCGCCAGGCTCGGCAAAAGCGAATGGACCGACCGCGCCATCCTTGCGCCGACTGAGATCAGGCAACATGTGCTCGACCGCGCGCTCTGCCGTTGTCAGAAAGGCGTTCTCTGTCGCGGAACGCCAGACAACCAGACGCAGGGCGCCGCCAGGTCGCGTCGCGCGACGCAGATTTTCAAACGCAGCGACAGGATCGTTGAAGAACATGACGCCGAAACGGGACACGATCAGATCATAAGCACCGTTCTCAAAGTCATGGACCTGAGCGTCATCCAGAATGAAGCGGGCCGGGCTGTCGGCCAGGACCGCCCTTTGCTGCGCCAGCGTGATCAGCGGCTCTGACACGTCCACGCCCACACAGCGTTCCGTCACGTTGGCGATTTGCATGGTTGTCGCGCCAGCCCCGCAGCCCACATCCAGAACCTGTCTGGCGCCCAGCGCGCGTGTCTGGGCTGTGAGATATTCGGCGATCCCGGAGAACATGTCATCCAGCACACTCTGGGCTTCCACCCAGGCGCGGCCAGCAGGACCGTTCCAGATCTGCGACTGATCAGGGATATTCGTGGGCATGTGGGACATGGGAGCTCCTGAATTTGATTGCGAAACGCTCGCAACAGGGACAGGCTGCCACTTCAAGTGAACTTGAGGTCAAGCCATGTCCGAACTCGATATCAGCCAGGTCGCCCGCCAGACCGGATTGCGGGCCTCCACTCTGCGCTATTACGAAGAACGCGGTCTGATCACCGCTGTGGGCCGGCGCGGGCTCAAACGCCTGTTCGAGGAACAGGTCATAGAGCGGCTGGCGATGATCGCGCTTGGCCAGGCGGCAGGCTTCACCCTGGATGAGATCGCCGCGATGTTCGGGGACTCCGACCAGCCCCGTATCGAACGAGATAGATTGCTGGAGAAAGCGGACGAGCTGGATCAATCCATCCGGCGCCTGACCGCCATGCGCGACGGGTTGCGCCATGCCGCGGACTGCCCTCACCCGCGCCATATGGACTGCCCGAAATTCCAGCGCATCGTGAACGCGGCTGCGCGCGGCGCCCTGACCCGCTCGCGAACGCCGAACCTCACGCCGCACCCGAAACAACGCTGATCACGACCCAGACCAGGATCACCCCTTCCAGGCCATGCAGGATCAGGGACATCCAGTTGGAGCGGAAAATCTGGGCGGGCAGCGCATAGGCGATGCAGCTGGGGATCAGGGCCGGCATCATCCAGAATTTATGGCTGTGATAGCCCGCAAACAGCAGCGCATTGCCCAGAAAGGCCCAACGTCCCCAGGCTCTCACCATGCGCGGCAGTAGGACGCCATGAAACAGAAGCGCTTCCCCCAGCACATAATTGAACAGGCATGAGACCAGGGCGAGCGCGACCACATCCCAACGCCCTTGCAGATCAGCTATGGCAAGGGTCTCGATAAAAGCATGCGCAGGCGCCAGAGCCAGCAAGGACTGGCCCAGCGGGGTCGAGCTGAACCAGGCCTCAACGGCATAGTCACCGAACCAGCCTGCCGCGAACAGGAAGGGAATGGCGAAAAAGGCGGGCGGCGCCGGCTGGCCTCCGATCGGCCAGAGCGGCGGGTTGAGCCAGAGCCGGGTCTTGAGCGCTCGCCACGTGAATTCAATGCCTTCCAGTCGCAGCACCAGGATGGCCACCCCGGTCAGCCAGACCATGCCCAGAATGATGCAGCTCCAGAAGATCAGGCCCGGCAGTTCGTCGCTGTGACGGATCCACAGCGGAACCAGGACCCAGGCCAGGAGCGGCATCGGGGCGCTGGCCAGGAGCCAGATTCCCAGAATCCGGATGGTCTCGACCGTCCGGTCTGCAGAGGACAGGGACGACGCCAGCGCGCCGCCCCGTTCCGCCATCACTGCATGAGGCGCCTCCATGATCAGAACCGGCGCATGATGCCGATGAAAACACCTGTCGAGCTGTCATCGGCCATAAGCGGACTATCCGTGATGTCGGAATTGTAGAGGTCCGCCTCCACACCGCCGATCAGCAGGACCCGTTCAGACACCCGATAGCGCGCCTGCACCCCGAAATGCGGGGTCCATACCCCGCCCGAGGGCGCGCCCGGCGTCACGCCGAACTCATAGGCGCGCGCCATCACCGCCTCCTCAGTGGTCAGGCCATAGAGCCAGGTTGAGAGGTCTTCATCGCTCCAGACAACGCCTGCAGAAACCTCCAGCTCCAGACGCTCTGTCGGCGCCGTGCTCCAGGCCATATTGAGGTCGACAGACTGGCCGCCCGACTGATCACTGATGTCGATGAGATATTCCGCGTTGGCGCTGAACGCGCCCCGATGGGCGGTCAGGCGCAAACCCGCATCCACGCCCACATCCCGGTCCAGCCCGTCAAAGAGCTCGGTGTCGTCCGGATCCACAAGCGGTATGCGCGGACTGATCCGGGCTTCCAGCTGCACCGGCCCGGCTTGAAAGGCGCGCCAGCTCAGCCCGCTGAGATCAATTTTCACCCGCCCCTGCTGGAACAGGAAAAGCGGCAGTGCGCCCAGCTCAACATCGTCCTTGGCGCTCTCATAAGGATTGGTCACCGCATAGGCGCCCGCGCCCAGCATCAGGACACGGCCCGTATCGGGCTCTTCATATTGGGCATGGGCGGAAACGGGCAGGGCAATCGCCGCAAGGATCAGGGCGGCGCCCGTCAGGAGTTTGGTCATGACATGTCTCTTCTATTGGGGGAGATGACATGTCGGCTCTATCAGTCGGGGCGGAGGCGCGCGTCCGAACGGGTCCGATCAGACCCCCGATCTGTCCGGACGTGACGGATCGGACAGGGCTTAGCCCTCCCGAAAGGCGCTTGGAGCCTGTCCCGTCAGCTTTTTGACAGCGAGATTGAAGGTAGAACGCGAGTTGAAGCCCACATCATAGGCAATGGTCAGAAGCGGCTCGGACGTCTCGCGGATCCGGGACACCGCTTCCTCCACCCGCAGGCGGTTAACGTAGTCAAAGAAGCTCACGCCCAGATGCCCGTTGAGACTTTGCGACAAGTGATTGGGGCTCACCGCCAGTCGGGACGCCAGCACGCCCAGCGACAACATGGGATCGCGATAGAGCTGCTCTTTCGCCATCAGCTTTTCCAGCCGCTCCGCGATCTGGGCCTGACGCGCATCAGACAGGGCGGAGCGCGCATATTTTTCGGCGGGTTCAAGGGTCTGGGGCGCATCCTGACCATCGCGAAAGACCGGAGCCTGCCACAAGCCATACAGCCCCACCGTCACGATCCACACACACTCCACCAGCGCGTCACTGAGATCGACAAGCGGGTTGGAGATCAGGCTGACCGGGAACAGCGTCTTGATCGCGCCCCAGCTCCACGCCGCCAGCATCAGCAGCAAGACCACGCGCAACCAGGACAGGGTGCGGTTCTCGATATTGGAGAAGATTTGCCGCACCGCTTTGAGATTGCGCGTCAGCACCCAGAAGGCCACGCCGAGATAGGCCAGTGTCAGCACTAGAAACAGCGCACTGAAAATCAGGACGACCCAAAAGACCGATGAACTTCCCGCTTCACTCAACCCGTATACGCTCTGACGAATGGTGGCTGGCAGCGCAAAGAAGCTGAAGCTTGTGACAAACGCCGCGATCGCCGGCCCCCAGATCTGAAGCTTCAGACGCAGGGGCCAGGCCGCATCCGGCGCCCGCGTCATGTCGAGCACATAAATGAGCAGGACCGGGCCATAGAACAACCGGAACGGCCAGAGCACGCCAATCAGGGCAGGCGCCGTGTCATAGACGCCAGCCTGCTCGAACAACAGCTCGAAACCCGACAGCGCGCTCAGCCCCAGAAACGCGGCCAGCGCCTTGCGCGCATGCCGTGGATGCGTGCCCGCGTCCTGTCGATCGAGCAAGAGAAGCTGAAGCGCGGCGAACAGGGCCACGCCCGCCGCGCCGGCTGAAATGAACTGCACCCAGAGCTCGATCATCCCGGAGCTGCTCCCGCCCTCACCACTCTTGGAAGACTGGCGCTGATTGGCGCAGCTGACAATCACCCTGGCGCACCAGGACGCGAAGCCGGCCAGACCCGAAGGTCTGGCCAGGCCCGGCTAGAACGGCAGGTCAGTCAGGTCGGGAAGCGGCGCAATAATATGCTCGCCATCCACATCCGCGCCGCTCATGAAGCGATGCATGACCGTATGAACGTCCGGCGTGGTCATGAACAGGTTGTGCCCCGCATTCTCAACGATCACCCAGTCCACCTCGCTCATTCCTGACAGGGCTTCGCGCTGGCTCTGCGGGTAGGTGCGGCCATCCAGCGTGCCCGACAGCAGCAGGATTGGCGTGTCGCCGACCGGGTCGGCGCGGAAGGCGTCTCCCAGATCAAAGTCCTCCCAGACACCGAGCATCTGAGGCATGGGAAAGTTCAGATAGCCGCTCAGCCGCGCAGTGGGGACTTCAGCCTCCACCTGCGCCAGACGCGCCGCACTGATGCCGGACGCCAGATCCATGGCCGCGGGCATGGGTTGCAGGGTGATCGGCTGACCCAGCTCGTAATACTGGCCCACAATGGCGGACGCGATATGGGCGCTGCCCGCCTGATCAATCTCGGCATACATGGCCAGCGCAATCGCCGCCGTCCCCGGATCCGCAATCAGTCCTGACGTGATCTGTTGCAGATCCCGACGCTGCAGCAGGAAGGGCCTGACGCCCTCAGCCGTGCGCACCTCAATCATCATAGGCGCCTGCTCCATCCGCTCATGCACCCGCGTCATCAGTGCGGCAATATCGGGATAGAGGGCGGCAGTGGCGGGCTGAGTGTTCACAGCCTGCTGCAGACGATCAAAGTAAGCCTCTGTTTGAGATGGCAGTTTCACCGTCTGATCCAGCCCTTCCGCGCTGGCCAGAATGGCGCGGTCAATCTGGTCGGGAATGGCCTTGAGCGCCGCCATGGCCAGATGCGTGCCATAGGAAATGCCCCATAGCGTCACCTGCTCCGCGCCCAGATGCGTGCGCAGATCGGCAATGTCCTCGACACTTTCGGCGGTCGTATAGCCTTCAATGTCGATGCCGGCCTCCGACCAGAAGACCCGGCAGTCCTGCATCGCCTGACGATAGGCGTGCGCCAGATCCGCATCCCGGCTTGGTTCTGTTTCAGACACGCGCACATCAGAGACGCAGGTCGGCAAGTCATTGATCGACAGGCCCGTGCCGCGCTGGTCAAAGGCGATGACATCGCCATGGCGGCGCATCTGCATGAACAGGTCAAAGCGCTGGCGCCGCGCCGTCCCGGTTCCCGACCCGCCGGGCCCGCCCGCCAGATAGACGATGGGCGATCCGCTGGCGCCCTCAAGCGCGGGGAAGCGCACATAGCCGATCTCGATCATCCGGCTATCGGGGCTTCTTCGGTTCTCCGGCACGCTGAACGCGCCCTGAAACGCCTCGACAGTTTCGCCCGAATGGCTGGTGAACATGATCGGCTCTTCAGCCATGGCCGCGCCGGACAGCGCGATCGCCGGAATGAGGGAGAGAAGTCCTGACCGCATGTTTTGTCTCCATAGTGGGTCTCCCGCTCTTGCGGCGGGACAGCGGTCATGGTTGTTCCAGGTCACCGCCCCGTCAGGCGCTCATCGGTGAGCGGCGAGGTCGGATCGACGAACGGCGCACCTTTTACACTTCCGGCACATGACCCGATTTTTCCTGTTCCTTTGCGCCCTGGCGCTCATCGCCCTCATGTCGACAGGCTCCGCCCGGTCGCAGGAACCGCTCACCCTGCGCAACGCGCCGCTGACCGTCTGTCCTGTGACCGGCGAGACAAGCGCCCTGCCCGATTTCACCGGGCCGGAGTGTGAGACGATGGACTTCAATGCGCTGGATCCGCAAGGACGGCATCTGTGGGTGCAAGCCCAACTCATGCTCGATGCGGACTGGATCGCCTCGCCCGGCCCCAAGGGCGTCTATCTGTCCGGGCTCGCCGCCAGCGAGATCCATCTCAATGGCGTTCTGCTCGGCGCCAATGGCGTGCCGGGAGACACAGCCGCCCGGGAACGTCCGGGCCGGATCGACTTCGCCGCCCATGCGCCCCGGGACGTGTTCGTCGCAGGTGAGAACACGCTCGTCCTGCGTCTGTCCTCCCATCATGGCTTTCTGAACCTGACAGCCCCCATGCAGGCGGCGTTTCTGGCCGAGTACGGTTCTCCGACCAGCCGCATCCTGAGCTATTACTGGCCCAGCCTGATCATGTTCGGGGTCTTCGCATTGGGCGTGCTGGTGTTCACCGCCATGGCCGCCCGCGCCGAGGACAAGGAGGACCCCGTCATTCTGGCTGTGCTGTGTGCAGCGCTCGGCGCGCAATTGCTGATCGAGGCCGCGCGCGGGCTGATCAGCTATCCCTATCCGCTGCATGACTGGCGGCTGATCGGCATTGTCGCCAGCGCCTTCCTGACCTCGCTCAGCCTGATGGCGCTGGTGCTCAAGCGCTTCACGCCGCTCTCGCTGAACACCCGCGTGGCAGGGCTGGGTCTGGGCGCACTCTTCCTCTTGCTCCCCGTCTTTCTCAGCCGCGGCTTTGACGGCAAGACCTGGGCGGTGCTGACGCTGGCTTTCACCCTGTGCGCAATCGTTTGCGGCTATCAGGGGCTCAGAGGCCGCCGGGATGCGCGCATCTTCGCAGCAGGGTTCGCCCTGTCCGCGGTCATCGCCGTCTACACAGACAGCGTCTTCATCGACTTTCACCTCTATTGGCTCGCCGGTCTGTTCTTGATCGCCCTGTTCGTCCAGCAGGCGCTGACCCTGCTGCGCGAGCAACGCATCAGGGCGTCTGAAACCCGCCGCGCCGAGGCGCTGGACACGGCGCTCGCGCTGGCGCGTCAGGCGTCTGACCCAGCCACGCTGCAGCTGGAGAACGGGGGCCGGACGGACTTCGTTCGCACACAGGAGATCACCCGCATTCAGGCCGCCGGCGATTATGCAGAACTTCATTACGAAGACGGGCGCTGCGTCCTCTACACGATCACCCTCGCCAGGCTGGAGGAGCAACTGCCTCCGACCTTCCTGCGCGTGCACCGCTCTCACATCGTCAACACCGCCCATGTGGAGACGCTTGAACGCGAGGCGGGCGGTGGTGGTCGCCTGATCCTGCGCTGGGGCGAGGAAGTCCCGGTCAGCCGCCGCATCCTGCCGCGCGTGCGCAGCGCGCTCTCTGCGCCTGACGCTGTACAATCCTGAGATTTTCGCCGGAACTATCGCGCACGATAGACGTTGGGTCTGCCAGATACAGGCGAATGATGGGACGGGCATGACGATACTGGCCGCTTTTCTACTCGGGCTTCTGACCGGCGCACGCACCTTCATGGCGCTGGCCCTGGTCAGCGGCTACGCCTTGTTCCTGTCGCCTGACACTTTGATCGCCCCCTTTGCCTGGCTGGGTGAGTGGTGGGCCTTCCTCCCGCTCGCCATTCTGGCCGGGCTGGAATTGTGGGGCGACAAGCAGCCCCGCACCCCGTCGCGCACGCAAACCGGCGGCCTTCTGGCGCGGCTGATCTCGGCCTCGGTGGCTGGCGCGGCGATTGGCGGCCTGTTGCCCGCCATGGCCGGAATACTGGGCGCAGCGGCGGGGACCTATGGCTGCGCCTATCTGCGCGGCTGGCTGGCGTCGCGCTTTGATTCTGACTTCAAGGCTGCGCTGACCGAGGACGCTTTGGCGATCACTGGCCCGCTCGCCGTCCTCGTCCTGATCGTCTGATACCCACACCTCACGCGTGGTTGAAGCGCATCCATGCGCACCTACGTCTTAGTGCTCATCCCCCCGAAGGAGCTCCCCCCATGCATATCCTGATGGTCCTGACCTCTCATGATCAACTCGGCGACACCGGCGAAAAGACCGGCTTCTGGCTCGAGGAATTCGCGGCCCCCTATTACGCCTTCAAGGATGGCGGGGCGAAGATCACCCTCGCATCGCCCAAGGGCGGCCAGCCGCCGCTTGATCCCAAAAGCGATGACGAAAGCGCCCAGACCGAGGACACGCGTCGCTTCAAAAACGACGAGGACGCGCAGAAAGCGCTGGCCAATACGGTCATGCTCGACACTGTCAGTTCAGAGGACTTTGACGCCGTCTTCTATCCTGGCGGCCATGGCCCGCTCTGGGATCTGACCAATGACGAGCATTCGGTCGCGCTGATCGAGGCGTTCTGGAAGGCTGACAAGCCCGTCGCCGCGGTCTGCCACGCCCCGTCCGTCCTGCTGAACGCCAAGGACGAGCATGGCCACCCGCTGGTCAAGGGCCGCAAGGTCACCGGCTTCACCAATTCCGAGGAAGAGGCCGTGGGCCTGACCAACGTCGTCCCCCATCTTCTCGAAGACGCGCTGAAGGAACAGGGCGGCGATTATCACAAGGGGGATGACTGGGCGCCGTTCGCCGTGTCCGATCACCGCCTGATTACTGGCCAGAACCCGGCTTCATCTCGCCCGGTCGCCGAAGCGCTGATGGCCCAGCTCAAGATCGGCTAGGGCCTCTGTTTAAAGCCCCGGGCGGACGCCCGGGGCTTTTTTTTGAGGTCTCGTTAAACCCCTGAGGCGATACTGAACGCTGCAATGCGTTGCCCGAAGGGGGAATCCATGCGTGCCCTGTTACTGGTGCTCCTGTTCGCACTCACCGCCTGTCAGGAGGTTTCGGGCCCGCCCCCGGCGCCGGACTATCCCGCACCCAATCACCAGATCGCCCGTCGCGCCTATGAAGCCGCCCTGCGCTTTGATGGCTATGACAATCTGGCCAGCGAGAGCCGTGCCGAGCGCATGTCCGCCTTCCGCTATCAGCTGGAGGTTCAGGAGGCCCGGCGCGAGCGCACCCGGGATGACACGCTTGAGGCGCTGGCCGCCCTGCGGCGGGTCAATGTAGACAGCTGCGCCTGGCGCAGACTGACCCGCGAGGACTTGCCGGACTGGGCGCGCGACCGGGTGCAGACCGTGCCCGAGGTGGCCTATGAGTGCGCCTTCACGCTCTATTTCCAGCGCTCGGGTCCGCCGCCCGGCCCGCGTCTGAACGAAACCGCCACCGGCCTGTTCTTCATGCGCGACGGCGACTGGCACTATATGGGCCGCATGCCCAACCCGTATAATTGACGCAAAACGGGCGGCCACAGGGCCGCCCGTTTCCGTCTGTGTCGAGTGGACCGCGCTCAATAATGCGGCGGCTTCTCGTTCGCCGGGGCCGGCAGGCCCGCCTCCAGCTCTGAAATGCGGGTGTCAGACTGGCTCAGCCGCGCTTTCAGCGCCTCGATCTCCCGGGTCTGACGGGTCAGAACTTCAGAGAGATCATCGAGCATCTGCTGCTGCTCGGCGACATGGATTTCAAGACGGTCGAGACGATCAGAGGTCATCGCCTACTCCCACTCAATGGTTCCCGGCGGTTTGGAGGTGACGTCGTAGACGACCCGGTTCACGCCGCGCACTTCATTGATGATGCGGGTGGCGACGCGGCCCAGGAAGTCATGATCGAACGGGAAATAATCCGCCGTCATGCCATCGGTGGAGGTCACAGCCCGCAGGGCCAGCACATTGTCATAGGTGCGGGCATCGCCCATCACGCCGACGGTTTGCACGGGCAGCAGCACGGCGAACGCCTGCCAGATGCTGTCGTAAAGACCCGCCTTGCGAATTTCCTCGATATAGATCGAGTCCGCCTTGCGCAGCACGTCAGCCTTTTCCTTGGTCACCTCGCCCGGAATACGGATGGCAAGGCCCGGCCCCGGGAAGGGGTGACGACCGATAAAGCTTTCGGGCAGGCCCAGCTCGCGCCCCAGCGCGCGGACCTCGTCCTTGAACAATTCACGCAGCGGTTCGACGAGCTTCATGTTCATGCGCTCGGGCAGACCGCCCACATTGTGGTGCGACTTGATGGTGACCGACGGGCCGCCGTCAAAGCTCACGGACTCGATCACGTCCGGATAGAGCGTGCCCTGAGCCAGGAAGTCCGCACCGCCGACCCCCTTGGCCTTGTCTTCAAAGACGTCGATGAAGAGCTTGCCGATGGTCTTGCGCTTTTTCTCGGGATCGCTTTCGCCCGCCAGCGCAGTGAGGAAGCGCTCTTCCTCATCCGCGGCCACCAGCGGGATATTGTAGTGCTCACGGAAGAGGGTCACGACCTGATCGGCTTCGCCCGAGCGCATCAAACCCGTATCGACGAACACGCAGGTAAGCTGGTCGCCGATCGCTTCGTGGATCAGAACGGCCGCGACAGAGCTGTCCACGCCGCCCGACAGACCGCAGATCACCCGGCCCGAGCCGACCTGTTCGCGGATCTTGGCGATGGCCTCTTCCTTGAAGGCGGCCATGGTCCAGTCGCCCTTCATCCCCGCAATCTTGTGGGTGAAGTTGCGCAGGATCAGCGCGCCGCGCGGCGTGTTGACCACTTCGGGGTGGAACTGCACGCCATAGAAGCGACGGCTCTCGTCCGCGATGGCGGCGAAGGGCGCGTTGGCGCTGGCGGCGATGGGATGAAAGCCCTGCGGGATCGCGTTCACGCGGTCGCCATGGCTCATCCACACGCGTTCGAGATGGCCAACCTCGCCAATGCCGTCAAAGAGCGGAGTGTCAGCGACGATCTCGATGTCGGCGCGGCCGAACTCGCGTTCTTCCGCCGCTTCCACGCTGCCGCCCAGCTGGGCGCACATGGTCTGCTCGCCATAGCAGATGCCCAGCACCGGCAGGCCGCGTTCAAAGACGCTTTGCGTAGCACGCGGGGTGCCTTCGCCATGCACGGAGTTGGGACCGCCTGACAGGATGATCGCCTTGGGCGCAAAGGCGTCCAGGAAGGCGTCGTCCACGCGGTTGAAGGGGTGAACCTCGCAATAGACGCCACTTTCGCGGAGTCGGCGAGCAATCAGCTGGGTGACCTGACTGCCAAAGTCGATCACCAGCGCTTTTTCATGGTGGGCCTGAATCTCGGTCATGGCTGCGCATAGCGCAAGCGGACCGATTTCGCCAGAGGGTAAGCGCACGCGAGCGCGACATGTTTGCGCGTGCGGTTTTCCTGAGCGTGCAGGAGCGCTATGTTAGCGCCATGACTCACCGGTTCGCCAATCCCCTGCCCCAGATCCTGACCGCGATGATCTTCATCGCGTGCTGGACGATGCAGGTGTGCGCCCAGCCGATGACGCCCGCTGCGACAGATCACGGCGACGCCCACGCCCATCATCAGATGAGCGGACACGATCACCACAGCGCGCAGAGCGAACAGGCTGACCCCGAATGCGAGGAGAACGCCCTGTGCGGTGCGCCGCTGGTGCTCAATGATGCGCCCCAGCTCGACCTTCCGGTGATCCTGCCAGAAGCACCCAAACCTGACCTGAAGGCGCTGCGTGAAGTCGCGATGAAAGCGCCGGTCTTCGCCCCGCACCGCCCCCGCCCTCCGCCCAGACCGACCCCGGTCCAGCTCTTCGCCGTTCAGCTCAACTAGACCCGGACAAAAATCCCGCCCCTCCGGCGGATGATTGCCCCTGTCTGTTTGATGAGCTGAACGAGCCTTTTCATGATTACAAGACGATCCTGGCTGACCGGCGCTGGCGCGCTGACAGCCGCAAGCCTGACGCCCGGCTGGGCGCAGGCGAGCCGCGCGCTGAGCCAGCGCACCCCCGACGCCCTGACGGGCACGGTCTTCAACCTTGATATCGCCCGCACGCCCTTCCGCGTGGACGGACGCCGCGACAGCGCGGTGACGGTCAATGGCGGCGTGCCCGCCCCGCTCCTGCGATGGCGTGAAGGCGATGAGGTGACGCTGAATGTCACCAACCATCTGGATGTGGATAGCTCGATCCACTGGCACGGCATTCTCCTGCCGTTTCAGATGGATGGCGTGCCGGGCGTGAGCTTCCCCGGCATCCGCCCCGGCGAGACCTTCACCTATCGCTTCCGTCTGCGCCAATCGGGTACCTATTGGTATCACAGCCATTCGGGCCTGCAGGAGCAGGAAGGGTTATATGGCCCGATCATCGTCGATCCGGCCCATCACGACCCGGTCAGCTATGACCGCGAGCATGTGCTGGTGCTGAGCGACTGGACGTTCCTGTCGCCCGAAGCGCTGTTCAACCGCCTGAAAACCAACCCGGAAAGCCTGAACTTTAATCACCGCACCTTGGGTGATCTGTTTAATGACATGGGCGAGGACGGCGTGCGCGCCGCCCTGGCTGACCGCGCCATGTGGGGCCAGATGCGCATGAAGCCCACCGACATCTCAGATGTGGGTGGCGGCACTTACACCTATCTCGTGAACGGCAAGGGGCCGGACAGCAACTGGACCGGCCTGTTTGAACCGGGTGAGCGGGTGCGCCTGCGCATCATCAATGCCTCGGCCATGACGATCTTCAATCTGCGCATTCCGGGCCTGCCCATGAGCGTGGTTCAGGCGGACGGCCAGAACGTCCAACCGGTCGAGACCGACGAGCTGCAAATCGGCGTCGCGGAAACCTATGACGTGGTGGTCACCCCGCGCGAAGACCGCGCCTTCACCATCATGGCCGAAAGCATTGAGCGGCTTGGCTATGCCCGCGCCACCCTGGCCCCGCGTGAGGGCATGTCGGCCGAGGTTCCCGCGCTGCGCCCCACCCCGCTTCTGACCATGCGCGATATGGGCATGGATCATGGCGCAATGGGTCATGGGAGCATGGATCACGGCTCCATGGACCATAGCCAGATGAACCACGGGTCTATGGATCATGGTCAGATGGATCATTCCGCGCATTCCGGACACACCTCCATGGCGATGGCGGACAGCGCGCCGGTCACCCACAATCACTCCGAGGGGCCCGGCGTCGCCAACCTCAACATGGCGCCGATCAGTCGTCTTGAAGAGCCGGGGATCGGGCTCGAAGATGTGGACCATCGCGTCCTCACCTATTCCCAGTTGCGCAGCCTCGAGGCCAATCCCGACCTCCGCGCGCCGGGGCGTGAGATGCAGATCCATCTCACCTCCAATATGGAGCGATACATGTGGTCGTTTGACGGCGTACGCTTCACCGAGATCGAGGCCCCCATCATCTTCCACGAAGGCGAACGCCTGCGGGTGAGCCTGGTGAACGACACCATGATGCCCCACCCGATCCACCTTCACGGCATGTTCTTCGAGCTCGTGAATGGCGGAGGCGATCATAAACCGCGAAAGCACACCGTCATCGTAAAACCGGGCGAGCGCCTCGCCTTTGACTTGACCGCCAATGAGCCCGGCGACTGGGCCTTCCATTGTCACCTGCTCTATCACATGCATGCCGGCATGATGCAGGTCGTCTCGGTACGGCCCGGCCCGATGGATCACTCGGCGCATCAGGGGCATGCGGGCCATCATCAGCCCGAACCCGCGCCAATGGACCATTCAAGCCATTCCAGCCATGGCGGCCACCAGGGCCATCACGCCCCCGCGCCAGAGCCTGAACCGGCGCCCGCGCATCACAACCACCACACAGGTCACCATGGCGGAGGCGCCCAATGATCCGCTCACTCCTTCTGGGCGCAGCCTGCGCCCTCATCGCCGCCCCCGCTTTCGCGCAATGCCATGACGAGGGGCGTGACGAACCGCTGTGGAATGCGGCGGACCAGTATTTCGATGCGGATGTGATGGCGCAGGCGCGTCATGACGTGCTGCACCATTCCGGCGCCACGAAGCATTCCATGGTCATGCTCGACCGCTTTGAGTGGCAGGATGCGGATGGCGAAACGGCCCTCAAATGGGAGGGCGGCGTCTGGACCGGCGGCGATATCAACCGCCTCGTGATGAACTTCAAAGGCGCCTATTTGCCCGACGATGACAGCTTTGACGGCGGCGAGGTGGAGCTTCTCTACAGCCGCGCCGCGACCCGCTATTTCAACGTCCAGACCGGCCTGCGCCATGAGTTCGGCCCGGACGAGACCCAGGGCGTGATCGGCATCGAGGGGCTTGCGCCCTACTGGTTCGAGGTGAACGCCCACGCCTATCTGGGCGGTGAGGCCGGCGCCGCCATCGAGGCGGAACTGGAGTACGAAATCCTCTTCACTCAGCGCCTGATCCTGCAGCCGGTCGTCGAGACGCGCTTTGCGTTCGGGGACGCGCCTACGCTCGATCAGGGCACGGGCTTTACCGATGTGGAGGCTGGTTTGCGCCTGCGCTATGAAATCCGCCGCCAGTTCGCCCCCTATGTGGGCATCAGCTGGGAACGCAAGCTGGGCGAAACCGCCACGATCGCCCGCTCCATGGGCGACGAGGTGGAAGAAACCGCCCTACTCGCCGGTGTGCGCCTCTGGTTCTAGCGAGAAAGGCCCCGGCATCGCCGGGGCCTTTCAGTTTTGTTCGGACCCTAAAATCCAGTCGAGTCCGCGCATGAAGCCCTGAGGAAAGGTGGTTTCATGGCGCGCGTCCGTGATGATCTCCGCCTTGAGATCGAGAGATCGGTAATCGCGACTTTCAAGCCGCTCCACAAAACGGGTCTGATCTCCCGCCATGTCATTGCGCGTGGATTGCCCCGGCACTTCCAGTTCGCCGGTCGCGAAATAGACCTGCGCCGTCAGATCGTCATGAGACGCTGCATAAGCGGCTTCCAGCTCGAGGATCATATGGTCGTGATACCAGAGCGAGGGGCTGGTCAGGATATAGGCCGAAAACAGCTCGGGCTCGGTCAGCAGCACCCAGGCGCCAAAGGATCCGCCCAGCGACTGACCAGACAGGATGCGACGCGACGGGTCGGCATGATAGCGCATCTCGATCGCCGGAATGATCTCGCTGCGGAACAGGCCCAGATAGGCCTCACCGCCACCCGTCTCGCGCTGCCAGTCAGCATCCTCGGTCGGGGTGAAGTCCCGGACCCGGCTGTCCATGCCGTTTTCACCGATGGCATGGGAGATTCCCACCAGAATGGCGGGCTCCATCACGCGCGAATTCATCGGCACATGGGCCGCCCCGGTCGCCACCAGAAACGTATAGGGCCCGTCATTGAGATAGACGACCGGATAGCCCTCGGCCCGGACAGGGTCATAGCGCAGCGGCGTGCGGACATAGAGTTCGTAACTCCGTCCCGACACTGGGTCTGAAACTTCCAGCACCTCGGTGCGAGAGATTTCATAGGCGCGCGGACTTTCCTGTGCCTGCGCAGGCGCCAGCACCAGAACGGCGAAACAGGCGGCGAGTAGCGCTCTCACGCAGACCGCTCCATCACACACACATAAAACCCGTCCGTGCCGGTGCGGTGCGGTGTGAGCTGGAGGGCGCCGAAGCGGCCTTCAATGGCTTTGAGGCGCTCTTGCGCACCTTCGGCAAGGCGACCGGACTGGGCCATGGCGTCGCTCGCGGGCACGGGCGTGAATTCAGGGTGCGCCTCAAGGAAGCCCGCCACGCGGTCCTCGTTTTCCTCAGGCAGGACCGAACAGGTCACATAGACAAGCCGCCCGCCCGGTTTGACGAAGCGCCAGGCCTTTGACAGCACTTCATCCTGTTCAGACTGACGGCGCTGGAACGCCTCTTCCTTCAGGCGCCATTTGCTGTCCGGGCGACGCCGCCAGGTGCCCGAGCCCGAGCACGGCGCATCCATGAACACGCAATCGAGCTTGCCTTCAAGATCGCCCAGCGTTTCGGCTTCCTTACCGTCGCGCACCTGCACATTGCGCGCGCCCGAGCGTTGCAGCCGCGGCCAGATCGCGCGCAAGCGACGACCGTCATAATCCCAAGCGTAAAGCTGGCCGGTGTTCTCCATCAGCGCCGACAGAGCCAACGTCTTGCCCCCTGCTCCGGCGCAATAATCAAGCACTTGCGCGCCCTTGATATCGCCCGCTGCGAGCGCGGCGAGTTGGGAGCCGATATCCTGCACCTCGACCCAGCCCTTGCCATAGGCGGGAATGCTTTCAGCCCCCGGCGCCTTGGCGCGCGGATCGGTTTCGGGAATGCGCAGGCCATCGAGCGTCAGGTCCGACACCTCGATGCGTTTGATCTTGGAGGACACCGCGCCGAACGCCTTCTCCGGTTCGGCTTTCAGGCGGTTGATACGCAGATCCACCGGCGCCCGGCCCGCCATGGCCTGACCTTCCACAGCCGCGTCCGCGCCGTAGGCGCGCTCAAAGCTCGGCCCCAGCCATTCAGGCACATCGGCAAGGATATGAAGCGGCGTATCGTCAGGCGCGCCTTTGGAGAGACCGGCAATCTCGGCTTCGGTCAGGGGGTCGGGCGCATGCTCATCGCCTTCAAATGTCGCACTGATCGCCGCTGCATCCATGTCCCAGGCATAACCGAGAGCCCCCAGCACCAGCGCGCGCGGCGTGTCCTCGCCCATCACATGGCGCAGAAAGCCCCGTCGGCGCAGCGCGTCCAGCACCAACCCCGACATCCAGGCGCGATCGCCAGAGCCTGCAAAGCGGTGCGCCTTGCCCCAGTCGCGCAGGGCGTCCTTCACCGGCTGGTGCCGGTTCATCACCGCGTCGAGCACTTCAATGGCGCCGGCGATCCGTCCTGCGTCACGCATGGGATAGTCTCTCTTCTTTTTGGGCCCTACGGGCCTTTGTTTGTTCGGCCTTCGGCCGGCGCACGGTCGCGCTTGCGGAGCAAAGCTCCGGGGTTTGTTCGGCCCTTCGGCCGGCGCGCGGTCGCGCTTGCGGAGCAAAGCTCCGAAGAGCGTTCTGATACACAGGCACGGCGCAAATTTCACGCCCTTCCCTCATCATATCCAGAGCCAGACAGCAAGCCGCATCAATATCCCAAGGACTCCCTTAACGCTGAACGGGTTCAAATTCGGTCCTGAAAGACACATAAACGAGCGCGCCTGCCGGTGCTCTGGCGAAACGCGCTCTGGATGAAGAGGGAAAACGTCCATGTATGCAAAATTCGCTGAACTCCACGCCCCCGGCTCTCCGCTCGTCCTGTTCAACGCCTGGGACGCAGGCAGCGCGCTGGCCATTGAACGCTCCGGCGCCAAGGCCATCGCCACATCGAGTTGGGCGGTCGCCGCCGCGCTCGGGTTCGAGGACGGGGAATCCCTGCCGCTGGAATGGCTGGAGAGGATCACCCGACGCATGGCGAAGACCATCTCCGTGCCGCTGACCGTCGATATCGAGACCGGCTATTCCGAAGACCCCGCCGAAGTCGCAGACCACGCCCTGCGCATGCGTAATACCGGCGCCGTCGGCATCAATATCGAAGACCGGGACCGCAAGACCGCGAGCCCCGTTCTGATCGAGAAGTTCACCGCCAAGCTGCGCGCCATCGTCCGCGCCCAGGCATCAGAAGGCGAGCCGCTGTTCATCAACGCCCGCAGCGAGGTGTTTTTCGACCCCGAAGACCCGACCCATCCCAGCGAGCGGATGGAGCATGCCGTCGAACGCGCCCATGCCTATGTGGATGCGGGCGCCGACGGAATTTTCTTTCCAGGATTGAGAGACCCCGACCTCGTCGCAAAACTCGTTGAGCGGATCGGCGCGCCCATCAATGTGATGGTCGGTGATGTGGAGCAGCTCAAGGTCATGAAAGCCGCCGGCGCACGGCGCATCAGTTTTGGTCCAGCCCCTTATCTGGCGGCTATGGACATGCTGACCGAGCGCTCACGCGAGGCCCTGTCGCTCTAGCCTGAACGCAAAACGCCCGGCGCACACGCCGGGCGTTCTTGTTCAACTGTTCCTGCAGCCTAGGACGGCGTGGGATAGTTCGGAGCTTCGCGAGTGATCGTCACGTCGTGAACGTGGCTTTCCTTCAGACCCGCATTGGTGATGCGCACGAACTCGGCCTTCTCCTGGAAGTCCTTGATCGTCTTGGCGCCGGTATAACCCATGGCGGCGCGCAGACCGCCCACCATCTGGTGCAGGATAGGCGCAACCGGACCCTTATAGGGCACCTGGCCTTCAATGCCCTCAGGCACCAGCTTCATGCGGTCGGTGACTTCCTTCTGGAAATACCGGTCCGCCGAGCCGCGCGCCATGGCGCCGACAGAGCCCATGCCGCGATAGGATTTATAGGCCCGGCCCTTGTACAGGAAGGTCTCGCCCGGCGCTTCTTCGGTGCCTGCGAGCATGGAGCCCATCATCACGCAATCAGCGCCGGCTGCGATGGCCTTGGCCAGATCGCCGGAATACTTGATGCCGCCGTCAGCGATGATCGAGCCGTTAAAGCCCTCGGCAGCGCGTTTGCAGTCCATGATGGCGGTCAGCTGGGGCACGCCCACGCCCGCCACGATGCGGGTGGTGCAGATCGAGCCCGGACCAATGCCGACTTTCACGGTGTCAGCGCCCACATCAAACAGCGCGCGCGCGCCGTCATAGGTGGCCACATTGCCCGCCACGACCTGGGTCGAGTTGGACGCAGCCTTGATGCGTTTGACCTGTTCGAGCACCGAAGCGGACATGCCGTGCGCCGTATCAATGACAACGGCGTCCACGCCCGCATCGATCAGGGCTTCGGCGCGCTCATAACCGGCGTCGCCCACGGTGGAGGCGGCGGCGACGCGCAGACGGCCATGTTCGTCCTTGGCGGCATTGGGATAGGCTTCCGCCTTGACCATGTCCTTGACGGTCATCAGGCCGACGCAATGGCCTTCATCGTCCACCACCAGCAGGCGCTCGATGCGGTGCTTGTGCAGCAGGCGACGGGCTTCGCCTTGCGCCACGCCCGGCTTGACCGTCACCAGGTTCTCGCGGGTCATCAGAGAGGCGACCGACTGGTTCATGTCGTCAGCGAAGCGGACATCGCGGTTGGTGATGATGCCGACCAGCTTGCCGTTCACGCCTTCACCGCCTTCGACCACTGGGATGCCGGAGATCTTGTGGTGGTTCATCAGCGCCTGAAGTTCGGCCAGTGTGGCCTTGGGCGAGATGGTGATCGGGTTCACCACCATGCCGCTTTCATAGCGTTTGACCCGGCGGACTTCTTCGGCCTGCTCTTCGACGGTCAGATTGCGGTGGATGACGCCGATGCCCCCGTCCTGAGCCATGGCGATCGCCAAGCCCGCTTCGGTCACCGTATCCATGGCGGCCGAGAGAATGGGGATGTTCAGGGTGATGGACGGCGTAAGCCGGGTCTGCACCAAAGCGTCAGCGGGCAAAACCTCAGACGAACCGGGCTGCAAGAGCACGTCGTCAAAGGTGAGCCCCTCGCGAATCTGCATGGGGAGGCCTCCTTGTCTCTTGCGGGGCCGGATTAGCAGGTTTGTCGCCAAGCGCAAGGCTAATTAGCCGCAATCGGACATGATTGCCCGTTCGGGTGTGTAGAGTTAAGGTAAACCAACCTGTGCGCGTACTAAGCGCATTCCCCTGACAGGTAAGAGGTTTTTTTAATGAGACGCGTTGCCGTTATTGATGACGACCCTGTCGAGATGACGATTTTGTCAGGCTTGGCGGAGCACGTACCCGGGTCTTATGAGTTTGATCACTACACCTCCGTCAACGCTTTCTGCGAAGACAGCAAGGCCTCTGGCTATGACCTTGTGTTTCTTGACCGGCGCGTGCCGCCCCACAGTGATTACGTGGAAAGCCTGCCCGTTCTCGAGGAATGCGGATTTGACGGCATTGTCGTGATGCTGACCGCGCGCCGGCTCGGTCCGGGCAAGCCAAAAAGCCGACTGCGCCTCCTGGGCCCCTATGAGAAGCTCGACATCCAGGACCCCGAGGTCATGGAATACCTTCTGAACGGTCGACCGGCGCCGGGCCTCTAGGCCTTGGCGCTCACCGGCTCCGGCCCCGTCCAGGCGTCCCGCACTTCGCGATAGAGCGGGTCCGGCACAAGGTTCAGACGCGCGCGTGCTTCAGCCAGCGGCAGGTGCAGATATTTCGTCAGGTCTGTGGTCACGAGATCCTGGCTTTCGCGCGCCATACGGCGCGCATTCGCCATCATGCGGCCCACCGGCCATTGCCAGATTTCAGAGCGGATGCGCAGCCCGGCGAACATGCCCAGCAGGCGCGAGCCGCGCGTGCCATTCTGATTACCATTGAAGGTCAGAAGCAGCGCCTCCCCCAGCGGATCCCGGCCATACCCCGTCAGCACATGGTGCAGGTCATGCGCCAGATGCAGGGTATAGGTCATCGACGCGAATTCGGGATACTCCGCCTCAAGCTGGGCATAGAGCTCCGGCGCGTTCTCGACCGCCGCCTCATGCACGCCGAGCGGGTTGAGATTCTCGCTGTCGAGATAATGCAGGTAGGCGGCGGCGAACGTGCCGCGCCCATAGGATTCCAGCGTCTTGCGATCCAGCATCACATCGGCGAACCGGGTGCGGTCCTCGATCTGGCTGCGACCGAAATCGGAATTGGCGAAACGGCTGACGATATGGCCCATCGAGCGCCCGTTCACCGCCCGGAAGAAGGCGAACACATAGCGCGTGTCATCCCGGTCCCCGACCAGTCCCCAGAACGCAGTCCAGGCGCGGATCGGATTGAAGGGCTCCCACGGATAAGGCGGGCACGTCGCGTGTTGCTCAGTCATGGCTCTCCTCCCGACGGACTTTTTCATGCCGTCATGAATGGGAGTATCCACATATGAATGAGTCCGCCAAGCAAAAAGTGAACGGCGTTTACTTTTGCTCCGGCCGGAATCCCGTCGCGATCAGGAAAGTCTCGGCGCTTTCCGATCGGCTGGCCGGCGGCTTGTAATGGCGCACCTTCTCGAAGCGATGCTTGAGCAGGTCCAGCAATTCCCCTGTCGCGCCGCCCTGGAACACCTTGGCGACAAAACCGCCGCCGGGCTTGAGCACGTCAATGGCGAAATAGGCCGCAGTCTCGACCAGCGCCACGATCCGCAAATGGTCTGTGGACTTGTGCCCGGTCGTCCAGGGCGCCAGGTCGGAGATCACCAGATCCGCCGGCCCGCCCAGTGCTTGCTTGAGCTTCTCGTCCGCGCCCTCTTCAGTGAAGTCGAGCTGCATCAGGATGGCGCCCGCGATCGGCTCGATCTCAAGAAGGTCGACGCCCGCCACATGGTCCGCGCCGCGCTTGAGTGCAACCTGGGTCCAGCCTCCGGGCGCCGCGCCCAGATCGGCCACGCGCATGCCCGGCTTGATCAGGCCGAACTTGTCATCAAGCTCAGTCAGCTTGTAGGCGGCGCGAGAGCGATAGCCCTCCTGCTTGGCGCGCGCCACATAGGGGTCATTGAGCTGGCGCTCGAGCCAGAGCTTGGAGGAGTATTTTCGGCCGCGCGCCGTCTTCACCCGCGTGCGGAACTGCTTGGCGGACCGGGCGTCGCCCCCCGCCGTGACCGGACCGGAGCGTCGGCGGCGGCGTTCGGGTTCGCCCTCACCGTTATCGTCATCCTTGCTCATGGTCGTCTCTCTTCCCGGATTCAGGTGTTGCAGCATCAGAGCGTTTGCCCGTCCCGCGCCGTCCGCGTCGACGTTTGGGCCGCATCAAGTTCAAAAGCATGCCTTCGCGCAGGCCCCTGTCACCAACCCGGACGCGCTCTGTCGGCCAAGCTTCCATGACCGCTTCATAGATGGCGCAACCCGCCAGCACCAGATCAGCGCGATCATGGCCGATACAGCCTTCCCGCGAACGGCCGGCGCGATCCTGGCTCGCCAGACGCTGACAGGCGATATGCGCCTCCTCCGAGGTCATCCACATGCCATCGACCTTGTCACGCATATAGCGCGTCAGGTTCAGGTGCACACCGGCCACAGAGGTAACGGTCCCGGACGTGCCCACCATGTGTGCGCGGCCCGCCTCGAAGACCGGACGCAAGCGTCGCGCCCCCTTGGGCGGTTTGAGATGCTTGCGCGCGAACGCCTTCATCTTGCCGTACCATTCGGCGCGCGCCTCGTCCCCGCCGCCTTTGGGTTCAGGAAAGCGCTCGGACAGGGTCACCACGCCCAGGGGCATGGAGGACCAGCCCCGCAGAGGCGGGCGCCCGCCGCTGTCATAGCCGCCGCGATTACGCCATTCGGCGAGGTCCACCCAGCACAGCTCGGTCGAGCCGCCGCCGATATCAACCACCACCGCCGCGTCCATGCTTTCATCAAGCAGGTCGAGGCTGCCTTGCACTGCCAGGCGCGCCTCCTCTTCGGGACCGATGATCTCCATGTCGAGACCGGTTTCGGCTTTGACCCGTTCAAGGAAGTGCTCGCCATTCTTGGCCTGACGACAGGCTTCGGTCGCGATGGCGCGCATCTTGGTGACATTGCGCCGCTTGATGCGCTCCGCACACACGCCCAGCGCCTCGACCGCGCGATCCATCGCGGCGTCTGACAGCTCGCCGGACGCCGTGATCCCCTCGCCCAGACGGACTATGCGGGAATAGGCGTCGACCACACGGAATCCACCCCGTGTGCGCCGCGCCAACAGCATGCGGCAGTTATTGGTGCCCAGATCGATAGCCCCATAGATCGGGTCCTGGCGGGCGGATTTCCGGCCTCGATTCGGGCGCTGGCGCGCTGGCTCCGAGCCGGCCGCGTCCTTCGCCATGATTTTTGTCCTCACAGCGCCCGCGGAAACATGCAGCGCGCCGCTTCTGCGGCGCCGGCCGACATGCCGGTGGCGGGCGATCCTTCAGTTTGACGTTAAGGATAGCTCGCCTTTCACGCTTGTGAAAGCGTTGAACCCGGTTCCAACAGTGTCAGGCACTGGAATTGCATGCCCTGACGACTACATATGACGGTCCCGAAATCAGGAGGTCCGCCTTGCGTGAGGCCAAGTTCACAATCGGCGATGTCGTCCGCCACCGGCTCTTTCCGTTCCGGGGCGTGATTTTTGACGTGGACCCGGTGTTCGCCAATACCGAGGAATGGTGGCTGTCCATTCCGGAATCCCTGCGCCCGGAAAAGGACCAGCCCTTCTATCATCTGCTCGCAGAGAATGATGACGGGCATTACGAAGCCTATGTCTCTGAAGGCAACCTTCTGCCGGACGCCGAGAACGGCGCGGTGGGCCACCCTGATACCGTCGAGATCTTTGAAGGGTTTGATGGCAAGCGCTACACGCTGAAGACTGGCGGCTTCTCGACGAATTGATCCCGTCTGCCGGTACAGTCCGCCCCCAGAAGAAAGGGCGCCTGATCTCTCAGGCGCCCCTCTTTATTCCGGTCTCGGCAGACTCTTACTGCCCGACTTCATCCGGCGCCTCTGGCGCAGTAAGCGGGACGGACGGCGCAGTCTGGGACGCCATCATCTGCTCGGTCTCGGCGATCGCGCGTTCAAGCTGGTTGTCGCGTCCGGCATTTGTCGCCACCGGGTCGAGATAAACCTCGATATCCGGCGCCACGCCTTCGTTTTCCACGCGCCACTCCCCGTCCGCCGTGTAGAAGCGGAAGAAGGGCACGACCAGTGAGCCGCCATCCATCAGATCCGGATTGGCCGAAATGCCGATGAGGCCGCCCCAGGTGCGCGTGCCGATCAGCGGCCCGATCTCCCGACGACGGAAGGAATAGGGCAGGAAATCCCCGCCTGAACCTGCGTCCTGGTCAATCATCATCACCTTGGGCCCGTAATGGGCTGCAAAAGGCGTATTGTAGGGCAGCTGGTCGCCCCGGCTGATCCAGCCCGACAGGTGGAAGGGCGAGAGCACATCTGTAATGTAATCCGCCGCCTGCCCGCCGCCATTGGAGCGTTCGTCAAAGATCAGCGCCTGCTTGTTGGCCTGGGCGTAATACATGCGGTTGAAGAAATCATAGCCCGCGCCTGCCGTATTGGGCAGGTAGATATAGCCCACACGGCCATCCGTGGCCTGATCGACCGCGGCGCGGTTCGCCTCGATCCAGCCCCACAGACGCAGCTGGCTTTCACTGCTGATGGGCTCGACCACGATGTCGCGCGGATTGGCGCCTCGCGCCGTGTCCGCAATGGTCAGCGTGGTCTGGGCGTCCACCGTGCCCTGCAAGAGCGCGTGGATATTGTCGGATGCGGTCAGCGGCTGACCATTGATGGCGAGAATGAAATCGCCTTCTGACACATCCAGACCGGGCGCGGCCAGCGGACCGTTCAGGAACGGGTTCCAGGCCTCCCCCGAATAGATGCGGGCGATGCGATAGCGACCGCCCTCAAGCGCAAAGTCCGCGCCCAGAAGACCGCCGGAAACACCCTGCTCGTGATGGACATCGCCGCCGCCAGTGCGGTTATGGCCCACCTGGAACTCGCCGATCATGTCGACCATCAGCGCATTGAGATCTTCGCGCCGGCCCACATGGGCGAGCAGAGGTTCATAGCGATCGCGCACGCCCTGCCAGTCCAGGCCATGCAGGTCAGGATCATAGAAATACGACGCTTCCATGCGCCAGACTTCATCAAAGATATGCGCCCACTCCGCGCGTGGATCGACGCGCAGGCGCATGCCCGACGTATCTAGCGCTTCCAGCTCAAGGCTCTCGCCCGTTTCCGAATGCGCCCAGCCGCCTTCATTGCGTTGCACCAGGATGGTTCCGCCATCTGCGCTCAGCAGGAACTGGTCCACACCGACTGACAGCTCGGAGACGTCCTTTTCTTCAAAATCAAAGCGCATCAGGCGGTTCTGCGCACTCGGGCTCTCGCCCGGCGGCGTGTACTCCGCGCCCGGCTGTGCGTAATCCACGAACAGGAGGCCGCCCTGCTTATCGACGGCGAGATTGCCGTAATTGCGTTCGGAGACCGGCAAGGCGACGATGCGGTCAGACAGACCGGCCGCATCGACACGGGTGACCACGACGGCGTCGGACTCGCCGTCTTCGGGCTCTTCATCAGCGCCGGCCGCGTTCTCATCGCCCGTTCCGGGCAGAAGCGGCGATACGCCATCCGCAGCCAGCACCGCGGCGTAGAGGCCGTAGCGTGACGGCCGCTCACGGGTCTGCATGTTCAGGCCGACCTGTTGCGGGCCCACATTGGTGGAGGCGGTGAAGTACAGATAGGCGCCATCGCGGGAGAAGGCAGGCGCACCCACATCGGCCATGCCGTCGCTAACCGTGATCTGCGTGCCATCCAGCAGATTGTGCAAAACAAGGTCACGCAGGAAATTCGCCTGCTCCAGCGTATAGGCCAGCCACCGGCCATCCGGGCTGACCGCCACCTCATAGCCGGACCGGCGCACTTCGGTTGCGAGACGCACGGAACGACCAGTCTGCACATTCAGGGCGTACAGATTGAGCAGGTTGTCGGAATAGATGATCCGATTGGTTTCAGGCGCCCAGGCTTCCAGCGCATAGAACGCATCCGCCGCGCCGCCCAGCGCCAGCGTCCGCGGCGCCTCAAAGCCGCGCTGATCAACGAGCGTCAACTGTTGCGCGCCACCGGCATCCGTGATGTAGGCGACCTGATCGCCGTCCGGCGACCACAGCGCCGTGTATTCACGCACGCCGGAGGTGTTGGAGACGTTGCGGGTGGAGCCTTCATCAAGCGGCGCCGAGAACACCTCGCCGCGCGCCGTGATCAGCGCGCGCTGGCCGGTCGGGGACAGGGCCGCGTGCGTGATAGTCCGGGCGGCGTTGACCCAGCGCGGCGCCAGCTGCGGCAGGTCTGCGTTCAGCGAGATCCGGATTTCGCTGACCTGACCGGTCGCGACATCATAGCGCTTCAGACGCCCGCCAGCTTCAAAGACCAGAGTCTGACCGTCTGAATCCATCCAACGGATATCCCAGGGCGCTTCGTCATGCAGACGGGTGCGCGCGCCCGTCTCGGGATCATAGCGATAGAGCGCCAGCTGCTCGCCATCCTCATCAGACAGATAATAGACCTGATCGCCGACCCAGATCGGGAAGAACTCGTTGATCCGGTCGCTCTCCAGCAATGCCGAGTCCTGACGGTCCGCAGACAGAATGCTGATCGTGCCTGTGGAACCGCCACGATGGATACGCCAGCCCGAACCGCCATCCGTGAAAAAGGAATGCGCTGTGCGCGTTGGATTGTAGACGATCCGTCCATCGGCGTTCATGTCGCCGACCACGAAACGGGCCTCCATTTCCGTGCGCGGATAGCCCTCGCCCGGCGCGATGGACCAGAGCTGGTCAGAACGGCCATGATTGACTTCGCGATGGGAGGTGAACAGCACGCGCCCGTCCGGCGACCAGCCCGTCACCCGGTCATTGCCCGGATGCCAGGTCAGACGCTGGGGCTGGCCACCCGCGACCGGCATCACATACACATCCTGATTGTCTTCATAGTCCGCCGTGAACGCGACCCAGCGCCCGTCCGGAGAAATGTGCGGCGCGCGCTCGTCAGCGGCGTGCGAGGTGAGCCGCACCGGATTGCGTCCATCAAGCTCCGAACGCCACAGATCCCCGGCATAGACAAAAACCAGCGTGTCGCCATGAACCGCCGGCGTGCGCAGCAGCAAAGTCTGATCGTCCTGAGCCGATGCCGTGGAGGCGAACAGGCCCAGAGCTGCGGCGCAGACGCCGCCCAGAAGGTGTTTCATGATGAGTTCCCCTTGCGCTTCCGTGGAGTGACGCGCGATGTCCATCGCTGAAATGCGATCGTTATACTATTACCTAAGCCTGCACGGGTCGGAGACGCAAGCATCCGACAATGACCATTCAGATAGGTTTCAGGCCGCCGGTCTATCACATTGCAGACTGCAGGCTCTTCAAACAATCGAGAGGCCGTCCGGATGGTCCGTCATGCGCCAGATGCATGCCAATGCAATCTCGCAGTTGACAATCATTCTTAATTACAATTATTCCGCTTCTGATAATCATATTCAGTTGGGCGGACGCATTCATGTCTTTCAAAACGATCCTGGCTGCCGGCACGATTTTGGCCGGCCTTCTGGCGAACGCGCCGGTCCTGGCGCAAGAGACGCCCGTCGCCAGCACCTCTGACACCATGGCGAACGAGCCCGAAGACCGGATCATCATCACCGGACGCGCCCGAACGCTGTATCGCACCCAGATCCTTGAAAGCGGCAAGATGCCGGTCGAGCCGCTGCTTTCCACCCAGACCATCCAGGTCATCAACGAGCAATTGATCGAGGATCAGGGCGCGCGCGACGCCGCCGACCTCTACCGCAACATCTCCGGCGTCAGCCTGTACAGTTATGCGGGCGTGACGGCGCGCGGCTTCCGTCAGGAAGAGAACTTCTTTGATGGCCTGCGCGGCGACCCTTATGCCGGCTTCTCCGTGCCTCAGCTCTTCAACGTGCAGCGCATGGAATACCTCAAGGGGCCGGCCGGCATGCTCTATGGCCCGGGTGCACCGGGCGGGTTGTTCAACTACATCACCAAAACACCCTCACCCGATCAGGATATCGAGACCCGTTTCGTGGTGGGCACGGAAGGCCGGATTGGCGGAGCCATAGAGGCTACGGGCGCCCTGACGGACCGGATTTCGGCGCGTGGCGGCGTCTTCTATGAAGATCGCAACCTGCCGCGTCGCAATGCGGACACCCGCACCCAGATTTATGATTTCGGCTTGAGCTATCAGCTCGAGAGGGGTGAGGTGATCCTGCAGGCGACCCAGTATGATCAGGACCTTGGCGGCAATCGCCTGCGCGGCGTTCCAACGGACGATCTGGGCAATTTCCTGACGGACCGGCGCTGGAACCACAATGAGGCCAGCGACTTCCTTGATCTGCGCTCCACGGTGTTGCAAGCGCGATTTAATTATCAGCTCACCCCGTCCCTGCATGTGGATGCGGGGCTCCGCTGGAATGACGCCGAGGAAACCCAACAATACCACGAGCCGCGCGGCCTGTTTGATTCTGATGGCGATGGCGTGGTGGATACCTCGATCCGCGAATTCCGCGATCAGGTCCGCTCGGGCGAGTCCTGGTCCTTCGGCGCCAACGCGATCTGGGAGCGCCGTTTTGGTCAGATGGATAACCGACTGCTGGTTGGGACCGACTGGTATACCCGCGACGCCAATTTCACCGGCTTCAGCCTGCGTGGCGGACGCACCAACACTCCAGACCTGCCAACGCCTTTGAGCCTGTTTGACCCGCAATACGGCATCACCGACCCATCCACCTACAACCTGCCTGACCGCGCCGATTATCCGGTCACCCTGACCAGGACAGATCGCACGGGCGCCTATGTGCTGGATGAGGTGACGGTCGGGAACCTCATCCTGGTTGGCGGCGCCCGCTTTGACCGCTTCGAGGACGAGGATCCGGGCACGGGCGACAGCTTCAGTGATGAGCGCCTGACCTGGCGCGCGGGAGGCGTCTATCGCGTGCGGAACGACGTCTCGGTGTTCCTGAACTGGGCGGAGAGTTTCGAGCCGCAGGATATCGGCTCGCAGACCGTGCTGGCGGGCGGACCGTTTGATCCCACCGAGGGCGAGATCATTGAGGGCGGCGTCAGGACCGAGCTGTTTGGCGGCCGCTTGCAATCGTCCGCCTCGGTCTACCAGATCGTGCGCACCAATGTGCTGCAGCCTGATCCGGCGGGCGATCCGGGCAATGACGGCGTGGATGACTTCATCGCCTTTGGCGAAGTCACTTCCGAAGGCTTTGAGCTGGATGTCACCGCAGACATCACGCCCAACTGGGTGGCGACCGCCTCCTATGCCTATAACGACACACGGATCACGGCGGACGCCGGCACCTCGACGCTGAACGGCGCCGTGGGCGATCGCTTCTCCAACGCACCCGAGAACACGTTCGGATTCTGGACCCGCTATCAGGTCCCGGCCTGGAATACCGCATTTGCGGTCGGCGGCGACTATGTCGATGTGCGTCTGTCGCGCAGCGGCCAGAAAGTCCGCGACTATCTCGTTTTTGACGCCTCACTGATCTACGAGCTGGATCAATGGCGCGCCATGCTTCGGGTCGACAACCTGTTTGACGAGACCTACGCCGCCAGCGGCTTCATTGACCGCACCGGACACTTCCCCGGCGCGCCGCGCAGCGTCTTTGTCGAACTGACGCGCCATTGGTGATGCGCCGTTTCGGCCTGTCAGCGCTGAAACCCAAGACCGCGCCGGGCAAACCGGCGCGGTCGATCTGGTGGCGGCTGCACCATTGGGCGGGGCTTCAGGTTTCGCTGTTTCTCGCCTTTGTCTGTCTGACCGGCACGCTGGCTGTCTTCTCCTACGAGCTGGACTGGGCGACCCGTCCGGCCATGTGGACCGCACCTGTCCACGCGCAGGACCGGGCAAGCTGGGGCGAGGTTCTGGAAGCGGCGCGAGAGGCTGCGCCCGAGGGTTCGGCCTTCAACATCTACCGACCGCTCCATCCGCTTTCGACCTATGACGCCGTCGGGCGCGCGGGGGGCGAGAACACCCACTACTATATCCACCCCGGCACGGCGGAGCTGACGGGCACGGGCGGCTGGTTCGGGTTTCAGCGCTTCCTGCGCAACACGCACCGGCATCTGATGCTGCCGGTTCCGATCGGAGTCAGCATTGTCAGCCTCGCCGCGATCTTGCTGGGCGTGACGCTAGTGACCTCCTTCTGGGTCTACAAGCGCTGGTGGCGCGGCTTTCTGCGCTGGCCCAAGGGGCGCACACTGCGCGCCCTGATCGGCGACATCCATAGGCTGGCGGGATTGTGGTCGCTCTGGTTCGTGGCCCTGATCTGCCTGACCGGCTACTGGTATCTCGCCGAGCAATGGGGGCTCGACGCCCCGTCCGCCAATACGCGCCCCGCGCTGATCGAGGCGACGCCAGTACCGGCACAAACCCTGCCCTCTCCCGCTCATGCGCTCGATGCCGGCCTCAAGCGCCTTGAACAGGCCCAGCCCGGCTATCAGGTCAGTCTTGTGCGCTGGACGCCAGGCCAGCCGGACCGGCTTGAAGTACATGGGCAAAACGGGCGCGCCCTGCTGGTACGCCCCCGCGCCAACGCCATCTGGATCGATGCGAGCACCGGCGCGCTTGTGGGGGAAGCCGATGCACGCGCGCTCAGCGCCCATCAGCGTATCGCGGAAATGGCGGACCCGCTGCATTTCGGCACGTTCGGCGGCTATTGGACGAAGACGCTCTGGTTCCTTTTTGGCGCGATCCTGACCGGGCTCTCCGCCACCGGCGCAATGATCTACGTGCTGCGCATCGCCAAGACCGAACGCGAGGAGCCGGGCTGGATCAGCGGGCTCGCAAGGCTCTGGAACAAGATGGGCCGCGCGCGATGGCTCGCGGCGGCCCTGATCGTGTTGCCGTTCGGGCTTGCGCCCTTCGTGCTCTAGCCCTCGTAGCGGACGGCTTTCTGCTCAATGGCGCCGAGTGTCTACTTAATTAACTTCAGACACCTGATCAGGCCAAATGGGCACCTGGCTTCCGTTCAGGCGAAACGGCACTTGCCCAGAAGACAGGTTAAAAGGGTCACCTTGTCGGGCCTCAATTAAGCTTACGCCGCCCAGTATAATCTCAGGCTGGATGCACTCCCTGGGATTGTATTGAGCCGTCACCGGATTGCGGGCTCCACTATAGGCATAGCAAACGACATAGGGAGACAGTCTAGCAAGGTCACTACTCAACCTTCTTACGCTCCAAACGCCACGAACGACTGATCCATTATGTGGATACCACATGAACACTTGGCCATCAGCGCTAAGGTACTCAACATAAACGCCGTGCCCACGCTGATTCATAATGGTTGTTCTATCAGTAACTTCGGCAATTAAAGCGTCGCGAACTTCCCCACCAGACAAACCATACAGGATTGCCACGCCTACCCCTTCGCGGCGTTGGTTCTCAGTCGAATAAGAACTGCCGATTTCTGTCCATGTCGAATTGCTGGAGACATCCAGCGAAGGCCCACTGCTGGCTACACATCCCGTCAACCAGCACGCGGCAGCAAAAACCAAACACAATCGCATTTTCCCCTCCCCGATTGCCGAGGAGGGGGAGATACCAACATCTCAAAAGCAAGTCACCAAAGCCGAGGTTGGAACAACAAGCAGCAACAACCCTGAGCTGCAATCCCCTAACCCTCGTAGCGGACAACTTTCTGCTCGATAGCGCCGAAAATGGACTTGCCGTCCTTGTCCAGCATCTCGATGCGCACGGTGTCGCCCGGCGTCATGAACGGGGTCTTCGCGGCGCCGTCATAGATGGTCTCTATCATGCGGATCTCGGCGATGCACGAATAGCCCTTGCCGCCTTCCGCGACCGGCTTGCCGGGGCCATCATCGAGCTTGTTGGAGATGGTGCCGGACCCCACGATGGAGCCTGCTGACAGCGGACGGGTTTTCGCAGCGTGGGCGACCAGCTGGGCGAAATCGAACGTCATGTCGACGGCGCATTCAGGCTCACCGAACTTGTTCCCGTTCAGCCAGGACTGTAGCGGCAGATGCACCTTACGGCCATCCCAGGCGTCCCCGAGCTCGTCCGGCGTCACAGCGACCGGGGAGAACGCGGTCGGCGGCTTGGACTGGAAGAAGCCAAAGCCCTTGGCCAGCTCGCCCGGAATGAGACCGCGCAGAGAGACGTCATTGACCAGCATGATCAGGCGGATTTCCTTGGCGGCGTCATCCGCGCTGAGGCCCGCCGGGCCGTCACCGGTGATCACGGCGACTTCCGCTTCAAAGTCACAGCCCCAGCTGTCATCGCCCAGCGGAATGTCCTGACGCGGCGCCAGGAACTTGTCCGAACCGCCCTGATACATCAGCGGATCTGTCCAGAAGCTGTCCGGCAGCTCGGCGCCGCGCGCCTTGCGCACCAGTTCGACGTGATTGACGTAGGCCGAGCCGTCCGCCCACTGGAAGGCGCGGGGCAGCGGGGACAGGGCTTCGCGCTCATGGAAGCGCTCGCGCGGGATGGATTCGCGTTCCAGCTCTTCGGCCAGCGAGCGCAGCGCCGGCTCCTTGGTCTCCCACTCATCAAGTGCAGCCTGCAGGGTCGGCGCGATATGGCTGGCGTCCGTGCACCAGGCGAGATCCTTGGAGACGACCACCAGGCGGCCGTCGCGTTTTCCATTGTTCAGCGTGGCGAGTTTCATGAGGGGAGCACTCCGCTAGTGTTGCCGGCGGCGCCACAGCGCCACCGGGTGCAGTCATTCAGGTCAGGCCAAAGCGCGAAGCTTACTTCGCCTTCGGCTTCCAGCTGTTCACATAATCCAGATTCTCGACGCGGGAGGCGCCCTCGCCCACATCGAGCGGGTCGCGGGTGTCGATCATCACGGCGTATTCGTCGGTCGCCGGTTTCTTCTGTTCGAGCATGTTGGCCAGCGCCTTGGGGTGCGGACCGTGGGTGAAGCCCGCCGGGTGGAAGGTCATCATGCCCGCATCGATATTGTCGCGACTGAAGAAGTCGCCGGCATGGTAGAACAGCACTTCATCATAATCGTCATTATTGTGGAAGAACGGCACTTTCAGCGCGCCCGGATCGGTCTCGAAGGGACGCGGCGCAAAGGTGCAGATCACGAAACGATCCGACAGGAAGGTGGTGTGCGCACTCGGCGGCAAATGATAGCGATGGCTCATCAGCGGCCGGATATGACGCACGTTCAGGCGCACCGGATGCAGCTCGCCATGCCAGCCCACCGCATCCAGCGGGTTGAAGGGATAGGTGATGGTGGAGACCTGACCGCGCTTCTTGATCAGCACTTTCCACTCATGATCCTCGTCCGCCTGCTGCGCCTTGAAGGCCTCATCCATGGCGGGCACGTCGAACATGGCCGGGTCGAACACGGCGTGCGGGCCAACAAGGCCCTTGTCCGGCAGGGTGTAGTGGGTGTTCGTGGCTTCCACCATCAGCACCAGCGTCGGCGCAGACGGGGACAAGCGCCAGATCGTGCCGCGCGGCAGGACGATATAGTCGCCCGCCTCATACTCAAGATGGCCAAAGTCGCAGAACAGCGAACCGGCGCCGCGATGGATGAACAGGAGCTGATCGCCATCGGCGTTGCGCACCAGAGCCGTCATCGGTTCAGACAGTGACCAGAACCGGATGTCGGTGGCGTTGTTGAACAGGACGGAGTCAGATTGCCAGGGCGAATTCTGGGCCGCGCCCAGCTTGTTCAGATCAAAGGCGCGCGGCTGAAGCGGGCCTTCAAAATCGACCCAGCCCGTAGGCGGGCGCTTGTGGTGCAGGAAGGCGGCGGGGCCGAAGAACCCCTCCTTGCTCATCTCCCGCTCATAGGTGCCTTCGGGCATGTCCGCGTGAGCCTGGCGCGAGGCGTTGCCTTCCACACGGGATGCGTAAATCCATTTGCGAGCCATGAGGCGCTCCCTGACTGGCGAAAACTCTTATCCCGACAAGTTAGTTACATTTGAAACTAAATGGAAGGCGTTCGACGGCGCTGAATCCATGGAAACAGTGCAAAACCGATCTGACCGAACAGTCCCAGAGCGCCTGCTGGCGTTCCCCAGCGCAGAACCTGCTCCAGCAGTCCGCGCTCGAACGCCAGGGCGCCCAGCGTAAACTCGGCCAGCATGAGGCAGGTGAAGGCGACGCCGCCCATGACGATCGCCGCGCGCGCCGGATTGTGCGCGGCAAGCCGCGCCGTCAGCGCGCCAGAGACCAGCCAGCACGCCCCCAGCATGACCGGCAATTCCAGCAGCACCGCGCCCAGCTCGCCCAGACAGGGCGAGACCAGCAGAACGCGAATGCTGCCCAGAACAAACCCGATAGCGAAAACAATCGCGAAATAGACGAGCCCCGCAAACGCAGCCCGTCCCATCGCGTCTAGTCCTCATCCCCGTAAATCGAGACCACGGGCTCGCCGCCCGGCGTCCAGCTGGCGCGATACATGCCCGCCGTGTTGAAGGCCCAGTGCGGGCCGTCCGCCGCCAGAATCACAACGCCGCCATCCCCACCCATGGCGGTCAGGTCACGGCTGATCACGGCTTCCAGCGCATCGTCAGGGGTCTGACCGGCCTCGATATAGGTACAGATGCGCGCCGCCACATTCAGGCGGATGAAATACTCGCCCGTCCCCGTCGCGGAAACGCCGCACTCGGAGGTGGCGTAGGTGCCGGCGCCAATGATCGGGCTGTCCCCGACCCGGCCCCAGCGCTTGGCGGTGGTGCCGCCGGTGGACGTGCCTGCAACGATCTCACCCGACCGGTCACGCGCGACAACGCCGACCGTGCCGAATGCGTGCTCGCGTTCCATCAGGTCAAGCGCGCCCTCGCGAATGGGTTCGGGCTCGGGCGCGCCTTCCGGGCGCGGCGGTATCGGAAGGCCCAGCTCACGCACCTTGCGCACCATCGACGCCCAGCGCCGTTCGGTGAAGAAATAGGAATTGTCCACGAGCTCAAGCTCCAGGCTCGCTGCAAACTCTTCGGCGCCCTCGCTCTGCAGCATCACGTGCGGGCTGCGTTCCATGACCGCGCGCGCCAGCGAGATCGGGTGGCGCACAGTGGTGACCCCTGCGACTGCGCCCGCCTGCATGTCAGAGCCGCGCATGATCGAGGAATCCAGCTCGTTGCGACCGCCGGAGGTGAAGACCGCGCCGCGACCGGCGTTGAATTTGGGATCATCCTCAAGATAGCGGATGACGGCTTCCACCGCGTCTATGGCCGCAACGCCATCATCCAGCAATTCGCCCCCCATCCGGATTGCAACGTCCAGCGCCTCGCGATAGGCGGCCTCGGTGTCCGCATCCATGTCGCCGCGCTCGATCACGCCGGCGCCGCCATGCAGGACAATCGCCCAGCCCTCAGTCTCGTCCTGCGCCATCGCCGCTCCGCTCGCCAGAACCCCTGCACATACGCTCATCAAAAGACGCCGCATTTCTCTCTCCCCGAATGCTGTTGAGAGGAGAGGATCAGCTTGGCGATCTGATGGCAAGCGCCCAGCGCGGAGTCCCGACCCGAAAAAAGAAAGGCGAGGTCCCCCGACCTCGCCTTTCAACGCACGAAGAGCTGTCTGCAGGTCAGCTCAGCCGTGGCTGGGTCAGCATATTGATGCGGCCGAGCGCATACTGGGATTTCTCCCCAAAGAGCGCGCTGCGGGAAACGAGACGATTGAGCTTGCCCGCCGTGTCCATGCACAGGGCGCGCGCATGATCGGCGGACCATTCGCCCACTTCGGCAGAGCCCACCGCTTCCTCGATCAGATTGAGCGGGTGCATGCGCTCTTCCGCATCATAGAGCGTCGCGGTCAGTGAAGTCGGGGCGGAAAAGCCCATCAGATAGGCCGGCGCGCCCATGGCGCCTTCCAGAATGCCGGACAGATCCGGGTGCGCGTAAGCTGAGACGCCGGCGCGACGCAGCAGGATTTCACCCGGGCGGGGTTCGCAGCCCGGCGCGGGCTGATGCAGGCCGTTATCCGCCATGATCGGTCCGCCGGGATGAAGCTGGACGTGAACAATCGACCAGTTCGCCGCGCGGGCTTCCGAGAGAATGGAGGCGCTCACCTGTGCAATGCGTTGGCCCTGCGGGTCCGTCCAGGGACGGCCTTCAGCGACGAACTCCATTTGCAGATCCAGGCAGACCAGTACGGGAACACCCAGGCTCATTTTGCTTTCTCCGTCTCCTTGAGCGCAGCCGCGGCTTTTGCTCCGCGTCCTGGCTCCCTCCCCTGAAGCGGCGACGCGCCGCGTTTCACCGATTTGTCGAGCGGTCCCGGTCGGTCCCACTCACCTTCCGGCCGATCCAGAATAAGCGGATCGGTATCTATGTGCAGCGCATGGGGGTGAGGCGCAGGACGCCCCTCCATTTCCGCATACGCCCTATCTGAGAATACGAAGACCCCGCGGTGTTCGCGGTGAATGAAGCCATACCGCTTCCAGTACGGGATCAGATGTTCCTGAACGTGCCCGACGAATTTGCGGTAGCCCTTGCGACGGATCAGCTCCATCGCATCGGTCATCATCTGGCGCGCAACGCGTCCTGAACGATGGCCCTTGCGCACACAGACGCGTTCGATCTTGGCGAAGTCGGCGAACCAGCGGATGCGCAGGCAACCCAGCGGCTCGCCACCCGCTTCGCCCAGCAAATGGGTGGCGCCGGCGAGATCATTGCCGTCGAACTCCTCGTCATACGGGCAGTCCTGCTCGGCCATGTAGACCAGCGCGCGCACCACGGCGATGCGCTGCATGTCTTCCAGATTGCGCGCCACGCGAATGATCACGGGCGGTTCGAATTCCTCAACACGCGTTCCGTCCATAGCCCCCTCCGACCCTAAGACTTGTTGCTGTCAGCAGCCTGGGGCACCCACCCCAGCCAGGCTGCGCCCGCCGACGGCGCATCCAGCGCCGCGGTCATCATGCGTCCCTCGCGGCTCATGGGCCGGGCGAACAACGCCACATGCGGAAAGGCCCGACGACGCGCTTCGGTCACCGCACGCACCACGGCGCGCTTGTCCGCTTCGCTGACGCCCGCAAGGCACCACACGTAAATCGCCGACGCCCGCTCATCGTGGGCGGTCAGCTGGTCGAGATCAGGATT
Source organism: Oceanicaulis sp. LC35 (assembly GCF_052055585.1). Taxonomy (NCBI): domain Bacteria; kingdom Pseudomonadati; phylum Pseudomonadota; class Alphaproteobacteria; order Maricaulales; family Maricaulaceae; genus Oceanicaulis; species Oceanicaulis sp. LC35. The sequence goes on from NZ_CP170485.1 coordinate 1,817,711, forward strand.
GTCAGGCGACAGGCGCCCGTACATCAGCGCCTCAAAGCCCAGCGGGTTGAGGAACAACAGGGCGATGAAGCCGCTAGCTTCGCCCGATTCATTGCGGCGGATAAAGAAGCAACGTCCCGTACGCGCCTGGCACGCCAGCACGATTTCGGCAGAGGCCAGCTCTCCGCCCAGCGCAGTCACCGCAACTGTGGAGGCGTCTGCAACATCTGAAGGCTCTTCAGAAGATGTAAAGCCATGACGGGCGAAGATGCGCATAAGTTCAGCGGTCGCTGGCGCATCTGGCCCTTCAAGCCGGTGTTGCTTATCCTGATCGCGCATGAAGCCCCTCATCCAATGCCTGGAATGTTACCGGTTCCCCTCCTCCCTGCGCTTCAGCGAAGACGACATGCCCCCTATTCATCCGCAAAGCGGTTCCGTTCATGAGCACTAAGCCGCAACTGTTTGACTGGGACGATCTGCGGATTTTCCATGCGCTGGTGTCCTCGGGCTCCATGAGCAGCGCTGCGCGCAAGCTCGGCATCGGACAGCCAACCGTGAGTCGGCGTCTGGAGCAGCTTGAAACCCGGATCGGCGCCCGCCTGGTGACGCGGGGCGCGGAAGGCGTGGAGCTGACCGATATCGGCGAGCGCATCTGGGCCCAGGTCCAGATCATGCAATCCACCGCTGGCGATATTGAGCGGATCGCCCATCAGGCCGACCGCGCCGACGCCGGCACGGTGCACCTTGCTGCGCCCGAAGGCGTTGCGGGCTACTGGATCGCGCGCCAGCTGCCGAGCTTTGTGGAAGCCAACCCGCTGATCAATCTGGAGATCAATACGCGGGTGGATGGCGAGCAGGCGCTCGACCAGAGCGATATCTGCCTGCAGATGACCGAATCCAAACGTATGAGCCATGTGGCGACCGAGCTGGGCACATTGCACTATGTGCCGTTCGCAGCCCGGGCCTATCTGGACACTTATGGCGCGCCCAAGAGCGTGGCGGATGTGCTCAACCACCGCATCGCGGACCTTGTCAGCTACAGCGCCCAGCAGACCCACTGGCCCAAGGAGGCCAGCGCCATCAAGCAGATGATGAATCCGTCCCTGACGACGGACAATTCACTGGCGCTGGTGGAGGCGGTGCGCGCGGGTACGGCGATCTCGATGATCCCGACCTATGCCGCCAAGGTGCAGCCCGAGCTGGTGCATGTGGATCTCGGGCTCGAGGTGCCGATCACGCTGTGGATGGTCTACCATCCCGATCAGCGCCGTGTGACCCGCGTGCGCAAGGTGCTCGACTGGCTGCGCGAGATCTTCGACGGCACGCGCTATCCCTGGTTCCGCAAGGACTATTTGCCGCCCAGCACCTTCTCGGATGTGGATGTGGTGCATGTGCGCGGTGAGCGCCCTCGTCCCAAACCGCTCGATTAGGCCCGCTTGCCCGAATAGGCGAGGCCCAATCGGATGAGCGCCCAGACCGCGCTTGAAATGACGCAGGCGTAGAGCAGCACCACCATGTCAGGCTGGTAGAGCCCCAGACTGCCCAGCGTCGTGCCGAACAGGCGCGGCACAAGGCCCAGAAGGACGACCGCCAGGACGACGGACATCACCAGCGGCAGCCACAGGCTGATCGCCCCGGCGACACCCGATTTCGCCCGCAAGCCATCGCGCAGGATGAACGCGGCGAGGCTGGCCGCGCCATACACAAACGGCATGATCAGCACCAGCAGATAGAGCGACTTTGGCCCCCAGTCCCCGCCCGCCGCAAACGGCTCGCCCAACGCCAGATTGGTGACGCCATAGAGCAGCGGATACACCTCGCTGAACCCCATGCCGCCTGACGCATTGACCATCACCACCGCGCCGCGCTGTTTCGCCGGTTCCAGAACCGCGATCGCCTCAAAGCCCGGGGTCAATCCGGTGTGCAGCGCATAGCCGCCTTCAGGATCCAGCGCCCAGCCCAGACCGTAATAGGGCGAAGTCTCGCTCGCCGGGCGCAGCATCTGCGCCTTGCCGGCCGCCGAGATCACATCATCCCGGCCGTTGATCATCACTGACAGGTAGCGCGTCATGTCGGCGGCGCTTGAAATCATCCCGCCCGAAGGCGCTGTCACCTCAGCCCCCCAGCCCGTCCCGACGGGACGGCGCCCGAAGAACCAGGGCTGATGCCCCGTCGCCAGGCCGTCGACAGAAGCGCCTGTCAGCACATGACTGTGATCCATGCCGAGCGGCGTCAGGATGTTCGCTTGTATATAGTCCGGGTAGGCTTCACCGCTCACCGCTTCGATCACCGCGCCGAGGATCTGGTAATTGGCGTTCGAATAGGCCCAGCCGCTCCCGGGCGCCTGCGCCGGGCCGTCAGCGGCCAGCTGGGCGGCGCGCTCCGCCAGCGTCAGGCCGGAGGCCGCCATATTGCCCTGAACGGTGGAATAGCCGCTGGTATGGCTCAACAGCTGTCGCAGCGTGATCGGCGCCGGGGCCTCAAACGCGGGCAGATGCTGTGACACCGCATCCTCAAGGCCCAGAGCACCGCGCTCTTCAAGCTGCACGATGGCAAGGGCGGTAAAGCTTTTGGAGATCGAGCCGATACGAAACAGGGTTTCGGAGGTGACGGGAACGTCAGTTCTGACATCCGCAATCCCTACGCCTTCAGCCGTGACGCCATCGCCTGAGACCACCGCATAGGCGAGCCCCGGCGCATTCGAGCGCTCCAGCTGTTGCGCAATGAAGCTGTCCAGCGTCTCGACCGTTTGTGCGTGCGCTGTCATCGCCAGCGCCATGACCGCCAGAAACGCCGTCAGAATGTGATGCATATCGTCCCCCTGTGAGGGGGCATACTGCACCGCGCCGTCTCGATGGCCAACACGCAGGCGCCGGACATGAAAAAGCTCCCGGACGTCATCACGCCCGGGAGCTCGATCATGTCACCACCATAAGAGACTTACGGCGTCAGGACGACCTTGCCCTTCACCCGACGCTCGAGAAGGTCCTCGAACGCCTTGGCGTAGTCTTCAAGCTTATAGCTGGCGGAGACTTGCGGCTTGATCTTGCCAGCCTCATAGAAATCAAAGATTTCCTTGAGGTTCTGCGCATTGGCGCGCGGGTTCTGCCCCGCCCAGGCGCCCCAGAAGACGCCCTGGATGTTGCGGCTGTTCAACAGCGCCAGGTTCAGCGGGATTTTCGGGATCGGACCGGAGGCGAAACCGATCACCAGATAGCGGCCATCCCAGCCCGTCGCGCGCAGCGCGGGTTCGGCGAAATCACCGCCCACCGGGTCATAGACCACGTCCACACCCTTGCCGCCAGTCAGTTCCTTGACCTTCGCCTTGAGGTCTTCGGTCGTGTAGTTGATCGTCTCGTCCGCGCCATTGTCGCGGCAGAATTGCAGCTTCTCTTCCGAGCTGGCCGCCGCGATCACCTTGGCGCCCATGGCCTTGGCCAGTTGCACCGTGGCGATGCCCACGCCGCCCGCAGCGCCCAGAACCAGAACCGTCTCGCCTTCCTTCAGGCGGGCGCGGTCTTTGAGCGCGTGATAGCTGGTGCCGTAAATGGTGGTCAGCGCCGCGCCTTCCTCAAAGCTCATGCTTTCAGGCATGGGCACGACCTGGCTGAAATGCACCGGCACCTTCTCGGCGAATGCGCCCAGCATGGTCGCGGCGATCACGCGATCACCCTCGCTGACGCCCTGCACCTTGTCGCCCAGACCGGAGATCACGCCAGCCGCTTCCATGCCCGGCACGAAAGGCGTCGGCGGCTTCATCTGGTACTTGCCCTCAACAAGCAGAATGTCGGGGAAGTTCACCCCCGCCGCCTTCACGTCGAGCATCACCATGCCCTCGCCCAGAGGCGGCTCCGGCGCCTCCTCGACCGTGAGGTTCTGATACGGTGCGAAATCCTTGCAGATCAAAGCGCGCATGAAGTGGGCCTCCCTGACTCGTCCTTATGTTTGTGGGCACGATAGAGCAGCAAACGCGAGGCGCAAGCAACTCCTTAACCGCTAAAGCGCCTGCGCTTTGCGAATCTCTACGTATGGCGCAGTCTGGCGTTGAGAGGCAGCATTCCCACCTGACGCCACACCAGAAAGACCGCCCCATGAGCCCCAGAGACATCCAGGCGCCCGACATCTTCGCTCCGTCGGTCCAGCTCAATCTCAACATTCGGGGGCTGGGCCTGTCTGCGACGCTGGCGATCAATGAGCGTTCAGCAGCGCTAATGAAACAGGGCCGCAAGGTCTCAAAGCTGGGGCTGGGACAATCGCCCTTCCCCGTGCCGGATATCATGCAGAAAGCGCTGCGCGACAACGCCTTCCAGAAGGACTATCTGCCGGTTCAGGGGCTTTATGGCCTGCGTGAAAAGATCTGCGGCTATCTACAACGCACACAAGGGCTCGATTTTGATCCTGAAGACATCCTGATCGGTCCGGGGTCCAAGGAACTGATGTTCCTGTTGCAGCTGGTATATTACGGCGATCTTCTGATCCCCACCCCGTCCTGGGTCAGCTATGCGCCCCAGGCCCAGATCATCGGGCGCCCCATTCGCTGGCTGCCCACGGCGCCCGAAAACGGGCTGGGGGTAACGCCGCAAGTGCTGCATGACGCCTGTCAGAACGATCCGGACCGTCCCCGCCTTCTGATCCTGAACTCTCCCGGCAATCCCACCGGCACGGCGTATACGCCGGACCAGATGCTGGCCATCGCCGAAGCCGCGCGCGAGCATCGCCTTCTGCTGCTCTCTGACGAGATTTATGGCGGGGTGCAGTTTGATGGCCGACACCAGTCCGCCGCCCGCTACTACCGGGGCGGCACGATCATATCAGACGGCATTTCCAAATGGGCGGGCGCCGGGGGCTGGCGTCTGGGCTTCTTTGCCTTCCCCAAATCCCTGAGCTGGCTCAAGGACGCGATGGCCGCAGCCGCCAGCGAGACCTACACCTCTGTCTCTGCGCCCATCCAGCATGCCGCCAAGGTCGCATTCGAGGGCGGTCCTGAGATGGAGCTGTACCTGCACCGCTCCCGTCAGGTCCTCGAAGCGCTGGCGAGTTTCGTTACCGATCAGCTGACCGATGCGGGCGCACGCGTCAATCCGATCCGGGGCGGCTTCTACGCCTTCCCCAATTTCGATCCGGTCAGCGAAAAACTCCACGCGCGCGGCATCGTCACCTCTGAACAGCTCTGCGAGCGGCTTCTGGAAGAGACCGGCGTCGCCACCCTGCCCGGCTCCGCCTTCGGCCGCCCGGACACCGAACTCTCCCTGCGGCTCGCCTTTGTCGACTTTGACGGCGAGCTGGCCCTGCGCGCCCTGTCGAACGGTGAAACGCTCGACGAAGCCTTCCTGAACCGGCATTGTCCGCGGGTGATGGAGGGGATCAGGGCCATGGCGCAATGGGCGCGCGGCTGACCTTCAGGCTGGGCGCGCAATGGATCTAGACTGGAATGCGGTGATGGCCGCCGAAGGGTTTTCCACCTGGATCCGCATCATGATCTGGGTCGGGGTGGCGTGTTTCTTCTGGGTTTTCGCCATGCTGTTGCGTGGCGGCTTTGATGACATGCTCGACGTGATCCGCTCACCCTACGCCACAGTGGGGGAGCGCTCGCGCATGATGATGCGTCTGCCGACGCGCTTTCTCCTCCTGCTGATCGCAGCCCTGTTCGGCGCCGCCAGCTTCGCCATTCCGCTCTTCCTGCAAGGCGCGGTCGTCTTGTTCCTCTGGCGTCAGGCGACGGGCGGATAGACAAAACCCCGCCTCATCGAGACGGGGTTTGATCAGCCTGATTGAACCCAACGCCTAGGCGGCGCCGGCATTTCGCTTGGGCAGCACCCAGTCGGGACGCGGGAAATGACAGGTGTAGCCATTGGGATAACGCTCGAGATAATCCTGATGGAACTCCTCGGCGCTCCAGAACGCACCCGCCGGCGTCACCTCGGTGACCACCTTGCCCGGCCACAGGCCCGACGCATCCACATCCTTGATGGTGTCTTCAGCGACCGCTTTCTGGCTCTCATCCAGATAGAAGATCGCCGAGCGGTATTGCGTGCCGATATCATTGCCCTGACGGTCCACGGTCGTGGGATCGTGAATCTGGAAGAACAGCTCCAGCATCTCGCGATAGCTGGTCACGGACGGATCAAACTCGATCTCGATGGATTCCGCATGTCCGGTCTCGCCGGTCTTGACCTGCTCATAGGTCGGGTTCTCGAGCGCGCCGCCGCTATAGCCGACACGCGTGGAGAGGACGCCGGGGCGGCGCCGGATCAGGTCCTGCATGCCCCAGAAACAGCCGCCCGCCAGTAGGGCGCGTTCAGTCGTCTCGCTCATTGGGAGGCCTCCTTGCGGCCCGCTTTCACAAAATCGATGTAGTCGCCATAGCCTTCCGCCTGCATCTCTTCCAGCGGAATGAACCGTAGCGCGGCGGAGTTGATGCAGTAGCGCAGACCGCCCGCCTCTTGTGGCCCGTCGGGAAAGACATGACCGAGATGGCTGTCGGCATGGGACGAGCGCACCTCGGTGCGGATCATGCCATGGCTGTCATCACGCACTTCTTCCAGCGCCTCTTTCGTGATGGGGCGGGTGAAGCTGGGCCAGCCGCAGCCGGATTCATACTTGTCCGCGGACGCAAACAACGGCTCGCCCGAGACCACATCCACGAAAATGCCGTCGCGCTTTTCATCCAGCAGCGCGCCGGTGAAGGGCCGTTCGGTGCCGCTCTCTTGAGTGACATAGCGCTCTTCCGGGCTGAGCCGGGCCAGCGCTTCGGGCGTGCGCGCCCATTTGGGATCAGAGCTCATCTCGCTCTCCTTGCCTGTCACATTCATATGGAGCAGCGCGCGTGGCGCGCCAGTCCGCTCTCTTCAATGTGAGGCGGTCAACGTGTGAGACAAGGGGCAAGCCGGATCAGAGCGCGCCAATGGCTTCCCAGGGAAACTCCACCCATTCACCGGCAGGCGTTTGACGACCGGCAATGACGCCTGAGGCGCCATCCGTCTTGTCGATCAGCGCGGCGACAATGGCGTCGGGATAGCGCGCGCGCACTTCTTCCAGCGTGCGCCCGGAATCGATGATGTCATCAATGACGATCGCAGCAGCGTCCGGCGCAGCGCCATAGGCCTGCATCCGCCCCTGCGCGCCCTCCACCCCGTCGGCATAGGACATCAGCCCCAGCGAGGTCATCTTCCGAAGGCCCAACCGGTGCGCCACCAGCGCCGCCGGGATCAACCCGCCTCGCGCCACGCCCACCAGAACAGTGTCCGGATCAATCGGCCCATGCTGCGCCGCGATCTGGTCCGCAATCGAGGCGGACAGGGTTTCGATATCCGTCCAGCTGAGCTTGAGCATGAAGGCCTCCGTTCTGAGCGCATCCAGTCTAGTTCAAGCGTTCCAGTCCTGCACGGGCATTGGCGCACCAATGGCAGGTGTCGTGTGACCGCCCCAGATCCAGGGCGCGCTGATAGTGCTGGCGGGCCAATTCGGGATGGCCGGTGATCTCGTATCCGGACGCCAGACTGTCTTGCAGATTGCCATCTTCCGGATAGAGCGCCGCATTCAGGGTCAGGAGCGCCAGCCCCCAGTCTGATTGACCGGCTTCAAGCTGATACAGGCCCACCCGGTTCAGCACCCAGGGCGCGGGCAGCTCACCCAGATGCGCTTCGAGATAGGCTGGCAGCGCGTCCGCTTCTTCAACCGAGCGCCCGGTCATGAAACGGGAGACCAGGGGCACAGCTCCGCCATGCGCCGGGCGCGGGGCATAGGTCGGATCATCCATCATCCGCGCCACTTCATAGCCCATGCCGCCGACGCGCCCTCGCGCAGCGTTCGTCATGTGTACGATCAACGTATCGGAACGCGGGCCATACTGAACGCTGGTGAAAAAGAGGCCGTTGCTGCCGGCATGGCTGATCCATGCCTCGCCCGACGGACGCGCGCCCACGCCCCAGCCATAGCTGTAATGGGTGAAGGTTGGCGGATACGGATCATCGAGCGGCATGAGCGGCTGATACAGGCGGGCCAGCATGTCAGGCCCCAGCACTTCCCCCCCGCTCAACGCCTCCATCCAGCGCACCATGTCCTGCGGGGTGGAATAGAGCCCGCCATTGCCCAGAAGCCGATAGGACACCGGCTCATCCCGCCAGCGCTCAAGATAGAACAGGCCCTGATCGGCGCGATCGGGCGCGATCTGCCGGTCGTCGTAGCCATGCGCCGCCTGCGCATAGGACCAGTCCATCAGGCGATAGCCCGTAGACTGAAGCCCCGCTGGCATGAGCACCAGACGACGCAACGCAGCCTCGAACGGTTCTCCGCTCACCCGCTCGACAATGATGGCGAGCACCGAATAGCCCGCATTGGAATACTCATACCCGCTGCCCGGCTGACGGTTGAGCGGGCTGGCCCACAAGGGCGCCAGAAAGGCGTCTTCGGAGAGGTAGGGATCCGCATCACGCCCCTCAAAGCCGCCAGTCTCATCGGAAAGGCCGGAGCTGTGGGTCAACAGCTGCTCGACTGTGATGTCCATCTTGTCTTCAGGAATGTCCGGGAAGAAGCGCACAAGCCGGTCATCCAGTCTCAGCGCGCCCTCCTCCACCAGACGCAGAACGGTCGCGGCGGTGAATTGTTTTGTCACCGAGCCCAGATCAAACAGGGTCTGTGCATCTAACGGGCGCCCAGAACTTCGGTCCGCCGCCCCCCAATACCCTTCATACACAAGGACCCCGCTCTGAAGGACGATCAGGGCGCCGGGCGTGGCGCCGACATCCCGGGAGGCCTGGGCATAGGTCTCAATCCGTGCGGGCAAAGGCGGTGGGGCATAGCTGACAGACTGGGCGGCGGGCGCAAACACGAGCGCGCACGCCATCACGAGCCATTTCCACAGGAACATGGCGATCTCCATGAATTTGCAATGTCAGAGAATCTGTGAGGCTACTTCCAGCGGAAGCTGATGAAGAAGCAGCCCAGACCGCCCAGCAGGAACATCACCGCCGGAGCGAGGAACCAGCGCAAGGGAGAACGCACCCTCACCCGCTCTGCATCCACAGGCTCGAAATACCGTCGTCCGCCGTCGGCCTCTTCAAGGAAGCCGGTCGCGTGCATGTCCCGCGTGACCCGGGTCTGAGGGTCGGCGCGCTCCATCATTGCAACCTGAAGCGCTCGCGCCGCCGCCTCATCTGGGCGGTCATCGCCCAGATCCGGGCGCAGGCTGCGCTGCAGGATGTCATAGGCATTCAGGTCCTCCCCGGGCGCCAGGACGCCGGGCGAGCTATAGTGATAGACCTCGTAGTCCTCATCCTCGGCCAGTGCGAACAGGCCCAGTGAAGCCCCGCCCAGAAACACGCACCCAAGACCGGCCACCAGCCAGCTGCGCGTCAGTCGAGTGGATTGCGCCTGAAGACTCAACACGGCCGTCCGCACCTGCCCGATCTCGCGCAGGGCGTTCAGATCCTCGCCGCTGACAGAGCGAGCGACCGCTTCCGCGTCAAAATCATAGGCCTGCGCCAGCCGCTTGAAGACCTCTTCAGAGGGAAAGGACTTCCCGGTTTCGAGCTTGGACAGATAGGACTGTTCGATCCGGGCCTTCGCCGCCGCCTCGGGCTGGGTCCAGCCCAGCGCTTCGCGCCGGGCTTTCAGGAAAACGCCAAAACTCATCTGCTCTCTCCGCCTTCACCGCACGCCAATGTGCGATCCGGCGCCCAGTCTTTGAAAGTCGGGCGGCGACTGACAGATGAATATCAAGGACTGGGTCAGGAATAACAGCCCAACAGCGCATGATGTGTCTCATCTGGCTTGCCGCCCCCATCTCCCAGACCGGGGCGGCGCCCTCTCACAGGCGCGACCAAGCCTTGCACGCACTCAGCACAAGCCGGCGCACAGATGGCCTCCAGGGAATTCCACAAACTTCCCAGCGTTCGCTTAATTGAAGCCAATAACCCGCACGATCACTTCATTGTCGAAGGTAAAATCGGTCAACCCTCCCGCCAAGGTCACGGCGAAGCGGCGCATCAGCATGGTTTGGCTCATGGTTCCGGCAGCCGCCTCAAGCCTGAAATGCAGGTCAGCCCTCCCGAAAGCTCCACACTCAGACAGGTCTGCAGGCAAGATCAGATACTCTCCTCCAATGGAGCGCTCTGGCTTTACCGTCAGCTCGCAATCGCTGAAGGCGTCACTGTAAGGCTGGGTGCTGGAGGCCTCGTTTGCGATCCTGATCTGAATGCGGGTTGGAAGCTCGCCCCCCAGGCCGGTTATGCGAAAGACGCCTTGCGTCCCCGCGTCTGCATCGCCCACCCATTCAAAGGGGCCGAAATCAACGCGATCCACCGAGCCGACGCGGGAAGGCGCAATTCCCTTGTCGACTTCCTCATCGAAGCTGAAGTTCGTGATATCCCCGTTGGCGCCCAGACCGATCCGGTTGGCGGTAACAATTCTTCCAAAGGCCTCTTCAGGACCATTGAGCCTGAAACGAAGATCGGCACGGACATAATCACCGCAAACGGCAAGATCTGACGAAGTCAGGACGTAATCGCCCAGACCTGATCGGGCCGGATCAATTTCGATGGTGCAATCATCAAAATCATTCGCGTAGCTGCCGCTCGCAGCATTGTTGATAGCGACGTCGATGGACCTCATCTGCCCGACAATCGGGGCAAACCGAATCAAGTTTTGAGTTGGTGATTGCGCATCGCCGACCCATTCAAAACTCTTATGAACGGTCACCGAGGCGTCACCCGCGTCATTGGCGCGAGGCGCGTCAAAAAAGTCGCGGCGATCCCAGGTGATGTCCGTGACCGAGCCCTCAGCCCCATAAACATATCGGCTGACATGAGCCAAAGGGGAAGTCCCGGTACCGGCCTCAATGAAAATGGACAAATCCATATCCGAGCGCCCAAAATCGCCACACACAGCGTAATCTTCGGGAAGCACCAGATAACTGTCCCAACTCCTTCGCGCATCCAGAGCATGAATGGTGCAAGTATAGGAGATTTCGGAATAATCAGTGGGTGTTAGCTGACTCACATCTCCGGTCGGGTAGCTGATGTAGAGAACAATGTGAGAAAGACGAGCGCCATTCAATCGCTCAATGACAAAGCTAGACCTCATGAGATCGGCATGATCTCCCACCCAGGTTGTGGAGGTGTATAGCAGCTGCTGCGTCCCCGGGACCAAGGCCTCAGACTGATCAGATTGCGTTCGCATCAACCCGGCTGCCTCTTCGGGAGTCAAATCAGAGTCCAAGGCACGCGCATTATGACTCTGTGGCCAATAGTCGACCAAAGCGGTGCTGATGTTCTGATTGGGGTCCGCGGAAAAGTCCGTAAGGCTTCCATTGCCCCCCAGGACAAAGCGGCGGACCTTTATGTGCTCATAATCAGAAGCACTCCGAGGTGTGAGGTACAGATAGGCTTGAGCGTTCTCCACCCCGGCACAATCCGCCATGTCCCGGTTCAAAAGGAGGTATTCTGTTCCCGAGAACCGCTCGTTTCGGACAGGCAGTGAACACTCTCTGTAGAAGTTCTCAGCCTCGTCTCCGGATTCATCCTTGAACACGATCGAGAGGCTTTCAGGAGGCCCGCTATACAAACCTGAAATTCTGAAAATGCTCGTTGGACCCGCGCCGGTTTCTGCGAACGCAGGAAAGGGGCCGTACTGCCCATCCGCTTCAATCACGCCAAAGGCCGAGAGCGATACGGGCAGTTCAAACCGCTCTGCCCCTGCTCCCAGGACGAGAGCGCCCATCGTGATCCTAGGAAAGGGCGAATCCGGACTAACAAGCACATCCGGCAGCAAATGCAGCCGCTTGCGGAAGCCCAGTCGAAGCTCCGAGGTTGCACCCGGAGCAATCGTCAGGCTGTCGCTGCTGACTTCGAGCCAGCCTGGCGCTTCGATGACGGAGATAGAAACAGGAGTATTCCGTGAATTTGTAAGTCGATAGACCGAGTCAGAATATGAACTGATATTGACTGTAGAATTTGTCGCCCGGTATGCGACCTCAGGCTCAATGGAAACGCCTGGTAAAATTGTTCGGTTACTGCGCAAATACTCAAAAGCTTGCCCTGCATTGACTGAAGCAAACCCCCTTCCGATCCCAAGATCGCTTGCAGGATTTCCAGTCAACTGAACCGCAGCCAACAGCTCCGCCATGCTGGTCTCTGGTGAAGACTGTCTGAGAAGCGCGAAAGCGCCAGCTGCGGTCGGGCTCGCCATAGAGGTCCCTGTCAAGTACCGGAAATAATGGCATTCTCCCTCAAGGATTGGGCCGCCGAACCAGTTTCCATCACTGTTTTTGTTCAGACACCGCCCCTCGGCCGTCACCGGCGCCACATCAAACGCAGACATCAGGTTGACCCCTGACGCAGCCATATCAAGAAAAGGCGCCTTGTTCGAGGAATACAGAATTTGTTCGTTTGCGCTACCGCTTACTATAGCGGAATTTGCGACCGAAATAACTTCTGGAATACATGCGGGTGCAGACAAGGCATTCCGGTAGCCTTCATTTCCGGAAGACGCCAGAACCCCAACGCCTTCCGCCGCCAGCAACTGAATGATTGGTCTCAGAGGTGCGTCCAGGCAGGGTTCAAAATGCTCTTCCCCACCAAAGCTCATATTGATCAGATCCACGCCAAGCTCTGAATTGTTCTGATACAGCCATTCCAGAGCCGCGATCTGATCCGTGGTCCAGGACAAGATGCACCCCGCCCCACCTTGACGCGTACAATCTTCACCCTCAAAGCGGCTGAAAACGTTGATCGGGACCAGATCGGCATCCGGGGCCACGCCTGAAAATACATGGTTATAAAAGGCGACAGGCCGCCCTGCAGCGAGCGCCGCCACATGGGTGCCGTGTCCACAGCCATAAAGCCCTGCTTCAGGATCCACATCGAGGGTGACACAATCTTCAGCGGGAGCCCCACTCGACAACGAGGTCACCTGCTGGGCGCCCCCCTCGCACAGGGACTGGCTTTGCCCAGTCTCGGTGGAGCTGAAGCAGGCTCCAGCTATGATTGCGCCCTCAAAGGCGACATGGTTCAGCGCAATACCGCTATCCAGTATGGCCAGGGTTTGTCCCTGACCCGTAAAGCCAGCGTTCCAGACTGTTTGTACGTCCATGACAGCCAGTGAAACAGGTTGCGTTGGCGCTTGAGCTGATGCTTGCCGCCACGCCAGATGACTTGGGGCGGCAGGCACATCCTCGAAAACGGCCGCCACATCCGGGTGGGCTGAAAGAGCGTTGATTTCCAGTGCATTGGCGGTCAGCGCAAACCCGCCGCTGATTGGAAAGTCAGCGTAGACCTCTGCTGCGTCCTCTAGGGTCGCGTCCGGTCGATACAATCCGATACCCAGCGCCTCGCGCAATATAGATGCACGGCGCCCCCCGAACTGCGCCCGCGCTGCGCTCCCACGCACATCCGGCAAGCTGCGCATCGCTCGCTGCTGATTTTGGTCGTGCATCATGACAATCACGCGCACTCTTTCGCCGCCCTGCAGTCTCGTCTGGCTCCGCTCGGAGACCGGACCGCTCAGCACTGACAGGGCGGGTGATGGGTCGGCCTCATCCGCATACGCCACACCGCCAATATGTGACAGCGTCAGACACAAGCCTGAGATAGCCAAAATCGTCGCGCGCATGCCGTCCCCCCGTACGTACGCAATATCGCCCTCGAGGAGCATGACCTGGCGCACTTTACCCGCCACGGGGGAAAAGCGAAGGGTAAATAAGTTATTTCAACACAAAAGCGCCCTTCGCATTTCTGCGAAGGGCGCTCATGTCGTCGGTGGATCAGGCGATCCTATTCGTTGTCGAAACCGAAATCGGTTAGACCGCCCGCCGTGGTCACCGCAAAGCGGCGCATCCGCACGGTGCTGTCCAGCACCGCTGCGTTCGCACGAATGCGGAAGCTGAGATCACCGCGTCCGAAGCTCCCGCAATCGGAGAAGTCCGAAGCGCCAATCACATACTCGTTCCGACCGGCCTTGGCGGGGCGCAGCGTGATCGAGCAATCGGAGAAGTCACCGATATACTGACCGTTGCCGCCGGTCGCGTTGGCGATGGCCACCTCGATGGAATCAGGCAGACCGCCATCGATGCCGGTGATCCGGAAGACGCCCTGCGTGCCGGCCTGGGCGTCGCCCACCCATTCAAACGGGCCGAACACCACTTCCTCCCGACCGCCTGAGATCGCGGTCGGCGTCTTGCCAGCGCCGTCTTCGGCGTCAAAGCCGAAATCGGTGATATCACCCAGAGCGCCAAACGCCAGACGGCGCACCTTCACTTCCGAGGCGAAGCCATTGTTCGGAACCCGGATTCGGAAGGTCAGATCGCCGCGACCAAAGGCGCCGCAATCTGCGAGGTCTTCGCGCAGGATCAGGAAGTCATTCGCCCCGGCCCGTTGCGGACGGATGGTGAGCGAACAGTCATTGAAGCCGCCTGCATAGCCGCTAGCCGTCGCATTGGCGATCATCACATCGATGCTGCTCACCGCCCCGTTCACCACGCCCGCAATGCGGAACTGGTTGGAGGTCGGCGCGGTGCTGTCCCCGGTCCATTCAAACGGGCCCACGATCACCTGCTCGGAACCATTGCTGAGATTGGCCGGAATCGCTCCGCTCGACGGCGCGCTGTCCAGATGGAAGTCGGTCAGCGAACCGGTCGTCTGCCGGATGAAGCGCTGCATGCGCATATTGTGGATATCGCCTTGCGAATAGTTGATCCGCGAGGAATCCGCCGTAACGCGGAACGTCAGATCCGCACGTCCGAAGGCGCCGCAATCGGCAAGGTCTTCGGGCAGGATCTGGTAGTCGTTCTCGCCCCGACGCACCGAGCGGATGGTCAGACTGCAATCATTGAAATTGCCCGCATAGCCAGACGCGGACGCGTTGGCGATCGCCACATCCACGCTGAAGCTGTCGCCTGTCAGAATCGGCGACAGACGGAACTCGCTGCGCAGCGCGCCATTGGCGTCGTAGGTCCACTCGAACGGGCCGAACTGGGTTTGGGCGGTCGCTTGCGGCGCCGATGTTTCGCGGGGCGACGCCACGTCTTCGGCCATCAGAACCGGCAGGGTGTGATCCTCACCGCCCAGAGCGCCGCTCCGAGCAGACAGCGGTTCCGAGACCGCTGCACCGCCGGACGGGTCAAAGGCTGCATCCGTGATCCCGCCCGAGCCATTGAACAGGAAGCGGCGCACACGCACGCTGGTGGCGTCCGCCTCGTCCACGCGCACATCCAGATACACGTCGCCCCGATCAAAGCGGGGACAATCTGCAAAGTCCGCCGCGCCAATCAGATACTCATTGCCTGAATACCGGTTCGCCCGGATGGTGAAGTCACAACGGATGGACGCATCCGTCACTGTCTGACCATCGCGCGCGCCCCAGCGCTCGATATCGGCGCTGATGCTGGCCGGTATGGCCGTGTTCAGTCCGACCAGGCGGAAGATGCTGCCCACGCTCTGATCCACATCCCCGACCCATTCAAACGGACCGAACCGTACGGTTTCAAAACCGGCGACGATGGGGGTGGTGACAAGCGCGGTCACCTTCACGCGGATCTGGGTGGAGGAACCGTCAACAGACAGGACAAGCTCGCCGGAGTTGAAACCATTGTTCAACCCGACCTCGCCCACGCCCAGCCGCAGCTGACCGGCGGAACCCATGGTCAGCGATGTCACTGAAACGGGCGAACCGCTCGGCGCCCCGGAACCGCTGAAGAACTCTGTCGTCAGCCAGCTGGGCTTGCTGACCACGCGAATGGTGCGCGACTGACCGCTGGTGTTCTGGATCAGACGGCTGGTGGTGTTGAACGAGGACACAGAACTGTTGGTGTTGCGCGCGTCATACCGGCTTTGATCCGCCAGTGAGACGTTGCGGACAACGCCCTGGCCGCTGGCCAGGAAGTCATAGGCTGCATCCACCTGGATGCGCGCATGAATGCGTTGGGTGCGCGGGTTCATGACCGGCACGCCCGTAATCTTGAACGCAGCCAGCATCTCGTCCACGCTGGCCGAGGGGAAGGAGCTACGCAGCAAGGCGAATGCGCCTGCCACGTGCGGCGTCGCCATGGAGGTGCCGCTGAGCTGGGAGAACCAGTGACAGACACCGTCCGAGTTCGGCTCGGTGTCCGGGACCACCTGACAGTTCTGTCCCGGTTCAGGGCGCTCGGTGATAATGCCGGCCAGGATGCGAGAGCCCGGAGCCAGAAGGTCCAGGATGGGCGCATCGTTGGAGAAGGACGTCACTTCGTCATTGTCATCCACGGCGCCGACCGAGATCGCGTTGGCGACACAGGCCGGGGCGCCGATGCCGTCAGTATAGTTGTCACTGTTTGCGTCATTGCCCGAAGCGACAACCACAGCGACACCGGCATTTCTCAGGATTCCCATGGAATTGTTGATGGAAGTCCGGGTGCAGACGTCCACATTATTACCAAATCCGCCCAGGCTCATATTCACCGAGGCCAGATTGAGCTGGGTGCGGTTCTGATACAGCCAGTCCAGGGCGCGAATCTGATCGGATGAATACGACAGAACGCAGGCGTGCTCTTCAGGCGGCTCGCCATCATCTGCGCATGCCGCCTCATCAAACCGGCTGAACACATTGACCGCCACGATGGATGCACTCGGCGCGGCGCCGGACACCCGGCTGCCGCCGCTGAGATTGAGGGCGCGGCCGGCCGCGATGGAAGCCACATGGGTGCCGTGGGCGCAACCGTCTGCGGCATTGGGATCATTGGGGAAGAAGTCAGTATCGGGACAGGCCGTGGCCGCAGCCGCTGAGCTGAGCTCGGTCTGGGTTTCCAGCCCGTTCGGACACAGGGACGTCACCGCGCCATTATTGTCGCCAGTCCCGATCGTGTTGAAACAGGCGCTGGCGATGATGGCGTCTTCCACCATCGGATGCTCGGCCTCGATGCCGGTATCCAGAATCGCCACACTGGTTCCGGCCCCGCGTACGCCGCGGCTCCACAGCACATCCGCGCCAATCTGGCCCATGGACACATCCGTGGCCGGACGCATCGGCAGGTTATCATACACCGCCTGAACAGCCGGATGGGCGCGTAGCCGGGCGATTTCCTCGGCGTTCGCGTTCACCACAAAGCCCGGCGTTACGTCAAAAGCCGTGTAACCGCTCGCCGGCTCTTCAAAGCTGCGCTCGGCGGAGCGGAAACCGGAAAAGGCCTCGCCCATCACCGCGCTGCGGGTTTGCGCGATCCGGTCGCGCAAATAATCGCCTTCGGGATCATCTTCGGCCGCCGCAATGACTTCATCCATCGGCACGTCCAGTATGACGATCACCGAAGTACGCCCGCCAGATGCGAGGCGCGACAGGGTATTGTCAGAAACCGGCCCTTCCAGGACGCCGGACAGATCAGCGTCAGCCTCCTGCGCATAAACAGCGCCCGCGGACGCCAGAACCGAACTTGCGCCCAGCAGGGCGGCCAAAACAGTATTCAACGTATTCATTCTGGAAACACCCTAACCTTCAGCGCCTGCGCCCGTGGGGCGGTGGGTTTGGTCGGCCTCGACCTGTACGACGTCCGGATGGCGCATCAGGTTTTGCGCCTCCTCTGGGGTCAAACGGATTTCAAAGGCGTGGATGGAGACGAAGCTGCCGCCATAAGGGGGAGTCTCGCCTCCGAAAACCGCTGCGAGAACGCGGTCCCGGTCCGCCTCCAGCTGAGCGCGCATCTGCTCGGCGCCCTGCTCAGACGCTGCAGCGTCCTCTGAACGGCTCAAAGAGACGATATAGTTGCTGCGATCCGCCTGAACCGGACCTGAATGATCCCCGGTCGCCGGCGGACCAGAGGGCGCGCATGCGCTCGCCGCGCCGACAACAAGGCCAAGGACCAGGGCAGTTCGCCCCAGCGTCCCCGATATGCGTTGGAACATGCGCTGTCTCCCCTTATGCAGCGTCCCCTTTTCGGGGCGGATTATCCCTGCATCAGGTAGAGTATTTCTTAAATTAGCAAAGAAAGCGAGACATCGGACGTGCGCGACGCCTCGCCGGAATACGCGCTGAACGCGAATTTTCGGGCGCAATCAACACGAAGACGATGCCGTAAATGCACGCGCAAAGTTTTTGAAATGGAAAGAAGGATGGTGCCCGGGGGCGGATTCGAACCACCGACACGCGGATTTTCAATCCGCTGCTCTACCAACTGAGCTACCCGGGCGAGCGGAGCGAACTGTGTGTTCGCCGCGCTGAGGACGCGGTTTATAGGCAAGCGCGCGGAGGCTGTCCATGCCCTCAAATCAGTCTTGTGCAGTCCAAATGTAATTTGTCCGGTCTGCCTTCGCACTTGCCCGGATATACACAGGCCTGCTAACCGCTCTTGCGTTATATTCTCAAAACCTCCCCAACCCCGAGGACCGCAATGAACCCCAAAGTCTGCGTCAGCGCCCTGGCTCTTCTGGCCATGCTGGGTGAAAGCGGTCTGGCGATCGCCCAGACCGTTCAGGATGATGTCATCACCATCACCGCAGGCCGCGCGCCCGGCGCGCAATGGGGCGACCGCCCTGTGGTCACGCTGGACGCCGAAGCGCTCAAGAAGAGCGGTCTGTCCGATCTCGGCGATGCGCTGGCCTTCAGCCCGGCTATTGTCGGCTCGGAATTCAATGACGATCCGGGCACCCAAAACGACACCTCGGGCACGTCCAGCGTCAATCTGCGCGGCCTTGGCCTTGGCGCCACGCTTGTGCTGGTGAACGGCGTGCGTCAGGCGCCGTCCTCGGTGGCGTCTGATGATGGCGCGAGCTTTGTGGACATGAACGCGCTTGTCCCCGACATCGCCATCGGCCGGGTGGAGATTCTCAAGGACGGCGCCTCGCCGCTCCATGGCTCGGACGCAGTGGCCGGCGTGGTCAACGTCATCACCGACGATCTGTTTGAAGGCGTTGAAGTCCGGCTCGAAGCGCGCGGCCCCGACGCCTTTGACGGCGCAGGCTTCACCTCGATCCTCTCGGCACGCGCGGGCGAGAACCTTGGCGCATGGACTATCATGGGCGCGATCAGCTATCGCGACACCGATGGCGTGGAAGGGTTTGAGACCGACTTCATTCCCGGCACCGGCCTGTCCGCTCTGGGCCAGCCGGGCGCGTATTACATCCAGGCGCCGGGCGGCGGGTTTGAAGTGACGACGCCGTCAGGCGGCCCTCAGGTCATCATCGACCGCGATTGCGCCGCTGCAGGCGGTCAGCCGCTGGTTCTGGGCGCAGACACGGCCTTTGGCACGCCGGGCTATTGCCGGCTCGATTACGGCCAGTTCTTCTCGCTGATCCCTGATGAGAGCCGACTCAATGTCTATGGCGCCCTGACGGGTGATTTTGGCGATACGCGCCTGACCCTGCGCGCGGCCTGGGCCAATACCCAGCTGACGCGCGGCAACTCCCCCTCCCTGCCCGCGCTGAGCTTTCCCACCATTCCGATCACCAATCCGGGCAATTACTTCAACCGCGACGTCACCTGGAATGGTCGTCCGCGCGGGGTGAATTCCGGCGCCGCACGGCGCAGCTTTGATCATAACACGCTGCGGCTCGAGGCCGGGCTGGAGCATGACTTTGACGCGCTTGGTCGCGACTGGACCGCCGAAGCGAGCCTCGCCTTCTCCCGCAATGAGCTGGAAGCCACCATCACCGACCATATCGGCGACCGCCTCGACGCCGCGCTCAACGGGTTTGGCGGCGCGAACTGCCAGACCGGCGCCAGCGCAGGCGATCAGAGCGCGGGCTGTTACTGGTTCAACCCGTTCGGCTCGGGCGCCCTCGTCACTGATCCCAATGATCCGCGCTATAACGATCCTGATCTGCTCGCCTGGATGCTGGGCGAGGATGTGCGCACCTCGACGTCTGAACTCACCAGCCTCGACGCGAGCGTGACCACGGCGCACTTTTTCGCTGTCCCGGCGGGCCATGTCTCGCTGACCGTCGGCGCCCAGCTGCGCAATGAGAGCCTTGAGGTCAATCACGGCCAGACCTTCAACGACGACGCTTTCCTGTTCATTGTGGGCGGGCCTGACTATGCGGGCGAGCGCGATGTGGCGAGCCTTTATGCCGAGAGCGTCATTCCGCTGCATGAGCGCGCCCGTCTGACCCTGGCGGCCCGCTATGAGGATCTGGAGGACTTCTCCTCCACCGATCCCAAGGTCGCGCTTGCCGTGGACGTGACCGACGCGCTGACCCTGTCGGCGAGCTGGGCTCAATCCTTCCGCGCGCCGTCCCTGCATCAGCAGATCAGCGCCACCACGACACTGCAATCACTCACCATCGGCAATCAGAGCCTGTTCCGCCCGGTGCGCACGGTCGGCTCTCAGGATCTCGATCCGGAAACCTCTGACAGCTATTCGCTGGGGCTGAGCTGGCGTCAGGGCGCCTGGACCGCCCGCGTGGACGCCTGGCGACTGGACGTCGAAGATCTGATCATCGAGGAGAGCGCCAACGCCATCCTCGCCGCCGACTTCGCTGATGATGGCGTCTACAATGATCCGCGCGTCGAGCTGTCCCAGACCGGCGATGTGGTGCTGGTGCGCGCCAATTTCGTCAACGCTCCCAGTGTCGAGGCGCAGGGCGTGGACTTCGCCCTTGCTCATGACGGGGTTGATCTGGGGCGCTTTGGCACGGTGAATGCGGGTCTGGAGGCCGTCTATATTGACGAGTTCACCCTGCTTGATCCGGTTCTGAACACCGAGATCGACGCGGCGGGCAATCGCAACTTCACCAATTTCGCGCGCTCCCTGCCACAATGGCGCACGAGCGTCCGCGCAGGCTGGATGAACGGTCCGTGGAGTGTGAATGCGCAGGCGCGCTATATCTCCTCTTATGACGATGACGAGAATGGCGGCGCGAAGATCGACAGCTGGACGGCGTATGACCTGCAGGCGGGATGGGCGTCCAATGTGCGCGGTCATGCCCTGACCGCCAGTGTTGGCGCACTCAACCTGTTTGATGAAGAGGCGCCCTTTGTAAACACGCCTCTGGGCTATGACACCAAGGTGCATGACGCCCGTGGCCGGGTGCTTTACGCCCGGATCAGCGTGCAGCGCTAGACACAAGCCCCGCAGCCTGGCTGCGGGGCTTTTTCGTTCCGGTCAGAAGCTGAACTTAGTCTGGATATAGCCGTAAACGGTGTCGCCATTGTCTGGCGTATTCGGAGCACGCTCAGCGAATTCGCCCTGAAACAGAACCGCACCGCCCAGCTCCAGCTGCAAGCGGTCTTCCACCAGCCAGTGGCGCACCCGGCCTGACACATGGGTCCCGATATAGTCGCCGGACTGGCCCGTGCGATCGACCACGCCACTACCGGCCCAGGCGTCCGTGTCAGACGCCAGGAACGCGCCCTTTACCAGAAAAAGGGCGTCCGTAGGCCCCTCCTTCACGCTCAGCCGGACGCCCGGTGCGGAGATGTTTTGCCGCCGCAACGGTCCGTGAATGCTGGTATGGCCGAAATCGCCACGCCGCCCGCCATAAAGCGGGTCAAAGCGCGACCAGTCGCCATCACCCAGCTCTTCGCCCGAGGCGTATTCATACTCAAGCGAAAGTCTCGGGCGCCACGGCGCGTCAAAGGTGTAGCCCAGCGCGGCATGATGGGTCTGGGCGGAGACATCCAGACTTTGGGCGCCCGCGGCGCTCGACACGCTGCGTTCGCCGAACTGAAAGGCATGCTCGATCTCGAAATCCCAGCGCCTGCGCGCCGGCTCACGCAACAGGCGCAGGCCCGGGGTATAAAGCGCCCGGTCCGCCGTCGGGCGCCTGGCGGCGTCCTGCTCGCTCAGTCCATAGAGATAGACCTCGGCGCTCAGATCGGACGCCTCGAACTGGCGCGTCAGGCTGATCGCCCAGAACTGCTGGTCCCAGTTTTCCTCGTCAAAGGCGTGATCGTTCTCGAGAAGACGCGCCGCGTCCGACGGGCGCCGCTCTACCGGCACGGTCCAGAAGGCGACCAGCTCGGCCCCCTCGCCGATCTCCGCGATCAGTCGGGCGCCGGTAAAGGCGTTGCGAGTGTTGCGAAAGCTGTTGCGATCAACCAGGCGCTCGCCGCCCAGATCAATCGTCATGCGCCCCATCGTCAGCTCCGCCGGGCGCTCCAACCCCATCAGAGACTGCAGGTCTGCACGCACATGCGCCTGCAGCACTTCAAGTGTGTTCACATGAGAGGTGGACAGAGATGACCCGCTGTCATTGCCATAGACACGGCTGTCGGCAAGCTCGACCGCCAGGGTCCAGCCCGGACGCGTCGCCTCGCCTGACAGGAAGGTGCGCAGGGCCAGCGACTGATCCCCGCCTGATCCGCCTTCCCGGAACTGGTTGCTCAGCGTCTCATAGCGCGCCCGGAACGAGCCGGAGGCAGACAGTCGCCATCCCGCTTCTGCGGGAAGCGGCTCTGCCGCCGTCATCGCCAGACTGCTCGCCGCCAGACGCACCAGATCCATTCGGGCCCCTCCAAAAACTGTCACGAAAGTGTAACATAGGAGGGATTTCCACCCGTTCAATTCAAACGGGCGTCAGGTCGGCGTGAAGCTCAGTTTTCGTCGTCGCCGCCCTCGCCGCGCGCTTCCGGCGGCAAGGCTTCAGGCGGGACAGGCTCACCCGGAACGGCATAGGCGCCCGAGAACCAGCGCCCCAGATCGGCGTCTGCGCAGCGGGCCGAGCAGAAGGGCCTGTATTTGGGATCCATGGGCTTTTTGCAGATCGGGCAGCCGGGCTTGGATTTGCTCATAGCGGACGCACCTCGAAGTCACGCGCGCCCCGGGCCTCTTCCAGCACCAGTTCAAAGCGGTCTCCGAGACGCGATTTCATCGCCTTGGTCCAGCCGATGGGATCATTTTCAAGCCAGGCATAAACCTCGGCGCCAGCCAGCAGCGCCAGACGCCCGCCGCGCTTGGCCTTGCCTTCCGCTTCCAGACGACGCAACGCCGCAAGGGCGCGGGTCTCCACGCTCTCCACGCCAAAGCGCTCCCAGCAGATTTCATGCAAGGCGCGACCCAGACGCTGGCGGGACAGTTCGACAATCGCAAAGCGGCTTGCCGGCGCCACATCAATCTTCGCAGGATCGCGCTTGAAGGCGCCCTTCAGGGTCTGATCAAGCTGGCTCTGGTCCTGCTTTTTCTTCAGCGGCAGAAAATCGATGGCGACGACGCCGCCAATACCGCGCAGACGGATCTGGCGCGCCGCTTCACGCGCGGCGGTCTTGTTCAGATCGAGCGCCATTTTGGGCGACCCGCCCTGGGTGTGACGTCCGGCTGAGTCCACATCAATCGCCGTCATCGCGGTGACCGGTTCGATCACCAGGCGTCCGCCGCCCGATAGCGGAACAACCGCTTCCAGCGCTTCGTCAAAGAGCTGATCGAGTTCGACTTCCGCCTCTTTCGGCGTGCGCACGGGCGCGTCGTACATCATCGACAGGCGCTCGGCGATCGGCGGTGCAGACACCACGATTTCAGGCGCCTCGCCCGGCTCGACATCAAACAGGACCAGCGTCGGGCCCTTTTCCTGAAATTGTTCGCGCGCAATCTGAACGCCAATGGCCGCGCCTTCATGCAAGCCGTCCGGACGCCCGGCCTTGCCGAACGGCAGGAAGCCCGCCGGACCGCGGCCAATGTCACAGAAGGCGCCATTGATCGATGCATCGATCTTGGTCACCCGGGCGCGATAGACTTCGCCGCGCCAGGCGCGTTTGCCGCGCTCGGACCAGCGTTCCACATGCAGCTCGATAGCGCGGTCGCCATCAATAACGGCCGCGCGGGTTTCACCCACATGATCAGCAGCGACGATTCTCAAAACACGTATCCCAATCCGACCAGCAATTGCCGCGCCTCATAGACCGGCAACCCCATCACGCCGGTATACGATCCGATCAGCTTGCTGATGTAAGCGCCGGCCCGGCCCTGAATGCCATAGCCGCCCGCCTTGCCATTCCATTCACCGCTCTCAAGATAGGCGGTGATTTCATCTTCGCTCAGACGCTTGAAGGCCAGACGGGTCTCCACGACCCGGCTCGCCTCACGCCCGTCCGGCGCCCGGACGGCCACCCCGGTATAGACCCGGTGATTGCGTCCGCTCAGAAGCCGCAGACAGGCGTCGGCGGTCTCCCGGTCTTCCGATTTGGGCAGAATGCGGCGTCCCACGCCGACCACCGTATCACTCGCCAGCACGAAACAGCCGGGATGATCGGCGGCGGCGAGCTTTTCGACCGCCAGACGCAGCGCCAGATCACGCGGCAATTCGCCGGGGCGCTCGGTCTCGTCGATATCGGTCGGGGCGATCTGGTCGGGCGGCGCGCCGATGCCGGTCAGCAAGTCGCGGCGGCGCGGCGACGCGCTCGCCAGCACAAAGGGCGCGCGCGCGGCGTTCGGCGTCACGCTCACCTTACTTGAAGCGATAGGTGATGCGACCCTTGGTCAGGTCATAGGGCGTCATCTCGACCAGAACCTTGTCGCCCGCCAGCACGCGGATGCGGTTCTTGCGCATCTTGCCAGCCGTGTGAGCGATGATTTCGTGATCATTTTCCAGTTTGACCTTGAAGGTCGCGTTGGGCAGCAGTTCCACGACTTCGCCGGGAAACTCCAGCAGTTCTTCCTTCGCCATGCAGCTCCTCTTGATCAATGGCGTAAATTCAGACGCATAGGCGTCAAAACGCAAAAACCCCGAACGCTTCGCGCATGAGGACTCATGCCAGCGTCGGGCAGTGTTGGGGCGCTATATAAGCGTCATCGCCCCAATCGTCGAGCGTGGTTGTAAGGGCTAATCCTGATTATAAGCCGAAATGCGTGCTTTTATCGCGTCACGCGCAGTCCGATAGGCGTCCAGACGGGCCTCTCGCGTGCCTTCCGCCTCCGCCGGATCGGGAATCGCCCACAGCTGGTATTCGGCATCCCGCGCCTCGGCGAAGGCGCTGGCGGACGGGTCAGCGTCTTCGGCCAGACAGACCACCAGCTCGACGGGATCATCGGCGGTGTCCGCCAGATCGCGGCATTCGAAATTCGACAGATCGATGCCGGCCTCGTTCATCACCGAGATCATGAAGCCGTCCGGCCAGGGCGCGGGCTCCACCCCGCATGAGCGCGCCAGACAGTCCGCGCCGAAGCGATGCTTCCAGAAGGCTTCCGCCATGGGAGAGCGCACCGCATTGCGGCCGCAGACAAAGACGACGGAGGGCGCGGCCATGATCAGGCGCCCCGTCGGTGCAGCGCGCAGATCAGGGTGAACAGGCGTCGCGCCGTGTCGAAATCCACCTCAATCTTGCCGTGAAGCCGCTCGCGCAGCAGTTCAGAGCCTTCATTGTGTACCCCGCGCCGGCCCATATCGATCGCCTCGATCTGACCGAGCGGCGCATTGCGCACCGCCGCGTAATAGCTTTCGCACATCAGGAAATAGTCCTTGATGATGCGGCGCAGCGGGCCCAGTGAAAACACGAACATGCGCACCGGGTCACCGTTCTCGCGCTTGATGTCGAACACCAGACGCTGGTCCTCGATGGCAAGGCGCAGGGCATAGGGACCGGATTCGGAATCGGCGGGTACGAACGTGTTGGAATCCAGAAGATCAGCAATAGCCACGCGGCGCTCATGCTCCACGGCCTCATCGGCCTTGCCGATGGTCAGTTGGTCAAGCTCGACCGCGACCAGTCGCTGATCGGTCATCTGCTACTCCAGTCAACCCGGTTCCGGGTCATGCCTCGTCGTCATCAGGATGGCTCGGTCGCGCCGCTGCCCGCCAGGGCTGGGACACATCCGCAAGCGCCATATCAATGCATTCCACCTCAAGACGGAGTTCCCCGCCACCGGAAAAGGTGAAGCTGAGCACGCCGCCCGGCGCCTCGCCCGGTTCAAACGCCATGGACAACAGGCTGATCACCCCGTCTTCGTGGCCCTGCTTGAGGCGTTTGGACTGGGCCTTGAGCACAGAGCCCACCTGCAAGGCGGCGCGCACGCGCTCGCCATGCCCCCGGCTGGGCCCTTCCCAGCGGAACCGGTTCAGCGCCAGGGTGAATTGCTGCGCTTTGGGTTCGAACTGGAAGTCTCCCAGCAGCCCCACAGCGTCCTGCAAGGCCGCAGACAGAACCGCCAGATCCTCAGGCGAGTGCGCCAACAGGCGCATGGGCGAGTAGTCGGCCATTCAGCCCTCCGCTTGTTCCGGCACGCGGCGAATATCAGCGCCACAGGCGGACAGCTTGTCCTCCAGGCGCTCGAAACCGCGATCAAGATGGTAGATTCGGCTTACGCGCGTCTCACCTTCAGCAGCGAGACCGGCAATGACAAGACTGACCGATGCGCGCAGGTCGGTCGCCATCACCGGCGCGCCCCTCAGCGCACACGGGCCGCGCACCACCGCCTCATTGCCGCGCACATCAATGCGCGCGCCCAGACGCGACAATTCAGGCGCGTGCATGAAACGGTTCTCGAAAATCGTCTCGCGGATCACCGAAGCGCCCTCCGCCAGGCTCATCAGCGCCATGAATTGCGCCTGCAGATCGGTCGGGAAGCCCGGAAACGGCGCGGTCTGCATATCGACGGCCCTGAGCGCGCCGGGGCGTTTGACGCGCACGCCGCCCGCTTCCGCCTCGACCTCCAGCCCCGCCTTGCGCAAGAGCGCCCACATGGCGCCGTTATGATCAAAGATCGCATCCTTGAGCAGCACGTCACCGCCCACGACCGCCGCAGCGGCCATGGCGTAAGTGCCGGTCTCGATCCGGTCAGGCACGACCGACCAGTCCGCGCCATGCAGCTTGTCCACGCCTTCAATGGTGATGGTGGCGGTTCCCGCCCCTTCCACCTTCGCGCCCATGGCGTTCAGGCAGCCGGCGAGGTCGGCGATCTCGGGCTCGCGGGCGCAGTTTTCCAGCACGGTTTGCCCCTTGGCCAGAACGGCCGCCAGCATGGCGTGCTCGGTCGCGCCCACGGACACCATCGGGAAGGTGATGCGCGCGCCTTTCAGGCCGCCTGCAGGCGCCTTGGCGTTCACATAGCCCTCGGACAGCTCGATCTCGGCGCCCAGCGCTTCAAGCGCCTGAAGGTGCAGATCCACCGGGCGCGCGCCGATGGCGCAGCCGCCGGGCAAAGAGACACGGGCATGGCCGACGCGGGCGATCAGCGGGCCGAGCACGTTGAAGCTCGCGCGCATCTTGCGCACCAGATCATAGGGCGCGAAGGGCTCGCCCAGCTTGTCCGCCTGCATGAAGAGTTTGGCGCCGGCGCGCTCTTCCACCACCACGCCCAGCCGCGCCAGCAAATGGCCCAGAAAGCGCGTATCGGCGAGGCGCGGCATGCGCGACAGCTCCAGAGGACCATCGGTCAGCAGGGAGGCGGCCATCAATTTGAGCGCGGAGTTCTTCGCGCCTGAAATCTCGATCTCGCCGACAAGAGGCGATCCGCCGCGAATTAGAATGCTGTCCATACTGCCCTCATGGTCCTGATTGGCGTGCGCCGACGCCCAGCGCCCCACCCTTTGACGCCCACATGTAAGGGCATTCGCACAATGACGAAACGAGGGCGTCACAGAGGCCATGATTTGTGTGCAGAGACGGCCCGGCGCAAGACGGGCTCAATCGCGGGACTCACCGCCCTCGCCGCCTGCGTCTTCCTTGCGGGCCGCCGCCTTGCGACGCCGCAGATTGGCGCGCAAGGCCTGCGCCAGGCGCTGCTCACGGTCTGATTGGGGGCTCTTGGCCTTTGCAGGCTTGCGATCTTCGGTGCTCATGCGCCTTCAACTGCCTTATATCTGCAAAAGAGGTCAAGCCCGGTCTTGGCGCGAGAAGAATCAGACGCTATAAGCCCGGCTCCGACGACGCGAGAGCAACCTCTCGCACACCGGACGCCGCTATAGCTCAGGGGTAGAGCGTTCCCTTGGTAAGGGAGAGGTCGAGTGTTCAATTCACTCTAGCGGCACCACTTACCCACTTTCGAAATTTCTATATTCACGCGCCTCCGGACACACGTCTTGAGCGTGTGCGTCTTTAGCCTACACTCCATACAGGAGTCGCAGGGGCTAT
Source organism: Oceanicaulis sp. LC35 (assembly GCF_052055585.1). Lineage (NCBI taxonomy): Bacteria > Pseudomonadati > Pseudomonadota > Alphaproteobacteria > Maricaulales > Maricaulaceae > Oceanicaulis > Oceanicaulis sp. LC35. Next base: position 1,845,650 of record NZ_CP170485.1, read on the forward strand.
GGACCGCCTGACAGCGCTTGCGGCATGGCGTCTGGGGGAAGCATGCACCGCAAGAAGGTCTTCGCAACCGCTCTGGCGAGTTTGATCGCGATCACGGCCGTCGATATCTGGCTCAGCAACCAGATTCGCCAGGAGCAATCAGCGCTTCTCGAGACCGTCTCCACCGCCCGCCATGAAACCTCGCAGCTGCACGACGATATGGGTTTTGGCGGCCTAATTCATAACTTCAAGAACTACGTGATCCGGGGCGATGCGGTCTATTTCGACACATCGCGCGAGCGCGCCCACGCCCTGCAGATTCGCATTGAACGTCTGCAGTCGCTAAGCGCCGAACTGGGTCTGCAAGCGGATCTGAGCGCTGTTCGCGATACCATCACCGCCTATTCGGACCGGCTGGATACCGTTCGGCGCGGTTGGCTCGCCGATCAGCCGATCGCCGAAATCGATGCGCTTGTCCGTGTGGATGACCAGCCAGCGCTCGATCAGATCGCCACGCTGGAAAGCCAGATTGATGTCGTGACCCGGGACGGCATGAACCGGCTGAATCGACTGAGCACCATCCAGAGCGTGATGGCCCCCATGCTTCAGGCGTTGATGCTGGCCCTTATCATCCTCATGTGGACCCGGGTCTACCGCACGCGGGCGAAAGCGGCGCAGGAAGCCCAGGCGCAAGTCGCCAATCTGGACGCATCGCTGAGAGCTCAGTCACTGACCCTTGAGCGCATGCGTGAGAGCAATACGGCGCTTGAGAACTTCACCTCCATGGTGGCGCATGACCTCAAGGCCCCATTGCGTCAGGCGACCATGCTGCTCCATCTCGCCCGTCGCGCCGCCTCCGATGAGGACAAGGATGCGACTCTCACGCAGGTCCGTGACCGGATAGAACACGCAAACTCACTCGTTGAGAGCTTCCTCAATCTCGCGCAACTCAATGACCAACCGCCAGAAACCTCACTGGAAGACATGACGGCGATCTTCCATGAAGCGGTGGACGAGCTCGCCATCCTTTATCGCAAGGCGCCGCGCCATATCCAGATCGACCCTCTGGGCATGGCATTTTGTGATCGCGAACTGATCCGGCAGGTCGCAATCAACCTGCTGACCAACGCGCTGAAATACGCCAAGGCCGGCACGACGTTACAGATTCGCGTCTACGCCCTCCGCGACGAGAGCATGCTCACCGTGTATGTGGAGGATAACGGGGTCGGCATTCCGCCCGAGCTTGCAGAGCATGTGTTCAGCCCGATGGTGCAAGGCAAGAATGCAGGCGCGACAAAGAACAAGGGACGAGGTTTGGGGCTGGCGCTCTGCCAGACCATCATCGCGGCGCATGGCGGCGATATCCGGGTCTCCCCCGTCAAAGGGGCGGGAACACGGATCCGGTTCACCCTGCCGCTGGCGCAACCGGAACCAAGCGTGATTTAGCTGCTGCGTTCAGCCACAGTGAACCAGAAGTGCGAGATCTCATTGAGAACCCGCTCATACCCTTCCGGTGAGTCCGGTTTGCGAATGTAGGCGTTCCCGGCTTTCCCATAGAACCGGCGAACATCGGACTTGTTGTTCGATGTCGACAGCATCAGAATCGGAATGCCGCTGAGCGCATCATCAGACTTCAGGGTCTGGGTCAGCTCCACCCCGTCCATGCCAGGCATGGACAGGTCCGTGACAATCAGGTCCGGCGCCTTGTGAGAGCGTAGGAATTCGAGCGCCTTGTTGCCGTCCTCGCAATAGGTCGCATCAACATCGAGATTGCTATCGTCAAGGCTGAGCTTGAGAAACATCCGGTCCGTCGCGTCGTCTTCCACGAACAAAATAGATTGCGTCATGTTGGTCTTACCTATGCGCCACGCATTTGTTTGTACATAATATTTGTACGAACCTAAAACCCTATGCCAGAGCCTGCATCCTTACGACAGCAATTATAGGATGTGGTTAACGATCAATCCCGCACCCTCTTGTCGAGCCACCGACCACCATCCTCCTTCGATTCTTGGTGATCCGCGCAATCCGGCCTAGGGTCATGTGAACAAACAAGAACCTCTTCCGACATTGCCTGCTTTCCTCTCTGCCTGGTTTGGCCGAATGCCTTTGATGACCCCTCTGTTTCCGGCCCTTGAGCCATACGCCAGCGCGACCTTTTTCACGGCAGAGGGGCACAGCCTCTTCTATGAGTGCTCAGGCAATGAAGCGTGCCCGACGGTGCTGTTCATCCACGGCGGTCCCGGCTCGGGCGCCAGTGCGCGACACCGGCGCTATTTCAATCCGAACAAATGGAACATTGTGCTGTTTGATCAGCGCGGCTGCGGGCGATCCGAGCCCTTGTTCGAGCTTGAGACCAACACCCTCGCCGCACAGATCGATGACATCGAGCGCCTCAGGCAGACGCTGGGGCTCGAGCGCTGGACCCTGTTCGGCCCGTCCTGGGGATCGACCCTGGCGCTTGCCTACGCTCAGGCCCACCCGGAACGCGTGGACACACTCGTCGTGGAAGGCGTGCTGCTGGGCGAGCGCGAGGAAATGGACTGGTTTCATGACTGCGCCGGCGCAGGCGGGATATGGCCCGACGCTCAGGAGCGGCTGATGGCTGGCGTCCCTGACGCGAACCGTCGCCCGCCCGCCTTTCGCCAATGGGCGCTTGAGCGCATGCAGGAGGAGCTGGCGCAAGGCCGTCAGGATCTGGCGGGACTGGAAAATCCTGACACGCCGATCGAAACCCTGCGCCGCTCCATGATCTACCGCTGGAGCGAGTACGAGGAGACCATCGCCTGGCTCGACAAGTCTCCCGATGAAATCCGGGGTGATTTCGCCGAGAAAGGCGCAGACTGGCTGACCGGGCATTCCCTGCTGGAAGCCTGGTATTTTCACAATGACTGTTTTCTCGAACCCGGCCAGCTACTCGCCAACGCTCACAAGCTGACCATGCCCGTGCACATCATCCAGAGCCGGTATGATCTGGTTTGCCCCGGACGCGCCGCGCACCGCCTGGCCCAGGCCGCCCCGGATGCCCGCCTGCACTGGGTCGAGCGTTCCGGTCATATCATGACCGCCCCCGTCCATCGTGAAGTGCGCACTTTGTTTGAAGCGCTCGCGAGCACTCAGCGCTAGGCGTCCTCACCAAAGGCTCAAGGCCGCGCGGCGCCACTGATCCTGCGCGACGCAAACATAAAGATGCCCGCCATCCCAGCAGATCCGTCCCGCCTCTCCCGGGGATGTCGAACTTGCAGGTGAAAAGCTTTGCTCGACACACACATGATCTGACTGAACGCTCAACTCCGACACGCTGATACGGGCGTCCTGAGCCCTGACCCTGAACGCTTCACGCCAGCTCGCGCCGTCGTCTGAAACCTTCATCGTCAGAGCGTCATCGCCCGCCAGTCCGATCTCGGCGCGCCCTGACCAGCCTGACTGGAACAGGAGACTGGACGTCGCAGCAGGTGCAGACTTGTTCAGCGCCAACCGGATATCACCTGAGCCTGCGTCCTCGGCTGACATCAACACGCCCGAAGATTTGATCGCGACACGATTATGCCCGTCCGCCACCGCGCCGACGCCAAGCCCCTCCTGATTGTCGAGTTTGCGAATCTGCGCGTGCATGGGCCGCCAGTCCGTCCCGTCGTGAACGAGGCTCACGGCCTCATCCCGGACGTAAATAGTCATCCCGGCCCAAGGCGGGATCGCGGTCCAGACGCCTTCATGAAACACCATCAGCATCCCGGCGTTCTGTCCGCTCCAGTCCGTCCCGGTCGCCCCGTCAGGCAGGATATACCCCTCACCCTCCACGGGCTCCGCTGGCTGGGCATTCAGGGACCGGCTCATCACCGCCGCCTGCACCAGAATATCAAGCCGGGCGAGCGCTTGGTTCACAGTCACATGCTTCTGGGCCTGAGCCGGCATCAGCCAGGGCAGTTCAAGACGGGGGGTACGCTGGGACATGGGATTTCCTTGCGGTTCAAGAGCCATGTCTCAAAGCTTGAGGCGCCAGGTTGCAGGATCGGATAGCGCAACCGGATTTCCGCAGTGGCGAAACCGACGAAAGGGCGGGTTTTCTAATCCGCAAAGCCGGTGTAGGCACTGCGCATGACAGACTCTATCCGCTCCCTGGCCGAGGGATTTGAGGCCATCGATGACGCGCAATGGCGCGCGATGGCTGAAGACGCCCTCAAAGGCGCTCCGCTGGACCGGCTGGTGCGCAAGACGCTTGATGGCGTCGCGCGCGGTCCCCTCTTCACCCGCTCGGACCTCGATCAGGTCGGTGAGCTGCCTGCACCGGGCGCTGCGCCCTATTTGCGCGGACTGACCGCCGAGCGCGATCCCTACCTGCCCTGGGGCATTCGCCAGATCATTGATGATCCGGACCCCAGGGTCGCCAATGAAGCCCTGCGCACCGATCTGGCGGGCGGGGTCAGCGAAGTGGCGCTGAGCCTTGATCCGACGGGCGCCAATGGCGTCGCCGTACGCACGCTGGACGAACTGAAGACCGTGCTGGACGGGGTCATGCTCGATCTCGCGCCGGTCTATCTGCAGCCCTCGCGCATGGCGCCCCAATACGCCGCCCTCGCGCTGAGCTACATGCAGAGCCAGGGCCTGGACCTCAAATCGCTCAAGGGCGGACTCGGCCTGTCTCCGATCGGTCAGAAATCCATGGCGGGCGGCGGCGCAGCCAACCTGCCCGAACGCCTGCAACGCACCGCAGAAGCCGCCGCCTGGTGCTCCGAGCATGCGCCGGGCATCAAGGTCGTCTCCATCACCGCCAACGCCCCCCATGAAGCTGGCGGCTCGGCGGTGCATGAGCTGGCGTTCGCCTGCGCGGGCGGGACGAGCTATATGCGCGCCTTCATCGATCACGGCTTGACGCCGGATCAGGCCGCCAACGCGCTGGAGTTCAGCTTCGCCGCGGATGCAGACGTCCACCTGACCATCGCCAAGCTGCGCGCCGCAAGGCGCGTCTGGGCGCGGGTGGCGGACGCCTTTGGCTGTTCACCTGAATTTCAGGGCATGCGCATTTGCGCCATCACCTCGGCGCGCATGTTGACCGCGCGCGATGCGTGGAACAACCTCATCCGCAATGCTTGCGCGGGTCTCGGCGCAGCGGCGGGCGGAGCGGATTCCATCACCGTGCGCCCGTTCAACGAACCGCTGGGCGCAGCGACTCCCTTCGCCCGGCGCCTTGGTCGCAATCTGCAGATCATGCTGATGGAAGAGAGCCATCTGGGCGTGACGGCGGATCCGGCGGGCGGCAGCTATCTGCACGAAACGCTCGGCCATCGCCTCGCCAAGGCCGGCTGGGAGCTGTTCCAGCAGATCGAACGCCGCGGCGGCCTGTTTGAAACCGTCAAGGCGGGCTGGCTGCAGAACGAAGTGGGCAAGACGCGGGACGCCTATGTGGCGCAATACGCCGAAGGCCGTGAAGCCCTGATCGGGGTGACCCAGTTCGCCAATCTCGACGAGCGCCCCGTCGAAGCGGGCAAGCGTGACTACACGCCGCCCAGTCTCAACGCCCCGAGCCTGGAGCCCCAGCCCTTCACCGGCAAGCTCGAAGCGGCGAAAGCCGGGCACGCGATCCGCCTTCTGGACCTGCCCCGGCAGGACTGGACGCCGCTGCGCTATATGCGCCTCGCCCAGCCGTTTGAAGCCTTGCGAGACGCCGCAGACGCCTATGCCGGCAAGACCGGCGCGGCGCCCAAAGCCTTCCTCGCAACGCTGGGCGCCCTGGCGGACTTCAACGCCCGCGCCAGCTTTGCGTCCAACCGTCTGGCTGTCTCGGGCGTCGAAACCGATCCGGCGAACGAATACGCTGATATCGACGCCTGCGCTGACGACTTCGCCAAGTCCGGCTCGAAACTCGCCGTGATTTGCGGCACTGACGACGCCTATTCGGACATGGCCGAAGAGCTGGCCGAAGCGCTCAAGCAGGCCGGCGCCAGCGAGGTCTGGATTGCGGGCAAGCCGGGCCTCATCACCGGCGTGGACCACTTCATCCATATGCGCAGCCACAGTCTCGAAGATGGCGAACGCGCCCACAAGGTTCTGGGAGTGAGCGCATGAGCAAGCATCCTGATTTCACCCAGATCGGTCTCGGCCAGCCCGACATCCAGCCCGGCTCCAAGCCCCAGCGCGCGCCCTTCATGACGGCGGAAGAGCTGCCCATCAAAGCCGCCTACACGGCGGACGATGTGGCCGGGCTCGACTTTACCGACGGCTATCCCGGCGCCGCGCCCTATCATCGCGGCCCCTACCCCACCATGTTCGTCCAGCGCCCCTGGACGATCCGGCAATATGCGGGTTTCTCCACAGCCGCCGAATCCAACGCCTTCTACCGCCGCAATCTCAAGGCCGGCCAGAAAGGCCTGTCGGTAGCCTTCGATCTGGCCACTCACCGCGGCTATGACAGCGATAATCCGCGCGTGATCGGCGATGTGGGCATGGCGGGCGTCGCCATCGATTCCATTCTGGACATGCGCCAGCTCTTTGACGGCATTCCGCTCGATCAGATGAGCGTGTCCATGACCATGAACGGCGCCGTGCTGCCGGTTCTGGCGCTCTATATCGTTGCCGCCGAGGAACAGGGCGTCTCGCACAAACAGCTTTCAGGAACGATCCAGAACGACATCCTGAAAGAGTTCATGGTGCGCAACACCTATATCTATCCGCCGCGCCCCTCCATGCGGATCATCTCCGACATCTTCGCCTTTACCGCCAGAGAGATGCCGCGCTTCAACTCGATCTCGATCTCCGGCTATCACATGCAGGAGGCGGGCGCCCCCGCCGATCTCGAGCTCGCCTACACCATCGCCGATGGCCTCGAATACATCCGCTCGGGCGTCGAGGCGGGGCTCGATGTGGACGCCTTCGCGCCTCGTCTGAGCTTCTTCTGGGGCGTGTCCATGAATTACTTCATGGAAGTGGCCAAGATGCGCGCCGCGCGCCTGATCTGGGCGAGCCTTGTGAAGGCCCGGTTCAATCCGAAAAACGCCAAATCTCTCGCCCTGCGCACGCACAGCCAGACCTCGGGCTGGTCGCTGACCGCCCAGGACGTGTTCAACAATGTGGGGCGCACGGCGGTCGAGGCGATGGCGGCCGTGGATGGCCATACCCAGTCGCTGCACACCAACTCCCTTGATGAAGCGCTGGCCCTGCCGACGGACTTCTCCGCCCGTATCGCGCGCAACACCCAGCTGGTGCTGGAGACCGAGGCGCACCTCACCGATGCGATCGATCCCTGGGGCGGCAGCTATTATGTCGAACGCCTGACCCATGATCTGGCGGCTCGCGCGCTCGATCACATCGCCGAGGTGGATGAGCTGGGCGGCATGGCGAAAGCCATCGAAGAGGGCCTGCCCAAACTGCGCATCGAGGAAGCCGCCGCCAAGACCCAGGCCAAGATCGATTCCGGCCTGCAGACGATTGTCGGCGTCAACAAATTCCGCCTCAACGAGCCCGAAGACATTCCGGTGCTGAAGGTGGACAACTCAAAAGTCCGCGCCGAGCAGCTCGCCAAGCTCGAAACCCTGCGCAAGAACCGTGATCCCAAAGCGGTGGAAAGCGCACTGACCGCGCTGACCAACGCCGCAGCGGGCGGCGGCAATCTGCTCGAACTGTCTGTCGCAGCCGCACGCGCGCAGGCGACGGTCGGGGAAATCTCGGACGCCATGGAAAAGGTGTTCGGCCGCCACAAGGCGGAAATCAAATCGGTTCAGGGGGTGTTCTTGAAAGCCTCAGGGGATGACGCAAAGGTCAAGAAGGCGCTTCAAGCCTCTGATACCTTTGCTGAAAACGAAGGGCGCCGTCCGCGCATCCTGATCGCGAAAATGGGCCAGGACGGCCATGATCGCGGCCAGAAGGTCGTCGCCTCCGCCTTCGCGGATCTGGGGTGGGACGTGGATATCGGCCCGCTCTTCCAGACACCCGAAGAGGCCGCGCGTCAGGCGGTGGAGAACGATGTTCATGTCGTCGCCGCCTCCTCGCTGGCCGCCGGTCACCTCACTTTGGTGCCTGAGCTGAAAAAACAGCTCGCCGAAATGGGCCGCCCCGACATCACCATCATTGTCGGCGGCGTCATCCCGCCCGAAGACGTCCCGATCCTCAAGGATATGGGCGCCGCTGCGGTCTACCCGCCCGGCACCGTGATCGCGGATTCGGCGGTGGAGCTGATCGGAATCGTCGAGAAGGCAAGCGCGGCCTGACAGGACCGTAAGGTGACATCCATGGAGTGAGGCTCCACGCTTGGTCTCAAAGATAACAAGCAAAGGAGCCTCCCCATGATCGTCACCACCACTCCGACCGTCGAAGGCCGCCATATCCACGACTACAAGGGCGTCGTCACGGGCGAAGCCATTCTGGGCGCGCACGTCTTCCGCGACCTCTTCGCCGGCATTCGTGACATTGTCGGCGGTCGATCGGGCTCTTACGAGAAATCCCTGCGCGAAGCGCGCCAGATCGCCCTGTCCGAGCTGGAAGATGAAGCACGCAAGCTGGGCGCGAACGCCGTTGTGGGCGTTGATCTCGATTATGAAGTGATCGGCCAGCAAGGCTCGATGCTGATGGTGTCCGCGTCGGGTACAGCGGTGGTGCTGGGTTAGCCTTCCTTATTCTGAAGCGCGGTGCAGGCTGCACCCGACCGGCATGGGGTCGCCGGACAAGCCGTCGAATGACACTCTTGAATGTATAAGACATGTCATCCCCCGCTTTATGCGGGGGACCCATGCCGGTCGGCTTCAGAGCGATAGACGGTTCCAGAGGTCTGCCCAGTCCGGGTTATCCGCTTCGATCAGATTGATCTTCCACTGACGCGGATACCGCTTGATGCGCTTCTCCCGCTGAATGGCTTTCTCAACACTGTCATGAGGCTCGAACCAGACGAGCCGTTTTGCGCCATAAGTGTCGGTGAACCCCTGAACCAGCCCTTCCCGGTGCTCATAGACACGACGCAGCAGATCGTTGGTGACGCCGCAATAGAGCGTTCCCTGCTTCTGACTGGCCATAAGGTAGACGAAGTACATTCAGCCAGCACGGAGGCCGATGGGCCGAGCGGCAATGTCCCGGCATGGGTTCGCCGGACAAGCCGTCGAATGACGTTGCGTTTGAGTGCTAAGCCCTTCGCCCAACCCCCTATGATTAACGTGAAATTTTCGCTGATTGCCGGACATGCTCACCCTGGGTTCATGTTTGAGCGCCCATGGTGCGCGGGCTTGGCGCATCCCCAATTCTAGGGATGTTCACGCAAACAGAACCGTTCTACTGAACGGTCTGCAACATCTTTTGGGGGACACCATGATCCGCACCATTCTTACCGCTTCCGCAATCGCTGCAATCGCCAGCACCGCCTCGTTCGCTCAGGATTACTCCCTGAACCCGACCTACGGCACCTATTCCCTGAACGCCGGCTTCCTGCCGGATCCGTCTCAGATCCAGATCACCGCTGGCGGTTCGCTCAACGCGTCCAGCGTCGGCTGCGCCGGCTCCATCGCCAACGCGCCGGACGCCCGCCTGCATTGGGGCGGCGGTCGCATGACCATCGGCGCCACCTCCAACTCCGACACCACCCTGGTAGTGAATGGTCCGGACGGCCAATGGTACTGCTCTGACGACGTGAACGGCCTGAACCCGGCCCTCGTCTTCACCCAGTCCGGCCAGTACGACATCTGGGTCGGCGTCTATTCGGGCAGCACTGCTCCGGCGACCCTGTACGTCACCGAATACTAAGGTCCGGCCCCTCGCCAGACACACAAGGGCGGCGCCAGTCAGGCGCCGCCCTTTCTTTTTACGCCTGCCCCTGTTTCGCCATCGCTTTCAGGTTAGTCTGGGGCAAACCCGCTATCGGAGGCCTTCTCATGCGACGCGCCCTACTTCTCAGCCTGACCGCTTTCAGCCTGGCCGCCTGCGCCTCCAGCCCCGGCCCGGTCTATGGCCCGGCCAGCAGCTATTCCAACGGGACAGGCTATTCCGATTACCGCATCGAGAATGACCGCTGGCGCGTGCGCTATACCGGCGCGAACGGGCAGGATGAGGATGATGTGGAGCGGCTGGCCCTGCGCCGGGCCGGCGAGATCGCCCTGACCAACGGGTATGAGTGGTTCACCGTCGTCCATCGTCGGGAAGACACCGAGGGCGATGAGAACGAACGCCCGGTGCGTGTTGGCGGCTCGCTGGGCCAGACCTTCGGCTCGGGCGGCTTCCACGGCTCCAGCGTGGGGATTGGCATTTCCATCAATCCCGGCGCGGGCAAGACCCAGACCGAAATCAGCCTCGAGATCATCGCAGGACGCGGCGAGCCCCGCCCGGACGGCGCCTATGACGCCGCCCGCATGGCGAACCCTGCAGGCCCCTACGCGGCGAACACCCTCTAGTCCGGCTTGCAGCGCAGCGCGAACGGGGCGAGTCTCTGCGCCCTGGTTTACAGCAATGAGGCGGGCATGCGCGCGCACCTACTCACCGGATCCATGGCGCTCCTGCTTGTTGCAGGCTGCGGCGTCTCCACAACGACCTCATTCGTCAGCCCGCCGCTCAGCGCCTATGGCCCGGCCAGCGCCAGCATGTCGGGCATGGGCTATGACGCGCTCCAGCTCGGGCCCCAGCAATGGCGCGTCTGGTATACCGGACACGCCAGCGCCAGCGAGGCGCTGGTCGAGCAATACGCCTTGCGCCATGCCGCTGAAGTGGCTGCTGGAGCCGGGTATGACTGGTTCCGCATTTCCTATGACGACAATGCCCGTCACGCCGACGGCTACCGGCCGGTGAACCGGTCTGGCGAGATCACCCCGGCCTATGTGGAAGAGGTCGAACGTCCCGGCCCGATGGGCATTGTGCGCAACTGGGTGTTCCGCGAAGGCCCGCAAGGCCAGCTCACCGCCATTCTCGACATCGAGGCCGGTCGCGGATCCCGCCCCGGCGGCGCCTATGATCCGGTCGCAATCCTCAGCTCCTATCCCTGATCAGACCACTGGAGACAAATACGCTTGCCCTGCATCCCGGCTCGCGTTTGAACACTCCCATGACAGACGCGCTCGCAGACAAGCTGATCGACGGAGACCGCGCCGCGCTCGCCCGCGGCATCACACTTGTGGAATCCACCCGCCCCGACCACCAGGCCCGGGCGCGAGACCTTCTGACCCGGGTCATGGACCGTACAGGCAACGCCTGGCGTATCGGGCTGACGGGCGTTCCGGGCGTGGGCAAGTCCACCCTGATCGAACGATTGGGCGGCCATCTGACCGGGCAAGGCCGCAAGGTCGCCGTGCTGGCGGTGGACCCGTCCTCGTCCCGCACCAAGGGCTCTATCCTCGGCGACAAGACCCGCATGGGCGCGCTGGCGGTGGACCGCAACGCCTTTATCCGCCCCTCCCCCAGCGCCGGTTCGCTGGGCGGCGTCGCCCGCAAGACCCGCGAATCCATGCTGCTGTGTGAAGCGGCGGGCTATGACGTGGTGATTGTGGAGACCGTGGGCGTCGGCCAGTCCGAAACCGTGGTGGCGGACATGGTGGACGTCTTCGTCGCCCTGATGTTGCCCGGCGCCGGGGACGAGCTGCAGGGCATCAAGAAAGGCCTTCTGGAGCTTGCTGAAATCCTGTTCGTGAACAAGGCGGATGGCGAGAACGAAACCCGCGCCCGTCGCGCCCAGCGCGATCTCGAAGCCGCGCTGCACCTGTTCGCGCCCGTCAGCCCGCACTGGAATCCGGCTGTCCTGCGCGGGTCCGGCCTGACAGGGGATGGCATCGAGACGCTATGGGAAACGGTGAGGCAGCACCGCAAGGCGCTGGAGGGTGCTGGCGCGCTTAAGCAGAAACGATCCGGTCAGCAGGTGCGCTGGCTGTGGTCCATGGTGGAAGAGCGCGTCCTGCAAAGCTTCCATGCCGATCCGGACATCCAGACACTGGCGCCCGAGCTGGAACGCGCTGTGTCCGATGGCCGACTGCCCGCCAGCGAAGCCGCAGAGCGGCTGTGGCGGGCCAATCGTCCTGACACCGAAAACTGATCAGTTCGACAGGGCTTTCGCCTGTTTCACCCATTCATCGCGGGCGATCCGACCGCGGCCATTAATGGCCTCGTCCATGCGCGCGACATCGTCATCTGTCCAGTTGGCGATCTGGGCCAGAGACGTCACGCCCAGCTCAGCCAGCGCGGCGGCGGCTTTCGGGCCCAGCCCCTTGATCTTCGTCAGGTCGTCGCTGACCGGCGCGGTTTCGGTTTCCGGCACCGCGATCGGCTCCTGAACCGTCTTGGCAGGCTTGGGCCTGGGCGCCGCCTTGGTCTCGGACTTGGCGGGCGCCTGAGGGGTCACCAGCTCGGGCGCAGCTTCCTGCAGCAGGTCTGCGGCACGCTTCTTCGGCGCGGCAGGCTCAGCCTTGGGCATCGGCTCCGCTTCAACATCCAGCGTGGTCGTGGCGTGAGAATGGGGCCCTTGCGCAGGCTCCAGCAGACCTTTCGGCGCCGCCTTGGGCGCCTCATCGGATTTGCCGTGCAGAATCCAGCCCGTCACCACGCCGCCAATGAAGGCCAGCAGCAACAGGATCCACATATTCCAGATCAGCCACATCATCAGCCTTGTTCCTCTTCAAGTTCGGGCGTCGCAAGGTCCGGGACAGAGACCGGCGTCAGGGTGAATTGAATGGCTTCCGGCGCGCCCAGCGGCGCGGCCTGAGCCAGAAAATGAGACCGCTCCACGCCGGCTTCCGCCATGGCGGTCGCAGCGGCTTCGCCCCGCATCAGCGCCAGGCTGGCGCCTTCATCGCCCGGCTCATCGGCACGGACCGCAATGATCAGCTCGCCAGCCTCAAGACAGGCGGCATAGACCTCGCCCGCCCGGCGCAGGGCGGCGCGGCTCTCACCGGTCAGAATGCTGCGCCCCGGCGCAAACGCGATCGGGCGTCGTCCCAGCGCGCCCTTGATCAGAAGCTCGCACACTTGCGGATCAGACAGGCGGGTCTCATAGCTTTCGCCATCCGCCCGCACCAGCGCGGCTGCGGAAAACCCGGCAGGCGTCGTTTCGAACATGCGCCGCACATCCCGCGCCGCCGCCGCGCTGGGCGCCAGACCGGTCACCGCCGCACGGTCGCGGGTCACCAGACCCGCGCCCGCGTCCAGCTCGCCGAGCGCGCGGATCGTATCGGTGACCATCGTCTCCCAGCCCGCAGGCGCAGCGCCCGGCGCAAGGCGGAACTCCACATCCACCCGGCCCGCGCTGACATCGCGCGCCAGCTCTTCCAGCCGCTCACCGGTTTCGGCATCAGGGATCAGGCCCGCCAGACGCAGGCGTCCGCCGGTCAGGTCCAGTCGCAGGGCGAAGCTTTCCGCCTCGCCGGGCAGACGGGTCTGGTCGATCACCTGTGTGACCCCGCCCGCCACCACGCCGCCCGCCCAGCTGGCGGTGGAAACCGCCTGCAGCGCGGCCTGACGCGCCTGACGCGAGGGCGCGAGGCCGCTCAGCGTTGCGGTCTGGCCATTCATCTCAACGCGCGCCCATTCATCCGCGCGCAGGGCATAGAGCGCATCCTCGGCGGCGCCTTGCAGACGGTCTTCCAGCACGCTGGCGGACATGGGGCTCGCATGAATCGCGACGCCCCCCAGCACCAGGAAGACGGCGCCCGCTATGAGTGCGGCTTTACGGCGTGCAGACAGCATGACCCTGATCCCGTGAATCGGCGACTTCATCCGCCCCATCATACGCAATCACATGAGGCGGTCGAACTGGAAACTGCGCACGTGCACAATCAGTTCCATAGCCGTCCATGATCATGGCGGTTTCAAGTCCGGCGCTAGTCATCCCCGAAGCTGAACGGCGCCGCGCCCCGCAAGTGCGGATCCACCCGCAAGCTGCGCTGCATGGGCGGGAAAGCCCGCACCGGGCAGTCATTGCGATCACACAGGCGGCAGGACAGGCCGATGGGGGTAAACCGCTCGCCCGGATCGTAGACAATGCGGTCAAGCGCGCTGACTTCACACCCCACCGCGACCGCGTTCAGCGCCGCCGTCCCATCCGCCAGCGGGCGCGTCACCGCGCGGGAGATGGAAATGAAGCGACTGCCATCGGTCAGCTCGAGCCCCTGCACATGAAGCTGTTCGGGCGCCCGGAAGACATCATAGAGCCGCCAGCGCGCACACCCCCCGCCCGACCGGGCGAAGGCCAGCACGCCGCCGCCAAACCGCTTGGTGACATTGCCGGCCTGGTCGGTGCGGATCATGAAGAAAGGCACGCCGCGCGCGCCGGGCCGGTGCAGCGTGGTCAGCCGGTGGCAGACCTGCTCAAAGCTCACTTCGAATTTCCGGCGCAGCGCATCAATGTCGTATTTCGACCGCTCCGCCGCTTCAAAGAATGTCTGATAGGGCATCATCAGAGCGGCGGCGGCATAGCTGGCCAGTGTGGAGCGCAGCATGGCGCGGGCATCATCACTCAGCCCCGAAGCCCTGTGCGCCTCCTGATCGAGCACATCCCCGAGCTCGAGATTGACCAGCGTCACCGCCAGGTGAAACACCCGCCCCGCCGGCTCCAGAAGATCGGACAGCAAGAGCTTGCGGGCGTGAAAATCAAAGCGGCGCAACGCCCCGCCCATCACCGCATCATCATAGGTGCGCACGGCGGCGCCATGAGAGGATTTCAAACGCGCCGTCAGCGCCGCCCCCAGATCGGACGGATCATCGAGACCGGCCCTGAAGCGATCGCACGCATCTTCGATAGAGGGGAAATAGTTCGAGGCCGCATCCAGCGCGTCACGCACTTCTTCCAGAGGGCTCAGGATCGCCCCACCCTCCTCGCCCGTCGCACGTAAGGCCAGGTCAGCCGCCGCCGCATTGCTTTCTCGATAGGCCTGATGAAGCTTGGCCAGCGCCTCGGCCGCGCGCGGATGGGCGTCCGCCAGCTCCTGCACGTCGCGCGCATCCAGATCCGCGCTTTTGAGCACCGGGTCAGCGGCGGCCTCCTTCAGATCGGCCAGCAATTGCCGGTCGCTCTCGGCTGCAAAGGCGCGCACATCCACATCAAAGACTTCCGCCAGCGACAACAGCACGCGCGCCGTCACCGGGCGCTGATTGCGCTCGAGCAGGTTCAGATAACTGGGAGAGACATTCAGGCTCTCGGCGAACTGGGCCTGGGTCTGCCCGAGCTCCTTGCGCAAGCGACGCAAGCGGGCGCCAGCGAAGAGCTTTTCCTGGGACGCGCTCATTTGTAAATCAATTTACATCCATACAGGCTTACAAGTATGTATTGCATACCTCGTATCCTCTTTTTATGCAATGGGGTGCTGGTCACGCTGCGGCTGCGTTGTAAGGTCATTGACAACGAAGTTCACACAAAAGGGGCAACCCCGATGACCACGTTCTATGATCTGGTTCCCGCCGCCGCCAAAGGTCGCTTTGACGGCATCGAGCGCAACTATACGCCTGAAGACGTCCTCAAGCTGCGCGGCTCCGTGCAGATCCAGCACACTCTGGCCGAGCGTGGCGCGGCCAAGCTGTGGGAGCTCATCACCACCGAGCCCTACATCAACGCACTGGGCGCCCTGTCCGGCAACCAGGCCATGCAAATGGTCCGCGCGGGCCTGAAAGCCATCTACCTGTCCGGTTGGCAGGTTGCGGCTGACGCCAACACCGCCGGCGCCATGTATCCGGACCAGTCGCTGTACCCGGCGAACTCCGCTCCGGAACTGGCCAAGAAGATCAACCGCACCCTGCAGCGCGCCGACCAGATCGAAGTCGCTGAAAAGGGCAAGGCCGAGCGTGACTGGTTCGCCCCGATCGTGGCGGACGCGGAAGCCGGCTTTGGCGGCACGCTGAACTGCTATGAAATCATGCGCGCCTTCATCGAGGCTGGCGCTTCTGGCGTTCACTTCGAAGACCAGGTCGCCGCCGAAAAGAAATGCGGACACCTGGGCGGCAAGGTTCTGATCCCGACCAGCCAGCACGAACGCAACCTCAACGCTGCGCGCCTCGCTGCAGACGTCATGGGCGTGCCGACCATCACCGTGGCCCGCACCGATGCGGAATCCGCAACCTTGATCAACTCTGACGTTGACGAGCGCGACCACGAATTCATCGATTACGATGCCGGCCGCACCGCGGAAGGCTTCTATCGCCTCAAGCCGGGCATGGGCGTCGATCACTGCATCAAGCGTGGTCTCGCCTACGCCAAGGTCGCCGACCTGCTATGGTGGGAAACCTCCAAGCCGAACCTTGAAGAAGCCAAACGCTTCGCCGAGGCCGTCCAGAAAGCCTATCCGGGCAAGATGATGGCGTACAACTGCTCGCCGTCCTTCAACTGGGAAGCCAATCTGGACAAGGCCACCATCGAAACCTACCAGCGTGAGCTGGGCGCGATGGGCTACAAGTTCCAGTTCGTGACGCTGGCGGGCTTCCACCAGCTCAACCACGGCATGTTCCAGCTGGCTTCGGGCTACCGCGATCGCGGCATGGGCGCCTATTCCGAGCTGCAACAGGCCGAGTTCGCGGCCGAGAAGGATGGCTACACCGCCACCCGTCACCAGCGCGAAGTGGGCACCGGTTATTTCGATCTCGTGAACATGACCCTGTCGGGCGGCCAGGCCTCCACGACCGCAATGGGCGCGTCCACCGAGACCGACCAGTTCAAGACCGACGCGGCGGAGTAATCCGCCCTGCCGAACTCAGGGCTTGCGTTGGTGGACACGCGAGCCCTGACTGAGGGCGCTGTGGCGGACCGCTGGATGTCCGCCCGGCGCTCTCAAGCGTTTTCCAGCCCCAGTTTTCTGCCTGATCCCGCCTGACCGACCAGGAGGCTTTCATGACCCCCGTTTGCGATTTGTGCGACGCGTTCCCCGAGCAGGTCCAAGTGCTCGAACCCGTGCTGAAATCGTATGGCGGCGAGACAGCCTTTTACGGACAGGTCGAGACCATCCGCACCCATGAAGACAATTCGCGGGTGCGCGAGGCGGTCTCCGAACCCGGATCAGGTCGCGTGCTCGTCGTTGACGGTGGTGGATCGCTCAAGCGATCGCTCCTGGGAGGAGACCTCGCCGGTAAAGCCGCCGCAAATGGCTGGTCCGGCGTGATCGTCAACGGCGCCGTGCGCGATGTCGCAGAGCTGGAAGCGGAAGCCCTGGGCGTGCTCGCCCTGGCACTCATCCCCATGAAAACCGAAAAGCGCGATCTTGGCGTTCGCGGCGTTCCGGTCACCCTGGCAGGCGCAGTCGTGCGCCGCGGCGACTGGATCTATGCTGACCGGGACGGTGTCATCGTCTCCGCCGAGCCGCTGCACCTGCAAATCTGACCCTAGAAGGAGCGCCCCATGAGCGACGCCCCCAACGGCCTTGTCATTCACGGCCCGATGAAGCCCGGCTTTGAAGAGATTCTGTCTTCTGAAGCCCTGAGCCTTCTGGCTGATGTGCACCGCCGCTTTCACGGTGAACGCCTGCGCCTGCTGCAAGCGCGTCTCGACCGTCAGGCGCGCCTTGATAGCGGCGAGGAAATCCTCGACTTCCCCGAAGAGACCAAAGCCATCCGCAATGGCGAATGGACCGTGCCCCCCGCCCCGGCTGACCTGCAGGACCGCCGGGTGGAGATCACCGGGCCGGTGGACCGCAAAATGGTCATCAACGCGCTCAATTCCGGCGCGAAATGCTTCATGGCCGATTTTGAGGACGCGTCGACCCCGTCCTGGGAGAACATGGTCGAGGGCCAGATCAATCTGCGCGACGCCAATCTGCGCACGATCAGCTTCACCGATGAGAAGTCGGGCAAGTCCTATGCCCTCAGCGCCTCTCCGGCGACCCTGATTGCGCGGGCGCGCGGCCTGCATCTCGATGAAGCGCACGTCACCGTCGATGGCGCGCCGGTTTCGGGCGGCTTTTTCGATTTCGTGCTTTACCTGTTCCACAACCATGCCAGCACGGCGAAGAACGGCTCCGGCCCGTACTTCTACATTCCCAAGCTGGAAACGCGCTTTGAAGCGCGCCTGTGGTCGCTGGTGATCCGTCACTGCGAGGAAGCGCTCGGCCTGAAACGCGGCACGGTGCGCATCACGGTGCTGATCGAGACCCTGCCCGCCACGTTCGAGCTCGACGAGATGCTCTATGAACTGCGCGAGAACATCACGGCGTTCAACGCTGGTCGCTGGGACTATATCTTCAGCTTCATCAAGCGCCAGAAGACGGACGCCGCGAAAGTCCTGCCTGACCGCGCCCAGGTGACCATGACCGCCCCCTTCATGGCGTCTTACGCCGAGCGGGTGATCGCGGTGTGCCACCGTCGCGGCGCGCACGCCATGGGCGGGATGTCCGCCTTCATCCCGGTCAAGGGCGATGATGCGGCGAACGCAGCCGCGGTGGAGAAAGTCAAAGCGGACAAGACCCGCGAAGCCAGTATCGGCCATGACGGCGCCTGGGTCGCGCACCCGGCCCTCGTCCCCGTGGCGATCGAGGCCTTCGACAAGGTGATGCCGGGCCCGAACCAGCTCGACAAGAAACCCGCCGTGAAAGAGGACCGCGAGGTTCTGACCTCGGCGTGCGAAGGCACGATTACCGAGAGCGGCCTGTACGGCAATGCGGATGTCGCCATTCGCTATATCGCGAGCTGGCTGCAAGGCCGCGGCGCCGCGCCGATCCACAATCTGATGGAAGACGCGGCCACCGCCGAAATCTCCCGCGCCCAGCTCTGGCAATGGCGCACCCATGGCGCCAAGACCGATGATGGCCAGCTGATCGACGCCGAGCGCGTCAAAGCCGTCATCGCCAAGGCGGCCGACGCCATCAAGAGCGAAGTGGGCGACAATGCCTGGTCTGGCGGACGTTTCTCGGAGGCCGCCGACATCCTGACCGATCTGGCGTTGAGCGACACGTTCGAGGAATTCCTCACCCTGCCCGCCTACGGCAAGATCCAGTCGCGCTAGGCGAGCGCCGATTCGCACAAAGGGCGGCCTCCGGGCCGCCCTTTTTGTTTCCAGCGATCACCAAGAGCCTGAAAAGACAAGGGCCGGAGCTTGCGCTCCGGCCCTCGCCATCCTCCCTGACTGGTCATTTTCGCCAATCAGTTTTTTGTATATTACCACTCCGTGCGCAGAGTGACACCCCAGGTTCTCGGAGCGCCCATGAATGCGCCGAAGCCGCCAGACTGAGCAAACTGGTCAAACGCCACCTGCGCATAGGCTTCGTCGGTCAGGTTGCGACCCCAGGCCTCGATCGACCAGGCGCCGTCCGCGTGATTCAGACCCACCCGCGCATTGAGCAGGGTGAAGGCGTCTTGCTGCTTCTCGGGATCCAGGTCAGACCCGGTGTTGTAATCGCTGACATAGCGAGCATCGAGGCTCGCCAGACCCCAGACATTACCCCAGAGCGGACGCTCATAGATAACCTGGGCGGTCAGGAAGTTTTCCGGAGACAGCGAGATCTGCTTGCCACGCAGATTGGCGGCAATGCTGGTCTCATCGCCATACTCGGCGTTCACATAGGCGTAGCCGCCGCTGATATCGAGACCATCAATCGGCGTTGCGTAAGCGAAGTCCACTTCAAGACCATAGCTGGTCACGCTTTCGATGGAGTTCACCACGAAGGAAATGCCGGTGAAGGTGTTGAGCTGGAAGTCCTCGACCTCCTGATAGAAGGCGTTGGCGTTCAGCTGCAGCACATTGCCGAAGAGTTGGGATTTGAAGCCCACTTCATAGGCGTCGATGATTTCCGGTGCGAAACCGGAGTCCACATCCGTATAACCGGTGACCGGATCGAGCGGGCCGCCAAAGGCGCGGTCGAGGTTGAAACCACCCGCCTTGAAGCCGCGCGAATAGCCGACATAGCCCATGAAATCATCGCTGAAATCATAGGTCAGACGGATGGTGCCGGACACCTGCTCGTCCGTGCGCTCACGGTCATAGCCGTTCGCATCCAGCGCCGTCCGGGCATAGGGCAGACAAATATTGCCCGCTGCGGTTCCCAGACCGGAGATCGTTGCGGCCGGCAGGCCTGCCGCAGTCGCAGCAGCGATAACGCCCGCCACCGGATCGGGACCAAAGGCCGTTTCCAGCGCACCGCAAGCCGCCGGGCTGTTGGTGTTGAACGTCGCAAAGACATTCTTGGTCTCGTGCGTATAGCGCAGACCCGCCGTCAGGCTGAGATTATCGGTCAGACGATAGGTGTTGTGGGTGAAGATCGCCCAGCTTTCAGCCGTCTGCTCATACAGGTCCTGCGCAACGCCCGTCCCTTCGGGAATGGCCGAGCCCGGCGCCGGAATCGGCAGGAAGCCCTGAGCGCCCGGAACGCCGATCAGCGCCGCCACAGGGGCAAGGCCCTGCATGGCCTGCAGCGTGGCGGAAACCCCGGCCGGGGTGCCCAGCGGCGGCACCGAGCCCGCCGTCAGCAGACGCCCGAGATACGCTTCCCAGTCATCACCAAAGCGGATGGCGTCGCCCAGCTCGAGCTCTTCATGAGAGACAAAGCCGCCGACCAGCCAGTCCAGATCGCCCCAGATGCCCGTCAGGCGGACTTCCTGGGAGAAACGCTCCAGATCGGTGAAGTTGCCGTCCGCGCGATAGGCGATATCGGCGGTCGAATAGTCGATATCCTGGGTCCGGCTGTTCTCCCACTGACGCCATGCAGTGACAGAGGTCAGCGTGCCGATCGGCATCTCGATGTCGAACTCGGCGGAGAGGCCCTGGTCTTCGACATCCTGCTGATATTCGCGGTTGGCGTAGGACACGCGTGCGCCCGGGTCAGCCGGTTGCATCACCTGACCGCCCACAGCGCCCACAAAGGCGGCCGGCGCGGCGGCGTAATCCCACTGGACCGCGGAGCAGCACAGCTCGTCACGGTTGGAATAATCATAGATGATGCGGCCTTCGACAGCCTCGCTCGGCGTCCACAGAGCCTGGGCGCGGAAGGTGTAATAGTCCTGCGTTTCGGAATCGCGGACTTCAGCCGGACCATTGCCGTCATCATAGATGAGCTGCTGGAAGCCATCGCGCTCGCCCTTGGCGGCGAACAGGCGGAAGGCCAGCACATCCTCGATCAGCGGGCCGGTCAGCGAGCCGCTGAAACGGCTATAGCCATAATCGCCCAGCGTCGCCTCGAGCGCGCCGCCATGCTCGAACTCGGGAGCCGCGGTCACAACATTCAGAACGCCAGCCGAGGTGTTCTTGCCAAACAGCGTGCCTTGCGGGCCGCGCAGCACCTCGATGCGTTCGATCTCGCCCAGATCGCCGAAGCCGACGCCGTTCCGCGAGCGGAACACGCCGTCAATGTAGACGCCGACCGAGCTTTCGAGGCCGAAGTTGTCGCCCACGGTGCCGATGCCGCGAATACGGGCGGTGGTGATGGTCTCGGACTGGGTCGAGGTCACCATCAGGCCCGGCGCGATCGAGATCAGGTCCTTGATATCGGCGACACCTGCATTTTGCAGGGCGTCCGTGTCATAGGCGCCGATCGAAAGCGGCACGTCCTGAGCGCTTTCTTCACGCTGTTGCGCGGTCACGGTGATCACATCAATGGTCCGGCGCTCTCCGCCGCCAACCTGTTCGAACACCTGGGCCTGAGCCGCAGAGCCGAGTACCAGCGTGGATGCAGCCGCATACAGAGCGGCGCGCGTGAATTTCGACATCATGAATTAGTCTCCTCCCTACTCAGCGTTCCCGGTTTGCCCGGTGACTGTTGCGGGGTCATCGCCCCATGCATCGCTGACTAATGTCCATACAAAGGTGACTTATTTTGCGGTCGCGTAAAGCTCCCAATAGCGCTTAAGCATTCTCGGAATGCCCAAAACCGCTATTTTTCTGAATTTTGGTATACGACTGTTGCGAAGCTGTCACGATTACGTGCGCGTCAATCTATGCTGCATAAGCACAATAGAATATCGCAATTCCAAGTGAACACGCGCTGCGCCCGCTAACTAGCACAGCAGATTCGACAAGGCAGAATCGGATAAGCCAATAAAAGAAAAGGCCGCTTCCGGTTGGAAGCGGCCTTTCGCAGGTGCAGCTAAGCTGGAAAAGCGGGTGTTACCACTCCGTGCGCAGCGTCACACCCCAGGTGCGCGGGGCGCCCAGGAATGCTGCATAGCTGGCGGTGCCACGCGGGTCGATCGAAGTGCCGGAGCCGGCGCGGCGGCCCTGGGCAAAGGCGTCGATCGCCACCTGGGCGTAGGTCTCGTCGGTGAGGTTGCGACCCCACAGCTCGACAGACCAGGCGCCGTCTTCACGACCCAGACCCAGGCGCGCATTCACCGTGGTGAAGGAGTCCTGGACCTTTTCCGGGTCGAGATCGGAGCCGGTGTTGTATTCAGACGCCCAGCGGGCATCCAGGCTGGCGCTGGCCAGCAGGTTGTTGAACACCGGGCGGCTATAGATCAGCTGCGTAGTGAAGGTCTGATCCGGCACCAGCGAGAAGTCCTGACCTTGCAGGGCGTCCACCAGCGGGTCACCCGTGTTCACTTCGGTGTACTCGGTGTTGGTGTAGGCGTAGCCCGCCGTCACATCGAGACCGTCGATCGGAGTGGCGTAGTAGAAATCAAGCTCCACGCCATAGGTCTCGGCTTCATCAATGCTTTCCACCACAAAGGCGATGCCGTTGAAGGTGTTGAGCTGGAAGTCGCTGACCTGCTGGTAGAAGGCCGAGCCGTTCAGCTGGACGACATTGCCGAACAGCTGGGACTTGAAGCCGACTTCATAGGAATCGACGATTTCCGGCGCGAACGAGTTGTCCGAATTGGTGTAGCCATCCGGGCCGATCGGGCCGTTCAGCTGGCGATCCAGGTTGAAGCCGCCCGCTTTGAAGCCGCGCGAATAGCCGCCATAGATCATCGCGTCGTCGCTGATGTCATAGGTCAGGCGGATCGTGCCGGAGACTTCCTCGTCGGTGCGCTCGTTATCATAGCCGTTCGCGTCCAGACCCGAGCGGTGATAGGGCAGGCAGATGCTGCCGATCGCCGTCGCGCCGTTCGCAATGGTCGCCGCCGGCATGTTCTGAGCGGTGGCCGCAGCAATGAAGCCGTTGATCGGATCAAAGCCGAACGCCTGTTCCAGCGCGGCGCAAGCCAGCGGCTGGTTGGTGTCGAAGGTCGCGTAAACGTCCTTGTTTTCACGAGTGTAGCGCAGACCCGCCGTCACGGTCAGATTGTCGGTGATGCGGTAGGCGTTGTGGGTGAAGATCGCCCAGCTGTCCGCCGACTGCTCATACACATCCTGGTTCACGCCCTGGCCGTCAACGAAGGCCATGCCCGGGGGAATGTTGATCAGACCGCCCGTCAGCGAAGCCAGCACAGCGCTGACGCCAGCCGGCGTGCCCAGCGGCGGCACGGTGCCCGCCGTCAGGGAGCGGCCCAGGAAGGCTTCCCAGTCTTCGCCGACGCGGATGCCGTCGCCCAGAACCAGATCTTCGTGGGAGTAGAACGCGCCCACGAGCCAGTCCAGATCGCCCCATTGGCCGTTCAGACGGACTTCCTGGGACAGACGCTCGATGTCGGTGAAGTTGTTGTCCTTGTCGCGATAAGCGAGGTCGGCGCTGGTGTAGTCAATGTCCTGGCTACGGGCGTTTTCCCAGTTGCGATAGGAGGTGACCGTGGTCAGGGTGCCGACCGGAAGTTCGAAATCAAACTCGGCGGACACGCCCCAGTCTTCGACGATCTGGTCAAATTCGCGGTTGGCGAAGGCCACGCGCTCGGACGGATCAGCCGGGTACAGGGTCTGGCCGCCCACAGAGTTCACCAGGGCGATACCCGCCGGGGTGTAATCCCAGGACGCGGCGGAGCAGCAGACTTCATCACGCTCGGTGTAGTCGGCGATGATGCGGCCGGTGACCGTTTCGCTCGGCGTCCATTCCAACTGACCGCGCACGGACCAGAAGTCCTGATTGTCAGAATCGGTCTGGCGAAGCTGGCCGTTATCGTCCTCGACATAGAGGTCCATATAGCCGTCGCGCTGACCGCGCACCGCAAACAGGCGGCCCGCCAGAACGTCTTCCACGATCGGGCCGGTCACATAACCGCTGAGGCGCGAATAGTTGTAATCGCCGATGGTGGCTTCCAGACCGGCGCCCGGCTCGAATTCCGGACCCGCGGTGACGATGTTCAGAACGCCGGCGGAGGTGTTCTTGCCGAACAGCGTGCCTTGCGGACCGCGCAGCACTTCAATGCGCTCCAGCTCGCCCAGATCGTTGAAGCCCACGCCGTTACGGGCGCGGAACACGCCGTCGATATAGACGCCGACCGAGCTTTCGAGGCCGAAATTGTCGCCCACGGTGCCGATGCCGCGAATACGGGCGGTCGTGATGGTTTCAGACTGGGTGGAAGTGACGATCAGGCCCGGAGCAATGGCTTGCAGGTCCTTGATGTCACGCACGCCGGCATTGGCCAGCGCTTCGGTGTCGTAGGCGCCAATGGAGATCGGCACGTCTTGCGCGCTTTCCTCACGTTGTTGCGCCGTCACGGTGATCACGTCGATCGTACGGCGCTCGCCGCCGCCGACCTGTTCGAACACCTGAGCTTGAGACGCTGCGCCGAGCGTCAGGCTGGACGCGGCGGCAAGCAAGGCGATCCGTGTGAAGGATGCTGCCATGGAAACTCTCCCTGATAAGACGCAGCTTT
The DNA here is from genome assembly GCF_052055585.1 of Oceanicaulis sp. LC35. Taxonomy (NCBI): domain Bacteria; kingdom Pseudomonadati; phylum Pseudomonadota; class Alphaproteobacteria; order Maricaulales; family Maricaulaceae; genus Oceanicaulis; species Oceanicaulis sp. LC35. The sequence goes on from NZ_CP170485.1 coordinate 1,870,175, forward strand.
TTTTAACTGCTTTTAGTTTTCGACCAGCCAGCTGACCGGTTGTCCGGACCATGACTGATTTGCAACGCAATATAAAGATGCTGCATGCGCGACATTCAAATGAGAATGCCAGAAAAGCCTATTTTATTTGAATATTTTATTACCGATGCGGCGCAGCAACACAGCGCAGCATGTGGAGTATGGATATAACCCCTCTGGGGCCGAAATTGCCGCAACCGCACACGCGCATATCAGGGTTACTGTCTGACAACGCCTTCAGCGCTACACTCTCCTCGCAGGCAGGAAGAAGAGAGAGCCGCGTGAACGACGACGTGATGATCCAGCTCAAGCGCCATCTGGCCAGCGCAGAGCAGATTGATGTCAGCCGCTACCAGTTCGTGAACATGGAGCGGGTGCGCGAAGCCGCAGGTCCGCGTTGGCCCGAACTGCGAGAGCGCGCCTTCATCGCCTCACGCTCGATCATGGAACGCCATGTCGCCGAGGATGACCTCATCATCCAGTGCGAAAGCGGCTATCTCGTTATCTTCAAGGCGCTCTCGGGGCGTCAGGCCCAGGCCCTGACCAACAAGGTCCGGCTGGAGCTTGAGGAGTTTTTCCTGGGCGAGGCCTTCATCAATCAGCTGGGCGTCGAGGCCAAGTGCGAACAGCTCAGCGTGGAGGAGTTCGCCGCCACCCTCGCCTCTGCTGACGTGGATGAGCCGCGCCGGGCGAGAACCGTCGAGACAGAGCCTGACCAGAACAAGGCGTTCTCCCTGTACTACCAGCCGGTCTGGGACAAGAATCGTGAAGCCGTGGCGAGTTATTTCGTGCGGGCTGTCAGCGCCGAGATCGATCAGCCCTTCCAGTCACGCAACACCGACCTGATGCTGACGGACCTCAAGCCCGATGCGCGTCTGGCTGTTGACCGGGCGGTGCTCAGCGAAGCGACCGACGCCCTCTCTGATCTGGTGAATTCGGGCAGTCGCTGCGCCCTCATCGTTCCGGCCGGCTATACGTCTTTGAGCAATGCGCGGACACGATCCCAATATGTCACAGCGCTGGCCGCCCTGCCCGCGAACATCCGGCAGCTGGTCTGGATCCAGATCAAGGATGCGCCCGCTGATCCGCCGCCGAACATTCTCGATGAAACTCTGCGCATCCTGCATGCCCAGACCGGAAAGCTCTTTGTCCATGTGCGGACGGACTGGCCGTATTGGAGCCGGTTCGAGCATTCAGGCGTCGATGCGATCGGTGCCGATTTCCCCGAGCGCCCGACAGATGCGGACCGGCTGGACATCGAACGACTGATGGCCAGCGCCAAGCGCGGCAACGCGCTTGTATATTTCAACCGGGTCGACGCCTGGGAAACCTTCCGGGCCGCCACCCAGACCCAGGCGCATTTCTTTTCCGGGCGGGCCATGGGCCAGCTGCCCCATCCGGCGCCGCCATACAGGCTGTCGCGGGCCCGGCTTCTCAGCAATGCGCGCTAGCGCAGACTTGCCCTTGGGCGCTTCACAGCCCTACGCTGACAAATCAGAGATTTGGAGCGTAATTGATGAACCGCATTCTTCTTGCTTCGCTCGCCATGGCGCTGGCGGCTCCGGGCGCCTTGGCCTCGACCCAGGCTGAAGGCGGCCCCCTGCAGGCCGCCGACATCTTCAGCCTGGAGATGGCGAACGATCCTCAGATCAGCCCCAATGGCCGCTGGGTCGCCTATCAGCGGCGCTCCAATGACATCATGACCGACCAGACCCGCTCGGCGATCTGGACCGTGCCCTATGAAGGCGGCGCCAATCGCCCGCTGGTCACCGGCGCTGGCGAGTATTCCTCACCGCGCTGGTCCCCGGACTCCTCCCAGATCGTCTTTGTCGCCAATGAGAATGGCGAGAGCGAGCTGCGCAAGATCTGGGTCGATAGCGGGAGCAGCGCCACGCTGGCCCAACTGCCCGGCGGCGCCGGCAATCTCAGCTGGTCGCCCGATGGCCGCTGGATCGCTTTCACCATGTTCATGCCCACGCCCGAGCCGCAGATTGATATCGGCATGCCGGACAAGCCCCGCGGTGCGGAATGGGCGGCGCCGGCGCTGGTGGATGAAACCACCCGCTATGAATTTGACGGCGCAGGCGAGCTGCCTTCGGGCTTTTCCCAGATTTTCGTCGCGCCTGCGGATGGCGGCGCGCCGCGTCAATTGACCCATGTAACCGATGGCTCGATCTCGGGCGTCAGCTGGGGGCCGCAATCCGAGCGCCTCTATTACTCGCTGGGCGGCCGTCAGGCGGACGATTTCGACTTCCGCGAAGCCGACATCTACGCCATCGCGCTGGATGCCTCCGAGCCGGTTCAGATCACCAGCTTCCCCGGCGGGGAATCGAGCCCCCGCGTCTCGCCCGATGGTCAGACGCTGGCGTATCTCTCCACCCCGCGCCGTGAGGAGTCCAATGTGGACACCGACCTCAAGGTCGTGGCGCTGTCAGGCGGCGAACCGCGCGAATTGCTGGCGGATCTGGATCGCGGCATCAATCAGGCCGAATGGGATGAACGCGGACGCGGCCTCTTTGTCAGCTTTGATGATCGCGGCCATACGGTGCTCGCCTATGCGGGCCTGAGCGGCGGGCTCGACCGGATCAATGACGCCCTTGGCGGCACGACCTTTGGTCGCCCCTACACCTCGGGCTCTTTCACCGTGTCCGGCAATGACCGCTGGGCGGCGACCATCGCCAGCGCGTCCGATCTCGCCAATGTGGGCGTGGGTACGCGACGCGGCCTCGCCAATCGCCTGACCGATGTGAACGCGGACGTTCTGGGCCTGCGTGATCTGGCGGAGATCGAACGCTTCACCTGGGAAAGCTCCGCCGATGGTCAGGAGATCGAGGGCTGGATCGCCTATCCGCCCGGCTTTGATCCCGGCCAGACCTATCCGATGATCCTTGAGATCCATGGCGGCCCGCACACCGCCTACGGCCCGCAATTCTCCGCCGAGGTCCAGCTTTATGCGGCGGCGGGCTATGTGGTGCTCTACACCAATCCGCGCGGTTCGACCTCTTATGGCGAAGCCTTCTCTAACGAAATCGACAAGGATTATCCCGGACAGGACGTGGATGACCTGCTGTCGGGCGTGGATGCGCTGGTCGCGCGCGGTTTTGTGGATGAAGAGCGTCTGTTCGTGACCGGCGGTTCGGGCGGCGGCGTGCTGACCGCCCAGCTGATCGGGGTGACAGACCGCTTCGCCGCGGCCGCCGTGGGCAAGCCGGTGATCAACTGGATCAGCTTTGCGCTCGCCGCGGACATCGGCCCCAGCATCTATCGCTACTGGTTCGGTGTAACGCCGTGGGACGATCCTGAAACCTATTGGCGCCGCAGCCCGCTCTCGCTGGTGGGTAATGTGGAAACCCCGGCCCTCGTCTTTGTGGGCGGCGAAGACCGCCGCACCCCGGTGTTCGAGGCCGAGCAGTACTATAACGCCCTGCAGATCCGCGGCATTGAAAGCCGTCTGGTGCGCATTCCGGGCGCCTATCACGGCATCGCCGACAGCCGCCCCTCGCGCCTGTTGCAGAAAGCCGGTCACGTCCTCGCCTGGTTCGAGCAATACGATCCTGCGAACGCGGAATGACGGATCGTGATCGCGAGGCGGAGGCGCGCGGCGCCGCCGCCATTGCGGACATCTATGAACGCCATGCCGAGCGCTTTGACGCGCGCAGACGTTCAGCAAAGACCTTCATGGAAGCGGGCTGGATGGCCCGCTTTCTTGCTTTGGCGGCACCAAGCGGGCGCATACTCGATCTGGGATGTGGCTCCGGATTTCCCATTGCCGCGCACCTGATTGAACAGGGCTTTGACGTTGAGGGCGTGGACATCGCCCCGGCCATGATTGCGCTATGCCAGAAGTCCTGGCCGGGCCAGACCTGGCGTGTCGGCGATATGCGCACCGTGACGCTGGCCGGTCCCTATGCAGGCGCCCTCGCCTGGCATTCCAGCTTTCACCTGCCCGGCCTTGATCAGGCGCAGCTTATCGCACACATCGGCACGGCTTTGGCGCCCGGCGCGCCCTTCATGTTCACCAGCGGGGATGGCGATGGCGTCGCCTGGGGTGACATGTTCGGCGACCGGCTGTTTCACGCCAGCCTCGCCCCGGCGCAGTTTGAATCTGCGCTGGAGGAAGCCGGGCTTGAGATCATCGACCGGGTTCTCTGGGATGACAGCTGTGGCGGCGCGTCTGTCTGGCTGACGCGGAAGCGTCACACCTGACCGCTGGGCCGCGCCTTGCAGGCGTCCCGCCATTTCGCCAGCGCCTCCAGATCCTCGCCGGGGATCATCTTGACCCAGGCGCCGAACTCAACGGTCACGAAGGCGGTGATGTCAGCAAAGCTGAACGTGTCTCCCGCCAGCCAGGGCGTGTCGGAGAGGCGTTTGTCGAGCGTCTTGAAGAAGCGCTGGCCTCGCGCCATGCCGCGCTCAGCCAGTTCAGGAATTTGCGGCACGGGGTCCGGCCCCGGCAGCGCCCGGTCCTTCATGGATATTGAGGTGTTGCGCAGCACCTCCATCACGCTGATCAGGCCTTCAAACTCGGAGCGCCACACCCATTCAGCCACGCGCGCCTGTTCGATCGGGCTTGTGCCCAGAAGCGGCGGATCAGGATAGAGCGCTTCAAGATACCGCACGATGGAGGCGTTCTCGCACAGGCTGTCCCCGTCATCGGTGACCAGCACCGGCACGGTGCAGCCCGGATTGACCGACATGAAGTCCTCGCTGAACTGCTGGCCCGAGCGCAGATCAACCTCGACGGTCTCCACATCAATCCGCTTTTCCGCAATCACCATGCGAGCGCGGCGCGGGCTGGGCGCAGTGGCGCAATCATAGAACTTCATGGACGGTCTCCTCCCGGGGCTGAGGCGTTACTCGGCGAACGCTTGCGGCCGAGTATCGGCCACGCCCAGCCGCGCTTCAATCTGCGCGCCCAGCGCCAGGATCACGCCTTCGTCAAACAGAGGCGCCCAGAGCGAGGTCGCATAGGGCACAGAGAAAGTCTCTCCGCTTTCATCCGCCGGCGCACCGAAAATCGTCCGCGTGGGCTGGTCGACAAAGCCCGATCGGAAGGCCAGCTGGGGATGGCCGGTATAGTTGGTGATCAGCAGCATGCCGCCCGCAAAGTTCGGCCCGATCATGGCGTCAACGCCCTCAAAGGTCTGCGCCATCATCTCCATCGCCTTGCGACGCAAGCGGTCGGCATTGACCATGTCCACGGCGCTCGCGAAGCGCGCCCGGCGGAAGGTGTTCGGCCAGGCCGCATCCACCTGCCAGCGCAGCTGGTCATCAAGATCTTCAAGCGTCATCGTCTCGAACGCCGCTGCGGCCTCGCATTCGAGCTGGATCAGCATCGTGTCCCAGGGCTGGTCGTCAAACTCGACCGGGACCAGCTCCACACCCAGCGCGCGGGCCGCTTCGAGCGCGGCGCGATCAGGATCGGCCGCCTCTTCGAACCAGGCCGGGTTATAGCCCAGACGCAGGCCGCTGAGGTCGCGCGAGAAGTCCGCTTCAAAGCCATGATCAAAAGACGACGCATCCCCCGCATCCCCGCCATTGATCACGCCCAGCACCAAAGCCGCATCGGGCGCCGAGCGCACAATGGGACCGATCTTGTCGAGCGACCAGCACAACGCCATGGCGCCCGTCCGCGCCACCCGCCCGAAGGTCGGGCGCAAGCCCGTCGTGCCGCAGCGATGGGAGGGTGAGACGATGGAGCCCAGCGTTTCCGTGCCGATGGCGATGCTGCACAACGCTGCCGCCGTGGCCGAGGCCGGTCCCGCCGAGCTGCCTGAACTGCCTTCATTGGGGTTGAACGGATTGCGGGTCACCCCGTCAAACCAGATATCGCCATAGGCCAAAGCGCCCGACGTCGCCTTGCCCAACAGCACTGCCCCCGCCGCTTCCAGGCGTTGCGCGACTACGGCGGTCTGCTCCGCCACATGGTCCTGATAGATCGCTGCGCCCCAGGTCGCGCGAATGTCCGCCACATCGATGATGTCCTTGAGCGCATAAGGGATGCCATGCAGCGGCCCGCGCACCTGCCCCCGCGCGCGCTCCTCGTCGCGCTCCCGCGCCTGACGCCGCGCCAGATCGGCGGTGACGGTGACATAGCATTCCAGCGCGTCGCCATGCCGGGCGATGCGATCAAGATAGATATCGGTCAGCTCCAGGCTGGTCAGCGCGCCCTGCGCCATCCAGGCCGATTGCTTCCAGCTCGGCGCAAAGGCGATATCCGCGGGATCAGTCGGCGCAGGCCCCGCATTGATCGGCAGGCCGCTGACGAAATTGCCCTGATCGCGATAGGTCTGGCCGGGCAAGCGCGGATCAAAGGTCAGAGCGGGCGCAAGCTCATTGGGTTTCTCAACCGCGCGCAAGCGCTCGGCGCGGGACACCCAGGCGTCGATGCCGTTCAGCATCTGCTCGCGTTCGGACGGGGTATAGCGCACGCCCATAAGCCGCTCCGCGCCCGACAGCATGTCCGCATTGATCGGGGTTTGCTGACGCGCGCCCGCCGCGGATGCCGCGATGCCGCCAACCCCGGCGCCCGCCAGAAGCCCCAGAACCGTGCGGCGCGTATTGTGAGTTCCTGACATGGCCTTCCCCTTGAGTGTTCAGCTCCGGTTCAGCGCCGAGCTGTTCATCTATGTTAACGGCGCAGCATGCGCCTGACTCGATTCAGATGGAATCTAGGCCGGCGCCAGCCCTTGAAAAAGTCGCAATTCGCCATGCTTTCGCCTTGTTTCGTTTGATTTCGCCCAACTTAAGCTCGATTATCGGGACATGGTTAATGCTTGGGCGTGTGAAATTAAGCTAAGGGGCCGGACCATGCGTGATACGATTGAGACCCAAGATCGGCCGATCTCGAACAATCTTCTCGGTTTGAACCGGGGACGTTCAGAGGATTCGGACGACGCCATGGATACAGAAATCGACCGCAAGACCCATCAGATGTTTGATCGTCTGACGGATGCGTATTACCGCGCCTCGGCGTGCTTTGACGCGTATCTGCACTTCCGCCAGACGCGGGGCCGCATGTTTGAAGAGGCCCTGCCGCGCGACAAGTGGATCAACCGCTCGGCCACCTATCCCGACAGCCACATCATGCACTTCTCCATCCTGGCGGGAATGGTGCTGGTGGAAGGGCTGATCAACGCCTACTTCTTTTCCAAGAGTTCCGACCTTGGCCTTCTGGGCGGCTGGATCCAGGCCATCACCGTGGCCTTCACCAACGTCATCACGGCCTTCTTCCTCGTCGGCTTTCTGGGGCTGCGCCTGTTGCAGAACCCTGACCGCCCCTTCTCCTTCGCTGCGGCCATTATCGGCACGCCCATGGCGGTGGGTTTCGTGGTGTTCCTGAACTACACCGCCGCGCTCTATCGCGACCTTCTGGAGCTGAACGCCGCCACGCTGGCGCTCGGCGATCTGGCTGAACCCACGGGCGCGATCCTGGCGCCAGTCAGTTCGGCCCTGTCCTTTACCGGCATCCAGACGCTCGAAGGCCTCTTGCTGTTCGGGCTGGGCATCACCTTTGCGGCCATCGCGGCGTTCAAGGGCGCAACCTTTGACGACCGCCTGATCGGCTATGGCACCGCCCAGCGCCGCGCCATCAACGCCGCCGCGCACCTGTCCGCCGTGCTCAAGCAATTGCCGCACACGCATCGCGAACACGCCCAGGACCCCGATGATATCGAGGCCAGCCTGAGCGCGCCGACCCGGCGTGAGGCGATCGCCCTCAAGCGCAAGATCGACAAGTTTTTCGCGGCGGACAATTCACGCTCGATCCAGCTTTATGAGCAGGCGCCGGACACCGATCTGTCGGAAAGCGCCGAGGATCGCGGCTCGGACAAACCGCCCTTTCCGGGGCGGTAAGACCGGGGCGTTTCGCCTTTTGACATCAGGCGTCGAAGATGGCGCCTGATGTCGGTTGCATTCCCCTGTGAGATTGCATAACAGCGGAGGGTGCGTTGCAGTTACCCACCGAGGCCGCAGTCAATGAATGCAATCATTTCAAAGAGCTCGCATGAGAACTCAGAGCTGCTTAGAACACAGTTTGAAAACAACACGCCCTTCAAACACATTTGCGTCGACAACTTTCTCGATCAAAGCATTAGTGACGGCCTGATCTCGGAATTTCCTTCCTTTTCGAACGACCGCGCCGTCAATGAATTCGGCCAGTACGGCGCCAAGGATGTGAACTGGGAACTCCAGCAGATCGGCCCCCACTACAAGGCCGTGTATGACTCCCTGACCAATGGCGAATTCACGCGCTGGCTCAGCTCCGTCACCGGCATTGAAGATCTGGTCTGGGGCGGCGAGAGCACCTATGGCGGCGGCACGCACGAAAACCTCAACGACGCCGAGCTGGATATCCACCTCGATTTCAACTTCGACGATCGCAACCAGTATCACCGCCGCATCAACGTCCTGATCTATCTCAATCCCGAATGGGATGCCGACTGGGGCGGCAGCCTGGAGCTGCACAAGGACCCGCGCATTCCCGCGACCAATGAGATCAAGGCCTTTCCGCCGTTCGCCAACCGGGCCGTGATCCACGAAACGAACGATCATTCCTGGCACGGCTTCCGCCGGATCAAGCTGCCACAGGACAAGCAGCACCTGTCGCGCAAATCCCTGGCGCTGTACTTCTACACCAAGGATCGCCCGCAGGAGGAAATCCGCGGCAATCACACGACCCATTATATCCACTGGCCCCTGCCCGACAGCTTCCAGACTGGCGCCGAGGTGACGCGGGAGATGTATCAGGACATCCATCGCCTGATCAGCAAGCGCGATAGCTTCATCAACTTCTTCCACGACAAGGAAGTCGAGCAGGCCGCGACGATCAAACACCTCAGCCATCGCTTCAATGACCTGCTGGACCGCGCCACCCCGCCGGTCCTGGGCTATGTCAGTCGCCAGGTCGGCAAGCAGATCGGCTTTTTCGAGGATGGCTGGATCGCGCCCCGGTTCTCGATGGGGTTCGTGGCGGAGCGCCCGGTCCGCAAGGTCAAGTTGCGGCTTGCCGTGCCCGATAACCACCGCGCCAATTACGTCATCGAAGGTCGCATTGGCGACACGCCGTTCGAGGTGAAGAAGTCCGCTTTCTCAGGCGCTATTACAATCGAGTGCAAGGCCCGGATCGACAAGGGCGCCGACTTCAAGATCGTGATCAAGACCAAGTCTGATCTGGAGTCTCCGGTCGGTGGCGATCAACGCGATATCGCCATCCTGCTGCAGCAGATCGAGTTTGAACACGCCTGATCCGAAGACGGGGAGAGCAACAGGGGCGTCGCGACACACGGCTGACGCGTCCTCGCCCTCCCCGGCTCGTCAAACTGGACCTAGCCTTGTCCGCACGCATGTCTAAGATGGATTCCATACGGTATCGACCGGCAAGGGGGACATCAGGGTCATGCGCAGCAAGGACATGCTTGGCATCGTCAATATCCTGATCGTGGCGGGCGTGCTGGGCGCGATCAGCTATGCCGCCCTTGTGCTTCAACCGCCTGAATACGATCCCAACACGTTGTGCCTGAGCGGCGAACAACCCGCCCACATGGCGCTGGTGATCGACAAGACCGATCTTTACTCCCCCGAGCAGGCCCAGCGCATCGAGGGCCTCGTTCTGCACAGCCGTGACCGGCTCGATATTGGCGAGCGCCTGTCTCTTTATGAACTCGACGCCCGCGGCGAGCTGATCAACACCAACAGCTTCTCTCTGTGTAATCCCGGACGCGGCGATCAGATCAATCCGCTCTACCGCAATCCGGCCCGCGTCGAGGCGCGCTATCAGGCGCTGTTTGAGGGCCCGCTGCAAAGCGCCCTCGCCGACCTTGTCGAGCCCAAGGAAAGCCCGGCCAGCCCCATTATCGAGGCGCTGGCGGATTTGGCGCTGGAAGAGGATTTTGACCCCAGCACGCCGCGCCGCACCGTGGTGCTGGTCTCGGACATGCTGCAGAACTCGCGCCTGTTCAGCGTCTATGGCCGCGCGCGTTCCGATCTCGCCAACCGCCTGCCCCCGCCCGGCCGCGTCGCGGCGCTGGTGGAGGAAGAGTATGGCGATGTGCTCGCAGGCGTGCAGATCGAGATCTATCTGATCGAACGCCGCGGCTGGAGCGCAGAGCAACGCGAAGTCCTGCAAGCGTACTGGTCGGAAGTCTTCCGCCAGCTCGGCGTGCGCGAGGAATGGCGGGCGCTCTAGACCGCCCGCCTGTCAGCCTCAGGCGCTGGCGGCCAGCGCTTTCAGCTCTTCACGCAGACCGTCCTTGCGAGCGTCATCGAACTCACGCCAGCCCGCGGCGTCGATGAAGCGCACATCGGTCATGCCCATAAAGCCGAGCACGTATTTCAGATAGCCCGTGGCGTAATCGATCTCGGACCCCAGCGCCGTACCGCCGGTGGGCATGACGATCCAAACGGTCTTGTTCTTCACAAGGCCTTCCACATACGGATCGCCATCATCAAAGACATACCGGAAGGTCTCGTTTGCACGCGCGACCAGATCAATCCAGGCCTTGAGCGCCGCCGGGATGGAATAGTTGTACATCGGCGTCGCAATGACGACGTGATCCACGCCCATCAGCTCATTCATGACTTCAGTCGAGACGCGCAACGCCTCGATTTGAGCCTCAGTGCGCGTGGAGGGCGGCGTGAACGCCGCATCGACAAAGGCCTCGTCCACGAAAGGCAGCGGGTTCGCCACCAGGTCCCGGGTCACGATCGCGTCCGCATCTCCGGCCAGGGCCTGAGACAGGCGGTCCGCCAGTTCACGGCTGGCGGAGTGGGTGGTGCGACCGCTGGAATACAGGGTCAGAATGCGAGGCGCGGTCATGAAAACTCCTTGAGCCATCTGCAATAGAGGGCTCAAGACATGCGGTCCGCGCCTCGCAAGCGCCAATCAATCGCTCACCACGATGTTGTGAGTGGAAACCCTATTCCGCCGCCAACAGCGTTTCGGTGGTTGCGGTGCGCGCCAGCTCCCGCACGGCGTCCTTCTGGGCGTCGTCCAGGAAGGGCCAGCCCATGCCGTCGATCACGCGCACATCGGTGAGGCCCAGGAAGCCCAGGATGAAGCGCAGATAGGGCGTTGCGAAATCGGCTTCGGAATCCAGACGCGCCCCGCCAGATGCCGTGACCAGCCAGACGGTCTTGTCTTTCAGAAGGCCTTCTGAACCGGCTTCAGTGTAGCGGAAGGTTTCGCGGGCGCGGGCGACATGGTCGATCCAGGCTTTCAGCGAAGACGGGATGGAGAAATTGTACATCGCCACACCGATGACGATGTGATCCGCCGCGTGCAGCTCGGCGATCAGCGCGTCAGAGCCTTTCAGCGTCTCACGCTGCGCATCACTGCGCTCGGACGGGTCGGTGAAGTTGGCAGTGACCCAGTCAGCGGTCAGCTGTTCTTCGGGGTTCTGCGCCAGGTCGCGCACAACCACATCGCCGGCGTCACCGGCCAGAGCCTGAGTCAGAAGGTCAGACAGTTCACGCGTGATCGAACCGTCGGTCCGGGCGCTGGTATTGATGCGAAGGATATTGGGCGCAGACATAATCATCTCCATCATTCTTGCGGCGCCGCCGCATGACATGTCAGGGGATATGCCTACGCCCGTATCCTGTGTGTAGCCCGCGTTCTGGAAGCTCATTGCTTCCAGAACGGAAACTACTCGCTGGCGGCGTTTTGCTGCGCCTGCGGGCGGAAGTCGGTTTCACTGTCCGCCAGCAGCCAGACCATCATGGTCCAGGCCGCAACATTCTGCGCCATCTCCTCGGGCACGATCTTGTCGAAGGTGTCGTTGGGGGTGTGGTGGAACTCGAAATAGTCCTCGCCATTCTGTTCCAGGCGCACCATGGGCACGCCCATATATTGCAGCGGGATCATGTCGGGGCCGCCGCCGCCTTCATTATCGCCCGGCACAACGCCCAGTGACTGAAGCTCGCGGTGGATCGCAGCGATTTCCGGCAAAGCGTGCTCACCCACATTTGACCCCATGCGCCAGACTTCCCGCGCACCGAAATCGGATTCAGAACCGATGATATGGTTCGGAATGGTGCCATCTTCCATGCGGGCGTTAGCGTAGGCGCGCGCGCCCACAAGGCCGACTTCCTCGGCGCCGAACAGCACCACGCGAATGGTGCGGCGCGGACGGTGCCCGCTATCGGCGATCAGCTTGGCGGCCGCGGTGACGATGCCCACGCCGGCGCCATCGTCCAGCGCGCCGGTCGCCGTGTCCCAGCTGTCCAGGTGCGCGCCAATGATGACGATTTCATCGGGCGCCTCGGAGCCTTCGATCTCGGCGATGACATTGCCGCTCATCGCCTGCCCGCGCCAGCCGGCATAGGTGCGCATGTTGATGCGAATGGTTTCGCCCATCTCGTGAAGGCGCTGGATCTGGTCGGCATCCGGGCCGGAAACGGCCAGCGCCGGAATTTCCGGATGGCGTCCTTCAGGAAAGCTCATCATGCCGGTATGGGCGAAGCGGTTGGTGCTGGTGCCCACAGAACGGATCAGAAGGCCCGAAGCGCCCCGGTCCTCGGCCATCACCCAGGCGTCGCGACGCTTGCGGTTGGCCCAGCCATAGCCCTCGCCCGTCCGGCTGGCGACCATGCGGTCATTGACGAAGACCAGCTTGCCTTCCAGGGCGTCCGCGGATGCATCCGAAGCCAGCAGCGAGTCATAACTGTCAAAGAAGACCACTTCGGCCTCAAGTCCGCCCTCAGGCGTCGCGCCCGCGCCGCCCAGAGAGATGGCGTAGAGCGGCTGGGGATAGGGCGCAGTAATAGCCACTTCCTCATAGACCGACCGGCCACGCGTCCACAGATCAAGCTCGAACGGCTCAACGCGCACATTCTCGAAATCAAGACGCTCAAGCGTCTCAACAGCCCATTCACGCGCGCGGGCCTCCTGCGGCGTACCCGCCAGACGCGGCCCCACTTCCGTGGTCAGGGATTCGGTGATCTCATAGGCCAGATCGCTCGCCAGCGCGGTCTGACCCAGGCTCTGGGCGATTTCGCGGGTTTCGGCGTCCAGCTCGAACACCGCGTCCTGGGCCTGAGCCAGGCTCGCGGTTGATGCCAGGGCGGCGACCATGACGGTGCGCAGCATGTTGTCTCTCCCTCTCCGGTTCGGGCTGACCTTATAGGCGCCTTCGCAAAAGTGAAAACCTGATCTGATGGTATGCGGGCGGGGACAAAACCGTTTATATGTCCGGCTATGACAGAGACGGCTCCCAATCCCGATCAAGCCTCGCTTGAAACTGATGAAACCCTGGCGATTCCGCCGGCCCCCGAAGGCATGGCCCGCTCGCGCGGCGGACCGATCGCCCATGAGCCGCCGACGCCGGAATACGGCGCCTATGCCCCCGGTTTCATCAGCAAGATCGGCCTCGCCATTGGCCGGGCCCTGCCCGCTTCACGCGCCGGTCTGCGGCTGGCGGGCGCGGCGCGTCCGCTGGCGCTGAACGGTGTGAAAGCCGGGGTCGCCGATGTGGAAGCGCTCGGGCTGAAGCTGCGCCTGCATCCCACCGACAATCTGTCGGAAAAGCGCCTGTTCATGACGCCGCAATGCTTTGACCCTGCTGAGCTGGCCTCATTGCGCGCCCTGATGGGGCCGGGCAAGACCTTCATGGATATCGGCGCCAATGCGGGCGCCTATTCGCTGGTCGCGGCGAAAGCGGGCGGAGATAAATCGCGCGTCATCGCGGTTGAACCCCAGCGCGAGATGCGTCGCCGTCTCAGTTTCAACGCGCGTCAGAACGGTCTTGGAAATATCGAGATGGCTGGCGTCGCCCTCGCCGATTACGAGGGCGAGGAAGTCATGCGCATGATCTCCGGCAATCATGGGCAAGCCCGGCTGGGCGGGTCCGAGGGCGAAGCGGTACGCGTCACCACGCTCCTGACCCTGATGGACGAGCTGAAGCTGAAAAAAGCTCATGCCATGAAGGTGGATGTGGAAGGCGGCGAAGCGGCCATCCTGTCCCACTTCTTCGCCAAAGCCGACAAAGACCGCTGGCCGGACCTGCTCATCCTCGAGCGAGCCGACATGGCCGATGGCCGCGATGCGCCGGACGCCGCCGCCCTCGCCATGCGCAAGGGCTATGGCGTGCGCCATAGCACCCGGATGAACGTCATCCTCGACCGCACCACCGGCTAGACGCCCCTGACAAAGGACACGTCCGATGAGCTCTCTTGAACGCATTCTCGAAGGCAAGAGCAAGGATCTGGGCGGGTTCTCCGTCGCGCGCATTCTGCCTGTTGCGCAGCGCCGCCATGTGGGTCCGTTCGTGTTCTACGACCAGATGGGCCCGGCGCAATTCAAGCCCGGCGAGGGCATTGATGTGCGCCCCCACCCCCATATCGGTCTGGCGACTGTCACCTATCTGTTTGATGGTGAAATGGATCACCGCGACTGTCTGGGCGTGCACCAGACCGTCTATCCTGGTGATGTGAACTGGATGACCGCCGGCAAGGGCGTCACCCATTCCGAACGCACAGGGGATGAAGCGCGCGCCAAAGGCATGTTCCTGCATGGCATTCAGGTCTGGGTCGCCCTGCCTGAAGACCAGCAGGAGATCGACGCCGAGTTTCACCATCATGGCGCTGGCGAATTGCCTGCCTTCGACATCGGGGGCGCGCAGTTCAGGCTGATCCTGGGCGAGGCTTACGGCCACACCTCTCCGGTCAAGGTCTACTCCCCGATCGTCTATGCCCATATCGAAGCGAAAGCGGGCGCCGAATTTGATCTGCCCGAAGGTCATGACGAGCTGGCGATCCACGTGGTGAGCGGGAGCATCCAGACGGCCTCCGAAACACTCACGGGCGGCCAGATGGCGATCTACGCTCCGGGCGAGACCACTGGACGCGTCACCGTGACCGAGGATGCGCGCCTGATGCTTCTGGGTGGTCAGCCCTTGGGCGAGCGCTTCATGGAATGGAATTTCGTCTCTACATCTCGCGAACGGATCGAGGAAGCCAAAGCCGACTGGCGCGCCTCCATCGCGGGCGGCTTCAGGGACACATACTTCCACATGCCGGTGGATGAGCGCGAATACATCCCCCTGCCTGGTGATCCCGAACCGGGCGAACCGCCTGCCTGCACAGAAGAAAACCCCACCAGCTAGCCATGGTTCAGGACGAGCTTACCCCACAGCTGGTGGCGCAAATCATCGAGCGTGGTCCGCTGGAGGATCTGCAGACCCTGCCCATCGCTCTGGCGCTCGGCCTGCCCGACCGCGTGGACGTTCAGGCCATCTGCCTTCAGCTCGCCGAGCATGAGGATGAGTATGTGCGCGGCAATGCCGTACTGGCGCTCGGCCATCTTGCGAGACTGACCGGCGAGCTTCACGAAACACGCGTGCGCAAAGTGCTCGGCGAAGCGCTTGAGGACGATAGCGAATTTGTGCGCGGCCAAGCCGACAACGCTCGCAGTGATCTGCACATGTTCCTGGGGTGGGACTTTGACGGCTATGCGCAGTCCCAAGATGACATCGCGCCCGTCTTTCCCGAAGCGCGCTATCAACTTTACATCATCGTCGACGCGGAAAGCCGCGTTCTGATCGAGCGCGACCATCAGCCCGGCGTCCTCGCGCCCTCAGACCTCTTCGCCCCTGATCCGCGCGGCCTCAGCCATGGCCATAACTGGCGCCTGCCCGGCTTTGGGATGGATGCGCCTCTGTCAGAGAACGCCAAAGCCCTCAACGCCGCCTGGGACGCCCGCAAGGGCACGGTCTTCGTCAATGAAAGCAATCTCTTTGAAGAAGCCGTTCTGGTTCAGGCGCGCCATGACAGCCCTATCGGCGCCCATGCCCTCGGCGACTGGGTCTGGCTGAAACTCAGAGCCTATTATTGTGACGGACCGTCCTCAGGCCTCTGGCCCGCCGCCCCCGGCATCGAGCAGCGATGGGTCGAGCCCGCCACGGTGATGGCGGACCTGCCCGTCAGCGCCCATGACCGCTACGCCCTTGCCCAGCTCGATGAGTTCTGGATGCGCGAAACCGGCATGGCGTTTTTGTAGGGCTATTGCAGCCCCACCTGTCCTTCGAGCCCGTCGAGAAGTGCGGCCGGGTCATAGGCGCGGCCGTTCAGAAAGACCAGAACCGGGCGTGTGATGGCCTGGGGGTCCGCAATCAGGTCTCCCTCCAGCAACACCAGATCGGCGAGCTTTCCCGCCTCCACAGAGCCCAGCTCATCCTCGCGCCCGACGACCCGCGCGCCGTTCAGCGTCATCACTTGCAGCGCTTCAGCGGGGGAAAAGCCCGCTTCCAGAAACAATGCGTAATTTCGCTGATCGCCAAAGCCTGGCAGGTTGTGACGCCCCGGATCGATACCCGCCGCCAGAAGGCCGCCCGCCTCGAAAAAGGCGCGCTCAAAGGCTAGCGCATTGTCAAAGGAGGCATCGGTCTCGCTTGCACTTTGTGAAAGCTGGGCCTGACGCGCTTCATACGCCTCCTGAAACGCCGGCGCCAGATACCGCACGATGCGTTCCTCGCCCTGATAGCGATAGGCGAACCGGCTTTCGACGATGGCGAGCGTTGAGACGAGCGCGGTTCCGTTCTCCACCAGGGTCGCGAAGACGCGCTGCGCCGCATCGCTACCCGCATCCACATGCGCCATGTTCGGAACCGTGCCGCCAATGCACTCGCCCTCGGGCTTGTCCGCGAGAAAGTCGCTCGCCGAGACAAGGCCGTGCTCGATCGTGTCGATGCCGAGCGCGGATGCCTCTTCAAAGGTCAGGGAACACAAATGCCCGGCCACGCGCAGACCGTGGGCATGGGCCTCGTCAATGACAGCGGCGGCGATATGGGGTTCGACCCGACGATAGAGCTTGATCCAGCCCACGCCCGTCTCCGCCCAGCGACGCACAAAGGCGCGCGCCTCATCCTCGCTGGCGGGCTGCACCATGACCGGCGCATCTCCTGGGCCGCTGACATAAGGGGCCGAGGTCGCAACGCGCGGCGACAGGGCGCTTCCGGTTTCAGCCGCCTCAGCCATGGCGAGATCGGCGATGGGAGAGGCGGCGCCAACCGTGCGAATCGTGGTCACCCCGCCCGCCAGATACAGACGGCTCGCCGCCCGTTGCAGCAAGGGCGCGCCGGGCATGTGGGTATGGTTATGAGCCCCCACGATCCCCGGGATCAGGGTGCGGCCTTCGCCATCCACACGGCGCACGGATCCAGAGACATCCAACTCGGAGCTTGGCGCCAGTCGGGTGATGCGCCCGTCTTCCAGAAGCACGCTCATATCCGGTTGGGCGGGCGCGCCCGTCCCGTCCAGGACGAGCACATGCTCGATCAGAACCGGGCCCTCCTCGAAGGCGAGATAGGGCTCGACCGGGTCGAGCCCGTCAGGCGCCGGCTGGACAGCAAGAGCGGTCCCGGCGGAGCCGAGACCGATGACACTCAGAACAACCGCACGCAAAAGCTGACGCATCTCATCTCCCCTGAAGCTGGGGCTCAGGGTGCTGAGACTCGCGCGTCTGGCAAGTTACGGTCTGCTTATAAGCCTATTCCGCTGCACGCGGGCCACCGGACCGGCGTTGACCGCCGCCGCCACCGCCCCGGCGATGACGCTGGGGCTTGCCGCCGCGCGGCCCGCCCTTGGAGCCCTCACCGCCACGCGGAGCGCTGGCCTGAGCCTGAGCCTGCCCCTGGCCCTCGCCCTGCCCCTGGCCCTGGCCGCGGCGACCGCCGCGACGACGGCGCTTGGACTTGGCCGCTTCGCCCTTGGGCATGGGCGGGGCGTCATTGAGGCCCGGAATGGCGACGCCCATGGTCTTCTCAATGTCCTTGAGCATGACGCGCTCATCGGGCGCGCACAGCGCCACGGCGCGGCCACTGGCGCCTGCACGGGCAGTCCGGCCGATGCGGTGAACATAGTTCTCGGCGACGTTCGGCAATTCGTAGTTCACCACCAGATCGACGCCGTCCACATCGATGCCGCGGGCGGCGATATCGGTCGCCACCAGCACCGGGGCTTCACCGGTCTTGAAGGCGTCCAGCGCCCGGATGCGCTGGTTCTGGCTCTTGTCGCCATGAATGGCGTTGGCCTTGTGGCCGTATTTCACCAGACGCTTGGCGACCCGGTCCGCGCCGTACTTGGTGCGGGTGAAAATGATCGCGCGCTTGCCGGCCTCGGGCGCCATCAGATCGATAAGAGCGTCCGGCTTGGCCGAGGCCTCGGTGTAAAAGACCTTCTGGTCGATCCGCTCGACAGGCTTGGACGGCGGGGTCACCGCCACGGTTTCAGGGTTGTCGAGAAAGTCATCGGCCAGCTGACGGATCGCCGGCGCCATGGTCGCAGAGAACATCAGCGTCTGACGCTCCTCGCCCACCATGCGCAACAGCTTGCGGATCGCCGGAATAAAGCCGAGATCGAGCATCTGGTCGGCTTCGTCCAGAATGACGAAACGGGTGAGATCAAGCCGCGCCTTGCGCTCACCGAGATGGTCCAGAAGACGGCCCGGCGTCGCCACAAGAATATCAACGCCGCGCGCCAGCGCCTTGATCTGCGGGCCGGCTTTGACGCCGCCGAACACCACCGTGCTCGTGAGTTTGGTATGGGCGGTATAGGCCTTCACCTGCTCTTCAATCTGGGCGGCGAGCTCACGCGTCGGCGCCAGGATCAGCGCGCGGCAAGAGCGGCCCGGCGCCTGCTTATTCTCGGTCAGAAGCTGGTGAACCAGCGGCAGCACGAACGCTGCGGTCTTGCCGGTGCCGGTCTGGGCCAGACCAATCAGGTCATGGCCCTTCATCACTGCGGGAATGGCGCGCGCCTGGATCGGCGTCGGGGTCTCATAACCTTGTTCTGAAATGGCGGTGAGAATGGACGGATTGAGACCGAAGTCGGTAAATTTGGTCAAGATAACCTCAATGGAGCGCTCTCGGACGACCTCCGGGCGCTGTGTCGTTTTCAATGGGACAACTGGATCGTTCAGCCGCCGTACAAGGGCGATCATCGCCCACGCCCGGACCTCGTAACGGGAGCGAGACTCGCTCCGGCTGATCCGTCGCCGCGCAACCCGGACGATCCGGGGCGCGTGCTTGCGTAGCGCCTCCTTGCGCCCAATCGCGCAGAAAGGCAAGCACGCAAGACGGATGCAAATCCGTTTATTATTGATTGTTTATAAAACTTCGAGCGCCAGACTGCCCATTCCGGAGCGATAGCTCCAACTGCGTCGGTCCCCGCAAGGGGTTAATCGGGAAGACCGGTGAGCCGCCCTTTTCATGGCGGCAAGTCCGGCGCTGCCCCCGCAACTGTAAGCGGTGAAGACGTTTCAAAACGCCACTGGGCTCTCGCGGCCACGGGAAGGCGAAACGTCACGGCCCGCGAGCCAGGAGACCTGCCGGTCGCAGTTCACGAACCGATTAGGCGCTGGACGGGGTGTGTCGGCGAACCAGACATGAATGACGTATGCGCGACCGTTGATGCGGCGGTCGAGATCCATCCTGCGCCGGTCGTACACATGATCGAACAGGTCTTTCCCTCCCTGTGCAATCATCATGGCACGCTGTTCGGCGGGGAAGCCATGGCCCTGATGGACAAGGCGGCCTTTCTCGCCGCCTCCCGGCATGGCCGCGACAGCTTTGTCACCGCCAGCTGTGACCGGGTCGATTTCAACGCCCCCATCCATGTGGGCGAGCTCGTGGAAGCACAAGCCTTTCTCCTCCGCGTCGGCTGTCGCTCGATCGGTGTGGAGGTGAAGCTCTGGGGCGAAGCCGCGCTGACCGGGGAACGACGCTTGGCCACCACAGGCCGTTTCACCCTGGTGGCCAACACCCGGGACAAGGCGGATCCCCTGCCGCCCCTGTCAGGGCTGGCGAGCAGTCACGCCGGGCTGGAGGAGCTGAGCGAGGATCTCGCCCTCGCCTCGAGCCTGCGCTTTCAGGACCTGGTCTTCCCGCCCCAGACCAATCATTACGGCACCCTGTTTGGCGGCGACGCGCTCGCCCTGATGGGCCGGGCGGCCTATGTGCTCGCCACGCGCCGGGCGAAAGCCCGCGTCGTCATGGCCGCCAGCCCGCAAAGCCGCTTCACCCAGCCGGTCCATGAGGGCGAGATGGTCGATATCCGCGCCGACATCCTGAAAACCGGCCGCAGCTCGATCCATGTGGCGGTCGACCTATGGGCCGAGAACCTGCTCACGGGAGACCAGCGCCGCGCGGGTAGCGCCGATTATGTGATGGTGGCCGTGGATGAGCAGGGAAAGCCTCAGCCCATATAAATGCCGCCCGATTGAGTTGTTTTCCGCATAAAGCATATGACTCCAGGCCGGATTATCGCGCGCCCGCGCGCGACTTATTGTTCTGTCATGAAAGCTCCCGAGAGAGGAAAATCACAATGACGGACACTTCCACCTCCCCCTCCGGCCATGATCGGCGCCATGTTCTTAAAATGGCGGGCGTTACCGCAGCCGCCCTTGGTGCGTCCGCGCTCGGTCAGGGCCGCGCTTCGGCCCAGTCCCTGACCCAGGACTGGGACAAGACCTTCCCCAAAAGTGATCGCGTGGACCATTCCAAGATCCGTTTCATCAATCGCTATGGCGTGCCGCTCGTTGGCGACCTTTATCGTCCGAAAGATGCAAGCCCGCAGCCGGGCCCGGCGATCGCCGTTGCCGGACCGTTTGGCGCGGTAAAAGAACAATCGGCGGGCCTTTACGCCCAGACGATGGCCGAGCGTGGCTTCGTCACCCTCGCCTTTGACCCCTCCTATGTGGGTGAAAGCGCCGGCGAGGTCCGCAATGTCGCCTCGCCTGACATCAACACCGAGGACTTCATGGCGGCTGTAGACGCTCTGGGCCTGCGCCCGGACGTGGACCGGGAGCGGATCGGCATTATCGGCATTTGCGGCTTCGGCGGCATGGCGCTGAACGCCGTTGCGGCAGACAAGCGCGTCAAGGCCGTGGCGACCGCGAGCATGTACGACATGTCCCGCGTCATGGCGAAGGGCTATTACGACTCCCTGACCGCCGAACAACGCACCGCCGAGCTCACCCGTCTCAGCGAACAACGCTGGGCGGACGCCGAAAGCGTCGAGCCCGCGCTGGCCGGCGGCCTCCCCGACAGCATTGAGGGCATCGATAACCCGGTCATCCGGATGTATCACGCCTATTACAAGACCGATCGCGGCTATCACCCACGCTCTGTGAACTCCAATGAAGGCTGGACGGTGACCAATCCGCTCTCCTTCATGAACATGCCGCTTCTGAGCTATGTGAACGAGATCTCGCCGCGCCCCATGCTGGTGATCGCAGGGTCTGAAGCGCATTCACGCTATTTCAGCGAAGACGCGGTCGCCGCAGCCGCAGAGCCCAAACGCCTGATGATTATCGAGGGCGCCGACCATTGTGATCTCTACGACCAGGTCGACATCATCCCCTTCGATACGCTCCAGAGCTTCTTTGAAGAGCATCTGGCCTGATCAGAGCGGAAGGGGCGGATACGGTCCGCCCCTTTCTACTGGCTCAAGCCATACCCAGAACAGCAAAAAGCCCCGGCCAGATGGCGCGGGGCTTTTTGAGTATTGGGTGCGGGGGTAGGATTTGAACCTACGACCTTCAGGTTATGAGCCTGACGAGCTACCGGGCTGCTCCACCCCGCATCAGGGCTGCAACACGATTGTTAAACAACAAACTGGCTGCAGAAGCAAACGTCGCGCTGTGTCTGGCGACGTCAGTCTCAGTGACTTCATAAACGGAGCATGCATCGAGTCTAGCGGACCGGGCGGCGACCTACTCTCCCATGCCTTAGGACATAGTACCATTGGCGCAGAAGGTCTTAACGGCCGTGTTCGGGATGGGAACGGGTGTGGAGCCTTCGCTATAACCACCCGGTCGGCAAGACCGATGCATAATGTAGAGACGTACTGACTTAGTGGGCTTCATGGGGCGAAGCGATCGCCGCCCATGAGCATTGTTGGATCAAGCCGATCGAGCAATTAGTACTGGTCCGCTTCACGTATCGCTACGCTTCCACTTCCAGCCTATCAACGTGGTGGTCTTCCACGGCTCTGATAGGGATACCTGGTTTTGAGGGGGGCTTCCCGCTTAGATGCTTTCAGCGGTTATCCTTTCCGCACTTAGCTACCCTGCTATGCTGCTGGCGCAACAACAGGTCCACCAGAGGTGCGTCCATCCCGGTCCTCTCGTACTAGGGACAGCTCCTCTCAAGTATCCAACACCCACGGCAGATAGGGACCGAACTGTCTCACGACGTTCTAAACCCAGCTCACGTACCGCTTTAATTGGCGAACAGCCAAACCCTTGGGACCTGCTCCAGCCCCAGGATGCGATGAGCCGACATCGAGGTGCCAAACAATGCCGTCGATATGGAC
>NZ_CP170485.1:1897500-1902500 GCF_052055585.1 Oceanicaulis sp. LC35
TGATCCAGGCTGATGAAGCTCAATCCGGATCGGCTGACCGCCTCGGAATGAAGCAAAGCAACTGACGCCGCTTTCCGTCATTCCTTCAACGAGGAGCGCGGTTGGTAAGGACCGTCCGGCTCATCGTCAACCGCCTTTTTCAGGAGCGCCGCAGGAGCGACAGAACCGTTCGAAGACGTGAGGCGCGGGTTCTAGCGATCCCTTGCCTCTTCGCCAAGTCCGTTTTGCAGGGGATCTTCACTTGCGTGTGTCTTCGCCCTGAAACCGTTGGAAAGACTGGCCCGAAGCCCGACCTTCCGCTTGGCGCCCCACTCCGGTTGCTCCGTATTCTGAAAGAATTTCGGGGCCGCCCGTCGTTGGGAGGCGGTGTGTACGCCCCTGCCCGGATCGGGTCAACGCCGTGTCTGCAGTCCGGGGCGCCTTTTGGCGCCTGAGACGCATCCCGGCACTTATACGCCCTTACGCCCTTACGCCCTTACGCCCTTACGCCCTTACGCCCTTACGCCCTTACGCCCTTACGCCCTTACGCCCTTACGCCCTTACGCCCTTACGCCCTTACGCCCTTACGCCCTTACGCCCTTACGGGGATCCTCGATTCGCTGGAGGCGCAACAGCTCCCTGCTCTTCACTGGGCGGCCGCGGGCGTTTGGATTGAATCGGTCGCGACTCTGTAGTAACGTAACCACATTGTAGGAGGGTCTGATGATCAAGACGCTGACCAGTCGCGAACTCAACCAGGATCTGGGCGCCGCCAAGCGCGCATCCCGTGAGGGCCCCGTCATCATCACAGACCGCGGCAAGCCTGCGCATGTCCTGTTGAGTATCGAAGCCTATGAGAAGCTGACGGCTCAACACGCCACTCTGGTCGAGGCGCTGTCCCTGCCCGGCCTGTCCGAAATCGAGCTCGAAACCGAGCCGGCCAATCTTGAGCTTCAGATTCCGGATCTCTCATGATGTTGCTCGACACCAATGTGGTGTCCGAACTCAGAAAAGTTGGCGACGGACGCGCCGATCCGAATCTGGTCGCCTGGCTCTCGGGCCGGGATGCCGCCCAGTTCTACCTGTCGGTGATCAGTCTGATGGAGCTCGAAATTGGCGTGCTGCGCATTGAGCGCCGGGACGCGACTCACGGCGCGCTCTTGCGGCGCTGGCTCGATGAACGGGTCAAACCCGCTTTCGCCGGTCGCGTACTGCCCATCGATTCGACTATCGCCTTGCGATGCGCGACTCTGCACGTGCCCGATCCGCGCTCCGAACGTGACGCGCTGATTGCGGCGACCGCGCTCGAGCATGCGATGAGTGTCGTCACTCGCAATGTGAAGGACTTCGCCCCCACCGGAGTGAGGCTGATCAATCCGTGGGAGCTTGGGCCGGCCGGCTGAGATGGATCAGCGGATAGGCCCGGCCCTGGTCATCCAGCGCCGAGCGTCCTGTCTCCACGAATCCCATGGCGCGGTAAAAAGCGATCGCGCCCGGATTCTGTGCATTCACATCTGTCGTGATCTCACCGTGCAAGGCGATGGCGTGCTCCACCAGTCTGCGCCCAACACCCTGGCCGTGCATGGCGGGATCGATGAAGAGCGCATCCATATGCGCACCGACCTCTGTCGAGGTCAGCAGCATGAAGCCCAGGATTTTGCCGTCTCCCGCCCGCGCCAACGACAGCGGGGCTGCCGGCAGGAAGTCACAGACTTCAGCGTCGATCGCGCGCCGGTCTTCGGGCGTCAGGAAATCATGGGTGGCGTCAACGGCGTTGCGCCAGATCTCGATGATGCGGCCGCCCTGCTCAGGCGAAGAGGAAACAATCGTGATCATGGGGGCTCCTGACAGCTTCATCAGGCTGAATACACAAAACCCCCGGCCATGAGGCTCGGGGGTTTTACGTATTTTGCATTTAAAACGGAGCATGCATCGAGTCTAGCGGACCGGGCGGCGACCTACTCTCCCATGCCTTAGGACATAGTACCATTGGCGCAGAAGGTCTTAACGGCCGTGTTCGGGATGGGAACGGGTGTGGAGCCTTCGCTATAACCACCCGGTCGGCAAGACCGATGCATAATGTAGAGACGTACTGACTTAGTGGGCTTCATGGGGCGAAGCGATCGCCGCCCATGAGCATTGTTGGATCAAGCCGATCGAGCAATTAGTACTGGTCCGCTTCACGTATCGCTACGCTTCCACTTCCAGCCTATCAACGTGGTGGTCTTCCACGGCTCTGATAGGGATACCTGGTTTTGAGGGGGGCTTCCCGCTTAGATGCTTTCAGCGGTTATCCTTTCCGCACTTAGCTACCCTGCTATGCTGCTGGCGCAACAACAGGTCCACCAGAGGTGCGTCCATCCCGGTCCTCTCGTACTAGGGACAGCTCCTCTCAAGTATCCAACACCCACGGCAGATAGGGACCGAACTGTCTCACGACGTTCTAAACCCAGCTCACGTACCGCTTTAATTGGCGAACAGCCAAACCCTTGGGACCTGCTCCAGCCCCAGGATGCGATGAGCCGACATCGAGGTGCCAAACAATGCCGTCGATATGGACTCTTGGGCATCATCAGCCTGTTATCCCCGGCGTACCTTTTATCCGTTGAGCGATGGCCCTTCCACGCGGGACCACCGGATCACTATGGCCGTCTTTCGACTCTGTTCGACCTGTCAGTCTCACAGTCAGGCTGGCTTATGCCATTGCACTCAACGAGCGATTTCCGACCGCTCTGAGCCAACCTTCGCGCGCCTCCGTTACTCTTTGGGAGGCGACCGCCCCAGTCAAACTACCCACCACGCAGGGTCCCGGATCCAGGTTCATGGACCGCGGTTAGACGTCAATGAGGATAAGGGCGGTATTTCAAGGATGGCTCCACCAGAACTGGCGCTCTGGTTTCAAAGCCTCCCGCCTATCCTACACATATCGCCACTAACGCCACTGCGAAGTTGTAGTAAAGGTGCACGGGGTCTTTCCGTCTGACCGCGGGAACTCCGCATCTTCACGGAGAATTCAATTTCGCTGAGTCTCTGTTGGAGACAGTGGGGAAGTCGTTACGCCATTCGTGCAGGTCGGAACTTACCCGACAAGGAATTTCGCTACCTTAGGACCGTTATAGTTACGGCCGCCGTTTACCGGGGCTTCAATTCGGAGCTCTCACCCCTCCTTTTAACCTTCCGGCACCGGGCAGGCGTCAGACCCTATACGTCGTCTTGCGACTTCGCAGAGCCCTGTGTTTTTAATAAACAGTCGCCACCCCCTGGTCTGTGCCCCTGGACACCAGTTGCCTGATGCCAGGCTCCCTTCTCGCGAACTTACGGGAGTAATTTGCCGAGTTCCTTCAACAGAGTTCTCTCAAGCGCCTTGGTATGCTCTACCAGTCCACCTGTGTCGGTTTGGGGTACGGTCTAATGCGGGAGCTATTTCCAGGGACGACTTCACTGCCCACCCAATCCAGTAAGGGTGAACAATTACCGCAATCCGTCACTACCCGCTGGCCCAGGAATATTAACCTGGTTCCCATCGACTACGCCTTTCGGCCTCGCCTTAGGGGCCGGCTTACCCTGCGCTGATTAGCATTGCGCAGGAACCCTTGGACTTTCGGCGAGAGGGCCTCTCACCCTCTTTATCGCTACTCATGTCAGCATTCTCACTTCTGATATCTCCAGCAACCCTCGCAGGTCACCTTCACAGACTTACAGAACGCTCCGCTACCACTCTTTCGAGTCCGCAGCTTCGGTGTATCACTTAAGCCCCGTTACATTTTCCGCGCAGGAGCGCTTGACCAGTGAGCTGTTACGCTTTCTTTAAAGGATGGCTGCTTCTAAGCCAACCTCCTGGTTGTCTAAGCACTCCCACATCGTTTCCCACTTAGTGATAACTTAGGGACCTTAGCTGGCGGTCAGGGCTGTTTCCCTCTCCACTACGGACCTTAGCACCCGCAGTGTGTCTGCCTCGCTGTACTCCACGGTATTCGGAGTTTGGTTAGGTTTGGTAAGTCGTTGGGACCCCCTAGCCCATCCAGTGCTCTACCCCCGTGGGTAATACGAGACGCTCTACCTAAATAGATTTCGCGGAGAACCAGCTATCTCCGAGTTTGATTGGCCTTTCACCCCTAGCCACACGTCATCCCCGTCTTTTTCAACAGACGTGGGTTCGGTCCTCCAGTGCGTGTTACCGCACCTTCAACCTGCACATGGCTAGATCACTCGGTTTCGGGTCTTATCCCTCGAACTCATCGCCCTATTCAGACTCGCTTTCGCTGCGCCTACACCTACCGGCTTAAGCTTGCTCGAGAGACAAAGTCGCTGACCCATTATACAAAAGGTACGCCGTCACCGCGCAAGGCGGCTCCGACTGCTTGTAGGCGTCCGGTTTCAGGATCTGTTTCACTCCCCTCGTCGGGGTGCTTTTCACCTTTCCCTCACGGTACTGGTTCACTATCGGTCGGCAAGGAGTACTTAGGCTTGGAGGGTGGTCCCCCCATGTTCAGACAGGATTTCACGTGTCCCGCCCTACTCGAGGTCTCTTCAGTCGCTTTAACGTACGGGGCTATCACCCGCTATGGCCGAACTTTCCAGATCGTTCCGCTGACTCATGAAGAGACACTGGCCTGGTTCCCGTTCGCTCGCCGCTACTAGGGAAGTCTCAATTGATGTCCTTTCCTTCGGGTACTTAGATGTTTCAGTTCCCCGAGTTCGCTTCTTATCCCTATGTATTCAGAATAAGATACCTCTCACAAACACTGGTGATTGGCCGCCTGATCTCTCAGACGAACAACCGCCAGGGTCTGTAAAGGTGGGTTCCCCCATTCGGAAATTTCCGGATCAAAGTCTGCTCGCAACTCCCCGGAACTTAACGCAGCGTGCCACGTCCTTCATCGCCTCTTGCCACCAAGGCATCCACCAGACGCCCTTTTGACGCTTGATCTCAACGATGCTCATGCACGGTGAACGCTTCGCCCGCAGATCCGAAGATCTACCTAGCAAAAACGACCCACATGAGCCCGTCAGTCAGGATG
>NZ_CP170485.1:1905000-3105909 GCF_052055585.1 Oceanicaulis sp. LC35
TTTCGGAGAGGCTCAGCAGTATGGAGCGATTTGCGCCCGTCGGCAAGATCAATCTTCAGAAGATTTTCACTGGCCGCCGGCGCGTCGTTGTTCCCGCCGCCGAGGAGTGGGGGTGTATCCGCCCCTCCCCCGGGACGCAAGCCCGAATGGGAGTCAAACTGCAGCTTTGCGCAGCAGGTCGCTGTGAAAGCCTGTTCCGCCTCTGTGGGGACTAGGCCCCCTCTATATAGGCCTTGAGACTTTCCGCTTCCGCCTCGGCATGGGCGATCTTGCGTTTGACCACGTCACCAATGGAGACCACGCCGATCATACGGCCCTCATCCATGATGATGAGGTGGCGCACCCGCTTTTCCGTCATGAGCGACAACAGGGCGTCGATGCTGTCAGACGGGCTGGCTGTAATCAGCCCCCTGCTCATCACGGTCTCCACCCGTTCAGACAGGGCGGCCGGTCCGGACGCCGCGATTGTGCGGGCCAGATCCCGTTCAGAGAAGACGCCCACAGGCTGATCCCCCCCTTCGGTGACGATCACGGCGCCCACCTTGTATTGTGCGAGCGCGACAGCGGCTTCCTGAAGTGTCTGTGTCGGGCGAAGCGAGAATACGGTCGCCCCCTTGTCGTCGAGTATACGCGCAGCAGTCATGCGGGCCTCCCTGACTTTTATGATGGGAGTATAACCACACCCGATCCCTCCTTCATAGAGAGAGCCGGACTCTCACCGACGAACGGGCGAGCGCAGCGCACGCACGAAGGCCGGATAGGCGAACATCCCCACCAGAAGGCCGCCCACATGCCCCGCCCAGGCGATCGGCACGGGGAACACCAGCGTGGCGAACGCCAGCGCCAGGTTCAGTCCCAGCCAGGGCAGCGCCAGCTGATACATGCCCGCACGCCCCCCGCGCGCCCAGCCGGCCGCCGCGATCAGTCCGGATATGGCGGTAGACGCGCCAGCCATTGTGGTCGGCGTATTCAGATGGGTCAGCTGGTGCAGAAGCGCTCCGCCGATCGCACAGGCAAAGAAGAAGAGCACGAATCCCAGATCCCCGCGCAGACCCGGTCCGAAAGGACGGCGCACAGCCGGCCCCACCGCCACCAGGACACCCAGATTGAGAAGAAGGTGCCCCCAGCCCGCATGGACGAAGACATGCAGCACATAAGGCGTCAGTCC
This sequence comes from Oceanicaulis sp. LC35, assembly GCF_052055585.1. Taxonomy (NCBI): domain Bacteria; kingdom Pseudomonadati; phylum Pseudomonadota; class Alphaproteobacteria; order Maricaulales; family Maricaulaceae; genus Oceanicaulis; species Oceanicaulis sp. LC35. The sequence goes on from NZ_CP170485.1 coordinate 1,906,169, forward strand.
GAACACTGGCGCGGGCGGAATGGCATCGACCGCCGCGCCGGTCCGCAGCGCGCCCGCCCAATAGATCAGCGCATGCACCGAGCCGCCGCTTCCGAAAGACAGGGATTCAGCAAGCTGGACCGCCAGGATGAGCGCGGACAGGAGGATCACCACACCCGGCATCGCGTTGAACAGAGGTTCGCGCGGCGGCTTGGGCGGCTGCGGGCCTGCACCCTCGCCTTCGGGGTCATCCTGGGACAGCGGGGGCGGCGTGGCGCTCATGAAGCTTTCCTAGCGTTGTGAAGCGTTTGGCATGGCCATTGCAGCCTGTCAGCCAAACCGTCTTCAAAGAGGACACATAAGGCATGACCCGTCAGCTTAAAGTCTGGCTCTGCGCTTCCGCCGCGGCCATTTTCGCAGCGACCGCCGCAATGGCTCAGTCCACCGCTCCCAATCCCTCGGAGTGGAATCGTCCCTATGGTCAGGCCTATGGCTCTGAAGGCCAAGCTTATGTCGGCGCACGCGTCGGCGGCAACCGGGTGGTGCTCAACGGGATCATCCAGTCCGGCGTGGGCGTCTCCGCCCAGGCCTACGCCATGACCCAGACCGGCGCCGGCGTCGGCCTGTCGAGCCAGAACCAGTCGGGCCTGTTCGCCTCGGCGGGCGCAAGCGCGATCGGCAACCAGCTCAATGTGGTGGTCAACGGCAATTACAACACCGTGGTGATCAACAACCGCCAGATCAACAATGGCGACATCTCCGCCAATGCTGGCGCGGCCGCAAACAACCAGTCCTCTCAGGGAGAAGCCGCCAATGACCGTTAAGCGCCTTATCGCCGCCGCGGTGTCCGCGCTGTCCCTGACTGCGTGCGCCACCTCGACGCCGGGCACGGACGGGCTTTACGCCACGCCGACCGGCGGCGCGCCGGTGACCCCGAACCCGACACCCTATTCGGACGCGCTGGTCTGCCTGTCCGGCTATGCGCGCCAGCACGGCCAGGCCGCGCCCCGCGTCGCTGTGGGCCGGATTGCGGACTATACCGGCCAGATGAACCCTGAAGGCGGCACCCGGGTCACCCAGGGCGCATCCCTGATGGCGATCAGCGCCTTCGCCAAGGCCGGCGCGCGTCTGGTGGAGCGTTTTGACACGTCTGTGGCCGAGCTTGAACTGCGCTACGCCAACAACCAGCTCATCGGCGACGCCGCCGAACAGGATGGCTACCGGCAGATCTATGCGGGCTCGATTCCCGGCTCTGACTATTATCTGGTGGGCGGCATCACCGAGCTGAACGCCAATATCCGGTCCAACGGCCAGGATGTGCTGGCGGGCGACAGTGTGGATTCCGATCCGTCCGGCCTGTTCTCGCGTCGCATGTATGTGATGAATGTGGGCCTCGACCTGCGCCTCATCGATTCGCGTACGCTCGAAGTGGTCGATGTGGTCTCCTATCAGAAGCAGATCATCGGCCGCGAACTGTCCGCCGGCGTTTTCGCCTTCTTTGGCGATGTGGTGCTCGACGCGTCCGCAGGCGGTCGCTCGCTCGAGCCGATCCAGCTCGCCGTGCGCTCTGTCATCGAACGCGCCGTGCTGGAGATCTCCTCCCAGCTTTATCAGGTCTCGCCGGACCAGGTCTGCGCCTTTGATGACCCGATCGGCCCGTCCAACATTACCGGCGGCGTTCAACTGAACACCGCCTACGCCCCCACGGAGGCTCCCTATGTCCAGGCTCGCACGAGTGTTGATCGCGGGCACCAGCGCCGCGACGTTGATATCCGCAGCCAGCTTCGCGGAACCTATCAATAAGGTCGAGCTGGACCAGGACCAGACCGGGCCTGTCTCATCTGAGGACATCCTGAATGCAGACGGCGTGCGAGACATGATCTCCACCGCCGTCGCTCAGGGCAATTCAGGCACGGGCGCCCTGTCCGGTGACAGCGAGATTTCGGGAGCACAGACGCTGAATGGCTCTGTGAGCGCGCAATCTCTGCTGAGCGCGAACGGGGTCTGGGCCAGCGTCATCAGTACGGCCACCGCACAGGGCAACGCCCTGACCGCGAGCGTGGAAGATGGCGCTCTCAATCTCGATCTCAACCAGACGGCGGGCGCCGGTCAGGTCTCGGCGCTGTCGCGCCTGCGGATCACCGATTACGCTGCCCATACCGTTCAGACCGCGTCCAGCGCCGTGAACGCCATCCAGACCAGTGCGGAAGGCGGGCAAACCCTGTCGATCCGTCAGGCAAGCGCCGCAGATTCCCGCGCCGAGGCCCGGGTCGAAGCCGCGAACGCGGAAATCGAAACCAGCGTTGTCGGCGCCGTGGCGGCGGGCAACAGCCTGATCTCTACGGCGGAAGACGAGGATTCGTCCCTGACTCTGGACCAGTCCCAGACCGGTTCGACGACTGCGATCGCCCATGCCGAGGTTGGCAATGCGGACTGGGGCGTCACGGCGGCCTCCCAGGCGGCCGGCAACACAGCGACTTTCCAGAATGATTATGGCGACAGCCAGACGGGCGGCGTGCAGTTCAATTCCGGCGAGGTGCGGTCTGAAACCGTGATTCTGGCGGACCAGTTCGCCAATGGCTACGCCACGGGCTCGGCCAATGCGGTGGGCAACTCGGTCCTGACGTCCACGATCGGCGCCAACACCTATCAGGGCGTCCAGCAAACCAATTCCGGCGATGTCATCGCAAATGTGACGATGACCGGCGGCGCGGGCGGCGGTCTGGGATCCGTGCTCAACGCCACCGCGATCGGCAACGCCCAGTCCGCCTATGTCTGCGCGACCTGTCCGGTGGGCGTGACCGGCGAGATCAACCAGATCAATTCCGGCGCCATCAGCGCCAGCTCGGTGACAACGCACACTGGTCAGGTCCGCACCATGACCAGCTCCGCCACCGCCGTCGGCAATGCGGCGACCTTCGCCACGCAAAACCGCGGAAACTGATCCACACACTATACCCACCCAACTGACTGGCCGCTCGCGCAAGGAGCGGCCTTTTTCTTGGCCGGATTCAGCTCTGACAGCGGCACAAAAAGCCCCGAAGGCGGAACCTTCGGGGCTTTGTTCATTCAGCCATGACGAGATGGGTTAGTGATACCCGCCTACGCCGCCATCGAGCATCAGGGTCATCGAGCGACGCTCATAGGATTCGCTGCGGCGTTCGACGGTCTCGGTATAGTGCTCTTCATAGCGATACCAGACCAGCTTCACGCCCGGACCATGCAGGCGGAGCAAGGAGCGCTCATTGCAATTACGGCGGTGTTCCTGCGGCGCGCAGAACAGCTCGCCGCCGCGGCCATAGCGCAGGGCTTCGCCTTTCTGGCACTGGATGGAGACGCCGTCGAAGCGATCTTCCCCGCCTTCGCGCCAGCCCAGCGTCGCCTGAAGCGCCGTGCCAGCGACACACCGGAAAATCTCGCCTTCAAAGTCCGGCGTCACTCGCTCGTCCGCATCGGGACGCGAAGCAGGATGCGGATTGCCGCTATCATCCATGCAGTACGCCCGGACCAGGCGCCATTCCTCAACCCAGCGCGACCGCTCTTCTTCAATGAGCTCGTATTCGCTTTCACCGGCCAGACGCAGACCCGATACGGCGGTCGCCGCCGGGGCCGTGCCGCCGCCATAATATCCGCCGCCGCCATAGATGATGGTCGCGCCGGAACGGGCAGAGGCCGTCGCAGTGGCGCCGGCATAGGCGTTAGCGCTGACATTGACGTTGACCGAGGTGTTCACGTTCACCCCGCCCATATTCACGGTCGTGCCGCCCACATGCACGCTGGGCGCGCCGATATTGATGCTGGGCGTGCCGATGACCGGACCGCCCGGATGCGTACAGCAGGGCGGAGGCGGCGGCGGGGCGCAGCAGGGATCGCCGCCAGCAGCCGTCGTCAGCGTTACAGCCTGGGCCGCTCCTGTCAGGGCGGCGGACGCCAGAAGGCTCGCGGCCAGAGCAGACAGGGCGGAAGCGTATCGTGTTGAAACGCGCATGGCGGTCTCCGTTCTCACTTGCGCGTAACCTTGCAAGACAGAGGCCGAACTTCCGTTTCTCGTCCCGGGCGGAATTGCACCTGTCTCAAATGGGGTTGGCAAGCAGCTTGCAGACTGTCCCGCCAACACACGGTCGCGCCCTCACCGGCGCCGTCCCGATACGGACGGAACAGACCGCGGGGGGACTATGACGATAGAAAAGGGACGGCGCTCGTGAAGCACCCGAACACACAGACCTTGCTGGCTTACTGGCATTCCCGTCGGCATGACGAAGCTGCGCCTCAACGCGCAGACATTGCGCCTGAAGATCTGGGTTCGCTCCTGTCGAACCTCTTCTTGCTGCGCCGCATGGATCAGGGCCACCATGTGTTTCGCCTGGCCGGGACAGGTCTGTGCCGCATGCATCAGCGCGAATTTCGCGATCAGAACTTTCTCAGCCTCTGGCAGGGGCATGACCGGGTGCATGTCTCCGCCCTGCTGGAAGGCGCCCTGTCGACACCCGCGCCCGCCAGCCTCGTAACCGAAGCGGTCAGCCTGGACGGGGATCGGACCGATGTCGAAATCGCCCTGCTGCCCCTGCGCGGCCCTGAAGGCTGGCTGGACCGGGTTCTGGGACTTTACCAGCCTTTGACCCCGCGCCCGGCCAACACCCGCCCCATCGTCCGACACCGCCTTCAGGCGCTTCACCCGGCGCAATGCCCGGCGCCGCACTATTCGGCTTTTTCCGCGCCGAGCTTTGAATCCGTTGGATTACGGGTCGCGAACGACAGTTAAGCTAGCGAAGTATTAAGGCTGCCACCCTAGGCTTTTGGCACTGTGCCGAGGGTGAAATGACGCGATCCTTAGACTTGGGCGCCCGACTGGACCGCCGGAAAATCAAGATTGCTGCGCGTGGCGCCGAAGAGCGCCGCCGTCACCGTCGTGTGCGTCTGACGCTGGCGGGCCGCGGCCTGTCACCCAGCGCCGGCGAGTTCACCTGCACCCTGGTCGACATTTCTCCGGGCGGCGCCCGGATATCCAGCAAGACCCCGCCCGAAAAGGGCGAACGCGTTGTCTTGCTGTTTGACGGCCTGGGCCGGCTTGAAGGCGAAGTCCTTCGCGCCGGACGTTCAGGCTTCATCGTCCGCCTGCAAGGTTCCCAGCGCAAACGTGACCGGCTGGCGGACGCCATTACGTGGCGTTTCAATATGCAACGCCTGGGTCTGGACGAAGACCGCGCTGCGCCCCGCAAACCCGGCCGGGGCCGCGCCAAGATCCGCCTGCGTGACGGCGTGGTCATTCAGGCAGATGTGATCGACGTCTCTATCAGCGGCGCCGCCTTCGCCTGCCTTGAACGGCCGCGTCTTGGAGAGGTTGTTCGCGTCGGCGACATGCAGGGACATGTCGCACGATGGCTGGACAATGGCTTCGCAGTAGCGTTCGATCCCTCTACCGACCGGAGTTGAGGGCTCCGGATGGTATTTCAGGGTGAATGCATGACAGCGTCACTTTGAAACACCATATATCGAGGGGTACGGCCCGTTTCTTGCCTGTGTAAGGTTCACGCCTACGGCAATAGGGCCCTTGGCCGGGAGAATTACAGATGCCGCGCGACGACGGAATCGCCATGTCCTGGTTTGTGAAAGTGGAAGGCCGTGTCTACGGACCTTACACGGGTGCGCAAATGCGCGCCTTTGTGGGGGAAGGACGCGTTGCCGCCCACTCCACAGTTTCAGAGCAGCGCGACGGTGAGTTCCGCGATGCCCGCGATGTGCCCCAGCTGAAAGCCTGGCTGGATGAAGCGCGTCGTGCGCCTGGCGAGCGTCGCCCGATGCCGGCGGACGCCCGCACGTCCAATTTCGTGATCGTGGCCGACCTCAATTCCGATAGCCGGGGCGGTTTTGAATCCGCCTTGAAGGATTTCGGTGAAGTGGAAGCCATTACCCCGGGCGTCTGGTTGCTGCGCGGCGCCGCAAGTGCAGCCCATCTGCGCAACGAGCTGAGTCACCTGCTGGCGCGGGACGACAAGCTTCTTGTCGTAGACGCTTCACGGGATCGTTCTGCATGGTTCAATCTGGGCCGAACTGCAGATCAGCGCATTCGCGACCTATGGGGCCGTCGCGACTAGGGAATTTCCTGCTGCGCTTGCTGCTTTGCAGCAACCTGCGACATCACAACGCTGTCACAGGTCTGTTTTTATACGTTGCACTGAATGTTGCAGATGCACATGTGTGCACCCAACGTGCGATACCGCGCGCGTATAAAAACACCAAGCGGAGGACTCCCCATGCTTCGTCTCAACAGCCTCGCCACCCGTCTGGGTCTGGCGGCCGGTCTCGCACTGTCCGCAGCCTCCCCGGCGCTTGCTGGCGGCTTCAAGCTCTCTGAATATTCTGTCCGTGACCTGGGCATGGGCCATGCCGGTTACGCCGCGCTCGCCGATGACCCGTCCACGATCTGGTCCAACCCGGCCGGTCTCGCCCGTCTTGACGGCACCCAGATCCAGATTGGCGCGCACGCCATCATCGGTCAGGGCGACTTCACCAATGCTGGTTCGGTCGACGTTCTGGGGCGTCCGCTGGGCGGCACCGAAGAGAATGACCTCTTCAACGACGCCGTCATCCCAAACTTCTACCTGTCGCACCGCCTGAACGACCGTATCGTTCTGGGTCTGGGCGTGACCGCGCCCTTCGGCCTCGCGACCGAATACAATCAGGACTCTGTCACCCGCTTCCAGAGCGTGAAGAGCTCCCTGAAAGTGGCCGAAATCAACCCGTCCATCGGCTATCAAGTGAATGACCGCCTGTCGCTGGGCTTCGGCGTCTCCGCCCAGTATTCTGAAGCGACCCTCGCCAACCACCTTGATTTCAGCGCCATCTGCCTGGGTCAGCTGACCCCGGCCCAGTGCACCGCCACCGGCTTCCTGCCGGGCCGCCCGGAAGGCTATCTGCGGGTCACCGGCGATGACTGGGCGTTCGGCTGGAATGTCGGCGCGCTCTATGACCTGACCGAGACCACCCGCGTCGGCGTCTCCTATCGTCACAAAGTGGACCACAATCTCGAAGGCGAAGCCGATTTCGGCGTGCCGGCGAACGCGGCGCTCTTTGCGCCGGCCTTCACCGACACCGACGGCTCTGCAGAGCTGAACCTGCCGGCCGAGCTGGCGGTCAGCCTGGCGCATCAGGTCAATGACAAGCTCTCCCTGAACGCCTCTGTGGTCTACACCTTCTGGGATTTCGAACGTCTGGTCGTCGAGTTCGAAAACCCGGCCCAACCCGATGCGGGCGAAACCCTCGGCTATGACGATGAAGTGCGTTACGCGGTGGGTGGCGAGTACGCCTACAACAGCCGCCTGACCCTGCGTGCGGGTGTGGCTTACGATCAGTCCCCGACCGAGAACGAGCACCGCACCACGCGCGTGCCGGACTCTGACCGCACCATCATCGCGCTTGGCGCGTCCTTCCAGGCGACTGATTCCATCCAGATCGATGCGGGCTATCAGCACCTGATGTTCGACGATGCGCCGATCAACCATGTCGGCGCCACGGGCGACCGCGTGGTGGGTGACTATGACAATGTCGCCGACATTGTCGGCCTGTCCCTGACCTGGCGTCGCTAGGCTTCAGTCAGATCTGAACAGAGACGGCGCCGCAGGATGATCTGCGGCGCCGTTTTATTTTGGCTCAGACCGCTTTGAGCCCCTTGGCGTAGCGCGCGGCGTTCTCGGCGTAATGATCGGCGCTGGCCTTGAGCATTTCCGCCACGCCCTCCCCGATCTCCTTGACCACCTTGCCCGGCGCGCCCATCACGACCGAGCCGTCCGGGATCTCCTTGCCCTCGGTGATCAGCGCATGTGCCCCGATGATGCAGTTCTTGCCAATCTTCGCGCCGTTGAGAATCGTCGCGCCAATGCCGATCAGCGAATAATCACCCACCGTGCAGCCATGCAGCATGGCCTTGTGACCGACCGTCACGCCTTTGCCGAGCGTCAGCGGGAAGCCCATATCGGTATGCATGACCGAGCCGTCCTGGACGTTTGATTCCTCGCCGATCGTGATCAGCTCATTGTCCCCGCGAAGGACCGCACCGAACCAGACCGAGGCGCGCGGAAGAAGTTTTACACGACCAATCAGGGCCGCATCGGGCGCAACCCAGGCGCCCTCCTCGCTGATCTCGGGCGTCGCATCGTCCAGTCTGTACAGGGTCATAGAGGGCCTCCCAGGGTGTTGCGCCGCACAATGTGGCGGCGATTTTTCGTCTTTGTATCGGATATGAGACGAGTAGACTCATACTTCGTTAGGCGTCCAACATGACACTGTGCTTGCGATTCGAGATCAAGTTTCGATTCGCTTCGCACGCGCCGCATGGCGCTGGATGTGTGAAGGAGGACGTGATGGCGTACGCGCCACCTCAAGCTGGAACGACCCCGCCGCCCGGTGCGCCGATGTCGTTTGAGTCTCGCGCTTCTGAATTCACTGCTTTGATCACCCCTCCGCTGCCGCGTGAGGGGTTTTTTCTTGTCTCTTGGAGGGCCTGACATGCGTAAACGAGCCACCAAACGCCGCCAATCCGGACACTTCAACGCTGAAGCCTATGAGGAAGATAAAGTCCGCTCGCTCTTCCCCGGGACCAGCTGGTCTCCCGATGACAAGGAGCCCATGCGTGATCAGAGCTACACAAAGAACGTCAAACCGCGCTCGAAGAATCAGGCCGAGCTCATGGAGTCCATTGATTCCCACAATCTGGTGATGGCGCTTGGCCCGGCGGGGACCGGCAAGACCTATCTCGCCGTCGCCAAAGGGGTCGAGGCGCTTGAAAAGGGCGAGGTTGGACGAATCGTCCTCTCCCGTCCCGCCGTGGAAGCGGGCGAATCGATTGGCTTCCTGCCCGGCGCCATGGAAGAAAAGCTCGCGCCCTATCTGCGCCCGCTCTACGACGCGCTGGCGGACCGGCTGAGCCCCAAGCGCCTCAAGGCGCTGATGGCGGAAGGCCTGATCGAGATCGCCCCGATCGGCTATATGCGCGGACGCACGCTGAACAACGCCTTCGTGGTGGTCGATGAGGCGCAGAACTGCACCTACGCCCAGCTCAAGATGCTGCTGACCCGGCTGGGCTGGAACTCCACCATGGTAGTCACTGGCGACCCGGCGCAGACCGACCTTCTGCCCGAAATGTCAGGCCTCGCCACCATCGCCGAGAAACTCGAGACGGTGGACAATATCGGCGTGGTCCGTCTCCAGAAGGAAGACATCGTGCGTCACCCGCTGGTCGCCAGCATGTTGACCGTGTTGTAAAAAATTCAATCTCAAACCTGAGAAGAGCCGGTATCAGTCCGGCTCTTCTTTTGTTTGGAGCCTGCCATGAACCGCCTGCTTGCCCTGATCGCAGCCAGCCTTGTCAGCCTGGTCCTCACCTCGCCGCTTCGCGCGCAGGCCCCCTGGCCGGCCGAAGCGCCTGAGAGCTGGGGGCTGGCCATCGTCGATGTCGAGACAACGGGGCTGGAGCCCGGCGAGCACGAGCTGGTCGATCTGGGCGCGATCTATACCGATGTCCACGGCAACGAGCTGGGCCGGTTCTTCGTTCGGGTGATGCCGGACCACCCCGAGCGCGCCGGCGAGATCGCGCGATCCATCAACGGCTTCTCCGAAGAGCGCTGGCAATCGCTGGGCGCCATCAGCCAGGCAGAGGCCGCCGCGCAATTTCTGGCGTTTCATGAGCAGATGAGCACCGAGCGCCGCTTTGTCTTCACTGCCTACAACGCCAGCTTTGACCGGGGCTTCGTGGACGCGTGGCTGAATGCTCATGGTTCCGATTTTGAAGCGCTCTACACGTACTTCGCACTGGATCTGCCATCTGTCGCCTGGGGCGCGGGCGCCATTGATCTGGTCAACGCAGATGTCGCTGCGGCCTACGGCGTAGAAGCGGAAACCAGCGACCCCATGCTGCACACCGGCCTGTCCGGCGCGGAATGGAATCTCGAGCTCTACCGCGCCATGCTGGCGGCCGGTCACGGGCCCGCCGCGCAGAACCGCTAAAGAAAAGCCCCCGCAACCAGGCTGCGGGGGCGCTTTTCATATCGACAGGTCGAAAGAGGCCTAGATGCCCTCAAGATCGATGTCGAGGATGACCAGCTCGAAGGAATAGGACACTTCGCCCTCTTCCACGTTTTTGGACACCACGCCGAGCAGCTCGGAGTCGATGTAGATTTCCGCGCACTCGTCAGCGCGCTGGCGCAGACGCACGGCCAGCTTCGGATTCAGTTTGCTGCGCAGGAAGGTTTCGACTTTTTTCGCTTCAGCGGCAGTGAAAACGGGAGCGGCCACGGCTTTACCTCTTCAAAGATGGATCAACGAGTCAGGCGCACCCTAGCGTTCTTCCTGCGCAGGGCAACACAAAGGGCGCAGGCCTAGCTGTCCTCGCCATTGGAGGCGAAGGTCTGATCCATGGTGCGAGACGGCTCGGCGCAGCGCCCCCCCACCGGTTTGGCGGGCACGCCCGCAACGGTGCAACGAGACGGCACATCCGCCAGAACAACTGAACCCGCCGCAATCCGCGCTTCAGCGCCAACCGTGATATTGCCCAGCACTTTCGCGCCCGCGCCGATCAACACGCCATTGCCGATCTTGGGATGGCGGTCCCCGCCATCCGCGCCGGTCCCGCCCAGCGTCACCTCGTGCAGGATCGAGACATTGTCGCCCACCACGGCGGTCTCACCGATCACCACAGACGTGGCGTGGTCGATCATGATCCCCCGGCCCAGCTGGGCGGCGGGGTGAATGTCCACACCAAAGCGTTCCGACATCCGGCTCTGCATATGGAACGCCAGGCTGTCGCGCCCGTCGCGCCACAAACGGTGGGCGATGCGGTAGCACAACAGGGAATGGAAACCCTTGAAGTAGAGGAAGGGCTGCAGGAGCGACCGGCAGGCGGGATCCCGCTCATCCACCGCCAGCATGTCCGCCGCCGCTTGCTCGACCAGATCGTGATCCGCTTCCAGCGCCGCCTTGGCCACGTCATGGACCTGCAGGGCGTCGAGCTGGGAATCACTCATCTTGGCGGCCACACGGTGCGCAAAGGCTTCGGTCAGCCCGTCATGGCGCAGGATCGCTGCATTCAGGAAGCTCGCCAGCATCGGCTCTTCAGCTGCGGCGGAGGCCGCGTCCAGACGCAGGCGGTTCCAGACAGAACCGGCGAGCGGCGGCGTTTCATCGAAGACCTGGGTTTGCGCGAGGGTCATCGGTGACTCCTGTGATGGTCGCGTGTCAGGGCGTCTAAGCTTCATCAAGCCCGGACAGGATGGAACGGGACAGTCCGGGGTCAAGAGCGCCACGACGCGCTTTTTCAACCGCAGCCATCAGCATGATCAAGGTGAAACCGTCCCGAATTGATCCTGAAATGGCCATCTCCAGCGCCTCGCGCAAGGGCAGGCGCCGCATCTGCATGTCTGCTTCCGTCCCCTCGCGATCGGGATCGCCTTCGCTCAGGCCCCAGGCGATGTAGCTGTAGGCGCGTTCATTGGTAATCGAGTTGGAGACATCAAACTCTGACAACTCACACCAGTCCGACGCCTTGAGGCCGGTTTCCTCTTCCAGTTCCCGCTTCGCCGCGTCCAGTGGCGGCACGTCCTCCGCGCCGCCCCCCTCAGGCAATTCCCAGGACCAGGCATCGAGCGCAAAGCGATACTGGCCCACCAGCATGGTGTCGCCATTCTCAAAGACGGGCAAAATGCCGATCGCGACGTTCTTGGGCTCAACCACACCATAAAGGCCGGGCTGGCCGTCCGGGCGGAGCACGTCGAACTCGCGCACTTTCATCCAGGGATTTTCATAGCCCAGACGCTCGGTCAGAATCGTCCATGGGCCGCGCTTGCGCTCAGTCATGGCGCACCTGCCCGATCAGAAGCGTTCGCCCGCATCCAGCCGCTCCACAAGCCGCGCTGTGCCCAGCCCGCGCAGAATTGTGTCGGCATGGAAAGTGATGAGGCGGTCGAGCTCGGCGCGCACATGCTCTTCACTGAGACCACAGGAATTGGGCTCATGATCACTCAGCACCGGCAAGGCGCAGGGAAATTGCGGGATGGTCACCGCCAGCTGGGTCAGACCATGGGTCGCCGCCCAGACCGACTTCGCCGCAAGCTTGAGGTCGAGCGGTCGGAACCAGCCCTGCTCGATGCTCAGCTGGATGATGCGATCCAGGTATTCCGCCACGGCATAGGCGTAGGTCTCTTCCGGATGGTCATCGATATCCGGGAAGGACGAGAAGGCCAGCTTGTAATGGCCTGGCTGCTCCAGCCCTGTGTCCACATAAGCGCGAATACAGGCCGACCCCAGCATGGGGCCGACTTCCACCTCCTCGCCGACCGCCTTCATCCGGTCATGCAGGCGCTCAAAGAAACTCTCGCGAATCTCGCGGAACAGCGCTTCCTTTGAATCAAAATACTTGTAGAGCGCCGCCGGAGAGTAATCGATGCGCTCGGCGATGCGGCGCATGGACAGCCCCGCTTCGCCTTCTTCGGTGAAGATCGCTTCTGCGGCATGGATGATCGCATCGCGCACCTTGCGACGGCGACGTTCCGCCGGGCTGAGCGCGTCTTCACTGACTGCGGTGATGGTCACTTCCCCAACTTCCCCGGATCCGGCGCCGCGGCCTGCGTCTGACAGGCCCTGACTTGATCGCACTATGCTAACCTACAACGTATAGCGACGTTTCACGTATACGGTCAAAAACTCCGCTTCGAAGTCAAAGGCAGATCATGGCCACTTTCACCGCCCCGACCTTTCCAAATCCCGGCGACACGGTCAGCCTGACCGGCCCCAGCGCCGAGACGCTCACGCTGATGGCGCAGCGCCGCTCGACGCTCGCCAAGGATATGGGCGAGCCCGGCCCCAGCGCTGAACAACTGGACACGCTCTTGAAGATCGGCGCCCGCACGCCCGATCACGGCAAGCTGTTTCCCTGGCGCTTCATCGTTTTTGAAGGTGAGTCGCGCGCCGTGTTCGGGGAGAAGCTGGAAGCACGCTTCCGCGATATCGAGCCGGACGCCCCGGCGGAACGGCTGGAACTGGAACGCACCCGCTTCCTGCGGGCGCCCGTCGTGATCGCGGTCATTTCCGACACGGACGAGATGCACAAGGTTCCCGAATGGGAACAGATCCTGTCGGCAGGGGCTGTGTGCCAGAACCTTCTGATCGCCTCCGCCGCCATGGGCTTTGGCGCGCAATGGCTGACCGAATGGTATGCCTTTGACAACCCCATGAAGAGCGCGCTGGGCCTGCAACCGGGCGAACGTGTGGCCGGCTTCATCTATGTGGGCACGCCGCAAGTCCCGGCGCAGGAGCGCCCCCGCAAGGACCCGCGCGTGACGCACTGGGCGGGGTAAGTTTTCTTCCCTAACAATGAAACCCCGGCCAAGCGCAGCGCTGAGCCGGGGCCTCGTGCAGGATAAGGTGCTAGAAGCGGAGGGAGGTCCCGGGTCTCGCTATGCTCGCCCGGGATTTCAGCATCCCCTAAAGCTCGAGCACCCGGGCGCCGTCTTCCTCGCCAACGATCACGGCGCGGGCGAGGTTGATGAACAGGCCATGCTCGACAACGCCCGGAATGGCGTTGAGGCGGGCCGCAACCTGTTCGGGGTCAGACAGCGCAGCACAGGCGCAATCCAGGATGTAATTGCCGCCATCGGTGATGAACGGGTCATTCCCGTCGCCCCGGCAACGCAGTTTCACATCCGGGCGGACTACGCCAGAGGCGGTCAGCGCGTCATAGACCTTCTTGGCGGTGATGGTGAAACCGAATGGGTCTACCTCGACCGGCAGGGCGAACGCGCCCAGCGTTTCCACCAGCTTGGTTTCATCGACCACCACAACCATCAGGTCAGAGGCGTGGGCGATGATCTTCTCACGCAGCAGGCACCCGCCGCCGCCCTTGATCAGGCGGAAACGGCCGTCCACTTCGTCCGCGCCGTCAATCGTGACATCGATCTTGTCGGCCTGATCCACTTCCAGAAGCGGCACGCCGGCTTCGCGCGCGACCTTGGCCGTGTTTTCCGAAGTGGGAATGCCCTTCACATTGGTCAGCGAGCCGCTTTCCAGCGCCGCCCCCAGAAGACGCACAAAGATGTCCGCCGTGGAGCCCGAACCGAGACCCAGCGTCATGCCGTCCTCGACAAACTCGAGAGCCGCCTCGGCGGCGCGTGTTTTCTGTTCGACCGCGCTCATTGATCCACTCCCGCCAGCAGCACGAACTTAAGTTCGGTGAATTCCTCGACGCCCCATTTTCCGCCCTCGCGGCCAATGCCGGATTCCTTGACCCCGCCGAACGGGGTGGCGGGCGAGCCCACCATCGGGGCATTCACCCCGATCATGCCGAAATCAAGCGCTTCGGAGATGCGGTGCACCCGGCCCACATCCCGCGTGTAGACATAGGCGGCCAGGCCATAGGGCGTGCCATTGGCCAACTCGATCATCTCGTCTTCGGTCTCAACGCGATAAACGGCGCAAACCGGGCCGAAAATTTCAAAACACGCCAGCTCCAGCTCGAAATCCGTCCCGCCCTCAATCAGGGTCGGCGCGTAGAACGATCCGCCTAGCTCATCCGCCAGCGATTGTCCGCCCGCATGGATGACGGCGCCGCGCTCACGCGCGTTGTCGACCAGCTTGCTCACTCGCGCCACGGCTTCGTCATGGATCAGCGGGCCCACGGTGACGCCTTCGGTCAGACCATCGCCCACCTTGATGGCGGAGATGCGCTCTTTCAGCGCCGCGATCAGCTTATCGGCGATGGGCGCGTGGGCGATGATCCGGTTGGCGGACACGCAGGTCTGTCCCGAGGCGCGGAATTTCGACGCGACCACGCCATCCGCAGCCTTCTCGATATCCGCATCATCCATGATCAGGAAGGGCGCATTGCCCCCCAGCTCCAGCGCCACGCGCTTCACAGTGCTTGAGGCCTGCTTCATCAGAAGTTTGCCCACCGGGGTCGAGCCGGTGAAGCCGACCATACGCACCTTGTCAGACTGGGTGAAGACATCGCCAATGGCCGGGGCGTCGCCGGTGATGACGTTGAAGACGCCATCAGGGAAGCCCGCGCGCCTGGCCAGCTCCGCCAGCGCCAGCGCCGACAGCGGGGTTTCCGGGGCCGGTTTGACCACCACAGTGCAGCCCGCCGCCAGAGCCGGGGCGCATTTGCGGGTGATCATGGCGGAGGGGAAGTTCCACGGCGTGATACAGGCGACAACGCCGATCGGCTGATGGATCGTCCAGCCGCGCGAACCGGGGAACGGGGTCTGGATGGTTTCGCCGTGACTGCGCTTGGCTTCTTCGGCCGACCATTCGACAAAGCCCGCGCCATAGACCACTTCGCCGCGCGCCTCGGGGAAGGGCTTGCCCATTTCAGCAGTGATCAGATGACCCAGATCGTCGGCATGCTCGATGATCAGGTCATGCCATTTCTTCACCAGCTTCGCGCGCTCGAACACAGAGGTGTTCTTCCACGTCTTGAAGGCCTCGGCGGCGGCGTCGATCGCGGCTTCGGCGCCCTGGGCGCCGACATCAGTCATCTGCGCCAGCACAGACCGGTTGGACGGGCTTGTAACCTCGATCCAGGGCTCACCCTTGACCCAGGCGCCATTGATGAAGGACTGAGTCTGATACAGCGCCTTGTCCTTGAGACGATCTTGAAGCTCGGTCATGGCTATCCCTTCTTGGCTTTGTCTTTTTTGGCGGACATGGCCCGGCGGAAACGCGCGGCCCAGCCGTCCTTGTTGGTCTGCTTGGCGCGCGAGACGGCCAGAGCGTCCGCGGGCACGCTGTCGGTGATCACGCTGCCCGACCCCGTCATCGCGCCATCGCCTATGGTCACCGGGGCCACCAGCGAGGAGTTCGAGCCGATAAAGGCGCCCTCGCCGATCACCGTCTGGTATTTGAGGAAGCCGTCATAATTGCAGGTGATGGTTCCCGCGCCGATATTGGCCTTCGCGCCCACCGTCGCATCCCCGATATAGGAGAGATGGTTCGCTTTCGCGCCCTCCCCCAGCACCGCTTTTTTCACTTCCACGAAATTGCCGACCTTGGCGCCGGTCTTCAAAACCGCGCCAGGGCGCAGTCGCGCATAGGGGCCAACCTCGCAGCCACCGGAAACCTGCGCGCCTTCCAGATGGGAATAACCGCGAATGCGCGCGCCGCTCTCGATCACCACGCCCGGTCCGAACACCACATGGGGTTCGATCACCACATCGTTCTCGATCACGGTGTCATGGCTGAAATAGACAGTTTCGGGCGCAACCAATGTCACCCCGTCCACCATGGCCTGATGCCGCGCGCGCTGCTGGAAGGCGTGTTCTGCGGCGGCGAGATCCACGCGGGAGTTCACGCCCAGCACCTCATCCGCGCTCGCCTTGACCGCTTTCGCCGGCAGGTCACGACCGCGCGCCAGGCCAACAAGGTCCGTGAGGTAGTATTCGCCACTGGCGTTCTCGTTCGTCACCTCGGCCAACAGTTCGAACATCAGTTTTGACGGCATGGCGAGGACGCCGGAATTGCACAGCCCGACCATGAGCTGCTCAGGGCTCGCATCCTTGGCCTCGACGATCGCATCCAGACCACCCTCGGCGTTCTCGATCAGGCGGCCATAGCCGCCCGGCTCTTTCGGCTCAAAGCCCAGCACGGACACCGCAGCGCCCGCATCCAGCGCTGCGAACACCTCTTCCACAGTCTCAGCGGTGATCAGCGGCGTGTCGGCATAGAGCACAATCACATCGCCCTCGAAGTCCTTGAGCGCATCCTGCGCCTGCTGCACGGCATGGCCGGTGCCCCGGGGCGGATCCTGCAGCGCCGTCAGCGCACCCGCAGCTTCCGCCTTCTCCTTCACCTCAGGCGCATGCGCGCCCCAGACCACCACCTTGCGCTCGGCTTTCACCGCATCCGCCAGCACCAGCGACCAGTCCAGCATGGATCGGCCGCCAATGGCGTGCAGCGGTTTGGCCTGAGCCGATTTCATACGCTTGCCATGACCGGCGGCGAGAATGACGGCGGCGCGGGGACGAGAAGACATGAGCCGGGCTCCCAGAAAACGTCAGGTCCGTGAGGTGAGGAATCTCAGGCGCTTTTAACGCCTGAGCGCTATAGCCTATCGAGAACCCGGACGCGACCACGCAGGCGCGTCACATTCGCTGAAGTCTTTGAAACCCAATGTGAGGGCCCATGCTCACTTCCCTATCCGGCGCCCGCATCGCCTTTGATCTTGATGGAACGCTGGTGGACACCGCCCCCGATCTGGTGCGGGCGCTCAATGAAAGCGTGGTTCCGCTGGGGTTTGAGCCGGTGCCGCTGGAGGACGTGCGCGCCATGGTGGGCCGCGGCGCCAGAGCGCTGATCGAGCGCGCCTTCGAGCGTGAAGGTCGTCCGGCGCCCGAGGCGGATCTCGTGAGCGAACGTCTGACGGTGTTTCTGGATGCCTATCGAGCTGACATCGCCCGGCACTCGCGCCCGTTCGAGGGCGTTGAAGCGGCGCTTGATTCGCTGGCGGAGGCCGGCGCACGCCTGTCGGTCTGCACCAACAAGCCGACGCAGCTGGCGATTCCCCTGCTGGACGCGCTGAACATGCGCAGTCGATTCGAGCGGGTCATCGGGCCGGAAGACGCTCCGGCGAAGAAACCCGATCCGTCCCATCTTCTGGTCGCGGTGGGTGGAGAGCCGGTCGATCACGCCTGCGTGCTGGTGGGCGATTCCGAACCGGACGCGCTGGCGGCGAAGGCGGCGGGCGCCGGTTCAGTGATTTTCGAGGGCGGTTATAGCGAAAAGCCGGCCCGCACACTGGGTGCGGACCGGCTTTTTGAAGCGTATGGCGCTTTGCCCGGCCTGCTCGCCGAGCTCATCGACACACGAAAAGGCGCTTAGGCGCTGCGACGATCCGAAGACCGGTCGTTTGCCGGGCGCGGCATGCCATTGACCATGTTGGAGCGCACGTCGGTGCGGGCCGAACGCATGGCGGGCATGAAGCCGGCTTCGGTCAGTTCGATGTTCACGTCGTAGCCACGCTCTTTCCAGTACGCTTCAATGCGTTCTTTCAGACGGAGCGCGCCTTCACGGGTGCAGAAGTCATTGGTGGCCATGGGGAGAAACCTCCTTCAAACACGCGCAGCAGCTCGCGTGCGTAGGGTTCGTTATCATTTGGAATTCTTAGCCGCAGACCGAAACAGCCCGGCGGCGAGACGCGGGTCTATAAGTGATATTTGTTCTTGACGAAAGTATGACGGGCCATTTTTTCGAAAAAAAATTACGCAACCGAGGAAAATTCGTAACTTAGCGATCCATGCGCTGCATACGATCTGCGTTTCATCGGCTGGGACCGCTTGACCGCCCCCGGTCCTCATCATAAAACCCGCGCCTCTTGAGGGCGATTAGCTCAGCGGTAGAGCACTTCGTTCACACCGAAGGGGTCACAAGTTCGATCCTTGTATCGCCCACCAATAAGCCTGAAGAGGCGCGAACCCCGGCTCGATCGAGCCGGGGTTTTTGCTATGCGGTCGCAGTCTCAGCCCCTCAGCCGATAACGCGCCTGAACCATCGGGTGGGCCTCCACCTCGATATGGGCCGAGCTGCGCGCCAGAAAGCGGATCAGTTTATGCTCGGAACCTGACAAGCGGCCTTCCCCACGCAGCTCCAACCGCGCCTGCACTTGTTCAGGAACGATGGAGATCGCCGCCCGCACCAGACTGCCCTGGATCGGCCTGATGGCGGCGGGAACAGCTCGAGGCGATCTTATCACCCCCAGAAAGTCATCCAGGACAGGATTGGGCGCCAACTCTGGAAGCTTGGCGTCGATCAGGGCGCGGGCTTCGGCCTGAGTTCGAGGCGGCTGTGACACTCCATAAAGTCGCGCGCTTACTTCCGCTTCCGCGTAGGCGTCGGACTGGGCCTCCTCATCGAGTGGTTCCACGAACCGGTCATAGGCGGTCACAAAGCCATAACTCGCCGTCAGCTGCACCCAGGTCAGAAGCGCATCGTCATTGGCGAAGTAAGACGTTCCCGAAGGCGTTTCGCCCCGCACCTGGTCGTGCATCTCGACCACATGGCCAATGACCTTCTCCGCCACACTTTTCGCTGCGTAAACGGTCACCATGGCCGCCAGGCCAGTCCTTTGCATCCGGGCCAGCGGATCGCGCTTGAAATCGGTGTGGTCCCAGACTCCATAGGCGATGCGCTCGTCTCCAAACTCCATGATGACGGCCGCTACGCCGCCTATGAACAAAGAGATCGGGCTGGCGAAAATCCGCCATGAAACGCCCTCCGCCGGTGTCAGCGCCGGTTCGCCCGACGGCGCACGAAAGTCGACCCTCGGACCGTTTTCAGGCTGCAAGAAAGACTGAAATCCCTTCCCGGTGACGCTTTTGAGGGGCCAGCTAGACAGAGACCGCCCAAGGGCTGCGCTAAAGGAAAAATCCTGATTGTCCGACTTCATGGTGGCTCCGCCCTTCATTCCAGGCGACTAACGCGCTTTCCCTTCGATCCGTTGCGCGTTTGCGTCCAACAAATCGCGATGCGGCTGGCCGTCGCACTTGCGAGACGTTCTCAGAAGTGGCAGTGAGTACCTCCCCCGGACAGGACAGACGTCCGTTATGTCTGTCGGAAGTACAAGGACACGCCATGACACTCGCCACCGCCTGCAAAAGCCTTCTGCTCGGAATGGTCAGCCTGAGCGCGCTCAGCGCCTGCAGCCCTTCCGGTTCGTCCTCAGGTGAAGGCGTGGTCAATGTCTATACGGCGCGCCACTACGCGTCTGACGATGCCCTCTATGACGCCTTCACCGAACACACAGGCATCGAGGTCAATGTCATCGAGGCGCCGGGCGATCTCTTGATCGAACGGGTGCGCGCCGATGGCGACCGCTCCCAGGCTGACGTGGTGATCACCGTGGATGCAGGCCGTCTCTGGCGCGCCGATGAAGCGGGGCTGTTCCAGCCCGCGCCGGAACTGGACAGCGTTCTGGCGAATGTTCCCGCCAATCTGCGACAGCCGGATGGCGACTGGTTCGGTTTCGCCAAGCGCGTGCGCGTCATCGCCTATGCGAAAGATCGTGTGGATCCCTCCGAAATCAGCAGCTTTGACGATCTGACCGACCCGCAATGGGCCGGCCGCGTCTGCGTGCGCTCCTCCAACAATGTCTATAACCAGTCCCTGCTTGCGGCGATGGTCGCCCAGGAAGGCGTCGAGGCGGCTGAAGCCTGGGCCCAGGGCATTGTCAACAACATGGCGCGCGCGCCGCAGGGCGGGGACACCGACCAGATTCGCGCCGTCGCCGCGCGCGAATGCGATGTCACCATCATCAACCATTACTATCTCGCCCGCTTCATGCGTTCGGAAAATCCGGGCGATCATGAAATCGGTGAGCAGATCGGCGTGATCTTCGCTGATCTCGGCGATGACGGCGCGCATGTAAACGTGTCCGGCGCGGGTCTCGCGGCCAATGCGCCGAACCGCGAGAACGCGGTCGCCTTCCTTGAATTCCTGCTCTCTGACGAATCCCAGCGCATCTTCGCCGAGCTGACCAACGAATACCCGGTCATTCCGAGCGTCACTTATGACAATGACGTGCTGGACGCGTTTGGCGAGTATTCCTCTGATGACGTCAATGTGGATGAGCTGGGCGCCAATGCCGGCGAAGCCCAGCGCATCTTTGACCGTGTCGGCTGGCCGTGATCGCATCACGCGCCCAGTTCAATCCGGTCAGGCCCGCCATTGTCGCCGCTCTGATCTGCGCCGCACCGCTTCTGGCGGTCGCGGCGCTTGGCGTTTTCGGGCCCTGGACAGACTATATGGGCCATATCGCCCGCACCCGCCTGCCCGCCTATCTGGGCCATACGGCGCTGGTGACGAGCGTGGCGGCCTTGAGCGCATGTCTGGTCGGCGTGCCGCTCGCCTGGCTTGTGGCGCGGTATCGCTTTTTCGGACGCTCGGTCTTTGAATGGCTGCTGGCCCTGCCCCTGGCGGCGCCCGCCTACGCCTCCGCCTATGGCTGGTATGACCTGACCCAGCCCGGCGGTCCGGCGGACTTCCTCCCAACCGTGCGCGGGCCCATCGGGGCCGGGCTGATCTTCGGCTTTGCGCTCTACCCTTACGTCTATCTTCTGGCGCGAGAGGCCTTCGCCGGTCAGTCCGCGGACGCCTACGAAGCCGCCCGCACGCTGGGCGCCAAGCCGCGCAGCGCCTTCCTGCGCGCCGCGATTCCCATGGCCCGTCCCGCCATCGCAGCCGGTCTTGCGCTAGTGGTCATGGAAAGCCTCGCCGATTACGGCGCAGTCGTCCATCTGGGCGCCCCGACCCTGTCGGTAGGCCTGATCCGCGCCTGGGCCGGGGAAGGCGCGATTGCAGACGCCGCACGCCTCGCGCTGATTCTGGTCATGATCGCCTTTGTCCTGTTCGCGCTCGAGCGCAGCCAGCGCCAGCGGGCGCGCCAGACCAGCGCTTCCGGGCGACGCCGTCCGCCGCGGCGGGTTTCGCTGTCGCGCGTACAAGGCGGGCTCGCCATCCTCGCCTGTCTCAGCCCGGTCCTGATCGGGCTTGTGATTCCTCTGGGACGGCTCACTTATCGCGCCTTTCACGCCCCCATGGCGCGGGATCTGATGCAAGCCGCCACCCATTCGCTGACGCTGGCGGTGCTGTCCGGCGTTGTCGCCGCCGCCATCGGGCTGGCCTGCGCCTATGCCTTGCGCAGCAAGAAGACCGTTGCGGTCGCCGCCGCCCGTCTGGCCGGGTTGGGCTATGCCGTCCCCGGTTCTGTCGCCGCTCTGGGCGTTCTGGTCCTGCTGGGCGGTCTGCAAACCGGACTGGATGACGCCTGGACCCGGATGACCGGCGTGCAGTTCCCGCTCCTCGTTTCGGGCGGGGTGCTGGCCTTGATCTTCGCCTATCAGTCCCGCTTCGCTGCGGCCTCCATCGGCCCCTCTGAAAGCGCCTTGCAGCGCGTGACGCCCACACTCGACATGGCGGCCCGCACGCTGGGCGCCGGTCCGGGAGAGACGGCCTGGCGGGTGCATCGCCCCATGGTGATGTCCGGCTCGCTTCTGGCGGCGCTTTTGGTGTTTGTGGAGGTGCTCAAGGAGCTCCCCGCCACGATGATCCTGCGCCCGTTCAACTATGACACCCTCGCCGTGATCGCGAACAACTATGCGTCTGATGAAAGATTGGGCGAAGCGGCGCTGCCTGCGCTATTGATCACGCTGATCGCCCTGCCGCCCATGATCTGGATCGCACGCCGGATCACGCGGCAAGAGGGCGCGAAATGACTGGACTTCGCTAGACTATGACCGCCGTCAAACTCGATGATCGCCTGCTGGAAGTGTCCGGCGCCGTGGTGCGTTTTGCGCCCGGTCGCGCCGCTGTGGACGGCGTCGAGCTGACCCTGACATGCGGGCGGGTGACGGCGCTTTTGGGCCCGTCAGGGTCTGGCAAATCCACGCTTCTGCGCGCCATCGCCGGGCTGGAGCCGCTGGATGCCGGCGAGATCCGGTTCGAAAACCATTTGTGGAGCGCCAAGGGCCTTCACAAGCCGCCGGAAGATCGGCGTTGCGGCGTGGTGTTTCAGGACTATGCCCTGTTCCCGCACCTCACCGCGCTCGACAATGTGGCGTTCGGCCTGCGCGAAGGCCCCAAGGCGCACCGACGCGAGATCGCGCTTAAACGTCTGGAAGCGGTGGAGTTGGCCCATCGCGCCAAGGCCTACCCCCATGAGCTGTCGGGCGGTGAGCAACAACGCGTGGCGCTGGCGCGCGCGCTGGCGATCAAGCCCGATGTCATGCTGCTCGATGAGCCGTTCTCCGGCCTCGACCGTCGTCTGCGCTCGGATCTGCGCGGCGCAACGGCGGACGCTCTGCGCCAGTCCGAAGCGGCGACCCTGATCGTGACGCACGATGCCGAAGAAGCGCTGGAGCTTGCTGATTCCATCGCGCTGATGAATGACGGCAAGATCATCCAGACGGGCGCCCCTGACACGCTGTACATGAAGCCCGCTTCGCTGACCGCAGCGCGTCTTCTGGGCGATGTGGATGCGTTTGAGGCGGACATTTCGGACGGTGTCGTCCGGACCGTGCTGGGCTCCTATCCGGCGGAAGGTTTCACCAATGGGGACAATGCGTTGCTGCTGGTCCGCCCCGAAGGCGTGATCCTGGGCCGCGCGGATGCAGAGGGCGCCCTCGCCCGCATCACCGCGCGCCGGGTCAGCTCCGGCTATGCGCGTTTGACCTGCCGGCTTGAGACTGGCCAGACACTGGAAGCTCGCGCCAGCCTGAAAGAGAACCACCGCGTGGGCGATGCCGTGCGCCTGAGCGTCGAGCCTGCTTTCGCGCATCTGGTCAGCGCCTGAACGGCGTCAATTCCAGCCTGTCATCCAGCCCCAGCGCCTCAAGGAACGCCTCGTCGTGACTGACGGCCAGTATGGCGCCCGAAAAGTCCGCCAGCGCCTGTTCCAGCGCTTCCACGGCCTCGATATCGAGATGGTTCGTGGGCTCATCGAGCAAGATCAGCTCAGGCGGCTCACCGCCCAGAACGCCCGCCAACCCGGCGCGCAAGCGCTCCCCGCCACTCAGGGCTGAGACCGGCTTCTCGGCCTCTGTATTGCGCAGATCGAACTGGGCCAATGCTGCGTAGGCGGCATTGCGCGACAGCGCCGGATCACGGGCGCGGAGCGCGTCGACGACGCTCAGAGCCGGATCCAGATCACTTACGGTCTGATCGAGCCGGGCAATGCACCCTGTGGTGCGGCGGATCTCTCCGGCATCGGGCGCGAACACGCCTTCGGCCAGTTTCAGCACGGTCGTCTTCCCGGCCCCGTTCGGCCCGGTGATCGCCACGCGCTCACCGCCTGAGAGTGCAAAGCTGAGCTGGTCGATGACGGGCGCTTCGCCATAGCCGAACGATACGGCGTCAAACGCCAGAACCGTACGGCCCTGCGGGCTGTCCGCGCCCACGGCCCTGATATTGAGTTTGGCGCCGGTGTAAAGCTGGCTTCGCGCTGCTTCAAGACGGCTCGTCGCCTCGCTGACCCGCTTCTGGCTAATGCTGGCGAGACGCCCCGCGGTCGCTTCGCTGCGATTCTTCATGGCGTCGAGCAGCACCTTGGGCTGGCTGCCATCGGCGCGTTGCGCCTTACCCGAGCGCGCCCGGCGCTGCAGCCGGGCTTCGGCTTCCTTCGCGGCGCGTTTGACCTGTCGCGCTTCAGCGTCCAGCCGGTCATGTTCTGCCTGCGCGCGAGCGCGGGCGGCGCCCCGCTGGGCCACATAGTCTGACCAGCCACCGCCAAACATCGACCAGCCCGGGCTCTCCAGCGCGACGATGCGGTCCACATGCTCCAGAAGTGCGCGGTCATGGCTGACGATCACCAGCCCGCCCGGCCAGTCTTTCAGCATCTGATGCACGGCGGCGCGCCCCTCGGCGTCGAGATTGTTGGTGGGCTCATCCATCAAAAGGATGTCCGGCGCCGTGATCCAGGCCCGCGCCAGCGCCAGCCGCGCGCGTTGGCCGCCGGACAGCGCCGAGAGCGGTCGATCAAGCGCCAGACCGCCCAGACCGACGCGATCCAGTGCGGCCTCCACGCGCGCCTCCAGCGTCCAGTCGGCGGCGTCAAAGTCGGCGTCCTCGCCCGCGCCTTCGGTGATGCGTTTGACGCAGGCGAGCGCGTCGCTGATCCCCAGACCCGTTGCGAGGTCGCCCTCAGCCGCCGCACCGGACTGTTCCAGCCAACCGATCCGGCCATGCGCTGCGACGCTGCCCGATGAAGGCGCAACACCGCCCGCCAGCGCCCTGAGAAGCGTGGACTTGCCCGCCCCGTTGGTGCCGACAATGCCTGTCACCTCAGCGCCGAAGCTGAGGGTGAAGTCCTTCAGAAGGCAGGTGTGATCAGGCGTATGGAGGGAAAGAGCGTTTGCAGAAAGACAGGCGGACATGACGGACTCCAGACAAGGTTGCGCAAGGGGCGAAACGGGTCTGAAGCTTCATCGGTCGGGTGTCCTTCAATGCAGAAACGGCGGCCTGACTACAGGCCGCCGTTCCGGTGTGCAAGTTTATTTCAGGCCAGAAAGCGGGCTTATTCCGCCGCCAGGGCCTTTTGCTCGGCCGCATCAGCAAGACGCTGGCGCGCAATCTCGTCGGCGACGAGGTTGGACGGACGGTTCTCGCGCGCCGCGGTGTCCATGATCTCGCCCAGCGTCGCTTTCAGGGTGTGCAGCTTGCCTTCCACCCATTTGGCGTCAAAGCGCGTGTCGATCTCTCCCATGACGTTGATGATGCCGCCGGCGTTGATGACATAGTCCGGCGCATACAGGATGCCGCGCTTGACCAGCTCGGCGCCCATATCGCGGGTTTCCAGCTGGTTGTTGGCCGCGCCCGCCACCACTTTGACCTTCAGACGGTCAATGGTGTTGGGGTTGATGATCGCGCCCAGAGCACACGGGGTGAAGATGTCCGCATCCACGTCGTATATGGCGTTCGGATCTTCCACCACGGTCGCGCCGGTTTCCTTGGCGAGCGCCTTGAGCTCGGCTTCGCGAATGTCGGCGAGGTGCAGCTCGGCGCCGGCTTCAGCCAGGTGACGCACCAGATAGGCGCCCACATGGCCGGTGGCGCCCTGAACGGCGATCTTCACACCCTTGAGGTCTTCAGAGCCCAGACCGCGTGCAGCGGCCGCCTGAATGCCCATGAACACGCCCTTGGCGGTCACCGGGGACGGGTCGCCCGTGCCGTCCGGCAGGCCCACCACGTGACGGGTGGTGCGGCGCGCCGCAACCATGTCGTCCGGAGACACGCCGACATCTTCTGCAGAAATGTACTGGCCATTGAGGCTTTCCAGCGCACGACCGAAGGCTTCAAACAGCGCTTCACGGTCGAAATCGCCCTGCGGCTTGATGATCACGGATTTGCCGCCGCCAATGGGCAGGTCCGCCATGATGTTCTTGTAGCTCATGCCCTGGGACAGGCGCAGCACGTCGGTCACCGCCTCGGCAGAGGACGGATAGGACCACATGCGGCAGCCGCCAACGGCCGGGCCGCGGGCGGTGGAGTGCACCGCCAGAATGGCTTTCAGCCCCGTCGCCGGATCGGTGGCGAAGAGAACTTTTTCGTGGTTGTCGAAGGCGTTATGCTCGAACAGGCTCATGAGCGGGGAGTCCTTCCTGTCGCGATACGAAAATGGGACGCTGGCGGAGACAGGGCCGCTTCATTGGCGGTCGCTTCCATCCCGGGGCCAGCGTGTGCGCCGCCTCGATACTCCCTGTCACAAACGTGTGCAAGTGTCCGTTTTACTTGGGTAAATGTACGGTCAATTTACACTGTTCAGCATTTCGCGAACGCGAGATTTCAGCTCGGGCAAAACGTCTTTTTCAAACCAAGGGTTACGCTTCAGCCAGCCGGTGTTTCGCCAGCTTGGATGCGGCAGCGCAACATAATCCGGCCAGTACAGTCGCCACTGCTTTACGGTGTCTGTCAGCGTCTTTGCAGCGCGAGTCTTCAAATGCCAGCGCTGTGCATGGGCGCCCACCAGTAAAGTCAGCCCCACACGGGGCAGCGCCTCACCGACGCGGTCCTGCCAGAGCGGCGCGCATTCGCGTCGGGGTGGTTTGTCGCCGCCTTTCGCATCCAGACCCGGAAAGCAGAACCCCATGGGCGTGATGGCGATGGCGCGTTCGTCGTAGAACTCGTCCTCGCTCACCCCCATCCAGTCGCGCAAACGATCCCCGCTGGGATCGGTGAACGGCTTGCCGCTGGCCTGCACGCGCGTGCCGGGCGCCTGTCCGACAATGCGGATGCGCGCGCTCGCCTCGCCCCAGATCACAGGACGCACGGGATGATTCAAATGGGGCTGGCAGACCCGACAGGCGCGGATCTCGGCCTTCAGCGGATCAAACGCCTCAGCCATCGCCTTCAGGCGCGGGCGCGTCGGGCGCCTTGGCGAGGCGATAGACGCCCTTGAAGTTTTCCGGGTCCACCGGCTTGCCCTTGCGCAGGATCACGATCTTGCCCTGACGGGCCAGATGGATCGCGGCGTTGCGCACATGGCGCATGCGGTTCTGCCAGTCTTCAGGAAAGACCTCGCGCGCTGCCTCAGAGGGGCAGATGCTCTTTTCCGGCCCTCGCTGCTCGACCAGGGACAGAATCGCGGTTTCGATAACGTCTTCGCTCATTCTGGCTGGATACTCCAAAACCATGCGTCATGACCACCGCCCTTACTGGATGCACGCTCTGTGGGAGCAGTATGAGAACTGGTGGGTCCGGCGCTTTGTCGAACCCCATTTCGAAAGTCTGGGGAAGAACGCCAAGATCGTCCGCCCGTGGAATGTGGAAGTGTTCGGCCCCAATGTGCATGCCGGGCAAGCGATTCACGTCGTCAGCCGACGCGACCAGCCCGTCAGTTTCACCGTCTGGTCGCCCCAGGATGCGCCGGGCGAGATCCGCATCGGCGATTGCTGCTTCTTCGCCGGCGGGGTGCGCATTCTGGCGGGACAAAAGATCGTGATTGGCGACGGCGCCCTGATCGCGAAATCCGTCACGATCACCGACAGCGACTGGCACGACATCTATGACCGCATCACCCCGCGCCCGCCCAGCAAGCCGGTCATCATCGGCCGCAATGTCTGGATCGGGGACGGCGCCTTTGTGGGCAAGGGCGTGACCATTGGCGACAACGCCATCATCGGCGCCCGCTCGGTGATCACCAAGGACGTGCCCGCCAACACCGTGGTCGCGGGCGCGCCCGCCAAGCCGGTCAAGTCGCTTGATCCGGACGGCCCCTTCAAGACCCGCATGGAAATGCTGGGCGACGCCGAAGGCCTCGATCGCTTTATGAAGGCCGCCTATCGCGAACAGCTCAAGGGCAATTCCACGCTGGGCTGGCTCAGAAGCAAGCTCTTCCCGCGGCGGGGGGATTAGCCGCCTGCCCCAAACAAAAACGGCCCCGGATTTCCGGGGCCGTTTTCTAGTTGACGTGTCGCCTGTCTAGCTGAACAGGCTCATCGGCAGGGTTCCGATCACGGCGCCCGTCATCAGGGTCGCAAGCGTGCCGGAGATGAGCGCGCGCGGGGCGAGCTTGAGGATGTCCTCACGGCGGCTCGGCGCCACGGCGATGAGGCCGCCCACCAGGATGCCGACCGAGGAGAAGTTCGCAAAGCCGCACGCCGCATAGGTCAGGATGAGGCGCGAGCGCGGGCTGAGCACGTCGGCGTTCGCCGCGAGCGCATCATAGGCGAAGATCTCGTTCAGCGCGGTCTTGAAGCCCATCACGGTGCCGCCCGCCTGCGCTTCACTCCAGGGCAGGCCTGCGACCCACACTAATGGCGAGAACAGGAAACCCAGCGCCCGTTGCACGGTGATCGGCTCGCCCATGAAGTCCGGCAGGCCGCCCAGCATGAAGTTCACCAGCGCGACGATGGCGGTGAACACCAACAGCATGGCGATGATGTTGATGAAGAGCTTCACGCCGTCCGCAACGCCGGTGGTCAGCGCGTCCATGGTGGAGTGATAGAGCTGGACCGGGATGCGTTCCTTCTCGGCCTGCTCGGCGGTCTCGTCCTGCGGGTGCATCAGGCGCGCCAGAATGGCCGCCGCAGGCACCGAGATCAGCGAGGCGGTCAGGATGTGGCCCGCAGCGTCATCAAGCACGGCGTTGAGCTGGCTCACATAGATGGCCATCACCGAGCCCGCCACGGTGGAAAAGCCCACCGTCATGATCAGGAAGAGGTCCGAGCGGGAGATCGCAGGCAGGCGCGGACGGATCAGCACCGGGCTTTCCGTCATCCCCAGGAAGATGTTCGCCGCAGCGCCCAGAGACGCGGCGCCGGACAGGTTCAGGATGCGGCGGAACAGGCTGGCGAAGCCGCGCACCGCAAACTCCAGAATGCGCCAGCGCCACAGCACGGCCGAGATCGCTGACAATACGATCACCATGGGCAGGGCCTGGAAGGCGAAGGTGAAGGTCAGCCCCTCGGCGCCCTCGCGGATCACATAGGGGTTCTCACCCCCGCCCAGATAGCCGAACACGAAGCTCGTGCCCTGGGTGGTCGCGGCCTGAAGCACTTCGACCACAGTGGTCAGCGATGACAGAAATGCGCGCGTGGGCGCAAAGCTGAACAGCAGGATGGCGATGGCGAACTGGACGGCGACGCCGCCAATCACCAGAACAACCGGCGGCGTCTTGCGCGGGCCAAGCGCCCAGGCGATGGCCAGAAACACGAACACGCCGATGAGGCTGCGCAGCTGCAGACCCAGATCTTCAATCATGTGAATGAATTCCCCTAATGACGGCCCACGCCGCGTTGGGCGTTTGTCACAGGTTCGCCAAAATACCGTTTTCTTAAAGAAACACTAGTGCGCTTGCAGCAGAAGCCTTAACGCGCCAGTTTCAGGCCATGAGCGAACCGATCTGGAGCCCCTGCAAACGCGTCTGCGTCGTCGATCCCAATGCAGCGATCTGCGTGGGCTGTTTCCGCACCATGGACGAGCTGGGCCGCTGGATGAAGATGACCCAGCAAGAGCGTCTGGCGATCAAGCCCGAGTTGAAAGCGCGCGAAGCCGCCTATCGGGAAAAGCGCAAGGCGAACCGCTAGCTAGCCGACGAAGATCGCTTCGCGCAGCATGTTCAGCGACATCACCAGCAGGCCCACGGCGAAGAATTGCTTGAGCCGTTTGGGGTTCAGGCTGTGCGCCAGATTGGCGCCTACCGGCGCCAGAAAAACCGCGGACGCCGCGAGCGTGACGAACGCGGCCATGTTCACATAGCCCAGCGAGAACGGCGCCCGGCCCGGCTCATCGAGCCCTGCGACCATGAAGCCGATGGCGCCCGGAAGGCCAATCGCAACGCCGAACCCGGCGGCGGTGGCGACAGCGGTGTGGATCGTCTTGCCGTGCAGGGTCATCAGCGTGACGCCGAACACGCCGCCGCCAATCCCCATAAGGGACGACAGGATGCCGATGGTCATGCCCAGCACGGTCTTCATGGGCTGGCCCGGCAGGTCATCCGCCAGCTTCCAGTCCGGACGGCCAAAGAAAAACTGCGCTGACAGCAGAAGCGCCACCGCGCCAAACAGCCCTGTCAGCGCCCGGCCCGGCGCCAGGTCGGCGACAGCCGACCCCACCAGCGCGCCGATGACGATGAAGGGCGTCCAGGTCTTGAGCACCTGGAAGTCCACCGCGCCTTTCTTGGCGTGAGCAGCGACCGAGCGCAGGGAGGTCGCCACGATCACCATCAGCGAGGTGCCCACGGCGGCATGCATGGCATGCGCCTCATACCCCAGCCCGTTCAGTACGTAATAGAGCGCGGGCACCATGATGATGCCGCCGCCAATGCCGAACAGGCCCGCAATCAGCCCGGCGAAGGCGCCGACGGCCAGAAGAGCGAGAATGAAGGGGATGAGCGAGGCGTCCATGGTGCGGCCTTTCACAAAGACTGAAAGAGGGCCGCACTTGTGCGCCGTTTCATGGCGCGCTGCAACATGCAGTCGAGAAAGGGTTTCCCGCTTATCCACCAAAGAAAGCGGCAACATCAGCAACCAGCCCTTTGGCGCTGAAAGTCGGTGATCTGATCGACGGCGCCATTTTCCGCGTCAGCTGCATCAAGCCTCATTGGGGATGAGACAAGAGCAAACCGCAACACAGAACTCCTTGAGCGCGTCGCAGTCTGCACTCACATTGCCGCCCCGCCGGGTGAAGGCGGAGCGACAATACCAGAGCCGCGTCAGGACAGAACGACGATCTTGCCGACGATGCCCTTGCTGGCATAGGCCGCATAGGCAGCCGCAGCATCCTCCAGGCCGAAGGTTCCAGCGATCTCGGGCGTCAGCTTGCCTTCTTCCAGAACGCTTGCCACGTCTTCCATGGTGGCGAGTTGCCCTTCGGTGTCCGCCACGAAGATCGCCTCGACGTCCTTCCGGGAGATCATGTCGGGTTGAAGCGGCGGCATGGTGATCGACACGAGGCGCCCGCCGCTGCGCAGGTGACCCGCGACATCGGAGAGTTCATGGCCCGGCAAGGCGAGGTTGAAGATCGCATCCAGATCGACCGGATAGCCCGCTGCGTCATATCCGGTGAACTGCTTGGCCCCCAGGGCAGCCAGCGTGCTCTGGTCCTCCGGCTTGGCCGTAGCCACGACCTCGACCCCAAGCGAGGCGAGATGGGAGACCAGCGCGGTGCCGACGCCGCCAGAGGCCCCGATCACCAGAGCCCTCTCGCCTGCTGCGGCGCGACCTGCGCGGGCAGCAGCCAGCGCGGTCAGCCCGGTCGTTGCCACGGCGGCGGCCTGCGCGGGTTCAACTGTCGCGGGACGGCGCGCGATCACCGGCGTATCCGCCTCGACCACCATGTATTCGGCCATGGAGCCGGTGCCGACCGAGGGGCGCGATCCCGCCATCGGCCGCATCACGCGGGGGCTTGCGTAGCCGAAGATTTCGTCGCCCACGGCATAGCCGCTGACACCCTCGCCAACTGCCGTGACGGTGCCAGCAAAGTCGTTACCCATCACATGGGGGAAGGGCAGGTCAAGGAAGGCGCTCAGCTCTCCGGTCAGAAGGCGCATGTCGGCGGGGTTCACCGACGCCGCCTTCACCTTGATCTGAAGTTGGCCGGGGCCGGCTTCAGGGCGGTCGATGTCTTCGACGGATAGCACGTCGGGGGTGCCGTATTCGCGGGTGAGAAGGGCTTTCATGATGTGATCCTCTTGAGTCATGCTTCTAAACGGACCATGTAGTCACCTTAGAAGGCCGAATCAATAAGCGGACCGCGTGGTCCGTTAAATTTCGGAGATGTCATGCCAAAGCCTCGCGCACCTCGCTCGGATGGGTTGAAGAACCAGGCTTCGCTGCTGAAGGCAGCCGAAGAGGCCTTTGTCGAACAGGGCGTGGATGTCTCCGTCGCCGAGATCGCCAGGCGCGCGGGCGTCGGGAAGGGCACGGTGTTTCGACACTTCGACACCAAGGAAGACCTGCTGGCGGCCGTCGTGGTCACCCGTCTGCAAGACCTGATCGCGGAAGGGCGCGCACGTCTCGACGCGCCGGACAGCGCCAAGGCTCTCTACGATTTCCTTGAGCTGGGGGCGGCGCAGCGGCAGCAGCGCGGGCTTTCCTTCATGCAGGATGCCTATGTGGGGAACGACGTCATCGCTGCGGCGCGCAGTGATCTCCTGACCGTGCTGGACGCGCTTGTCGAGCGCGCCAAGGCCGAGGGGGAACTCCGCAAGGACGTCAACGGCGGGGACGTTGCCCTGCTGATGTGCGCGCCAGGCTATATCGCCAGTCACATCCATGAGGCGGACGAGGCGATCTGGAAGCGCTACCTCGCAATCATTTTCGACGGGCTGCGCCCGGAAAGCGCCCGAGCGCTGCCGGGTCACACGCCGGGGATGCCGAAGTAAGGTCCTGCACCGACGTCGGGAAATGGCTCGAAATACCTTTGCGCTTCAGGTCTGCGAAACGCGTATCTGCATCGCAGATGCATGGGGCAGCCATCAAGGCCAGCATAGCCCGTAGCTCTTCGAGCGGCGCAGCTGCTTACCGACAGCCCCTTGGAGCAGGACGCGCATCTGGTCGACCACCGGGATCGGTTTCCAGATTGTGGTTGATTTCTCCCGCTCGACACCCGCTTCCAGATGTCAGGGATGGACTTCAGTTCGGTGATCATCAGGGCTCTCCGCTCGTTCCGCCAACCGAGCAATGTTGGCCTGGCAGGTGTTCGGCGAAGAAGAAACTTGGAAAATCGCGCAAAATGCGGCGAGATGACGGAAAAGCTAAGCTAAGTCAGCACCTTGGGATAATCTCTGCTTTTTCTCGTGGATAAGCGGGAGGGGTTTTATTCCGCAGCGTGGACACTGACCGCGGCCAGCGCCTCTTCCATCACCTCCCAGCCCGCGCCGGGACGGTTGGCGCGTTCGGACAGGATCTGGCGCCATTTGCGCGCGCCGGGACGGCCCGCGAACAGACCCAGCATGTGACGGGTGATGGAATGAAGGCGCACGCCCTGTTCCAGCTGCGCCTCGATATAGGGCCGATAGGCCGCCACCGCTTCAAACGGGCTCGCACACGGGTCTGACGCCTCGCCATAGATGCGGGTGTCCACTTCAGCCAGCGTCCAGGGCGTGTGATAGGCCGCACGCCCCAGCATGATCCCGTCCGTGCCGTGAATTTCCGCCAGCCCGTGCTCCAGGCTTTCAAGTCCGCCATTGAGAAGGACTTCCAGATCAGGATGCTCCGCCTTCATTCGGCGCACCAGATCGTAATCGAGCGGCGGCACATCGCGGTTTTCTTTCGGGCTCAGCCCTTTCAGCCAGGCCTTGCGGGCATGAACGACAAAGGTCTTCACCCCGCTCTCGCGCACCGTCTCGACAAAGCCAAAGAGGGTCTGTTCGGGCTCCTGATCATCCACGCCCAGCCGGTGCTTGACGGTGACAGGGACCGACACCGCCTCGCGCATGGCGGTCAGGCAGTCGCGCACCAGCTCGGGCTCGCGCATCAGGCAGGCGCCGAACTTGCCCGACTGAACCCGATCCGACGGGCAGCCCACATTCAGATTGATCTCGAGATAGCCAAAGCGTTCGGCGATCCTGGATGCGCGCGCCAGAATCTCCGGATCAGACCCGCCCAGCTGAATGGCGACCGGATGCTCTGAGGCGTCAAAGCCGATGAGGCGCGGCGCATCGCCATGGATCAGCGCCTGGTCCACCGCCATCTCGGTATAGAGCACAGCGCGGCGCGACAGGACGCGATGGAAGGCGCGGCAATGCCGGTCCGTCCAGTCCATCATGGGCGCCACCGTGAACCGGCGGTCGAGAAGCGTTGCGCTGTTCGTCATGGGCGGGGGATGTAGTGCGAGCGAACAGAAAGCGCAAATCCGCCGGTCAGGCTCTGGCGCGCACCAGGCCCTGACGTTGCGCCTTCAGACGGTCCAGCAAGAGGCGGAAGGCCGGGGTCATCTGACGGCGACTGGGGTAATAGAGGTGATAGCCCGGAAAGGGCGGACACCAGTCTTCGAGCACGGTTTCCAGCGCCCCGGACTTCAGATGCTCGGCGATCAGCTGGTCGGGCAGACAGACCAGCCCGCCGCCCTTGAGCGCCATCTTGATGTTCAGCTCCGGATCATCACTGGTATAGCGCCCTTCCACGCGCACGCTGAGCGGTCGGCCATCCTTCTCGAACTCCCAGGCGTACAGACCGCCCAGGGTCTGGAGCCTGAGATTGATGCAGTCATGATCGGTCAGCTGGTGCGGCGTTTCCGGTCGCCCCGCTCGGGCGAAATAGGACGGCGCCCCGGCGACGCGCATGCTCAGATCCGGGCCAATGGACACCGCGATCATGTCCGCATCCACCTGCTCTCCCAGACGTACACCTGCGTCAAAGCCATCCTTGGCGATGTCGACAAGTCGCGCATCCACGCTGATCTCCACCTCGATATCGGGATAGTCCTGCATCAACTGGCTAACCACAGGCTCCAGAAGGTCATGCGCGGAATCCCGCGTTGCGGTGATGCGCAGCAACCCGGCCGGTGTCGAGCGAATCTGATCGAGGGTTTCAAGCTCGGCCTCGATCTCGTCCAGCGCCGGACGCAAACGCTCTGCTAACCGCCGCCCCGCTTCCGTGGGCGCCACATTCCGGGTCGTTCGGGTGAGCAAGCGCACGCCCAGACGATCCTCCAGACGGCGCACGACCTGACTGACCGCAGACTGGGAGGTGCTCAGCCGCACAGCGGCCTTGGTGAAACTGCGGGTTTCAGCGACAGCCAGAAAGGTCATCAGGTCGGAGAGGTCTTCGCGTTTCATTTATATCAATTTCGAATAAGCCCCAATCAGCCTCATATACTAATCACATTTATAACAGTCGCTATATCACGGGTGCACACAAGAAGAGGCAGGATTGAAAGATGGATATCCTTCATCAAGACCAACAACCCGCTGTCCAGGGCCCGGCCGAGACCTTTTCCGGTCAGGTTCAGATCAACGGCCTGTTCACGGCCCCTTCCCCGGCCGAAATCTCAACCGGCACGGTCACCTTTGAAGCCGGCGCCCGGACACACTGGCACACCCACCCGCTCGGTCAGCTGCTGATCGTAACCGACGGCGAAGGCTGGATCCAGATCGAGGGCGAAGCGCGCCAGGACATCCGCACCGGGGACATGGTGTGGATCGAACCGCACAAGAATCACTGGCACGGCGCCCAGGCCGACAAATCCATGACCCATATCGCAATCCAGCAGTCTGAAGACGGATCCCCCGTCGCATGGGGCGAAGCCGTGACCAATACCGATTACGCCCCTGAACTGAGCCAATAACCCGCAACGTTACTTAATATCGCTTGCGATATAAGCGCTTCATCCTACCTATCGGGCGAAGCGCTTTTCACCACCCCTCGGGAGACCCTCATGAAAACGACTGGCTACGCCGCCTACGCGCCGGACAAACCGCTGGCCCCGTATGACTTCGAACGCCGTGAGCTGCGCGGCAATGATGTCGCCATCGAGATTCTTTACAGCGGCGTCTGCCACTCTGACCTGCACACCGCCCGTGGCGACTGGGGCCCCTACACGGCGCCGCTGGTGCCCGGCCACGAGATCGTGGGCAAGGTGATCGCAGTGGGTCCCGACGTCGAAAATTACGCTGTGGGCGATCATGTGGGCGTCGGCTGCATGGTGGACAGCTGCCAGGACTGCGACCAGTGCGATCACGGCGAGGAGCAGTACTGCCGCAACGGCATGACCGCGACCTATGATTCCAAGGACCGCATATCCGGCGAGCCGACCCAGGGCGGCTATTCCAAGCATATCGTGGTGCGTGAAGAGTTCGTTCTGGCCATGCCGGAAGGACTGGATATCTCTCGCGCCGCGCCGCTGCTGTGCGCCGGCATCACGACCTATTCCCCGCTGCGCACCTGGAATGTCGGACCAGGCAGCCGGGTTGGTGTCATCGGCATGGGCGGTCTTGGCCATATGGCGATCAAGCTGGCCATCGCCCTGGGCGCGCATGTGACCGTGCTGAGCCGCTCTCCCAGCAAGGAGAAGGACGCCCTCGAGCTGGGCGCCGACGCCGTGCTGATCTCCACCGACAAGGATGCGATGAAAGAAGCGCGCAACTCGCTCGACCTCATCATCGACACCGTGCCGGTCAAGCACGATGTGACCCCGTACATGCCGCTTCTGGATGTGGACGGCACGCTCGCCATTGTCGGCCAGGTCGGCGTGATGGACGAGTTCATGTCCCCGCCGCTCATCATGGGCCGTCGCCGCGTCGCCGGCTCCCTGATCGGGGGGATCGCCGAGACCCAGGAAATGCTCGATTTCTGCGGTCGCATGAACATCCTGCCCGAGGTGGAGATGATCAGGATGGACGAGATCAACACCGCCTTTGACCGCATGGAAAAAGCCGATGTGCGCTATCGTTTCGTCATTGATATGAGCAGCATTGAAGCGCCGGCGGCCTAAGCCGACATCGCTTCAGAACCTGTCAGAACGCCGCCCTGCCCCGCGCAGGGCGGCGTTTTTGCGTCTGCTTGCGACGGCATCGCGAATGTCCGGACGTATAGGAGGTTTCCGTCCCCCCAATGGAGCCTTCGTGATGAGACTGACCTACACCCTGATTACAGCGGCAGCCCTGACTGTCACGGCCTGCGCGGGAGGCCCGCCCGAAGGCCGTGGCGCTCATGAAGGCGCGCCCGGGATCAATCCCGCCCGCGTGGGCGGCATCGTCACTCCGGCCAGTCTTGTGGTCGCCAGTTTCGACGCAAGCGCAGACGCGGTCGTTACAGCCGCCGAAGTGCGTACCGGTGCAGAAAGGGTTTTCCTGGCCTCTGATCAGGACAGCAATGGCGGTCTGTCCGGCATCGAGATTTCCGGATTTTCCCAGCGTCATCTGGGGGCTCAACATGCCATTCCGGGCCGGATCGCCTTTGATCCGAACGGCGATGCCGTTACGACGCTGGAGGAGTTCACAGCGGTCTGGATCGCCGAATTCACCCGCCTCGACACCAACGCGGATGGCGCAGTCACCCGCGAGGAGATGATCCGACAAGTCAGCATGAGCCCGTCCGGCCAAGGCCGCCCGGGTGGCGGGCGCGGCGGGCGTGGCGGTCCCGGCGGCGGTGGCCGGGGCCCCGGGGGTCCCGGCTAGTCGCTAGTCCTCAACGAGGCGCCAGGCCATGGCTTCACCGGCATGGAAGGGGACGATCTTGATGTCTCCGGCTTCCAGGGCTGCGGGGATGTCGGTGGGCTGGCGCTTGAGGGTGATCGTGCCCTCATTGAACGGCAGGCGATAGAAGGCCGGGCCGAACTCGCTGGCGAACCCTTCCAGCTTGCCGAGCGCGCCTTCCTCCTCAAAGGTCTGGGCGTAGCTCTCAATGGCGACCGGCGCGCTAAAAATGCCCGCACAGCCGCATGCGCTTTCCTTGGCGTGGCGCTCATGGGGCGCAGTGTCCGTGCCCAAGAAGAATTTCGGGTTGCCCGAGACCGCCGCCTTGCGCAGGGCCAGCTTGTGCAGGCGTCGCTTGGCGACCGGCAGGCAATAGGCGTGCGGGCGAATGCCGCCCACCAGCATGTCATTGCGGTCAATGCGCAAATGGTGCGCCGTAATGGTCGCCGCGAGGTTTTCGCTTCCCGCCTTCACGAACTCGACCGAGTGCTCGGTCGTAATGTGCTCCAGCACAACCCGCAGGCCCGGCATCTCCTTGAGAAGCGGGCCGAGGACCGTATCGAGGAACACCGCCTCGCGATCGAAAATATCGATATCGGGGCTGACCACCTCGCCATGCACCAGAAGCGGTATGCCCAGCTTTTCCATCCGCTCGAGCACCGGACGGATATTGGCGATATCGCTGACGCCATGCGCCGAGTTGGTCGTCGCATTCTGAGGGTAGAGCTTGGCGGCGGTGAAGACGCCCTCCCGGAAACCGCGCTCGATCTCGTCCGCGCTGATCGTGTCGGTCAGATAGGCCGTCATCAGCGGAGTGAAACCGCGCTCCGCCGGAACGGCGGCGTTGATCCGGTCGCGGTAGGCTATGGCCTGATCCACTGTCGTCACCGGCGGGGTCAGGTTCGGCATCACGATGGCGCGGGCGAAC
The DNA here is from genome assembly GCF_052055585.1 of Oceanicaulis sp. LC35. Taxonomy (NCBI): domain Bacteria; kingdom Pseudomonadati; phylum Pseudomonadota; class Alphaproteobacteria; order Maricaulales; family Maricaulaceae; genus Oceanicaulis; species Oceanicaulis sp. LC35. The sequence continues at coordinate 1,944,181 of NZ_CP170485.1, forward strand.
TGCCGAGCGGTGAAATCGGCGACGAACTCAAGCATCGCGCCGTCGCGCAGATGCACATGCCAGTCGTCGGGCTTGCGGAGGGTCAGCGTGTTCTGGGTCATGGCTGCGATTTACACAGGCTTTCAAGCCAGCGCAAACCCGTCCTGCGCGGTTGGCTGGAAGGGGTTTCGTAACCGTGTTGGTTAACCCGGCCTAGACCCGGCCCCCGTTATGCTGGTCGGCAAGGGAGTGCACGATGGCCAAAGCTGAATACCACAAGCATCAACGCGTCTACGTCAAACCGGTCGGCACCTGGGCGGTGATCGAGAAGGTCAAACCCCATTGGGTGCGAGACGTCGAGGAGCCGGTGAAGATCGCTTATGACTGCGGTCTGGGCCGGGACTTCACGGCAGACGAGCTGAGCGCGGAGGCGGTTGAGGAGAACCCGGTCGGCAACTGGCGGCTCATGCGGGCGCGTAATAAATGGCAATCGGCCGAGGAGTGCGCCCACCACCCGCAGCCCGGCACCTATCCGGTGGTGGTGACGGACAGCCAGAACTGGGGCGGCTGGCGCGTGCCCGGCGCCGAATATGACCGCGACCCGGGTCGCATCGAGCATCAGGCCCGTCTGATCGTGCATGCGCCCAGCCTGTTCGCGCTGGCTGAACGCCTTGTGAAGTCAGCCCAGGATGATCCGGACGCCTCCACGCAAACCATCACGCTCGCCAAGGGTGCGGCTGACCTCATCCGCGCCATCAACGCCCGGCCGGATGATATGCAGCAAAAGTCTGAAGGCACATTGGATTAACCGTACGGAAATGGCGTACGACCTAGATTGAACGCGAGTCAGACTTGAGCCCTGAGCGAACGGAGCCGTGGCATGACGCCCCGCATGGGCAATGTGAACACCCTGATCATCGACGATAATGCTCACATGATCAGCATTATCCGTTCGATGCTGCTCGGTTTCGGCATTTCCCGCACTCATGAATCGCGCGACGCCGTGGAAGCGTTCGAGATGGTGCGTCATGAAGCCATCGACCTGATTATCGTGGATTATCAGATGCCGCTTCTGGACGGGCTGGAATTCATCCAGATGGTCCGCCGCGGCGCGGACATGAAGAACCCGTTCGTGCCGATCATCCTGCTGACCGCGCATACCGAGCGCTCGCGCATCATGGCCGCCCGTGATGCCGGCGTCACCGAGATCTGCGCCAAGCCCGTCACGGCGCGCCAGATGTGGGAAAAGATTGTGGCCGTGGTCAACAATCCCCGCCCCTTCGTGAAGACCGCGAACTATCTGGGCCCGGACCGTCGCCGCAAACGCGAGGACTACAAGGGTCCCGAGCGTCGCGCCGCCGCTGCTGAAAAGCCCTCGGAAGGGGGTGAAAACACCGAATCCGAGGTCGTTGACGACAACGATCAGGACGCCATCGACAAGCTGATGGCTTAAGCCTCAAGACGGCTCTTAACCCGGTATTTACGGCGCTGGACGAACGCCCGCGGAACACCTTAGTTTGCGAGGGATGATTCGTGTCGGCCAACAAACCGCGCGCGGCGCCAAAAGCGATCGCACACCCGTTTCGGCCGAGACCGAAGCGAAGGGGTCGTTGTGGCCGACAACCCTTGCGGTTATTGCATTCTCGCTGGTTTTCGGATGCGTGATCCTGGTCAAGCTGCATCAGGAATGGACCGCCGCCCGCGCCGAGGCTGAAGCCTCCCAGGCGCGCACCGCCGCCTTCATCGCTGAACGCGTTTCCGGACGCCTGTCCGAAGTCCGCGGCGCGCTCGCCATGGCGGCCTCCCAGCTTGAGGTGATGAGCCCGGCCAGTCTGGATGCCGGCGCCCAGGCCGGCCTCGACAATCTGATCCAGGCGCCCTGGGTGAACGCCGCCGCCCTTCTCACCCCGGATGGACGCCTGATCGCGGCTGGCGAAGCTGACCCCGAAGCCCTCCGGGAAGCGGCCAATGCCGCGCTCCTCTCCAGCTCTGGCATTGCCGCGCGTCCCGGCCAGACGCCGCCGCTGGTGATCACTGCGCCCGCGCCTCTGGCGGACGGCTCGGTTGGCGCCCTTGTCGCCAGTCTCACGCCGCAGGGCCTCCTCCCGCGCTGGAACCGTGACGAGGTCGCCATGCTGACCGACGCGGACGGGCGCTTGCTGGCGCTCAACCCGGACACGCCATTCACAGGCGCGCCCTTCGCGGCTGAACGGCTGGGCCTAGACCCTGCCGCCGTCTCGGAAATGTCGCGCAATGGCGGCGCCATGCGTGGCGCGCATCTGGGAGAAGACACCCGTATCCTGGGGGCCGCCGCTATCAATGGCGCGCCGCTACAGGCGCTGAGCCTGGGCCCGGACGGCATTGATCGCTCGGCCTGGAACAGCACCCTTCTGTTCCACCTGCTTCTGTTCCTGGCGCCCTTGGGTACGGCGGGCGCCCTGTCCATCGTCCTGCGCAATCAGATGGGTCGACTGGGCGACACTCAGGCCAAGCTGACGGACTCCGAGGGCCGCCTCCACCTCGCTATTGAAGGCGCGCGTTGCGGGGTGTGGGACTGGGATCTGGATACCGACGAAGTGGAGCTGACCGATTCCTTTGCGCAGCTGATCGGACGCGCGCGCGGCGAATCGCTCTCCGGCCCGGAGTTGCTGCTGCTTCTGGGCAAGGAAGACCGCCCCAAGGTGCGCGCGGCCCTGCGCGGCGCCGCGAATGCCCAGGACGTCGATCTGGAAGTGCGCGCGGCGGGTCTGCCGGTCTGGCTGCAACTGCGCGGACGTCTGCTGCCCCATACCCGCCGGATCATCGGCGTCGCCATCGACATTACCGAGCGCAAGGGCGCCCAGGCGCGTGTAGCGGCGGCGGAATCACGCCTCCGCGCCGCGCTTGAATCCATGAGCGAGAGCTTCGTGCTGTGGGATGCTCGCGGCCGCCTCGTGTTGTGGAACCGCAAGTTCCGCGACTTCTTCGGCTTCAACGAACCCGATCTGCGCATCGGGTCGAGCTATGAGCAGGTCGAGGCTGCGGCGGCGCGGGCCATCAAGGCGGCTCATGCCTCCGAGGACGGTCAGGACGACTATGATCTCGAGCTCAATGACGGGCGCTGGATTCACTATGCCGAACGCCGCACCGCCGATGGCGGCCTTGTCAGCGTGGGCGCGGACATCACGGCCCTGAAGGACCAGCAGCGCGCCCTCAAGGATAATGACCGCGAGATGCGTCGCACGGTCGAGAATCTCCGTCGGTCGCAGGAGCGGGTTCAGGAACTCGCCGCCAATTACGAGCAGGAGAAGATCCGGGCCGAGGAAGCCAACCGCTCCAAGTCCGAATTCCTCGCCAATATGAGCCACGAGCTGCGCACGCCGCTCAACGCCATCAACGGCTTCTCCGAGATCATGGCGGGCGAGATGTTCGGTCCGCTCGGCCATGAACGCTATCAGGACTATGTCAACGACATCCTCAGCTCGGGCCAGCACCTGCTTTCGCTGATCAACGACATTCTCGACATGTCCAAGATCGAGGCGGGCAAGATGCAGCTTCAGCCCGAGCCCCTGATGCCCGCCGAAGTGATCGAGCAGTGCGTGCGGATCATGCGCGCCCGCGCCGAGGAGAAGTCCATCCAGCTGACGGTGGAAGGCGACGATCTGCCCGAGATCTGCGCCGATCCGCGCGCCCTCAAGCAGGTGCTCCTGAACCTGATGTCGAATGCGGTGAAGTTCACCCCCGAAGGCGGCAAGGTGAAACTGCGCGGCTTCCAGGCCGCCGATGGCGTGGTGCTTCAGGTCTCTGACACCGGCATCGGCATCTCTGAAGACGATCTGCAACGGGTCGGGCGCCCGTTCGAGCAAATCGAGAGCCAGCACTCCAAGAAGCACCAGGGTTCAGGCCTCGGCCTCGCCCTGTCCAAATCCCTGATCGAGCTGCATGGCGGCGCGTTGCGCATCGACTCGCGCCTGGGCGAAGGCACCACCGTGTCATTCACCTTGCCGGCGGAACCAAGCCTGCCTCAGGAAGCAGAGCCTGAAATCCTCCCCTCGGTCGATCATGACGAGACTGATGAGGCCACGGTCAGCGCGGAAGCCTGATCCGCACCGCAGCCCGGGAGTCCACGCTCGGCTCTAGAAGCCCGTGCGTCTACGCTCGGCTCTAGAACAGGTCCGGTTCGTTCGGGCCCGCCGGCGGTTCATGTCGCGGAGCGTGATCACGACGATCATGCGCGTCATCATCACCCCGCTCGCCGTCATGACGGCTCCCACGGTCACCGCCACGGCGGTCATGGTCGCGGTCATGATGACGGGTCAGGGCGCGATCAAATGCATCCCGACGCACATCAGCCGGCAAAATGCCCGCCGCATCCAGGATCAGCGCCTCGGTGCGTTGCTCCAGCCGCGCCCGTGCGTCCCGAGCCTCGCTCAGCGCTTCCGCCGCCGCTTCAGGATCATAAGGCTCGCTGGTCAGCACATCGCGTACTGCGCGGCGCTTGTCGCCCAGATCACGCATCAGGCCGTAGACCTCATCACGAGAGCCCGCCATGTGCTCAAACAGATCCCGGCGATACTCTTCGGGCACGGCGCGGAAAAAGCTGCGCGGCTCAAAGCCCTTCACACTCGCCGCATCCGCAGCGTCAGCGCGGATGGCTTCACGCGACGGGCCGTCGTCATGAAGCCAGCGATGGGCGCTGGCGCCGATGAGCAGACCGTTCAGCAGAACAGACGCCAGAAGCAGGGCGATCCAGATATTGATCCGGTTCATGAGCCATCCTCAAATAGGGTTTCCGTCTCGGACAGAACGGAAAAGGCGTTGGCGTACAAAACGTCATGGTTTGGCTGGGTATTCATCTGGGCGCCAACCCAGCCGGTCCCTGCCCCGAACATCAGGGCGAAAGCCGCAGCGATACCCGCCCAGCGAGGCGGTGCGAAGGCGCGACGAATACCCGAAACGGCAATGGTTTCATAAAGCGAAGGCGGCGGCGGGGCGATAGCATCCAGATCCAGCAGCGCGTCCAGCGCGGCGGCTTCTTCCAGAAGCGCCTGCGCCAGGTCTGGCTCCGCCTTCACGAACGCCTGTGCGCGCGCCTGCTCCTCGCTCGGCCAGCGCGACAGATCTCCGCCAAAAGCATCCGCCAGTTCAGAAAACCGGTCCGGGTTCATCGTGTGCATCTCGCTCATATTTCTTTCCCCGATCCGTGTAGTCCAGCCGCATCCGCGATCAATTCGTCACGATCCGCGGCGAGTTTCGCCTTCAAGGCGCGACGCGCCCGGGCCAGAAGGGATTCCAGCGCCTCGACGCTGACCTCCATGATCTGGGCCGCCTCTATATTGGAATGGTCCTGAAAATGGCACAGCTGAAGCGCCATTTTTTGCCGCTCCGGCAAGGCGTTGACCGCCTCTCTCACCCGGCTCAGCGCATCCTCGCCCGTCAGACGGTTCTCGGCGCTGACCGCGCCATCCATCTGTTCGGGCGCGTCCTCGCTGATCTGACTTTCGCGCTTCTTGCGCAAACGGTCATAGCAGGCGTTCATCGCAATCCGCGTCACCCAGGTCTCGAGCCGGGCGCGATCGGGATCGTAAAGCGCGATCTTGCGCCAGACCTTCATGAAGGTCTCCTGCGCCACATCTTCGGCTTCGTCCTGGTCGCTCAGCAGGCGCGCCGCCACGCCATGGACGCGCGGCAGGCACCTCTGGGTCAAAGCCCGGATAGCGCCGGCATCGCCCTGGGCGACGCCTTGAGCCAAACGGGCGTCCGCAGCGCGCGCCTCCTCACCCCCGCCCGTCCGGTGGGGGGATCCGTCTATGACTTTGAGAACGGGGCGAGACACGCGCGCTGCTTTCCTTTGACGCCTAGTTGCGCCACCAGGGCGTGCGACGCTCTTCCCGACGCTCTTCACGCGCCGCCACATGAGCATCGAGCTCATCCGGGGTCACAGAGCCGTCAGAATTCGCATCAAGCCGCTCGAACATACGCAGCGATCCCGCCATGAACTCATCGGAGGAGATGCGGCCATCCTGGTCGGCGTCAAAACCGCGACCTTGGCCCCGGCGACCGTCACCACGACCTTCACGGCGGTTGGGACGGTCCTCACGCTCGGCCTGACGCGCCTCACGGCGCTCTTCACGCAGCGACATCATGCGGATGTGCATCGGAGAGGCGTCCGCCTCGTCCAGGAAGCCGTCGCCATTGCGATCCCGATAGGCGAACTCTTCGCCCTGCAGCTGCTCGACCTCGGCGCGGGTGACGGTGTTGTCACCGTTCAGATCCGCCACCTGAAGCATGCGCAGACCATTCATGCCGCCATGCCCGCGGCCCTGACCACGATCATGATGACCGTGGCCACGCGCGCCATATCCGTCAAAGCCCATGGGCTGGGCCAGGGCTGCGCCCGAACCCAGAACGATCATCGCTGCAGCAGCGCTCAGAAGTCTCTTCATCGTACCAATCTCCTGTATCGAAGCGGGGTCTTGTTCTCTCCCTCGCTCATACCCTTGGTACGGGTGGGGTCATCCTAATCCGTCGCGCGAAATCTGACAGGCCCGATATAGCGCTCGAAAACCGTGCGAACATCAGCGGCGCAAGCATCCAGACGATCGGCGGCACAGGCCAGATCCTCGCAATGGGCCGCCATGCACAAACGCCGGGAGAAAGGATCGCTGGCTTTTTCCGGATCAAAGTCCGCACCATGCGCCGCCCGCAGGATCTGCGTCAGGTCGCCATAAAGCTCATGCGCCTCCAGCAATACGCGCGCATCCTCAACCGCCAGCCATCCTGCTTGCGACAGTCGGTCCAGAGCCCCCGCCGTATCCGCGCCCTGTCGTTCATGCTGAACCAGCTGACCGATCTGGGCGATGAATTCGATATCGATCAGCCCGCCCGGCCGCAGCTTGAGGTCCCAGAACGACCGCGCCGGTCGATCCCGTTCCAGCCGGGCGCGCATGTCCGCGGCGTCCTCGCGCAACATCTCGGCGTCCCCGGCGTCACCGATCACGGTGTTGATGGCGTCATCAAGCTTTCGGGCCAAACCACCCTCGACCACGATCCGGGCGCGGGTCAGGGCCATCCGTTCCCAGGTCCAGGCTTCGGAAGTCTGATAATACTCTTCAAAGCGGGAGAGGCTGACCGCAGCGGGCCCGGCGGAGCCCGACGGCCGCAGCGCGAGGTCCACTTCATAGAGCTCCCCCTCCTCGGTGGGCGCCGAGAGGGCGGAGACCAGACGCTGGGTGAAGCGGATGAACCAGGTTTGCGCGACCAGCGGGCGCTTGCCGTCTGATTGCTCGGCATGTGGCTCATAGACCAGCATGATATCGAGATCAGACGTCGCGGTCAGCTCTCGCCCCCCGAGCTTGCCCAGCCCCAGCACCGCCCAGTCGCCCGGTGGAGGCCCGTGCCGCGCGGTCATTTCCTTGACGGCGGCTTGCGCCATCGCGGCCAGCGAAGCGTCGGCGAGATCGGCATAGGCCTGCCCCGCATCCTGCGCCCGCGCACGCCCCAGCAAAAGCTGTCCGCCAATGCGCAACTTCTCCTCACGCGCCAGACGCCGGGCGGCGTTGAGCGCCTGCTCGTAATCCATCGCATCAAGCCCGGCAAAGCGCTCAATCCGATAAGCCGGCGGGTCTTCGCTCAGCGGGCGCGCGAAGGCCGGGTCCAGCAGGGTATCCAGAAGCGCCGGGCGCCGCGCCAGGGTTTCTGCCAGACGTGGCGCGAGGCCCAGCATGGCGATCAACTCACGCGCCAGCTCGGGCTGATTGACCAGAAGCGACAGCGGCTGCACCCCGCTGGGCAGGCCCTCGAAAAAGGTCGAAAAGCGGGTGAAGGCGGCGTCGGGATCACCTGTGGCGGCCAGCGCCTCGATCAGGCGCGGCGCAAAGCGGGAGAACAGGCGCCGGGCGCGTTCAGTGCGCGCAGCGCGCGCCCGGCCCGCCGCCCAGCCTGACAGGCGCTCCCACACCCGATCCGGCTGCGAAAAGCCCAGACGGTCCAGCGTCTCACGGGTATCGGGCGTCGGCTCGACCCCGGTCAGCACCAGAGAGCCCGCCTCGGTGGCGAGACTCTCTCCGTCCCCGAACTGGGCCGAGAAGGCCGCGTGCACAGCGCCGAACAGCGCTGTCATGCGCGCATCAAAGTCGCCCAGATCATCCGATCCCGAGAGCGCCGCCACAGCCCGGCGCGCCTCCGCCTGCACAGGCAGGGTCTGGGTCTGCTCGTCCTCCAGCATCTGGATGCGATGCTCCACATCACGCAGGGCGATGTAATAGGCGGTCAGCGCTTCGGCCTCTTCAGATTCAATGAGGTCATGGGCCGCCAGCGCCGCCAGCGCATCCACCGTACCGGGCGCCCTGACAGCAGGCATGCGCCCGCCAAACACCAGCTGCAGGCATTGGGCGTAGAACTCGATCTCGCGAATGCCGCCACGCCCCAGCTTCACATCATGGCCGGCTGCGCGCACTTCAGCGCGCTTGCCGACGGCCTGAATCTGCTTGGCGATGGAGCGGATATCCTCGACCGCGGCGAAATCCATGGTCCGCCGCCAGATGAAGGGGTTGAGGTCTTTCAGAAAGCCCTCGCCCGCTGCCCGATCACCCGCACAGACGCGCGCCTTGGCGTAGGCCGCCCGTTCCCAGTTCTGGCCCAGAGCTTCGAAATAATAGCGCGCCATATTGGCGCTGACCGCCACAGGGGTGGAGCCCGGATCAGGACGCAGACGCAAATCAACGCGGAAGACATATCCGTCCGCCGTCACGTCCTGCATGATATTGCTGAGCTTCTGGGCGATGCGCGAGAACAGCTTGAGCGGGTCCTTGCCCTCGGGCGCCTCGATGATCTCCGGCTCATAGGCGATCACAAGATCAATGTCGGAGGAGAAATTGAGGCTGCGCGTGCCGTGCTTGCCCAGCGTCAGCACGAAATAGCCCGGCAGCGGATTGAGCGGATCGCTGACCTCGACGCCATAGCTGCGCACAGCGCACGCAAGGCTGGCCTGAACAGCCGCGTCGGCAAAGTCCGTCAGCGCCGCCATCACCTGTTTCAGGCTGAACGCGCCCGCAAGGTCCGCCAGCGCCGTGACAAGATGAAGGTCCAGCTTGGCCCGCCGCAACACAGCCATCACTTCGGCCTCGTCCTCCAGGGACGCCGCCTGACGCGCGGTCTCGCACAAACGCTCGATCAGGGCTTCAGGGCTGGTGGTGGCAAGCTCACGCAGCGTATCGGGCCGCCGCACGACCGTGCGCGTCAGATAGGGCGCCGCCGCGAACACGCTGTCGAGGAAATCCGCCCCCTCGCCCCAAGCGTCAAACACCGCCTCGCCGATGCGCTCTCGCGCCCGCCGGGCGCGGTCGGGCGCGATATTGGGCAGGTGTTTGGTGAGGCGGTCTTTGAGGGGCGCAGTCATGGACCCAGAGTGCAGAGCGTTGCGGGCCGCTGCAAGATTGCGAGGCGGTTCGGCTTCCCCTACCGTCCGATTCTTGCTGGAGGGGAATCCATGATCAGAAATCTCTGTGTGGCGGCGATCCGCCTGCTGGCCTTGTATCTGGGAGCGATTACTCTTCCCAATTTGCTCTTTAGTCTGATGCGCTTACTCAGCGGGAGCGACCCATTTTCCAACACCGCATATGAGATTCAGAACTTTCTGGGGTTAGGCATCACGATCGTACTGGCTATCGCGCTATGGGTATTTTCGGGTTTCCTCACAAAGGTAATAGCACCCGAAGCAAAGAACCCCACAGAATCAGATATCAAGGCACAGGATTTCGTTCTAATCGGCCTGTGCCTGATTGGCGCGAACACACTGATCAACAGCCTTCCAGACGCTATTATTTATACGACTGAAGTCATACGCTCTCGAGCTGCTGAGGGCGCCGCAGCGAACTCCAACATGCAACTGCAAGTGCAAGTTAGGTCAGGCCTCGCTTCTTTGCTGTTAGAAGCCATCATCAGCTCTGTGTTTGGCGCCGGCCTGCTCTTCTTTGGCTTCCGACTGCGTCCGTTTCTGCGCAAGTTCCAGACTCTACGCACCGCCGGCCACGACAAGCCCGAGCCTATTTCCGCTTCGAAAACGTCAGAGCGATCCTGAAGCCAGGGCATCGCCTCAGGCTTCGGGCGCTGCTGCGCCGATACGACCGCGCGAATGGCTCGATTGTTATTCGCGCGGTCGTGGGCAAAGGGTGCGGCGCGCCGCGATCAAGGGCAAGGCGGTTGCGGCAGTGCTTCAAGCCTGCATAGTAGCCGCGCTTTCGCCTGACAGGAGTCCCCGCATGCTCAGATCCCTTTTCGTTACGCTCCTCAGGGTGCTGTGCGTATGGGGGCTTATCCTACAGGTTCCCGAACTTGTTCAGATTTGCCTTCACTGGATGGCTCTCACTTCAGTTCCTGAAATGTCACCCGATTTTCCAGATACGCTCTGGATAACGGGGCAGCTTTCGCTGTCGGCCTCACTGGCATTAGGGTTCGTGTTCGCAGCGCCGGTGTCAAAAGTCGCAATCCCCAAGACTGCGGACTTTCCCAGGATCTCTCTGACAACCATGGAGCTTACCCAGATGGGGCTGGCGATTCTCGGAGCCTATATTGCGATCACTCGCATTCCGCTGGTCTTAGAGAACCTGCTCACTTTCGGGGCGTTCACGGCCTTCATAGCATCCGATCTGGCGCAAAGCCTTATCGGCCTTGTCCTCGTGATGCTCATATTCAGAATAAACAGCAGGCCAATTGACCGCCACGACAAGCCCGAGCCTATTTCCGCTTCGGAAACGTCAGAGCGATCCTGAGGCCAGGGCCGGCGCCATCCACGGCGCCGGGGCCGTCATCGAGGCTGAGCTTTGCGCCGTGCACTTCCGCGATGGCGTGCACCAGCGACAGGCCAAGGCCCACGCCGGGCTGGTTGCGCGAACGATCCAGACGCACAAAGCGCTCCAGCACCCGTTCGCGATCCTCCGCCGGGATGCCGGGGCCGGTATCAGTGACCGACAGCTCGATACGCCCATCGCCGGTCTTGCGACCGCGCAAGGCAATCGCGCCGCCATCGGGGGTGTACTTGATGGCGTTGTCGAGAAGATTGGCGATGGCCTGAGCAATCAGCTCGCGATCCCCCAGCAGCATCAGATCGGGCGAGCACTCGCACAGGAATTCCGTGCCCGCATCCTCACACACCGGCTGATAGAGCTCGCACATATCTTCCATGAGTGCGCCCAGATCCATGCTCTCGAAGGCGCGGCGGCGCTCACCGGTCTGAAGGCGGGACAGGGACAGAACGGCGTTGAAGGTCTTTAAAAGCTCGTCCACATCGCTGACGGCTTGCATCAGCGCGGCTTCGCGCGCCTCCACATCGCCTTCCTCAACAAGGGCGGATTCGATGCGTCCGCGCATTCGGGTCAGCGGCAGGCGCAAATCGTGGGCGATGGAATCGCCCGCCGTGCGCATGCGGTGCATCAGGTTTTCCACCCGATCGAGCATGTCGTTGAAATTGCGCGCCATCTCATCCAGCTCATCGCCGGAATAGGTGCGCGGCGCGCGGGTATCGAGCTTGCCCAGCATCACCGCCCGCGCAGCGGCGTTGATGCCGTCGAGCCTTCGCGCAAACCGACGCGACACGACCGCGCCCGACACGATCCCCAGCGCCAGCGACAGGCCCGAGGCGATCAGGACCGAATTCAGCGTATTGGCGACGAAGCGGCTTTCCTCTTCCACATCGAGGCCGACAAAGAGCTGATAGCCGTCGCCCAGCTCGACAATCTGACCGCGGGCGTCCCGGCCTTCCTCGGCGCGATCAATCACCCCGTCCACGGGTTGGCGGTCATAGGTGAAGCGCACCCGGCCTTGCGGATCGGTCGGGGCTTCTGGCAGGCCATAGATATTGCCCACCAGCTGTTGCCCGTCCGGGTCCAGCAGCATGTAGAAGAACTCGCCCCCGCCCACCGAGCGCTGGACGAGATAGCGATAGGCGCCCTGATAGCCGCGCTCTTCATAGAGCGTCTGGATCTCGGCGACTTCAGCGGAGACAGACGCATCGGCCCGCCTCAGCGCTGCGCTCACAGAGGCGGCGTAGACGAGCGCAAGGATCACGAAACTGGACAGCGCAAACAGCGCCGCAGACAGCAGCGTCAGGCGAAAGGCGGTCGTCCGCAGAAACGCGGGCGCCCGCCAGCCTTTATGGGTTTGCGTGTCCAGTGTCTTGCTCGCCGTTCGCGCCTAGTTGGACAGACGATAGCCTGCCCCGCGCACCGTGTGCAGCATGGAGGTGTCGAACGGCTTGTCGATCTTCGAACGCAGACGCGAGATGTGCACGTCGATGACGTTGGTCTGGGGGTCAAAGTGATAGTCCCAGACCTTTTCCAGAAGCATCGTACGGGTCACGACCTGACCGGCATGGCGCATGAGGAATTCCAGCAGGCGAAACTCGCGCGGCTGAAGCTGGATTGTCTCCTCACCGCGCTTCACGGTGCGCGCCAGAAGATCCATTTCCAGATCACCGACCTGCAGGCGGGTCTTCAGCGCTTCAGGGTCACGACGACGCGCCAGCGCGTCCACACGCGCCTTCAGCTCTGAAGGCGCATAGGGTTTGACCAGATAGTCATCGCCGCCCGCCGTCAGGCCAGCCACGCGATCATCCACCTCGCCCAGCGCGGACAGCACCAGGACCGGGGTCTTGTCGCCTTCCTCACGCAGGATGGACACCATGGACAGGCCGTCGCGGCGCGGCATCATCCGGTCCACGATCAGCACATCGAAAGCGCCGTCACGCGCCATGGCGAGGCCGTCCTCGCCATCATGGGCCATATCGACCACATGTCCGGATTCGCGCAACATTTTCGCAATGTTGCCGGCGACCTCGCGGTCGTCTTCCACGATCAGAATACGCATGACTCACTCCCGAACCAGAATGGGCGCCGGGCTTCCCGACCCGGCGCCGTATTGTTGTTTTTGTTATTCGTCCGTCTCTTCGGACGGCATTTCCAACGCGGTGTAGCGCTGACCGCTTTGCGACACCACGAACACCAGAAGCGCACGGCGGTTGCGCTCACGCGCATCCTCCACCGCCGCATCAAAATCAGACAAGGCGCTCAGATCACGACCACCCGCTTCCAGGATCATATCCCCCGGACGCAGACCTTTCTCAGCAGCTTCCGAGCCGGGACGCACGCCCTGAACCAGTAGGCCACGGCCATCCTCGATCCCCAGCGCTTCACGCTCGGCCTCATCCGCCACGCTCAGCGCCAGACCGAACTGGGCGGCGGCGCCGGCGTCACGATCCGGGGTTTGAGCCGGGGCGGAATTGTCCGGGCGCTCGGTCAGCTCGACGCGAATGGTGCGCTCGCGCTCTTCACGCAGGATGCGGAATGCGACGCGCTCACCCGGCGCAAAGGCGCCGACGCGACGGGTCAGCTCACGCGGATCGTCCACCGGCTCGCCATTGATCTCAAGAATGATGTCGCCGTTCTCCAGACCCGCGGCCTGCGCCGGGGTGTCGTCGAGCACCTGGTTGATCAGAACGCCTTCAAGGTCTTCATCAAGACCCATGGCGTCCTTGAGATCATCGGTCAGGACAGCCGGGGCAATGCCCAGATAACCCCGTCGCACTTCGCCATTCTCGATCAGCTGATCGATGACGGTGGCGGCGAGATCGGAGGGGATGGCGAAGCCGATGCCCACATTGCCGCCCGTCGGGCTGATGATGGCGGAGTTCACGCCGATCACCTTGCCATCGAGATCAAACGCCGGACCGCCCGAATTGCCGCGGTTGATCGGCGCATCGATCTGCAGGAAGTCGGTATAGGCCTGAGCCGCGCCCATCTGGCGACCGGTCGCAGAAATGATGCCCGCCGTGGCGGTGCCGCCGAGACCGAACGGGTTGCCCACGGCCACGACCCAGTCGCCAACCCGGATGCTCAGATCGCGTTCCAGCTCCACATAGGCGAAGGGTTCGTCTTCTTCGGCGACGCGCAGCAGCGCCAGATCCGTCGCCACATCCGTGCCGACAATGGTCGCCTCAAGAGAACGCCCGTCAGTCAGCACGACACGGATGGTGTCGGCGCCGTCAATGACGTGATTGTTGGTGACCACATAGCCGTCAGCGGAAATGAAGAAGCCCGAGCCCTGGGCGCGACGTTCGCGCGGCTGGTCCGGAATGCCGCCAAAACGCTCGAAGAACTCGCGGAATTGCGGCGGCAATTGCGACATGTCAGGCGCGTTCTGGCTCTCCACATGACCTTCCGCCTCGATGGAGACCACAGCCGGGCTGACCTGCTCGATCAGGCTGGCGAAGCTCATCGGAGCGCCATTGGGCGCCGCATAGGCATACGCGGACGGCGCCTCCTGCGCGCTAAAGGCGACAGTGGTCGCAGCCCCCAGGGTGAGAGCGGCGACGGCGGCGGACAGGATCAAACGTTGGGTCAGTTTCATGGCAGACAATCACAGTCCTTTACGCGTGTCAGAACCGGCGGACCGGTCCATGGGATGTAAATTTGATGGCAGGGTGCGGCTGACAGGAATATTACGGACACCTTACGGTTTCGTAATTTTTAGAGTCTGGTCTCAGCGGCTCCCCTTATAGCGGCTCTCCACATGGGCGCCGCGCTCAAGCGTGCGGTGGACCGGGCACTTGTTGGCGATCTCGAGAAGCTTGAGCTGAAGGGCTTCATCCTCCAGACCCTCGACCTCGATCTCGCGCTCAAACAGATCTGACGGGCCGTCCGCCTTCACCTTGCTATGGGTCACCCGTGTCGTGATGCGCCCCAGCTCGATTTGCTTGTGATTGGCGTACATGCGCAGGGTCATGGTCGTGCAGGCGCCCAGCGCCGCAGACAACATGTCATAGGGAGCGGGACCGCCATTCAGACCGCCCACCTTCTCAGGCTCATCTACAATGAAGGCATGCTCGCCAGTCACAGCCCAGCTGTGAAACCCGCCAAGCCCAGTCTCCTGCACGATAGCCGTCTCGCCATTGTTCAGTTGCGGCGGCGGGCCGACCTTGGCGGGCGGCGCATACCGGCTTGCCCAGGCCGCGATGGCGTCAGCAGCGTAATGACTGTCCGCTTCCCGGCTCAGAAGGTGATCCGCATTGTCCAGGCTCAGAAAGCTTTTGGGATGACGGGCGGCTACAAACAGGCGCGTGGCGTTCTCGATGCCGACGGTTTCATCAATCGGGGAGTGCGCGATCAGAAGCGCCGCCTTCATGTGGCGCACCACATCTTCAAGCTTGTGATCCTCGATATCGTCGAGGAATTGCTTCTTGATCGTGAAGACGCGCCCGGCAAGCGACACCCTGGCGGAGCCGTTGGCCTCGATCGCTTCCACCTCATCCTGACTGAAATGATGGCGCACATGCTCGGCGTCAGCAGGCGCATTGAGCGTGGCCACCGCTTTGACTTCGGGGATGGAGGGCGCCGCGGCGATAACCGCCGCCCCGCCCAGGGAATGGCCAACCAGAAGACTGGGCGCCGCCTGCGTCTCGCGCAGAAAGTCCGCCGCCTTGATCAGGTCTTCCACATTGGAGCTGAAATTGGTGTTGGCGAAATCACCTTCGGACTGGCCCAGCCCGGTGAAATCAAAGCGCAGCACGCCATAGCCATGGGTGGTCAGGCGTCGGGACACCCGCTGGGCCGCGTGCACATCCTTGGAACAGGAAAAACAGTGCGCAAACAGGGCCCAGGCCCGGATCGGCCCGTTCGGGCGATCCAGTCGCGCCGCCAGCGTATCGCCTGCGGCGCCTTCAAAGGTCACTTTTTCTGATTGAGCCATCCCAGCCTCTCATCACCTGTCTGAGAGGATGAGGTGGCGTCTTTGTGTTCAGGCTTCAAGACAAGCTCTGCTCACGGTTTCGTGGGACGTTTGCGCATGGAATTGGCCAGGAGGCCGCCACCCATCACAAGCAACAGCACCGGCGCCACCCATAGCAGGATCGTATTGGCGTCCAGCGGCGGGCGCATCAGCACCGCATAGCCGAAACGCTGCACCAGCGCTTCGCGCACCGCATCGTCATCCGCGCCTAGAGCGACCTGCTCACGCACGAACCGGCGCATGTCCTGCGCCTGGGCTGCGTTGGAATCCAGGATCGACTCCCCCGAGCACACCATGCACCGCACTTCGCGCATCAGGGCCTGCGCACGCGCTTCCTCATCAGAAGGAAGCGCGCCTGACGGAACAGACTGGGCCGCCAACGCCAGAGCCAGGATCAGGGCTTTCATCACACCGCCTCCGCAGGTTTGGCAGTCGCATCCCGCCGGACGATGGGCGCATAGGCGCGCAGCCGTCCTGTCAGCGACAGACCGCCGCCCAGAACGATCATGATCGCGCCAAGGCTCAGCGCCCAGATCAGCGGGTGGAACGCTACTCGTGTTTCAAACGCCGTCGAGCTGTCCGGACGCAAGCGCGCTTCGCCGACCGAGATATACAGATCACCGGCGATAGAGGATTTCAGCGCCACTTCGCGGGTGGTCTGGTTGGCGCCGGCATAGAAGCGACGCTCCGGAGACATGACGCCCCCCTCGCCGCCATCCACAAGGATACGCGCCCGGTCAGCCATATAGTTCGGCCCGTCAGCCCGGCGCACGCCATCCAGCGTCAGCTCGCGACCTGCGATACTCACGCTTTCGCCCGGCGCCAGCGCCAGATTCTGATCTGGCGGGCGGGAGGCGTCCGCCGCAGCCCCCAGCGCGATAAAGCCGACGCCCGCATGGGCGAGCACCCGGCCAATGACCAGCAGCTTCTGGCCGCGCGCCATGGCGACCGGCAGGAATTGGCCCAGATCCATCACCGCGCCCGAAATCGCCCAGACGCCAATGGCGCCGCCGACAACCGCCAGCGGGCTGGCGCCGGCGAACAGCAGGGCGATGATCACCGCCGCTACCGGGATCAGCATCAACGCCGCGCGCATTTGCGAGACCGCGTTCTTCAATCCGCCATTAGCCCAGGGCAGAAAAGGCGCGATGGGCATCAGAAGCGCCGCGCCCAACAAGAGCAGCGTGGCCGAAGAGTTGAAATACGGCGCGCCAACCGAAATCGTCGCCCCACCCATCATCTCAAGCAGCATGGGATAGAGCGTGCCGATCAGCACGACGCCCGAGGTTGCGGCCAGCAGCAGGTTATTGGCGCCGATCAGCGCCTCTTTGGACGTGGGTTCAAACCCGTCGCCCTCGCCCAGCGAGCCGGCGCGCAACGCAAACAGCAGGAACCCCGCCACCGAGGACACGCCCAGCATGCCCAGAATCCAGATGCCGCGTTCAGGATCAAGCGCGAAGGCGTGCACCGAGGTGATGACGCCCGACCGCACCAGGAAGGCGCCCAGAATGGAGAGGATATAGGCCAGAAGCGCCAGAAAGACGGTCCAGCCTGGAAAGGCGCCGCGCTTTTCAGTGGCGATGGAGGAGTGGATCAGAGCCGCGCCCAGAAGCCAGGGCATGAAGCTGGCGTTCTCAACCGGGTCCCAGAACCACCAGCCGCCCCAACCCAGCTCGTAATAGGCCCAGAAGGCCCCCAGCGCGATGCCCGCCGTCAACGCCGTCCAGGCGCCCAGCGCCCAGGGGCGGATCGCCGCCGCGAGCACACGGCCCGGCGTTTTCTGCATCAGGCCCGCCGCCGCAATCGCAAAGGCCGTCGACAGCCCCACATAGCCCACATAGAGCATGGGCGGATGGATCACGAGGAGCGGGTCTTGCAGGATCGGATTGAGCTCGGCGCCTTGCAATGGGACCGGAGACAAGCGCTCGAACGGATTGGACGCGAAGGCGAGAAAGCCGAAGAACAACGTCTGCAACAGGCCCTGAAAGCTCACGGCGCGGGACCGCAAACCCTCATCCGTCGGGCCAAAGCGCGCCAGGCCATAACCGAACACCGCCAGCAGCAGACACCACAGCAGCATCGAGCCTTCATGCCCGCCCCAGCTGGCGGCGATCTTGTAGGCCAGCGGTTTGTCGACCGATGAGTTCGCCGCCACATAAGCGATGGAAAAGTCAGACCGCAGGAAGCTCGCGATCAGCAAGATCATGGCGACGCCCGCCGCAAGCATCGCGATCTCAGAGGCCGCCTTGCCCGCATTCACATACGCGCTGCGCCCCGCCCCCCCGGCGCCCCGCCAGGCGACGAAGATCTGCACAAGGCTCGCCAGCAGGGCCAGCGCGATCAGATAGCGTCCGAGCTCGGCGATCATGAAGGCTGCTCCGTTTCAGCGGGGCGATAGCCATTCGGGCCGCCATAGCCCTCATGGTCGCCTTCCTCTTCATGCCACATTCCCGATTCGCGCAGTGCAGCGGCGACTTCAGGCGGCATGTAGTTCTCATCGTGCTTGGCGAGCACGGTGTCGGCGGTGAAACGGCCTTCGGGATCAAACACGCCCTCGGCCACAATGCCCTGCCCTTCGCGGAACAGGTCCGGCAGCGAGCCGTCATAGCTGATGCGGATTTCCCCGCCGCCATCGGTGATGATGAAATTGGCGCCGCCGCGCGACGGACGCTCCACAGAACCGTCCAGAACCAGTCCGCCCACGCGCACGCGCTGACCGGGCTGGGGCGGGTTCTCGGCCACCATGGCGGGCGAATAGAAGAACACCATGGCGTCACGCATGGCCGTCATGGCTAGACCGGCGGCCCCGACCAGAACCACGCCTGCCGCGAGGGTGATCCAAAGACGTCGCTGGGCTTTTCTCATTGTTCGCTCTCCTCAACCGCAAAGGCGGTCCGCATGGCCGAAATCAGGGCCAGGGCGCCGGCATCGCCTTCAAACCGCGCGCTCGCCTGCTCCAGTGCCTCAAGGCCGGCTTCGGCCTGCCCTTGCGTCCAGCGCGCCCGCGCCAGCGTCAGCCAGCCGGACAGATCGTCCGGATCCTCTTCAAGCCGGGTTTCAAGCCGACTCACCATCATCTCCGCCAGGTCTGCAGGATCAACACCCGCAGCGATGGCGTCGGCGAACGGGGCCGCGCCGGACGAACCCGGTCCGCCCTGCGGTCGCGACAGAAGGTCCGCCGCACGCGCCGCAATCGCTGCGCGGAACGGGTCCCCGTCATCCAGACGCGCAATGATGTCAGACCAGACTGCAGCCGCTTCATTGCGTTCGCCGCGCGCATAATAGGCTGCGCCCAGGAAGAAGGCGGGTTCAGGCAAGGTCGGATCCAGCTGGTTTGCCGCCTCAAAGGCGCGCTCGGCTTCGGGGGTGACCTGACCGTCATTGAGCACCACAAGCGCCTGCCCGAGATCGGAGAGAATGCGCGGATCCTCTTCGATCTGAAGCGCGCGCGTAAACAGGGTGACCGCTTCCAGCTCCCGTTCGCTGCGCGACAGGAAACGGCCCAACAGCGTCAACGCCTGAAGGTCTTCGGGATTCTCGCGCAGGATGGCGCGCAAGCGGGCTTCCTGCTCGTCCGGGGACAATTGTTCAGGATCGGTCTCCGCCAGACGCTGGGCGACGGAGGCATAGGGGGCGCCTGGTTCTTCCGGTTCGCCGTTGACGAAATAAAAGCCCAACGCCCCCAGCAGGACGACCGGAACAATCACAAGCGCCATGATGCGCCCCGATCCCGTCTCGGTCCCGTTGAGGAAAGGACTGGCCAGACGCCAGGCGGCGACGGCGCCGATGATCGCCGTGATCAGGATAAAGAGGATCATGCCGCGCTCCGATGGAAGGTCAGCATCAGATTGTTGGACGGCATGACCAGCCGTTCCGTCCGCGCAAAGCCGCAACGGGCCGCAAGCGCATCCACGGCCTCGATCGAGCGCACGCCCCAGCTTGGATCGCGCTGTTTAAGACTGGCGTCAAAATCGAGATTGGACGCCGCGGTCTCCGCCCCTTCCAGAAACGGGCCGTACAGATACAGGCCCCCCTTCGGTGCGAGAAGCTGTGATGCGCCTTCAAACAGGCCTTCCGCCGCCTCCCAGGGAGCAATGTGGATCATGTTGGCGCAGTAAAGCGCGTCCACAGCCTCAAGGTTTTCCCACCAGCCCTTCGCGCAGACATCCAAATCCAGCGACGGGCGGATCCGGCCCTCGGCGTCCTCAGCCCAGGCGTTCTGGCTGGCGCGCGAGCGGGGATCGGGATCGCTGGGCGTCCAGCTCAGATCCGGACGCGCACCGACAACGGCCAGAGCGTGTTCGCCGGTTCCGCTGGCGATCTCCAGAACCCGGGCGCCCTCAGGCAAGCGGTCCTTCAGCGCCAGGGTGATCGGTTCGCGATTGCGCGCTGCGCTTGGCGAGCTCATACGCACGCCGTGCTCGGCGCGGTCTTCCAGTGCAATGGGAGAAGTCTTCTCGGTCATACGGGGGTAGATAGACTGTCCCCCGCCCGCTTTGAAGGCGAATTAGGCCGCTTGAACTGCGGCGGCTCGGCGCAGGAGCACCGCACCGGCCTCCCGCATGCCCAGCACATCAAGGAAACGGGTCACCTCGCGCAGGCGAACACGATCGGCTTCCTCGTCATCAGAAACATTGCGGCGCAAGCGCGCGAGAATATCCTCGCCCAGCTTCTCGGCGGTTTCCCGAAAGTCTTCCAGAAGATGGGCATGGGCGTTGCCGACAGCGGCGCGGGCCGCATCATCCTTGATCTGATAGAGAAATCCGCAGACCGCTTCGGCCTCATCAAAGACCGGATCGCCAGGATGGGGAATATCACGCGTGCGGCGTCTTGGCCCTGTCTCGGGCAAGGCATGCTCGAACATCCGCCGCGCCTCTTCATGGATCAGCTCCATCTGCTGGCTGGCGGCGTTGCGCAGCTCGAACAGACGCTTGCCCCAAGCGCCATCCTTGCGAATGCCGATCTCCCGGGTCATGCCCACGGTGACCGCGGCGAACTGGGTCACCGCCTGCACACAGCGCGCCACCTGATCGGGCGTTTTGGGGGTGAGCTTGAAGCCCTTGAGATAGAATTCGGCGTCGCTCAGCAGCGCTTCACCCACGCTGGACATATCCGTATGGGTCAGCAGGAAATCATCGTCACGCCGGGCGATACGCTCGAACACGCGTAGCATGCGCCAGGGTTTCTGGACCCGCGCCATGGTCATCAGGAGCACCCAGACACCGGATTCAGGCTGTTCCTCGATGGCCTGCTCATACCGGTCGCGCAGCTCAGCGCAGACCTCATCATCCATCTTCTCGATCTCTTCCGGCAAGCCATCGAGTGCTTCGCGCAAGGCCGGCACACTCATCAGCAGACCGGCGACAGAGCGCACTTCATCAAAGTCCTTTACGCCCAGCTGATGGCGAAGGCGTTTGTTTTCTTTGGGCTCTTCCTTGAGCGAATCCACAGTCTCGACAATCAGCTGCGCCACCCTCACACGCGCCTCGTCCAGGCTCTCGTTATCAAAGTTATCTGAGAATGTGGACGCGGCATCCATCGCAGCCGCAGCTGCGTCAGGGTCCAGGTCCGAGCGGATCCAGCTCCACAGTGGGACCAGAAGCGCCTCGGGAATCAAGGCGCGTGACGGCTCGATCACGGTCCGGTCGCCTATGGCGTCTTTCAAGGGAAGGAAGAACTGCCGGCAGGCCGCACCATCCGCGCCATAGCGACAGAATTCCAGCATGCGCGCCATGCCGGGATCAATTTCGGCTGCCAGATCGACAAGACTATCCACCCGCTCACCCGACATGTGAGCCAGCAGCATGGACAGTTTTTCGACTTTCTCCGCGGAGAGCGGCCCCATGGGATCACCAAGACAAGCACGTTGAGTATGAAGATAACTGAACGCGGTTAATGTCAGCTTTCCACAAGCGCCGGCAACCACAAACAGGCTTTCAGCCCGCCCAGCTCTGAACGATCAAGCTCGAGGGCGCCCTCATAAGCCCGCGCCAGATCGACCACGATCGCCAGCCCCAGCCCCGTCCCTGGCGCCTGTTCGTCCAGACGGACCCCGCGCGCCAGCACGGCCTGACTTTGCTCAGGCGTCAGCCCGGGTCCATCATCTTCAACGCACAGATAGACCTGCCCCTCGCGCAGGCTGGCGGACACGGTCACCGCGCTCGCCGCCCATTTGCAGGCATTATCGATCAGATTGCCCAGAAGCTCTTCGAGGTCTTGTTTTTCACCCCGAAACACGACCCGCTCCTCACAGGACCAGCTAAGCGTAATGCCCTGACGTCCATAGATTTTCTGCAAGGTGCGGCCCAGATCGTCGACCGTGCGGTCCACAGCCGCCCGAGCGCCAATGGTGCGCGCATGGGCCGCCGCACGCGCCCGGCGCAAATGGTGCTCCACCTGCTCGGACATCAGACGCGTCTGCCGGTCCACCTGGCGGGCGAGCGCGCCCTCCTGATCCCGCGCCTCATTGGACAGGACCGTCAGCGGTGTTTTCAGCGCATGAGCCAGATTGCCCACATGGGTGCGGGCGCGTTCGACGACTTCCTGAGAATGATCAAGCAGCTTGTTGAGCTCGCCGCCCAGCGTGATCAGCTCGGCGGGATAGACGCCGCTGACCCGGTCCGCCCGGCCATCGCGCACATCCGCGACCGCGCGCCCCATGCGCAGAACCGGCGCCAGACCCACCCGGACCTGAACGAAGACCCCGATCGCCAGAGCAACCGTGAACAGGAAGAACAGGCCCGCAGACGCCAGGCCAAACCGCAGGATGCGCGCATTGGCCGGTCGCTGGTCTTCAGCCGCAATTACCAGAAGCGGTTGTTCGACCCCTTCAATCAGGATCGCACGGATTACCAGCCGCAAGGGCTCTCCGTCCGGCCCTTTGGTCGTCGAACTGACAGGCCGCCCCGGCGTGGACAGCGCCTCCCCCAACGCCTTGTCCGGCGCGGCCAGTGAGACATCGGCCAGAGATTGAGAGCGTAAGGGCGCCACATCCAGCGCCCCGGGCAGGGACACCTGCCAGTAGCGCCCGGAAAAGGTCTGCGAAAAGCGCGGATCGATCAGGTCTTCATCCAGACGCAAAGTCAGGGCGCCGCTGACTTCCACATGGGCGATCAGGGCGTCGGCCACTCCGGCCAGACGGTCTTCGAGATCACTCAGGACCGTCTGACGAAACAGGGCGGTCAGGGACATCGCCCCCAGCACCAGAAGCACGAGCGCCCAACCCAGCGCCGTCATCACCAGACGGCGCACCATCGACCCCTGTGTCACCAGGGGCGGCGATGTGGGCGCGTCACTCACTCAGCCGCCGAACTTTCGGTCTCGCCCGGATCCACCAGCCGATAGCCCAGACCGCGCACGGTCTCGATCCGGTTGGAGCCGATTTTCTTGCGCAGGCGTCCGACAAACACTTCGATCGTGTTGGAGTCGCGATCAAAATCCTGATCGTAGATATGCTCGACCAGCTCGGTGCGTGAAATCACCCGGTCGCGGTGATGCATGAGATAACTCAGCATCCGGAATTCGTGCGAGGTCAGCTTGATCAGCTGGTCGCCCAGGAAAACCCGCGACCCGCGCGTGTCCAGGCTCAGATCACCACACATCAGGGTCGAGCTGGAATGTCCCGCCGCGCGACGGGTCAGCGCCCGCAATCGCGCCAGCAATTCCTCGGGATGGAAAGGCTTGGTCAGATAGTCATCCGCGCCTGCATCAAAGCCCGCGACTTTCTCGCTCCAGCGATCACGCGCGGTCAGGATCAGCACCGGGGCGGACATGCCCGCATCGCGCCAACGCTCCAGAACCGTCACACCGTCAAGCTTGGGCAGACCCAGATCGAGAACGATCGCGTCATAGGGCTCGGTCTCGCCCAGAAACAGGCCGTCCTCGCCATCCGCTGCCGTATCCACGGCATAACCCGAATGGGTCAGCACATCCGCCAGCTGGCGGCGCAGGTCTGGATCATCTTCGACAATAAGCGCTCGCATCTCAGCGTCCTCCGCTAGCGCCGCACCCGACCGGAGATCGCATCCACGCGCACATCCAGCCGGCGGCCTTCCGGGGTCAGAATCCGGATCATGTAATAGGGATTCTCACCATTCACGAGCCGGTGCGAAAGCACCTCGGAACCCGGATACGCCTGACGCACCGCCGCCACCGCGACCGAGACCGGCACGATGGACTGGGCGGACGCGTGAACCGCATCCTTGTGTGTGCTGGCGAAGGCCTGCGCATCCGCGAGAACGGCGGCGCAGGCAAACGTCAGGAGAAGAGTGAGAATTCGTTTCATGACAGGCTTAATGACGGATCCGGGCTGAACGCATGCTGAACGTCGCTGACAGGGTTTCGCCGCGAAGTTGACGCATCATGACATGAAACGCTTTCGCGGATCATAACCGGCTGGCGGTTTCCAGTCTTCGATAAAGGCTTCAAGGTCGGGATCATTGAGCGGCACATCGATCACCAGGCGAATGATCTGGTCGCCCCGACCGCCCTCGCTTTTGGGGGCGCCCTTTCCGCGCAAGCGCAGCTGGGCGCCGGAATTGGCGCCGGCGGGCACGCGCACTTCCACCATACCGTCCACCGTCGGGGCGCGCACCGTGCCGCCAAACAGGGCTTCCTTTAGCGAAATGGGCAGGTCGAGGCGGATATTGTCGCCCTCGCGCCGGAACCAGGGATGATCCGCGATCACGATCTCGATCAGCGCATCCCCGGCCGGGCCGCCATCGCGTCCCGGATGCCCCTGCCCGCGCAAGCGCAGCACCTTGCCGCTCTCAACGCCGACCGGCACCCCCACCTCAAGGGATTTGCCGTTGGACAGGCTGACGCGTTTTTTCGCGCCCTTCATCGCTTCTTCAAAGCTGACGGTCAGGCGCGCCTTGATCTCGGCGCCGCGCATGGGCTGGGCGCGCGAGCGGGCGCCGCCAAAATCAGTGAAGAGGTCAGAGAACAGATCGCCCAGATCCTCGAACCGGCCGCTGGGGCCGCGCTCGCCGGGAGCGCCGCCCGGACGTGAGCGGAAATGATACGCCGGGCGCTCCTGACCCTGCGCGTCGATTTCGCCCTGATCAAAACGGGCGCGCTGTTCGGGATCAGACAGCAGTTTGAAGGCTTGGGTGACCTCTTTGAACTTCTCCTCCGCCTCCTTGTCATTGGGGCGTGCGTCAGGGTGCAGGGCCTTCGCCAGCTTGCGGTAGGCGCGCCGGATCTCGTCGGCGCTCGCTGTGCGGGACACGCCCAGAATCGCATAAGGGTCAGTCATCATGGCCGTCGTGATAGCAGTCCATTGCCAGTCGGGCGAGCGTCAGGGCGCACCCGTCCGGCGCATATCTGTAGGTTCCGCCTCACATCTGCAAGACAGACGCCAATCCGGGCCCGTATCGTTCCGACACCTGACAAACCTGAAAGACATGACCGGCAAGGTCGGAGGGCAAGTCAGCGCGTGGCAGGTCGATCAGGGGCGCTGTGCACATCCATTGCCCGATCAAATCCCCGTCAGGGGCCTGCAGGCTCACCTGATAGTGCTCCTGCGCCTCTCCCAGCGGGACGTCTAACCCCTGCCAGCGATCCCCGCCAAGCCGGGTGCGGCGGATCCAGCCGAGCCTCATCTCCTCCGCCCGTCTCTCAAGCCGCAGATGCACCGGGGATAAGGGTCGCAGATCACGCCCCTCATAGACCGCCGTCAGACGCCGGGCGCGCGCATCACTGCGTCGCGCGCCCTCAGGAACGGCGATCACACTCAGCTCGGCGCCGCGTTCGGCCTCATTCACCGGCAGTACCTCGAGCAACGGATCCAGAATGACCACGCCTGCGCCCGCTGGCGCACCCGCCGGGGGCGAGCCGCCCAATCCACGGAGCAAGCCGTTCAGCAACCAGCTCCCGTCCGGCTCCAGCGCGGCGCACTCGAACCCGATGACTTCCCAGCCCTCCTCTGTCTCGACCGCCAGACGGTTGGCGCCCGCCAACACGGCCAGAGGGGAACGGCTCTCCAGCGCTCCTGCCGTCAGACGCAAACGCAAGACGGCGTCCCGCCGCCAACGCCCTTCCGGCCCCGCCGGTAAATCCGCCAGCAACTCTCCGGTCCGGGCCGGGGCCACAAGGCGGGCGCGGGCTTCAGCGCTGTCCTCATCCGCGCCTGCGTAGAGTTGGACAGCGCCCGCCCAGGGCTGGCTCCACGCAGCGGCGACAAGGCCGTTGCGAGCGCTGTCGGCATCCGGCTCAAGCGGCAGATCGAGAAGCCGCACCAGTGGCCGACCGGCAGGCGCAGGTGCAGGCACGGCGCCCGTTTGCGGCTCGGGGCCCGAGACCGGGGCGGCGCCGGGGTCTGTCCGTCCCAAACGCGCCTGACGCACACTGCCGCCTTCGAGCGCGTCCAGGCGCCAGACCGGCCCCATCGCTGCAGGCCTCACCGGATCGCCCGGCTCCAGCCGCGCCAGTGACGGCGGCAGGGCCGCGTTCAGACTCTCACCCTCGCGCCTTGCCCGATTGAGCAACCCCCTTGCCCAGTCCTGCGCCTGCTGGCGATCCGCCAGCACCGGCGCGCTCAGTGAAACAAGGCCATGGGTCAGATGGTCCAGACCTTGCGCCCTGACCGACGCGGGGGCGTACTCGCCCTCATCCCCAATCAGCGTGAGCTGCGCATCGGCAGGCGCGGTTTCAGGTGGCGTGCGCGTGATCACAAATCCGTCTGCCCCCTCGGGCAGATCGTCGTTCCTGAGAACCGTCGCGGCGCCGCGCGGCGCAAGCGGCAGGCAGACCGGCCCGCGGCTCTGATCGGTCAGGGTGAAGCCAAACACGCCCGACAGCGAGGCGATCACATCGCGCGCGCGCCGGGGCCGGTCGATCACAAACCCCGCCAGCACGCCATCCAGAGCCGACACGTCCAGCGTCTCAAGCCCCGCCCGCCTTGCCACGTCCTGAACCACCGCGCCCAGCGCGGACTGTCCCGCGCGCCCTGTCAGCCAGTGCCCGCGCCGCCAGTTGCCGCCATCACTCCACACATCCTCACGGGTCGGGAACTCGGGAAACGGTCGCCCGTCCCAGCACCAGACATGACTGCGCGCCACATCCAGCATCGGCCCGCCATAGACTGTCGAGACCGGGTTATGGCCCTCATCAGGCGCCCAATAATCCAGCACTGTCTCGATATAGCGTCGCTGGATCAGGTCATCGCGGGCGCCATTGGAGAAATGCGGCGCGCGGCTTTCCGCGCTCTTGGGATCGATGAAAACATTGGGCTGGTTTGAACCTTTATCGACCGCCGGGCAGCCCAGCTCCACAAGGCGGATCGGCTTCATTCCCGGCGTCCAGACCGTCGGCGCGCTGGCGCGCACCCCGCCCACCCGGTCATGATGGGGGTTCGACCACCAGTCAGCCAGGCGCTTATAGGCCCAGATCCAGTCCTCGCCATATGCGCCGTCGATGATGGGTGTTCGCAGCTGGGTCTGACGATCCGCCTCGTTGGCGTAATACCAGTCTCCGCCCTCACCGCCTTCTACATTGTTGCTCAGATAGGCGCGGTCATGGATCGAGCCCGCGGCGGCGTCCGCATGCGCCTCGCCCTCGCGCCAGTCCGATAAAGGCCCGTACCAGTCGATCCCGATATAATCCACATTCGGATCGGCCCAGAGCGGATCGAGATGAAACAGGCGATCCCCCGACCCGTCGCCGGGCGCATGACCGGCATATTCAGACCAGTCCGCCGCATAGGAGAGCTTCACCCCCGCCCCGACCAGTGTGCGCACCTCTCCCGCCAGGGCTTTGAGGCGCGCGACAGCGGGATAGCTTGTCCGGTCAGAGCGCACCTGAGTGAGCGCCACCAGTTCAGACCCGATCAAAAGGCTCTCCACCCCGCCCGCAGCTTTGGCGAGCATGGCGTGGTGCAGGATGAAACGGTCAAAGCCCCAGTCTTCGGCCCCCGCATACCGCACCTCATCCCCGCTCAGAGAGAAGTCCGCCACCTTCGCGCCGCCAAAGAAGGCGTTGATCTGCGCATGCGCCGCCATGCTCTGGTCCGGGCTTCCCGGCTGGTCCGGCGCCGGGCTCGAACTGATCCGACCGCGCCAGGGATAGGCGGGCTGAAAGCCGCCGCCATGCGGATCGCCGGGCACGGTCTCGCCCGGAATATCCATCAGGATGAAGGGATAGAGCGTGACCTGATAGCCGCGCTGTTTGAGCGCGCGGATGCAGGCGATGATCGTGTCATCTGACGGCGTGCCGCCATAGACCGGAGCGCCCTCTTTCTGCGACACCAGATGCGCGCTCGCCCGATCCAGCCCCGCCGCGCGCCAGCTTAAAGGCCGCGTCCGCTTCTCGCGCGTCTCGACGCCGGGGCGGATCTGGCACTGGTCACAGCGCAGATCGGTCCCGAACCAGCTCGTGACCAGCGCGACCGATGTCACGTTCGGCAGGCGCGCGGCAAGATCATCAAGCGCCGCGTCGAGATTGGTGAAGGCGCGGCTGGTGTGGACATTCTCGGCCCGCTCCTCGCCCTCGCGCACCTCGCGAAACACGGGTTCGGTGGCGTAGGCGAATTCGCCCGAGGCCGGGATCAGGCACACGCCCTGAACCAGCTGCTCGAGCTGCGGCTCTTCGCTCTCAACAGCCCCCGCGCCCAGCACTTCAAAGCTCAGATTGGGAAGCCGCGCGCCAAACGCATCAAGCGGCAAATCCTCAAACACCATATAGGCGAGCCCGCGATAGGCGGGCGCTTGCCCCTCCACCGCCTCGATCAGCGGATCGGGCGCCTGGTCTTCGGCTCCGCTATGAAGCCGCATCACCGCGGCGTCATGGTTCAGGATTTCGCCATTCGCCCAGATGCGTCCCACGCTCGCGATCGGGCCTTCACACAGCGCCACGGCGAAGCTCGCGGCATACTGATACTCGGTCAGCTCCGGCCCGCCCTTGCCGCCAGATGTGCGCGCGCTTTCTGTCACGGGGCCCATCCAGATCACCTGCCCGGCCAGACGCATGCGGCCATAGACGATGGGCACGAAGGCGCCCTCGGTCGAGGTCTGAACGCTCAGCCCGTCAAGGCGCGGGCCTTCGCGGTCGGGTGCAAACAGATTGCCGAGGAGCGTGGAGACACCGGCCTGCAGAAAGGACGCCCCCGCCTGTCCGGCGGCGGTCAGAAGAAGCTGGCCCATAAGGTCCTCGCTCTAATGTTGAGGGAAGGCGTAGGCGCCCGAAATCCGGCGCCGCCAGAACGACCCCAGCGTGGTCTCGCACACGCTCTGCCCGCGCCAGGCGTGCAGGATGCGGTCGGGCGCGGAGAGGATGGCGCAATGGCGCGCAAAGCCGTTCGTCGCATAACGAAACAACAGCACATCGCCGGGTTGGGCTTGAGACGCATCAAGCGGAACCAGCCAGCGCCCTGCCGCCTCGCTGAGCGTGTCGACTGGGGTGCGTTCAGACCAGTCCGGCGCGTAGGGCGGCAAGGCTTCCGGCTCCGGCCCGTAAAGCGCCCGCCACACCCCGCGCACCAGCCCCAGACAATCGCACCCTGCGCCTTTGACGCTCATCTGATGGTGATAGGGCGTGCCTATCCAGCTTTGCGCCTCGGCCAGAACTTCCGTCCTCATCGACGGGCGCTCACGGGCCGGATCAGGGCGTCATTGCCAGGCATGTGCGGGCAGCCGCGAAAGTTCAGCGCGTTGGAAAAACGGGTGGCGCAGGTCTCGAACCGCTTGTCACAGCCCACGCTCAACTGCACCGCCTGCCCAGGCGTCACGCCCTCAGGTATGGCGGCCTCAAGCTCAATGACCTGTGCGGCGCCTTCAATGCGCGCCGACACAATGCGCTGATCAGGCCAGCTCGCGCCCGGCCAGCTCAACACGCCGTGGATCAGCGCGGACGCGTCCAGACTGTCCGCCCCGCTGATCCTCAACGCCCGCGCCGTGATCTGTTCAGACACGGCGCCCTCCACCCGGCGCCCGGCGGCGCCCAGATCGACACCGCAGCGGGCATCCCCCAGCTCCGCATCGCACAGGCGTGAAAAGGCCCGCCCGATGGTGCGGTTCAAACGCGCGCTCAAACCTGAAACATCTGCTTCAAGACCCTGATCGCCATAGCGGATTTCCCCAAGCTCGCCTGTAAAGGCTCGCCAGAACAGCGATGGCTCGGACCAGTCCACGCGGTAGAGCACAAGCCCCGCACCGTCCCAGACGCCCGCGGCGATGTCGGAGCACGTGATGATGCTGGAGTCGAGCTGACCAAACACGGCGCCGCGGGCGGGCGCGCCGCCCGTCTCGCTGCGCAAATCGCCATGCGAAAACCCTGAGGCAGGTTCACAGTTTACGCCCTCTAGCTCCAGCGCCTGATCATGATCGGTGAAGCCGAACCTCATGCCGTCCCGGCGTGTCAGGATCCAGACCCAGCACAGGGTCGTGACGCCCGCATCGAGCTTCGCCTGCAAGAGGGGTGGAATGTCGATCATGCGACCTCCAACAAAAAACCCCGGCGCAGGGCCGGGGTGGAAACACATCAACGTCTCAGATTGAGCACCCCGAGCCTGAAAGGCTCGCAAGCGCGACCGCGCGCCCGCAGCGAAGCGAGGAAACTGAAAAACCGAGCCCAGCGGGCTCGCAAGGCCAAAGGCCGCCCACAGCTTTAGCGAGGACCGACAGAACGGAGTGAAGGAGGACAGGGAAAATCCCCTGCGCGAAGGCGCGGGAGAAACCTTATTCCTCAAACGCCGCGCAGGGCGCCTCAGGCTCCAGATGACAATCCGCTTCCATATAGGGTTTGAGACGACCGTCTATGAAATGCACCCAGACGCGGCGGACAATGCCCGCCAGCTCCTCATCCACCTCGCCCGTGATTGCGAGATCGACGGTGAAGCGGGTTTGCTCCGGGTTTTCGCCCTCTTCCAGCGTCCAGCTCGACACCAGCTGCACCGCCCGGCCGCTGAGCCCCAGCGGGCCATCAAGGCGAAGCTGTTCAGGCGCCCGAACGAAGATCACCCGCGCATGGACCACGCCATCGGGCTCCCCCGCCTCAAAGCGCTCATAGAACAGGCCGCCCACTTCAGGCTCGATCACCAGCTCCGCTGGCCCCGGCCAGAAGGTGTGATCCCACCAGGGCGAGACATCGCCGGTCGCGGCGTCAAACACTTCAGCGCGCGGCGCATCAATCTCCACCATGATCTGGCTGCGAAAGCCCTGAACCTCGAACGCCTCCACGGCTTGCGCCTCAGGCGTAGCCTGAAGCAGGGCAAAAGCGGCAATCGTGCTGATCATGTCATCCTCCCCAGAGTATTGCTTCATGAGGGCGATGAACGACGCGCCTGTCCAGCCCTAAAGCCGGACTTCCAGCAAGGGAACCGACGCGATCAACGCCGCGCCGCCCTCAAGGCTCGCCTCGATCTGATCGGCGTCAAACCGCGTCGGCACGTCAAAGCGGAACCCCGCCGTGATCAGCGCGCCATCTGCGAGCGGCGTCTCGAACTTGATCCAGCCTTCCGGTTCAAGCTCATACCCGGTCTCGACCCCATCCACGGCCACACGCACGCTGTCAGGCTGGGGGTGGGTGATCGGGCGCCGCCATTGATTGGCCGCATCGCCATACGCTTTGGACAGTTGAAAGCGGTCCGTTGCGCCATCCCCGGTCCCGATGACCTGATCGAGCGGGCCGGGCGCCGCCCCGGAAGTCCCAGAGCTGTGATCAAACGGATCGGTGAAGCGGAAGGCATGAAGCCGCCCCCGCCGCGCCTCAAAGAACGCCACGAACTTTGCCAGATCCGCCTGCGACCTTACCCCCGGCGCCGCATCCCAGCGCCGCCGGGAATCACGCCAGACGGCGTTGCGCTCCTCACGGCCTGAATTGAGGGTGACGATTTCAGTGCGCCGTTCCGGCCCGCCGCGCGCGGCGAGCCCGATCGACAGCGGGAAGCGCACATCATGAAACCCGGTCATAGCTGACGCCCGCCGCGCTGCACCGCCCGCGCCACCGCCGCCGCGATCTGGCTTTCAGAGCGGCGCACGCTGTCCAGCGGTGCGCCATGTGTGTTGATGGTGATGGAAATGGGCGCGGACCCCAGCGTCGAAATCGCGCCCGATTGGGCGGGAGTGAACACTTCCGGCCCCCGCTCGCCGACAAGATACCGCTCTCCCGCCAGAACCGGGCCGCCCTCGGCGCGTTGGCCCAGCACCCCGCCCAGAAGGCTCGCCGCATTGCCCAGAAGTCCGGAGACGGGCTGCAGGACGAACTGATCGAGCGCGATTTGCGCAAAGCTCTGCGCGATCTGTTCAGCGAGCGCAGTAAAGCTCAATTCCCCTGAACGCGCCGCGCCCTCAAGGCTGTTGGCGATATCCCGCCCGGCGCTTTCAAACGCCTCTGAGAGAGCTTGCGCGGCGAGCGTTCCTTCGCGCGCCGTCTCTTTAAGCTCGCTGCGCGCCGTGCTGGCGCCAGACGCCAGCTCGGACAGGTCAAACGTATCCGTCATTCTTCACTCCATCGGGAAAACGCCGCATCAGCGTGTCCAGCGCGCTCCGGTCCGGCGGCGGCGCAGCGCCCGGCGCCAAGGCCGAACACAGCGCCCGCCATTCCAGAACCGACAGGCGCCAGAACGCCTCCGGGTTTAGCCCAAACCGCAGAACGCCCAGCGCGAACGAGCCTTGCCAGCGCGCGCTCATTTGAGGTTCGCATCAAAGCAGGCGAGCACCGCCTGCGCGGCTTCGGTCGGCGCGGCGGTGTGCGCCAGTGCGTCCGCATCCTCATGCCCGCCCGCCCGCAACAGGGCAGTCAGCACTGCGCTCAGATCGCTCGCCGTCAGGGCGCGAAACCGCGCCGCCAGCGCATCAAGACCGGACACGCCTAGAGCCTGTTCGATTTCCATCAAGGCGGCGAGCGACAGGCGCAAGCGAACCGCCGTCTCACCCAGTCGGGCGGAGACGGTTCCAGGTTGAGAGATTGTCATGTGAAAGCCCCAGACTTCGGGTTTAGGCTCAACGCATCCCATCAGCTCAAGGATGATCCATGCGCCGCGCTCTCGCCGTTCTCGCCCTCGCCTCGCCGCTTATTCTGTGCGGTTGTGAAAGCGTGTTTGAAGAGGTCTATGACGAGCGGGCCGAGGATGAGTGCGAGGAATTGCGCAATCCGGACGCCTATCGCGCCTGCCTCAATGATCTTGAGGATCGCCAGCGCCAACGCCGGATCAACGACCGCACGTCATAGCGGCGTGAAGCTCAGCGCCCCGGCGGAACTCAATGAGATCGAGTAACTCGCCTCGCCATCATGGCGGCCGGAATATTCCAGCGCCGTCACCAGGAACGGGCCTTCGATGACGCCAAAATCCGGCACGATCACCTGAAAGCTGCGCTTGGCCTGATCAAAGAACACCCCGCGCACGGTCTCGTCCGCCGCGCTGTCCACAAAAATGCCCGCGCCGGATATCGCCGCCTGACGCACCCCGGCGCCATCCAGCAATTCGCGCCAGCGCCCCGGGCTGTCCGCATGGGTCACTTCGACCGCCCGGGCATTCAGGGAAAGCGTTTTCGCCCGCAAACCTGCAAGCGTGGTGAAGTTTTCGGGCGATCCGCCATCGCCGATTTTCAGCAAGACATCCTTGCCCGCCTGCGCCGTCATGGCGTGTCTCCTTGTGTTTGAAGTAGCGCCCGCACCCGCACCAGCCCTTGCAGGGCGCGGCTGTCGGACGTTGAGAACAGATCGGCGTAGACGACCCGCGCGTGGATCGCCTGATAGGGCGGGGCCAGCGCCAGCGGCGCCGCATCGAGCGCCGCCCGTATCGCGCCCAGCGCCTGTTTGATCGCTTCGGCGTCATCGCGTCGCCCTCGGATCAGAAGGGTCTGGCGCAGCTCGATCAGGCGGCTTTCGCTGGCGTCTGCAGCGTCGCTTTCAACGCGCCCCAGATAGAGGAAGGGATAGCGCACGCCCGAGCGCGGCAGGTCAAACACCCGCTCACCCAGAACAGCCGCAACACCCGCATCCGTCCGCAAATGGTCCAGAAGTCCGCTCTGGAAAGCGGCTTCCGCACTCATAGCCGCACCCGTTCATAGGGCGCGAGCAGGCGGTCGACGATCTCCGGCGCAGGTGGCGTCTCGCCCCCCTCGCCGCGATCTGCGCCATAACTCGCCGCGACCAGATGCAGGATCGCCGCGCGCAGGGGTGCGGGCACGTCGTCGGGCGTTTCGCCATAGCCGGCGGTGAAATCGATCTCGATGCCGCCGCCGCGAACGTCTGGCCGAGGCAAGGCGAAGGGGAGGATGGCGACCAGCCGCCCCGGCTCGCCCGTCTCCACACGGTATTCCGCCGGGTCCCAGTCAGTCAGTGCGCCGTTACGGCCTCGCACCCTGACCGCCTCAACGCTAATCAGCGGCGCCCGCTTGAGCTGAACCGCCAGCCCGGATGCGCTCAGCCGGTCGCGCGGCCAGTCCTCCAGCCGCTCGCGCCAGCTCTGTGTGATCAGCACCCCCCCTGTTCGGGTTTCGACATGCTCGCGTGCGGCGCGTAGAAGAGATGAAATCAGAGCGTCATCAGCCGCATGACTGATCCGCAACCAGTTCTTGGCGTCAGACACGCTGACAGGCTCCGCTGCGGGAGCCGCAGTGAGTTCGAGTGTCATGGGATGTCCCTGGAATGGAGACCAAGCCGATGCGGCTTTATCTCGGGTTATTACTGACGACGGCGATTGAAGCCGGTGTGACCCTTCTGGCCATGGCCCTTGTGGCGGCGGGGGCCCTTTATGCCTTTGCTCAGGACGTCAAGATCGAAGCGGTCGTCATTGTTGGCTTTGCAGCGTTCGTCATCGGGTTGGGAGCCATATACAGGCTGCTCAGACTGGATCAGGGACTGCAGGTCATTCTGCGCCTCTTTGCAGGAGAACCCGAGCCGGAGCTGACGCTCAACAAGGCAAAAGACAGAGCCTTGCTCCTGGCTATTCTGGTGTCGCTCGGGCTTGGTCCTGTGGTCTTCCTGACCCTGGCCCTTCTGCTTTCCGGCTGGCTCCAGACGAGCCTGTTCGCATCCCTCACCTATTTGGTGTTCGTTGAGCTCCTGATTGGCGCACCCGGATTGTTCTTCTTCGGTTCGCAGGCCTACAGCCGCGCCAGGGCCTATCTGTACCAGGGCAGAGACGAGCTCATTTCGCCTGATCTCGACGACCGGATTCGCACTTCGCTGGAAAAAGACCTCAACACGCCAACCTGAACGCCCCTCAAAAAGCAAAGCCCCGGCGCGGTGGCCGGGGCTTTGAGGTGGGGGAGAGCAGGCTCGATCAGGCCGCGAATTTCAGAAGCTTGATCGCGTCGAAATCCTGCACGCCGCCGCCGACACGGCGGGTGGTGTAGAAGAGGACATAGGGCTTGGCGGAATAGGGATCGCGCAGCACCTGAACGCCCTGGCGGTCCACCACCAGATAGCCGCGCTCAAAATCGCCAAACGCAATCGAGAAGCTGTTCACGCCGATATCGGGCATGTCCTCAGCCTCGGTGACGGGATAGCCCATCAGGCTGGCGGACTGGCCCGCGCTCTGGGCGGGCTGCCAGATATATTGCCCATCCGCATCCTTGAACTTGCGCACCGCAGACACCGTCGAACGGTTCATCACGAACCGGCCCTTGGCGCGATAGCTCGTCTTGGGCGCATAGATGAGATCAATCAGCGCGTCGGCGGGATCAGAGGCGGAGAATCCGCCCGACACGCCCGTGGTCACAAAGCCCAGCTCGCCCCAGCTTTCCGTGCCCACTTCGGCTTTCGTGTAATCGAGAAAGCCGCGCGGCTTGTTCACGCCATCGCCCAACACGAACGCCCGGCCCTCGGCTTCGGCGAACACATCGCGCACTTCCTCGGCCAGCCATTGCTCAAGATCGACCATGGCGTCATCGAGGATGGCCGGCGTCGCGGCGGGCATGGCGTAAAGCTCAGCGGTGGGAAACTCCAATAGCTCCAACGAGGAGGCGTCGGTTTCGGGCCGGCTCGCCGTCTCCGCCGCCCAGGCGCCGGTGGCCCCGCCCGCGCTGACGGGTTTGCGGAAGGTATGCGACGTCGTCTGCTTCACCGTGGCGATGGCGCGGATCGGGCTCACTTCCCGGATCAGGCGCTCGATGCGGGTTTCCAGCTCCGCCGGCGCCACATGGCCGCCCGTAGCGCCGGACTGCCCCGACAGCGCTTTCTGGTCCAGCGCGAGCGCGGAGCCCGTACGCAGGAAGTCGCCCCAGCCCGCGCTTTTCGTCCCGCTGCCCGACAGATCCGGCCTCGCCGCTTCCCGGCTCAAACGATCCAGACGCGATTTGGCTTCATCGAGCGCGGCATCGATGCGGTCCACCTTCTCGGTGATCAGCGGATCAGCGCCGGTTTTGGATTCCAGCGCATCCAGCCGCTGGTCATTGGCCTCTTTGAAGTGTTCGAACGCGGCCAGCATGTCGGCCATGGCGGCGCGCGTCTCGGCGGAGGGAACCGCCATCTTGGTTTCCCGGCTCATGAATGTCCTTTCTGGTCATGAAGAGAAAAGGCGGTCAGGCCGCCGACGCGGAGAGCCGCGTCTTATTGGGCTCCACAACGCGCAAGCGCGCCTGAGCCAGCATGGGGAAGGTCACGATCGACACCTCCCACAGATCGAGCTGCAACAGATCGCGCCCGCCGCCCGGTCGGGGGGCGGAGCGGATCGTGCGAAATCCGATGGAGAGGCCGTCCACGGCCCCTTCGGCCACCAGCCCCATCGCGGCCTTGCCGCGCGGGGCGGTCGAAAGAATGCGGCCGCGGACATAAAGCCCGCGGCCATCCTCGGTGATTTCGTCCCAGACCCCGACGGGTTCGGTCGCGTCATGCTGGAACAGCATGCGCACCCCGGTCGGGCCTCGCGCCTTCAGCCCCTCTGCAAAGGCCCCGGCGCGGACGAGATCCCCGCCCTGATCCTCGATATCAAACAGGCTGGCATAGCCCGCCACCTCCAGCGTCTCGCCAGAGCGGTTCAGCGCCTGCATCGGCGTCTCCATTGTTAGAAGGGGCGGACCTCAGTCCTGTTCGAGCCGACGCTCGATGCGTTCCAGCGCCGCGCGGGAATAGGCGGCGTGCGCTTCCAGCCGCGCCAGCCGCTCGGCTACGGGCGCGGTGGCGTCGGCGCGGGTTTCAAGCTGATCGAGGCGCTCATTCGCCGCCCCGGCCCACATCAGGGCGCCCGCGGTCTGCAGCGTCAGCGCCAGAATGACGCCCAAAGTGATCGAGCGATCCAGCCGCCAGGGGCTGATCGAGTGGGACGCGTCGGTCATTGCGCGCCTCCTTGCGGGGCGAGACCCAGTAATGATCGCTTTTCCACGTCTGACAGAAACTCCGCCGCCGCGATCCGCGCCCAGCGCGCCGCGCGTTCCTCGGTAAAGGCGGGCAAGCCGTCTTCATCCACGCAGAGCTTCGGGTCCGCGCCGAGCCAGGGCGCCAGAAAGCGGTTGAGCGCCAGAGCGCAGGTTTTGGCCAGCGGCAGCACCGTCTGGCGATAGAAGGCCTGATTGGCTTCGCGATAGTTCGAATAGGTGTTGTCGCCCGGCAGCCCCAGCAGCATGGGCGGCACGCCGAAGGCCAGCGCGATCTCCCGCGCCGCCTCGCGCCGCGCCTCGATGAAATCCATCTCGGCAGGACTATGCCCCATCGGCTTCCAGTCGAGCCCGCCTTCCAGCAACAGAGGCCGCCCGGCATTCTCGGCGCCGGTATAAAGGCTTTCCAGCTCTCCTTTCAGGCGCTCGAACTGGTCCGGCGTCAGACGCCCCTGTCCGTCGGTTCCCGCTTTCACCACCAGAGCGCCCGAGGGTCGCGCGGCGTTATCCAAGAGCGCCTTCGCCCAGGCGCCGCCTGCGGCGTGCACATCGACGGCGCGCGCCGCCGCCTCCATGGGCGACAGGCCGTACTGGTCGTCGGTGGGGTGAAAGCGTTTGAGGTGCAGGATGGGAGAGCGGCCCGAGGCGCGATCACGCTGAAACACTTCTGCTCCCGTGGCGGTGCGATATTCCCAGCCCTCGGTCCAGCCTTTCGGCCCCGTCATCACCCGCACCCGATCGGGCCGCAGCGCATACAGCGACGGCGCCCCGGTCTCAAACCCTGTCAGATGCAGATAGGCGTCGCCCGCCACCTGAAGATGGCTCTGGACCATATCGATCAGTTCGGGGCCGGACTGGTCGGGATTGGGCGCGGTCAGAAGCGTCAAGGCCGCCTCCCCCGCCGGGCCTTGCGCCGCCTTGAACGGCGCCGCGGCGACCGCTTCAGCAACCAGCCGCACGCAGCGATGGGCGACCGCGTTGCGGGCATAGCCCTCGGTCGCGAAAGCGGCATAGCCGCGCGGGCTCCAGCTCGCCCCCGTCCCGAAGCCGAGCGCAAGGGTTCGCCCGGCCGCCTTGCGACCGAGACCCAGCCATTGCTTGAGCATGGCGTTCTCCTGTGGGTTTAAAGCCGCCGCAGCCTGGGGCTGGCGGCGTTTGGGGTCAGGGCGGCGATGGCCCAGACAAGGGCGTCCACCCGGTCCGGACTGCCGCTTTGTTCGGGCGCGCCAAAGGCGCACATCTGGTCTTCCAGCACCGCAAAGCGCCCGGCATGGCGCACGCGGCCCT
Source organism: Oceanicaulis sp. LC35 (assembly GCF_052055585.1). NCBI lineage: Bacteria > Pseudomonadati > Pseudomonadota > Alphaproteobacteria > Maricaulales > Maricaulaceae > Oceanicaulis > Oceanicaulis sp. LC35. The sequence goes on from NZ_CP170485.1 coordinate 1,982,463, forward strand.
TGGCGTAGAGCGCAGCGACGGGTTCGGCCCGTGCCCGCTTGCCGCGGCTGGCATGGACCAGCTTGATCGGCAGGTCGGGGGCTGCGGCCTGCAACACGGCGCGGACCATGTCCCCGCCCTGATTGGCCTCGGCCACCACCCAGTCTGCATCCACCGCCTCAAAGGCTTCAGCCACCTTGGCCGCCCAGACTTCAGGGCGACCTTGCTGGCTCATATCCTTCAGCACGACCAATCGGGCGTCGCGGCCCTGACCGCTCACACCCGCCGCGATGATCCCGCATTCGTCTCCTGTGGCGCTCGCGGGCGGGTCCACCGCCACCACTACGCGCTCCGGCTCAAAAGCGGGCAGGCCTAGCGCCTGATCAATCAGGCCCCGTGTCCACACGGCGCCGTCTGGATCGTCGATCAGAACGCCCTCCAGCTCCTGCCGCGCGAGGCGCGACGCGCCATAGCGCTCGGTCATCGCGGCGACAAAGCCCGGCGCCAGATTGGCCGCATTGGCGTCCGTCGTCGCATGGGTCATGACCACGCCCGCTTGTTTGAGCAGCGCCTTTAGCGCCGGAAGGGGCCTGGGCGTCGTCGTGATCATCAATCTGGGGTCTTCGCCCAGACGCAGACCCAGCCCCAGCATGTCCAGCGTTTCCTGCGGCCGGGTCCAGGCGGCGAACTCATCCGCCCAGGCGCAATCAAATTGCGGTCCGCGCAAACCGTCCGGATCTTCGGATGAGAAGCCATAGGCCTCCGCCCCGTTGGGCCAGATCAGACGATGGCGGCTGGCTTCATAGCGGGGGCGGTCATCGTCCTCGCCAATATTGAGAAAGCCTGACGGGCCGGACACCATGACCTCGCGCACATCGGAAAAGGTCGGCGCCACAAGCGCGATGCGCTTGCAGCCCGCCTTCACCTGGGCCCTCACCCATTCGGCGCCAGCGCGGGTCTTGCCCGCCCCCCGGCCGCCCAGAAACAGCCAGATGCGCCAGTCACCCGGTGGCGGTTTCTGCTCAGTCCTCGCCCAGAACGCCCAGCTATCGACCAGATGTTGCGCCTCGCTCTCGCTCAGCTTGCTCACCCATGTCTTTGGACAGAAGGTGCGATTGTAAACGAGTAAGTCGGCGCTCAAGCTCGGCGTGGTAATCTCGTTTCTCACCTTGGGGCGCCTCCGCCTGTGCGGCGGGCATGCCGCCAGTCTTCTGCTCGCTCATTGTCTCGCTCCATTGCTTCAGCTCGCGCCCCGCGCGGATCAGCGCGGCGATGGTTCTGGCCTGCTTTTCCGCCTGCGCCGCATCGCCCTCATCCAGCCGGGACATCGCCTGTTCCAGACGCCGGTTCAGCTCCGCAATCAGGCGCGCGGGCGCCGGGGGCGGGAAGAACTGGTCAATCCAGACGCATTTTCCGATGATGGTATTGGCTTTCAGCCCATGGGCCTCAGCCAGGGTTTCTGCGGTTTGCCCGGCCCGCCAGCCTTCATGAATGGCGACCCAGTCAAACCGTTTTCCGCCCGTCCGTTTCGGCTCCGGGCAGAACGTCCTTCGGTTCATTTCGACCATGCCTGAAGACTAGCACCTGACCGCCCCGGTCGGATTGATCGCGCACAAAAACCGCCAACGCCCGAAAGCGTCAGCGTGTTTTGTGTTTCACTTGCGGGATTGGCGCAGACTTATTCCTGCTTTGCGTCCTGACGGGCGACGATATGGTGCTCGAGATCGTCCTCATGAACGATATTCTCGCTGATCAGCGTGCCTTTGACCGAATGCCCCGCCTCGATGACGCTATTGGGGTCGCCGGAGACCAGCGGATGCCAGTCGGGCAAATCCTTGCCCTCATTGAGCAGGCGATAGGCGCAGGTTTCAGGCATCCATTTAAGCTGGGCGATATTGTCCGGGCTCAACCGCACGCAGCCGGGAACCTTTGACTGGCGATGGGCGTAATCTGAACAACGGATCGTGTTCAGATCGAGGAGCTTGCAGCCCACATTGGTGCGCCAGAAGGTGTCCGGGTCGTCCTCATCGCCCAGAATGACGACGCAGCACTTGCCGCAGCCATCACACAGGGACTCCCATTCACTCACGCTCATTTCAGAAAGCGTCTTGCGTTCGTAGAAAGGACGAGTATCGCTCATCGCCTGAATTTAGCCGTGATCAGCTGTTCTTGAGATCATTCCCAAAAACGCCCCAGAGGGCGGCAAACCTATTGAGGCCTGCCATCACCTTTCGTGCCGATCAAAAGCCCTCCCCATGGACCCGGCTGAAATCCCGCTGGCGCCTTGTCGCCCTGATCACCGCGCAGATCGTGATCCTGGTCGGGCTGATCAGCGGGATCGCCTTCTGGCGTTGGGCCTACCACGACTTGCCGAATGTGCCAACAACCGCTCAGGAGTTGTGGAGCGTGCGGCGCGAGCCTGCGGTGACGGTGCTGGCGGAAAATGGCGCGATTCTGGGCCAGCGCGGGCCGCTTTACGCCCGCCCGGTCCGGCTGGACGAGTTGCCCGATCACGTCCCCCAGGCTTTTCTGGCGGTCGAGGACCGGCGCTTTTACGAGCATGACGGCTTTGACGAGCGCGGCTTCGCCCGCGCGATGTGGGCCAATGTGCGCGCCGGGCATCTGGTGCAGGGCGGCTCGACGCTGACCATGCAGCTGGTGAAGAACCTCATTCTCAGCCCGGAACGCACCGTCCGGCGCAAGATCCAGGAAATCCGCATCGCGACCGAGCTTGAGAACATTCTGACCAAGCAGGAAATCCTCGAGCTCTATCTCAACCGGGTCTATCTCGGGGATCAGGCCTATGGCGTGGAAGCCGCCGCGCGGCGCTATTTCAACAAGCCCGCCAGTGAGCTGACCCTGTCTGAAGCGGCGCTTCTGGCGGCTCTGCCCAAGGCGCCCTCACGGCTGGCGCCCACCTCGAACCTGCCCGCCGCCCGCGCCCGCGCCGCTGAAGTGCTCTACGACATGCTCGACGCCGGTTTCATCGACGAGACCGCCTATCAGGACGCAATCGACACGCCCGCTGAACTCGCCGCCGGGGATGAAAGTTTCGAGCCCGGCGCCTTTGGCTATGTCTTTGACCAGGCGCTGGCCGAGGCGCGTCAGCATCTGGGCGATGCAGCGGATACGCCCGACCTTGTCATCCGCACCACGGTCAGCGTCACCGCCCAGCAGGCCGCCGAGCGCGCCGTCGCCGCCGTGATGGATTTGCAGGCCGAAGCGCGCAACGCCGATGAAGCCGCGCTGGTAGCGATGGACCCGCAAGGCCGGGTGCGCGCCATGGTGGGCGGGCGCGACTATGCCGAAAGCCAGTTCAATCGCGCCGTGCAGGCCCGCCGCCAGCCCGGCTCCGCCTTCAAACCCGTGGTCTTCGCCGCCGCGTTCGAGGCGGGCATGGAGCCCTCCACCGCGTTTAATGACGAGCCCATCGAGATCGAGGGCTGGAGCCCGGAGAACTATGGCGGCAATTATCGCGGCCGCATCACCATCGCCGACGCCCTGAAACGCTCCATCAACACGGTCGCCGCCCAGGCGGGCGCCCAGGTGGGCGCGGACGCCGTGGCGGAAATGGGCCAGCGTCTGGGGATCACCACTGCGCTTGATCCTGTGCCCGCCTTGTCGCTGGGCGCCTCGGGCGTGCGCCTGATCGACATGACGCGGGTCTATGCGGTCTTCGCCAATGACGGTCGTCGCCCGAACCCGGTTCTGGTGCTGGAGGTGCGCAATTCGCGCGGTGATCTGCTCTACGAGGCGCCCGAAGCCACCGAGGGCCGTCAGGTGATCGATCCCGAGCAGGCCCAGTGGATGTCCACGCTCTTGCAGGGCGTCATACAGGACGGCACGGGTCAACGCGCCCAGCTCAATGGCCGCCGCGCCGCCGGCAAGACCGGCACCAGCCAGAACAGCCGCGACGCCTGGTTTGTGGGCTATACGGGTCAGCTGGTGGCGGGCGTCTGGGTCGGCAATGACGATGACACCCCGACCGCCGATGTGACGGGCGGACAACTGCCCGCCGAGATCTGGCGCCGCTTCATGACGGAAGCCCATCAGGGTCTGCCCGCCGCCCCCCTCTCCGCTCCGGCGCCGCAAAGGCGCGGCGCACGCGAGGAAGCTCTGGCGGCGTATTATTCGGCTTTGTCCGCCCGGTTTGAATCGCTCAAGGACGGCATAGACGACTGATCCGCCCCGGTTTTTTCCGCCAGCAGGAGGCGCATTTCATGCATCTCCTCACGCATGGCGCGCATTTCGTGGATCAACACCTCGCGCTCGTCATGGGCGACATTCTGGCGCTCGGTCTCGGCGTCGAAATGCTTGGACTGCATGGAGTCCACGATGACCGCGATAAAGAGGTTCAGAACCGCAAAGCTCGTCACGATCACGAAGCCGACGAAATAGATCCACGCATAAGGGTGCTCGGCGATCACCGGACGCGCCACCCCCATGGACCAGCTTTCCAGCGTCATCACCTGAAACAGGGTATAGGCCGAGCCGCCAAGGTCGCCGAAAAACTGCGGATGCGTGCCCGAAAACAGCTTCGCGCCCATCACCGAGGCGACATAGAAAATCACGCCCAGAACCAGCATGATGGCGCCCATGCCCGGGATCGCCTTGCCTAGCGCTTCCACGACCGAGCGCATTTCAGGGATCACCGAGAACAGGCGGAACAACCGCAGCACGCGCAGCGCCCGCAGCACGGTGAACGCGCCCGCCGCCGGAACCAGCGAGATCGCCACGACCGTGAAGTCAAACCAGTTCCAGCCCGACTTGAAGAAATTCAGGCGGTAGACGACCAGCTTGAGCGCAATCTCCACGACAAACGCCGCGATGATCGCCTTGTCGGCATAAGCCAGAACCGTCGCCACAGAAGCGGGCAAGTTATAGGTCAGAAGCCCCAGGATCGCGGCGTTGATCAGGATCAGCGCCGTGATGGTGTTGCGGAACGCCGCGCTCTCCAGCAGGCGTTCCAGGGCGTTCTTGGAGGTCTCGGCCGACGCGTCGCTCATGACAGGCTCTTCTCTGGTATGGATCGCGCTTGGTTAGCCGCGCGCTTGGGCCGGCGCAACGGTTTGTCAAAGTCGTGATGTCATATTCGCAACCATGATTGCTGTCTTCGCCCTGATGCTGCAAACCGCAGCGCCCGATCCGACTGCGCTGCCCCCCGGCGCCCTGACCCCCGATCACGCCCGGCGCGGGGTGTTGATCCGGCTGGATGGCGCGGCGGCGCAAAGCGTGGAGGCCTGCATCAGCGCGTGCGCCCTGAACGAGCCATGTCAGGCCTGGACCTGGCGCCCGACACAAATCGGCCGCGCGGCGCGCTGCGAACTTCACCCCATTGCCGGCCCCAGCCAATACGCCCCCGGCGCAGTCACCGGATTATCCCCCGAACTGGCCGCCCGGATCGAGGCGGGCGCCGAGCGGGCGCCCAGCGCGCGGGAACGCGCTGCGCTCACACCCCAGCCCCGACAGGCCGACACCCCCTACCATGCGGAAAACGAACTCGCCGGAGGCGGGTGAAAAAGAACGGTTGAACGACGCGTTAACCAAGGTGCGGCACGCTTTCTTTACATCATGCGTCGCAGAATACCGCCATCACTGCGGAGGCCCGGATGTCGGTTTCGTCCAAGCTGCACAAGCTGACCGAACTTGCGAAAGAAAAATCGTCTGATCGCCGCCGCGAATTGCTCCGCGAGGTGACGGACCTGTTCTTCGATGCGCCTCCCGCCAGCGACTCCGCCGCGCAGGGCCAGTTCGACGACATTTTGCGCACCCTCGCCAATGAAACCGCTCAGGACGCCCGCGCCGAGCTGGCTGATCGGTTCGCCGACGCCCCGTTTGCGCCCAAGGGCCTGATCCAGCAACTGGCCAAGGACGCCATCGAAGTCGCGGCGCCGATTCTGTCGCGCTCGTCCGTGCTCAGCGATGAGGACCTCGTCACCATCGTTCACGAAACCGGCCAGGCCCATATCCAGGCCATTGCCCGGCGTGAGTCCGTGTCTGAACGCCTGTCCCACGCCATCGTGGAAAAGGGCGATGACCACTCAGTCGCCGCCCTGATCCGCAACGAAGGCGCCCAGCTGTCGCGCTCCACCTATGAAGAAGTGGCCCGCCGCGCCGAGGACAGCGAAATCCTGCAGGCGCCGATCGTGGAACGCGGCGACGCCCCCGCCGACCTGCTCAACGACCTGATGGTGGTGGTCAGCCGCACCCTGCGTGACAAGATCAGCCAGCGCTTTGAAACGCTGGAGCCGGGCGTTCTGGAAGCGGCGCTGGCCGCCTCCCAGGCCCGTTTGGAAAAGCGCATGGCCGAGGACAAGGCCCTCGTGGAAGCCCAGCGCTACATCGCCTCCAAGCGCGTGCGCAAGGAACTCGACGGCTCCCTGCTGGTCAGCCTGCTGCGTGAACGCAAGCCCGTCCATTGCGCCCTTGGCTTCGCGGAGCTGACGGGTGTGGATTACTTCACCGCCAAACGCGCCTTCGAGCACAAGAGCCCGGACGGTCTGGCGCTGATCTGCAAGGCGGCGGGCATCGAGAAAGCCCTGTTCGTCACCCTCGCCGTCCTGCGCAGTCAGGCGGCGGAGAACGCCTTCAATGATGCGCGCGAAATCGGCGCCATCTACGAAGCCCTCGAACCGGAACAGGCCGAACGCGCCCTGCGGTTCTGGAAGCTGCGCAAGCAGAACGCGGCGGCGGCTTAGCGCCTGCTCTCACACCTCCGCTCGTCATCCCGGACGCGAAGCGATCCGGGATCTACCGGAACCGCTCTGTTCTGATCACAGAAATGAAACGGGTAGATCCCGGCTCAAGGCCGGGATGACATTGATATGTGAGTAAAATCCCGGCCAAGCGCAGCGCGCAGGCGCTCCACCCCTAGCGACCGTCTCCGCTTTCCCCGTCATGGTTCTCGCCGCGGGCGATCTGACGGTTCTGCTTTTCGGGATCGTCATGCGGGGTGTGCTTTTTCACCTTCGGCGGCACGAACAGCTCCGCCCCGTCATCCATGTAGACGGTGGTGGACGGGAAGGCGAAGCCCGTGCCCGCCTCTTCCACGATGCGCTTGATGGCGAAGGCCAGCTCTTCCTTGATGCGCAGCCACTCGCCCCAATTGGTGGTGGTGGTGAAGCAATAGAGGAAGAAGTCGATCGAGGACGGCCCGAACTTGTCCACATGCATGAATGTGGACACTTCCGGCGGCTTGGCGAATTCAGGATGGTTGAGCACCCAGTCCAGCACTTCGTCGCGGATATAGGCCAGCTGGTCGGTCGTGGTCTTGTACTCCACGCCAATGACCCAGCTGATCCGGCGATGGGTCATGCGTGAGAAGTTCGTCACCGCCTTGTCCGACAGGAAGGCGTTCGGCACGTAGACCGGACCCTTGTCAAAGCGGCGCACGAGGGTGGAGCGGAAATTGATCTGCTCGACCGTGCCTTCCACCACGCCATCCACCTTGATCCATTCGCCCGGCACGAAACGCTTTTCGGTCAGGATCAGAATGCCGGCGATCAGGTTCTTGAACAGGTCCTGCGCGCCCAGGCCGACCGCCACGCCCAGAAGCCCCAGACCACCGATGACCGGCGCCACGGGAATGCCCCAGGCGCTCAGCGCCGCGGCGACGCCAATCACCACGAACAGGATCTTCAGGGCTTTTGACAGCCAGTCGATCATCACCGGGTTCAGCGCCCGACGCAGCGGCTTGAACAGATGCGCCACCGGCTCGACCGCATTATGCAGCGCCCAGAACAGCGCCAGAATGACCAGCGTCTGCACCAGGCTATCGCCGCTGATGGCGGCGTCCTCGCCGCGCAAGCCCAGAATATTGACCGCGATATAGACGCCGATGATCACGGGGATCATCTTGATCGGGCCGTAGAGGGCCTCGAGCAGCTTGTCATCAAGCTGGGTCTCGGTCTTCTCGGTCGCGTTGCGCACCCGGTGAATGATCACCGAGGAGAACAGGCCGCGGAACACGAAGGCGATGACGATCACGCCCAGCGCCGCCAGCCCCGCCCCGACCGACAGACCCAGAAAGCTGGTGTCCCAGACAGACTGAATGATGCTGACCAGATCGGTGATCGAGGCCTGAACAGGCTCGGGCAATTGCTCGGTGACCGACGGCGCGCTCATCAGCTCCGCTCCTTGGTGGCGTTGAAGGTGATGTTGGGGAATTTCTCCTGGGAGTAATTCACCTCCCAGGCCGATTTCGCCATGAACACGGGATCGCCGTCGATATCTTCGGCGATGGCCGATTTATGCCGGTCGATGAAGGCGGCGATGTCCGCGTCCGAGCCGGTGATCCAGCGCGCCGTGTCATAGGGGCTGGCTTCAAACACCACCTCGATGCCGTATTCATCCGCCACCCGCTGGGCCATCACATCGATCTGCAGCGCGCCCACCGCGCCAATGATGAACTCACCGCCCAATTGCAGACGGAAGAGCTGGGTGACGCCTTCTTCAGCCAGCGATTCCAGCGCCTTTTTGAGATGCTTGGCCTTGAGCGGGTCTTTCAGACGCGCCCGGCGCAGCATTTCAGGCGCGAAGTTCGGAATGCCCGCCACGCGCCATTTGCCGCTTTCAGACAGGGTGTCGCCCACCCGCAAAACGCCATGGTTCGGCACGCCCATCACATCGCCGGCAAAGGCTTCGTCGGCGATCTCGCGGTCAGACGCAAAGAACAGGATCGGATTGTGCACCGACAGCGTCTTGCCGCTTTCGGTCTTCAGCTTCATGCCGCGTTTGAACTGGCCCGAGCTCAGGCGCACGAACGCCACCCGGTCGCGGTGATTGGGGTCCATATTCGCCTGGACCTTGAAGACAAAGCCCGCGACTTCCTTGTCGCCCGGCTCCAGCGTCTCGCGCGGGCCCTTGGCGGCGGCCTGGGGCTGCGGTCCCGGCGCATGATCCGCCAGCGCATCAAGCAGCTCGTGCACGCCGAACCGGCGCAAGGCCGAACCGAAATAGACCGGGCTCAGATGGCCCTCTTCAAAGCTCTGCTGGTCAAATTCGGGCAAAAGCTCGCGCGCCATTTCGGCGCCTTCGGTGACTTCGGCCAGCTCGTCCGCGCTCAGCACGCTTTTGATCGCGTCGCCGTCCAGCGGCACGCGCTCGGAGCGGCTCACCTCGGCGTCGTCCGGACGCTTGTAGAGCACAAACTCGTTCGTCTTGAGATCGGCGACGCCCTTGAAGCGATTGCCCGACCCGCACGGCCATTGCATCGCGGTGACGTCGAGCGCCAGCTTGTCCTGAATGTCGTCCAGCAGCTCGGACGGCTCCATCGCCTCGCGGTCGAACTTGTTGATGAAGGTGATGATCGGGATGTCGCGCAGGCGGCACACCTCCACCAGCTTCAGCGTCCGCGGCTCCACGCCCTTGGCGGCGTCCAGCACCATGATGGCGCAGTCAGCCGCCGTCAGGGTGCGATAGGTGTCTTCAGAGAAGTCCTCGTGGCCCGGCGTATCAAGCAGGTTGAAGATGAGGTCGCGATACTCATACGTCATCACAGAGGCGGAGACCGAAATCCCGCGCTCACGCTCGATCTTCATCCAGTCCGACTGGGTGCGGCGGTTCTCGCCGCGTGCGCGCACCTGACCGGCCAGACGAATGGCGCCCGCTTCCAGAAGCAGCGTCTCGGTGAGCGTCGTCTTACCCGCGTCAGGGTGAGAGATGATGGCGTAGGTGCGCCGGCGCGCCCATTGCGCGCCGTCAGCGGCGGTGGTCATCGGCATATCCTGCAAAGTTTTCAGACCCGCGAGGTAGCCGAGCCGTCCCCTGCACGCAAGCGCTCAGGCGTCAGGGATAGTGTCTCACTTTGATATTTCAGCGATACGTTTATTTGTCGGAGCCATGATCGGCTTGATGCTTTCCATCTAAACCAGCCTCAGAAAACAGGGACTCTATTCATTTTAAATGGTCAATAATATTCTCAAAATCATCTCGCATTATATCATGCGCGACCCAACGAGGCAGCTTTAATTGAGTAGCAACAATTTCCATAGTTGCGTTGTCATTATCAAGCGCGTGCCGCAAATCCCGCCGCTTTTTCTCCGTGCACAGAACTCCAATAGCACGCCAATATGCTTTCCCTTCAGCAGCGAACTGCGGACTTGTCGGGAGCTTCGGATCTCCAAATTTTTCAATTTGATTAGAAAATTTTTCCGCTGTATTCGTTTTTTCGCTTTCTTCATCAAAAGCGTGCATAAGTTCTTTTGTAAATACTATGCGGCGGTCGGTTTTAGGTATGTCGCGAGCCAGCACGATAAGAATTTCATTTGCCTCCAGCGGAACAGGCGGAGACAGCGGGCCTTCGATATAAAAACCTCGTAGAACCGCAGGGTCAAGTTGACCCGTCCACTGCTCTTTAACGCGAGCAACATGAGTAAGATCAATAATTTGATCCCTTACCCAGCTAGTCTTCACACGCCCGTTAGGTTGAGACTGAACGCGCTTATATAATTCAGAGTACGACATAAAAAATGCGCCACCTGCAGTTACAGATGGCGCATTAAGACAACCGAATCAATTACGCGTCAAGATCAGCTTCAACGTTAAGCATCTCTTGAACTCCGCCATTTTCTGCATCTGCAAAATAGCGGTTGATCTGACCGGCTATATCGTCGGCACTCACATCTCTGTTCGAGCCCGGAAAAAACTTTATGTTTTGAACGGCGCTGTCTTCGAATAACCGCCGCTTGAGCAGTTGAACGTTTATTTGCATGGTCGGCCCTCCAACGCACTTTTTCTGCGCGCTTTGCTATCTCCTTACACGCCAGCCGAAAGCCATTCGGCCCGCGCGCATCCACCAACACGGCTACGCTTGGCGGTTCTGGTTTTTTCCACCTTGCCCAAAGCGATTTTCGCGACCATCACCGCACACGCATTGGTGTCAGCTAGTCTGCGCTCGCTATTTGCTCCCCAGGCAAGGTGCTCCTTTGTCATCCTGCACGTGGCAATCATGCGCCACTCTGATTAACACATAGTACATCTCACAGGATTTTTCAACTTCATCTCTTGACTTGATCGCGCAAATGTGACTAGCGGTCATATCACCTTCGAAGCGCATCCTGTCACCACACTGGGCACTTCTGTCAAGCCTGTGTGGCTTAATGATGGCGCTTTGCCGCAGCAGTGAGGTGTTTTTGCCGCGTTTGCTTCAATTGTAGCTTTCGCACAAATTCACACTCAACGATTCTTGCGCCAGAGTCTAAAACTTTGCCGTTTCGTTCCATTATCTACCACTTTTGACATGCAGCAAATAACCTGAAGCGAACGGTGTTCGTTCCCTGCGGTCCACATCTCAAACTGAAGCGCTGTGCGTCAGGCCTGCATGCGGGCGGGCGCCTGGGACCAGACCGCCATGTTCGCCATATGCCCGGACAGACGGCCTTCCGCCTGCAGGTCGAGCAATTGCTTCATAGTCACAAGCGACACAGACGCCAGTCGCACCTGCACATCCGCCGACGTCTTGGAGCCATTGGGCGCCACGGCCAGAAGCGCGTTGGCTTCATTGGTCTTCATGGCCACCAGCGCCGCCAGGAACATCCCGCTCTGCGGATCAGACTTGGCGAGGGCGGGACGCTCCCACACCCATTCGCGCACCATCTTGATCACCTGGCCCACACGCAGATTTCGCAGCGCCAGGGGGTTCACCCCCAACGCATCACCGCGCTCGCGCGCGGTCTCCGCGACGTCGCCCAGATCGTAAAGAGCATCGTTGAACAAAAACAGCATGTTGAATGTAACCCGTCGGCGATTTCCCAACCACGGCTCATCCTAGCGCGGTGATCTTAAGAATTATCAATCGCCTCATTAAGGAAGTGTCGACCATGAGGGTCGTCCACCTCCACCAGCCAGAGGTCGGGATCATCCTCGATCCGGCGCCGCGCATAGCTCTCAGCGTCTTCTTCCGGCACAGGGTCAGGGCCAAGCGGCGTCATCCACACCCGCTCCCCCTCGAAATTGCGCATGGGCGCATACAGCTGCGCCTGCCGTCCGGGCAGCAGGGTTTTAAGCAGGATCACGCCTGCATCCGGGTCGCCCTTATGCGCCACATACACGCTGGCGCCGGCGCTTTCCGCACGCCACCGCAAGGCATCCACCCAAAATCGCGCTCTGAGATCCGTCATCGTCATTTCACTTGATGGCAAAGCAATTGCTTAATAGTTTGTTAATTGAGGGGAGCGTGCCATGCTGACACAAAATCGTTCATTCGGCCTTATTCTTATAGGCCTGATGTCACTTGCCGTGTTTACGTCACAGGCGCTGGCGGACGATCACAGGGCTGCGCGCTCTGAGGAAGTCCTGCTGACCGAGCTGACGGACAACACCAATGATCTGCGGCTGGATGCAGAGCATCGTGAAATCCGCATCCCCTTCACCATTGCACCGAGCGCTGATCCGCAGGCGATCGAGCTTCTGATGAACGCCATTCCTGACAGCGCTCAGGCCGATGGCCGCATCGAGGCCTTCGTGAACCGGTCGCGCGCCGTGGTGCTTCAGCCGCGCGCTGAACCCTTTGAAGCCCGCTTCTCGCTCTATTCCGATGATCTGCGCGCCGGGGAGAACACCCTGATCTTGCGCATTGTCGATCCGGGTGCGGATGGCTGGACGATCAGCGCCCAGGCCAGCCGCCTGCGCATCTCCGCCGCCCCGCCGCGCGGCTATTCCGCCCTGTCGGAAGTCGAAGCGGCGCTGAACGCCGATTTCGCCGCCCCGCGCCGCGTTCATATCGACGCCCGTGAAGCCGGTGATGACGAACTGGCTGTCGCAGCGCTCGTGGCTCAGGGTCTGGCCCTGCGCATGGGCGAAGCGCCGATCCTTGTCAGCGATTCTGATGTGGCGGAACTGGTCGTCACCGCCCATGTGCGCGGCTCCGGCGCTCCGGCCATCGATCTGACCGGCCCGTCCGAAGTGCGCCTGTCCGCCGCCTCTCCGGCCGCGCTGATCGCCTCGGCCCGCCTGTTCGCCGCCCGCTCCATGCAGGCGCACACCGTTCGCTTTGACATGGCGGCTGCGCTCAACGCGCCGCGCCTGATGCGCACCCCGCCCGCCACCACTAGGGACCGGGACGCGCTGGCGGGGCTCGCCAGCATGGGCGCCCCCTTCGGACTGGATCAGGGCGGCCGTGCGGCTGTCGTGATCGCCGGTGAAGACGAAGACCAGCGCAACGCCGCCCTGTCGGTGATCGCCCGCGCGGGTCTGGCGTCCGGTTCGGCCTGGCTCTACGCCTGGTTCGGCGATGATGTGGACGCCGCGCCCGCCCGCTATGACCTGATGGTTCTGGGCCCGCAGGAAGCGCTGGACCCGCGTCTTCTGGCCGCAGCGCCTGTGGAAGTGCGCGCCGCCGCCAGCGCCGCCGCCAACCGCACCCCGCAACGTCGCCGCTATTATGGCTCGACGGCCTTCGCCGCCGATCCCAGCGAACGCGATGCGCGCATCACCGGCGTCGCCGCCCTGTTTGATACGCCCGAGGGGCGTCAGGTGGCCCTGTTCACCGCGCCGGACGGCGCAGATTTCGCCCGCGCCGCCAAGCGTCTGGCCCGGTCCGAGCTGTGGACCGAGCTCGATGGCCGCGCCGCCCTGTGGGATGCAGCGAACGTCACCCATTTCGGCCCGTCCTCGGCCCCGCGCTTCTCGGCGGAATGGATCAGCGGCCAGCTGCGCGCCCATGACGAATGGTTTGCGCTGGGCGCCTTCACCCTGGCTGTGCTTCTTCTGCTGGGCAGCATCAACGTAAACCGGACGTCAAGACGCCGCGCCTAGACTGGGGGGCATGTGGACATCCGCCCTCGCCCTTCTGACGACGCAAGCCGTCTTTGACGCCGACGCCTCCTTTGACGCCTATGAGCTGCGTCTGGAGGCCCGGTCGGCGGACAACGCCTGTTCGGTGTTCACCGCGGTTGAACGCGCGCTTCTGGACGCCGCCATCAAGCGCTCCCGCGATGATGCGGTGATGCAGGGCGCGAGCCCGGGGCAGCTTGACGGGTTTGAACGCCGCCAGGCGGACGCCTTCAGCACGCCCTGCAACACGGCCTTTGATCTGCCGGGCGTCACGCTCCATCGTCAGGAAACCCTGCGCCTGAGCGGCTATGACCAGGCGCGCTTTGAAGGGCGCGCCCAGGGCTGGACCGCCCAGCGCGGCGGCCTGTCAGACGAATTCGCCCAATGGCGCATCGTCCAGAGCCTGCGGCAGGGCGCGGCCTATTTCGGCATTTATCAGCAAGGCGAGGAAACCGGCCTGGCGCTCAGCCTGCGCACGGCGCTTCGCCCCGCCTATGCGGTCGCCTTTGTGCGCGACGCCGAACGGGCGCCCGATCCTGTGGACCTGACGGCGGGCGGATTGCTGCCGCCGCCGGACGATGATCCGGTCAGCGCCTGGGGCGCCCCGTCAGACCGTCTGGAGCGCATCTTTGCAACCCGGACCCTGAGCCGTCAGCGCGCCGGGGAGCTTGCCCCCGCCAGCGGCCAGCCCGCCGTGGGCTTTGTGTTTCCCCAGGCCCTGACCGAAGAACTGGCGACCCTGTCCCCGCGCGAAGGCGCCCGCATTGACCTGTATGACGGCACGGGGACCGTGATTGACCGCTATTGGGTGGAAGTGGGCGCGTTTGACGCCGCCCTCGCCTTCATGCGCTTGCCGACCATGGCGCCGCAAAGCGCCGCCGCAGCGTCACACTGATCTGAATTCGGAAAGCAAAGCGCCGAAGACGGCCGGCTTACGCCGCGCCGCCATTGGCCTTGATGATCACTTCGCCCGCCTGCTGGGCGGCGGCGATGCGCTGATGCACTTCCAGCGGCGCGAACTCGGTGACGGTGCTTTTCGCTTCGCCAATCACCGGCAGGCGCACAGTCACCGTGGTGCCCTGACCGCGGGCGCTCTGAACCTTCACGGTTCCGCCCTGCATGTCCGCCAGCGCCTGCACCAGCGACAGGCCCAGGCCCGTGCCGCGCTCAGAGGTTTCCTTGCCCGAGCGGGTCTGGTGATAGGGCTTGCCCAGATCGGCAAGCTCATCCTCGCCAATGCCGACGCCGCTATCGCCCACAGCCAGCACCAGATCAGGACCGTCCTGACGCGCCATCACGACGACGGCGCCGCCTTCGGGCGTGAACTTCACGGCGTTCGACAGCAGGTTCAGAAGGATCTGGCGCATGGCCTTGCGGTCCGCCTTCACCGGCAAGTCCGCATCGCCCGGCTCGCAATACAGCGCAATGCCGCGATCCTTGGCGCGCGGGCTGATCATCTTGGCGCAGATGGACACCACGTCGCGGGCGTCAAACTCGTCCGGGGTCAGCTCGTACTTGTCCGCTTCGATCTTGGACATGTCGAGCACGTCGCCGATCAGCTCCAGAAGGTGCTCGCCGCTTTCATGGATCAGATCGCCATACTCGGCATAGCGTGCAGGCAGCGGGCCGAACAGGCGCTGCTTGATGATGTCGGAGAAGCCGATAATGGCGTTGAGCGGGGTGCGCAGCTCGTGGCTGACCGCCGCCAGAAACTCGGACTTGGACTGGCTGGCCGCCAGCGCCGCGTCGCGTTCCGCTTCCAGATGCGTCAGCTCTTCAGACCGGGGCGCCGCAGCCACAGCCGCCTCGCCGCGCGGGGTTTCAAGGCTCAGCACAAAACCGGCCTCGGTCGCCTGGGCGTGGGCGTCCAGCACCTGGCGCGCGCCGCGGGCGGAGCGGACCGGGAAGCTGAAGGCGCTGTCAGACAGATGGCCGTGCGACAGGGTGGACTGGAGCCCGGCCTGAATCTCGGCTCGGCCCTCATCGTCAAAGGCCAGCCCGGTCACATCCAGACCGTTCATGTCGCGCGGGGCGCCCGGCGTGAAGCCGCGCAGGCGTTGGGACACCGCAGAAATGCGGCCCTTGCGATCGAGCGTCATCAGCGCGGTCGGCGCGTGATCAAAACCATAGGCCGCCGGTTCCAGCGCCTTAAGTTTGGCGCGGCTCTCGTCCAGCGCGCCCAGCAGCTGCACACGGGCGGCGAAGCCGCAGCCCGCAAAGAAGATCGCCAAGGCCAGCCCCGTCATCGGGCTGGAAACAAGGCCCGAGCCCCCGGCGCTGAGCGGGGCCCAGGCGCTGGCGATAGCGACCATCAGGAAGGCGAGCGTATTCATCGTCGCGCTCAGGCGCACATCCTTGCGCAGACCTGCCGCTGACAACGCCGCCGGCCCTGCAAGAAAGGCCAGAGCCGCCGGAGACAGGGCCGAACCCAGCGCCAGAGCCGCCGCAAAACCGGGCAGCGTCCACGCCAGCGCCAGCACGAAGCGGACGCTGTCACGGCTGGCCGAACGGTGACCGCCCAGCAAAAGCCCCAGAACGCCCGGCGCGGCGGCCAGCCCCAGCACGCCCAGATCACTTTGGGAAACAGGGGCTTGGGCGCCCGTTCCGATCAGGGCGATCAGCACCAGCCAGCCGCCATGAATCAGGCGCGCCGCCTGTTGGTCCATGACACGTGAGAGGTGGGCGAAGGCAGGGCGCATCGAAGCGAATCTCGACTCACAAATGAGAATAGAACCGCACGCTCGTCTGGGCCCGTTAACAATTACTGAATTCGCGCCAATCACCGTCATCCCCCTTGGCGCGGACCGCGCTCTAGGTCATGATCAAAACAGGTGTTTTCTCCTTGGATGACGAGATCATGATTTTTGCCGCCATCAGCCTTTCCCTGCTGTCAGCCGCAAGCCAGACCGCAGCCCAGGAGCCCCCGTCTGACGGGCCGGTGCTCAGCCTGCCCGCCCCCGGTCAGGATCAGGGCCTGCCCGACACCACCGAGCCTGAAGTGCTTCAGAACGCGCAGACCTATGCCGCCTATCGCTCGGATGTGACGCTGGCGGGCGAGCGCGAATTGCTGTCCGGCGCCGATCTGGACGCCACCATGGATGCGCTGAGCCAATATTATGATGGCGACCGTCTGGTGAACGCCCAGATCGCCTATGCCGCGCTGGTCGCCGCGCGCAATCCTGAATTCATCGACGCCGTGCGCGCCGTCGCCGATTACTACGGCACAGAAACCGCCGCCGCCGCCCTCACCCATGATCCCATGTATGTGACCGGCTTCATGGGGGCAGACACCGCAGGCCAGACCGTGGCCGTCGCCATTGACGGCGATGTGAATGATATCCGCACGGTGGGTACGCGCTATCGTCAGGCCGCCTATGACCTTCAGCGCGAACGCTGGGCCCAGCAGCGCGCCCGCGACCGTCAGGAGCGTCTGTCGGCGCTGGAAAGCGCGTCCGAGCGTCTGGATGTACAGTTCCGCGCGCCCGAAACGCCCGCCGCCGCCCCCATGGGCGCCAGCACCACCTTGTTCGCCCAGCCTGAAGTCGTCGATCTGAACCTGCCCGATCTCAGCGTTGAAGTGGGCCAGAGCCAGCTTCAGCCCGATGAGCGCAGGGTGGGCCGCATGCTGTCGCTCGCAGCCCTCGACGCCATTGAAGACGGCGACATGACCTATATGGACCGTCTGCTGGATGATCCGGCGGTGGAGCGCTGCATGCAGTGGGTGCGTCTCGACCTCGCCCAGTGCGTGGCGGCCGGCCATTTCAAGTATGAGGACAGCTTCTGCATCGCCGAGCACGCCCTCAACGATGTGGCCGATTGCCTGACCGCGACCCGTGCGCCTTCTGAAGCTGTGTCAAATTGAGACACTTTATTCAATTAGGTAATTTCAAATTAAGGGTAAGTGTTCAGCGTTAACACACGTTTTACCCTTAATTGCACATCAGCTGGTATTTCCGGGAACAGTTTTTTAGCCTCAGAATTGCTTCAAGACCTGAAGTGAGTTGAAAAGAGGCTGGCATGCTCCGCAACGTGCTACGCGCCATTTTCTGGACCGCCGTGACGGCGGCTTTCGTCCCTGCCGGCTTTAGCGCCGCGCCGGACGGAGCGTTTGCGCGTGAAACGCGCCAGCTTGTCCTTTCAACGGATGCGCTCTCGACCTCTCAGGACTTCACCCGGCAGGCGGGGCATCAGACCCGTCAGTTCTGTGATGATCAGGCCGAGGCGTGCGCGGTGGGCCAACAGCTCGCCAGCTTCTCCTCGATCGTTGCTGGCGTGGTGGGTGATCGCGCCCAGCGATGGGCGGCTGATCAGGCGCAGGCCAGCCCGCGCGATCCGCTCGCTTTGCCGCAGAACGCCCCGGCGCAGAGCCTTGACGCCCTGCTCGCCGATGTCGCCCGCGAAACCGGCGATCTGAACTAGGCGCGCCGCGGGGTCTTGCCCCTGCCGCCTGCGCGCTTTACCTCAGCGCGCATGAGTGATCTCAACACCGATATCGACACCCTCGTGGACGAGTTCGACTTCCTGGGCGACTGGGAAGAGCGCTACCGCTATCTCATCGAGATGGGTCAGGCGCTGCCCGGCCTTGACGCCAGCGAGCGCACTGACGACACCCGCGTTCAGGGCTGCGTCAGCCAGGTCTGGCTGGTGCTTGAGAGCGGCCCGTCCAAAGAGCTCATCCTGCGCGGGGATTCCGACGCCCATATCGTCAAGGGGCTCGTGGCGCTGCTCAATCGGCTGTATGACGGCCGCACGCCGCAAGAGGCGCTGTCCATTGATCCCAAAGAGGTTCTGGGCCGCATCGGCCTCGCCGAACACCTCTCCCCCCAACGCTCAAACGGCCTCGCCTCGATGATCAAGCGCATCCGGGCGGAAGCGGAAAGCCGGGTTTAGGCGGGGTGGGGCAAGCTCAATTGCCAGGACAGGCCGAACGGGTCGAGCAGCCAGCCATAGCGGGCGCTGAACCCGTATTCGCCGACCGGCATCAGGATCTGGCCATTCCCTGAAAGCTGTTCAAAGGCCGTATCGAGCACATCGACGCTGTCGCATTCCACATAGAGCGACATGGACGGCGTAAACTTGAAATCATGGATGGGCGGGCTGTTATAGATGATCAGCTCATGGCCCGCGAAACGGCCCGAGGCGAGCTTGATCGCCCCCTCGGGCAAGGCTTCGCCTTCGCCATAGCGATCCTCGACTGTGATCTCGAACGCCGGAAAGACCGAGCGATAGAGCGCCAGCGCCTCGTCCGCATCCCCTTGAAACATCACATGCGTCTTGACCTGCATAGAGCCCTCCCCGGCGCCTGACAGCCTTGACCGTCACGCCGCGCGGAACGGGTCCGCGCACCGGCGCTCGGGCTTGAGCCGATAGTGAACCGCGAGACGGTCGAGCGCCAGCTTCAAGGCCTGAGCGCCGGAGCGTGAGGGCCAGTTCAGGTGCCGTTCGGCGTCGGTCATGGCGCTTTGACGGATCAGGATTTCCACCAGCCAGTGATCAAGCCCCGGCCCGACGGCGGCCAGCGCCTCCATCACCCGCGCCTGCGCCTTCATGCGCCGCAAGGGCGCGTCAGAGCGATCACGCGGGGCCGAACGCCCGCCCCCGCCCGGAACCCCGCTCCAGTCCTGTGTGACGCGGCTTGAAAGGCTCGACAGTTCATAATCGCGCATCAGGCTGTCCGCCGCGCAGAGATGGGCGGGCTCTAAAAGCGGCGGCTGGCCGTTGCGCGGTTTGGCATAGCGCGCCAGCGGGCCGTCACTCGTGTTCGGGTTGATCGTCTGCACGCTGACGCCGCCCTCAGGGGTCGGCGCCAGACGGCGTTCGGTGGTGAGCGCGGGGCGAAGTTCTGGCGCGTCAGACAACGCCTGCTGGCGGCCCAGATGGCTCAGGCCATAAACGCCCTCGCCCGCCTCGCTGAGCCAGCCCGCCTCGACCGCCTGCTCGAATGCCGCCCGGTCCAGCCGGGCGAGCGGGCGGCGTCGCCGGTCCCCGTCAGCAAAGACGCCATAGCCGGGCTTGACGCCCGCCAGCGGCGCCAGCACGGCCCCTCGCCGCGCCAATCGCCGCATCCAGCCCGGCGCCGGGCTCATTGGGTCATCCGGAAGGGAATGAGGTCAGGCCCCGGCGCGCTGCGCAGACAGGCTTCAAGATCCTCCATCGCCGCATCAAAGGCAGGGTCGTCACGCGCATCCTCGATCCGGTGACAGGCATGGGCCGCCGTCGAGCGGTCCCGGCCAAAGGCGTCCGCCACCCGATTGAGGCTCAGCTCGAACGCCACATGGGTCAGATAGATGGCCGCCTGCCGCGCAAGGGCCGCTCGGGCCCGCCCTCGCGTTGGCGTATTGATCTCTTCCACCGGCACGCCAAAGGCGTAAGCGGCGGCCTGCTGCGCCAGGCGCGCACGCGCCTGATCCAGAACAAGCGTATTGGTACGCATCGGGTTATCCCCTCCCTTCTCGATCCACGGGTGAAGTATAGGATCGCGATGAAGGGCGAGGATAACATTCCTATTATGCGCGCGTGAATTCCCTTATCAGGCTAGTTGACACTGAGTGCGTTCAATGCCCTAGACGGGGGAAAAGTATGCCACCAGAACGACGCCTGCCAGCATGATTGCTGTCCACAGCGCCATCATCCCGGAAGGAAATTCCCGAGACAGGGCGCCCGCCGGGCTGAACAGGTTGAACAGGCGCAGACGGATGAAGCTGATGAACGCGCCCAGAACCTTGCCGATGGCGTCAAACAGGAGCTGCCCCATGGCCGCGCCCCAGCGCGCGCTGGCGTCGCCAAAGCGGCGATAGAGCCAGTCCGCATCCAGGAGGGTGCGATCCGATGTCAGCGGGAACAGCTTGAAGTACAGCGCCAGCCCGAAGACGAGCATGGTCCCCAGAAGAAGCTGGGTCTGACCGTACACGCTGGCGAGCTTGTAGGGCTCATACTCCATGTCGAACGGCAGAATGCCGTAGAGCGCGGGATAATTGATCCCGAGGAAGACGCACAGGAAGGCGGCGAGCGCCATGCCCAGATGCATGGTCTGGGGCGCTTCCTTGACGCGGAGGCCGCGGTCTTTGCCGAAGAAGGCGAACCAGACGACTTTCAGCGCGCTGATCTCCATCACCCCAGCAGACGCATAGACCAGAAGCGTATAGGCGAGATCATGATGCTCGTGATGCGCCGCCGACAGGATCAGCGTCTTGGCGACAAAACCCGAGAACAAAGGTGCGCCCATCACTGACAGGGCGCCAATGATGGCAAAGAGCGTGGTGACCGGCATGGACTTGTAAAGACCGCCCAGCTCGGTCGCCTTCACCGTGCCCGTACGCAGCAGAACCGCGCCCAGCACCATGAACATCAGCGCCATATAGATCACGCCCGCGAAAGCGTTCGCCGCCGCGCCATTGATCCCCAGATGCCCGCCGACGCCGATGGCGACGACCATGAAGCCGAGCTGGTTGATCAGCGCATAGGCCAAGGTCTGGCGCAGATCGTTGGAGGTGATGACGTAGAAGATCGGGAAGATCGCCATGACCAGGCCAATGACGATCAGCGCATCCTCGCCCGCAAACCCCCGCGCCAGCGCATAGATGGCGAGCTTGGTGGTGAAGGCGGACAGAACGACCGAGCCCACGCCCGTCGCCTTGGGATAGGCGTCCGGAATCCACATGTGCAAGAGCGGGAACCCCGCTTTCAGGCCGAAGGCCAGCAGCAGGATGATCCCGGCCCAGCTGCCGGTTCCGATGGCGTCGAACGCCCAGGAGCCAGTCTGGCTGGCCCAGATCGCAGCCCCGCCCAGCAGCATGACGCCGGACAGGACCTGGATCGCCAGATAGCGCAGGCCCGCGCGTTGGGCTTCAGGCGTGCCGACCGCAAAGATCAGCGGCGCCGAGGCGAGCGCGGTCAGTTCCCAGAAGAAGAACAGGGTCAGCATATCGCCTGCGAACACCGCGCCCACGGCGGAGCCGGAATAGATCAGCGCGGCGCCGTCGGTCATACGGTTGCGTTCGTGCAGGGCGTACACGGCGTTGATGAAGCTGATCAGGATGAAGACCAGCGCCCAGACGCGCGACAGGCCATCCAGACGGAAGGTTTCCAGCACAACGGGCCCGAGATCGAGCACGCCATAAATGCCGGTTTCCCCCGTGGCGAACCAGGCCGCCAGAGCGCCGATCGGGCCCAGCAGCATCAGCGCCTTGCGCAGTTCAGAACGCGGCGACGCCCAGGCCAGAAGACCCGCGACGATCAGGAACCAGGCCGGCGAGACGCCGTTCAGTACGGACAGGGCGTCAGTCATCCTGGCCCTCCTTCACATCGCCTGCGGCGCGGGAATAGAAATCACCCGGACGGCTGACCAGCCAGACCAGCACCCAGCCCAGCGCAATGGCGATGACGCTGGCCGCCAGCGGCAGCAGCTCATACGCGCCGTACACGTCGGGATATTTCGACAGACCGCCGTCATAAATCACGGTCTCGAGCGCGAAACCGGCAACGACCAGAACAGCAATCACGATCAGCGCGATCAGACCGGCGCGCGGGCTGCTCAGCCCGCTCAGCGGACGGGCGAGCGGATGCACGCCGGATTTGGGATCACGGGGCGCGGTCATGGCGTCATCTCCGTGGTGAAGACAGGCGACAGGAAGTCGATCAGCGGGCCAATGGCGAAGAACAGCACCACCGTGCCCAGCGCTGTGATCAGCGGCGCGATCCAGGCGAGCGCCGGCGGCTGGCCGGGGCGCATGGGGCTGGGTTCAGGCTTGGGCTTGAAGAAGCCGCGTATCACGATGGGCAAGAGATAGCCGATATTAAGAAGCGTCGAACCGATCAGCATGACGATCAGCCAGGGCTGACCGCCAGACGCCGCGCCCTCCATCAGGAAGACTTTCGGCCAGACCCCGCCAAAGGGCGGCACGCCGATGATCGACAGCGCGCCAATGAGGAAGGCCGCAAAGGTCACCGGCATGTAATGGCCAAGGCCATTAAGCTGGGAGATCTCGGACTTCTTGGCGCCGGTATAGATGCCGCCTGCGGTCATGAAGAGCGTGATCTTGCCATAGGCGTGCATGACGATCTGAAGCGCAGCGCCCAGAAGCGCCAGCGGGCTGGCCACCATGGCCCCCAGCGTGATGTAGCTCAGTTGCGAGACGGTGGAATAGGCGAGCCGGGCCTTGAGATTGTCCTTGGTGAACGCAAAGACCGAGGCGAGCACGATGGAGCCGCCCGCCACCCAGGCCAGAACATCCGCCGCCGGCAGGGTCTGCATATAGTCCGCGCCAAAAATGTAGACGACGACCTTGAGGATCGAGAACACGCCCGCTTTCACAACGGCCACGGCGTGCAGCAGGGCGGACACCGGCGTCGGCGCGACCATGGCGTTCGGCAGCCAGGGGTGAACCGGCATCAGCGCCGCCTTGCCGATGCCGAAGGCGAACAGCACCAGCAGGATCGAACCCGCCACAGGACCGACGCCCGACAGGATGCCGCCAACGGTGAAGTCGGTGGTGCCGGTCAGCGCGTAAACAGCAAACACGCCCGGCAGGAACAGGCCGATGGAGGTCGCCAGAAGAATGCCCAGATAGATCGAGGCGCCGCGCTTGGCCTTGGCGTCACCCTTGTGCGCCACCAGCGGATAGGTCGCCAGCGAAAGCGCTTCATAGAAGAAGAACAGGGTCAGCAGATTGCCAGACAGCGCGATGCCCATGGCGGCGGCGATGGAGATCGTGAAGCAGAAATAGAAGCGGGTCTGATCCTTCTCGTTGTTTCCGCGCATATAGGCGATGGAATACAGCGA
Source organism: Oceanicaulis sp. LC35 (assembly GCF_052055585.1). Taxonomy (NCBI): domain Bacteria; kingdom Pseudomonadati; phylum Pseudomonadota; class Alphaproteobacteria; order Maricaulales; family Maricaulaceae; genus Oceanicaulis; species Oceanicaulis sp. LC35. The sequence goes on from NZ_CP170485.1 coordinate 2,005,996, forward strand.
GTTGATGATCCACAGACCGCTCGCGACCATGGCGAACATGGCGCCGAGCGGTTCGAGCTTGAATTTCAGCTCCAGCCCCGGCGCCAGCGTCGCCAGCACCAGTTCGGGACGACCGGCGGACGCTTCCACCAGATAGGCCACCACAATCGCCAGCGCGATGGCGGTGATCAGAGTGACGGCTTCACGCAGATTGGGCTTTGAACCCAGCGCCAGCACCCCTGCCCCGCCAATGAGCGGCAGGATCAGGGCGAGCGCGAGGGCCAGTTCAGGGGTCCAGCTCACGGCGCAACTCCGGCGTTATAGGCTGCGGCGGCGGCCGTCTCAGCCATGTTCACAAGCGGCTCGGCATACACGCCGAACACCAGGTTCATCAGGGCGAGCGCCAGCAGCGGGGCAAGGATCATGTAGGGCACGCGCTGCACCGAACGGCTGGCGCCATCGGGGCGCGGGGCGACCCACAGATTGACCAGCACCCGGTAGCAATAGAACACCGCCAGCACCGAGCTGATCAGGATGGCGACGACCGCAAAGGCCCAGCCTTTCTGAAGCGCCGCCTGGATGAGGTAGAATTTCGAGATGAAGCCCACCGTGAACGGCACGCCGATGAGCGACAGGGCGCCCAGGGTGAAGGCCGCCGAAGTGACCGGCAGCGACTGGCCCAGCCCCTTGAAGTTCTCGATCCGGCGCACGCCATAGCTGATTGCAAACGCGCCCAGCGCCATGAACAGCGTGCCCTTCATCAGGGCGTGGTTGATCAGGTGCAGCACGCCCGCCGCGACACCAGCCTGCGTTCCGATGCCCAGGCCCAGCATCATATAGCCCACCTGCGCCACCGATGAGTACGCCAGAAGCCGGCGCACATCGCTCTGGAACAGGGCCTGAGCGGACGCGATGATCATGCCTGCTATAGCGAGCGGGGTGATCACATAGGTGAAGCTGTTCAGCACAAAGCCGTTCTCGACCGAGAACACGTCATAGCTGAAGCGGATGATGCCGTAGAAGGCGACCTTGGTGGCCGTGGCGGCCAGGAAGGTCGTCACAAAACTCGGCGCATAGGCATAGGCGCCCGGCAGCCACAGATGCAGCGGGAAGAGCGCGGCCTTCAGGCCCAGACCCACGAGAATGAAAGCGAAGCCGATTTCGACGACCCGGTTGCCATGCAATTCGGACAGGCGCTCGGCGAGGTCGGCCATGTTGAGCGTACCGGTCGCCATGTAGAGAAAGCCGACGCCGATGACGAAGAAGGTCGCCCCGATCGTGCCCATAACCAGATAGTTGAACGAGCTGGTCAGCGCGCGGCGGTCATGCCCGGCCCCCATCGCGATCAGCGCGTAGGTGGGGATGGATGAGATTTCCAGGAAGACGAACAGGTTGAACGCGTCGCCCGTGGTCGCAACGCCCGCAAGGCCGGCGAAGACGATCAGGAAGCCGCCATAGAACAGCGATCGCTTGTTGGCGTCGATCTCGTCCTCAACGCTCGGGAAGGCGAAGATCAGCGCCAGGACAGCACTGGCGGACAAGAGCAGCAGCAAGGCCGAGTTCAGCCCGTCAATGCGAAACTCGATGCCGACCGGGGGCTGCCAGGCGCCCAGCGCATAGCTGATCTCGGCGCCCACGCCGCGCGTGGCGAGGAAGACCTCGAGGGTGAACAACAGCGAAGCGACAGCGCCCGCCATCGCAATCGCCCAGCCAACACGGCCGGACCGGATGGCGGCGGCCGGCGCAGACAGCACCAGCGGGATAACCACCAGCAAAACGGGAGCGTGGGCCGCCAGCGCGGCCGGGAGGAGATGACCAACCGTCACGGCTTAAACGCCCTTTTCCAGTTCAAGAGAGTAATCGGCCTCGGCCAGCGTATCGTCTTCGATCGAGCCGTAGGCTTCGCGGATGCGCACCACCAGAGCCAGCCCCACCGACAGCGTCGCCACGCCGACCACGATGGCGGTCAGGATCAGCACGTGCGGCAGCGGATTGGAGTAGATCGCATTGGGATCAAGCTGGTGGCTGGACATCTCCTTGTAGTCAAAGATCGGCGGGGCGCCGCCGAAGACCTTGCCCACAGTGATGTACAGAAGGAAGACCGAGGTCTGGAAGATCGACAGGCCGACCAGGCGCTTGACCAGATTGCCCGTGGCGATCACCGCATAGAGCCCCACCATCATCAGGATGATAATGACCGCGTAGTTGAAGCGTTCTGCAACCATCTCGATCATGGCTTACCAATCCTCGTCAGAGATTTCGGGGCTGCGGCCGGCGAAGGCGTAGAAGATCGCGATCATCACGCAGGTCACCGTCACCAGGACGCCCAGCTCGACGCCGATAATGCCGATATGCTGGCCCATGCCGTGATCCACATCGGGGTGAAGCACGGTGTATTCGAGAAACTTGCCGCCCATGAACAGGGAGACGAAGCCGACCGAGGCGTAGATCACCCCGCCCAGCGCCATGCCCACGCGCGCCCAGTACGGCGGGAACACATGATGGGCGGCCTCAAGGCCGAAGATCAGCGCGTACAGGATGATGGCGGACGCCAGGATCACCCCGGCCTGAAAGCCCCCGCCCGGCGAATAGTCGCCATGGAAGTGGACGTAGAAACCGAAAACGATGATGAGCGGGATCAGAAGCTTGGAAACGACCCGCAAGATGACATGTGGCGACATCCGCTTATCCCTTCTTCTTCTTTGATCCGCCCAGACCGATCAGCAGGGCGACCCCGAGACCGGCGGCGAACACCACGAAGGTCTCGCCCATGGTGTCAAAGCCCCGATAGCTGGCCAGCACGGCGGTCACAACGTTCGGAATATGGATTTCTTCAGCGGTCATATGGACATAGTCCATGCCCACGCCCGTATTGGCCGGGCTCGTCCCGTCGCCATAGACCGGCATGTCGCCCAGCGCATAGAACAGGGCCACGCCCGCCGCGATGGTCACGACCGCCGCCGCCGCGTGACGGGCGAAAGACGTCTTGTCCGCCTCGCGAGAGGTCAAAAGCATCGCGCCCAGCAGCAGGACGGTGGAGATGCCAGCGCCCACAGCCGCTTCGGTGAAGCCCACATCCACCGCGTCCAGCGACACGAACCAGGCCGCCGAGATCAGCGAATAGGCGCCGGTCAGCATGACCACGGCGAACAGATTGCGCAGGCGGATCACCGCAATGCCGATGCACAGGAGCATCGCCATGAAGATGTAGTCAAAATACTGGGTGATGTCAGACGCGCTCATGCCGCCCCTCCATCGTCAGAACCGGCATGGGGGCGGTAGCGGGTCAGAAGCGGCTTCAGCCCCGATTTATAGGCGGCGTTCGCCACGGCATGGGTGGCGGTCGGGCTCGTCAGGAAGACGAACACGCCCAGAAGCGCCAGCTTCACCGTGATCAGCGAGAACCCGCCCTGGATCATCAGGCCGATGACGATCATTTCCGCGCCCAGCGTGTCGGTCACGCCAGCCGCATGCATGCGGGTGTAGAAGTCAGGCAGGCGGATAACGCCAATAGCGCCCGCCAGCACGAACACCGCGCCGGTGATCACAAAGCCCGCCGAGACGATATCGAGGGCCAGCTCAATCCAGAAACCGTAATCCATCAGTCGTCATCCTCCCCGTCGAGCGCACGGCGCAGGGCCATTTGCGACAGGGCTACATCCAGCGAGCGATAGCGGAAGAACTTCAGGATCGCGATGGTGGCGATGAAGTTGATCAGCGCATACAGAAGCGCGATGTCGAGGCCGTCGCCGCGGCCCACCATCAGCGAGAACACCGCCAGGAACAGCACCGTCTTGGTGCCGAAGGAGTTCACCGCCAGCACGCGGTCATAGAGCGTCGGGCCGACAAACAGGCGGCTGATCATCAGCACCATGGACACGGCCAGAACGATCGCGATGCCGAAATCGAGAATGGGTGTGATCATGATCAGGCCTCTCCCCGCGGCTTCTCGAGCGCCTTGCGTCCCTCGACCGCCTCGATGGTGCGCCGCTCCATGTCACGGAAGGCGTCCTGGTCGGCGAATTCCTCGGTCAGGGCGTGCACCAGAAAGCCGGTATCCTCGACCTCGATGGTCACGGTGCCCGGCGTCAGGGTGATGGAGTTGGCGTAGGTCGTGCGCGCCATGTCCGATTTTGCGGTGACGGCGACACGGGTCATGACCGGCTTGATGTTGAGATCGGGCGCCATGGCGATGCGCACCACGGCGATATTGGCCTTGAAGATCTCGGCGCCCAGCCAGCCCCAGTATTTGAGATATTGCGGCATGCGGGCGAACGGAACGGATTCCCCGTCCAGAAGCCCCATGCGGGCGGTCATGGCGATCGCGGCGAACACCGCGAAGCCGCCCAGCCCCACCAGAAGCGGTTTGAACCAGTACCCTGACAATAACAGCCAGAGCACGGACAGAACGAGTGCGAGCAAGACGCCGTAAAACAGCCTTGAGGCCACCGATCACCCTCCCTTTGCGCCGCTTGATGAACGGCGTTGTCGGGGGGTTCTAGACCACCCCTAACCGCGTTTTCCAGTGAAACCGGTCGTTAATACTGGATATTCTTCAGAAGCGCTCGCCGCGGACCACCTCGACATCGTGCGCGTAGATGATGCCGGGATAGCGCGCGAAGAACGGCTCGGCGAGCTCGAACACCTTCTCGGCGGTCTCCGGCTTCATCACCGACAGCACCACCTTCATCTCTGTGGCGTCCAGCACATCCTCGCGCGTCCAGTCCCCGCCCAGGCCGCTGCCCTCGCGGCCCTCGATCACGGTGAACCCCGTCACGCCGCACTGGCGGAACAGGTCGATCAGCCGTTTGAGATGGGGCGTTTCCACAATGGCTATGAGCTTCTTGCGTACGGTCCGCGACATGTCTTCAGCCTCCAATGACAGCTCTGGCGATCGCGCTGTAAAGCGGAATGCCGATGGTCAGGTTGAACGGGAAGGTAATGGCCAAAGATAATGTCAGATATACGGACGGATCAGCGTCCGGCAGTGCGATCCGCATGGCCGCAGGCACAGCAATATAACTGGCCGACGCGCCCAGGATCATCAGCGCCGCCGCATCCCCGGCCCCCATGCCAGCGAGGAGCGCCAGCCCCAGCGCCGCAGTTGCGCCGATCGGCGGCATGATCACGCCAAACAGCGCCCCGGTGACGCCCAGCTTGCGTGCGCCCGACAGACGCCGCGCCGCCACAAGGCCCATATCGAGCAGGAAGAGGCACAGAATGCCCTGGAACAGATCGACCACAAAGGGTTCGAGCCGGACCATGCCATGCTCGCCCGAAATGCAGCCGATCACGAAAGAGCCCATCATCAGGACCACAGAGCCGTTCAGCGCCACTTCGCGGATCAGCTCGCCGCGCGCTGACGGGTCCGGCCCCTTGCTCGATGCGCCCGCCAGCAGCAGGCCCGTCAGGATCGCCGGGGTCTCCATCAAGGCCAGCACGGCGACCATGTGCCCTGAATAGACCAGACCCGAGAGCTGCAGGAATTCAGAGCCCGCCACAAAGGTCACAACCGAGATCGAACCATAGTGCGCGGCGCTGGCCGCGGCGGTCGTACGGTCGAGCTTTGTGAAGGCGCGCAACAGCGCATAGGCGATCACCGGCATGGCGAAGCTCAGAAGCACGCCCGAGCCTGCCGCGAGCAGCAGCTCCAGCGTCAGGCCGGCCTTGGAGACTTCCACACCGCCCTTGAAGCCGATGGCGAGCATCAGATAGAGCGCCAGCCCCTTGGCGACCGCCTGGGGAATGTTGAGATCAGACCGCACCACCCCGGCGAGAACGCCGAGGGCGAAAAACAGGACGGCCGGCGATGTCAGGTTCGCAAGTGCGAGAGAAAGAACATCCAGCATGGTGCGACAGCTAGACGCACAGGCTCACCGGTTCAAGGTTTGTTGCGAGCGCGAAAAGCTGTTCAGCCTGCGCGCGCGGCGCGGGCGATCACCCAGTTCCAGTAGCGCAGCACGGTTTGCGCCTTGTCCACGCTCATGGTGTCAAACACTCGTACGGCCTGCTCGACGCGGTTGAAAGCGTCCATCCGGCCCGACCCTTCGATCATGGCCGTCAGATGCTGACGCGACAGGCCGGTCGCCTTGGCGAGAATCGCCAGCGGCTCACCGCCGAAATCATCGATCATCCGGTTCAGCAGGTCGCGCTGGACATTGGCGAGCACGGAGGCTTCCGCCCGCAATTCCTCGGTGAAACCGATCTGGGCGGCCCGTTCCACAAGCCCTTCCAGAGAGCCATAGGGCGTGACCTCGGCCGCCTTCCGGTCGCGCTGACGCCGGTCGATATAGGCCAGCGCCTCGCGCACTGCGGAATCCGGGGTCTCTTCCCTTGCGGCGAGCGGGAACACGTCTTCAGCCGCATCTTGCAGGATCTGACGGGAGGCGGCGAAACGGTCCAGGATCAAACGGCGCAATTCATGCGACACCGACCAGAACAGGGCCAGCGCCTGGGCGGGCCGCAATTCGGGACGCGGAATGATGAGACGGGCAATGGTATCGTGCTCGGCGGCGACCCGGACGATCACATCCATGGTCGAGCTGGCGAATCGCACGCCCGGATTGCGCAGCAGGACTGTCATCACCTCGATATCCGCGCTCGAGCACAGGGCGGCGGCGACGGTTTCAGACACCTTCTCGCGCCGGGCGATCTCCAGCTTGTGACGCACAGAACCCGACTGGGCGATGTCCATCATGTCAAAATCGGACAGGGCGAGCGAGTTGCGCAAAAGCGGCTCGGCCACCTCGAACTGGTCATGCGCCAGACGCCGCAACAGGCCGCGCGGCGCTTCATGCTGCTGGGCCAGGCGCTTGGCCACCTTCATGCGCAATTCGACCTCCGCCGAGCGGAGCAATTCATCCAGCACGTCCGCCACCATCCAGCGCTCTTGCGGCGCAATCTGGCTGGAAGGCAGACAGACAATGTCCGCCAGCCTGCGGGTCAACAGATCACGCGCCCGCGGCGGGGCGGTGCGAGGAGGAACAGGGCTGAGGTCTTCGGCCATTACAACGTCACATCCGGCTTTTGAGCGCCAAGCTTGCCCCAAGGGCGTTAAGGAAGCGTCGAAGCCCTTGCCCGAAACGCCCTGATCACACCTGAGTGCTTAAGTCCTTATCAACCTTGTTCTGCCCGTATCTGGCTTGCTAGGGTTCAGTGTGTCCGTTCATACGGGCCCGGGATTCTCACAGCTGACAGGACCGCTCGTGGCGCTGAAAACTCTACGCAGACTGCGCCGAATGAGGCGTTTGCCGCCTTTCAGCGTCTACATGATTGCGGTCTCGGGCTGGTTCTTCAGCTTCGGGCTTCAGACCACCCTGTTTCCCGGTGTGATCAACTATACGCTGAATGAGAGCCCGGACCGGCTGGGCCTGGCCCAGGCCGCCCTCACCGCACCCATGTTGTTCCTGCTGCCTTTTGCCGGGGTGGTCGCTGAACGTCTGGATCGCCGCTGGGTCATGGGCGGATTTCACGTTCTGGCGGGCCTGTGCGCCGCCGTGCTGTCCCTGATGCTGTTCCGGAACCTGCTGAGCTATTGGGCGATGATCATCTATGCCCTGCTGGTGGGGGTGGCCGGGGCGTTCGTGATGCCTGCGCGCGACAGCGCGGTGAATGCCGTCACCCGCGTGGCCCAAAGGCTGGGCCATCCCGACTTCACCCTCCAGAAAGCGGTCATTCTCGCCTCCCTCGTCCAGTTCGCAGCGCAAATCCTGGGAATGGGCGCCGGCGTTCTGGCCGGTCGGCTGGGCCCGGCGCCCCTGTTCGCAGTCCAGTCCGCCGGGCTCGTCATCGGCGGCGCGGCGGCGCTGATGATGCCGCGTCTTCCCCGACAGAATACCGGCGGGGAGAGCCTGTGGGCCAGCCTGCGGTCGGGCGTGCTGGAAGTCCTGCGCTCGCCAATCCTCGCGCCCATGACGCTGATCATGCTGGCGCTCGGGCTTCTGGTCGTGGGCGGCGGATTCTTCGTGATCATCCCGGTTCTGGTGCGCGATGTTTATGATGGCGGGTACGGAATGCTCGCCCTGTTGCTGGTCGCATTCTGGATCGGCGCCTTTATCGCCAATGTGCTGCTGGCCCGCGCCGGAGAGATCGAGCGCCCCGGTCGCGCGCTGATGATGGCGCAGATGGCCACGGTCATCACCATGGGGCTCCTGGCCTTTCCCATGCCGCTTTTCGCCCTGTTCGGGCTTGTCTTCAGCTGGGGGCTGGGCGGGGGCGTCGCCATCTCGCTGTCACGCGCCGTGGTGCAGGAGAACGCGCCGCCGCGCATGATCGCCCGCGTCATGAGCGTCTATCAGCTGGGCCTGTTTGGCGGTATGCCGCTCGGCGCGTTCGTCATGGGCCATGTCGTGCACGAGATCGGACCGCGCCTGTCCGCGCTCATCCCCATGGCGGGCCTGCTGCTGGTTCTGGGCTTTGTGTCGCTGACTACCCCGATCCTGTCGCTTCGCCGCACATCCTGATCGGTATTCTGTTACATTTCAGCCAGACTCACTGGACAGCGCTGCAGCCGCGAGAAACACTGTCTCTTCAGTTTTATTGGGGAGTCAGACGCAGTGCTGCGTCTGGTGAAAAATCATCATGAGCTTATCTCGATATGGCATGAAAGCCGCCCTGCTCGCCGGAGCGGCCGTCTTCGCCCTGACGGCCTGCAGTCAGCCTGCCTCTGACAGCGCCGCCACCACTACGGAACAGACAATGACTGACACTTCCGCCCAGGATCTGATCGCCCGCGCGCAGACGATCCAGGCCCCGACGCCCGAACAGCGCCCTGAAGAGATCACCCAGCTGGGTCGCACCCGCACGGACGAGTTCAGCTGGCTGCGCGACGCCAACTGGCAGGAAGTCATGCGCGAGCCGTCCGTGCTGCGTCAGGACATCCGCGACCATCTCGAGGCGGAGAACGCCTATTACAACGAAGTGATGGAGCCGCTGACCGGCCTTGAGACCCGCATCTATGAAGAGATCCGCGGCCGTATCAAGGAAGACGACGAATCCCCCGCATCCCGCGACGGCGACTGGTATTACTCCTCGCGCTATCGCGAAGGCGGCCAGTATCCGGTGTTCGTGCGCCGCGCGACCGGCGAGAACGGCGAAATGGCCGGCGAGGAAGTCATCATCTTTGACGGTGACGCCGAAGCCGAGGGCATCGACTATTTCGGCCTGGGCGCGGTCCAGCACTCGCCTGACCACCGCTATCTGGCCTATGCGGTCGATACCGCAGGCTCTGAATTCTACGCCGTAAAGATCCGCGATCTTGAGACCGGTGAAGACATCGCCACCCTGACCGATGAGGGCTATGGCTCCATCGTCTGGGGCAATGACAGCGAGACCATCTACTGGGTCTGGCGCGACGAGAACAACCGTCCGCGCCGCGTCTATCGCCAGAACATCAACTCGGCCGACGCCGAGCTGATCTACGAAGAAACCGATCCGGGCTACTTCCTGGGCGTGGGCAAGACCGATGGCGATCGCTGGATCGTGCTGTCGGCCAATGACCACACCACCTCTGAAATGCGCGTCTTTGACGCCAATGACCCGAACGCCGAGCCGATCCTGGTCGCCGAGCGGGAGCCGGGCGTTGAATACTCGCTGACCGAAGCGGGCGGCCGCCTGTTCGTGCGCACCAACCTCAATGACGCTGTGGACTTCCAGATCATGGAAGCCCCGCTGGAGGATCCGCGCCGCGAGAACTGGACCCCGCTGATCGAGCACCGTCCGGGCGTTCTGGTGAACGGTCTGATGGGTTTTGAGAACTGGCTGGTTCGCTCTGAACGCGCCAACGCCCTGCCCCGCATCGTCGTGCGCGACCTGCGTTCGGGTGAAGAGCACGAGATCGCCTTTGATGAAGAGGCTTACGCGCTCGGCATGGATGGCGGCTATGAATACGCCACCGACCAGATGCGCTTCTCCTATGAGAGCCCGTCCACCCCGGAACAAACCTATGACTATGATATGAGCACGCGCGAGCGCACCCTGATCAAGGAACAGGAAGTGCCGTCCGGCCACAACGCCGACGATTACGTCGTGCGCCGTATCATGGCGACCGCCCGTGACGGCGCCAGCGTGCCGGTGACGATCCTGTACCACCGCGACACCCCGATCGACGGCACCGCGCCGCTGCTACTGTATGGCTATGGCTCTTACGGCATCACCATTCCGGCCAGCTTCTCGGTCTCGCGCCTCTCGCTGGTGGATCGCGGCATGGTCTACGCCATCGCCCATATCCGCGGCGGCATGGCCAAGGGCTATCAATGGTATCTGGACGGCAAGCTCGACCACAAGATCAACACTTTCAATGACTTCGTGGATTCCGGCCGCGCCCTGATCGAGGAGGGCTACACCTCTGAAGGTCAGATGGTGGCCATGGGCGGCTCCGCGGGCGGTCTGCTGGTCGGCGCGACCATCAACCAGGCGCCGGAACTGTTCGCCGGCGCCATTGGCGCGGTGCCCTTCGTGGACGTTCTGACCACGATGAGCGACGACACCCTGCCCCTGACCCCGCCGGAATGGCCCGAATGGGGCAACCCGATCACCGACGAGGCGGCGTATGACTACATCATGTCCTACAGCCCCTATGATCAGGTGAGCGCGCAGGATTACCCGCACGTTCTGGCCACCGCAGGCCTGACCGACCCGCGCGTGACCTATTGGGAGCCGGCCAAATGGGCGGCGCGTCTGCGCACCCGTCGCACCGATGACGGCCTCACCCTGCTGCGCACCAATATGGGCGCGGGTCATGGCGGCGCTTCAGGCCGGTTCGACGCCCTGCGTGAAACCGCCGAGGAATACGCCTTCGCGCTGATGACCGTGGGTCTGGCCGATGCAGAGGCCGCTGAGGCGGGCTCTGACGCGTCCGAGAGCCAGGAGGGCGGCGAGCACTAGGCTCGGCCCCCACCGCAATGAGAAACGGCGCGGGAGCCTCTCCCGCGCCGTTTTTGTTAGGACTTCACGCCAATCCGTGTGTCGTGTTGTTCGCCCTCATCGCCAATCTCGTCCCACCCCGCTTTCGAGCCTACGAAGATATGGTGGATGACCTTGAGGTCGTCCACGCCCTCGGAAAGGATGCCCGCCGGGATGAAGACACGGTCCTCATCATTGTCGCCCGGCGCCGGCGAGCCACAGACCTGACAGAAGGCGCTTTCCCAATCTGCCTCCGGATGGCGCCAGTGCGAGACCTTGTCGGCGCCAGAGCGCCAGTGAAAATCCGCCCGGTCCGCCAGCACAACCGAGATATTCGCCGTGCCCGTATAGCGACGACACAGCGAGCAATGGCACTGGATCACCCCCATGACCGGGCCGGTGACCTCAAAGCTGACAGCGCCGCAATTGCATTCGCCTTTCATGGCGCTCTCCTCTGTCCTGACAGCGGCATTCAACCCCATCCCTAACGCACGCACAAATGTGAACGGCGCAGCCAAACTGCTGCACCGTTCACAATTCGGCCTGAGCGGTGATCAGTCTTCCAGATCGAACACCAGCGTGGTCTGGACCCCGCGATTGACGATGCGGTTCGGGTCCACGTCCTGCACCGTCTGGTGACGCCAGCGTTCGACTGCGGCGATCGTAGCCCGGGCAAAGCCCGTGCTGTCGCATTCGGTGACCTGAAGGTTCACCGTCGCCCCAGAGGCCAGAATGTCATAGCGGATGGTGCACTGGCCGGTGATGCCCCGGTCCAGCTCCCGCGCCGGATAGACCGGCGGTATGCGGATCGCGAGCGGCGATGGCGCCAGGGTGACGCCCTCCATCCCGGTATCAATCACAGGCTCTGGCGTGACCGGTGTGGTGGCGTAGGTGAAGCCGTCTTCAGACGGGATTTCAGTGCTCGACCGATCAATGGGCGGGGTGACCGGCAAAGGTTCGACATCAACCCGTTGCGGACGATCCGGCCGCGTCACGGTATGGGGTCTGACATTTTCCGAGAGCGTGAACGTCTCCCGCTCCGCCGGTTCAGGCAGCACGATCACCTCCACATGGATGAGCACCTTCATCAGGACAAATAGCGCGAAGGTGATGATGACCGCGAGGCTGCCGGCGGTGATCCAGCGGGCGGCGGTCGAGATCGCGTGCCCTTGCGGCGACGCGGCGGTCGTAGGCGTGACAGTCATTGAGGTCATGATCAACTCCCCGATCAATGCGGGGCGGCCTCTGGCTCTGTCCCCGCCAACATTGCGAGGCTGTAATGTGAATGCGGCCAAAACCAGACATTTTCCCGTTCAAAGCGAGGCGGCGGATTCGACCTTCGTCTTAGGGGAAATGATGAATGGGCAAAGAAAAACCCCGGCGCGGAACGCCGGGGTTTTCCAGTTTGCCTTGAAGACGGCTTAGCCTTCAGCGGTTTCCGCTTCGGCTGCGGCCGCAGCTTCAGCCTGAGCGGCTGCAGCTTCCTCGTCCGACATGCCCGCTTCGCGGATCTGTTCGCCATACACATTGTAGTACGGCTGGCAGCGTTCCGGGATCGATTCAAACCGCACGCGGCCTTCCTCGTCCACAGAACCGGTCAGAACGATCTGGCGACGTTCGGCTTCCAGGGTCAGGCGGCATTCGTCGATGACGATTTGCTCCTGCTGCACCCGGCGACGCTCTTCGCCTTCGATCTGAGCGGTGATCCAGCGGATCCAGCCATTGGAGGTGGACCGCGTGGTCGGGTAACGGGCGCCTTCACGGAAGGCGGCCAGAGCACCCTGACGGTCACCCTGACGGAACCGCGAGGTCCCGAGCAGTTCCCAGGCCTTGCCGGTATCGCTCAGCCCGCCGCGGTTGATCGCCGTTTCAAACGCCGTTTCAGCCGCTGCGAAGTTGTTCTGCGCGAAGTTGGCTTCCGCCAGACGCAGAGCGGTTTCACCGCTGCCTTGCAGTTCCGACAGTCGTTCGAGAACCGGAATCGCACGCTGGAACTCGGCCGCCTGACGCCACATGTTCGCCAGAAGCTCGAGATTGCGCTGGTTGGTTTCCACCCGGCCCGCATTCATTTCACGCTCCAGAATGGAGCCGCCACGGAACGGATTCTCGAAGTAGCTGTAGTATTGCACCAGACGGATCAGCTCGTTCTCTTCCTGGAAAAGACCATTCAGATACATGAGCTTGTTGGCTTCAAACGCATTGTTTGAATCGTCCTGCTGCGCATAGAGCGCAATCAGGTTCTGCCACGCCTGACGCGCGCCCGGAAACGCGGACAGATACTCCCGGATCACCCGCAGCTGATCGCTGGTGCGATCCAGTTGCTGGTAGAAGTAGAACATCAGGTTGTAGTCCTGCTCCGTCTTCTCCGGGGTGTTGTTGTAGAAGATCTCCGCATAGCGGACCCCGTCACGGATGCGGTCAGCCTGAAGATAGGCCTGCGCCACCGTTTTGGAGAAGCTCGGCGTCAGCTCGGCGCCGGCCTCGATGGCCAGCTCGAATTGACGGATCGCCTGATCGGTTTGCTCTTGCACCAGATACAGCTGGCCCAGTGCGGAGCGGATGGAAACGGTCTCGTCACGGGTGGTCGCCCCGGTATCCAGCGCAGCGCTGAAATCCCGGATCGCCAGATCCAGACGATCGTTCATGAAGTAGGCGCGCGCGCGGAACTGGAGAACCACAAACCGTTCATACGGGCTGAGTCCCTCCCGAGCCGCGAGCTCGTTCATGATGCGAAGCACGCAGGCATTGTCGTCCACGTCCTGACATTCCTGCGCAGCGAGCACCTGCTCACCCACAGCCGCCGTCAGAACCCGGCCTTCAACCTGCTCTTCATCATTGTCGCGACGGCGTTGCGCTTCTGACGGCGCAGCAATCGCGAAGGCCAGAAGGCCGGCTACGGCGACGACGCCCAGTGACCGAACCAAGCTGGCGGGGTTGAAAGTCTCGTTCAGAGTCATTGTCTCTCTCCCGGTGTCGGCGCACCGCCCTCGTTAGGGAGTTTGGTGCGCCGCACTGCTTAGTCAGCCAGCTGGTAATCGAGGCGCGTTTGCACGCCGCGACGCCAGACAGCGTTGCCGTTCTGGATTTTCGGCTCATACCGCCAGCGTTCCACGGCCCGTACGGAGGAGCGTTCGAACAGGGAGCTGGAGCAATCCAGCGCCACAATGTTCGTCGGCGTCCCGTCCGGAGTCACGTCGAACTGCATCAGGCAGTACCCTTCCGTGCCGCGTTCAGCCGCCCGGGGCGGATATTGCGGCGGGATGCGGACCATCGGTTGGGCGTCACGGTCGGACACGTCAAAGCTGACGTCGCCGCTGCCCAGGTCCGGAGCGTCAAATTCCGGAATTTCACCGGCGATGGTGCTCATGTCTTCAGACGGGACATCAGCCACTTGCCGCTCGATTTGAGGCGGCGGAGGCGGAGGTTCCACGTCGTTCACGTCATCCATCGTCACTTCACGACGACGAACGCTCATATCCTCGACTTCCTCGGAGATAACGATCCGCAGATCATCACCCGCTTCAGGAAGCTCGACTGAATCGGTCACGATCAGTCGCTGCATGAGCATGAACAGCAGGAAGGTGATGACGGCCGCGATAGGCGCACCGACGAGAAGACGGATCAAACTAGCCATATCGTCTCCCTCACTCCTGCGTTGACACTTTGACGGGCACGTCCATGTCCATGAGCAACTCCTGAACATCGAGAACCGTACCGGCCGGAGCGCCAAGATCACCCTGGATCATGGCTTCGGCGCGGGGGTTCTCCTCACGGAGCTGTTCGAACACGTTACGAAGCTGCGAGAGCTCGTAAACGTCCCCATCCACGTAGATTTCGTCATTGGCCGTCACGGCCACGAGCAGGGTCGGCTTCTCACGGTCCCGAAGTTGAGTTTCGGGACGCAGAATGTCGACGCCTGGCTCCTTAACGAACACGGCTGTCACGATGAAAAAGATCAGAAGGATGAACACGACGTCGAGCATCGGGGTCATGTCCAGCTGGACTTCTTCCTCATCGTTGAGCACGCGGCTTTGTCGGCGAGCCATTGCTTGTCTCCTCTCCCGATCCGTTACCCCTCGCCGCTGTCGTGGCGAGAAATTGAGACCGGAATGCTGTTCGCCTTCATCTCATCCCAGATGGTGACGACGGTGCCGTGAAGCGCCTCGTCATACACCTCGATGAGGACCGCGGATTCAGGCTGTTCAGCCCGGATCCGTGACACAGCCGCAAGGACGCGAAGCTCGCTGGTGGGTTCCTGGTTGACGAAGACCTGATTGCGGTCATTCACCTGAACAAGGATCACCGGGTTGCTTTGGTCCGGCTGCTCCGGGGACGGAGGCGGCGGACGCATGTCCACGCCTTCTTCCTGGATGAAGGTGGCCGTAACGATGAAGAAGATGAGTAGGATGAACACGATGTCCAACATCGGCGTCATATCGATGTCGGCCTGATCGTTTCCGCGTTTTGAACGTCTACGCATGGCCTAGTCCACCTCCAGCTCGTCGGCGAGTTCATGGACCTTTTGTTTGGCCATGCGCTCGATCTGGTTGGAGAAAAGCAGTCCGGACAGAGAAGCAACCATGCCCGCCATGGTCGGGATGGTGGCGCGAGCCACCCCCGCCGACATGGCGCGAGCATCGGATGAGCCGGAGATCGACATGACGTCGAACACCGAGACCATCCCGGTCACCGTGCCCAGCAGACCAAAGAGGGGAGCGACCGCGACGAGCGTCTTGATCAGTTCCACATTCTGGTCGGCCTTGGCCTTAACTTCGCTAATGAGCTGATCCCGGATGGCGTGGGCGTGCCAGGAATGGTGGTCGCTACGTGCGCCCCATTCCTGTCTTGCCCGATCGGCCGTGCCCTTATGGGCGAAGCCGAAATACGCCAGACGTTCCAGGATAAACGCCCACATCACGAAGGTCAGGGCCATGATCCAGGTCAGGATCGGACCACCGCGTTCCAGGAATTCCTGGAGACCTGTGAGGGCGCCTGAAATATCCATAGGTCTGTTTCCTTAACCTGCGGATTTCTCTTCGGCGTGACGGGCGATGATGCCAGCAGCTTGTTCTTCCAGGGTCTGCTGTGCGCCACGAGCAAAGCTTGCAGCGAACGAGTGGATGAACAGAAGCGGGATCGCCGCGATCAGACCGGACACCGTGGTCACCAGGGCTTCGGAGATACCGCCGGCCATGATCTTGGGATCGCCGGTGCCGAAGAGGGTGATTTGGGTGAAGGTCCGGATCATGCCGGTCACGGTGCCGAGCAGGCCGAGCAGCGGAGCCACAGCAGCCGCCAGCTTGATGAAGTTCAGGCCGAACTCGAGTTTCGGAGTCTCACGAAGGATCGCTTCGTCGACTTTCAGCTCGATGGTCTCGGTCGGACGATCCTTGACTTCCTCATACGCCAGCATGATGCGGCCCAGCGGGTTGGAGTTCGACGCGGTCGAACGACGCTTCTGGGCGTTGATGGCGGACGTGGTCAGCAGCAGGCTCACCAGACGGAACAGACCGAAAGCAGCCGAGAAGATCAGCAGGACGGCGATAATCTTTGCGACGATGCCGCCTTGCTCGAAACGCTCGGACAGGCTCGGCACGTCACGGTAGATGCGCAGCAGCGCGCCACGGGACGGGTCGACCGGACCGGAGACGATTTCGCCCGGCTCAGCATTGATCAGGTTGGACGCCGCGCTCAGCAGACGAGCCGGAGGCTGACGCTCGAGGTTCGCCAGACGGTAGCCGGCGGCGGTGTTGTTTTCGTCGGAGGTCCACTGCACGAAGACCGGGCCGCCATCATTGGCCATGGCGATGAACGGACCCACGCGGGTCACGGCCACCGGCTGACCTTCGTTCAGACCCAGCACGCGGGTGTTGAACGTGGTGACCTGAGCCTGGGCTTCCATCTCGTTGACGACGGTCTGCCAGATGGAATCAAGTTCGTAGCGCTCCGGCAGGGTGCGGCTCTGGGCCAGTTCCTGCAGCGGCTCGGCGCGGCCCGGGTACTGGGCGGACACGAGGGAGGCTTCGATGGTGGAGCCGAATTCGCCAGCAGCCTGACGGGCGGCGCCGAACAGTTCACCGAAAGCGCCTTGCGCTTCACGCAGCTGGGCGTCCAGCTCGGCGATCTGCTGGTCGTTGGCGTCGAACTGGGCTTGCAGACGCTCGGACTGGGCTTCCAGGGAAGCCAGTTCGTTGCGGGCCTGGCTCAGCAGGGCGGACTGGCGGTCGCGCTCGGAGCGGAACTCCTGCAGGCGACGCTGGTTCTCAGCCTGTGCATCACGGCTGTCCGCACGGACGCGCTCAAGCAGCTGGGAAATGGAGGTGACCGGTTCGCGGTCGGCTTGTGCGAAGGCCGGAGCCGACGCCGCACCGGCGATCAGCGAGACGGCCGCAATCGAGGTAAGAATGCGTTTCATCGTAAGAATCTCCCGTCTCAACTACTGTGCCGTCGGGCCCGGCAGAGGGGCCTCGAACACTTCCGGGGTGGTCACTTCGTCTGCGATCCGGAAGGCGCGCAGAACATTGTTCGCCATGGAGGACGGCACCGGACGCCAGGTCTGGTTGTCGTGGGTCATGATGGCGAGGTCGCCGCCGACCTGACGGATCATGGCCACGCGGCCGATCTGCAGGATGCGGGCTTCTTCCGGAACGCCGTCCACGAGCACTTCCTCGGTGTAGGAGTTCAGCGAACGACCATACGCAGATTCAATCTCGAAGGCGTTCAGCAGCAGGCGGTATTTCTCGGCGGGAGACACGTCAGCCTCGCCCAGAACGTCGCGGATGCTGTCCAGGCGCTCGGTGCGCTGTTCCATGCGGAACGGCAGGTCAGACGAGATGAAGTCTTCCAGTGCGTTGAACATTTCCAGCATCATCGGGGCGAGATCGACTTCGATGTTGCCCACGCGCTCGAGCTGGCCTTGCAGGCCGGCGAGCTCGTTTTCCTGCGAGCGCAGGAACACGTTTTGCTGCGCGATGAAGACGCGCTGGGATTCGATCTGCTCACGAACCGCCAGGTATTCGCGTTCCGCGTTGTCGGCGGCGTCCGCCAGCGTGTTGATCTGCTCTTGAGCCCGAGCACCGTCCTGAGTGGACTGACGCGCCACTTCAAGCGCTCGGTCGAGCTGCGCATGCGCAGCGCCCGCAACAACGAGCGCGGCGGCGCTCGCCGCAAGCGTCGTGCGGATTCCTTTGAACGTCATGGACATATTTTGCCTCACAGTAGCCGGCGCGATCACAATGACTGCGCGCTCCGTTTCCCTCGCTTAATCGGTGCGCCGATCGTCTCCGCGACGGCATCGGCCCCCCAAAAACACAAATACCGCGGCGCACCGCGCGATGACGCCTGAACTTCAGGCGCCAATAAACAAGTAAACGAGACCGACGTCGCAGGACGTCGCCCTCATCAAGGTAACGCGGCGTGGACCGCCGTCTCTATAGTTTGGATGAACGCTAGCACCGGCTGAGTTCGCCGATCAACCGCTCAAACACGATCAGCCCTGCCTGTGGCGGGGGTGTTTTAAGCTTCTAGCGTCAGACCATCATGGTTTTACGACGGCGCTCCGTATTACGGGATCGTCAGAAATAGCATGTGAATCAACGCCAATTTGACGCAGGCGGACGCACGGACATGACGCGGGAGGCGGACAATGAATCGCCTGCGACATTAACTGCAATTGCTTGATTTGGAGACGTTAAGCATGTGCGCGTGGCGCCAACGCAACGCGCAAAACGCTGCATGACAGCGTTATAATACCATACGTGTGCAGGAAAAGTTGGCTGGGGCGCCAGGATTCGAACCTGGGAATGGCGGTACCAAAAACCGCTGCCTTACCGCTTGGCCACGCCCCAACCGTGTGACCGCTTGGTCACGGGACGCGGTATGTATCCCGGCCCGAGACAGGATGCAACGCCCCTGCTGCACTTTCATTCAGCTGCATTCCAGCTGCGAAGAGATCATTGCCTTTTTCAGGAGCTTCGGTCTATAAGCCCGGCCTCGGTTCGGAGTATAGCTCAGCCTGGTAGAGCACTGTCTTCGGGAGGCAGGGGTCGCAGGTTCAAATCCTGCTACTCCGACCATCTATTTCCCGCCCTGTTTACAGGACATGCGCGCCCTCCTTTCGGAAGGCGCGTTTTTGTTTGCGCCAACAGCTGTGAGTCGCGTCTGCGCCACACTTCACCGCGCTCCGCCCTCTGCCCTTACAAGCGCAGTCGACCCGGCCCCTCCCCGACGTTAAGATTTCGGAAAGGTTGAGGGGGCGTGCAGGCAAGCCTGCGCGAGGGGCATGAAACAATTCTGGCTGACATTCTTCGGATCCATCGCGGGCGTGCTGGCAGGCGCCTTGATCTGCGTGGTCTTCCTCCTGTTCCTGATCGGAGGCCTGATCAGCGCCGCGATCTCGGACGCCGGTGACGCCGCCCTGCCCGCCCCGTCCGGCGCCATGGTGCTGGAGCTTGATCTGCGCACGCCGCGGCTGGACCAGGCCTCCGCCTCGCCCTTCGCCTTCGCCGAACCCCTGTCCATCGTCGAGCTGTCCCGGGCGCTCGAGCGCGCCCGGACGGATTCGCGAATCTCGGCGGTCTTCGTGCGGGCCAACACCCTGAGTCTTCCCGCCGCACAGGCGGAAGAGATCAACGCCCTGTTCGCCGCCCTGTCAGAGGCCGGCAAACCGGTGATCGCCCACGCCCAGGGGTTCGAGGGGGGATCGATTCTGCCCTATCTGGCCGTTGGCGCGGCCGACGAGATCTGGATGCAGGACAGCGCCAGCTTCACCGCCGTCGGCCTGTCGGTGGAAACCCTGTTTCTGGGCGGCCTGTTCGAGCAGATCGGCGTTGAGCCGCAAATGGTCCAGCTGCACGAGTACAAGAACGCCGCCGACACCCTGACCCAAGCGGGCTATACTGACGCCCACCGCGAAGCCACACTAAGCTGGCTGGGCTCGATCCAGGACAGCGCCCTTGCTGACATCGCCCGCGCACGCGATGTCGCCCCGGACACGCTGCGCGCCATTGTCGAGGCTGGCCCCTATTCGGCGGAAGCCGCTCTGGAGCTGGGCCTGATTGACCGGCTGGGCCATGTCGCCGCCGCACGCGACAGCGCGCTGGATCGCGCGGGGCCCAACGCCCGTCTGATCGACATCTCTGTTTACGCCCGGCAGATGACGCCGCCCCCGGCTCCACACGCGCCGGTGATCGCCCTGATCGAAGCGCAGGGCGAGATTGTCACCGGCCCGTCTGAAGCCGGCTTTGGCGCGGTCACTCTGGGCGGAGACACGCTGGCGGACGCGCTGGACGCCGCCGCCCGCGACGCCTCGGTCGCCGCCATCATCCTGCGCATTGATTCCCCCGGCGGATCGGCCATCGCCTCCGACCAGATCTGGGACGCGGTGATGCGCGCCCGCCAGCAGGGTAAGCCGGTCATCGCCTCCATGGGCGCGACTGCGGCCTCCGGCGGCTATTACATCGCCGCACCGGCGGACCGCATCATCGCCAACGCCACTACCCTGACCGGTTCGATCGGCATGTTCGGCGGCAAGCTGGTCGTTGAGGATGCTCTGGGTCGTCTGGGCCTCAATCTCGACCCGCTGTATGTGGGCGGGGAGTATGCCCTCGCCCAATCCTCCGCCCAGCCCTGGAGCGAGAGCCAGGCGGCGGATTTCCGTTCGCTGGCCGAGGATGTGTATGACGACTTCACCCGCAAGGTCGCCCAGGGCCGCGATCTGCCGCTGGCGCGCATCCAGACCCTTGCGCGCGGCCGGGTCTGGACGGGCCGACAAGCGCTCGAGCTGGGGCTGGTGGATGAGATCGGCGGTTTTGACGCCGCCCTGGCCAGCGCCCGCGATCTGGCCGGGCTGAGCGACAGCCAGCCTGTCCGCCTGCAGCGCTACCCTGCGCGTCCGGACGGTCTGGCGGCGCTTCAGGCGCTGTTCGGCGTAGGGGTTGAAAGCGTGGAGAGCGCCGCAGCGCTGAACCAGTTGATGCAGAGCCCCGAGGCGCAAGCGCTGATCCGCGCCCAGTCCCGGATGCAGTCCGGCGGGCAGACGCTGAGCGCGCCGGCGGAAAACCCGCGCTAGCCCAGCACCGCGCCCAGCAGGAACACGGCGAACAAGCCCAGCATCAGCACGAAACCATACATGTTGGTCAGCACGAAGGTGCGCACGGCGGACTGGAAGCGTCCGCGCTCGTAGACGACGCGATGCAGCTTGTAGAGATAGACGTTCGAATAGATCACCATGGCGAAGATCGCCCAGCCGCCGCCGATCAGGATGCTGGCCTGGCTCATGATCGCCATGGCCAGGAACAGCGCGGCATGAAAGTGCAGCGACACGATCATATGGTCGTAAAGATAGAAGCCCCGACGCCAGATATAGACCAGCCCCAGCAAGAGCGCATAGACCGGGACCATCACGAACATGACCCGCGGCACCCAGTCCGCCGCTGAATCCAGCCAGTCGCCCGGATCATCCGCCACATGGGCGAAGCGCTCGCCCAGATACCGCCGGAACTGCAGGGGCCAGATGGTCTCGGGCGCCGCTTCGCCAAAATCCTCTGGCGCAAAGAAGCGCCTGATCCGCTCGCCCTCGACCTGACCGCCGAAGGGGTTGAACTCCCCTTCGCCAGACTGCGCAGCCTCCACCCCATCCCCTGCATCAGGCGAGGCCTCCTCCACCAGGGCGACCTTCTCCTCGACGCTGAGCGCCACCGGATCAGGCTGCAGCACCTGGTAGTCGGCGGGCGGCGCCTTTTCCGGCGTCTCCAGCACCAGCTCGCCGCCGGGATATTTCGGCCCCAACGGCGTCAGATAGGTGATCTCGTCACCCGCCTCTTGCGATTCATTGGACGAGAGACCGCCCAGAAAACCGAGCGTATCGAAGGTGCGCAGCGCAATGGTCGCCTCGTCTTCAGTCATTTCGCCTGCAGAGACCTGCTCGGCGATCCGCTCCCGCGCCTGCTCAATCTCGACCGCAGCCTCGGCCTGAGTGTCGGCGTTGTTCCACCCTTCGCGCATATCGCTGGTCGCCTGGTCGAGCCCGGTGGTCATCGGCACGAGCAGGAAGAAAATCAGCGAGGCGATGATGTAGAGGCGGAAGGGCGGCATGTACCGCATCCGCTTGCCTTTCAGGAAGGCGCGCGTAACGCGCCCCGGAAACAGCAAGAGGGCCGGAATGGTGCGCGCCACCCGGCCATCCAGGGCGAACAGCCCTTCAACAATTTCAGAAAACAGGCCGCGGACCGGCCGGTGGTATTCATCATCGACCTGGCCGCACATATGGCAGACCGGGCCTTCAAGCTTGGTCTCGCAGTTCGCGCAGACGCCTTCAGGCGTATCCGCACGCAGCACTGCGGGACGGGAGGGGCGGCGGCGAGACGATCCCCGGCCCGCCGCCACGCCCATGGCGATGGCATGGTCAGCGACGACTTGCGCCGAAGGATCGAAATTATCGCTCACACGTCGCCCCAGCCCTGTCGCGATTAACCTGCGTCAGCCTTGCACAGGTAACGGGTGCGGTGAATGTGGGTCAGGTTGTCTTCCCAACCGGTCACATTCGGGTTCACCAGCGCCTTGTTCACGTAATAGACGAGCGGCATGTACGGGCTGTCGTCGAGCAGGATCTGCTCGGCGTCAGACAGCAAGTCGCCGCGTTGTTCGGCGTCCAGCGTGCGGTTCGCCTGCTCCACCAGAGCGTCATACTCGGGGTTGGACCAGCGCGAATAGTTCATCGGAACCGAATCCGTCTCGCCCAGGAACAGGAAGTTGTAAGCGTCGTTGTAATCGCCGATCCAGCCGCCATCGCCCAGCGAGAAGTCACCGGCGCGCAGGTTGGCGTAGTGGATCTGGGTCTCGATGCCCACGATCTCCGGACGCACCCAGTCTGCAATCAGCGCCCAGTCCTGCTGGACCACCGGCGCCACCCGCGGATTGTCGCCCGTGGTGCGGTGGGAGTATTCGAACACCAGCGGGTTTTCAGGACCGTAGCCGGCTTCGATCAGCAGCTCGCGCGCCATCTCGCGGCGCTCTTCAACCGGAATCTCTTCCCAGCTCACATGCGCATCGCCCGGATAGGCGTTCACGCCCGGCGGCACGAAGGAATAGGCCGGGATCTGGCCGGCGCGCAGGATGTCATTGGCGATAAAGTCACGATCGACCGCCATGGACAGGGCGTTGCGCACGCGCGGATCGTCAAACGGCGCTTCAGTGGTGTTGAAGGCGAAGTAGACGATGCCGAGATAGGGGTGCACCCGCACATAGTCGGGGATCTCACGGCGCAGGAAGTCGAGGTTCTGGCCAGCGAAATCCACGTTCAGGTCCAGCTCGCCATTGCGCACGCGGCGCTCGGCGGCGGGGTTGTCCACGGTCGGGTAGTAGAACACCTCGTCCACGCAGACATTCTCATTGTCCCAGAACAGCGGGTTGCGCTCGACAAGCACGAAGTCGTTGGCGCGCCAGTTCACCAGCTTGTAGGGGCCATTGGTGACGATGTTCTGCGGCTGAACCCACGCATCGCCATATTGCTCCACCACGTGCTGGGGCACGGGGAAGGTGGTGTAGTGGGTCAGAAGGCCCGGCAGGTACGGCGCAGGGAATTCCAGATCGATGCGCAGGGTGTGATCGTCAATGGCGGTCACGCCCAGCTCTTCCGGAGCCAGCTCGCCCGCGTTCACCGCGCGCGCATTCTTGATCGGGTAGAGCAGCGAGGCGTAGTTGGCCAGCGTCGCCGGATCGAGGATGCGGCGGAAGGCGTATTCGAAATCGCCCGCCGTCACCGGCTCGCCATCGCTCCACACCGCATCGCGCAGGGTGAAGGACCAGCTCAGGCCGTCCTCGGTGACATCCCAGTCAGCCGCCATGCCCGGAACTGGCTCTGCATCGGCGTTCTCGGTGAACAGGCCGATCAGCATGTCGCCGATAATGTTGTTTTCCCAGGTGCCCGACGCCTTGTGCGGATCGAGCGTCAGCGGCTCTGCGCCGTTGCCGCGATGCAGCACGACCAGATCACTGTCAGCAGAATCGCCGCCTCCCCCGCATGCGGTGAGGGCGAGCGCGGATGCGCCAGCCGCAAGAAGTAGGCTCAGCTTACGAGTGATGGTCATTATGATCAGGCTCCCCAGTGATCTGTTTTCGCTTCTGCGTGCAATTGACCGCGTTCCATAGCATCATCGCATTCAGAGGATGCTGAACCTAGCCGCCATGCCCAGTCAATTCACCGGGTGATGTAAGCGCTATGGTTGACGCCTTCTTAATTTCCTAGGGAAATGGGTGAGAATTCAAGTGAAAATCGGACGTATCATATGCAACTGAGATCTCTGGCGACCGCTTGCGCCCTGATCAGCGTGAGTTTTCCGGCTCTGGCGCAAGGCGCTGAAACGGAGTCTGAAACCCTGAACCGGCTACTCGCATGTCAGGCGCTGACCGATGACGCCGCCCGCCTCGCCTGCCAGGACGAGCATCTCGCCACACTGGCCGAGGCGACGCAAACCGGCCGCATCGTTGTGGTCGAACGCCAGGCGCTGCGTCAGGTGGAACGCGAGAGCTTTGGTCTCAACCTGCCCAGCGTCGGACGGCTGGGTGGCTTCCTGCGCCGTTCATCCTCTGACACGGCGGACGCCGAACAGGTCGCAGAAGCGGAAACCGAGACGTTCGAAGACGGCTCTGTGGCCACCTATAACGAGGAAGGCTCTCTGGACAGCCTGACCGGACTTCCGGTCGAGGAGGTGGAGACCGTGCGCGGCAAGCTGCGCATCACCCTCGCCAATGGCCAGGTCTGGGCCCAGACCGATTCGACCCGCATTCCGACGATCTCCAATCGCGATGTGCGCAACGGACTGACCGCCGAGATCGAGACCGGCCTGATGGGCGCTCACTTCATGACGCTGAGCAACAACACACGCCGTCGCTTCCGCGCCGAGCGCATTCACTAGGCGCGCGCCTTCAGACAAGGAAAAAGCGGCGCTGGTTCAGCGCCGCTTTTTTTGTGTCCGTACCTGAGGCCTCGGCCTAGCGATCCTTGGGATCGATGGCGTCGCGCAGGCCGTCGCCGATGAAGTTGAAGCAGAACAGCGTCAGCATCATGGTCAGCGCCGGGAAGATCAGCGTCCAGGGTGCGATTTCCATATCGCGGGCGCCGTTCGAGATCAGATTGCCGAGCGAGGTCAGCGGTTCCTGAACGCCGAGCCCGAGGAAGCTCAGGAAGCTTTCCGCCAGGATCACCACCGGAATGGTCAGCGTCACATAGACCACCACAGGGCCCAGCACGTTGGGCACGATATGGCGGCGGATGATGGCGCCCTGGGAGACGCCGGCGGCATGAGCCGCCTCGACGAATTCCATGCTTTTGAGCGCAATGGTCTGGCCGCGCACGATTCGCGCCATGGTCAGCCATTCAACCGCGCCGATGGCGACGAAGATCAGGATGATGTTCCGCCCGAACACCACCATCAGGATGATGACGAAGAAGATGAAGGGCAGCGAGTACAGGATATCCACGACGCGCATCATCAGCTGGTCGAGCTTGCCGCCCACAAAGCCGGCGATCGCGCCCCAGGTCACCCCGATGATCAGAGAGACGAAGGTCGCCACCACGCCCACCATCAAGGACATGCGCAGGCCGACCAGCACGCGGGCGAACAAATCCCGCCCCTGCGCGTCCGTGCCAAAGATATGAAGGTCGGTGAAGGTCGGCGCGATCTGCACCTTGTCACGATAGATGAAGGTGCTGTCGTGAACCCAGAGCAGCGGGCCGACCAGCGCCAGAAGAACCATGACGCCCAGAAGGATCAGGCTGGCGACCGCCGCCTTGTTGCGCAGCAGGCGCGCGCGCGCATCGTCCCAGAGCGAGCGGCCCTTGACGGCGCTCTGTTCCATCAGCTCGGCTTTTTCTTGCGGCGTGGAGGTCAGAACCATCAGTCGAACTTCACTTTGGGATTGAGCACCGCATACAAGAGGTCCGCAATCAGATTGAGAAGGATGATCAGGCTGGCGTACAGGATCACCACGCCCATCACCACGGTGTAGTCACGCTGGAGCGCGGCGAAGACAAACTGTCGCCCGACGCCCGGCAGGGAGAAGACCTGCTCGATCACGATGGAGCCGGTCAGAAGCGCGGCGGTCGCCGGGCCCAGATAGCTCACCAGCGGCAGGATCGCGGCGCGCAGGGCGTGACGGGTGATCACCGCGAACGGGCTCAGACCCTTGGCGCGCGCCGTCCGGATGAAGTTGGAGCGGATCACCTCGATCATGCTCGCGCGCATCAGGCGCGAGATGATGGCGATCTGCGGCAGGGCCAGCGTGATGACCGGCAGGATCAGGCGCTCGACGGTCATGCCGTGTCGCGGATCCAGCCCGCCCGATGGCAGCCAGCCCAGATAGATGCCGATGACCAGCGCCAGAATGGGGCCCACCACAAAGGGCGGGATCACGATGCCCACTGTGGCGAAGCCGACCACCCCGTAATCCAGCGATGTATTTTGCCTGAGCGCGGCTATCGATCCGAGCGCCGTGCCCACAAACACCGCCAGCGCCATCGACAACAGGCCGACAGTGGCCGAAACCGGGAAGCCTTCAGAAATGATCTGGGCGACGGTCTTGTCGCGGAATTTCAGGGACGGGCCGAGATCGAACTTCGCCAGATCGACCAGATAATCGACATATTGCTTGGCGACCGGCTGATCCATGCCGTAGCTCGCCAGCAGGTTCTGACGGGTCTGCTCCGGCATGGGACGTTCGAGGTCGAACGGACCACCCGGCGCAAAGCGCATCATGAAGAACGCCAGCGTGATGATCACCAACAAGGTTGGGATCGCAACGAGAATACGGCGGACGATGTAACCGATCATGGGGCGCTTTTTGACATCTGGATGAAGACCGCTTTGTGGGGGTTACAAACTATCGGATCAAGGACGACCCGCAGTCAGCAACATTTGGAATTATTTTTCAATAGCTTCGCACTCAGTGCATTCACTGTTCCCGATCAGTCTTTGTCCGGACCTTGAGTGCGTTCAGCGTTTGAATCACGCATAATGTCAGCACTGGCGTGAACAGGGCCTGACTGAACCGGACCGTGCGCCTGGGTGTCGAGTCCCATTTTGAGACACCCGATCACGATCGCCGCCATCACCAGAAGGCGCATGCGGCGGCTCAGAAAGATACTGGCGGCGGTCAGGCGTGTCATGGCGAGGTCCTCGGTTTCCAGCTCGGTGACGCACACGAAAGCGTGACGCAAAAAGCGCGCCGGTGTGATGAGGCGTGAATTGCGCCATTCAGGGGCCGCGGTATCGTGTAACCGGAATCAAGAGGGGCGCAGGTATGGCGACGACCGCGTGGTGGCGCGATTTTGAGCTGAACGGACATGTGGTGCAGGTCAGAAAAACCGGCGCCCGCATTCCGATTGATGGCGGCATCGTCTCTGAAGTCCTGTCCTGGCTGACCTATCACCTGCGCATCGAGTTTGAGCGCCAGCGCATCCCGGCCGACGGGCCGCGCGTCTGGTTCACCCCCGACCGCCCCCGGCCCTGGTATCTGATCTGGCCGGTGGCGCAGATGGCGGGCCTCAGACTGGCCAGCAGGCCAGAGGACGCGGACCTCGTGTTCAGCTTCGAGGACCTGACGTGTGTGGAGGCGGCGCAATCGAGCCCCCTGCCCCAGATGAACACGCAGTGCGTGGACGTCTCCAAATCCCGCGTAGCCGCCGTGTTTGAACAGGTGAGCGGCCGGGCGCTGGCGGTGGACCCCGGCGTCTGGAGCGGCCCGATGGTCGCCAAGTCAGAGCTTAACGGCGCCCATGACGGCCAGATCGTGACAGGTCCGACCGCCGCCGAACCCGGCCTCGCCTATCAACGCCTGATCGACAATGTGGCTGAAGATGGCTGCGTGGAGGATCTGCGCTGCCCCACCGTGGGCGGCGATGTACCGGTCGTCTTTCTCAAGCGCCGCCCTGTGGGCGAGCGCTTCGCCAACCACAATACCGAAGTGCGGCTGCTGCACCCCGACGCGGTGTTCTCGGCCGGGGAGCGCGACCTGATCCGCCGCTTCTGCGCCGCCATGAAACTGGACTGGGGCGGCATTGATGTGTTGCGCGACCGCCAGTCCGGCGATCTGTGGATCGTCGATGTGAACAAGACCGATATGGGCCCGCCGATCGCGCTGCCCATGACCGACAAACTCAGCGCCACGCATACGCTGGCGCAAAGCCTGCGCGCCTATGTGGACGCCCGGCTGACCGCTTTGGAGACCTGATATGAGCGCCATCCCCTTCGTCCGCGAGTTCGACTTTGAATACGGACGCTGTGACCAGATGAGCCCGCGCATCCGCCGGGTGATCGCGCCCAATCCGGGCAATTTCACCTATACCGGCACGGGCGTGTTCATCATCGGAACCGGCGAGGTCGCCGTGCTTGATCCCGGCCCCGCCATGGCTGAACACGAAGCCGCGCTCGACAAAGCGCTGGCGGGCGAACGGGTCAGCCATGTCTTCGTCACCCACCATCATCTCGACCACTCCCCCCTCGCCCACACCCTGGCGAACAAGCATGGCTGCAAGGTCTATGGCCGTATGCCCAGGGTGACCGAACCCGAAGGCGGAGAAGTGCGCATGGAAGCGGGCGATGATCTGGGTTTCCGTCCGGACATCCAGATCGAGGATGGCGATGTGTTCGAGGGTCCGGACTGGACGCTGACCGCGCTCCATACGCCGGGGCACACCTCCAACCATCTGTGCTACGCACTGAAGGAAGAGAACGCCCTGTTCTCGGGCGATCATGTCATGGGCTGGTCCACCTCGGTGGTCAGCCCGCCCGATGGCTCCATGAGTGATTACATGGCCCAGCTCAAGCGCATCCGGGCCATGACGTTCGGGACGATCTACCCCACCCATGGCCCGCAGATCACCGATCCGCAGCCGTTTCTGGACGCCTATATCGCCCACCGCGAAGCCCGCGAGGCGCAAGTGCTCAACCAGCTCAAGGACGGTCAGACCACCATCAAGGCCATGGTGGCGGTGATGTATGCTGATGTGGACAAGCGCCTGCACCCGGCCGCCGCCCATTCTGTGCTCGCGCACATGATCCATCTGGTGGAACAGGGCAAGGCGGTCTGCGAGGGCGCGCCGGGGCTCGACACCCCTTACACCCTCGCCTGACGGAAGGGCGGGCGCCTAGGCGCCCTCGCCCAGCGAGCTGCGCAAGCGCGCCTCGAACGCGTCCAGACGGGCGGCGTTCGCACCGAGATCAGAGACGCCCACTCGGCTGACGGACCGGGCGTCGACCCGGCTTCCGCCCTCTTCAAGCGCGGTCACACGCACCACAACATCATCCTTGAAGCCGAACCAGAACGAGGTGTCGGTGGCTTCAAACATGCCCGCTTCGGGCGAGTCCGTGCCGATCTTCCAGCCCATATCCCGCGCCGCATTCAGAGCCGCCTCATAGACCAGCTCGGGCTCGACTGCGAAGATCATCGGCTGGATCTGCGGATAGGCCTCGGCCTGCACTTCGGGCAGCGGACGCTCGGAACGCGGATCGATCTTGCCTTCATACACAACCGGATTGGCGTCCGCGCCACGCCGGTCGATCAGGGCGGCGGAAAATTGCGGCGGGTTCTGGGTGTCGGTGGTGATGTCGTGAATGGGCGGGATGGTCGAGGCGTATTCGCGCACTGACGCCGCGTATCCCAGCCCGCCAGCACCCACGACAATCGCCAGTATGGCGGCGACCCAACCGCCTGCGCCCGGCGCATTCGCCTTGCCGAACACGAAGCGGTAGACGATCAGCAGCACCAGGCTGACAACGCCCGCGCCGAGCGCCGCAAACAGGAAGCGCGGCCCCCATTCAAACGTCATGACGCCCAGACCGAAGCGATAGCTCCACAGCTCGAACCGTGTGCCCAGCGCGCCAGCGGCGAACCAGAGCGGCGTGATAATGGCGAGCGCCGCCGTGACGCCAACCACGAGATGCCGAATGGCGCGAAAAACCGAAATCATGACAAAGCCCCGACTGCCACTGGATGGGTATTTGGATACTCTAGGCCCAAACCCCAGCCGTTTTAAGGATAGAGCCGGCTGACCGACCATGTTTCACGCGAATGTGTCCGTTCGAACACCATCCGGTCGTGCAGACGGAAGGCGCGATCGCGCCAGAATTCGATCCGGTGCGGGTCCAGACGGTAGCCGGTCCAGTTCTCCGGCCGCGGAATATCGCCGATATTGAACTTCGCGGCGTATTGGGCGACGCGCTTTTCCAGCGCGAACCGGCTTTCCAGCTCATGCGATTGCTTGGACGCCCAGGCCCCGATCCGGCTGTCACGGGCGCGAGACTTGAAATAGGCGTCCGCCTCTTCGCTGCTGACCTGGCTGATCGGGCCGCGAATGCGGATCTGGCGGCGCAGGCTCTTCCAGTGAAAACACATGGCCGCATTGGGATTGGCCGCCAGCTGCTGGCCCTTGTTGCTGTCGGTATTGGTGTAGAAAACGAAGCCGCGCGCATCAAAGCCCTTCAGAAGCACCATGCGCACATCCGGCAGGCCGTCCGCGTCCGCCGTGGCCACCGCAACCGCATTGGGGTCATTGGGCTCTTTGGCCTTCGCATCCTCAAGCCAGTGCTCAAAAAGGGCGAACGGGTCCTCGCGCGCAAAGATGTCTTCGGGCGGGTTCGTCTCGGACTGTTCATAGTCGCTCTGGCTGGGACTGGGCGGGATAACGGGCTTGTCGCTCATAGGACGGCTCCTGTGGCCCCCAAGAAATGATGGCTCTGAGTTAGTCGCATCCTCGGGAAGGTCAACGATTCGACAATAAAAGCCGTTTAATATGTGCACCATGAGTGAGCCGCACGAAGCGATAGTCAAAGCGTACAAGGTGTTCGGCCTTGAAGGCGACGAGGATTTCTCCGTCGTCCGTGACCGCTTTCGCACCGTGATCAAGGATGTTCACCCTGACACCGCCGCCTCCAGCGACGCCAAGACGGTGGCCAAGCTCCAGCGCATGCTGAAGGCGTATGAAGTGCTGCGCCGCTTCGCACCGCGCCGGCACGACATCACCATCACGCCTGAAGAAGCGCGCAAGGGCGGCATCCGCACCATCAAGATTCAGGACCGCGAGGCCATGATCCGCGTGCCGGTGGCGGTGAAGAACGGCACCGTCGTGGTGCCCATCGGGGACCCGCTCTGGCGCGTGCACATCAAGGTGCAGGACGTGATGGTGGACGCCGACCTCAACCAGCAGGGCGAAGCCGAGCTCAAGCGCCTGGCCGCCATGAAACAGAAGTTCGAGGACACCAAGGTTGAGGAAGACGCCGAGGCGCACACCAACCTTCTCAAGGCTTTCTGCGAGCGCTTTGTGAAAGCCTCGCCCGCCGCCCGCTTCGCCAAATGGGTTCGCGGCGGCAGCAACGCGGCGTGACGCCTGCGCAAAGCCTCTCTAGAGTGCTGCGCCTGTAACGAATTCTGCCTGGCGTCTGTTCAATGTCCCACAATAGCTTCGGTCATCTGTTCCGCTTCACCACCTGGGGCGAAAGCCACGGGCCCGCGCTCGGCTGCGTCATTGACGGTTGCCCCGCCGGGATCAAGCTGACCGAAGCCGATATTCAGCCCTGGCTGGACCTGCGCAAGCCCGGCACCTCGCGCCATGTCACCCAGCGCCGCGAAGCCGATGAGGTGAAGATCCTCTCTGGCGTGTTCGAGGATGAGCGCACGGACGGTCAGGTCACGACAGGCGCACCCATTTCGCTGATGATCGAGAATACCGACCAGCGCTCGAAAGACTATTCCGACATTCGCGACAAATGGCGTCCCGGCCACGCCGATTACGCCTATGACGTCAAATATGGCGTGCGCGATTATCGCGGCGGCGGGCGCTCGTCGGCGCGTGAAACCGCCGCCCGTGTCGCCGCGGGCGCCGTCGCCCGAAAGGTGCTGGGTGATGAGATCACGATCCGCGCCGCCCTCGTCCAGATTGGCGACCGCAAGATCGACCGCGCCCGCTGGGACTGGGATCAGGTCCGCGAGAACGATTTCTTTTGCCCCGATGCCGAGACCGCCAAGCTCTGGGAAACCGATATGGACCAGATCCGCAAGGATGGCAGCTCGGTCGGCGCCCTGATTGAAGTGGTCTGCTCGAACGTGCCCGCAGGCTGGGGCGCGCCGGTCTATGGCAAGCTCGATGCGGACATGGCGAGCGCCATGATGTCGATCAACGCCGCCAAGGCCGTCGAGATCGGTGCGGGGCTCGAGGCCGCCGCCCTGCGCGGCGAAGACGCCGCCGACCAGATGCGCCTCGGGCCCGATGGTCAGCCGCACTTCCTGTCCAACAATAATGGCGGGGTTCTGGGCGGCATCTCCACGGGTCAGGAACTGGTGATCCGCGTCGCGATCAAACCCACCTCCTCGATCCGCATTCCGCGCCAGACCCTGACGAAAGACCTGCAGGAAACCGAAGTGGTCACCAAGGGCCGCCACGACCCTTGTGTCGGCATTCGCGGCGTCCCCGTCGCCGAAGCCATGGCCGCCCTGGTGCTCGCCGATCACAAGCTCCGCGCAGCGGCGTATCGGTAAGACTTACAACACGCCCTCTTTCCCGGCGAAGGCCGGGATCCAGAGATCATCAAATGCTGCGGGTCCGGCTCTGGGCCCCGGCCTTCGCCGGGGAAGAGGAAGTTTCTATTGCCTGTCATCCCCCGCTTCATGCGGGGGATCCATTCCGGTTGGCGCGATCACAGGTCACGGCATGGATTCACCGGATGAACCGGTGAATGACAGTTTGAGAGAACTGAGAGCCCCCATCGTCACCCCGGACGCCGTAGCTGGCCCGGGATGACGGGAAGCGTGATGCGCTTACGTCCCTTGAGACAGGCGACACGAGATATGGTCGTGCATGTCCCAGTCAAATCTGATCCCGGCTCCCGGGTTCGAGTTCATATAGCCGTCAGAAAGCGCCAAATCGAGCTTCTGCAAGTCAGAGGGCAGAACCCTGTCAGCGATCACGCACTCAAAACTGATGGTCTCGGCCATTTCATTGATGAGCACGCCGCCGGACAGACAGGTTTCAATTGGCAAATGCAGGGTCGCGCTGCCATGGCCATATCGCGTCAGCTCGAGAAAGAGCTCTGAATAGCCCGCAGCACCGCCTCCACGTTCCAGAGATATGCTCGCACTCAACGCCTGATTGCTGTCAGTACAGGAACTGACCCTCTCGCCGCACGCGGGCAGGAACAGCAGCAGGGAAAAGAGGGCGACGCGCCTCATCCCTACCGTCTCCGGAACACCGCCACCGACTCCACATGGCCGGTCCATTTGAACTGATCGACCGGAGTGACGGGCCCCATCTTGTAGCCGCCCTCGATCAGGATGGCGGCATCGCGGGCGAAGGTGGCCGGGTTACACGAGATCGAGACGATCACCGGCACCATGCTGTCAGACAGGCGTTCAGCCTGGGCTTTCGCGCCCGCCCGCGGCGGGTCGATGACGACCAGCGACGTGCCTTCAAGCTCCTTGGGGGTGATCGGTTCAAGCGCCAGATCGCGCACCCGAGCATCCACGGGTTTCAGCCCCGGCGTGCGTTGGGCGGCGCGTTGCAAAGCGTGCAGCAGCCCGCTTTCCCCTTCCACGGCCAGCACCGGCATGGTCCGCGCCAGACGCAGCGCGAAGGCGCCCGCGCCCGCAAACAGGTCCGCGGCCTTGAACGGGCCCTTGCCCTCAAGGCTTTTCACCGCTTCATCCACAAAGCTCGCCAGCACCGCTTCGCCCTCGGCGGTGGCTTGCAGGAAGCCGCCGGGCGCAGGGGTGACTTTCGTATCGCCAAATTTGACGACCGGGGCCTCGAACTCGATCAGCGGGTCGCCGCCAATGGTGACGCGGGTCCAGTTATACTTGCCCGCCAGCTCCGCCCCGGCTTCACGCAGAGCCAGGCTGATCTCCTTGACGCCTTGAACGGAGACATCGAGCCCCGGTTCGCAATCGAGCACATGAATGTCGATCCGGCCCTTCTTGGGCGTCGCGACTTCAGCCAGCTTGCGCAGGCCCGGCACGGAGGCGCGCAGGCCCGGCGTTGAAACCGGGCAATCGGTGATGTCGACAATCTTGTCGCCAGCGCGTTCGGCAAAGCCGACCACCAGCTTGGCGCCGAAGCGTTGGGCGTGCAGCGTCATGCGGCGACGGCCCTCGCCATGGGCGTCCACCAGCATGCGCACCTCGGCATGGACGCCCGCTTTCTCGAGCGCATCCACTACGAGGTGGCGCTTCCACAGCTTGTAGGCGCTTTCTTCAAAATGCTGCAGCGAGCAACCGCCACAGCGTTCGGCCACCGGGCAGAAGGGCTCGACCCGATCGGGGCTGTTGCTGACCCGTTCAAGCACGCGCCCGCGCTGGCCCTGCACTTCCACCTTCGCGCCTTCGCCCGGCAGCAATCCGGGGGTGAAGACAGGGCCCGCCATGACGGCGTCCCCCCGCGCGCCGAGGCTCTCGGCGATCAGGGTTTCCACATGGACGGGTTTGGGGGCGGCTTTGCGACGTCTGTTCATGAGCATGCTGATGCCGGGCGCAGGCGATGCGGTCAAGCGCCCAGAGCAAGCCGCGCCCGGAGCCGTTTTCTGACAAACGTGTTCATGTCCGGCTCAGCTTCGGGGCTTTAGGGTTTGTTTACGTTACGGGCACGCCCCGCCACAGCACAGGAAAGGGCCATCCTCATGCGCCTGAAAACCCTCGTCGCCACATGCCTGCTCTCGTCCGCTCTCGTGACGCCGGGCCTTGTGTTCGCGCCGTCCGCCTATGCCGCGGACGCCGTCATCGAAACCGTCCAGCAAGAGCGCCAGGAACGCCGGGCCGATCGTCGCGAGCAGCGACGTGAATCGCGCGGTGACCGGCGGGAAGATCGTCGCGATGCGCGGGGCGACCGTCGGGGTGAACGACGCGAAGCCCGTGGGGACCGACGCGAAGACCGGCGCGAGGGGCGCCGGGACCGGCGCGACGATGGCGGCGATCAACGCCGCCATCGTCAGCCCGATCAGCGCCCGCCCCATCAGGACCGGGAGCGGGGACGCGAGCATGACCAGCGCCGCGACGGACGCGGGCATGACGACCGGCGCGACCATCATCGCGAGTCCCGGCCCGATCACGGCCGAAACCCGCATTGGGACAATCGTCGGGACCGCCGGGATCATTTCGACCGCCGCGACCAGCGTCGCTGGGGGCATGAGGATCGCCGCGGTCATAACCGCCGCTACTCCCCGCCGCCGCGCCGGGTGATCCATTATCATGTGGACCGCCGCCCCGATTACGGTCGCAGCTGGCGCTATCATGACAGCTATCGCCGCTATAACAGCCACCAGTTCTATTACACCGACCAGTTCTGCCGCGCCGATGGCGATGCGGTGATCGCGGGCGCGCTGATCGGCGCCCTTCTGGGCGGGGTCGCCGGTGACGGGGATGGCGGCGCGCTGCTGGCGGGCGGTCTTGTCGGCGCGGGCCTGGGCGCAGCGCTTAACGATTGTGACCGCGGCCAGTACCGTTATGGCCTTCAATCCGCCTTTGTCAGCGATCAACCCTATTACTGGGCCAACCCCTATTCAGGCGTGCGCGGCGTTGTGCGCGCCGGGGACTGGCACCGCTGGGGGCCGCGCCAGTGCCGCTGGGGCGACGCCGAGATTTTCCTGCCCAATGGCCGGGTCACCTATGACCGCGTGCGCATGTGCCAGGACGCCTATGGTCGCTGGGAAGTGGCGCACCGCCAGTAATCTGGCTATAACTTTCGTGGCTTGACGCACTCTCTCGCGCCCGGCCGCTGTTCCGAACGGACGCTCTATCCGGGTCGGAACCTTCCGGCGCCTGTGGGGACAGACGCCGGGGACAGGAACGGGCCCGCCATGTCTTTATGGCGGGCCCGTTTTTGTCTCCCCGCATCACACCATCACGCAATCGCCCCAAACCGTTCATCCTGGGCTCATGGCGACTGGCTTAAGGTTTGCGTAACGTCAGACACCGGCGCCAGATCGCGCCAGAACTGGAGGGTCCAACATGATCCGTTCGCGTTTCGCCATTTCCGCCCTGACGGGCGCCGCCCTGCTGCTGCCGCTCGCCGCCGCCGGCGCGCAGGCGCAGACCTATCGCTCCTATTCCGCTCAACAGCCCCAGACCACGCAAAGCTATGAGCAATGCGTCGCCGCCCAGCGCAACCGCCAGGTCGCCGGCGCGGTTCTGGGCGGGGTTCTGGGCGCCGTGGTCGGCGCGGAGATCCATGACGACCGCCAGGACCGGGACCGCGAGCGTCACTACAATGACCGCAACCGTCACCGCGACCATTACGGACGGGGCTCACGCCGGGGCGACCGCTATGATCGCCGGGGCCGGGGTCGCTATGAGGAAGACGGCAATGATGGCGCGGTTCTGGCCGGCGCCGGCATTGGCGCCCTCGCCGGCGCCGCCGTCGCGGGCCGCTCCAATGGCTGCGAGCATCTGCGCAATACCGGCTATGGCTATGACAATGGCTACGGCAATAGCGGGTATTCCAACAGCGGTTACGACAATGGCTATGGCTATGACGACGGATATGGCCAGCAAGGCTATTCCTATCCGTCTTCCAACTCCGGCGAGCTTCTGGGCGGGGAAAGCTATGGCTATGACGAGCCGGCCCAGCCCTATCAGAACCAGCCCTACCAGCCGCAAACCCAACCGGGCTATGACAGCCGCACCTATACCGCCAGCGCCAGCGCGCCCCGCGCAAACGCTTGCCGGAACATGCAATCGGGCAATGGGTCGGTGACCTGGATGTGTCAGGGTACGGATGGCGTCTGGCGCCCCGCCGGAACCTACTGATCCGTTCAGGCCTTGCGGCCGTAAAACAGATATTCGCGGTTCCCGTCCCCTCCCCGGATCGGACTGCAGGTCTCCCTTTGGACCGGGATCAACGCCCGCGCAAAGAAAGCGCGGGCGTTTTCCTTTGCGCGCTCCACCGCCACTTCATCCTTCACGACCCCGCCCTTGCCGACAAATTTCGGCCCGACCTCGAACTGGGGTTTGAAGAGCGCGATCATTTCGCCCGCCTCCGCCAACAGCTCCAGTGGACGGGTGAGCACTTTCTCAAGGCTGATGAAGCTGGCGTCGCAGACCACAAGATCCGGCGCGGCGCCGCCGATCTGATCCAGCGTCAGCGTGCGCGCATCGGTGGCTTCCAGGCTGAGCACGCGCGGGTCCGCCCTGAGCGCCGGCGCCAGCTGATCCCGGCCCACATCGACTGCAATGACCCTGGCTGCGCCCCGTTCCAGAAGGACTTCGGTGAACCCGCCCGTGCTGGCGCCGACATCAAGACAGACTTTGCCCGCCGGATCGACGCCAAACACATCAAGCCCCTCCACCAGCTTCAATGCTGCGCGACTGACATAGGGGTGAGCCGCCTCGGCAATGACTTCGGCTCCGTCGGCTATGGTCTGGGAGGGTTTTGTCAGGGCGACGCCATTGACCACCACCTTGCCCGCCGCGATTGCAGCCTGGGCCTTCGCGCGGGTGTCAAAATGGCCGTGCTTCACAAGGTATTTGTCTGCGCGCATTCCCGTCCTCGCCTTCAGGGCGCTGCTTGTATCCACCCCCGACTGAAAAACCAAATCCCCGATTGAGTGACCGCAGTCATGTTTTCTGGCAGAGTCTGAGCATGACCGGATTACGAGACGCCAAAAAAGCCCGGGTGCGCGAGGCGCTTTATGAGGCCGCCCTCGAGCAGTTTCGCGCGTCTGGCTATGAAGACGCCTCCATCGCCGATATCTGCAAGGCGGCGGGCGTGGCCAAGGGCACCTTCTTCAACCACTTCCCCACCAAGTCGCACATTCTGGCGGACTGGTATGATCAGGCGATGCAGAGCGCTGATCTGAGATCGAGCGCCACCCCTGACCAGACGCTGCTCGACGCCTTGCTGCTGGTGGCGCACAACGCCGTCACCCTTGCCGGTCTCGATCCCGTGCTCTGGCGCGCCAAGCACGCCTATGCGCCCCAGTCAGACGATATCCAGCGCACCGAACGCGAAACCGATGACCGCGTCCATACCCGGATCACGGCCCGTATTCGCGCCGCGCAGGAGCACGGTGAAGTCCGGGCGGACGTTGAGGCTGACGCCCTGTCGGCGCTCTATGTCTCCACGGTCACCGGCGTGATCCGCCAATGGCTGAACACGGGTGAGAGCTTTGACCTGAAGGACACGCTGGAGGATCGAATCCGGACGATCCTGAAGCTCGCCAACGCCTGAGCGCTTGACTTTAAGCTCGCCTGGACTCAAAAGATGACCGTGGTCACTTTTGGGGTTTCACATGGTCCTCCTTCTCGCCTTCCTCTTCGCGCTCTTCAACGGCGCGGCATCCTCCGAACCCATATTCAACGAGGACGGGACGTTGGCCCCGCAGGCTGAAGGTGTCTGGTACAGCCGCGAGAAAGGCTGGATCCTCGATATCAACGACACCGGGATCACCCGCTGGCAGGACACGCCGCAAGGCTGCTACGCCAATCCGGCGCCCGATGACAGCACGCCTCTGATGGGGCAGCTGGAGTACCGCCTGTTCCGCGCCTCGCACGACGGCCAGTCGCTCAGCCTGAACTATCTGCCGGGCGACGCCTCGGCCCATTTCGAACGGCTTGACGCCTTGCCCCCTCGCTGCGGCAGCGACGACCTGACATCGGAAACAGCGATTTTTGACGTATTCACCAGCGTCATGGCCCAGCATTACAGCTTCTTTGACGCGCGCGGCGTGGATTGGGATGCGCTGGTCGCCCATGCTCGCCCACAAGTGCGTGACGGCATGGGTGAAGCAGCCTTGTGGGAAGTTCTGGACGGGCTTCTCGCACCGCTGGGCGATTCTCACACCAAGATGGTCGGGCTGGTGAATGGCGAGCCTCGGCGTGCGCAATCAGGCCTGGGGACCACCCTTCCCATGATCCGTGACGGCATGGGCGAAGGCGCCTGGCTCAATGGCCTTGTGGATCAACTGTTCAACGAGATGTTGGACCCCGGCGCCGAGCTGATCGCGGACCGGGTGATCGTGGGCGAGATCACGCCCGAAAGCGGCCAACCGATCGGCTATATCCAGATCTTCACCATGGGCGGGTTCACCACTGAGCACACACCCGGCAGCATTGAGTGGTCACAGGCCGAACTGGCGGCGCTGTCTGACATGCTCGATGACGCGCTCACCCGTTTTGCGGATCATCAGGCGGTCATTCTCGACCTGTCCAACAATCGTGGCGGCTATGACGCCGTCACCCGCGCTATCGCCGCGCGGTTCACCGATCAGCCTTTCCTGGGCTATCGCGTCAGCGTGCCGGGCGCCCCGGAAGCGGATCAGGACTATCCGATCACCCCTTATGAGGGCGTGCGGTACACCGGCCCCGTCTATCTGATGACCAGCGATGTGACCGTGTCGGGCGGCGAGATCACCACATTGATGATGCGCCAGCTGCCCAATGTCATTCAGGTGGGCTCAACCACGCGCGGCGCCTTTTCCACCCCGCTCGCCAAGCCCTTGCCCAATGGCTGGTATCTGGAGCTGTCCAACGAGGTGTTCGAGGACAGCGAAGGCCACATCTTTGAAGGGCGCGGCATTCCGCCGGTGGTCGCCTTTGACATCTATCCCGAAGACAACCCCATTACCCACCACAAGACCGCCATTGAACGCGTGGTCGGGATGATCGAGGCGGGCTAGGCGATCTCCACCAACGCCTCGACTGGACGACGCAACATGCGCGGGGCGACAGGCCCCCGCCCGACCCGCAGCACCAGATCCGGCCGCCGTCCCGGCTCGCCCATCAGGGCCGCCAGTTCAGGGCGTAGAGCCCCCACCTCGACCGGCTGGTTCAGGAAAGCGGTTTTAAGGCCGAGCACGGTTGCTTCCAGCTGCAGGCGTTGCGCGGCGCGGCCCGCCTCCACCCAGCCCGACGGCGTGGCTTCATTAGCCATCAGCACGATCAGGGCGGCGCTGGAATTGACCTGCCGGACGATTTTGGCGTTCTCGCCCTCCGCCGTGAACACTGTGGAAAACAGGCGCCGCCCCAGCCAGCCCGGCATTTCAGGATTGCCCGTCGCCCCTGTGAACAGGCCATCGCGCAGCCGGGCCGCCTCGGACTTGTTGAAGCGTATCCAGTCGCGCAGTTCAGCCACGAAGGCCGCGTCTGCGATCTGACGCCGATTGCCTTCAAGGATCAGCTCGGTCAGATCCGCCTTGCCTGAAGCGCTATCAAAGACAGCCACCGACACCCGCCCATCGCCTTCCGCCGCCGCCAGCAGGCGCGTGCGTTCCTCGGCGCTCAGGGCCGAACCGTCATACTCCAGCCGCGTACTTTGACGATGGGGGATGGCGGCGAAGCGTTCGCTAGGCTCGCTCGCACCGGGGCTCAGGGGCAGCACCAGACCATGGTCCAGCCATTCCACCTGACCACCCTGCCCTGCGGCTCTCGCGGCCAGGCTGAGATTTTCCGCCGCGCAGCCCATGGATGCGAACAGGTGGTGGTCATCCGGATCCACCACGGGCGTGCGCCGGTCGTAATCGGGGCGCAGGACAAGGGCGTTTGAGGACAGGACAAAGCGCCAGGGCTGGGTGTTGTGCCCGTTCGCGGCCAATCGCGCATAATGAACCAGCTGAAGATGCGTATGGGGAAACGCGCCCGGCGTGAAGTCGGGCGAGGCGCCCAGCTCAGACGCAATTTGCGCATAGCTGTCAGTACTGTCTGAACAGCCTGCTAAGGCGGGCGCAGCCATCACTGATGCAAGACCCAGCGCGCCACGGCGCGTGATCGACGCTCCCATGGGCTCATACTCCCTCTGGCGACGGCAGGAACTCTCCTGCCGCCCAGAAGTGCGGTCAATGAAAACAGAGGCGCTGCGACGCTATGGCCTAGGCCAGAGCCGCCGCCGCTTCCGCCTGACGGCCCAGCGCGTCGAGCACTTTGGCGGTGATGTGCTTGGCGTTGAGGCCCGCGGTTTCATACATGCCGAACGGGCTGTCCTGATCCTGGAAGATATCGGGCAGGGTCATGGTGCGGATCTTCACACCCGCATCGAGCGCGCCGTCTTCAGCCAGGAAGTGCAGCACGAAGGCGCCAAAGCCGCCCACTGCGCCCTCTTCAATAGTGATGAGCACTTCATGCTCGCGCACCAGAGAGCGGATCAGATCATGATCGAGCGGCTTGGCGAAGCGCGCATCGGCAATCGTCGGGTTGAGGCCATAGGCGGCAAGCTCGTCCGCGCTTTTCAGCACTTCGCCGAGGCGAGCGCCAAAGGACAGGATGGCGACGCCGGAGCCTTCGCGCACGATGCGGCCCTTGCCGATCTCGAGCGGGGTCAATTCCTTGGGGATTTCAACGCCCAGCCCCTCGCCGCGCGGATAGCGGAAGGCGCTCGGCCGGTCGTCGATCTCATTGGCGGTGGCGACCATGCGCGCCAGCTCCGCCTCGTCGGCGGCGGCCATCAGCACCATGCCCGGCAGGGCGCCCATATAGCCCACATCAAAGGCGCCAGCATGGGTGGCGCCATCCGCGCCCACAAGACCGGCCCGATCGATGGCGAAGCGCACCGGCAGGGACTGGATCGCAACATCGTGGACGACCTGATCATAGCCGCGCTGCAGGAAGGTGGAATAGATCGCGCAATAGGGTTTGAGGCCCTCAGCCGCGAGACCCGCCGCGAAGGTGACGGCATGCTGTTCGGCGATGCCCACATCAAAGGCGCGGTCGGGATAGGCCGCAGCGAACTTGTCCACGCCCGTGCCGCCCGGCATGGCGGCGGTGACGGCGCAGATTTTCTCGTCGGTTTCGGCCAGCTGGATCAGCGCCTTGGCGAAGACGCCGGTATAGCTCGGCGCAGCCGGTTTGGATTTTTGCTGCTCGCCGGTGACCACGTTGAACTTGGCGACGCCGTGATACTTGTCGTCGGCCGCCTCGGCGGGGGCGTAGCCCTTGCCTTTCTGCGTCACGGCATGGATCAGGATCGGGCCCTCGCCGGCATCGCGCACATTGCGCAGCACGGCGACCAGCTGGTCCATGTCATGGCCGTCGATCGGGCCGACATAGCGGAAGCCCATTTCCTCAAACAGCGTGCCGCCCATGGCCATGCCGCGCAGATATTCCTCGGCCCGGCGCGCATGCTCCTTCACGCCCAGCGCCTCGGCGACGCCGCGCCCGAGCTTGCGGATGGAGTTATAGTTTTTCGAGCTGACCTGACGGGCGAAATAATGGCTCATCGCGCCCACAGGCGGGGCGATGGACATGTCATTGTCATTGAGGATGACAATGAGGTCCTTCTTCATGTCCCCGGCATTGTTCATGGCCTCATAGGCCATGCCGGCGGACATGGAGCCGTCGCCAATCACCGCGACGACCTTGCGGCCTTCTTCGTGCTTGAGGTCACGGCCTACGGCGAAGCCCAGCCCTGCAGAAATCGAGGTCGAGGCGTGCGCGGCCCCGAACGGGTCGTATTCGCTTTCAGAGCGCTTGGTGAAGCCCGACAGGCCGCCGCCCTGACGCAGGGTGCGGATGCGGTCGCGGCGCCCGGTCAGAATCTTGTGCGGATAGCATTGGTGGCCCACATCCCAGATCAGGATATCGCTGGGCGTATCAAACACATGGTGCAGGGCGACGGTCATCTCGACCACGCCCAGACCCGCGCCCAGATGCCCGCCCGTCACCGATACGGCGTCGATGGTTTCGGTGCGCAATTCCTCCGCCACGGCCTTCAGAAAGGTGAGGTCGCGATTTTTCAGATCCTGCGGTGAGGCGATCTGATCAAGATGCGGAGTGTCGGGCATGCGCCGTGTCCTTGTTGTCTTGTTCTAATCTAGGCGTCAGGACTGCCGGGCCAAAACGAAATCCATCAGATGACGCAGCATGTCGGCGTCCTTGCCGAATACGTCCAGATGGGCCTTCGCCTGATCCGCCAGCCTGGCGGCCCGGTCACGGGCGTCCTTCACCCCGAGTATCGAGACGAAATTGGCTTTTCCTTGACCGACATCCTTGCCGGTGCGTTTGCCCGTCAGGCTCTCGTCACCTTCCGCGTCCAGAAGATCATCCACGATCTGGTAACACAGACCCAGGTCATGCGCGAAGCCCTCGAGCGCAATTCGATGAGCGCGGTCAGCGTTGGCGATCACCCCGCCCGCCTCGGCGCAGAAACTGATCAGGGCGCCGGTCTTCATGCGCTGGCAGCGCGTGATGATCCCGATATCGCTCTCTTCGCCCGCCTCAACGGCCATGTCGATCATCTGACCGCCCACCATGCCGCGCGGACCGGAGGCTTTGGCCAGACGCAGCACCAGCTCGGCGCGTACGGCGGCATTGTCATGGGTCTCAGGGTCGGCGAGCAGCTCGAACGCCTGGCTCTGCAGGGCGTCGCCAGCCAGCACAGCGGTCGCCTCATCATATTCACGATGCACCGTCGGACGGCCCCGGCGCAGATCGTCATCATCCATGCAGGGCAGATCGTCATGGACGAGCGAATAGGCGTGCACGCATTCCACCGCGCAGGCGGCGCGCAGCAGGGCCCGCTCGTCCGCGCCTACGAGGAACCCCGCCTC
The DNA here is from genome assembly GCF_052055585.1 of Oceanicaulis sp. LC35. Taxonomy (NCBI): domain Bacteria; kingdom Pseudomonadati; phylum Pseudomonadota; class Alphaproteobacteria; order Maricaulales; family Maricaulaceae; genus Oceanicaulis; species Oceanicaulis sp. LC35. Next base: position 2,049,390 of record NZ_CP170485.1, read on the forward strand.
GATCAGCAAGAAAGGCCGCAACCTCTTGCCCGGCCCCAGCGCTGCATAGCGCATGGCGGAGATGACGCGTTGCTCTGGCCCGTCCGGGCGCGCCAGCAAGGCGTCCAGCGCCACAGTGACCCGGTCAGCGGTCTCGGTGAGATGCTTGTCAAAGGCGCTCATGATACTCGCGCTCCGTTCGGCGCATCCCCGTCTGCATTCAGAAGCAGGATCGAGCCGTCGGTATCGGTCACGCCCAGCACCAGCACTTCAGAGCGCACCGGACCGATCTGGCGCGGCGGGAAGTTCACCACCGCCAGCACGCGGCGGCCCACAAGGGTCTCGGGCGCGTAATGCACGGTGATCTGGGCGGAGCTTTTCTTCTCGCCAATCTCCGGGCCGAAATCGACCCACAGCTTGATGGCGGGCTTGCGCGCTTCGGGGAAAGGTTCGGCGCGCACAATGGTCCCAAGCCGGATATCGGTCTTGAAGAAGTCCTCGGGCGCGATGTCAGGCTGGACCGGTTCGCAGCTCATGCGCCTAGTCCAGATTCGCCGGTTCAGCGCTCAAAGCGCCATCGGCCTGCTCGACGATCTTGTCGACCTTGAGCTGGGCTTCGCGCAGGCGCGCCTCGCAATGAGCTTTCAGGGCCGCGCCGCGCTCATACATGGCGATGGACTTTTCCAGCTCCACCTCACCGCGCTCAAGCTGAGCGACAATGGTCTCGAGCTCTTTAAGCGCGGTCTCAAAGCTCATCTGGGCGATTTCGGCGGAGGGTGCGTCAGTCATCGCGACAGCCTTCTCATCAGGAACACGTGGCCCCCACAATCGCGAAAGATCGCCGAGGATCAAGCCGCCTGTGCGCTAGCGCTTCAGCTCATAGCGGCGCCAGGACCAGTATCCGTCCCCGCCATCGCGCACACAGGTCCAGCCCTGACGCTTGAGTTCAGGGCGCAGCATGCGATTGAACCAGCCATGGGCGAACAGGGCCACGCCGCCCGTCTGGGCCGCATCGACCAGTTTTTCAGCAGCCGCCGCAGCGCGCACTTCGGCCTGGGGACGGCTTTCACCATCCCGGGCGAAGCCCATCCACCATGAACAACGGGCGAACACGCCCCAGGTCCGCGCCTGCATCTTCCAGGGCAGGGACGGCGGCGGCAAAGGCGCTTCCACAAACAGGCTGTCGTGCTCGATCGGACGCTCGCCCACGGTCGCGCGCGCAGTTTCGATGGCGCGCGGCAGGGTGGAGGAATACAGCGTCTGCGCCAGCCCCGCCTGTTCAACCAGGCTTGGCGGCGACACCTGACCCGGCTTCAGCCCGGCGCGATCATAGGCCGCCCACCAGTCCACATAGCCACGCCAGTCCATCACAGCCCGGCGGTCCGCGTCAGGCTCGCCATGGCGTGCGATGATGATAGGGCCCGGCCCGGTCTGGCTGTCGGCTTTGGTCATGAACAGTCTTGAGCGATCCTGATGAACACGCGCTGACAGCCGCCTCCTCGCCCGGACGAGCCGGCTGCCTCTCACGCCCCCCGTCGTGAAAGCCGCGGCCCTCATGAGTCAAGCGTCAGGACTTGGTACCCGCCCTCCCCCCTCCGCACAAGCAAGGATGACGCGCCCGTGTGCGATGAAACGGCAGAGGGCTTTCAAGCCTTGGAAACAGCGGTTGTCTCAGGAAAAGAAACAGACACAGCGCCGTGCACGGGCCGCCGACCGGCGAGCCCGCACATCAACTGGTGATTCGCTCTGGACGCGACACACCTGAGCGTCAGGCTCAGCGGGCGTGTGAAGAACCGTTGCCGTTTGACCGCCCGGCATGGGCGGCCACCATGGAGGGCATCATTTCGAAGCCGGGCTCGAATTCGGAGTAATTGCAGGTGATTTCTTCGCCCGGCGCGATGTCGGCGATGGCGTAGCCATAGACGGAATCGCGAAAATCCGTGTTCGGGGTAAGCGAATGGTTCATGTGCCGGCCATTGTCGGCATCCAGCACCAGAACGCCCGGCTTGCCCGGATAGGGATAGGTGTAGCGGTCCACGAAGCGGCGAATGGATTCGGGAAGCGCGTCGATCTCGGAGAGCTCGATCAGCCGGTCGAACTCCGGCGCGAAGCGATAGATCATCTGGCCGGCGCGAATGGGTTCGGCGGCGAACACGCCGACGCCCTCGATCGCACTCGGTCCGACATAGGTGTCGATGAGCAACATGGGTCAGAACGCCCTGGGCTCCGCGCGTCGACGCGGATCAAGGATACAGCGCGGCCTGACTGGCAGGACCGACGCAGAGTGCGACGCTCCAGCGCCTATGATGCTCCATTGGGGAAAAATGCAAGCGGATTGTTGGCCGCGCGCCGGATGCACGCGGCCAAGTCCTTGGATTAATGCCCCAGCTGGACATCCATGATTTTGACGCCCTCAGGCGCCTTGGGCTCTTCAGGCACGAAGAAGTCCGGCAGCAGCTCTTCACCCGGGGTGACGCTGAACTGATCAAGATCGGTGACGCCCTCGCTGACGAGGAAACTGTCATCAATCAGGAAATTGCCGGTGAATTCGGACGCCGGCTTGGTGAGCACGCGATAGGCGGTCTCGGCCAGAATGTCGGGCTTGCGGCAGTTCTTGAACGCATCCTCGCCCGCCAGAACATTGGCGATGGCGGCGGTGGCGACCGCCGTGCGTGGCCAGATGGCGTTCGCGGCGATCTTGCCCTTGAACTCGCCCGCCCAGCCCAGAATGCACAGGCTCATGCCGTATTTGGCCGAGGTATAGGCCACGTGCGGGGCGAACCATTGCTCGCGCATATCCAGCGGCGGAGACAGCGCCAGAATGTGCGGGTTTTCCGATTTTTCCAGATACGGCAGCGCTTTCTGGGTGACGAGGAAGGTGCCGCGCGCATTCACCTGATGCATCAGGTCCCAGCGCTTGATCGGCGTGTCTTTCGTGGGCATCGGGAAGATGGCCGAGGCATTGTTCACGACGATATCGATGCCGCCAAAGGTCTCGACCGTCTTGGCGATCGCGGCGTCCACGCTGGCTTCATCGCGAATGTCGCACACCAGAGGCAGGGCTTTGCCGCCCGCTTTCTCAATGGCGTCTGCAGCAGTGTGGATGGTGCCTTCCAGCTTGGGATGAGGCTGGTCGGTCTTGGCGGCGATGACAATATTGGCGCCGTCGCGCGCACAGCGTTCGGCAATGGCCAGACCAATGCCGCGGCTTGCGCCGGTAATGAAAAGAGTCTTGCCCTTCAGGGACATGCTTTCCTCCCGCTCCTGAATGAAGCGAGAGAATAACACTGTTATAGGGCAAAGGACAGCCCCGCGAGCCGCGTGGTTAGATCGGACGCCAGACGCGCCAGCCCGGGCAGGTCATGCCTTCTTCGCGGCGGCAGGAGGCGAAGGTGAAGAGCACGGTCCAGGCCTGGCCGACCACCAGATCGCGATGGACATAGCCGATCCCGCGCGAAGCGCGGCTGTCGAGCGAAGCGTCGCGATTGTCGCCCATCAGGAAGAGATGGTTCTCTGGCACATTGAACGGGCCCACATTGTCCAGCAGCGCATTGTCGGACCGCTCGTAGATCTCGTGCACCTTGCCGCCCGGCAGGCTTTCCAGATAGACGGCGGCTTCCACCGGCGCACCTTCACGGTCGCGATAGCGCACCACGCCTTCAGGATCACGCGGGACCAGCTCGTCATTGATGTACAGGCGGCCCTCACGCATCTCGATCCGGTCACCGGGCAGGCCGATGACCCGCTTGATCAGGTTGATGCCCTGAGCGGGGTCGCGCACCACGACGACGTCGCCGCGCTTGGGGGTCGAGCCCAGAAAGCGGCCCGACCAGCTGTCCGGCAGGTGATAGCCCAGCCCCAGCGGCAGGGAATGACGCGAATACCCGTACGCGAATTTCGACACCAGAACGCGGTCGCCCACCTGAATGGCCGGCTGCATGCTTTCTGACGGGATATGGAAGGCCGCAAAGACGAACGTGACCAGCACGAACCAGACCGCCACAACCCCGGCGAGGAAGCGGATGGTTTCCCCGACTTCCGAAATCGCCTTGCCGCCGAAACGGCGCACGTGTTCATTCATTTCAGTTTTACCGCCGTTCCATAGGCGAGCACTTCTGCTGTGCCTTCCATGACCGCGGCGGTGGAGAAGCGGAAGGTGACAACTGCGTCCGCCCCCATCTCCTCGGCATGGCTGACCAGTCGGCCTAGAGCCTGCTCGCGCGCTTCGGCCATCAGCTTGGTGTACTCGCTGACTTCGCCCCCGACCAGATTGCGCAATCCGGCCACAAAATCACGTCCAAAAAACCGCGCACGCACCACACTGCCACGCGCAATCCCGATGACCGCCTCGACTTCACGGCCGGGAATATCATCGGCCATGGTGACGAGTACAGGGGCGCGCGTTGCGGGATGCTCAGGGGTGTTGCTCATGGAAAGCCCTTTTAAACAAACCTGTTAACCCAGCACACTGATCGCGCCACAATCACACGGAGAAAGTTAAAGATTAACTCGCAGGCCTCAGTTCACAATGCTTATTGGCGCCTGACAAGGTGACAGCTGACAGGGTCTTCACTTGACGCAACCAAGCGCGCCCGGCTGAGTTATAAAGGTCACAGATAAACGACCGGCAATTTGCGGAGATCCGGCATGGCCCCCACCGACACCTCCCCCCCGAACCCGGATGACGCGCCACAGAGCGCGCGGGACCAGAACAGCGACCGCGTGCTCGCCGTCATCAATTATGCGCTCCTGCTGGTCGGGATCAGTAATGGCGTCACTGTGCTGATCGCCGCCATTCTGGCCTATGTGCGCAAGGACAATGCCGATCCGTTGGTGAAGAACCATTTCCAGTTCCAGATCCGGACTTTCTGGTACTGGCTGGCCATGGTGATTGTGGGCGCGCTGACCTGGATCTTCCTGATCGGCATGGTGATCCTGCTGCTCGCCACCGTGTGGCTCGGCATCAGGGGCGTGGTGGGGCTGATCCGGATTGTCGACGGGCGTCCCCATCCCGACCCGACTGGCTTCTGGATCTAGCTTCGGCTTGACGCATGGCGCCTGGAGCGCCATCTCGGTTGCAGAGGACGACCTCCCCGCACTCGGGATCAGCATTCGGGACGGCCCGGAACCTGAAAGGTTTCGGCCATGCCGTGGATATATCTGCTGGGCGCAGGGCTTCTTGAAGTGCTCTGGGCGAGCATGATGAAACAGTCAGACGGACTGACCCGCCCCGTCCCGACACTGATCATGCTGGTGAGCATGGTGGCGAGCTTCGCGCTGCTGACGCTGGCCCTGCGTACCCTGCCGCTCGGCACGGGCTATGCCGTGTGGACCGGAATTGGCGCCGTAGGGGCCTTCATAGTCGGCATTATCGCGTTTGGCGACGCTCTGACACTCGGGCGCGTCCTGAGCGCGACGTTGATCCTGGCGGGCATTGTCGGCCTGAAACTCTCGACCGACAACGCCCACTAGATCCCGATCAGACGCTTTCGAGCACGGCTTCGCCCGGCGCGAACAACGGGTCGTAGCCGATCTTGATTTCGCCGAGCAGGCCCTTGGCGCCGGTCAGCACGCTCTGGGCGAAGACATTGGCGATGGCGATGCGCGCCTGCGCGTAACTGTCATCGCCATCGGCTTCCTTGAGCTTGCGCTGGGCGGCGACCGCGCCCACGCACAACAGCCAGCCGCCCGTTACATCACCGGCGAGCTGGAGATAGGCGGTGGCGCCGGCAAGCCGGTCCGCATCAGACGCGCCCAGCATGAAGGCGGTCGCCTCTTCCAGCGCGTCACAGGCAGGCTTCAGCGCTTCGGCGAGAACCGGCAGTTCAGGGTTTGAGCTGGTGATGCAGTCCTCGATGGTCTGACGCACATCCTCGATCAGCTCGCCCATGGCGGTCCCGCCATCGCGCGCCAGCTTGCGGCCTACAAGGTCGATGGCCTGAATGCCGTTCGTGCCTTCATAGATCGGGGTGATACGGGCATCGCGCAGATGCTGGGCGGCGCCCGTTTCTTCGATGAAGCCCATGCCGCCATGAACCTGAACGCCCATGGAAGCGACCTCGACACCCATATCGGTGCACCAGGCCTTGGCGATCGGGATCATCAGATCTTCGCGACGCTTGGACCAGGCCTTCTCGTCGGCGTCATCATTATGCTCACCGAGATCAGCCTCGACCGCGGCGTGGAAGCAGATCGCACGACCCGCTTCGATCTTGGCCTTCATCACCGCCAGGGAGCGACGCACATCAGGATGGTGGATGATGGCGTGCGGGCCATGATCGTCCATATTGATAGCGCGGCCCTGCTTGCGATCCTTGGCGTAGGCCAGCGCGTGCTGATAGGCGCGCTCGGCGATGCCGACCCCCTGCACGCCCACATTCAGGCGCGCCGAGTTCATCATGATGAACATGGCGGCCATGCCCTTGAACTCGTCGCCCAGCAGCCAGCCTTTGGCGCCGTCATATTCCATGGTGCAGGTGGGCGAGCCGTGAATACCCATCTTGTGTTCAAGCCCGATCGCCTGAACCGTATTGCGCTCGCCCGGGGCGCCATCCGCATCGGGGATGAATTTCGGCACGATGAACAGCGAGATGCCCTTGGTGCCCGGCGCCCCGTCCGGCGTGCGAGCCAGCACCAGGTGGATGATGTTCTCGGCGCAGTCGTGCTCACCCCAGGTGATGAAGATCTTCTGGCCTGAAATGGCCCAGGAGCCGTCGCCATTGGGCTCGGCCTTGGTGCGCAGCGCGCCTACATCGGACCCGGCGCCCGGCTCGGTCAGGTTCATGGTCGCGGACCATTCGCCCGACAGGATCTTGCCCAGATAAAGTTCGCGCTGCTCTTCAGAGCCGACGGCGATGAGCGATTCAATCGCGCCAAAGGACAGCATCGGGCCCAGGCCGAAGGCCATGTTGGCTGATTGCAGCATCTCCATCAGCGCGCAACCCAGCGCCTTGGGCAGGCCCATGCCGCCCATATCGGTGGGAAATTGCAAACCCTGCCAGCCGCCTTCAACAAACTGGGCATAGGCCTCCCTGAAGCCGTCCGGCGTCGTCACTTCGCCATCCTTCAGGGTGCAGCCCTGCTGGTCGCCGGAGCGATTGATCGGCCCCAGCACGTCGTTGGCGAGCTTGGCGGCCTCATCCAGAATGGCGGGCGTCAGGTCCGAGGAGAATTCCGGAAACGCGCCTGTGGCGTTCACGCTGTCGAGCGCAGCAACTTCTTCCAGGGCGAAACGGATATCGCGAACCGGGGCGCGGTAGCTCATGGTGAGGTTTCCCTTCCAGCATCAGATTTGGTCCGAACATAGCGCGTTTGCTGCAAAGCGGGAGTCAGCTGTCTGGGTTTTGGGCAGGACCGCGTGTCGCATGGCGGCTCAGGATCACGGACTCGACCTGCACTCCAGCCTCTCCAGCATGCTGCACATGCGCAAGCCGGGCCGCGAACGCCCGGGAAACACAGTTATCCGGCGCGCGCTCTAATCGCCGTTCGGTCCAGCCTGTATGGGTATCCGGCAACCCGGACAAAAGACCACACATTTTTCGGGGTTGATCCGCTTCCCCGAATTCATAACCGCTATAGACTGAGTATTCATACCGTAGCGGAGCGTTTCCGCTTCTGACTGGAGTAGGTCATGACCACCGCAACCGCGTCCTCGCGTTACACCACCGTCGCCATCATCCTGCACTGGCTGATCGCGGCCATGCTGATCAGCCTGATCTTCGTGGGCTGGTGGATGGAAGATCTGGGCGCCGCCGCGCGCGCCGGCGAAGTCAGCTTCGACTTCACCCGGGGCGTCTACAACTGGCACAAGACCGCCGGCATTCTGGTCCTGGTGCTCTCGCTGGTGCGTCTGGGCTGGCGCCTGACCCACCCCGCTCCGGCTCTGCCTTCCGGCATGAAGCCCTGGGAAGCCTTTGCAGCCAAGGCCATCCACAAGCTGTTCTATGTGGTGATGATCGGCCTGCCGCTGATTGGCTGGCTCATGGTGTCCAACAGCTCGCTGCCGACGCGCCTGTTCAACATCGAAGGCTTCAACCTGCCCGGCCTTCCGGTGCCTGACAGCGAGTTCCTGCATGAAGCGCTTGAGAGCGCGCACGGCGCCGGCGCCTGGGTGATCATCGTCCTGCTGGCCCTGCACGCCGGCGCGGCGCTCAAGCACCACATCATCGAGCGCGATGGCGTGCTGACCCGCATGCTGCCGTTCGTGAACGTGCCCAAGCAGAACGTCGAGGACTGATCCTTTCCGTTCCGGAAGCAGCTCCTTTCGTGAAGCGCGGCTTGTTTGCCCGTCCCGCCATCGTATCTGTGTGGCCAAAAGCGCGGCATTCAGCCCGCTTCGCAAAGGAGGCTCTTATGCGTACGCTTTCCATGATCGCCCCGCTCGCCGCCGCCCTGGCTCTGAGCGCCCCCGCCCTGGCTCAGGACTGGATTCTTGATGCAGAGGCCAGCCAGATCCGCTTTGAAACCCAGGCGTTCGGCGGATCGATTGAAGGGGCTTTCGAGGCCTTTTCCGCAGACATCACGCTGGACCCGGACAATCTGGACGCCGCGCATATCCACGCCGTGGTCCAGACGGGCTCTGCTGTGATCGATAATGCCGAGTATCTCGACACCCTGCGTGGCCGCGCCGGTTTGAACATTTCCAGATTCCCCGAGGCGGTCTTTGACTCAAGCCGCATTACCCGCGAAGGCGAGACCTATCGCGCAGAGGGCGCCCTGACGATCAAGGGCGAAGAGAACCCGGCGGTTCTCACCTTCACCCTCGACATCGAGGGCGACCGGGCCGTCGCGGATGGCCAGTTGCAGGTGATGAGCCGGAGCTTCGGCGTGGGCGCCAATGACTGGGATGGCGCGGGTGAAGAGGTCGCGCTTTCGCTTCACATCGAGGCCGACGCCGCGCAGCGCTAAGATTGCGCCGTTTCCGGGGCGGAGCTACCTAACAGGCATGACCCGCCCCGCCCTCCCCTCCAATACGCCGATCCTGAGCGCGACTGATCTCGCCGCGCTCGACGAGGCCGCGCGCATCCTCAAAGCGGGCGGCTGTGTGGCGGTTCCGACCGAGACCGTTTACGGGCTGGCCTGTGACGCCACCCATGCGGAAGCGGTGGCTGGCGTCTATGAGGCCAAGGGCCGCCCCAGCTTCAATCCCCTGATCTGCCATGTGGACACGATCGAGCGCGCTCGATCCCTGATCGCCCTCGATAGCGCAGGCGAGCAGCTCGCCGACGCCTTCTGGCCCGGCCCGCTGACGCTCGTGGCGCGCAGACGCACGCCCTCGCCGGTCAGCGACCTCGCTGCAGCGGGGCTCGACAGCCTGGCGGTCCGGCTGCCGAAATCTGACGCCCTGCGCGCGCTTGTCGCCAAACTCGATGCGCCGCTGGCGGCGCCCAGCGCCAATGCGTCAGGCACGATCAGTCCGACCACCGCCCAGCATGTGAAAGACAGCCTGAACGGCCGCATTCACCTCATCCTTGATGGCGGGCCCTGCCCGGTCGGCGTGGAGAGCACCATCGTTTCACTACTTGAGCCCGGCTCACCCGCGATTCTGCGTCCGGGCGGGGTTGCGCGTGAAGCGCTGGAAACGGTCTGCGGCGGGCTTGATCACACAGAAGTGACGAATCACTCCGCCCCCACCTCACCGGGTCAGCTCACCAGCCACTACGCGCCCAACGCGCATGTGCGATTGAACGCAACCGGGCCGCAAGTCGGCGAAGCCTATTTGGGGTTTGGCGCGCAACCAGAGCGCGATGATCTTGTATTTTTTAATCTTTCTCAAAAGGGCGACCTAGTCGAGGCCGCTTCGAATCTGTTTACTGGGCTACGCTGGCTGGATTCACTCAGCGACCGCATCGCTGTCGCCCCCATTCCTGAAACAGGTCTGGGCGAAGCGATAAACGACCGCCTCAGACGTGCGGCTGCAGAGCGTTAGAACAACTGCTCAAGGTTGCATTCAGACTCTGGATGATAAATACGCTCGCCATGAACAACGGTCTTTACATCGCCTCTTTCCGCACCCCGCTGGATGACGCCAAGGGCGTGATCATGATCCAGGACCAGAAGGTCATGGGCGGGGATTCCGGTATGTTTTACGTCGGCACGGTGTCCGGCCCCGACAATGATCTTCAGGTGAAGATGGTCGTGACCAACCATGACCCGTCGCGATTGTCCGTGTTTGGCGAGTTCGACAAGTTCGCGCTCACCCTGACCGGCAAGCGCGAAGGCGACGCCTATGTCTTCCAGGGCCGTGCGGACGCCGCACCGTCCATGCGCTTTGAAGCCGTACTGGAAAAAGCCGCAGATTAGTCGCGAACGCGGCGCATCGGCTCTTGTTCTATTCAATGCGGCGGTTGCACACTGCCGCCATGAGCACGAACACCCTCTCCCAGATCAAAGCCGCCCTCGACCCCAAAGCCTGGAGCGAGGATCCTGACGAGCTCGCCCCGCATGTGCGTGACTGGCGCGGGCGTTATCAGGGCGCCTCGCCGCTCCTGCTCAAACCGTCTACGACGGATGAGGTGAGCCGCATCCTGTCGCTGTGCAATGCGGGCGGCGTGACCGTCATCCCGCAAAGCGGCAATACGGGGCTGGTCGGCGGTTCGACGCCTCAGGGCGAGGTGGTGCTGTCGCTCAAGCGGATGAACCAGATCCGCACCATCGATACAGACAACGACTCCCTGACCTGTGAGGCGGGCGCCATTCTGGAAAGCGTGCAGGACGCCGCCAAGGCGCGCGGCAAGCTGTTCCCGCTGTCTCTGGGCGCGCAAGGCTCGGCGATGATTGGCGGGTTGATCTCCACCAATGCCGGCGGCGTGCATGTTTTGCGCTATGGCATGATGCGCGAGCTGGTGCTGGGGCTTGAAGCCGTGCTGCCCGATGGCCGCGTCCTGTCGGACCTGTCCGGTCTGCGCAAGGACAATACGGGCTATGACCTCAAACAGCTCTTCATCGGGGCGGAAGGCACGCTGGGCGTTGTCACCGCCGCAACGCTGAAGCTGTTCGCGCGCCCTGCCTCCACCGCGGTCGCCATCGCCGCCGTTGAAAGCCCGGCCCAAGCGGTTGAGCTTCTGGGCCATATGAAAGAAACCACGGGCTCGGTCGCCGCGTTCGAGCTGATGCCGAAGATCGGGCTCGATCTCGCCGTGCATCACCTGCCCGGCGCGCGCCATCCGCTGGATTCAGACCCCGCCTGGACCGTGCTGATCGAGCTGGTGAGCCCGGAAACAGACCGCGCCCAGTCCCTGATGGAAAGCGCGCTGGAGACCGCCTTTGAAAAGGGCCTCGTCTCGGATGCCGCTTTGGCGCAGACCGAAGCGCAAATGGCCGAGTTCTGGGCCCTGCGCGAGGGCATTCCCGAAGCGGAGAAAGCCCATGGCAAGGCCGCCAAGCACGATGTCTCCGTGCCGGTCTCGCGCATGCCCGCCTTCATGGAGGAAGCGACCGCGAAAGCCGAAGCCATGCTGCCCGAAGCCCTGATCATCGCGTTCGGCCATGTGGGCGACGGCAATGTCCATTTCAACGTGGCCCGCAAAACGCCCGGCTCGGGCGATGATTTCGTGGCGAGCTGCGCCCCGGTCACTGAAGCCATCTATGATCTGGTGGACAAGCATGGCGGCTCGATCAGCGCCGAGCACGGCGTAGGCGTTCTCAAGCGCGAGGAGCTGGCCCGGCGCAAGCCCGTCGAAGTGGCCGTGATGCGCGCCATCAAACAGACGCTCGACCCCAACGCCATCATGAACCCGCGGATCATGCTGGGTATAGACTGAGCCTATGACTCCGACCGGCTAAATTGATTGGCGCCGCAGGGGCTCGGCCCCTATCTCTGCCTCATACCTGACGGAGATGCCCATGCTGATTCTGCTTTCGCCCGCCAAAAAGCTCGACTTTTCCGAACGCGGCCATGCCCCGACCGCGACCCGCCCGGCCCTGATGGACCGGACGAAAGAGCTGTCAAAAACCACGGCGAAGCTGACGGCCTCCAAGATCAAAGCCCTGATGCATCTCAGCGATGATCTGGCCGATCTGAACCGCGAGCGATTCAAGGCGTTTGATCCCGACAGCACCGAGGGCCGCCCGGCGGCGATGGCGTTCAATGGCGAGGTCTATTCCGGCCTCGACGCCCCATCCCTCAGCTCTGAAGACCTGCAATGGGCGCAACAGCGCCTGCGCATACTGTCGGGCCTGTACGGTGTTCTGCGGCCGCTCGACACGGTCCAGCCCTATCGGCTGGAGATGGGCACGAAGCTGAAAACGCCCAAGGGCGGCAATCTCTATGATTTCTGGGGCGAGGATATCGCCAACCAGCTGAGCGCTGATCTGGAGGGGCATCCGTCCAAGGCCGTGATCAATCTGGCGTCCAACGAATATTCCAAGGCGGCGAAGCTGAAATCACTGGGCGTTCCGGTGATCAGCGTTGACTTCAAGGAAGAGAAGGACGGCCAGCTGCGCGCCCTGATGGTGTTCGCCAAGAAGGCCCGCGGCATGATGGCGCGCTGGATCATCGAGAACCGGATCGAGGACCCCGACCAGCTGCCGCAGTTCAATGCGGAAGGCTACCGGTTTGATCGTGACGGATCGACGCCGGACAAACTGCTCTTCACCCGCCCGCAACCGCCGAAGAAAAGCTAGTCCGCACCTGATATCAGGAGCGTTCCGGACTTGACGCGGCTACGAAATTCATCACCTGTTGAAGCTCTGCAATCCCCTCTTCTGGAGACCTGTCTATGAGCTCGATCCGTGTGGACCTGTCCGGCCATGCCGCCGTCATCACCGGCTCTTCATCCGGCATCGGCCTGCATATGGCCGAGGGTCTGGCGGCCAATGGCGCCGATATCGTGCTCAATGGTCTGGGTGATCCTGATGCGATCGAAGCTGAGCGCAAGCGTCTCGCGGACACCTATGGCGTCAAGGTGCTGTATCACGGCGCCAACATGCTCAAGCCGGACGAGATCGAGGATCTGATCGCGTTTACGTCGCGGGAGCTGGGCCGTCTCGACATTCTGGTCAACTGCGCCGGCATCCAGCATGTGGCGCCGGTGGACGAATTCCCCACCGAAAAGTGGGACGCCATTATCGGCATCAACCTCACCAGCGCCTTTCACACGATCAAGCACGCCGTGCCGGTCATGAAGGCTCAGGGCCGGGGCCGCATCGTCAACATCGCCTCCGCCCACGCCTTGCGCGCCAGCCCGTTCAAAGCGGCCTATGTGTCGGCCAAGCACGGCCTGATGGGGCTGACCAAGACGGTCGCGCTGGAAACCGCCGAAGCGGGCATCACGGTGAATTGCATTAATCCGGGCTATGTGAAGACGCCGCTCGTTGAGAACCAGATCGCCGACACAGCCAGGGCGCGCGGCATTTCCGAAGAGGAAGTGGTACGCGACGTCATGCTGGCCGCCCAGCCCACCAAGAAGTTCGTCACCTATAGCGAGCTGGTCGGTGCGCTCCTGTATCTGGTCAGTGATGACGGAGCGAATGTGAACGGCAACGCCATCACCATTGATGGCGGCTGGACCGCCAAATAGCGATGACCGGGTCGGCTTCCTCTTCGTCGACCCGCAAACGGTCGAAGACGCCCCGCCCCGTCTCGCTCGCCCTGCAAGGCGGCGGCGCCCATGGCGCGTTCACCTGGGGCGTTCTGGACGCCCTTCTCGAAGACGGACGCATCGCCCCCAAAGCCATCAGCGCCACCAGCGCCGGCGCCATGAACGCTTGCGCGCTGGTCATGGGCCGGGTGAGAGGCGGTGATGAAGGCGCAAGGCAGGCGCTGGATGATTTCTGGCGCGCCGTCTCACGCGCAGGCGGCGGCTTTCTGCGCGCGCCGGGCCTGTCGTTTTTCGCGCCCTGGCTGGATGCTCTGACGCGTCTCACCAGCCCCTATGACACCAATCCGTTCGGCTATGATCCGCTGATGGAAATACTGGACCGGCAGATCGACTTTGACGCCATCCATGACTGCGCAGAAATCCAGCTCTTCATCGCCGCGACCTGCGTGACCACCGGGCGCAGCAAGGTGTTTTCCGGCGACGAGGTGACCCGTGATGCGGTGCGGGCGTCAGCCACCCTGCCCTTCATCCATCAGGCGGTGGAGATCAAGGGCGAGCCATTCTGGGATGGCGGCTTCACCGGCAATCCGGCGCTCTGGCCGCTGTTTTACGCCGACGCACCGCATGACCTTCTGATCGTGCACATCAATCCGATGGTGCGCCCCGGCACGCCCAAATCGGCCGAGGACATCCTCAACCGCGTCAACGAGATCACGTTCAACGCCAGCCTTCTGGCGGAATTGCGCGCCGTCGCCTTTGTCCAGCGTCTGATCCGGGATGACTTGCTGAAGGATCCGCGCCAGATGCAGCTGCGCAATATGCGCGTGCATTCGATCCGCGCCGATGACGCGATCTCGGCCTATCCCGCTTCGAGCAAATATGAGACGAGCTGGAGCTTTCTGACCGAATTGCGCGACCGGGGGCGTGAGGCGGCGAAAGACTGGCTGGACACCAGTTCAGACAAGGTGGGCAAGCAATCAAGCGTCGACCTGCACGCCGAGTTCCTGAGCCAGAACCGCTAATCCTCGCCTTCGATCAGCCCCGGATCGTCCTCACGCACGCCATTCACCCGCTTTGAGGCCTTGCGCAGGCTCAGATAGCCCTCGGGCGGGGCCGTCAGGAAGGGCTGAGGGTCGGTCTCGGGGTTCAGCCAGTCCGCAAAGCGTCCTTCAGGAATGAAGACCGGGCTGCGATGGTGGATCGAGGCGATATCATTGCTGGCCGCGGTTGTGAGGATGGCGAAGCTATCCACCCGGTCCGCCCCCTCGCCCCAGCGCTCCCACACGCCTGCCATCACCATGGGCTGACCGTCGGTGCGGGTGATGTACCAGGGCTGCTTGCCCCCAGCCTCGTCCCTGGACCATTCATAGAAGCCGTCCGCCGGGATCAGCGCGCGACGACGCTGCAGCGCCTGTCTGAAGCTGGGTTTGTCGCTTGCGGTTTCCGCACGCGCATTGATCAGCGGCTTGGCGCCGTCCGGCCCGGTCTTTGACCAGTGCGGCACGAGCCCCCAGCGCACATTTGTAAGCCGAAAGTCGGCGGCCCGCCCCAGCCGGACGATCGGCAAAGCCTGTGTGGGCGCGGCGTTCCAGGTGGGCGGAAAGTTCAACCGATCCAGCTTGCCGAACAGGGCTTCCAGCTGGACGAGGCTCAAACTCATGACATAACGACCGCACATATCTGTCTCCTCGCCCTGTCAGCCTCAGAGGTCAAGCATGAAGCAACTGCCCCGCATCAGTGTCGGCCTTGTGGTCTGGCGCGAGGAGGACGTGCTGCTGATCCGCCGCGCCAATCCGCCCTTTCAGGGCTGCTGGTCCATCCCCGGCGGCAAGGTGGAGTTTGGCGAAACCCTGCATCAGGCCGGCCTGCGTGAAGTCAGGGAAGAGACCGGGGTCATTGCAAAGGTCGAAACCCTGATCGATGTCTTTGAATCCATCACAGAGCACGGCCATTTCGTGATGGCGGACTTCTCGGCCTGCTGGATCAGCGGCGAACCACAGGCGGGCGATGACGCGTTGGACGCCGCCTTCTTCCCCTTTGAGAAAGCCTGCGACCTCGTCGCCTGGGACGATACCCGGACGGCGCTCCGGCAGAGTGCGGAAAAGCGCATAGGATAAAGGTCTTATCCGCCTCGATAACGCTCAGTGCTTGACGGTCTGTTAGGAGGTTAACCCCCACCCTCACGAATGAATAAATACATGCCTGCGTATCGCAGATGAGGGCGAAGATGAAACTGACCTTGAGGCACAAATTGCTGGCCGCCTTTGCAGGCGTGGCCGCTCTGGTTCTAGTGGTAGGCGCATTCGGCGCCTTTGGCGCACGAACCATGGGTCAGATTTTTGATGATTATCGCCAGACAGCGCGCGCCAGCCTGATCTACAACGACATGAAATTGCGTCTGGAATCCGCCCGGCGCTCCGCCTTTATCTGGCGCACCAATCAAAGCGAGGAACACGCCCAGCGCTTTGACGAGCAGATCGAAATCTTCATTCACGACGCTGACCTGCAAGGCATGAATGAAGAACACGCCCATGCCGATGAATATCGGTCCTATTTCCGTGAAGCGATCAGCCATCAGCAAATTCGCGACGGTCATTACGCGACGCAATCCGCCATGGGCCCCCAATTGCGCATGAAGCTCAGCGAAGTCATGCGCTCCGCCTATACGGACGGCGATGTTGAAGCGGCCTATCGCGCTGGTCTGGCGCAGGAGCACCTGATGCTGGGCCGCTATTATGCGGAACGCTTTCTGCGCACCAATACCGAAGCGGATTCACAGCGTGCGGTTTCAGAGTTCGAGCTGGCTCGCTCCGAACTGGACGCCCTGCTGCTCGAACTGGAAAACCCGGCACGGCGCGCCCTCGCTCAAAGCGCAATCGATGAACTGGCGCAATTCGAAACCGCTTTCAGCGCAGCTGCTACAGCCATTTTCGACCGTAATCTCGCCCTGGCCGAGCTCGACCGGATCGGTCCGGTCATGGAGGCCATCGCGGAAGAAGCGCGGATCGAGAGCGTCAACCACCAGAACGAGCTGGGCCCGCGCGCCGAAGCCGAAGTGCGTCAGACCGAGCTGATGGTGATCGCCGCTTCCGGTCTGATCCTGATCCTGTCCATCGTCATGGGCGTTCTGGTTTCCGACGGTCTGTCAGGCATGATCCGCAAGATCACCGAGTCCATGACGAAACTGGCCGGTGGCGACAAGACCATCAAAGTCGCCGGAACCGAGCGGGCGGACGAAATCGGCGATATGGCGCGAGCCCTTGCCGTCTTCCGCGATCAGGCGCTGGAAGTGGACCGTTTGCAGGCCGAACAGAAAGAGGCTGAAGCGCGCGCCGCCAGGGAACGCAAAGCCGCCATGATGGATCTCGCCGATCAGTTCGAAAATCAGGTCGGGTCCGTCATCCAATCCCTGTCTGACGCCGCGCAGGAAATGCAGACCCGCTCCCAGATCCTCAACACCAATGTGGACAACACCAATGTCCGCGCGTCTTCTGTCGCAGCAGCAGCAGAACAGGCGTCCGGCAATGTCGAGGCGGTGGCGTCCGCCGCAGAAGAGCTGACAGCCTCGATCCGCGAGATCGCCGGACAGGTCGCCAATTCCGCCAGCGCCGTGCAAGCCTCCAATGCGCGCGCCGAGATCAGCAGCCAGCAACTCGACCGTCTCAATACCGCCGTCGCAGGCGTGGACGAGATCGTCCAGGCAATCAACGCCGTCGCCGACCAGACCAATCTGCTGGCGCTGAACGCCACCATCGAGGCTGCCCGCGCCGGTGAAGCCGGCAAAGGGTTCGCCGTCGTGGCCAGCGAAGTCAAAGCGCTCGCCACCCAGACACAGAAACTGACCGAGCAGATCGCCGACCGTCTGAACGAGATCGGCTCCACCTCCAATGACGCCATCTCCGCCACGCGGGACATTCTCGGCCAGGTTCAGGAGATTGACCGGACGACCCAGGCGCTCTCCGCCGCCGTCGAAGAGCAAAGCGCGGCGACGGGCGAAATCTCCGCCAATGCCCAGCAGGCGGCGGAAGGCGCCCGGACTGTCACCAGCGACATCACCGACATTCAGGGTTCGGTTCAGAAAACCTCCACCGTGTCCGATGAAGTGAGCACCGCCGCCAGCGCGCTGAAATCCAATTCGGAACATCTGCGCACTGAAGTCCAGCGCTTCCTGAGCACGGTTCGCGCGGCCTGACGCGCCGAAAGGCCTTGAATTCGCCCTGTTCAGCGTACAGGAACAGGGGATGATCTTGAGACCGCTCCTTCTGGCCCTCGGGCTGACGCTCATCCTTGCCCCGCTCAGCGAGGCGCAGACGATCCGTCGCCCTCCGGGCTATGAAGACCCGTATCCGGTGGAATCCCTGGCGCGGGTGATGGGCGAGATGCACTATCTCGATTTCGCCTGCAAAGGCCGCCAGTCTCAGGCCTGGCGCGACGCCATGGTCGAATTGCTCGACCATGAAGCCCCCACGCGCGGCAGCTATCGGCAACGGCTCGTCGACCGGTTCAATGAAGGTTTCCGCATTCAGGAACGCCGCTCGCCGCGCTGTGGCGCGGAAGAGGAAATGGTCCGCCAGAGCCTCGCCATCGAAGGCGAAGCCCTGAGCGAGCAATTGCGCCGGACCTATCTGAACTGAAGCACGCCCGGACACCGTCCGCCCGCACCCGACGCCGAATAATTATATGCTGCCAAAGACTGGTGATCAGCGTCCGGCGTTAACTCTGTGCAAAGTCGAAATCCGCCAACCCTTGCTTCACCTTTGGGGATTTGTTGAAGTGGTTGGTATTCACCATGTTGAAGCTGAATCTGAAGCAGCAATTGTTTGCTGCCTTTACCGGACTGGCGCTGTTCGTTCTCATCATCGGCGCAATCGGCGCCGTTGGCGTGAACGTGCTGGGCGGCGTGTTCCATCAATATCAAAGCGTGTCGCAAGACAGCTTGCAGGTAAACGGCATGAAGGTGGACCTCGCGACTGCGCGCGGCGCTGCCTTCAACTGGCGCACCACCAACAACGCCTCCAAGGCCGAAGAATTCTCCGCACTGATCTCACAATTCATCAGCAGCGCAGAAGCGCAGAACCAGACGGAACTCGCAGATCAGGCCCGGTCCTATCGCGAGGCGTTTGAGGCGGCCCGGCAATCGCAGGCTGAACGGGACCGTCACTATGCGGTCATGGCCGAGCATGGCCCCGTCGTCCGCCAGAACATCACCGATCTGATGGAAAGCGCGTATGCGGACAATGCCACCGAGGATTCCTTCTATGCCGGTCGCGCACAGGAAAAGCTGATGCTGGGGCGCTTCTACGCCGAGCGCTATATCAACAGCTCGCGCGAAGACTACGCCCTGGAGACCACGACCGAACTTCAGGCCTCTCTTGAAGCGCTGACCACGCTCCTGCCGCGGGTTGAGAACCCGCAACGGCGCGCCCTGACAACGGAAGCCATCGGTCGCGTAGAGCTCTACATCTCAAGCTTCAACGGCGTACTGAGCGCCACCCGCGCCCGCAACCAGGCGATGAACCGAATGGACGAGCTGGGCCCCGACATGGCGACGGGCTCCGAGAATGCGCGCCTGGCCATCATTGCGCGGCAGGAAGAGCTGGGCGGCAGCGGCGAGCAAACCCTGACCACGACCCAGACCGTCGTCATCGGCGCGTCGGTGATCGCGGTGCTGCTGGCGCTGATCGCGGCCTTCCTGATCGCCACGCGCATGTCCGGCTCGCTGAGGGCGATCACCGAGGCGATGCGCACCCTCGCGGCGGGCGACAAGTCCGTGCACATCGAGGGCGCGGAACGCAGCGACGAGATAGGTGAAATGGCCCAGGCTCTGGTCGTCTTCCGCGATCAGGCCGTGGAAATGGAGCGCATGGAAGCCGAGCAGGCCGAACTGAAGGCGCGCACCGAGGCCGACCGCCGGGCGGAAATGATGCAGATGGCGAACGCTTTCGAGGCTCAGGTCGGCGCAGTCATCGAAGCCCTGTCGTCCGCCGCCAATGATCTGGGCGACCGCTCGATCACCCTGAACGGCGCCGTGGATGCCGCCGGTCAGCGCTCAACTTCGGTGGCGTCCGCCGCCGAACAGGCGAGCGGCAGCGTCGAGGCTGTGGCCTCAGCCGCTGAAGAGCTGACCGCCTCCATCCGGGAAGTTTCAAGCCAGGTCGCGTCCTCGGCCGAAGCGGCGCGCGCCTCCAACAGCCAGGCGTCCAAGAGCGGCGAGCAACTGGATCGCCTGAACACCGCCGTCGCGGGCGTGGACGAAATCCTGGGCTCCATCAATGATGTGGCCGAACAGACCAATCTTCTGGCCCTCAACGCCACCATCGAGGCGGCCCGAGCCGGTGAAGCCGGTCGCGGCTTTGCTGTGGTCGCCAGCGAGGTCAAGGCGCTGGCGGCGCAGACCCAGAAGCTGACCGAGGAAATCGGCAAACGCCTGAGCGAGATCCGCGTCACGTCCGGGGACGCCATCACCTCCACCCGCGACATCATCGGGCGGATTCAGGAAATCGACAGCACCACCCAGGCGCTGGCGGCTGCGGTGGAAGAGCAGACCTCGGCGACCGGGGAAATCTCCTCGAGCGCCCAGCAGGCGGCTGACGGCGCGCGTACGGTCTCTGAAGACATTGCGGGCGTTCAGACGGCGGTGAATGAATCCGCCTCTGTCGCCGAAGCGGTCAACACCTCGGCGCGTCTGCTGCTGGAGAATGCGGAAAGCTTGCGAACGGAAGTCTCGCGCTTCCTCAATACGGTGCGCGCAGCGTAAAACGCAGCGTCACGGGATCGGAAAAGGCGGCGGCGACGCCGCCTTTTTCATGCGCGGTTCTCAGCTGTGTCCGACATCAGAGCCTCGGCGGCGCGCTCCACCGCATCCACCTGCAAGGCGCCCATGAGCGTCTGCCTGGAGCTGTCGGCCAGGGCGCGACGGTCGCGTTCGTCAAACCGGTCGCCGGCCCGAACGATCCGCGCCCGCTTGCCCCAGGGGGCGTACAACCGCTCATCAGTCGGACCGAACAGGCCCAGCGTCGGCGTGCCTGCTGCGGCCGCCATATGCATCAGCCCGCTATCATTGCCCACAAACAGCGCTGCGCGCTTCAGGCAGGCCGCCGCCTCCACCAGATCCAGCTGACCGGTCAGGTCGATCACCGTGCGCGTTTCAAGCCCCGCCTTCACCGCCTCGGCCCGCGCTTCATCGCCGGGCCCGCCAAAGATGGCGATCGCCGCGCCAGGCAAAAGCCCGTCTTCAGCGGTCAGGCGCAAGGCCAGCTCGGAAAAGCGCTCTGGCGCCCATTCCTTGAACACGGCTGACGCGGCTGGCGATAGCGCCAGAACCGTCTGATCGGCGGGCAGTTCGGCGTCGGCGCGCGACTGGCCCTCTGCGTCAATCCAGAGCCGGGTGTCAGGCGCGGTGTCCAGACCCAGCACGTCAGCCGCCTCTTCCACCCGGTGGCGAATGCCCGCCTTGGGGTTTGGACGCTTCACAAAGCGCTTCCCCGCCCAGAGGAACCAGCTCGTCAGCGAGCCGCGCATATCCACCACCACATCCCAGCGATGGCCTACGCTTTCCCGCCACAGCTTGATCCAGTGGCCGCCGCCCTTCTGCTTGGCCATCACGATCACCCGCTCGACTTGCGGGATGGCGCGGAAAAGCGGCGCAGCCAGCGGACCACAGCCCACGGTGATACGGGCATCCGGATGCGCCGCGATCAGATGATCGAGCACGCCCATATTCATGATGGCGTCGCCGATGCGGGTGGCGGTGATGAAAAGGATGCGCGTCATGGGGGGACGCACTTAGCCTGACATCGCGCCGGGCGCCAGTCTGAAGCGCGCCCTCTTGATCCGCGAACCGCTTCACCCCCATCTAACGGGCATGACCCAGGCCTTTCTGACTTCCCTGCCCGACCGCGCTGTTCTCTCCGTCACCGGAGCGGAGGCGCGCAGCTTTCTCCAGCGCGTTCTGACCAATGGACCGGAGGGGGTGGCGCCGGGCAAGGCGATGTTCTCCGCCCTCCTGACCCCGCAGGGCAAGGTGATGGCCGACCTCATCCTCTTTGATGACGGTGATGAAGGGCTCTTGTTTGACGTGCCCGCAAGCGAAGCGGACATGCTTGTCAAACGTTTCACCCTCTATCGCATGCGCGCGGACGCCACGATTGAACGGCGTGAGGACCTGTCTGTCATCGCTGCTGCGGGCGAAAGCATCGAGGAACTCAGGACGGTCGCGCTGAGCGCCGCCCCCGATCCGCGCAAGGCTGAAGCCGGTTGGCGCGCCATTGCGCCTGCAGGCGGACCGGATGCCGATCTCGATGCCTATCATCTGGCGCGCATCAGCGCAGGCGTGCCTGAAATGGGCAGCGATTACGGCCCGTCAGACGTGTTCTCCACCGATGTGAACCACGACCTTCTCGCGGGCATCAATTACAAGAAAGGCTGCTTTGTCGGCCAGGAAGTCGCCAGCCGGATGCACCGCAAGGGTGGCGTGCGCAAACGCACTGTGCGTCTTCAGGCGGATGGGCTGAACCCCGGCGACGAGGTGAGCGCGGGAGAGACGGCTCTGGGCGCAATCACAAGTTCTACTGGCGGACACGCCCTCGCCCGCCTTCGGATTGATCGGCTGAAAGAGGGGCTGGATGCAGGCGACGCCCTGACGGTCGGGACCGCGCCGGTGCGCCTTCTGGACGATCCTGACGCGCTTTGACCCCGCCTTCTTTTTGTCTTGTCAGCGCCGATGAGACCCGGCTAGATGCGGAACAAAAGGAGATCACCATGACCGAGCGCTGCTCGTGGTGCGGGGATGACCCGCTCTATGTCGCCTATCATGACACGGAATGGGGCGTGCCGGAGTGGGATTCCCGAGCGCTCTGGGAAAAGCTGATCCTGGACGGGTTCCAGGCCGGGCTCGCCTGGATCACCATTCTGCGCAAGCGCGACACCCTGCGCGAAGCCTTTCATGGCTTCGATCCCGAACGGATCGCCCGCTATGACGCGACCGACATGGAGCGCCTGCTCGCCAATCCCGGCATTATACGCTCCCGCGCCAAGATCAACGCCGCCATCGGCAATGCGCAGGTCTATCTGGACATGGCCGAGCGCGGAGAGGACTTCTCCGACTATCTTTGGGGCTATATGGGCGGCGCGCCCAAGGTGAACCGCTTTGCGAGCATGGCGGACGTTCCCGCCCAGACCGAGTTGAGCCAGACCCTCTCGAAAGACCTTAAGAAACGCGGGTTTAAGTTTTGCGGCCCGGTGATCGTCTATGCCTTCATGCAAGCGGTTGGCATGGTGAATGACCACATCACCTCCTGCCATCGTCACAGGGAAGTTACAAAATAGCCTTTTGCTGCGTGGAAGCGGTTGGCGCTGCGGCGCAGGTGCGGCTAAGTTGCGCTCCTTCAAGTGATAGAATCTTGCGTCGGAGCCTTTCATGACCGCGGCCGTTATTCGTTCCACAGGCTTGTGGACGCCAGCCAACTCCATTTCCAATGAAGAGCTGGTGGAAAGCTTCAACGCCTACGTCGCCCAGTACAATCAGGAGCATGCGGCCGCGATCGAAGCGGGCGAGATTGCGCCTCTGTCTCCGTCGTCCGCCGAATTTGTCGAGAAAGCCTCCGGCATCAAGTCGCGTTACGTCATCGACAAGGATGGCGTGCTCGACACCAGGCGGATGAAGCCCTTCATTCCGGCGCGCGAGAACACCGAAATCTCCACCCTGGCCGAAATCGGCGTGAAGGCTTGTCAGGATGCGCTCCAGCGCGCTGGCAAGACTGCAGCCGATGTGGACGGGGTGATCGTCGCCGCCTCCAATCTGCAGCGCGGCTATCCGGCGGTCGCCGTGGAAATCCAGGACGCACTGGGCATCGAAGACGGCTTCGGCTTTGACATGAACGTCGCCTGCTCTTCGGCCACCTTCGGCATCCAGACCGCGGCGGACCAGATCGCCGCCGGCCATGCCCGCGCCATTCTGGTGGTGAACCCGGAAATCTGCTCGGCGCACCTGAACTGGTGTGACCGCGACAGCCACTTCATCTTCGGCGATGTGGCGACTGCGATCCTGCTCGAACGCGAGGATCTGGGCGAAAGCGGCTGGCGCATCATCGGCACCAAGCTGAAGACCAAGTTCTCCAACAATATCCGCAACAATTTCGGCTTCCTGAACCGGACCGAACGCCCCACCGGCGAAGCGGGTCAGGAAAACCTGCTCGCGCCCAAGGATGACAAGCTGTTCGTCCAGGAGGGCCGCAAGGTGTTCAAGGAAGTCGTGCCGATGGTGTCGGAGATGATCCGCACGCATATGGGCGAGCTGGGCCTTGAGGCGGACGACATGCGCCGTGTCTGGCTGCATCAGGCGAACATCAATATGAACCTGATGATTGCCAAGAAGGTGTTTGGTCGCGAGGCCGGCGGCGAGGATGCGCCGACCATTCTGGACGAATACGCCAACACCTCATCGGCTGGCTCCATCATCGCCTTCCACAAGCATTCCGATGACTTTGCGGCCGGTGAAAAAGGCGTGATCTGTTCCTTCGGCGCCGGATACTCCGCCGGCACCGTCTTTGTGGAGCGGCTCTGAGGTGAACCAGCCCGCCGATAGCACGCTTTTCGCCCGCGTGTTGGCGAAGACCAACGAGTATCTCGACTTCCCATCCGTGGTCGGGCACGAAACGCCTTTCCTCGACCATCTGGCGCGTGATTTCTCGGCTCTGGGCTGCACGGTCGACCGACCGCAAAATCTGTGCGTCATCACGCTGTCTGAGCCCGGCCCGGTCTATCTGGCGCATGCGGACCGTCATGGCGCTGTGATCGCGGAGGACGGCGCCGCCGTCTACGCCGCCCAGGCGGTGAAGAACACCAAGTATTCCGACGCCGCCACCCATACCGAGGCATTCGCCGCCACCGTCTCCAAACGCTATGAGGGCGAGGACGTCTTCGCCTACGACCGCAAGACGGGCGGCCGCCTCGCCTATGGCAATATCAAGCGCGCCCGGATCGACGAACAGAACCGTCTGATTGTCGACATCGAGGACCTGCCTCCGCTGCCGGGCGGCACGCCTGTCGCGTTTGCGCGCGATGTGACGCGCAACAAGTCCGGCCATGTCTCGGGTCAGCTGGATAATCCGGTCTCCCTCGCCGCCCTGCGCATCGCCGCAGAATTCGGTCTGAAGGGCACGATCATCGCCACCGCCGAGGAAGAGATCGGCCGCTCCGCCACACACTTCCTGAACTGGGCGCAGGCGGGCGGGCTCAAGCCTACCAAGGAACTGGTGGTGTGCGACACCTCCCCCTTTGATGACGCTGCCGCCTGCATGGCGGGCGCGGTCATCCTGCGCCGTCGCGACGCCACGTCGAGCTTTCACGATGCGATGGTGACCCGGCTTGAAAGCGCGGCCAGCCGCGCGGGCGCGCCGATGATCTTCAAGGACAGCTTCATCGCGCGGGAAAACGACGCCCGCGCCCGTCGCGAGCTGCCGCTCAAATCCATGGGCCTGACCGAGCTCGGGCGCATCACCGCGGACAGCCAGGGCCAGTATGCCGGAGCGACGCTGCAGCTGCCGACCTATAACTACCATTCCAACGAAGAAACGACCTCGGTGAAGGCGCTGACCGCCTTCGTCCGGACCCTGCTGGCGATCTGATAAAAAAGATCCCGCTTTGGCGAAAGCCGAAGCGGGACCAGTCAGGGAGGAAACTGTGCGCCGGGCGGCTGTGGAGCCATCGCCCGGCGAATGTGTGTCAGGCGCTCTCCCCGTGCAGCGCCACATCGAGGCCGGTGACCTCGTCTTCTTCTTCAACCCGCAACTTCATCACCCGTTCCATCAGCCACAGAATGGCGAAGGTGGCGATGCCGCACCATGCCGCAGCCGCCAGCGCGCCCCAGGTCTGGGTGAACACCAGCATGACATTGCCTTCCACCGCGCCGGGCGTTCCGCCGATGGCGGAGCTGGCGAAAACCCCGGTCAGGATTGCGCCCGCGAAACCGCCCACGCCGTGCAGGCCGAACGCATCCAGGCTGTCATCATACTTGCCCAGCTTCTTCAGGCCGGTGACGCCCCAATAGGCCACCAGCGTCGTCAGCACGCCGATCAGGAAGGCGGCGTAAGGCTCGACAAAGCCGGCCGCCGGCGTGATGCCGACAAGACCCGCAATGGCGCCCGATGCTGCGCCCAGCACAGACGGTTTGCCGCGCATCACCCATTCCAGGATCGCCCAGGTCAGGGCCGCAGCCGCCGCCGCAATCTGGGTCACGAGAGCGGCATGGGCCGCCAGTGCGTTCGCGCCTAGCGCCGAGCCGCCATTGAAGCCGAACCAGCCCACCCACAGAAGACCGGCGCCGATCACGGTCAGCACGAGATTGTGGGGCGGCTGGCCCTCTTTGGGCCAGCCGCGCCGCGGGCCCAGCTTAAGCGCCAGCACCAGACCCGCTACACCGGCGTTGATATGGACCACGGCCCCTCCCGCGAAATCCAGCACGCCTGCGTCGTACAAGAACCCTTCACCCCAGACCCAGTGCGCAATCGGCGCATAGACCACCAGCAGCCAGATGGGTGCGAACACCATCCAGGCCTTGAAGCTGAGACGCTCTGCTGCACCGCCGGCGATGATCGCCACGGTGATGATCGCAAAGGTCATCTGAAACAGGATGAACACCGCTTCGGGCAGGCCCGCCGCTTCGCTTTCAAGGTTCAATCCGTTCAGAAAGACCTTGCCGAAACCGCCAAACAGCGCGCCGTCGCCCGAGAAGGCGAAGGAATAGCCTGCAATCACCCAGACCAGAGATACCACCATGGCCGCGCCCAGAGACTGCATCAGCGTGGAGAGTACGTTCTGACGGCGCACCATGCCGCCATAGAACAGGGCGAGCCCCGGCAGGGTCATCATCAAGACCAGCGCGCACGCCGTGAGAATCCACGCCACATCGCCGCCTGAAAACTGAACCTGATCCATACTCGCGCTCCTCTTCGCCCGAATGCACGGACAAACTTGCGCCCGCGCCGGACGACGAGTCAGCGCTCAACCCGCATTTTGAGATGCAGCTGATCGCATCCGCTCAAAACAAAGGCGCCCTTGCACGCAGTTCGAGCAAGGGCGCAAACCGGGACGGACCATAAAAAAAGCCCCGGCGTCTGCAGCGCCGGGGCTTCACGTTACAGGATGAGGCGCGGCCTAGCCGTTCACCTCAGTCGCTTCAGTGATCTTGTAGACAAGGTCATCGCCATCCGCTTCGTGGATGGTCACGTAATCGCCGTGGCGCAGGGTGTGTTCACCGAGCTTGTACACCGGCTCATCCGGGCCTTCCTGCTCTTCGTCGTAATGGAAGAACCAGTTGGCGCCGCGATGGGTCAGCCAGCCATCCGCCTTCTCGTCCTCGTCCGGCGAGAAACGAATGACGGTGCAGGCTTTCTTATGGGCGCGCCACAGCTCGGTATCGAGCTTGCCGTCCTTGTCGAGCGGCGCGGTGATCACATAGCCACGCGAATCATCGCCGCCGGGATATCCCGCATCAGGGTTGCGGCTGAGCCGCAGGGTCAGACGGGTCAAAGCCATTCCAGCCTCCTCAGATCGTCTTTTCTATAAAAGGGTTAGTGCGCCATCAGCAGGGACGGGCCATGCTCGGCGGTCAGAAGTTGTCGCGTCACCCCGCCAAACATGAACTGGGCGATCCGGGAATGGCCATAGGCGCCGGCGACCAGAAGATCAGCCTTGTCAGCCGCCTCCAGAAGCGCATCGCCAAGACCGCCCTTGCCGTCGATCTCTTGCGTTTTCGCGGTCACGCCACGCGCCGCCAGCCAGTGCGTCAGACGATTGGGGGCGGACGCAGCACGGTCGTGATAATCAAGATTCCGGGCGCTGTGCAGCACCGTCACCTCAACGCCTTCACGGAACAGGGGCGCGGCGGCAAAGGCGGCGCGAGACGCCTCCTTGGAGCCGTCCCAGGCCACCGCAATGCGCTTGGGCGGGATGGCGCCCTGCCGCGGCACATAGATGGGGCAGCCTTCCTCGACCATGCAGGCGGCGGTGAAATCCGCCAGCGGACCACGTCCGGCGGCGGCGCGCGGACAAGTCACCAGCAGACGCACCAGGCGCGCCTGTTCTGCAGCTTCGGACGGGCTGTCGATGACACGCTTGAAACTCGCGGACTCGCCCAGATCATGCGCCTTGATCGCGGCGTCAAAGGACGCACTCGCCTCTTCACACGCTTTGGCGGCTTCCTCGCGCACCGTATCGATAGCGGAGGAGACAACAGAGGCGCCGGCTGCGCCGGGACCTGTCCAGAGCATGTAGGCGGCGGGGTCCGGTTCGACGAACAGCCCCCGCAGGTCCGCATCAAACAGGGGCGCCAGCGCACATGCGGCTTTCAGCGGCGTAGCATCGCTGTCAGAGCCTTGCAGGGCGACCAGAATGCGTTCGGGCTTCATCAAATCCTCCCAAGGGGTTGTGACGCCGCCAATGTTCAGCAGCTATCCTTGAACTTACGCTGTTTCACGATACGACGGAATTGAGTGAAAGCCGAATGGAGCGGGACAAAGTGGCGCGGTCAGCACGAAAAGAGGGCAAAGCGGCGACCGACAAACCGGTCCGGGCCTGGCAGCGCATGCTGTCGGGGCGTCGGCTGGACCTACTGGACCCTTCACCCTTTGACGTGGAGATCGATGACATCGCCCAGGGTCTGGCCCGGGTAGCGCGCTGGAACGGGCAGACGATGGGCGATCACGCCTTTTCTGTCGCCGAGCACTCGGTCGTCGTGGAGCAGCTGTGCGGCCTTCTCGAACCGGACTGGCCCATGAAATGGCGGCTCGCCGCCCTTCTGCATGACGCCGCCGAATATGTCATTGGCGATATGATCTCGCCCTTCAAGGCCGCTTTGGGCTATGACTACAAGGCGTTCGAGGCCCGGCTGGAGGGGGCGATCCACATGCGATACGGCTTGCCGCCTGAACTGCCCAAAACCATCAAGACCGTGATCAAGCGCGCCGATCGGATCTGCGCCTATCATGAAGCTGTACAGATTGCTGGTTTCTCTGTTGACGAAGGACGCAAGCTCTTTGGCCGCCCGCCGGTGGATGCGAAGGTCGAGATCAACCCGCTGCCGGTGAAGGCGGCGCAGGCGCTGTTTCTGCAGCGGTTTTCAGAGCTTCACGCCCTGACTGAAGCGGAGCTCGGTCGATGAAGCCCGATCTGAACGCCGCTATCCAGCCGCTCGTCGTGGGCCTGAACGCGGTGATCTTTGCGGCGTCCGAAGGCGACCTCAAAGTGCTGGTGACCGAAAGCGTCGAGGGGGGCGAGCCCGCCCTGCCCTTCGGTCCGTTTGACCCCAGCGCCCACCGCACATTCGAGATCGGCCTGCGTGAATGGGTGCGAGATCAAACCGGGTTCGAGCTTGGCTATGTGGAACAACTCTACACCTTCGGCGACCGGGGCCGCGAAGCGCCTTTGGCGGCGCTGGCCGGCGCGCAGGACGCCCGCGTCCTGTCAGTGGGCTATCTGGGCCTGACCCCGGAAGCGCGCCCGCTCAACACCTCCGAGGCCCACTGGGACAGCTGGAAACGGTTCTTTCCGTGGGAAGATCATCGCTGCGGGCGCCCGGCCGTGCTCACGAAAGTCATCGAGCCCGCCTTGCGCTCCTGGTGTGATGAAGCCGCCGCCCCCGGGCGCCGCGCCGCACGCTTTGACCGGGTGCGGGCGACCTTCGGGCTGGATGGCGCGCTGTGGAATGAAGAACGGGCGCTCGATCGCTATGAGCTGCTTTACGAAGCCGGGCTCGTGACCGAAGCGGCGCGGGATCGGGGCGAACCCAATGCGGCGCCGGACGGCCTGGGCGTCGCCATGGCGTCTGACCATCGCCGCATCCTCGCCACCGCCCTCTCGCGCCTGCGCGGCAAGATCAAATACCGCCCCGTGGTGTTCGAACTGATGGGGGAAAGCTTCACCCTGTCCGACCTGCAGCGGGTCGTGGAATCCGTCTCCGGCTTCACCCTGCACAAGCAGAATTTCCGCCGCGCACTGGACCGCGCTGGTTTTGTGGCGGGTACGGGACGGGTGGAGAGCCAGACCGGCGGTCGCCCTGCCGAGCTCTATCGCTTCGCCCGCGAAAACCTGACCGCAGGCGCCGCCCTGGGGCTCTCCATTCCCCGCGCGAAGGACAATTGACCATGAAAGCCGGACTGATCGCCGCCCTTCTTCTCGGTTTGACCAGCCCGGCGCCTGCCTTCGCCCAATCGGAGACTCCCGACGCCATGGCGTTCTGGAGCGAACACCGACGTGGCGCGAATTTCTTCAACGAGGTTGAAACCGAGCAACGCATCGCGGACGCCGCCCGAGCCGGGCTCGATTTTATCCGCCTGACGCCCAGCAAATGGCGTGATGAGGCGGGTCAGGGTCTGTTTGGCGATCTTTCAACGCCCTATGAGGGGGTGAACCCGGCGCTCATCGCACATCTGGTCGCCATGCTGGACGCCGCCGAGGCCCATGACATCAAGGTCGTGCTGACGCTTTTGGACATGCCCTGCATGTATGGGCGTCAGGGCGATGATCCGGACACCGCCGCGGCCCTGTGGCGCAACGAAGCCTGTCTGGATCAGGCGGCCAAGGCGTGGACGGATCTTGCTTCCGCCCTCGATGCGCACCCTGCATTGGCAGGCTATAACCCGCTCAACGAACCCCAGCCCGCCCCGGTCCTTGCCGATATTGACGCGCCCGGAGACGATTTTCTCGCCTTCACAGCAGCGCATCAGGGCACAACGGCGGATCTGGACCTCTTCAACGCTCGCATGATCAGCGCCATTCGCAGCGTGGATGCGACCACGCCCATTCATCTGGAGCCGGACCTTTACGCCGCGCCTGCCGCCTTGCCCGCCATGGCGCCGGTCGAGGACGCGCGTGTGATCTATTCGGTCCATCTTTATCCCTCTTGGCTCTACGGCACGCACCGCGCCAATCGGGGCCGCTTTACCTATCCCGACGCCATGCCGATGAACTGGAATGGCGATACGGAGCGGTGGGAAGACGGACGGTTGTGCGCCCTGATGAACCCGGCCCTTGAATGGATCGAGACGCACCGGATCCCTCGCGAGCAACTGGTCGTAGCTGAGTTCGGCGTCTCCCGCCGGGTCGCAGGCGCCGAAGCCTATCTCTCTGACATTCTAAGCTGTCTGGAAGACCATGATCTTCACTGGGCCTTCTATTCCTACCGGGAAGATGCCTGGGACGAGATGGATTACGAGCTGGCTTCTGACGCCCCCGCCTGGGCGCCCTCCCACACGGATGAAGCGGGCTACCGCATCAAGAACTGGCAAACGACAACGCTCTACCAGCTCCTCGATCAGCATCTGACGCCAGAGCCTTGAGGCGTTTGACCCGCAAGCCCCCATTCACCATACGGTGAGCGCTTGCACCGTCATGAAAGTTTCAACTTGCCACCCCCTTTCATCGGCGTATATTCGCCCCCACTTAGGCTCATGTAGAGCAAAAGGTCGGCGACACCCCCGAGTGATCGCCGTCGTTTAAGGCCCCTGAAATGCTCAAATCGAGCATAAGTCCACACATAACCAGGGGCCGAAGGAGGACGACCATGGACGGCATGAGCTGGACCGAAACCGGTAAGGACGTAGCCGAGCGCGTATGGCCCGAAGCGAGCGCGCTGGTGTATGACGACGCCGTCAAGGCGCGCACCGATCACCTTTATGCCCGCGTCAAGGACGTGGTCACTCCGATGGAATGGCCGGCCTTTGCGCCCCTGATCGACGCCATCAACCAGCTGAAAGTCCTGCGTGGCGCGACCATTCTGGCGCACAACTATATGACGCCGGAAATCTTCAACTGCGTCGGCGACATCACCGGGGATTCCCTCAAACTCGCCCAGGTCGCCGCCGAAGCGGAAGAAGACGTCATCCTGCAGGCGGGCGTCCACTTCATGGC
This sequence comes from Oceanicaulis sp. LC35, assembly GCF_052055585.1. Taxonomy (NCBI): domain Bacteria; kingdom Pseudomonadati; phylum Pseudomonadota; class Alphaproteobacteria; order Maricaulales; family Maricaulaceae; genus Oceanicaulis; species Oceanicaulis sp. LC35. Next base: position 2,080,817 of record NZ_CP170485.1, read on the forward strand.
CGAGACCGCCAAGATCCTCTCGCCGAACAAGACCGTGCTGATCCCCGACATGGACGCGGGCTGCTCGCTCGCCAGCTCCATCACCGGCGCGGACGTGCAGGCGATCAAGGCGGCGTATCCCGACTATCCGATCGTCACCTATGTAAACACGTCCGCCGAGGTGAAGGCGTATTCAGACATCTGCTGCACCAGCTCGAACGCCGTTCAGGTGGTCGAGGCCGTCGCCAGGCAGTGGAACACCGATACGGTCATCATGATCCCCGACCAGTATCTGGCCAAAAACGTCGCCGCCCAGACCGGCATCAAGATCCTGACCTGGCAGGGCGAATGCGAAGTGCACGAACAGTTCACGCCGCAGGACATTCAGGACCTGCGCGACGCGCACCCCGAAGCGGTGATCATTACTCACCCCGAATGCCCGCCCGAAGTCATGGCCGCCGCCGACTTCGCCGGCTCCACCGGAGCGATGGCCGCCTATGTCAAAGACAAGGCGCCGAAAAAGGCGATCCTGATCACCGAATGCTCGATGAGCGACAATGTCGCCGTCGAAAACCCCGGCGTTCAGTTCATCAAGCCGTGCAATCTGTGCCCGCACATGAAGCGCATCAGCCTCAAGAACATCTATGAAGCCCTGCGCGACATGAAGCACGAGGTCGAGGTCGACCCGGTGATCGCGGAAAAAGCCAAGGCCAGCCTGCAAGCCATGCTGGACCTGCCCAAGGCCGACAATCCGCCAAGCTTTGACACCGGCAAAGCCCCGGTCGCCGTGCCCTATGTGGCGATCTGATAATGAAACTGGTTTCTCAAAGTGGTGAAACGCTCTTTGACTTTGGCCGTGACGGTGTGGCTCAGGCTTTTCTTTGGCGCTGCATGATCACTGCCAAGTTTCCTGAGGACTACTTTTATACAGAAATCACGATGAACAGTCTGACCAACGGGCTTTTGGAAAGCCTTCAGGCGGCTAAAGAGAAACCCTCCGTTTCGCAAAAGCACCAAGGAGTCAGAGCCCTACCTGATCATGTGAGCCGGATTGCAGCGGAAGCGATCGCCGATCAGGTCCTGAACCTACGCGCCCAATGGTTCGGCACAAGTCTCTCTGAACGTAGAGATCTTTGCAAAGACGCTTTGTTTCCCTTCGACACAAGTGATCAGTCTATTGATCACGTTATGCGCGAGGTAGAAAAAAAAGTTGGACCAAGGAAACAAGAAGTAGAAGAGCGTTTGGCATGGCCGGATGCAAACGCAGACAAGTTTTCCTCATCGTGAGCAGCGCCTCGCAACATCAAGGGTGTGACATCAGATGAACCCGATGAGCACCCACCCCATCCTCATTGTCGGCGCCGGGATCGCCGGGTTGTGGACGGCCTTGAAGGCCGCGCCCAACCCTGTGGTGCTGCTGACGGGTTCGCCCCTCGGGGACGGCTCCTCGACCGGCTGGGCTCAGGGCGGGGTTGCGGCGGCGCTGGGCCCTGATGACAGTGCGGCCTTGCATGCGCGCGACACACTGATGGCGGGCGCGGGGCTGGTGGATGAGACCGCCGCCATGGTGCTCGCGAGCGCAGGAGCCAGCGAAGTCCGCGCCCTATTTGACGTCGGCGCCGGGTTTGAACGCACCGAAGATGGCGGCTGGTCGCTGTCGCGCGAGGCAGCGCACTCGGTCGCTCGCGTCGCCCGGATGAAGGGCGATCAGGCGGGCGCGGGTATTCTCGCCGCCCTCATTGCCGCCGTTCGCAAAGCTGACCATATCGAGATCAAGGATGGCTGGCGCGCCGAGGCGCTGCTGCCCGATCAGGCCAGGGGCTGCGCCGGCGTTCTGGCGCGCGATCCCGAGGGCAAGCTGCATTCGATCGAGGCGCGCCATACCGTGCTCGCCACGGGCTCCATCGGCGGGCTTTATGCGGTTACCACCACGCCCTGGACCAGCCAGGGACAGGCCATGGTGATGGCGGCCGAGCTGGGCGCGGTGATCCGCGATCCGGAATTTGTGCAGTTTCACCCCACCGCCATTGATATTGGCCGCGACCCGGCCCCGCTCGCCACAGAAGCCTTGCGCGGGGAAGGCGCGGTGCTTATCGACCGAAGCGGCCATCGCTTCATGAACGATGTGCATGAGCTGGCGGAGCTGGCGCCGCGCGACGTGGTCGCCCGCGCCGTTCATGCGCAGAACTTGTCCGGCGCGGGCGCCTATCTCGATGCCCGCGAGGCCGTCGGCGCCCACTTTCCTGATGAGTTTCCAGCCGTCTTCAAGGCCTGCATGAGCGGCGGTATTGATCCGCGCACCGATCCGATCCCGGTCGCCCCGGCGGCCCATTATCATATGGGCGGGGTGGAGACCGATCTTGATGGCTTTACCGGCGTGCCGGGCCTGTGGGCAGTGGGCGAATGCGCCTCCACCGGCGTTCATGGCGCGAACCGTCTGGCGTCCAATTCCCTGCTGGAAGGGCTGGTTTTTGGTCATCGGGCCGCAGACGCCATCAAGCGCGCGCCAAGCCGCACCGTGAAGGCGGGAGCGGCAAAGGCCCCGCCTGTCCTGCCCCAGAGCGCTCTGCAAACCCTGCGCGCCGCGATCAGTGCGCACGCGGGCGTCATCCGCGATGCGGACGGTCTGAGCGCCCTCTCCACCCTGATTGATGCGCTGGAAGCCGAGCATGGCGCAGCACCAGCCCTGGTCGCCGCGCGCTTTTTGACCCAGGGCGCGCTGGCACGACAGGAAAGCCGGGGCGGACATAGCCGCACCGACTTCCCCGACACGCTTGCGAACGGGCGCCATACCCGCCTGAAACTCTCTGACCTTGTCCCGGCGCAAACAAAACTGCGCCAAGCCGGAGCCGCCTGACATGACCCCAGCCCTGCCGCGCCATATCATCCATGCGCTCGTCACCCGCGCGCTCGAGGAAGATCTGGGCGGGCGCGGCGATGTCACCTCGCTCGCCACCATCCCGGCGGACCGCAATGCCAGCTTCGTCATCAGGAGCCGGGCCAATGGCGTGCTGGCGGGCCAGCAACCGGCGGACGCCTGCTTTGACCTTGTGGACCGTGATGTCGCGGTCACCTGGCGCAAACGCGATGGCGATATTCTGGAGAGCGGCGATGTGGTCGCGATTGTGGAAGGGCCAGCGCTTGGCATTCTGACGGCGGAACGCCCGGCCTTGAATTTTCTCGGGCGGATGAGCGGCATCGCCACGCTCACCCGCCAGTATGTCACCGCCATCGCGGACACGGGCGCAGTCATTGCGCACACCCGCAAAACCACGCCGGGCCTGCGCGCCGTCGAACTGCAAGCGGTCCGCGCAGGCGGCGGCGCGTATCATCGATATGGCCTTGATGACGCCATCCTGATCAAGGACAACCATGTGGCCGTCTGCGGTTCGGTCAGCGAAGCAGTGAAGCGCGCCCGCGCCTTCGCCGGGCACATGACCCGCGTCGCGGTCGAGGTGGACCGGCTTGATCAGCTTGAAGACGCGCTGTCAGCGGGTGCGGAAAGCGTGCTGCTGGATAATTTCAGCCTGGATGACCTGCGCGCTGCGGTGCTGCTGACCGATAGCCGCGCCAATCTGGAAGCGTCGGGCGGGGTCAATCTCGACACCGTTCGCGCCATCGCGGAGACAGGCGTGGATGTGATCAGCGTCGGCGCCCTCACCCATTCCGCCCCCAATTTCGATCTGGGACTGGACGAGCGCTAGGCCGCCAGCCAGCGCTTCATCTGCGGAAAGGGCGCCGGGTCAGCCGGGTCGCCAAAGGGTGGCGGGGCCGAGCACATCTCAGCCCGGACAAGCCCCTGAACACCCGGGAAGAAACCCTGCGCCACCTGCATCATGACCAGCTGCGGCGCGCCCCCATGCTGTCCGCCATAGCCTTGCTCCCAGAACACGCAGTCGGGCGACACACCCGCCGCCAGCGCCGCCGCATAGGACCAGGCGATGGCTTGTGGTTCGGTGCGGGCGATCTGGCGCGTTTCAGCCTCCGTCACCTTGAGATCAGGGTCAGCAATCAGGGCGGCGGCGCAGGCGTCGATATTGCCGTCCAGATGCCTGCGTAGACGCCCCGGCGCGACGGCCAGATGCCCCGCCTCGTGCAAGATGTCGCCGGGGGAGCCCAGGCGTTCGGGATCAACGATCAAAGCGCCGTGCTGAACGACCACACCGGGCAGGAAGCTGTCATCAGACAGCGAGGCCTGCGTCACCGGCAAACCAACCGCGCTCAGAAAGCGCTCGATCGGCGCCAGCGCCTCGGCATGGATCATAATCGCCCCCTCTGGACACATCAGAACAAGCTTAGCGCGCACACAATCGCCCGCAAGGAGAGAGAGCCGTCAGTTTTCTCGTCTGCCTTGATTTTGCAACTGGACTTGAGCTGCCCGTCGGCAAAATATCGATCCAGCTGACTGCTCTGGGCAGTCTGGCGGTTCATTTGGGGACGAACCTATGGCGACCTGGGAATCCAAGACCATGCTGACACGCGAGCAGACCTGCTCGATGTGCAGCACCCGCTATCGCTACGACTTCGAAGTGAAGGCGGAATCTCAAGAGAACTCCTTTGAAGCGGAGAAAAAACTTCAGGAAAAAGTTCAGGTCGAACTCGGGCGGGACTTCTCTGATGATCCGGTCAGATGTCCAGAATGCGCAAAGATGACGCCGGCCATGTGGAAGAAGGCGATGTCGAAATCCCTCATCGCGCTGGTTCTGGGCGTCATCGGCGTCGGCATAGGCGTTCTGATCTGCTTTGGCCTGCTGCGCATGCTGGAAGAAACCGGCCTGTTCGCCTGGGGGGCGCTGCTGTTCGTCGGCTTCTGGACGCTGATGGGCGCAATCGCGGTTCCCGCCCTCGTACTGGAACCCGTGCTCAAGCCCATCAAGGGATATCGCGTGGATGCACCCTCAGCCTGAGCAGGGATCGAGCGTGAACGAAAAAGGCCGCCCATCGGGCGGCCTTTGTGCATCAGGCTTCACGTTCGGCGAGCAAGCGCCGTTCGGAGCGATTGGGGAAGCGGTAGAAGACGTGCGAGCCGATCCGGCGGGTTCGCACCAGCGTATCGTTCCAGTGCGGATCCACCGCCGTGGTATGATAGTGCGTCGCGCGATTGGTGACCGGACGGGCAAAGCCCATCAGCGCATGGTCCGCCACATTCTGCGCCCGCTCCCAGCCCCGGCCCTGAGGCGCGTTGATCATGGAGCCATCGCAGGTGAAGGTGAACTGGCAGCCCGTCGAGCGCTCGGCGCCCTGATAGACCACGCCGCAGATCGTGTTGGGATAGGCGCGGTGAAGCGAGCGGTTGATCACCACTTCCGCCACCGCCATCTGACCCGCCAGCGTCTCGCTGCGCGCTTCATAATAGATGGCTTCCGCCAGGCAACGGCGCTCGCGCGCAGCATTGCGAGCCGCATCCAGCTCATTGAGATTGAGCGTGCCGACGCTGTCGATGGCGCGCTGAACCAGCACGGCGCCTTCAACCGGATCGGAATCGATCTCGAATGAGGCGAAGGTGAACGGCGTGTCGGCGGTCTGCGGGGTCCGGCTCTGTTCAAATTCGAGGAATTGAAGCGCCAGTTCGCGAAGATCGCCGGCCTCGTCCTGTTCTTGCGCCCGCTCGGGCGCCAGGCTGACGCCCGCCGCGATCACGGCGAAAGCCGCAAGCACGCCGAACCCGGCCAGGGCGCTCTTGGCGCGAAGGAGAAGAGTCGTAACCGTCAAATTCAACAAACTCCAAGGGGCTCGCCCGGTGTCAGGGGGCGCAGCTCCGCCAGCAAGATCAGGACCATGAATGTGTGTCCTGAACGCGCTCACCATCCAGTGGTGGGCTTGGATCAGGCCGCGGTCAATAAGTATCAACCATGCCCGAAATAAGGCACAAAGCCGCCCCTGCAAGTACAGGAGCGGCTCTGTTCTTATTTAACAATGACTTACCGGAGCGCTCAATCGTCGCCCTTGAGCACGGCCTGCGCCGCCGCCAGACGCGCAATCGGCACCCGGTATGGCGAACAGGACACATAATCGAGCCCGGCCGATTCGCAGAAGCGTATCGAAGCGGGATCCCCGCCATGCTCGCCGCAAATCCCCAGTTTCAGACCGGGACGGGTGGCGCGACCGCGTTCAGCGGCGATCTTCACCAGATCCCCCACGCCATCCTGATCGAGCGAGACGAACGGGTCTTTCTCGAAGATGCCCGCTTCCAGATACTCGCTCAGGAACTTGCCCGCGTCATCACGTGACAGGCCGAACGTGGTCTGGGTCAGGTCGTTGGTTCCGAAGGAGAAGAACTCGCCATGATGGGCGATGTCGCCAGCGCGCAGCGCTGCACGCGGCAGCTCGATCATGGTGCCGATCAGGTATTGCGGACGCTTGCCGGTTTCCCGATCCACTTCATCGGCAACCGCTTCCACACGGACCTTGAGGATCTCAAGCTCCTTGGCGGTGGCGACCAGCGGGATCATCACCTCGGCGACGGGTTTGACGCCGGTTTCCTTCTCCACGAGCGCCTGCGCCTCGAAAATGGCGCGCGCCTGCATCTCGTAGATTTCCGGGAAGGTGATGCCCAGACGACAGCCGCGATGGCCGAGCATGGGATTGGATTCAGACAGATCCTTGGCGCGCTCCCACAGGCCTTGGGCGGGCAGGCCCGTCGCATCGGCCACCGCCTGCACATCCTCTTCGGTGTGCGGCAGGAATTCATGGAGCGGCGGGTCCAGAAGGCGGATCGTGCACGGACGGTCTTCCATGATGCGGAAGATTTCCGCGAAGTCGTCACGCTGCATCGGCAGGATTTTGGCCAGCGCCGCGATACGGCCGGTCTGGTCTTCGGCCAGGATCATCTCGCGCACGGCCGCAATGCGGTCCGCATCAAAGAACATGTGCTCGGTGCGGCACAGGCCGATGCCTTCCGCGCCAAACTCCTTGGCGGTCTGAACATCCGCCGGGGTCTCGGCGTTGGCGCGCACCTTCATGCGGCGGGCCTTGTCGGCCCAGGTCATGAGGGCTGCGAAATCGCCGGTCATTTCCGGCTTGATCATCGGGGCTTCGCCCATCAGCACTTCGCCGGTGGCGCCGTCCACGGTGATGATGTCGCCATCCTTCACCACACGACCGCGGGTGCTGAACGAGCGCGCTTCGGTGTCGATGCGGATCTCGCCAGCTCCGGACACGCACGGACGGCCCATGCCGCGCGCCACAACGGCGGCGTGGCTGGTCATGCCGCCGCGCGCGGTGACGATGGCCTGAGCGGCGTGCATGCCGTGAATGTCTTCCGGGCTCGTCTCCACGCGCACCAGAATGACCTTCTCGCCCTGTGCGGCGCGGGTCTCGGCTTCGTCCGCGTCAAACACCACAGCGCCGGATGCGGCGCCCGGGCTGGCGGGCAGGCCCTTGGCCAGCACGTCGCGGGTATAGCTTTCGTCGATGGTGGGGTGCAGCAGCTGATCGAGCTGGGTCGGATCGACGCGCAGAACAGCTTCGCTCTCGCTGATCAGGCCCTCGGCCACCATTTCCACGGCGATTTTCAGCGCCGCCTTGGTGGTGCGCTTGCCGTTGCGGGTCTGCAGCATCCACAGACGGCCCTGCTCGACCGTGAACTCGATGTCCTGCATGTCGCGATAGTGATTTTCGAGCTTGTCGAACACATCGGTCAGCTGGGCGAAAACCTCCGGCATGGCGGTTTCCATGGACGGCAGATGGTCGTCCATCTTGATGCGCATGGCTTCGGTCAGACATTGCGGCGTGCGGATGCCCGCCACCACGTCCTCGCCCTGAGCGTTGATCAGGAACTCGCCGTAATAGCCGGTCTCGCCGGTGGACGGGTCGCGGGTGAACGCGACGCCCGTGGCCGAGGTGTCGCCCATATTGCCGAACACCATCGCCTGAACGTTCACCGCGGTGCCCCAGCTGGCGGGGATGTCATACATGCGGCGATAGGTGATGGCCCGGTCATTCATCCAGGAGCCGAACACCGCCCCGATCGCGCCCCAGAGCTGGTCGCGGGGATCGGTGGGGAACGGGAAATCGAGCGCGCGCTGCACGGCTTTCTTGTACTGCGCGATCACCTCTTCCCACTCTTCAGCGGTGATTTCGGTGTCCAGATTGTAGTCGCGCTCTTCCTTGAAGGTCTCAAGGATCTCTTCAAACGTGGAGTGCGGCACGCCCAGCACCACGTCAGAATACATGGTGATGAAGCGGCGATAGCTGTCGAGCGCAAAGCGGCGGTCGCCCGAAAGCTTGGCGAGGCCTTCGGTGGTCTCGTCATTGAGACCCAGGTTCAGCACCGTATCCATCATGCCCGGCATGGAGGCGCGGGCGCCCGAGCGCACCGACACCAGAAGCGGGTTGGCCGGATCGCCGAACGTCTTGCCGACCTTCTTCTCAAGGTCCGCCAGAGCGGCCTCGACCTGATCGTTCAGGTCGGAGGGATACTCGCGATCGTTTTCATAAAAAGCGGTGCACACCGCCGTGGTGAGCGTAAAGCCGGGCGGAACCGGCAGGCCGAGCTTGGCCATTTCAGCCAGGTTCGCGCCCTTGCCGCCCAGAAGATTGCGATCCTCGCGGTCGCCGTCCGCCGAACCGCCGCCGAATGCATAGACCCACTTCGTCATGGGGCTCACCTTCCTGATCGTCAAAACGGAGAAAAGAGCAGACGCCCCCGCGCCTACCCTTCCAACCGTGAGAAATCCGCCACTTGATCAGCTGCTGCGCGAATCCGCGACAACAGCAACAATCTATTGCGACGCACCATAGAATCTTCTGCGTTCACGACAACCGCCTCGAAGAAGGCATCGACCGGTTCACGCAGTTGCGACAGCGCCGACATGGCGCCTTCAAAATCTTCTTTGGACAGAGCAACCGAAGCCACCTCGTCCGCGCCCTCGATGGCCGCGATCAGCGTGCGCTCTTCAGCGGCGTCCGCGGTTTTGGCGATGGCGATCATCAGGGCGGCGTCCGTGTCCTTATCCGAGCCAGAAACGGCTTCGGCGCGGGCCGATGCAAGATCGAAGCCCTTCTTCTCTTCCGCCGCCAGAATGTTCGCCGCGCGGCGATAGCCCTGCAGCAGCGCCTGACCGTCCTCGGTATTCATGAAGGCCTGCAGCGCGCGGGCTTTCTTCGTGACGCGCACGAGGTCGACTGGGTCAATCATCACGCTGTCAGACTTCTGCTCGAACAGAGCATCAATGACGTCGTGCTTCACGCCCTCATCCTTCAGGTGGACCTTGAGGCGCTCACCGAAGAACCCCTCCAGAACAACGCACATCGCCGCGATAGCTTCATCTGAAGCATTACCACCGCCCCAAGCCTTTCCGGCCTGAACTTTGACTTCATCCACAACGGAGCGCACCAGCGTTTGATGGAGGTCAAGTCTGAACCCGCCATCCAGCAAAATCCGGATCACCCCCAGCGCCGCGCGGCGCAAGGCGAACGGGTCTTTCGAGCCGGTCGGCTTTTCATCAATCGCCCAGAAGCCCACCAGCGTATCAAGCTTGTCCGCCAGCGCGACAGCGGCGCTGACCGGCGCGGTCGGCACGTCGTCAGACGGGCCTTGCGGCTTGTAATGGTCCTTGATGGCGTCGGCGATCTGGGGATCAAGGCCGGCGTCGAGAGCGTAATAGCGGCCCATCGCGCCCTGAAGCTCAGGAAATTCATAGACCATCTGGCTGACGAGATCGGCTTTCGCCAGACGCGCGGCTTTCTCCGCCATGTCCGCATCGGCATCCACGACCGGCGCGAGTTCGCGCGCCAGCTTGGCGACGCGCTCGACCTTGTCCGCCACCGTGCCCAGCTTTTCGTGGAAGGTGACCTTGCTCAGCTCTGAGGCCATCGCCTCAAGCCCGGTCTTGCGGTCGAGATCCCAGAAATGGCGGGCGTCCGACAGGCGGGCGGACAGCACGCGGGCATTACCCGCCGCAATCGCCTTGCCGCCATCGGGCGCGTCCTGGTTTGCGAGAACCACGAATTTGGAGGTCAGCTGCTGAGTCTTTGGATCACGCACCGCAAAGTATTTCTGGTGCGTCTTCATGGTCAGCGCGATGACTTCAGGCGGCAGGTCGAGGAAGTCGGGGTCCATATCGCCAAGGATCGGCGCGGGATGTTCAACGAGCCCCGTCACCTCTTCCAGAAGCCCCTGATCCTCGATCAGCTCAAGCCCGGCTTCCGCACAGACGCGGCGAGCGCCGTCGAGCACCAGCTGCTTGCGCTCGTCCCGGCGCAGGATCACGCCATTCTTGCGCAGCTTGGCTTCGTAATCGGCAAAGTCTTTGACCGAGAACGGGCCGGAGCCGTGAATGCGGTGGCCATCGGTGATATCGCCGGACGTAATGCCGAAAACCTCGGTCTTGATCACTTCGCCATCGAGCAAAGAGATCAGCGAACGCAGCGGGCGCACCCAGCGCTGGGCCGTCTCGCCCTCGCCGAACTTCATCGATTTGGGCCAGGGGAAGCTCTTGAGGATGTCGGGGATGGCTTCAGCGATCACCTCGGCCGTATCCCGGCCCGGCTTCTCGATCACAGCGATATAGAAGCTGCCCTTCTTGCTTTCCTCGACCTTGCACTGATCAAGGCTGGTGATCCCGGCGCCGCGCATGAAGCCTTCGAGCGCCTTTTCCGGCGCGTCGGTGCGCGGGCCCTTGCGTTCCTCGCGCACATCCTCGGTCTTGAGCGGCAGGCCCTCGATCACAAGGCCCAGACGACGCGGGCCGGAGTAGGCTTCAAGGCTGTCCCATTTCAGGCCCGCCTCTTTGAGGCGGTCCGACATCAGACGGGCAAGGTCACCTTCCGCACGCTCTTGCATACGCGCAGGGATTTCCTCGCAGAAGATTTCAAACAGAAACTGGGCCATGGGGAGATGCGATACTCGAAACGTCGATGTCAGGAATTCTGGGTGGCGAAGGCGCGCTGGAAGGCGGGCCGTTCGGTCATCCGCTGGGCATAGGCGGTCAGCGCCGGGGTTTTGGGGAACATACCGAACTGGATCGCCCAGTTCACCGCCCCGCCCACGATCAGGTCCGCCGCGGTGAACCAGTCACCGAACAGATACGGGCTCGCCAGAGACAGGCGCTGTTCCAGCACCCGCGCCACCAGCTGGACATTGCCCCAGCCGGCCGAGCGCTGATTGGTCTCGAACTTCATGCCCGCCTGCAGCATGGCCGGCTCGATGGACGCGGCCTGGAAGACGATCCAGCGCAGATATTCGCCCCGGCGCGGATCATCGATCTCCGGCGCCAGATTGGCGTTGTCCTTGTACTTGTCGGCGAGATAGAGCGCGATGGCGACGGTCTCGGTCACCACCGTCTCGCCATCCACGATCACCGGGATCTTGCCCATCGGATTGAGCGCCAGAAAGCTTTCCGACCGCATGGAGCCGTCTTCATAGTCGACGGCCTTGAGGTCATAGGACACGCCCAGCTCTTCAAGCAGCCACAGCGTCATCACCGCCCGCGATTGCGGGTTGTAGTACAGATGCACGGTCATGCCGCTTGCTCCTCGCGTGATTTTTCAAGCGCAACCCAGGCGCTGGCGCAGCCCTTGGCGAGCTCCCGCACCCGCGCGATCCAGCTGGCGCGCTCGGCCACCGAAATCGCCCCGCGCGCATCCACCAGATTGAACAGGTGGGACGCCTTCAGGCACCAGTCATAAGCGGGCAGCGGCAGCGGGGTCTCCAGCGCCAGCAGCGCCTGACACTGTTTCTCTGCGTCCGCGAACCATTTGATCAGCATGTCCACATCGGCATGCTCGAAATTGAAGGTCGATTGCTGACGCTCGTTTTCCAGGAACACGTCGCCATAGGTCATCCCGGCGCCGTTGAAATCGAGGTCGTAGACGTTCTCCACGCCCTGCACATACATGGCGAGGCGCTCAAGACCATAGGTCAGCTCGCCCGAGACCAGCTCCACATCAAGGCCGCCAACCTGCTGGAAATAGGTGAACTGGCTGACTTCCATGCCGTCGCACCAGACTTCCCAGCCCAGCCCCCAGGCGCCCACGGTGGGGTTCTCCCAGTCGTCTTCCACAAAGCGCACATCGTGCAGCTTGCGATCAATGCCGATGGCGTCGAGCGAGCCCAGATACAGCTCTTGCAGATTGGCCGGGCTCGGCTTCAGCAGCACCTGAAACTGGTAATAGTGCTGCAAGCGGTTGGGGTTCTCGCCATAGCGGCCATCGGCCGGACGACGCGACGGCTGCACATAGGCCGCCCGCCAGGGCTTGGAGCCCAGCGACCGCAGCGTGGTGGCCGGGTGCAGCGTGCCTGCGCCCACTTCAGTGTCATAGGGCTGCAGAATGGCGCAGCCCTGATCAGCCCAATAGCGCTGAAGGATGAGGATCAGATCCTGAAAGCTCGGGGCTTTTGAAGCGGTCATCTGCGGGCGTCCGGTCGACAGTTTTCAAGGAAAGCGTCCGGCATGTGTTCGCGGACGCAAAAGTGCGCGCGACACTAGGCCCGCCAGCGCCCCCGATCAAGCAAGAGGGGCGGTGGATGCGGTGATTTGGGGTCTTCAGACCATCAGCCCGTACGTCACGGCCTGAACCGTCCCCCGGAACAGCCGGGGGACGGAGACACAGCGTCAGTTGTTATCGTCGCCCATATCGGTCAGGGCGCCATCCGCGCTGATCAGGAACCGGCGGATGCGAACACCGCTCGCTTCCACGGAAAACTGTGCATCGGCCCGTCCGAACGAGCCGCCCACGGCGTCCTCGAGATCGGCCTGGGTGACAATCAGTTCGCCATTGCGAAGCTCGCCAGCGGGCGAAAGCGCATAGGTGCCGTTCTCGCCTTCAGAAGAATGCGTCAGCGTCACCCACATCGCCGGCAGGGCATCGCCCAGCCCGGTCAGACGGAAGACATTGCGTACGCCGGCGTCGCCGCTCCCCACCCATTCAAAGGTCGAGGAGACAAGCCCTTCCCGTCCGATCGCATTGGCGCCGCCAGACAGCGTCTCATCGGTCAGCGCCAGCGTCCCGAAATCAAGCGACGTCGTTGTGGAGACCGTGCCGACGGTGATCTGCGTGTCGGCATCCGCATCCGGAACCGCCAGAATATCCACTGCGCCGCCTGCAATATGGGTCAGCGTCACATCACTCGCGCCCGTCACGACAAAGCGCGCGACATTGTCCACAAGGGGAGCGCGCAGGCTGGCGCCGCCGCTCGACAGCTCCAGCGCTTCAAGGCCGGTGGCGTCCGACAGGGTCACCACGAGCTCCAGCTCATCGGTGTGTGCGGCCAGGCTGGCGTTGACCGCGGCCCCGCCCACAAAGACCTGCCCCTGAACCACTGCTTCCAGCGTCCCCAGACGGCGGGCATCGAGATCGTTGTAGTCAGACGCCAAAGTCGCGTTCACAACCGTCTCGCCCAGCGGGTTCTCGGCGGTTCGGGCCGCCGTGCCAAAGGTGCGCACGACAAAGCCGTCCACAGCTTGCGCAACGGGGTCAGCGGTGGTGTTGGCGTCGTTATTGTCCTGCACGTCTGAGGCCAGAACCAAGCCCGTCGCGACGAGCCGGATCTCCACCGAGGCGTTCACCTCGCCGCCCGTCAGGCGAATCGGAAGGGTGAAGACCATGTCGTCATCATCCACACCCGCCGTATAGGTCCGGTCCGTCATCTGGTCATCACACTGGCTCAATGCGCTGGTGCGGAAGGTGACGACATTCCCGTCCGAACGGCCATCGCGGTACAAAGAGAAGGCGCACGGCCCGCCCGAACTGAAGGCGCTTTGCTGGACATGGCCGTCAAACACGGCGCCCTCCAGAGTGATCTCGAGATCCGCCGGGCTGGGATAGGCTGCGAACTGGTCATCATTCTGCACGACGATCGCCAGCTGAAGGTCGCCGGTGATGGATGCGGCATCGTAATCGACTTCACTGGCCAGCACTTGCGTGCCCGTAGCGCCGAAATCGGAGGCCGCCGTGACAAAGGCGTCTATCACACGGTCATTGTCACGCACGGTCACATAGCGCTGGCTACGAACAGCTACCGGGACCGCGTCACCGCCCAGTCCGCTGCCATCGGTCCAGCTGATGATAAAGCCTTCCTGATCATCAGCATCGATCGTCACCCGGTTCTGCGAATTTGCCGTGATCGTATTGACCAGAAACTCGGAACCGATTTTGTCCCCGTCCTCATCAATCACCTGCGCACGGACGGCATGCAGAGAGGTGTCATCGGCGGACAGGCTCAGATCCTCCCAGGTCACGACAGGATTGCCATTCGACATCACAGCGACCCTGGGAGCTTGCTGATCCGACGTCGTGGTGGTGTTGATCAGGCGATCCCCCCACAGACGATTACCAGAGACATCAAACGCGCCCGCCGCAATCGCCGAGCCGGAGTTATCTCCCAGAAGCAGGCTTCTATCCTGCCAGACCACGATGAAGCCGTCCCCCAAAGCCGCGACATCGGGTATGGCCTGATCGTTCACTGTTACCAGGTTGATCAGAAACTCGCCGCCCGACCGGACGGCAGAGGACGTATAGATTTGCCCGCGCACAGCATCATCGGAGGTATCACCGCCGGATGAGCTGTCGTCGCCCCAGACCACAACAAAGCCGCCATTGGACAGGCCTGCAACGCGCCCATTGTTCTGAAACTCACTCGTGGTGGTATTGACGAGGAACTCCGCGCTGAGTGGAGAACCGCTCGCATTATACCGTCGCCCCCGGATGGCGGTCTGGCTGATGTCCGCCCCCGTCCTGCTAAGGTCCTCAAAGACAACGACAAAGCCACCATCGGCCAGCGCCGCCACATCTGACGCATCCTGATTGGAAATCGTGCTCGAGTTGACCTGAAGCTCGCCACCCACACGCGCACCGTCGGCATCGAACACCTGCGCCCGCACGGCATTGCCATTCGTATCTCCGCCGGTCTGGGATTCATCCGTCCAGGTCACCACAAAGCCGCCCCCTGTCAGAGCCGCAATGCTGGGAAATCTCTGTCGATCAGCTGTGGTGGTGTTGACCAGGAACTCGCCGCCCTGAGCGATCCCGTTTGCATCATAGCGTTGCCCCAGCACGGCGGAACCGTCGGTGTCGCCGCCTGTCAGGCTGTCATCGCTCCAGACAATGACATAGCCGCCACCGGCCAGATATGCAGCCGCGGACGAATACTGGTTATTCGCCGTCGTGGTATTGACCAGCACTTCCGGGCCCGCCGGAACCACGGTCTGCGCATGGGCGCCGCATGAAACCATGGAGGCGAACGCCAACGCGCTCGCCAGCTTGAAACCGGACATGCGGCTCTCCGTTAAAATTGATTTGGCAAGGCTCGTTTAGACGTAAGTCTTAATAGGACTGCACCCGGAGGTGCAAAAATGCTCGTGCATTAAAAAATAACCATTCCCCTGAAATCCCGGGTTCACGCCCTAGGTTCTGGACTCATAAGTCCTGAGCCAGATTCGGGCTGACGCCAGTGCGACGGCGGCGAGGAAGTTTCTTGCGAGCTTTTCAAAGCGAGTGGCGCATCTTCGGAAGTGCTTGAGTTTACAGAAGTAGCGCTCGACGAGATTGCGTTGCCGGTAGATGTGGTCGGGGACGGATCGCTGAACCTTTCGATCTTTCTGGGTCGGGATATGGGCGGTGGCGCCGATGGCCTCGATCTGTTCGACCAGGGCGCGGGCGTCATAGCCGCGATCCGCGACCACATGGCGGGTTCGTGTCAGGCTGGCGATCAGCTCGGCACCGCCCCCTTGTCGGACGCCTGCCCCTGGGACAGGCCCAGGCGGATGGGCCGTCCGCACTCGTCGACAATGGCATGGATTTTGGTGCTCAATCCCCCACGAGAGAGGCCGATGGCGTGATCCGGGCCCCCTTTTTTCCACCGGCGGCGTGCTGGTGGGCGCGGATGATCGAGCTGTCGATGAAGGCCATGGATTCAGGCGAGTGTTCGGACAGGGCCTTGAACACGCAGACCCAGACCCCCGCCTTGGCCCAGCGGTTGAACCGGTTGCAGACCGTCGTGTACGGCCCGTATCGACCCGGCAGGTCGCGCCAGGGAGACCCCGTGCGCAGGATGTAGAAAATCCCGTTCAGGACCCGACGGTCATCCGTGCGCGCCACGCCGCGCGGCTTGTTGGGCAAAAGCGGCGCGATGACCGCCCATTCCGCATCACTCAAATCAAAACGGGCCATGATCCTTCTCCTTCAAGAAGTTTGAATCATGACCCGAAGTGTTTGGGAATCCCGTTTATGGGTACAGAGCCTAACCCCGTCCCCCGGAACAGCCGGGGGACGGAGACACAGCGTCAGTTGTTATCGTCGCCCATATCGGTCAGGGCGCCATCCGCGCTGATCAGGAACCGGCGGATGCGAACACCGCTCGCTTCCACGGAAAACTGTGCGTCGGCCCGTCCGAACGAGCCGCCCACGGCGTCCTCGAGATCGGCCTGGGTGACAATCAGTTCGCCATTGCGAAGCTCGCCAGCGGGCGAAAGCGCATAGGTGCCGTTCTCGCCTTCAGAAGAATGCGTCAGCGTCACCCACATCGCCGGCAGGGCATCGCCCAGCCCGGTCAGACGGAAGACATTGCGTACGCCGGCGTCGCCGCTCCCCACCCATTCAAAGGTCGAGGAGACAAGCCCTTCCCGTCCGATCGCATTGGCGCCGCCAGACAGCGTCTCATCGGTCAGCGCCAGCGTCCCGAAATCAAGCGACGTCGTTGTGGAGACCGTGCCGACGGTGATCTGCGTGTCGGCATCCGCATCCGGAACCGCCAGAATATCCACTGCGCCGCCTGCAATATGGGTCAGCGTCACATCACTCGCGCCCGTCACGACAAAGCGCGCGACATTGTCCACAAGGGGAGCGCGCAGGCTGGCGCCGCCGCTCGACAGCTCCAGCGCTTCAAGGCCGGTGGCGTCCGACAGGGTCACCACGAGCTCCAGCTCATCGGTGTGTGCGGCCAGGCTGGCGTTGACCGCGGCCCCGCCCACAAAGACCTGCCCCTGAACCACTGCTTCCAGCGTCCCCAGACGGCGGGCATCGAGATCGTTGTAGTCAGACGCCAAAGTCGCGTTCACAACCGTCTCGCCCAGCGGGTTCTCGGCGGTTCGGGCCGCCGTGCCAAAGGTGCGCACGACAAAGCCGTCCACAGCTTGCGCAACGGGGTCAGCGGTGGTGTTGGCGTCGTTATTGTCCTGCACGTCTGAGGCCAGAACCAAGCCCGTCGCGACGAGCCGGATCTCCACCGAGGCGTTCACCTCGCCGCCCGTCAGGCGGATCGGAAGGGTGAAGACCATATCGTCATCATCAAAACCCGCCGAATAGGTCCGGTCCGTCATCCGGTCATCACACTGGCTCAATGCGCTGGTGCGGAAGGTGACGACATTCCCGCCCGAACGACCATCAGCGTAAAGGCCAAAGGCGCACGCCCCGCCCGAACTGAAGGCGCTCTGCTGGACATGGCCGTCAAACACGGCGCCCTCCAGCGTGATCTCGAGATCCGCCGGGCTGGGGAAGGCTGCGAACTGGTCATCATTCTGCACGACGATCGCAAGCTGAAGGTCGCCGGTCATGGACGCTGCTTCGTAATCGACTTCACTGGCCAGAAATTGCGTGCCTGTGGCGCCGAAATCGGAGGCCGCCGTGACAAAGGCGTCTATCACGCGGTCATTGTCCCGCACGGTCACATAGCGCTGGCTGCGAATGGCTAACGGGTCCGGATCACCGCCCAGTCCGCTGCCATCTGTCCAGCTGATGATAAAGCCTTCCCGGTCGTCGGCATCGATCGTCACCCGGCTCTGTGACCCCGCGGTGATCGTGTTGACCAGGAATTCGGAACCGATCTTGTCGCCGTCCTCATCAATCACCTGCGCACGAATTGCGCTCAGATTGGTGTCGGCGCCCGTCAGGCTGAGATCCCCCCAGGTCACGACAGGATTGCCATTCGACATCACTGCGACCCTGGGCTCTTGCTGATACGACGCCGTGGTGGTGCTGATCCGGCGATCCCCCCACAGACGGTTGCCAGAGGCATCAAACGCGCCTGCCACAACTGCGGTGTTCGAGGCATCACCGAGGAGCAGACTGCTATCCTGCCAGACCACAATGAAGCCGTCTCCCAGAGCCGCGACATCAGGTCTGTTCTGAGAGTTCAATGTCGTCGCGTTGATCAGAAACTCGCCGCCCGACGGGGTGCCGGAGGCCGAATAGATTTGCCCGCGCACAGCATCAGACGAGGTGTCGCCGCCGGATGCGCTGCTGTCGGTCCAGACCACAACGAAGCCGCCATTGGACAGGCCTGCAACGCGTCCATAATTCTGAAAGTCATCCGTGGTGGTATTGACGAGAAACTCCGCGCCTTGCGGAGCGCCGCTCGCATTATATCGTTGCCCCCGGATGGCGGTCTGGCTGATGTCCGCCCCCGTCCTGCTAAGGTCTTCAAAGACAACGACAAAGCCGCCATCCCTCAGCGCCGCCACCTCAGACCTGTCCTGATTGGAAACCGTGCTGGTGTTGACCAGAAACTCGCCACCCACGCGCGTACCGTCCGCATCGTACATCTGCGCCCGCACGGCATTGCCATTCGTATCTGCGCCGGTTTGGGATTCATCCGTCCAGGTGACCACAAAGCCGCCGCCTGTCAGGCCGGCAATGCTGGGAAATCTCTGGAAATCGGCTGTGGTGGTGTTGACCAGGAATTCACCGCCCCGAGCAATCCCGTTTGCATCATAGCGCTGCCCCCGCACGGCGGTAAGGTCCGTGTCTCCGCCTGTTCTGCTGTTGTCACTCCAGACAATCACATAGCCGCCATCGGTCAGATATGCAGCGGCGGACGAGAACTGGGTATCAGCCGTGGCCGTATTGACCAGCACTTCCGGGCCTGCCGGAACCAGGGTCTGCGCATGGGCGCCGCATGTGACAATAGAGGCGAACGCCAACGCGCTCGCCAGCTTGAAACCGGACATGCGGCTCTCCATAAAAATTTTGTGACAGGTTTTGTCTAGACGTAGGGGTTATATGGCCTGCGCGTGGAAGCGCGACCCAAGAATGCGAATTAAATAATAACCTATGCCCAAGTATTTGTGAGGGTTTTGCCCTAGTCCCGGCCCTCGCGCTCGAGCTTGCGCCGCACCGCTTCGGCGGCGGCGTCCGCCGTCCTGTCGCGGCGGGCTTTGGCGGGGCGGGTGAAGATCACGAAGGCGATCACCGCGCCCGCCGCCAGCAAAAGCGTCAGTTCGAGCATTCTAGAGCCCGAAGCGCGCCCAGACCGCGCGCAGCTCAACGCCATCCAGCGCCGCGCCGAACAGGCGAGAGAGCGGGCCTTGCTTGGCGGGGCTGAAGACTTTCACGCGCACATCCTCGCCAAAGCGGGCGCGGACCACGCTTCGCAGATCACCAATTTCGTCCGCAATGCCATTTTCGATGGCTTCAGAGCCAGTGAAGACCGAGCCGTCAAACAGCTCTTCGCCCTCTTGCGGATTGAGCTTCTCGCCCCGGCGCGATTTGACCAGCTCGATGAACTGGCCGTGCACGGTGTTCAGCAAACGCTCCATGCGTTCTTTCTGCTGGTCGGTTTCGGGCGAGAACGGATCGGCGATCAGCTTGCTCTTGCCTGCGGTCTTCACCCGGCGCTCGACGCCCAGCTTGTCCATCGCCTCGGTAAAACCAAAGCCCGCATTGATGACGCCGATGGAGCCGATAATCGTCGCGGGATCGACAAAGATCTCATCCGCCGACACCGCCAGGAAATATCCGCCGGACGCGGCCACATCCTCGCAGAACGCCAGCACGGTCTTGTCTTTCTCGACCGCCAGCGCACGGATGCGCTCATGGATCAGGCGCGACTGCACCGGGCTGCCGCCGGGCGAATTGATCAGGAGCGCCACCGCAGACGTGTCAGGCATCGAGAAGGCTTTCTCGATCTGTTTCTCGACCCGCTGCAGGTTCAAGGCGTTGGCGTTACGCCCGCCGGACATGATCACGCCCTCAAGCCGGATCACCGGCACGACGGGCTTGTCGTCTCCCAGCAGCTTGCGAACCGATTGACGGACCTGCTCGACAGCAGACAGAAGCGAGTCTTTCAGTGACATTGTTTTGCGTCTCCAACCAGATAGAGATCAGTTGGGGGCTTCAGCGATGAAACTCAAGCCGCGCCTCGCCTTTGAAAATCGCATCCGCTTGCTCCGTGAAGCCGCTTTCCCCCGCCGCATGCAGGATCAGAGGGGCATGAAGCTGGAGCGGCGCCTTGCCGGTCTTGATCGCCTGCACCAGCACCCGCTTGGCGGGTTCCCCGGCGCGGGACTGAAGAGGCAGCACTTTCACCGACCCCGCCCGGTTCTTCAGCGCGATCAGAATGTCATCCAGCCGGTCCGCCCGCTGGATCACCGTTATGACGCCACCTGACCGCAGGCGGCGCAGCCCCGTATCGATCCACGCGGCCAGCCCGGCATCAGACATCCAGGCAGGCGTCTTGCCCGGCTTGGGCGCGCGAAGAGCAGACGGATCATCAAAGAAGGGCGGATTGAAGAACACGGCATCCAGCTCGCGCGCATCGGGATAGACCAGCGCATCCCCCTCGGTGATGCGAACCCGATCCGCCATGTCATTCAGCACGATATTGTCTTGCGCCAGCGCAGCGGCTTTCGGGTCGATCTCGACGCCGATCAGTTCCACATCATCATAGAGCGCCGCCGCGCCCAGAAGCGCCGCGCCGACCCCGCAGCCAAACTCCATCGCCCGCTGGCCCGGTTTCAGATTGAGCCCCGCGACCAGCACAGCCGCATCCATGCCGGCGCGATAGCCGTCCTCAAGCTGATAAAGACTGATCTTGCCGCCCAGAAAGGCGTCTGGCGCCCGTGTCACGTTTCCCCATCACCCTTGAGGGCCTCAGCCAGAAGGGATTTGGCGCGAGGACCATCGTCTTCACGCACCAGAATCCGGCGCTTGATCCAGGGCAACGCCCCGCCAAAGGTCGAGGAGGTCTGCTCATCCAGCGTCACCGCCTCAATCCCCGCCTCCTTGAGAACGGCCTGCGCGAAACTGAGTTTCACGGGATCGTTTGTCGCAAGCACTTCGATCATTCTGGTCTCCGGCCTATATGAGCTTTAGGCATAATGAACCATCCAATGCGTTCGCACAGCGTCGCGTGCTTGCCGCTTCAGGGGGCGCTCCCTATTGTGCGGCGCGCTGAACGAGAACATCAAGGGGCTCGGGGTGAACGGACTCCCTCAGGCAGACATTCAGGAACAGCCGGTCAATCCGGTGATCCGGCTGGCGACGCTCGCCAGCGATGACATGGCCGCCGTGGAGGCCGTGATCGAGGAACGTATGGCCAGCGCCACGCGCTCCATACCGCAGACCGCCGACTATCTGGTCGCGGCAGGCGGCAAGCGCATCCGCCCCCTGATCACCGTCACCGCCGCCCGCATGCTGGGCTATGAAGGGGACGGCCACGTCTCCCTCGCTGCTGCGGTGGAGTACATTCACTCCGCCACTCTGCTGCATGACGATGTGGTCGATGAGAGCGAGCTGCGCCGAGGCAAGGCGCCCGCCAACACCGTCTGGGGCAACGCCCATTCGGTCCTGGTTGGCGATTTCCTGTTCGCGCGCTCCTTCATGATGATGGTGGATGCAGGCTCCATGGACGCCCTGCATGTGCTGAGCCGCGCCGCCTCGGTGATCGCCGAGGGCGAGGTGCGCCAGCTGGCCGCCGTGCGCAATATCGACATCAGCCGCGACGAATATATGAGCATCATTGATGCCAAGACTGCGGCCCTGTTCTCCGCCGCCGCCCAGGTCGCCCCGATCCTTCACGGCTCGGACAAGGCGGTCGAGGACGGACTGGAAACCTATGGCCGCGAGCTGGGCCTCGCCTTCCAGCTTGTCGATGATGCGCTCGACTATGGCGGCATGGCTGCAGAGCTGGGCAAGAATACCGGCGATGATTTCCGCGAAGGCAAGATCACCCTGCCCGTCGCCCTCGCCATGGAACGGGCCAACGCCCGCGAGCGCGCCTTCTGGAAACGCGTCATCAGCGACGGCGAACAGACCGACGCTGATTTTGACGAGGCGCTGGCCATCCTGAAAAAGCACGGCGCCCTCGACGCCACGCTTGAAGCCGCCCGCACACACGCTGCGAATGCGGTCAACGCGCTCAAGATCGCACCGCAGAACGAATGGACCGAGGCGCTGGCCGCCCTTCCAGAGTTCGTCGTCGAGCGCGCTTACTAGTCTCATGGGCGGCCTTGGCCGCCCTTTTCACATCCGCAACGCAAAGGTCCGCCATGCGCATCTCCAGCCAGTTTGATTCCGGCAATATCGTTGTGAAGTCCGCGTCCGATCCCAAGGACATCCGCCTTGAGATCAAGAAGGACAATGGCTCGGATTTCTATCAATGGTTCCATTTCCGCCTGTCGGGCGCGAAGGGTCAGACCTGCCGCATGGTGATCGAGAACGCGGGCGGCGCGGCCTATCTTGACGGCTGGGACGGGTATCAGGCCGTCGCCTCTGAAGACCGTGAGCATTGGGAGCGGATCGAAACCTCCTACACGGACGGCCAGCTGACCCTCACCCTCACCCCGGACGCAGACGCGGTGTGGATCGCTTACTTTGCGCCCTATTCCATGGCCCGTCATGACGCCCTGATCGCCGCCTGCCAGGCCGATCCGCGCGTGACGCTCGATGTGATTGGCGAAACGCTGGACGGTCGCGATATCGACCGTTTGACCGTGGGCGAGCCGGGCGAGGGCAAGAAAACACTGTGGATCACCGCGCGCCAGCACCCCGGTGAAAGCATGGCCGAATGGGCCGCCGAGGGCCTTCTGGAACGCCTGCTCGATGACAATGACCCGGTGGCCCGCGACCTTCTGGGCAAGGCCGTCTTCCACATCGTGCCGAACATGAACCCGGACGGCTCCTTCCGCGGCCATCTGCGCACGAATGCGAAAGGTGTGAATCTCAACCGTGAATGGGACAAGGCGAGCGCGGAGAATTCACCGGAAGTCAAATGCGTGCTCGACGCGATGGAAGAGACCGGGGTGGATTTCTTCCTCGACATGCATGGCGATGAGGGCCTGCCCTATAACTTCATCGCGGGCGCCGAAGGCGTGCCAGGCTGGACGGACGCCGATCAGAAGAAGCTCGACGGCTACAAAACCGAGCTGAAACGCTTCAATCCCGATTTCCAGACCGAGTTCGGCTATGCGGTCGATGCGCCCAATAGCGCCGACCTCTCCATCGCCACCCACTGGATGCGCCATCATTTCGGCTGCCTCGCCATGACGCTGGAAATGCCCTTCAAGGACAATGCGGACATGCCGGACGAGATCTATGGCTGGTCTGCAGAGCGCTCCATGAAGCTCGGCGCCAGCCAGCTCGACGCCATCCGCGCAATGCTGGATCGGCTTTGATCTGACTGAATTCCCGAGCGAGCATAGCGAGACCCGGGACCTTTCTCCGGATAAAGCGCCACGCTTTATTCTCTCCAATTGTCATTCACCGGTTTATCCGGTGAATCCATGCCGTGACTTGTGATCCAACCAACCGGCATGGATCCCCCGCATGAAGCGGGGGATGACAGTGAGAAGGGTTTTCGTGAACCGCCAGATCCCGGGTCGCTTCGCGTCCGGGATGACAGGCTTAAACGAGAAGCGGTCTACCGCCCGACAACCCGCCCGACCGAGACATGCAGGCCGGTCAGCACCAAGACCCACACGGCAAACACCACCGGCACGGCGCCGTCCATGATCTGCGCAGCGACAAGCCCTGTCAGTCCGATTACAGCCGTCAGCCCGCCATAGACCAGCGCGATCGCCTGATGGCTCCAGCCGCTATCAATCAGGCGCTGATAGGCATGCTCACGATGGGCGGAGAGTGAGAAGCGGCCATGGCGCGCCCGACGCAAGAGCGTCAGCAAAACGTCCGCCAGAAACACCAGAACGAAGAGCGGCGCGAGCCAGAGCGTGCCGGAAAAGCCGTGATTGACGAGCGCCAGCGCCCCGCCGGCATAGAGCGCCCCGGCCCCCAGCGCGCCGATATCCCCGGCAAACAACTTCGCCGGCGGCCAGTTGAGCAGCACGAAGCCTGACAGGCTCGCCGCGAGCAGCACGCCTGCGATCACGGACGTCATCACGCCTGCGGCCAATCCCGCGACGCAGAGCGCGACCCCGGCCGGGATCATCACGGTGGCCAGAATGCCGTCCGAGCCGTCCATGAAGTTCGCCGCATTCACGACCACAAACACAAACAGCGCCGAACCGATCCAGCCAATGAGAGGGTTCAGGGCAAAGCCCAGCTCATAGGTCAGGCCAAAGCGGCTGACCGGACCGGCTACGGCCACCATGCCCAGGCAAAAAGCGATGAAAGCGATAAGCTTGAGCCGCTCATCCAGCACAAACAGATCGTCGAGAAAGCCCAGGGCTGCGAACAGCAAGGTCACCGCCAGCACGCCACCCAGAGCTGACGCACTCAGCGGAAACAGGCTGGCGATGATCGCGCCTGCCCCCACGCCCGCCATCACGCCCAGCCCGCCGCCCCGCGGCGTGGGTGCGCTATGGCTTGAGCGCGCATTGGGGAAATCGAGAATGCCGCCCTTGAGCACCAGAAACGAGACGATGAGGCTGACCAGTCCGGCGCTTGCCGCCATGGCGATCAGCGCCGCGCTCACGCCGCGCCTCCAAAGACCACGGCGCGCGCCGTCCAGTCCGGATGGGTCTGTGTCAGGGCGGTCGCCGCGCGTTGGGCGGCGTCCGAGGTCTCAAACAGTGCAAAGCAGCTGGCTCCGGAACCGGACATCCGCGCCAGACGTGAACCCGGCTGTGTGGCCAAAGCCTCCAGCGCCGTCGCAATCACAGGCGTTTGCGCGATAGCAGGCGCCTGAAGGTCATTGCCGTCCAGAAGCAGGCGATCGATGGCGTCATCCAGCGTGCCCGCGATCATCGGCTTGCCGGGCGACAGCCGCCCCGGCTCGGTCGCGTCATAGGCCTTGAAGACCGGTCCCGTGGGCACTGGCGCACCGGGGTGCACGATCACGCCGTGCAGTCCGGGCCAGGCGATCAGCGGGGTCACCCGCTCGCCAATCCCTTCCATGCGTAGCGGTCGCGCATGCACGCAGGCGGGCACATCCGCGCCCACCACCGTGCCGATCTCGGCGAGTTGCTTGATGGAAAAGCCCAGATCCCAGACCCGGTTGAGGATGCGCAGGGCGGCGGCGGCGTCCGAAGACCCGCCGCCCAGCCCGGCCGCGACCGGCAAATGCTTGTCGAGCGTCAGGCTCGCGCCCAGCTCGGGCTTGTCGGCGGCGGCGCGCAGCGCATAGGCGGCCTTGAGAACAAGGTTCTGCGGGTCCGCTTTCAGACCCTCCGCGCCTGGCCCGCTCAGGCTGAGCGTCAGCGTTTCAGAGGGCAGCGCCGTCAGCGTATCGCCCCAGTCTGCAAACACCACAAGCGAGTCCAGCGGATGGTAGCCATCGGCGCGCGGTCCGCCGACACGCAGGGTCAGGTTGACCTTCGCCGGAGCGAATTCTGTGGCTGCTTCAGTCATGTCGCCGCTCATGGCAGATCAGGCGGTCCGGCGTCCAGCCCGAGCTCCAGACGGCGCTCCACAAGGGCGCGCTCATCCTCATCCAGATCAAGCTCAAGCGCCCGCCGCCATTGGAACTCGGCTTCGAGCGTGCGTCCGGCAGCGGCGTAGACATCGCCCAGATGCCAGTTATTGGTGCCGCTATCGGGGCTGAGGGTAACCGCGCGTTCCAGCCAGAAGATCGCCTCTTCAATATGGCCCAGCTTGAACTGGCCCCAGCCCAGGGAATCCACGATAGCGCCATTGGAGGGCTCGATCGACACGGCGCGTTCAACCATTTCAAGGCCGCGCTCCATCTGCTCGCCCTCGACGATCAGATTATAGCCCAGATGATTGAGCAGCATGGGTTCGTTCGGCGCCAGGTCCAGGGCCCGCTCAAACAACGGCGCCGCCGCATCCCAGTCCTGCGCAATTTCCACGCAGGCGGCGTGATAGAACACGAACCGCCAGTCCGCCTGACCGCGTTCGGCTTCCGCCTGGGCGGAAACGTCTGCATAGATCGGGATGGCCTCGGCGCAGCGATCGGTGACGCGCAGCATGTCCGCCAGCAAGAGCCGACGAGACAGTGTCGGGTCGTCCTGCACCAGCACGCGCGCCTCATCCACCAGAGCTTCGGTCTGGTCCATGCGGAATTGCAACCAGATCCGGCTCACAGTCACCTGTTCAAGCAGCGGACCGTCATCAATCTTGCGATATTCCGCCACAGCTGCGTCCTGCAGGTCGAGATTGTCCAGAAGCTGGGCGATGGTCAGCGTATTGGTGTCAAACTCCGGGTCGAGCCGTTGCACCACGCGCAGGAACAGGATGGTGTACTCGCCTGAAGCGCGGCTGCTGATCAGCGAAGCCGGCGGAAACAGCGCGCGCGCCGCCGCCTGCCGTGGCGCGGGCAGTCGCGGCGCGCGCCCATTGCGCTCGACACGCGCCAGAGCCGCCTCGATATCGGGGCGATCGCTTGCAAACTCCTCCAGCGCGGCCTGATAAAGCGCCCGCGCATCGTCGCGACGCCCCTGTCGCTCCAGGAAGGCGCCATACATCACAGTGTTGAAACCGTTCAGGCCAGGCACGCCATCCCGCGCCTGCCGGTAGGCTTCTTCAGCGGCCTCGGGCTTGCGCAGCGTTTCATACACCAACGCCCGATGCATCTGTTGCTGGGCCGGGACCAGCTCTGCGCTCTCGAGATGTATCTCGGTCTGCGCCCAGGACGGCTCACCGCCGCGCGCGATCATATCCCAGTCTGACAGGATCGAGCTGACCAGCGTGGAGAACGGCCCGATCGGCGTATTGCTGATCGTCGGCGCCTCGCGCCCTCGCCCGAGCTGGATGACGCGCCAGTAAAGCTCGGCGATCTGGGCGGTCTCGGGATCATTCGCAGCGACTTCCGCAGCCGCGTCCGCATTATCGAAATCGCCCGCGACAAGCGCGGCGAAGAAGGCCCGCTGGGAGATCAGACCCGATTCCGGAGCCCGCTCCAGAGCGTCAGCGTAAAACGCGGCAGAGGCGTCCAGCTCACGCGCAGAGCTGGCGTATCGGGCCGCAAGATAGGAGCCATAGACCGAACGCTCATCCTGGTCGAAACCGGGATAAGGCGTACTCGCACACGCACTGAGACCCAGCACAAGGCCCGTGGCCAGAGCAGTTCTCAGCGCGGCGCGAAGGCCGGGTGCGGGGCGCATGCTCGCCCCGCCCTTACATGTTCGGATAGTTGGGACCGCCGCCGCCTTCGGGCGTGGTCCAGTTGATGTTCTGGTTCGGATCCTTGATGTCGCAGGTTTTGCAGTGGACGCAGTTCTGCGCATTGATCACGAACTTGGGCTCGCCGCCTTCGTCCGGGGTCACCCATTCATACACCGCCGCCGGGCAATAGCGTGCGGACGGGCCGCCATAGACATCATACTCGGATGATTTCTGCAGCGCCGGGTCCTTCACCTTGAGGTGGATCGGCTGATCTTCTTCATGGTTGGTGTTGGAGATGAACACCGAGGACAGGCGGTCAAAGGTCAGAACGCCATCGGGCTTGGGATAATCGATCTTTTTGCACTTGTCGGCGGGCTTGAGCGCCTCGGCGTCGGTGCCGCCATGGCTGAGCGTGCCGAAGATCGAGAAGCCGAACAGATAGTTCGTCCACATATCCATGCCGCCCAGCGCCACGCCCAGCACCGTGCCGAACTTGGTCCAGAGCGGCTTGGCGTTGCGAACGGTCTTGAGCTCTTTTTTCACCCAGGACTTGTCATAGGCCTCGGCATAGGCGGTCAGCTCGTCGCCCTGACGGCCTTCAACGATGGCGTCAAACGCGGCTTCGGCGGCCATCATGCCGGTCTTCATGGCGTTATGGCTGCCCTTGATGCGGGGCACGTTCACGAAACCGGCCGAACAGCCGATCAGCGCGCCGCCCGGGAAGGTCAGCTTGGGCACGGACTGATAGCCGCCCTCGGTGATCGCCCGCGCGCCATAGGACAGACGCTCGGCGCCCTCAAAGATCGGGGCGATGTCCGGATGCGTCTTGAAGCGCTGGAATTCGCCGAACGGGAACAGGTGCGGGTTCTTGTAGTTCAGGTGAACGACGAAACCGACCGCGACCAGATTGTCGCCGAAATGATAGAGGAAAGAGCCGCCGCCCGTGGTGTTGTCCAGCGGCCAGCCCATGGTGTGTTGCACCCGGCCCTTCTTGAAATTCTCCGGCTTCACGCGCCAGAGTTCCTTCATGCCAATGCCGAATTTCTGCGGGTCGCGGCCTTCGCTGAGGCCGTATTTCGCGATCAGCTGCTTGGACAGCGAACCGCGTGCGCCCTCACCGATCAGCACATACTTACCACGCAGCTCCATGCCGGGCTGGTACATGTCCTTGTGGCCGCCATCACGCGCCACGCCCATATCGCCGGTGATCACGCCTTTGACGACGCCATCTTCCTCGATGAATTCGGCGGCGGGGAAGCCGGGATAGATTTCCACGCCCATGGCTTCGGCTTTCTCGGCCAGCCAGCGGCACACATTCGCCAGCGAGCCGACATAGCAGCCATGATTGTGCATGAAAGGCGGCATGCCGAAGCCGGGGATCGTCGCAGATCCCGCCTCGCCGAGCGCCATGAAGACGTCTTCCTCGACCTGGGTGTCGAACGGCTGGCTCGGATCATTGCGCCAATCGGGCAGCAGCTCGTCGAGCGCCTTGGGATCGAAAACGACGCCCGAGAGGATGTGCGCGCCGACTTCGGAGCCCTTTTCAAGAACGGCGATGGAGAGGTCTTGCCCCGTCTCTTCGCAGCGTTGCTTCAGCCGGATGGCCGCCGCCAGGCCGGCCGGACCAGCCCCTGCGATGACCACATCATATTCCATGGATTCGCGCTCGATAGACCCGTCGGCCATGTCGTCTCCTACAGTCTCAGCCCCTGCCGCGCTCTTTCGCTGGCGCCGCATTCCCTTTCGTATTAACCCAGCCTTGCGCTATGAGCTAGGGTGAAGCCTCACACGGACCAGATCGGACCTGCGCCCTGCCATGACCGCCCCGCTGAACCCTGAAGACATCCGTGCTCTGAAGAGCCTGATCAGCTGGTGGGAGCAGTCCGGCGTCGAGGCGCTGCCGCCTTTGCCCGCCCCGAAATCCACTCAGCCCGCGCCGCCGCCATCGGTCGAAGCGCGCGCGACCGGCGCCCAGGCGCGACAGGCGGGATTCGGCGTTGCGCCCACCCAGGACGGGCGCGCCATGGCGCAGGCCGCCCAGACCATCGACGAGCTCAAACAGGCGCTCGAGGCCTTTGACGGCTGCCCGCTCAAGGCGACCGCCACCCAGACCGTGTTCGCACGCGGCAATCCGCAGGCGGATGTCATGATCATTGGCGAGGCGCCGGGCCGGGACGAGGATCGCGACGGCGTTCCTTTCGTCGGACCGACCGGGCATTTGCTGGACCGGATGCTGGCGGCGATCGGTCTTGATGAGACCGGCGCCTACATCACCAATGTCGTGTTCTGGCGCCCGCCGGGCAATCGCAAGCCCACCGACGCCGAGATCGAAACCTGCCTGCCCTTCGCAGAGCGCCATATCGAGCTGATCCGGCCCAAGCTGGTCGTCTTCGCCGGCGCGATCGCCGCGCAAAGCCTGTTGCATTCAAAGAACGGCATCATGGCGCTGCGCGGACGCTGGCATGACTACAAGCTCGGCGATGGAACCGTGATCCCGGCCCTGCCCATGTATCACCCCGCCTTCCTGCTGCGTCGCCCGCAGGAGAAAGCGAAAAGCTGGCAGGATTTGCTGAGCCTGAAGGCGAAGCTAGCGGGGCTTTAGATCCGACGCCTCATCCACATCCCGCAAGGGACGCAGCTGTTTCACGCGCTCCAGCCCGTGCAGGCGAAGTTGGCGCAACAAGTCGCTGCGGGTCTCTTCATGAGACCAGCGCATGCCGTCAAACAGGCCTTCCGGGGCCGGGCCGTTCAGCGCCAGCAGCCAATAGCCGCCATCTTCCGCCGGGCCGATCACGGCGTCATGGCGTTTGAGGCTTGAGAACGCCGCAGCGATGTCCGCGCGCGTGATCTGGGGCGCATCCGACCCGATCACGCACACCGGCGCGCGAGGGGCGAACACCCGCGCCTGACGGACGCCCAGATCACCGCCGCCCTGCAGGGCGCGGGGCAAGTGCGCGGGCCAGACGCCGGGAAAACGGCGCTTGAGAGCGCGGTCCGGGCTGAGCGTGATCACCGTCTCCCAGCGCGGATCCTGAAGGCGCCGCAAGAGCGTCGCCGTCATGGCGCGGTGACGCCGCCAGGCCTGCACCTTGCCGATGCCCTTGGCGAGGCGGGTTTTGGCGCCGCCGATCACGGGCGCCTTGACGAAAACCACAAGCCGGGGACGGGACATCAGCGATAGCTCTTGGCAAGGTCGGAGGGCCGGGCGCCCAGAAAATAGCGCGCCAGCAAAACCAAATTCTTCATCGACCGGCGACGATAGCCGTCAGCCAGGAACTTCTCCGCGCTCGTTTCCGCCCGCGCGGTCAGGGGCCAGAGCCTGTGCTTGCCGATCCGGCGCACCAGATCGACATCCTCGAACAAGGGCCAGGGCTTGAACCCGCCCAGCCGATCATAAAAGTCCGCCCGGATCAGCAAGCCCTGATCGCCATAGGGTAAGCCGAAGGTGCGGCAGCGCCAGCCGACCGCGCGTTCCAGCCGTCGCGCGCGATGGGACATGTCATCCAGCGTGAAGCGGAAATACGCGGCCCGGTCCCGGTGCGCATTCGCTTGCATGAAGGCCATCGCCTCGGTCGACCAGCCCGGCGACAGGCGCGTATCGGCGTGCAGGAACAGCATCCAGTCATCAGGCCTTATGCGCGACCGGGCATAGGCGGCGCCCGCAGCGAGCTGGGCGCCGCGCCCTTTCGGGCCCTGCACCAGATGACAGCCCAGTCGGCGTGCGGTCTGCGGCGTGCCATCCGTGGATCCGCCATCCGCCACAATCCAGCCTGCGGACAGGCCAGCGCGCTCGGCCTCGGCCAGGCTTTGCAGCGTGCGCTCCAGACGGGTGTTGGCGTTCAGAGTGGGCAGGAGGGTGATGATCTGGCTCATGGGAGTGAGAAACTCCGGCGCCGCTGAGGAGTCAATGCAAAAATGTTCTTGCTATGTTCCGATCTGTGAGTCACCGTCAGGACATGACCGCACGCTTTGTTCCCGCCCGGGGCATGAGCCCCCTTCCCGAGCCGCTGCAACCGCGCGGCCGCGCCGCCACATCCAATGCGTCGGGGCGCTTCGAACGCGACACGCGCGAGCCCTTCGACGATGGTTGGGGCGAGAGCGACGCTGCACCGAAACAGATCCGCACCACCCTGATCAAGGACAACAGCCGCACCATCATCGCCACCAATGACAGCCCGGATATCTCCTTCAACCGGTCGATCAATCCGTACAGGGGCTGCGAACATGGCTGCATCTATTGCTATGCGCGGCCCAGCCACGCCTATTGGGGCTATTCGGCGGGCGTGGACTTTGAAAGCATGCTGTTCTTCAAACCCGGCGCCGCGCGTCTGTTGGAACAACAATTCCGCAAGCCTTTCTACCAGGTTGAACCGATCGTGATCGGCGCCAATACCGACGCCTATCAGCCCATTGAACGCCAGTTGCGCCTGACGCGTTCGATCCTTGAGGTCTGCCTGCGTTTCAAGCACCCGGTCAGCCTGATCACCAAATCCGCCGCGATCACCCGCGATCTCGATATCCTGTCCGAACTTGCGGCCCTGGGGCTCGTCAAGGCTGCGATCTCCCTCACCACGCTGGATCGCAAGCTTGCCCGCGCCATGGAGCCCAGGGCCGCAACCCCCAGACGCCGTCTTGAAGCGATGGAGGCGCTCTCCAATGCGGGCGTGCCGCTGATGGTGATGACCGCGCCGGTCATTCCCGGTCTTACCGATCACGAGATCGAAAACCTTCTCAAGGCGTCGGCCAATGCCGGGGCGCAAAGCGCGGGCTATGTGCTGCTGCGCCTGCCGCTCGAAGTGCGCGATCTCTTCCATGACTGGCTGCGCAAGGTGAAGCCCGACGCCGCGGACAAGGTGATCAACATGGTGCGCGATACCCGCGGCGGCTTGGATTACAGCTCTGATTTCCATGTACGCGGACGGGGCCAGGGCCCGATCGCGGACATGATCGCCAAGCGCTTCCGCGCCGGGGTACGCCGCTATGGTCTGGACAAGGACCGGGTGAAACTGCGCTGTGACCTCTTTGAACGCCCGCTCGACACAGAGGACCAGCTCAGCCTGTTCTGATCCCCCCCTGTTCAGGTCATGGACAGGATATCGCCCGCCTGCAGACTTCCCCCAGCAAAGGGGGTTCTCATGCAGCTTTTCCGAACACTCATTCTGGGCGCCGCGCTGGCCGCCGGCGTCATGACGCTTGGTTCCTGCGGGTCCGGCAGCGTTGATTCCATGATCCGCGAGACCATGGACGACAGGGTCATCGCCGCCGCTGAAGAGATGGTCACGCTTCTCGTGGAAGAGGATCGCGACGGCTTGCTGGAAATGGCCCACCCGCTGGCGCGCATCCAGTTCAGCAGCGGCGGGGCCCTCGATCCCCTGCTCGCCGCCTTTCCGGACGTCACGCCCGACAGTCAACGTTTCGTGCAGTCAGAGACCTCGGCCTATACGCGCATCGGCGGCGGAAGCGGCACCCAGCACGACCTGGTCATGGCGCTGACCTTCAACGAGACCGAACGCTATCTGCTCACCCTGAATTTTCGCATGATCGACGAGGAACCGCGCGTGCTGCTCATCGAATTTGAGTCCGTGCCCGAATAGAAACGGCTGCAGACTTGTCCGGGCCGCCATTCCAAGGCACGAGGGGGCTTTGCTGAAGTCGGACAGAGCCCCCGCCATGCCTGAAACGCGCCCCACACCTCTCATCGCCGGTGTCGACGAAGCCGGTCGCGGCCCGCTTGCGGGCCCTGTTGTGTGCGCGGCGGTGATCCTGCCCGAAGGCTTCTCCGCGCTCGATCAGCTCGATGATTCAAAGAAGCTCAGTGAAAAGCGCCGCACGGCGCTGGCCGCCATCATCCGGGCCGAGGCGCGGGTTGGCGTCGGGATCGCCGAACCGGTCGAGATCGACCGCCTGAACGTCCTGCACGCCACCATGGCGGCCATGGTCCGCGCCGTTCAGGGGCTGGGCGTCCAGCCTCACGAAATCCTGATCGACGGAAATCGTGTTCCGCCCGGCCTGACCGCGCCGGCGCGGGCGATTGTGGGCGGGGATGGCAGCGAAGCCTGCATTGGCGCTGCGTCCATCATCGCCAAGACCTTGCGCGACCAGATCCTGATCGAGGCGGAAAACCGCTTTACCGGCTATGGCTTGGCCGGACACAAGGGTTATCCCAGCCCCAGCCATAAAGCCGCGCTCGAAAAACTCGGCGCCGCGCCGATCCATCGGTTAAGCTATGCCCCGGTACAGCAGGCCAGACAGGCGCGCGGCCTCTGGAGCAACACATAATGAATCGGCCTTAACCATCGGGTAAGCCGAAACGATTCACCCCTCAGGGAATCAGCGCTGTTGCGAACAGAAGGGCGGTTGAGGTGTCAGTGAAAACGAATAACAAGATTCCAGTCGATGTCATCCTGGAGGGCGATTGCGCCGAGGTGATGAAGACGCTTCCCGATGAGAGCGTCGATCTGATCTTCGCGGATCCGCCATACAACCTCCAGCTTGGCGGCGACCTGCACCGCCCGGACAATTCCAAGGTGGACGCGGTCGACAATGACTGGGATCAGATCGGCGACTTTGACGCCTATGACCTGTTCTCCTGCGCCTGGCTGGAAGAGGCGCGCCGGGTGCTCAAGCCCAATGGCGCGCTGTGGACCATCGGCAGCTATCACAACATCTTCCGCGTTGGCGCCTTCTTGCAGGATATGGGCTTCTGGATCCTCAATGACGTGATCTGGCGCAAGTCCAACCCGATGCCGAACTTCAAGGGCACGCGCTTTACCAATGCGCACGAGACCCTGATCTGGGCATCGAAAACCAAGGATGCCCGCCCGACTTTCAACTATGCCGCCATGAAGGCGCTGAATGACGGCGTGCAGATGCGCTCGGACTGGACCCTGCCGATCTGCGCAGGCGGCGAGCGTCTGAAGAACAAGGACGGCAAGAAAGCCCACCCGACGCAAAAGCCTGAAAGCCTGCTGCATCGCGTGCTTCTGGCCACCTCCAACCCTGGCGATGTGGTGCTTGATCCCTTCTTCGGCACCGGCACCACGGGCGCCGTCGCCAAGAAACTCGGCCGTCATTATATCGGCATTGAGGCTGATCCCGGTTACGCGGATGTGGCGCGCAAGCGCATCGCCGCCATCAACCCCACCAGCGAAGACCTGCTGCAGGTCACCCAGTCCAAACGCGCCCTGCCGCGCATCCCGTTTGGCTCGCTGGTGGAAGCCGGTCTCTTGAAACCCGGCGACACGCTTTACTGCGCGCAAGGCCGCCGCACTGCGCAAGTGCGCGCGGACGGCACGGTGATCGCAGGCGGTCAGGCCGGCTCGATCCACCAGATGGGCGCCCATGTGCAGGGCGCGCCGTCTTGCAATGGCTGGACCTTCTGGCATGTGCGCCAGGGCGGCGCCCTCGCCCCGATCGACGTACTGCGCGCCCGCATTCGCGCGGAAATGCAGGTCTAGGGTTTGCCGCATGGTCCTCCGGATCAAGTCCGAAGGCCGACATGTTGACGCCTCACATTTCGGTCCTCGGGCTTGACCCGGGGACCCATTCTTTTTTGGCGCTACAAAAGCCGCGTCTCCAGCCCCAGCTTCGCCGCCTTCATCATCACGCTGGGCAGCCCCGCCTCTTTCAGCTCTGACAAAGCCGTCCAGCCGCCCTCTTCCGGCGTCCAGCCCGCGGGCGCGATCGCGCACAGCACGTCAAGCTCCAGCGCAAAGTGCGTGAACACATGGCGCACCTGACCGGCGTTTCGCCAGTCCGCCTCAAACGGCGCAGCGCTCGCGACCTCCTCCTCTGAAACCCCGCCTTCGCGCCAGTCCGTTCCCGGCACTTCCATCATCGCGCCCAGAAGCCCCGTCTCAGGCCGACGGCGCAGCCAGATGGCGCCGTCGCGCAATATATGAAAACAGGCGCCGTGACGCACGGGCTTGGGCTTTTTCTTCTCTTTCAAGGGATAGCGGGTCTGATCGCCTTCGGCCCGCGCTGCGCACCAGTGTGACCACGGACACGCCGCGCAATCGGGAGATTTCGGCGTACACACGGTCGCCCCGAGATCCATGATCGCCTGCGCATAGTCGCCGGGTCGCTCAACCGAGGCGAACCCAGCCGCAATCGCCTTGATCTGCGGCTTGGCTTTCGGCAGCGGCGTCTGAAGCCGGACCATGCGGGTGATCACCCGCTCCACATTGCCATCCACCACGCTGGCGGGCTGGTCAAAGGCGGCTGCGCGGATGGCGTTTGCGGTGTAATCGCCCACGCCCGGCAGGGCCAGAAGCCCCTCAAGATCGCTGGGGAACGCACCCGCCAGCTCATAGGCGACATTTTGCGCGCAAGCGTGCAGATTGCGGGCGCGGGCGTAGTATCCAAGCCCCGCCCAGGCCGCCAGCACATCCTCACGCGGGGCGTTCGCCAGATGCGTCACCGTCGGCCAGCGCGTCAGGAAACGCTCCCAATAGGGCGTGGCATGCGGCACGGTCGTCTGCTGCAGCATGATTTCCGACAGCCAGACCGCATAGGGATCGGCGACCGCGCCCGTCTCACGGTCTTCAGGCCGGATGCGCCAGGGCAGGCTGCGCCCTTCTCGGTCATACCAGTCCAGAAGCGCAGCTTGCAGATCCGGGGCAGGCAGCGCGGGCTGTGCGGATGGCGGCACGGGTTGTCCTCTCATGCTTGCCAGAACGGCGTGACGGCGCGATGGTGCGCACCATGAAGCGACCGCCCCTTTCGTCAACGCCGAACCGGCATCTGATCGCACGCGGAACCCGCACGTCGCGTGACGAGGCGGACGCGTCGGCCTGGATGAGCGAACACCGGGGCCGCGCCGCTATCAAGCCTCCGCCGAGTGTAGATCGCGCCATGAGTGCGCTGATCAAGCCATTGTCGCAGAAATTCTCAGGCCCCACCCGTCACGAGCTGGACGCGCAATGGGCCGAGATTGTCGGCCCGCAACTGGCGAAGCTGACCCGACCGGAGAAATTCCAGTCTGGCGCCCTGGTCGTTCGGGCCCAGGGCCCCGCCGCAACGCTGGTGGAGGCGCAATCGGCCCAGATACTGGCGCGGGTCGCGGCCTATTCGGGCAAGAAGCCGAGCAAGCTGAAGATCATTCAGGGCCCGCTCAATTCTGCGCCGAAACCCAAAGCCCGTCCCGTCACAAACCGGATCATCAAGGTCACATCTGCGTCAGAGCGGACGCTGACCCTTGAAGAAACGCTTGAAAACTGGCGCAAAGAGATCGAACGGCGTGAAGGCGTCAGCCTGCCGCCCAAATCCACACGCGACTGACGCAACCGGAGACTGATGTGTTGTCACTGACCCGCCGCGGCCTGACCGCGATCGCCGCCGCCCTGTTCGTATCCGGCGCCGCCCTGGCGCAGAACGCCACCACGCTCTCCCAGGCTGAGGCCGGGCAAGTGCGCGCGACCGACCGCGTGATGGGCGAAGCCGACGCCCCCGTGACCTTCATCGAATACGGATCCGTCGCCTGCAGTCATTGCGCTCATTTTCAGGAAGTGGGCTTCCCCGCCGTTCGCGAAGCGATCGATGCGGGCGATGTGCGCTTTGTCTTTCGCGAGATGATCACCGGCCAGCCCAATATCGCCATCGCCGGTTTCGCCCTGGCCAACTGTGCGCCGGACAACCAGTATTTCGAGGTCATCGACGCGATGTTCCTGAACATGCGCTCGATCTATGAAGCCATGCAGACCGGCGAGGCGCTGGACCGCTATAATGAAATCGCGAGCGAGTTCGGCTTCAGCCCTGAAGACGTGCAGGCATGCTTCAGCAATGAACAAGCCGTCATTGCGGTTCAGGAGCACAACAGGCAGGCGGCTGAAGACGGCGTGCGCTCCACCCCCTATTTCATCATCAATGGCGACCATCTGATCGCCGAAGAAAATGGATCCGGTGAAGGCTATGTCTACACCGTGAACGGCCAGCCGCTCGCCGATTCACAAGGCGTCATCCCCGCAGACCACGAGGCCGCAACCGTTCGCCGCATCATCGCCCTGTATAAGGGCGAGTGAGCCCGCTAAGCTGACCTGAATTCAAAGACCGGCGCGCTATTCCGATGCCGGCCAGACACCCTGATTGGAGTTGATCACGTGACGACTTTCACCCGCCGCGCCCTCACCCTCGCCGCCGCAGTCGCCGGCGCCGTGATGCTGACCGCCTGTTCGGGCGGCGGCGCCTCGGACGGTCATTCCTCCTATGAGCGCGAAGGCGATCGCGGCGTTGGTCCCGCGGGCGCTCCGGTGACCATCATTGAGTACGCCTCCACCTCCTGCCCGGGCTGCGCCGCCTTTCACGCCCAGGGCAAGCCTGCCATTGATGACGCCGTTGAACGCGGCGATGTCCGCTTCGTCTTCCGCGAAATGCTGACCGGCCAGCCCAACCTCGCCCGCGCCGGCTTCATGCTGGCCCGCTGCGCGCCTGAAGATCAGTACATGGAGGTTCTGGACGTTCTGTTTGAACAGCAACGCGCCCTGTTCAGCGCCATGCAGCAAGGCAATGCGCAAGGCCAGTTCCAGTCCATCGCCCGCTCGGCCGGCTTCTCGGACGAGGATTTCCGCGCCTGCATGACCAATCAGGAAATCCTGGAAGCCGTGGAAGAAGCCAACCTGCAGGCCGTCCGCGACGGCATCGGCTCGACCCCGAGCTTCATCATCAACGGCCAGCATCTGGAACAGGAAGCGGGCGCTGAAGGCCCGGTCTATGCGGTCGACGGCGAGATCCTGATCGACGACCAGGGCGAAATCCCCGCCTCGTTTTCCCGAGACACCTGGGACCGAATCATCGCCCTATTCAAAGCGCGTGCGGAAGGCTAGCCTTCCCGCGCAGACCTTTTGCAGGCGGTCTCCCCTCAGATCGCCTGCGAAGGGTTTACGCCGAAACAGGTTTCGGCAGGGATGGCGGCGACTGACAGACCGGAAAACCGGCGTTCAGCGCCAGTGGAGGTCTGAGGTTGAAGTTCACCCAGCTGCGCCTGGCCGGCTTCAAATCGTTTGTTGACCCGACCGAGCTGCGGATCGACGCCGGATTGACCGGCATTATCGGTCCCAATGGCTGCGGTAAATCCAACCTGCTTGAAGCCCTGCGCTGGGTGATGGGCGCCACCTCGGCGAAATCCCTGCGCGGCGGCGGCATGGAAGACGTGATATTCGCCGGCACTGACAGCCGTCCGGCCCGCAACCATGCCGAAGTCACCCTCGTCGTCGACAATACCGACAAGCGCGCCCCGGCCCGTTTCAATGATCATGACATGCTCGAGGTCGTCCGCCGGATCACGCGCGGCAAGGGCTCGGATTACAAGATCAATGGCGAGGAAGTCCGCGCCAAGGATGTCCAGCTGCTGTTCGCCGATGCGGGCACGGGCGCAAACTCGCCCGCTCTCGTGCGTCAGGGCCAGATCAGCGAACTGATCAACGCCAAGCCTGAAAACCGCCGCCGGGTGCTGGAAGAAGCGGCAGGCGTCGCCGGCCTGCGCGCCCGTCGCCGCGAGGCGCAGCTCAAGCTCGCCGCCGCCGAGACCAATCTCGATCGCATTCTGGAAATCGTGGAGGACCTTGATAGCCGCCACGCCGCCCTGCAACGCCAGGCCAAGCAGGCGGGCCGCTATCGCGATCTCTCCCAGACCATCCGTAATTTTGAAGCCCTGCTCTGGATTCGCCGCTGGAAAGAAGCCGGTGAAGCCGTCGAGACGGCGCGGCAGAAGCTCAAGGAAACCGACGCCGAGGCCGAGCTGGCCTTGCGCGCGTCAGCGGGCGCCATGATCGAGGCCGAGCAGGCCCAGAGCGCCGTTCAGCCCTTGCGCGAAGCCGAAGCGGAAGCCGCCGCCGCCCTGCGCCACACCGAACGCGCTCGCGACCAGCTGGAACGCGATATAGAAGCCGCCCGCGCCGCGATCAAACGCGGGCAAGCGCGCCTTATGGAGCTGACCGGCACGCTCAAGCGCGAAAGCGAGCTTCTGGAAGAAGCCCAGGCCGCCCATGAGCGCCTGCATGGCCAGCTCAAGCATGCCCGCGATCAGGCGGCGGATGATGCGAACGCCCAGACCCGCGCTGAAGCGGTGCTCACCGACGCCGACACCGACCGCGCCAAGGCCGAACAGCATCTCGACGCCGCGTCCAACGCCGTCGCCCAGATCAAGGCGCGACGGGACGGCGCCCAGCGTGAGCTGGATCAGGCCGAGCGTCAGGTCGCGACGCTTGTCACTGAAGCGGAGAACGCCCAGGCGACGCTGGACCGGTTTGATGATGTTGTCGGCCCCGATCTTGAGAGCCTGCAGTCCGATGTGGATGACGCCAACGCAGCGGTTGAGGATCAATCCGGCCAGATCGCCAATCTCGATGAGGCCGCCGAGGCCGCCCGCAACACCGCTCAGACCGCGCGTGAGGAGGTCCAGCTCGCCCAGGCTGATGTGCGTGCGCTCGAGCGCGAAATCGCCGGGCTCGAACGCCTGCTGGCCAGCTCCGACGAAGGTGATCGCGCACTCGATGAAGTGCGCGCCTCTGCGGGCTATGAGCAGGCTCTGGCCGCTGCGCTCGGTGATGATCTGGAGGCCGGGCTCAACGCTTCTTCCGCCCGGCGCTGGCAAGGCGCCGAGATCGACCCGCCCGCCCTGCCCGATGGCGTGCAATCGCTGTTTGAGCATGTGGACGCGCCCGCCGCCCTCTGGCCGCGTCTGAAAGCGATTGGCGTGGTGGATACGGCTGATCTTCAACGTCTGAGCCCACGCCTGCAACCGGGCCAGCGCCTTGTGACCAGGGAGGGCGCCCTGCGCCGCTGGGACGGCTTCGCCAGCGAGGCGGGCGCGCCGTCAGCCGCCGCCGTGCGTCTGGAAACCCGCAACCGTCTGGCCGATCTGGCGCCGCAACTCGACACCGCCCGCCGGGGCGCCGCGCGCGCCCAGACCCTGGCGGAAGAGAGCCATCAGGCGCGCCTGGACGCCGAAGCCGAACTCAATGAAGCGCGCTCGGCTCTGAAACAGGCCGAGAATCGCCGTCGCGACGCCGAGCAGGCCTTGTCTGCCGCGCGCGCCCAGGCCGCTCGCGCCGAGGCGCGCCGGGCAGGTCTGGTGGAATCGGTGGGCCGTGCACAGAGCCGACTTGAGACCGCCCGCAAGCTGCACGCCGCCGCACAGGAGGCGCTTGAGGCGGTGAGCGGCGAGGATGATGGTCAGGATGCCCTTATAGCAGCGCGCGACCGCGCTGAACGCGCCCGTGGAAAGGCGGCGGATGCGCGCGCCGCACTGGAATCGGTCAAACGCGAAGCCCAGGGCCGTCGTCACCGCATCGCCTCGCTGGAGCGCGAAGCAGCGGACTGGGATCGTCGCCATGAGCGCTCGAAAGATCAGGTCGAAGCGCTGAAATCCCAGATCAGCCAGACCGGGACCGAGCTTGA
Organism: Oceanicaulis sp. LC35; assembly: GCF_052055585.1. NCBI lineage: Bacteria > Pseudomonadati > Pseudomonadota > Alphaproteobacteria > Maricaulales > Maricaulaceae > Oceanicaulis > Oceanicaulis sp. LC35. The sequence continues at coordinate 2,121,365 of NZ_CP170485.1, forward strand.
AACCGCCCGCAGCCAGCCCGAAACGCTGGAAGGCCAGCGCGATGCTATTCTGGATGCGCTGACCGAGGCCGAGAAAAAAGCCAGCCTTGCCCGCGAAGCCGTGCTCAATTCCGAATCGCTTCAACGCGAGAAGGATGCGGCCCTGCGCGAAGCCGAGAAGATCAGCGCCAATGCGCGCGAAGCCCGCGCTGCGGCGCAGGCGCGACTGACGGCAGCGGAAGAACGTCTGACCGAAACCACCGAACGGCTGGAAGACGCCACGGGCGAAGAACCGCGTGCGCTCGAACGGATCGCCGCAGGCAGCGAATTCGCCGAGCTGACATCGGATGAGCTGGAACGGCGCCTGGATGAGGCCCGCCTCACCCGTGAGCGTCTGGGCGCGGTGAATTTGCGCGCCGATGAGGAAGCGCGAGAACTTGATTCTGAACGCACGCGATTGTCGCGAGAACGCGATGACCTGCTGGAAGCCGTCGCGCGCTTGCGCAAGGCGGTCGACACGCTGTCACGCGAAGGCCGAGCCCGCCTTCTGGATGCGTTCGAAGTGGTGGACGGGCATTTCCGCACCCTGTTTGAAACATTGTTCGGCGGCGGCGCTGCAGAATTGCGCCTGACGGAAAACGATGATCCGCTGGAAGCGGGCCTTGAAATCTTCGCCTGCCCGCCGGGCAAGAAGATGGAGACGATGAGCCTGATGAGCGGCGGCGAACAGGCCCTGACCGCGACCGCGCTGATCTTTGCGGTCTTCCTGGTCAGCCCGGCGCCCGTGTGCGTGCTCGACGAGGTGGACGCCCCACTCGACGATGCGAACGTGGACCGCTATTGCGCCATGCTTGAGCAGATGCGGTCGATGACCGAGACCCGATTCCTCGTCATCACGCACAACCCGGTGACCATGAGCCGGATGAACCGTCTGTTCGGCGTGACCATGGGCGAAAGAGGCGTCTCGCAGCTTGTCTCGGTCAATCTGAGCTCGGCTGAAGAGATGCTGGCTGCGGAATAATCCGCAAAGACTATAAAGTTCAACGAGTTAACTTGTCCGCAACCTTGCTTGACAGGGTATAGGCCCCCTTATAGGGTGCGCGCGCCTGTCGGGACTACCTCCGGGAGGTCGCCTGTCATCATGGCTCACCGAGACGAACCGAACCAGAACCCTTCCGATCCCCACGACTTCGAGCGGCGTTTGAACGCCAAGCTTGAAGCCCGTCGGGCGAAGGAGGCCGCCTCAAACCCCTCTGGATGGGGACAGGGCGTGCGCTATGGATCGGAATTCGCCGGAGGGGTTCTCGTTGGGGCTGGTCTGGGTTATTTGACCGACCAGATCTTCAACTGGACGCCCTGGGGCCTCCTGCTGGGTGTATTAATGGGTTTCGCAGCGGGCACTTTGAATGTAGTTCGCGCTGCGCAGAGCATGAACCAAAGCGACGACGCCTCGTCTTGAGACGCCCGGCGCTAAGGTTTGAAGTTGGAAACGCGGCGTGCGCGCCGTAGCACAAGGGGCCGGGTGTGGCTGACGCGACGAACCCGATCAAACAGTTCGAGATCCATCCGATCGCTGATTTCTCGATCGGCGGCTGGAATTTGTCCTTCACGAACTCCAGTTTCTTCATGGTGACGTCCGTGGTGCTGGTCGCCGGGCTGCTGTCGCTGGCGATGTCCAAGCGCGCGCTCGTGCCGGGCCGCGCCCAGTCGGTCGCCGAGCTGCTCTACGAATTCGTGGCCGGCATGATTCGCTCCACCGCGGGTGACGCAGGCTTGAAATTCTTCCCCTTCGTGTTCACGCTGTTCGCCTTCATCCTGATGGGCAACATGCTGGGCATGTTCCCGTACTTCCCGGCTCCGGGTTTCCACGGCTTCACCTTCACCTCCCACATCATCGTCACCTTCGCGCTGGCGCTTCTGGTGATGGCGATCGTGATTGGCTATGGCGTCTTCAAGCACGGCCTGAAATTCTTCTCGCTGTTCTTCCCGTCTGGCGTTCCGTGGCCCCTGTACATCCTTCTGACCCCGATCGAGATCATTTCGTTCCTGTCGCGTCCTGTGACTCTCGGGGTTCGTCTGTTCGCCAACATGCTGGCTGGCCACATTCTGCTGAAAGTGTTCGCCGGCTTCATCATCATGCTGGGTTCAGTGGGCGCTCTGGGCGTTATCGGCGCCGTCGCTCCGCTGATCATGGTCGTCGCGTTGACCTCGCTGGAATTCCTGGTGGCTTTCCTCCAGGCCTACGTGTTCGCCGTTCTGACCTGCATCTACCTTTCGGACGCACTGCACCCTGGTCACTAGGGGCGTTCGACAAGACCTACCTATCCATCCGCACCGACCACCTACGAGGAGTATCGACATGGAAGCGGAAGCCGCGAAATACATTGGCGCTGGCCTGGCCACCTTCGGCATGCTGGGCGCCGCTCTGGGCGTGGGCAACATCTTCTCCAGCTTCCTGGCTGGCGCCCTGCGCAACCCGTCCGCCGCGCAAGGCCAGTTCGGCAACCTGATCTTCGGCTTCGCCGTGACCGAAGCGCTGGGCATCTTCTCGCTGCTCATCGCACTGCTGCTGCTGTTCGTGGTCTAATAGACCTCGACTGAACAGCCCTCGTTCCGGCCGGAAGGCGCGCGAAGCATCGCCGCGTCTTTCCGGCTTGGGGCGTTCTATAGTGTCGGGCTTACGGTAAGCTCGAGCTAGTTTAGCCTTTGCGCAAGGGAGGCCGCCGTGCTGGCGCCGGAGTCCCATTCCGAACACGTCGAAGCTGCAGGACACGCTGCTGACGCCGCTCATGGCGGTGGTGCGTTCCCCCCCTTCGACCCGACCTATTTCGCTTCGCAGCTGTTCTGGCTCGCGATCAGCTTCATCGTCCTGTACGTGCTGCTGAGCCGTTTTGTCCTGCCGCGTATCGGCGGGGCGATTGAAGAACGCCGCGATCGCATCGCTGATGATCTCGACACCGCCGCGCAACTGAAAGCGCAGGCTGACGAGACCGTTCGCGCCTACGAGAAATCCCTGGCTGACGCCCGCGCCAAGGCGCATTCGGTGGCTGCAGAGGCGAAAGCCGCTGCCGACGCTGAAGTGGCCGACGCCATCCGCAAGGCAGACGCCGAGCTGGAAGCCAAGCTGGCCGAATCCGAAGACCGCATCCGCGTGTCTCGCGACGCCGCCCTTGGCGAAGTGCGCACCATCGCGGCCGGCGCCGCCGTGGTCGCCGTCGAGCACCTGGCCGGCCTTGAGGTGTCTGAAGACGACGCGGCGAAAGCCGTCGACGCGGTGAAGGAGTAAGTCATGAACTACCTCCTGTCTGACACCAGCTTCTGGGCCTTTGTCGGCCTGATCCTGTTCTTCGTGGTGATCGCCTTTGTCGGCGCCCCGAAAATGATCGGCAAAGCGCTCGACGATCGCGCCGACCTGATCCGCAAGGAACTCGATGAAGCCCGTCGCCTGCGCGAAGAAGCGCAGGAGCTGATGGCCACTTATGAGCGCAAGCAGACCGAGGCCGCGGCCGAAGCTGAAGCGATCATCAAGCAGGCCAAGGCGGAAGCTGACTATCTGCGCGACAACGCCAAGACCGAGATCGCCCAGCGCATCGAACGCCGCACGGCCATGGCCGAGCAGCGCATCGCGCAGGCCGAGGCCCAGGCCGCCAAGGAAGTCAAATCCCTGGCCGCTGACCTCGCCGTGGAAGCCGCTGAGCAGCTTCTGTCCAAGAAGCTGAACAAGACCCAGCGCAACGCCCTTCTGAAGGCCGATACGGCCGCCCTGAAGGACCAGCTGAACTAGTCAGCCCTGACAAACCGACATGAAAAAGCCCGCGAGATGATCGCGGGCTTTTTTGTATCTGGCGCAAAGCCTAGTCCGCGCAGATGACCTGTTCTTGCAGCAGCTGATAGGACAGGGCGAACATCTCGCCCTGGCTCTCGTCCACATTGGTCAGCATGGCCATTCCGGCGTCAAAGGCCGGCACATAGACCAGCGTGATATTGCTCGCCCCGTTCGAGCCTGACTGGGTCGAGACGAGATATGAGGCTCCACAGAGCTCCAGTTCACGGAATCGGCCGCCATAGGCGTAGTTCTGCTCGGGAACCTGAACGGTGCGGAAGGCTTCAAGCGAAGCAGCGGACAGCACCTCGCCGCTTTCAAGCGCCCGTTCCAGTCTGATCAGGTCCGACGCTGTCGTATAGCTGCCCTTGAAGAAGTCCGGGCTCCAGTAATCCCCTCGCCCGTCTGGATCCTCGGGATCAAAACCGATAGCGACATTCCGGACACGGGGCGTGGTTTCGTGCAGATCGTGGACATAGCCCCCGCTCTGGCTCATCCCGGCCCGGTCATACACATAATGCTGTCGGACCTGGACATAGCTTTCGCCCGTCACCTCAGCCAGCAGGTACTGAACCAGCAGCCAGTTTGACAGGGCATAGTCAAACCGCTCGCCGGGCTGAAACTGCAGATCGCCGCTGGCATAGTCGGCCACCGCCTCATCAACGCTTTGCGCATCGACCGCCTCGGCCTCGCCATTGGCGATCCGCCGGAAAGCGGCGCGAAGGTCGTTGGGCAGCCCCGACTGATTGCTCAGAATCATGCGCAGGGTGAGCTGAGCGCCGGTGTCAGGGCGGTAGTCGTGCAGATAGGCGCTGATGGGCGCATCGAGATCCAGAACGCCCTCATCAACCAGCGCGAAGACGGCGATGGAGGCGAAATACTTGTCGATGGAGCCGGTCTGGAACCGGGTGTCGGCGTTGATGAGTCGCCCCGTCTCCGGATCAGCCACACCCCAGGCCCAGCTTTGCCCCCTATCGCCCGTATCCAGCCGCACAACGCCGTTAAAGGCATGTGACTGCACCCAGTCGCCGACTGGCTCTGGAGGGGCCTCAGCCGGCGTCAGAGCGGCGGCAATCAATAAGGGAAGGGCGAAGGTCATGAACGGCTCCTGTCTGCGGGCAGACGTTATCGTGCAGGAGCAGCAAGCCTATCTGATTTGGCTGAGGGCAGAAGCGCCGCTCACCGACGGACAGGCGCCATTGATCGAATAATCGCAGACCGGGATCAGGACGGCCGGTCTTCGCGATGGAAGCGATCGAAGATGTGCTTGACCTTGTCCCAGACGCCCGGATGACGCTTCAGCCAGTTGGTGATGAAGGTGTGGGCGCGCTTGGAGGTCATCGCCAGCAGCAGGAGGCCGATAACGGCCAGCGGCAGCCCCAGCGGAATGGGCAGGAAAAACAGCGGGACAGACAGGGCGAGCAGAAACAGCGCCAAGGCGACCGAGATCGCGCGAAGCACCACCATGACCATGCCGGTCACGCCATTCATTCCGTTGCGCGCCCAGCGATTGGGGGTGTCGTTCATCGCCACCGCCGCCATCCTAACCCGATTACAGACCCAGACGTCTGCTACATAGGCCTATGTTGAGGGCCCCGCCATCCGATACAACCCGTATCGACTGACGAGGCCCGCAATCTTGCAGTTGACCGGACCGATTTCGCCACAGTGTTGCACCGCAACCTCAACCGGTCCGTGAGACTGCGTCTTGTTTACGCGTCGTCCGTAGCCGGCGTCCAGCGCAGAACCGGCTGACGAGCAGCGCGGGTTTCATCCAGACGCTTGGTCGGCGCATAGCGCGGCGCCGCAGTGAAGCGCTCGGTCTCACCCGCCTTGGCCGCATGGGCGAGCGCTTCCAGCGTATCGCAGAAGCGGTCAACACTGGCCTTGGATTCCGACTCCGTCGGCTCGATCAGCATCGCGCCGTGCACGACCAGCGGGAAGTACATGGTCATGGGGTGATAGCCCTCATCGATCATGGCTTTCGCAAAGTCGAGCGTGGTGACGCCGGTATCCTTGAGGAAGCGGTCGTCAAACAGCGCCTCGTGCATGCACAGACCGTCAAAGGACGGCGTCATGACGTCCTTGAGGCGCGCCAGGATGTAGTTGGCGTTCAGGACCGCGTCTTCGCTGGCCTGTTTCAGGCCGTCCGCGCCATGGCTGAGCATGTAGCTCATGGCGCGGGTGAACATGCCCATCTGGCCGTGGAAGGCGACCATGCGGCCGAACGGCTCGGCGCCCTGCGCTTTGGCGTCAGCTTCATCCTCAACCATGCGCCAGCTATCGCCCTCCTTGAGGACGTAAGGCAGGGGCGCAAACTTGGCGAGGGCGTCAGAGAGCACCGTCGGACCTGCGCCGGGACCACCGCCGCCGTGCGGGGTGGAATAGGTCTTGTGCAGGTTGAAGTGCATGGCGTCGACGCCCAGATCACCCGGGCGGACCCGGCCGGAAATGGCGTTGAAGTTGGCGCCGTCGCAATAGAAATACCCGCCCGCCTCGTGGATGGCGTCTGCAATTGCGCGAATATCGCGCTCGAACAGGCCGCACGTATTGGGGTTGGTCAGCATGATCGCGGCGACGTCATCGCCGAGTTTGGCCTTGAAGGCCTCCATGTCGACGCGGCCATCGGGGCCTGCCGGGATCTCGTCGCAGAAGAAGCCGCACTGAACAGCGGTCGCCGGGTTGGTGCCGTGCGCGCTTTCAGGCACCAGCACGCGACGGCGATGGCTTTCGCCACGAGCGTCTAGCGCGGCGCGGATCGCCATCATGCCGCACAGCTCGCCATGGGCGCCCGCTTTGGGGCTCATGGCCACGGTCGGCATGTTGGTCAGCGTCATCAACCAGTGCGCCAGCTCACCGATCAGCTCGAACGCGCCCTGCACGGTCGATTGCGGCTGCAGCGGGTGCACGTCCGAAAAGCCCGGCAGACGCGCCATCTTCTCGTTCAGGCGCGGGTTGTGCTTCATCGTGCACGAGCCCAGCGGATAGAGCCCCAGATCGATGGCGTAGTTCTTCCGGCTCAGGCGCACATAATGGCGCATGGCTTCGGGCTCGGAGAGACCGGGAAGACCCAGATCCTCGGTACGCTCCAGAGCGCCCAGACGGGATGTCTTGCCCTTCGGCGTTTCGAAATCGACGCCGGTCTTGTCATAGGTCTGACGCTCGAAGATCAGCGGTTCAGCCTGATCGAGCCCGCGCGAGCCCGAGAAGGTGTCGGCATACGCGCCCGGATCAGGGGTGTGGATCGGAGCGGAGGGACGGCCTTGAGTGTTCATCGCCATGATTACAGCACCTCTTTCAGAGCCGCTTCGAAAGCGTCGAGATCGCTATCGGTGTTGGTTTCGGTGGCCGCAACGATCAGAAGATCGTCATAGCCCTTGCCCGGATAGAGCCGGCTGGCGGGCACGCCGCCCAGAACGCCCTTTTCAGCCAGCGCTTCCACCACGTCCGCCGCGTTTTTCGGCAGGCGCAGGGTGAATTCGTTGAAGAAGGCGTCGGTCACCAGCTCCACGCCGGAAATCGCGCTGAGGCGATCGGCCAGCTCGCAGGCTTTCTCATGGCTCAGCCGGGCCATGGTGCGCAGGCCCGTATCGCCCAGCAGCGACATGTGGATCGTCCAGGCCAGCGTCATCAGGCCCGAATTGGTGCAGATGTTCGAGGTGGCCTTGTCGCGGCGGATATGCTGCTCGCGCGTCGACAGCGTCAGCACATAGCCGCGGCGGCCGTCCGCATCCACGGTCTCACCGGCCAGACGGCCCGGCAGGTTGCGGATGAAGTTGCGGTCATTGCGGCAAGCAAACAGACCCACATGCGGGCCGCCGAATTGCAGGCCGACGCCGATGGACTGGCCTTCGCCCACCACGATGTCCGCGCCCATGGCGCCCGGGGTCTTCATCAGGCCCAGCGACACCGCTTCGGTGAACACCGCGATCAGGAGCGCGCCCTTTTCATGGGCGGCCTTGGCGATGGGTTCCAGATCATGGACCTGACCGAACACGTCCGGATTCTGCACGACCACGCACGCCACATCGTCGCTAATACGCGACGCGATATCGTCAAGACCGCCCGGAACCGCCGGATCGTCCTTGATCTCGATGTCCATGTATTTGGCGAGCGTGTGGGTCGCAGCCGCGTAATGAGGGTGCAGATTGCCGCTCAGGATCGCCTTCTTGCGCTTGGTGATCCGGCAGGCCATCAGCACGGCTTCGCCGCAGGCGGTCGAGCCGTCATACATGGAAGCGTTCGCCACTTCCATGCCGGTCAGGAGCGCAACCTGGGTCTGAAACTCAAAGAGGGTCTGCAGCGTGCCCTGGCTGATTTCCGGCTGGTACGGCGTGTAGCTGGTCAGATATTCTGAACGCTGGATCAGATGATCCACGCTGGAGGGAATGTGGTGCTTGTACGCGCCCGCGCCCACGAAGAACGGCGCTTCGGAAGCGGCGATGTTCTTGCGCGACATCTGCGTCAGAAGGCGCTCGACCTCCATCTCGCTCTTGTGGCGCGGCAGGTCCACCGGCCCGTCCAGACGCGCCTTTTCCGGCACGTCTTCAAACAGGGCGTCGACAGAATCCACACCGATCTTCTCGAGCATCTCGGCCCGGTCGGCGTCGGTCAGCGGGAGATAGCGCATGGGCGATCCACCTTCCTTCAATAAGCAGGGCAGGCGGCCCCGTTGGGCCGCCGGTCTTGTCGCTGCATCTAGATCGACGCCGTCAGGCGTCGAGACTTACTTGGTGTGCTCGGCGTAGGCCGCGTCGTCCATCATGGCGTCAAGCTGGGATTTGTCAGACAGCTTGATCTTGACGAACCAGCCCTCGGCTTCCGGCGCTTCGTTTACGGTCGCCGGCGCATCTTCCAGACTGGAGTTGACGGCGATGATCTCGCCCGACACCGGCGCATAGACTTCAGAGGCGGCCTTCACGCTTTCCACCACAGCCAGCTCGTCGCCCTTGGCGACAGTCTTGCCGACTTCAGGCAGTTCCACGAACACCACATCGCCCAGCTGTTCAGCGGCGTAGGCGGTGATGCCCACAACGCCCTCTTCGCCGTCGACGCGGATCCATTCATGATCTTCGGTAAAACGGGTGGTCATCTTCTGTCTCCTCCAGAAACGGTAAGCGCGGGATCAACCGCGATAAAAACGATGCGGCGCGAAGGGCGTCTTCACCACTTCAGCCGGGCGCGCCTTGCCGCGCACCATCAAATCAATCTCGGTCCCTGGCGTCGCCAGATCGGTGCGCACATAGCCCATGGCGATCGGAGCGCCGACGGTGGGGCCAAAGCCGCCCGAGGTCACAACGCCCACAACCTCGCCATTGACGGCGATCTCCGTGCCCTCACGGGCAGGGGCGCGGTCTTTCAGGGCTATGCCAACGCGCTTTTTGGCCGGCTTGTCGGCAATGTCCTTGAGGATGCGGTCCGCACCGGGGAAGTCGGCGCGCTCGCGACGCGATTTCGCCACCGCCCAGGTCAGGGCCGCCTCGATCGGGCTGGTGGTCTCGTCCATGTCATGGCCATACAGGCACAGGCCCGCTTCCAGACGCAGGGAATCGCGTGCGCCGAGACCGATGGGTTTGACGCGCGCATCAGACAGAAGCTTGCGCGCAAAGTCGCTGGCATGCTCGTTGGCGACGGAGATCTCAAACCCGTCCTCGCCGGTATAGCCCGAGCGCGAAATCATCAGGCGCAGGCCATCAATCTCGAACCAGCCCGCCTGCATGAAGACCATCTTGGCGGCTTCGGGGCAGATATCCGCCATCACCGCGCCCGCCTGCGGGCCTTGCAGCGCCAGAAGCGCGCGACCATCCAGCTCGACAAGTTCAGCAACGCCCTTGGTCGCTTCGAGGATGTAATCAAAGTCAGAGCGCTTGCAGGCGGCGTTCACCACCAGGAACAGGCCTTCAGCATCGGGGCGGGAGACCATCAGATCGTCCTTGATGCCGCCTTCGGAATTGAGAAGCAGGGTGTATTTCTGTTCGCCCGGCTGCAGCGCCGCGAGATCCGCCGTGATCAGCTTTTCCAGTGCGCTCTCATCACCAATCAGCCGCGCCTGGCCCATATGGGAGACGTCAAACAGGCCCGCCGCTTCACGGGTATGGTTATGTTCGCCCATGACGCCGTCATACTGGACGGGCATTTCATAGCCGGCGAACGGGACCATCTTGGCCCCCAGCTCGATGTGGAGATCGTAAAGCGGCGTGCGTTTGAGCGTTTCGGTCATGTCTGGCCTCAGCATGCGGGTTTGCGAGCGTCGCGCGGCTCATGCCGGCTCCGATTCGCCCCCGCTGTCTTGAAGACCTGAGAGATTCCCGCGTGACGCCAGCCAGGGAGAGGCGCGCCCGCATTGCTCCTTCGGTGGGGCGCTGAAACTCAGCACCCGCTTTCCAGCGTTAGGTCTTAGGCTTGCGGTCCTTTAGCCTGAGCGTTTCCGGGGCGGTTGCGCCTTCGGCGCCGGCGTCTTCGGCCGGTCTCTCCCGCAAGTGACCTGTATCCATGCCCGCAACAGCGCGCCTCCCGGCGGGTCTGCAGCGACGCGCAAACCTAGCGTTTGCGCGGTATGAGTCAATCGCGATTGGGCGCTGCAGCATGGCTGTCGCGCACGTCCCCTCACCCACTGCCAGCTGGCGGCGCGCCACCCTATTCGGTTGTTGGCGGGGTCAGCATGATGCAGGCCTGCAAGGCCTCCTGCATGAGCTGGGGAATAGCGAGCTGTTCCTCTTCGGGCAGGGCTTCGAACTCGGACATGACCCTGTCGCGCACGACTTCCCAGTCCTGGATTTCGCCCCGTCCCTCGATGCTGGCCTGAGACCCCAGCGCCATCAGACGGAAACCCTCCGGGCTCACCGCCTCGCGCATGTCATCGGAAAAGCACTGACAGAACGCTTCATAGCTCGCCGGGGCTTGCGCCGGATTGCGATCAGTCTGCTGGATGCGGCACGCCTGCTGCAACCAGATTCCATACTGGCGCTCATCGGCCTCGTACGGCCGCTCATCGGCCAGCGCCAGACCCAGCGCCAAAGTGATCAGCATGTCCGTCTCCGTCAGTCGTTGGTCGCCGGGCCCAGAGTCACGCATTGCTGCAGGCTGGACTGAAGGCGTGCGGGAATTTCGCTCTGTTCCTGCTGCGGCAGGGCGGCGTATTCGGCAAAGGCGGTATCACGCGCCGCCTCCCAGTCCGGGATGTCCGCCCGGTCCTGGGCGTGCCCCTGCAGGCTTAGCGCCATGACGCGAAACGCGTCGTCCGAGGAGGACGCGTTCAGGCTGTCGGCGACACAGGCGCAAAACGCCTCAAATTCGGCCGGCTCATGCCCGTCGCGGCGGTCCGCCTGCTGCAAGCGGCAGCCCTGCTGAAGCCAGGCCGAGTATTGCTGCTCGTCCGCTTCAAACGGCCGGTCGTCCGTCAGCGCCAGGGCCAGAATCAGTGTGATGAACATGAGCGTCTCCCTTAAGTGGCGACACTCTAGTGCAGACATCGCCTCTCGCCCTCCCCTGAATAAGGGGGGCGAGAGGCGACAGAGTCTACATACGCTCGGGCACGTCAATCCCGATCAGGCCCAGCACGATTTCAAGCTGGCCAAGCGTGGTCTGCGCCAGACGCAGACGGGAGGCGCGAATGGCCTCGTCTTTCTCGGGCAGGATCGGACAGGCGGCGTAAAAGCCCGAGAACGCCTGCGCCAGACCATAAGCGTGCTCGCACAAGACGTTCGGCGCGCGATCGCGCTCAGCCCGGCTCAGCGCACCTTCAAAGGCGTCCAGACGCCGGATCAGCGCGGCTTCGGCCTTGTCGGAAATCGTCACAGCACCCGGCGCGATGCCTTGCTCGCCAGCCTTCTTCAGCAGCGATTTGATGCGTACGGCCTGATACTGCAGATACGGACCGGTCTTGCCCTCAAAGCTGACAAAACGATCCAGATCGAAGATGTAGTTCGTGGTCCGCACATTCTGCAGGTCCGAGAACTTGATCGCTGCATTCGCCACGGCGCGCGCCACGGTCTCGAACTCTTCAGGCGACAATTCGCTGCCCAGCCCGGCTTCGTTCAGACGCGCCCGCGCCCGCTCACGCGCCTCATTGATGAGGTCGGCCAGACGGAAGGTGCCGCCAGCGCGGGTGCGCAGGCGTTTGCCATCGGTCCCGTTGACCGTCCCGAACTTCACGTGCTCTAGCGCGTCTTCTTGCGCGAGGCCCGCCTTGTAGGCGGCGCGGAACACCTGTTCGAAATGGTCAGACTGCCCCAGATCGACCACATAAAGGGTCAGCTCGGGGTCCTGCTGGCGCTTGCGATCCAGGATCGTCGCCAGATCGGTCGTGGCGTAGAGCGCGGAGCCCTGGCTTGAGACCAGGATCAACGGCGCGAGTTCTTTCTTGTCGTCCTCACGGGCGACGCGGACGATCCAGGCGCCTTCGCTCTCCTCGGCAACGCCGCGATCCTTGAAGTCCTGGACCAGCTCGGGGATCAGGTCATTGACGTCGCTTTCGCCCTTCCACAGGTCGAAATGCACGCCCAGCGCACTGAAATCCTCTTTCAACGCCGCAATCGAGACATTGATGAAATGGCGCAGAAGGGCGCGATAGCCCGGACGCCCGGACTGCAGCTCGGCCGTCGCCTTGCGCGAACGCGCATTGCGCTCAGGGTCTTCCTTGGCCTTTGCGGAGGCCTGCGGGTACAGCCGCGCCAGATCCTCGATCGTCACCGGCGGCTCATCCGGATAGGGCCCGGTGAAACCGGCGTCGTAATAGACCAGATCGGGCTGCTCATCCTGCAGCTCGGTGACGAGATGGCCCATCTGAAGGCCCCAATCGCCGAGGTGGATGTCAGAGGTCACGTCATGGCCGCGGAAGCGCATCAGGCGCTGCAGGCTGTCGCCAATCACCGACGAGCGCAGATGGCCCACATGCATGGGCTTGGCGACGTTCGGGCCGCCGAAATCGATCATCAGACGCTTGGGTTCATCGCTCTTGCGGCCGCCCACGCGCGCATCTTCCGCCAGTCCATTGGCGCGGATCGCATAGACTGTGCTGGCCGGGGTGATGTTCAGAAAACCGGGACCGGCGATCTCCACCTCAAGCTCCGGATGAAGCTCTGAAAGCTTGGCTTTCACATCCTCGGCCACGGCGCGCGGGGCCTTCTTGGCCTGCCTGGCCGCCGCCATCGCGCCATTGCATTGATAAGGCGCAAGATCAGGGCGGTCGGATTCAAACACCGTCCCCAGATCAGAGGACAGGCCAACGGCCTCGAACGCAGCGCCGACGGCGCTGCTGAGTTGTTCAACAATGGAAGTCATACGGTCTCGACGTCTTAATCGTCTTGTCCGGCCCGAACGCGGAAGCGCAGGCCGCTACGGTTGAACTCGATCTGCTCGTCCGTCAGTTCGAAGCCGAGCAGAACCTCGTAGTTCACGCCCGAAGTCGTCGGCGACACGCGCGGCAGCTCGATGGAGGGGAATTCCTCGATCACTTCCACCCGCTCTTCGCCCGGCTCGAAGGTGACCGTGATGGGGAACACCTGACGATCGATCACGGCGCGATCGGTGCGGGTCACCGCCACGAACAGGTCATAGGTCTTGGTCTGCCCCTGCGCCGCCGGTCCGCGACCAAACGCCAGACGCACCGCCATCTCCATTTCAATGGGAGACGCGTTGCGGTCGGTGTAGCGGCAATTGCTCGCAATGTTGAGAATTTCACCCGTGAAACCCACATTGGAGAAGACGGGGTTCTCGCCATGGATCTCGACCAGACGGTGGGCGTCATAGAGCGCCAGAGCGTTCGGGCACGGCCCCGGATTGGGATCCGGCTCGCTGAGCGTGTCTCGCACGGTGGAGCAGCCGGCAAGAGCCAGAGCAGCGACGGACAGGCTGAGAACGGACAGGCGCATGAATTACCTCAAGGCGTTCAGATGGCGAACCATCTCGGAGGACGGCATGCCCCCCTTCGCGGGGCGCACAGGGTCTGCTAGAGCAGTCTGTACGACGCGCGCGCGGACAGGGCAACGCCCCGCCGCCTTTCCCGGCAGAGGAAATCCATGACCGACAAACCTGTTTTGACCGTTCAGCTGGCCTCGCCGCGGGGATTTTGCGCCGGTGTGGACCGGGCGATCCAGATCGTGGAAAAGGCGCTGGAGCGTTATGGCGCCCCTGTTTTCGTCCGCCATGAGATTGTTCACAACAAGCATGTGGTGAACCGGCTTGAGGCCATGGGCGCGGTCTTCGTCAAGGAGCTCGACGAGTGTCCGGACGACCGCCCCGTGGTGTTCTCCGCCCATGGCGTGCCCCAGCGTGTGCCCGCTGAAGCCTCCCGCCGCAACATGCTGTTCGTGGACGCCACATGCCCGCTGGTCAGCAAGGTGCATGTGGAAGCCCAGCGCCATCACAAGGCCGGTCAGGAAATCCTGCTGATCGGCCATGCCGGCCACCCCGAAGTGATCGGCACGATGGGGCAGCTGCCCGATGGCGTAATGCACCTCATTGAAACGGTCGAAGATGTCGAAACCTTCGAGCCCAGAGACCCGTCCAATGTCGCCTTCGTCACCCAGACCACCCTGTCTGTGGATGATACCGCCGACATTGTCGCCGCCCTGCAAAAACGCTTCCCGGGCATTTCCGCCCCGCACAAGGAAGACATCTGCTACGCCACCACCAACCGACAGCTGGCGGTGAAGGCCATTGGCGAGGGGGCGGACCTGGTGCTTGTGGTCGGCGCGCCCAACTCGTCAAACTCGGTGCGGCTGGTGGAAGTGGCCGAGCGCGCCGGCGCCAAGACCGCCAAGCTGGTGCAGAAAGCCGAGGAGATCGACTGGAGCTGGCTCGACGGCGTGAAACGCATCGGCATCTCTGCGGGCGCCAGCGCCCCCGAGGAGCTTGTGGAGGGCCTCCTGTCCGCCCTCGCCCGCCGCTACACCCTGCACATCCGCGAAGTTCGGGTAGCGGAGGAAAACGTGGTCTTCAAACTGCCCAAGGAAGTGGCGTAAGTTCCGGGCTCGGGGAGACGCCAATGGCCCAGAACAAGAACCAGCCCACGACGGCTGATGTCGCTGACTATCTGAAGACGGTCGAACCTGATGTGCGCCGCGAGGATGCGATTGCACTCGATGCCCTGATGCGTCGGGTGACCGGCTGGTCTCCCGTGATGTGGGGGGAGTCCATGGTCGGGTATGGCTCGTATCATTATCGCTATGAGAGTGGCCGTGAAGGCGATTTTTTCGCCACAGGCTTCGGTCCGCGCAAGGCCAGTCTGTCGATCTACATCATGCCCGGATATACCGATTACGGTCCGATCCTGGACCGACTGGGCAAGCACAAGACGGGCAAGAGCTGCCTTTATGTGAACCGGCTCTCAGACGTCGATCTGGACGTTCTGGCCGAACTCATTCAAGCCGGGCTCGACGATCTGGGCCGCACATGGCCCGTCAGCCCCAGCTAATGTTGAGAGTGCGTTTTGGCCGAAAACACCATCGTGATCCACACTGACGGCGCCTGTTCGGGCAATCCCGGCCCTGGCGGCTGGGGCGCCATCCTGCACTGGAAGGGTCACGAGAAGGAGCTGTCGGGCGCTGAGGCGGACACCACCAATAATCGCATGGAGCTGATGGCGGCCATCGCCGCGCTCGAAGCGCTCAAGCGTCGCTCAAAAGTGCGCCTCGTCACCGATAGCACCTATGTGCGCGACGGCGTGACCAAGTGGATTCATGGCTGGAAGCGCAATGGCTGGAAAACCGCCGCGAAAAAGCCGGTCAAGAATGATGATCTGTGGAAGCGACTCGACGCCATCGCCTCAAAGCATGACGTGACGTGGGAGTGGGTGAAAGGCCATGCCGGCCACCCCGAGAACGAACGCGCCGACCAGCTCGCGCGCGACGCCATCGCGACGCTCTCAAAGGACTGAACACTCCGGCCCGGCTTTCGCCAGACCGGAGCTTTCAGTTCTGTCAGACTAGAGCGCCTTGAGCATGTGCTCGGCGGAAGAGACTTCGAAATTGCCCGGCTCATCGACAAAGACCTGTTCGACGGTCTTGTCGTTGACCACCAGCGCATAACGCTGGGAGCGCTTGCCCATGCCGAAGGCGGAGCCGTCCATTTCAAGGCCAAGCGCCGAGGCGAAGTCGCCATTGCCGTCCGCCAGCATCAGCACGTCATCGCCCGCGCCCTGATCCTTGCCCCAGGCGCCCATGACGAACACGTCATTGACCGAGGTGCAGGCGATCCGGTCCACGCCCTTGGCCTGCAGCTCCGAGGCCTTCTCGATGAAGCCCGGCAGGTGCTTGGCTGAACAGGTCGGCGTATAGGCGCCCGGCACGGCGAACAGCGCCACGCGCTTGCCGCCGAACACGTCATCCGTGCTCATCGGCTGAGGACCGTCTGCGGTCATGGTCATGAAGGTGACGTCAGGCAGGGTGTCGCCGACTTTGATGGTCATGGGGGGCTCCTGAAAAGGACTGAAGAGTGAATGGTTCTGACTTAAGACGCCGCCTTCCCCGCGACAAGACGCTTGCAAGGCCTCGGGACTGGACAATCTGAGCGCTTGGAGAAAAGCTGTTCCCATGACCTCCGTTCAGCCTGATACCCAGACTGGCTATCTGGGCGGCAAGCTCCTGATCGCCAGTCCTCTGATCGGTGATCCGCGCTTTGACCGCACGGTGATCTATGTGTGCGCGCATGACGCAGAAACCGCGATGGGGCTGATCCTCAATCGTCCTTTGACCGGCATGCGCCTGCCTGACCTTCTCGAACAGCTCGATATCAGCGGCGGCGCTCAGGCCAAGGACGGGCCGGTGCTCGAGGGCGGCCCTGTGGATCGCGACCGCGGCTTCGTTCTTCACACCCTGGATGTGGATTGCGGGCCAGCCACCGAACGCGTGGGCTCCAATCTCGGTCTGACCGCCACCCAGGAGATCCTGATGGCGCTGGCCTCCGAGGATGCGCCCTCGCGCGCCCTTATGGCGTTAGGCTATGCCGGTTGGGGCGCAGGACAGCTGGAAGATGAAATCAGTCTCAACGCCTGGCTGGTCGCCGAGGCGGATCACGGCCTGATCTTTGACGATCAGGCGGACGAGAAATGGGCGCGCGCACTGGGCAAGCTGGGCGTAACCCCTGAATTTCTCACGGCAGCCAGCGGCAACGCGTGAAAAGTGGCGCATACGCCATATTCGCGATTGACTTGATCATTCAATTCGCTTGAATGGGGAAATCTTCTCCAAACGCGCGTTATCGACTCTCATGCCTGTCCGTTCAAATCGCAAGTCAGCGGCGTGGTTGATCCGCGTACGCGATTGCTCCGCCAAGGCCTTCGTCTTTGGCGTGCTGGGACTGGCTATGGTTCTTTTTCCGCTGGCGCTGACCTCGGGCTCTGTCTGGGCCCTCTGGTATTTCTAGACCGCTTTACTCTGGTTTTGCGCTGAACGACCGCGCCGGCTCGAACCGGGCCTTGAGCCCGTGCGTCACGGCGCGCGCCGCATCCTGCGGAGAGAGCGCGGGTGCATACTGATAGCCCTGACCGTAATTGCAGCCCAGCTCCAGGCAGAGCGTATGGGCGGCGGCGCTCTCCACCCCTTCTGCAACCACCAGCATGCCATAGCTTTCGGCGATCCGGACAACCGAGGAGATGATGGATCTGGCCGATCCGTCGGTCAGCGCGGCGCGGATGAAATACTGATCGAGCTTGACCACATCAAAGGCGAACCGGTCCAGACGCGCCAGCGAGGAATAGCCGGTTCCGAAATCATCAAGCACGATCGGCACGCCCTGATCCCGAACCGCATTGAGCGACCGCTCCGCCGCATCCGGGTCGAGCATCACATCGGTTTCATTCACTTCCAGCTTGAACGCCCCGCGCGGCAATCCCGCCCCCTGGACCGCCTCGAGCAAACGCCCGGCGAAGTCCGGCGAGCAGACTTCGGTCGCGGTGGCGTTGGCGGTGACAAACAGGTTGAGCCTTGAGGATTGCGCAGACAGCCAGGCGCCCAGATCCTGGGCCGCCATGGCGCGTACGGTCTCGCCCACCGCCTCGATATAGCCATGGGACTGGGCCAGCGGCATGAACTCGTCCGCGCCCAGCAAACCCACGCCGGGCCGGTCCCAACGCGCCAGCGCCTCAAACCCCGCCAGCACGCCGGACTTCAGATCGATGACCGGCTGATAATACGCGCAGACATCCCCTGTTTGCAGCGATTGCGCCAGGGCGGTTTCAAGGTCCATGTCCGCCTGAACGCCGGCGGATCCGCCCGCAGGCAGCATCAGACCGCGCCAATGCAGACCGTCGCCCTGTCCGATCAGGCGCACATAACGCACCTCGTGATCATCTCCCAGCACGCGCAGGCGCATGTCACACGGGCCCGCACGCCGCAAACGATCCAGCCGGGGCTGGTCTGTCGGCGCCAGGCGTTCACGCAAATGATGAAACCCGCCCGATTCCCCCAGCGAGCCCAGGCCCAGCGCCGTCACTTCGCCGCCCAGGATCAGGCTGTCATCGAGAAACCCGATCTCCACCGCCAGCGCCCCCGCCGCCGAAACGGCGTCCATATAGGGACGCAGGGTGGAGGGATCGGTCATCGGATCGGATCGTTCTTGAGGATGGCGAATTTCAGATGGTCGCGCCATTCGCCATAGATTTTCAGATAGCCGCGCGCCACGCCTTCAGGCGTGAAGCCCACCGACATCAGAAGCATGCGGGACGCCTCGTTGTCGATGCGCGTCGCCGCCTCGATCCGGTGCAGACGCAGAGAGCTGAAAGCATGGCCCAGAACGCGGCGAACAGCGGCGCGGGCATAGCCCTTGCGCACATAGGGCGAGCCGATCCAGTAGCCGATATCGGCCGCCTGAAGCACGCCCCGGCGGACATTGTTGAGATTGCAGGCGCCCAGAAGCACATCGTCCGACGCGCGGAAGATGAAAAACGGATAGCCCGTCCCGTTCTCCACATCGCTCTGATAGCGACGCAGACGGCGCTTGTAGGCGGATTTGGTGAGCTCATCCTCCGCCCAGCTGGGCTCGAACGGCTCGGTATGAGCCCGGCTGGCCGAGCGCAGCTTGGCCCAGGCCTCGTAATCTTCCAGCTGGGGATGGCGCAAACGCAGTCCTTCAGACCATAGCACCGTCTCCTGCATCTCTTCGCGCCAGAGCGCCATCGGGGTCTTCCTTCGCCGTCGCTTGAGCTAGCCCCGCCATTGCAGGCGGCCGACCTGTATATGATACGCGAAGTAAACAGCCAGCAAAGCCAGCATCATTCCGAACCAGGTAATTGCATATGCCAGATGCCGCTCGGGCGGCGTCTGGGTGAGATAGGCGGGCGGCGCGCCATCGCTGAGCGCCAGCCAGTAGCGGGTATTCAGGCGCTCCGGATCGATGTCCAGCCTTGCACCTAAGCCATCCGCGTCAAACGCGTAGAACTCGTTCGCCTCGGGGTTGGCGGGCGGCGTGAACGGCCCCTGCGCCAGAGGCGTCTCAAAGCGCAGCTGGGTGAAGGCGTCAGCCTCAACCACCGAGCTGTCATCAGCGCGTGTCGCCGTCTGCAGCCCTTCAAAGCCGGTCTCCACCAGCACCAGCTGATCGGTGCCGCAAACCATAAGTGGGGAAAATAGACGCCATCCCGGCGCGCCCTGGGCATTGCGGCCTGAAACACGCACCAGGCCCGAAAGCGGTTGCGCCCCATCCAGAAGCACACGACGGCCAAGCTCGGCTTGTCCTTCGCACAGCCCGTCAGACAGCGTCAGGGGTTCGGCTTGAGCCGTCGCGGCGTAATCCGCCAGAAGCTCGATCTTCCAGGCGCGGCGATCCAGCTGCCAGCTGCCCAGCCAGATGAGCAGACCCAGCGCCGGCAGCATCAGGAGAGTCAGAACGGGGAGCGGGCGAAAACTCGCCATGTCAGATCAGGCCGCGTCAGTATCGCTTTGGGAAGCCGCGCCCGGACGGGAGTCCTGCTCACCGCCTTCAGGGGCGAGATCGAGCTGCGCCTCATGGGCGTTATGCTTCCATTGCAAGGCGAACAGGGTCGCCTTGAAGGGCGGCAGGATCAGCAGGGTGAGGATCGTGGCCAGCGGCAGCCAGAGCAGCATGTGCAGCCAGACCGGCGGGGAGACCGCAAGCTCAAGCGCGAGCGCGGCGGGCACGACAATGAACCCCACGATGGACATCACGAAGACGGCGGGGCCATCCCCGGAATCCTCGCTGGAAAAATCAAGGCCGCAGACGCCGCACGCGTCCGCGACCTTGAGATATTTGCGAAACAGAGCCCCTTTTCCGCAGCGTGGGCAACGCCCGAGAAGGCCGGCGAGGAAGGGGCTCGTTTCAGTCATTTAGTGTCCAACTCCGGTCACAGTCCCGAGGCCGGCAAAGGCCACGTAGACAAACGCGAACAGGAACAGCCAGACCACGTCCACGAAGTGCCAGTACCAGGCGGCGGCTTCGAAGCCGAAATGGTGTTCCTTGGTCCAGTGGCCCATCATCAGGCGGATCAGGCAGACCGCCAGGAAGATGGTGCCGATGATGACGTGGGCACCGTGGAAGCCGGTCGCCATGTAGAAGGTCGCGCCATAGAGGCTGCCCGAAATGCCGAAGGCGGCATGGGAGTACTCATAGGCTTGCAGCGCGGTGAAGCTCAGACCCAGCAGTACGGTCAGCAGGGTGCCCAGCTTGGCGCCTTTACGGTCGCCGTGTTGCAGCGCGTGGTGCGCCCAGGTCACGGTCGTGCCCGACAGCAGCAGGATCAGGGTGTTGATCAGCGGCAGGTGGAAGGGATCAAAGGTCTGGATGCCCGGAACGCCGTTCGCCCAGCCCGAATAATCGATGCCCAGCACGTCGCCGGTCCAGCCTGCGCCCGCACGGTCGCCGTGGAACAGCGCCATGTCGAAGAACATCCAGAACCAGGCCGCAAAGAACATCACCTCGGAGACGATGAACAGCAGCATGCCGTAACGCAGACCCAGGTCCACGACCGGGGTGTGATCGCCCTTCTGGCCTTCCTTGATGACGTCTCCCCACCAGCCGAACATCACATAGATGATGAGGGCCACGCCGAGCAGCAGCAGGATCGGCGACCCTTGCTGCAGGAAGAAATGGAAGATCGACTCTTCGTTGGTCGACAGACCCTTCATGAAGACGACCCCGCCAAAGGTCAGCACGAACGCGCCAAGCGAGGCGACGAACGGCCACGGGCTGGGGTCGACGAGGTGATAGTCGTGTTTAACGGCTGCGCCGGCCATGATGCTCTCCCGCCAGTATTCCCGGTCAAATAACGTGCGACTCTATAACTTCGCCCGTCCCGGTATTCAATTAATCACGCGCGTTAGCGCTACTGGGCGTCAGCATCCGAACCGGACGCCTCCGCAGTTTCATAGACCCGCTCGTCGCCGCTTTCCCAGAAGGTGTAGGAAAGGGTTACGGTGCGGATATCGTCCAGCCGGTCGTCTTCGTCCATAAGGGGATCTACGAAGAAGATCACCGGCATGTCCATGGATTGCCCCGGTTCGAGGGTCTGCTCGGTAAAGCAGAAGCATTCCAGCTTGGAAAAATACGGCCCCATCTTGAACGGGGTCACATTGTAGCTGGCGATGCCCGTCACGGGGCGGTCAGAAGTGTTGGTGGCGCGGTAGAAGGCCAGAGCCGTCTCGCCAACACGCACCTGCATTTCGGTTTGCAGCGGCTCGAACTCCCAGGGGAAGCCGCGCGAGCGAGACGCGTCAAAACGCACCGTCACTTCGCGATCAAGCACCTGGCCCGGATCGTACTGGACGAGCTGGGTCGTGCCGCCATAGCCGGTCACCTTGCAGAACAGGTTGTAGAGCGGCACCGAGGCGTACGCCATGCCAACCATGCCCACGATCACGACGCCGCAAATCGCGAAGATCCGGGTGTTCTTGTCGAGACGGGAGAACATGATCGATCAGGCTCCTGCGTTATAATTGCTGGCGAGGCGGATCATCGTCGTGACGAAGATCAGCCCCACGAACACGAACAGGCCCAGCGCAATGGCGCGGTTTCGACGGTTGCGCGCAGCCTTCTGCTCTTCGGTCAGCACCACGAACTCCGCTTCGCCCTCGGGCGCGGCGTCAGGGGTCTCGGGGCGGTTCAGATCATCGCTCATGCGCCGCCTCCAAGAAGCGCCAGCACAGGCTTGTACCCGCCTGCCCCGTGCTCTACGAGCAGGGCCGCGAACAGCAAGGTCAGATGGGCGATCGAATAGGCGAAGAGGTCACGGGCCGCCTTGTCGCCTGCACGCACGGCGTACAGCTCGTCCTCGGCGGCGTTGGCGTCACCGGCGCGCGAGGCGAAGACCCGTACGGCCAGCAACGCGAACAGCGCGCCGCCCAGCACGACCGCGCCCGCATACACCCAGCCGCCCAGGCCGGTAACGATCGGCGCGGCGGTCGCAGCCAGATAGAGCGCGGTATAGATCAGGATCTGGAAGCGGGTCGATTTCGCGCCCTTGGCGACCGGCATCATCGGCACCCCGGCGGCGGAATAATCGCCCGATTTGTATAGCGCCAGCGCCCAGGAATGGGGCGGCGTCCACAGGAAGATGATCAGGAACAGGAGCACGGAATTGAGCGTGATGTCCCCGGTGGCGGCGGCCCAGCCAATCATCGGCGGGAAGGCGCCCGCAGCGCCGCCAATGACGATATTCTGCGGCGTCGAGCGCTTCAGCCACATGGTGTAGATCACCGTGTAGAAGAAGATGGAGAAGGCCAGAAGGCCCGCGGCGACATAGTTGGTCGCCAGCGCCATCAAGAGCACCGAGGCCAGCGCCATCACGCCGGAGAAGACATAGGCTTCATTGGCGGGCACGCGGCCGGTGGGCACCGGGCGACGCCGGGTGCGCTTCATGATGGCGTCGATATCGGCGTCATAGGCCATGTTGAACGCGCCAGCCGCGCCTGCGCCCACAGCGATGCACAGCATGGCGATGGCGGCGGTCAGGAAATTCACGTCAACAGGAGCTGCCGCAAAGCCGGCCAGACCGGTGAACACCACCAGGGTCATGACGCGCGGCTTCATCAGCGAGACATAGTCTCGCCAGGACGCCAGCGACGCGGCGTCCGAAGGATCGCGGGGCGGCGCTGCATCTGCAGCGCCGCCCTTGCGAAGATCGGCGGAAAGTTCGGTCACGGTGTTCGTTTCCGGTTCCGTCTGGTTGACCAACGTCACTGCTACTTGATGCGCGGCAGTTCGTTGAACTGGTGGAAGGGCGGCGGAGAGGACAGGGTCCACTCCAGCGTGGTTGCGCCTTCGCCCCACGGGTTCGCTTCGGCCGGGCGGCGACGCAGGATCGATTCGATCAGCACCAGGAAGAACACCGCCATGCCGATCAGCATCACGACGTAGCCCATGGACGAGACGTGGTTCCACAGTGCGAAACCGTCCGCATAGTCCACATACCGGCGCGGCATGCCCTGGAGGCCCAGGAAGTGCTGCGGGAAGAAGATCAGGTTGGCGCCCACGAAGAAGAAGAAGAACTGGATGTTCGCCAGCGTCTCGTTGAACTTGATGCCGAAGATCTTCTCATACCAGTAGTAGAAACCGGCGAAGATGGAGAACACCGCGCCCAGCGACAGCACGTAGTGGAAGTGCGCCACCACGTAATAGGTGTCGTGCAGGGCCTGGTCGACGCCGGCGTTGGAGAGCATGACGCCCGTCACGCCGCCGACGGTGAACAGGAAGATGAAGCCGATCGCCCAGATCATCGGGGTGCGGAACTGGATGGAGCCGCCCCACATGGTGGCGATCCACGAGAAGATCTTGATGCCGGTCGGCACCGCAATGATCATCGTGGCGGCCACGAAATAGGCTTTCAGGTTCACGTTCAGGCCCACGGTGTACATGTGGTGCGCCCACACGATGAAGCCGATGAAGCCGATGGCGACCATGGCGTAGGCCATGCCCAGATAGCCAAAGACCGGCTTGCGCGAGAAGGTGGACACGATGTGGGAGATCATGCCGAAGCCGGGCAGGATCAGGATGTACACTTCCGGGTGACCGAAGAACCAGAACAGGTGCTGGTACATGATCGGATCGCCGCCGCCGGCGGGATCAAAGAAGGTCGTGCCGAAGTTACGATCGGTCAGCAGCATGGTCAGGGCGCCGGCCAGAACCGGAACCGAGAGCAGCAGCAGGAAGGCCGTCACCAGCACGGACCAGGCGAACAGCGGCATCTTGTGCAGGGTCATGCCCGGCGCGCGCATGTTGAAGATCGTGGTGATGAAGTTGATCGAACCCAGGAGCGAGCTCACGCCGGCGATGTGCAGCGAGAAGATCACCATGTCGAAGGCCGGGCCGTTATGGCCTGATGTCGACAAGGGCGGGTACATCACCCAGCCGCCGCCAAAGCCGTTGTCCCCGCCTGCGCCCGGCACGAACATCGATGCGAACAGCATGATGAAGGAGAAGGGCAGCAGCCAGAAGGAGATGTTGTTCATCCGCGGGAAGGCCATGTCCGGCGCGCCGATCATCAGCGGCACGAACCAGTTGCCGAAACCGCCGATCATGGCGGGCATGACCATGAAGAAGATCATGATCAGACCGTGCATGGTCGTGATGACGTTGTAGTTATGCTCGTTGCCCCAGAAGCCGTTGTTAAAGACCTGGAGACCCGGCTCGGCGAGCTCCCAACGGATGAGGCCGGACATGGCGCCGCCGATCACCCCCGCGAAAATCGCGAAGATGAGGTACATCGTGCCGATGTCCTTGTGGTTGGTGGAATACACCCAACGCTTCCAATCCCAGACGCTGGGGGTGTGATCGTCGTGATGCGCAGCAGCTTCTGACATCTGATCTCTCCTTACTGGATGGAAGCGAGGCGGGCTCCGCCACGCACGTCATCGTAATAGGCGGCCAGGACGTCCGGCGCCGTGTAGGGGTCGTTATTGGCCGCTTCCACCCATGCGGTGAACACCTCTTCAGGCACCACATGAACCTCGATCGGCATGAAGGCATGGCGCAGGCCGCACAGTTCAGAGCACTGGCCGTAATAGATGCCCGGCTCGTCAACTTCGAACCAGGTCTCGTTCAGACGGCCCGGAATGGCGTCCATCTTGATGCCAAAGGCCGGCATGGCCCAGTTGTGGATCACGTCGGACGCGGTCACTTCAACACGCACCGTCGCGCCCGTCGGCACCACGACCGGCAGATCGGTCGACAGGTTGCGCAGCGCTGAATACGGGTGAGCGGCGATGTCCTCATCGGCCAGCATGTTCGCGACATAGTCGAAACCGCCATGGTCCGGATAGGTATAGGTCCAGTTCCACTGGTTGCCCGTCGCCTTGATGGTGAAGTCCGCTTCGGGGATCACGTCCTGCAGGTACAGCAGCTTGAAGGACGGCACCGCGATCACGACCAGGATCAGGATCGGAATCCCCGTCCAGATCACTTCAACCAGCGTGTTGTGGCTGAATTTCTTGGCTTCAGGGTTCTGCTTGCTGTTGTAGCGGACCATCACCCAGACCAAGAGGGCGAGAACGACGAGGGTGATCGCCGAGATGATCCACAGCACCATGGCGTGGAAAACCTCGATGTTCTCCTTCACCGGGGTGACCGCTTCCTGCAGCCCAAGATGACCGTCGACAGGCGCGCCGATCACAGTGGCCGAAGCGCTGGCTGTCATTACACATAGGGCGGCGAAGGCGCCCAGTATGGCCGAGAATCGCATAATTCCCCCAAGTCCTGGTTCTATCGTCCAATTGGCGACGTTCGATGAGAGGTGCGGTCAAACGTCACTTGCGGCGACTCGTCGCCACCTCTGAATTCCGCACGATATAAACTGCAATGGCGTGCGAGCCAATCGAGCATGAGCGCCTTTTTGTCGCACTTGGCCGTCTTTTTCCACCTCCTTGTGCGCATGAAAGTCTGGCCGCCTGATTCAGGCTTTGCTAACGTTCCCGGACACGATGAAGTCTGAGGGGGCCGGATTCATGACCACACATAGCTTTCACACCCGTTCCAACCGTCCTGTCATGCAGGCGCTGACCGGCGGCATTTGCGGCCTGGCGATGGCGGCGCTTCTGGCGCTGGCGATCTCCTTCGCCTTTTCCGGGCGCGCGCTCGGTCAGGACGAGGATCCGCGCTATGAATGCGAGGCTGGCGCACGCGATGCCGGCGCAACCGGTCGCGCGCTTGGCGCCTGCGATCTTCTGCTGCGCGATGCCTCCGTCACCGGCGAGACCCGCGCCCGCGTCCTGACCAACCGCGCTGTCATGCTGCTGGCCCGCGGTCAGAACATCCAGGCGCGCTCCGATCTTGAGGAAGCTGTCGAGCTGTCTCCGGAACTGGCTGAAGCCTGGCTGAACCTGTCGGCGGCGCAAATCGCCACCGGCTCGGCGCAAGCGGCCATCGACACCGCCCGCCAGGCGCGCGATCTGGGCGCGAGCCCCGCCCTCGTCGCCTTCAACACCGGCATCGCGCTCGAAACCCTGGGCCGCTATGAGGACGCCTACGCCGCCTATAGCGAGGCGGCGCAGGAAGACCCCGAGAATGTCACGCTGGCGGCGCAACCCGCCCGCTTCATCTGGCATCAGGGCTGAAGCCGACGGGCGCGCCTGTCCGCGCCCCTCGCACTGAGCTGACTCACGGTCTATGTATGAGGCCTACCGCCACGTGCAGGAGCCGTCATGACCACTGATCCGTTCACCGCTTTTGAATTTGACGCCGATGATGCGGGCCGCGTGCTCGACGAGGCGCTGGTCGGAGCGGATGACGGCGAGCTCTTCCTGGAAACCTCGGCCTCTGAAAGCCTCGCCTTTGACGATGGCCGGCTGAAGGTCGCCAATTTCGACGCCGAACGCGGCTTTGGCCTGCGCGGCGTGTTCGGCGAGGCCTCCGGCTTCGCCCACTCGTCTGACCCCACCCTGGCCGCGCTCAAGCGCGCCGGTGAAACCGCCAGCGCCGCCCGCCAGGGGCGCGACGCGGTGATGGCGCCCTCTCCGTCCCGCGCCAACCAGACCCTTTACAAGGATGTGGACGTCATCGCCCAGCCGGGCTTTGAAGCCAAATCCGCCCTGCTCGCCGAGATCGACGCCTATCTGCGCGCCAAGGATCCTGAAGTGGTCCAGGTCTCCGCTTCTGTCTCCGCCTCGCGCCGGGTGATCGGCATTGTCCGCACGGGCGGCGATGTGCGCACCGAGGTGCGTCCGCTGGTGCGCGTGAATGTGTCGGTGACCTGTGAACGTCAGGGCCGCCGCGAAACCGGCTCGGCGGGCGCAGGCGGTCGCGCCGCCTTTGATCAATGGATCGCGCCCGGCGCCTGGAAGGGCCTCGCCGATGAAGCGCTACGCGTGGCCAAGGTCAATCTGGAAGCCGTAGATGCGCCGGCGGGCGAATGGCAGGTCGTGCTGGGCCCGGGCTGGCCCGCCATCCTGCTGCACGAAGCGGTGGGGCACGGTCTGGAAGGCGATTTCAACCGCAAGGGCAGCTCGGCGTTCTCCGGCAAGGTCGGCCAGCAGGTCGCCGCCAAGGGTGTCACGGTCGTGGACGACGGCACGATTCCCGATCGTCGCGGCTCCTTGAGCTTTGACGATGAAGGCACGCCGACCGGCCGCACCGTGCTGATCGAGGACGGCGTCCTCAAAGGCTATATGCAGGATCGGCAAAATGCGCGCCTGATGGGCGTTGAGCCCACCGGCAACGGGCGCCGTGAAAGCTATGCCCACCCGCCCATGCCGCGCATGACCAACACCATCATGGAAGCGGGCGATCGGGACCCGGGCGAAATCCTTGAAAGCCTGAAAGACGGCATCTACGCCAAGAATTTCGGCGGCGGTCAGGTGGACATCACCTCGGGCAAGTTCGTCTTCCGCTGCACCGAGGCGTATCGCGTGCGCGACGGCAAGATCTGCGAGCCCATCAAGGGCGCCACGCTGATCGGTGACGGCCCGACCGCGCTGACCAGGATCTCGATGATCGGCAATGACATGCAGCTTGATCCCGGCGTCGGCACTTGCGGAAAGGCCGGTCAGGGCGTGCCTGTGGGCGTGGGCCAACCCACCCTGCGCATTGACGGATTGACGGTCGGCGGCACGGGCTGAGCCCGCAAACTCCGCCAGATCATCTTACAAAGTAGTCACTTACCACCTTGTAATAAGAAATTCCTGACAATACCCCCTAGCCTCGCGCCTGACTTTGAATTGCAAGGCTGGACTGATGATGATTGCCCGGACGACTTCGCTCGCCCTTCTTTTTGCTGCGACCGCCCCTGCTTTCGGCGATGACGCTCCCGAGCCGGTGATCGCGGAAGGCGAGGCCGATGGCGCCATCCTCGCCTACCCCGCCAGCTTCTTCACCGAATTCAGCCCCGTCACCGCGCGCGACATGATCAACCGTCTGCCCGGCTTTTCCCTCTCTGACGGGGATACCGGTCGCCGAGGTCTGGCGGATGCCTTTGGCAATCTTCTGATCAACGGGGAGCGCCCGTCCGACAAGACGCTGGGTCTGGGAACCGTGCTCCAGCGCATCCCCGCCAATCAGGTCGTGCGTATCGAGCTGATCCGCGAACCCCTGCCTGAATATGACATGCGCGGCTACAGCCAGCTCGCCAATGTCATTCTGGTTGAGGGCTCAGGCACGCGTGCGAGCTTCGAGCACACGCTGACGCGTAACAATTCATCGCGACTGGCCTCGGAAATGGAAAGCTCGATCACCCGCCCTGTGGGCTCGGGCGAGATCACACTCGGGCTCAATTGGGAAACCTGGGGTCCGGCCAATGACCGGACCGTGATCTCCGAATCGCCCGACGGCGTGCGCCTTTCGAGTGAGCGTTACAACGACCAGCGCCGCTATCGCGAGATCGAGCCCTCGATCAGCTATGCCGGGCCGATTGGCGAGAACACCCGGCTTCGCGTCAACGCCAATGCCGAATTCGTCGCCTGGCGCCGGATCATTTCCGGCTTCGCCTATGACGGCGCTGGCCAGCCCGAGGCCTATATCACCCAGGAAGCCAATGAGCGCAGCTGGGAGGCGGGCCTGTCGGCGACCGTGGAGCGGGACTGGGCGGAAGGGCTGGCGTCGACCACCACCTTCCTGCTGACCCGTTCGGATACGGATAATGGCCCGGAAGAGGAAAGCGTAAACACGCTGTCAGCCGGCGTGGAGCGGGCTCAGGTGCTCTATCAGAACGCCGAGGAAGAGACCGCGCTGCGCCACAGCTTCGACTGGACCCTGTCAGAGGCGCATTCCTTCACCTTCGGCGCCGAGGCCGCGTTCAACGCGCTCGACGCCAGCCTGGCGTTGTTCGAGGATACCGGCGGCGGATATGTGCCCATCCCCCTGCCCGTCAGCGACACCCGGGTCGAGGAAGTGCGCGGCGAGCTGTTCGCCGACACGGTCTGGGTGCTTTCGGACACGCTCTCGCTGGAAGGCGGGCTGCGCTATGAATACAGCGAGATTTCCCAGTCCGGCCCCAGCGGCCAGGCCCGCACCTTCACCTATCTCAAGCCCCGCGCCAGCGCGACCTGGCGTCCGGGCGAGCAGCGCCGCCTGCGCATCGGGATCGAGCGCAATGTGGACCAGCTCGATTTCGGCAATTTCGCCAGCTCGGTGGACCTCAATTCCGATCAGGTCGATGTGGGTAATCCCGATTATCGCCCCCAGACCGACTGGACGCTGGAAGCCGAGTTCGAGCAGCGCTTCAACGAGGACGCCTCTGTCACTCTGACGCTGGGTCGGGTCTGGCGGCAGGATCTGGACGATTACATCGCCATTATCACCCCCACCGAGATCTTTGACGCGCCGGGCAATATCGGTGATGGCGCCCTGAACCGGGTGACGCTGGAATGGACCAGCCCGCTGGGCTGGCTGGGCTTGCGCAACGCCACGCTGGACGGGTTCGTGGAATGGTATGACTCCAATGTCACCGACCCGGTCACCGGCGAGGATCGCGCCTGGTCCGGTATTGCGGAATGGGAGCTCAGCTTTGACTTCCGTCAGACCTTCCCCGAACAGCAGATCGCCTGGGGCTGGGATTACTTCTACCTGTCTGACGCCGCCTCCTATCGCGTCGGGCGCTTCACGAACATCCAGCATCCCGGCGGCGATCTCGATCTGTATGTGGAAACAACACGCTGGTTCGGCCTGACGACCCGCCTCGGGGCCGATTTCGTGCTGGACACGACCGAACGACAGGACCGGATCTTCTATGACGGATCACGGGCGGATGGCGTCGAAAGCCTGCGTCAGCAGCGCTATTTCGATTTCGGACCGCAGGTCTATCTCAGCGTCCGTGGCGCCTTCTGACCTTCCCGATTTGTAATGCCGGCACAACACCCAGTCTGGTAGACTGAATCAGGCAGGGCGAACGCCGGGCGAGCAGCGATCTGGCGAACCTGCCGGGAGGAGGTCGTCATGCACGCCGTCAAACGCGTCTGCCTGGGTCTGGCCCTGTGTTCGGCTTTGTCCGCCAGCGCCCACGCCCGGCCGGACACCCTGGAGCTGTTGCGCAGCCCGTCAGGCTATTATGTGGCGCCGGTCTTTATCGGCGAGGACGGGCCCTACCCGTTCGTGCCGGATACCGGAGCCAGCCATACCGCCATCGCCCAGAGTCTTGCTGAAGCCCATGGCTTCATCAGCACGCGCGAGCATCTTGATGACGTGCAGACCCTGACGGCGGAGGTTCAGGCCGAACGCTATACCCTGATCAAGTTTAGTCTGGGCCCTCACGCGCTGAATTCAGTGGATACGGTCGTCACGCCGACCCCGCCGGATCTTGAGCTTGAAATTTTCGGCCTGCTGGGCAGCAACGCCTTTGCCGGGCGCGTGATCGAGCTCGATTATCCGCGCGCACGCCTCAACCTTCAGGCCGAACCCCCGCAATACGCCGACGCCCGGATCGATCCGCGGCGGCAAGTGCTGACCGGCGCCGCTCGCGCCCGCGGCGTGGAGGACGATATTGCGGTGATGATCGACACCGGCTCGCCCATCACCATCGTCAATGACAGGCTTGCCGCGCGCCTGCGCCAGCGGGAAATGATCCGCGTCCTCACCGTGGGCAGCGTCTCTCGCATTCCCGACACGGTGGAGACGGATCAGGGCGTCGTCATCCGGCAATTCCAGCTGGGCGGATTGTGTCTGGGCCGCATGACCATTCACACAGCCGACCTCGATGTCTTCCGGGCCATGGGATGGGAGAACCGCCCCGCCATGATCGTGGGGCTGGATCTGTTGCAGAACACAACGCTGACCATCGACTATCGCAGCGGCGCCGCCCAGATCGAGCCCGGACCGTCCGACTGGCGCTGTCCGGGCGAACGCCGCAGCCAGCTCAGCCATTAAAAAAGCCCCGGAGCCAGGCTCCGGGGCTTTTCATCGACAGTCAGGACCGTCTAGAGCAGGTCACGTGCGTCCTGATCGGGGCCGGCGGCTTCCGCCTTGGCATCGATCTGGTCTTCCGCACGGCCATGGCCGAGGCCCTTGAGCCAGAAGCTCAAGACGCCGAACACCACGCCCAGCACGATGGCGAAGAGGCCGATCGAGCCGAACACGGCGGCATAGCCGTTGAGCGCGGCTTCAGGATCGAGCACCTGGCCCGCCACCGTGTCGGTCGCGGTGAAGGTGGCGATGATGCCCGCCACGTATTGCGCGAAGGCCGAGGACAGGAACCAGCCCGCCATCATGGTGGAGACCACCGCGCCGGGGCTGAGCTTGGTGATGGCCGACAGGCCCACCGGGCTCAGGCACAGCTCACCGGTGGTGTGCAACAGATAGGCGCCAGCGAGGAAGATCAGCGGCACGCGATAGTCATCGCCTGCAAACTGGACGCCCCACACCAGCAGCATGAAGCCCAGACCCACCTGAACCAGCGCGAGCGCGAACTTCAGCGGGGTGTTGGGGTTCTTGCGCAGCTTGGCGAGGAAGGCCCAGATCGCCGCGAAGATCGGTGCGAAGATCAGGATGAAGCCGGCGTTGAACGATTGCGTCTGTGACGCCGTGATCTCGAACGCGCCCACCGACAGGTCGGTATTGCGCGAAGCGAACAGGTTCATGGACGAACCGGCTTGCTCGAACAGCGCCCAGAACACGACCGAGACGATGATCAGGATCAGCGCCAGGATCAGGCGTTGCGCCTCCACCTTGGTGCAGCTGTTGACCATGTAGAAGACCACATAGCCCAGGAAGCCGAGGCCCCCGATCAGAAGGAACAAGGCCAGAAGGTCCTGCTCGCCCATGCCCGGCAGGGTGAAGCGGATGGTATGCGCCTGAACCATGAACCAGACCACGATCACGCCAACAAGGCCGATGCCATAGATCAGCCATTCGGTGTTGAGCGGACCCAGCGCCTTGGCCTTGAGCTTCTCAAGGCTCGGCGGGTTGCCCACATGGCTGAGCAGGTTCTTGCCCGGCAGGAAGAACAGCGCCCGGCCGCGCACGAACACGACAAAGCCCAGCAGCATGCCGATGCCGGCCGCGCCGAAGCCGGCCCACCAGCCCACGGTCTCGCCCAGCCAGCCGCACAGGATGGCGGCCCAGAAGGAGCCCAGATTGATGCCGTAATAATACAGGGTGAAGCCGCCATCACGCCGCGGGTCGTTCTCTTCATAGAGCTGACCGACGATGGAGGAGATGTTCGCCTTCAAAAAGCCCACGCCCATGATGATCAGAGCCAGGGCGAAGTAGAAGATGTTCAGGAACATCCGGTCGCGTTCAACGCGCTCGATCTCGAACTCGCCTTGCGGCAGCACAGCCGGGATGGACGCGCTTGCAGGCAGCTCAGCAATCTGGAAATCGCCTTCGGAGTTGGCCGAGAAGCTGTATTCCGCGCCATCCACCTCGATCATGACCGAGCGGTTCGAGCCGCGGCCTTCCGCGATCAGCTCGTATTGCTGGCCTTCATAGATCAGGGCTTCGCGAGCCGGCTCGCCTTCAATGCCCATGGTCGCGTGACCGGCCACCAGCAGCAGGGCGCCAAAGGCGATGGCCTTGCGGTTCCCCAGATACCGGTCCGCCAGATACCCGCCCAGAAGCGGCAGCAGGTACACCAGCGCGGTATAGGCGCCGTATTGCGAGCTGGCTTCCCCGTCCGAGAACAGGAAGTGCTGGGTGAGATAGAAGATCAGCAGGCCGCGCATCCCATAATAGGAAAAGCGCTCCCACATCTCGGCGAAAAACAGAATGTGAAGGCCCTTGGGATGCTTGCGCATCTCCAGAAAAACCGGCACGGCGGTAACGACCGTGATCAAAAAGCCTACAATGATCAGTAACATGACCTGAGGTCCCTCCCCCTGTCACGGCCCGACGCCCCTCATGCGTCAGTTGAGAAGGACCGTGATCGACTTCGTGAAGAATTTACTACCGCGCAAAACACCACGCGGGGCCGGGAGTCGCAAGGGCTTTGCGGCAGTGGGGGTATTGGGGAGGGGTGGGGTGGCGCATCTTTCAGGTTATGCGCTTCTCGCGATAGAGTGCGCGTATGGCGTCCAGAAAACCCATCACCACAGCACGTCGTTTGCGCCGGGACATGACCAACGCCGAGCGCAAGCTCTGGTCCTTGATGCGGCAAAGGCCTGATGGGCTGAAGTTTCGGCGTCAACATCCAATCGGGGCCTATGTGGCTGACTTTGCCTGCCCGGAAATCGGTCTGATCATCGAACTGGATGGCGGCCAGCATAATCTTCCCGCCCATCAGCGCCGCGACCAGAGCCGAACAACATGGCTAGAAAGCCAAGGCTGGCAAGTCCTTCGGTTCTGGAACACACAAGTCTTTGAAGCGCCCGAAATGCTGGGCGATCAGATTCTCGAAATCGCGCGCTCATTGAAGCAACGCCGACAGAACCCCTCTCCCCCTTGACCAAGGGGGAGAGGCAGGGTGAGGGGGTGCGCTTCAATCAGTCAGATGTGAGCCAGCTGAAACGCCGTTCACCCCTCACCTAACCTCTCCCCTCAGGGAGGGGAGAGGGATGGGGGTGGCGCTCTATGACTGTTTGCGAGCTGACTCAGCCCTCAGTAAGCCGCCTCTTCAAAGATCGGCTCGACGCTTTCGCCCCAGGCGCTGTGATAGCGCTCGAGCAGGCGTTCGGCGGGGCTGATGCCGGTCTTGGCGATCTCATCGAGATCATCAAGGAACAGCGCTTCGTTCTCGCCATGGGCGTTCAGGCGCTGGCGCGCCTTGAGGCCGGAGCGGGAGATGGCGAGCGCCTGCTGGGCGATCTCTTGCAGGGTGGTATTGCGGAACGGGGTTTTCAGCGCGGTCTTCGCGGCGCCCAGGCGCATGGCGTCGCGTTCTTCCGCGGTCCAGTCTTTCACCAGATCCCAGGCCGCATCGAGCGCGCTCTGATCATAGAGCAGCCCCACCCAGAAGGCCGGAAGCGCGCAGAGACGATTCCACGGGCCGCCATCCGCGCCGCGTTGTTCGAGGAAGGTCTTCAGGCGCACTTCAGGGAAGAGCGTGGAGAGATGATCTTCCCAGTCGGACAGGACCGGAAGCTCGCCCGGCAGCAGCGGCAGCTCGCCCTTCAGGAAGTCGCGGAAGCTGAGGCCCGTCGCGTCCTGGAAGACCGAATTGCGCTTGACGAAATACATCGGCGCGTCGAGCGCCCAGTCCACATACTGCTCATAGCCAAAGCCTTCATCGAAGGCGAAATGGAGCATGCCGGTGCGGTTGTTATCCGTGTCGGTCCAGACATGGGCGCGATAGCTGAGAAAGCCGTTGGGCTTGCCGTCCGCGAAGGGCGAGTTGGCGAACAGCGCCGTCGCGATCGGCTGCAGCGCCAGCGAGACGCGCATCTTCTTGACCATGTCCGCTTCGGACGCGAAATCGAGATTGGTCTGCACGGTGCAGGAGCGGAACATCATCTGATGGCCCAGCGTGCCGACCTTCGGCATGTAGGCTTTCATGATGTTGTAGCGGTCCTTGGGCATCATCGGGGTCTCATCAAGAGACCATTTCGGCGAGAAGCCGAGGCCCAGAAAGCCCGCGCCCACCTCATCGGCCACTTCACGCACTTCGCGCAAATGGGTGTTCACCTCACGACAGGTCTCGTGAAGGGTTTCCAGCGGCGCGCCGGAGAGTTCGAACTGGCCGCCCGGTTCAAGGGTGATCGAACCGCCATCGCGTTTGAGCGCAACCGGCTTGCCGTTCTCCTCGATGGTTTGCCAGCCAAAGCGGGTCAGCCCTTCCAGAAGCTTGCGCACGGCCGGGCCATCGCCCTCATAGGGCAGCGGCGCATGATCTTTCAGCGCAAAGCCGAACTTCTCGTGCTCGGTGCCGATACGCCATTGATCTGAGGGTTTTTCGCCCGAAGCGATATGGCCGATGAGCTGGGCCTTGCTTTCGATCGGGGCGCCTTCGCCGCCTGCGTTATACGTGCCGCTCATGGGTGCGTGTCTCCCCGCCAGGCCAATTCGTGTGGCCGCACAGTTAGGCGCCCGTATCCCCTACGGCAAGCAGGGAAACAGGTTTTCGGTCACAAGGGTGTGAGAGAATCCGTGATCGCTTACCAGTCGCCCAGCATGGATTGCCAGACAGACAAGGCCGCAGCGGCCGCTGTGTCCGCGCGCAGAATGCGCGGGCCGAGGCTGACGGGCAGGACGAAAGTCTGAGCATGCAGGAGCGTGCGTTCCTCAACCGAGAATCCGCCTTCAGGCCCCACCAGCATCGCCCATTGACCGCCGCGCTCGCGGCCAGCCAGCGCCTGGGCGATCGGGCGGGCGCGGCCATGCTCGCCGCCCCAGGGCTCGGTCTGGCTGTCCCCGCTCTCATCAGCGAACATCAGCGTGCGCGCCGCATCCCAGCCTTCCAGCATCCGGGTCAGGCTGACCGGTTCATGGATCACCGGCAGGTCGAGGCGTTCGGTCTGTTCAGAGGCTTCGCGCGCCAGCGCTTGCATGCGATCGGTGCGCACGCGTTCGGACTGGGTGCGTTGGGTGATCACAGGCGTGATCGAGGCGACGCCCAGCTCGGTCGCTTTCTCGACGATGAAATCGGTGCGCGCCTTCTTCACCGGCGCAAAATAAAGCGCCATGTCCGGCGCGGCGCTCTGACTGCGCCGCTGCTGAACGATCTGAAGGCTGGCGCGTTTCCTGTCTGCGCTCGCCACTTCGGCGCGCCATTCGCCGTCCCGGCCATTGAACAGCCGGACGCCGTCGCCTTGTTTGCGGCGCATGACATTGACGAGATAGTGGGCCTGGTCCCGATCGAGATCCAGCACGGCGCCCCCAGCGAGCGGCGCATCGATATAAAGACGCGGTTCGACACTCATGAATTGCGTTCTAGCTGGACGGCGCCCACGTTCAAGCTCTGAAATGTCGTCGCACGCCAGCCGATGTTCGCACCCGTAACCGTCCCGGCCACAGGAGCCCCGCCATGAAGTCCATCAATCCCTATACCGGCGAAACCGTCTTTGAAGCGGAAACCCATGGGCAGGCCGCCATTGAAGCGGCGATGACCCGCGCAGTGAGTGCAGTGAAAAAGCTCAAGGCCATGGGGATGGACGCAAGGCTCGATGCCCTGCGCAAGGCAGGCGATGTGCTCGATGACCAACGCGATGAAATCGCCGAGTTGATGACCCGGGAAATGGGCAAGCCGATCAAGCAGGCCCGCGCCGAGGTGGAGAAATGCGCCTGGCTCTGCCGCTATTATGCGGATGAAGCGCCGGACATGCTCAAACCCACGCCCATCACTGCGCCCGAAAAAGGCGAGTGCAGCCTCTATCATTTGCCCATCGGGCCGGTCTTCGCCGTGATGCCGTGGAACTTCCCGTTCTGGCAAGTCTTCCGCTTTGCGGCGCCCAATCTTGTCGTGGGCAATCCCGGCATCCTCAAGCATGCCTCCGCCGTGCCGGGCAGCGCGCTCAAGATCGCCGAAGTTCTGGACAAGGCCGGCTTCCCCGAGGGCGCCTTTCAGACGTTGCTGATCGGGTCGGACAAGACCGAAAGCATCATCACTGATGACCGCATTCGCGGCGTCACCCTGACAGGGTCTGAAGGCGCAGGCTCCGCCGTGGCTTCGCTCGCAGGCAAGGCGATCAAGCCCTCCGTCATGGAGCTGGGCGGCTCGGACGCCTTCATCGTCATGCCCAGCGCAGATATCAACAAGGCCGTGGAAACCGCCGTCACCGCCCGCACCCAGAACAATGGCCAATCCTGCATCGCGGCCAAGCGCTTCATCATCCACAGGGAAGTCTATGACGCCTTCACCGCCAAATTCGTGCAATCGATGAAGGAGTTGCGCGTCGGCGACCCGATGGATGAGAGCACCGATATCGGCCCGCTTTCCAGCAAGGAAGCCGCCGACGAGGTCTATGAGCTGGTGGAAGAGACCATCAAGGGCGGCGCTACCGTTCTGTTCGAGCCCGAGCGCAAGGATCACGCCTTCCTGACGCCGGGGGTCCTCGCCGACATCCCACGCGGCACGCCGGGCCATGACTCTGAAATCTTCGCCCCCGTCGCCCTGATGTTCAAAGCCGAAGACCTCGACCACGCAATCGCCATTGCCAACAACCATCCCTACGGCCTTGGCTCGTCGTTCTGGTCGAAAGACAAAAATGAGATCGAGACCGCGTGCACCGACCTTGAGGCTGGCTCCACCTATGTGAACCAGATGGTGGCGTCTGATCCGCGCCTGCCCTTCGGCGGGGTGAAGAAATCGGGCTATGGCCGAGAGCTGGCGCGCGAAGGCCTGCTTGCCTTCACCAACCCCAAGACCATCGCCATCACCGGGCTGGACTAGGCCCGAACACGGGGCGGGTGGAATTTCCACCCGCCCCGCGACGTTCATCCTCTTTCAGTCCGGCGCGCGGCGCGCTATCGATGCGCCATGACTATCGCCCCTGATCGCCGCGTCGCTGACTCCGTGCCCATAAGCTGGGTGGATCGCGCGCCCTCCTCCCTCCGCCCCTATCTGCGGCTGGCGCGCTATGACCGGCCCGTGGGGTTCTGGCTCTTGGCGATTCCGTGCTGGCAGGGACTGGCGCTCGCCAGTGTCAGCACCGGGCTCGACTGGCTCGATCTGTACTGGGCGATCCTGTTTGGCGTTGGCGCGATTGCGATGCGCGGGGCGGGCTGCACCTATAACGACATTGTCGACCGCGATATCGACGCCCAGGTCGCCCGCACCGCCGACCGGCCTTTGGCCGCAGGCACGGTGAGCCTGAAACAGGCCTGGGCGTTTCTGGTCGCGCAATGCCTGGTCGGGCTTCTGGTGCTGGTCCAGCTGCCCTGGCCCGCGATTCTGACGGGGCTTGGCGCGCTGGTGCTGGTGGCGGGCTATCCCTTCATGAAGCGCATCACCTGGTGGCCGCAAGCCTGGCTGGGCCTGACCTTCAACTGGGGTGTTCCGGTGGCGGGCGCGGCGGCCCTGGGTACGCCCTTCGCGCCTGAAATCATTCTGCTTTATGTCGCGAACCTGTTCTGGACGCTGGGCTATGACACCATCTACGCCTGTCAGGACATGGAGGATGACGCCATGGTGGGGGTCAAATCCTCCGCCCGCGCGCTTGGCGGTAATATCCCCCTCGGCGTTCTGGCCTTCTATCTCGTCTGCGCAGCGCTCGCGGCGCTGGCCGGGGTCTTCGCGGGGGCCGGTCTGATGTTCGCGCCCGCCTTTGCGGTCTTCGCGGCGCATCTGCTGCTGCAAGCACGCAAGCTCGACCCGTCAGATGGCCGTGAATGCCTGCGCCGGTTCAAGGCGAACCAGATCACGGGCCTCCTTCTGACCGGCGCCTTCCTTCTGGGCGCGATCTAGGCTCACTCGCCTCTCACCGTCATGTGACTGGCCAAAAGGCCCGCGCGCCATAACTCTTGGGGTAACGCCAAGAGGAGGCCCCACCATGACTGCGCTCAGCCGCCGCCTGTTTCTCGCCACCGGCCTTGCCGCCTTTGCGAGCCCGGCTCTCGGGCAAAGCGATATTGAAGGTCTGGAGGTCGAGCTGTTCGACCATCCCGGCATCACCCCCTGGGGCGCCGAGGATGTGGACTTCATGAGCCTGACACGTGAGCAATGGCATGAGCGGCTCAATGACGAGCAATTCCGTGTCCTGCGTCAGGAAGGCACCGAGCGCGCGGGCACGAGCCCGCTCAACCGCGAACATCGCGACGGGATTTTCGTCTGCGCAGGCTGCGCCTTGCCGCTGTTCTCATCTGAAGCCAAATATGAAAGCGGCACCGGCTGGCCGAGCTTCTGGAGCCCGATCCGCGGCGCCGTGGCCACCAAGCCTGATTACCGTATCTGGACGCCGCGCACCGAATATCATTGCGCCCGCTGCGAAGGCCATCAGGGCCATGTGTTTGAGGACGGGCCGCGTCCCACTCGCCAACGCTGGTGCAATAACGGCATCGCCCTGACCTTTATTCCCCGCGCGGAAGCGTAGTATCGGGGCGGCATGACCGCCCTGACGCCCGACATCGTCCTCAAGGACCACACCCGCATCGGCTCTGCCCCGCTGACGCCGGAACTGCGCTTTCATCTCGCCGATCCGCAGAGCGATCTGTGGCGGCAGGAGGAAGAGGCGCTGATCGCGCAGGGCCTGCCCTCTCCCTTCTGGGCCTTCGCCTGGGGCGGCGGGCAGGCGCTGGCGCGGCTGGTGCTCGATCAGCCGGAGCTGGTGAAGGACAAGCGCGTGCTGGATTTCGCCTGCGGGTGCGGCGTGGCGGGCATTGCCGCAGCGAAAGCGGGCGCAGACCTTGTGACCGGGACCGAGATTGACGCCTTCGCCGTTCACGCCGCCCGCGCGAACGCCCGCCTCAATGATGCTGACATGCAGGTGCTGCACGCTGATCTGGTCGGCTGTGATGATGGCTGGGACGTGGTGCTGGCGGGCGATGTCTTCTACGAGACCGAAGCGGGCGCCGCGATCACCCACTGGCTCGAAAGCCTTCATGACCGCGGCGCGCTGGTGCTGATCGGCGATCCGGGCCGCGCCTATCTGCCCAAGGACAAACTCGGCATCGCCGCCCGGTTCAACGCGCCCCGGGCCGGCGATCTTGAAGATCAGGATGTGGGCGCGGCGCGGGTCTGGCGTTTCAGCGCCGAGCCCCGCGGTCTGCCCGAGATGGACTAGCGCAGATTGGCGTAGCCGCCATCGAGCGCAATGATCTGCCCGGTCACATAGTCCGACGCGGCTGACGCCAGAAACGCTGACAGACCGATCATGTCATCCGGCGTGCCGATCCGGCCGAGCGGAATATTCGCCGCAACCGCA
The DNA here is from genome assembly GCF_052055585.1 of Oceanicaulis sp. LC35. Lineage (NCBI taxonomy): Bacteria > Pseudomonadati > Pseudomonadota > Alphaproteobacteria > Maricaulales > Maricaulaceae > Oceanicaulis > Oceanicaulis sp. LC35. The sequence goes on from NZ_CP170485.1 coordinate 2,161,265, forward strand.
TCCCGACCTTCCTGCTGGCTCAGCATAAAGGCGGTCATCTTACTCTCGAACGGGCCCGGCGCGATGGCGTTCACGGTGATCTTGTCGCGCGCCAGACGCCGCGCCATCACCTTGGTCAGATGGTGCACCGCCGCCTTGCTGGCCGGATAGGCGTAGCTGTCCTCCATCATCGGAACGCTGAGACCTTCAATGGAGCCGATATTGATGATGCGGCCCCGGCCCGACGCCTTGGCGCCAGCCTGCAACCGAGGCAGCAGCTTCTGGGTCAGGAAGAAGATGGATTTGACATTCAGATCCATCACCCGGTCCCAGCCATCCTCGGGAAAATCTTCCAGCGCGGCGCCCCAGGTGGCCCCGGCGTTGTTCACCAGAATGTCGATGGCGCCGGTCTGGTCCGCCAGCCAGTCCGCAAAGGCCTGAGCGCCTTCATTCGTGGACAGGTCGGACGGCAGGGCATGAACCTCGCCATGCTCGGACAGGCGCTCCTGCGCCGCCTTCACCGCATCGGGCTTGCGCGAGGTGATGAAGACCCGCGCGCCTTGCTTGAGCAGGCCCGTCGCGATCATCTCGCCAATGCCGCGCGTACCGCCGGTGACAACGGCGGTCTTGCCGGTGAGGTCGAAAAGTTTGGAAACAGACATGATGCTCGCCTCGCTTTTGAATAAGCGCTTAAGCAACCAGCAAACAGGCGCTCTGGAAAGGGGCGGCGTGAAGAAATCGCACAGCGGGACAGCGCACCGCCCGCCCTTGATGTCTTTCACACACGAATGAATCGCGGCAGCTTTCCCCCCATGGCACGCGTTCGCGCCGTTGACCGGCGACTGTTTTTATTGATCGAAATCGCGGCCCGGCGCTTGAGCCGGGAAGCAGATGCGCGTCTGCGCGCTGAAGCCAATGTCACCGCCAGCCAGTCGGCCGTGCTGTTCCTGCTCTTGCGTCGGGGCGAGCGCCGTCTGGGCTCGATCGGCGAGGTGCTGGCGCTTGGTGCGCCAGCCGTTACAGGACTGATCAACCGGATGGAGACGGCGGGTCTGGTGATCAAGCGCAAGGATTCAAGCGACAAGCGCGGCGCGCTCGTGGACCTGACCGAAGCCGGGCGGCGCGCCGCCGAGCGCGCGGATCAGGTCTTGCGCGGCTTCAATGCAGAGCTCGATGAAAAGCTGGGCGAGACCGACGCCGCCATCGTCTATGACGCCCTGACCCGTCTGGCGACGGACACGGACCCGACCTCCTGATCAGGTTCCGCCCCCGTTACTTTCCCGTCGCTGACAGGGCCTGCGGCGCGTTATGCGACGTGGTCTCATAGGATCGGGTCAGAGAAACCGCACGCTTGGCGGCGAAGGTGACGGCATCCTTGGCGTCCCGCACCAGCTCCGGAGATTTGTCGGCATCCGAGCTGACAGCCAGCTCCAGTTTCTCCTGCGCCTCGGCCAGAGGCGTAAAGAAGGTCGTCTTCATCTGCTCAAGGAAACGGCTCTTGGACGCCAGCGTCTCGGTCTGGAACCTTAAGGCGTCCTCGGCGATCTGACGCGTTTCCTGCTCAGTCTGCATGGCTGCGACGGTCTTGTTCAGCAGCGGCCGGAAGATGAAGACGGCTTCACCGGCAAGAATGAGCAGGATCAGAGCCACCTGAAAAAGCTGGATACGGCTGATCCGGTTCAGTCCAAGCTCGGCATGCTCTTCGAACAAGGCGACAGCGTGATGCAGCTTCACAAACATTTCGCCCAGAGCGAGGTCTTCCATGCGCTGTCGTTGCTCGACTGACGCACCGCCCTCCAGCGAGCTGCGTGCAATCCCCACATACTCAGAGATCAGCGCCGTGATGCCGGCTTCAGGCTCGTTGAACAACACCATCAGCTCATCGCGCACATCCCCGGACGAAATCGCCTCAGCTTGCGCCTGAAGCCGGACGTTCGCGGTCTCCAACTCGTCCGCCGTAGCGCGTATCAGCGCGTTATTCTGCTCTTGCGCACGCTGGCCGCTCTGGGTCTCCACCAGAGCCAGCAGCCTCTGGCTCAGCATGCGTTGCTTGCCGCTGACATTGACGATTTCCGCCGTGCCGCGCTCATGGCTCACGGCATGCAGCGTCGCCAGGTGCGCGAAGACCGAAACGATAAAGATCAGCCCGATGGCGATCCCATAGCTCACAAGATAGCGGCGTCTGAGCTGCGGCAGTGTCATGGCCCCTCATCCGGTTCTGAATAACCCGAGTATCACTCCTCAGCCTCGGTCGTGTCGGCCTAAAATTGTGTGAAGCGCCCAGCCTGGCAGGATTTCCGACCAGTTCGCGATTGCTAGACGCTCACCCCATCTCTCCTTAACGTGCCGATACAGACACTGGGGGAGCAGGTCATGATGCGAATTGTTCTGAGCGTAATCGGTATCGTTCTGGCGCTGACGCTGGTGCGGATCGGATATGTGGTCACCCGCGCCAGCGGGACGTTGAGCCATCCTGAGTACACCGACAACGCCGCCTGCACGCCGGTCGAGATCGCGCCGGGGACCGAAGACGTTACCTTTGACCCGGTCTCGGGTCTGGCCTTCGTCTCCGCCGCCGAGCGACGCTCGGGTGAAATGCATCCGCGCAATGGCATTTACGCCTTTGACCCTCAGAACCCTGACAGCGTGCGTCTGGTCTCCATCGACGCACCGGCCGACTTCCGCCCCCATGGCATCAGCCTGTGGCGCGGCGAGGATGACGCCGGACAATCCATCGGTCGCCTCTTCGTCATCAGCCATCCCTATACGGGCCATCAGGTGCTGATCTATGACGTGGCTGACGATGGCGCGCTGTCGCATCTGGAAACGGTCAGTCATGACGCCCTGCGCTCGCCGAACGATATTGTCGGCGTCGGGCCAACCCAGTTCTACGCCAGCAATGACGTCTATTTCGGCGACACGCCCATGGGGTATCTGGAGGCGTTTCTCGGCCTGCCGCTGGGATCCATCAGCTATTATGACGGCCAGGACGGCCGCATTGCGGCTGACGGTTTCGCCTACGCCAATGGCGTCAATGTCAGCGCTGACGGGTCCGAGCTTTATGGCGCTGGCTTTATCGGCCGCACGCTGCACGTCTTTGACAGGGACCCGGCGACCGGCGATCTGACCCGCACCGCCCGCCACCCCGTCCCGCTCGGGCTTGATAATATCGAGGTCGGTTCAGACGGCGCGCTCTATATCGCGGGCAATGTGAATGTCTTTGACTTCCTGGCGCATCAGAAAGACCCGACGTCGCACGCCCCGTCCCAAGCTGTCAGAGTTGATCCGGCGACGGGCGACTGGACGACCGTGTTCGCCGATTCCGGCGAAGCGATTGATTCAACCTCCGTGGCGACCCGCGTCGGAGACCAGCTTCTGCTGGGTGCGGTGTTTGATTCCCACGTCCTGGTCTGCCCCTATTCTGCAGCCCCATAGATTCTCTGCCCCAAGGACAGCGAAATGACTGATCTGATTTCGGTGAGCGACGCGAACGGCGTGCGCACCCTGCGCTTCAACCGGCTGGACAAGAAGAACGCCATTACACGCGCCATGTACGCCGCGATGGCGGACGGGCTGGAAGAGGCCAATACGCGCGCCGATATCCGCGTCGTCATCCTTGCAGGCGGCGAAGGCTGCTTCTCGGCGGGCAATGACATGATGGATTTCATGGAGGCGCCGCCCCATATCGGCGGCGGGGAAACCCCGGCGGTCGAACGCTTCATGATGGCGCTGATGGGCTGCGAGAAGCCCGTGATCGCCGCCGTGGACGGCCTGGCGGTGGGCATCGGCACGACGCTGCTGCTGCATTGCGACCTCGTCTACGCCACCAGCCGCGCCATGTTCACCACGCCCTTCGTCAATCTGGCGCTGGCGCCTGAATTCGGCTCCTCCCAGATCCTGCCGGGCATTGTGGGCCGAGCCGTTGCGAGCGAAATGCTGCTTCTGGGCGCCAAATGGGACGCCAAGAAAGCCGAGGCCAAGAACCTGATCAACGCCGTGCTGCCGCCGGACGGGTTTGACGCCGCCGTGCAGGAGATCGCCCAGCAGATCGCCCAGCTGGCCCCGGGGGCTGTGAAAACCGCCAAAATGCTGATCAACCTGCCGCCTGAAGACATCAAGGAGCGTATCGTGCGCGAGGGCGGCCTGTTCGCCGAGCAATTACGCACCGAAGAGTTCAAGGAGGCGGCCACCGCCTTCATGGAGCGCCGCCCCGCGGACTTCTCCAAATTCGGCTAGAGACACACGGGCTCCGGATCATTCCGGGGCCCGAACTCTATCAGGCGACAGGAAAACCATAGTTTCCATCACCGACAAAGACGCCGCCCCTGTCCGCCATTATGGTCATTTCATCAAAAGGACAGGAGGCCGACATGGCTGATTTCACGATCACGGAAGAGCGTTCGGACAGCAAGGGCCGCTATGTGGCGCGCGGCGACGGCAAGCCGGATGCGGAAATGACCTTCTCCATCGCCAACGCGCACATGATCATCATTGATCATACCGGCGTGCCGGACGCATGGCGGGGTCAGGGGGTGGGCAAGGCGCTGGTCCAACGCGCCGTCGAGGACGCCCGCGAACGCAAGGTCCAGATTGTCCCGCTTTGCCCCTTCGCCAAGGCGCAGATCGATAAAACGCCCGAGTGGCAGGACGTGCTCAAACCGGCTTCAGAGCGTTAGGACAAAGAAAAAAGGGCGGGCTTTGCAGCCCGCCCTTCGCCAGTTTTGCGCTCACAGGGGAGATTATGCTCTCACCCTAGCGAGCCCGCGTTTAAATTTGGTAAGTGAACTGCTTCAGCGAATGCATTTTACATAATCACTCTTGACCCGACCCGCGCCCGGGCGAACCCTCTCAGAAAAATCGGGGAGGAAACCATGCGTCGTTTGTTCTGGGTGATCGTTTTGATCGCCGCACTGGTGCTGGGCGGGTGGGTCTATCTCAGCCAGTCCGTGACCGGCCGCATCTATCTGCCGTCAGGCACCGGGATCACCGCCAAGCAGACCTGTTCGCTGACCTTTGTGTCCGGCCTTGAGCCCGACCGCGCCCAGGCGCTCTACATCACGCCCTTGCTGGGCGGGGCGAATGCGCTGATTTCCGTCGATATCGATCAGGACAACCAGCGCGTGACCAGCGCCGTTCTGGGCGGCCTGTTCAAGCAGACGGCGGTCTATCGCGATGGCATTGGCTGCACGCTGGTGCACAACTCTGACGACTTTGACGCCAGCCTGAGCCTGCCCATCACCAACGGGCCTGACCCGATGACGCTGGATGCGGACTGGCGCGACGCCCATTTTGACCTGGATGCGCTGAACGCAGCTCTGGACGAGGTGTTCACCGAGGATGGCCGCAACACCCTCGCCGCCCTTGTCATCCATGACGGCCATCTGGTGGCCGAGCGCTATGCCGAGGGTGTGACCGAGACGACGCCGCTGCATGGCTGGTCGATGACCAAATCCACCACCGCCACCTTTGCGGGCGTGCTGGTCCAGCGCGGCCTCATCGACATCAGCGCGCCCGGCCAGATCCCCGCCCTTGTCGAGGCCGGACGCCCGGAAATCACCATCGACGACATGCTGCGCATGAGCGGCGGTCTGGATGGGTTTGAGCGCAATGATGGCTCGGACCCCAATTCGGAAATGCTGTTCACCCAGACCGATATGGCGACCTATGCCGCCAACCGGAACGTGCTGCATGCGCCGGGCGAACACTGGGATTATCAGAGCGGCAATACCGTGCTGGCCGGCTCCGCCATGGAAACGGTGATGGGCGACAGTGTGGTTGACGAAATCCAGACCCTGCGCGACTGGCTGTTCACGCCGCTGGGGATGAACCATGCCGTGTTCGAGCCGGACCAGTCCGGCACCCTGCAATGGTCGAGCTATATGTACGCCAGCGCTCGCGACTGGGCGCGTATGGGCGAACTCTATCTCAATGACGGGCGGATCGGGGACGAGCAGATCATCCCGCCCAACTGGCTGACCTATGTCTCAACCCCCACCGTCACCTCTGACGATCAGTATGGCGCGGGCTTCTGGCTGAACATTCCGGGCCTGCCGTCTGATACCGTGGTGATGCGCGGCTTCCAGCAGCAATGGACGTTTGTGATCCCGTCCGAGGATCTGATCGTGCTGCGCATGGGCGCAACGCTGGGCAGTGATGGCGGGGCGCCGGACTTCGCCCGGGCGGTGCTTGCAGCGAGGCAGGACGCCCCGCAACCGGCTAACTGATGTCGGTGCGCTGAAGGATGCGGTCGAACGGGTGCGGCGTCACCCGTTCGGCCTTGCTCATCAGGTCATTGAACCGGGGATGTTGCTGGCGCTTGCCGCGCACCCATTCGCGCGCGCTGTCAGAATTGGACAGGATCAGCGCCAGCCCGATCGCGATCAGGATCAGACCGAACGGCAAGGGCGTCCAGAACAGCGGGACGCCCAGCGCGATCAGCAGAAAACCCAGTGTTTGATATACGAACCTCATGCCAATCAAATGCGCAGGCCGGCGATTGGTTGCAAGGCTCTTAACCCTTTGCTCAGCCCATGGCGCGCTTGCGGCGACGCTTCTGATACAGCATCCACAGGCGCGAGCTGCCCAGGCACAAGCCGGTATAAACCAGCAGCCCGGCGACCGCGGAGGCGATCCCGGCGATGGTCTGCCCGATCAGGCCGAACACCTCGCCCGTATGCAGGAAGCGGATGAAGATGCGCGCCTTGCGCGCCAGCGGCATGTCCGCCCGCGGATCGATGCGGGTCACGCCCTGTCCGTCCCGCGCCGCCTCATAGGTATGGATCGAGCCCGGCTCGACGCCATTGCCGAAATCGAGCGCAAGGGTGGTGATCGCCGCCTCGGGCTCGGGCAGGGTGATCTGCACGCGACGCCCCTCGCGGCGCGATTGCGCCTGCGCCTGCTCGACCAGCGCATCCAGAGACACGGCCTCGCCCTGAAGCGTCACAGGGGCAGCCTCAACGACTTCAGTCTGCTGACTGCCCGAACCCTGCGCGCCGCCAAAGGCCCAGCTTACGAACTCACCCGCCCAGCGATAGGAGAACACCGCGCCGGTCAGGGTGATGAACACCAGCGGAATGGCGAACCACAGGCCCAGCGCATGGTGCCAGTTGAAATGGCGCGCCTTGGCGTTGGGATGGCTCGTCAGCAGCGTCAGGCGCGGCTTCACAAAGGCCCAGCGCCAGAATTTCGGCAGCCACAGATACATACCCGTCAGGCACAAGGCGGTGAACAGCAGGTTGGACACGCCGTTGATCTGGGCGCCCACTTCATTGCGTCCGCCGGTAAAGGCCAGCCAGCGATGGATATACATGACCCGACGGAAGAAGGCGGTCGTGCCCTGCCCCGCCTCGTCCAGGCGCTCACCCGTATACGGGTTCATCAGGAAGCTGTTGCGACGACCGGCCGAAACGCTGACCGCGCCCTCACGGCCATTGGGAACCGTCATCACATGGCCGGGAGCGCCGCCTGCGAGCAGGGCTGCGTCCGCCAGTTCCTGATAGCTCAGGGGGGCGGCGTCAGCGGGGGCGCTGATGGCGTCGTTCTGGGCCATGCGGATCATCTGACGCTCATAGGTCAGAAGCACGCCCGTCACCGACATCAAGAGGATGAAGACGCCCAGCGTCATGCCCACGATCAGGTGGAGCCAGAAGATGATGTCACGGATTTTCATGTTTACCCCCGGTATGACGATGCAGCTTGTACGCGCGTCGTCGCCCTCCTCAGTCGTGGTGCGTCAGTCCGCCGCGCGCCAGGTATAGGCCAGCGGCGCTTCCTTGTGCGCGAAGCGATCAAGATGCTCTTCAACGACCTGTTTGAATTTGTCGATATCCGCCCCCTCAAGCGGGTGGAGCGTGATCACCAGCTGATCCGCCTCCGCTTTCAGCGCGACCTTGCCCAGCGGCAGAGCGATCTCTCCGGCTTCAGGCCTGAAGCTCACCTCGAATTTGTGGCTCCAGTGCTTGCACAGCTGCTGGAGATACCGGCTGGCGTTGGCGGTGGCGGGGGTTGCAACAAGGGTCATGGGATATCTTTCCTCTGCGGGCCGGACGCCCGCAATGCGTCAAAATGTGTGTCGCGCGCTTATAAGAATGAATTGCAAGTACGAGCAAGTCATCTCTCATAACGGACAGCACAACGCAGCTTCGAGCTTGGCCCGCCTGCCGGGCGGGCCTAGTTTGCGTCTCATCTGACAGGAGGGCCGGATGGCGTATAAATCTCTGCGCGACTTCATCGCTTTGCTGGAATCCGAAGGCGAGCTCAAGCGCGTCTCCCGTCCGGTCTCCACCCATCTTGAAATGACCGAGATCCAGACCCGCCTTCTGAACACCGGCGGCCCCGCGGTCTTGTTCGAGAACCCGGTCCATGAAGATGGCCGCCCTGCTGAAATGCCGGCGCTCGCCAACCTTTTCGGCACGGTGGGCCGCGTCGCCCGCGCTGTGACTTTGGGCGGCGAGCCGCGCAAGACGGCTTCTGACCTGCGCGAAGTGGGCGAGCTTCTGGCCTTCCTGCGCCAGCCCGAACCGCCGCGCGGCCTGAAGGACGCGCTCGGCATGCTGCCGCTGGCGAAAACCGTGATGAGCATGCGCCCCTCCACCGTGCGCAAGGCGCCGTGTCAGGAGGTGGTGCTGCAAGGCGATGACATTGATCTTGATCGCCTGCCGATCCAGGGCTGCTGGCCGGGCGAGCCCGCCCCGCTGATCACCTGGCCTCTGGTGGTCACCAAAGGCCCGTCAGACGACAAGCAGGACGACTTCAATCTCGGCATTTATCGCATGCAGAAGCTGGGCAAGGACCGCGCGATCATGCGCTGGCTCAAGCATCGCGGCGGCGCCCAGCATTATCAGCGCTGGAAGAATGAAAAGCCTGATCCCCTGCCCGTCGCTTGCGTTCTGGGCGCCGATCCCGGCACCATTCTGGCCGCCGTCACCCCCGTGCCCGACACGCTGAGCGAATACCAGTTTGCGGGCCTGTTGCGCGGTCAGAAAGCCGAGCTTGTGGACTGCAAGACCGTGCCTTTGAAAGTGCCCGCTGAAGCCGAGATTGTGCTCGAAGGCCATGTCATGCTCGACGAGTACGAGGATGAAGGCCCCTACGGCGATCACACCGGCTATTACAATTCGGTCGAGAAATTCCCGGTCTTCAAGATCAGCGCCATCACCATGCGCAAGGATCCGATCTATCTGACCACCTTCACCGGCCGTCCGCCGGATGAGCCGTCCGTGCTGGGCGAAGCGCTCAACGAGGTCTTCATCCCGTTGGTGCGCCAGCAATTTCCCGAGATCGTTGATTTCTGGCTGCCGCCCGAAGGCTGCAGCTATCGCATCGCCGTCATCTCGATGAAGAAGGCCTATGCCGGCCACGCCAAGCGCGTGATGATGGGCGCCTGGTCCTATCTGCGCCAGTTCATGTACACCAAATGGGTGATCGTCGTGGATGACGACATCAATGCGCGTGACTGGAAGGATGTGATGTGGGCGATCTCCACCCGCATGGACCCGGCGCGCGACATCACCCCGATCGAGAACACCCCCATCGACTATCTCGACTTCGCTTCTCCGGTGTCGGGCCTCGGCTCGAAGATCGGTATGGACGCCACCAATAAATGGCCCGGCGAGACCCACCGCGAATGGGGCGAGAAGCTCTATATGGAACAGGATGTGATCGATCGCGTGGACGCGATGTGGGGCGAGCTGGGGCTGGACTAGTCCCGCAACCGCTTAACGCCCCGGTAACTCACATTACCAGTTCCGCGTGCAAAAGCCGGTATTTAGGCGCATAGCTAGCGTCATGAACTCGGTTTTCGCATCCGGCGTACAAGCCTTCCAAGCCGCCACAGCGCGGCTGGACGCTGCGGCAGGAGCGGTCAACCGCGTTCGCCCATCGACCATCCCTGCCGCGCTTACCCAAAGCGCTTCAGCTCCTGACGCGTCCGCCGGGCGATCCGACGCCCCCCCACCACCCGCCGGTCCCGGCGGGCGCGTTTCTTCTTTCGACGATGACTACGTCACCGCCATGGTTGATATGATCCGGGCCGAGCATCAGGCGTCCGCCGCCACATCCATCATCCGCTCCGCCGATGAGATGATGGGCAACCTGCTGGATACCAAGGCCTAAATCTCTTTTCCGGTCATAGTGTCACTGCGCGCATCATCAGGACGACGTTAAGTCTTCTGACCTAGTCTGTGCGACATGGCCGCGTCTGAATTGACCCCATTTGAGGAAAATTTTCCCGATCCCTCAGCCTTGCCTGACGGGAGCGAGGAAGAGCGTCTGCATATCCATATCTGTGAGACGAGCCGGGTCCAGCGCGCCATCCTGGTGCGCATGTTGAGCGAAGCGGGCTTTTTCTGCAGCGCCTCCGGCCACGCCCAGGAGAGCCTTGACCGATTGCGTCAGGATCCGCCGGACATCTTCCTGACCGCCATCGAGCTGCCGGACTTTTCCGGGCTGGAAGCGTGCTGGCGGGTCAAGGCCAATCCCGAGACCGAGCATATCCACACCATGGTGCTCTCCGCCTCGGGCCAGGAAGACAAACTGGCGGAATCCCTGGATTCCGGCGCGGACGACTATCTGGTCAAACCCATCGACAAGAACGAGCTGAAAGCGCGGATGCGCGCCGCCTCGCGCATTGTCCGGCTGACCCAGCGCATGCGCGCGGAAGCGGAAACCGATGCGCTGACGGGCGCCTACAACCGCCGCGTCTTCATGCGCACGCTGGAACGTGAGCACAGGAAGGCGCTGGATCAGGCCCTGCCCTTCAGCGTGCTCATGGTCGACCTCGATTTCTTCAAGAAGATCAACGACACCCATGGCCATGCCAGCGGCGACCGCGTGTTGATCCAGACCGTGCGCACGGCGAAAACCCTGCTGCGCCCGCCCGCCATGTTCGGGCGTCTGGGCGGCGAGGAATTCGCCGTCCTCTTGCCCGGCCAGGACGAGACCGAAGCCATGCAGACCGCCGAGAAGCTGCGACTCGCCCTGCAGGCCATGTATGTGGAAAATGACGAGGGTAAGCCCATTCCGGTCACCGCCTCCATGGGCCTCGCCACGCTGCACGCCGGTGATCTGGAGTCCACGGGCGAGAAGATGCTCGGCGAAGCGGATGCCGGGCTTTACAGGGCCAAGGAAGGCGGACGCAATCAAGTCTGCATGCCCTGAGCTTTTCCTGCTTCAAGGATCGCACTAGGGTCCGGCCATGACCCAAGTTTCCGTTGATATCGTCTCTGACGTTGTGTGCCCGTGGTGCTGGCTGGGCCTGCGCTATTGGGATCAGGCCCGCGCTCTGGTTCCCGAGATCCAGACCGAAACCGTGTATCGCCCGTTCCAGCTCGACGGCGCCGTGCCGCGCGAGGGCGTGCCCTATTCTGACTACATGAAGAAGAAATTCGGCGATGGCCCGGACGACCGCTTCAAGATGATGCGCGAGCATCTCGAACAGGCCGGTCCGGCAGCGGGAATTACCTTCCGCTTTTCCGGCATTCCCATGCGCCCCAACACGCTCGATGCGCACCGCGTCATCCGCTGGGCGCAGGGTCAGGATCTGGGTGAGGCCGCCTCCGAGCGCCTGCACAAGGCCTTCTTTGACGAGCATCTTGATATTGGCGATCCGGCGGTTCTGGCCCGGCTGGCGGGTGAAATCGGCCTGGAAACAGAGATTGTCGGAAATCTCCTCTCATCTGACCGTGACCGCAAAGAGGTTCTGGAGGAAGAGCAATTCTTCCGTCGCCTGGGCGTTCAGGGCGTGCCATGCTTCATCTTCAACGGTCAGTTTGCGGTTTCCGGCGCCGAAGCGCCCGAAGTGCTGGCTGACGCTATAAGGCAGGCGGCAAGCCTGCCCCGGGACACTGACGACGCCGAGTAAAGCGGCGCGCATGACAGGGGGAATTTCATGACAGCGCTTCAAGTCGCGAGTCTGTATGTCGGTCTCAATCTGGTGATCCTGCTGATCCTCGGGATCAATGTGATCCGCTACCGGGTCAGCACCAAGACGAGCCTCGGCGTCGGGACCGACCCGGCGCTCGAACGCGCGTGCCGGGCCCACGCCAATGGCGCGGAATGGACGCCGGGCGCGCTGATCGCGCTTGTGCTGATGGCCATGCTGGGCGCCCCAGTGATGGCGATCCACGCCATCGGCGTGACCCTGACCGTTGCGCGCGGCATCCATGGATACGGGGTCGCCAGCAAGGATGGCCCCAATCTTGGCCGCTTTCTTGGCGCGCTGATGACCCTTGTTCTTTATGCGGTTCTAGGCGTCGGACTCGTCCTTCACGCCGTGACGGGCTGACCCCTCAGCCGATGTGACGCGTTGCGCTTGGGCCCGTGTTGACGTTATGGGATCGCTATGACCGATCAAAACGCCAGCGCCGGCCTGGGCGCGCCCGACACCCAATCCCTTCTCGCGCTGGCCCATGAGCTGGTGGACCGCGCCAAACGCGCCGGCGCGCAGGAGGCCGAAGCCGTCCTGTCTGAATCGCGCGCCATCGAAGCAGGCGCCCGCGAGGGCAAGCTGGAAACTGTCGAGCGCAGCGAAACCCGCGACGCCGGTCTGCGCGTGCTGATCGGCAAGAAACAGGCGGGCGTGGCGTTCTCCGACCTCTCCGAAGCGGGCATGAGCCTCGCCGTCGAACGCGCGGTCGCCATGGCCAAGGCAGCGCCTGAAGACCCTTATTGCGGTCTGGTTGATCCTGACAAGCTGGCGCGGAAAATTCCCGAGATCGCCACCTATGAAGTGTCGGACTTCACGCCCGAACAGCTTGAGGCCGCCGCGCTGGAGATGGAAGCCGCCGCCCTGTCGGTCAAAGGCGTCGCCATGTCCTCGGGCTGCGGCGCCAGCGCAGGCGTGGGCGGATCGGCCTTCGTCACCTCCACCGGATTTGAACGCGCGCGCCTGGGTTCACGCTGCGGGCTGGGCGTCGCCGCCATCGCCAAGGATGCGTCCGGCGCGATGGAGCGCGATTATGACAGCCACGCCGCCCGCCGCCGCTCGGATCTGAAGACCGCTCGGGAAATCGGGCTGAGCGCCGGTGAACGCGCGGTCAGCCGTGTGGGCGCGGAAAAGCTCGCCACCGGCAAGATGTCGGTCGTCTTTGACAAGCGCGTCTCCACCACCTTTGTCTCCTCGCTGCTGGGCGCGATCTCCGGCCCCGCCATCGCCCGCGGCACCTCATTCCTGCGCGACAAGATGGGCGAGCGCCTGTTCAGTGAGGGCGTGGATATCATCGAAGACCCGCTGCGCGACTGGAGCTTTGGCGCCCGCGCGGTGGATGCCGAAGGCGTCGCCTGCAAGCCGCGCGCCCTGATTGAGGACGGGGTGCTGACCACCTGGCTGCTCAATTCCTCAAGCGCCCGCCAGCTCGGCCTTGAACTGACCGGCCATGCCGCCCGCAATCTCGGCGGCGCGCCGGGCGTCGGCGCGTCGAACGTGCATCTGACGCCGGGCGAGCTGGATCGCGACGGGCTGATCAAGGAAGCCGGCGAAGGCGTTCTCGTCAGCGAAATGTTCGGCCCTTCGCTCAACGCCAATACCGGCGACTGGTCCGTCGGCGTCGCAGGCTACGCCATCAAGGGCGGCAAGCTGGCCGGTCCGGTCAGCGAGATCACCGTGGCGGGCAATCTTCTGGATATCTTCGCCCGGCTCGTGCCCGGTTCGGACCTTGAATTTGACAGCGCCATCAACGCGCCCAGCGTGCTGGTGGAGAACCTATCGATCGGCGGTCGCTAGATGACCGACGCGCGCGCAGACCGGGATTTGCTGGCCGACGCCGCGCGCGCCGCCGGAAAACTCGTCCTCGCCTTCCGCGCGCGCGGCATGCGCGACTGGGAAAAGAACCCCGGCGATCCGGTCAGCGAGGCCGATCTCGCCTCGGATGCGCTCTTGCAGGAACGCCTCAAGGCGGCCCGGCCCGACTATGGCTGGCTGTCTGAAGAGACCGCGGACGACCAGTCCCGGCTTGAGCGCAAGCGCAGCTTTGTCATCGACCCGATCGACGGCACGCGGGCGTTTCTCAAGAACAAGCCTGAGTTCGTCATCTCCTGCGCCGTGGTCGAAGCGGGCCAGCCGCTGGCCGCCGCCATCTATGATCCCAGCGCAGACGTGATGTATGACGCCGCCCTCAAACAGGGGGCACGCAAGGATGGCGCTGCGTTGACCATCAGCCGTCATGACAGCATTTCCGGCGCGCGCCTGATTGGCGATCCGGGGCGGCTGGCCGATCTCAGGGCGCTTGGCGCGGACGCCCATACCGTCAACTCCGCCGCCCTGCGCCTGTGCCTTCTGGCCGCGGGCGAAGCGGACGCCGTGGTCGCGGTTCGACCTAAGTGGGACTGGGATCTCGCCGCTGGTCATCTATTGGTGGAAGAGGCGGGCGGGGTCTTCACCTCGTCGAAAGGCGAGCCGATGTATTATAACCGGACAAGCGCTGTGCAGGACCCGCCGCTGGCGGCTGGCCCGGCGCTTCACGCCTTGCTATTAGACCGCCTGAATCAGAACAGATAACGCCCTTCAAGGGAGACTCCCCATGAGCGACACGTCTTCTCAGCAACTGCTCCACCTGGTGATCGGCGGCGAGCTGAAGGATATCGGCCCCTGCGCGCCCGAGTTCAAAGACCTCACCCAGGTTGATTTCGTCGGCGCCTTCCCCAGCTATGATGAAGCGCGCGAGGCGTGGAAATCCGCCGCGCAGCGCACCGTGGACAATGCGCACATGCGCTATTTCGTGATCCACGCGCACAAAATGCTGGATCCGTCCAAGAAGGACTAAGCGCCCTGTCCGAGACGCCTTCTCAGAACGGCGCCCTGCCCGGCGCGCCCAAGCCTCAGAGCGCGCGCTCGTTTGCGCTGGCAAAGCGGCTCTGGCGCGAACAGATCACAAAGCACAAGGCCCTGCTGGCCTGGGCGACCCTGCTCGCCGCCATCACGGCGGGCGCGGCTTCGGGCTATGGCGTCGTGGTGCAAAAGGCGTCCGGACTTCTGGAAAACCGCGAAGCGAGCGTCCTCTGGCTCGCGCCCGCGCTCATTCTGGGCGCGGTGATCGTGCGCTCGGTCAGCCTGTTTTTACAGAACCTCGCCACCAACCGTCTGGCGCTGGCGATCATGCGCGACTTGCAGGTCGCCATGTTCGACCGTCTGATCACGGCGGACTTCCAGCGTCTTGAGCGCGAGCCCGTGGGCGCGATCATCTCGCGCTTCACCAATGACATCACCATGCTGCGCGAGGGCCTGATCCGCGCGGCGAACAACCTCACCCGCGATTTCCTCACCGTGGTGGGCTGCCTTGTGGTGCTGTTCTGGCTCGACTGGGCGCTGACGCTCGTCGTGCTCGCCGTGCTGCTGGTGGCGGGGCATCCGATCACCGTCATCGGCAAGGCGATCCGAAAGCGCGCAGGCGATATCCAGGACCAGATGGGCGATGTGTCGAGCTTTCTTGAGGAAGGCTTTTCCGGCGCCCGGATGATCAAGACCTTTTCGCTCGAAGACTGGTCTCAGGAGCGCGCCAGAGGCCGCTTTCAAAGCCGGTTCGAGCTGTTGCTCGCCATGGTCGCCCAGCGCGCCCGGATCGAGCCGATCATGGAGGTCGCCGCCGGCGTGGCGCTCGCGGTGATCTTCGGCTTTGCGGGCTGGCGGGCGCTCAACGGCGCGACCGAACTGTCCGACCTTCTGGGCTTCATCGTCGCGTTTGGCGTGATGAGCTCGCCCATCCGCGCCCTCGCCTCGCTCTCGGGCGTCTTGCAGGAAGGCTTTGCAGTGCTCGACCGCGTCTTCGCCCTGCTCGATGAACAACCCAACCTCACCGAAAGCCCCGACGCCCAACCACTGGTCTTTGAAAAAGGCCATGTGGAAGTGCGCGATGTGCGCTTCCAGTATGAGGCGGGCGTGGATGCGCTGCATCAGATCACGCTCGAAGCCAGACCAGGCGAGACCATCGCCCTTGTCGGCCCGTCCGGTTCTGGCAAGACAACGCTGCTGAACCTCATCGCCCGGCTTTATGACCCGATTGAAGGCGCCGTGCGGATCGACGGGCAGGACATCAAATCGGTCACCCTCGCCTCGCTGCGCACAAAGCTCGCGCTGGTCAGTCAGGAGGTGACCCTCTTTGACGACACGATCCGCAACAATATCGCGCTCGGAAAGCTCGGCGCCTCTGAAGACGAGATTATCGCAGCCGCCAAAGCCGCCGACGCCCATGATTTCATTCTGGGTCTCTCAGGCGGATATGACACGCAGGCGGGGCCGAAAGGCTCGAACCTTTCGGGTGGTCAACGCCAGCGCATCGCCATCGCCCGCGCCATCCTGAAAGACGCGCCAGTCCTCTTGCTCGACGAAGCCACCAGCGCGCTCGACGCCAACTCCGAGGCGCGGGTGCAAGAGGCGCTCGACAAGCTGAGCCAGGGCCGCACCACCATCGTCATCGCCCACCGCCTCGCCACCGTACGCAAGGCCGACCGCATCTATGTCATGAAAGCGGGCGAGATCGTGGAAAGCGGCGACCATGACAGCCTGATCGGGCAAAACGGCCTCTACGCGCAATTGAGCGCGCTACAGTTTGCGGACGGGTAATGTCGTGAATTCCCGGGCGAGCATCGCGAAGACCCCGGACCTCCTCCGATTTAAGAGCCTTATCCCGCACGAGCCCCCGGCTCTGCGCTGCGCTTGGCCGGGGTTTCATTCTCTATGACTGTCATTCACCGGTTTATCCGGTGAACCCATGCCGTGACAGATGATCAAACCCACCGGCATGGATCCCCCGCATGAAGCGGGGGATGACGAGTGTGGAGGTTCAATAAATCTCTCCTTCCCGGCGAAGGCCGGGACCCAGAGATCATCAAGCGCTGCATTTCCGGCTCTGGGTCCCCGCCTTCGCGGGAAAAGAGCAGGAGAAAACCTTCACCCCGCCCACAACCCGCAGCGCTTGAGGTCGCCCATGCGTTCCTCCGGCGCGTAGACCGTGTTCTCGCGCCCCTGCACGCCGGGGCGCAGGCGGGCGCCGTCAAAGGCGGCGCGGGTATAGCCCAGCTCCGAGGTCAAAAGCTGATCGGCGTCGGCGTTTGATTGCATCAGGATCAATGGGCGGCAGCGTTTGAGCGTGTCTTTCGCGCCGCGCACCACGGCGTCAAACCAGCCCGGCGCGTCGATCTTAATGAAGCCCGGCTGCAGATTGAGCATGTCGAGGGTGAAGGTGCGCGCCTCACCCGCCATCATTTCAAAGCGGTCCGGATCAAACCCCGCCACGGTCTCATCACTCAGCCAGGTGCGCGACTGATCAGGATCAAACGAGGCCAGCCCGTCATACACAAAGCCGCGATAGACCGGCACATAGAGCCGCCGCGCCTCGTCCCTGTCGCTCAGCCCGCAGGCATAGACCGCGAGCGCGGGATCATCGTCAAACAGGGTCGCCAGCCCCGTCGCCAGATGCACATTGGGTTCAAAGGCATGGATCAGGGCGTTGGGCTGGTAGAGGCGGATCGCATCCACGCTCTGGCCGCGATGGGCGCCCACATCGATGAAGACCTCGCCCGGATCGGGTCGCCAGCGCGACAGGAGGGAGAATTCGGCTTCAAACGGGCGCCGCAGCGTGCGGCGCATGAAGCGCTGAACGCTGGCCTTGGCGTCCACCAGCGCCGGGAACCGGCTCTGTAAGGCGCGGATATGGGTATCGATCGACATGCTCGCCTCCTGCACCCCAAGGATGCAAGCGACGAGCCATCAACCCCAAGCTATTCGCGGCGCAGGATTTTCTCGGTCAGGGCCGAGCCCCACCAGCTGGCCATGAAGCCGTCATGGCACGCCTGGCGGTCATACTCGGTACGCACCCAGTCCAGAAACGCGATCGGCGATTGCGCATTTCTCTGACGATAGAGGTCAAAGAAATGATCGAGCATGCCGGTCTTGCCCTGCTTGATATGGCCGTATTTGAACGAGAGTTGCTGGACGGCCTCCTCGAACGGGGCCTTCTCGTGCAACAGCTTGTACATCACCGCCACGATGCCCGCCCGGTCCGCGCCGGACTTGCAGTGCATGAAGGCGGGATAGGCGATCTCGTCGAAGACTTTGATCAGATGCTCGATGCGCTCCACATAGGGCGCCTCGCGCGAGCCCCAGGGCAGGTCGACGATATCCAGGCCGATCTGCTCGCAGGTGAAATGCTCAAGGTCGTAGTAATGACGCCCCGGCTGCGTGCCGCGCAGATTGAGGATCGTCTTGAACCCCATATCCTTGAGCTCCTGCAGGCGTTTGGGGCTTGGCTGATTGCCCCGCCACATCTCGCCGCCCACGCGGTGCATGTTGTGAAAGCGCTGGCGCAGCACGCCATGATCGCCCCACATGAGGCCCTTCATCGCGCGCTTGTAATCGACCGGGTCGTTCAGATCATAACTCATGGCGGGCTGAAGTAAGGCGCTTGAGCGCGGCTTGCAATGGCTTCGCGCGTGCGATTGACGCGCACGGAATGCTTGACGGATCGCCCCGGGGCGGCGATCCAGCGAAGACCATGTTGAAGTCCATTGTCTCTTCCGCGCCGGTTCAGGCGCTGATCGCCGCCCTGCTGGCGGGCTATATGAGCCTTGTCAAAGCCACCACACGCTGGGACGTGCGCGGGCTCGAGCACGCCCAGCCGGTCTGGGACAGCGGCGACGGGGTGATCGGCTGCGTCTGGCATGGCCGCATCCTGATGACCATCGCGGCCTGGCCCAAACGCGTGCAGCCGCCCGCCATCCTGATCTCGCGCTCGCGCGAAGGCGATGTAGTGACCAAGGTCGCCCGGCATCACAAGGTCGGCGTGGTGCGCGGCTCCTCACGCAACAAGAACAAGACCAAGGAAAAAGGCGGGCTCAGCGCCTTTCGGGAAATGGTTCGCTGGGTCGAGGGCGGCGGCTGCATGGCGCTGACGCCGGACGGTCCGCGCGGCCCGCGCATGCGCGCCGGGCTGGGCGCCATCAAGCTCGGCCGCGCCACGGGCGCCCCGCTTCTGGGGCTGGGTTGGTCCACCTCGAACGCCATCCTGTTCAAGAGTTGGGACCGCTTCATGCTGCCGCTGCCCTTTGGCAAGGGCGTCATCGTCTGGACCGAGCCGGTCCTGATCCCTAAGGACGCTGACAAGGCCGCGCTCGAAACCGCCCGCGCCACGCTGGAAGCGCGCATGATCACGGCGAATATGGAAGCCGATCTCGCCTGCCGCGGGGAAGCCATCACCGCCGCGCCGAAGCCGGACGACCAGAAGGACGCGGCATGAGCGCGCCGGGCCTGTCGCTCTATCGTCTGGCCGCAAGCGCGCTGAAACCCGCCGCGGGCTGGCTTCTGAACAAGCGCGCCCGCGATGGCAAGGAAGACCCGGCCCGCCTGAATGAACGCCGGGGCGACGCGCAAATACTGCGCCCTCAAGGCCAGCTCATCTGGATTCACGCCGCCAGCGTCGGGGAAAGCCAGATGGCGCTGACGGTCGCCGAAGCGCTGCTCGCCCGGCATGAAAACGCCCATGTGCTGATCACATCAGGCACCCTCACCTCGGCCAGCCTGATTGCGCGGCGCGGGCTGGATCGCCTGATCCACCAGTTTCCACCTGTAGATGCGCCAGACTGGGTGAACGCCTTTCTGGATCACTGGCGGCCTGATCTCGCCGTCTTCACTGAAAGCGAGCTGTGGCCGAACCTGATCCTCGCCGCCAAGGCGCGCGGCGTGCCGCTAGCGCTAATGAATGCGCGGATGAACCGCAAATCGCTAGAGGGCTGGGCCCGCTGGCCCGGCAGCGCGAAAACCCTTCTGGGCGCGTTTGACTGGATTGGCGCCGCGGACCAGCGCACGGCGGACGGGTTGTCACGCCTGATCGGCTGCCCCGTCGAGAAAGCGGGCAATCTCAAGCTGGAATGCGGCCTGCCCGCGCCCGATCCGGAAGCCTTGAAAGCGGCGCAGGACGCCATTGGCGAGCGCCCGGTCTTTGTCGCGGCCAGCACCCATGAGGGCGAGGAAGCCCTGATCGCAGCGGCCCATGTCGAGATCCTGAAATCCCGACCGGACGCCCTGATGATCCTCGCGCCGCGCCATCCCGAGCGCGCCGAAGCGGTAGCGGCGGTTCTGAACGAACACGGCTTGCCCCAAGCCCGCCGCTCACAGCGCGAAACGCCGGACGGCAAGCCGGTCTGGCTGGCCGACACGCTGGGCGAGATGGCGCTGTGGTATGGGTTGTGCCCGGTGGCGGTGATTGCGGGCAGCTTCAAGCCCGGCATTGGCGGACATAACCCGATCGAGGCGAGCCGCGCAGGCGCTCTGGTCATCACCGGGCCTCATGTGGACAGTTTTTCCGATGTCTATGGCGTCTATGACGCCCATGAAGCGCGCCTGATTGCAGAGACCGCCGAAAGCCTTGCCCGGGATGTCGTCACCTGCTGGCAGGGCCGCGCCTTGCATGTCCGCGATGCGCTTGCGGCGTTAAACGCCTTGCCGGGCGGGGCCTTGCCCCTCACCCTGTCTCACCTGAACCGGCTTCTCGACCAAGGACGGCCCTGATGCGAGCCCCGCCTTTCTGGGATGATACAGCGCCGCGCAGTTCGGCGGCTCTGACGCGCGCCCTCCTGTCGCCGCTGGGGGCGATCTACGCCTGGGCCGGGGCGCGCCGCATCCGCACCACCACGCCTGCCCCTGCGCCGGCGCCCGTCATCTGCGTGGGCAATCTCACCGTGGGCGGGGTGGGCAAGACGCCCGTCACCGCCGCCCTGATGCGCGCCGCGCACCAGAAGGGGCTCAAGGCCGCAGGCCTCAGCCGGGGCTGGGGCGGCAAGCTCGCAGGTCCGGTCCGGGTTGATCCCAAGCTTCATTCCGTCGCCGATGTGGGCGATGAGCCGCTTTTGCTGTCGCGCCTCGCGCCGGTCTATGTCTCCCGCCATCGCCCCGAAGGCGCGAAACTGGCCGCCGATGAAGGCGCCGATGTCATCATCATGGATGACGGGCACCAGAACCCCAGCCTTGAAAAGACGCTCTCCATCGTCGTCGTGGACGCCGTATCGGGCTGGGGGCCGGGCACGATCTTTCCGGCCGGCCCGTTGCGCGAACCGGTGAAGGACGGGCTTGCGCGCGCGGACGCGGTGATCGTGATGTGCCCCAGCGCGGATTTCACGCCCGACCTTGAAAAGCTCCAGCTCTCAGATCTCGAGATCCCGGTGCTCACCGCCTGGCTCGCGCCTGAAGCCGCCCCGCCGTCGGGGCCGCTACTGGCGTTTGCGGGCATTGGCCGCCCGCAGAAATTCTATGACGCGCTGGAAGCCGCGGGCGGGACTTTGGCGGACACCGCGAGCTTTCCCGACCATCACGCCTTCACCCGCGGCGAGATCGACAGCCTTGCCGATCTTGCTGAAAGCCATAACGCCACCCTCATCACCACCGAGAAGGACCATGTGCGTCTGCCCGGCGGGGTGAAGGGCTCGGTCACCGCCTGGCCCGTGCGCGCCGTCTTCCGCGAGGAAGCCCGGCTGGACGCCCTTCTGGATCAGGCGATGGATTCCTTCGCCGCCAGACCTTAAGTCAGTGCCATGTCAGATCTCATGAAATCCATCAGCTTCCGCGCCGAAGCGCTCGGCTGGGACGCCTATCAGGGCCTGTTCCGCTCCATGGGGCTGGAGCGCGCCTCTAATTATGGCGCGAAGCTTCTGCGTACGCTGGGCCCGAAAGTGTCCGTCCATCACGTCGCGCGGGTGAACATGCAGATCGCCTTCCCCGAAGCGTCCGAGCGGGAGCTCGATGGGCTTCTGGACGCCATGTGGGATAATTTCGGACGGCTGGTCGGCGAGTTTCCGAACACCCACCGCTTTGATTTCAGCCCGACCAGCGACCAGATCGAAGTCGAAGGCGAGGAGATCCTGGCCGAGCTTGACCGTCAGGGTCAGCCCGCGGTGCTGATCGGCGGGCATTTTGCGAACTGGGAATTGATGGCAGCGGTGATCGTGCGTCACCTCAAGGATTGCCGGATCACCTATCGCCACGCCAACAACCCCTTGATCGACCAACGCATCATCGACCAGCGCAAGGCCTATGGCATCAACATCCTCGCCCCCAAGGGCGGGCATGGCGCCAAGGAATTGATGCAGGCGCTGAAATCGGGCGCCTCGGTTGCGCTGATGAACGATCAGAAGATGAATGACGGCATCGCCGCGCCCTTCTTCGGCCGTATGGCGATGACCGCGCCCGGCCCCGCCCGCATGGCGTTGCGCTATGACTGCCCGCTGGTGCCCATGTCGATCCGGCGCAAGGATGGCGCCCGCTTCAAGGTGACGATCTACGAGCCGCTGGCCAAGCCTGACGGTCAGGGCGCCGACGCCATCCTTGAGACCGTCACCACCATCAACCGCTTCATCGAAGACCGCATCCGCGAAGCTCCCAGCCAATGGTTCTGGGTGCACCGCCGGTTCGAGAAGCCGCTCTACAAGCAGGCGAAGGCGGAGGGGTAAGCCCCCAACAGCCTGAATTCCCGGGCGAGCGGAGCGAAGACCCGGGACCTCCCTCCACGTTAAGCGCCTCATCCTGATGGAGGCCCCGGCTCTGCGCTGCGCTTGGCCGGGGTTTCAGCGATTTACCGCAAGCCGCTCGGGTCAACCTCGAGCGCTTCGGCGGGGTCGATATAGCGATTGTGCCATTTGATGCGCCAGTCCAGATGCGCCCCGGTGGAGCGACCGCCTGAGCCGACCTCGCCAATCACCTCGCCCTGGGCGACTTGCTGACCGACTTCCACGTTCACAGCGCCCAGATGCAGGAAGGCGCTGGTCAGGCCTTGGCCGTGATCGACGAAGATCAGCCCGCCTTCATAATACATGTCAGGATCGGCCAGCGTCACGACGCCCGCGGCGGGCGCGACGACCGGCGTGCCGCCCGGCGCCGCGATATCGATGCCATAGTGGGGCCGGCGCGGTTCGCCATTATAAAAGCGCTGGCTGCCATAGACGCCCGTCAAACGGCCTTCGACCGGCATGATGAAGGCGCTGGCGAAGCCCTCCCCCGTCCAGCGCGAGGTATAGGCGTTGCGCTTTTCCCGGCCCTCGGCGCGGATGCGTTCGAGCACCTCTTCAGGCGGGGTGACATATTCCTGCGGCACGCCCTCGATGCGCTGGATGTCATACTCGCGCTGCTGGACGCTGATTGTCTCTTCATAGCGGCCATCGGGCAGAGCCACGGTGAGCGTGGTTTGGGCTTCGGCGTCCCGGTCATGGCCCAGCACGACCCAGCCTTCATCATCGGCTTCAACCGTAATGTCGCCAAGCGTGACGCTGGCGCCCGGTCGTGTCCGGCACACGATCATCGCGCCCTGGCGATGGGTTCCGGCGCAGTTGATCGGCGCAGCGGCGGGCGCCGTCTCCGCGATCAGGGCGGCCATGGGATCAGCCGCGCCCTCCGGCGCAGCAGCGACGGATTGAACAAGGGCGAGCGCGGCGATCAGAACCATGAGAGCTATCCTATCCCTATCCGGGTTTTTGCTGCTTGGCGGAGCCGGGGCCCTGATAGACCTCGCGCCAGCGCGCGGTGGCTGCGTTGGCGTCAAGATACGCTTCCTGCAGCTCGGCGGACCAGTAACGCAGATTGTTCAGCGAGATTTTCTCACCCGTCACCGCGCATTTCACATACGCGCCGGGCTTGAGGATCATGAAATCGGCATCGCCGAATTCCAGCGTGGCTTCGCCCGCGAAATCACGATCAAAGGAGGGCAAATCAGTATCGGTCATGATGCTTTCCTATCACGAGAGCCTTGGAAAGCGGAAGACGGCAAACAGCGCTGCGCCTTGACCGACTCACACCCGCTCGCGAGTTTGGTTTCATGACCCTGATCCGCCGCCTGTCACCCGAAACCGTCAACCGCATCGCCGCCGGCGAAGTGGTCGAGCGCCCCGCCAGCGCCGTCAAGGAGCTGGTGGAAAACGCGCTCGATGCGGGCGCGCAACGCATCGACATCCGTATCGAGGGCGGCGGGCTGACCCGCATCGTCATCGAGGATGACGGCTCGGGCATGGATGCCGAAGGGCTGGAAACCGCCATCGAGCGGCACGCCACGTCCAAGCTGCCCGTGGGCGAGGACGGTCAGGATGATCTTCTGAACATCCATTCCATGGGCTTTCGCGGCGAGGCCCTGCCCTCCATCGGCTCGGTCGCGCGCCTCAACATCACCACTCAGGATGAAGAACTGGGCGGCGCGTGGGAGTTATCCGTCGAGGGCGGAACTAAATCCGGTCCCCGTCCCGCCCCCTCGCTGGGCCGTCGCGGCACGCGGGTGGAAGTGTGTGATCTGTTCTACGCCACGCCTGCGCGGCTCAAATTTCTCAAATCCGAGCGCGCGGAAAGCACCGCCGTCGCCGATGTGATCAAGCGTCTCGCTCTGGCGCGTCCCGATGTGGGCTTCTTCCTGACCGTCGATGGCCGCGCGCGCGTCTCCGCGCCTGCCGAGAGCACACAGGATCGCGATGAAGCGCGGCGCGGGCGCCTGTCGTCCATTCTGGGCGCAGACTTTGGCGAGAACGCGCTCGTCATCGATCAGGAGCGCGAGGGCGTGCACCTGACGGGGCTCGCCAGCCTGCCCACCTATAATCGCGGTTCGAACCAGCACCAGTTCCTGTTCGTCAATGGCCGCCCGGTCAAAGACAAGCTGATCGTCGGCGCGGTGCGCGGCGCCTATCAGGATTTTCTCGCCCGCGACCGGCACCCGGTCGTCGCGCTCTATGTGGACCTGCCCTCGAGCCATGTGGATGTGAACGTCCATCCCGCCAAGGCCGAGGTGCGCTTTCGCGATTCCGGGCTGGTGCGCGGTCTGATCGTGGGCGCGCTGCGTCATGCGCTGGCGGGGGCGGGACATCGCGCCTCCACCACCGTCGCCGGCTATGCGCTTGGCCGCGCCCGCCCCGAAGGCGCGCCGACCCACGCCCTTCCCCTGACCCGTGGCAGCTCGATCTCCAGCGGCTGGACGAACCGGCCCTCCCCGGCCTGGGAAAACCAGCTCAGCGAGCATCACGAGACCTCGGGCTATGGCTATGGCGAATCCCAATCCGGGCCGTCCCAATATGGGCGCGGCGATCTCGCGCCGGGCATGTCCGCCCGCACCGAGCCGTCCTATGGCGGCGAACCGGCGGACGGCGCCTCTGCGCCCGAAGCGCATACGCCGGACTATCCGCTGGGCGTCGCCCGCGCGCAGGTGCACGCCACCTATGTGATCGCCCAGACCGAGGACGGGCTCGTCATTGTCGATCAGCACGCTGCCCATGAGCGTCTGGTCTATGAGCGCATGAAGAAACAGCTCGCAGATACGGGCGTGGCGCGACAAGCCTTGCTGGTGCCTGAAATCGTCGAGCTTGATGAGGCCGAGGCGCGCCGCGTGCTCGACCGCGCCGACCAGCTCGCCGAGCTGGGCCTTGTGATCGAACCGTTCGGCCCCGGCGCGCTGGCTGTGCGTGAAACCCCCGCCCTTCTCAAACGTCTCGATGTACAGGGCCTGATCCGCGATCTGGCTGACGAGATCGCCGAATATGACGAAGCGCTGTCGCTGAAGGAAAAGCTCGAAGAGGTGGTGGGCACCATGGCCTGCCACGGCTCGGTGCGCTCGGGTCGACGCCTGACGGGCGATGAAATGAACGCCCTCTTGCGCGAGATGGAAGCCACGCCCCATTCGGGCCAGTGCAATCATGGCCGCCCCACCTATGTGGAGCTCAAACTGGCCGACATCGAACGCCTGTTCGGGCGGCGTTAGGAGTGGTGAACGCGCAAGCCATTGAACGCGTGCATCAATTTATTTCCTAACAAAAGGTTTCGCACCTTGCCCGCCGGGTCCTCATTTTGCATAAGCAGAGCGAGGGACCGTGACGGGGGAAATCGTGCATCATTTTCGCACAATGCTTGTTCTGGCGCTTTTTTGCGCGCTGCTTGCTGGATTTACGCCCGCGCTGGCGCAGGGTGGTTCGGGCGACGAAACGATTGTCATCCACCAGATGAATGTGCGGAACACCAGCATTGATCTGAGCGGCACGCCGCCGACCATCCTGATCGATTACGACATTGAAGATGTGTCAGAGGATAATCCGGGTCTGGAAATGCTCGTTGTTCACCCCCTTAACGATGA
The DNA here is from genome assembly GCF_052055585.1 of Oceanicaulis sp. LC35. NCBI lineage: Bacteria > Pseudomonadati > Pseudomonadota > Alphaproteobacteria > Maricaulales > Maricaulaceae > Oceanicaulis > Oceanicaulis sp. LC35. The sequence goes on from NZ_CP170485.1 coordinate 2,187,319, forward strand.
GGGTGAGCTAATCGATTTCGATTTCAGAGTGGTGTCAGGAAGCGCGTGGTTTGCTGACCACCCCCTTCGGGCCACAGGCACACTGGAGCTTGAAGTGCCCGCCCTTCTGCCGCCTGGCGAATACGACCTGGCAGTCACGGTCTATCGGTTTGAACGAATAAAGGTCATTGATAGTCAACTCGATATCGCCACGCCGGGCACGGTCACGCTCTTCAGAGGCGGTGACGGCCCCTGGAACACGCCGCCGAGCTTTTCAGGCATCTATGGGACCATTGAAGACACCAATGTCACCTACCACCCAGGATCACATGGCTATCATGTTCGAATGCTTGACAATAACCGCTCCGGACTCGTGTCCCTGACGGTCGAATTATTCAAGGATGGGGTCAGCACCGGCTCACGCGTGTCCCATGTCCTGCCCGATGATATGGCCAGGTCTTCTGGTCCCCCTCCCGGCGGTTATCTGAGTACGGGGATCAACCTCCCGCAAACCTTGAGCGATGGTGAGCATGAGGTCGTCTTCACTGTCACAGACGCATCGGGCCTCTCTTCTACTGAAAGCCGAACTCTGGACGTTACCAATTTCAGAGATGAAGACACGCCGCCCGTCATTGAATCCGTCTCGTTCAGAGACGAATCCATAGATCTGGGCGAGAAATACACCCCTCCTCCATTTATCGTGCTTTATGAGTTTTCTGATGTTGGCATAGGGGTTTCTAAAGTTGACTACATCCTCGTCAATCAAGAGGACGCGTCCGATCGCCAAACGCGGACCATTGCATTTGACTCTCCGACCCTCAGCGTTTCCGGCTCTCATTCCCTTACGAACGCGTTTGATCTGAATGCCGGACGCTACACTCTGGCGGTTCGGCTATACGACGATGCCGGCAATGAGACCTATGCGGAAAATCTCGACAGCATCGAGATCACGAGTGACGACACGCAGAACCCGTATGTCAATTCGCTGACCCTGACGCCCAATCAGATCGAGACCAGCCCCACTGTAACGCCTGCATCGCTCAATTATTCGCTGCGGGATCCGGGCACGGCTGGCCTGCGCGAACTCAGTCTCACCCTGCGCGACGTCAACGATGCAAGCCGGACCTACGCGATCACCCCGCTTCGGTTCACCCGTGAATCGCGTCTGGACAGCCAGACCCGGATCAGCCTGCCCGCCTCCTTGCCAGCCGGGGAATACTTCCTGCGTTATGAGCTCAAGGACGCCGCCGGCAACACCGAAGTCGGGTCCGCCAATGAACGCCTGACCGTGACAGGCGGGCCTGTCGGCCCGGTTTTCACCGCGCTTGGCGCAGCCTCGGACCGGATTTTCACCAATGATCCCTCTGGCGAGCTGGTAGTGACCTATGCCTTGCAAGACGGGGATGAGCGGGGCCTGGGCTGGATCCAACTGAGCCTGGAAAGCGAGACCTTACCGAACGCGGAGTCCGGCAATATCTCCCTGGGAGGCGTAGCAACGGCGCATGGCGCTTACGGCTTTCCGCTCAATACGCTTGCGCCTGGACGCTACCGCCTGGTCGCCACGGCGAGGGACACTCAGAACAATGAAGCCACTACGCGCGATGTGCTGGCCGGAACACCGGAATTCATCGACGTGCTTGCTCCCAATCAACGTCGCTTCGGCCCGTTTGACTGGGCGGGTGCAGGAACGACGGAACATCCCTTCCGCGACATCTACCGCCTGAGCGGCCTGTCCCATGGCGCCCCCGTCGCCATCACGTACGAGAGCACGCAGCACCGGCTGAACGAGGTTGAAACCTGCGCGGTCGACATTGTGCCCCAGCGCTATAACGGCTCGGAATACCTGATCCTCTCCCAGGACATTCCGGCGCAATGCAACCCTCAGACCTATCAGCAAGCGCAAATGCTGATCACCTTCGCGCATGCGGACGACATGGAGACCAGCACGCTGAGCCGCTTCAAGATCAGCCCGCACGGCCATCTGACCGATATGGGGTCTGACCACGCAAGCGCACCGCTCGCGTTTGATTCGCGTCAGGCCCTGCAACTGGAATTCGGCCCGTTTGAATGGGTGGAAAACGGCCAGAGCCGACAGCATCAGATCCTGTTCAGCAATGTCAGCGGCGTCCGTCAGATCGATCTCGCTTTCGCCAATGCGTCCAACGCCGGTTTTGCAGGCGCATTCACCGACTGCACGATCCACCGCACCCCCGCCAGCCGGGATGAGACCCATTTCCTGCTGTCGCCCGCCATGCTGGCGGCGTGCGGGGATTTTGGCCGCGCGGACCTGACCGTCCGCCTCAGCGCACCGGACCCGTGGATACAGCCCTACACGTCGGCCGCGCGTTTGATCACGACAACCGAAAATGCTGTCAGCGACTTCAGTGCGGACTTCACCCCGGCCCGCAGCCCGGAGCTGACGTCCCAGTTGGGCGGGCTGACACTGGCCGTCTATCCGGCATTTGAATGGACCGGGGACGCCAACGCCCCCACCTCGAACCTGTTCCGCCTTGCGGGTCTGAACGGCGGCGCTCCGGTCTCCATCACCTTGCGCGCACTGCAGGATGAGGATTGGACCGATTGCGACATCCCGGTCAGCGTCGCAAACACCGGCGCGTTTGACTATGTCCTCACCTCGCAGGCCCTCGCCGCCTGTGACGCATTCGGGCGCGCTGATCTGCAATTCCGGGTCACCTATGCGACCGCCAACCAGCGCAGCGCCCCGCCAGCATTGCGCCGTCTCGCCGTCGGGGCGCATGGCGATCTCACCGATTTCGGCTTTGATCTGGATGATCGGGACGCCCTTGCCCCGACACCGATTGCGGACGGCATGGCGGAGATCGTGTTCGGCCCGTTTGAATGGACCGGCGATCATACGGTTTCGACCCAGAACGTGTTCCGCATCTCAGGGATCACCGGGGCGCCGGACAGCATCGACCTCGCTTTGATGAACGCCACCACAGAGGGCTACACAGGCGATTTCACGGACTGCTCGCTGCTGATCCGGCCCTATCGCGTGGGCCGGAACGAGTTTGTCATTGCGTCCAATGATCTGGTGGACTGTGGCGGCTTCCTGCGCGCTGACATTCGTTTCCGCGTCCGGGCCCAGGCCGATCAGTTCGAAGATGAAGTGCGCATGCGCCGTTTCGCGGTGACGCGCAGCGGCGGCCTGACCGATTTCGGATCCGACAATCCGCGCTGATGCTCGCCCGCGCCCCCACTCTGTCGCAGCCAGATTGCGGCGCTTTCACTGGACCGGGCGGGGCGGGCCCTGCTAAGCCTGTTCAAATAGGGAATGCAGGGACTTGATCATGCAGCGAATGTTCGCGCGGAAACGCCCCGCCGGATCGTTCACGATCTTTGGCTTCATCACCGCCGTCCTTGTGCTGATCGCCGACCAGGCCAGCAAATTCTGGATCCTGAACGGGCTTGATCTTGATGGGCGCGACCCCCAGCAGGTCGAAGTGCTCGCCCCCTGGTTCAACCTGTCCATGGTCTGGAATCACGGTGTCAGCTTCGGCATGTTCCAGGCCGACACCCCCGCCCAGCGCTATCTTCTGGCGGGCGTGTCGCTCGCCATCGCCGGCGTGCTGGTGGTGTGGATGTTCCAGACCACGCGCCGGCTTCAGGCGCTGGCGTTCGGCCTGATCATTGGCGGCGCCATCGGCAATGTCATTGACCGCTTCCTGTACGGCGCGGTGGTCGACTTTCTGGACTTCTCGGGGCTTTACTTCCCCTATGTGTTCAACGTCGCCGACGCCGGCATTTGCGTGGGCGTCGCGGTCCTGGTCCTTGATCTCGTCCTGAACGGGGACCGCTGAACGGTTTCGAGCGGCGCCCGGCCTCTGGCCAGAGCGTGCGCCTGTCTGATACAAGCGGTGAGAACCGCCTCTGAAAGCGAGCTTTCGACCATGCGTATGCGCACCGCACTGATCCTTTCCGCCACCGCCCTGTTCGCGTTGACCGGCTGTAATTCCGGCGTCCGTCAGGCTTTGGGCGTGGACAAGACCACACCGGACGAGTTTCGCGTCGTCACGATCGCGCCGCTGTCGGTGCCGCCGGAATACAACCTCACCCCGCCGCGTCCGGGCGAGCTGCGCGCCGAAGACATGTTCCAGGACCAGCAGGCGCGCCGCGCCCTGTTCGGCGACCTGTCCTCGTCCAACGCCACCGATGCGGAAATCCTGTTCGCGTCGCGTGCGGGTGCGGCTGACGCCAACCCGAATGTGCGCGCCATCATCGACGGCGAATCCGCGTCGCTGATCCGCAAGGATGAAAGCTTCGCCAACCGCATCCTGTTCTGGCGCGACAATGAGCGCATCGTCCAGCATGGCGGCGAGCCGATTGACCCCGCAGAGGAAAGCGCCGCGATCGAGACCGTCACCGGCGGCGGCGAAGTCGAGATCGAACGTCGCCGCAGCACGCGTCGCAAGCTGCCGGGCCTTTAAGCCCCAGCCGTACAAACCTGAAAACGCCCGGCCCTGCGCCGGGCGTTTTTGCATTCAGCCTCCCCTTTCCTGCCGCAAGAGGTTTGACACTCGCCCCGGAGGCGGACACTTTTGCGGTTAAGCTCTGAAGAGCAAAAGGGGAGAGACAGACATGATCCGCACCATCGCCGCACTGGGCGCGCTTGCCGCGCTCTGGCCCGCCAGCGCTCGGGCGCAGGACGCCGAGCCGCTGACCGTCATTCATGCCGGCCATCTGATCGCCGCGCCGGGTGAAGAGCGCGTGCGCAGCGAAGTGTCGATCCTGGTGCGCGGTGACGCCATCGAAGCCATCGAGAGCGGCTATGTCAGCCCCGAGGGCGCACAGATTGTCGATCTGTCAAACGCCTGGGTGATGCCCGGCTTCATTGACGCCCACGTCCACATCACCAACCAGCAAGGCCCCGGCCGCCGCATCGCCGCCTTCACCGAAGGCAGCGCGGATCGCGCCGTTGACGGCGTGCTCTATGGCCACCGCACCCTGATGGCGGGCTTCACCACGGTTCAGGATGTGGGCGGCGACATGGAAGCCGTGCGCGCCCTGCGTGCGGGTGTCGAGGCAGGTGACTTCCCCGGCCCGCGCATGCGCATCGCCGGCGGCGCCGTCACGCCCACGGGCGGACATGGCGACGCCAATGGCTGGAGCGTCGAGGTGCTGCGCGCCAATGGCAGCCCCTATGCCTGTAATGGCGCGGATGATTGCGCGCGCGCCGTGCGCCAGCTGGTTCAGGAAGGCGCGGACGTCATCAAGATCACCGCGACGGGCGGGGTTCTGTCCTCCACCGGCGCAGGCGTTGAACAACAATTCTTCCAGGAAGAGCTCGAAGCCATTGTGGGCGCTGCGCATATGATGGGCCGCCGGGTGACCGCCCATGCCCATGGCGTGACCGGCATCAACGCCTTCCTGCGTGCGGGCGGGGATTCGGTTGAGCACGGCACCTATCTCGATCGCGACTCCATCCGCCTGTTCCGTGACAATGACGCCATCCTCGTACCCACCGCCATGGCGGGCGAATGGGTGGCCAATCAGGCCGATGCGGGCTGGATGACGCCGTTCCAGGCCGCCAAGGCCCGCATGGTCGGCCCGCTGATGCTCGAAATGGTCCGCCGCGCCCATGAGGGCGGCGTCACCATCGCCTTCGGCACCGATTCCGGCGTTTCCGCCCATGGCGACAATGCCCGCGAGTTTCTGCTCTACACGCAAGCCGGCATGACCGAGATGGAAGCGCTGGCCACCGCCACCACCGTGGGCGCCCGCCATGTGCAGCTCGAAGACACGATCGGCCGCATCGCACCGGGCTTCTCCGCCGACATCGTGGCCACCAATGGCGATCCGCTGGAGAACATCGAAGAACTGATGGATATCGACTTCGTCATGGCCCGCGGCGTGGTGCACAAGAACGAAGAGTAAGGCTTATGACTGCTGCTCTTGCCGCGCTCCATGACTGGATGGAAGAGCATCCGTTTCTGACTCACCTGTTCGGACCACTGGTGGGGGCGCTGATCGCACTGGTGATCGTGCCCTTTCCGTGGATGCTCTTGGCAAAGGGAGTCCCAGCCTTGGGCGTCCCCGCCCTTCCAGAAATCAGCTTGAAAGGGCTGCTGACAATCGCTGGCCTTGCAGGTTTTCTGACGCTTGCTGCGCAATGGCTTCAGATCAATAAGGACTCGCCCCCGGCAAATCTGTTTCCAGACAAGCGCGGCTGGGTGCGGACAGGCGGATCAGTGCTCGCCCTGTCTCTCTGGTCTGTATTGGGAATGATGATCGCCGCCAGCTTGTCCATGTCTATGAACTAACCGCATTCATACACTCACATCACCCCGGGGACGGTCTTGTGGCTTTGTCAAAGCTACTTTGAACTAATGACCCGAAAACCTTTAGAGACTGCCCATGTCCCAACTTGACGATACCTTCTCCGGCACCAAGCCGGTCGCTGATGCGCTGAAGTTTGACCAGTCCGCGCTGGAGCGCTGGATGGAAGAGCATGTGGAGGGCTTCAAGGGTCCGCTGAGTGTCGAGCAGTTCAAGGGTGGTCAATCCAACCCCACCTACAAGCTCTCAACGCCGGGCGCGCGCTATGTGCTGCGTCGCAAGCCGCCGGGCAAGCTCTTGCCGTCCGCCCACGCGGTCGATCGTGAATACCGGGTGATGAAGGCCTTGGGCGAGCAGGGCTTTCCCGCGCCGCACATGTTCGGCCTGTGCGAGGATGACAGCGTCATCGGCACCGCCTTCTACATCATGGATTTCGTTGAGGGCCGGATCTTCTGGGACCCGTATCTGCCCGATCTGAACCCCGATCAGCGCGGCGCGATCTATGATGCGTCCAACGCCACCCTCGCCCAGCTACACACCATCGACCACGAGGCCGCGGGACTGGGCGATTACGGCAAGCCGGGCAATTATTTCGAGCGTTCCATCGGCCGCTGGTCCAAGCAGTACAAGGCGGCGGAAACCGAAGCCGTGCCGTCCATGGACAAGCTGATCGAATGGCTGCCCGAGCACGCCCCGGCGCAAGAGCGCACCAGCGTCGTGCATGGCGATTACCGCCTCGACAACATGATCTTCCACCCGACCGAGCCCAAGGTCATCGCTGTGCTCGACTGGGAACTGTCCACGCTGGGCGATCCGCTGGCGGACTTCACCTATCAGCTGATGCAATGGCGCACGCCCAAAGACATCCGCAACGGCTTCCTGGGTCAGGATCTCAAGGCGATGGGCATCCCGACCGAGGACGAATACGTCAAAGCCTATTGCGAGCGGACCGGTCGGGACGGCATCCCCAAGCTCGACTTCTATTTCGCCTACAACATCTTCCGCCTGACCAGCATCGTACAGGGCGTCTATGCCCGCTCGCTGCAGGGCAATGCCTCCAATGAAAAGGCCAAAGAGATGGGCGCCCTCGTCAAGCCGATGGCCGATTACGCCTGGAGCATCGCCGAAGGGGCTTAGGCTCTCTTCTCCCTTCCCTCTCATACTGTCATTCACCGGTTTATCCGGTGAATCCATGCCGTGACCTGTGATCCAAACAACCGGCATGGATCCCCCGCATACAGCGGGGGATGACAGGTATGGGATAGCCCCTCACGCCGCCTGTGAGCGCGGCCAGACCGCTTCGGACGCCACCAGCGCCCAGAGCACGATAAAGGGCTGGAAGAGCGGTCTGAGCGCGTAATAGGCCGCATCCCCGCCCAGCCCCGCCACCGCGCCGCCGGTTTCGGCCACATGGGCGTTGGCGATCACCATCACGCTCAGCATCATCGCCAACCCGACGCCCGCCAGCGGCCTGAGGTCAGGCAGGCCCAGACGCCGGTAGACGAGCGTGGGCAGCAGCAGCGCAATCCCCGCCAACAGCTCCAGCCCGCCCGTGATCTCCACCAGGTGGAAGTCATAGGGCGCGAGATAGTCCGGGATCATCGGCTGATAGCGCGCGGCGCCGTTCGCGAAATGATCGATCCCGGTATAGACGAACCCGCCGCCCATGCCGCGTCGCAGGGCCAGCCGCCAGTTGCGGCGATCCTCCCAGATCCATTGCGGGATATAGGCGATCAGCGCGATCACACTCATCAGAAACAGGAATTTCATGGCACGCCTCCCGCGCAACTTAACACCGTTAAGTCATAGCTAACACTGTTAGCTTTCTGGCGCAAGTTCGTGTTATGAGAGGGCGCCTCAGGAGAGCGAGAATGAGCGACCAGGACCTGAAAACCCGGCTGATTGAAGCCGCCCACGCCATGATCCGCAGCGGGGAGAGCGTCACGCTCAGCCTGCGCGCGGTTGCGCGGCAGGCCGGGGTCAGCGAGGCGGCGCCCTATACCTGGTTCAAGGGCAAGTCCGAGCTGATCGCCCATGTGGCCGCGCTCGGCTTTGACGCGCTCAACGCCCGGCTCGCCAATTGCCCCGAAGCGGGCGATCCGGTTGAAACCCTGTGCGCCATGGGGCGGGCCTATCTTGATTTTGCGCAAGACGAACCGGCGCTCTACGCGCTGATGTTCAGTGATGACGCCGGGCTCGACCGCACCGCGCCCGTTTATCAGAGCGCCAGCGCCGCGTGCTTTGACCGCCTCAATCAGATCGCCAGCGCATGCGCGCGGGTCGAGCCTGACAGCGAGACCGGGCAGAAAGCCGCCCTCGCCGCCTGGTCTCTGGTGCATGGGCTGGCGCAATTGCCGCTCGAGCGACCGGCGGACGCCATCTCCCGTTCTGATGCCGCCCACTGGTCCATGCGGGCGCTGGCCGAAGGCCTGTCGCGGGTCTGGGCCTAACGCCCCAGATGGCTGAGGAAAGGCGCGCCCAGCGCGGCCGCCATGACGAGCTCGAAGCCCAGCCCGATCAGATTATAGCGCGTGCGCGTCTCCTGCCCGCCATCGGCCAGCATAGACACGCCGCGCCCGATCACCATGCCCAGCCAGTAGCAGCTGGCCGCGAAGGTCGAGCCCATCACGGCCCCGGCGCCCGCCTGAAAGCTCATCACGATTGTCAGGATCACCGCACCATGCAGCAGCAAGAGCGCGCCGCCATAATTGGCGCGAAACTCGGCGAAACCGCCTTTCCAGCGCGGGTCGGGCATGAGCCGGACAACGGTCTGCGCCCAGCGCGGCGCCAAGAGGGCCGCGCCCCCCATCACAAAGCCCAGCAAGGCGGCCAGACCGGCGAACAACCACGGCGTGGGATACTCAAACATCAGCGTCTCTCAGATGGCTTGACTGGAATACGGCTCAGCCCCCGTTCCAGATCACTTTCGCCCTGCGTCCGCGTCAACGCAGGCATAAAAAAAGCCCCGGCGCAGCGCGCCGGGGCTTTGGGCTCGTCTCAAAGGGGCCTAGCCGTTCAGCCACTTCTTGGCTTCAAGCCGGGAAATGGTGCGCTCATGCACTTCATCCGGGCCGTCGGCCATGCGCAGGGTGCGGATGCCGGCATAGGAATAGGCGAGCGGGGTGTCGTTGCTGACGCCGCAGCCGCCATGGGCCTGAATGGCGTCATCGATGACTTTCAGCGCCATGCGCGGGGCGGCCACCTTGATCATGGCGATTTCGCCACGGGCGACCTTGTTGCCCACGGTGTCCATCATCCAGGCCGCTTTTAGCGTCAGAAGACGGCATTGCTCGATCTCGATGCGGGCGGTGGCGATGCGGCCTTCCCAGACCGAATGCTTGATGATCGGCTTGCCAAAGGCTTCCCGGCTCATCAGGCGCTTGACCATCAGCTCCAGCGCGCGCTCGGCGGCGCCGATGGTGCGCATGCAGTGGTGGATGCGGCCCGGGCCAAGCCGGCCTTGGGCGATCTCGAAGCCGCGGCCCTCGCCCAGAAGAATGGCCGAGGCGGGCACGCGCACATTCTCGAGCTTGATTTCCATATGGCCGTGCGGGGCGTCGTCATAGCCGAACACCGGCAGGAAGCGCTCGATGGTGATGCCCTCGGCGTCCGCCGGGACAACGACCATGGACTGCTGGGAGTGGGTGTCGGCGTCGGGGTTGGTCTTGCCCATGACGATGAAGACCTTGCAACGCGGATCACCAGCGCCCGAGCTCCACCATTTGCGGCCATTGATGACGTATTCGTCGCCATCTTTCTCGATCCGGCATTCGATATTGGTGGCGTCGGCGCTGGCCACGGCCGGCTCGGTCATCAGGAAGGCGGAGCGGATCTCGCCCGCCAGCAGCGGCTTGAGCCATTTCTGCTTGTGCTCTTCGGTGCCGTAGCGAACGAAGACTTCCATGTTTCCGGTGTCGGGCGCGGCGCAGTTGAACACTTCGCTGGCCCACGGCACGCGGCCCATCTCTTCAGACAGCGGCGCATAATCGGAGTTGGACAGGCCGGCGCCTTCTTCACTGTCAGGCAGGAAGAGATTCCACAGCCCGGCGGCCTTGGCCTTCGCCTTCAACTCCTCGATGATGGCCGGGACCTGCCAGCGGTCGGTGCCGAAGGCGGCCATCTGCGCGGCATAGACCGGCTCATTGGGATAGACGTGCTCGTCCATGAAGGCGCGAACGCGCGCCAGATAGTCTTTGCACAGGTCTGAGTATTCAAAATTCATGGCGTCTGGCCTCCCCTTGGCGGCGTTCGGAACACGATCCGCCGAACAGTTCTTAAGAGCTTATCTAATTATGGACATGTCGGCGCAGAAATCCAGCCATAAAACCCTGCGTCACAATGGCGCCCGCCGCAGGGCGTGCTAGCATGTGCAGCAATTTCAAGGGTGAAAGGCTTGCTCATGTCCTCGCTTGTGATTGCCCCCGATGATCCGGCCCGCGCCGATGTCACCGCCCTCCTGCAGGCGCACGCCGCTTTCGCGCTGGAGGAATCGCCCGCCGATGCCTGCCACTTCCTGGATGTGCAGGGCCTGAAGACCCCGGACATCAGTTTCTGGAGCGCCCGGCGGGACGGCGAGACCCTTCTTGGCGTCGTCGCCCTGAAAGCGCTCGATGAGCGCTCGGGTGAGGTCAAATCCATGCATGTAAGCCAAGCCGCGCGTGGCAAAGGCGCCGGACACGCCCTGATGGCGCACCTGATCAACGAGGCGCGCAACCGCGGCTATCACGCACTCTGGCTGGAAACCGGCAATACTGAAGGTTTTCAGAGCGCCCTGCGTCTTTATGGCCGGCTCGGCTTTGAAGTCTGCGGGCCGTTTGGCTGTTACAAGGAAACCGATTTCAACGTCTTCATGACGCTCAAGCTTGAGGCGAACCATGCTGCTTGAACCTGAACTCCTGGAAAACGCGCATGTGCGCCTGGAGCCGCTCAAGGAGGCGCACCGCGAAGCCCTGAGGCCATTAGCCCAGGAAGAGGAGATCTGGGCGCTGACCTCAAAACGCGGCGATGGCGCGCATTTCGATCCCTGGTTTGATCTGATGCTGGCCGGACAGGATAGCGGCGCCCAGATCAGCCACGCCGTCTGGTCAAAGGCGACGGGCGCCTATGCCGGTCATACCGCCTTCCTGCAGATCGACCGGGACAATCAGCGCGTCGAGATCGGCTGGACCTGGTATGGCGCGGCGTATCGCGGCGGGGTGACGAACCCGGCCTGCAAGGCGCTCTTGTTCGAACACGCGTTTGGCGGCGGCGCCGAGCGGGTGGAACTCAAAACCCATCACCTCAATGAGCGCAGTCAGGCGGCGATGCTCAAGCTGGGCGCCATCCGCGAAGGAACCCTGCGCAGCCATATGCGCACCTGGCGCGGCGACCGCCGGGACACGGTGTTCTTCTCGATCCTGCCTTCCGAATGGCCAGGCGTTAAGGCCGGTCTCGACCTGCGACTTGCAGGCGCTTGAGTTTCCATCGGAACGCGTGACTATACCCGCACACCTTACAGGGGACGACACCATGCTTCGCACACTTCTGGCGCTTGGCGCGATCAGCGCCCTGCCCGCCACCGCCCTCGCCCAGAGCGAACCCAGCAGCGCCTATGTGCAGATCGACACCTGCCCCAGCTATCAGCTCGAAGGCGAGCCGGTCTGGGAAAGCGCCTGCCCCGGCTATGAGAACTGGAGTGTGTTCTTCCGCGCCAGCGAGCATGGCAGCGGCATTTCCTACGCCTTCAACGGCAGCGAGCGGACCGACTTCTATCGCCCCCCGGCCCAGCTTCTGTTCGGCAATTTCCACAACACCATGGAATGGCGCATGGATGTCGAGGGCGTCTACGCCACCATCCATCGCTATGTCAGCGAAGGGCCGAACATGGATGTGGACCCCAGCGAGCCAGACGGCGAACGCCCGATGCAGCGTCAGGACCTCTTGCTCGTGACTGCGCTCAACCCGGACAATTACCAGACCGTCGCCTGCCCGGTCTATGTGGTGGACGCCAGCCGGATCTCAGACGCCAACAATGCGGCGCGGCTTCTGGCTGACACCTTCCTGCCCGGCTATGTCTGCGACGGGCGTGAACCCTATGTCTTCACCGGCATGGACGAGATTTACGCCACCGTCGAAGCCGCCCATATGATGCAAGAAGATCAGGCACAGGCCCAACCGCCCAAGTCCAAGCCTTGATCTGGCGCCGCCCGACGCCGACATGACATCCATGTCGGCGGTCGGGACAGGAGCAAGACGTCATGATGATCATTCAGGTGCGCGAACGCGGCGGCTGTTTCGGCAGCGGGTGTCTGGGCGTGGTCGCCCTCGCCGGCTGGATCACCGCCGTGGTGCGCGACGCCATGATGGTCAAATGGCTGTGGCTGATCTTCGACCTGCTGCTGGCGCCGCTGGGCGCGATCCGCGGCTTCATGATGTGGCTGGGCTGGGCCTAGCCCTTCGCCTTGCGCCGCGCCCGGAAGAAGGCCTTGAGCATCTCGCTCGCCTCCTCGGCCAGCACGCCGCCCTGAACATCAGGCCGCCAATGGCAGGTGGGTTGCGCGAAAAACTGCGGACCATGATCGACCGCCCCGCCCTTGGGGTCGGACGCGCCATAAATCACCTTGCCGATGCGGGCATGGCTGATCGCGCCCGCGCACATGGCGCACGGCTCCAGCGTGACGTAGAGTTCCAGCCCGGTCAGGCGGTAATTTCCCAGCTTTTGCGCGGCGATGCGCAGGGCGCGGATCTCGGCATGGCCGGTGGGATCGCAGTCTGAAATCGGGGCGTTGCCCGCCTCGGCGATCACTTCATCCGTCTCAGGATCAACGATCAAAGCGCCCACGGGCGTCTCGCCCGCCGCAGCGGCGGCTTGCGCAAGACCCAGTGCTCGCCGCATAAAGCGCGTTTCACGATCCTGCTCGGGCGTTGATACAATCGTCGTCATGAGCGGGCCTTACCTCTGGCCTGGAGCGCTGGCAAGTTTTGACCGACACCCCGTCTACCCCCGACACGCCTGAAGAAGAGGGCGGCGAACGCATCGCCAAGGTTCTGGCCCATGCCGGGATCGCCTCGCGGCGCGAGGCCGAGCGGCTGATCGAGAAGGGCCGGGTCAGCGTCAATGGCGAGATCCTGCGCACCCCCGCCTTCAAGGTCATGGTTGGCGATGATGTGCGTGTGGACGGCGAGAGCATCGGCCAGCGCCCGCCGACGCGCGTCTGGCGCTACCACAAGCCGGTAGGCCTTCTGACCACGCACAGCGATCCTCAGGGCCGCGAGACGGTGTTTCAGACCCTGCCCCAGGATATGGGCCGGGTGATCTCGGTCGGGCGGCTCGATCTCAACTCCGAGGGGCTTCTGCTGCTCACCAATGATGGCGAGCTGGCGCGGGTGCTTGAACTGCCCTCCACCGCCTGGACGCGGCGCTATCGCGTGCGCGCCTACGGCAATGCGTCCGACAAGGCGTTGGCCGAGCTTGAGAACGGCACGGTGGTGGATGGCGTCGTCTATGGCCCGGTCGAAGTCACCGTCGATCGCCGCACCGGCGCGAATGTCTGGCTGACCGTCGGCATCAAGGAAGGCAAGAACCGCGAAGTCCGTAAAGTGCTGCAAAGCGTCGGCCTGACCGTGAACCGGCTGATGCGGGTGGCCTATGGCCCCTTCCAGCTCGGCTCGCTCAAGCGCGGGGAAATCTCTGAAAGCAAGCTCAGCGTCCTGCGCGACCAGCTGGGCAAGCTCTACCCGCTCGACACCGACGGTCAGCCGCTCAAACCGGGCGAGACCGCCAAGCCTGACACCCGCACCGGCACCGCCAAAGCCAAGCCCAAGGCGAACCGCCCGCACGGCAAACCCGGCGGCAAGGCCAAATCCGGCCCGGACGCGGACTCCATCATGCCCGCAGGCGGCAAATCCAAGACGGCCAAGGGCTGGGCGAAGGCCAAACCCAAGGCCAACGAGAAACCCAAATCCTCCAAGCGCTCTGACCCCAAGGGCTCGGGCGGCAAGGCTTCCAAAGGCAAATCTGATGCGGATCGTCGCCGGCGCTCATAAGGGCCGCGCCATCACCGCCCCCAAGGGCGACAAGACCCGGCCCACCACCGACCGCGTGCGCGAAAGCGTCTTCAACAAGCTCACCCATGCGTCCTGGGGCGTGGAGCTTGAGGGTTTGCGCGTGATGGACCTGTTCGCAGGGTCGGGCGCGCTCGGCCTGGAAGCGATCAGCCGGGGCGCCAGCTTTGCGCTGTTTGTGGAGACCGATCCCGCCGCCCGCGGCGCCATCCGCACCAATGTGGACGCGCTGCAGCTGTTCGGCTGCACCAAGCTGCATCGCCGCAGCGCCACTGATCTCGGCCCCAAGCCCTCAAATATGGGCACGCCCTTTGATCTGGTGTTTCTCGACCCGCCCTATGCGCAGGGCCTCGGCGACACCGCCCTCGCCCGCCTCGTGGAGGGCGCCTGGGTGAAGGATGACGCCATCGCCGTGCTTGAAGAGCGCAAGGGCGTGGAGGTGACCGCTGTGGGCTGGGAGCTTCTGGACACGCTGGAAGCGGGCGACACGGTCGTGCGCTTTTTCAAGCGGGCGGTTTAAACCCCCAGCAGCTGCCGCGCGGTCTTACTATCCGCCGCGATCTGCGCTTTCAGCGCATCCAGCCCGTCAAATTTCTGCTCGGGGCGGAGGAAATCAATGAGATCGACCTCCAGCACCTGACCGTACAGATCACCGCTGAAATCAAACAGGTGCGCTTCCAGCCGCGCCTCGGTGCCGTCCACAGTCGGGCGGGAGCCCAGATTGGCGACGCCCGCCACGACCTCGCCGGACGGCAGATGCGCGCGCACGGCGTAGACGCCGAACTTCGGCCGCAGATAATCCCCAAGCGCGATATTCGCCGTCGGAAAGCCCAGCAAGCGCCCGCGCTGATCGCCCTGGCTCACCTCGCCCTCAATGGCGAAGGGGCGGTCCAGCAAAGCCGCAGCGGTCTTCACATCGCCTTCGCGCAGGGCGTTGCGCACATTGGTCGAGGAAATCTTGCCCGACGCGTCCTCAAGATTGACGGCCTCGGCGATCTTCACCGCCACGCCATACTGCTGACCCAGCGCCTTCAGCGCGTCGGCGTCGCCGGCCCGGTCCTTGCCAAAGCAGAAATCCGCGCCCGTCACCACGCCTTTCAGACCCAGCCCTTCGGCCAGCACATCGCGCACAAAGACCTCCGGCGTCATCGCCGCCATGGCCTTTGAGAACGGGATGTGAAACACGGCTTCCGCCCCGGCCGCTTTGAGCGCGCGCACACGCTGGCTGTCGCTCATCAACAGGAAGGGCGGCGCGTCCGGCGCGAACACCTGGCGCGGATGCGGTGTGAAGACCGCGCCGGCGCAGGGAGCGTCGAGGCTTTTGGCGAACGCGCAGGCGGTCTCGATCACCGCCCGGTGGCCGCGATGCACGCCGTCAAAATTGCCCAGCGCCGCCACACAGCCGCGCGCCACATCGGGCAGGTCGGAATAGCCGTGATAGACCGCCACGCCTTACGCCGTGCTCTTGCGGCGCTTGCGGACGATGACTTCAGCGTCGGCTTCCATGCAGGTCTGGCCCTCCACCTCGCACACACAGGCGAGTTTCACGCGCCGCGCCTTCACGTCAACATCAGTGACCGTAGCGCGCGCAATGACGGTATCGCCGATCCGCACCGGGCGTTCAAACCGCATGGTCATGCCGGCGAACACCGCGCCCGGCCCGGGCAGATGATTGCCCAGCACGCAGGAAATGAAGCTCGCCACCAGCGCGCCATGGGCGATCCGCCCGCGGAAGGGCGAGCGCGCGGCATAGGCCTCGTCCATGTGCAGCGGGTTGAAGTCGCCGGACACCTCGGCGAACTGCCGCACCGTGTTCTCGTCGACCAGCCGGGTGATCTCAGCGGTTTGACCCACTTCCAGTTCGGTGATGCCGAAGCCTTCAAATTCACTCATGGTGTAACCGCCTTTCCTCTTGCGGCGCGTGTTTAACCGAATTTTGACCGCGCTTGTCTACAGTCTCGTTCGTACGGGGCCCTTAAAGTGGAGCTTTTAAGGGGTCTTTATGGTCGTTAATTGGATGGAGGAAGGGTCATGGCGGTCGAAATGACGATGCCGATCCTGGTGGTGGACGATTACAAAACCATGGTTCGCATTATCAAGAACCTGCTCAAGCAGATCGGGTTCGAGAATGTGGACGAGGCTTCGGACGGGACCGAAGCATTCGAGAAGATGAAGAAGAAGAAATATGGTCTGGTCATCTCTGACTGGAACATGGAGCCGATGACCGGTTACGAGCTGCTGCAAAAAGTGCGCGCAGACGAATCGACCAAGGCGACCCCCTTCATCATGGTCACGGCGGAATCCAAGACCGAGAACGTGATCGCGGCGAAAAAGGCGGGTGTGAACAATTACATCGTGAAGCCTTTCAACGCCGGCACGCTGAAAGCCAAGATGACCGCCGTCATCGGCGAATTCTAGGCCGGGAGAGCCGCGCCGCCCCCATGGCTAACGCGTCATTAGGGACGGTTCGTTGAAATTCCCGCAAGGGCTGGATTGAAAGGAAGACCGACATGCCTGCCGCAGAAGTCGCCGCACGCGTACGCCAGTCTCTGGAGTCGGTGAAGGTTTCCGATCTCGAAAACGTGCAGCTGATCGAGGTGTTGCGCATGGCGCAGCAGCTGACCGATACCATGCAGATGTTTTTCGGGTCGCTGGACAAGTCGATCCACGCCGAATTCAACTCCATCGCCGAGTACATCGCCAAAACCCGGGATGAAATCGCGCATCTGCGCCCCAACGACATCCGCGAATCCCGGCTTCCGGGCGCGGGCGCCGAACTGGAAGCGCTGATCGCGGACACCGAACGGGCGACCGAGACCATCATGAGCGAGGCTGAAGCGCTCATGGTCAGCGAGACCGAGGACCTTGACGCCTATAAAATGGAAGTCAGCGACGCGATGACCAAGATCATCGAGGCCTGCTCCTTCCAGGACCTCACCGGTCAGCGCGTCTCCAAGGTGGTCAGCTCTCTCAAGCATATCGAGGAGCGCGTGGCCCGCTTCGCCCAGACCATGGGCGTGAACGACGCCGAAGCCACCGCCAACGAGAAGGCCGAGGAAGAGCGCAAGGCCAAGCTCCACCTCAACGGTCCCGCCATTGGCGGCCCGGAGGTTGACCAGACCAATGTGGACGATCTTCTGGCCATGGATCAGGACGCGATCGACGCGCTGTTCGACTAGGAGCTTTTCCAGCAAAAGTGGAACCCGGTTTTGCGGTTCGGAAAAGCGACCAGAGAGACTAAATCTCTTTACACGCTCATGCGTTCCCCCTGAGCGCATGCAAAACGCCCCGCCGGGATCCGGCGGGGCGTTTTACATTCAGTCTATGAAAGAGGCCTGGCCTAAGCGGCATCCAGCTTGCGGCCCGAGCCTTCCTCGACGCTCACCACGTCATTATTCTCATCCAGCAGCACGACCGTGGGAACGAACTGGCGCGCTTCTTCCGCCGCCATGCCCGCATAGGCCACCACGATGATGCGGTCGCCCGGCTGCGCCAGGCGCGCTGCGGCGCCATTTATCCCGAACATCTTCGAGCCGCGCGGGGCCGAGATGGCGTAGGTGGTGAAGCGCTGGCCATTGTTGATGTTCAGGACATCCACCTGCTCATTGACCAGAATGCCCGCCGCATCCAGCAGGTCCTGGTCGATGGAGATGGAGCCTTCATAGTGAAGGTCCGCCTGCGTCACCGCCGCGCGGTGAAGCTTGGTCTTCATCATGGTGAGTTGCATTCCGCCCTCGTCATGAAAATGGGTCTGTTGCAGTGCGGTATACTCGATTGCGCCGGAAAAAACACCCGTTTCGCACTGACATATTTGTCATATGGCGATTAAGGGGGCGTTGGTGAAGGGGGGCTTCTCAAGTGGGTCCCCGGATTAAGCCCGAGGACCGAGACCCTAGAGCTTAACCCTCTCGGCCTTCGGACTTGATCCAGAGTCCCATACAGCGAATGCCTAATGCGTTACCTATATTACTGCCGAACTCCCACATAATCGCTTGAGCGCTTCCTTAAGATTATTACTTGGCAGGAAGTACTCTTCTGTCATTTTAATGGAAAATTGGGCTCACTTCAGCACCTTGTTGGCAGCATCGATAAGATTCTTACAAGCTTGGCGCTCACCTTCGGTTAGGTCGGCAGCCGTATTATCCCGACACCACCGCAAGAATCCTTTTGCCAATCTATATTTTGAAAAATTACTTATTTCATCACTCATTATATCAGCAATAGGGCGTTTAATTTGTCGGGAAGCTACATCACTTACATCTATACTGAATGTATCCTTCGCAACCGTCACTAACGTGGAGCGAATGAGGTCTTCTATCTCGCAATTTTTAACGCCAGTAGCTTCAAAATCTGCCGTGCGTAATATAGCTTTTGATTTTAATGCGTGGACCAAAGCCTCTTGTTTTGCCGCAGTATCACCAGCTTTGTCAGAATCGAGGAGCGTAGCAACTTTTAAATTCTGGGCATGGAGTATAGTTGCATAATATACTACCTTCCCAGCATCCCCCGCAGGAATAATCGAAATTTTCCCGTCCAAGTCAGCTATATCAGCTTCTCTTAGCAGGTTCGCCACTCCTTCAAGATACCAAAGATCTGTTATGCCCTCGACAATAAGATTACGCTTCTGAGTAAATAGACTTTGCGCTAAATCATAACCCAAAGCCTCCTGAAGCGGGAGAAGCGCAGCAGGGTCGTCAGCTGCGATTGTTGAGTGCACTTTAGTACCAATTCTTCGATCGTTGAGCTCTACGACCCTGACTCTATCAAGCTCGTCAGAGCCCACCATAAATGGGGAATGTGTACTATATAGCGT
This sequence comes from Oceanicaulis sp. LC35, assembly GCF_052055585.1. Lineage (NCBI taxonomy): Bacteria > Pseudomonadati > Pseudomonadota > Alphaproteobacteria > Maricaulales > Maricaulaceae > Oceanicaulis > Oceanicaulis sp. LC35. The sequence continues at coordinate 2,206,451 of NZ_CP170485.1, forward strand.
CTGATTGGACTCAGAGAGCCTAGAAATCGTATTTCTAAAATCTCGCTGCTTCAGGGCATGTAAGCTAACGCCAGGCTCATCAAGCAACAGAATTGCATTTTGATGCTTGTCGCTTACTTCTGCAAAGAACACGATAAAAAATGACGTTAGCCATTGAAACCCTTCAGACCGCTGATCGAGTTCAACAGCTACACCAACATCATCCAGAACACTCACTACAAGGTATTGCCCATCAGCTTCGATTCTGAGCTGAGCGGCTTCTCCTTTTGATGTGTCAGGTCGCCAGACCTCACGAATACCTTCTGACAACCTTACCTCAGCTGCATTTAGCGCGTAGCGTCGCTCATCAAGCTTTTCCCTGAAAACATCTAATGCCTCGGCATTGTTTGGGTCCTGATTAGCTACATCTCCCAGCCGAGAAAGCTCTTCTACATTGAAACCCAACAGGCGAAGTAGGCAAAGATTGCCATAGTCATATTGATCGTCATCCAACGCGCCGCTAGCTTGCCTGCGGGCCAAGTTTGCCAAATGAATAATTGGCCTAGCCCTTAAATAGTTATTATAGTATATGAAAACTGGAAGTCGAGACTTTATGCTCGATAGTAAAGCCAGATACTCGCTACCCAATTTGAATAGCTGGCGGATTTTCTCCAATCTCCGCATTTCAGTGTCATTATTTTCATCAACATTAAAAGCGTACTTTTCAATCCACCCGCTAAATTCTTGTCCCACTTCGGCTTGGAGATAATAGTTAGAACCGTGTTTATCTAAAAGAGCGGCTAGCTCGGAAGAAGGCAGTGTCTGCCCCTCACCTTCATCAGTCACATGTATCTGACCATCCAAATGCTTTGCCATTCTGCGCAAATCATCGGTTACCGTCGAGACCGTGGGACGGTCAGGCCCACCAACTACAGAGTGATGGAAAGAATTATCTAAATTTCGCCAACACCTGTATCGGGCACCCACCCAACGCTCAGGCATCCCTTCTATGTCTTTATCATCTAATGAGAACTCTGCGGTTACGACCGTTACATCCTTGGGGTTAACTTTTTTTGTTTGAATATCATTATATAAACGCCGCGGGTAATCACGACGAGCATCAAACCCAGGAGTCCCGCCAGGTGGGTTGATCTGTTGGATCGCCTTCATAATAGCCGTCTTTCCGGCTTCATTCGGACCGACCAATATCGTTTTGATGAAGTCTGCTTCGAATTCACCAGTATCAATCACGCTTCGATAGTTTTGTACCCGCACCTTCGAGAGCCGCACTTCATCCTCCCGCATAATCTGCAAACCCCTAAGTTGGGGTATTTTCTATCGAAAGTGAAGGCGATTCGATCAATGCTCGAAGAAAGTATTTAAAAAACGTTCCCCAACTTAAATCGCAGATGGAAGCATCATCTTTCTAAAAACTCTGAGCACTCAATCGTGCCACTCTGAAACACCAACCACGCAAAGCGCCAGCCGGGAAATCTATTAGCCCCAAGCACCTGACGCGGATGTAGGCCACGACTCAAGGCCCAAGGGTGTTGGAATGAGTGCACCCACCCTCTCGGCCTTCGGGCTTGACCCGGAGGTCCATGCGGCGGCTCGGCCGGGTATGGGTCCCCGTATCTAGTCCGGGGCAAGCAAGTCCGAGGACCGAGGTATTCTTCTCTTCCCCGGCGAAAGCCGGGGTCCAGAGCCGGGTGCGCGGCACTGGATGATCTCTGGGTCCCCGCCTTCGCGGGGAAAGAGGGACAAACCGGAACCCGGCGAGCACCGCAATCCCGCCTCTAATCCCCCTCCCCCGCAACCGCACCTAGACTCCGCCCGGTTCTTTCTCAGGGTTGATAGGCAAGGGCGAGGCGGCGCGACTCCGTCATCGGAGTCGCGCGAGTCCTGAGAGCCCGGATGAGAGCCGGATGGTAGTCATGGTAGTAGGAGTCACCCCCATGCGACTCGCAAGGGGGATAAGTCCTTGAGGAATACGGGGAGAGTTTAGCCCGGATTTTTGCTGCGCCAGGCTTCCATGGACAGGGAGATGGCGAAGGTTTCGCGGTATTTCGGGCTGCCGGCGGGGCGCGGCGGTTGTTCGCGGGTCAGCTCCATGATTTCGGCGAGCTTGTTGTGCGCGGCGCCCGCTTGCCCCGCGCCGATATAGGCGTGCAGCTCGACCAGGGCGTTGGCCAGCGGGTCATGGGCGCGAATGACGAAATAGGGTTCGTCCTCGGCGAGGTCCGGCAGGCAGTCATACTGGCTGGGATTGGCTTTCGAGCCGAGCGGGGCGGTGGTCATGGCGAGCTCCTTGGCAGGCAGGGCGCGAATCGGAGGATCGCGCTTTGGCGAAGACTAGCAAACTGGGGCGCGGACGCATCGCCCAACTGAAGCGCGGCGCTGCGCCCCTTCGCCTCGGGGCGGACATGGCCGCGCCTCAAAATCGCCTCACGCGCTTCAAGACTGGTTCAGGTTCGCCCTGCGCATGATAGGGTGAAACCGGGCAGAAAAGGGGATGATCATGTTGCGCGAAACCGGACTGTTGCTGGCCGCAGGCCTTGTGCTGGCAGGCTGTGGCGAGGAAGCGAGCCGCCCTGTTTCAGGCGGCGTCTATGAAGAATACGCGATGATGGAGGCCGAACCCGCCCCCGCGCCGCCGCCGCCCGCCGCACGGATGCAGGCGAGCAATGACGCGGTTTCGGTGTCGGGCAGCCGAGTTCAGAACGCCGAGGGCGCGGCCGAGGCGGCGGAAGGCCCGCTCCTGGCCTATACCTATCAGACCAGCCTCGAGCTGCCCGCCGACGCTCTGGGCAGCACCCATGAGGCCCATGTGCAGGCGTGTCAGAACGCCGGGCCCGCCACCTGTCAGGTGATCCGCGCCCAGGTGAGCAATGCCGACGGACCGCGACCCAGCGCCTATCTGCAATTGCGCGCCGCGCCGGACTGGATCGTCAGCTTCCGCGCCGGTCTGGAAACCGAGGCTGAGGAACTGGGCGGGCAGGTCTTGTCAGACCAGACCTCGGTCGAGGATCTGACCACGCGCATTGTCGACACCGCCGCGCGCGTTCAGGCCCAGACCACCCTGCGCGACCGGCTGCAGCAGCTGCTGGAAACCCGGGACGGGGATCTGAGCGACCTCCTGGCCGTCGAACGGGAACTGGCGAATGTGCAGGCCAATCTCGACGCCCAGGCCAGCGTGCTCGCCGCTCTGCGCCAGCGGGTGAACACCTCCATGCTGACGCTGAACTATCAGGCCGAGCGTCAGGTGGTGGAGCCGCAGACCTTCAATCCGATCGGTCGGGCGTTCAAGGAAATGGGCGATGTGTTTGCTGAATCCGTCGCCAGCCTGATCCTGTTCCTCGCGGGCGCCCTGCCCTGGCTGGTGATTGCGGTGCCGGTGATCTCCGGCGTCATCATCGGCTTCCGCCGCCTGCTGCGTCGCCGCAAGGCCAAGACCTAGGCGGACAGGTGCAGCACGATCTGTCGGTCCTGCGGCCGGTCCCGATGCTCGAACAGGTAGAGCCCCTGCCAGGTTCCCAGCATCAACCGGCCGCCGCTGACCGGCACGCCCACTGAAACCGCGGTCAGCGCGGACTTGATATGGGCGGGCATGTCATCGGGCCCTTCGGTGGTGTGCCACAGCCACGCCATCGAGGGGTCATCGGACCGCGGAACAAGCCGGGCGAAGAATGCCTGCAAATCGCGCTGCACATCCGGGTCGGCGTTCTCCTGGATCACCACCGACGCCGAGGTGTGGCGCACAAAGCAGGTCAGCAGCCCCTCAGCCGCGCCGTGGCGGGCCACAAAGCGGCTGGCGGCCTCCGTGAACTCGTAAAGCCCGGGGCCTCGTGTGGCGATCTCGATGCGGTCCTGGGCCATGCGCGTCTCCCCGTGTCTTTCACCATTGTGTGTATCGACCGGACCGGCGAAATCTGAAACAGTCCGGCTCGCATTCCATACGCATTTCGAGGGTCATCATGCGCGAACAGGTTCGGGATTATTACGGCGATGTGCTGCAGTCGAGCGGCGATCTGAAATCAGACGCCTGCTGTGAAATCTCCACCCCGGAACCGCATATCCTCGAGGCGCTCAAGAACATCCATCCCGAGGTCTCCAGCAAGTATTATGGCTGCGGCCTGATCGCGCCGAGCGGCCTTGCGGGCAAGCGCATCCTTGATCTGGGCTGCGGCACGGGTCGGGACGTGTTCCTGCTGGCTCAGCTGGTGGGCGAGGACGGCGAGGTGGTCGGCGTGGATATGACCGACAACCAGCTCAAGGTCGCGCTCGAGCATGAAGCCTGGCACGCCGAGCGCTTTGGCTATTCCAAGCCCAACACGCGCTTTCTGAAGGGCTATATCGAGGAGCTGGACCAGCTCGATCTCGAACCGGGGAGCTTTGATCTCGTGATCTCAAATTGCGTGATCAACCTCTCCACCGACAAGCCGGCGGTGTTTGCGGGCGTGCGCCACCTGCTCAAATCCGATGGCGTCATGCATTTCGCCGACGTTTACGCTGAGCGCGAAGTGCCCGCCGCGCTGCGCACCGATCCGATCCTGTACGGCGAATGCCTGGCGGGTGCGCTGTCCTGGTCAGACTTCCTCGCCATCGCCAAACAGAGCGGCTTTGAGGCGCCGGACCTTGTGGATCACCGTCCGCTCGCGATCACCGATGAAGCGCTGATCGACAAGCTCGACGGCCTCAAATTCGTCTCCTCCACCGTCGAGCTGCGCCCGGCCGGCGCCAGCAGCAACTGCTGCAAAACGACCGGCAATCCGTTTGAGCTGAAGTCTCAACACGCCCCGTCCAGCGGCAAGTGTTGCTAGGGCCTCACAGCCCGTTCAACTCCCAGCGGCGGACGGGTTTGGCGGAACCGCCCGAGCTCTCATAAAGCGCCTCAGCGGCTTCGGTTTCCGAGCTGGTCCACATCAGGAAGGTCGCGGGGCTTTCGCGCACATCCTCGACCACCGCTTCAAAGAGGGCGCGCCCGGCGCCCTCGCCACGTCCGGCCTTGCCGACGCAGACCTCGGCCAGCCACGCGCCTGCGCCGCCATGACCTGAGTCATAATACGCGTGCCAGACCGCATAGCCGATGGGTTCGCCATCGGCGGGCGCGGCCACCAGTACGTGAAAACTGGCATCGTGGCCGAACAGGGTGGATTTGATGTTCTCGGGCGTGCAGTGCTCGGTGGAATCGCCCACGACTTCATTGAGTTCGCGCGACAGACGGGCGATGGCGGCCGCATCCTTGGGACGGGCGGCGCGCACGATCAGATCGGACTGGCTCATACTCTCTCCTGTGATGGAACGGGGGCGGATTATTCGCTTGGCGCGTCTTCGGACAACAGGTCGCCGGACTTGCCCTCACGACGCTCTTCCTCGACGCGCTCGGCCAGCGAGGTGTCCGGCGCCACATCAGACGCGTCCACAGTCGGCGTTCTGGCTGGCTGGACCGGTTTTGGCTCAGCCGGTTTTACGGGTGTTGCCTTCGCAGGCGCCACGGGCGCAACGCCGCTATCGATCCGCAAGCGATAGGTGGGATCGGGCAAGGTGAAGCCCGCCTGATCCAGCGCGGCCTTGACCGTGGCGATGGCCACAGACCGCGATTTGTTGAAGTCGGACCGGGTCTGGTCGATCCATCCCGCAAAGAACAGGTTGATGGTGGAATCCCCCACCTCGCGAATGCCTGCGGACGGGTCGGGATCCGTCATCACAAAGCCCAGGCGCTTCATCGCGCTCAGCCCCGTCTCGACCGCTGACAGCGGATCATCATCGGGGTCCACGCCCAGCACGAAATCAAAGCGGCGCTCGGGATTGCGGGTGTAGTTCAGGATCACGGCCTTGAAGACCAGCGCATTGGGCAGGCGCAGATGATTGCCTTCGAGCGTCATCAGCACAGTGGCGCGCGAAGTGAGACGGATGACCCGGCCTTCCTGCCCGTCGATGATCACATGGTCATTGGGACGGAAGGGCTGACGGATCGAAAGCATGATCGAGGCGATGTAGTTCTCGATCGTGTCTTTCACCGCAAAGCCCACCGCCAGACCGATCACCCCCGCCGCGCCCAGAAGCGCGCCCAGGAAGGCCGTCGCATCCAGAAGGTTGAGCGCCGAGACCAGTCCGAACACCACGAACAGACCAAACACCGTCGAGCCGACAAGCTCGGCGACAAAGCGGTTGGGCGTCAGCACGCGCCACAGCGCGTCCCAACGGCTCAGAAGCCATCCCAGAAGGCTCAGCACCACGAACACCGCCACAGCCAGCGCCAGCAGCGGCAGGACCCGCACCAGATCCTGCAGTGTTGTTTCAAGCTCGCCCACAGCCGGGGCCACCCGTGTGGCGACCGAGACATCCCGACCGATCCGGTTCTCCACCGTCACCACGCCCTCGACGCGGCTGGCCAACGCCTGGGCGCGGCTCGCGGCCTCGGCGGTCATGGTCTGCCCTGTCAGGGTCACGACCCCGGCCTCGACGCTGATCTCGACGCCCGACAGGGTGTCGATCTCGCCAAAGATGGTGGCGATGCGGCGGGCGATGGCGGCGTCAGAGGGGGCGTCGGACTCCAGAGAAATCTCGCCGCCCGATGGCTCGCTTTCGGCTTGCGCGAAGGCAGGGGCGGTGAAGGCCAGCATCACGCCGACAAGCGCGATCATCAGGACGAGCGGCAGCGGGAAGACAGATCGGTTCATACTCAAAGCCTTGCGCACCGCGCTGAAAAAGGAAAGTCGCTTGAGGATCAAACGCCGGATCCCGCACATGGTTGCCCCAAGCACAGCAAAAAGCCCCGCTGTGTCCAGCGGGGCTTTGTGTGTCGCTTTGTCGCCAGCGCTCTAGCTGTCGAGGAAGGAGCGCAGTTTGCGGCTGCGGCTCGGGTGCTTGAGCTTGCGCAGGGCTTTCGCTTCGATCTGGCGGATCCGCTCACGGGTCACCGAGAACTGCTGGCCCACCTCCTCAAGGGTGTGGTCGGTGTTCATGCCGATGCCGAAGCGCATGCGCAGCACGCGCTCTTCACGCGGGGTGAGCGAGGCGAGGACCAGCGTGGTGGTTTCACGCAGGTTGGAGTGGATCGCGGCATCGATGGGCAGAACCGCGTTCTTGTCCTCGATGAAATCGCCCAGATGGCTGTCTTCCTCGTCCCCGATCGGGGTCTCAAGGGAGATCGGCTCCTTGGCGATCTTCATCACCTTGCGCACTTTCTCAAGCGGCATGGAGAGCTTTTCCGCCAGCTCTTCCGGGGTCGGCTCGCGGCCGATCTCGTGAAGCATCTGACGGCTGGTGCGCACGATCTTGTTGATCGTCTCGATCATGTGCACCGGAATACGGATGGTGCGCGCTTGGTCGGCGATCGAGCGGGTGATGGCCTGACGGATCCACCAGGTGGCATAGGTCGAGAACTTGTAGCCACGGCGGTACTCGAACTTATCGACCGCCTTCATCAGGCCGATATTGCCTTCCTGAATGAGGTCGAGGAATTGCAGGCCACGATTGGTGTATTTCTTGGCGATGGAGATCACCAGACGCAGGTTGGCCTCCACCATTTCCTTCTTGGCGACGCGGGCTTCGCGGGCGCCTTTCTGGACGGTGGCGACGATGCGACGGTAATCGTCGATCGGCACGCCGGATTCCTGAGCCAGGGTCGCGATTTGCTCGCGCAGCTCGCCGGCCTCGGTCTCTTCACGCTCGACAAACCGGCCCCAGGCCTTGGACTTGCCGGCCATGTCCTTGAGCCAGTTTGGATCAAGCTCGTGGCCCTGATAGGATTTGAGGAAGTCGGTGCGCGGCACGCCATGGGCTTCGGCCATGCGCAACAGCTTGCCTTCCAGGCCCATCAGCTTCTTGTTGATGGCGTCGAGCTGTTCGACCAGCGCCTCGATCCGGGCGTTGTTCAGGTGCAGCGAGTTCAGGTTCGCCACGATGCGCTCGAACACTTCGTCGTACGCGGCCTGATCCTTGTCGCTCAGATGCTTGCCGGACAGGCGCGAGGACACCAGACGGTCCTGCAGCTGACGGAAGACGTCAAAGTCGGTGGCGATGGCGTCCAGGGTTTCCATGACCCCGTCGCGCAGCTCGGCCTCCATGGCGGCGAGAGACATGTTGCCGCCGTCATCATCATCGTCTTCGTCTTCGCCTTCGGCCTTTTCACCGTCCTCGCCCTCGGACTCCCCGTCCTCGGACTTGGCTTCGGTGTCGGACTTGGCCTCTTCGTCGCCCTCGCCCTCTTCCTCGTCATCGTCAGAGGTGGCGGTGGCGTCTTCGCGCACGCCGCCATAGGTGGCGTCCAGATCGATGATGTCGCGCAGAAGGACCTGACCTTCCTGCAGCTCGTCACGCCAGACCATGATGGCTTCAAAGGTCAGCGGGCTTTCGCACAGCCCGCGGATCATCGCATTGCGGCCCGCCTCGATGCGTTTGGCGATGGCGATCTCGCCCTCGCGCGACAGAAGCTCGACTGAGCCCATCTCGCGCAGATACATACGCACCGGGTCATCGGTGCGGTCCTGCGCAGACGTGGTGTTCTGGCCCGCGGCGACTTCGCTCTTGGCTTTCTTGGCGACGGACGTGGACTTTTCTTCGTCCTCGTCATCATCCTCGTCGTCAGAGTTGGACGCCTCGTTGTCCATATCCTCTTCGGAATCCACGACCGTGATCCCCATCTCGGAGAGCTGGGCGAGGATGTCCTCGATCTGCTCGGAGCTGAATTCCTCGCTCGGAAGGACCTTGTTCAGCTCGTCATGCGTCACGTAACCGCGTTTTTTCGCGGTCTTGATCATCGCTTTGACGGTCTGATCCGTCAGGTCGAGCAGCGGCCCGTCCTGGTTTTCAGAGGTCGCTTCGGCGTTTTCAGCGGCGGCTTTGCTCATTCGGTGATCGTGCTCCCGGAGGATTTCATTGCTGCGCGCACATAGAGGCGGCGTGGAGGCGCGCTAGCGCTGGCGGCCTCGTCGTTCGGCGACGAGGTAATTCTTGAGAGCGTCGGAATCGCCCTCTTCAAAAAAATCGGCGTGTCGTGGTCGGTCCTGAGCGTCTTGCGCAACTCTTTCCATATAAGAAGCCGAAAGCCTGCGCCAAGCCTCTAGCCGGCTGTCAGCATCCGCCTCACTACCCCCAAGACTGGCGCGCATGGGCGCTTTGTCCACAGCCAAACGTGTCAGTTGGGGGGCGAACCCCCGTCGTGACAACGCATCGCGCAGTCCGCCGACAGGTAGAGGCTCCCCAGAGAAACACGCGTCTAGAATCGCGTCCCTAAGGCTGTCAAGCGTTCCGAAAGACATTTGCAGCAATGTCTCAGCCTCAGCCTCAGCGATTTCAGGGTATTCGATCACCGCCAGCAGCAGTTGTCGAGCGCTTGCAGGCGGCGGTTTCTGTTTTCGTTGCGCGACGAGTTCCGCCGTAGGCGGTTGAAGCGCGTTGAAGCCGCGCCCGCCTCTACGACCGCCATAGCCGCCGCGCTGACCTTCGGCGCGCAGCCCCTGCTGTGGCGCCCGTCCGAACAGCGTCTCGATGCGCACATCAAATTCGGCGCGATATTCCGCCTTGATATCCGGGTCCTTGATCTTGGCCACAAGCGCCTTGATGCGCTTCCGAAACCCCGCGCGGCGATCCGGATCATCCAGCGGCTCGATGTCCACCTCGCGCCGCCACAGCACATCAATCAAGGGGCGGGCGTCAGCGATGGCGTCTTTTAGCGCCTGCGCGCCCTGTTCGCGCAGCAGATCATCCGGGTCCTGCCCATCGGGCAGGAACACAAAACGCAGCGTCCGGCCCGGTTCCAGCAGCTCGAGCGCCCGCTCCGCCGCCAGCGCCGCCGCGCGCGTGCCCGCCGTATCACCATCGAGGCAGACAACTGGCTCAGGCCCGGCGCGCCACAAAAGCCGCAGCTGGTTCTCGGTCAACGCCGTGCCCAGTGGCGCAACCGCCTGGCCCAGTCCGGCGCGGGCGAAGGCGATCACATCCATATAGCCTTCCGCCACGATCAGCCCCTTGGCCTTGACCTTGGGATCATGGGCGAAGGCGCGCGCTTCTGGATAGCGATAGAGCAGCGAGCCTTTGTGAAAGAGCTCGGTCTCGGGCGAGTTGAGATATTTCGCCCGCACGTCCTTGCTCATCGCCCGGCCGCCAAACGCCACCAGACGATCGCGTGCATCCTTGATCGGGAACATCACCCGGCCACGGAACCGGTCATAAGGCTCGCCGCCGTCCTCAGGCAGGATCGACAGGCCCGCGTCAGAGAGCTCCTGCGCCGTCGCGCCCTTCTGGATCAGAGACCGGGTCAGGCCGCGGCGATTGTCCGGCGCAAAGCCCAGTCCGAACCGTTCCATATCCGAGCGGCTGAGCCCGCGGCGCTCAAGATAGATTCGCGCCTCTTCGCCTTCAGGCGCAAACAGGGCGCGCGCAAAATAGTCCTGAGCCAACCCGATCCAGTCCAGCAGCGTCTTACGGTGCTCTTCCTGTTGGGGGTCGCGCTGCTCCATGCGCGGAACTTCAAGGCCGGCCTCCTGGGCCAGAGCCTCGATCGCTTCCATGAAGCTCAGACCTTGGGTCTTTTGAAGCCAGGAGAAGATGTCGCCATGCTCCTGGCTGGCGAAGCAATGGTAGAAGCCCTTCTCGTCATTGACGAAAAACGAGGGCGTACGCTCTTTCTTGAACGGGGACAGGCCCACGAATTCGCGGCCCTGACGCTTGAGCGCCACCGTTCGCCCGATCAGCTCGGATGGGCGGATGCGCGCCTTGATCTCGTCTTTGAACCCGTCAGGAATCGCCACGTGCTGAACATCCTCCAGCCCGACAGCTTACGCTCAGGCAGGCCAGGGCGCTAGGAGCCTAGGCCTGACCCTGCAGCAGAGTTTTGACTTCCTGGCCCGCCTTGGCGAAATCCATGCGGCCGGTATAGCGCTCTTTCAGCGCCGCCATGCAGCGGCCCATATCCTTGAGGCCGCCAGCATCAAGCTCGCTCACCACCGATTTGGCAGCTTCAGCGATCTCGGCCGGCTTCATCGGCTCGGGCAGGTAGGAGCGGACGATCTCCGCTTCCGCGCGCTCACGTTCAGCCAGGTCCAGACGGCCCGCCTTTTCATACGTGTCCGCGCTTTCTTCACGCTGCTTGAGCAACTTTTGCAAGATCGCCTGGATCTCGGTCACACAGCAGCCTTCGCAGCGGTCTTCCGCGCGCGCAGCAATGTCACGATCCTTGATGGCGGCCTGAATGAGGCGCAGCGTGGACACGCGCGTGTCATCCTTGGCGCGCATGGCGTCTTTAAGGTCTTCGAGGATGCGGTCGCGAAGCGACATGAGAGCACCTATTTGCGGCGGCGCTGCAGATAAGCGCCAAGCCATTGTTTTTACTAGCATATGCAGATCGGGCTTTTGCTTGACCCCGACCAGCTGCTCGCCTACTTTCCGCGCGTTTATCCGCCCGCCGCTGGAGCACAGCTCGCGGCCCGCGCGTGTCAGGAGGCGAGCACCTATGCCGGAAGCGATCAAGAATCAAGAGCCGATGCAATCAACTTCGTCGGGGGCACAACCTGAATGGGCCACCGCCGCGCTGGTTCTCTCTGACGGAACAGTGTTTTACGGCAAAGGCGCTGGCGCAACCGGCTCCGCCGTCGCCGAGCTCTGCTTCAATACCGCGATGACCGGACACCAGGAAATCCTGGCCGATCCCTCCTATGCGGGGCAGATCGTGTGCTTCACCTTCCCCCATGTGGGCAATGTGGGCGCGAACGCTGAAGACGAAGAGGCGTCAAGCCTGATCGCGCGCAAGGCCGCCGTCGGCATGGTGAGTCGCGAAGACATCACCCCGCCCGCCAGCTGGCGGGCCGAGACCAGCTTTGACGAATGGCTGGCCGCGCGCGGCGTGATTGCGATCACCGGCATCGACACCCGCGCCATCACCCGCCGCATTCGCGAAACCGGCATGCCGATGGCCACCATCGCCCATGCCCGTGACGGCAAGCTCGACATCGAAGCGCTCAAGGCCCAAGCCAAGGACGCCCCGTCCATGGAAGGCGCAGAGCTTGCGGGCGCTGTCGCCTGCGACGCCGCCAATGACTGGAAAGACGGCGACTGGGCCTGGTCCGAAGGCTTCGCCAAGGGCCCTGAAGACGGTCCGCTGGTCGTGGTACTCGATTACGGCGTGAAAGCGAACATCCTGCGCCGCCTCGTGTCTGCAGGCGCCCGCGTACAGGTCGTGCCGGGCAAGGCCAGCAAGGACGATGTCCTCAAGCTCAACCCGGCGGGCGTGCTGGTCTCAAACGGTCCGGGCGATCCGGCGGCGACCGGCCAGTATGCGCTCGACACCATTCGCGGCGTGATCGACGCCGGCGTGCCGGTGCTGGGCATTTGCCTGGGCCATCAGATGCTGGCGCTGGCGCTTGGCGGCAAGACCGAAAAAATGGTTCAGGGCCACCATGGCGCGAACCATCCGGTGAAAAATATCGAGACCGGTCAGGTGGAGATCGTGTCCATGAACCATGGCTTCGCCGTGGATCGCGACTCCCTGCCCGAAGGCGCCGTTGAAACCCATGTGTCGCTGTTTGACGGCACCAATTGCGGGTTCAAGCTGACCGACAAGCCGGTCTGGGCGGTTCAGCACCACCCCGAAGCCAGCCCCGGCCCGCAAGACAGCTTCAAGGTCTTTGAAGGCTTTGTGAGCGCTCTGAAAAGCGCCTAAGCCGCTAGCGGCGCAGACAGACGCAATGCTACCCTTCCCGTCGTTCAATACGGGAGGGGAGCATGGCTGGTCTGACCCGACGCCAGACGCTGGCGTCCGGCATCGCGGGCGCAGCAGCGTTCGCAGCAGCCGGCTGTTCGGATCGCTCAGGTGCGCCTGAGGGCTTTCTGCGCGTCGCCATCGAGACCGAACCTGACAGCCTGGACCCGTTACGCGGCCAGTTCGCGTCCGCGGCTCTTTTATACAAACAGCTTCACGCCCCGCTGACCGAGTACGCCCCCTCGGGCGGGCTGGCGCCCGGCCTCGCCCTGACCTGGCGAAGCGAAGACGCGCGCACCTGGAGGTTCACCCTGCGCCCGGACCTCGTCTGGTCTGATGGCGCGCCTCTGACCGCCGATGACGTGGTCTGGACCGCGCAACGCGCCGTGGACCCCACGACAGGCTTTGCCGATCTGGGCGACTTCTTCGCCGTCATTGGCGCGCGGGAAGCGCTCGCGGGCGAACGTGATCCCGAGAGCATCGCCGTGTCAGCGCCCGATGCGCGCACTGTGGTGTTCGAGCTGGACCGTCCGGTGGGCAATTTCCCCGTCCTGATGCGGGAATTCTATCCCCTGCCCCGGCATGCGGTCGAAGCCCATCCCGAGGACTGGACCCGGCCCGAACACTGGGTCTCCGCCGGACCCTATGTGCTCGCCGCCCATGAAGCCATGTCGCTGCAGCTTCGCAAGAACCCCAACTTCCCCGCAGCCGGCAGCGTCAGCATTGAAGAGATTGCGGTGGATGTGGTCGACACCCCGGCCACGCGTGCGCGCCGCTTCCGGGCCGGCGATTATGATCTCGCCGAGCGTCCGCCCACCGACCAGATCGGCTTTCTGCGCGACACCGTGGGCGATCAGCTGCACGCCTACCCCGCGCCGATCCTGACCTATCTCAAGATCAACTGCGCCCAGCCCCCTCTCAGTGACGCCCGTGTGCGCCGCGCACTCAGCCTCGCGCTCGACCGGGATTTTCTGAACACGCATTTCTTTAATGGTGAGGCGCAAACCTCAGACCGGGTGATCCCGCGTCGGGGCGAAGCGCGGATTGAACCGCAGCATGATGTCGAGGCTGCCCGCGCGCTTTTGTCCGAAGCCGGTTTTTCCGCAGAAACGCCCCTGCGTCTGACCCTGCGCGCCAGCGCGGGCGATCGGGACCGGCTGGCCATCGCCATTCTGGATGACTGGGCCCGCATCGGGGTCCAGGGCGAGCTCTTGGCGAGTTATCCGCTTGATCTGTATCAGGCCGTGGATGCGGGCGAGTTTGATATCGCCCTCGCCCGGTTTGATCGCGGCCTGAAGACCGATCCTGACTTCATGCTCCAGCCCTTCAGCCGCAACGGCTTCGCCGATAACACCAACTGGACCGGCCCGGAACGCGAGCAGTACGACGCCATCATGGCGGACGCCTATGCCGTGATGGAGGCCCAGACCCGCGCCGAGCATTTCAGACGCGCCGAAGCGGTGTTCCTGGACGCCATGCCAAACATCCCGCTCCTGCATGAACGCGCCTACTGGCTGGTGTCGGACCGCACACGCACGTCAGCAGAGATCCAGCCCCAGCTCTGGCGCGACCTGTCGCTGCGCTAGACGCAGACCGGCACGACGGTTGCATTTCACACACTTGATCCCCTGGCGCTTGCACACTGGTGAGAGGCGCAGGGGCTCGATAACGACCCGTCTGATAAGACAGGACACGCGGACGCAAAAGCGTTCAGCCCCCTCACGGAGAGGGCGGCACAGGCGGAAGAATCTGCCGCTCAGCACATTTTGATAGGCAAGGCCTGCCACCAAGCGGCAGCCCGCATATCGGGAGACACTGATGAGCGCCAGCGCAATCACCGGCCCGTCATGGACGCCATGGGACAGTAAACATGCCAAGGGCGCCGCCCTGGGCGAGATGTCCCTGCCCAATCCCACCAAGTCCGCAGAAGACGCCCGCAAGACCGAAGAAGCCGCGGCAACGCCAGCACCCTCGTTGAAAGAGCGCGCCGGCAAGCTCAATGAAAGCCTGTCCGCGCAGCTTTTCGCCGCGCTTCTGGACCAGCAGAATTACGCGCAAACCAATCCCAATGGTGACGCCAACACCGAGGATGCGCCCGCCAATGGCGCAACCAGCGTGAAGGGCGGCAGCGCCAATCTGACCGACACCGACGCCGCTGCCGGTGGCGCGACCGGGGAAACCGCCGAGCAGGCGGACGAGAATGACGCCCAGCGCGGCGTCACCGCCCAGCAATCAGGGTCCGCCAATGTGATCGGCGCCCGAACCAGCTCGGCCTACGCGCTGGATGAAAGCGCCTTGTCTCCAGCCTTGCTGGCTCAGCTTGAAGGCGCACGCAATCCGCAAGCCGCCTCGGCCCGCCTCGCCCGCTTCTTTGCGTATAGCTAGACCGTGAACCGGGACTACGCCCTGACTCTCTGGCGCGCGGATCTGGTGCGCTTCGGACTGGAGGACCGTCAGCTCAAGACCGGCAAAACCGTGATCGCCAATCATGCCGGATGGCTGAGGCGCTATCACGGCCTGGGCCACCTGACGTTTCTGTTTCAGGAAATCGAGGCGCATGCCGAACTGATCCGTGATCTGCCGCGTCTGACCTATGCCGCCTGGTTTCACGACGCGATCTACAAGAGCTGGCGCAAGGACAATGAGGTTCGTAGCGCGGACTGGGCGCAGAGCGCGCTCGTCGACATGGGGGCTGATGCTCACCTTGCCCGGCGGGTGCAGACGCTGATCCTTGCGACCGCTGATCATGCCAGCGGCGGCCAGGATGACGACGATGCATTGTTTCTGGATATGGATTGCGCCATTCTGGGCGCCCCCGCTGAACCGTATGACCGCTATGTCAGACAGGTCCGGCAAGAGTATGTCTGGGCGCCCGGAGGCGCGTTCCGCAAGGGACGGCTGACTTTTGTGAACGCCCAGCTCGACCGCTCCGCGCTCTTTCACACCGAGCCCTATCGACAGCGTTTCGAGGCGCAGGCCCGCGCCAATCTTGAGCGCGAACGCGCGGCGCTGTCGCGCTAGTCCGCGTCCCGCACCAGAACCAGCAAATCCCCGGGCTCGCAGTCGAGCACCTCACACAGGGCCAGCAGCGTGGAGAAGCGCATACCCTTGATCTTGCCGGTCTTGATCTGGGAGAGCGCGACCTCGGAGACCCCGATCCGTTCGGCCAACGCCTTGGACGTCATGCGTCTTCTGGTCAGCATCACGTCCAGGCGCACCTCGATGCGTGCGCTCATATAAAGGTGTCCAGCTCGTCCTGCTGAGCGCAGGCGCGTTCAAGAAGATGCGCCACACTGACAAACACAAGCGCCACGAACAATGTGGTCAGATCATCCGACCCCAGTTCCAGCTGCAACTGACCGCCCTCGCCCGGCGCACACCAGGACAGGAAGGCGCTCAGCGCCGCCCCCTGCACCGGCGCCAGGATCGCCAGCGCCGTGACGGACCAGGCGAACACCTTGAAGCCCGAGAGCGCACGACGTGAAAAGGTGTGGCCATCGGAGGTGTGCCGGAAAAAGCTGCGCAAATTCAGAAGGCCATAGCTGGTGACCAGCGCCACAGGCATGCAGATCGCCATGCCGCCCAGACGAATGGGCAATTCCAGCCAGGACAGGTCCTGAGAACCACTGGCGCTGATGATCACGCTCTTGATGAAGTCCGGAAAGAGGAGCCAGCTCACGGTCTGAAACAGCGGAGCGATCGCCGCCCCGCCCAGACACACCCAGGCAAGGAAGGTTGCGAGCCCCGAACCTTTTACAGCCGGTGACTGAACAGAACTGGAAGCCTCGGACATGGTCGCCTCGCCGTCTCGCGATAAAGTCTGACTTTATCTCCATAGCGCCGGTGGCGACCGGGGTGCAAGGCGCTTCTCAGCGCCTTGCACCGGCTGGGGATCAACGCAGCGTCTGCTCGAACAGAGCCAGAGATCGGGTCAGAAGCGTATGGCGAGAACTGGCGAGGACCAGGAAATGGGTTTCCTCCTCCAGCTGCACATAATCGAGATTATCCTGCCCGCGCATGGCCCGGTTGAGCGAGTCTGACGCCTCTATGGGCACCACGCTATCTTCTGTGCCGTGCATCAACAGGACCGGCATGGTCAGAGAGCGCGCATTGTTCAGAATGGACACGCGCTCGGCATCCTCCCGGCTGAACAGCAGATCACCCATATATTGTCCCCAGAAGTCATAGGCCAGGAAGTCGCCATACTGGCGCGCCTGCCCAAGTTCGCTTGAAGGGTGGGTAACCGGTGCGAAGGCGACCACGCACGCCACCTGATCGGGCGCCATGACCGCCGCGCGCAGAGCGGCGTATCCGCCATATGAGCCGCCTGCGACACAGAAGCCGCCATCACGCGCCCAGCCGGCATCAATCAGGGACTGCGCGCCATCCAGGCTATCCTGAATCATCAGATCGCCGAACTCGCCATAACCGGCTTGCTTGAACTCCAGCCCATAGCCCGTCGATCCGCGGAAATTGGGCTGCAGCACCATATAGCCCTGAGCGGCATAGGCCTGCGCCCACCAGTCAAAGGCCACATAATCGCGCGCGGCCGGGCCGCCATGCGGCATGACGATCAGCGGCAGAGGGCCGTCTTCCTCGGTCCAGCCAACCGGCGTGGTCAGCACGCCTTCAATTTCCAGCCCGTCAGACGCCTGATAATCAACATAGCGCCGTTCGGGCAATGTCACCCCGACCAGGCTCGGATAGCTGTCGCCTATTGGAGAGACACTGCCTTCAGACCGGACGTACAGATAATAGCTATCGGGCACGCCAGCCGCCTGCGTTCTCAGCAACAGCCGGTCCCTGTCCATGCTGAAGTCTTCCAGAAGGACGTCTTCGCCCAGAGCCCGGGACAAGGATGAGATATCGTTGTGAAAGCCCTCATCCAGCAGAACCTGCACTTCGCGACCGTCCCGCTCGCCCCGGAAACCGATCAGAGTGCGGCTCCAGTCAAAGATCGGCGCGCGAACCACATTCATCGTCAAGCCCTCAATATCGCTCAGCTCACCGGTATTGCGGTCCAGTCGATAATAGCCGCGGCTCTCTGCGGGGAAGTAGATCAGGAAGCCGGACTCATCCATGAAGCCCAGAATGCTGGGCGCATCACTGACGTGTTCGCCCTGATAGATCACAGCGCCGTTGCGGCCGGCCTCTCGAATTTCAAACTCGTGCGTGACGGAGTCGAAATAGACATTCGCGACCGTTTCGCCCTGAGCATCGATAACCCGCTCAAACACATCAGACTGATCAACCCGGCGCGCCCGGCCCGTCTCCAGATTCACCCGGAACAAGCCACTGTGAAACCCTTCGCCGCGGCTCAGGCGGCTGCCGGTCTGTTCCTGACCTTCAAACAGGAAGGTCGTCTCGATCAGGATTGTTTCAGGGTCGGACAGATTGCGTGACGCCAGCCCGGTCGGGTTCAGACCGCCACGACCATCGCGCATCAGCAAGGTCGCCTCGCCCGAATGCATGTTCACAGAGATGGCGCGCGACATTTTCAGATCACGCAGGCCGCTGGCTGTCGTCAGTGTCTCATAGATCGACACATTGATGACCAGATAGTCCTCGGAGGCGAAATACACCCCGCTGAGCCAGGACCCTTCAGGCACAGGTATCGCGTGAGCCATAGCGTTGGCTTCAAGATCAAAGATGCAGATCGAGGCCTGGGTGCGAACGGTGCACTCGGCGGACATCCAGCGCCCTTCAGGGGACAGGTTGGGATTGGACATCTCAGGAAGTTGCGCGAAGTGCGTCACATCCTGCGCCAGAGCGGAAGCGCCAACGCACACGGAAAACAGCCCTGCTGCGAGGCTGACGATAAGTGTTTTCATGATTCCCCCTCAAGAATGTCCGTTAACATTCCCCAAAACGGGGAATTTTCAAACCCCTTTTCCCCGCCAACCCTCATTTGTGCGTCTGTTCACCCTATGTGTGAGCAAGACCGCATTCAGGTCTCGCCAAGCGGTCGATTCCGGTCTAAGCACGGGTTTCAGCGTACATCATCAGCGCCGCACGCCGCCTCCGCCCGCAAAGGGCACGTCCGAGGCTGCGTTTTCGCGCGCGCGTGCAAAACTCGAAGAGGCCGGCCATGCCCAAACGCACAGACATCCAGTCCATCCTGATCATCGGTGCTGGACCTATCGTGATCGGTCAGGCCTGCGAGTTTGACTATTCCGGCGTTCAGGCAGTGAAGGCGCTGAAAGAAGAAGGCTACCGGGTCATCCTGGTGAACTCGAACCCCGCCACGATCATGACGGACCCCGATCTCGCCGACGCCACCTATGTCGAGCCGATCACGCCTGAAATGGTCGCCAAGGTGATCGAGAAGGAACGCCCCGACGCGCTTCTGCCCACCATGGGCGGCCAGACCGCGCTCAATTGTGCGCTCGAGCTCGACAAGCGCGGCGTGCTGGACCTGTTCAATGTGGAGATGATCGGCGCGAAAGCGGACGTTATCGACAAGGCGGAGAACCGCGAACGCTTCCGTAACGCCATGGATTCCATCGGCCTTGAAAGCCCCAAATCGCGCACCGTGCACACCATGGCCGAAGCCGAAGTGGTGCTCGAGGAGCTGGGCCTGCCGGCTGTGATCCGCCCCTCCTTCACCATGGGCGGCACGGGCGGCGGCATCGCCTATAACGTTGAAGAGTTCCGCGAGATCGTCACCTCTGGCCTTTACAACTCGCCGGTCACCGAAGTGCTGATCGAGGAAAGCGTTCTGGGCTGGAAAGAGTACGAGATGGAAGTGGTTCGCGACAAAGCGGACAACTGCATCATCATCTGCTCGATCGAAAACATTGACCCGATGGGCGTGCACACGGGCGACTCCATCACCGTCGCCCCCGCCCTGACCCTGACCGACAAGGAATACCAGCGCATGCGCTCGGCCTCGATCGCCGTGCTGCGCGAGATCGGCGTGGAGACCGGCGGTTCGAACGTGCAGTTCGCCGTGAACCCGGCTGACGGCCGCATGGTCGTCATCGAGATGAACCCGCGCGTGTCGCGTTCCTCGGCGCTGGCGTCCAAGGCCACCGGCTTCCCGATCGCCAAGGTCGCCGCCAAGCTGGCCGTGGGCTACACGCTTGATGAGATCGACAATGACATCACCGGCGGCGCGACCCCGGCGAGCTTTGAGCCGACCATCGACTATGTGGTCACCAAGATCCCGCGGTTTGCCTTCGAGAAATATCCGGGCGCCCAGGCGACCCTGACCACCTCGATGAAATCTGTCGGTGAAGCCATGGCCATGGGCCGCAGCTTCTCTGAAAGCGTGCAGAAAGCCCTGCGCAGCCTTGAAACCGGCCTGTCCGGCTTTGACGAGATCGCGATTGACGGCCTTGACCAGGCCGAAGACGAATCCGCCCGTCATCAGGCCGTGCTGGCCGCCCTGTCCCGTCCCACGCCGGATCGCTTGCTGGTGATCGCCCAGGCGCTGCGGGAAGGGCTGAGCGTCGAGCAGATCCACGCCGCCTGTTCATACGAGCCCTGGTTCCTGCGTCAGATCGAAGTCATCGTGCACGCCGAGGACCAGGTGCGCATGCTGGGTCTGCCCGAAAATGGCGACGAACTGCTGAAGCTCAAATCCATGGGCTTCTCCGACAAACGCCTCGCCACGCTCGCCAAGATCGAAGAAGCCGGCGTGAAGGCCCTGCGCAAGCAATACGGCGTGCGTCCGGTCTACAAACGCGTGGATACCTGCGCGGCCGAATTCTCCGCCCCCACCCCCTACATGTACTCCTCCTATGAGCGTGGCGGGGAGTGCGAGAGCCAGCCCACCGGGCGCAAGAAGGCGATCATACTGGGCGGCGGCCCGAACCGGATCGGCCAGGGCATCGAGTTTGACTATTGCTGCTGTCACGCGGCCTACGCCTTCGCCGAGATGGGCATTGAATCCATCATGGTGAACTGCAACCCCGAAACCGTCTCTACCGACTATGACACCGCGGACCGGCTCTATTTCGAACCGCTGACGGCCGAAGACGTGCTTGAGCTGATCGAGACCGAGATGCAGTCGGGCGAGCTTCTGGGCGTGGTGGTGCAGTATGGCGGCCAGACCCCGCTGAAGCTGGCGCCGGAGCTGGAGGCGGCGGGCGTGCCGATCCTCGGCACCGCGCCGGACGCCATCGACCTTGCCGAAGACCGCGAGCGCTTCAAGGCGCTGCTGGATGATCTGAAGCTGAAACAGCCCCCGAACGCCATCGCCCATAACGAGGCGGAAGCGCGAGAGATGGCCGAAGAGCTCGGCTTCCCGCTGGTGCTGCGTCCCTCTCACGTTCTGGGCGGTCGCGGCATGGAGATCGTGCGCGATATCGAGAGCTTCAGCCGCTATATCCGCGAAGCCGTCCACGTGTCTGGCAAGGCGCCGCTGCTGCTGGACCGCTATCTGTCTGACGCGTCCGAAGTGGATGTGGACGCGGTCTGTGATGGCGAGAATGTCTGGATCTCCGGCATCATGGAGCACATCGAGGAAGCCGGCGTGCACTCGGGCGACAGCGCCTGCTCCCTGCCGCCGCACTCTTTGTCCGATCAGACCGTCAGCGAGCTGCGCCGCCAGACCAAGGCGCTCGCCAAGGCGATCAACGTCAAGGGCCTGATGAATGTGCAATACGCGGTCAAGGACGGCGTGGTGTATCTGATCGAGGTCAATCCGCGCGCCAGCCGGACCGTGCCCTTCGTGGCCAAGACCATCGGCGCCCCGGTCGCCAAGATCGCCGCCAAGGTGATGGCCGGCGCCAAGCTGACCGAGTTTGACACCCCGTCCATGCCGACCCGCCATATCGCGGTGAAGGAAGCGGTGATGCCCTTCTCGCGTTTCCCGGGCGTTGACCCGATTCTCGGCCCGGAAATGCGCTCCACCGGCGAGGTGATGGGCATTGACGAGCGCTTTGAAGCGGCTTTCGCCAAGGCCGAACTGGGCGCGGGCGTGAACCTGCCGAAATCAGGCACGGTGTTCATTTCGCTCAAGGAATCCGACAAGGCGATGATGATTGAATCCTGTCACCGCCTGACGTCTCTGGGCTTCAAGATCCTCGCCACCACCGGCACAGCCAAGACGCTTGAAGAGTCTGGCGTTGCGGTTCAGCGCATCAACAAGGTCTTCGAAGGTCGCCCGCATATCGTGGATGCGATCAAGAACGGCGAAGTCCAGCTGGTGTTCAACACCACCGAGGGCCAGCGCTCGATGATCGACAGCTATTCCATCCGCCGTACGGCTCTGGAAATGAAGGTTCCGTGCTATACGACGGCCTCCGCATCGCGCGCCGCAGTGAAGTCAATTGCGGCGATTGATGCAGGCCAGCTTGAACCGCGCTCGTTGCAATCTTATCGTAATGGGCCATCTGGCGGCTGAGAGTAGTTGTCAGTACGTCAGAGCACTGTTCACGAGACCGGACATTCATGCAAAAAATTCCGATGACCGCCGAGGGCCATAAAGCGCTCGACGAAGAACTCAGGCACCTCAAGAGCGTGGAACGGCCCGCCGTGATCGCCGCGATTTCAGAAGCGCGCGAACATGGCGACCTGTCCGAGAACGCCGAGTATCATGCTGCGAAAGAGCGGCAGGGCTGGATCGAAGGCCGCGTGCAGGAGCTTGAGGACAAGATTGCACGCGCCCAGGTGATCGACGTCTCCAAGATGTCGGGCAGTCAGGTGAAGTTCGGCGCCACGGTCACCGTGGTCGACGAGGACACCGATCAGGAAAGCACCTACAAGATCGTCGGCGATGACGAGGCCGATGTGAAATCGGGCAAGATCTCGCTCTCTTCCCCCATCGCTCGCGCGATGATCAACAAGGAAGAAGGCGATGTGGTCGAGGTGAACGCACCCGGCGGCGTCAAAAGCTACGAAATCCTCAAGGTCGAGTGGAAATAGGCTCGGGCTCAAGGCTCTGAACGACAAGACGGCCGGCGCGATGCGCCGGCCGTAAGTTTATCCGAGACTTGGGAACGATCAGTTCTCGGGAAACAAGGCCTCGCGGATTTCACGCATGGCGCGGGCGTCGTCTTCGCGACCGGTCTCCTGATAGAGATATTCCAGAAGCAGTAGCGTGGCCTGCTCTTCGCCATCCTGAACCCGCCTCGTGTATTCGGCGTATGGCAGTGCAGCCTCGTAATCTTCCATCTGCAGATAGGCTTGCGCGACTGTCTTGCTCAAATGGCCTGACATCGGGAAATCATACTGAAGCAAACGATCCAACGAACGACGCATAGCGTCATAGTTTTCCAGAACAAGGTTGAGCTGGAAAATCGCCGTTTCGACGCTGTAGCGCTCTTCCTCATTGGCCCCGCCGCTGGCGAGCGCCGCCTCGAACGCCTCGATAGAGCCGGACATGTCATCAAGCTCGAACAATGCCCGCGCCCTGAGCTGCGCGATGACAAATTGCTCATAGGGTGAGGTCGGTGAAATGCCGTCCAGGATCGCCAGCACCCGCTGATGATCGCCGGCCCGGGCCGCGTCCTGCGCCGCCAGCACTTGCTCACCGACCGCCTCTGTCAGGACACGACCTTGCGTGATCTGCACGGTGTCCTGCCCGCTCAGCACCATCGCCAGCGCCGCAGACGGAGCGCCCGCCAGCACGATCGCAGCGCCCGCAATCAGAGCCAGATAAGCGCGCGGCTTCTGGCCGGTATGGGTGAGGGCTGCCTGAACGCGGCGACGACGCAGGCGGTCAAGGTCGGTCAGAAAGCCCGTCGCAACAGCCGGCATGGGCGCGAGACCTGCAATCGCCTCGGCATAGTGATAGCGATGCTCGGGGCCCATGGCGTCCAGCACATCCGCATCACACGCCAGCTCCCGCGCGGCGGCCAGGCGACGCTCTATGGCGCGATAGACCGGGTTGAACCACATCAGGGCGGTCAGCGCTTCACCGATGAGCCGGTCGCGTTCATCGCCGCGCTTGATATGCATCAACTCGTGGGCAATCGCGGCTTCGGCGTCATCGCGCATTCCCAGCGTATCCGGCGCCAGGATCACCGGCCTGAAGCCCACCACGAAGGGCGAGATCACCGCATCCACCACCCGAACCGGGGCACAGGCCTGCGGCAAGCCGAGGCGTGTGCGCCAACGCTGGGCGAGTTCTGACAAGCGTCCATTTTCGGTAACCGAGGCCCGCATCAGAGTGCGGATCTGGCTGCGCTGGAACAGGCCCCGGGCGGCCATGACAACGAGCCCCGCCAGATAAAGCGCTGCGATCAACGACAAGAGCCCGGCCGGAATGGAAGCCTTGCTCAGCTCCGCAAACTCGAGAACCGGCTGGAGCAGAGGCGCGGCGACGGGAACGGGCACGGTTCCTGCCGCACCAGACCCGATCGTGACCGTCGTAGCTGGCTCGGCGACCTCGAGATGAGGCAGAAAGCCTGCTCCCAGCACCAGAAGGACCGGAGCAAAGGCGGCGAACCGGGCGGCCTGCCACAGGCGCACGCCCAGACGCGGGGACAAATGCGGCTCCAGCGCACGGGCTGCGAGCCAGGCGGACAAGGCGGCGGGAATACACGCCGCACTCGTCCAGATCAGATCGATAAGGGTCATTGTCCGGCCTCCTCAGCTTTATCTTTGTCAGACGCACCGCCGGCCCCGGCTTTCAGCAGGGCGTCGAGCTCGGCGCGTTCGGCGTCATCCAGCAGGCGGCTGCCTGCAAATGCTGATGCTGGCAGAGCGCTCGGATCGGTTTCCAGCACCCGGGCCGTAAAGCTGCGCACCAGGCGCGAGATCAGGTCGACCTTGCGATCCACAGCGGCGAACACGGCAAGGCCATGAACGCTGTCCTTGGTAAGGAGCCCCTTGTCGACCATGCGCTGAATGACCGTACGGGTCGTAGAATAGGACCAGCCCTGGGCTTCGCCGATCCGGTCATGGATTTCACGCGCACTGAGCCGGTTTGAGGACCAGAGCGTCTTGAGCACTTCCAGTTCACTGGGATTGGGTTCGGTCGCCATGTGATACCTCCCTTGATTGCGTTACAAGTGTCGCACGATTCCGACAAACGTCAACACACAATCGTTCGAACCGCCCTTCGCGCTTGACGCTGAAGGCATTCCGATCACGATGACAGGCATGGAAACTCGCTCTTGCATCGTGGTGACCGACGGGCGTCGGGGCATTGAAAATCAGGCGCTTGGCCTCGCCGAGGCTGTGGGGCGACTGACCCCGCTGCAGACCCTGCCCATCCATATGCCGCGCACGGGCGAGCTTCCCGATGCCGGCATGATCGAACCCGATCTGTGGATCGGCTGCGGCCGGGCGGCGGTGCGCGCGGCGGCGTTACACCGCAAGCATTGGCGACGCACCCGCTTTGTCTATGTGCAAAAGCCGCGCAGCCATACAGACCTCTTTGATCTGATCATCGCCCCGCGCCATGACCGGATGAGCGGTCCCAAAGTGCTCAACATTCTGGGCTCGCCCAACCGCATCACGCCGCAGCGCCTGAATGAGGGCGCCAGCGCCTTTGCCGAACGGCTCGAAGCCCTGCCCGGACCGCAAGCAGCGGTTCTGATCGGCGGTGACAGCAAGCACCATCGCTTCACCGACGCCGCCTGCGCGCACCTGCTACAGGAGGTGGACTCCATCCGCCGCCAGGCGGGCTCGCTGATGATCACCGTCTCCCGCCGCACGCCTGACGCGCTGACCGCAGCGCTACGCGAGCGCTATGGCCAGGCCGAGCGGGTCTGGTTCCATGAAGGCGACGGCCCCAACCCCTATTTCGCTTTCCTGTCGGCGGCGGACTGGATCTGCGTCACCGAGGATTCCACCAACATGCTGTGTGAGGCCGCCGCCACCGGCGCGCCGGTCTACCGGCTGGGCGTCGAAGGCGATCCGGGCAAATTCCGTCATCTTTATGCGGGACTTGAGGGCGCCGGCGCCGTGCGCCCCTATCTGGGGCGTCTTGAGAGCTGGGACTACGAGCCGCTTCACGAAACCGACAGGGCGGCGCAAGCCGTGCTTGAAATCCTCGCCTAGGAAGGCGACATCAGGGGCAACTCAAACGCCCGCCTGCGCGCCGTCCGACTCAGGGCATTCTGCGCGGCCATCACAGACGAAGGAGCCGGCCATGGCCGACACCCGCCACGCCAAGCTTGTCATCATCGGATCCGGCGCCGCCGGTTACACCGCCGCGATCTATGCCGCGCGCGCCATGCTGGAACCGCTCCTGATCTCGGGCATGCAGCCGGGCGGTCAGCTGACCATCACCACTGATGTCGAGA
Source organism: Oceanicaulis sp. LC35 (assembly GCF_052055585.1). Classification (NCBI taxonomy): domain Bacteria; kingdom Pseudomonadati; phylum Pseudomonadota; class Alphaproteobacteria; order Maricaulales; family Maricaulaceae; genus Oceanicaulis; species Oceanicaulis sp. LC35. The sequence goes on from NZ_CP170485.1 coordinate 2,232,332, forward strand.
ACTATCCCGGCTTCGCCGACCCCATTCAGGGGCCGTGGCTGATGGAGCAAATGAAGGCGCAGGCCGAAAACATGGGTACGGCTTTCGCCGATGACCTGATTGTCGAGGCGGACCTCAGCGCGCGCCCCTTCACCCTCAAGGGCGATAGCGGCAACATCTACACCGCCGACGCCGTGGTTATCGCCACGGGCGCCAGCGCCAAATGGCTGGGCCTTGAAACCGAGCAGGAATTCCAGGGCTATGGCGTCTCCGCTTGCGCCACCTGTGACGGCTTCTTCTATCGCAATCGCGAAGTCGTGGTGGTCGGCGGCGGCAATACCGCCGTCGAGGAAGCGCTGTTCCTGACCAATTTCGCCTCCAAGGTGACGCTGGTGCACCGCCGCGATTCCCTGCGCGCTGAAAAGATCATGCAAGACCGCCTGTTCAACCACCCCAAGGTGGAAGTGGTGTGGGACAGCGTGCTTGAAGAGGTCACCGGCGAGGACAAGCCGGTCAAGGCCGTCACCGGCGTGAAACTCAAGAACATCAAGACCGGCGAAGTCACAGAGCGGGCTGCGGACGGCGTGTTCATCGCCATTGGCCACGCCCCGGCGACCGAACTATTCACCGGCCAGCTGGAGACCAAGGAAGGCGGCTATCTGGTGACGGCGCCGGATTCCACCTCCACCTCCATTCCCGGCGTTTTCGCGGCGGGCGATGTGACCGACGACAAGTATCGTCAGGCCATCACGGCGGCCGGCATGGGCTGCATGGCGGCGCTGGAAGCGGAACGGTATCTGGCCGCGCTTGAGGCTGCCCGGGACAAGGCGTCTGACGCCGCCTAGGGCAACCTTAAACAGCGGTAACTTGATCTGACAGGCTCCAGGACAAATATATGGCGCAAAAGCCATGGCTGTTTGGGGGCCTGAATCATGATGCTATCTTTTACCGCGGCGGCGCTTGCTGCAGCGCTTGCTGCGCAGCCTGCCAGCGACGCGCACCAGTATCCGGACAGCTTCTCGGCATACGCGGACTATAACGCCGATTCCGAGATGACGATCGATTATGGCGTCTGGTCGAGCCTGCTCTCTGACATCGTCTTTGATGTCGGCATGTCTGACCGCCGGCCCGCCAGCGGTCAGGCGCCCATTCGCACGGGTACGCGTCTGCGCGCAGGCTCCAACAGCCCGTATCGCAATGAGGGCAACCGGGTCATCTATCACCTGATCGAGGATGACCGGGCGCAAGCGATCAGCGAATACCGCGAAGAGCTCATCGCCCTGGCCGATTCCCTGCCGATCTCGCGCCTCAATGGCAATGAACAGCTGGCCTTCTGGCTGAACCTTCACAACGTCATCCTGATCGACGAAGTGATCAAGGCTTACCCCGAACCGCGGGTAAACCCGCCCTGGAGCCGGGGTTCGACCCTGTTTGACCGCCCTGTCGCCACCCTCAACAACACCGAAGTCAGCCTCAATGACATCCAGGCTTTCGTTGTGGAGACCTGGGACGATCCGCGGGTCATTTACGGCTTCCATCTGGGCGCCATCGGCGGACCGTCGATCACCAGCCAGGCCTTCTCCGGCAATCGCGTCTGGCACCAGCTGGACCGCATCGGGCGGGAATATGTGAACTCGCTGCGCGGCGTGGAAGACCATGTCGGCGCCCTGCGCGTCTCAGCGCTGTACACCCATCACCAGAACGCTTTCGCGTCCTGGCCTGCAGACCTGCACGCTCACCTGCTCACGCTCGCTCAAAGCGATGTGGAAGCGATTGTGCGCCGGGCGACCAATGAGGTGCAGACCATCACCTACGCCTCTGAAATCGCCGATCTGACCAATGGCCGGAACTGTGGCGCAGCCGGGGCGTCCTTCAATGTCCGCACCACGGATTCAGATGGCAATTTCCGGTTCAATGGCGCTTGCGATCCGCTGCCGCCGCAAAGCCGTGAGCTGATCCGTCAGATCCAGCTGCGTCAGCTGCGCTTCATCCGCGAAGGCCGGTACGGGCGCGTGACGGTGACCGATATCCAGACCCCGAGCACCAGCGAAGCGCCGCAGGATCCTGACAGCTAGTCAGAGCCTGACGGTACAACCCGATAGCGGTTTACTCCACTCGGCGGGACCGAAACATTCTATCGGGTTCTTCACTTGGCGGGGCGCAGCGTCGACGTTACACAATAGCGTATGAGCATCACGACTGCGCCCCCCGCCCTCGCCCTTTCTGATCTGCATTTCGCCTATACGCGACGTCAGCCTGACGTCATCGCGATCGACACCCTGCGCGTTGAAGCGGGTGAGCGAATCTTCCTGCGCGGGCCCAGCGGATCGGGCAAGTCAACGCTTCTGGGCCTGATCTCGGGCATTCTGGAGCCGCGCTCGGGTGATCTCGAAATCCTGGGTCAGCCCATGCAGACCCTGTCCGCGTCAAAGCGCGACGCGTTCCGGGCGGCGCATCTGGGCGTGATCTTCCAGATGTTCAACCTGCTGCCTTATCTGCCTGTCGGCGAAAACGTCATGTTGCCCTGCCGGTTCTCGGCCGAACGCGCCCGGCAGGCGCAAGCGGCGGGCGGTGAGCAGGATGAAGCCCGGCGGCTTCTGGAACGCCTGGGCCTCGACGCCAGGGATGTCTGGTCCCAACGCGCGTCCAATCTCAGTGTCGGCCAGCAGCAACGGGTCGCCGCCGCACGCGCCCTGATCGGCAAGCCGGGTCTGATTCTGGCTGACGAACCCACTTCGGCGCTTGATGCGGACAGCCGGGACGCCTTCATCACGCTGTTGAAGGAAGAATGCACGGCCTCCGGCGCCGCGCTCCTGTTTGTCAGCCATGATGGCGGTCTGGCCGACCAGTTTGATCGTGCGCTGGATCTGCAGACCATCAACACCGCCAGCGTGAAGGAGACGGTCTGATGGCGCGCCTTCCCATTCTCAATCTCGCCCTGCGATCCATCGGCAATCGACGCGCCACCGCCATCCTGACGGTCCTGACCGTCGCCATTTCGGTGATGCTGTTTCTGGGCGTCGAGAAAGTACGCCATGGCGCTCGCGAAAGCTTTGAGAACACGATCTCCGGCGTTGACCTGATCGTCGGGGCGCGCTCCAGCCCCGTGAACCTTTTGCTCTATTCAGTGTTTCACATTGGCGATGCGACCAACAACATCACCTGGGAGAGCTATGAGGCGGTAGCGGGCGCGCCGGGCGTCGCCTGGACCGTGCCGATCAGCCTCGGGGATTCCCATCGCGGTCACCGGGTGATCGGCTCTACACCGGGCCTGTTTGAGCACTATGAGTATGGCGGCGGGCGGACCCTGGAGTTTGCCAGCGGCGAACCGTTTGACGACCTGTTTGACGCCGTCATTGGCGCCGCCGTTGCGCGCGATCTGGGCTATCAGACCGGCGACGAGATCGTGGTCGCCCACGGCATGGGCGAGGTGGGCTTCATCGAGCATGACAGCAATCCCTTCACGGTGGTGGGCGTGCTCGCCCCCACCGGCACCCCGCTCGACCAGTCCGTAATGGTGACGCTGGAAGCCATCGAGGCGATCCATCTGGGCGGCGCGACGGGAGCAGGATCGACCCTGCCTGAAGAAGAGCTGCGCGCCCGCGACCTGACCCCGGATCAGCTGACCGCCTTCTATGTGGGTCTCGACAGCCCCGTGGCCGCCCTGCGCCTGCAGCGCGCAATCAACACCTATCCCGAAGAGCCGCTACAGGCCGTCATTCCGGGCGTCGCCCTGGCCCAGCTGTGGAGCATTGTCGGCGTGGCCGAGCGCACGCTGGCCGCCGTGGCGGCCTTTGTGGTCCTCACAGGCCTCGTCTCCATCCTCACCGCCATCCTGACGAGTTTGAACGAACGGCGCCGCGAGATGGCGATCCTGCGCGCCCTCGGCGCCCGGCCGCATCATGTCTTCCTGCTGCTGGTCGCTGAAGCGGCTCTGATCGCGCTGGCCGGCGCGGTTCTGGGCACGCTCGCCACGTATGGCGCGCTGAACGCCCTCGCTCCGCTGCTTGAGGCGCGGTTCGGTCTTGTGTTGCCGGGGCTGACCCCGGGCCTTTACGATCTGGCTATAATAGGTGCTGTTACCGGCGCAGCCGCTGTGCTGGGCTTCTTCCCCGCCTGGCGCGCCTATCGCAATTCGCTCGCCGACGGCATGACGATCAGACTTTAGAAGGCCCGACATGGACTGGGACAAGCTTAAAACCTTCCACGCGGCTGCGGAGGTCGGGTCACTGACGGGCGCCGCCGAATCGCTCGCCCTGTCGCAATCGGCGGTCAGCCGCCAAATTTCCGCACTGGAAGGCGAGCTGGGGGTGAAGCTGTTTCACCGCCACACCCGCGGCCTGTTACTGACCGAGCCGGGCCGGGTTCTGTTTGAAGCCAGCAAGGATGTGGCCGGCAAGATCGCGCTCGCCGAAGCCAATGTGCTCGATTGCCGGGATGAACCGAGCGGCCTGCTGCGCGTTACCGCGCCGACCGCCATGGGGGCCACCTGGCTCGCGCCGCGCCTGGCGCGCTTCAATGCATTGTTTCCGCAGATCCGCGTGCGCCTGCTGCTGGTGGACCACGAACTCGACATCTCCAATCTGGAAGCAGATGTGGCGCTGCGCCCTTGGGCGGCGACCCAGAACGACCTGATCCAGCGCAAGCTGATGGTGGTGGACCAGCATCTGTACGCCTCTGAGGCCTATCTCGAGCGCAAGGGTGCGCCAGCTGACTTTGACGATCTCGACCGGCATGACTTCGTCGGCTACGGACCGCGCAATCTCGCCCCGATCCCCAATCTCAACTGGCACCTGGATCTGGGTCGTGAACCTGGCGAAAAACCGCGCGAAGCCTTGGCAGAAGCCAGCACCATTCATGGCATGATGCGCCTGGCTGAAGCCGGATTGGGTCTGGTGGGCCTGCCCGACTATGTGGCGCGCGAGAATGACCGACTCAAACGCCTGTTTGAGACCATCGAGGGCCCGCCCTTTGAGGTTTATCTGATTTTCCCGGAAGAATTACGCGCCTCGCGCCGGGTGAAAGCCTTCCGTGATTTCATCATGGAAGAGGTCAAACTCTGGCGAGAGTAGGATTTTCGTCCCATTTCGAGACATTTCGAGCCAATTGCGACAGCAATGCGGCAATGACCTGACGCAATTGTTGCAGGTCCGCAAAAACGCATAGCGGCTATGGCGAAGGGGCTGTTGTGCGGCATGTGCGAAGGAGGCATATAGCCCCCCGACAGCGGGTGCTTCATCTGCTTTCCCCTTTTAGCGCATACCGTCTCCTCCCCGATTAGGTATGCTAAACTGAGCTGGTCACCGCGGATGCGGGGCCAGCTCTTTTCTTTTTATACAAGGCTTTTTCAAGCCACTCCGAACGTCATGGACGTGCGCACCCTCCCCCTCGAGCGCACGTCACAAAGAACCCCGCCAGTGCAAGCGCTGGCGGGGTTTTTCATATCTGCAAGGCTGAAAGACCGAAGCCCTAGCCCAGAGTGGCGCGCAGCATCCAGGCCGTCTTCTCGTGCTCGGTGATACGGGGCGCGACCAGATCGGACGTCGCTTCATCGCCGTGCTCTTCCGCCAGCTTCAGAGCTTCGCGTGCGGTGCGCACGACCTGCTCGTGACCGGCCACCAGATTGGCGATCATGGTGTTGGCGTCCGGGGTGGCGCTGTCATGCTTGATCTTCGCGGACGCCGCCATCTCGTCATAGGAGATCGGCGCCAGAACGCCCAGCGCACGGATACGCTCGGCGATCTCATCCGTCGCCGTCCACAACGCCGTGTACTGCAGCTCGAACATGGTGTGCAGATCGTGGAAGCGCGGACCGGTGACGTTCCAGTGATAGGCGTGCGTCTTGAAATACAGAGCATAGGTATCCGCCAGCAAAGCCGTGACCGCCTTGGCCATGGTTTCGCGCTGTTCCTTGCTCAGACCCATATTGATGTCCATTGCCGCCTCCTTTGCGGTGAAACCCATATGAAGAATGTGGAGATGCCGCCCCCTAAAATCCAACTGAGTTTATCGAACAGAGCTATAGATTTTCTCTATTCGCCCACTGCGGCCTGACAGAACCGGACAATACGCTTGCCCGCTTCTTCCAGCGCCGCATCATCAGTGGCGTAGGACAGACGGAAACCGGCGGACGCGCCAAAGGCGGTGCCCGGAACGACAGCCACGCCTTCTTCGGTCAAAAGCGCTTCGCACACGTCCAGATCCGTCTTCAGGAAATGCCCGCCCTGGGAGGTCTTGCCGATCAGCCCGCCGCAATCAGCGAAGATGTAGAACGCCCCTTCCGGCGTCGGCGCGATCAGGCCTGGAGCATCCTCGAACTTGGACAGCATGGCGTCCCGGCGCGCCTTGAAGGCGGCGTTGCGCGGCTTGAGGAAGCTGTGATCGCCATTGAGCGCCGCCACTGACGCCCACTGGCTGATCGAACAGGGATTGGAGGTGGTCTGGCTCATCACCTTGGCCATCGCCTTGATCAGCTTTTCCGGACCCGCGGCGTAACCGATGCGCCAACCCGTCATGGCGTAGGCCTTGGACACGCCATTCATGGTCAGCGTGCGGTCATAAAGGTTCGGCGCGACCTGGGCGATCGTCGCAAACTCGAAGTCATCATAGACAAGGTGCTCATACATATCGTCGGTCAGGATGAGCACCTGGGGGTGACGCTCCAGCACCGCGGCGAGCCCTTTGAGATCCTCGGCCGTATAGGCGGCGCCGGTGGGGTTGGACGGTGAGTTCAGGATCACCCAGCGCGTCCTGGGCGTGATCGCCGCTTCCAGGGTTTCCGGGGTCAGCTTGAAGCCATCCTCAACGCCGGCGGAGGCGAAGACCGGCGTTGCGCCGCACATCACCGCCATCTCCGGATAGCTCACCCAGTACGGCGCCGGGATCACCACTTCGTCGCCGGGATCCAGCGTCGCCAGGAAGGCATTGTAGATGACCGGCTTGCCGCCCGGCGACACGTTCACCTGAGACGGCGTATACTCAAGCCCGTTATCACGTTTGAACTTGGCGCAGATCGCCTCTTTGAGCTCGGGAATACCGTCCACATTGGTGTATTTGGTCTGGCCCGAACGGATGGCGTTGATCGCAGCTTCCTTGATGTGATCAGGCGTGTCGAAATCCGGTTCGCCCGCGCCGAGACCGATCACGTCCCGGCCTTCCGCCTTCAGCTGGCGCGCCTTCTGGCTAACCGCAATGGTCGCAGAGGGCTGAACGCGCGAAAGCGCTTCTGATGACCGGAACAGGTCAGAGGCGGAAGCGGACATGGAAATCTCCTCGATCAAAACCTTCGCTGCGGCGCATCATGCCGGCTTACGCTGCAACAAAACAAAGCGAGTCACCAGTCGGGTCGGCGCCTCCAGGGCGCGCCCCGCCACCCGCAAACCATAGGCTTGAGCCAAGCCGGACGGCCCGACAGCGCCCCAGCCCGGTTCAGACTCATTTCCAATCCCCGTCAGGCCGGCAGTATTTGAAGCAAACACACGCGTACGCAAGCGGTTGTTGTCGATATAGGCGCGCAGCTGCGCCAGCGCCTTTTCATGACCGACAATCCCGATCAGCGGCGTTTCGTCATCCCTGCGCCGATAGAGGTCGAAACTGACCGCTATCTCGTGTTCGCCCAGGATTTCCGCCCAACCCTCCGCCACAGCCTCTTTGGTCTCGGCGATCGGGCCCGCCGCACTGTCGATGGCGGCCACGGCGTAGCGCGCGGCGCCGGTGCGCAGGGCGTCGAGCACCTCTACAAGCCCCGCTTTCGGATCAAGATGGGTGGGCTGAGGAGCGAGGGACAACGCCGCCTGGTGGGTGAAACTGCCCTCAGGTCCCAGATAGGCGGTCAGCATGGCGGCGTCCTCGGCTTGTTCGTCGCCACCGTAATACCCTTGCTGACGCGGACAACCGCCTTGCCCGCAAATCAACACATTTGATCACACCGGCGCCCGATTTGGGCCCCAGACGCGCCCAGACATCGCGTGAGAGTTGATTCATCGCCAGTTCATCCAGCTGGCATCAGGTTCATCAAGTCGCCAACGGGGAGGGCGCATCATGAAACACGACACTTCCAGCGCCGGACTTCTTGGGCTTTGCCTCGCCGCTCTGTGTCTGCTCGCTATCGGATGGACCCTTCATGCGGGACCGGCCAGCGCTGAATCGCTCTATGTGGCCAGCGACTCCTTTTACTCATCCGCCTCGGGCGCAGCTTCTGACTGATTGATGATTGAAAGCCCGGCGCAATGGCCTCATCTGTTGCGTCGTGAGCCTGCCCTCTACCCTCTCTTCCGCCCTTGGCCGCGACCGGCTCAGCGATGCGACGCGGCGCGGTCTGCCCTTCGGTCTGGCTCTTGGCCTGCATGCCGGGCTTCTGGCGCTACTTATTTCCACCCCGCCCGGCGAGCTGTTGCGCATCCGCGGAGAGGTCGAACGACTGGACGTGCGTTTTTACACGGTCAGCGCTGCGGATGCCGATAGCGACGCCCAACTGGTCGAACCGCCTCTGAGCGACGAAGCGATTGATCCCGCGCTGGAAGAACCCGCACCCGTGGATGAGGCCGAGGGCGCTGAACCGCCCGCCCCTGTCGCTGAAGCAAGCCCGTCAGAACCCGAACCGGCGCCCACTCAGCGGGACACCGTTGAAGCTGTGTCCGAGGACGGGCTTTCAGCGCCCTCACCCGAACCGGCCTCCACGAGACCGCGCCGGGCGCGAACCGGAGCCGCCCCCGCACCGGGCAATGCATCCGCTGACGCCCCGGTCAGCACCACCCAGCAACGACCCGGGCAACGCCGCAGGGCGCCGCCGCCCCCCAGTTTCGCCGACATCCTGGCGCGGGCTGAAACCCGGCTTGATCCTGATGATTTCCGCATCGTCCTGTCTCTGGACGGTGTTCGGGAGGCCGTTAGGGAAAGCTTCTGCCTGTCTTCTTCCGCCGCCAATCTGGAAGCCGGTGAGTGCCCGGATGGTCCCAACCCTGACTCCGCCAGGCTGGCGCAGTTCGGTCTTCAGGGGCTCGGGGAAGAGCCCCCGGAATTTCTGGAGGACATGGATCGCATGGCCTTCCAGCTCCAGCAACTTGGGGCAAATCCCTCGCAAGTTGAACGCATTATGCTCGCCTTGCGCGAGTCACGACGCGACGCGATCAACACTCCGGGCGTGAACCGCGCCATGCAGCGCGACCTTGAAAGCCGCACAGACAATCTGGGCAACCCGCTGCCGGGTCCTGACTAGCGCGCCTCACTCACAAGGCCGACCACGCCCTCTGCGCGAGTGATTAAGCCCCCATCAACCCAAGCAGGCAAGGCTTTCAAAGCGCTCTCTGGAGGCTGAAGCCATGCTGTCCAATATCCCCGTCACCTGGCGGATGATTGCATCTGCCCTGTTGCCGACTCTTGCCCTGCTGTTTTTCTCAACCAGCCTTGTGTTCGAGCAATGGGGCGTGTCGAAGGAGATGGCGCTGGTTGAACGCGCCTCACACTTCAATCGGGACATCTCCCAACTCGTTCATGAGCTACAGCGAGAGCGCGGACGATCCGCTGGATTTGTAGGCAGCCAGGGGGGCGCCAATTATCAGACCCTGATGAATGACCAGCGCACGGCGACTGACAGCGCCTTGTCGCGTTATGTCACAGCGCGGCGACAGGCAGGCGCAGCCCTTGATAACCCTCAGCTGAACACCGCCCTGATACATGTGGATGAGCTTCTGGCGGAACTGTCATCGCATCGCTCCCAGATTGACGCTCTCAACCTGAATCTGGGTGACACCGTCGGACATTATACGCAAACCATCACCGCCATGCTGGAGACAGTCGCCAAACTCTCTCATATGGGCACGTCCAGCGAACTGTCAGGTCAGATGGTCGGACTTCTGAATCTGATGTCAGCCAAGGAGAAAGCGGGCATCGAACGCGCCGTCGGTTCAAACATCTACGCCTCGCGTTCCATTTCTCCTGATCGCCACCAGACAGCCATCAATCTCGCAGCTCAACAGCGCGCCTATTTCCTGGAATTCAGGGAGTTGATGGGTGAGACGTGGGGAGACCGACTTGACGCTGTGCTGGCTCAACCTGCTGCGCAATCAGTCGATAACGCCCGACTGAACATCGTGGCGGCCGGCTATGGAGAGCCCCTATCCAGCATGACCGGCGTTGAATGGTTCGAGCTGACGACGCTGCGTATCGAATTGCTGATGGGGCTGGAGGAGGAACTGGCGCAGAGCATCATCGCCAATGCAGGAAGAAAACAAGCCGAAGCGCGAAATGGCGCACTCTTCATGCTTGTGCTGACACTTCTGGTCGTCATGGTCACCCTGACGGCCGCAGCGGCCCTGATGTGGTCAGTCGTCAAACCTCTGGCCAGCATTACCGAATGTCTGCGGCGGCTGGCGTCGGGCGATATGGATGTCGAGATCCAGGGCGCGGACCGGGGCGATGAAATCGGCGTGCTCGCCAAGACCGCCGAGTCCTTCCGACAGGCGACCGAAGATCGCGAGGAAGCGGTGCGTGAACGCGCCAAGGCCGAACAGGACGCCATGCGTGAGCGCCGAAAGGTTCTCACCGAGATGGCTTCAAATGTTGAGAAGGCGACCCTTGAATCGGTTGGCTCTGTCGCTGAGGCCGCCAAGACCTTGAGCGCCAGCAGTGAAACGATCCGGACCAATCTGGAAACGGCCGGCAAAACGGCCTCGCAGGTGACCAACGCCACCGAGCAGAACGTCAAACACACCGGACGCGCCGCAGAACTGGCGTCAGAGCTGTCGGCCGCAATCGGTGAAGTCACCCAACAGATCACACGTGGCGACGCCCTCGCCCGCAACGCCATCAGCGAAGCCGACCGCTCGCGCCAGAGCGTTGAGGAGCTGAATGAAGCCGCGCAGCAGATCAGCGATTTCATCGGCCTGATCACCGACATCGCCGAACAGACCAACCTTCTGGCGCTGAACGCCACGATCGAGGCTGCGCGCGCCGGTGACGCCGGCAAGGGCTTTGCCGTGGTCGCCAGCGAAGTGAAAGCGCTGGCCGCCCAGACCAACCAGTCCACCACCCAGATCGCCGAACGGGTGGCCCAGATCCAGAGTCGCACCCAATCCACCGTCGAAGCCATGAACGCCATCACGCAATCGATCGAGAATATCGGTGAGGTCACCGCGTCTGTGGCTGCGGCCATGGAAGAGCAGAGCGCGTCCACCGGCTCCCTGTCGAGCTTTGTGGATCAGAACCGGCAGGCCCTGGCGCGCGTCAGCGCCGACATTGCGGAACTCGTCCAGATGACCACCCGCTCCGCCGATGATGCAGACAGCATGGCCCAGCTGGTGCAAACCATGTCTGTGACCGCTCAGGACGCCAATTCCTCCATTCCCAGGATCGTCCAGCAGGCGGTCGCCGCTGCGGAAAGCCGGCGTGAGGAACGTCAACCCTCCCGGTATAACGCTGAAATCGAGGTCAATGGCCAGCGGCTGAAAGCGACGCTGATCAATGCCTCCCATCAGGGCATCCGCATCAGCTGTGCAGGGTTGAAAGAGGGTCAGACCGTCAAAATCGTCAGCCCGGCGCTCAACGAGAGTGCGACGGTCGTCTGGGTGAAGAATGATGAAGCCGGGTTGAGCTTCGCAGCCGACATCAACGACAAGGCCCTGAATGCGCTTGTAGAGGCTGGCGCTGACGTCAGGGCGGCCTGAACGCCGATGCAGCCCGTTGACGACGCATGAGGTTTGCGGCTCATTGGCGTCATGAATTTCCTGTCTGACACCACCGCCCCCGCCCATCCCGCATTGCTTGATGCGCTTGTGGAAACCAATGAAGGATTTGCGCCAAGCTATGGCGCAGACGCGGTCAGCGCCGGGGTGAAACAGCGACTTCAGGACATCTTCGAGACCGAGCTCGAAGTGGTATTCACCGTCTCCGGGACCGCCTCCAATGCGCTGGCCCTCTCGGTGCTCTGCCCGCCCGACGCCATGGTTCTTTGCCATGACGAAGCGCACATCCATCGCGATGAGCGCGGCGCGCCTGAATTCTTCACAAAGGGCGGCAAGCTGCTTCCGCTTGCGGGCGACCACGCCAGGATCAGCCCCGATGCGCTGGCGGATGCGCTGAAGCAATGGCCCAGTGATTTCGTGCATGCAACGCCGCCCGCCGTGCTGAGCCTGTCCCAGCTCAATGAATCAGGATGCGCCTATACGCTGGATGAGCTGGACAACCTGATCGGGCAGGCCAAGGCGCGCGACCTGAAAATCCACATGGACGGCGCCCGTTTTTCCAATGCGCTGGTCACGCTGGGCTGCACACCAGCCGAGATGACGTGGAAGGCGGGTGTGGACATTCTCAGCCTGGGCGCCACCAAGAACGGGGCGCTGGCGAGCGAGGCGGTCATCCTGTTCCCCAGCGTGAAGGATCATCTGCCCCGGCTACAGGCGCACCAGAAACGCGCGGGCCTGATGCTGCCCAAGATGCGCTTTGTCTCCGCACAAATGGGGGCCTGGCTTGAGGACGGGCTGTGGCTGGAGCTGGCGCGCAGCGCCAATGACGCCGCGCGGCGTTTGTCTGAGGGGCTGGCCGCGCTGGACGGCGCCGCGCTGGTCCACCCCACCCAGGGCAATGAGGTCTTCATCCGTCTGGAAGAGGCGCTGGCGACCCGTTTGCGCGATGCGGGGGCGGGCTTTTACAGCTGGCCGGACGGGTCGGCGCGGTTCGTCACGAGCTGGTGCACGACCGACGCCGAAATCGGTGCGCTTCTGGAGGCTGCGGGCTAGCCCTCGCCGCCTTCCTTGTCGCTGATGCGGCGCATCGGGCCGGTATAGCGCGGATCCTGACGGCGGCGGCGGTCAGGACCGAAATATCCCGGCGTCTTCACAAAGCGCCGCGGCCGCTCGATCAGCGTGACAAGGCGATTGTACAGATCCACCGGACGCACCGGCTTGGCGAGGTATTCGTTCACGCCCGCATTGATCGCCTCGAGCACCTTGGAGCGGTCGGTATGGCCCGACACCATGACGATCGGCAGATACTTGTTCGGGCTATCCGATGCGGTGCGGATCAGCCGGGTGAATTCCAGCCCGTCCACATCGCCCAGCATGTAGTCCACCAGCGCCAGATCCGGGTTGGCGTTGCGCATCAGCTCGAAGGCGTCCGCCGCGTCGCGGGTCTCGATGACCGAGCGCACGCCAAACCCTTGCAGGATGGTGCGCAAGATCGAGGACATATGGGCGTTATCTTCGACGATAAGCACCCGGATGCGTTCGAAACTGCCTTGGGACATGGCGCTTTAGCGACCCTGCTGGTTGATTTGTTTGCGATGCACAATGCCTCAGAAACGGTTAAACAAGACTTGCAGCCCCGCGCCCCCTGTTCAACCCGCTTTCACGCCCCCATATTGCGCCCATGCCCAAACTGACCCGAGACGACAGCGCCCTCACCCCGCAAGGCGTCGAGGACATGGCCCAGGCCGATTTCGTGATGGATAAACCTGTGCAGGGCTCCATCAAGGATCCGCTGAGCCTGCCCGCCAACTGGACCCCGCACCGCCCTGACCGTCCGGAAAAAGCCGAGGGCGGCCAGAAATTCCGCATGGTCTCCGAGTACGAACCCGCCGGCGACCAGCCCCATGCGATCGCCGAGCTGGTGGAGGGCATTTCCCAGCAGGAGAGAGATCAGGTTCTCCTTGGCGTCACCGGCTCAGGCAAGACCTTCACCATGGCGAAAGTCATTGAAAAGGTTCAGCGTCCGGCTCTGATCCTGGCGCCGAACAAGACGCTGGCGGCGCAGTTGTACGGCGAGTTTCGCGACTTCTTTCCCCATAATGCGGTGGAGTATTTCGTCTCCTACTACGACTACTACCAGCCCGAAGCCTATGTGCCGCGCACCGACACCTATATCGAGAAAGAATCCACCATCAACGAGGCCATCGACCGGATGCGCCACGCCGCCACCCGCGCGATCCTGGAGCGCGACGACGTCATCATCGTCGCCTCGGTGAGCTGCATTTACGGCATCGGCTCGGTCGAGACCTACACCGCCATGGTATTCGATCTGGAGGTGGGGGCGGAAAAGGATCCGCGCGAGGTCATGCGCGACCTCGTGTCGCTGCAATACACCCGCAACGACGCCGCCTTCCAGCGCGGCACCTTCCGCCTGCGCGGCGATGTGCTGGAAATCTTCCCGGCCCACTATGACGCCCGCGCCTGGCGGATCAGCTTTTTCGGCGACGAGATCGAGCGCATTCAGGAGTTCGAGGTTCTCACCGGCGCCCCCATTGGCGATCTCGAGAAAGTCCGCGTCTACGCCAACTCCCACTATGTCACCCCGCGCCCGACGCTCAATCAGGCCATTGTCGGCATCAAGAAAGAGCTGGGCGAGCGCCTCCAGTGGATGGAGGCCAACGGCAAGCTGCTGGAAGCCCAGCGCCTGCAACAGCGCACCGAGTTCGATCTCGAAATGCTCGAAGCCACCGGCTCCTGCATGGGGATCGAGAACTATTCGCGCTATCTCACCGGCCGCAAGCCCGGCGAGCCGCCCCCCACCATGTTTGAATACCTGCCCGACAATGCGCTGGTTTTCATCGATGAAAGCCATGTCACCGTGCCCCAGCTGGGCGCGATGTACAAAGGCGACTTCAACCGCAAGCGCACCCTGGCCGAGCACGGCTTCCGCCTGCCCTCCTGCATGGATAACCGCCCCCTCAAATTTGAGGAATGGGAGGCCATGCGCCCGCAGACCCTCCACGTTTCCGCCACGCCCGGAAAGTGGGAGCTGAACCAGACCGGCGGCGTCTTCACAGAGCAAGTCATCCGCCCCACCGGCCTGATCGACCCGCCGGTCGAAGTGCGCCCGGTGCAGACCGAGACTTCGAGCCAGGTCGATGACATCATCGAGGAGGCCCGCAAAACCGCCGAGACCGGCTATCGCACCCTCATCACCACCCTCACCAAGAAGATGGCCGAGGATCTGACCGAATACATGCACGAGCAGGGCCTGAAGGTCCGCTACATGCACTCCGATATCGACACGGTGGAGCGGATCGAGCTGATCCGCGATCTGCGCCTGGGCGAATACGACGTCCTCGTCGGCATCAACCTGTTGCGCGAGGGCCTCGACATCCCCGAATGCGGCCTTGTGGGCATTCTCGATGCGGACAAGGAAGGCTTCCTGCGCTCTGAAACCTCGCTCGTCCAAACCATTGGCCGCGCGGCGCGGAACGCCGACGCGCGGGTGATCCTTTATGCGGACCGCATCACCGGCTCCATGGAGCGGGCGATGGAGGAGACCGAGCGCCGCCGCGAGAAACAGATCGCCCATAACCAGGAGCACGGCATCACCCCGCGCACCGTCACCCGCGGCGTCAGCGACATCCTGCAAGGCGTGATGGAAGAAACCGCCAAGGGCCGCGGGAAAAAGCGGGACAAGAAGCGCGACCGCGCCGTCGCCGAGGATCAGGCCCGCTTCGAACCCAACAATCTCAAGGCCACCATCGCCGATCTGGAAAAACGCATGCGCGAAGCCGCAGCGGATCTGGAGTTTGAGGAAGCGGCGCGCTTAAGGGATGAGATCAAGAAGCTGGAGGGGGCTTAGGGGGGGCTATCAGATAACGCGTCGAATTAGCCACTCTTTCTCTCTAATCTGGCCTTGAAGAGCGCATCAAAATGTTCATCAGCTCCCCAAGCCTGAGCAGCTGTGAATGCCACCTGCCTTTTCTCCGATGAACTTAAGTCACCATACATTGACTTATACTCTAGATCGTGGTTCGCCTCAGCCCATGCGTGTTGAAACAATGTTTTAATTTGTAACTCGAACACAGTTGGGCAATCTAAATCTCTTCCCTCAGGAACCAAGTCCGTTGGCACCAACAATAAATAGTGCCGCCCCCAATATCCAAACTCATATTCAGATTCAGGCACTAAACTCTTAACTTCTATTCTCCTGAAATACTTCTCCACTTCAGGTATTATGCGATCTATATCGCTCTTATAGAACACTATTACCCTAACACCAATTTGATCCTGAATATCAACTAATGGGTTCTTATAATTAAGCTCTCCATTAGTGGTTGATACTGCTTTAGCGACAAACCTATCTGCAGACTTTGCCCTAGAGCAAATCCGATCTATGCGGGGAATTCCATCAAGTATATCCTTGAATCTTTCCTCAATCAAAGACGCCACAGGTGACAACACCTCCAAACGTCTTAGCCTATACTGTTCCTCAAGATCGGTCATTTAACTTTCCTAAATCGCTCATCAACCACATGGCCAACAGTAGCAAAGCGAAATTTTCCATCCGATCCCAGCATTTCGCGCTCAAATATAGTATCAAATGAATCAGCCGGAGCCGATAGAATTGCACCCGTATTCAGTTCCATACTTTTAAATTGAACTTGCCTTCCAAACTCTACAGAATCAAACTTAAAACTTTCAGCCATAACCTTGGTATTCTTGATTTCTTTTTGTATGGCTTCTTTTGTTTTATCAGAAAATCCCATTTGCTCACAATAATCTTCGACTGACAATGTTCTTCCCGAATAGCCTCCAGAAAGAGTGACTGCCGCCGATATTTCTTTTTTTACATCCATATCATCAGAATTTTGCATGACCTTTCTCATGGCTAAACCCAATCTCCTACTTCCCTCAGCAGAGGTAGTCATAAAATCAGATTCGAGAAACTCATGAATCCAGTATTCTGATATATCTGTATCCTTACTATTTATTTGCTTGTCGATAGCCCTTCCCTTCCAGAACCCACGATCTCTGGAAGAGTCTTCATAAAATGCCGTCTTAAAAGCATTGGAATTCTTCATAAATACTTTTTCTATAAATGATAAATCCAGACGAGCACCTACTTGCTCAGCCAATATTCCGTGGTCTGCAGGAAACCTGGAAACCAGAATTCTTTCCCTATCAGCTTCCTCACCTACTATCAGAAAAAGGAGACCTAGTCCGGATCGATTTGTAGTACTAATAGCTAGCTTTTTCGCAATCATGTTACCTGAAAGCTCTGAACTTTCAGACAAATGGGAAATCAAAAGCTCTCTAATGGCATTAAACTGAGTGCCATCGTCAGATATATTGAATGATATATCTATCTTGCAGTCTTTATTAACTCTCTCATAAATTCCGCGCAACAATTCGTAGAGCTTTCCGCTCAAAGGGACACTTGCGCCATTAATAATTGGCTCGCCTTCTTTTCCCTTATAAGCAGGCACCAAATAACTATGAATTGATTTAATTGTCATTGCAATAACTTCCAACTATAGAAATAATTTTATCCTTGAATTTGTATACATCATAGATTTGATCAATATTAATTCGCTCTTTGCTTTTCTCGTTGCCAAACACCTCTACATACTTCGTCCGCCCATCGAAGAATAACCGCGCAATCGGCTTCAGGCGGTTATCATCAAACAGGACACTACAATAGCTCTTCTGGTCCCGGATCGCGATGCGGGAGGGATCGACGATTTCAGCGGCGATGGCGCGAATGATGTAGAAGGCTTGCAGCTCTTCCTCGGTCGTCACGATGCCGTCGCCCGACGCCTCTGACTCGCTCTCCGTTTCTTCGACCTCGGGCTCGTCATTGCCGAGCGCCACTTCCAGTCGGCTGCGGACCCGCGAGCGGATCAGGTCATCAAAGGCTCGCTTCACATTGGGCTTGAGGCGTTCGACCACCTTGGCGGTGAGATTGCCGTCATAGAAGGACTTGCCCACCAGACGGACGAACTCATCCTCCGGGTCGGCCATCTGTTCAGACAGGTATTGGGTGGCCAAACGAGTATATTTCAGGCTGGCGGCGGTGGAGCGTACCTGGTCGATGGAGAATTGCGTCTTGGCGAATTTCTCCAGCTCTCGCAAATCGCCGTCATCATAGGCGCCGAGCGTGAACTTGAAGAAAGGGCGCTCATCCATCTTGTTGGGCGCATCAATGTCGGTGAAGAACCAGAACTCCGCGCCATTGGTGAGAAGCGCGATGCGCGCCTCGGTCACGCCGAAATAGCGATAGAGCTGGCTGTATTGCGCGTCCTGAAGGCTGGTGGTGAAGGGCTTGGCCTCCACAATGATCTCGACCTTGTCTTCAAGGAAGACGGCGTAATCCACCTTCTCACCCTTCTTCACGCCCACATCGGCGATGAATTCGGGATGCACCTCATTGGGATTGAACACGTCATATCCAAGTGCGCTCAGAAAGGGCAGCACGATGGATGTCTTGGTCGCTTCCTCGCCCAGATCAGTGCGGGAGCGCACCATTTCCAGACGCTTCGCCACATCGGCGATCTTGTCCTTAAACGCCACAGTTTCCCCCCTGAGGCCATGTTCATTGCACGCACTATCGCCAACAGGAGAAATCTTGGCAAGCGCTTGGGTTGTCGCAGGTCGGAAGGATACGCGCATGACTTGTGATGACTTCCGTCATCCCGGACGCGCAGCGCGCCGGGATCTGCCGGAAACGCTTTGTTCTGATCACAGAGACGCCTGCAGTAGATCCCGGCTCAGGGCCGGGATGACGGGTGGGGAGATTGGAAGAGTACACCCAACCTCTCGGCCTTTGGACTTGATCCGGAGGCCCATGCGGCGGATCGATTGGTCTGGGTCCCCGGGGCAAGCCCGAGGACCGAGAGAGAGAGAGTCTTCCAATCCCCTGACTGTCATCGGACGGCTTGTCCGGCCGATCCATGCCGGTTGATTTAATCACAGGTCACGGCATGGGTTCGCCGGATAAACCGGCGAATGACAGTTTGAGAGGGTGATGTGTCTGAGCGGGCGCCGTGCGTCCCTCTCCCCTTCCTGAGGGGAGAGGACAGGTGAGGGGTGAGCGGCGGGACCTCCATCAGGGTATGGAGCCAGACGCGGAGGGAGGCCCCGGCTCAAGGCCGGGGTTTCAGTCCGAGGGGAAGCGCTATCCCCCACCCCACCCTCACCCCCTATCCTTGCGGGCATGAGCGCTGAGACACCTGACATCACCGATCCAAGGATCGCCCGGGCGCGGGCGATGCGGGAGGCGGGGGCAGAGACCGCCGAGATCGCGCGCGCCTGCGGCGTGACGGTGAGCACCATCTATCGCTGGGCCGAGGCGCATGGCTTTCGCGTCTGTGATCTGGACGCGGCGGCCTGGGACGCGTCGGGGCGGGGTGTGGGTGCTCCCTCACCCTCTCCCTCTCCCTCACCCTCTCCCTGTCATTCACCGGTTTATCCGGTGAATCCATGCCGTGACCTGGCCTCTGCTCAACCGGAATGGATCCCCCGCACAAGGCGGGGGATGACAGAGGGTGAGGAGCAGGACGCGCGCGAAGACGCCCCCGAGATCAGCGCCGAGCAATGGGGGCAGATGGCGCGGAGCCTGAAACAGCGCGCGCTCGCCTTGACCGAAGCGGGGCGCTTGCGACAGGCCGAGCAGGCGCTGCGCCTCGCGGAGCGCTATGACCGCATGCGCGCCAGCGCACCGCAGCCTAAACCTGAACGCGATGGCTATTACTATCGCAATGAGCTGATCCGCAGGCTGACCCGCCTGCAGCAGCATCTGCGCGAGCGGGCCGGGCTGAAAGAGGGCGAAGAGTTCACCGACGCCCACCGCGAAGCCCTGGGCATCAGACCCCTGCCGCCCGAGTATGGCGGGTGAAGTGGGGTGAAGCGCGCGCCGCGCGTCCCTCTTCCGTGTCGTGGGGAGACAGGGGAGCGATTGCGGCGCCCTCCCCTGTCATCCCGATCAGCGCCGGATGTCGGCTTCCCGCTCGCGCCGGGGGCCGTCGACGGAGTTATCCCGGCTGAAGATCATGTACAGGATGGCGGGCACGGCCCGGTTCCAGTCGAGCCCGCTGATGGTGTCGCGGAACACCCGTTTGGGCAGGAGCAGGTAATCGCGGATATGCTCCACATCGGCTTGCCCGGCGCCGGTCGGCTCGGCTTGCGAGGCGGCGGTGCGGTCGCCAATCTGCTGTCGCAGCGGCAGGCACAGGCTGTCATTGGACTTCGCCCACACAATCGCCTCTTCGCGAAAGGCTTTGAGGGAGTCCGGCAGGTCTGGCGCCGTCAGGAACTCCTCCAGCTCATACGGGCGCAGCTCCGACTTGTTCGCATACGCCTCGGGCAGGGTCCGGTTATAGGCCGGGTCGTAGAGCAGGTCGTTTCCATCAAAGGCCCGCCAGTCAAGCACGAGCCGCCGCCCCGAGCCGATGAGCTGCAAGCCCTCCCCGGTCAGGGCGAGCTGCACGCGACCGCTGCCGATGAAGACGGGACGCAGGGCGTCTCGCTGCCGGAAGCGCTGCATCATCTCTGAATAGGAGCGGCGCACGGCGAGGATGCGCTGGAAGCGCAGCTTGAAGAGCCCCAGCCCCGCCAGAAGGGCGCCGAGCAGGCTGACGCCCCAATTGGTCAGGCTGGCCAGCGAGACCGAGGCGATGGCGCCGCACTCCGTGCCGGCGCAACCAAGATAGCGCTCGAACAAGGCGGGCGTTACGGCAAACACGTCACAGAGGACGCCCAGCACGAAGACCGCCAGCCCGACAAGGCTCCAGCTGGTCCAGCCCGCCAGCACCTGAAGGCTTGTCTCGAACCGCTCGCGCGATTCAATGACCCTCTGGTCTTCCAGAACCAGGCCAAGCTCTTCGCGCGTCAGCTTCTCGCGCTCTGACTCATAGACGCCGGACGTAGACTGTCCGCTCGCAAATTCGCTCGCGCGGCCGTCATCGGCCCCGCTCTCATACGTGTTGTCCGACATGTCGCTCCCCCTCAGGTCGTAAAAAATTAACTTTCAAGGCAGAGGCGTCAATACGCGTTTCAAGGCGCGACGAGGCCGGGGGCCGCAACTGCGAATAAAACATTAATACATTCTGAAGGCTGGTTTTCAGCGCCGGTTTTCACCCTATAGTGCGCTCGACTGATACGCGCGCAATCTGGAGGGGAAGAATGCCGCATTCACGCATCAAGGCAGGGCTTTGCGCTTTGGCCATTCTGGTTGGCGCGACGGGCGCTGTGCGGGCGCAGGACGAGGCCTCATCGGCGCTGCAGGCTGACGCGGCGCGCCTTCTGGCGCTGCGCGCTCATGAGGGCCTGCCGCTTGAGGCGCGCCTGGCCTTTGAACACCGGCTTGATCTGTGCCGCGACGCGCCGGACGGCTGCGCGCTGCTGGTCGCCGACCTTCAGACCTATGCGGCGCCGGTTGCGGACGCGACGGCCGCGCCGATGCGCCTGATCCGCGGCTCCGCCACCCTCCTGCCCGGCTCGGACGGCGAGATCGTGGGCTCTCATGCTGACGACACGGCCGCCCCCTCAGAGGTGAGCCGGCCGCAGGCGGTGGACACCATCCGCCCCGTTGTGGACAGGCTGACCATCTCACCCGATGAAGTGGATATCGATGCCGGAGAGACGACCGTCTGGGTCGAGTATGAAATCTCTGACGAAGGCGGCTCTTATCTCGAACGGATGATACTGGACCTCGAACATGTGACCGAACGGACAGCCCCGGCCATTACCGGCGGTGCGTTCCTGCCCACCGGAGCACGTTCATCAGGTCGGGTGCGCATTGCGCTCAACCGCTCGGTGCTTGCGGGTGAGTATCGGGTTCGCATGTTCGTCTTTGACGGCGCGGGCAACAGCAATGATATCAGCGTCCCCGCACCCACGGTGATGATCCATAACACGGCGAGCGATACTGAAGCGCCTGTCCTGGACTCGCTGACGATCACACCTGACCCGCTCACGCTGGACGGCACGGATGGAACTCTGAACATCGCGTATGAGATCCACGATATCGGTCCGGCCGGGCTGGACTATCTGAGCATGGGACTCTTTGAGATCGGAACGCCGACCTATATGGGCGCGATCGCCAACACCTTTGTTGAGCTGGATGGTGAAAGCGAGCAGCAGAGTACAGCGACGTTGACGATCCCCGCCGAGACGCCCGCAGGTGACTATTATGTGAGCGTCATTCTCATGGATAACGCCAGGAACAGATTGTTCCTGAACAATCAGGAAGTCGATTCGTCACGGCGGGTCACGTTGATCAATGACGAGGGCGGCGACACGCTCGCACCGGTCGTAAACCGCCTCTCCGTCTCGCCAGATGCCATGGAGACGTCCAACCTGGGCTCTACCTTGCATATTGAGTATGACTTGCTTGATGAGGGAGACGCGGGCCTGAATTATCTCTCGGTCACTCTGAGCCATACCGAGGCCAATAAACGCCAGACGATCTATAGCGCCCCTCTGGTCAGATTTAATGGAGAGCGTTCTGCACGCGGAAGTTTTGACTGGGGCCTCCCGCCCAACTTCCCGGTCGGCGCCTATTATGTCGGCGCCCAGCTCACCGACACACTTCTGAACAGGTCGGATGTCATCGGCATCGCCACCACCCAGATCATCTGGGTGAACGAGCCAGGCAAGCGCGCCTTCGGCCCCTTCCCGAACGTCATCGAACCCGATGGTGAAGGCCGGGACATTTTCCGCGTCACCGGTTTGCACAACGCCCCCCCCAGCAGGATCGAGATCGCGTTCCATGATGCCGAGATCAACGGCTTCGACGGCAGTTTCACAGATTGTGATCTGGCCATCCAGCCCGGGCGTCATTCCGGCAGTGAATACCTGATCCTGGCGCAGGATCTCGCCGCCTGCGGCTCATTCGGATCTGCGGACGTGATGTTCCAGATCACTCCCCAGGGCGCCGATCTGAGCAATCGCATCACCCTGCGTCGCTTCCGGATCAGCGAGACCGGAATGCTGAGTGATCAGAATGTGGACCGGAGCCCCTTGTCCCGTTGGGGCGAGGGCCCCGGAGCGCTCGAGTTCGGCCCGTTCGAATGGACGGAAACGCCCTCGAGCGGCCGCATGCACCACTTCCGGCTGTCCGGCCTGACAACCAGCCTGCCGCAGAGCATGGACATCGCCATCGCCAATGCCGCTGTTGACGGTTTTGACGGAGACTACAGCGATTGCACGATCAATGTGCCCTTCAGCGCGGTCACACAAGGCGTCTACGCCTTTACCAGCGCTGATCTGGCCGCGTGCGGTGATTTTGGACGCGCCGATCTCAGCTTCAGATTTACCGATATCGCTAACTATTCTGATCCAGTCACCCTGACGCGCTTTGTCTCTACAGCGCAGGGCGCGGTGACGGACTTCTCATTTGACCAGCTCACAGACGTGCCGATCCAGCTTGAAGCGACGTCTGGCGGCCTGGCCCGGATCGAAGCCGGACCGTTTGAATGGACGGGTGATGCGACGGCTCCGACACAGAATCTGTTCCGCATCTCCGGCCTGTCCGGAGAGCCCCGGCAAATCGAGGTCGCTATCAGCAATGCCGCCAACAGCGGGTATGACGGGACCTATTCAGACTGCAATCTGCAAATCCGTCCCGCGCGCTCCGGCGCACACGACTATCTGATCAGCGCAGCCGACCTTGCTGATTGCGGGACCTTCGGGCGGGCGGATCTGAGTTTCCGGATGACGGCCCTGGCGGATGATATGCCTGACGGGGTGCGGATGCGGCGTATTGCGATTGGCGCTCACGGCGACCTGACGGACTTCAATTTTGACCATGACGTCCGCCCGCCCGCCCAGATCCGCGCGAGCAGCACCAACGGTCAGTCCAACATTGTCCTTGGCCCGTTTGAGTGGACTGGCGACAGCACCGTCGGCACTCAGAATGTCTTCCGCATCACCGGCATTGATGGTGCTCCGACCCGGATTCAGGCGGCGCTCGCCAACACAACATCGGGGGACTACAGCGGCAGTTATCTGGATTGCGAGCTGACGGTGCGTCCCGAACGCGCCAGCGAGAACGACTATGTGATCACCAGCAATGACCTGGCCGATTGCGGAAACTTTGCGCGCGCCAACATCACGTTCCGGGTGCACGCGAACACCGCTCAGTTCTCCAATTCCGTCCAGATGCGACGCTTCGCTGTCACACTGACGGGCGGACTGACCGATTTCAGCTTCGACAACCAATAAGCCAACCAATAGCTCTCTTTCCTGCTTTCAGTCGGGGAAGAGAGCTTGCCCCCCTACGCCGGCAAGCTGACCCGGGCGCGCAAACCGCCGAGCGGAGAGTCCTCAAGCCGCAACTCACCGCCATGGGCGCGCAGGGTGTCGCGGGCGATGGCAAGGCCGAGGCCAACCCCCTTGCGGTTGGCGTTGCGGCTTTCATCCAGACGCGAGAAGGGCTTGAAGGCGTCCTCGCGCTGTTCGGCGGGGATGCCGGGGCCATTGTCATCAATGAGGATTTCAAGCCGCGAGCCATTACGCCGCGCGATCAGAAGCACATCCTCGGCATGGGCGGCGGCGTTGGAGACGAGATTGGCGAGCGCGCGTTTCAGAGCGCTCTCGCGCGCCTGCACCACAAGGCCGTCCTCGACTTCAAGCCGCAGGTCAACGCCTTCGCGCGCGGCGTCGTCGGCGAGGGTTTCGCACAGGGCGGTGAGATCGAGCGCGTCAGGCTCCTCCCCCGCCTGACCGCGTGCAAAGGCGAGGTATTCTTCAAGCGCGGCTTCCATGTCAGCGAGATCGCGGCGCGCGGCGTCCCGCTCTTCGCTCTGGGGCATCAAGGCGAGCTGGAGACGCAAGCGCGTGAGCGGGGTTCGAAGGTCGTGGCTGACGCCCGCAAGCAATTGCGTGCGCTGTTCGATATGGCGCTTGAGCCGCGCGCGCATATCCAAGAACGCGGCGCTGGCGCGGCGCACTTCGCGCGCGCCGGCAGGCTTGAAGCGCTCCACATCCTGGCCGCGGCCAAAGGCTTCGGCGGCCTCGGCGAGCTGGCGGATGGGTTTGACCTGATTGCGAATGAAGAGGATCGCGACCGTCAGCAGAAGGCCCGTGGCGAGGAACAGCCAGATCAGGAAGATATGCCCGGTGGTGGCGAACACCCGGTCGCGCGCGGCGATGAAGCGCAACACGCCGCCATCCACCTGCACGCGGATGTCGACATAGGAGGGGTAGCGCGTGGTGTCGAACCAGAAGGCGTTGTTCATCTCGTCGCCCAGCGCGGTGCGCAAGGTGCGATCGAGGGCGCGAAAGAAAGCGGTGCGGCGCGAGGTGGGCAGCGTATCGCCCTCGCGGAACTCGACGCTGAGATCGGTGGTGGCGAAGGCCAGGTTCGCCAGCGAGTCAAACTGGTCCGGGCCTTCGCGTTCATAAAGCCGGACCACGAGCGCCACCTCGCCGGCCACGCTTTCACTCAGGCGCGCGGTGGTGGTCTGCCAGTGCTGGTCAAAGAAGGCCCAGGTCACCGCCCCCTGCATCAGCGCCACAGGCAGCACAATGATCAGGAGCGAGCGCTCGAACAGGCCCTTGGGCAGATAGGGTTTGATGGAAAAGCGCATGGGCCTAGCCTTCAGCGCCGTCATAGACCGGATCCGCGACCAGTTTGTAGCCCGACCCGCGCACGGTCTGGATATAGAGGGGGGCCTTAGGGTCCGCCTCGATCTTGCGGCGAAGACGGGTGATCTGAACATCCACCGCCCGCTCGCCCGCGCCATTGGCGGCCTGTTCTGACAAGGACTGACGCGAGACCGCTTCGCCATTGGATTTGGCGAGCGCGGCCAGCAAGGCCGTCTCCCCACCGGTAAGGCGCACCGGCTTGCCATCCTCGCTGAGCTGGCCGCTCTCGATCTCGAAGCGCCATGGTCCGAAGGCGACGGCGGACGGCCCGCGCGTCTGCGGCAAGGCCCGGCGCAAAATGGCCTGCACCCGCAGCACCAGCTCTTCAGGCTCGAAAGGTTTGGCGAGATAGTCGTCCGCGCCCAGGCTCAAGCCCCGGATACGATCCTCGGGCTCGCCGCGCGCGGTGAGCAGCAGGATCGGCGTGGCGTCGGTCCGGCGCACGGTCTCGGTGACTTCAAACCCGTCTGCGCCCGGCATCATCACGTCCAGGATGATCAGGTCAAAGCGCATCTGCGCCAGAAGCGACAGCGCCTTCTTGCCATCACTGGCGGCGGTGACGCGCAACCCCCGACCGCGCAGGAACTTCGTCAGAAGATCGCGAATGCGGTCATCATCATCACAAACCAGAATATGGGCGGCGCGCGGGTCAGTCATGACGCGAGCTTGCCCAAATCCGCAAGGTTTGACCAGTTGCCTGAGTGCGTCTGAAACGCTTGCTAATGCTTCTTGAACGGGGCGGAGATCGCCGTGCCCACAAGCGCCACGATAATGCGGGCGATCAGGGTGAAGAACAGCAGCAGAATCGCGCCTTCCTCGATCAGCAGATCCATCCAGACCTTGTAGCGAACCGGAATGTCGGGCCGCAAGATCAGCGCCTCGAAATCCTTGGCGCGTTGAACCAGCCAGTCCAATCCTTCGGGCCACAAAATGCCCATGCTGATCAGCATGATGTAAGACAGGACGAATGACAGAAAAATCGTGAACGTCGCATTGGTGGCGCGCGCAAAGATCAGGCCCATACCGGCCTCCCTCAATCCAAGGCGTCTGCCTCCCCACGGGCGACGCGTCCGGACCCTAGCATCAGTCCGGGTCTATGCGCAGCCTATTTTAAGGTCTTGTTGACCTTTTAACCGGGAGAGCTCGCTGCCTGACCGGCGCCCAGCCGCACCAAGACAGTACCTCGGCCACAGGCAAAACGTCTTACAGGATGAAGACAACGGCAATTATAGCCAACGCCACTGCCGCGCCACCCATCGACAGATACAAGACATGTTCTTGCCAAGCCCGGCGCTCACCCTGGCGTGCTTCAGTTTTGTCTGCACGAATGGTCATATCGCCTCCTTTATGCTGATAAAACGTCAGCTAGGGCGATAAGTTCCACTCTCAAGGCTTAGCGGACCCGGAATTCTCCATCCCGGTTCTACAGACGTTGAACGTGCGACAAGCCGTCGAGTGCGTTGACAAGCGCGTTCAATTCGACCGGCTTGCTGAAATAGCCTTCAACGTCCAAGGCCTTTACACGCGCACGGGTTTCAACCGTAGCGTCCGCGCTCACCACATAGACCGGTATGCGGGACTCTCCCGCCTCTCCGGACCGGATGCGACGGATCGCTTCCTCACCGCCCATGCCCGGCATGTGCAGGTCCATCAGAACCGCGTCGAACTGTCCCTTCTGCAACAGATCCAGCGCTTCACCGCCACTGGCGGCGACGACGGGCTCGAACCCGCCCTGCCGGACCATTTCAGCGGTCACGTCGCGATTGACCTGCTGGTCGTCAACGACCAGCACGCGCTTGTCCCGGCGTGTTGCAGCAGTCGTGCGGCCGAGCGCGGCCGGAACGGTCTCACGGGCGGCGTCGGGATCCGCATCCGGAGCCAGCACTTCAAACCAGAAACAGGCGCCTTCCCCGACCCGCGAAGACACGCCGATCTGCCCGCCCATCAGGATGACCAGCTCGCGAGCAATCGCCAGCCCCAGACCCGAGCCTTCATGGCTGCGCGAATGAGACATGTCCGCCTGCTCAAACCGGCCGAAGACACGCTTCTGAACGCTTTCGCTCAACCCCGGGCCCGTATCATACACCGATACCCGCATCATGCCTTGTTCGGTCGGCCCGGCCTCGACCCGCACTTCGCCCACATCGGTGAACTTGATGGCGTTGCCCAGAAGATTGCTCAACACCTGCCGCAAGCGGTTCGCATCGATCATCGCCAGCGCAGACAGTTGCGGGTCAACGGTCAGCCGGAGCGGGAGTTTCTTGCGCTCGGCTTCAGGCGCGTGGGCCTGCACGGTTTCCTCAATGACCTCAGCCGGGCAGGTCGGACGTTTGACCAGCTTAAGCTTGCCCACCTCGATCTTGGACAGATCCAGAATGTCCTCGATGATGGAGAGCAGAGCGCGGCCCGACGACCGGATCGTCTGGACAAATTCCTTCTGACGATCATCCAGATCGGTCAACGCCAGCAACTGGGCTATGCCCAGCACGCCATTGAGCGGCGTGCGGATTTCGTGACTCATATTGGCGAGGAATTGCGACTTCGCCTCGCTCGCCGCTTCAGCGCGCGCCAGGGCGCCCTTCAGGGTGTCTTCGGCCAGCTTCTGCTGGGTCAGATCCTCGACAATGCCGATCATGCGGATGGGGCGATCATGCTCATCGCGATCCACGACCCGGATGAACACCTTGATCCAGACCGTCTGGCCGCCTGAGTTGATGATGCGGTGTTCGAGAACCAGTTGCTCCTGTTCGCCCGTGAGCAGGACCTGAGCCAGCTTGTGAACCTCATCACGATCCTCGGGATGCGTAAAATGAACGAGGCGCTCGACATTGGCCTCCTCAAACGCCAGCCCGGGCTGTCCCAGGATCGAGGCCAGGGTCGCATCCATGCGCAAGACCCCGCTATGGGCCTCAAGCTCCCACACGCCAAGCCCCGCGACGCGCAGCGCCATCTGGGCGCGCAAGCCGGCCTGACGGGCCTCCTGCTCGATTCTCAGTTTTTCGGTGATGTTGCGCAGGGTGCCGGAGATCCGTTCCGGACGACCTTCGGCGTCGCAAAGAACCTCGCCCACCCCTTCGATCCAGAGGTAATGGCCGCCCTTGTGGCGTAATCTGAACACCAGATTCTGCTTGTGCGGCCCCGGCTCCCCCGGCTCGATGACCGGGTCCCGCAGGGTTTTCTGGACCGAGGAGAGGTCATCGGGATGCACGGCTTCCAGAAAGTCGGAAATCTTGCGCACGCCGGACGGCTGGGGATTGCCCGTCATATGGTAATAGCCGGGCGAGGCGAACAGCCGGTCGGTTTTGAAGTCGAGGTCGAAGACCGCCAGGTCCGAGCCCTTGATCGCCAGCTCATACAGCCGGCGATGTTCGTTGGCTTCCTGCTCGGCCTTGCGCAAGGGGGTCTGGTCTGCGGCGATCCCGGTCAGTTCCAGAGGGCGGCCGGTTTCATCGCGGCGGATAATCGCGCCATCCACCTGAAGCCAGAGCACCTCCCCGTCCGGCCGGATCACACGGTGCGCAACGCTGAGCCGTCCATCCTCGGAATCCAGGGTCGCCGCCAGCTTCTCGGCCACATCCTCGCGATCCTCACCCACCATCAGTGCCTGCATATCTGCAAGTGGAAGCGGTTTGTCCTCCAGGTCCGGACGCCCCAGCAGGTCCGCGAAGCGCTTGTCGAGAAAGATGGTTTCGTCTCCAACCGTGTACCACCAACGGCCCATGCGGGCGCTGTTGACGGCCACTTCGGCGGTCAGCCGGGCCTTGAGGGCGCGAGACTCCGCATCCGCAATCTCGCTGACATCCACGAGCGTGCCGACCATGCGGCGCGGCGCGCCGACATCAACCTTTTCCGCCTGACCGTGGGATTCCACATAGAGCCAGCGACCATCCGTATGGCGCACGCGCAACCGCTCCCGCAGCGGCGTACCGGTCTCCAGATGCCGCCAGATCGCGGTCTGATAGCGATCACGGTCACTCGGATGCATGAAATCCAGCCCCGCCTTCGAGGTCGGCGGCTGATAGGTTTCCGGCAAACCCATGATGTCCAGCAGGCGTTTGGACCAGTACAGGGTCTCTTCGTCGGCATTCCACTCCCAGATGCCCGCGCCAGTGCCTTCAATGGCCAGCGCGTAGCGCGATTCCGACTTTTCAAGCCGCGCCTGGGTCGCCTTGGCGGCCTCGTCCAGTCGCCGCGCCTTGATGAAGGCCCCGATGGTGCTGGTCAGCGGCGTCAGAAAGTGCGCCAGCGCCGGGTCATACCCGCCCTCGCGATTGGCCACGCCGGCAATGCCCAGAAGCTCATCCCCGCTCATCAGGGGCAAGCCCAGAAAGGCGGTCATCGGAGGGTGCCCGGGCGGCAGGTTCACATCAAGCTTTCCGCCCTCGGCGCCGTTGGCGATCACCGGCCGTGAATCCTTGAGAATCCGGGCGAACAACAACCTGGTGTTGACGAACTCCATCACCCCTTCGCGGCCCGATTGCTGATAGAGCGCGCGGGAGGCCGGATCCCAGCTGATATCGGTCATCGCCCAGGAGCGGAGCCAGGGATTGATCCCGTCCCCCTCGCCAACCACTTCCCCGACAAAGCCGTATTCGGAGCCTGTGATCTCGAGCAGGATGGCCAGTAGCCGGTTGAACGAATCATAGGCGGACTGCTCACCGCCAATATAAATGGCCTGAACATCTGAAATCGCTTCCAGAAGCTGGCGACTTCTAGCGTCCGAAATCATGTCACGCGCCATTCAACGGTTCCCCATCCGGGTTCAGGCAGGATTGCTACCATGACTTAAGGGTGTCAATGACTGGTGAACCAGACGCCATCAGCCTTTCTCTCCGACGCGCATCGCGCTATATCCGCTAGCGGATGCGCCAAGCGCGCACGCTCAAGTTTCTCGAGAAGGACCCGTCCCATGGCAGCTATTGTCGCCCTCGGCCTCGCTTTCGGCGTTTTCGCGATCCTGAACCTGATCGACAACAAGCGTCTGGACTAGGGCTCTCGCGGGCCTCGCCCGCCAGAGACGCAGGTCTTTATGCCTGACATTCTTCTGTTCAGCCTGATGGTGCTCGGCGGCATCGTCGTCCTTCTGACGGGCGGCGATATCTTGGTGCGTGGCGCGACTGCG
This sequence comes from Oceanicaulis sp. LC35, assembly GCF_052055585.1. NCBI lineage: Bacteria > Pseudomonadati > Pseudomonadota > Alphaproteobacteria > Maricaulales > Maricaulaceae > Oceanicaulis > Oceanicaulis sp. LC35. The sequence goes on from NZ_CP170485.1 coordinate 2,262,770, forward strand.
CTCGCCAGCAAGGCCGGGGTTCCGCCGCTTCTGGTCGGGCTCACCATTGTCGCCTTCGGCACCAGCGCACCGGAAATGGTGGTCAGCGCCGCCGCCGCGGTTGAAGGCGCGCCCGGTCTCGCCATCGGCAATATTGTCGGCTCCAACATCGCCAACGTGCTTCTGGTGCTGGGCTTGCCCGCCCTTCTCGCGCCCATCGCGTCCTCGGCGACCGGCGTCAAGCGCAACGCCCTGATCGCTCTGGGCTTCACCGCCCTGTTCATCGCCCTGTGCCTGGACGGCGCGCTCTCGCTGACCGACGGCGGCATTCTGGCGGCCGGCATAGTCGGCTATATCGGCTTCCTGGCGCTGACCGCAAAATCTCACAGCGACGATCCGATGATCGCCGAGCTGACCGATATCGAGCATATGGACGGCCTGCCGAAGAAGGCGCCCATGGTGGCGTTGTTCCTTCTGGGCGGTCTGGTGATGCTGCCTGTCGGCGCCCAGCTCATCGTGGATGGCGGCGTGGGCATCGCCGCTCTGTTCAATGTGCCCGACGCCGTGATCGGCCTGACCATCCTGGCGTTCGGCACCTCCCTGCCCGAACTCGCCACTGCGCTCGTCGCGGCCTTGCGCAAGCAGGCGGAAATGGCGATCGGCAATGTGGTCGGCTCCAACATCTTCAATATCAGCGCCGTGGGCGGGATCACCGGCATTGCAGCCAGCTTTGCAACGGGCCAGCCCGCGCCGGTAGACGCCCAGTTCATCCAGCTGGATTTCTGGGTGATGACGGTCTCCGCGCTCGCCATTCTGGGCTTCGCTGTGCTGCGCCGCCCCATCGGCCGCGTGTCCGGTCTGATCATGACGCTGGCCTATATCGGCTATCTGGCCGTGCTGGTGCTCAAGAACCCGCTGACGATCCCGGCCTGAGCCGGCGAAGTCAGCGGCGTTGCCCCCCTGTCCTGACTGCCTGAAAAAAAATGGCCGGCTGCGCGAGGCAACCGGCCAGATGGGAAGGTTCATCCGCCTTGCGGCGGGCGCTCGGGGAGGAGCGAGGATCACTCTCATCCCGCCCTGTGACCTGAAAAGGACCGCAAAAGGGAAAGGTCAGGGCGTGAATGGGGCTGCTTCGCCGCAAGTCTGTCAGGACGTTCATCAGCCCGAAAACAAACAGGGCCGGTCGCGGAGCGACCGGCCCTTTGTGCACGTTGGGGGACGTGCGGAGGGTGTGAAGCGCAGTTCGAGCTTAGTGCTCTTCGCCGTGCTCTTCAGCCGGCAGGGTTGCTGCCCAGGCTTCGAACTCGGCTTGGTCAAGGCCGCCGTCAGCGTTGACGTCGAAAGCGGCGAATTCGTCTTCGGTCAGTTCCGGCGCAACAGCTTGCGCTTCGGACAGGGTGATCACGCCGTCGCCATCGGTGTCGACGGTGTCGAACATCGGGGCTTCAGCGAAGGCAGCGCCTGCAAAGGCAGCGGCAGCGATCGTGGAAATCAGAACTTGGCGTTTCATCAGTCTCTCTCCTTGCTCTAGGCCAGTTCCGACAGGCGTCTGAGGGCCGCCTCGTCGTCTGGCAGGATTGAATATGATGGGCGCTTGTGTCCGCAGATGGTCGAAATCAGGGAAATCTGGAGAGTTTTTAACGGCGGCTTCCCGCCGGAAAACTGGCGGAATTGTGAACTTCTGTTCATTCAGGGCGCTGGCGCGAGGTGGGTCACCTTGGTCTGGAAGGCGTCTTCATTGCCTTCAAGGATCAACGGGAAGGCGCGTGCAATGGCGTCCAGAAGCGGGCCCAGCCATTCGCCCTCGGCCTTGGAGAAATCGCCCAGCACCCAGTTTGTGACCTGGTTCTTGTCGCCGGGATGGCCAATGCCGATACGCCCGCGTTTGAAATCGCCCTCGATATGCGCCTTGGTGGAGCGCAGGCCGTTATTGCCCGCATGCCCGCCGCCGGTCTTCAGCCGGAACTTGCCCGGCGCGAGATCCAGCTCGTCATGGAAGACCACGATCTTGTCCGCATCGATCTTGTAAAAGCGCGCCGCCTCGGCCACCGCGCGACCGGACTCATTGTAAAAGGTCTGGGGCTTGAGCAGCAGCACCTTCTTGGGCCCCTGCCCCGTCTCCACCACGCCCTCGACGGTCTGCCCCGAGAAGCGCGACTTCCAGGGTCCCAGCCGCCAGTCCTCGGCGATAGCGTCGAGCGCCATGAAACCCACATTGTGACGGTTGCCGGCGTATTTGCCGCCCGGATTGCCCAATCCAACGATCAGATGCATGGCGCGCTCCACAAATGAAAAAGGCGGCCGGGACAAGGTCCGCCAGCCGCCTTTTAAGTCCGTTTGGGACAATGGGAAGAGGATTAGTCCTCTTCGCCCTCGCCCTCGGCTTCTTCGCCTTCGCCGGCTTCATCGTCGCTCGCACGCGCTGCGCGGGAGTTCTGGATGGTGGCGATGGTGAAGTCGCGGTCGGTGATCGCCGGGGTGACGCCTTCCGGCAGGGTCACGGACGAAATGTGGATGGAGTCACCGATGTCGTAACCGGACAGGTCCACATCGATCTGGTCCGGAATGGAGCCAGCCGGCACGTTCACTTCCACGGCATGACGCACAACGTTCAGAACGCCGCCGCGCTTCAGGCCCGGAGACTTCTCGTCATTGTGGAAGTGCACGGTCACTTCAACGGTGATGATGGTGTTTTCATCAACGCGCTGGAAGTCGATGTGCACCGGCTCGTCACGAACCGGGTGGAATTGCACGTCACGGGTCAGCACGGACTGCTTTTCACCCTTGTGATCAATGGTGATCATCTGGGCGAGGAATTTGCCCGAATTGATCGCTTTGACCACTTCGTTGTTTTTCAGCGCAATTGCGACGGGACCTTTGTCACCGCCATAAAGAACGCCCGGCACAAAGCCATTGCGGCGGGTCTCACGTGAGCCGCCAGTACCCGTGCGCTCGCGCACTTCGACGGAGAGAACAATATCGCTCATGGTCCGGTCCCATACGAAATCGGTTTAAACGCAAGCGCCGCCGGTTTTGGCGGCGCGCGCTTCGTTCAGTCCGTTACAGACTGAGTAAGAACTTTCGAGCCGCGGGCTATAGCGGAAGCTTGCGGGGAGCGCAAGCGATCCGCTGACTCTTCCGCGGCCCGTCTCCAGCCTAGTCGAACAGCTTGGAGACAGACTCGTCATTGGCGATCCGGCGGATCGCCTCGCCCAGAAGCGGCGCCACCGACAGCGAACGGATGTTCTTGCCCGCAGCGACCTTGGCGGTCACGTCGATGGAATCGGTGACCACCAGCTCTTTCAGGACGGAATTGGAGATGCGCTCCACCGCCTTGCCCGACAGCACCCCGTGGGTGATGTAGGCGGAGACTTCCTTGGCGCCCTGCTCTTTAAGCGCGGCGGCGGCGTTGCACAGCGTGCCGCCCGAATCGATGATGTCGTCAAAGATGATGCAGCGGCGGCCTTCGACATCGCCGATGATGTTCATCACTTCAGACACGCCCGCCTTTGGACGACGCTTGTCGACAATGGCGATGTCCGCGCCCAGACGCCCGGCCAGCGAGCGCGCACGCACCACGCCGCCCACGTCCGGCGAGACGATCAGCAGGTCTTCCACATCATAATGCTTGCGGATGTCATCCTCGATCACCGGGGTGGCGAAGAGGTTGTCGGTCGGAATGTCGAAGAAGCCCTGGATCTGACCCGCGTGCAGGTCGATGGTCAGAACCCGGTGCGCGCCGGCCTCGGCGACAAGGTTCGCCACCAGCTTGGCGGTGATCGGCGTCCGGCCGCCGGTTTTGCGGTCCTGACGGGCATAGCCGAAATAGGGAATGACAGCGGTGATCCGGTTGGCGCTGGCGCGGGCCAGGGCGTCCATGCAGATCAGCAGCTCCATCAGATGGTCGTTTGCGGGCTCGGAGGTCGGCTGGATGATGAAGACATCCTGGCCCCGCATGTTTTCGTCGATGCGAACAAACAGCTCGCCATCGGCGAAGCGTTCGATCTCAACATCCGACAACGGAGCATCAAGATAATCGGCGATGGCCTTGGCCAATGGTCGGTTGGCGTTGCCGCACATCAGTTTCATGGTCTGGCCTCTCCCGTGTTCTGAGCCGCGGCGCGCTCATAGCAGGATAAGCGGCAGCGGCAAAGCGGCGGGGCGCCCGCCATGCTCACATGACTATCAGGACATGAACGCAGAAGCAGTCCGACACGCGCAAGGCGTGCATCGCTAGCGAAACACTCCCTTAAGCAGAAACACTGAGGCTGATCAGGGCGAATTCGCCAGCTCAGAGGTGTCCATGCAATCGCTACACGGCTTCATGCCTCATGGAATGTGCTATCTCTGGCGTGTCGACATCCTGTTGATGCATGTCCTTTCAGATGCACTGATCGGCGCGGCCTATCTCTCTATCCCGGTGGTGATCTGGCTGATCTCGCTGCGACGCCCCGACATCCTGTTCCGGCCTGTCGCCTATCTCTTCATTCTGTTCATCCTGTGCTGCGGCGCGACGCACCTGTTCTCAATCTACACGATCTGGACGCCGGCCTATTTCACCGAAGGCGCACTCAAGATCGTGACCGCCCTGGTCTCCGTGGCCACCGCGATCGCCCTCTGGCCGCTCCTGCCCAAGGCGCTGGCCATGCCCAGCACCGCACAGCTCAAACAGACCAATGAAACCCTGATTGACGAGGTCAATTTACGTACCCGGGCCGAGCAGGAGCTCACCAGCCTGACCAACACCCTCGAACGTCAGGTCAAGCGCCGGACGGCCGATCTTGAGCGCTCGAACGGGACCTTGCGCGACTTTGCGGCGGGCGCCTCCCATGATCTCAAGGCCCCGGCCCGCCAGATCTCCCTGCTGGCGGATCTGGCCCAGCGCGAGATCGGTGCGGAGGGTAGCGAGAAGGTGCGCGGCTATCTGCATGACGTGAAAGCCAAGTCGCGCGACATGCTGATGCTGATCGACACGCTTCTGAGCTATTCCGACCTGGTCGAGACCAAGGCGGTGTCCAACGCCGCCCCGCTTCGCCCCCTGCTCGAGAAACTGCTCAAGGCCTATTATCCCGACGCGCCGATCACGCTGGAGATTGACGGCGCCCCGGTTCTGCAAGGGGATGAGACCCTGCTGTCGCATCTGTTCCGCAATCTCGTCGACAACGCCGTCAAGTATTCCGACAAATCCGAGATCCGCCTCACGATTGATGCGCAAGACACGCCAGAGGGCATGCTGGTGCGCTTTGCGGACAATGGCCCCGGCATCCCCGCAAGCCAGGCCGAAGGCGTGTTCAAGATGATGCAGCGCTATCGCAGCGACGTTCCGGGGTCGGGCGTCGGGCTGGCCTTTTGCGCCCGGATCATGGAGGCTCATGACGGCAAGATCAGCGTCGACCCTGACTATGAAGACGGCGCGCGTTTCCTTCTGAAATTCCCCCGGATCGAGGAGTTCAGCGATGACCAGCCTGATCATTGAAGACAGCCAGATCGACGCCTCCCTGATTACCAGCGCGCTGGAAGCGCAGGGCTATGTCGACCTCAAGGTCTTCGAACGCGCCGAGGATGCGCTCGATTACATCCGCAGCGACGCGGCGAAACCGGACTTCTGCCTGGTGGACAGTCGCCTGCCGGGCATGTCGGGATCAGACTTCATCAAGCTGGTGAAGAACTGCGTGAAGATGACCGGCGTACCGTGCATCAGCCTGTCCACCTCCAACCTCAAGGACGAGATCGGCATCGCGCTCGCCGCGGGCGCGGACGGCTATTTCGTTAAACCCTCAGACCTTGAGGAATACGAGCGCGTGATCGCCCGCATCATCGAGGCGCATCTGAACGTCTAGCGCCCGCGTTTGAAGGGCGCGATGCCCGGCGCAGGCGGCAGGGCGTCAGAGCTGAACGCGGCGAGCTTGAAGAGCGTCCCCATATCCTCAGGCGACACCAGGCGATGCATCTGGCGCTTGAGCTTGGCTTGCCCCGCCTCATCCACGGACCGCGACAGCACCGCCGCGCGCTGCTCGATCCCCAGCTCTGTCAGGAAATCACCCTGGGTCATGGGACCAAAAGCGGACAGCCCGGCGTCTTCGCCCAGCCGCAACAGGCGGTCAAAATCCACCCAGGCCGTAAGATCCGCCGTGCCCGGCGTATCCAGCGGATCGACTTTCTCATGCGCGCGAATGGCCTGCAGCGTGTCGCCGGTTTCGGGCTGCGCAGAGCCATAATCGACAAACAGGGCATAGCCCGGATCACGGGCGAAGCGTTTGGCGAGCTGCTCGACCTGTTGCTGATCGCCGGGGCGCAATTCCACCAGCGTGCCTTCTTCAGCCTCTCGCAGGGCCGGCGCAATGAAGGCGATCTCCCCCTCGCCCAGTACAGGGCCCAGCGCGAAGACAAAGCGGGTCTCGTCCTCGGGATGCAGCGTAATGACGCGCTCGCGCCACTGGCCCTTGTGGCGGACCGCCTGACGGATCGGCAGGCAATCCAGAAACTCATTGCCGATGACGACGGCGGGGCCCGAGGGCGCCTTCTCGAAATCCTTCGCCCAGCTGATCGGGACAGCTGCATTGGCCAGCGTCTGGCCCTGCACCATTTTCAGCGCCGGCGAGGCTTCGATCAGCGTCACATGCACCGCCTCAAGAAAGCCCGGCGCCGCGCGGCCCGCGCGCAGCATATCACTCATCATCCTGCCCGTGCCCGGCCCCAGCTCGATCAGCTCAAAGCGCGAGGGGGCGCCCATCTGCATCCAGCATTCCGCCGCCCAAAGGCCCAGAAGCTCCCCGAACATCTGGCTGATCTCGGGGGCGGTGATGAAGTCGTTCGCTGCGCCCAGCGGGTCTTTCGTAGCGTAGAACCCGGCCATGGGATGAAACAGGGCCTCGGCCATGAACGCGGCGACCGAGAGCGAGCCCTCCGTGCGGATACGTTCGCGCAGACGCTCTGACATCATCTGCGCAGGGCGAAACTCGTCATCGCTCATGGATCAGTCCTTGTCTTGGGCTCAGGCGGCGCGCTCGCCCACGGCGGGCGCCTTGCGGGCGCGCCAGACCAGATAGGCCCCCAGCGCGATCATGGGAATGCACAGCACCATACCCATTGTCACATAACCCTGCAGCGCTTCGGGCATTTGCCGGTCCGGCTCGCGGAACAGCTCCACGAAGGCGCGGAACACGCCATAGCCCATCAGGAAGCCGCCCGTAACAAGGCCCGGACGGGTCAGCGCCTTGAAGCGATAGACCAGCACCGACAGGATGACGAACAGCACCACGCCTTCCAGCGCCGCTTCGTAAAGCTGGCTGGGATGGCGCAGCTGGCAGGTCGGGTCCGCCGCGAATCGCATGGCCCAGGGCAGCTCCGGCGCTGCACGGCCCCACAGCTCGCCATTGATGAAATTCGCCAGACGCCCGAAGAACAGGCCGATAGGCGTCGCCGCCGCCACGGCGTCCGAAACCCGCAGGAGCGGTGCGCCATGGGCGCGCGCGGTCAGCACCATGGCCAGCGTCACCCCGATCAGGCCGCCATGAAAGCTCATCCCGCCATCGGTGATGCCGGTGATGACGCGCACCGGCGTCTCCCAGATCATCGAGGTATTGTAGAACAGTACATAGCCCAGGCGGCCGCCCACAATGACGCCGATCATGATCCACAGCACGAGATCATCCACGAAGGCGCGGTTATAGGGCGCGGTCTGCGTTTTCGGGGTCGTGCCCCACAGCCCGCCATTGCCGACCAGCCGCAGCACCCAGAACAAGCCGCCAAACAGACCTGCGATATAGGCGAGCGCATACCAGCGAATGGGCAGCGGACCGATGATCCACACCTTTGGAATGGTGAACAGGACCGGATCGATCAGGTCAAAACTGGCGGGGCATGCGCCTATCATGGAAGGCTCCAGAAAAAAATTTGGCCGACGGGACCGGCTGTTAACTGTCAGGCGGCGCGGCGCCGCATTGCTAAGCCGGCCCGTCGACGCCTATATGGGTCTTCATAGCAGAGCACACGGTGATGTCATGCAGTCACGCAATCCCATGTTCGCAGATCTCGCTGATCTGATGACCGACGCTTTCAGCGCCGCCCAGGCGGCAGGCGATGAAGCGCGCGCGGTTTTCCGCGCCCAGGCCGAGCGCATGGCGTCCGAGCTGGACCTTGTCAGCCGTGACGAGTTCGAAGCTCTGCGCGCCGAAGCGGACGCCAGCGCCGCCCGGCTCGAATCGCTGGAGGCCCGTCTGGCCGAACTGGAAGCCCAACCGGCGAAGAAGCCGGCCCGGGCCAAGCCTGCGGCCAAGACGTCCACAGCAAAAAAATCCGCTGAATAAACCACTTACAAAATCCCCACCGCACAGCGCTTGCACCCCGATGACGGGGCGGCATACCGTCCGACATGGGCGGCGAACTGAGTCGCCGGGCGCAGCGAGGGGCTAGAGGACCATCATGGATCTCACCACCCAGGAAACCGTCATTGCGATGGATCCGCTGGAAAGCATCGAACAGGCCGTCCTCACGGCTCAATACGCCTATGAGCGCGATGATCTGGAACTGCACATGGCGGTCCCCGGATCCTGGCGTGATCACCAGATCTGGTTCTCCTACCGGCCTGATCTCGACGTCATCCACATGTTTTCAGCGCTCGATCTGAAAACGCCTGACAGCCGCTACAAGGATGTGTGCGAGCTGGTGGCGCGTCTCAACGAGCGTCTGTGGATTGGCCATTTCGAGATCTGGCACGAGGACGGCACGCTGGTCTTCCGCCATGCGCTGACCCTGCCCGAGGCCGAAAATGTGTCTGTGGCGCAGGCCGCAACCATGATCGAGGCCGCCAAGGAAGCAGGCGAACGTCTGTATCCGGCGTTTCATTATCTGCTGTGGAGCGGTAAAAGCCCGCTTGAAGCAGTGGCCGCCGCCATGTTCGACACGGCCGGCGAAGCCTGAGGATACGGAACTCGCACATGGCAGACACACAGGGCCGGATCGGCCTGCTCGGCGCGGGCCGCATGGGCTCCGCGCTGGCTGCAGGCTGGCTGCGCAAGGCGCGCGGCGGCGTCAGCGCCGACCAGATCATCCTGATCGATCCCCGCCCCGGCGTGGGCGCGCAAGCCCTGATGGACAGCCATGGCGTAACTTGCGTCCCTGCGCTGACCGCCAAGGTCGCCGCCAGCCTCGACACCCTTGTGGTCGCCATCAAGCCGGACCTGGTGCGCACCGTGCTCTCTGCCGTCAGTGACGACCTGCCCAGGGATGCGCTGGTGATTTCGATCGCCGCCGGCGTGCCCCTGCGCACCCTGTCCGCCGCCCTGCCCGACCGCCCCGTGGTCCGCGCCATGCCCAACACCCCGGCTGCGATTGGCGAAGGCGTATCGGTTTGCGTCGCCAACGAGGCCGCCGACACCAAGACGCTGATCCGTCAGACCGAAAAGCTGCTGAAACCGGCCGGGCTGGTGGAGTGGATTTCGGACGAGCGGATGATGGATGCCGTGACCGCCGTGTCCGGCTCCGGCCCCGCCTATGTCTTCCTGTTCACCGAAGCGCTCGCCGCCGCCGCAGAAGCCGAAGGTCTGCCGCGTGAGCTGGCGATGACGCTGGCCAAGCAGACCGTCTCCGGCGCAGGCGCCATGATGAAAGCCGGACTGGGCGAGCCTGACGAGCTGCGTCGCAATGTGACGAGCCCGAACGGGACGACCCAGGCGGGTCTGGATGCGTTGATGAGCGGGGGCGGCCTGCCCGGCCTCGTGCGTAACGCCGTCGCCGCCGCGGAACGCCGCGGCCGTCAGATGGGCGCGCAAAGCGCGGGCGACTAGGCCCGCACTCCGCTTATTTCCTACAGATAGTTCAGAAGGCTGATCTGGCTCAGGCGCGAGAAGGTCTGAGCCGAGACCTGCACGGCGGTCTGGGCCTGCTGGAAGCGCGTGGCCGCCTCGGCCATATCCGCATCCTCGATCCCCGCCACCATGATCTCGAGATAATCGGACCGCTTTTCGTGGCCGGTGATAGAGCCTTCAAGTTGTTTCTGGCGCGCGCCGTTCTCGGCCATCGCGACGTTGATCTTGTCAAAGGCGTTGATGATGTTGCCGAGTTCGGTTTCCAGGAAGGTCTGCTGGGCGTCCGTGATCTGACCGTCAAACGGACCGTTCGGCCCGGCATTGAAATCGGCGATGCGCTCGATCGAGGCCATCAGATCGGTTCCCACCTCTGACGCGGTGGAATTGATGTCGATGGTGATGGTTTCCTCGATCTTCGTGGTCTGACGCTGGGTGGCGTTCTGGAAGGTCGCAGAGACATCAGGGACCGCCGCCTGAAGATCGGCGATGGTGTCAGCGGTGAACGGCAGGGCATCCGTGCGCATGCCGCCGAACACGAAGGAGCCGTTAAAGCGCATGTTCAGCGCGGCGGAGGCCCGGTCGAACACCTCCTGCACCTTGTCCATCATGAAAGAGCCGTCATTGGTGGTCAGCGCGGTGCGCAGATCGGTCGCGGCGGTGGAAAGCTCCTGATAGGCGAGATCCTGGATCTCGAGCCGGTTCAAGACGCGCTCATTGGCGCCGACAAAGGATTCGCTGCGTTTCTGCGCCGCACGAGCGGCGATGATGGTCTCCGCCGAGTTCGCATAGCCCTTCAGATCCGGCGCTTTCTTGCCGCTCGAAAGCTGTTCGCGGGCGTCATAGGCTTCACGCTGTGCGCGCATCAGATCGCTGAGTGCGGCCTGAGACGCGGCCTGGGTGGAAATTCTCATTCTAAGCTCCCTTCCCGACCTAAAGGATGTTCAAGAGCGTATCCGACATTTCGCGCGCAGCCTGCAAAAGGCGGGCGGCGGCGTTGTAGGATTGCTGGAACTGGATCATGCGAGCGAGCTCTTCATCAAGGCTCACCCCTTCCACGTCGGAGCGCTTGATGTCAGCGGCTTCCTTCACGGATTCTGCAGCGGCTTCAGAGCGTTGAGCGGCGGCGGCGACCGAGCCGACCTTGCCCGCAACCCGGGCGCCATATTCCACCAGGGTGGACATGCCCCCCTTCATGGTGCCGGCGTCGTCAAAGGTGCGCTTGGTCTGGCCCGCAGCCGCCAGCGCCTGACCGCCCCGGTTATCACCCGAGGTGACCACAAGATCCCCCGGCGCAGTCGCGCCGGTGATCTCGAGCTTGGCCATGGACAGCAGGGTGGAATCCGAGCGGATCGCCGGACGCACCTCAAAGCTCTCGGCGCGGCTCATGCGCGCGCCATCGGACATGCCGAAAATGGTGGTGAAGGATTTGCCTGTGCCCGTGCGCACGCTGGTGTCGCCGGTCACAACGACTTCATAACGTTCATAGCCGGCGGCGGGCGTGAAGCTGATCTCGCCATTGGCGTCCATACCGAACGAGCCATAGGCGCCCAGCCCCGTGCCCGCGGCGTTCAGCGCATTCAGCTGGTCCTGAATGCTGGCGCCAGCCACGTTGACATCAATGTCCGCCGTGCGAGCGCCGTTTGGCCCCAGAACCTTGAAGCTCATCACACCGCCCGGCGCCAGTCCATGCGCGCTGGTTGCGGTCAGGCCGGTCTCGAAGAAGGACGGACGGTCTGAATCCACGATGTCGTTGAGGCCAAAGAAGTGTGCAAAGCCGCGCCCGCCGATCGAGGACGGGTTGGCGCTGTCCTGCACCGTGGCGACGCCATGGTTGGGGTTGGTCGCATCAATGCTCAGACGGCCATTGGTAAAGCTGGCCGTACCATTGCCGCCCAGCGCGGTATTGAGCTCATTGACGAGGTCGGTGATCGAGTTCGCGGCATTGCCGTCCACGGTGAACCCTGTCGCCGTCACCGTGATGGCGATGTTTTGCACCAGCGTGCCGTCATTATTCACGATCGCCAGCGACGCCGCGCCCGAGCCCTGAAGCACGTCTGCGCCCACAAGGCTGGTGTCGCGCCCGGTCAGCGTGTTGGGCGGCGGATAGGCGGTGGAATCGTTGTGCGCCGCGTTCAGCGCGTCCGCCGCACCCGAGGCGTATTCAGCCAGAGCCGCCGCCAGTTGCGGCAGATCCTTGTCACGCAGATCAATCAGGCCGCGCAACTCGCCCGAAGTAATGTTCTGGGTCAGGTCCACACGCGCGCCTGACGCGGAGACCACAGCGGTGATCTCGCCATAATCCAGGCCATAGCTGCCGGTGCCGGCAGGCGTGTATTCCAGTTGCAGGCGTGAATTGTCCAAGAGCGCCACGCCATCCGCCGTCGAGACGAACACGCGTCCGTCCGGCTGGCGCTGGGTGCGCACATCAATATAACTCGACAGCTCGTCCAACAATTCGACCTGACGGTTCGCCGCGCCGCTGGTGTCCGCCGAGCTGGCGTTTAACGATTGCGCCTGCAGGTTCAGGTCCTGCATCTCCTCGAGGATTTCATTGATGCGGCCGATGCCGGCGCCGATCTTGGTGTCCGCCTCATTGCGCAGGGTGCGGATCTCCACCGACAGGCGTTCGGTTTCATCAAAGAAGCTTTGCAGCTCGGACGCCGCGCTGAGGCGAGACACGGTCTCCGCGCTATCGGCGGCGGCGGCGCTCAGCGAGTCAAAGGCGGCGTTCAGACGCCCGAAAATGGAGCTTTCATCGCTGGTGCTGCCAAACTGCGCCTGCAGGCGATCCAGCGCGGAATAGCGCGCGGTGGCCGCAGAGAAATCGGAATTGGCGCGCACGGAAGCGGCGAGCAGGTATTCGTCCGTGATGCGCTCGACGCCACGCACGTCAACGCCCATCCCCTGCCCCGCAACATTGCGAGAGGTGATGGCGAGCTCGGTGCGCGCATATCCGGGCGTGTTGACGTTGGCGACGTTGTTGGACGCCGTCCGTAAACCCAGCTGCGAGGCCCTGAGGCCAGACAGGGCGTTGCCGATCACAGAATTGAGCGCCATGTGCGCCTCCAATACCGCTCCGCCGGGGCGATTTTACCCATATGGCGGCAGAATCTTCCTAGTCAGCATGTGAAAAGCGACGCCTGAAGCCCGACCTGGAAACCCAATAAACACCTTTATTTTAAAGGCTTTTCTTGGCCCTGCCGGTTTCACGCCTGTTTGCGCTTTCCTGCTGGCTGCCAGTAACAGCGCAAGCAACGGGCCAAACCCGATCGGCGGCCATTCACTCGGCAATTCCGTCTTCTCCAGCGGGGGAGAATCTGCCGGGCGGCGCCGTTATCAATCCCTAACGACAAGTTTATTCATTGTTATTGCTCAGCTTTTCTGGTTTGCGAATTTGGCACGTCCCTTGAAGGACAAAGCCGACCACATGGCAGGACAAAAAGTCCCGCCCCCTCGACGCAGCAAAACGCGGCGCATCAGCTTGATGATTTGCGGAGCCTTACGCTCATGCCGCTCGACCGTCTGCCCCCGGCGCCTGCGCCGACCGTGCCTGCACCCAAACGCACCTCCCGTGCGTCTGGCGAGGACGCGCAGACCTTTGCGCTGCCCGAGGCCGACACCCGCAAGTCCGCCCCGAACGCCCAATCGAAAACCGATGAGCGCAAAGCCGCCCCGTCGCAGGAGGCGTCCGACGCCAAGGACCGTGACGACGCAACCGACGCGCAAACGGCGACGCAGGACGCCCAGCGTCAGACCGCTGGCGAGAGCGCCCGGACTTTCAACGAACTCTTTGCTCAGGCTCTGGAGGGCGAGGCCAGCCAGGACGCTGACGCGCCGTCTGACGCCGCCCCCGAGACTGAAACGGACGCAAACCTCTCCAAGGACGCCGCCCCCAAGGCTGGCGCCGAGAACAAGCCTGCAAACGGCGCTGCGGATGCGTCGGGCGCACAAGCCCCGTCCCGGGCTCAGCCTGAAGCGCAAGCCAGCGCCGCCGCGCCTGCGCCGACCGGAACGCCCTCAGACGCGTCTGATGCGGATACGGAGCAGCCTGCAATCGCCAAGCCTGTTTCCGCAGACAAGAGCCAGGGAGCTCCGGCCTCTGGCGACACGCCTGTGAACGCCCCGCGCAATGCGGAGACCGGGCAAGCCCTGCCCCGGACGGCGGCCTCTGAAGACCAGCCTGAGATCGCCTCGGGTGAAGCCCAGCCGCGCGCCCGTGCAGACGCGGCCCCGAATGCGCAAACCGAACAGGACGCAACCGGTCGTTCGTCCGAGGCCAAATCGGCGGAGCCCCGCCCGCAGCCGCAGACTGAAGCCGCTGACGCTGTCAAACCCGACGCCAAGGCCGCGCCCGCAGACAGCAAGGCTCAGCCCGCCCCTGCGCTATCTGACGCCGCCCGCACCGATACGAATACGACCGATGCGACCCGGGCCCGTTCCGAACAGGGCTCGCAAGGGCAAGGCGCCAGCCAGTCCGCCAGCGTGGCCGCCGAGCAGGCCCAGTCCGCGGCGTCCGCTCAAGCCGCCTTCAAGGAGGGCGCCGAGCAGACCCACCGCGCAGAGTCAGACCGTGCGCCGGGCATTCAGAACAAGTCCCGTCACGCTGACAAGAGCGACGCTGGCGCCAAGAGCCCGGCGCCTCAGGGCGCCGCTGACGCCAGCGCATCCCGCTCCACCGCATCTGATGCCGCCGCCCAGGCGCGTCCGGCGCAAACCCCTGCCGCTGCCGCCGCCGCACCGGCCGACCCGCTGGCCTGGCTGCTTCAGGAGAGCCTGATGGGCGAGGAGGCGCCGGTCGAAGCGCCGACGGATTCAGCCGATGCCGAACTTGAAATGAGCACGGTGCGCGCCGAGCCCCGCATTGAAGCGGCGCGCCCTTCACAGCATCCCCAAGCCCACGCCGCATCGCGCTTTGCGCCGACCACGACGCAGACTCTGGCCGCCCAGATCGCCCGCAAGTTCAATGATGGCGGCCGGGTGTTCGACATCCGCCTTGATCCGCCCGAGCTCGGCCGCGTTGAAGTGCGCCTTGAGCTGGGCCCGGACAACAAGGTCTCCGCCATGCTGAGCGCGGAGCGGGCCGACACCCTGTCCGAGCTGCAGCGCCATGCGCGCGACCTTGAAAAGGCGCTGACCGAAACCGGTCTGGAGCTTGGTGAGGATGGTCTGTCCTTCTCGCTGAGCGAGGATAATGGCGCGTTCAGCGGTTTCCAGGATGAGGCTGGCGGTTCCGCTGACGGCTTCTCCGCCCGCAACCAGTTCACGCTGGAGGTCGAAACCGACCTGCCCGGCGCCCCGCTTGCCGACGCGCTCTACGGCTTCGCCGTCAGCCAGCGCGCTGGCGTCAACCTGATCGCCTGAGCAGAAGAGCGAGATCATGACCGAAGTCAACGCAGCCGCCGCCTCCCAGCAATCGCAAAGCCAGACCAAGCTTGCGACCGCTGGCCTTGCGGACAATTTCGACACCTTCCTGGTGCTGCTGACCGAGCAACTGAAGAACCAGGATCCGCTCGATCCGCTGGAATCGGAACAATTCGTCCAGCAGCTGGTCCAGTTCTCCTCGGTGGAGCAACAGATCGCGTCCAATGAATCTCTGGAAGCCCTGCTGGCGCTGCAACAGACCGACGCCCAGCTGACCGCGCTCGAATTCATCGGCAAGGAAGCCACCGTGAACACCCGCTACAACTTCCTCAAGGATGGCGAAGCCACCTGGGAGTACGGGCTGGCTCAGGAAGCTGACACTGTCGAAATCCTGATCTTCGACGAGAACGGCAAACAGGTGCGTCGTCTGGACGGCGACAAGGCTGAAGGCATCCACGAAGTCGTCTGGGACGGCAAGGATGAGGCCGGAAACGCCCTGCCTGAAGGCGTCTACGAGATCGAGATCATCGCCAAGGACGCTGACAAGAACGCCATTGATTACGCCACCCGCATCACCCACCGGGTCACCGGGGTGGAGATGAGCGGCGGCGCGGCCCAGGTCAGCTTCGCCAATGGCGAACTGATCCTGCCGGCCACCCTGGTCACCAGCGTGCGCGAGGCGAACAACGCCCCTGCGAACAACAACAATACCGGCGCTGAGGACGAGGAGTCCGAAGCCGCCGCCTAACCCCGAAAACGGGGAAACCGGAGCCCGAACCGCTCCGCAACAAAATCGAGGCTCTCCGCCAGAAGGACCGGGAGCCCTGGCTATAATGATGGGAAGCAAGTCATGAGTATCAACTCGGCCATGGCCGCCGGCGCGTCCGGCCTGATCGCCAACTCTTCGGCGCTCGCGGCGATTTCGGACAACATCGCCAACGTGAACACCGTCGGCTACAAGCGCGTGGATACGATCTTCACGCCGAACTACAAGATCGGCGGCGGCGGCGAGACCCGCTATGCCTCCTCGGGCGTGAGCTCGAACTCCCGCCTCGACGTGAACTCCTCGGGCCTTCTGACCCCGGGCGTGAGCGCCACCGACATGGCGATCGACGGCGACGGCTTCTTCGTCGTGCGTCCCAGCCCGACCGCGTCCGGTTCGTCCGACGCCGTGCTGTTCACCCGTTCGGGCGGTTTCCAGACGGACTCATCAGGCTTCCTGCGCAATGACGCCGGCATGTATCTGTATGCCTGGCCGGTGCAGGCTGACGGCACCGTCAACCAGAACCCGTCCAATGTGGACCAGCTTGAAGCTGTGAACCTGTCCAATATCGGCGGCACGGCGAATGCGACCTCCAGCGTCCGCATCAACGCCAACCTTCAGGCGAGCACGACCCCGTCGGCGGCGGCTGCGACCTATGACGCGACGGCATCGGGCACCAACATGGCCTCTGGCACGGTGACGCCGGACTTTGAGCGCACCATCCAGATCTATGACACCCAGGGCGGCGTCCGCTCTGTGACCATGTCCTTCCTCAAGCACGCCACCAACGCCAACCAGTGGCATGTGGAGCTGCACGTCCAGCCCGCCTCTGACGTGGTGACGGGCGCGCCCCTGATCGACGGTCAGATCGCCACCGGCATCGTCGCGTTTGACACCAATGGCGAGATTGTCCCGGGCGCTCCGACCACCCTGCCGACCAGCCTGCCGTTTGAAGCCTCTGACGCCGCAGGCGCCGTGGGCGCAGGCGCGGTCCGTTGGGCGGCGTCCACCGGCGTTGGCGCGCAAACCATTGCGCTCGACCTTGGCACCGCCGGCACGCCGGGCGGCATTACGCAGTTCAACTCGCCCTCCAACCTGGATTCCACCGTGGTGGATGGCGCGATCTTCGGCGCCTTCGCGGGTGTGGAAGTGAGCGATGACGGCTTCCTGTCCGCCCGGTTCACCAACGGCGTGGTCCGCCGGGTGTATCAGCTTCCGGTCGCAACCGTGTTCAACCCGAACGGCCTGGCCTCGGTCGGCGGCGCCAGCTTCCAGATCACCGAGGATTCCGGCGCCTTCACCCTGAACGCCCCGGGTTCGGGCGCTTCGGGCACCATCGCGGCGAAGACGGTCGAGAACTCGAACGTCGATATCGCCACCGAATTCTCAAACCTCATCATCACCCAGCGGGCCTATTCGGCCAGCTCCCGGATCATCACCACGGCGGACGAAATGCTCGCCGAGGCGATCCAGATGAAGCGCTAACCCAACGCCGTCCCACCGGCCGACTGACACCCCGGCGTTTCGGCGTCGGGGTGAATTTTTTCTAAACAACTGATTTACCGGACTTTTACCCTGAGCTTTAGGCTCACCTTAAGAGGCCTCGCGTATAACCCTTCCCATCAAGGACCCGCGTTAGACGGGTCTTCTTACAAGGATGGGTCGGATGGAACGTCGAGCGAAGAAGGAAAACTATGTCATCGGTCCCGATGGCAGTCCCCTAACCGTGGCCGATTTGCCGAGCCCGGATACCAAGCGTTGGGTTATTCGCCGCAAGGCCGAAGTGGTCGCCGCCGTGCGTGGCGGACTTCTCAGCCTGGATGAAGCCTGTGATCGCTACCGGCTGACCGTGGAAGAGTTCCTCTCCTGGCAGCGCTCTATCGACCGGCATGGCCTTGCCGGACTGCGCACCACGCGCATTCAGCAATACCGCCAGTAGGCGGGATCGCCCCCCTCTCTTTCAGGCCCGCATTCAGCGCGGCGAGTCTCGACTCGCCGCGCTGATCGTGTTTTTTGATTCAACGCGTTAAGACCTCGTTTACGCGGATAGTGGGAAAAACTTGCCTAGCCGCTGCAGGGAGCGGCGTTTTCCTGATTCGGAAATCAGCAAGGGCCCAGCGTGAACGCGTTACTGGAACAGCTTTCCCGATTCGGAGTCGGTCGACTCGCCGCCATTCTCGGTCTGACGGCCGGTGCGGCCGCCGCTCTGGTGTTTTTCACCATGAGCATGAACTCCAGCGGCCAGGCGCTCCTGTTCTCCGGGCTCGGTCCGTCCGACGCGGCTGCGGTCAGCGAACGTCTCGACCAGGCCGGCATCCCCTACGAACTGCAGGAAGGCGGCTCGGCCGTCTATGTCAGCACCGATCAGGTGGATGAAGCCCGCATGCGGGTCGCCTCTGGCGGCGCGCTGAGCTTTGGCTCTGTGGGCTATGAGATCTTTGACGAGACCGATGCGCTCGGCACCACCAGCTTTGTTCAGAACGTCAACGCCAAGCGCGCCCTGGAAGGCGAGCTGGCGCGATCGATCAACACGCTCAACACCGTTTCCGCCGCACGCGTCCACCTGGTGCTGCCCGAGCGCCGCCTGTTCTCGCGCGAGCAGCAGGAGCCCTCCGCCTCGGTGGTGATCAGCGTGCGCGGCGAATTGCCCAGCGCCCAGATCAACACCATCCGCAATCTTGTGGCCACCGCCGTGCCGGGTCTGCAGGCCAACCGCATTACGCTGGCCGACGATCAGGGCCGCCTGTTGGCCGCGCCCAGCGATGCCGAAGGCGACTTCGTTGGCGCCATGCTGGATGACCGCCAGAGCGCCATCGAGCATGACCTGCAGCAGAAGATCCGCGACCTCGTTGAGGGCGTTGTCGGCTCGGGCGGCGTGCGCGTGGCCGTCACCGCCGAACTCAACCGCCAGAGCCAGACCCGCACCCGTCTCGAATATGATCCCAATGGTCAGGTCGAGGTCAGCCGTCGCGCTGTCGAGGAACGCCGCAGCGAGCCGGTCACGTCAGGCGGCGTGTCGGTCAGCGAGAACACGCCGGACGCCGAAGCCGGCGCAGATGGCGAAACCCCGCTGCTGGCGACCAGCGAAAGCTCCACCACCGAGCGCAATTACGAGAACACCCGCGAAGAGATCGTCTCGATCATTCAGCCCGGCGATCTTGAGCGACTGGCCGTGTCGGTCGTGGTGGATGAAGTCGCGGTCGTGGGCGAGGACGGCACGTTGACCTTCGAGCCCCGCAGCGAGGCCGAGCTGACCCAGATCCGCAATCTGGTCGCCGCCGCCGTGGGTTTCCCCACCGACACCACGCTGACCGATGGCGAGCAGATCCTGCAAGTCACGTCCATGCGGTTCAGCCGCCCCGACCTGACGCTGGGCACGCCGGCGCCGGAAGGCTTTAACCTGGCGCGCCTTGATTTCATGCGTATCGCCGAGATTGTGGTGCTGTTCGTCACGGCCCTTCTGGTGATCCTGCTGGTCGCCCGCCCGCTGGTGCAAGGCGCCATCGGCAATGTCAGCAGTGCGCGCGTGGCGTCGTCGGGCGGCGGCGGAGCCCTGCCGGAAAATATCCAGGCGCTTCTGGGCAATTCAGACGGCACGGTGATGCTGCCTGAAGGCGATCCCGCTGATGACCATATCGATGTGGCCCAGATCGAGGGTCAGGTTAAGAAATCCTCGGTCCGCAAGGTCGCCGCGCTTGTCGAGCAACATCCCGATGAATCCATGAGCATCCTGCGCACCTGGATGCACGATGGCGAGGGCTGAGATGGCTGAAGCACCCCTTCCCCGCGGCCGCAAGATAGACGACCCGGCGAATATGACCGGGGCGGAAAAGGCCGCCGTGATCCTGCTCGCGCTTGGTGATGAACAGCGCCAGCTCTGGGAAATGATGGACGACGAGGAAATCCGCGTCGTCTCCCAGGCCATGGTCAATCTGGGCAATGTGACGTCCAGCGCTGTCGAGAAACTGATCATGGAGTTTGTCGGCTCCATGTCCTCGACCGGCTCGATCGTGGGTTCGGTCGATCAGGCCCAGCGCCTGCTGTCCTCCTTCCTGCCCGAGGACAAGGTCGACCAGATCATGGAAGAGCTGCGCGGTCCCGCCGGCCGGACCATGTGGGACAAGCTCGCCAATGTGAACGAGGTGGTTCTGGCGAACTATCTCAAGAACGAATACCCGCAGACCGTCTCCGTGGTGCTCTCCAAGGTGCGCCCCGATCACGCCGCGCGCGTTCTGGCCGCGCTGCCCGAGGATTTCGCCATGGAAGTGGTGACCCGGATGCTGCGCATGGAGCCGGTTCAGCGCGAGATCGTGGAAAAGATCGAAGAGACCCTGCGCTCGGAATTCATGAGCAATCTGGCGCGCACCTCCAAGCAGGACAGCCACGAGCTGATGGCGGACATCTTCAACAATTTCGATCGCCAGACCGAGAACCGCTTCCTCGCCTCGCTTGAAGAGCGCAGCCGGGATTCCGCAGAGAAGATCCGCTCACTCATGTTCGTCTTCGAGGATCTGGGCAAACTCGACCCGCAAGGCGTGCAGACGCTGCTGCGCGGCGTGCCCAAGGACCAGCTGGGTCTGGCCCTCAAGGGCGCATCCGACACCCTGCGCGACCTGTTCTTCTCCAACATGTCCGAACGCGCGGCGAAAATCCTGCGCGAGGACATGGCGTCCATGGGGCCGGTGCGTCTCAAGGACGTGGATGGCGCGCAACAGGCCATGGTCAACCAGGCCAAAGACCTCGCCGCCAAGGGCGAAATCCTGCTGTCGGAAGGCGGCGGGGAAGACGAGCTGATTTACTAGGAGGGCCCGAACTCAGTGTCTGACGGCTTCAGAAAATTCGACTTCGACCGGGAATTCGCACCGGACGGCCGCATTCTGCGTGAAGGCGACACGTTCAAGCGCGTCTATACCGAAGAAGAGATGCAGATGGTGGCCGAACAGGCCGCTGAAGCCGCACGTCAGGTCGCCGAGATCGAAGCCCAGGAAGCCGCAGCCGAAGCCGCGGGCCAGATTGTGCATCAGGTGGCGGGCCTTCTGGGCCGCCTGCAGGCGGAATCCGAAGCTATGCGCCAGGACGCCGCCCGGCTGGCGCTCGCCGCCGCCCGCATCATCGCTGGCGCAGCTCTGGAACAGTTTGGCGAGGAAACGCTGAAAGACTGCATCAGTGAAGCCCTGGCCGATCTGCGCAGCGAACCGCGCGTTGCGGTCCGGGTGAACCCGACCATGTCCGAGGCGCTGGCCGAAATCCTTGAAGGTGAAGCCGCCCAGCACGGGCTTGAAGGCGCGCTGATCGTGCGCGCCGATCCGGACGTGGCGCGCACCGATTGCGTGCTCGAATGGCGCTCCGGCGCGATCGAGCGCACGACCGCAGACATTGAAACCCGCATCGAGCAAGCCGTGAAGAACTGGCTGGCCCAGCCCCGTGAGGGCGATGCGGACCTCACCCCCGATCAGGCAGCCATGGGCGGTCAAGCCTCGGCCTGAAGGAGCTAAGTCATGAGCGACGACGATCTGAACCTTCCCGATCTGTCCGGCGGTCCCGACATTGTGAGCCCGGACCCCGAGCCCATGGGTGAACCGGCCCATGGCGCAGCCCAGGCCCTGATCGACGAGGAAGTCCGCACGGCGGTGGACCTCGCGCCCGTCTTTGACGTGCCGGTCAACATCTCTGCGGTTCTGGGCAAGGCCCATGTGGATGTCAATTCTCTGCTGCGCCTGACCTCGGGCTCCGTGCTCGAGCTCGACCGCAAGGTCGGCGAAGCCATCGACATTTACGTGAACTCTCGCCTGGTGGCGCGTGGCGAGGTCGTCGTCGTGGACGACCGGCTTGGCGTGACCATGACTGAAATCATCAAGGACGGGGACACCGGCTGACCCCGGCCGCCCATAGGAAAGGAAAAGAACGATGCGCGTTCTGATCGTTGGAAGCCTGGGCGGCCAGTTATCCGCCGCCACCAAAATCGCCATGGACCGGGGCGCGAAGGTCGCCCATGTGGACACCATCGCGCAAGCTACCGCCTATCTGCGGGCCGGCAAGGGCGCCGACCTTCTGATGGTCGACGTCAATCTCGATGTCGGCAGCCTGATCGCCGCCAACGAGGCCGAGCGCATCATCGTTCCGGTCATCGCGTGCGGCGTGAATGTGCGGCCTGAAGCCGCCGCCGGCGCCATCAAGGCTGGCGCGAAGGAATTCATCCACCTGCCGCCCGAGCCCGAGCTGATCGCAGCCGTGCTGGAAGCCGTCTCTGACGATGACCGCACCCTGATCGCCCGCGACCCGGCCATGCTGGACGTGGTGCGTCTGGCCGAGCAGATCGGCCCGTCCGATGCGTCCGTGCTGATCACCGGCGAGAGCGGGGTCGGTAAGGAAGTCATGGCGCGCTATGTGCACAAGAAGTCCAAGCGCGCCTCCAAGGCCTTCGTTTCGGTGAACTGCGCCGCCATCCCGGAAAACCTTCTGGAATCCGAGCTGTTCGGCCATGAGAAAGGCGCCTTCACCGGCGCGCTCGCCCGCCGGATCGGTAAATTCGAAGAGGCGGACGGCGGCACGCTGCTGCTGGACGAGATCAGCGAAATGGATGTGCGCCTGCAGGCCAAGCTTCTGCGCGCCCTTCAGGAACGCGAGATCGACCGGGTCGGCGGCTCAAAGCCGGTGAAGGTGAATATCCGCGTGCTGGCCACCTCCAACCGCGATCTGCGGGAAGCGGTGAAGGATGGCGCGTTCCGCGAAGACCTTCTGTTCCGCCTGAATGTCGTGAACCTCGCCATTCCGCCTCTGCGCGACCGCCCCGAGGACACGCTGGCGCTGGCCGATCACTTCCTGAAGAAATACGCCAAGGCGAACGGCATCGATTATCGCCCGCTGTCTGAAGCGTCCAAGGCGCAAGTCGTCGCCCGCGCCTGGAAGGGCAATGTGCGGGAGCTGGAAAACGCCATGCACCGCGCCGTCCTGCTGGCAAGCGGCCCGGTGATCGAGCCCGAAGCCATCCGCCTGCCGGACGGCTCGCCCCTGCCCGCGAGCTCTGCTGGCGCCGCGATGGCGCGCCAGGCGGCGCAGGCCGCTGACGAGGCGATCAACCTTGTGGGCAAGACCGTGGCCGAAGTGGAAAAGGATCTGATCTTGGACACGCTCGATCATTGCCTGGGCAACCGCACCCATGCGGCGAACATTCTGGGGATTTCGATCCGCACGCTGCGTAACAAGCTCAAGCTTTACGGCGAACAGGGGGAGGATATCCCCAGCCCGGGTGAATCCCGGTTCGCCGGATAGTGAACTCTCCGGCCCTGCCCGGTCTTTGCGGACAGGGCCGGACACTCTCGAAACGCTTTTGACGTGATGAGAATCCGGGCACTCAGACCCAGGGCGGGATGCAGAAGCGGCCTGCCTGTTAACCCTACCAGAACGGGCCCAATTCATGGCTGACGCCAACGCCTCCACCCAAAGCGGGTTAGACTTCGCCCAGATCGCCAAGCGACTGGCGCGGGGCGATATCGCGATGGGTCTGGGCGTTCTGGGCCTTCTGGTCATGCTGATCCTGCCTTTGCCCAAGGCGCTTCTGGATGTGATGCTGGCGGTGTCGGTGAGCTTTTCCGTGCTCATCCTGATGACGGCGCTGTTCATCAAATCCCCGCTCGAATTCACCGCCTTCCCCGCCATTCTTCTGGTCGCGACCATGCTCCGGCTGGGTTTGAACGTGGCGTCAACGCGTCTGATCCTGTCAGAGGGTCAGGGCGGCACGGCGGCGGCGGGCGACATCATCGAGGCCTTCGGCAGCTTCGTGATGCAGGGCAATTTCGTCATCGGGATCATTGTGTTCATCATCCTGGTGATCGTGAACTTCGTCGTGATCACCAAGGGTTCGGGCCGGATCGCGGAAGTCGCCGCCCGCTTCACCCTGGACGCCATGCCCGGCAAGCAGATGGCGATTGACGCCGACTTGTCCTCAGGCCTGATCAACGAGGATGAAGCCCGCAAGCGCCGCAAGGAACTCGAAGAGCAATCAAACTTCTTCGGGGCCATGGACGGCGCCAGCAAATTCGTGCGCGGCGACGCCATGGCGGGCATTCTGATCACCTCGATCAACCTCATTGGCGGCATGATCATCGGCGTCGCCCAGTCGGGCATGGATTTCGGCTCCGCCGCGAACACCTATTCCACGCTGACCATCGGCGACGGTCTGGTCTCCCAGATCCCGGCGCTGATCGTGTCGCTGGCCGCGGGTCTTCTCGTCTCCAAGGCGGGCGTTGACGGCGCGGCGGAAGAAGCCGTGTTCGGCCAGCTTTCCGCCAATCCCGCCGCCATGGGCATGGTGGCCGGCACCTCGCTCGCCATCGGCCTTCTGCCCGGCATGCCGCTGATCCCGTTCGGGCTAATGGCGGCGGGCGCAGGCGCGCTGGCCTGGACCAGCGCGCAACGCCGCGAGAAAGCCATAGAGACCGAAGCGCGTGAAGCGCGCGCCGAGGAAGACGCCGCCGCCAAGGGCCCCGATCCCACCGATGCGCCGATTGAGGACACCCTGCATATCGACGAGCTTAAGATCGAGCTGGGCTATGCCCTGCTGCCGCTGATCAATGATGTGGAAGGGCGTCGCCTGACCGATCAGATCAAGGCGCTGCGCCGCAATCTGGCCCAGGATAGCGGCTTCGTGCTGCCCAGCGTCCGCATCGTCGACAACATGCAGATGCCTGGCGAGCAGTATGTGCTGCGCGTGAAAGAGATGGAGGCCGGCGTTGGCGAGCTGAAGATCAACCAGATCCTCGCCATGAACCCCTCCGGCGCCCAGGTCGAACTGCCGGGCACACACGTCAAGGAACCCGCGTTCGGCCTGCCCGCCACCTGGATCGACGAGAGCAATCGCGAGGAAGCCACTTTCCGCGGCTATACGCTGGTGGACCCCGCCGCCGTGCTGGTCACCCATCTGACCGAGATCCTGCGCGACAACATGGCCGAGCTTCTGAGCTATTCGGAAACCGAGAAGCTGCTCGACGCCCTGTCGCCCCAGCACCGCAAGCTGGTGGACGAGATCACCCCCGGCCAGATCACCCGTGCGGGCATTCAGCGCGTCTTGCAGAATCTGCTCAAGGAGCGCGTCTCGATCCGCGATCTGGCGGCGATCATCGAGGGCGTGGCCGAAGCGTCCGGCGCGACCAACAATCTCGACGCCATCACCGAACATGTGCGCACGCGTCTGGCGCGCCAGATCTGCTACGCCAATCGCGGCCCGGACGGCAATCTGCCCGTCCTGTCGCTGAGCCCGCAATGGGAGCAGGCCTTCGCCGAGGCCCTGATCGGGGAAGGCGAACGCCGCCAGCTGGCGCTTGCGCCGAGCAAGCTGCGCGAGTTCGTGGAAGTCGTGCGCACCGCCTTTGACCGGGCGGGCATGAGCGGCGATGTGCCGGTGCTGCTGACCAGCCCGCATGTGCGCCCCTATGTGCGCTCGCTGACCGAACGCTTCCGCCCGCAAACCGTGGTGATGAGCCAGAACGAAATTCACCCCAGCGCCCGGCTCAAGACCGTCGGCCAGATCTGAGACTTGAAGGAGAGATGGCGCGATGCGCCTGCGCACCTACACCGGAGAGAGCCTGAGCACGGTCATGGAGCAAGTGCGCCGTGAGCTGGGTCCTGACGCGGTGATCATCTCCACGACCGATTCGCCCGAAGGCGGCGTTCAGGTGCGCGCCGCCGCTGAGCGCGGAACCGTGCAGCCCAAGGCGGATACACCCGAAGCCGCCCTCGCCAAGCGGGACAAGGCGCGCGCCACCGCGCGCGGTCAAGCGGATGAAGGCCTGACGCGCATCGCCCGCGCCCTGAGCTGGCACCTTCCGCCCGAACGCGCCTCTGAAGCGCTGATGGACAGCGCCATGGCGCTGGAGGATGGCGAAGCCACCGCCACCCTCGCCCGTGCGCTGGACCAGCGCTATGGCGTACACCCGCTGGAACCCGATCCGGGGCGTCCGGTCCTGCTGGCGGGCCCTCCGGGAACCGGCAAGTCCTCCGCCCTCGCCAAGCTGGCCGCCCGCGCCGTCGCCCAAGGCTATGCCCCGGTGCTGATCAGCGTGGATGCGCGCGCCGGCGCCGCCGAGCAGATGACCGCCTATGCCGATGCGCTGGACCTGCCGCTGGAATGCGTCACCGGACCGCGTGAGCTGCATGCGGTGCTGGAGCGCCTGCCCGCCGGGCCAGTCCTGATCGATGTGGCCGGGCTCAACCCGTTTGATCTCGATCAGCTTGATGATCTGGCCGCCCTCGCAGACGCGGCCGATGGCGAAGTCGTTGCCGTGCTCGACGCCGGCATGACCCCGGGCGACGCGGAAGACGCCGCCGCCCTGTTCTGCTCGATCGGCGCAGGCCGGGTGATCGCCACCAAGCTCGATATCGCCCGTCGGCTCGGCGCGCTTCTGGCCTTTGGCGAGGCCGGTCTCGCCTACGCCCAGATTTCCGCCTCCCCCTATATCGGCGACGGCCTTGCGCCCGCCACCGCCCTGCGCCTGTCCAGATTGCTTCTGGAAGACCCCGGAGAGGAGCTCCCGGCATGACGAACTTCGCCGCAGACGCCTCAACGGCGCTCAGTGCGCCGCGCCGCGCCGGACCGCTTCTGGCCATTGCGTCGGGCAAGGGCGGGGTCGGCAAGACCACGCTCGCCATCGCCATGGCCCACGCCTTCGCGCGCCGGGGCCAGCGCACCTTGCTGGTGGACGCCGACCTGGGCATGGCCAATGTGGATGTACAGCTGGGCGTCAGCGCCGTCAGTGATCTCGCCTCGGTCGTTGCAGGCGATCTCAGCCTTGCTGAAGCAGTGAACTCGGCGGGCGAAGACAGCTTTGACCTCATCGCCGGGCCGTCAGGCTCCGCCGCGCTCGCCGGTCTGGATCTTGAGAACGTCAACCGTCTGGCGGCGGGCGTCACCGCTGCGGCGATGGCCTATGACCGCACGCTGATCGATCTCGCAGCCGGCGCAGAACGCTCCACCATTCGGCTCGCCGCCGCAGCAGATGATGTGGTGGTGGTGATCAATGACGAGCCGACTTCGCTGACTGACGCCTACGCCTTCGTCAAAACCCTGCGCATGCGCGATGAAGGGGCGAGCCCCTTCGTGGTCGTCAATAACGCGCCCGATCACGCCGCCGCCCAGTCCGCCTATATGGGCTTCGCCAAGACGTGTGAGAGCTTTCTGGGGTTCCGGCCGCCGCTGGCGGGCATCGTTCGTCGCGATCCGCATGTGCCGCAGGCCATCCGCGCCCAGGTCATGCTGGAGAAACGCTATCCGGCGTCTGACGCGGCGTCCGACATCGCCAAGCTCGTGCGGGCGCTGGAGCATGGCGTTCCGGTCAAGTAAGATGATCACCGCCCTTGGGGGGCGCGAGATCAACAGGCTTCAGACAGAAGCCGGTACAGGGGGGTGCGCATGGCGGGCAATGACGCCTGGAGCCTGTTATGGGCGGGTTTCACATTCTTTGATCTGTCCTTCATCCTGATGGCGGGCATCGTGGCGGCGCTGGCCATGCGCCGCTGGGGACAGCTAACCGCGGCCGCCCTGATCGCCTATGCCGTGGACGTCATCCTGCGCTTCACGCTCGAATTCATGAGCGCGGGCGACATGCCCGCCAATTTCGCCATGGATCTGGCCTTCGCGCGCATGGACATGCACGCCCTGTCGGCCATGCTACGGCCCTTCCTGTATTTCGGGACCATCGCCATTCTGTTCGGCGTGAAGAAGCGCTATGGCGGCTAGAGGACGTCTGTGCATCCATATCCCGGCCTGAATGCATCCTGACCAGAAAGCGGCGCCATTGGGGCGCTGCATCTGTCAGGGATTGCCATGCTCCACGCCATTCTCACCTCAATCGCCCTCCTCAGCCCGCTCGCGCCGACCGTCCAGCTGGGCGGCAGTGAAGCCGCGAACGCCAATACGCTTCAAACCCTGTGCGCTACGCAAACACGCCGCGAGCTGGACCCGGCCGAACTGCCCCTCGCCCAGTCCAGCCATGTGCAGATTGATTGCGACGGCTATGTCTTCATGGATACGCCGCGCCTTGCCGAGTTCGTCTTCGCCGATGACCGGCTGACCCATGTCTGGGTGCTTGTCGAAGCAGGTGAGCTGGACGCGCTCGACGCCGCCTTCACAGATCAATATGGCGCCGCCACGGTTCGGACTGATGGCTTCAGCGCCTATTTCGACGCCCGGGCGGCCGTGCGCCGTGATGTGCCGGAAGCCCTGTTCTACGCGCCTGATGCAGCGCCACTTTTTGAAGCCTGGTTCAGCAGTGCTGGTTGAAACTGACCACAGGAATCAAAAAGGGCGCGTCCAGCGGACGCGCCCTTTTCATGTTTGCGTATGACGCAGGGGCCTAGTGGCCTTCGCCCTCGCCATGACCGTCTTCCGGCTGCGGCTCGGCGGCCGGCTCGGTCTCTTCGGTCATCGGAGCGGCGTCTTCAGCGCCCTCTTCAGCCATCGGAGCATCGCCTTCGGCTTCAGCAGGCGCGGCTTCTGCAGCGTCAGCCGCTTCAGTCATCTCGCCATGGGCTTCATCGCCGTGCGCGTCTTCCTCAGCCGCCGGAAGCGGAGCCGGGAACGGCATGTCGGAGCTGCCTTGCTCATGGATGTAGGCGATCAGGTTGATGCGATCTTCCTGGTCACGCAGGCCGGCGAAGCTCATCGCGGTGCCGGGAATGTAGCGGCGCGGGTTTTCCAGGAAGTTGTAGAGGTTCTCGTAACCCCAGCCGCTGGCCGTCGCGCCGTATTCCTGCATGGCGCCGGAATAGTTGAAGCCGTCTACAGCCGCGACTGCGCGACCAAGAACACCGTAAAGGTGCGGGCCCGTGCCGTCAGCCATGCCCGAATCAAAGGTGTGGCAGCTGGCGCAACGGCGTGCGACGCGCTCACCGGCCGACACATCGGCGCTGGCGAGCAGAACGCCGAAATCAACCGGGCCCTCTTCCTCTTCCTCAGCGCCGCCATGTCCGCCCTCAAGGGCGGTCAGGTCGACCGGGTAGCCGTATTCCTCGGGCTGTTCGACATGGAACAAGCTGTCACCAAGAGTGGTCAGCCCCAGGACCACCAGAGCGATCGCCAGGAGAGCGGCAGCCAGCTTATTGAAGAAAAGAGAGCCCATGAGCGTCCTCACCGATCCCTACTGATAAAACGGAGTGTGGCGGTGTTTGGCACGCTCCGGCGAAAGAGGCAACCAGTTCACACCGCTTTGAAAGGTATTGCCCAGCTCATTCTGACAAGCGCGACAGGGCGTCGCAGGTCTCAGTCCGAACCGGCAGCGAGCCATCTTTCTATCAGCATACGCGCGATTGAGAAGTGCGATGGCATCATCCGGGCGATCTCGCTGTTGAAAAGCGTGCGCACTTCGTCGCGCGTGAACCAGCGCGCATCCTCCAGATCGTCGTCAGGGACGAGCTCGCCCGGCTCTGCTTCCGCCATCAGCCCGATCATCAGCTGGGAGGGGAATGGCCAGGGCTGGCTGGCGACATACTCGACCGAAGTGACCTTGAGGTGGACTTCCTCGGCCACTTCGCGGGCGCAGGCCGCATCAATGGTCTCGCCCGGCTCCATGAACCCCGCCAGCGTGGAATACATGCCCTCTGGCCAGTTGGGCTGACGCCCCAGCACACACTTGTCGCCTGCATGCACCAGCATGATCACGCTGGGATTGACCCGCGGGAAGTGCTCCGTCTCGCAAGCCGGGCAGACGCGCTTGGAGCCTGCATCCGCGCCCAGCGTCTTCTCTCCGCAATTGGAGCAGAACGTATGTTCGCGATGCCACATCAACAGCGAGCGCGCGCGACCGAACGTGCTGGCGAGCTCTGGCGGCGCGCTGGCCGCCGAATGCCGGAAGTCCGGGCCTTTTTCGGCAACGCCCTTCTCCACCGCGCCGGCGAACCAGGGCGCGCCGTCCAGCAGGCCCAGAAAGATCAGGCCCGGAGATTTGAGCGGCAGGCGCGACGCATATTTGGCGCGCATGATGAGCGGGGCGCCCTGCTCATCCATGGCCAGATCTCCGCCTGCAAACAGGACAGCCTGCGCCTTGCGGTCCGCAAGCTGGCTTTCGACCCACTCCGGATTGGAGCGGAACAATCCCGCGTGATCGAGCGCGGCGTCGGTGAAAGTCAGTTTCATGCTGCTAGCTAGACCGAATTCGGCCCCCTAGCCAACAGCCGCTTTCAAGCCCAGAGCCTTGGCCTTTTGCAACCAGCCGTCACGCTTCTTGTCCGTGCTGCCCAGAATCCGACCGAACTGTCTCACATGGCGTGGCTTGATACCGACAAACTCGAAGACCAGCCGGGTCAACGCCAGACGGGCAGGTCTGCCATATACCCACCGATCCCAGAGCGGAGGCGTGTCGGACGTGATGATGATGTCGCCTGTCCGCCCGACCAGCAGCTTGTCCCAGCCCAAGCCTTTCTTGTGATACCTGAAGCCAAAACCCGGCAAGAGTGCGCGATCCAGTACGGTTTTGGCCTGCCCCGGAATAGAGCCCCACCAGTACGGGGTCACGAACACCACATGGTCCGCCCAGACGAGATTGTCCTGCCAGGCCTGCAGGTCCGGTTCGAGCAGCGATGTCTGGCCGGTATAGCCCTCGAACCCATTCTCGAAGCGCATGTCGGATACGGCCTGAACCCGCACTTCGGCGCCCGCCTCCCGCGCGCCCTGGGCGTAGGCGTCCGCCAGAGCATGATTGAAACTGCCACCCCGAGGATGCGCCACCCAGATGAAGACCTTCCTGGCCATGCCCGCCTCCATAATGTGAGCAATGATCATGTTTTAAAACGTGACATATGCTCACATTTTTGACAGAGTCAATCTTATGTCCGAAGCCTCCTCCTCCCTCTCCGACATCCAGCCGCGCAAAGCGCCAGTCCAGGCACGTAGCCGGGAGCGGTTTGAACGCATCCTTTCGTCAGCATTGGAATTGATCGTCGAACGGGGAGCGGACCCGGTATCCATGCGCGAGATCGCCGCCTCAGCGGACATCTCCATCGCCTCGCTCTATCAGTACTTTCCGGACAAGCCCGCGATCATCGCAACCCTGTGCGAGCGCTGTAACGCCGATACCTTTGAGTACATTCAAGCCTTGCTTGACAACGTCGGGACCATCGCCGCGTTCAAGACCGCGGTCCTGCAACTGGCCGACGGGCTTTTCCGGCGCCTGATCGAAGACCCCACCACGCTCGCCCTGTGGCGCGCCAGCCAGTCCGACCCGCGCCTGCAAGCGTCAGAGGATGAAGACGAGGCCGCTCATGCGGCTTTGGTCTGTCAGACGCTCAGACGGATCGCGCCGTCCAAGACTGAAGCCGAGTGCAAGCTCTACGCCCAGATTCTCGTGCACACATTGGCCAATTGCCTGCGACTGGCCTCGCGGCAATCCGGAAAAGACGCCTTCAGCGGTGTTCTGATGTGCAAGGCCCTCATCCTTGAACCCAGCCTTGAGGCCTTCTTCACACCCTGATGCCAATTGGCTCTCGATCGTGTGAAATTCTGTTGATCGATCAGTATCTTTTCAAAATTCTCGCCATGCCCCATCTGCGGATCGTCGCTTTGACCGGCCTTGCACTTCGCAACGCTGCGCCCCCCAAGGATGGAGCCTTCCATGACCGACTTTAACCTCTACGACGAAACCAACGCCCCTGAAGCCGCCCGTCCGGTGCTGGCGACCGCCAAGGGCGCTTTCGGCTTCGTGCCGAACCTTCTGGGCACGCTGGCTGAAAGCCCGGCCGCCGCTGAAGCCTATCTGACGCTGGCCGGCATCGTGGACAAGACGAGCCTGACCCCGGCGGAACGCCAGATCGTGCTGCTGACGGTGTCCTATGAGAACACCTGCCATTACTGCATGGCCGCGCACTCCACCCTGGCAGGCGGCGCCGGCGTTGACGCTGCAACCCTGACCGCCCTGCGCACCGGCACGCCGCTGCCGGACGCCCGTCAGGAAGCGCTCGCCCGTTTCACCCGCACCCTGGTGCGCGAACGCGGCTACGCCAATGACGC
Organism: Oceanicaulis sp. LC35; assembly: GCF_052055585.1. Taxonomy (NCBI): domain Bacteria; kingdom Pseudomonadati; phylum Pseudomonadota; class Alphaproteobacteria; order Maricaulales; family Maricaulaceae; genus Oceanicaulis; species Oceanicaulis sp. LC35. Next base: position 2,294,679 of record NZ_CP170485.1, read on the forward strand.
CGACGTCAAGGCGTTCCTGGATGCGGGCTACACCAAAGCCAACATCTTCGACGTCATCACCGCCACCGCGCTGAAGACCATTTCCAACTATGCCAACCACATCGCCGTGACCCCGGTCGACGCGCCGTTCCAGGCTCAGACCTGGGCGAAACCGGCCGCCGCCTGAGCCGGCTGAAAGGTTAACGTTTCCGGGTCGGGGCGGAATTCCGACGGCGTTTCGCCACGGCCCGGACACCGTTCGCCACCGCTTGGCCACAATGCGTCGCAGAACTGCAACACTGCGTTTTTACAGACATTTTCAGCAGCAGATGCAGGCTTGCGAACCTCGATCTGCGGGCACAACTCTCAACGCGGGCTGGGGCTCTAACCGGAACCCATACGCGTCAAAGAAAGACAAAAACCATGCAAAAGACGATCCTCCTCTCCACTGCTGCCGCCCTGCTGATCGCTGGCGGCGCTTCCGCGCAAGAGTCCAAATGGAACATCGGCGCCGGCTACACCTATTTCGATGCCTCTGACATCGAACTGGACGTGATCAACGTCCGTGGCGGCTACGACATCAACCAATATTTCGGCGTCGAAGGCGAACTGCTGGTCGGCCTGGAAGACGAAGACCTCTCCATCGGCGGCGTGCCGGCTGAAGTGGGCCTCGACTACGGTCTGGGCATCTACGCCAAGGCGCAATACCCGCTGGCCGAGCAAGTCTCTGTCTACGGCCGTCTGGGCTATGCCTACCACGAGTTCGACGCGTCTGTCGCAAGCGCGAGCTTCGACGACAGCTCTGACGCTTTCGCTTTCGGCGGCGGTCTGGAATGGACCATTGCCGGCCCGAACGCAGTGCGTTTTGACTACACCCGCTACGAGTATGATGGCGACGGCGATGCTGACGCCTACTCCATCGGTTATGTGCGTCGCTTCTAGGCGATACGCTTTTCCGGCATGTGAAACGGGCGCGGCCATGCCGCGCCCGTTTTGTTTGCGGCACGCTGCGACATGATCGCTCTGGCTCAGATGGGCACTGGACAAGGCCGCCGACAATCCTGAAAATGCGAATTGTTCGCAATAAGGAGAGTCGCCATGGCGTGCGCCGTCGTTGAATTTCCCACTCTAAAGACAGGCGTCTGCGCCCCGTCAGTCACGGACTGGCTCGACAGTCAGGCGCGGGTCGTGGACATCTGGATTGATCGCCTTGTGGCGACAGGCGGCGATGTGGGGCTGATCGCAGTCCTGGATCAGCATGCCGCTTTCTTGCGCGAAGCGCTGGAACGCAGCAGCCCGGTTGAACCGGGCTAGGCGGCGGAGCTGATCAGCTCGGCGTAGAAGTCGTTCTCATAATCGGACCTGGCGGCCAGCTCATCGCGCCCGCTCAGCTGAACGGCGTCGCGGAATGCAGAGTAGATCAGACGATCAGACAGGCTCATCTCGCGTTCGGCCTCGCCATTGGCGCGAATGCGCGCCCAGCGCCAGATCGCCAGCTTCATGGCCAGGCTGTCCCAATCGCTCGCTTTCTGCGCGCTGACAGCCGGCAGCAGATGCGCCAGATCCGGGTTCGCCCCTTCTGACTTCATCTGTTTGAGTTGCTCGAACACAAATTCTATGAACTCTGAATCGTTCACACACTCACTCCGTCTGAGGTTGAACGGCGTTCAATCGCCGGAGCGCGGGGTATAGTTAAATCTGAATAAGGGTCACGTCCCGTAATTCAGGGACAAACAAGGGCAAGCTTGCCTTATTTTTTCAAATTGTCGCCTTGTTGGCGAGAATGCTTCTGAAACACTGCAATTAAAGCGTTATCAAACCGGCCCTTAGCGCTTTGAGCACAGCGGCGATGCGGTTGGAGGCCTCCAGCTTCACAAAGGCGCGTCGCATGATCGTGTCCACGGTATGGGGCGAAACACCCAGAATTGCCGCGATGACCGCGTTACTTTTGCCACGGGCGAGCCATTGCAGGATCTCAACCTCGCGTTCGGACAGGTGTGGCGGCGCAGGCGCGTCCACATCGCGAATCCCCACCGTCCGGCTGAACAGCTCCTGACTGGCGAGCTGAAGCACGCGCAACTCGATAGCGGTCAGACTGAAAGGGCCTGAAAACCGCCCACACGCCACAAAGGCCGCCAGGCCATAGGGACCGAAGACAGGAATGGTGAAGCCATCCGCAAACCCCGCCTCGCGCAACAGCGCAAACAGACGCTGACTGAACCGTGTGCCCGGAGAGGTCTGCTCAACCTCGAACCAGTATTGTGGCTGCAAAGCCGTGGCGGCGCGACTGGTAACCGGGTCATGCTCGAAAAGACGCTCATCGAGATAGGCCGCATGCATGTTCGCAGGGAACGTATTGTACTCGAAATCAAATGACGTGTCGGACGCATCAAACGGGCTGGGCAGCACCTGATAGCCAAAAGCCTCGACGCCATAGCCTTCTACAAAGCTTTTGAAAGCCGCACAGAGCGCATCCACGCTGTCTGCCGCAGCACTGTGCTCCAGAAACCTGAGGAGCGTTTCCGCCATAGCCTTCCCCGTTTGTTGGGGAAAGAGGAACACCCCGGCGGGCAAATGGCAAGGACGAAGACCGTCCTCGCCCTATTTTCCAGTAGCTTAACAAGGTCGGGGCCCGGCAAAGCAAAGGGTTCAGCATCTGAACGTATTGATAGTCGTCTCATTCACGGCGTCTCGTCTTGCCTGACAAGCCACGGCGCCAAGGCCTTGTCCTTGCGAAACGTCCGGCGCCGGAAAGCTGTGGACACCTGCGGGCCCGCCTTGCGTTTCGCCCCCTCAAACGCGATATTGAAAGCAGGAAGGCCGGCGGCGGACGAGCCCCTCGCCAACCCGGTCAGGTCCGGAAGGAAGCAGCCGTAACGAGTTTCGGTTCGGGTCGCCGTCCGGTCTTCCGCCGTCTTCCGCGTCAGTTCATCTCCCGCAGCACCCGATCGAGGGCGCGCGGACCCGCGCGAAGGACCCTCTCCTGTGATGGATGATCCCCACTCCGACGCGCCTGAGTCAGACGCCCATGAGGCCTATGATGGCCCGGCCCTGCCCGGCCTTGAGCCTGAAGCGCCCAAGGATACGGGCTATCAGGTGCTGGCGCGTAAATACCGTCCGCAAACCTTTGACGATCTGATCGGCCAGGAGCCGATGGTGCGCACGCTGACCAATGCGTTCGCCTCCGGCCGGATCGCCCACGCCTATATGATGACCGGCGTGCGCGGGGTGGGCAAAACCACGACCGCGCGCCTGATCGCCCGTGCGCTCAACTATGACACCGATACGGTGCACCAGCCTTCCATCAACCTCACCCCGCCGGGCCGGCATTGCGACGCCATTGCGCGCTCGGCCCATGTGGACGTGATGGAGATGGACGCCGCATCCCGCACCGGCATTTCGGATATCCGCGAGATTCTGGACGGCGTCCGCTATGCGCCCGTCAGCGCCCGCTACAAGGTCTACATCATCGACGAAGTGCATATGCTGTCGACCTCGGCCTTCAACGCGCTTCTCAAAACGCTCGAAGAGCCGCCCGAGCATGTGAAGTTCATCTTCGCGACAACCGAGATCCGCAAGGTGCCCGTCACCGTGCTGTCGCGCTGTCAGCGCTTTGACCTCAAGCGCGTGGACCGTGAAGTTCTGACCGACCATCTGGCGCGCATCTGCCAGAAAGAAAACGCCAGCGTGGAGCGCGACGGCCTCGCCGCCATCGCTCGCGCCGCTGAAGGCTCGGTGCGCGATGCACTGTCCCTGCTCGATCAGGCGATCGTTCAGGCGCAGGACGGCGAAAGCGTCACCGCCGAACAGATCCGCGACATGCTGGGCCTCGCCGATCGCTCCCGCGTGCTGGACCTTCTGGAAGCGGCGCTGGAAAACCGCGCCAAGGACGCGCTCGACGAGCTGCGCCACCAGTATGACAGCGGCGCGGACCCGCAGGTTCTGATGCGCGACTTGCTCGATCACCTGCATGCGGTCAGCCGCATCAAGGCGGCGGGCCCGTCTGCGGACCTCGGGGAAGCGCAAGAGACTGTGGACCGGCTGGCGAAACTGGCCGAAGCCCATTCCCTCGCCTCCCTCGGCCGTTTGTGGAAAACGGCGCTGACCGGGCTTGATGATGTGAGGAACGCGCCCGATCCGGTGTCGGCGGCGGAAATGGCGGTGATCCGGCTGATGGCCGCCGCCAGCCTGCCCAGCCCTGAAGACGCCGCCCGCCTTCTCGCCGGGATCGCCCCGTCAGGCGGTGGCGCAAACCCTAGCAACGGTCCGGGGGGCGCGCCGTCCGGACCGCAAGCGAGCTACGTTGCGCCCGAGCCTGAATTTCACGGCCCCAGGGACCTTGATGCCCTGATCGCCATGGTCGATGAGGCGCGCGATATCGGGCTGAAGCTCGATATCGAACGTTGTTTCCGCCCGGTTTCGATCAAGCCCGGCGCCATTGTGTTTGAGCCCACCGAGAACGCGCCCTCCAATCTGGGCGGGCGCATCGCCGCTTTCCTGCAAGAGCAGACCGGCGAGCGCTGGCTGGTGGATTCCAAGCCCAAGTCGAAGGGTGGAGAGACCATTGCCGAGCGCCGTGAGCGCGAGCATGAAGAGCGTATGGACGCTATCCGCCGCGACCCGGCCATGATCAAGGCGCTGACCCTGTTTCCGGGCGCGGAAATCCTCACCGTTGACGAACCCGCACCGCTTCCCACATCTGAAGACGAAGACGACAACGCCGCGCGGCAGGAGACCTCCCGATGAAAGACCTTGGCGGGCTGATGAAGAAAGCCCAGGAAATGCAGGCCAAGATGGCCGAGGCGCAACAGCGCCTTGAATCCCTGGAAGTCACCGGCGAGGCCGGCGCGGGCCTCGTGAAACTCACCCTCACCGCCAAGGGCGAGATGCGCGGGCTTCAGATCGACAAATCCGTCATCGATCCCGAAGACCCGTCCATGCTGGAAGACCTGATCAAGGCCGCCCATAACGACGCCAAGCGCAAGGCCGACATCGCCCAGACCGAGGCCATGAGCGAGGCCACCAGAGGCCTCGGCCTGCCGCCGGGCATTGATCTGCCGTTCGGCACCAAGCCGGGACCGTTCTAGGGAGAAACTCCCAGCGTGCGCCCTCAGCGCTTGCGTCGGATCAACAAGCCCAGCGCCACTTTGCGTCCGGGCTTTTCTACGACTTCATAGACAATCGCGGCGCCGACAAACGTCATAAGCATTACCGGGACCACCCAGAACACCGGAACGGAATCCGCCGGATACCCGAAGGCTTTCTCGATCACGCTGAAACATGTCATCTCGAAGAAGGCATGGATCATGTAGAGCGAGTACGAGATTTTCCCCAGATAGACCAAGCCCTCATAGGGCAGGCCAAGCCGCGTGCGCTGTTGCGTGGGAGATTGCTCGTCACCTTCCAGCCAGTACAGGCTGGCGATGAGGACCGGGAAGACCAGCGTCATGTATACGGACGCATCCCAGACTGAGAACATCACCAGCGACGCCAGAACCGAGCCTGCGCCAAGAAGTCTGATGACAGTTTCCGAGGGCCGGGACAGGGAGCGGACCACCATATAGGTCCAGCCGCCAATCAGGAATTCAGGCAGGATCCTGAGGATCGAGAAGTCATAGGTCAAATGCACCAGGGGACGCCCGACCCATTCCCGGGCGATGATCGCCAGGAGGCTCAGAAGGATGAAGGCGGCCAGCCCGACGATCCACAACCTGAACCGATGTACGAACAGGGCGATCATCGGGAAAAGCGCATAGGCGAACATTTCCGCCGAAATTGACCATGAGGGATAATTGAAGCTCAGCCCTCCGCTCACCCCCCAGGCATGCAGCATCAGAATATTGATCAGGAAATGGTAGGCGGTGAATGTCTCCGGCAGGGCGCGAAGGCCTGCGGCGGCTGAGGCGACGAACAGTCCTGCAATCAGGACCGTTGTCACCAAATGGACGGGGTAGAGCCTGGCGAACCGCTTCTTGATGAAGTCGGAGAAGCTGAAGCGCCCAGCCTCAAAGCTCTCAAAATACACCAGAAAAATAATGAAGCCGCTCAGATAGAAGAACAGGTCCACGGCCAGGAACCCGTTCGCCACCAGGGTGACGCTTTCAAGGTCGACGTCGAAATGCTTGGCGAAGTGATACAGAACCACCCAGCTGGCCGCGACACCCCGTAAAACCGTCAAGGTACGGATTTCCTGTGGCTTTATCGCTTCACCCGCCATCGCCCGCCCCCGTGAATGGCCTGTCCCCATGAGTTGCAATCACTTAAGCGCTCCCTGTGCATAGGGACAAGGCGTAATACGAGACGAGATGGCTCTGGAATGGCCGCCCATATAGCCTTGGCCCGTCCCGCGCCCTACCCTCACACCAGTGATTCCCTGCGTTGAGGCCTTCATGTCCGCTGGTCCTGAAATCGAGCGTCTGATCCAGCTCTTGTCCAAACTGCCCGGCCTGGGGCCGCGCTCGGCAAGGCGCGCTTCACTGTCGCTGTTACAAAAGCGCGATCAGCTGATGAAGCCCCTGGCCGAAGCCATGGCGGATGCGGCCGAGAAGATCAGCGCCTGCACCGAATGCGGCAATCTCGATGTCACCGATCCGTGCGCGGTGTGCCGCGATCATCGCCGCGATGACAGCGTGATCTGCGTGGTCGAAACCGTTGGCGATCTGTGGGCGCTCGAACGCGCCGGCGCCTTCAAGGGCCGTTATCATGTGCTGGGCGGCGTCCTGTCAGCGCTCGATGGCGTGGGGCCTGAAGACCTTAATGTCGCCAAGCTGATCGAGCGGGCGAACCGCGAGGAGGTGAAAGAGATCATCCTGGCGCTCAACGCCACGGTGGATGGCCAGACCACCGCCCATTTCCTCGCCGACAAGCTGGCGGACGCCAGCGTCGACATCACCTCGCTGGCGCGCGGCGTGCCGGTGGGCGGTGAGCTGGACTATCTCGATGACGGCACGCTGACGGCGGCCTTCAGATCACGGCGCCCGGCTTAGCCCTTATCTTTCCATTCCCTATTTCCTCTTTCCCCGCCCAGGCGGGCACCCAGAGCCGGATACGCGGCGGCCTATGATCTCTAGGCCCCGGCCTTCGCCGGGGAAGAGGATGAGGATGCTGAAACCGCGCTTGATCTTGGCGGCCAACCCGCCTGTCATGGCGCTCCAACCCAGGAGCCTGCCATGACCCGTCGCACATCCCATCCCGCCGGAACGCTGACCCGCATTTCGGTGCAGTCGAAATTGCTGGAGGGCAATCTTCTGGGTGACCCCACGGTGCGGGAAATCGATGTGTATGTCCCCCACGGCCACGACGGATCGGGCCTGCCGCTTCTGGTGGACCTGACCGGCTATACCGGCTCGGGCCTCAGCCATACGGCGTGGAAGAATTTTGGAGAGAACGTGCCCGAGCGCCTCGACCGGCTGATCGGGGATGGCGTGCTGCCACCCGTCGTGGTGGCGTTTCCGGACTGCTTCACCCGGCTGGGTGGCAATCAGTACATCAACTCATCGGCCATGGGCCCGTGGGAGGACGTTCTGATCACCGAATTCGTGCCGGCGGTGGAAAGCCGGTTCAAGTGCGGCGGTGCGGGCAAGCGCGGCGTGTTCGGCAAAAGCTCGGGCGGGTATGGCTCCATTGTCCATGCGCTCAGGCATAATGACTTCTGGGCGGCGGCGGCCTGTCACTCGGGCGATATGGAGTTCGAGCTGTGCTATGCGTGCGACTTCCCGGCCGCGCTTCGGGCCCTCGCCAAACATGGCTCGGTTGAGGCCTTCATCCATCAGCTGGAGACCAGCGAGAAGCCCAAGGGCGATGACATTCACGCCCTGATGACCTTCGCCATGGCCGCCACCTATGATCCCGATCCCAGCCAGCCCTTCGGCGTGCGCCTTCCGGTGACACTCGATACGTGCGAGCGCATTGAAGACCTCTGGAACAACTGGCTCGCCTGGGACCCGCTCACGCTGGTGGAGACCCATTACGAAGGGCTCAAGGGGATGAAAGCCCTCTTCATCGATTGCGGAGATGTGGACCAGTACAATCTGGTCTATGGCGCGCGTCGCCTGCATCGGCGGCTTGATGAACTGGGCGTCGCCCACCGCTATGAGGAATTCCCCGACAATCACTCCGGCATCGATTACCGCATGGATGTCAGCCTGCCCTGGCTGGCGAAGGCCTTGTCGTGATCAGGCCGTGCCGGGATAGAAAGTGTTGATGACCTGACCGACTTCCACCCGGTTCCTGCCGCCTGACTTGGCCTGGTAGAGCGCCCGGTCCGCCAGCTCGATCAGCTCTTCCGGCGACAGGGCGTAGGAGAAGAGCGGCGCCACGCCGAAGCTGGCGGTAATCTCCAGATATTCGCCATCGGGGCCCGTCAGGGCCAGGCGCTCAATGGCGCGCCGACAACGCTCCGCCGCCACCACAGCCTGGTCCAGAGCACATTCGGTAAACAGGATGGCGAATTCCTCGCCGCCAATACGCCCCAGCTTGGAGCCGGCGCGCAGCTCGGTCTGGCAGGCGGCGATCACGCTGCGGATCACCACATCCCCGACCGGGTGGCCATAGGCATCGTTGATCCGCTTGAAACGGTCGATATCAAACAGGGCGATGCATAACAGGTTGGCGTTTCGCGCCGCACGCTGGATCTCTTCCTTGACCATCGACACCCAGTTGTGGCGCGCCATCACCCCGGTCAACTGATCGCTGCCCGCCTGAATGCGCAGTTCAAGCTCATCCACGACGAGCTGGGCGAACTTGCCAAGTATCTTGAGATCGCGCGCCGAAAACTCACGGGGCCGCGTATCCATCACGCACAGCGTGCCCACCTGATAGCCATCCGGGCTGACCAGCGGAATGCCCACATAGGCGCGCAGATGCGCCTCGCCCGTAACCAGCGGATTGGCGCTGAAGCGGGGATCCTGGGTCGCGTCGGTCACGACCATCGGCTCTTCCTGCTGGATGGCGTAATGGCAGAAGGCGATGTCCCGTGCAGTTTCACACACATCCAGCCCGCGCTGGGCCTTGAACCATTGCCGGTCCGCATCCACGAGACTGACTGCACAGATCGGCACTTCGAGGATGTCCTCAACCAGCGAGACGACCGTCTCGAACGGTCGTTCGATATCGGTGTCCAGCACCTGATAGCGGCGCAACGCCTCCAGACGCCCGGTCTCGTCACCCAGTTTCACCTTGCCGAGCAAGGGCGCCTCCATCCACTAGGGCTGTAGTGTCATTATGCCCCAGAATGACGGCTTCAGGTTTGATCAAGCTTTAATCAAGAGAACCGAATTGTGTCAGCCCAGACGGTAAATCCCGTTGATCGGCGCATAGTTGAAGGCGATCCGCTTGGCGGCGCGGGACAGGTTCTCCTTCACCGCCAGCATGTGATGGCCGTTGGCGTGCAGCAGAGTCTGACCGTCGGTCATGACGCCCACATGCCCCGGCCAGAACACCAGATCCCCGCGCTGCAGGCCGCTGAAGTCATCGGTGATTTCAACCGCACGACCCTGCTGTTTCGCCCAGGCCTCCTGCGGCCCTGAATCGCGCGGAATATAGCGCCCCGCCGCTTCCATGGCCGTCTGGATCAGCCCCGAGCAATCCAGGCCCAGGCTTTCCTTGCCCCCCCACAGATAGGGCGTGTGCTCGAACCGTTCCGCCACAGCGACCCAGTCCGCCTCCACCGGCTCGCCCACAGCCCTGAGATGGTCTTCCAGCACCCAGCCCATGCGTTGGGCTTCCAGAAACCGGCCCTCGCGACGGGCGCCGACGATCTTGGCGTTCATGGAGATCAGCGCCAGCGGCTCGCTCTTCATGTCCGGCTGGGCATAGACATAGGTGCGCAGCGTCTTGACCGTGTGAGTGGGGATAAGCGCCGGCTCGGCCAGCGCCTCCATTTTCACCCAGCCCTCATAGCCATCCAGCGCCGCCACGCCCTGCGCCCAGCCATCCACATGGTCATGCACATGAAAGACCTCGCCCGCCAGCATCTGCGTCTCGCGCGCGCCATCCCGCGAAGGGGATTTACGTAGCGGCGTCGAGCTGGCGATCACCTGGAACGGAGTGCTGGTCGGGGCGTCGCTCATCCGGGAGATCCTAGCCTTTGAAACGGGATTTCAGATACTCGTACACGGCGCGACCGGCGAGCATTTCACCCCCTTGCGGGCGCCCCGGCCGCGCAGACGGCGTCCAGCCGAAAATGTCAAAATGCGCCCATTCCTTCGCGTCCGATCCAAAGCGGCGCAGGAACAGAGCCGCCGTGATCGAGCCGGCGAATTTGCCGTTGCCGGTGGAGCTGAGATCCGCGATCGGGCTGTCCATCCACTCGTCATACCGGTTCCACAGCGGCAGCCGCCAGACCGGGTCGTCAATGCGCGCGCCCGCCTCGAACACCCCTTCGGCGATGGCGTCCACATCTGTGTAGAAGGGCGCCACATCCGGGCCCATGGCCACACGCGCCGCCCCGGTCAGGGTCGCCATGTCGATCAACAGATCAGGCTCGCTCTCACAGGCCCGGGTGATGGCGTCGGCCAGAACCAGACGCCCCTCGGCGTCGGTATTGCCCACTTCAACAGTCAGGCCCTTGCGGCTGTGCAGAATGTCGCTCGGGCGGAAGGCGTTGCCCGAAATTGCGTTTTCAACCGCCGGGATCAGCACGTGCAGGCGGACCGGCAGTTTGGCGTCCATGATCATGGACGCGAGGCCCAGAACGGTTGCAGAGCCGCCCATATCCTTCTTCATCAGAAGCATGCCGTCAGCGGGTTTGATGTCGAGGCCGCCGGAGTCAAAGCAAACACCCTTGCCCACCAGCGCCAGGCGCGGATGGCTCTCATCGCCCCACTCAAACTCGATCAGGCGCGGCGCGTCATCCGCAGCCCGACCTACGGCGTGGATCATGGGATAATTCTGCTCCAGAAGATCATCGCCCGTAATCACGCTGAAGTTCGCGCCATGTGCCTCGGCCAACTCGCGCGCAGCTGCTTCCAGATTGGACGGCAGCATGTCGCCCGCCGGGGTGTTGATCAGGTCGCGGGTCAGCTTGACGCCGCGCGACACACGCTCGGCCTCGGCCACATCACAGCCTTGCGGCGCCACCAGCCGCGCCGGAGCGCGCTTGGCCGATTTGTAGCGGGTGAACTGATAGCTGCCGAGCGCGAAGGCGATCGCCGTCTGGGTCGCGTCCCAGCCCTTGGGCAGGCCGTCATAGCCCCAGTCGCCTTCCGGCAGGGCCAGCGCCGCGCCTGCCGCCTCGAAGGGTGATTTCCCCATCCCGGCGCCGACCAGCGCATCAAGTCCGGCTTCCCCCGGAAGCATCACCACTTGCCCCGGCCCGCCTTCAAACCCGCTCGCACGCGCATGCGCCGCGCTGGCGTCGCTCAGTCGCGCCAGCTCCGCATCCAGATCGGTCAGCGTTACGAGACGCGCCGTACGGGCGAAATCCGAAGGAGAAGCAAACAGATCCGTCATGATACGTCTTCCACTCAAAGGCTTGCGGCGAGCGCGTGATCGCGCCTCAACGCGGGTAAGGTGAACGCCGGGGAAACGTTAACGACTTCTTGACCGGCGCACAGGCATGCTCTGCCCCCTACAGATAGAGGCAAAGCGCCTGTCAGCAAAAAGGTAGAGCATGGCCAGCCCGTCCCCTGCAATCGTCGCACTGAGCTTGAGCGCGTGTTTGCTGGTTTTGACCGGCTGCGCGACCCATGCCGAACTGCAGCCGACCGAGCAGGAAGCCGAGCTGACCGAGACGCTTCAGGCGCGCTCGATCGCCCCGGCCACCGCGCAGGAGCGCGAGGCCATCCACAATCAGGATTTGCTGACCCAGGCCGCCTTCTGGGCGGAAGCCTATGAGCTGAACCCCGGCGATCGGGAAGCGGCCTTTGAATTGTCCTCTGTACTGCGCCTGCTGGGCTCCACACAGCGCTCGGCGGAAGTGGCGCGTCAGGCGCTGGCTCTCTACCCCGACGATCAGGAGCTTCTGAGCGCCTATGGCATGGCGCTGACGGCGGATGGTCGCGGCGCGCAGGCCGTGGAATATCTGATGCGGGCCGTGAATGCGGGCGCGCCGGACTGGCGGCTCGTGAACACGCTGGGCGTGGCGCTGGAACAGAGCGGTCGGCCCGAGCAGGCGCGCGCCCGCTTCATGGAAGCGCTGGGCATGCAGCCGGGCGAGCCTGCGGTCATGAACAATCTCGCCCTGTCCCACCTTTTGGCGGGGGAGCCCGAACGCGCCGAAACCGTCTTGCGCCAGGCCATGCAGAATGTCACCGCAGGCCCCGAAGTGCGCCAGAATCTGGCGATGGCGCTGGCCCTGCAAGGCCGGTTCGATGAAGCGCGTGAAATCGCGCTGATCGATTCAACGCCGGAAATGGCGGAAGCCAATCTTGATTACATCCGCAATCTGATGAGCAGCCCGCGCAGCTGGGAGCAGTTGCGCCGCTCCGAAGCGCTGGGCGGCTAGGGCCCGTGACGTCCGGAACGCTCGAGCGTAGCGCCGCCTATTGGAACAAGCAGGCCGCCAGTGAAGAACGCTGGAGCGTGCCCGTTGACGCCGCCGCCATTGCGCGCGCCCGTGAAGGCGACTGGTCCATCATCCTGACACCGGACAAGACCGTCCCGCGCGGTTGGTTCCCCGCAGACCTGTCAGACACGCGCCTGCTCGCTCTGGCGGGCTCAGGCGGACAGCAGGCGCCGGTGCTGGCGGCCGCCGGCGCACAGGTGACCGTATTTGATTTGTCAGAAGGCCAGTTGAGCAAGGACCGGCAGGTGGCGGACCGCGACGGGCTGGATCTGCGGATCGAGCAGGGCGACATGGCGGACCTGTCCCGCTTTGAAGACGCCAGCTTTGATCTTGTGGTGAACCCGTGTTCAGTCTGCTTCGTCGCCGAGGTCGAGCCGGTCTGGCGCGAAGTCTCACGCGTGCTGCGCCCGGGCGGACGACTGATGACGGGCTTCATCAATCCCCTGTTCTTCCTGTTCGATCATGACACCCCGGGGGCGGACCGTTTGCAGGCGCAATTCCCCCTGCCCTATGACAGCAACAGCCCCGAACTGAGAGACCGCGCCCTCGCGCTGGGCGTGGATGAATTCAGCCACAGCCTCGACACGCTGATCGGCGGACAGATGCGGGCAGGCCTGCACCTGATCGACATGTATGAAGACAACTGGCCCGGCGCTGATCTTGCAATCGACGCGCTAACCCCGCTTTACATCGCCACGCTGGCGCAAAAGCCGCTCTAGACGTCCTTGACGTCCGGCGGCGGCGCCATGGGCGGCGGGGCGATCTGGACTTCCTCGACCTTTTTCAGCGGGAAGCGGGTCTTCAGCCACTGGCTGACCATGATCTGGTCAAAGCGGAAATCCTCCGCCTCTTCGCGCAGCTCGGCGGGGGCTCGACCATCCTTGGACGCCTCGATCGCACGGTAGAGCGCATACAGGCGCAGATAGCCCTTGTCGTCCTTGCTCAGCGAGGTCTCATCGAGCCCGGCGCAGACTTCCAAAAGCTTAGCGTTGCCGGAACGGCGCTTGCCGCTGGCCAGCTCGACGACCGCCATGGCGAGCGCAGGCTTCCAGCCGCCATCCGCGAATTTGAGCTTCTTGGGAACAGCGGACAATTCCTGACGCGCGCGCGTCAGATCGCCTTCCGCCAAGGCGTCCAGGGCATGATCCGCCGCCTGATCCGCAATGCGGATGGCCTCACGGCGCTTGGCCACAGCCTTTTCACCACCGAACATGCCTAAACGGCTCCCTCAGAACGCGACGTCCTGACCTAACGCAGAACGAAGGCGCCAGACTAGCTGGGCTTACATGTTTTGAAAACTGATCGCGGCGGGGCCGATGATCACGACGAACAGCACAGGCAGGAAGAACAGGATCATGGGCACCGTCAGCTTGGCCGGCAGCGCCGCCGCCTTCTTTTCGGCATTGCTCATGCGCATGTCGCGGTTTTCCTTGGCCATCACGCGCAGGGCCTGCCCCAGCGGCGTACCATAACGCTCGGCCTGGATCAGCGCGGTGGCCACCGCCTTCACGCCCGGCAGATTGGTCCGCATGCCCAGATTCTCGAACGCCGAGCGCCGGTCCTGCAGGTAAGCAAGCTCGGCATTGGTCAGCGACAGCTCTTCAGCCAGCTCGATGGAATTCGTGCCGATCTCCGCGGCGACCTTGTGCAGGGCCGCCTCGATGGACATGCCCGCCTCCACGCAGATCAGCAGCAGATCGAGCGAATCCGGGAAGGCCTGCATGATCGAGTCGCGCCGCTTGGCCGCCTTGTTCGACAGGTAGATGCCCGGCGCATAATAGCCCAGAACCGCCAGCACCATCACGATGGTCAGACGCTGCATCACCGGCAGGCCGAAATCATTGACCACCCACAAGTAGAAAAAGCCCAACAGCCCCATGAAGGGCGGGATCGCAAATCGAGCGAAATAGAAGGCATAGACCGGGCCCTGACCGCGATAGCCGGCCTGGATCAGCTTGGTCTTCAGGTTCGCATCTTCCAGCAGCGTGGCCAGATTGAGCTTCTCAACGACCTTGCGATAGAGCGAGCGCGTATCCTTGCCGCGCAAGCCGCCCTTCTTCTCGCTGACCGACTTCTCAAGCTCCTCGCGCGCCTTTCGACGCAGTTCCTCACGCCGGTTAGAGACCGCCTTCATGCGCTTGTTCAGGGTATCGCCACCCATGGCCGGCGCGGACAGCGTCCAGACCGTTGCAAAGACGAGCCCGGCTGCGATGACGGCGAACAGGTTCGCCGGGGTCACGATCCACTGGATAAAGTCTTCCATGATCGCCCCCTACATCTTGAAATTGATCATGCTGCGCATGACCAGAATGCCGGTGAGCATCCAGACGCCCCCGCCCAGCAACAGGAAATGCCCTGTCGGCGTGGTCAGAAGCGGCGTCATGTAATCAGGCGACATGATCGACACCATTACGCCCACGCCCGGCGGCAAGGAACCGATGATCCAGGCGGAGGCCTTGGCCTCTGACGAAAGCGCCCCGACCTTCTCGCGCATCATCTTGCGCGCACGCAGAACGGCGGACAGGTTGTTCAGGGCCTCGGCGAGGTTGCCGCCGGTCTTTTGCTGGATGGCCAGCACGGTGGTGAAGAAGGACAGTTCAGGCAATGGCATGCGGCGGTGCATGCGGCGCATGCCCTCTTCCACATCCACACCCACGGACAAGCCTTCCACCAGCAGCTGGAATTCCTGCTTCACCGGAGCCTCGCCTTCCTGAGCGATGATCTTCAGCGTCTCGTTCAAGGGCAGGCCGGATTTGACGCCGCGCACGATGATGTCGAGCGCATCGGCGAAATTCTCGGTGAACTTCTTCTGCCGCCCCTTGCGCATCATGCCCAGAACCCAGCGCGGCAGGCCCAGCCCGGCGACGACGGCCGCGGCCAGCGCGAACACGACATTAAGCCCGGTGACCACCACCATGAAGGCGGCGACAAAGCCTAAAATGGCGGAGAATATCCAGAATTGCGTCGGCCCGGTCTTGAACAGACCCGCCTGGTCCAGACGCGCCCGCAAGGTCAGCGACTTCTTGCGCTCGGCTTTCTGGCTGTCTTCCAGCTCTTTCAGGCCATCCTGAATCTGACGGCGCTTCTGGGCGGCGGCGTCCACGGCGCCGCCCCGACGACGCGTGTGCTGCACCGGGCCGCCCACAGCCCCTTCGAGCCGCGCCTTGCGCGCCTTTTCCTCGCTGGAGCCGACAAACACCCAGCCGATCCCCGCCACGGCGAAGAAGGCGCATCCGGCGGCCACATAGAGGGCGAGATCGGGCGACATGGCTTAGGCCTCCGAAGCGTCGAGCGCGGCGGCCAGCTGGGCGTCGAGACCAAAGTAACGCGCCCGCTCCCAGAAATTCGGACGGGCTATGCCGGTGGAGACGTGACGACCGGCGATGTCGCCGTTCTCGTCTTCGCCGGTGATCTCGTACAGGAACAGGTCCTGAGTAATGATCACATCGCCTTCCATGCCCAGCACTTCGGTGATGTGAGTGATCTTGCGCGAGCCGTCGCGCAGGCGCGCGGCCTGGATGATCACGTCGATCGAACCCGAGATCATCTCGCGGATTGTCTTGGTGGGCAGGTTGTAGCCGCCCATGGTGATCATGGATTCAATACGCGACAGCGCCTCGCGCGGCGAGTTGGCGTGCAGCGTGCCCATCGAGCCATCGTGGCCCGTGTTCATCGCCTGCAGGAGGTCGAAGGCTTCCGAGCCGCGCACCTCGCCCACGATGATCCGTTCAGGACGCATCCGCAGACAGTTCTTCACCAGATCGCGCATGGTGACCTGGCCCTGCCCCTCAAGGTTGGGCGGGCGGGTCTCGAGCCGCACGACGTGAGGCTGTTGCAACTGAAGTTCGGCAGCGTCTTCACAGGTGATGATGCGCTCATCCTCACCAATGAAGCCGGTCAGACAGTTCAGAAGAGTGGTTTTACCCGAACCCGTACCCCCGGAGATCAGAACGTTGGCGCGGCAGGCGCCGATGATCTCGAGAATGCGCGCGCCCTCGGGCGAGATCGAACCGAACTCGACCAGGTTGGAGAGCTTGAGCTTGTCTTTCTTGAATTTCCGGATGGTCAGCGTCGGGCCATCCAGCGCCAGCGGCGGCGCGATGACGTTCACCCGGCTGCCATCGGCGAGACGGGCGTCACAGATCGGCGAGCTTTCATCTACCCGGCGGCCCACCTGGGACACGATCCGCTGACAGATATTCATCAGCTGGCCGTTATCGCGGAAACGGATATTGGTCTTCTGGACCTTGCCCTTCACCTCGATGAACACATCGCCTGCGCCATTGACCATGATGTCGGCGATGTCGTCGCGTTCCAGAAGCGGCTCGAGCGGGCCATAACCCAGCACATCGTTACAGATGTCCTGAAGCAGTTGCTCCTGCTCGGCGATGGACATGGCCACGTTCTTGATCGAGATGATCTCGGTGACGATGTCGCGAATTTCATCGCGCGCGGTTTCATTATCCAGACGCGCCAGCTGCCCCAGATCGATCGTGTCGATCAGCGCGTTGAAGATGGTGGTCTTGACCGCATAGTACTCAGCTGACCGCTCAGCCCCGATCGAGGCGACCGGGGTGGCTGCACGCGCTGCAGGCTTCGCCTTGGTCGGCGCCGCGGCGGCGGCTTTCGGCTTTGATGTGCTGGCGGCGGGAACGACCGGTGCGGACGGCGCGCTGGTTGTCTTGGCCGGTGCAGGACTGGGCGACGGCACACGCGCCTTGGTCGCAACGCCGCCCGCACCGCCCTGAGCCGGGCGTGCGGCGCCGCCGCCGAACTGGCGGGGCGGGGTTTGCGTTCCGGTGGGGCGCTTTCCGAACATCGCTATGCGTTAGCCTTTGCCCAAGAGTGAACCGAACAGGGATTTGCGGCGCGGCGCAGCCGGGGCGCGCCCCGTCAGCTGGGCGGCCAGGTGTGCGAACCCGTCAGACGCCTTGGACTTGGGATCCACCTCGGCGATCATCTGGCCGTTATTGGCGGCCTTGCCGAACAGCGCCGGCTCGAACGGCAACACCAGCGCAGGCGCAGCCCCCAGAGCGTCGGAGAAATCCTTGAGCGGAATGTCCGGCTTCTTCGGACAGCCGGCCATGTTCACCACCACCTTGGGCGGCTCGTCATTGGGACGGGCGTTCTGAACAAGATCAAACAGGTTCTTGGCGTTGCGCAGGCTGGCGAGGTCCGGTGTCACCGTGACCACGACCTGATCCGCGCTCAAAAGCGTATGGCGCACCCAGGGGCTCCAGGCGTGCGGCAGATCAAGCGCGATGAACGGCGCCTGACGGCGCACCTTGTCCAGAACGGTCTCGAAGGCGTCCGGCTGGAAGTCCCAGTCCCGTTCCAGCGTAGCCGGCGCAGAGAACAGGCTGAGCCGCTCGGTGCACCGCACCAGCAGGCGGTCGAGCAGCGCATCATCAAGCCGGTCCGGCTCTTCAAGCGCCTGGGCGATGGTCTGGGCAGGGTCCTGATTGAAATCGAGACCGGCCGTGCCGAAGGACAGGTCGAGATCGACCAGAACCGCGTCAGAGCGCAGACCTTCAGTCATCTGCCAGGCGACATTATGCGCGATCGTGGAGGACCCCACGCCGCCCTTGGCGCCAATGAAGGCGATGGAGCGACCTGCGAACGGTGCTTCAGGATCAAGGAACAGGCCCGAAATCGTCGAGATCAGGTGTAACGGGGTCATCGGCGGCACGAGATACTCGCTCACCCCGCGCTTGATCAGCTCGCGATAGAGCGTGATGTCATTGGCTGCGCCAATGATGATGACCTTGGTGTCGCCGTCCACGACAGCGGCCAGCTCTTCAAGCTGCTGGAACAGCTCCCGTCCGCGCATGCCGGTCTCAAGGATCAGCAGTTCGGGCGTGCTTTCGTCATGAAAGCGCTCGATGGCGCCAGACAGACCGCCCAGCTCGACCGTGACATGGGTGCGCGCCATGCGACGGTCATCAGCGGCGTGATGGATCAGGCGCCCGGTCTCGGGGCTTTCGCAGAAAGCGTGAATGGCGATCCGCGGAACAGGCTGGTTCAACAGGGATTCATCAGGGCTGGATACCGCCGCGATCTCGCCGCTCATCCCGCTCGCGGAGAGCGGAGAGGTTAGAGGCAAGCCGTCGTCTTCACCAAAGGGATCGACTTCGGGAGCCTGACGCACGGGCGCAGACGCCTGCGGAGCCGCCGGGCGCATCGGCGCCGCCGGTTCATATCCGCCAAAATCGTCGTCATAGTCAGAATGCCGGTTGGCGTCCGCCAGGCGCGCCCCGAAAGGCCGACCGCCCGGAGCATCGCTCAGCGGGGCGTCGCTTACATCGCCAAAGCCGTCCTCTTCGCCCAACAGGCGACGCTCGATGCTTTCAGCGTCAAGAAAAGGATCTTCAGGCGCTTGTTCAAGCGGCTCCAGAGGCGCGTAGGCGTCATCGGAGACAAACTCGTCAGCCGCGTCGAAGGACTCATCTTCAAAGGCGTCAGCGGTGCGGTTCATAGCCATACCCTGTTAATTGCCGACCGAAGAGCTGACGGCGCCGCTCTCCCGGTTGGAACGCTGGCTGGCGGTGGTCTCGCCCTGCCGGTAGCGATCAAGAACGGTCTGTCGACGTGAGGTGTCCGGCGCATCCTGAGTGCGCGGCGCCACCAGATCACGCGGATCAGCGACCATGTTCGCAAGATTGTTTGCGGTCGCGCAGCCAAAGCGCGGCCAGTCCTGGTTCGGGCGCGCACGCGCCATGTCGTTCCAGGCCGTTTCGCATTCCGGCGCCATCGCCTGATAGCGCGTGAAGGAAAAGATCACGGGCGCGCTGACACGGCCGCCAGCTTCATAGGCGCCGCCTGCGATCTGGCGCCAGTCCAGACCAGCTTCGTACAGTCGGGTGCGGGCTTCTGCGATCGCGCTGATGGCGGCGTCTGCATTGCCAGCGTTCTGCGGATAGGAAATGACGAGCGGGCCATGGCCCCGCGCCTTGTACTCGGTCGCCACGGCCTCGATCACATCGATCTGGTTCCAGGTGAGACCATTATCGAGCGCGCTGACATCCATGCTGACGCGCACGGTTTCCGGCGCAGCGGTGGCGCGCGGCAGCGGTTGCGGCGCAGCGGCGCAAGCCGCAAGGGACAGGGCGCTCAGGGCCAGCAGGGCTTTGAAGACAGATTTCATCTCAGCTACTCCAGCACAAAGCCGATGGGGCCTGACCAGCCGCGGTTTTCAACCTGCGCGCCCGGCGCCGCGTAAACCCGGTTCAGGCGGCCCAGAAAGGCGCCCGCAGCGACGGATGACACGGCGAAGCCTTCAGCCGGGCTTTCCACATCATTGGGGTTCAGCGGATCGACCAGATAAGGGGTGATCACGACCACAAGCTCGGTTTCATTGTTGGCGAAGTCACGCGAACGGAAGAGCGATCCCAGAACCGGCATGCGCTCGATGCCCGGCACGCTGTCCATGGCCTGACGCGTCTCCTCACGGATCAGGCCGGCGATGACCATGGAGCCGCCAGACGGCAACTCGACCGTGGTCTCGGCCCGGTTCACAGACAGGGCCGGAATGGTGATGCCCGGAACCGTGCCGGTGACATTGCCATCATCATCGGTCAGCACAGTCTGGCTGAGCGAGATCGCGCCCTCATTGGAAAGCTCGGACACTTCGGTCGAGACGCGCAGCGAGATCCGGCCTTCAGACATGACGACCGGGGTGAAGCCCAGCCCCACGCCGAAGGGTTTGAATTCAACCGAGACATTGCCGTCGCGGTCCCGCCCGACCGGAACAGGGAATTCCCCGCCCGCCAGGAATTGCGCCGGCTCGCCAGAGATCGCGGTGATGTTGGGTTCGGCCAGCGTGCGCACCAGCCCCACGCGCTCCAGCGCGTTCAGGGTCGCGGAAATCGAGCTTTGCAGCACGCCATCCACAAGGTTCTGGGTGCCGATGGTGCCGGCCAGTCCGCCCAGCGCCGCGCCCGCCACGCCAAAAGCGTTCGACGTGCCCCAGCTGCCGGTATTCTGGAACCGGCCCGAGCGATAGACTTCATAGATCGGCGCGCCATTCTGATCGAACAGCGGGTCGCCGCGATCATTGGTGGCGGCGGTGCGCACAGTCGGGGTGAACTCGCCAAAGGCTTGCTCGCCGCTCAGATTGACGCCCAGCTGACGCACCAGCGTGCGTTCCATCTCGACGATCCGGACTTGCAACGTGACCTGATCACGCCCTTCCACGGTCAGGAAGGAGACCACCTGCTCGGGATTGTCCACCCAGCGCCGCGCCACCTGAAGCGCCGTATCGGCAGCCGCCGCAGACGGCACCTGACCGGACAGCACGATATTGGCGTTCATGCTCTCGGCCTGCACGCGCCCCTCGGGCACGAAACGGTCCAGAGCGTCCTGCAGGGCGGCGATGTCGCGCTCGACGCGGACATTGAGGTCGAGGATCAGCCCGCCATCCGCATCAAAGAAGAAGATATTGGTGCGACCAACCGCCTGGCCCATCACAAAGGCGCGGCGCGTGGTGCGCACCACAGCGGTCGCCACCTCATCATTGGCGATGACCACATCCGCCGCGTCATCGGGCAGATGGATGACCGCAGCCTGCCCCAGCGGCAGCTGCAGGCTTTCAGACGCCGGACCGGCGCCAGGCTCTCGAATGTGGACCTGCAAGGTATTGTTGGCTTCGGTGCGCCCGCCCGAGAGCTGCGCCTGGGCCGGAGCAACGCACAACACCGCCATAAGGGCGGCGCTGCACAAAGCGATAGAAGAGCTGCGGACCATTATGGCGTCCCTCCCAGCGCGACGCGCTGCTCGGCGCCGTAGCGGATCATGCGCACTTCACGCCCCCGCCCGTCGCCTTCCTCATTCTCACCATTAGGGAGTCTCGGCCCGCCTTCGCGATCTGCAACAGAGCGCAGGGCCAGAACGATGTCGCCTTCCGCCACGCCCAGCGCCACGGTGCGCGTTTGCCCCGGCGTCAGTTCAAGTGTAGCGGTTGACCCCAGAACCACGCTTTCACCGTCATCCACATAAGTCTGGTCGATGGCGAGAACGCGGACATTTTCAACAAGCACTTCAGACAGATAACCCGCATCACGTGCTGAAGTGGTCACCAGCACATCCACACGATCATTGGGCAGGATGAAGCCGCCAGCGCCGGATTCAGCAGAGATCGGCACGGCGACCGCGCGCATGCCCGGATCTATCACGGCGGCCATGAACCCCGCCTCGCCCGGCTGCACCAGCTTGCCCGGCAGGATCGGCTCGCCTTCAACAAAGGCCGCGCGGGTTACAGCGCCGCCCATTTCATCCATGGCGTCCGGACGGGCTTCCCGCGTGACAAATGCCGGCATGACCGCTTCAACGGGCCAGTTCGTCCAGCGGAAATCAGCGCCGGAAACACGGGTAGACGGGCTGAGATCACGGGCTGCGACAAGGACCTGAACCACTTCGGGCTCGGCGGCCTGTTCGACCACGACAGGGGCCGGAGCTTGCGCAGGCTGCATGGCGCCGCGAACGAAGACAGCGGCGAATACCGCCGCCAGCGCAGCGACAGCAAGCACGATCAGGCGGACAGCATTCATCTCGGACCCCAAAACCCTTTTGCGCACAAGGCGTCAGCAGGCATCAGAGCCGATAATTCTCAAGGCCGCGTTAATGCACGGTGATTACCCGGTTAACTAACCTGTATAGACCGCGAACATCTGCGCCTGCGGCAACACAAGTAATGCCCCAGCCGCAATGGCGATGGCGTAGGGCACAGGCGCGCCCTGGGCGAGCGCGGTTGCGCCCAGCCGGTCAGAGGAAATCGGCAAGAGGTGCGCCACATGGCGCAGGATCAGCAGGATCACCGCCAGCACGCCGCCCGCTGCGACCGCGATCAGTACGAAAGACAGCGCATCCGGCCATCCAAACCACAGCGCGCCCGCCGCCAGCAGCTTGACGTCACCGCCCCCGACCCAGCCCGGCGCCCACAACGCCATGCCCAGCCCCAGGACGATCACGCCCGCCAGCAGCGACATCCCCGCGCCTGCCCAGCCCAACCCCAGAAACGGAGCCGCCAGCACCCAGCCCGCGATCAGCACACCGGGCACCCAGTTGGGAATGGTGAAGCTGCGCACATCGTACCAGACGGCGCACAACATCAGGAAAGCAAAGCCCAACAAGGCGATATTGGAGATCATGGCCAGCGCCCGCAGCAGTCAGAAAGAGCCTTGAAGCTAGCCTTGTATGCTTAAGGCTTTTCAAACAACGCTCGGGACCGCTGAATCAGAAAAGCCGCCCCGGACGGGACGGCTTTCCTTTACGTGACGTATCGTCAGCGCGTATGGCTTAGAGGCTGCCGCCACCGCCACCACCGCCGCCGCCACCGCCGTTTGCGGTCGCCAGCTGGTTGCCGACATTGGTGAACGTCGTGCTGAGGTTGGTGCCAAGCGTGGTCACAGCCGTGATGATCACGACGGCGATCAGTGCAGCGATCAGACCATATTCGATCGCGGTGGCGCCAGACTCGTCCTTGAGAAAGCGCGAAACCAGGTTCTTCATCCCATCCACTCCTTAGTTTATCTCTGGCTCCAGGATCGCAGCCTTTGTTCCCGCCCCGTCCTGAATGCACGGTGAGTTAAACCCGAAGACGATTTAAGTCGGGTAAAAATCCATGATTTATTTTTGGTAAATATTAGCAATCTACGCCATGGTGAATAAAGCGTAAACTCGAGCCTGTTCGGATCCGAGTTTGAAAACCCGAATAAAGATCCGATTAACAGGCGCGCTCTCCTACGCGCATGCTTCCCTATAGGCAACCCCCTCGCTGCCCTTCGGGATGTTTAGGTTTCCTTCACGGCCAACACCCATACTCCCCGCAGCTATATAGAAAGAGGCCTGTCATGGGTTTTCGCGCACTCGCACTCGCTTTTGTGATGACCTTGGGTCTGGGCTCCGCTCAGGCGCGAGAGTTTGTCGTGACCGCTGACCAGGCCGGACTGATCCGCCTGCCCGGTGACGCCGCCGGTGTGATTGTGGGCAATCCGGGCATTGCTGACGCCACTCTTTATGACTCCCGCACCCTGTTCGTGACGGGCAAGGTCTTCGGCCGCACCAATCTGATCGTCCTGGATGACGCCGGTCGCGTGCTCTACACGTCTGATCTGGTCGTAGCCCAGCCTGACACCAACATGGTGCAGGTTTTCAGCAATACCGACCGGCCCCAGAGCTATGTCTGTGCGCCGACCTGTCAGGCGATCCCGCAAATCGGCGATGATATGAGCTGGTATGATCAGGTTGACCAGCAGCGCATCTCCACCCGCGCAGGCGCCGGCGCTCCGGTGACGACGCGGCCGGATTAACCGTACGGTTTCATCACGCATTAAGCGCTTTCTGTCAGTATGCGCCTTCATAACGAGGGCGACTTCATGCCGATCAGGGCCATGATCCGAAAACTTTCAGGACGCTTCATCCGCGCGCGCGAGGGCGCTGCGGCGGTGGAGTTCGCCCTGATTGCAGCCCCCTTCTTCCTGCTGATCTTCGCAACGCTGGAAGTCGCCCTGTTCTTTCTGGGCTCCACGATCATCGAGAACGGCGTCAATGAAGCCGCTCGCGCCATCCGGACCGGCCAGCTTCAACAGTCCAATCAGACCATTGAGGATTTTCGCGGCTCGATCTGCGAGCGCATCAGCGCGGTCGCGGACTGCAGCCGCATCCAGCTGGATGTGCGCACCTTTGACTCCTTTGCCCAGAGCTCGATGACCAATCCGCTGAATGAGGATGGCGAGATCGACAATACCGACTTCACCTTCGATCCGGGCGGCGGCGGAGATGTTGTGGTGGTGCGCGTGTTCTATGACTGGCAACTGATGGCGCCGGGCGTGGTCTCGGGCATGACCAATATGAGCGGCAACAAACGCCTGATCACCGCCACCGCCGTGTTCCGGAACGAGCCGTTCGAGTAAGCCATGCGCGCGTTGATCCATTCCTTTCTGGCCTTCAAGCGCGACCAGCGCGGCGTATCCGCCGTGGAATTCGCCTTGCTCGCGCCGTTTATGATTGCGCTCTATCTGGGCTCGGTACAGTTGACGCTCGGCCTCACGGCGGACCGCAAGGTCTCCCAGGTCGCAAACTCGGTGGCCGACCTTGTCACCCAGGACGATTTCGTCACCGATGATGATCTGGTGGACATTTACGCAGCCGCCGACGCCATCCTCAATCCGTTCGACACCGCGCCGCTGAGCCTTCGCATCACCTCGGTCCGCATGGATGCGGATGGCGAGATATTCGTGGACTGGAGCGAAGGCGACGGCATGACGCCGCTGGACACCGACAGCCTTCCCGAGCTGCCGGACGGTCTTATGGCGCCAATGAACTCGATCATCATGGTGGAAGCGAACTACACCTTCGCCACCAATCTGGGTGAGCTGACCAAGACCCCGATCACCTTGTCGGACACGGCCTATCTGCGCCCCCGACGCGGCCCCTGGGTGCGACGCGGCTAGTCCGCCTGCTCGCAAATCGCCTTCAACAGCGCCAGGTCCGCCGCAGGGGCGGTCACATACTGTCCGTCCAGCGAAGACAGCGGAACCAGCCCCATCACGGCGTTGGTGAGAAAGAGCCAGTCCGCTCCATTGAGCTCAGACGGTTCAAACGCCCCTTCCACCACCTCAACTTCGCGCGCCCGCAAGGCGTCGATCAGCGCGGCGCGCGTCGTTCCGGGAAGGCATCCGCAAGACAAGGCCGGCGTGAAGACGACGCCATCGCGAACCCAGAAGAGGTTGGCGCTGTCCGCGCTCGACACATGCCCGTCACTCGTCAGGACGAGCGCCACATCCGCGCCCGCCCGCTGCGCCGCTCGTCGCGCGCCCAGCATATCGGCATATCCGGTCAGCTTGTGGCGACTGGACAGATTGCGCGCGTCCCGCCGCGCCTCGGTGACCAGGCGCGCTGTCAACGCCGCCGGGCGTTCCGGCAGGGCGCGTGCGGTGACCAGCACTGTTGGCGAGGCAGAGTCCCGCGTCGCCATACCGCCGCCCTGCGCGCCGCGAGAGAGTGTCAGACGCACCACAGCGGTCTCCAGCCCCTGAGCGCGACATACAGCGAGCGCAGCCTCCTTCACGTCATCCCAATCGGGCGGCGCGATTTCGAGCGCCTGCAACGCCGCCTCCAGCCGGGCTTTGTGCCGCGACCATCGCCGGACGTCGCCGGACGCAACACGCAGGGTCTCGAACGCACCGTCGCCCAGCAGGAACCCGCGATCCTCCGGATCAATTCGCGCCTGGTCCGCGGCAAGGAGCGCTCCGTTCAGCCAAACCTGCGCCATCTCAACCCTCCAGCGCCGCTCTCAAGGCCGCCGCCTTGTGCCGGGTTTCATCAAGCTCGGCATGAGGATCTGAATCGATCGTGATCGCGCCTCCCGAGCGCACTTCCACATCCCAGCCCTCGCCAGACCTGAACAGGCTCGCGGTCCGGATCATCACGTTGAGATCACAGGCCCCGTCCGCCCCCAGCCAGCCCAGCGCGCCGCAATAGGCGCCGCGGCTCTGCTGTTCCAGCTCGGCGATGATCTCCATGGCCCTCACCTTGGGCGCGCCGGTGATCGAACCGGGCGGGAAAGTCGCGCTTATGAGGTCAAACACATCTCGCCCTGCGTCCAGCCGCCCTGTAACCGTCGAGACCAGATGATGGACATTGGCGTAGCTCTCGACGCTGAACAGCTCTGGCGTTTTCACGCTTCCGGGCTGACAGACACGCGCCAGATCATTGCGCATCAGATCCACGATCATCAGGTTTTCAGCCCGGTCTTTCAGTGACGCGGCCAGCGCCTGCACTTCCGCCCGGTCCTGATCGGCATCGGCGCGGCGCGGTCGCGTACCCTTGATGGGGCGCGTCTCCACCTCGCCCTCCGACGACAGATGCAGGAACCGCTCAGGTGAATTGGTCAGGATCACCTGGTCAGCCTTCGTTCTGAAATACGCGGAAAAAGCGGACGGACTGTTTTGCACCAGCCGCTCAAAAAGGCTCAGAGGCGCGTCATCGCCCTCGATGCGTCCGGTGAAGGCATGAGACAGGTTGACCTGGAAGATGTCGCCCGCCGCGATGTAGTCGCGCGCCTGACGCACCGCATCCAGATAGCGCTCATCAGGCCAGTCCTGCGACAATCGCCCTGAAACAGCCTTGCCAGTCCCGTTTCGAGACGTCCCGGCCCGAGCCAGATGATCCACCAGTCTTTGAGCCGCCGCACGATTGCCCAGCGCCCGGACGGTCCGGGCGTGGTGGTCAAATTCCAGAACCGCGTCATACCATCCCATGGCGATTGCGGGACAAGCGCCCAGCCCGGGATTACATGCGGGCGTTCGCTCGAATGCGCGGCCCAGATCATAGCCCATCAGCCCAGCATAGCCGCCAGAGAACCCGGCTTCAGGGTTTTGGCCCGCCGGACGAAAGCCGGCCCTGAGTCGCTCGAACCCCGTCGCCGGATCTTCATCCTCAACAGTGAACGCCGGAAAGGCGCACAGATAGCTCCTGCGCCCCCAGGACTGTGCGCCTCCGCCTTGCAGCAGCAAGGTATAGGGTTCCGGGTCAAAGGCGCGAAGCGCCCGGACCGGCTCTATCCAGTCCAGCGTCATCGCCCGCTCAGGGGCAGGACTCACGAGGTTTTCAGCCGCTCGTGCAATTGCGCGATCACGGCCTCGCTCAAACCCAGCTCATTGCGCAAATAGCCCTGCACATCGCCCATCGCTTCAAGCGCGGTGGTCAGATAGGCGTCCTCGACCCCCAGAAAGGCGCGGATTTCGCGATCCCCCACATCCCGGCCCATCGTATCCCGGATGCGTTTGGCGAAGCGGGGCGCCAGGTCGTCATAATCAACTGCGGTGTTGGTCATGAGATAGTCTTCACGCACCACTTCAGGATCCACACCCAGCTCTGTCAGGAGCAGCGCGCAGAATATCCCGGTCCGGTCCTTGCCCGCCGCGCAATGGACGACAAAGCCCTCATCCGCTTGGGACTGCGCAAGCGCCTCGAACCCCGCCTTGAAGACCGCCTTGTTGCCTGCATCAAACGGCAGGCGGCGATAGGTCTCGATCATGAAGCCACGAATATTGTCGAGCGTCAGGTCGCTTTC
This sequence comes from Oceanicaulis sp. LC35, assembly GCF_052055585.1. Classification (NCBI taxonomy): domain Bacteria; kingdom Pseudomonadati; phylum Pseudomonadota; class Alphaproteobacteria; order Maricaulales; family Maricaulaceae; genus Oceanicaulis; species Oceanicaulis sp. LC35. The sequence goes on from NZ_CP170485.1 coordinate 2,322,236, forward strand.
GCGCAGGAACGCCAGATGCGGCGGCTCGGCGTGGCCGGCATGGTCCGAGCTTAAAAGGGTGATCCCATCATCCTCACCCCAATGAGAGGGTTCGGCCTCGCGCTCGCGCGGACGTCGCAAGTCAGCGACATAGCGAATGTTCAAGCTTTCAATAGCTTGAACATCATCCGCCGTGGCGCGGGAGAACTGTCCCGAGCGGTAAAGACAATCCCGCACCTTGCCGCCCGTTTGAAGCGGATAGGCGCCGAAATGGCGAAAATTGTAAACGCCCGAGAGCGGCAGAACACGATCAGTCATGGCGGTGAGGTAAATCCGAATAGCTTTATTCACAAGTGGCGGCGGATCGTCCCTGAGGATAAGCGCCAGTTAACAGTGTAGCGCTATATGTTTCACACCTTAAGGAGAAGTCTTTGCGCGTACTGTCCTGCCTCGCCTTCGAGCATCATTTTCCAAGTGTGCTACTGGCCGCTGTGGTTTGTATCGTCAGCTGCCTGCTCAGCATGCGCCTTCAAAGGCGCAGCGAGGAAAGCGATTCCGTGGTTCAGGTGGCCTGGCTGGTGGTCACCGCCACCTGTCTGAGCGCAGGCATCTGGTCGACGCACTTCATCGCCATGCTGGGTTACCGCCCGGGCGCGACTGTGCACCTGCATTTTGACGAAACCGCGTTCTCCGCCCTGATCATCATGTGTGGCGCTCTGATCGGCTGTTATATCGCCACGCTGAAATTCACCTACGCCAAGGCGCTGGCCGGAGCCGTGATCGGCCTGTCCGTCACAGGCATGCATTACGCCGGCATGACGGCCTACCACATGGATGCGATCGTCCAGTGGGACGCACGCTACATTCTGGCCTCCGTCGTGCTTGCCGTCTTTTTCGCCGTCTTCGCCTTCGAAGCCTCCGACACTTACACCAAGGGCCTGAAGCGGCTCATCCCGGGCGCCCTGCTCGCCCTCGGCGTCGTCTCCCTGCACTTTACCGGCATGGGGGCAATGAGCGTTGTCTCGATCGGCGCTGCTGAAGGCATGGATGCGATCACCTTCCAGATCCTGGCTCTGACCACGGCGGTGACGACCCTGGTCGTCGTCGGCGCCGGCGGCGCCGGCTATGCCGTCGAAGCCAGCCTGCGTGAACGCACGGACCGTCGCCTGCGGCACCTGGCGCTGCACGACATCGTCACGGACCTGCCCAACCGGGCCTGTTTCACGGCCCTGGTCGAACAAGCCATAGAGGGGCCGGGCAGAAAGACGATTGCTGTTCTGATGATCGACCTCAACCGGTTCAAGGAAATCAATGACGTCTGGGGGCACCAGGCCGGTGACGCCGTGCTGTGCGATATTGCGGACCGCCTGCGCAGCCATGAACGTCCCGGTTGCCATGCGGCGCGGCTTGGCGGGGATGAGTTCGGCATCGTCTTCCCCGTGGACGGTGAGGACGATCTGGCGGATGAGCTGAAGAAGATCGAATCGCTGTTCATGACTCCAGTCCGTCATGCCGATTTCGAGATTGTCACCAGCGCCAGCCTGGGTGTTGCGGTCTATCCCGATGATGGACGCGATTGCGAAACCCTGATGCGGAATGCGGACCTTGCCATGTATAAGGCCAAGACCGACCCGCTCAAACGCATCCAGCACTATGAGCAAGCCCTGGGCGAAGCGGTGCGCATGCGTCGTGAACTGGCCCAGGATCTTCGCGTCGCGCTCGATAAGAACGAGCTGCGCATGTTCTATCAGCCCCAGATCGACCTGAAGTCGGGTGAAGTCTGCGGCTATGAAGCCCTCGTCCGCTGGCCGCATCCGGTGCGCGGCATGATCTCTCCGGCCGAATTCGTGCCGCTGGCCGAAGCGAACGGCCTGATCGGACGACTGGGCGACTGGGTGCTTGAAACCACCTGCGAGGAAGTCTCCCGCTGGCCGGGCTCACCCAAGGTGGCGATCAACCTGTCCGCCATCCAGCTCAATGACCCGCATCTGGTCAGCAAGGTCCTGCAAGCCATGGTCGCGACGGGTCTGAGCCCCAGCCAGCTCGAGATCGAACTGACCGAAACCGCGCTAATCCACGATCTGGGGCAGTCGCTGAACGTGCTGCGCCGGATCAAGGCTCTGGGCGTGTCGATGGCGCTGGATGATTTCGGAACGGGCTATTCCGCGCTGGAGACGCTGCGCCGCTTCCCGTTTGACAAGATCAAGCTCGACAAGGGCTTCACCGATGGCCTGTCTGATGGCGGACGCTCACGCGCAGTGATCAGCGCTGTGGTGACGCTGGCGCACAATCTCGAGATTCCCGTCCTGGCCGAAGGCGTTGAGACAACCGACCAGCTGGACATTCTGAACATGATGGGGTGCGAGCAGGCGCAAGGCTATCTGATCGGGCGCCCGGGCCCCAGCGAGAACGGCCAACCGCCCGCAGCGCTGGACGTCATGTGGCGACCGGGAGACCCGGCCGCCACGCAACATTCCGGCACGACAGGTTAAACCTAGCGGAACGGCGGCTCGTCAAAACTGCGAAGCTTGCGAGAGTGCAGGGCATCCGCGCCCTGCCGCTTGAGGATTTCCACCGCTTCAATGCCGGCCGCCAGGTGCTCAGACACAGATTTCGCGTAAAAGCGATTGGCGGCGCCCGGCAGTTTCAGCTCGCCATGCAGCGGCTTGTCCGACACGCACAGTAGCGTCCCATAAGGCACCCGCAGGCGGAAGCCGTTCGCCGCGATCGTGGCGCTTTCCATGTCCACAGCGATAGAGCGGGACTGGTTGATGCGCCGGGCTTCCTGAGTATAGCGCAGCTCCCAGTTCCGGTCGGCATAGGTCACGACCGTGCCGGTCCGCAAACGCCTTTTGAGCTCATCGGCATCATCACCGCTGACGCTTTCCACCGCTTCCTGCAGGGCGACCTGGATCTCCGCGATCGGCGGGATGGGAATCTCCACCGGCAGTTCACGGTCCAGAACGCTGTCATAACGCAGATAGGCGTGCGCCAGAACGTAATCGCCCAGACGCTGGGAGTGACGCAGACCGCCGCAATGGCCGATCATCATCCAGCATTCGGGCCGCAGCACGGCCAGATGGTCAGTGATGTTCTTGGCATTGGACGGCCCCACCCCGATATTCACCAGAGTGATGCCCCGCCCGTCTTTGGCTTTGAGGTGATAGGCCGGCATCTGGAACCGACGCCAGGGGGCGGCATTGATCTCGCCCACTGGGTCGGCCGTGCTGGCGTCCACATCCACAAAGCCCGCAGCCGACAGCGCCACGTAATCGGTGCTGTCATCCTTCACCTGCTCCACCGCCCAGTCCACGAACGCATCCACATAGCGGTGGTAGTTGGTGAACAGGATGAAAGGCTGCACGTCCTCATAGGGCGTGCCGGTATAGTGACGGATGCGCTGAAGCGAATAGTCGGTGCGGACCGCATCAAACAGGCTCAGCGGACGCGGGCGTCCCGGCATGGACGGGCGTTCGCCGTTGGGAAGCGCGTCATCAATTCCGGCGAGATCCGCATACGGGAAGTGACGCACCAGCTCGGCCGGCGACGCCGCGTCCATATCAAGATCGTCCGCCCCGTCGAGCACATAGGAGAACGGGATCTCCTGCACCGACAGGCCGGTCTCGATCTTCACCGGATAGGTGTTCGACAACAGCTCGATCTGTTCCACCAGATAGCGGCGGAACTGTTCGGGATGGGTGATCGTCTGCTCGTAGACGCCCGCCTCGGAAAACTTGCCGAAAGCCCGGCTGATCGGCGGCACGGCGCCGTCGGGCTGGTAGATGATGCGAAGCGACGGATAGGCGAAGCTGCCGGCGAAGCGATCCGCCTCGGAGGGCGGCGGACCGCCGTCGAGATAGATCTTCAGCTCGTCGCGCAGCGCCTTGACCGATGCTTCGTACAGCACGCACAACCGATCCACCGCCTCGGAGGCGGTGCTGGCGCGCTTGAACGTCTTCTCGACCGCCTCGTGGGACACGATGTCGGTATCGCCCAAGGCCTAGTCCTCGCGCTTGACGAAGGTCACGGTGAACAGCGGTTCGCCGTCAAACACCGGGTCGGTCTTGCCTTCTTCATCAATCATCTGGAAGGCGGTCGGCTCGATGCGGCCTTCCATGCGATAGCCGCGTTCGGCCATGCGGCCGCGATGAAATTCAAGCGCCGCCGCCGAAAACGTCTTGGCCAGGAAGGTGATGCGATGCGGTTCGTCTGCCATGGCGGCCTCCTATGAAACTCTTATGCGCGCGGAGCGCGGTTCTTAAGTCGTACCGCTATCTCCGCGCGCTTCCAAGCCGGGATGACCGTCTGAAGCGAGGCTTTTACTGCGCCGGGCAGCGCCCCGCCGTCACACGCGCCACCTCTTCGGGGTCGCCATTGGTTTCGGCAGGCTCAAGACCCAGGGCGCAGGCGATCATCAGATAGACGTTCACATTCTCGAACGGGGCGACCATACCCACACCGTCAAAGCGCGGACCGGCGGCCACAAAGGTCGAGCCCATCACCGGGTCATGATTGTCATAGCCGTGATTGCCCGGAATGATCCGGCGCGGCGATTGCTCAAGGCTCGGCGCCACAAGGCTCCAGCCCGCCTCGGCGACTACAAACAGGTCCGGGCCGCGGGTCGGGTGATCCAGATGGTAATAGTCCGGCATCTCATGGGCCTTGTAGGCGACCACATGTTCATTGCCTGAGGCGTTGATGGCCTCATAGGCCTCGTCGATGGCGGCCTCGTCGCCGTCTTCGGAGAAGATGAAGACGAACGGTTGCGCGCCTGCGCCCCAGCGCCCTTCCATGTGCGGAGAGTAGACGCGGTCAAAATCGACCCATTCATCAATGGCGACGATGCGCTCGTCTGACAGCTGAGCCATGCCATGGTCTGACACGATGATGATGTCGGTGGTGTCCAGAAGGCCGCGCGCCCGAAGCCCCTCGACCAGCTGGCCCACATAGCCGTCCACTTCGGCGACCGCTTCAGCCACAGCGTCATTCACCGGACCATTGCGGTGCGCGACACTGTCCACGCGATCAAAATAGACCGCCGACAGGCGCGGCATGTCTTCGGACGGACGGTCGAACCAGGCCAGAACCTCGTCCACGCGCTCCTGATAGGGTTTGTCGTGCTGATAGGGCGTCCAGGTGGTCGGGCGCACGCCGTCATGCTCGATCTCCGAGCCCAGCCAGAACATGATCGCGCTTTCAACGCCTTGCTTTTCAGCCGTGATCCAGATCGGTTCGCCCTGCCACCAGAACGGGTCCTGCGCCGACATCGGATTGACGAAACCGGTGCGCGCTTCACGGTCGTAGGGCGCATTGTCGGTCATGCCGTGGCTTTCGGGATAGAGCCCGGTGGCGATGGAATAGAAGTTCACGAAAGTCTTGGACGGCATGACCGGGATCATGCGTTCGGCGCGGGCGCCGCGCTCGGCCAGCGCCTCGATGTTCGGCGCATCATAAAGATCAAGGAAGTCGGCGCGGAAGCCGTCGAGCCCGATCATCAGCACGCGCTCGGGCTGCTCGCTCGCGGCCACTTCTGGTGCGGATGTGTTCTCAGAGACGCTGGCGCAGCTCGCCAGAGCCAGCGCACTGCACGTAGCAATAGTATAGACAAAAGACCGAAGCATGACGCATCCCCATGCGATGACTGGAAATTTCACGCCCGCCCTACCCCATGCTTGGAGCGGGGTAAAGTGAACACCGCGAATGAAAACTTTCGCACTGCAACATGGCGCGGTAAGGGATCGGCCTTCTTTCAATTCTGGACGATCCGATGACTGATCAAACACCGCTCGCCAACCGTGTCTGGACTGTTTTGAAATTCGGCGGCACCTCTGTGGCCAAGCCGGAAAACTGGGCTGTAATCGCAAAGCTTGCGAAGGCCCGGCTCAAACAGGACAAACCGGGCGGCAAGGTGCTGATCGTGCATTCGGCCCTGTCCGGCGTCTCCAATCGTCTAGAAGCCCTGCCCGATCAGGCGCTCGAAGGCGATGTCAGCTCCGAGATCGCCGCCATCAAGGCGGTCCATCTTGATTTCGCCGAAGCGGCCGCGCTTGACGGTTCCACCCTGCTCGCCAGCCAGTTCGAGACGCTCGACCGTCTCGCCGCCGGCATTGCGCTGGTGCGTGAAGCCAGCCCGCGTGTGCGCGCTGAATTGCTGGCGCTGGGCGAACAGATGGCGAGCGTTCTGGGCATGGAGCGCCTGCGCCAGGAAGGGCTGACGCCGGTGTTTCTGGATGCGCGTGATGCGCTTCAGGCCGCCTCCAATACCGAGGATGCGGGCGGCTATCTGTCCAATGCGGTGATCGAGGGCGCCGACGCCAGCCTTCAGATGCGCCTGAAAGACGCCGACCTCGTCCTCACCCAGGGCTTCATCGCCCGCAATGATCGCGGCGAGACTGTGCTGCTGGGCCGGGGCGGGTCGGATACCTCCGCCGCCTATTTCGCCAACAAGCTCGATGCCGCCAAGCTGGAAATCTGGACCGATGTGCCGGGCCTGTTCAGCGCTGATCCGCGGCTGACCGAAGGCGCACGCCTGTTGCAGGCGCTGTCCTATGACGAGGCGCAGGAAATCGCGACCATGGGCGGCAAGGTGCTGCATCCGCGCTGCATCGGCCCGGCCCGGCGCGCCGATGTGCCGGTGGAAGTGCGCTCCACCCTGCGCCCCGAACTCGCAGGCACGCTCATCACCGCCAAACCCGGCGATGACGCGCCGCGGCTGAAAGCCGTGTCGGTCAAATCGGGCGTGCGCATCGTCGCCATGGAAGGCGCGGGCATGTGGCGTCAGGCAGGCTTCCTCGCCGATGTCTTCGCCTGCTTCAAGGAGTGCGGCGTGTCGGTGGATCTGGTCTCCACCTCCGAAACCAACGTCACCGTCAGTCTGGATCCCGATCCCAGCCTTGATCAGGCGCGCCTCGACACGCTTCGGGCGCGACTTGAGCGCTTCTGCCGGGTGAAGATCCTTGAGGATGGAGCGGCGGTGTCGCTGGTGGGGTATGGCGTGCGCCGCATCCTGCACAAGCTGGCTCCGGCGCTGGAAATGTTCCAGGACAAGCCGATCCGGCTGGTCAGCCAGGCCGCCAATGATCTCAACTTCACCGTGGTGGTGGACGCCAGCGAAGGCCGCGCCCTGGCCGCGCGTCTTCATGAAGAGCTGATCGCCCCCGCCCCGTCCGGTCCCGTCTTCGGGCCGAGCTGGGCGGAGCTGAACGAGACCGCGTCCAGCAAGCCGCAACGCCCCGATCCGTGGTGGGTGACCAAGCGCGAGCAACTCATCGAGATCGCGCCGCAAACCGGCGGGCGCTATGTCTATGACCTCGAGACCATCAAGGCGCGCGCCAGCGCGGTGGCGAACATCAAGAGCGTCAATCGCGCCTTCTACGCCATGAAAGCCAACCCGCACCCCGACGTTCTGAAAACGATCTTCGCGGCGGGGCTGGGCTTTGAGTGCGTGTCGCCGGGCGAGCTGATGCGCCTGAAGGACACTTTCCCCGGCCTTGATCCCAAGAAAGTCCTCTTCACCCCCAATTTCGCAGCTCGCCATGAATACGCCGCCGCGATCGAGCTGGGGACCAATCTCACCATTGACGGCCTGCACCCGCTGACCGAATGGCCCGAATTGTTCAAGGGCGTCGAGGTGATCCTGCGCATCAACCCGGATCGTCCGCGCGGCCACCACCAGCATGTGCAGACCGCTGGCCCCAAGGCCAAGTTTGGCATTCCGCTCGATCAGCTCGACGCCGCGCGCGACGCCGCCACGAAAGCTGGGGCAAAAGTCATCGGCCTTCACGCCCATGCCGGTTCCGGCGTAATCGAGGCGGGCCATTGGCGCGAGATCGGGGCGATCCTCGCCCGCGCCGCCGAGGGCTTTTCCGATATCCGCATCCTTAATGTAGGCGGCGGCCTGGGCGTGCCCGAAAGCGCCGAAGCGCCCGCGCTGGATCTCGGTCTGGTGGACGCGGAACTCGCCAAGCTCAAACAGGCCCTGCCCGATTACGAGATCTGGATGGAGCCGGGCCGGTATCCGGTGGCCGAATCCGGCGTGCTCCTCTCAGCGGTCACCCAGATCAAGCACGCCTTCGGCACGCGCTTTATCGGGCTTGGGACCGGCATGAACTCGCTGATCCGCCCCGCGCTCTACGGCGCCCGCCATGAGATCGTGAACCTCACCCGCTATGACGAACAGGGCACGGGCCTGGCGTCCATCGTCGGCCCGATCTGCGAAAGCGCCGATCTTCTGGGCGCGGACCGCCTGATGCCGGAGACGACCGAAGGCGATGTCATCGCCATCGCCGAAGCCGGCGCCTATGGCGCGGTCATGTCCAGCCGCTACAATCTGCGCGAACCGGCGGATGAAGTGGTGATTTAGGGGGCTATTCACAGCAATTGAAACCCCGGCCAAGCGCAGCGCAGAGCCGGGGCCCCCATCAGGGTTAGGCGCTTGGAACGGAGACAGGTCCCGGCTCACGCCACCGGGATCGTGCCCCCGTCAATGACGTGCTCGCTTCCGGTGATCGCGCTGGCGTGATCGGAACTGAGGAAAGCAATCAGAGCCGCTGCTTCGGCGGGTTTCGTCGGGCGCCCCAGCGGGATTCCGCCCAGCGCCTGCATGATCATATCCATGCCGCCCTGCCGGTCCGTGCCCGCCTTGTCCGCCAGCCGGTCCGCAAGGTCATGGGCCGCCTCGGTCTCGATCCAGCCCGGCGAGACGCGCACAACCCGCACGCCTTTGGGACCCAGTTCTTTGGACAGGCTCTTGGAATAGGTGGAAAGCGCCGCTTTCGCCGCCGCATAGGCGGTGGTGGACTGCGGCAGGGGCATACGGCTCTGGATGGAGGTCACGTGCACGATCACTCCCGAACCCTGCTCAATCAAGCCTGGCGCCAGCGCCCGGTCGAGCCGGACTGCGGCCATGAGGTTTAGCGACAGCTCATCCTCCCAGATCGCGTCGGTCAACGCGGTGAAACCGCCCGCTGGCGCACTGGAGCCTCCGAGCACATTCACGAGAATGTCGACGCCGCCCCAGAGCTCGCCAACGGATGCGGCCAATCGCTCACACCCTTCCGCCGACATCAGATCCGCAGGGATATAGTCAACACCCGGCAAGGGCGCCTGAGGCAGGCTGCGCGCCGAGACAAGCACACGCGCGCCCTCATTGCGGAAGAGTTCGGCCGTCGCCTGGCCCAGCCCGCGCGTGCCGCCCGTCACCAGAACACGCTTGCCGTTCAGGCCGAGATCAAACCTCATCGAGGATCTCCAGCGTCTGGATCAACCCGTCAGACAGGACAAACCGATAGGTGAACAGGATCGGGCTGTTCTTGAAGGCGCCCGAAACTTCACAGGTCAGCGTCACCGCCGCGTCGTCGCCTTCAGCGGACAGGACCCGTTCCTTGAAGTTGATGGCCTGCACGTCCTGACGCCATTTCAGAATGGCGGCCCGACCGTGATGGGACTGGCGCTCGTCGGTGACGACGCCGTCCTCGGTGAAGCAGGATGCAATGTCTTCAGGGTTCTGAGCCGTCATGTAACGCTTGACGGCGTTTGGATACACAATTGTCATGAGTGTGGCCTCCTTGGCGCAATCAGGGTTTCGATATGCGACCGGACCTGGCAGAGGACAAGAACCGACTTATTTGTTAGGGACTTACCTGAAAGTAAGCTGATGCAGGAATTCCGCCCCACCCCCGTTGAACACACACGCGAAAGCGCGACAGAAGGCCTTGAATCGGCGCTAAAGATGATAGAGGGGCGCTGGAAGCTGGCGATCCTGTTCCATCTGTTCGGCGGACAGGTCCTGCGCTTTTCCGAGCTGGAGCGGGCGATCCCCGACATCTCCCAGAAAATGCTGATCCAGCAGCTCCGGCAGATGGAAACGGACGGCATTGTCGCCAGGACCGTCTATCCCGAAGTCCCGCCCAAAGTGGAATATGCGCTGACAGACTGGGGGCAATCCCTGTGTCCCGCGCTCGACGCCTTGCTGAGCTGGGCGGGAAACAAGCCTGAATAGCACACCCCAACAAAAAAGCCCCGATCATCGACCGGGGCTTTGTCGTTCAGGCTCTGACGTAGCCTAGTCTTCTTGCGCGTCCGCGATGGCGGCGGTGGCGCTCCAGCCATAGGCGTGGGTGATGACGTGGTGGAGGGTGTTCTGCTCCATCGTGCCGTCCACCAGATGCGCCCAGGGGCCGACGGCGAAGGCGATGACGTCTTCGCCCGAATGGGTTTCAGAGCCCATCGGCATCGCCGATTCCTGGCGATAGTTCGGGTCCATGACCTGCTCATCGGTCAGCGGGCCGGCTTCATCACTGCGCGGACGGACCGGGCCGCCATTCTGATAGCCGAGCGTGGTGTAGGGGCGCCCGTCGCCTGCCGGCATGGGCGGGGTGTCGGCGTCGGTCAGGTTCGGGGCCGGCGGGTGCACCAGACCCAGGATCGGATTGCCGCGACGCGGATAGCCCGCAATCGTGAAGACGTGACCGTGGTCGGCGGTGACGATGATCAGCGTCTCATCAAGATCGACCATGGACTGGGCGGTCTCGATGGCTTCGGCCATGGCGAGCGCATCGTTCAGCGCGCGCGCGGCGTTGGCGCCGTGGTGGGCGTGGTCGATCCGGCCGCCTTCCACCAGCAGATAGTAGCCATCCTCGTCATTGGACAGGCGGTTGATCGCAAATTCGGTCAGCTCGGCCAGAGACGGCTCTTCATTGGGGTCGCGGTCGATGGCGTAGCTGAGGTGGGACGGAGTGAACAGGCCCAGCACCGGCTTGTCGTCATTGACGTCGAGCGCGGTAAAGCCCGCCAGATCATCCACATAGACGCCGCCTTCAGACACCCATTCCGCCGTCAGGTCGCGATCCTGACGCTGACCGCCCTGATCGCGCGTGATGAAGGCCGAACGACCCCCGCCCAACGCCACGTCAACGCCGTCGCCATAAGCGCCGGCGCGCGTGCCGATCAGCTGGGCGGCGATATCGGTGCAGCCAGCGGCCACCGCGTATTCCGGCAGCGAGGAATCGCTTTCCCAGTCGCGGTTGGTGACGTGGGCGTAGGTGGAGGCCGGGGTGGCGTGCGTCAGGCGCGCCGAGGTGACGATGCCGGTCGACAGGCCATGCTCTTCGGCCATCTCGATCAGGGTTTGCGGCACAGGGCCGCCCTGGCAGGGCTCAAGAATATCGCGGGCATAGACCGAGATCGCGCCCGAATGGGTCTTCACCCCGGTATGGATCGCCGAGGCGGTGGCGGCGCTGTCGGGTACCTGCGCGTTTTCCGAATAGGTCTTGATGAGCGCCGTGTGGCCCCATTGCTCGAACGGGAGATAGTTCTCTTCCCCGCTCATGCCCTGGTTCTGACCATCCAGGATCCGGCTGGCGACGATGGTCCCGAGACTCATGCCGTCGCCGACAAAGACGATGACATTGCGCGCGCGGCCTTCGCGCTGCGGACGATTGAGACGGGCCAGGATCTCGTCTTGGGAGCGGGCGCGCCATTCCGCGCCCGGACCTTCAAACTGCGCCGGTGCGGCGGTGGTCTGGGCCGGGGCGTCATCGCGACCGGACCAGTCCAGATCAGACTGCATGGACACATTCTGGCAGGCGCACAGCGCGAGCGCGCTGGCGGACAACAGGGCGGCGCGGAAGATCATGATGGACCCCTTCTCTGACACTGGGGAGGGTTTAGCGCGGCTTTGTGACGGATCAAAGCATCTCTCCTGCCAATCATGCGTTATAGAAAGAGTACGCCATCGCCCCGGGAGACCATCGCCTTGAAAACCTTGTCGCTTGTGCTGAACGCTCATTCCGGAACCACGCGTGAGCTGGGCAAGGACAAAGTGCTGGATGCGGTCCACGGCTCGGCGGACTGGGCGAAGGTCATCGTGCATGACTGTTCAGAGACCTTTGAGGAGCGCGTCAGCAAGGCCTGCGCCGAGCCGTCAGACTATATCGCCGTCGCGGGCGGGGACGGCACGGCGGCGGCGGTCCTGAACGAGCTGGTGCGCACAAACTGCCGGACCCCGGTCATCCCCCTGCCGCTGGGGACCGCGAACCTTCTGCCCAAGCGGCTCTATGGCGACCGCTCCATCGAGACGATCCTCAAGGAAGCGCCGGACTATCCCATCGAGCCGCTGCATGCGGGCGAGGTGGAGGGACATCTGTTCTTCTGCGCCCTGATGGCGGGCTTCCCGGTCCGCTTCGGTCAGGCGCGCGAAGCGTTGCGTCCCGATGGCGAAGGACGACAGCCGGGCCGCGCGCTCACCTATCTGCGCCAGGCGCTGCGCGCCTTTGGCCAGACCCGCATGCGCCTGACGCTGGATGACGACGATGTGCGCAAGCTGCGTCGCGCCAATGCGCTGATGACCATTCCCGGCGGCGCGGGAGCCATGATCCATGGCGCAAGGCCCGGCGAAGAGGTGCTTGAGCACGTCTTCACCCACACCGAGGACCTCTCTGATGCGCTGGGCGCCCTGACTGGCTTTCTGGGGGAAATGCTCAATATGGGCGAGCTCAACCCGATGCGCTCCGAGCATAGCGCCGTACTCGACGGCCCTTCGAAAATCACCGTCATGCTGGACGGCGAGGTGTTGACCCTGAAGACGCCCATACGCATCTGTCTGAAAGCCAACGCCGCCCTGTTCGCAGCTCCGGAGGTCGAGGCATGACGCGACTGGCGCAAATATCAGACCTGCATTTCGGCGCGGAATCCCCCGGCCTGCCCGAGGCCCTGCTTGAAACCCTGAACAATCTCGCCCCTGACGCCGTCATCGCCTCGGGCGATTTCACCCAGTATGGCCGAAGGCGCGAATTTGACGCCGCGCGCGATTTTTTCAGCGCCATCAACGCGCCTGTCATCGCGGCGCCCGGCAATCACGACACGCCCTATCTCAATATCGCCGCCCGGGTGACCGCACCGTGGAAGCGGTTCGAGAAGCGGCTCGGCCAGGGCGTCACCCCCAGCTGGCGCTCCGCATCCGCCGGGGTGGAATCCTTTCTGACTGCCCGCGGCCTGCAAGCCCAGCTCGACTGGTCGCTGGGGCGCGCCAATCCCCGCCACGCCGCGCGCATCGCGCAAAGCTTTTCCGAGTTCAAGGGATTGAAAGTCGTCGCCGCGCATCACCCGCTGATGGCGCCGGGCGGACTGAAGGGCCGGGCCAGGACCCGAGGCGGCCGCGAAGCGGCGGACATTTTCGTGCAGGCGGGCATGGATCTGGTGGTGACGGGGCATCTGCATCAGGTCTTCGCCCTGCCCCAGCGCCGCCCCGATGGCGGGGCGTGCTGGTTTGTCGGCGCGGGCACGGCGCTGTCGCATCGCACGCGCGGTGAACCGCCCAGCTTCAACCTGTTTGACCATACGCTCGACGGGCTCAGCCTGACGGTCTACGCCGCCGAGGACGGGGAGAACCGCTTCATGCCGCAGAAGGTCCAGGCCCTTCACGGCTAGCCCCAAAGAAAAAGCCCGGCGCGATGCGCCGGGCTTTTCCGTTGCGGATGATCCGCCTGTTACCAGATGCGCACGCGCTGTTCCGGCGGCAGGTACAGATCGTCTTCCTCGGTCACGCCGAACGCGTCGTACCAGGCGTCGAGATTGCGGACGACGCCGTTGATGCGGTACTGCGCCGGGCTGTGCGGATCGCCCAGCAGCTGCGCGCGCAGCGCGTCTTCGGTGATCAGCGAACGCCAGACCTGAGCCCAGCCCAGGAAGAAGCGCTGGTCGCCGGTCAGACCGTCGATCACCGGGGCTTCGCCGCCATACACTTCGTCCACATACTGACGCCAGGCGGTGTAGGCCATTTGCAGGCCGCCCAGATCGCCAATGTTCTCGCCCATGGTCAGACGACCGCTGACGCACTGGCCTTCCACCGGGCAGAACGCTTCGTACTGGTCGCCCAGGGCGCCTGCGCGCTCTTCAAAACGTTCATTGGTCTCTTGCGACCACCAGTCACGCAGACGGCCTTCGGCGTCATAGCGGCGACCATTGTCGTCAAAACCGTGGCCGATCTCGTGGCCGATCACGCCGCCAATACCGCCAAAGTTGACCGCCATGTCGGCGTTCGGATCAAAGAACGGCGCCTGCAGGATGCCAGCCGGGAAGGTGATCTGGTTGGCCAGCGGCGAGTAGGACGCGTTGACGATTTGCGGCGGCCAGCCCCATTCGCGGGTGTCGACCGGGCTGTTGAGATCCTCGATCTGCTCGGCCCAGTTGAACTCGGCCATGCGGACGCGGTTGCCGAAATAATCATCGCCGGAGATTTCCAGGCCCTCATAGGAGTCCCAGATTTCCGGATAACCGATGCGGGCTTCAAAACCGGCCAGCTTGGTCAGCGCTTCGGCGCGGGTCTCGTCGTCCATCCATTCGAGGTTTTCCAGACGCGATTCAAAAGCCGTGGTCAGACGCGCGACCAGGTCTTCCATCTGGGTCTTGGAGCTCGGCGGGAAGTGACGCTCGACATAGATCTGACCCACGGCGTGGCCCAGCGCGCCGCCCACCAGGTTGACCGCACGACGGTCACGCGGGCGTTGCTCGGTCTGACCGCGCAGGGTGCGGCCGAAGAAATCGAAATTGGCCTCTTCAAAATCCGAGGTCAGCCAGTTGGCGCGGTCGGAAATGAAGTTGAACGCCATCCAGTCCTTGATGGTCTCAAGGTCGGTGTCTTCCAGAATGGCGGAGGTCTGCTCGATGGCGGACGGCTGAACCACGATCAGCTCTTCCACGTCGAGGCCCAGATTGGCCATGCCTTCGGGGAAGTTCATCGCCGGAGCCAGCTCATCAAGCTCGGCCACAGACATCACGTTATAGGTCTGGGTGACGTCGCGGCTGTCTTCACGGGTCCAGTGCGCGTCAGCAATGCGGGTTTCGAACGCCAGGATCGCTTCGGCTTTCTCCTGACCGCCTTCAATGCCGGACAGTTCGAAGATGCGTGCAATGTAAGCGACATAGGCGTCGCGGTATTGCTGGAAGCGCTCGCCTTCATCGAGGTAATAGTCACGGTTGCCCATGCCCAGACCGCCCTGGAACAGGCGCAGCGCGTTCACGGTCGGGTCAGCCGGGTCGGCCCAGACGGCGAAGCCGTAAGGCGACTGGTGGTGCACGGTCGCAAACAGCGCCGAGGCGTCATCCAGGGTCGCAATGGCGGAGATTTCAGCCAGATAGGGCTCAAGCGGCGCCGTACCGGCTTCCGCGATCGCCGCTTCGTTCATGTAGCTGGCATACAGATCGCCCACGAGCTGGTTGTTGGACCCAGCGGCGGCGTCGGCTTCGCCGGCCTCGAAGATGATTTCCTGAACGTCTTCTTCGGCTTCTTCAGACAGGACCGTGAACATGCCGAAGCGCGAACGGTCGCCCGGCAGCTCGGTGCTGTCGATCCAGCCGCCATTGGCGTACTGGTTGAAATCATCGCCCGGCGCGACGTCGGTGTTCATGCCGGCCATGTCAAAGCCGAAATCGCCATAGACGGGCGCTGCCGCTTCAGTGTGAGACGCGGTTTCGGTTTGCGCGGAGGCGTTGCTCTCCGGCGCATCGGTCGGCCCGCAAGCGGCCAGGCTGAGCACAGCCAGCGCCGAGCACGACAACAAGATCTGTTTCATATGTTTTCCCCTTGGCATTCATAAACAACACGGCTCGCGATGCGAGATCATGTCGGAAATGTGGCGCACCCTCATGCCGGGCAAGATGGATGGCAAGTGAAAATGCGGACAGACAGGGCTAAACCCATGAAAAAGCCCGGCGCGTGAGCGCCGGGCTTGAACGGTTTCGATCGAGGTTGGTCTACCAGATCGAAACGCGCTGTTCGGGCGGCAGATAGAGATCGTCGCTCTCATCCACGCCAAAGGCGGCGTACCAGGCGTCGATATTGCGCACCACGCCGTTCACCCGATACTCGGACGGGCTGTGCGGATCGGTCCGCAGGCGGCTGATGAGGTTGTCCTCACGGTACAGGCGACGCCAGACCTGGGCCCAGCCCAGGAAGAAGCGCTGGTCGCCGGTGAAGCCGTCAATGACCGGCGCTTCGCCGTCATAATGCTCGTCCACATAGGCGCGCCAGGCCGAATACGCCATTTCCATGCCGCCAAGATCGCCGATGTTCTCACCCAGGGTGAAGCGACCGTTGACGGTGTGGCCTTCCAGCGGTTCGAACTCGTTGTACTGGGCGACGAGCGCGTCAGAGCGTTCGATGAAGCGCTCATTGGTCTCTTCGGTCCACCAGTCGCGAATGCTGCCCTGCGCGTCAAAGCGGCGGCCCTGATCGTCAAAGCCGTGGCCGATCTCGTGGCCGATCACAGCCCCGATGCCGCCAAAGTTGACCGCCATGTCGGCGTTCGGATCAAAGAACGGCGCCTGCAGGATGCCGGCCGGGAAGGTGATCTGGTTCAGAAGCGGGTTGTAGCTCGCATTGACGATTTGCGGCGGCCAGCTCCATTCGCGGCGATCCACCGGACCGGCGAGGTCTTCCAGCTGCCCGGCCCAATTGAACTCGGCCATGCGCATGACATTGCCGAAATAATCATCCGCCGAGATTTGAAGCCCTTCATAGCTGTCCCAGACTTCCGGATAGCCAATGCGCGGCTCGAAGGTGGAGAGCTTTTCCAGCGCCTGAACGCGGGTTTCGTCATCCATCCAGCTCAGATTTTCCAGACGTTCGCGGAAAGCGGACTGAAGCCCGGCCACCAGCTCTTCCATCTGGGTCTTGGATTCGGGCGGGAAGTGACGATCCACATAGATCTGGCCGATGGCGTGGCCCAGGGCGGAGCCGATCAGATCGACGCCGCGCTTGTCGCGCTCGCGCTGTTCTTCCACACCATTGAGGGTCTGGGAGAAGAACTCAAAGCTCGCCTGATCAAACTCATCGCCCAGCGCACTGGCGCGATCTGACAGGAAGTGGAAGGTCAGATAGGCCTTCAGCGTATCCAGATCGGCTTCAGAGAAAATGGTCCCGGCGTCCGCGATGGCGCTCGGGGTGGCGACCATGAAGCTCTCCTGACCGCCAAGGCCGAAGGCGTCGAGATTGGCGCGGAAATCAAACTGGGGCGCCAGCGCGACCACTTCATCCAGCGACATCACATTGTAGATCTCGGTGATCTCGCGGGTGCGCTCCTGGGTCCAGTGAACCTCGGCCAGCGCGGTCTCCAGCGCCATGATGGCGTCGGCCTTCTCGGCGCCGCCTTCAATGCCGGCGAGGTCAAAGATGCGCGCGATATAGGCGACATACGCGGTGCGATAGCGCTCGGAGGCCTCGTCTTCCTCAAGATAGTAATCCCGGTCCGGCAGCCCCAGACCGCCCTGCCCCATATAGAGGGTGTATTGCGTCGTGTCGGCGGGATCAGGGATCACACCCACGCCCCAGGGCGAGGCGAAATGCACGGTGGCGAAGAGCGAGGCGATATCCTCCCAGCTCGACGCGGCGTTGATCTGATCCAGATAAGGCTGCGCCGGAGCGAGACCGGCGGCGTTGATGGCGTCCACATCCATCCAGGACTTGTAAAGATCGCCGACAAGCTGGGTGTTGGACCCTTCGGGCGCCTCAACCGCGGAGGCTTCGGCGATGATCTCGGCCACATGCTCTTCGGCTTCGATGGCGAGCTTGGTGAACATGCCATAGTTGGAGCGGTCGGACGGGATTTCAGTGCGCTCAAGCCAGGCCTGGTTGGCGAACTGGAAGAAGTCATCACCCGGATCGAGCGCGGCGTTCATGCCGGTGGCGTCAAATCCGAACTCCCCATAGACCGGCGCATCTTGCGCAAAGGCGGGCGCGGCGGCGGCGAGCGCGATAAAGGCGACGCCTGACAACAGGTTTTTCATGCGTGTTCCCCTTGTTTTTACGTGTCGTTCCGGGCGCCGAAAAAGCGGGCGCTGAAGTTAGGTCCTGCGGCGCGAGGCGTGTGAGGCGTCGCTCGCGCCGCAGGCACGTGAGGGTTATTCAGCCGGAGCCGTTCCCTCATCCAGTTGGCCGACATCGACGCCATCAAGGCCTGAGTCATGGCCGATATAGCTCTCGCCGACGCGCGGCTGTTTCTCGCCGGTCCACAGGCCCTTGAAGAAGCGACCGATGTCCGCACCGATTGCGTACAGGGCCGGCACCATCAGAAGGGTCAGGAACAGGGCGAAGATCACCGCAAAGCCCAGAGAGATCACCATCGGCTTCAGGAACTGGGCC
Source organism: Oceanicaulis sp. LC35 (assembly GCF_052055585.1). Classification (NCBI taxonomy): domain Bacteria; kingdom Pseudomonadati; phylum Pseudomonadota; class Alphaproteobacteria; order Maricaulales; family Maricaulaceae; genus Oceanicaulis; species Oceanicaulis sp. LC35. The sequence goes on from NZ_CP170485.1 coordinate 2,340,354, forward strand.
GCAGTGGAGCGCTCTGCGATCATCGGCAGGATGCCGATGAAGGTGGTGACCGTGGTCAGAAGGATCGGACGGAAACGCTGCACCCCGGCATCAACCAGCGCCTGCATGGCGCCCACGCCACGCTCGCGCAGCCGGTTCACAAAGTCCACCAGAACCAGGTTGTCGTTGATCACGATCCCGGCCGCGGCCCCGATGCCGAACATCGAGAACAGTGCGAAGGGCTCGCCCAGGATCAGGTGGCCGAACACCGCGCCGGCATAGGCCATCGGGATGGCGGTCATGATCATCAGCGGCTGGGCGTAGGAGCGGAAGGCCACCGCCAGCAGGACATACATCATCACCAGCATCATCAGCTGATACTTGATGACCTCGGCCAGGAACTGGGCTTCGCCCTCCGCCTCGCCGATGGCGCCGGTGGAGATGCCCGGATAACGCTCTTCCCATTGCGGGAAGAAGTCTTCCTCCAGCTCCTGGCGGATGTTGGCCGCGGCGTCATTGTCGGTCAGCTCGGCGCTCACCGTCACGGTGCGCTGACGCTCACGACGGCGGATCTGGTTGATCCCCGGCGCAAACTCGGCGTCGACCACCGCCGCCAGCGGCACTTCACGACCGTCATTGGTGCGGATGCGCAGATTGTTCACCGCATCCAGGCTGTTCCGCGCTTCCCGGGGGTAGCGCACCATCACCCGCACATCCTCGCCGTCCCGCGGCAGGCGCTGCACTTCATAGCCATAGAAGGCCTGGCCCACCTGACGGGTCACGTCCGCCAGCGTCAGGCCCAGGGCCTGGGCGTCCGGACGCAGGGTCAGGCGCAGCTCGTCCGCAGACGATTGCAGGTTGTCGATGATGTCATAGGTGGTCTCAAACGTCGCCAGATGGGCCCGCAGATCAGCCGCAGCCGCCCGCAGGACATCCAGATCCGGGTGATTGATTGCGAACTGGATGGCCGGGCCATTGTCGTTCAGCGTCGCTTCAAAACGGATCTCCTCGGCATCCGGCACCGGGCCCAGCGCGTCACGCAGGCGTTGCGCCACATCGGCGGTCGGCGTGCTGCCCGGACGGTTCTCCGGCGGCGCGATGTTGATCCAGGCGCGCACCGAGCCGTCCGTCGCCAGGGTGGAGCGCGAGCGGATCATGTCCTCCTCGCCCGGGAATTCCTGACGATAGGCTTGCTGGACTTCCAGCTCGGCCTCATCCAGACGCGCCCGGATCTCGTCGGTCCGCGACCAGGGCGTGCCGTCCGCCAGCTCGATATTGACCCGGATCAGGTCGCTCTCGATTTCCGGCATGAAGGCGGACTTCACATAGCCGTTCATCTGCAGGGCGATGGCCAGACCAAAGATGCCGATGAAGAACATCAAGGTCGCGTAGCGCAAGCGGATCGCCAGCGCCAGAACCGGACCGTAGATATGGTGTGCAAAGGCGATCAGGCTGTCGGCGATCATCGCCTGGAACTTGATGAACGGACCGAAGAAGCCGTCCGTACGCTGCGGTTTGATGTGCGACAGGTGCGCCGGCAGGATGAACAGGGCTTCGGCCAGCGAGAAGGCCAGGGCCGAGATGATCACCAGCGAGATCTGGCGCGTAAACTGCACTTCCGGACCGGACAGCATCATCCAGGGCGCGAACGCCATCATGGTGGTTATGACCGCAAAGACGACCGGCTTGGCCACCATCTGCGTGCCCACAACCGCAGCCGTCAGGCCCTGCTCACCACGTTCGACACGGGCGTGAATGTTCTCCCCCACGATGATGGCGTCATCGACCACCACGCCGATCACGATCAAGAAGGCGAACAGCGAGAGGAAGTTCAGGGTGATGCCCAGCAGGGGCAGGATCAGGAAGGCGCCCGCGAATGCGGTGGCGATGCCCACCGTCACCCACATCGCCACGATGGGACGCAGGAACAGCACCAGCACGCCCAGCACCAGCGCCAGACCCAGCAGGGCCGAGCTGCCGATCACGGTCAGCTGGGAGTTGAACTGGTCCGCACCATCCCACCACACCGACAATTGCAAGGTGGAGGGAAGCTCGGCGTTCTTGCGCTCGAGATACTCCTTCATGGCGTTCGACACATCGATGATGTCCGAACCGCCAGTCGAGCGAATGGCGATGATCACCATCTGCTCGCCATCAAATGTGGCGTTCAGATTGGCGTCCACCAGACCGTCGATGACGGTCGCCACATCGCCCACGCGCACCACGCCGCCATCGGCGGTCTGGCGCACAATGATGTTTTCAAACTCATAGGCGCTGTCCGCCAGCTCGCGCGAGGCGATGCGAACATCGCCAAGATCGGTGCGAACCGAGCCTGCAGATGCGTTGATCGAGGAGTTTGCAATCGACTGGGCGATGTCAGCGAAGGTCACGCCATAGCGACGCATGGCTTCCTCGGAAACCTCGATCGCCACTTCCTCTCCCAGCACGCCCATGATCTCGACCAGCGAGGCGCCGGGAATGGTGGAGGAAATCTCGTTGCGGATCTCGCGCGCCACCCGTTGCAGGTCGCGGCGGTCCACCTGACCATGCAGGGCGAAACCGGCGATCTGGTCAGAGTTCTGCCAGCGCTGGACCTGCGGACGATAGGCCTCGCGCGGCATGTTGTTGATGGAGTCCACGCGCAGCTTGATCTCGTCGATAAAGGCGGACGCCTCCTGAGAAGGCAGGCCCGAGACATAGACAGAGCCGGAGCCTTCGCGCGCCACGGCGGAAAGCTCGTCCACCCCATCAAGGTCGCTCAGGGCTTCCTCGATACGCACGATGATCTGCTCCTCGATCTCCTGGGGGGAAGCCCCCGGCCAGGCGACCGAGATCGACGCACCCGGGAACACCGCGCCCGGATTGTTCTCGCGCTGCATGGAGAAATAGCCCACCACGCCGCCGATCAGGGCGATCAGCATCAACAGGTTTGCGGCGACGGAGTTCTTGGCCCACCAGGCCAGCAACCCCTTATGCTTGTCGTGTTCAGGATTATGAACCATGTCCGTTCTCCCCAATCCTGACTAGTTGGCCCGCGAGGCGGTGGTGGTCTCCTGGACCAGCGCTTCGCTCTCGGGGGTGTTGTCATTGTCCGCTTCGTCCTCGGCTTCCGGCTCGGGATCGAGCGGATCGCCATTGGCGTCCACAGCCCGCACCAGCATGCCGGCGGCGGCGCCGCGCAGCGGAGAGGTGACGACCCGGTCGCCCGGCTCGAGACCCGCGGTCAGGACGACGCGCTCGGCGCTGGTGTCAATCACATTGACCTGGCGGATCGACAGGGTGCCATCACGCTCGGCCACATAGACCTCGCTGGAACCGCGCAGTGCGCTGCGAGGCAGGACGATCGCGTTATCCAGCTCACGACCGTCAATGTTCGCCGCAACGAACAGGCCCACAGCCAGCGGCGCGCCCGCCTCTTCCGCAGCAACACCATAGGGGTCTTCGACCTCGATGATGGCGCTCATGGTGCGGGTTTGCGGGTTGATGGCGCTATCGGTGCGCACCAGACGGCCTTCCCAGTGACGCTCCTGACCCGCCACGCTCGCGCTCAGATGCGCAGGACGGCCCGGATTGGCGTCATTGGCCTGAAACGCCAGCGGCAGGTTCAGGGTCGCCAGCTCGGCATTGGTCAGCGGCAGACGCACCTGAACGCGGTTGGTTGCGAAGACCCGACCCAGACGCGTGCCCGGACCGACATACTGGCCCAGATCGGCGTTCTTCTCCCGCACGCGACCGGCGAAGGGCGCAGAGATGCGGGTGCGGCTCAGATTGAGACGAGCTTCAGCCAGAGAGGCTTCCGCAGACGCCAGCTGGGCGCGGGCTTCAGCCATTTGCGGCTGACGCAGGGTCAGCGCGCTGGCTTCACCTTCACCCAGCGCATCCCATTCTTCCCGCGCCAGATCCGCTTCGGCTTCTTCACGCACCAGACCCTGACGGGCTTGCGCCACCTGGGCTTCAGCGCGCGTCACGGCCAGACGATAGTCGGCGTCCTCGAGACGCACGAGCACTTCGCCCGCCTCAAAGAAACCGCCATCGACGAAATTGGGGTTCACATAGGTGATCCGGCCCGACACCTGGGCGGTCAGATCAATCTCGGTCAGCGGCGTGACCTCACCCTGGGTGGTGACGGACAGCTGAACCGGGCTCAGAGCCGCCTCAGTGACGAAAACCGCAGACGGGCGCGCAACGACTTCGGCGCGCTCGGGCTTGGGCGCCGCCGCCGCCAGCACGGCGTAGACGACGAAGAACGCAACGAGCACCGCAACCGGCAGCCCTATAATCAACAAACGACCAACAAACTTGCTCATGACCAACCTCTTTTGTCCCCTGACCGGTTTTCCGGTCTTATGATGTCCTAGTTATCGATATTGGATGCAGTCAGACCGCCGCCGGCGCTGAAATCGCCTGCGATGGCCAGATGCAACGCGATGCGGTTATCCACCCGCTCATTGCGCGCTGCGATCAAGGCCGATTGCGCTGAAATCTGGCGCGTCTGCGCATCAATCAGCTCAAAGATCGTCGACAGACCCGATGCATACTGACGCTGCACGAGCGCCAGGGCTTCGCGGGCCTCATCCGCTGCAACCGTCAGGGCCTGGACCCGCTCGGCCAGGCGGCGATCCGCCTCGATGGCGTCTTCCGCTTCACGCAAGGCCGACAGGGCCGTGCTGACCAGATTGGCCGACAGCTGCTCGGCCTGGGCTTCAGCCCGGTCACGTTCAGCACGCAGACGGCCACCCTGGAAGATCGGTGCGGTGATCGATCCCGCGACCGTCTTCACAAGATCATCAAAGTCGAGGACATCGGCGATATCAGAACCGCCATCGCCCAGGCTGGCGCGCAGGCCAAGCCCCGGATAGAGCGCCTTCTGGGCTGCAGATGCGGAATAGCCGGCGGCGGCGAGACGCGCTTGTGCGGCGACCACGTCCGGCCGACGCGACAGAAGGGCTTCAGGCTGACCCGGATTGGGCAGGACGCCCAGCCCAGGCAGTTCAGCGCCTGCAGCGATGCTCGCCGACGGATACCGGCCCAGCGCCACTTCCAGAACCCGCGCCGCGTTGGATTGCGCGCGCAGACGCGACGCCAGCGCCGCTTCGGAAGAGGCGAGCGCGGAACGCGCCGTGCGCACATCAGAGGAGCGGACCACGCCGCGCTGGAAGCGCCGTTCAACAATCTCGAGCTGGTTGGCGCGGGCTTCCACATCCGCCCGGGCAAGTTCAGCCTGCTGGCTGGCGGCCGTCAGCGCATACCATGACCGCGCCACAGAAGCTGCAATCGACAAGCGCGCGCCATACCAGTCCGCGCGCGCCGCCTCGGCCGTCAGTGCGCCTGACCGCGCCTGATCGCCCAGACGACCCCAGACATCCGCCTGCCAGTTCACTTCAAGACCGGAACTGAAGCCGGTATTGCCCGGCTCCTGATCGGTATAACCCAGCGAGCCATCCAGCGTCGGAAGACGCGACGCGCCAGCAGAGCGGGCGCCGGCACGGGCGGCATCATAATTGGCGAGCGCCGAGGCGACCGTCGGATTGGCGTCCAGCGCCTCCGCCACCAGCGCCTGAAGCACCGGATCCTCGAACGCGGCGATCCAGTCAGACGGCGAGGCGTCCAGCTCTGCGGGAACCGCAGAAAAGGTTTCCGGCGCCACCACGAGATCAGCTGCACCCGGCGTAACAACGCTGGCGCAGGCGCTCAGAAGCAAGGGCGCAAAAAACGGTGAAATTCGCAAAAGGGACACGGACCCTCCCCCGGGAAAATTACAAAACCTGAATTGCACCCTATAAGCGCGCTCTCGAAAGTCAATCAAAACTTATCGAAAAACGCTAAAAGTTTCTCGAATTACAAAAAATTTATATTGGAATTCATGCGAGCCTCGGGACGGAATCCGCAAAACTACAAGGGATTCCGAGGTGTCACATTCCCATGCTACGAACAGGCATGACCAAGGATCAGAAGACTCCCGCCAAGCGTCTGGCCGGGGACCGCCCCCGCCGACGCGACATTGCCCTCAGCGTCTCCATCGGCGTGGTGGTCATGCTGGTGCTCGCGGTCGCCGGCGAGCTCTCCGCAGGCGCGTTTCTGGGCGGCGCAACAGCCTTTATCGCCTTGGGACTCGTGTATTATCTCACCGCTCTGACGACGGCCGAGCCCAATCCCCGACCGGCTTCGGTGAATGCGCCGCGCGATCTGGAAGCTGAAGCCAGCGTGACCATGCTGGAGCGCCTGCCCATTCCGGTTCTCCTGATCGGAGCCGGTGGACGAATCGAGCGCGCCAATCCTGCTGCACGCACCTTTCTGGGGCTGGGCGCAGAGCGTGGCCTGTTGTCCACGGTGCTGCGCCAGCCGCGCGTCCTGGAAGCGGTCAGCGCCGCCCTGCGCGGGGATCGCGGCGCTACGGTGGAGTACTCAACCCTCGCCCCGCTCGAAAGCCATGTACGCGCCTATGTGGAGCCGATCCGGCTGTCCGCGCCGGGCCCCATGCCCTTCCGCGCCATGCTGGTTCTGGCCGATGACACCAACTCCAAGCGCGCCGAACGCATGCGAGCGGACTTTCTGGCCAACGCCAGCCATGAATTGCGCACCCCGCTCGCCTCGCTCGCCGGCTTTATCGAGACCCTGTCCGGCCCGGCCCGCGATGACGAGGAAGCCCGCGACCGCTTTCTTGAGATCATGACGGTTCAGACCGAACGCATGCGCCGGTTGATCAATGACCTCTTGTCCCTGAGCCGGGTCGAAATGAACGAGCACATGCCGCCGACGGGCTCGGTCGATCTCGACAATCTGACGCTGGACGTCTCCGAAGCGCTGGCGCCGGTCGCCGCCAGCCGCAATATAATTGTCGACATCGATGAGGCCGGGACCGAAGGCGGCGCCCAGGTCCGCGGCGATCGGGACCAGCTTTATGAGGTGGTCGAGAACCTGATCCAGAACGCCATCAAGTATTCTCCCGACGGCTCCCGTGTGAAGGTCAGCGTGCGCTATGGCGTTTCCCGGGACTCCGCAGAGCATCTGGGCGCACGGATCGATCCTGATTCCGGTCGCCTGACCCTGACGGCGCCCGCCCTGGATCCGGATGCCAGGTTCGGCGTCGTGCGCGTACAGGATCAGGGCGGCGGCATCGAGCGGCGTTATCTGCCACGTCTCGCCGAGCGGTTTTTTCGTGTGGACGGTCAGAAAAGCGGACCCACGTCCGGCACAGGCCTGGGGCTCGCCATCGTCAAACACATCGTCAATCGTCACAGAGGCGGCTTCACCGTGGAGAGCGCGCCTGAAATCGGCTCAGTCTTTACAGTCTTCTTCCCTGTGGCCACGGCGGTGAAACCTGTTGAAACGCTTGAAGCTACGCCGCGCAATGACATTGCCGCGCCCTGAGCGACCCGCGCCGTCACATAACTGTCACCAAACTTACATATTGGGTTGATCGTTCCCCACCATGGTCCGCCGCTAATCGAGCTTTGGGGAGATTTGCGTCCGGCGCAGAGACTCACTCCCTGACCAGGTGGTTTCATGCAGTCCTCGCTTTTCGCTGTCCTCGCCCTTCTGGTGCTGACAGCGGTCGGATTTCTGATCGGTCGGCGTCGCGCTGTCGCGGCGTCCAATGGTCGTGCGTCCTGGCTGCACTCCCTGCCTAATTACTACGGCTATTATCTGGCGCTCTGGACCGGCCTGCCGGCCTTTATCCTGCTGGCGCTCTATGGCCTGTTCGGCGCAAGCCTTGTGAACACGCTGGCGCTTGGCGAGCTCGAGCGCGAAGCCGCACCGCTGATCCGTGAATATGAAGCCCAGCTGGCGCAAGATTCCGAGTATCAGGCGCTGGCCGAGGAAACCCAGCAGATCGAGGCGGAAGCCTTGTCCGCCCGCAATGAGATGTTCCGCGCCGAACGCGAAGGCGGCGACGCCGAACGCTATCTGCGCGCTCTGGGCGCCCTGACCGCGCAACGCAACGCGATCGCCGCAGAGCGCCAGGTCCGCCGCGATCAGGTCGCCGCTTCGGTTGCCGCCCGCACCCCCCATACCGTCCCCGGCGTGCGCGCCCGGGCCGGTTTTGAATACTGGCGCGCGCCCAGCGAGCGGCGCGAGCTGTTCATTTCGGACGCCCGCGCACTGGCCTTCAATGAAGGCCTCGCCAGTCGCAACACCGAGGAAATCCGCGCTGCCGCACTCGCGCTGCGCCCCTGGGAAGACCTGTTCCGCTGGAGCGCCGCCGGGGTGGCTCTGGCCATGGCGGTGGGCGGCCTCGCTTTCGCTCGCACCCGAATTCGCGCCAGCTTCCGGGCTCGGGACAGGGTGGAAGGGGTGATCGGCCTCGCCCTGATGATGACCTCGGCCATCGCGATCCTCACCACGCTGGGGATCGTGTTCTCGCTGCTGTTTGAATCGATCCGCTTTTTCGCCTCGATCGACTGGCGCATCCATGAATTCCTGTTCGGGCTGCACTGGAGCCCGCAGATCGCCATTCGCGCCGATCAGGTCGGCCAGTCCGGCGCCTTTGGCGCCGTGCCGCTGTTTGCAGGCACGGCCCTGATCACCCTGATCGCCATGCTGGTGGCCGCGCCGATCGGCCTGATGGCTGCGATCTACCTGTCTGAATACGCCAGCCCGCGCCTGCGCGCCTGGGCCAAGCCAGCGCTCGAGATCCTCGCGGGCGTGCCCACCGTCGTCTACGGCTTCTTCGCGCTTCTGACGGTCGGCCCCTTCCTGCGCCAGTTCGCGCTGATGCTGGGCTATGAAGACGCCGTGACCCAATCGGCCTTGTCGGCAGGTCTGGTGATGGGGGTGATGATCATCCCCTTCGTCTCCTCGCTGTCTGATGACGTCATCAACGCCGTGCCGCAAGCGCTGCGCGACGGCAGTTACGCCATGGGCGCCACCAAATCGGAAACCGTGCGCCACGTCGTCTTCCCCGCCGCCCTGCCGGGCATTGTCGGCGCGCTGCTGCTGGCGGTGTCGCGCGCGGTGGGCGAGACCATGATCGTGGTGATGGCCGCCGGTCAGGGCGCGAACCTGACCGCGAACCCGCTGGAATCGGTGACCACCATCACCGTACAGATCGTCATGCTGCTGACCGGCGACCAGGAATTTGACAGCCCCAAAACCCTCTCCGCCTTCGCGCTCGGCCTCGTGCTGTTCGTGATGACCCTGATCCTGAATATCATCGCCCTGCGCGTGGTGCAACGCTTCCGTGAACGCTATGAATAACGCGCCGAACATCCGCGACGCGGTTCAGGCGCGCCTGGCCAAGCGGCACCGCGCCGAGCAGCGCTTCCAGTTCTATGGTCTGGCGGCGATCAGCGCGGCCGTGCTGTTTCTGGCGGTGCTGCTGGGTTCGCTCATCATCCAGTCCCTGCCCGCCTTCACGGCCCATCGCATGACGCTGGATGTGGAGATCAACGCCGAGATCGCCGATCCGCGCGGGGATCGCAGCGAGGCCTCCCTGCGCCGCGGCGCGTACAACACGCTGATCCAGGACGCCCTGCGCGACCAGTTCCCCATGGCGGACACGGTAGCCGAGCTGCGTGAGCTGTTCGGGCTCTACAGCGCCGTGAACGCTGCAGACCTGCTCAACCAGGTGGTCCAGAACCCGGACCTTCTGGGTCAGACCACGCGCTTCTCCTTCCCGATTTCTGATGATGCGGATCTGTATCTGAAGGGCCTCGCCACCGAAGAAACCCGCCTGCCGGGCGCAGCGCCGATCACGCTGTCCGGCGCGCTTGATGAAGAGATCGAAGTCAGCGCCGTCGCCGGCGAACCTGTCTTTTCCGATTTCATGGCGCTGGTGCGCGACCGGCTTGAAGCGGGCGCAGCTCAAGCTCGCGCCCGCGCCGTTTCTGCGACCGATCAGGCGCAGGCCGAGATTGACGCGGACGCCCGTGACAGCCTGCTGGCCGAAGCCGAGCGCGCGGATGCGCTCGCTGACCGCCTCCAATCCCAGGCGCGCTCTGTTGAGCCTGTTGCACTGGGTCCGCAAACCGCGTCCCTGATGCTGCGCGCCAATGGCGGCGTGCTGCGGATTTCAGAAATCCGGCCTGACGCCCGGACCGCGCTTGGCGAATGGCTGGTGGCGCCGGACGCCCAGGCCGAGACCCTTTCTGACTGGTCGCTCTGGGTGATCGAGACACCGGCCATCGCACGACGCATCAGTGATCGCCAGATCGTCTGGACTCGCGCGCTCAAGGAGCGGGGCCTGGTCACCAATGGACTGAACACCACGCTCTTCACCCATGCCGACAGCCGGGAGCCGGAGCTGGCGGGTGTCGCCGGGGCGCTGGCGGGTTCGATCCTGACCATGATCATCACCATGCTGCTGGCCGTGCCCATCGGCGTGGGCGCAGCGATCTATCTGGAAGAGTTCGCGCCCAAAAACCGGCTGACGGACTTCATCGAGGTCAATATCAACAACCTCGCCGCCGTCCCCTCGATCGTGTTCGGTCTGCTCGGCCTCGCCGTCTTCATCAACCTGTTCGGCATGCCCCGCTCCGCCCCGCTGGTGGGCGGCATGGTACTGGCGCTGATGACCCTGCCCACGGTGATCATTTCCGCCCGCGCCGCGCTCAAGGCCGTGCCGCCCTCCATCCGCGAGGCCGCGCTTGGCGTCGGCGCATCGCGCACCCAGGCCGTGTTCCATCACGTCCTGCCGCTGGCCATGCCCGGCATCCTGACCGGCTCGATCATCGGTTTGGCGCAGGCGCTGGGCGAAACCGCCCCGCTTCTGATGATCGGCATGGTGGCCTTTATCGCCGACCCGCCCACGCTGGGCCTCGCCGGCTTCACCGAACCGGCCACCGTGATGCCGGTTCAGATCTACATTTGGTCTTCAAGCGCAGAGCGCGCCTTCGAAGCGCGCACCGCCGCAGCAATCCTGGCCCTGTTGACGCTGCTGGTCAGCTTCAACGCCGTCGCCATCTACCTGCGGCGCCGCTTCGAACGGAGATGGTAGGAACATGCCCATGACGCTCGATTTTCCCATCGACAATCCGCCGACCCGGTATCACCCGCTGACGACGCAGCTGCCCATCAAGGTGGCGACCGAAGCGGTCAGCGTGCGCTATGGCGACAAGCTGGCGCTCGAGGATGTCTCGCTGGAAATCCCCGACCGGGCGGTCACCGCCTGCATCGGCCCGTCCGGCTGCGGCAAGTCCACCTTCCTGCGCTGCCTGAACCGGATGAACGACACCATCGACACCGCCCGCGTCGCAGGCTCGATCCGCATTGACGCCGAAGAGGTCAACGGCCGGGACATTGATCCGGTGGTGCTGCGCGCCCGGGTGGGCATGGTGTTCCAGAAGCCCAACCCCTTCCCGAAATCGATCTACGAGAATGTCGCCTATGGCCCGCGCATTCATGGCCTGGCCGAGACCAAGACCGAGCTCGATGACATCGTGGAAGCCAGCCTGAAGCGGGCGGGTTTGTGGGCGGAAGTGGCCGACCGGCTGCACCAGCCCGGCACCTCGCTCTCGGGCGGTCAGCAGCAACGCCTGGTGATTGCGCGCGCCATTGCGGTGAACCCCGAGGTCATCCTGATGGACGAGCCCTGCTCGGCGCTCGACCCGATCGCCACCGCGCGCATCGAGGAGCTGATCGACGAGCTGCGCGAGAATTATTCGCTGATCATCGTCACCCACTCCATGGCCCAGGCGGCCCGGGTGTCCCAGATGACCGCCTTCTTCCACCTTGGAAAGCTCGTCGAATACGGGCCGACCGAGGAGATCTTCACCAACCCGCTTGATCAACGCACCCAGGACTACATCACCGGACGTTTCGGATAAGCCGCCCGCGAAAACGGACCTTTGAAAGGCCAACGCAATGAACACGACGCATAACGCGCCGCATATCGTCAAAGCCTTCTCCGAAGAGCTTGAACAATTGACCGCCGATGTGGCGGCCATGGGCGGGCTGGCCGAAAGCATGGTCAGCGACGCGCTCCAGGCCGCGTCCAGTCGTGACGGCGATCTGGCTGACGAAGTGCGTTTGCGCGACGCACAGGTCGACCAGATGCAACGCGATATCGAGAAGAAGATCATCCGGCTGCTGGCCCTGCGCCAGCCCATCGCCCAGGATTTGCGGGTCTGCATCGCCGCGCTGAAGATCGTCTCCGATCTCGAGCGCGTGGGGGATCTGGCCAAATCCATCGCCCGCCGCGTGCACACGCTGAACGCCTCTGACCCGACCGCCCTCAATGGCGCGGTCGAGCGCATGGGCCGCGTGGTGCAAAGCCATCTGCATCAGGTTCTGGACGCGTACGCCACGGGTGAAGCCAGCCGCGCCGTCGCCGTCTGGGAACGCGATGACGATGTGGACGAGCATTACAACGCCCTGTTCCGCGACCTCGTCACCGCCATGCGCGATGACAGCTCGATGATCGAGCCGGGCGCGCATCTGCTCTTCATCGCGAAGAATCTCGAGCGTATCGGCGATCATGCCACGAACGTCGCCGAAGTGGTCCATTACCTGGTTACCGGGCAAGAGCTGACGGCTGATCGGCCGCGCGGCCCTCGTCCTGAAACGTCCTAGCGAAGGGGGTTCGCCATGCAACCGCATGTTCTGGTCGTAGAAGACGAAGACGCTCTGTCCGAGCTGCTTTCGTACAATCTCAAGAAGGAAGGCTTCCGCGTCTCCCTCGCCGCCGATGGCGAAGAGGCGATGATGCTGGTGGAAGAGCGCCAACCCGATGTGGTGGTGCTGGACTGGATGCTGCCGAAAATCTCCGGCATCGAAGTCTGCCGCCGCCTGAGAAGCCGCCACGAAACGCGCAATCTGCCGATCATCATGCTGACCGCGCGCGGCGAGGAAGCGGACCGCATCCGGGGGCTCGACACCGGGGCGGATGACTACATCGTCAAACCCTTCCTGATGAAAGAGCTGTTCGCGCGCGTTCGCGCCGTTCTGCGCCGCATCCGCCCGGGCCTGGCCGAGGACTCTGTCACGGTCGGGGACATCACCATCGACCGGGTGGCGCACCGCGTGGTCCGCTCCGATCTCGAGATTCACCTGGGCCCGACCGAGTTCCGCCTGCTCGATTATCTTATGCAGCACCCCGGACGTGTGTTTTCTCGGGAACAACTGCTTGATGCGGTGTGGGGTTCTGATGTTTATGTGGAGGCGCGCACGGTAGACGTGCATATTGGTCGCCTGAGGAAAGCGCTCAGTGCGGGCGGTGAGCACGATCCGATCCGGACGGTGCGTTCAGCCGGCTATGCGCTGAACGCCGCCTGACTTCCGCAAATACGACGCCAAGGAGCTGCAGACCCCGCGGCGTCGTTAAAAAGGCCGGCCTGGTTCTCCAGGCCGGCCTTTAACTTTTCAGGTCTGCAAAGTCGCCTAGAGGACTTCGAACAGGCCCGCAGCGCCCATGCCGCCGCCGACGCACATGGTGCAGACGACGTATTTCACGCCGCGGCGTTTGCCCTCGATCAGGGCGTGGCCGACCATCCGGGCGCCGGACATGCCATAGGGGTGGCCGACCGAGATCGCGCCGCCATTGACGTTCAGGTTCTCGTTCGGGATGCCCAGCTTGTCACGGCAGTACAGGACCTGCACGGCGAACGCCTCGTTCAGCTCCCACAGACCGATATCGTCCATGGTCAGGCCATTGGCCTTGAGAAGCTTGGGAATGGCGTAGACCGGGCCGATGCCCATTTCATCCGGATCCAGACCCGCAACCGCGATGCCGCGATAGGCGCCCAGCGGTTGAAGACCGCGCTTCTCCGCTTCCTTGCTTTCCATCAGCACGGCAGCAGACGCGCCGTCAGACAGCTGGGAGGCGTTGCCCGCTGTGACGAACTTGCCTTCCTTGATCTGCTGGCCGTGTGCGAAGACCGGGTTCAGCGATTGCAGGTTCTCAAGCGTGGTGGAGGGGCGGTTGCCCTCGTCCTTCTCCAGCGTGACTTCCTGCTTGGAAATTTCGCCGGTCGCCTTGTCCTTCACCAGCATGGTGGAGGTCAGCGGCACGATCTCGTCATTGAACTTGCCCGCTTCCTGAGCGGCGGCGGTGCGCTGCTGCGATTGCAGGGCGTACTCGTCCTGGGCCTCACGGGAGATGCCATAGCGCTCGGCCACGATCTCGGCCGTTTCCAGCATGGACATGTACAGGTCCGGGCGGTGTTCATTGATCCACGGATCGAACGCCTTGTGCAGGTTCATGTGCTCGTTCTGCACCAGCGAGATCGACTCAAGGCCGCCGCCGACAGTGACGTTCATGCCGTCGGAAATGATCTGCTTGGCGGCCGTGGCGATCGCCATCATGCCCGAAGCGCACTGACGGTCCATGCTCATGCCGGACACAGAGGTTGGCAGACCGGCGCGGATCGCGGCCTGGCGGCCAATGTTCTGGAAGGTCGAGCCCTGCTGCATGGCGGCGCCGATGATCACGTCCTCGATCTCGTCGGGCGCGACCTTGGAGCGTTCCACGGCATGCTTGATGGCGTGGCCGCCCAGTTCCTGGGCCTGGGTGTCGTTAAAGGCGCCGCGATAGGCCTTGCCGATCGGCGTACGGGCGGTGGAGACGATAAGCGCTTCACGCATGGTGAGGCTCCTTTGCTGGCTTAAAGGACGAGGACCTAGCCCAGGGCGAGGTCGAAATGCTTGGCGGCGTACTGGATGAATTTGAAGGTCTGGCGGGCGCCCTCTTCAAACTCTTCCTGGCCATGATCAGAGGTGATCTTGTCGATATTGGCGAGAACGTTCTCCGCCGTCTGGTCTTCCGGCGGCAGGTAGATGCCCGGCGTCTCATAGATCTTGGTGGCGGCGTAACCGCCTGCGCCGGCGCACAGAATGGTGCGCTCGGGCGCGTTTTCGGCGCACAGGGCGACCAGGCCCGCGGTGACGCTTTCGGGCGTCATCAGCTTGGCGGCCTCTTCAGGGATCAGCCCTTCGGTCATGCGGGTATGGGCGGTCGGGGACAGGGTGTTGACCTTGATGTTGTTCTTGCGCCCTTCCAGATGGAGGACGTTCATCAGGCCCACAACCCCCATCTTGGCGGCGCCATAGTTGGACTGGCCGAAATTGCCATAGATTCCAGAGGATGAGCTGGTCATCACAATCCGGCCATAACCGGCCTCTTTCATGTGATCCCACACCGCCTTGGTGCAGACGGTCGTCCCCCACAGGTGAACTTCCATCACCGCGCGGAAGTCATCCAGGGTCATTTTCGAGAAGCTCTTGTCGCGCAGGATCCCGGCATTGTTGACCAGGATGTCGACCTTGCCCCAGGTCTCGCGCGCGGCGTCGACCATGGCGGCGACTTCATCAGGCTTGGTGACATTGGCGCCGTTGGCGATGGCTTCACCGCCGGCGTCCTTGATCTCTTCAACGACGGTTTCAGCAGCGCTCAGCGAAGAGCCGGTGCCATCCACGGCGCCGCCCAGATCGTTGACGACCACCTTGGCGCCGCGACGCGCCAGTTCCAGTGCGTGAGAACGGCCCAGACCCGCGCCCGCGCCGGTTACAATGGCGACGCGGCCATCAAAACGAATATCGCTCATGGCAAAATGCCTCCCTGATCAATCGGTCTTTTCGCGTATGCGAACCGGTTTTGATCAGGAAAGCAATTGCTGCGGCGCCGCGCAAGGTACTTAAGCTATAAAAGAAAGGCCGGTTCAGACACAGTGTCAAAGCCGCTGCGGCAGATGAAGGCCTGCACGGAGGCGTTTGAAAGCCCTGAAATGAAAGCCGAATCGGTCAGCGGATGGCGACCGTCGGACGAGGGTTTCACGCTGCTGCGTTCATCGGACTTGCCGCCCACATGACGCTCCCAGTCATCGAGCGCCTCATCAACGATCTGCGGATCAAGATTGAGGGCGTCGACACAGGCGGACAGACGCGCGCCGGTCGTATGGCGCAGGTCGAGCACGATCTGCAGCTTGAGCACTTCATCAATCGGCCAAAGGCGCATCCGACCGCCATGGGGGCGAACGCCGTGAACGGCCTTGATGAAGCCCAGACGCTGAAGGTGGCGAAGGACACCCGTCGAGACGGGCCGGTCCACCGCTTCGGTGATCACTTCGTCATCGGTGAGAAGCTTGCGCAGGCGCCAATCGTAAACGAGCAGAGCGCCCAGGGCGCCCGGGTCCCGCAGGGTAAAGTCCGTCCGTTCTGCCAGTGCTGCCATATCAGCCCCCTATGCACACGCCTATTCAAATCTGAATGCGTATATTGAGTTCGTCTAATAAACATATTCGTCGAATTGTCTTAATGAATAATTTCGAGATTTTCTGAGACATATGAGAATAACTCGCAGAGGGATCCCGCAAGTATATGAATTATATATCTTTTGAAAATCGGCGTTCCGACCTGGCACATAGACCTTGGTAGAAGACGGGACCGCCTTCCCTTCAGGATTGCACTCAGCGAATCAATTCACCCAAGAACAGGGCAAACCGACTGAATGCAGTCAGCCGGCCTCACCATCCGAAGCTGACAGAAGCGCCTGATAACTTTCGACCAGCGCCAGATAGGGCGGGACATGGGTGTTCTGAAGCCCGCTTCCGGTCTCGACCGCCATGCGGATCTCGAAATGCAGGTGAATGGTGGTGGCGTTGCCGCCAAACTCGTTCGAGACATACCCGATCCGCTGACCGCGCTCGACCTCATCGCCGGGTGAAACCCGAAGCGTGTCCCGATCCAGATGCAGATAGGTGTAGCGCACGCCGTCCGCCGTCATCAGCCTGACCGAGTAGCTGCCGACCGAAGTGATCACGCCATCATCCGCCGCCACAGCCCAGTGCAGGGCGTCCTCGCAGCTGGCAGGGCGGATATCCTGCCCCTGATGCCCGGTTCCGGCCGGACACATGGGCGTGGCATAGCCCCGCGTCTCGCAGAAATTGTCCCGCCAGGCATAGCTGTAGTTTTCCGAGGCGCACTGCCCGCCTCCGGGACCCAGATAGCCGCCATGCCCATAAACCTGGGAATTGGCGTAGGCCTGCCCCGCCTCAAGCGGAAAGCGCATGCCCGGCGCATAATTGATCTGGGCGATCTGCCCCACCCCGCTCTCGGGGATCAGGTCTCCGGGCGGCAGGAAGGCGACCGGGGCAAGGCCCTCATCCATCAGGGGGCCATCAGGCTCGGGCTCGGGCTCGGACTCGGGCTCGGGTTCCGGTTCGGGTTCGGGTTCCGGTTCGGGTTCAGGATCTGGCGTAACGGGCTCTTCTTCCGCCGCAGGTTCAACAGGCGTTTGTGGCGGAGCCTCAAACGGCCAGAAGACCAGAAGCGCGCCGCCAAGACCTGCGACCAGGCCGGCAAGGATGATCTCGACAGGACGCGGCATCACGGTGCCTCCCTGTCCCGCGTGCCGGGCATGAGCTGCAGCGACGCGTAAAGGCCATCGCCATACGCCGGAGCGCTGCAACGCGTATCCGTCTCGGGCGCATCGCATTCCAGCGTGATCGAGTAGGCGGCGTTATAGCGGTGGAACGTGATCTCCCGGCCATACGCCGTCGGCGTGCTGCGATACCCCTCCTCGCCGGTCCCGCGCAGATGACGGGCGCTCAGAGGGTCAGGCGGCACGGCATGCGCCAGACGCGTGCCGAACACCTCGATCAGCATCCCCTCGGCTTCAATGACAAGGGTATAGAAATCTCCACGAGGGAACAGGCGCGCGTTCGCCAGAGCCTCAAACCCCAGCGCGTCCTGCGTTGGCGTCAGGATCGGCACTTCTGTCGCCACGCCTTCTTCGGCCGTGACATTGCCCGGCACGACCGGGCGCGGCACGGCGCGAACAGCGGTGAAGCTGGCGCGCTGACGCTGCAGAACATCCCGACGCACGGCCTGCCAGTCCACCTCGACGGCGACCGGAGCATCAGGCTGGGGTTGGGTTTGCTGGATCGCGCCCAGACGCGTGGGCTGAGCGCTGGCGGCGCACGTCATCACCCCCGCCAGACCGCATCCGGCGATGAGGATTGTCACGTGTCGCGCCACCAGTCCCAGCATGCGCCCCTCCCGAGCCTCGGACGCATTTTAATATATTATTAACGACGTGGCGACGCCTTTCAGAGCACGCGTCAAACTGCTTTGGGTTCAGGTGCTTGCTCTGGCGCAGGCGCAAACCAGGCGTAAACCGCGGGCAGGATGAACAGCGTCACCAATGTCGAACTGACCAGTCCGCCGATAACCACGACCGCCAGTGGACGCTGGACTTCAGAGCCCACGCCGCTGGCGAACAGCAAGGGCGCAAGCCCCAGCATGGTGGTCGCCGCCGTCATCAGGACCGGCCGCACGCGCAGCAGCGCGCCCGTCACGCTCAGCCGGTCCCGGTCCCCGCCTTCCAGCGCCAGACGGTCCAGGAAAGAGACGAGCACCATGGCGTTGCCCAGCGCGATGCCGAACAGGGCGATAAAGCCCACGGACGCCGGCACAGACAGGTTCAACCCGGCCAGCCAGAGCGCGACAAGCCCGCCCACCAGCGCCAGCGGGATGTTCAGCACGATCAGAAGCGCACTCATCATCCGGCCGAACGCGGCCAGGAGCAGCAGGAAAACCAGTCCCAGCGTCACCGGCACGATCACCGCGAAGCGGGCATTGGCCTGTTGCTGCAGCTCGAACTGCCCGCCCCATTCCAGAAGATAGCCGGGCGGCAGGTCGAGTTCTGACGCCACAGCGGCCTGCGCCTCCCGTACAAACGACCCTATATCACGGTCACGCACATTGGTCTGGATGGTGATGAACCGCCGACCATTCTCACGCGTCACCTGACGCGGGCCTTCGATCCGCTCCACCCGCGCCAGCGCCCCCAGAGGAAGACGCTCGCCATTGGGGCCTTCGATCAGGGTGCGGGCAATGCGTTCGGGCGTGTCCCGATCCGCCTCGGCATAGCGGGCGATGATGTCGAACCGGCGCACGCCGTCAAACACCTGGCCGGCTTGCGCCCCGCCAATGGCGTCCTGCACCGTTTCCAGAACGTCAGCGACCTGCAGCCCGTAGCGGGCGATGGCGGCGCGATCCACCTCGATGCTGATCTGCGGCGCGCCGCCAACCTGTTCGACCTGCACATCGGCGGCGCCACGAACAGAATTGACCACAGCCGCGATCTCACTGGCTTCCCGCGCCAGCACCTCCGTGTCTGGTCCAAACAGCTTGATGGCGATCTCGGCGCGCGAGCCGGTCAGAAGCTCGTCCGTTGCGGCCGCAATGGGCTGGGTGAAGTTGAACTGGGCGCCGGGGAAGTCCTCGAACGCTTCACTCATGTGCGCCAGCAAAACTTCCTGATTGCGCACCGCCCCCCATTCCGAACGCGGTTTGAGCGCCAGAAAGGATTCCGCATTGTTGACCGGGTCCGCATGGGCGCCGACCTCACCGCGACCCACGCGCGTCACCACGCGCTCGACCTGGGGGAAGCGTTCAAGCACCTGCTGCTCGAACCGGGTGACGGTGTCCCGCGCCGCATCAAGCGAGATCGAGGGCGCCATGGTCATACGCACCAGAATGTCGCCTTCATTGAGCCGGGGTGAGAATTCCGATCCCAGCCGGGTGAAAGCCAGCGCGCCGGTTACAAGCATCAAAGCCGCAAAACCGGCTGCAAGGCCGCGACGGGCCACGAAAAACCCGATGGCGTCTCCCAGACGGGACCGGCTTATCCCCGCGTCCTGCCCGTCCGCGGACACTCGCCCCAGAAGCCGGCTGGCGGCAGGCGCAATCAACACGGCGAAGACCAGCGATCCCGCCAT
Organism: Oceanicaulis sp. LC35; assembly: GCF_052055585.1. Taxonomy (NCBI): domain Bacteria; kingdom Pseudomonadati; phylum Pseudomonadota; class Alphaproteobacteria; order Maricaulales; family Maricaulaceae; genus Oceanicaulis; species Oceanicaulis sp. LC35. Next base: position 2,359,988 of record NZ_CP170485.1, read on the forward strand.
GGCGAGGATCACGGCAAAGGCCAATGGCCGGAAGGTTTTCCCCTCCACCCCCTGCAAGGTGACGATGGGCAGGAAGACCAGCATGACGATGGCGATCGAGAAGCCGAGCGGTTTGATCACTTCAGACAGCGAGGCGGCCAGCACAGCCGTCCGCCCGTCCTGCGCACATCCGGCCAGTCGGCGGCGGGCGTTCTCCACGATCACCACGGCCCCGTCCACCATCATGCCGATGGCGATGGCGACGCCGCCCAGCGACATCAGGTTCGCTGACACGCCCAGAAGCCGCATGGCGATCAGCGCAAAGGCGACCGAGAACGGGATGGAGGCCGCCACGATCAGCCCCGGCCGCCAGCCGCCCATGAACACCATGAGCAGGACGACAACCAGCAGCGCCCCCTGCCACAGGGCCGTCGTCATGGTGGAGACGGCCTGGTTCACCAGTTCGGACTGATCGTAATAGGGCCGCGCCACCACGCCTTCGGGCAGGGCTGCATTGACCGCGTCGAGCCGGTCCGTGACCGCATCGATGACCGCATTGGTATTGGCGCCGGTAAGCTTCAGGACGAGACCGGCGACCACTTCGCCCTCCCCGTTCATGGTCGCAAGCCCCTGACGCGGCGCGCCGCCAACGGCGATGTCAGCGATCTCGCTCATCACCACCGGAACGCCGTTCACGGCCTTCACCACCACCTGACGCAGATCCGCCTCGCCATGCAGCAGGCCTTCGGCGCGCACGGTGTACTGCTCGTTATTCTCGACGATGTATTGCGCCCCGGCATTCAGATTCGCCCGCTCAAGCGCGGTGATGACATCGCGCATGGACAGGTCATACTGAATGAGCGCCTGGGGGCGCACATTGACCTGATACTGGCGCTCATACCCGCCCAGCGACAGCACTTCGGTGACGCCCGGAACCGTCTGCAGATCAAGCTTCACCAGCCAGTCCTGCACCGTCCGCAAGCCGATTAGGTCCGCATCCGCGCTTTCAAGATAATAGAACAACACCTGGCCGAGCCCGGTGGTGATCGGGCCCAGCTCGGGCTCGCCAAAGCCCGACGGAATATCCTCCCGCGCCGCCGACAGGCGTTCAGACACCAGCTGGCGGGCCAGATAGATGTCTGTCCCGTCCTCGAAATAGACGGTCACCACCGACAGGCCGAAGGTGGAGTTTGACCGCACCTGCCGAAGCCCGGGCAGCCCGCTCATCGCGGTTTCCACCGGGAAGGTGACATAGCGCTCCACCTCCTGCGGGGAGAGACCGTCCGTCACCGTGAAGACCTGCACCAAAGGCGGGGTGATGTCTGGGAAGGCGTCCACAGGCAGGCTCCGCCAGGAGACCGCACCCGCCAGCACCACGGCCAGAAAAGCGATCATCGCCACACCGCGCGCGGAAACGATGCGAACGGCCCAGCTCAGGCCGACCGCAGGGGAGGCGTTAGTGGTTATGGCCATCGCCGAACGCCCCCTTCTGGAGTTCAGATTTCAGGGCGAATGCGCCTTCAACAACGATCGGGTCGCCCTCGTCCAGACCCGACAGGATCTCGACATAGGCGGCGCCCCGCCGACCCAGCCGGACCGGGCGCGGCTCAAACCCGTCTTCTTCAGGCACAAAGACGACGCTCTGCCCTTCCAGGGTCTGGATCGCGCTCGTCGGCGCGCGCAATAACTGCCCGGCCGCGCCATCTTCGAGCTCCACGGTGACAAACGCGCCCGGCATCAGGCGGGACGCCTCGTTCTCCACAATCAGGCGGGCAAGACCCGTGCGCGTCTCCGCGCCGATCTGGGGCGCAACGAAGCTCACTTCGGTGTCGATATACGCGTCCGTCGACAGGCGGATTCGCGCGCGTGCGCCCGGCCGGACCCGCATCAGGTCCGGGCCGTAAATCGCAGCGTCCACCCACACCTGGCTGGCGTCTGCGATGGTAAAGGTGGGCATGACATCGCCAGCTTCGGCGAACTCGCCCCGCACGGCGTGCCGCTGGGTGATCACCCCGCTCATGGGCGCGCGCAGGGAATACCGGCTCAACGCCCCCGTCTCGGGATCGGCCAGCGTGTCGCGCGCCGCTTCATCAATGCCCAGGGCATCAAGCTGGAACTCGGCGCTTCGCACCGCGATCCGCGCTTCCTCGAGCGCCCGCCGCGCGGTCTGGAACCGGCTCTCGGTGGACACGCCGCGATCAAAGAGCTCCCGCTCGCGATCAAACTCGGGGCGGACCAGCTCCAGTGAAGCCAGAGCGGACAGATAGGCGGCCTTGGCTTCGGCCAGTTCCCGACTGTCGAGCACGGCCAGCAAATCGCCCGCCTCCACCTCATCGCCCATGCTGGCGTAAACCTCGCGGATCACGCCTTCCACAGGGGCGGACACGAGCGCGATCCGGTTCTCGTCAAACCGAACCTCGCCGGGCAGCTCGATCCAGCCGCCAACCGGGCCGGTGCTGACCTGGCCCAACGCGATGCCCAACGCCTGCCGCTCCTCGGGCGAGAGGCTGACAAGGTCATGGGTTTCGCCGTCCTCATGATCATGGGCGTGCTCGCCTTCATGGTCTGAAGCGGCGTCATCATGGTCGTGCGCTTCCGGCCCGGAAGGCGCATCCGTGCAGCCCGCAAGCGCGAGCGAGATCGCTGCAAGGCATGCAGCGAGGGGGAAGGCGAAACGCCCTCCGTCAATCTGGTAAGTCATGGGTATCCCTGAAGGTCAGTGCGTCGTGAAAAGGTTCAGACGATGACGCTCCGGGGCGGAGAGTAAGGGGGCGCAGTGGCGCGCGTGCTGAAGCCCATCGGCTGGTCAACACGCTCCAGCCCGCTCTCGGACAGGCCGGCAGGCTCGATCAGGCTCGGCAGCAGCACCAGGTGATGGGTGACGCAGGCGTCCTGACAGGGCGCTTCAGCGTCATGATGATCATGATCCGCATCCAGGTGATGGACGGAATGCCCCTCGCCCGCCTCGATCACCATGTCATCCACCGCACACGCCAGCTGCGCACTGACCATCAATGCGGTCAGCGCCAGAAGCACGGTATGGAAGAAGCGATGCGCCATGTTGCGAACGATACTCAACACCGCCCGCGCAAACAAGCGCGCAAGGTGCGGCGAAAAGCGCAAGCCCTGTTCTCGTCTCGATTTTAAGAAGAATGGCGCGCCGGGGAAGATTCGAACTCCCGACCCCCAGATTCGTAGTCTGGTGCTCTATCCAGCTGAGCTACCGGCGCCTGTTTCGTCGTCGGGACCGCGTCGGTCCTTGTCGGCGAGGCGCGGAAACTAGCCAAGGCTTGACGGATTGGCAAGCGTCCTGACTGCGCTTTTCTCACCTTTGATGCAGCGAGGCCGGAACCGCCTGAATCCTCAAGGATCAGGCGCAGATCCGGCCTCGTCGCGTCTTGCTTATGCGGCGCGAACCGCAGAGAGGAAGTCCCGCACACGACTGGCCAGACCGCCCGCTTCCTGGCGGACCGTGGCGGCGGTTTCCTGAACCGTGCCGGCCTGAGAGCTGGTCTCGTCGGCGGAGCGGCTCACCTGCTCGATATTGGCGGACACACGCTGGGTTTCGGCCGCAGCGCTTTGCGCCGAGCTGGCGATCTCGGTCGAGGCGGCGCGCTGCTCGTCAACGGCCGCGTTGATGGCCGAGGCGACATTGAGCATTTCATCAATCACGCCGCGCACTTCCTGCATGGCCGATTCCACCGCGCCGGTTGCGGACTGGATCTGGGTGATCTGATTGTTGATCTGTCCCGTCGCGCGGCCCGTCTGTTCAGCCAGCGTCTTCACCTCGCTGGCCACAACCGCGAAGCCCTTGCCGGCTTCGCCGGCGCGCGCGGCCTCGATGGTGGCGTTCAGCGCCAGAAGATTGGTCTGCTCTGCGATGTCGGAGATCAGCTTGACCACCTGGTCAATCTCGTTGGCGGCGGCTGTCAGTTGGCTCATCTCGGTGGAGGCGCGCTCCATCCGTTCCTTCGCCTGACCGGACACGTCGCTGGAGCGTTCAACCTGCGCCGCGATTTCAGAGACAGAGGCGGACAGCTCTTCAGCTGCAGACGCCACGGTCGCAACGGCTTCGGACGCCACCGCGCCTGCGCCCGACACTTCACCCGCGCGCGTCGTTGTGTTGGCGGATGCGCCCACCAGAACCTCTGCGGTTTCCTGAAGCGCGCTGGCGGACATGGTCACCGCCTCCAGCGTACGCTCCACAGCCGCGTCAAAGTCGGCGGCCAATTGTTCGATCTTGCGGGCGCGTTCAGCTTCCGCCTCGCTGGCGCGCTGGCTTTCACGTTGCAAGCGCGCGGCTTCCTCACCGCTATTGCGGAAGGTTTCCAGGGACTCAACGATCGCCCCCAGCTCGTCGGCGCGCTTGAGGTCGCTCACATCGACAGAGAAATCGCCCGCCGCCAGTAGTTGGGTGGCGCGTGCGATGGATTTCACAGACCGGCTGACGGCGCGCCCGAAACCGAAAGCGACAGCGGTCAGGCCCAGCGCCACAACCAGCGTGGCGACCGCGAACAACCATTTGGTCCGATCGGCGGAGGCATTGGCGGCCTCGGCGCGGGCATTCGCGCGGCTCACAGCGGTTTCGCTCAGGCTGACAATGTCAGCGTTCATCTGATCGAACACTGCGTCAAACGGCTCGATAAAGCTCACGGCGCTGGCGAAATCCATTTCCAGCATGGAGCCCACGACTTCAAGACCGCCGGAATAAAGCTCAAGCTGTTCGTCCAGATTGGCGAAGACCTCTTCATTGGCGCCGCCAGACCGCTGGTGAATTTCCGCAAAGCGAGAGCGCAGCTCACCTACCCGCGCCGTATAGCCGTCAAAGCGGGCGAACACATCCACCTGACGCCCTGCGGCGACGGCGGTCAGGGTCTGATAAACGTCCGCGTTCAGGGATTCCGTCTCGGTGCGCAGGGAATCCAGCTCGATCACATTGGTCAGACGCTCGACCGTCTCGCGCTGGCTGTTCGCGACGCCATTCAAGGCGAAACCGCCCATCAGGGCGATGCCGATCAGGGCCAGAACCGCAAAAGCCGGCGCAACGCCGAACTTCAACGAGAATGGCCAATCATTAAAACTCAGACGCTTGAACATCGTTTTGCGACCCCTTTAAATCCCAGCGTGAGCATATGGTTATTACCAACCTAAGCCTGATTGTTTAATAGGTTATGCATGCTCACCTCTGCAGTCCGCCGCCCCGCGAGAGCGAGGCGGCGGAACAGGCAGGCTCTAGAAATTCGCCCGCAGGCTGACCCAGTACCGGGCCTCGGTCTCGTAGACCGGCGTCGTCAGCTCGCCGTCATCGAAGTTGACGTTCTGGGCCGTGAAGGACAGGTCCAGATTGTCAGACAGCGCATAGCCAGCGCGCGCCGAGAACGAGATATGACCGTCAACATCCCGGGAAGCCACAGCGCCGAAAGCCGGCTGGAACGGCATGGTCGTTTCCGACACATAGTTCGCATAGCCATCCAGGTTGACGCGTCCGGAAGTCCAGCCCAGATGAGCGTTGAAGGTGTGCTCTGGCGTCACGCCTTCAAAGTTAAGCATATGGTCCAGAGCGAAGTCCGGAAGGCTGTCGTCCACCGACTTGTAGGTGTAGCTGAGGTCCCAGCGCACCGCCTCGCCAACCATGCCCGCCAGCGAGCCTTCAAAGCCCCACAGCTTGGTTTCGCCATGATTATCAAAGGTGTAGGCCGGAAGCGGCGCAGCTGGCGGCAGCATGTTCGGAGCCGTGCCGAACGCGCCTTTCACATCATCGGTATTCTGCCAGAACAGCGCCGTGCGCAACTGAACGCCATTGGACAGGCTGCGGTCATAGGCGAGCTCGATATTGTCAACGATGGACGGCTGAATGTTCGGATTGCCGATCAGAGTCACAGCGCCTGCGGGCAGCAAGAAGCCCATGTCAAACATGGTCGGCGCCTGCACGCCACGCGCGGCGGACAGACGAACCGTGCCGCCGAATTCAGGCTTGTAGACAAGCGCCGCGTTGTAGCTGAACTCCTCAAAGCTGGCGTCGTAGTCAGACTGGGCCCAGGGATAGAGCGCCGGGTTCGGAGAGCCGTCACGGCTCCAGTCCACCATGTCGTAGCGAACCGCCAGCGTCGTCTCGAGCGAGCTGGAGAATTTGTGGTTCCACATGCCCGAGAAGGCGAGCGTTTCATAGTTGAGGTCGCCGGCCGTCGGATCGGGGAAGGACGCCGTCTCGGCGGTGCGGAATTCGACCGCCACACGCACCGTGTCACTCGAGCCGATCTTGATCAGATCCTGCAGCTTGAACGAAGTCAGTTCGCCATTGAGATCACCGAAGCTGTAGCCGATCTCGGATTCATTGCGGTAGGCGCTCAGCGTGATGTAACCGAAATCGGTGTCCGCGCCGAATTCACCCTGATAGGACGTCAGATCATAATCCGTAGCGATCGAGGTGTAGACCGAGCCCAGCTCCAGCGTGGTCGCTTCAGACTGGGTAAACTCGAAGGTCAGGCCGATCTTGTCGGTGAACTTCACCGAACCTCCGAGTGCAAAATGCTCACGCTCGAAGTCAGGATTGGCCGCCCGCTGGTTGTTGGCTTCGATGGCATCCGGCTCCGCGTCAAAGTCACGGCCATCCGTACGGCCATAGCTGAAGCGCAGGGCGATCTGGTCATTCAGCGCGCGGCCGCCGGACAGGCGATACTGCTGATAGCCATTGGTGCCGTATTCCGCGGCGCCATTCGCGTAATCGCCATAGGCGGGATTGCGGGTGATGATGTTGATGACGCCAGCCACCGCGTTGAAGCCGTAGAGCGCCGATTGCGGGCCCTTGACCACTTCGATCTGCTGGATCTCATCCAGGCTGACCGGTAGGGTCGACCAGGCGGTATAGCCATAGCTGTCGAGATAGACTTCGCGGCCGTTCACCAGCACCAGAAGACGCGGAGTATACGGCGCCGCTGCCGAGCGGATGCCCACTTCGCCCTGCCCCATCGAGAACCGGGCGACATCAATGCCGCTGTAATGGCGCAGAATGCCCGGAATGTCGTATTCCGGCGCGCGGGCGATCTGGTCCTGGGTGATGATGATCATCGTCGCCGGGACATCGGTGGACCGCTGCGGGGCGCCCGTGGCGCCGGTGGTCACCGGCTCGCCGAACATTTCGCCCATCACCTGATAGTCGATGGACTGGGCGTTGGCGGCTGCGGAAGTCGCGATCAGCGCCGCCGCGGAATAAAGCAGAGTGTTTTTCATCGTCTCGAATCCTTCCGAGGCAGCGTTAGATTTCTTCGACCATCATGGCGAAGGCGGTGGAGAAGCTGACCGAGGCGGAGCTCGCCGCCGCGCTGTTCACCACGATGCGGACGGAGGGCTCGCTCTGGACGCCCATCACACAATTGCCCGCCTGCACGCAGGCCATGTTTGTGGAAACGGTCATGACGCCTGCAGAGGTTGCGGCCTGAACCGCCCCGGCATTCGTCGCCGCGCCGCCCAGGAACAGGGCGGCGTCAACGCCGCTGACAGCCTGACCGACCGGCACCAGCTGGCCGTTCAGCGTGACGCGGCCCGCGCTGAGACCGCCCGCCATCGCGGCGTTCAGGACCTCGGCTTCCGCCGCACTGGCCGGATCAAAGACGATAGCGACCGTCCGGTCCGTGCCGGACGCGCCTTCAAGGAAGCTCAGCGCCCGACCGACGACCGCCAGGTCACGCTCTGTGGTCTGTGCAGACGCTGCGCTGCTGAGCAGGACGGCCAGGCCGACTGCGCTTAAAATGCGGATCATTCTCATACCCCAACACAAGTATAGTGAACTCGTTCATTGGGACTGATGCAGCTTAAGCCGTGAATGACCTCTTAATCGTGTGTTCCCCACACGCGAGAAATGAATATATTCACCAATAAATTCAGTAGTTTAAAAATATGCTTTTTCTTTTGGTGAGTTATTGTCGCATTCCTCAAAGTCGCGCCGCATGCACCGCACGCGCGATTGAACGCGTTAAGCAATCTGCGGCCAGACTTCCGAGGCGAGTCAGACTGATCGCGCGCGGGTCCTGGATCTCGTGTGCGCCTGTCGACAATCCGAAGACGACATCCCCGTCCACGGGCGCGTGAACAGGCCGGATCGCGCGCGCAAGACCATCCTGCGCCATCACCGTCATGCGCCTGGTTTCATCGCGGGTGAGCGCCGCATCGGTCGCAACGATCGCCAGCGTGGTTTGCGTCCGGACGCCGGGATTGAGCTTGGCCGCGCCCCAGTCTTCCAGCTCGGCCATCTGACCGGGGTCAGGGCGACGCCCGCCGAATTCCTGACCCACTTCAAAGGGCCAGGCCCAATAGACATCCTCCTGTCCGGGCATGGTCACAGACCCGAAACAGTTCACCGCCACCAGCGCCGCCACCGTCACGCCATCCTCGCCGCGCCAGCTGGCGGAGCCGATCGCGCCCGGAAGCGTCCCGGCGCTCGCCCCATGCCCCGCGCCATAGGCGCCCAGCATGACCGGGCCGCCGCGACGGGCGTCTTCAAGGGCAGCAAAGCCGAGATCGCGATAGGGCGGCGTGCGCCCCCAGGTCTTGTCCCCGCCATTGGCGAGATCATACAGACACGCCGCCGGCACAATCGGGGATGCGGGGATGCCCGGCATGTCAAACAGGGCGAAGCCGCGCCCCTGATCGCCCAGCGCTGCGGTGACGGCATCCGCCGCCGCCAGCCCGTACACCGATCCGCCGGACAGGACGATTGCATCCACGGTTTCAACAAGGCCACCCGGATTCATCACATCGGTTTCCCGCGTGCAGGCCCCGCCCCCGCGCACATCCACCGCCGCCGTGAAAGGCTGGTCGCACAAAAGGACGCTGACGCCGGTCCTGGAGCCGTCATGTTCGGCGCGCCCGACCCGCAGTCCGGCGATGTCGGTAATATCGTTTCGGCTGGCCGGTCCGCCCATGGCGCTGGCTCCTGTAGTGGCGACGCACGCCAGCGCGGGCGCGAGCATCATGAATGAACGACGATCAAACTGCGGCACAGGCTCCCCCAGAGCGCTCGGAACGCAACCTCGCCATCTTAACCACGCCTGACGCCCTGCCCACAAAAAACGACCCCCGCCAGCGCGCCGGCGGGGGTCTGATGATCACAGTCGCGTCAGCCTACCAGGTATAGCGGATGCGGCCGTAGACATAACGTCCTGAGAAGCCAAAGGGACTGAAGCCCGAGAACGGGAAGATGTCCGAGAACGTCCCCGCAAGGTTCGGGTCTTCCGAGGTGGCGTCCGGATACTCGTCAAACAGATTGTTGGCGCCGAACGAGACGGTCAGCCCTTCAACCACGTCCGCAGAGAACTCCGCGTCCACAATCGTCTTGGCGTCGAGCACCTCATCGCCAGAGCCATCCGCCGCCGAGCCCGGATCCACGGTTTCACCAAACCGGGTCGCGCGCAGCACGCCGCCAAAGGCGCCGCGGCTCCACGTCATCGACGCGATCAGCTTGTCGTCAGGCTGCCCCTCTTCGAAGCGGGCGATCTCACGACGGGCAAACAGGGTGACGCCCGGAAGCACTTCAGAGCTCGGCGCCTGGGTGACTTCGGTCTCATTGCGGTTATAGCCCAGCGTGAAGTCGAAATCGCCGTAACGTTCCGTGCCCACGCCATAGGTGGCGACAATGTCGATGCCGCGGGTTTCGGTCTCAACGCCATTGATGAAGAAGCGTGCGCTGGTCACGCCATTGATACCCGCAGTCTGCAGGAGATTTTCAACGGTCGCGCCCGACAGGTTTTCAGACAGGACAATGCGATTGTCGATGTCGATGGCGTAGGCGTCCACCGTCAGGCTGAATGCGCCCTGAGTGAAGACCGCGCCGCCCGAATAGTTCATCGATTCTTCGGCATCGAGCGCCTCACCGCCCAGCGCCGCAGCCACCGGGCTGTCCGCCGGGAAGGTGCCCACTTCAACCGGGGTGGGTGGCGTGCCGGTGAACACTGTCGAGGTCGATGTGAAATAGGCTTGCTGCAGCGACGGGGCCCGGAACCCGTTGGAGATCGCGCCACGCAGAGCAAGGGACGGGGTCAGCTCATAGCGGGCGGACACCCGTCCGGTGACGGTTTCGCCGAAGTCGGAATAGCTTTCCGCCCGCACCGCGCCCGTCAGAAGCAGGCGATCGGTGACGTCCGCTTCCAGATCAAGATAAACGCCAAAGGAGTCGCGATCCTCGTCGATCTCATTGCTCGGCTGGAAGCCCGGGAAGACCTGGCTGCCGCCCGGCAAGGTCGGATCACCCGTGATGTAGCTGGCTTCCTCGCCGGCTTTGATCTCATAACCTTCGAGACGGTATTCCGCGCCGAAAGCAACCGAGAGCGGGCCCGCCAGACCGTCCAGGTCATAAGAGCGAACGAAATCAAGATTGGCGGTGATCTGGTCATAGATCAGAGAGCCCGCATCAAACGAGGTCGGGCTTGAAGCGCCCAGCGAGGTGTTGAGCGAATTTTCAACGCCATAGCCCAGCTCGTTGCGGCCATAACCCAGGGACGCATCCCAGTCCCAGCCGCCGACCACGCCGCGCGCGCCGCCAACTGCAGAGAAATCCTCGATGTCGGTCGTGATCATCGGCAGGAAGCCGTCCGGATAGATGGCCAGCACATTGCGGCTATCCTGAGCGCGACGATAGAAACCGGCAGCTTCACCCTCACGGCTCTGATAGCCCGCCCAGCCGTAAAGCTCGGTCGTGGCGTTGATGGGCAGCCCCGCATTGGCGAAGAAGGAGAAGGCCTCCGCTTCAGCCAGACCAAACCGGTGATTGATGCGATCAAAGGTCAGCTCGCGCGGATCCAGACCGCCACCGGGCAAGCTGGGATATTGCTGGCGTGGATCCGGGCCGGCCCGATTGGTGGGCTCGCGATCCAGATACTCAGCAGACAAGGTCAGAAAGCCGTCACGCCCGAGCGGCAGGCCGACCCAGCCCGAGACATTCAGGGTGTCCCCGTCACTGGCGGAACGCTCACCCGTGGTCAGCGGAATATCCGTGGCGTACTGGCCATAGGTCGCGCTGACCTGACCGCCTTCACTGGCTTCGCGCAACTGGACATCGATCACGCCGGCAATGGCGTCCGATCCGTATTGCGCCGAAGCGCCGTCGCGCAGGACCTGAACGGACCCCACGGCGGAGGTCGGAATGGTGTTCAGGTCCACCGCTGCCGAGCCGCGCCCCACAGAGCCGCCCAGATTGACGAGCGCGGAGGAGTGACGACGGCGCGAATTGACCAGAACCAGCGTCTGATCCGGACCAAGGCCCCGCAATGTAGCCGGACGCACATGGTCCGTACCGTCCGTGATGGACGGGCTCGGGAAGTTGAATGACGGCAGCGAATACGCCAGCGCCGCGTTCAGCTCGGTAATCCCGGTGTTCTCAAGTGCGCTGACATCGACAACATCAACAGGCGCAGTGGTTTGCAGGGCCGTGCGCCCTTCGGACCGGGTCCCTACCACCACGATGATGTCATCATTGTCGGCTGATTGTGCATAGGCCGTCGCAGCCGTCAGTGCTGCTAAGGAAACGGCGCCAAGAAGCTTCTTCATTGTGTCACACCCCAATTGCTGAAAAGACACAGAACCAAGTGCACCCCTCTCTGCACACTCGCCCTGACCATAAAAACACCCGTTAATTCAATGATTGGGATAGACTATAGAGCCAGGGACGAGCGGGACGCTGGCTGATGTTGCGCCACAACACAATTAAGAAGCACTCAATATGGATTTAGAAAAACTAACACTGGAACCAGCTTCCACCTTGCCACTCAATGCCTTGCGGACGTTTGAGTGCGTTGCACGTCACGGAAGCGTGACCCGGGCCGCGGCTGAGCTGGGCGTTACGAGTGGTGCGGTTTCGCAACAGGTCCGCCTGCTGGAAGAGCTGATCGGCGCCAAGCTGACCGTCCGCGCCGGCAGGGGCCTTGCCCTGACCGCTCAAGGGCGCGCCACGGCTGAGATGGTCCACGACGCCTTTCAGCATCTGCGAGAAGCCAGCATTCGCCTGAGCGCGCATCAGGACCCGGGCCTCATTCGGCTGGGCGCGCCCGGAGCATTTGCAGCGCGCTGGCTGTCGCCCCGCATCAATACCTTTGAAGCCGAGCACCCCGAATACCGCGTTCAACTGGTGACCGACCCTACCCCGGAAAGCCTGCATCGCTTTCAGCTCGATATGGAAATCCGCTTCTCAGAAGCCCCGCCACAGGGCGTTCAGACTGTGGAGCTCTTGAGCGAAAGCCTGACGCCCGCCGTTGCTCCTGACCTTCTCAAACCGGACGCCCGGCGCGTGAACTGGCGTGCGGCAGCCGAAGCCTTGCCCCTGGTCCATCATGAGCGCACAGGCGGTGAGCCTGTCGGCCCCAGCTGGGCGCAATGGCTCGATCAGCGCGGCGTTCGGCGGCAGGATACGTTGAGCGGGGACCGCTATAACCGGCATGACCACGTCCTTGAGGCCGCGGCGCATCATCGCGGTCTGGCCCTCGCGCGACGCAGCCTCGCCGAACCGGACATCCTGTCCGGGCGACTGGTTTTCTTGATCGACGCGGGCGCCACCCCACTTGGCTGGGGGTATCATTTGCTCTGGCCGGAAGGCCGTGCACTTCACACGGCTGCACGCCGTTTGAAAGATTTCTTGATGGAAGAGGCCCGTCCGTTTGAAACTCCGGGCCTGTGACGGCCCTGACGAGAACCGGCCTTAGAAGGCTGTGAAAGGATAGTATGACCCGCATCGCCCTGCTCACCGCCGCCTCCGCCTTCGCCCTGGTCGGGTGCAATGCGCCGACCGAATCTGAAACCGACGCCCCTTCCCCCGCGGAGCCGACTGAAAACACCGCTCCCGTTGGCGGCATGGTGGCCGCCGCGAACCCGGATGCCGTGGAAGCCGGCCTCGCCGCGTTGCGTGCTGGGGGCGACGCCGTGGACGCCGCCATTGCGGTGCAGACTGTGCTGAGCCTGGTGGAGCCGCAAAGCTCCGGCATTGGCGGCGGCGCCTTCATGGTTCACTACGACGCCTCCACCGGCGAGGTGAACGTCTATAATGGTCGCGAGCGCGCGCCCATGGGCGCGGACGAGAACCTGTTTATCAACCCCGAGACCGGCCAGCCCTACCCCTATGTGGAAGCCTGGCGCTCGGGCCTGTCCACGGGCGCGCCCGGCGCCATCGCCATGCTGGCTATGGCCCATGCCGAACACGGCCAGCTCGATTGGGCGGACAATTTCAGCTTCGCCATCGACCTTGCGGACAATGGCTTTGAAGTCGCCCCGCGCCTGTCCAGCATTTCCCAGCGCATGGCGGGCTTCACCGACATGGAAGAGACCGGCCCGGCGGCGAGCTACCTCTTTGACGAAAACGGCGCGCCCTGGCCGGTCGGGCATGTGCTGACCAACCCCGACTATGCCGACAGCCTGCGCCTCATCGCTCAGGACTGGCGCAACTTCTATGAGGGCGATCTCGCTCGCGCTATCGTCGCGGCGGTCAACGAAGCGCCCCGCCCCGGCTATCTGACCGAGGAGGATCTGGCGACGTACGAGCCGGTCAAGGTCGGCGCCCTGTGCTCGCCCTATCGCGGCTATCAGATCTGCTCGGCCCCGCCGCCCGCCTCTGGCGGCATCGCGGTGGGCGCCATCATGGGCATGCTCGAAACCTTCGACATGAGCGCGCACGGCCCCGACACGCCTGAAGGCTGGGCGCTGTTCATCGAAGCCAGCCGCCTCGCCTATGCTGACCGCGACCATTATGTGGGCGACACTGACTTTGTGGACGTGCCGGTCGAGGGTTTGCTCGATCGCGACTATCTCGCTTCGCGCGCCGCGCTGATCAATCCGGCCCAAGCCATCCCCGAGATCAGCCACGGCACGCCGCCGGGCGCTGAAGACCGCCCCGAAGACGCCACCGATGACCGTCCGGGCACCAGCCATTTCGTCGTGATGGACGCAGACGGTGATGTGGTCTCCATGACCACCACCGTGGAAAGCCCGTTCGGGTCGGGCCGCATGGTGGGTGGTTTCTTCCTCAACAACCAGCTGACCGACTTCTCCTTCACCGCGCGGGATGAAGAAGGCCGCCTGCTGCCCAACGCCGTGCAGCCGGGCAAGCGTCCGCGCTCGTCCATGTCCCCGACAATCGTGCTGGATGCGAATGGTGAGTTCGAACTGGCCACCGGCTCGCCGGGCGGCAACTCCATCATCGCCTACACCGCCAAAACCCTGGTGGGCATGCTCGACTGGGGGCTGAGCCCGCAAGAGGCGGCGGCACTTCCCAATGTGGTGGCACGCGGCGACACGGTGAATATCGAGGAAGGCTTTAACGAAGCCATCATGGCCGAGCTGCGCGCCCGCGGCTTCACCATCCAGGGCGGCCGCGGGGAAAACTCCGGCATCCACATCATCCGCGAGCTGGAAGACGGCTCGCTGATCGGCGCGGCGGACCCGCGTCGGGACGGCACAGCGGAACAGCCGTAAACGTTGCTCCAAACGCCAACGAAAAGGGCCGCGCGATGCGCGGCCCTTTTTTGTTTCAGCGCCCGGCGGAGAGGCGTTTTTCAAGCCGGGTCGAGAACCAGTCCACAATGGCGCGCCACAGCGCGTCCTTGAGAACCGCGCCTTCCACGGACTGTTCCAGATTGGGGTTGTCATTGATCTCCATGACCACGACCCCCGCCTCGGTTTCTTTGAGGTCCACCCCGTAAAGCCCGTCGCCAATCAGGCGCGCCGCGCGCACGGCGGTCTCCACAACCTCTTGCGGCGCATCCTCGATGGCCAGCGTGGAGGTGCGGCCCGCCGTCATCTTGCCGTTCTCGCCATGCTTGACGATCTGCCAGTGCCCGCGCGCCATGCCATAGCGGCAGGCAAACAGCGGCTTGCCGCCCAGCACGCCGATGCGCCAGTCGAACGTGGTGGGCACAAAGCCTTGGGCGATCAGAAGCGCGGTCTCGGCAAACAGGCGTTTCGCGCCCGCTTCCAGCTCTTCCAGCGTCTTGGCCTTGACCATGTCGAGCCCGAACGAGCCATCCGGCGTTTTCAGGATCACGGGCGAACCCAGCCGTTCGAAGACTTTCTTGAGATCAGACTTCTTGTCGATCACTTCGGTGGGCGGGATCGGCACATGGGCTTTTTCCAGCAATTCCTTGAGATAGACCTTGTTGGTGCAGCGGATCATCGACACTGGATCGTCGATCACCGGCATGCCTTCCTGATCGGCGCGGCGGGCGAAGCGATAGGTGATGTTGTCGATCGAGGTCGTCGCCCGGATGAACAGCGCATCAAACTCGGCCAGGCTGGGCAGATCATTGGTGTCGAGCACTTCCACATCCACGCCCATCTTGCCCGCCACATCGATGAGACGGTTGATGTCGGACGGCTGGGAGGGCGGGGTCTTCTCATTGGGATCGACCAGCACCGCCAGCGACCATTTGGCGTGCGCCTTGGCTTTCGGATTGCGCACAGTCGTGCGGGTATAGCTCGCCAGCGCGCTCAGAAAGAAGGCGCGCTGCTCCGCGCTCATCCTGTTCAGGGGCACCGGGCGGATGCGGGTGATGCGCGGCGTGCGCTCATGACTGATCTCAAGCTCGAGCGCCGGCGTGCGGAACCAGTCGCTGACCTCACGCGCCAGCCGCTCATAGCCGGTCTGGGCCGTCTTGGAGAAGGCGATGAAGACCTCTTCAACCGGCGCGACACCCTTGGCTAGCGTGTCCGCCAGGCGGGCGTTCAGGTCCGGCAAAGCGTGGGCATACAGATCCTTGCGCGACAGCTCGACCATGGTCTGCACGGTCGGGCTGACCCGGTGACCGCGCGCCTCGGCCAGCAGCGCCGCGTAATAGCCTGCGCCCTGATAGGCGTAAGAGCGCGCCAGATTGAGCACATAGGGGCGCCGACCGGCGAACAGGGTCGGGTTCGCCAGATAGTCTGACACCCGCATCACCTTGTGCGGGGTTTCGGTCTGTTTGAGGTCGGATTCGCTTTCGACCAGAATCAGCCAGTCCGTCATTGTTCAAAAATCTCCGCAGCCCTCTGAGGGACTGCTCTGTCCATAACCAGCGCAGACGTCCCGCCTGCGTAATGATCGGGTTTGATCCCGCGTTCCACAAAGCCGCATTTGCGATAAAGCGTGCGGGCCGGGTCATTGTCGGGCCTGACTTCAAGGTTCAATCGCTTGCACCCCTCCAGCGCCGCGAAAGCGAGCGACGCCTCGACCAGCGCGCGCCCGACGCCGCGCCCCTGGGCGCGTTCGTCCACAGCGAGTGAGTAGATTCGCGCGGCTTGACCGCCCTTGCGAACCAGCACGACCACCGCGCCCAGTATGCCATCCCCGGATTCGGCGACCTGCACGCAGCCTTTGCGCGTCAGGAACCGCCGCCAGCTGCGCACGGAAATCCGGTCTCCCGGAGCAAACAGGCTCTCAAGATGCATCAGGGCCAGAAGGTCTGAAATCGTCGCCGAGCGAACACTGACGCCGTGCGTCATGGAAGCGGGGGCTCCACAGGAAGACAGTCTGGTCCGCGCGCCCTCGCGCGGCTCTGTCATCGCGGCGGTCAATACGCCCGAAGGGCGTCAGCTGCAACCGGAAACAAGGGCAGAGCCCGGTTTGTAACAATTTGTTTTCAGTCGCCGCAAAACTCCACTTGCCGAAAACAGAATTCAATCGCCATCTATTGCGTGTGGCGCGGATTGCGCCGCGACGCCCCAGCATTCGCCGGCGCCTATCTTGTTATGGAGAGTGTGCGCAATGCGCACGCAGTATCAGTCCTCAATCGCCAGCTCGGCCCGTTCGGCCATGTTTGGTGGTGAAGCCGCCTCTCTTTACAGACCCAGCAGCTCCGATGCTCACCTTCATCCCGGCGCGGACAAGCCGCGTCCGCACAAGGTTCGCGCACGCGATCTCTGGGCCATGCTGTCCGCTGTCGGTCGCTAGACCGCGCGGACTTTCCGGGCGGTCCTCAAGCCGCCCGGCTTCACACTCCATCAGTATCAGGATCTACGGCCATGGCCGGATTGAAAAAAACGGGCCCCGCCCAGAAAGCCAAGAAACGGCGCGCCACTGCGCCCTGGGCTCCCAGCTATCCTTTCGACACGAGTGATCGCGCCTCGCGCTTTCACCCCCATCGCTGGGACAATGACAACCATCGTTATGATGGAGAGTACGAGGAGCGCTAGGCGCTGACTCAAGGCTTTCAGGCCGGGCCGGACGGGGTCGCCCTCGTCCGGCTAGTTTGCCTTGGCGCGCAGCCTCACCTCGAACACGGCGCCCGCCTGCGAATTGTCGGCCAGGCGCACATCGCCGCCCATCACCCGCGCCAGCTCGCGCACGATGGACAGGCCCAGTCCTGACCCGCCCTTGGAGCCTGTGCGACCAAAGGGTTCAAACAGGGTCTCGGCGATCCGCGCCGGCACGCCCGGCCCGGTGTCACACACCTCGACACAGACGCTCTCGCCGGACGCCATCAGACTGGCGCGCACATGGATCAGGGGCGCCGGGCTTTTTTCCATGGCCTGAAGCGCATTGCGGAACAGGTTCAGGAAGATGCGGTGCAGATGGTCCGGGTCAGCCTCGACCAGAAGCAGCTCATCCACCTCATTGCGCCAGTCCGCCGCGCCGGTCGCCGCAAACGCGTCCCCCGCCGCGTCATCCAGCGCCGCGCGCAGGCTGACGGGCTGAAGCTCGGGCGGGCGCTCTTCGGAGCGGCCATACTGTAGCGTGTCCTCACACAGGCGGATGCCACGATCGACCGCGCGCACCAGACGCGATCCCATGGCCGCCACCCGCTCATCCGCGTTGGATGACAAGCGATCCGAAATCAGCTGGGCGCTGGTCAGCACGTTCCTGAGATCGTGATTGATGCGCGCCACCGCCCCGCCCAGCGCCGCCAGGCGTTCGCGTTGACGAAAGGCGGTACGCACCTCGTCCTGCATGGCCGCGAGCGCGCTTTCCGCCTCGCCAATCTCGTCTGACCGGCGCGACAGCGCCACAGTGCAGGCCGGATTGCCGGGGTCCTGCTGGAACTGGGTCATGGCGTGCGCCAGCTTGCGCATGGGCCGGACGAACATGAACATCAGGCACAGATAGATCAGCCCGCCCGTCATCACCGCGATGAAGATCGACAGCCACAACACCCGGCCCGAATAGGCAAACAGGTCATGCTTGAGGCCCGCTTCGGGCACCACCACGCTGATCAGCCCCGCCTCGCCCGCCATGGGCTCGTCAATGATCAGCAGATACCGGCCCTCAGGCGCCAGGAAGACGCCGATGGTGTTGAAGATGCGCTCGAAAAGATGCTCTTCGGCCAGCATCACCTCGACCACGGGGGCCGCGCCAATCCCGCCCGGCCGCGCCAGCAGCGGCACGTTCATGCCGTCATAGACCCGGCCCACAATCACCGCGTCTGCACTGGTCAGCAGGTTGGCGATCATCTCGTCGCCCAGCCCCATCTCGTCAGCCGTCTCCACCGCCAGCGAGGCGAGATAGGCGTCATCGGTGCGTTCCGACAGCCAGTCCGAGCGGTAATTGGCGGCGGAAGGGAAGAAGATCAGGATTTCGGCCAGCAGCACAAAGCCGATGGACAAGCCCAGGAGCTTGCCCGGCATGGACAACAGCGCCTTGCGAACCGCCTGCATCGCCCCCAGGGGGGCGGCGCGGTGTTCGGCGCTCGTCTGGCTGTCCACCCTGATATCCACTCCGCCTCCCCAGCCGGACCTTGGCTTTAGTGAAACGCGCTCAGGATCCGGGCGAGCATTTTCGCCATCGATCCGAACACCACCGGTTCATAGTAAGAGCCCGCCGCGCGCTTGAAGATTTCACCGCGCGTGGGATAGGGCGCAACGGGGCTGGTGAGGTCGCGGACCGTGCCGCCCTTGGTCATCACCGCGCCCGCAATCTGGATCAGGTCATCAGCGCGTGCGCCAGCCGCGTGCGCGCCCAGCACCTTGCCGCCCTTGCCCAGAACCAGCTTCACGCCGCCGCGCACATCACCCTCGGCGATCGCGCGGTCATTGTCGTCAAAGCCCCAACTGGCGATTTTCACCTGATCGCCATGCGCTTCGCGCGCCTGGCTTTCTGTGAAGCCGATCTGGGCGATGGGCGGATCGGTATAGACCGCCGCCGGTATGGGCTGGGAGGACTGGGTGGTGCTGAGCCCGTAATAGAGATTGCGAACGATGACGCTGCCATGCCAGCCCGCCAGATGGGTCAGGCCGCCCTTGCCCGCGATGTCGCCCGCAGCGAGCACGCGCTTGTTGGAGGTGCGCAGGCGATCATCACAGACAATACCGCGCGCATCGGTTTCAACACCCGCCGTCGCCAGCTCCAGACCGTCCAGTACCGGCTTGCGACCCGTCGCCACCAGAAGGTGGCTGCCGGTGACCACATCGCCATCTGACAGGTGCAGAATGATGCCCGCATCCGTGGATTCAACCCGAGCGGCGCTCTTGCCGGTGTGCAAGGTGACGCCATCCGCCATCAGCTGATCGGTGACCAGCCCCGCATGTTCAGGTTCGAACCGCGCCAGCGGCGCGCCGGCCTCGACAATGGTGACATGCGAGCCCAGACGCCGGAAAGCCTGCCCCAGCTCCATGCCGATGGGCCCCGCGCCCATGACGATCAGATGCTCGGGCAGGGTTTCGAGCGACCAGACGGTCTCATTGGTCAGATACGGCGCCTCGGCCAGTCCATCGACCGGCGGAATGAATGCACGGGTGCCGGTGGCGACCACAATGCGCTTGGCTTTCACCTCGACGCTGTCAGAGGCGACCGTGTCTTCGCTGACAAAGTGGGCGTATTCGCGCACGACACGGACGCCGAAGCCCTCAAACCGCTCCTGACTGTCATTGGGCTCGATGGTGGTGATGGCGGCCTTTATGGTCTCGCGCACCCTGGCGAAGTCCACGCTCGGTTCGCCGACACTGATGCCATGCTTGGCCGCGTCACGGATGGCCTGGACCTTGTGGGCGGCGGTCAGGATCGCCTTGGAGGGCACGCAGCCATAGTTCAGGCAATCGCCGCCCATCTCGCCGGCTTCAAACAGAACGACCTTGCGGCCCAGCTGGGCGGCGCCCGAAGCGGTCACGAGACCGGCCGCGCCCGCGCCAATGATGGCGAGATCCGCCTTGATGCGTTCGCGGCTCATGCGGCCTCTCCCTTGTCCTTGCGCACCCGGCGCAGAACCATCGGCAGCAGCGCCAGCACGGCGAAGGCGACCATGGCGAAGATCAGTTCAGGCGTTAAAAGTGCGCCAAAGCTCGGCACGCCTTCCGCGGCGGCGCGTTTGATGGTCGCGCCCAGCGTTGCATACACATAGGCGCCCGGAATGACGCCCACCAGCGTGCCTAGCGCATAGGCGCGCACCGGCACGTTCAAAAGAGCGGTGGCGATATTGATGCCAAAGAAGGGCAGCACCGGGATCAGGCGCAGGATGACGATGTAGGTGAAGGCGTCGCGCGAGAAGCCGTCCTGCAGCTTCTGCACATAGCCGGGGAATTTCGCGCGCACCCAGTCCGCAAAGGCATAGCGTGCGGCGAGGAAGATGATGGTCGCGCCCGTGGTCGAGCCGATCACCGCCACGCCCGTGCCCAGATAGGCCCCGAACAGGAAGCCCGACCCGATGGTGAACCACAAGGCGCCCGGCACCGAGATCGCCACCGCGAGGGCGTAGAACACCGTGTAGGCGATGACCGCGAGCAGGAGATTGTCCTGAACCCAGCCATCCATGTCCTGCAACACGGCCTGCGCCCGGTCGGCGTCCAGATATTGCTGACCTCCCAGCAAGAAGAAGGCGGCCAGACCTGCAATCAGAACCACAAGCGGGGCCAGACGCCGCCAGAGCGGCTTGGACGGCGCTTGTTCAATCGCGTCTTCAGACATGTTCGGCTCGGCGTCCATCCGGATACCCCTTCAGCGTTCGTGTAAGTGTTGTGACCGGATATAGACCGCCCCGTCGAGTAGGGGAAAACCACATCCCCACGCGCCAGCTTCACCATGGCGTGAAAGTTTATTTCAAAATCACGGATTTATCGCGCGCCTAGGTATTTTCCCGTGCGGAGTTAACCCGATACCGCATCCCCCAGAGAGCTGGCAGTCCGGTTGCGATGGGCCTTTCGCGCCCTCTGACAAGGACTTACGCCATGCCCGCTTCTGACATCACCCTTTATACCGCCGCGACCATGAATGGCTGGAAACCGCTGGTCTTTCTGGAAGAGGCCGCGATCCCCTATACGCTTGCCGCCGTCGATTTTGGCGCGCGCAGCCACAAGACGCCCGAGTTTCTGGCGCTCAATCCCAATGGCAAGATTCCGGTTCTGGTCGATCACTCCAATGACGACTTCGCCGTCTTCGAATCGGGCGCGATGCTGTGGTATCTGGCCGAGAAATACGGACGCTTTCTCTCTGAGGACGCCAAGCTGCGCTCTGAAACCCTGCAATGGCTGATGCTGCAAATGGGCGGTGTGGGTCCGATGATGGGCCAGACCATGTTCTTCCGCCGCTTCGCCCCGGACGCCGGACAGGCCAGCGACAGCGCGCTGACCCGCTTCACCAGCGAATCCCGTCGCCTTTTCGAGGTGCTGAACACCCGTCTCATGGGCCGCGACTGGCTGGCGGGCGATGCCTATTCCATTGCAGACATGGCGATGTTCCCCTGGGTGCGCTGCCATTCCTGGGCGGGGGTGTCGATTGACGGGCTGGATGCGCTTGCAGACTGGATCGTCCGCATTGATGCCCGGCCTGCGGTTCAGCGTGCGCTGCAACTGCCTGCTCCGGCGCCGCGTTTTCTGGCGGAATACGAGCTGGAAGCGTGCTAAAACGTCTGCGAACCGCCGCATTCGGGGGCGGTGAGGCGCTTGACTCAGGGCCTCACCTCCCGTATCCACCGCGGCTCGAATTTTGAGCCGCCGGGAGACCGGCCGCTGATCCCCATGGGAGCCGAACCGTGAAACGTACATTCCAGCCGTCCAATCTGGTCCGCAAGCGCCGCCACGGTTTCCGTGCCCGCGCAGCCACCAAAGCCGGTCGTCAGGTTCTGGCGCGTCGCCGCGCCAAGGGCCGCAAGCGCCTGTCCGCCTAATTCAGGCGTCAGACGACACGACGATGTATCCAGATCGCGCCGCACGGATAACCGAGCGGCGCGATTTTTTGCGCGCGCGCGAAGCGCCGCGTTCCGCCAAGCCCTCCGTGGTCATTCAGATGCTTGCGCGCAAGGATGATTCCGACGGGCCGACCCGGGCCGGGTTCACGGCGACCAAGAAAATCGGCAATGCTGTGGCGCGCAATCGCGCCAAGCGTCGATTACGCGCAGCCGCTCGCCTGTTGCTGCCCCTCCACGGACAGCCCGGAACCGACTATGTGTTCATTGCGCGCGCCCAGACAGGGGCCCGGTCATGGCCGGCCTTGCTTGACGATGTTAAAGCCGCGTTGATAAGCCTCGCGCGGCGTGAACGCGGACCGACGGGCGGTTCGCGCAATCCTACGCCCTCAAAACCGTAAGGGATCGTTCCTCCCATGGGTGAGAACCGCAACTTCCTGCTCGCGGCCGTCATAGCGATCGGCATCCTGTTTCTCTATCAGGCGTTCATCCTCGACCCGATGGCGAGAGACCGTGAAGCAGCCGAGCAGGCTGCGGCTGAAACCCAGGTCCAGGAAACGGGCGATGACGCGCCCCAGGCGCCCGATGCCGCCTTCGCCGCCGGTTCGGGTCAGAACGGCATGAGCCGCGAAGACGCGCTCGCCCAGTCCCAGCGCGTTCAAATTCGCACCGAGGCCCTGTCAGGTTCACTGTCTCTGACCGGCGCCCGGATCGATGACCTGCAATTGCTGCGTTACGAGACTGAAGTGGATTCCGGCGAGCCGGTGACGCTGATGAGCCCTGAAGGGTTTGACGGCTATCAGTTCGCCGCCAGCGGCTGGCTGGGCGGCGCCAATGCGCCCCAGGGCCTGCCGGGCCTGAGCACGCAATGGACGCTTGTGAGCGGCAATGTGCTGAGCGAGGACAGCCCGGTGGTTCTGGAACACACCGCCGGCGAGCTGACCTTCCGCCGCACGATCTCGGTGGACGAAAATTACCTCTTCACCGTCAATGACAGCGTCATCAACAACGGCTCCGCCGCCGTCTCCCTGCGCCCGTATGCTCTCGTGCGCCAGCATGGCGTTCCGGCAGACCTGCAGAATTTCTTCGTCCTGCATGAAGGCGCGGTCGGCGTCGTGGACGGCACCCATTTCGATCGCAAGTTCAAGAAATGGGAAGAGGATGGCCTGATCGAGCGCAACGGTCCCGGCGGCTGGATGGGCATTACGTCCAAATACTGGCTCGCCGCTGTCGCCCCTGAAGGCCAGCCCAATGTGCGCGCCCAGTTCCGTGTGGTCTCCCGCCCGGACCGTCCGGTGTTTGAATCCAACTATCTCAGCGACGCCGAAACCCTGGCTCCGGGCGCAACGCTCGAAAACACGAGCTATGTCTTCGCCGGCGCCAAGAAACAGCCCATTCTCGCCGCTTATGAGAACGAGCTGGGCATTGACCGCCTGACCATGGCCATCGACTGGGGCATGTTCTGGTTCCTGACCCGGCCCTTCTTCGCCGCGCTGCACTTCTTCTACGGTCTTCTGGGCAATTACGGTCTCGCCATCATGGTCGTGACCCTGCTGATCAAGCTGGTGCTGTTCCCGCTGAACAACCGCGCCTTCGCCTCCATGGCCAAGATGCGCTCGGCGGCGCCGAAAATGACCGAGATCCGCGAGCGCTACAAAGACGATCCGCAAGCCCAGCAGAAGGCGATGATGGAGCTCTATCGCAAGGAGCGCATCAACCCGGTCGCGGGCTGTCTGCCCATGCTGCCGCAGATCCCGATCTTCTTTGCGCTCTACAAGACGGTGTTCATCTCGCTGGATGCGCGCCATGCGCCCTTCTTCGGCTGGATCCAGGACATGTCCGCGCCCGATCCGACCATGATCGGCAATCTGTTCGGCCTGCTGCCCTATGATCCGTCCGGCCTGCCCATGGTGGGTCAGATCCTGGCCATCGGCGTCTGGCCGCTTCTGATGGGCGTGACCATGTGGGCCCAGCAATCGCTGAACCCACCGCCCGCTGACAAGATCCAGCGCCAGATCTTCGCCTTCATGCCGATCATCTTCACGATCATCATGGCGCCCTTCCCGGCCGCCCTGATCATCTACTGGTCCTGGAACAACACCCTGACCATCGGCCAGCAATACCTGATCATGCGCCGCCAGGGCGTGGTGACCGAGCTGGATCGCAACTTCTTCAAGCTGCGCTCCAAGCTGACCGGCAAGCCCGTGCCTGTGAAATACCAGGGCGAGGACACCCCGACCGCCACCAATCAGGTGATCGAGGGCAAGGTGGAAAAGGCCGTCACCGAACTGGCCGATGACGCCAACGCCGATCAGGCCGTGACCGAGGGGGAAACCCCGGCGGACGCTGCAACCGAGACCAAGCCCGCAACGACCGGCCGTCGGGTCAGCTCCAACCCCGCCGCCAAAAAGCCGCGTGGCGGCAAGAAGAAATAGGAGGCGGCCCTGACCGAGCCCTCTCCGGAAGCCCAGGCAGAACAGGCGGCCCGTCTCGCGGCGGGCCGCAAGCTGTTCTCCGGCCAGATCGACTTCATGCTGGGCGTGGTGTCCATGGACACCCTGCCCGACACCCATATTCCCGAAGTGGCCTTTGCGGGCCGCTCGAATGTGGGCAAGTCCTCGCTGATCAATGCGCTCACGGGCCGCAAGCAACTGGCGCGCGCCTCGACCGAGCCGGGCCGGACGCGTGAGCTGAACTTCTTTGACATGCATGGCCGTCTGCGGATCGTCGACCTGCCGGGCTATGGCTTCGCCAAGGCCCCCAAGGAAGTCGCAGCGCGCTGGACGCGCCTGACGCAGAACTATCTGCGCGGCCGGGTCAATCTCAAGCGGGTCTTCTTGCTGATCGACTCCCGTCACGGCATCAAACCCTCTGACGAAGCGATCATGAAAGTGCTTGATAGCGCCGCCGTGGTATACCAGATCGTTCTGACCAAGACCGACAAGCTCAAACCTTCCGAGGCGCTCAAGCGTGTCGAGGAAACCCAGGCCAAGGTCGCCCGGCGGCCCGCCGCCTTTCCGGTGATCTCGGCCACCTCCAGCGCCAAGCGTGACGGGCTTGATGAGCTGCGCGGGGAAATCTCCACCCTGGCCCTGCCGGCCGGGGATTCGTAACCGGGGCCCTGACACGCCCCGACAGACGGGACTGTCGACATGCTGAACCGGATGCTGATCGCCGCCTTCATCGCCCTGGGTTTCAGCGGCGCGGCCCAGGCCGGACAGGTCTGTAACGAGACAAGCTTCATGGTGGAGGCCGCCAAGGCCTGGCGCACGCCCACAGGGCTCGCCGTGGAAGGCTGGGCGCGGATCGCGCCGGGCGGCTGCGCCGATATCGGTCCCTCCACCAATACCGAGCAATATCTGTATGCCCGCACCACCCGCGCCTATCTGGGCGGGGTGCGCGAATGGCGCGGCAGCCTGGACATCTGCGTGGACGAAACCGACTTCGCCTTCGAGGGGGTCGCCGATTGTGAAACCCTGGGGCTGGAGACCCGCAAGTTCCGCCAGTTGACCGAGGCTGAACGCGACCATGCCGTGCTGGTCGAAGTGGCCGATTTCGGCGACCGCGCCGAAGAGGCCGGGCTGCAGCGTCTGCTGCAATCGGCAGGCTATGACATCAACGTCATCGACGGCTATGCCGGTCGTCGCACGCGCCGTCAGGTCGAAGCCTTTGAGGAAGAGGTCGGCCGCAGCTTCGGCGCGGATCGCGCCGCCCTGATCGAGGCGCTTCACGAGCGCGCCATGACGCGCAACACCTCGCTCGGCCTTCAGGTCTGCAACGACGCCAACCTGCCCGTGGGCGTCGCCGTGGCGCGCGCCAATGGAGAGGGCTGGGAGACCCGCGGCTGGTGGCGCATCGCGCCGGGCGGCTGTGCGCAGACCCTGTCCGCCCAACTGACCAGCAATGAGACCTATGTCTACGCCCAGCTGATTGATGAGGACGCTCTGCGTCCGCTGGCGGGCGGGACCGAAGCCTTCTGCATCACTCCGGCGCGCTTTACGAGCCAGACCCGGAGCGAGTGTACGAGTTCGGGCTTCCAGCCGGCTCTGTTCCGCGCGGCGCCGGCGCCTGAAGAAGGCGGCGCTGTGATGCGGCTTGATCTGGATGACTTTGAGGAACCGCTTCCGTGAACCGACCCCCCGACCTCTATCATGTGGACACCTGGGTGTTCGATCTCGATGAGACGCTTTACCCGTCCGACGCCGCCGTGATGAGCCAGGTCATCGACAAGATGACCGACTGGGTGCAGCGCGAATTTTCCCTCACCCGGGAGGAAGCGCACGCCATGCAGCAGCATTACTACACGACCTATGGCACCACGCTGAACGGCCTTCTGGCGAACAACCAGGTGCGCGATCTGGCGAGCTTTCTCGACTTCGTCCACGACGTCGATCATTCCGTGATCACGCCCGACCCCGAACTCGCCAGCCATGTGCAGGCGCTCGACGGGCGCCGCATCGTCTACACCAACGGCTCGCGCAGGCACGCCGAGAAGGTGATCGAGCGGCTGGGGTTGAACGGCCTGTTTGACGATCTCTATGGCATCGAGGCCGCCGACTATACGCCCAAGCCGCACCGCGAAGGCTTTGACCGCTTCACCGGCCATTTCTCGATCACCCCGCAAAGCACGGTGATGTTCGAGGACTCGATCAAGAACCTTCAGACCGCGTATGATGTGGGCTTCACGACCGTGCTGGTGCATCCGCCGGTCGAAGCGCTCGCCGATGGCGCAAAGCCCGAACCCTTGGTACATCCTCCCCACATCCATTACGCCGTGGACTGCCTGCGCACCTTCCTGGGCGACTGGCACGCCGCCGCAGACAAGAAGAAGACGACGCCATGAACCGTGATGCTCTGAAATCCGTCATCGACGCCGCCTGGGACACCCGTGACCAGCTGACCACCCAGACCGAGGGGGATGTGCGCGACGCTGTCGCCGCCGCCCTGAACCTTCTCGATAGCGGCGAAGCCCGCGTCGCCAGCAAGGATGAGTCCGGTCAGTGGATCGTGCATGAATGGCTGAAGAAGGCGGTCCTTCTGTCCTTCCGCCTGAACCCCAACCGCATCATCCCCGGCGGCGCTGATCACGGCCCGTGGTGGGACAAGGTCGCCTCCAAGTTTGAAGGCTGGGACGCGGACGAGTTCGAGGCCGCCGGCTTCCGCGCCGTGCCGCCCGCCGCCGTGCGCCGGGGCGCCTTCATCGGCAAGGGCGTGGTGCTGATGCCGTCCTACGTCAATATCGGCGCCTATGTGGATGAAGGCACGATGGTGGACACCTGGGCCACCGTCGGCTCCTGCGCCCAGATCGGCAAGAATGTGCACATTTCCGGCGGCGCCGGGATCGGCGGCGTGCTCGAGCCGCTGCAGGCCAATCCGGTGATCATCGAAGACAATTGCTTCATCGGCGCCCGCGCTGAAGTGGCTGAAGGCGTGATCGTCCGTGAAGGCGCCGTGCTGGCCATGGGCGTGTATCTCAGCGGCTCCACCAAGATCGTGGATCGTGAAACCGGCGAGATCTTCCGCGGCGAAGTCCCGCCCTATTCCGTCGTGGTGCCGGGCAATCTGCCGGGCGAAGCGGGCAAGCCGGGGCTCTATTGCGCCGTCATCGTCAAACGCGTCGACGCCCAGACCCGCGCCAAGACCTCCATCAACGCCCTGCTGCGCGACTAAGACGCGCGGACGATAGTCAGGCATGGCGCCAGAGGCGAAAACGCCCTAAATCTGCGCCATGCTTGATCTGTCTGCTCTCACCGATCCGATCCCCCTCGCCCGACGCCTGATCCAGGCGCCGTCGGTGACGCCTGCCGACGCTGGCGCGCTCGACGTGCTGTCCGAGGCGCTGGAAGCTCTGGGCTTTGTCTGCACGCGCTTCCGGTTTGAAGAGGTGGACAATCTCTACGCCCGGCTGGGCAAGGCCGCGCCGGTCTTTTGCTTTGCCGGTCATACCGATGTGGTGCCGCCCGGCGACGAAGCCGCCTGGAGCCGCGGGCCGTTTGAGGCCGAGATCGCCGACGATGTCTTGTGGGGGCGCGGCGCGTCAGACATGAAAGGCGCCATCGCCGCCATGGTCGCCGCTGTCGCGCGACACCTTCAGGCGTCGGGCGAGCCTGCCGGCTCCATCGCCTTCCTGATTACGGGCGACGAGGAAGGCCCCGCCATCAATGGCACGAAAAAGCTGCTCAAGGCCGTCACGGACAAGGGCGAGCGCTTTGACCATTGCCTGGTCGGCGAGCCGACCAACCCGCACCATCTGGGCGACACCATCAAGGTGGGCCGACGCGGTTCGCTCAATGGCGTGGTGACGGTGACGGGTCAGCAGGGTCATGTGGCCTATCCCGAAAAGGCCGAGAACCCGATCCCGGTGCTGATCGACTTTCTCAACCGGATCACGGCGCATACGCTCGATGAGGGCGCGCCGCACTTCCAGCCCTCCAATCTTGAAGTGACCACGATCGATGTGGGCAATGCGCCCCATAACGTGATCCCGGCGAAGGCGACGGCGAAGTTCAATATCCGCTTCAACACCGCCCACACCGGAGACGGCCTGAAGCAATGGCTGCGCGAGCAGGCCATCGCCGCCGAGCAGGGTTTTTTCGGCGATTTCGACCTGGACCTGACCGTCACCGGCGACGCCTTTCTGACCGAGACCGGCCCGTTCACCGATCTGCTGCGCGCCGCAGTGAAAGAGCAGACCGGCCATGACCCGGCGCTGACCACGGGCGGCGGCACGTCTGACGCCCGCTTCATCAAGGATTACTGTCCTGTGGCCGAGTTCGGCCTTGTGGGTGAAACCATGCACCAGGTTGATGAGCGCGTGCCGGTCAGCGACGTGACCCGCCTTGCGGCCATCTATGCCGACGTGTTGCAGAGGTATTTCAAGACTTTCGCATGATGAGACAGGCTCTTCAGGACATGCGCTCCGGCGTTGTCGGCGTCTTTGCGCTGCTGATGTTCAAAAAGGACTGGCGCAAGCATTTCGATGTCAGCGCAGAGGGTGTGGCGCGCTCGTTCTCGGGCGTCATTCTGGCCCTGCCGGCCTTCGCTTTCCTGATCTATGGCGTGAATTATTTCTACGCCGAGAACGCCGCCGCCTATAGCAGCGAGATGCGGTTCACCCTGCTGGACGCGGTGATCAGCTGGGCGCGGTTCTGGCTGCTCTTCCCGGTCGTCGCAGCGGGCGTCGTGATGGTGATGGGGCTCAAGGACCGCTTCGCCAGCTGGCTGGTGGTGCATAACTGGACGGTGTTCGTGCTGGTCCATGTCCAGGCGCTCCTGCTGGCGCTCTATCCCGCCGGGCTTGCTGATCCGGGCGCGATCAGCCAGGCCATGTCGCTCTACGGCATGCTACGTCTGTTCGTGCACTGGCGCGTCGCGCACGGCTCCATGGCCCTGCCGCCTGTCATGGCGATTGTCGCGGCGGGCATCCCGATGATCATTGACCGCCTCATCCTCTCCGTGACCTGAGCATCACAGCGCGCTAGATTCCTCCCAAGCATATCGGGGAGGACCCTCATGATCCGTTCAGCGTCGCTGACCATCTTGTCGCTTGGCGTTTGCGCCATCGCGCTTTCAGGCTGCTACGATCCGCAAGCCGTCAATCCCTCAGCGGGCGACATGACCGCAGACGCCGTCTTCACCGGCGGTCCGATCTATACCGGCGTGGACGCCCAACCCACCGCCGAGCTGATTGCGGTGGATGACGGGCGCATCGTCTTTGTGGGCAGCGCAGCTGACGGCGAAGCCTATATCGGCGAGACCACCCGGACCGTGGACCTTGGCGGCGCCGCCCTCTTCCCCGGCTTTACCGATGCGCATGCCCATATCCTCGGCGTGGGAGAGCGTGAGCGCTCCCTGAACCTTGAAGGCACAGCCTCGATCGAGGACCTCAAGGCGCGGGTGGCCGAAGCGGCGGCCGATGAGAGCGCCTCGATCATTTCCGGACGCGGCTGGATCGAGACCCATTGGCCCGAGGGCCGCTTCCCCACCGCCGCGGATCTGGATGAGGTGGAGGCCGAGCGCCCTGTCATTCTGGTGCGCGCGGACGGTCACGCCCTGGTCGCCAACACCGCCGCGCTGGCCGCTGCACAGATCACCGCCGACACGCCGGATCCTGAAGGCGGGGCGATCCTGAAAGACGAAACCGGCCAGCCCAATGGCATGATCATTGACGCCGCCATGGCGCCCTTTGCGGCGCTGGCCGGGCAGCCGACACAAGAAGAACGTCAGACCCTGTACCGGCTAGGCGCGGAGGTGATGGCGTCCCAGGGCTGGACCAGCGTACACGATATGAGCGTGGCCTATGCCGATGTGGACATCATGGAAGGGCTTGCCGAGGACGGCGCGCTTCCGATCCGCATCTCGGTCTACGCCAATCCCGAGGATTATGACGCGGTCGCCAGCCGCGCCCCTCGCATGGACGCGGATGGCCGGGTCATCGCGCGCGGCGTGAAATTCTACATGGATGGCGCGCTCGGCTCACGCGGCGCGGCGCTTCTGGAGCCCTATGAGGACGCGCCGGACACGAGCGGCCTGTTCCTGTCCGAGGAAGCGCGCGCCGAGGCGATGATGCAGCGTGCGCTGGAAGACGGCGTGCAGCTCGCCATCCACGCCATTGGTGATGCGGGCAATCGCAATGTGCTCGACTGGATGAGCGACAGCTTTGACGCTGTTCCCGCCAGCGAGCGCGCCGTGGCCGAACCGCGCTGGCGCGTCGAACACGCCCAGATCCTGCACCCCGACGACATTTCCCGCTTTGGCGAAATGGATGTCATCGCCTCCATGCAACCTAGCCATGCCATTGGCGATCTGCACTTCGCCGCCAGCCGGATCGGCCTTCACCGGCTGGAGGGCGCCTATGCCTGGCGCTCGCTGATCGAAAGCGGCGCGATCATCGCGGGCGGCTCTGACGCCCCGGTGGAGCGCGGCGAGGCGCGGATCGAATTCTACGCCGCCGCAGTGCGCCGCGATCTCAATGGCTTTGCCGACGAGCACTGGCATCTCGAACAAGCGCTCGACCGGGAGACCGCGCTCAAGCTCTTCACCATCTGGCCTGCCTACGCCACCTTCCGCGAGGATGAGCTGGGCACGATCGAAGTGGGCAAGCTGGCGGACTTCTCCGTCTTTGACCGCGATCTGATGACCGTGCCCGACAGCGAGCTGGCTGACGCCCGCCCGGTGATGACCGTGGTGGATGGCGAAGTGGTCTGGCGCGCGCAGTAGCGCAGGGTCTGAATTCCCGGGCGAGCATCGCGAAGACCCGGGACCTCCCGCCGCGTAAAGCGCCCTATCCTGCACGAGGCCCCGACTCGGCGCTGCGCTTGGCCGGGGTTTCAGTTTCTAGTCCTCAGCCCGTCTCGGCGAGGATGCAGCCCCCGCAAGGATGCCGCCATCGAGATGCAGATCCGTGCCGGTCATATAGCTCGACGCATCCGAAGCCAGAAACAGCGCGGTTTCGGCCACTTCTTCGGAACGTCCGAACCGGCCCATGGGAATGCCCGCCTCCACGTCGGCGACCGCGTTGTCGCGCGCTTCACCCTCGCCCAGCATATCCTCCCACATTGGGGTCAGAACCGCGGCGGGCAGGATGGCGTTACAGCGGATGGCATAGCCTTGTTGCGCGCAATAGAGCGCCACGGTGCGGGTATGGTTGAGCACTGCCGCCTTGGACGCGGCATAGGCCGCTGCAGCGGGAATGCCCACCACGCCCGAGCGCGAGGACAGATTGATGATGGAAGCGCTCTGACGCGCCTTCATCAGGCGGATCGCCCATTGGCAGCCCAGCATGACGCCATCGGTATTGACCCGATGCACGGTGCGCCAGGCCTCCAGTGAGACATGTTCAGGATCATGCAGTCCCGGCGCCTGGGCGAAGCCGGTAATGCCGGCATTGTTGACCAGCACATCCAGCCCGCCCCAGCTCTGCTCGACCCATTCAGCGGTGGCCGTCCAGGCCGCCTCGTCGCTGACATCCAGCGTCCGGGCATGCGCGTGCGCGCCGAGTTTGGCGGCCAGCGCCTCAACGCCCGCGCCATCAATATCGGTCAGAAGCACCTCTGCCCCTTCGCGCACGAACAGTTCGGCGATCGCCGCGCCAATGCCGCGCGCCGCGCCTGTGACCAATGCCTGCTTGCCTGACAATCGCGCCATGCCGTCCCCCCTTCAAAGAGACCGGCTATGTAGCCGTATCCGGCAAGGGCAGGAACCGGGAAATCCCCGCAGAACCCGCCACAGGCCTGTCATATCCGGACGATAGCCCCCGCCTAGCGCCCCGCGACACACGCCCCGGCGCTAACCACGCTGACGCCAGCCGCGGCCGCGGTGCACGAATTGCCATAGGTCTGGCCGTCACAGCCGCAGACCGGGCGATACTCCCGCGTACACATTTGCGGGCGCGCCGTGCAGGTTCCCATCTGGTCCGCCGCGCCGCACTGGGCCGTCGGGGCGTAGGAGCAATAGGCGGCGCCCGTCTGTTCGCCTTCGCACATGATCCCGGCCATGCCGCCGCAGGCTTCACCCAGCCCCACAACGCGCCAGCTATTATCCGGCTCGCCTGGTCCCGGCGCAGGGTCGCCGTCAGTAGTGCAGGCGGCAAGCGCCAGAACGGACAGGATCGTGACGAGAAGTGCGCGCATGATATCAGGCTCCGGTGTGGTCAGACGGTTTCCAAAAGCGTATCACACCGCCCCGGCCCGCCCCTAGGACTTCGCGGCCAGACTGCCCGTTTCGGAGTGAACCTGAGATGACTTTGCGCCTCGCCTTCATGGGAACCCCTGACTTCGCCGCCGCCTCGCTCGCCGAGATTGTCGGCGCGGGTCATGAGGTGGTTGCGGTCTACACCCAGCCCGAGCGCCCGCGCGGACGCGGTCAGGCCAAGGTGAAAACCCCGGTCCATCAGCTGGCCGAGCAGTTCGGGCTCACCGTGTACACACCCGAGAGCTTCCGCGACCCTGACGTCATCGCGCAGTTTGAAAGCTTGGAGCTCGACGCGGCCTGTGTCGTCGCCTATGGCCAGATCCTGCCCCAGCAAGCGCTCGACGCGCCGCGCCTCGGGTGCCTGAACCTGCACGCTTCGCTGCTGCCGCGCTGGCGCGGCGCCGCGCCCATCCAGCGCGCCATCATGGCGGGCGACGAGATGACGGGTGTCCAGATCATGCAGATGGAGGCCGGTCTGGATACGGGCCCCGTCCTGATGAGCGAAGTTGTCCCGATCTCCGAGACCGACACCTCCGCCAGCCTGCATGACCGGCTGATGAGCACGGGCGCTTTGCTGTGGCCCCGCACCCTTGCCGCGCTGGAGCGTGGTTCGCTCAACGCTGTGCCGCAAAGCGAGGAGGGCGTCACCTACGCCAGAAAGATCACCCGCGAGGAAGCGCGCATCGACTGGTCGAAACCCGCGGGCGAAGTCGCCGATCACATTCGCGGCCTCTCCCCCTTCCCCGGCGCATATTTCGAATTGCCGGGCGACAAGCCCATCCGCGTGAAGGTCCATTTCGCCCAGCCTGAAAAAGGCGAAGGCGAGCCGGGCGAGGCGCTCGATGACAAGCTGCTGATCGCTTGCGGTCGCGGCGCCGTGCGCCTGATCCGCCTTCAGCGCGAAGGCAAGGGCGTGATGGACGCCAAGGCGTTCCTCAACGGCGTGGACGTGCCCATGGGCACGGTGCTGGCCTAGTCATGCCGCGCTACAAGCTCACCATCGAATATGATGGCGGCCCGTTTGTGGGCTGGCAGAGACAGGACAATGGCCCCTCTGTGCAGGGCGCGCTGGAGGTCGCCGCTTCAAAACTCGATGGCGGCCCGCGCGAGGTCTATGGCGCAGGACGGACCGATTCCGGCGTGCATGCGCTCGGTCAGGTCGCCCATGTGGACCTTGAGAAGGATCTGCCCGCCGACAAGGTGCGCGACGCCATCAATCACCACCTCAAACCCCACCCCATTGCGGTGGTCGAGGCGGTGCGCGTCAGCGATGACTTCCACGCGCGTTTCAAGGCGCACCGGCGCGGCTATATCTACCGCCTGCACGCAAGGCGCGCGCCTTTGACCCTGACCCGCGGACAGGTCTGGCGCGTCTATCAGCCGCTTGATGTGGACGCGATGCACGCCGCCGCCCAGCATCTGGTCGGCACGCATGATTTCACGACGTTCCGAGATTCCCAGTGTCAGGCCGACAGCCCGATCAAGTCGCTCGACCAGATCGCGGTCTTCCGCTCGGGCGAGGAAATCCATGTGACGGTGGAGGCCATCAGCTTCCTGCACCGGCAAGTGCGCTCGATTGTCGGCTCACTGGTGGAAGTGGGACTGGGCAAATGGACGCCGGACGACTTCAAGAGCGCGCTCGACGCCGCTGACCGCAAACGCTGCGGCCCCGTGGCCCCGCCGGACGGGCTCTATCTGTCGCTGGTGGCGTATCCGGACGGGTTCGAGCTGGTGGAGTAACCCCTACTCCGCACCCCAGGGCGCAGGCGGGGTATCGACCGGTTGGGTCAAATCAAACTCGACCGCGAAATGCCGGTTCGGACGATCAAGTGCATAGGTGAAGCTGTCGTCTGTCAGCGTGATCGACCAGACATTCTCCATTGAGACGGGAATGTTCTCACGCTCGAACAGGGCCTGGCTTTCTGCATCGGCGGGGAAGTCTGCACGGACGGGGCCCGCTGCGCCTTCCGTGTCGCCGCCATACCAGGTCAGCACGTCTTCAGAGCCATCTTCGTGGCGGTGATCATGCTTGAGGCGCAGCCCGCCTTCGGGCAGGCGCGAAATCACCCAGGTCCGCGAACGATCCTCGCCCACATGGAAGGGCACGCGCATCTGTGTCTCGCCGCACTCACGCACATGCATGACAAGGCGCTCGGACGCGAACGCCTCATCTCGCGGGTCGTCAGAGGTGACACGGCCTTCAAAGGCCTGACCGCAATAGGCGCTCAAACGCTCAAACAGATCCGGTTCGGGCTGTGCAGCGGGCGTGCAGGCGACCAGCGCCAGCGGCGCGCCCAGCAAAAGGGTGCGAAGCGTCATTATTCTGCCGCCTCCGTCGGGGCGCCGCGCTGTTTGACCAGCTTCTGGACTTTCTTGACCGCACGGTCGCGCTTCAGGCGGGACAGATAATCGATGAAGACCACGCCCTCGAGGTGATCCATCTCGTGCTGGATGCAGACCGCGAACAGATCCTCGGCGATCTCCTCGCGCGTCTCGCCCTCATAGTCGAGATACTCGACCTTGACCTTTTTGGGCCGCTCGACGCTGTCAAACACGTCAGGCACGGACAGGCAGCCCTCCTGATAGGGTTTGAGGTCTTCGGTCAGCGGGGTGATCACCGGATTGACGTAATAGCGCGGATCATTGCGCTCGTCCGACAGGTCCATGACGATGACGCGCTTGTCCACACCGATCTGGATGGCCGCCAGGCCAATGCCGTCGGCGGCGTACATGGTCTCGACCATGTCATCCATCAGGGCGCGAAGCGCATCATCCACACCATCGACCGGCTTGGACACCAGCTTCAGACGCGGATCGGGAACGGTGAGTATCTCTCGAATAGCCATACTGAGTAGGTAATCGCGCAAAGCGTTTCGTTCAAGTTTTCCACGCGGCTGTCGCGGTATGCGAATACGCTGGCGCGCATCCCCTGACACGCTAGGCTGTCCCCGTCATTCGCAGGGGAAACACGATGAAATCAGTCTGGATCGCCGCCATACTGGCGCTTGGCATTGCGCAAACAGCTCTGGCGCAAGCCCCCGCCCCTGTCTCTCAAAACCCGATCATCACAGGTGAGAGCTTTGTTCTGGACGCACCGAGCCTGGGGGACGAGCGCGAAGTGAATATCTGGGTTCCGCCCTTCCTTGATGAGCTCGAACAGCCGATCAATGTTGTCTACCTGATCGATGGCG
Organism: Oceanicaulis sp. LC35; assembly: GCF_052055585.1. Lineage (NCBI taxonomy): Bacteria > Pseudomonadati > Pseudomonadota > Alphaproteobacteria > Maricaulales > Maricaulaceae > Oceanicaulis > Oceanicaulis sp. LC35. The sequence goes on from NZ_CP170485.1 coordinate 2,395,908, forward strand.
GCCTTGAGCAGGACTTCCAGCACATGGCCGGTCTGGCCCAGCTGGGCGCGCTGAGCTGGCAGTACGAACCCTTCATGCTGGTCGGCGTCCAGACGAAGAACCGCCTGTTCGAGCTGACCCGGCCCGCAGACGATCCGCGCTACCAGACCCAGTTTGAGGAGCAAGGCGGCTCGGAAGCGTTTCTCGCCTTCCTCACCGAGGAGGTGATCCCCTTTGTCGAGGCGCGATATCCGGCTTCGGATCGCCGCACCCTGATCGGGGAATCTCTGGCGGGGCTGTTTGTGACGGATACGTTCCTGCACGCGCCGGCGAGCTTTACCGACTATATCGCCGTCAGCCCGTCGCTCTGGTGGGATGATCAGGCCGCCGGCAAGGCCGCAAGCACGCTTCTGACCGCACAGGATGATGCTCCGCGCCGGCTCTATCTGACCATGGCCAATGAAGGCGGGACCATGCAGAACGGTCTGGATCAGCTCGTTTACGCCCTGCGCCAGAACGCCCCGCAAACGCTGGACTGGTTCTATGTGGACCGGTCAGCCACCGAGACGCACTCGACCATCCTTCACCCTGCAGCGCTGGACGCCTTCCGCACCCTGTTTGCCCTGCCGCCCTATGACTATGGCGAGACGCCCTGGTATCTCATCGAGGGCGGCGAGCCATCGGCGGAGGACGACAGCGAAGGCTAGGCCTTCTCTTCGTCCGGCCCGGTCAGAAGCCGGGGGGCTTCATCGACCTGGGCGGGGGATTCGATCTGCTTCATCTGGCCATTGAGCTGGGCCATATCGCGCGCCTTGGGCAGCACCCGGCTGTCAAATGAACCTACTGCCTTGTTGTAATTGGCGGTTGCGGACTTCAGGCCCGCCCCGACCCGGCCAAGGTGATCCGAGAATGTGTTCAGGCGCGTGAACAGCTCGTCGCCCAGCGCCGCGACCTTCTGGGCGTTCTGCTCCAGCTTCTCCTGACGGAAACCGTAGGCGACAGCCTTGGCGAGGGCGAGCAGGGTTGCAGGCGTGGTGATGATCACATTCGCCTTGATGGCGTCGTCAAACAGGGCCGGATCTTCCTCGATGGCAGCGGAATAGAAGCTCTCGCCGGGGATGAACAGCGCCACAAAGTCGATCGCGCCATCCACGCTGGCGGCGTATTCCTTCTTCGCCAGCTGTTTGACGTGGGTCTTCACCTGCTGGGCGTGACGACGCAGGGCGTCGCGGCGCGTCGCCTCGTCCTCGGCTTCCACCGCATCGAGATAGGCGGTCAGCGCCACTTTTGAGTCCACCACAAAGCGCCCGCCGCCGGGCAGCTTGATCACGAAGTCGGGTCGCAGCGCCGCCCCGTCCGTATCGCGGGTCTGATGCTGGGCGTCGTAATCGATATTCTTGGTCAGGCCCGCCAGTTCGAGAATGTTCTCGACCGTGCGCTCGCCCCATTGGCCACGGGTGGTGGATTTGCGCTGCAGCGCGTTCACCAGCTTGGCGGTTTCCTTGTGCTGGTCATTCAGGCCCTGGCTGAGCTTGGTGATCTGCTCGGCGATCGCGCCGGAATTGCGGGCGCGATCCTGCTCCATCTTCTCCACCTGCTCGCGGAATTTATCGAGCCGCTCGCGGATCGGATCGACCAGCGTCTTCACCCCGCCCTGGGCTTGCTCATGCTGAGCCTTGAAACTCTGCTGGGCCTGTTCGAGCAGCTTCTTCGACGACACGTCCAGCGCCTCGCCCGCAAGCGTCTTGAAGCGGTCCTGCATCTCCTGGCTCAGCGCCGTCAGGCGCTCGCGCTCGGCTTTCACCGCCTCTTCGCGCTCTTCCAGCCGTTCACGCAGCGCGCGCAATTCCGATGAGGCGCGATTTTCCGCCTGACGGGTCGCTTCCAGCTGCTCTTCCAGACCCTCGACCCGGTTGGCGGTAGTGCGCGCCTCGGCCAGCGCCTTTTCCGCCGCGTCGCGCATGGCGCGTTCGCTGGCGAGTTCCGCCTTCAGCTCATCCACGCGGCGCGCCTCCGTCTGCGCTTCACGCAATTCAAGCTGCGCCTCCGACAGCTCCGTCTGCATCTCGCCCAGACGGGCTCGAAGCGTATCGGCTTCCCCCCACGCCTTGCGCAGAAGCACCACGCTCACCCCGCCCAGAATGAGACAGGCGCCGCCGAGCGCGATCAGAGCAAGTGAAACGGGATCCATGGCTTTCCTCGGACTCAGACCAGAACGAAACGGGACCATACATGAGTCCCGTTCGGCGCGCGCCTTGCATTTTCACCTGAAAGACGACTTTCGGGGGATGAATATGCGCCTGTTTGATACGCCTTTGTCGGCACTCGGCGTCCGGGATCTGGATCTGTGGCGCGATCTGGCGCGCCATGACGGCCGTCTGGTCAGCCCGTATCTGCTGCCCGAGTTTGCCCAGATGGTGGACGCCCAGCGCCATGATGTGCGCGTCATCATCGCCGAGGAAAACAGCGCCCCCATTGGATATTTCGCCTATCACGCCCCGCAGGGGGGCATTGCCCGCCCGGTTGGCGCGCCCCTGTCGGACTATCAGGGTTTTGCGGCCCGCCCGGGCTTCAAGGTGGACGAGAAAGACCTGCTGAGCGCCATGGGCGCGGATGTGCTGGTTTATGACAACTGGATGGGTCAGCCGTTGGGCAAAACCCGCGCACAGACCCGCTCCTCCATCATCGATCTCAGCGAAGGGCTCGACAGCTGGATGGCACGCAAGGAAGCGACCCAGCACAAGCATTTCAAGAAGCTGCGCCAGCGTCAGCGCAAGGCCGAGCGCGAGTTCGGCCCGATCCGCGTGGTGTTCGGCGATCCGCTGGGCGACCGCTTTGAAACCCTGCGCGCGTGGAAGAGCCAGCAATATCGCGATACGGGCCTGTTGGACCTGTTCGACATCGCTTGGGTGGATAACGTCATCCGCAATTGCGCCGCGCGCAGCTTCGGCCCGTTCCGCGGCCTCGTCGCCTCGCTCTATCTCGGCGACCGGCTGGCGGCGGTGGAGATGGGCATTGTGTCCGGTGATGTCTATCACTCCTGGATGCCCGCCTATGACCCGGCCTTCAGCGCCGTCTCGCCCGGCCATCTGCTGCTGCAAGGCATCATCGAGGCCGCACCCAATATGCGCATCAACCGCATCGATCTTGGCGGCGGGGACTACGCCTACAAGACGGCCTACACCGATTATGAAGTGACGTTGTCGGGCGGACGGGCCATGAAGCCCAGCGCCGCCATGGCCAATTTGCTCGCCTGGGACAGCGCGGAATCCCTTGCCCGCATCCTGCCCGGACCGCTGTCGCATGCGCCGCTGAAACTGCGTCGCCGCTGGGCGCACACGGCTGCGGCGGAGCCGGTCCTGACCCGTCGGGTCCAGCGTATGGGCGAAGCCTTCCTCAAGGCGCCGCAACGGCTGAGCGCCTAGGCTTTAACGGTTCCATTCCGCGAGTGATCACCTATCTTCCCGGCAAGCCATAACCGGGGAGACACTTATGATCCGCACCACCGCCCTCGCCAGCCTGAGCCTTCTGGCCCTGTCCTCAGCCGCCTTTGCTCAAGACGTCGTTGAGAGCGAACAGGCCGACTTCATTGTCGAAACCGTGGCGGGCGGGCTGGAATTTCCCTGGTCCATCGCCTTCCTGCCGTCTGGTGAAATGCTGGTCACAGAACGCGAAGGCCGCTTGCGCGTCATTGATGCGGACGGCCTGCGCGAGACGCCTGTCTCCGGCCTGCCCGAGGATATCCTGATCGAGCGCCAGGGCGGTTTGCTCGATGTGGCGCTGGCGCCCGATTTTGCTGACAGCCGCACGATCTATTTCAGCTATGCCGAAGGCACGGCGGAGGCCAACAACACCGCCCTCGCCCGCGCCACGCTGAGCGCAGACCTGACCGCGCTCGATAATGTCGAGGACATCTTCCGCGTCAATTTCGAGAAGGCGGGCGGCTTCCACTTTGGCGGACGCATCCTGTTCAATCCCGATGGCACGCTGTTCCTGACGCTCGGGGAAGGCGCGCGCTATTCCGAAGAATCCCAGAACCCGGAAAACCATCTGGGCGCCGTGGTGCGCCTCAATCTCGACGGCTCCATCCCGTCCGACAATCCGGTGATCGAAAACGGCGCGCCAGGCGTTTTCACCTATGGCCACCGCAACGCCCAGGGCATCGCCCGCAACCCGGCCACCGGCTCGATCTGGGAAATGGAACATGGGCCGCGTGGCGGCGACGAGATCAATATTCTTCAGGCCGGGACAAATTATGGCTGGCCCGAGATCACCTATGGCATCAATTACGATGGCACCATCATCACCGAAGAGCGCGAACGCGAGGGTCTGGCCCAGCCGATCTGGTACTGGAACCCCTCCATCGCCCCCTCCGGCATGACGTTCTACACTGGCGACCGCTTCGAACACTGGCAGGGTGATCTGTTCGTCTCCGCCCTTGCTGGCAGCAAGATTGAACGTCTGGAAATCGATGGCGACCGGGTGATCAGCGTCGAACCGTTGCTGGAAGACCTCGGCCAGCGCTTCCGCGATGTGCGCACGGCTCCGGATGGCGCGATCTATGCGCTGACAGATGACTTCGAAGGATCGGTCCTGCGGCTGGTTCCGGCGGAATAAGGATCAGAAGGGCTGGCGTCAGAGCCAGCCCTTTTTCCTGAACCACCAGATCAGACCACCCGCCACCCCCAGGCACATCACGCAGACAAAGGCGAAGGCGTAAGGCCAGTTCGCGCCGGGCAATCCGCCCACATTGATGCCCAGAAGGCCCGTCAGGAAGCCCAGCGGCAGGAATACCGCGGCCACGACTGAAAGCAGCAACATGGCCGAGTTCATCTCCTCGGCCCGGGCATCGACAATCTGGTCATTCAGGATCGAGCTGCGGTCGCGCACCATATCGAGCTCTTCCACCAGCCGTGTCAGCTGATCGGCCACCTCTCGCAGGCTGACCCGGACCGCCGGATTGCGCAAAGGCCCGATATCCTCGTGAGACAGACGAGCCAGAACATCACGCTGCGGCGCCAGATACCGGCGCAGCGCGATGGTCGTGCGCCGCACATCCGCCAGCTGTCCCCGCAGTCCCGACGGCTGGTCAACGCTGCGCTCTTCCAGATCGTCGATCTCGTCCACCAGTTCATCCAGAACCGGCTCCATCCGCGCGGTCAGTCCCTGCGCCAGCGCACAGATGAGATCAGAGGGCGTGGCGGGGCCCTGCCCGGCCCTGAACCCCTCGGCAATCTCGGCGACCGCCATCAGCCGGCGCATGCGCGTGGAGATCACGAGCGTATCTGTCACCCAGAGGCGGATGGAGACCATGTCTTCGGGGTCCGAATTCGGGTTGAGGTTCACCCCGCGCATGATCACGATCGCGCCGTCTCTATGATCCGCCAACCGGGGACGGGTGTCCTCCCGGATCAGCGCACTGGCGACGACGGCGTCGGCCTGCGCCTCGATCCAGTCGCTCACGCCCTCGGCCTCGCGCTCCAGGTGCACCCAGCGATAGACCACATCCGGCCCCTTGGCGGTTCCAAGATCGGTCACCGGACGGGCAGCGCCGTCCTGAAGAATGTCAAAGGCGTGAATGGGCGTCGGGGTCATGAGCGGGCCTCCGGCTCTATCGCGTTCGTCGCGCCGGGCATGATGTGCAGATCACGCTGCGGGAATGGAATGCGCACGCCGTGTTTCTCGAACAGATCGACAATGGCGAACATGACCTCGCTTTGCGGTCCCATGCGCCCCTTTGTGACGTCCGCCACCCAGAACCAGAGGGTGAAATCGATCGCGCTGTCGCCAAAGGTGCGCAGGACACAAACCGGCGCCGGATCCTCGATACACAACGGATGAGCCTTGGCCGCGTCCAGCATCAGGGATTGCGCCAGATGCAGGTCAGAGCCATAGGCGACGCCCACCTTGATTTCGACCCGGCCGCGCGAATTGGTCAGGGTCCAGTTGATGACCCGGCCGGTGATCAGCTCCTCGTTCGGGATCAGGATGTCCTTGCCGTCAAAGGTCTCCAGGAGGACATAGCGGGCGCTGGTGCGACGCACGAAGCCGGTCGTGCCATCGGCCAGCTCCACAAGGTCATCCTCCTCCACCGAACGTTCGACCATCAGGATGATGCCGGAAATGAAGTTCGAGGCGATCTTCTGCAAGCCAAAGCCCAGGCCAATTCCCAGCGCGCCCCCGAACACGGTCAGCGCGGTCAGGTCGAGCCCCACCACATCCAGCGTGATCAGGCCGGCGATGATGTAGATGGCGATGCGGACAATCTGGGCGATCAGCGACCGCGTGCCCGATTTGAAGGCCTTGGCGTGGCGGATGCGGGTGTCGAGCACCCCGGCGACCACAGCGGCCATCCAGTACACGAGCGCGAGCACCACAATGACCCGCGCGACCATGTAGGCCGTGATGGTGAAATCCCCGGTCGAAAAGCTCAGCCGCTCATCACTCAGCGCGCGCTCTACCGGGTCAAGCCAGCCGGCGACCCCCGCGACCAGGATGGCGCACAAGCCCAGGAACAACGCCCAGAGGATGAACGGGCGAAAGCGCGACTGCGCCTGCTTGTCTTCAATCGTGTCACTCTCTTGGGTCATGATCCGTGTGTACCGCCACCGCAAAGCTCCCACCAAAATGCGCCAGGACTCGCCGTCAGACCAGCGCCCAGACACAGGCCGGTTTGCACATATGATGAGCCAGCTGAAAAGGTAGCGCGATACGCCATAAAAAACCCCCGCCGGTTGCCCGGCGGGGGGAGATACGGGTTCCTCACAGGATCCTAGAACTGTTTGCGCAGCGTGATCCCATAGGTCCGAGGCTGGTTTGGATAAGCGGAGAAGGAGCCCGCTTGCAGCGTCGTCGGGAAGCCCGAAGTGTAATACTCGTCCTCATTGAGATTGCGCGCCCACAACAAGGCTTCGAGGCCATTGTCGAGGTTCACGCCCAGGGACGCATTGATGGTGCTGACGGACCGGGTGATGTCGTCAGGCAGGTTGTTGAGCAGCTCGACCTCGGATTCGTACTGGTAGTCGGCCCGCACAAAGGCTTCGCCGCCATTGAAATCGCGACGGTACTGAATGCCGAAGGAACCGGCGAACTCGGGAATGCCCGCGACGTCAGCGCCGCTGAGATCACCCACGCCGTTGGCGACGCCGTCCGCAAGGTCCGCGGGGCTGCCGGTGACCACCGGCGCACCGGGATAGCTGTCATACTCGGCCTGCATCCAGATGCCCGACAAAGTCAGGGTCAGACCCGGAATGGCGGGCGGGTTGATCGTGCTGTCAAACTCCAGACCCCGGCTGGTTTGCTCACCGGCATTGACCACCGCGAATCCAGCGCCCTGGAAGATGGAGGACTGGAAGTCCTCGATGGTCTGATCAAACAGCGCCACATCCAGCGAGCCCCAGGAGAAGCGGGTCTTGAAACCGACTTCGAGGGTGGTGGTGATTTCCGGACGCGCGAAGCGCTGGTTGCCTGCCACCCCGAGCGCTTCCGCCGTATTCACGACCGTGGGCAAGCCCAGCGCGTTGTCCGCAGCCAGCTCACCCGCCGCGCGCAGCGCGGCGACGTCCGCCGTGTTGGGACGGGTGTCCGGCGTCAGGTTCCAGGACGAGGCCTTGAACCCCCGCGCATACGAGACATACACATTGGTGCGGTCCGTGGCGTCATAGGCCAGACGCAAGGTGTAGGGCCAATCTGAATCGTTGGTCGTGCCGTCTTCCACCGAGTTCGGGAACGGGGTCAGCGCGCCCAGCGGCTGCAGACCCAGCTGGAAGAAGTCCAGCAGCGGGTTGGCCAGCGGCAGGCCCGTTTGCGGATCCACCACGACGCCATTCACCAGCACGCCGCCATTGCTCAGGGCCACCGAGTTGAACGTGCTCGACGCGTTGACGAAGGCGTTGAAAATCGCCGGCTGGGAAGCGGCAAACGCCCCCACTTGCGTCGGATCATTGGGGTTCACCCCTGCGCTCTGCAGGAAACTGCCCAGACCAAGCTGGACAAAGTTCAGGTCCGAGAACGGGTTCGTCCGGATGACATTGGTGAAGTCCACGCTCTTGTTGGTTTCAAAATAGGCCAGGCCCGCCGTCAGGATCAGGCGCTCGGTCAGATTGAAGTCCACCTGACCGAAAATCTGGAACTGCTCGTCGGTCTGTTCGGCCGTGAACCGCGTGCCGCCGCCTTCGGCGTAGAAGGTGCCCGGCGCAAAGCCGAGCGGCGCTTCAAACATCGCCAGAGCGCCGCCGGTGAGGATGTCCACATAGGCGCGGGAGTCCGCGCCATAGATGCGCGCATCCTCCACCGTCATGTCCTCATCGGAATAGAACGCGCCGAGCAGGAAGAAGGCCCGGTTGCCCCAATCGCCGGTCAGGCGGAATTCCTGGGTGAAGGTGTCGACGTCCAGACCGCGAATGTTCTCGCCCAGGATATCGAGGTCGGTGAAATCGCCCTCATAGTCGACAAAGTCATTGTACTGGCGCAGCGCCGTGATCGAGCTCAGGGTCAGATTGTCATTCAGCTGCCAATCGGCCTGCAGAGAGACCCCGGAATTTTCGATCTGGTTGCGGTTGGGCAGGTCGGTCGCGATGCGGTAGGCGAAGTCGCCCTGCGAGGTCTGCCCTCCCAGCAGGCCGCGAATGGCGGGTCCTGCCGCGCCGTCCGTAACGCGATCGGTGCCGCAGCACTGTTCATCGATCTCGTCATAGTCAGCGATGATCCGCAGCTCGAGATTGTCTGACGGCAGCATCAGGAGCTGGCCGCGAATGGCGTAGCGGTCGCGATCGTTGAAATCACCGCCCGGGCCGCTGTTCTCGTAATACCCGTCACGCTGGTTCATGCTGCCCGACAGGGAAAACGCCACATTCTCGTTCAAAGGCCCGGAAATGGAGCCCTTGAGAATGTTTGCGCCAAAATTGCCGAACGTGACCTCACCCGTGCCTTCCCATTCAAAGGACGGGCTTTCGGTAATGATGCTGACCACGCCGGCGGTAGCGTTCTTACCGAACAGGGTGGATTGCGGCCCCCGCAGGACCTCGACCCGCTCGATCCCCATCAGGTCAGACAGGACCGAACCGGCGCGCGGACGGAACACGCCGTCGATATAGACCGCAACAGACGGTTCAATGCCCGGATTGTTCGCGCCATTGCCCTGGCCGCGAATAATGAAGGTCGTGTTCGAGCTGCGCTCCAGCTGGCTCACCCGCAGGGCCGGCACAACCGATTGCAGATCAATCGCGTCAATGATCTGTGCGTTCTGGATGGTCTCGGCCTGAACGACGGACACCGCGATCGGCACTTCCTGAAGCGTCTGCTCGCGCTTCTGGGCGGTCACGGTGATGACATCCGGCTGTTGAGCGTGCGCCAGTCCTGTCAGGCCAGCCGCAAGCGCGGTTGCGCCCAGCGCAACGGACTTGATGGATTTCTTCATTGCTTCTCCCCCGACGCCTCGCAGCTTGGTTGCCGCAGTTTCTGATCAGGCGTTCCAGGACAGGTTAGTGAAGCCAATGCAGACTACGCAAGTACAGACTTGATAAGATGCCAATATAACCAATTGTGCACCGCATCAGAATTTATATCGCAGCGCGCTCGTTTTGTGCTGCATATGCGAATGCATCAATCGTCAAGCGTAATGAAAATATGCTTTTATCTGAGCCAGCGCAGACAAGATGGCAGACGCTAAACCTGCTGCACTGCACGCGCGTGTTCGCACAAAGAAAAACCCCCGGAGCAGAGCTCCGGGGGTTCTGATCTTGCAGGTGTCGCGGGATCAGGCGCTGGCGGCGCTGATCTCGTCAGACGGGTCACGCAGCACATACCCACGACCCCAGACCGTTTCGATGTGGTGATCGCCAGCGGTGGCCGAAGCGAGCTTCTTGCGCAGCTTGCAGATGAAGACGTCGATGATCTTCAGCTCCGGCTCGTCCATGCCGCCATAAAGATGGTTGAGGAACATTTCCTTGGTCAGGGTCGTGCCCTTGCGCAGGGAAAGCAGTTCCAGCATCTGATATTCCTTGCCGGTCAGATGCACGCGCTGGCCATTCACTTCGACGGTCTTGGCGTCGAGGTTCACAGCGATATCGCCCGTCTTGATGATCGACTGGGAGTGACCTTTTGAGCGGCGCACCACGGCGTGGATACGTGCGATCAGCTCTTCCTTGTGGAAGGGCTTGGTCATGTAGTCGTCAGCGCCCGAGCCCAGACCGCGCACCTTGTTATCGATGTCGGCATTGCCCGAGAGGATCAGGATCGGCGTATCGACCTTGGCCACGCGCAGGGTTTTGAGCACGTCAAAACCGGGCATGTCCGGAAGATTCAGATCCAGAAGAATGATGTCGTAGTCATAGAGTTTGCCGAGATCGACACCCTCTTCGCCCAGGTCCGTCACATACGTGTTGAAGCCCTCTGACTTCAACATCAGCTCGATACCCTGCGCTGTAGCGCGATCGTCTTCGATCAGCAGAACCCGCATCGGTTCCCTCCCATGGCCGACGCACGAATCACCACCTCCGCGCGACGTCACAACCGTTAACCTTATTCGCTATGAGAGGCGAGAAACCCTTATGGGAAGTTAACGACTGTTTGACTCCCGCGGCAGAATCGAGTCCTGCGGCACGAATCACGAATTAAAGGCTATATTAATCATGAGCTTGGTTTCGCCTGAAAAAATTCACGAATCTTAAAAAAGCCCCCGCCGACTCACCGGCAGGGGCCTTTCAAAGCCGTGGAAAACTCCGAAAAATGCAGCGGTTTTCAGGGCCTGATTTCAGCCCCTCAGAACCTACTCCGCTGCCTGCAACAGCGCCGGGGCAAGCGCGGCCAGAACCGGCGCCCATTTGTCATCCGAACCCTGCACACGGCCATCATACAGGATGCGATCCTCATAGCCGCTGATCCACAAGGCCTCGGGATTACGACGCGCGATGACAATGTCGCTTTGACGATCTGAATAGGGCGTGCGGTGCAGACGGAAGACGACCAGCCCGTCCGCCAGGGCCTCGCCCAGCTCCCCGCCCAGAGACCGCAGACGCTCGTCGCCGTCGATGACCGAGACCATCTCCATCTTGCCCGCCTCTGTGGACAGGGCGAAACGAGAGCGCTCGATGCCTGACAGGCCATGCTGGCTCTCGGCGTGCAGCTTCCAGGCTTTTTCCACCGGCACGGCGAAGGCGCGGAAGCCCTCGATCTCCCGGCACTGGAAGTAATAGTGATTGTTCACGCCCATCCGCTTGAGCTCCTGCTGCATCAGGCGCAGGGCGTCCGCATCATCATTGACCCCGTCAATGATCGGCGTCTGGTTTTCCAGCGTCACGAAAGGACGCGCGCGCAGACGGGTCGCAGCCTGTTCAACCAGCGGGTTGCGCAGCGGACGACCGCGCTCATCGCGCACATACTCGCCCTGCGCATCCAGACGCAGGAACTCGTCGGGGTGGGTGAAGTGAACCATGAAGGCCACCAGCACTTGCGGATGCACCTCATGAAAGAGGTCGAGCATGCGGAAGAAATTGTCGTCAAAGCGCTCGGGATAGAACGCCATCTCCTTGGTGCCGATGCGGATCACCTCGACGCCCGCCTCGGCCAGGCCATTGAGATAGTCAAACAGGTTGCGGTTCGACAGCACCATCGGATCACCGCCCGACAGCAGCACTTCACGCACTTTGGGCTTATGGGTGATCTCGCCGCGTTCGACCTTGGCGTTATGGGTCTCGATATAGTCCTTCACCTCATGGATGGAGGCGGTGTCCTTGCCCGTCTTGCCGGTCAGGAAATCGGAGCGGTAGCAATAGCGGCACCAGCTCGAACAGGTGCGCACCACATACACAAGGCACAGCTCGTATTTGTGCAACAGGCCCGGAATGGGGCTGTAGCGGAGCTGGTTTGACGGATCGGCCTCGCCCGAGAGGTCTTCCATCTCTTCAGGACGCGCCTTGATCAGGTTTTTGACAGCCTCTGAGCGCTTGGCGAGATCGAGATAATAGCCCGTGGCGCGCGGCGGCAGGCGATTGGAGACCCCTGCCGCTTCCAGCTCATCCAGCTCTTCAGCCGAATAGATCTCGGCGCCGCCCTCATCGAGATATTTGCGATAGCGCGGCAGATCGTGAACCACATAGCGGTTAAATTTGCTCTCTTCGATCTGGCCGTACAGATTATCTTTGTTTTGACGCGAAATGGCTTTTTTCTTCGGGCGCGATCCAGCGATGCGCACAGATTGGGCGTTGAGCGACATAAGGCTCCCTCGTCGTCGAATACTCGGCGGCGGCGCTTGCGCCAGCGATGTGAATCTAGGTGAGAAACCGGATTTCAGTTCCTCGACGCGCCCTGGACCTTCGTTCGAAGGCCACCCCTTGCTGGCGCGGAGGCTCGGATCCGGGCGCGTGAGCACGCTGTCAGGCGGCTGCAGCCCGTCGAGCCGAAGGGGAACATAGCCATTCGCACTCAAAAGAAAACCGGCTTACGGAAGTTTATTGTGGTCGTCATAAACTGAAGAACGTGCAGCGACGTTTACGCGGCTGAAACCGCGTTTGGGTTAAACAAGGGTTCCAAGCGGGCAAAAGCCCTGCGCAACAACGCGAGAAGAGCGGTGGATAGCCTGATCGACCGGATCTCCAATCTGGAGACCCGAACGTTCAAAGGCCGCGTGTCAGCGGTCAACGGCCTTCTGGTCGAGGCGGAAGGGCCAGCGATGGCGCTGACCCTTGGCGCACGCGCTCATCTCGACGGTCCTGTCAAAGCCAGTTTCGAAGTTGTCGGCTTCAGGGGCGAGACCGCCCTGATGATGGCCTATGACGATCTGACCGGGGTCCGCCCCGGCGCGATCGCGACGCTCGATCCGCGCGGAGACGCCATCCGCCCGCACAAGGCCTGGCTGGGCCGGGTGATGGACAGCTTCTGCCGCCCTCAGGATTCCATGGGCTTCCTGCCTGAAGGGGATGTGGAATACGCCCTCAAGGGCCGTCCGCCGAGCGCGCATAGCCGCCAGCGTCTGGGCGAGCGCCTGGATCTGGGCGTCCGCGCCATGAATGTCTTCACCCCGATGCGGCTGGGTCAGCGTCTGGGCGTCTTCGCCGGCTCTGGCGTGGGCAAATCCGTGCTTCTGTCCATGCTGGCGCGCGGCTCAGAAGCCGATGTCATCGTCATCGGCCTGATCGGCGAACGGGGACGTGAGGCTCGCGAATTTGTCGAGGACGTGCTGGGCCCGGAAGGCCGCGCACGCTCTGTCGTGATCACCGAAACCTCGGACGCCCCCGCTCTGGCGCGGCGCCGGGCCTGCTACACCACCATGGCGACGGCGGAATATTTCCGCGATCAGGGCCTGAACGTCCTGTGCCTGATGGATTCGATCACCCGCTTCGCCCTCGCCCAGCGCGAGATCGGCCTTGCCGCTGGCGAGCCGCCGACCACGCGCGGCTATACGCCGTCGGTCTTCGCCGAGCTGCCCGCATTACTGGAGCGCGCCGGCCCGGGACCGCAAGGCACGGGTACGATCACCGGCCTGTTCACCGTTCTGGTGGATGGCGATGACCATAACGAACCTATCGCGGACGCCGTCCGCGGTATTCTGGACGGCCATATCGTGATGAGCCGTTCGATCGCCGAGCGCGGGCGTTTCCCTGCGATCGACGTTCTGAAATCGATTTCTCGCTCCGCGCCCGAAGTCTATGCGCCCGAAGAGGCGCCGCTCGCGCGTGAAGCTCGAAAACTCCTCGCCGCCTATGCGGACATGGAGGAGCTGATCCGACTGGGAGCCTATTCCAGCGGATCGAACCCGGAGGTGGACCGGGCGATTGCGGTCAATGAACCGCTGGAAGCATTCCTGGGACAGGGAAAAGACGAGACCTCATCCATTGGAGAGAGTTTCGCACACCTGGCCGGGATTTTGGGTGATGGATAGGGATAAGACATGGCGACACGTTCACACGCACCGCTGATCCGGCTGGCCCGGTTCAAGGTTGAAGAACTTCAAAAACAGATGGCCGAGATCGAACGCGCGCGCGCCTCGATCAACGATCAGATCGACCGGCTCGAGGAAAGCGTTCCTGAAGAGCAGGCGATCGCCGAGGAAAACCGCGACGGCTATCTCGCCTATGGCAGCTATGCCCGCTCGGTGATCCAGCGCAAGGACAAGCTGCGCACCTCCCTGAGCGAGGTGGATGCGCAGGCTGACGAACTTCGCGGTCGGCTGGAAGCGGCTTTCGCCGATCTCAAGAAGTATGAGCTGCTCGAAGAGCGCCGCCTGTCGCGCATCCAGGATGCGCTCAAGGCGGCCGAGCAAGCGCAAATGGACGAGATTGCAAGCCAGGTGCGCCGCCGCGCTCAATAGGCGTTCGCCACTCCCCTTCTCTTTCCGAACAGGCGCAGCAGCGCCTGACAGGAGAGTTTCGGCTTGATCGAGATCCTTTACAGAGTATGAATCCCCGCCAAAGAACAGAATCTCGGGGGGGATATGACGGGGCGTCGCATACTGGAGCTAAGTCTGGCCGCATTGATCGCCGGCGCCGGACTGTTTTCCGCCTTTGCACCGGGTGCGGCGTCAGAAAGCCCGCAGCATGATCTCAGCCCGTCGCTGACGGGCCGGGACTTGCCGACGCCGCGCGTGAACCCCGCACACCTTCGAAACCCCGATTTCTATCAAGACTTGCGGATATCAGAGACATCGCGGCGGGTCGCTGCGGCGATTCTGGCCCGTGACGTCTCACCTCCGGTCCAGACCCTCGCTCTTCGCGAGACCGCGCCCAACATCGCCATGGAAGGCTTCGCGGTTTCCCCGCGCGCGGAGGCGGAATCCGGCGATGGCTGGTCTGCGACCGCACTGGGCGTTCAGGTCCGCGTCACGCCTGACACCGGCAGTTCAGACCCGCAATGGTGGATTGTCGGCGGCGCAGGCCGGGAAAGCTATGCGCTTTCCCCAGGCAACCTGAGAGAATTCACCGTAGCCCCGTTCTCGTCAGAAACAGTGATCGGCGACACCCATGTGGGCGTCGCGTTGAAACTCTCAGATCGCGCCCATGCGAGCTTCGGCTATGTCCGGGAAAAACGGGAGTTTCACCTGGGGCGTGAGGACTGGGAAGAAGACGAGCACTTCCTCGGCTTCGGCCTTCACGCCCGCTGGTAAAACCGGATCAGGCCGCAGAGGCCAGTTTCGCCGCCATGGCCGGCTTGGCGTACAGGCCGCGATGACCGCTGACCGGGCGCAGGCTGTCGGTCAGGCCCACCACCGTTTCCGCGGCGCCCAGCAGCAGGAAGCCGTCATCGGCCAATTGTGACGCCAGACGGTCCAGAATCTTGGCCTTGGTCTGAATATCGAAATAGATCAGCACGTTGCGGCAGAAGATGACATCCATCTTCCCGAAACGCCCGAAATCATCGAGCAGGTTCGCCTGTTCAAAACGGACCTTCTGACGAAGCTGAGGCTTGATCCGCCAGCTGTCGCCCACCTGATCGAAATGCTTCACCAGACGCTGGATCGGCAGACCACGCTGGACCTCGAACTGGGTGTAGATGCCCGCCTTGGCCTTCTCCAGAACCGGCGCGCTCATATCGGTCGCCAGAATGTCGGCGTTCAGGCCGGGAATTTCATCCAGCAGCATGCCGAGCGAATACGGCTCTTGCCCCGAAGAGGCTGCGGCGCACCAGATCTTGAGCTGACGCCCCATGCGCGACGTCTTCAGGGACGGCGCAATGACATTCTCGAACAGATCAAACGGCGTCTTGTCGCGGAAGAAGAACGTCTCATGGGTGGCGAGCGCCTCGCTGGCGGCCACACAGATGCGATGATCGCCGCGCATCATCGCGTCGATCAGAGCTTCAACGGACGCAAACCCTTCCTTGCGGGCCAGCGGCCCCAGACGGCTGTCGATCAGGTAAGCCTTCTCCTGGCCCAGAACCAGGCCCGAACGCTTGCGAACATCCTGACAGAGAAAGTCGAACTTGTTTGAAGGAAGAGCGCTCATAGCGGTCCTTTCAGGCGCCGGGTCAGTTCCGGCCCAATGTCTTTAAGGCTTAGAATTTGATCTGCGAGGCCCGCCTCGGCGACAGCGCCGGGCATGCCCCAGACGACGGAGGACGCCTGGTCCTGGGCGATCACCTGACCGCCAGCCTCACGAACGGTGCGCGCGCCGTCACGGCCATCATGACCCATGCCGGTCAGAACGACCGCCAGCACGCCATTGCCAGCCACCTTGGCGCAGCTGTTGAACAGCGGGTCCACGGCAGGGCGGCAGAAATTCACAGGGGCGGACTGGTCCAGATGGGTCGTGATCACGCCATTGGCGGACCGCAGGGTCATGTGGAAATCGCCCGGCGCCAGATAGATGCGCCCGGGCCGCAGCGGCTCGCCTTCCTTGGCTTCCGCCGCCGGCAGGCCGAGCTTGCTCAGGTGTTCAGCCAGAATGGCGGTGAACAGCTTGGGCATGTGCTGGGTGATGACGATCGGCACATTGGTGTCGCGCGGCAACGCGCCAATCACGTCGCGCAGCGCCTGGGGGCCGCCCGTAGAAGACCCGATGGCGATCAGGCTAGGACGGCGCGCCGGCGAAACCGGGCGCGGCATGGCCGGTTTGACCGCAGCCGGGCGCGGTGCAATCCCCGCCGGGCGCGGGCTCAGCGCTACCAGCTTGTCGAGCAATTCCTTGCGGTAGGCCTCAGCCCCGGCCACACGCCCCGCTTCAGGTTTGGGCGCGTAGTCCGCAGCGCCCAGCGCCAGGGCGCGCATGGTGATCTCGCCACCCTTCAGGGTCAGCGTGGACGCCATCACGACCTTGGCCTTGGGGCAGGCCTTGAGAATTTGCGGCAGGGCGGTCAGGCCATCCATGCGCGGCATCTCGATATCGAGCACCACAACATCCGGCTGAAGCTCGGCCGCCTTGCGCACCCCGACTTCGCCGTCTGAACAGGTGGCGGCCACCTGCAGGCGGGAATCGGCCTCGATCCAGCGTGAGACCAGACCGCGCACGACGGCGCTGTCGTCGATGATCAGCACGCTGGGCAGTCCGGATCGACCCGCAGGTGAAGGAGATGCGCTCACGTCATTCTTCCGATCTAGACGAGGCCGGTTTCGGCGAATTTTGACTCGATGATGTCACCGTCAAACGGCTTCATGACATACTCGTCCGCACCGGCGCGCAGCGCCTGGGTGATGTGGGCCATATCGTTCTCGGTGGTGCAGAACACCACGACCGGCTTCTTCCCATCGGGCTCTTCACGCAGCTTGATCAGGAAGTCGAGGCCATTCATGACCGGCATGTTCCAGTCCAGAAGCACAGCCTCGGGCATGTTCTTCTTGCAATAGTCCAGCGCCTGCTGACCGTCCGCCGCTTCTTCACAGGCGAACCCCAGATCTTCAACGATTTTACGGGCGACTTTCCGGATAACCCGGCTGTCATCCACAACAAGGCAGGTCTTCATAGCCATGCTCCAAAATTAAGCCGCAAGACCGCCTTGCCAGGCGATCAGGGCGCGGATGTCCAACACCGCCAACAGATCCTTCTCCAGACGATGCACGCCCTTGAGCAATGCGCGCCATTTCGGATCCAGATGGGCCGGTGTCGGTTCAAGCGTATCGGATTTCAGGCGCATGACTTCGCCCACCTGGTCCACGAGGACCCCGAACAATTCAGTGCCTTCTTCAAGGCCGAGCGCCATGACATTGGCGTCCGGCGCGCGGGGCGGCAGCCCCAGCCGATGACGGGCGTCAACCGCAGTCACGATGCGGCCGCGCAGGTTCAACAGGCCGGCGATTTCTCCTGGCGCGCGCGGGACGGACGTGACGTCCTGCGGCGAGAAGACTTCCCGGATCTGCTTAACTTCGACGCCAAACAGCTGGTCGCCGATGCGGACCGTGACGTATTCGAAGCTATCTTCAACAGACATGCCTGCTCTCCTCTAGGCCGCGCTGCGTGCGGCTTGGTCCAGCGCCGCAATCAGGCCGCCGCGATCCCCGGCCGGCATGATGGCGACAAAGCCCTCGGTCGACTGGGTGTAATCGTGCTCACCGACGCCCAGTCTAGGCACATTGGTGTAAACACCTTCTTCCTGAAGACGCGCGAGTGCAGCCGGGTCGCCGACGAGCACATCGTATTCCGCGCCCATGGTCGCGGCATCGCGGGCTTCATGCAGACCGCCCGCCACCGTGACGTCATAGCCCGCCGCCGCCAGAAGCGGGGCCAGCATGCGCCGGGAGAAGGCGTCCGCCTCGACCAGCAGCACCGCATTGCGGCCCGTGCCGGACTTGCCCTTGCGTTGCGGCGCGCCATTCCAGGCGCGTTGCATGTGCCAGGCGATATCGAGCACTTCGGTCGCCTTGCCCTTGATGATGGCGGAGCCGATCACACCGGGGCGATCCGATCCCATTTCCAGATCCAGTCGCTCTTCCACCACGTCGAGGATCTCGTCCACCGCGACGCCCGCAGAACGGCCATCCTCGGCGAACACCAGAACCGGCTGGCGGCCTTCGGACGGGAAGTGATCCATGCCGCCGGCATGCGCCAGAGGCAGCAGACGCCCGCGATACTGGACCACGTAACGTCCGTCGGTCTGTTCGATGGTATTGGCTTCGAAATCTTCCAGACGTGTGATGAGGCTGACCGGAACCGCCTTGGGCTCTTCGCCCCCGGCGCGGACCAGCAGAAGCCGCTGACGGCCGTTTGCGCCATGCGCTTCGGCGGCCTCGTCGGCTGCGGCATCGCTCTTGTCCTCGTCCTCGGCGGAGGAGGTTTCCTGCGCCAGACCGTTGGGATCGAGGATCATGATCACCGAACCGTCGCCCAGAATGGTCGCGCCGGAGAAGACATTGATGCCGCGAAGCGGACCCGACAGCGGCTTGACCACGATTTCCTCGGTGTCGAGCACGTCGTCCACCACAAGGCCGATCTTGCGGCCCGCGGCTTCCAGCACGATCACATAGCCGGTCATATCGTCCGCCGAGGTATGATCCGCCGTATTGAGCACTTCGCTCAGCGCGATCACCGGCAGCAAACGATCGCGCAGGCGGATCATGTTGGCGCCGTTCAGCGTCTCGACCGCAATCGAGGAGCCAGCGCCCACACGCACCAGCTCACGCACCGACAATTGCGGCGCTGCGAAGCGGTCGTCGCCCGATTTGACGATCAGAGCGGAGACGATCGCCAGCGTCAGCGGGATCTTGATGGTGAAGGTGGTGCCTTTGCCCTGTTCGGAGAACAGTTCGATGGAACCGCCAATCTGTTCGATATTGGTGCGCACCACGTCCATGCCGACGCCACGGCCGGACAGGTTGGTGACCGCCGCCGCCGTCGAGAAGCCCGGCGCGAAGATAAAGCGCTGAATCTGCGCTTCGCTCATATTCTCAAGCTCGGCTTCGGTTGCGAGGCCTTTCTCAACAACCTTGGCGCGGATCTTCTCGGCGTTCAGGCCCCGGCCGTCATCAATGATCTTCATGATGATGGCGCCGCCTTCGTGATAGGCGGACAGTTTCACGGTGCCCATTTCGCTCTTGCCGGCCGCGACGCGCTCTTCAGGCGTCTCAAGACCGTGATCGCAAGAGTTGCGGATCATATGGGTGAGCGGATCGCGGATCAGCTCCAGAACCTGACGGTCCAGTTCGGTGTCTTCACCGTCCTGAACCAGGCGGATCTTCTTGCCCAGTTCCTGACTGACATCGCGCACGATACGCGGCAGCTTGCGCCAGGCGTCGCCGACCGGCTGCATGCGCGTCTTCATCACGCCGTCCTGCAGCTCCGCCGTCACGGAAGACAGACGTTGCAGCGGGGTTTTCAGCGCAGAGTCATCGGAATCGCGAACGATCTGGTGCAGCTGGTTCCGCGCCAGCACCAGCTCGGACACCGTGGTCATCAGGTTTTCAAGCGTATCCACGTTCACGCGGATGGTCGCCTGGGAACGATGAGCCTGTTGCTGGCCGCCATCATCATTGGCGGGGGCCTTCGCCGCCTTGGGCGCTGATGCCGCCGCAGGAGCCGCTTCGGCTTTCACCGGCGCTTCGGCGTGGACATGGTCCATGTCGTGATCATCGTCCTGATCCGCGTCATGATCCTGCGCCGCTTCAGCTTCCGCCTCCGCTTCGAATTCAGGACCAGGCGTGGACAGGAACGCCGCTTCCAGGTCCGCGAGGGACACTTCGCCGGGGCGCAGCTCGCGTCCCAGATCCGCGTCGTACCCGGTCGAGGCCTCAACAACGGGCTCAGGCTCGGGCTCGGGTTCCGGCTCGGGGATCACTTCAGGCTCGGGCGCAGGAGCCGCAGCAGCAGGCGCAGCGCCCGCTTCCGGGTCGCCCTTGCCCATGGACAGGGATTCCAGACGGTCAATCAGATCGCGGTCATCGCCTGACGGCTCCACCCCGGTCTGCTCGAGACCATTGGTGATTTCCTTGATCCGGTCGAGGGATTTGAGAACCACGGTCACCGCATTGGAGTCCGCGACCATGTCGCCATCCCGGAACTTGCCCAGAAGCGTTTCACCCGCATGGGCGATCGCTTCCAGCCGCTCCAGGCCGAGGAACCCGCAAGTCCCCTTAATCGTATGAAGAAGCCGGAAAATGTTATCCAGCGTGGCGCGATCCGTCGGATCCGCTTCAAACTTAACAAGCTCAACGTCAATGACGTCGAGGCTCTCCGACGTCTCTGCGAGGAACTCGCCGATCAATTCATCCATGGTCAGCCCCGGTGTTACAAAGCGGCTTTGTCACCAAGACTGTCACGGGCAGAGTTAACGCAAGGTTGGGAACCTGCGCATTCTGTCAAAAGATGTAAGGGATTATTCAGCGGCCTTTATTTGGCTGCCTTCAGGACCAATCAGAGCGGCCAGCTCAACCCGGTCGCCATCCAGTCGCGCTTCCGCCCGGCCGCCGCTCTCACGCGCGATCAACCCGGCATAGTAAGGCTGCACGGAGCGGCCGTCATAACCATCCTCGGGGCGTTCGCCGCGAATGGCTTTCTGATAGGCTTCGTCCAGACGCAGGCGCACACCCTTGGCTGCGACGCGAAGCCGCGCACCACCATCCGCGCTGGCGCTCGCCTCGATAACAACTTCGCCGCCGCGCGGCAGGCTGTCCACACCGATCCAGATCAGGTTCAACAGCACGCGCGCCGCCGTCTTGCTGATGGCGCCGCCTTCCGAAGGCCAGACCAGATCAGGCCGGGAATCCTCAAACATAGGCTCAGCGAGAGACTTGATTTCAGACAGGGCCACTTCACCCCCGCGCGATCCCGCTGCGCCAAAGCACACGCGCGCATATTCGAGCTTGGCCCGGATCTGCTTGGCGCCGGTGCGCAGCAGCGCAATGGCGTCATCACGCATATCCTGTGCGCTATCATCGTCCAGAACGGACAGGGCCGCGCCCATGGCGCTGGTCGGTCCCGCAATGTCATGACAGACGCGGGAGGACAGCAGGGCTGCGAGTTCGGCGGCGGTGGGTGCGGTCTCTGTGCTCATGAAGAGTATGCTTAATACGATTCTCGACTGGAAAAGGGTTAACGGGCTGCGCCAAAATCAGGCGTCGTCATCCAGATCGTCATGACCGCTGCGACTGGAATGGAACACCAGCGCCATCAGACCAATGCCCAGCGCCGTGGTCAGAACCACGCCCAGTGTCAGCGCGAGCCAGCCATGCCAGCTCATGGAAAAGGCGATCTCGCCGCCATCCATGCTCGTCCACACGGAGACTGACACCCAGACCGATGCCGCCAGAAGCGCGCCCATCACAAGGATCGCAATCAAAATACCTTTCATGGACAACACCTTCCCTGAAGCCACACGGGTTGAAAAACCACGCAGCATCTTTGCATCCTGTTAAGCGATGCATCCTAGATCGAAACATATGGGTAACCCTTAGCCCGGTTTTACGCCGGGCGCCCCGCCGGACTGGAACGAAGATTGCAGTAAACGGCACTTCCAGATGCGTTTCAGGCGCGCTAGCATTCCCCAGCTGGTGGGGAGCAATGAGGGATGATCTGCGTACATGTCCGGATTTGATGTGCACTTGGCCGACGCCCGGCGTTCACGCTCTTTGGTCTTTTTTATCGCGGTCGGCGCAGCCCTGCTGCTGACGGTCGGCTTTCTGATCAGCCGTGACCAGAGCGACCCGCGACTGATGGCTCAAGCCCAGACGGAGATGATGGACGAAGCCGTCGACGCCCCGCTGGAGGAGACTGAAGCCGCTGTCCTGTCGCCGCTGGAAGCGCTCGATGCGCCCCAGACCACGGCGATGACCGAGCACGCCCTGTTCACCAATCCGAACAAACGTCCTGAAGTTCACAGCGTCGATGTGACGGTGCAGCGCGGACAGACCTTCGCCAGCGTCCTGTCAGACGCCGGCGCGGATCGTGTGGACGCCGCCCGCGCCATCAATGCGCTCGACCCGCTGTATTCCGCGCGCCTGCTGCGCGCCGGACAGGACCTGACCCTGTATTTCGAGACCCCTGCGCCATACGAGATCCAGCACGCCTTCGATTCGGACTCCTCGGTGTCCACCACCCGTCTTGCAGGCTTCTCTTTCCGCCCGGACCAGGAGCGCACGCTCACGGTATCGCGTGACGGCCAGGGCCAGTTCCATGCCCGTGAAGCCACCGCCAGCCTGCGCCGCGAAGTCGTTCGCGTGACCGGCGAGGTCAGCTCGAGCCTGTATCTGTCCGCGATTGAGCTGGGCGCGACCGACCGCGTCGTCTTCGAGCTGGCCAATATTCTCGGTTTCGCTGTCGACTTCCGCACCGTTCAGCCAGGCGACCCGTTCGACGTGGTCTTCGAGCGCTTTGTGAACAGCCGTGGCGAAACCGTGCGCACCGGCAATATCCTCTATGTGGTCTTTGATGGTCGCGGCGATCCGCTGGAATACTTCCGCTATGAAATGGAAGATGGCGAAGTCGGTTACTACACCGGCGAAGGCGAGAGCGCACAGCGCCTCCTGATGCGCATGCCGATCAACGGCGCCCGCATCTCCTCTTCCTTCGGCATGCGCTTTCACCCGGTCCTGAACCGGAACCGCCCGCACAACGGCACCGACTTCGCCGCGCCGCGCGGCACGCCGGTCATGGCTGCGGGGGCCGGCATTGTCGAGCGCGCCAACCGCTTTGGCTCCTTCGGTAATTATGTCCGGATCCGCCACGCCAACGGCTACCAGACCGCCTACGCTCACCTTCAGGGCTTCGCCAGCGGCGTGCGCTCAGGAACGCGCGTTCAGCAAGGCCAGGTTATCGCCTATGTGGGCACGACCGGGCGCTCCACCGGCCCGCACCTTCACTATGAAGTGCACCTGAACGGCAATCCCACCAACCCGATGAGTCTGGATCTGCCGACCGGTCGCCGTCTTGAAGCGGGCGAGCTGGATGATTTCATGACGGCCCGCGACGCCCTGATCGAGCTGCGTGACAATGCACCGCCTGCGCTTGAAACCCGCGATTCAGAGGACGCCATCCTGACCGCGGACAACGCCGGCGACGCCTGATCGATCAGGCCGCTGTCTGCAAACGATAACTGAGAAAGGCCAGAACATCCCGCGCCGCTTCCAGCGTGGGCTGGCCGTTTTCAGCGATCAGATCCTTGGTCAGCACCGCATGCGGGAACGGATTGCCGTCAGGGTTCTTGGCCTCATCGGGCAGAACCCGGGCTTCCAGCCGATCCCCCAGCAAATCCTGTAACGCGGCGAAACGCGCCGCCTTGCAGGATGGATCGCCGTCAAAGCGCAAGGCCATGACCTCAAGGTTCTCACGCCGGGACAGGGCCTGGGCCTCATCCGGATCGAGATGGATGGAGCCCGCCGCGTTGAACGGCAGGGCCGGTTCGCCGGCGACCGCTGCAATGACGCTGGGATCCACGGCTACAGACCAGGCGAAATTGCCCGTCAGGCACAGACCGACCGCACCAACGCCCGGACCTCCGCACTCTTCATGAACCTCCCGGGCGAGGGTGCGAAGCCAGTCTGAAACGGGTGAGCCCCCCGATCGGGTGAACAGGTGGATTTCCCGGCTGACACAAGCGCGGGCCATGCCGCCCACCTTGCCATGAACCTCGACCAGCTCTTCCAGCGGCGTGCCGGCATGATCGTAAAGTGCGGGCGCATAGACCCGGAAACCCGCAGCGACCAGCCAGTTCGCCAGACGCCAGAACTCGGGCACAAAGCCCGGCAATTCATGCATCAGAATGATGCCGGGCCCCTCTCCCTTCACGAGGACAGGATGGGCCATGCCCTGCGCTTCCCAGTCGAAAACCGAGTTGAACGGCGTGCGGTCATCACGGGCCAGAATGTCTGAATATAACGGCGTGCCCGGAGATGGCGTTGCAGACGGCATCAGATCTTCCCCCATTCGACCAACGCAACAGTGTCTGCAAACCCTACACGGCGCTGTTTTCACCTTGGCGTGCAATCGCGGTCATGCTTTTTTTAAGGTTAACGCATGCGCAGCACATGGGGGAATGCGCAAAATGACGATTCAGGCTGCTTTGGTGACGAATGCGACCGGCTATACCGGACCGGCCGCCGTTCAGGCTTTGTGGAAGGCCGGCTTCACCGTCTATGCGCAAGACCGCCAGTTCGAGGATGAAGCAGTCTGGGCCAAGTTCCAGGCCGGGCGCGGCCATATCCGCCCGATCATCGAGGCCGATCCAGAGCGCATCATCACAACCATCACCAATGAATGCGACAGCCTGCCTGTCATTGTCAGTAATGACTTTGCGCCCGCCCCCTCCTATGCACCCGAGGAGGCGCCGATCGAAGCGCTTCAGCTCAATTACGCCAAGCTGGTCGAAGCCCCCTTCCGCCTGATCCAGGCGGCGCTGCCACAGCTCAAGACCCAGGGCGGGGCTAACATTGTGATGGTGACCTGCAACCGCATGCGCGTACCGCATCCGGGCGGGGCCTTTCCCGACGCCGCACGGTCCGCCGCCAATGCGCTGGTGCGTTCGCTGGCCGCCGACCTTGCTCAGCACCAGATCACCCTGAACGCTATTGCGCCGAATTTTTTTGGCAGTGACGCCTATTATCCAACCGCCCTGTACGAGGGCACGGAAGAAGGCCGCACCTATATTCAGGATGTTGTACCGGCAGGCCGGCTTGCCGAACCTGAAGAGTTCGAGGAGCTGATCGGCTTTCTGGCGATCGCCAAAAGCCGGTTTCTGACGGGTGCTGTGATCGATTTCTCCGGCGGATGGCCCAATGCACCCGTCAAACCACCCTGCCCTGTCAGCGCTTGATTTTCCGCTGCGCTGCGCCTATTTGCACTGCGAGCCGGAAGCGCTCGCCGTCCGCAGGACAACTGTCCCTGGTGAAGTCTTCCATATCTTGTCTGTCAGTCGTGCAGCTTTCTGGCGGCGCGGCGGCAATGCGGACCCCGCCGATTTTGGCCGCCTTTATGAAAGGCGCACACCATGACGACCCTCACTTTGCCCGATCTCGCCGAGCTGAAAGCTCAGGCTAAACGCCTGCGCGCTGCGCTGGAGGTCGATGGCGATTTCATCACCCATTCTGAATCGCTTGAGCTGATTGCCCGGCAAAATGGCTATCGGGACTGGAACACGCTTCATGCGCGGGCCGGAAACCGGCCGAGCGAGCCCTATCGCATTGGCGACCAGCGCTCGGGAACCTATCTCGGCCAGCCCTTCACCGGCGAAATCCTGTCGGTCAAACGCCTGGGCGACGGCGCGCTCTATGAGATCAGCTTCGATTTCGACGAGCCTGTCGACGTGGTGCGGTTCGACAGCTTTTCCGCGTTCAGAAAGCGCGTCAGCGTGACCCTGGACCGGGACGGCGTCTCACCCGCCCGCACGTCAAACGGCGAGCCGCATGTGCGACTGAGCCGCTAGGAGCCGGCATAGGCTTTCAGAAACAGGCTCACCGCATTGGCGATGACAACATCCTGTGGCAAGGGCTCTGCGCCCAGCATCACCGGCCAGAATACGGGCTCTTTCACGAGCCCCATGAACTGGCGGGCGGCAAGCGCAGAG
The DNA here is from genome assembly GCF_052055585.1 of Oceanicaulis sp. LC35. NCBI lineage: Bacteria > Pseudomonadati > Pseudomonadota > Alphaproteobacteria > Maricaulales > Maricaulaceae > Oceanicaulis > Oceanicaulis sp. LC35. The sequence continues at coordinate 2,421,801 of NZ_CP170485.1, forward strand.
TCCATGTCCGGGTTGAGCGCGCCGCGCGCCTTTTCCGCCTCCAGACGTGACACCAGAACCTGGGTCGCCGGCAGCTTGCCCGCCTCCAGAACCGCGCGCGCAAAATCAGGCTGAATGACCGCTTCGCTGATCACCAGTCGAAGGAAACCCTTCATCTGCTCCTGGGTCAGCGCCTCAAGCACGCCGGCTGCAAATCCGCGCAAGAACTCTTCCAGCTCAAGATCATCAGGCAATTCAGACAGACGCTGGCGCAAGTCTTCATAAAGCCGCGCCGCCACCGCGCCCACCAGATCGGCCTTGGACGGGAAGCGCGCATAGAGCGTGCGCTTGGACGCCCGCGCCGCCTTGGCCACGGCCTCCATGCTCACCGCATTCACGCCCTGCGCCACAAACAGGGCCTGGGCGGCGTCCAGCAAACGCGCCGTCACCTCGTCTTGTGAGGTCGTCTCGCTTTTTTCCGGCTTCGCACTTGAACCGTTCATTCTCGACGCCCATTGTAAACGGTACGGTACCGTACCACTCATTTTCTGCTTTTGAGGCATACCATGAAAACTCTGACTCTCACCGGCTTGTCGACACCTGTCGCCAGGCTCGGCCTGGGCTGCATGGGCATGAGCGAGTTCTATGGCTCGTCCGATGACGCCCAATCATTGAAGGTGATGGAGCGGGCGGTCGAGCTGGGCGTGACGCTGTTCGACACGGCCGACATGTATGGAGAAGGCCGCAATGAGACGCTGGTCGGCCAGTTTCTGAAATCCCGACGCGACGCCGTCACCCTCGCCACCAAGTGCGGCATCATTCGCAATAACGAGCCCGCCGCCCGCTCCATCGACACCTCGCCGGACTACATCAAGGCGGCCTGCGACGCCTCGCTCAAACGCCTCGGCGTCGAAGTGATCGACCTGTATTACCTGCACCGTCTGGATGGGGAGACGCCAATCGAGGACTCCATGGGCGCGCTCGCCGATCTCGCCAAGGCGGGCAAGATCCGGGCAGCGGGCCTGAGTGAAGTGAGCGCCAGCACGCTCAAACGCGCACACGCCGTCTTCCCGGTCAGCGCCCTGCAATCGGAATACTCCCTGACCACCCGCGACCCGGAAACCGACGGAACGCTTGAAGCCTGCCATGAGATTGGCGCAGCCTTTGTGGCCTATTCCCCGCTGGGACGTGGGCTTCTGGCCGGCGCTTTCCGCAGCCCGGACGATCTTGAGGATGGCGATCTGCGCAAACTGGCCTATTTCCCGCGCTTCCAGGGCGACAATCTCGCGGCCAATGTCGCGCTGGCGGACCTGATCGCGCAGATGGCGTCCGAGCGCGACGTCACCCCGGCCCAGCTCGCGCTTGCCTGGCTGTTGTCCAAGGATGGCGTTCTGCCCATTCCAGGCACGCGCAAGATCGAACGACTGGAGGAGAACGCCAGGGCGCTCGACATCAAACTTAGCGAGGCCGACATCCAGGCGCTGGAAGCGGCGACGCCGCCGGACGCCGTAAAGGGCACGCGCTATGCCGAAGGCGGCATGGCGGTTCTGTCGCGCTAGACCTTACCCCTCTGACGCAAAACGGGGCGGAGCCAGTGGCTCCGCCCCGTTTCACACAAGCCCCGCCCTCCGGGCAGAAGGCTTACTGGATGACCGCAGCCTTGGGCGGCTGGGCGTTGCGGCTCACGGCCTTGCCGTTCACCGTCAGCGCATCGCCTTCAGTTGAGACCTTGAGGGTTTCGCCATCATTCAGGCTGCCCTCCAGGATCAACCGCGCCAGCGGGTCCTGCAGCTCTTTCTGGATCACACGCTTGAGCGGACGCGCGCCATAAGCAGGGTCATACCCTTTGGTCGCGAGCCACTGACGCGCGCTCTCATCGAGCTCCAGCGTCATCCGGCGATCGGCCAGCAGCTTTTCAAGCCGCTTGAGCTGGATGTCGACAATCGCGCCCATATGCTGCTCTTCCAGACGACGGAACAGGATGATCTCGTCGATCCGGTTGAGGAATTCAGGCCGGAATGCACCGCGCACCACATCCATCACAGACTCGCGCGCCGCTTCCACATCACCGGCCAGCAGGAACTCGGACCCAAGGTTCGAGGTCATGATCAGGATGGTGTTGCGGAAGTCGACCGTGCGGCCCTGACCATCAGTCAGACGCCCGTCATCAAGCACCTGCAAGAGCACATTGAAGACGTCCGGGTGCGCTTTCTCGACCTCGTCAAACAGCACGACCTGATAGGGCCGGCGCCGCACGCTTTCGGTCAGCGCGCCGCCTTCCTCATAACCGACATAGCCCGGAGGGGCGCCGATCAGGCGGGCGACGGAGTGTTTCTCCATGTATTCGGACATATCCATGCGGGTGACCGCGGTTTCGTCGTCAAACAGGAACTCCGCCAAGGCTTTCGTCAGCTCGGTCTTGCCCACGCCCGTGGGGCCGAGGAACAGGAAGGAGCCGATCGGACGGCTGGGGTCTTTCAGGCCCGCACGCGAACGGCGCACGGCGTCAGACACCGCTTCAAGCGCTTCTTCCTGACCGACGACCCGCTTGCGCAGGCCCTCTTCCATGGCCAGAAGCTTCTCGCGCTCGCCCTCGAGCATCTTGTCGACAGGCACGCCGGTCCAGCGGCTGACCACGGCTGCGATCTGCTCTTCGTCCACGACCTCTTTGACGAGGGCGGAGTCATTGGCCGCACCGTCAGACGCGTCTTCGGCGTCCTTGAGCTGTTTTTCGATTTGCGGGATCTGGCCGTATTTGAGCTCGGACGCCTTGCCGAGATCACCGCGGCGTTCCGCATCGGCGAGTTCCGCCCGCAGGCGATCCAGCCGTTCCTTGAGCTCGGTCGAGGAAGCGAGCTTGTCCTTTTCTGCACGCCAGGCGGCGGTCAGCTCGGCCGACCGGCCTTCAAGCTCGGACAGCTCCTTGTTCAGGCTTTCAAGACGCTTCTTGGACGCCTCGTCGCCTTCCTTCTTCAGCGCTTCGGCCTCAATCTTCAGCTGGATGATCCGGCGGTCGAGCTCATCGAGCTCTTCGGGCTTTGAATCCACCTGCATGCGCAAGCGGGCCGACGCCTCGTCCATCAGGTCGATCGCCTTGTCAGGCAGGAACCGGTCGGTGATGTAGCGGTTCGACAGGGTCGCCGCCGCCACGATCGCGCCGTCCGCGATGCGCACCCCGTGGTGCACTTCGTATTTCTCCTTCAGACCACGCAGGATGGAGATGGTGTCCTCCACCGTCGGTTCTTCCACGAAGACCGGCTGGAAGCGCCGCGCCAGGGCGGCGTCCTTCTCCACATGCTTGCGGTATTCATCAAGCGTCGTCGCGCCGACACAGTGCAGCTCACCGCGCGCCAGGGCGGGCTTGAGAAGGTTGGACGCATCCATCGCGCCATCGGTCTTGCCCGCGCCCACGAGCGTGTGCATCTCGTCGATGAAGAGGATGATGTTGCCGCCGGCCGCCTCGACTTCGTTGAGCACCGATTTCAGGCGCTCTTCGAACTCGCCGCGATATTTCGCGCCAGCAATGAGAGAGCCCATATCGAGCGCCAGAAGGCGTTTGCCTTTGAGACTTTCAGGCACGTCGCCATTGACGATACGCAGGGCGAGACCTTCGGCGATCGCGGTTTTACCCACGCCCGGCTCACCGATCAGCACCGGATTGTTCTTGGTCCGGCGCGACAGCACCTGAACCGCACGGCGGATCTCCTCGTCCCGTCCGATGACCGGGTCGAGCTTGCCTTCGCGCGCCACCTCAGTGAGGTCGCGGGCGTATTTCTTCAACGCTTCATAGCTGTCTTCCGCCGACTGGCTGTCCGCGGTGCGGCCCTGCCGCAAATCATTGACCGCGGTGTTGAGCGCCTGCGGCGTCACGCCAGCCTGCTTGAGGATTTCCTCGGCCTTCTGGCCCTTCACCAGGGTCAGCCCCTGCAGGATGCGCTCGGCGGTGATGTACTCGTCGCCGGCCTTCTTGGCGGCTTCCTCAGCGGTGGAGAACACCTCGGCCGTCTTGGGCGCCAGATACAGCTGACCCGTCGCGCTTTCCACTTTCGGAAGCGCGGTCAGAGCCCGCTCGGTCAGGTCAGCGGCCACATCCGGCCGACCGCCCGCCGCCTTGATCAGATTGACCGTCAGTTTCTGGTCGTCATCCAAGAGCGCCTTGAGCAGGTGCTCGGGCGAGAAATGCTGGTTCTTGTTCTTGAGCGCCAGACCCTGCGCGCCTTGCAGCACGGTGCGGGCCCGGTCGGTGAATTTTTCAAAGTCCATACTCATGTCTCCTGAGGTTCAGCGAGACAGGCGGGGTTGGCGACCTTCTTGGAAGCATCCCCATACCGCCCTGTCAGTCTTCGAAGTAGGTGTTGCATATCCAGCACACAAGAGGCTGTGAGTGGAAAAGACGAACGGTCGCAGGGGTAGGTGTGAGCGTTTCAAGACACGCTCATAGCTGTCCCTCTCCCCTCTCTGAGGGGAGAGGTTAGGTGAGGGGTGAACGGCGAACAAAACTTCAAGCGCCAGAGACGCTGAAGCGCACCCCCTCACCCTGCCTCTCCCCCTTGTTCAAGGGGGAGAGGGGAAGTGACAATAATAAAAAAAAGCGGCGCAGTCGCCTGCGCCGCCTTTCAATCGGGATGCCCGCCCCTACGCGATTTTCTCGGCGATATAGGGCGGCAGGGCAAAGCTGCCCTTGTGGATCTCGGGGCTGTAATACTTGGTCTTGATATCGAGCGCCTTGAAGCGGTCGCGGATGGTCTCGATGTCGCGATCAAAGGTCGCGCCGTCATTTGTCGCGAAGCCCAGCGCCATGAAACCACCCGAAAACGCCGGCACGCAGATCAGGTAAAATCCGGCATGCTTGAACAGCGACTCGAAGCTGTCAGAGGTGGATTTCACCGGCTCGGGATGGATCGCGGCGAGACCGGACTGGGTGACGATGACCCCGCCCTCATTCAGCAGCTTGGCGCAAGCGGTGTAGAATTCACGGGTGAACAGCACCGCGCTCGGCCCGACCGGATCGGAGGAGTCGATCAGGATGAGGTCGAATGTCTCGGTGGTCTCCTCGACATATTTCGAGCCGTCCGCAATCACGACATTGACGCGCGGGTCATCAAACGAACCCTGGGAGACATCCGGGAACCATTTTTTCGAGAACTCGATCACGTCCGGGTCGATCTCCACGAGGGTGATCGATTCAACGCCCTTGTGCTTGAGCATTTCGCGCATGGCGCCGCCATCGCCGCCGCCCACGATCAGGACGCGCTTGACCGCGCCGTGCGACAGGAGCGGCACGTGGGAGACCATCTCGTGATAGATGAACTCATCCGCCATGGAGACCTGCACCAGGCCGTCAATCGCCAGCACGCGACCGTTCTCGTTGTTCTCGAACACGATCAGGTCCTGAACTTCAGAGGCTTCGGCGTACAGAAGATTGTCGATGCGCAGGCCGTTGCCGATCCCCTCGCTCAACGATTCCCGGAACCACAGATCGCCATTGGCGTCGCGATAGGTGTGCTTGGGGGTGTCGGTCATGAAACTCTCCTGAAGGCGCGTGCAGGAACGCTGGGGGCGGGACGCCGGTTTACTCGCGTCCACGCCGCATGAAGGCAAGGAAAAATGTGAAAAGGAGCGGTTCTTCGCAGAACCGCTCCCTTGTCTCAGCCTGTCGGCGAAAAAGCGCTTACGCGCCCTCGCCGCGCAGGATCTCGGTGACGCGCACCTCTGCAGCTTCAAAAGCCGCCTTGAGGATCGCAACCGCCTTGATCGGCTGGGCGTCGCCACACATGAACACGTCAAACGCCGCATAGTCGCGCTCGGGCCAGGTGTGGGTCGAGATGTGGCTTTCCGCCAGCACCGCCACGCCCGACACGCCGCCATTGGGCTCGAACACATGGGTGTGGATGTGCAGCAGGGTCGCGCCGCACGCGGTCACGCAATCGCGGAACGCCTGCTGGATGCGATCTTCGTCGGTCAGGTGACGCGCGCCCATCAGGTCGATAATCAGGTGGCGGCCCGCCACCTGCTTGCCGTCGACCATGATGAAGTGGTCGAGATCGTCCTTGGCGTTGGCGTCAACCGGCTCGAACGCGGTGTCAAATTGCGGGTTGTCCGCCAGGGTCAGTCCATCCATGAGAGGTCCTTCCGTGTGGGAACGCGGCGCATGCGCCGCGCTCACTCCCGTGTGTTCTTGCTAGAAAGCGTCGTTGAAAAGGTCGGCGAACCGACGGCGGGGGCGCGCTTTCCACGCGCCGCGATGGAAGACGTCAGAGACGATCACCGGCGCCACCGTAGTGGCTTCGGCATAGACCATCTGCTCGAGCGCCACATCCACCTTGCCCCAGGAGCAGGCCTCCTTCAGGGTCGAGGACGAACAGGCGCCGTCGCGCACGTCAGCCACGGTGATCTGCACCGCATATTTGTGCATTTCCACGTCTTCGTGGCCGAGGATCTCGGCGCAGACAACGGTGTCCTGCGCAAAGTTCTTCGGCACGCCGCCGCCCACCATGAACAGGCCGGTCGAGCCCGCCTTGATCTTGATGTCGGTCAGTTCGCGGAAATCAGCCACGGAGTCGATGGACACATAGCCCTCGCCCGCCTTGATGCGCTTGACCTGGTGCTTGACGAGACCGAAGCCCGCCGAGCAATCGGAGAACGCCGGCACGAAGATCGGCACGCCGTGGCGATAGCACTCTTCAATCAGAGAGCCTTCCTTCTTGGCGTTGCCGTCCGCGAGCCATTTGCCCATCGCCTTGATGAAGGCGCGCGAGCTGATCGGACCGGCGGGAAGGCTGTCAGCGATGTCGCCAATGATATGGTCGCACGCCTGCAGGTCTTCCTCGTCGATATAGGTGTCGTAGATGCGGTCGATGTAGAGATCGCGCAGCACACGGTCATCCGGCACTTCCTTGGCCTGGTAGTGCTTGAAGCCCAGCGCCTCGAAGAAATCCATGTCCACAATGGACGCGCCCGTGGCCACCACGGCGTCGACCATGTTGTTGCGGATCATGTCGCGCCACACATGCATGCAGCCGCCCGCCGAGGTGGAGCCCGCCAGCGTCAGAATGACGGCGCAGTCCTTGTCCTCTTGCGAAGCCTGCAGGATGCGCGCGGCGCGGGCCGCGTCGCGGGAGGTGAAGCTCATCTTCTCCCACGCATCGATGATCACGCGACCATCGAAGCTGGAGATGTCGATGTGTTCGACCGGGCTGGAGAGCAACTCGGCTTTGCGGTTTGAGGTGTCAGTCATCCTCAACGCCTTTTCATGATACGGTTACGACGGCGCCGGTTCAGGCGCGAGAAGGAGACGACACGTCCGGTTTCGTCTTCGGCGGTCGCCGGTTGATCGGCCACAGGCCGGTCATAGACGGACGCCCACGGGAAATCGGAAACCGTCTCGGTCTCCACTTCTCCGAAGCCGTTGAACCGGGTGGCCATGGCCACGCCGTATGCCCCCAGCAGCGCGAATTCGATCACGTCGCCTTCAGACAGATCCACCGGCAGTTCAACCGGTGCGGTGACAGCATCAATGGCGTCGCAGGTCGGCCCGTACAGGCGGAAGCCGGCGGTCTGACCGCTGGGTTCGCCCTTGGCCCGGTGCACGCGGATCGGATAGGGCCACTTCATGTGGACCAGATCGAACAGCGTGCCGTAAGCGCCGTCATTGAGATAAACCTGATCGCCCTTGACCAACTCGACGCGGGTCAGGATCGAGGTGGATTCCGCGCACAGCGCCCGGCCAGGCTCGCACCACAGATCGGCGTTCTCGAGAACCATCATTTCCTCGAACGCGTTTTCAATGGCGGCCACATACTCAGACAGCGGCGGCGGGGTCATGCCCGGATAGGCCACGGGGAAGCCGCCGCCCACATCCACGATGTCCACGGTGACAGCCGCGCGCTTGATCAGGCGGGACACGTCCAGCATGGCCCCCCGATAGGCGCTCGGCGCCATGCACTGGCTGCCCACATGGAAGCTCACGCCCAGCTCGTCCGCATACACGCGGGCGCGCTGGATCAGGTCCACGGCGTCGTCTTCGGATGCGCCGAACTTGCCCGCCAGCGGCAGCGTCGCACCGTCATTGGAGACAGCGATCCGCACCACCAGGGTCAGGTCCTTGGCGTAACCGGTTTCGACAAGAATCTTCTCGAGCTCGGCTTCACAGTCGAGCACGAAGATCCGCACACCGTAGTCGAAATAAGCCTTGTTGATGGCGCGCCGGCTTTTCACCGGATGCATGAACGCCATGGTCGCATCCGGACACCGGGATGCGATCAGCTCAACTTCATTCAGCGACGCCACATCGAACCAGCGCATGCCAGCGGCATACAGGGTATCGATCACCCACGCGGACGGGTTTGACTTGACCGCGTAGAGAACTTCGCCGGGAAAATTGTTCTGGAACCAGGATGCCGCAATCGTCAGTCGATCGGGCCGCGCGCAGGCGACCGGGCCTTCGACAGGCCGAGAGCGGACCAGGTCCAGGGGCGTATGGTAATGAGACAACTCACGGAACCCCCTGCTTGTTGTTAACCCAATCCGGCATCGAGCGCGTCGCCTCCGCCGGGAGGGCGCGAATTAGTACCTGTGACCTCGCATGTAAAGTCGAAAAAACGCGCGCCCGACATTTTTTCCGAGACCCGATTTCATTTCCCAGACCATCTGAACACCAATCAGCCTGAAAAAAAAGTTTTGCACATGACGCTCCATGCCCGAAATCAGGGGTGAAAAGCTTGGCCAGTCTGGCGATCTGGCCAATAACTCGCGTGCCTGTCATACAATTGACGCGCACATCGCGTTAAAAGAACAAACGCCGCCCACCCCTGAAAGTTCCGGGAGATCCCGCATGGCCTATCTGCGCGCCGACCACGGTTTCATCGCACTGGCGATGCTCGCTCTCGCCGCCTGCGGAGAACCGCGGGAAGAGATTGTCCTTCTGGACGAGCCTGTCGAGACGGTGGCGACCACGCCGCAACAAGCGACCACTCTGGGCGCAGGTGTCGGCGGGCGTGAGGGCCTGCGCATGGTGGGGTCCTCCACGGTCTTCCCGTTCGCGACGGCCGTGGCGGAGAATTTCGGCGCCAAGAGCGCCTTCCCCACGCCGGTCGTGGAATCAACCGGCACGGGGGGCGGGATGAACTTGTTCTGCGCCGGTGTGGGCTTGGGCTTTCCTGACCTGACCGGCGCATCACGCCCGATCAAGGCGACCGAGTACCAGCTGTGCCAGGACAATGGCGTGGTCGCCATCACCGAAATTCCGATCGGATATGACGGCATCGTGCTGGGCAATTCCGTCGTTTCGGACGCCATGGACATCGAGCGCGTCCAGCTCTTCCTGGCCCTGGTTGCAGAAACGCCCATGCCGGTGAACGCCGAGGGCGAAGCCCTGTTTGACGGTCGCGGCGCGCTGATCGATGGCCGCAGCTATGGCGATATTTCCGGATTCTCCTGCGACTCCTTCATCGCCAACCCCTTCCAGCGCTGGTCCGACATCTCCCCGGACCTGCCCGCCCTGCGCATCGAGGTGTTCGGCCCGCCGCCGACCTCGGGTACGCGCGACGCCTTTGTCGAACTCGACATGATCGAGGGCGCCCAGCAGGTTCCGTGTCTGGATGCGCTCTCTGACAGCGACGCGCACATGTTCGAGCGTCTGGCCTCACGCATTCGCGAGGATGGCGCCTGGGTGGATGCGGGCGAAAACGACAACACGATCGTCCAGACCCTCGCCAATTCTCCCTCCGCTTTCGGGATATTTGGCTATTCCTTCCTGGAGCAGAATGGCGATCGCATTCAGGCCGCCCGAATCGACGGGATCGAACCCACCTATGAGAACATCTCCAACGGTGTTTATCCCGGCTCGCGTTCGCTGTTTATCTACGTCAAGAACCAGCATGACGGCGTCGCGCCGGGGCTGCAGGCTTTCGTCGAGGAGCTGACCAGCGAAGACGCGTGGGGGCCGTTCGGCTATCTCGCCGAGCGCGGTCTGATCGCCCTGCCTGAAGCCCGCCGCCAGGAAGCGGCGGAGGCGGCGCGCGCCCTGACCCCCATGCAAACGCCCGGCTAGACGCCCGGCCTGCTCGTTTTGGCAGACCGGGGTTGCGCTAGCGCGGCCTCGCCAAGCCTCACGGCACGTGATAGGCCCCGAATGCAACGCATCGTTTCACTTGGGGATGTTATATGGACGCGCTGGATTTGAGCCTGATGACGGCCTCGCTCGTCACGTTTTTCGTCGTGATCGACCCGATCGGCGTGGCGCCGATCTTCGCCAGTCTGACCGAAGGCTCCACCAACGCGCACCGGCGCGTCATGGCCATCAAATCCGTTCTGATCGCCACTGCGGTTCTGTTCGGCTTCGCCTATCTGGGCGAATGGCTACTCGACGCCCTGCATGTGAGTCTGGACGCCTTCCGCGCTGCGGGCGGCGTGCTGCTGTTCATGCTGGCGCTCGACATGATCTTCGAGACCCGCTCCAAGCGCCGTGAAGAACGCGCGGAAGCCCTCAACGAAGCCGATGAGGAAATCCCCGGCACCCATGAAGACATCTCCGTCTTCCCCATGGCGATCCCCATGCTGGCGGGCCCGGGCGCCATCGCCTCCATCATGCTGTTCATGAACGAGGCGGAAGGTCTGGGCGGTCAGATGATGGTGTTCATCGGCATGGGCGCGAACCTCTTGCTCTGCCTGGTGCTGTTCCTGGCCGTAGGCGCGATCATGAGGCTGATCGGTGATACGCTCGCCGCGATGATCACCCGTATTCTGGGCGTCATTCTGGCGGCGCTTGCGGCGCAGTTCATCTTTGACGGCATTCAGGGCGCGCTGCTGGCGGGCTAGTCGCGCCGCCCTTACCAATTATTAGCCGGATGGGGCCATACTCGCGCCGTATTGGTGTGGGAGCGTCCCGTCCGTGTCTTTCCGTCTGATCATACTCGCCATAGCGGGCGTTATCGCTCTGGGCGGCCTTCTGGCTGGCGCGCTGAGCCTGATGGGCGGCGCGATTGATCAGGCTGTGGCGTTCACCTGGCCGGGCCTTGCGGGCGCAGTAGCGCTGGCGCTGATGGTCCCGGGCCGCCCCGCGAAATAGACCTCGCTAGCCGCGGTCCTTCCAGACAATCCGATAAAGATCAAAGCGGCGGTCGCGCAGATTGCGCACCGTGCCCGACCGGCGCGCCTGCACAAGATCGTCCAGGTGCAGGTCCGCCACCGCAATCGTCTCCACATTCTCGCTGGTCTCGGCGGCGATGCCGTCGCGGGCGAAGGGGAAGTCGCACGGGGTCAGAATGGCGCTCTGGGCGTAGTTGATGTCCATGTTCTCAACGCCCGGCAGATTGCCCACATTGCCCGCAGTGACCACATAGAGCTGGTTCTCGATTGCGCGCGCATGGGCGCAATAGCGCACCCGCAAATGCCCGCCCCGGTCATCGGTGGCGTAGGGCGCGAAGATGATCTTGGCGCCCTCATCGGCGAGACGCCGCGCCAGCTCGGGGAATTCGGTGTCATAGCAGATCAGCACGCCCACAGGCCCGCAATCGGTCGGGATGGTGGCGACGGCATCACCGCCCTTGATATTCCACCAGTAGCGCTCGTTGGGCGTCGGGTGGATCTTCTCCTGAGCGTGCACCGAGCCGTCGCGCAGGAACACATAGGCGACGTTCTGAATGTCGCCATCATCGGTGCGCGTGGGGTGTGACCCGCCGACAATGTTGATGTTGTAGCGCACCGCCAACGTGCTCATCAGCTCGATGAAGCGCGGGGTGTGGCGCGACAGGGCGGCGATGCTTTCTTCCGGCGTCAGCTTGCGCTTTTCCAGCGCCAAGAGGGCCACGGTGAACATTTCCGGGAAGACGCAGAAATCGGCGCGATAGTCCGAGCAGACCTCGACGAAGTATTCAACGTTGCGCTCGAACTCCTTGAGCGTCTCCATCGAGCGCATGGCCATCTGGATCGCCGCCACACGCACCGTATTGGGCGTGGGGCGGTTCACCGGACCATTGCTCTCGTTATACATCGGGTTGCGCCAGACCATCCGGGCCGCTGCGCCGCCTGACTCCTTGTCGTCCGGCAGATAGCCCTTCAGAACGCCCGCTGGCTCGTACCCCATGCGCATCTGGAAGTTCAGCACCGGGTCGCGCAATTCATTACTGACCACGGCGTCGAGATAATCCTGCGGGGTGGGGTATTGCTTGCGCTTGCGGCGGAAGCCCGCCATGCGGCCGCCAAAGACCACGCCTTTCAGCCCCCAGTCCTCGCACAGGGCCTTGCGCGCATCATACAGGCGCTGACCGATGCGCAGGCGACGGCGGCTGGGATCAACCGCGACTTCCATGCCATAGACCCAGTCCCCGTCCGGATCGTGGCGCGCGGCGAAACCGCCGCCGGTGATGCTGGCCCAGGTATGGCGGGAGAAGGCGGATTCCTCGTCAATGATGAAGCTGGCGCACCAGCCCACCAGATCGCCCTCATACTCCACCACGAACTGGCCATCAGGGAAGTTGGCGATCTGGCCGCGGATCATCGCAGGCGTGTCAGGATCCCAGCCCGGATAGGCCCGCTCCTGCAGGTCCAGAATGGCGGGCACATCGGCCAGCGTGGCGGTCCGGACCAGTAGTTTTGCGGAGCGGCGGGTCTGGGTCATGCGAGGTCCTTCTGCACAGAACACGCTTCACCGCGCCGGACAGAAAATCCGGGCGGTGAAGCCGTCGGTTCAGAGCTGGCGGGCGCCAGCCTTTGACTATGAACGCACAAACCGATTGGCCGGTTCCGCGCGCGTCTGCCCTAGAGATAGAGCTCGGGACGACGGTCGCGGAAAAAGCCCCAGGCCGCGCGGAACGTGTCGAGCTCCTTGCGATTGAAGGTCGCGGTCAGAACTCCGGTCTCGGTCCGGCCCAGATCGGCTTTCACCTCGCCGGTATTGTCGCAGATGAAGCTGGTGCCATAGAACACCTGCCCGTCCTCATCCCCGATCCGGTTGGCCGCGCCCACAGGGATGCAGTTGGAGACGGCATGCCCCTGCATGGCCCGGCGCCAGGCCGCGGCGGTGTCGAGCGCCGGATTGTGCGGCTCAGCCCCGATCGCGGTCGGGTAGAGCAGCATTTCCGCGCCCAGAAGCGCCATGGAGCGAGCGGCTTCGGGGAACCACTGGTCCCAGCAAATGCCGACGCCCACCTTGCCGAATTTGGTGTCCCAGACCTTGAAGCCGGTATCGCCGGGGCGGAAGTAATACTTCTCCTGATACCCCGGACCGTCAGGGATATGGCTTTTGCGATAGACGCCCAGCGCCTTGCCGCCCGCATCCAGCATGACCATGGAATTGTAGTAGAGCGGCCCCTCGCGCTCATAGATGGAGACCGAGATGGCCACATCCAGCTCTTGCGCGAGTTTCTGCATGGCGATGACGCACGGATGCTCCATCGCCGGATAGGCGGTCGCAAACCAGTCCTCGACCTGGGTCTTGCAGAAATACGGCCCCTGGAACAGTTCGGGCGGCAGGATCACCTGCGCACCCCGCCCGGCCGCTTCGCGCACCAGCTCTGAAATGGTCTTGATGTTGGCGTCCATGCTGCCGCCCAGCGGCGCTTGCAGGACACCCATGGTGAAAGTGTCGGTCATTATCTCATCCGAGCGATCGCATCGTCGACAAAGGCCCCAGGGCCATCGCCGGTGCGCATATCCATTGCCGTAGGCCAGAGCAAGCGCGGAAGTCCGAAATCGGCGTTCCACAGCGCCACGAATGCAAAACCGGTCTCCGGCTCCAGCACGACCTGTGAGCCATATCCGGCCAGCGCGCCGCCATGTACGATCAGCGTACGCTCGCCCTGCCAGTCATAAATCCGCCAGCCCAGACCATAAGAGGTGTCCTCCACCCGGCCCAGTCGACGCAGATTGCGGGTTTCCCGAAGCGAGCGGGTTTGCGGGGTATGAGCGCGCTCGATCGCGCTTTCCGGCAAACCATACGCTTGCGGGTCCATCTGGGCCTGCGCCCAGATGATCAGATCATTGAGGCTGAGTGACACGCCCGCCGCCGCCGGCAGGGTGTCGTAATCGGTCGCCGCATCGCCCAGACGCTGCGAGCGTCCGAAATGGGGCGCCGCCCAGCTCTCGGCGCGCTCGAGATTTTCAGCTCCAAAGCCGGCGCTTTGCATCCCCAGCGGATCAAACAGATAGGTCTGCACCGCGTCCTGATAGCTCTGCCCGGTCGCGTCCTCGATCAGATCGCGCACCACGTCGAACGCCACATTCTGATAGGTGTAGCATTCCCCCATCGGGCACAGCAGCGGTACTTCGGTCAGGCGCGCCCGAACTGTATGCGCATCCCGACCCGCCTCAATCAGATTGTCATAAGCGTTCGGCGGCAAACCCGTCTGATGGCTGGCGAGCTCCCGCCAGGTCGGCTGCCGCTCACCATCAAGGTCCAGCACGCTCGTCGGGACACGCGCGTCCAGACTGACCAGCCCGGCGTCATCAAGCAGGCCCAGCATGGTCCCCGCGAAGGTTTTCGACACCGACGCCAGACGGAACACCGTATCCGCCGTCACCGGCTCTCCGGAGCCGCGGCGCGTCTCGCCGGAGGTGTAGATCGCCACCGGCTGACCATTTTCCAGGATCGCCGCGGCAAAGCCGACCATGCGCTCATGCTGGGCGACATCGGCCACCTCGAGCTGGAAGGCGTCGAGATAGTCGAGCGCTTCCTCCATCGCGCGCATCGGCGCTTCGGCTTCAGGAGAGCTTGAGGCCGCGGATGTATCCGCCAGGGCCAGAGACAGTACGCTGAGCGGAAGTGCGAGTGCGATCACGGCGCCACCATGGCTATTCGGGTTGGTTATTGGTGACGCAATGGAATGCGCCGCCACCCGTCAGGATATGGTTTGCGGGGCTCGCGACAACCTCATGATCAGGAAAAGCGTGGGAAAGTGATCGCACAGCCTCTTCGGCATACCGGTTATAGGCCGGCATGACCACATGGCGCGGCCCGATGATCCAGTTCATGTGAGACGCAGCCGCAGGCCCGCCATCCAGGCTTTCCACAAAGCCCGGAGAGGGAATCTCGATCACTTTCAGAACACGGCCCCTGGCGTCCCTGGCCTGTTTGAGCGCCCGGATGGTGCGGGCATAGAGCGCCGTATTGGGATCGCCCACGCCCGAAGGACGCTGGGTCACGACAACACCCGGCGCTGCAAAGCGCGCCACATTGTCGATATGCCCGTCCGTATGATCGCCCGCCAGACCGTCATCGAGCCAGATCACCTTTTCAATGCCGCAGGTGCGCTTGAGATCCGCTTCCACCTGCGCTTCAGACAGGCGCGGATTGCGGTTGGGATTGAGCACCACATCGCGCGTGGTGATCGCCGTGCCCTCGCCGTCAAACTCCAGAGCGCCGCCTTCGCAAATCCAGTCGAGCGTTTCGATCGTTGCGCCGGCGCGTTTGGCGATCACGGCGCCAATGCTTTCATCGCCGGGGTATTCATATTTGCCGCCCCAGCCATTGAAGCGGAAGCGCAGGGCTTTCAGCCCCTCATCGGTCTTCACAAAGACCGGGCCGGTGTCACGGGTCCACACATCGCCATAGGCCGCGCGCACATACACAGCCCTTTCGCCCAACGCCTGACGGGCGCTGGCTTCGGCCTCGGCGTTGGCGACATAGATCACCAGCTTCTGCGCCTTGCCGGTCGCGCCCGGCGCGGCGACGAGGCTCAGAAACTCGGTGAATTCCGTGCGCGCGCCCTCCAGCGACTCCGCCCAGTCCTCATGATAGGGCCAGGCGGTGTGGATGACGGATTGGGGCGCGGTTTCGTGGGGTACGGTGCGTGTGGTCATGCAACGCCCATATCATGCGCCGCACCCCGGTTGTAGAGGATTTATCGCAAGCGTCAGACTTCCACTGCGCCCGGCTGACCGGCCTCGATGACATACTGTTTCTGATTGCGCGGGGCGTAGCCGTCCCGGCGCGACACATCCCCGACCACACGCAGATCGACCTCAGCGCGCTCACGGCTCAGACGGATCAGGCCATAGCCCTGCTCGCGGGTATCGAAGTGCTTGATATGCGGATTGTTGGGCAGGAAGGCCGCCGTGCTCTCATAGCCGCCGCGATGGCTGGTGACAGCGGTCGTGACAAACTCGGTCGCCACAGTGGCCGAGTTCATGTCGTTATAATCCTGCTTTACATCAGTGACCCAGTAGCAATGGGTGTCGCCGCCCAGAATGATCGGGTTGGCGTTCTGCTTGCGGGCCAGCGCGTCGATCAGACGCTGACGGGCCAGCGGATAGCCGTCCCAGCCATCGGTCCAGACCATGTCTTCGCCGGTCTGACCATTGGAGAAGTTGAACGGCGAGAACAGGGTCGGCTGGACAATGAAGTTCCAGATCGCGCCCGAGCTGGCGACGCCGCCCGCCAGCCAGCGCTCCTGGCCATTGCCCAGATAGGTGCGGTTGGGGTCAACCAGCTCGTCACAGCTTGCAGGCACGATATTGCCGCCGCGATCGGTTTCGGTCGGGCAAGCCATCGGCGTGCGGAACTGGCGACCATCGGTCATGTTCACTTCAGCCAGATCGCCGAAGACGGTCTGCCAGTAGATGCGCATGCGGCCCGAAGCGCGCTCCAGCATGGAGCGGCGACGCAGGGGCATGTTTTCCCAATAGGCCTGATAGGCGGCCAGACGGCGGGCGCGGAAATCCTCGACGGAGACGAAGGCCTGCTCGCCGATATCGCCCGCATAATCGTTATCGACCTCATGGTCGTCCCAGGTCACAAGCCAGGGCGCGATGGCGGCGGCGGCCTGAAGGTCGGGGTCCAGACGATACAGGGCGTGCACCATGCGATAATCAGCAAGGGTGTAGGGCTCGGGCACCACATGGCGGCGCACTTGCGGGCCCCAGCTTGATTCATAAACATAGTCGCCCGTGTGGACGATCAGGTCCGGGCGCTCTTCAGCCATGTTGCGATAGGCGTGAAAGAAGCCCTGCTCGTAATGGGCGCACGAACACCAGGCGATCTTCATGGCGTCCACGCCAGAGCCATAGGCAGGCGCCGTCAGGGCGCGACCCACAGGGCTCGTCACGCCCCCGACATGAAAGCGGAAGAAGTATTCGCGACCCGCCGGCAGGCCATAGATCTCGGCATGGACCGAGTGGCCCCAATCGGGCAGCGCCCGCTCGACGCCGGACCGAACAATGGTGGTGAAGGCCTCGTCCTCTGACAATTCCCAGGCCACATCCACGGCTTCAGGCGCCATGCCGCCATCAGGATCAAGCGGGTTCGGCGCCAGGCGCGTCCAAAGCACGAAACCGTCAGAGGTCGGCTCGCCGGACGCCACGCCCAGGCTGAACGGGTCATTGCGGAAGACCGGCGCTGCGGCTTCCGTCACCGGCATGGTGCAGCCCGCCGTCAGAGCGGCGGCCGCGCCGGAAGCGGCGGAAGTCAGGACGAAGCGGCGCGTCCAGGCGGAAGCGAAAGTGCGGACCATGATGTTTCCCCATGCAGCAGGCGATCAGCAGTGAAGCCCTGCATAGCGCGAGGGGGTCACAGTTTTGCGACGGACGCGGTCAGCAGGCCGCCGCTTCAGGCATAAAAAGAAAAGGGCGGCGGTCCGAAGACCGCCGCCCCAATCATTTCGATCGTATCCGAGGTGAGTCTTAGAACTCGTAACGGATGCCGATGCGAGCTTTCCAGACCGAAGCCGAAGACGACGGACGGTCGGTGCTGCCGTTGTTGCCGTTGAAACGGTTGAAACGGTACACGCAATCGCCGGCGGTCAGGCAGGTGGTGCGCGGAGCGTCGCCGGTCAGGGCGGCGGCGGCGTCAACACCGTTCAGAGCCACATCGGCGGCGCTGACGAGGTCAGCAGACACGATGGCGGCCTGGCCGTTGCTGATGCCGGAAGAGTAGGTGCCCCACTCGTCGTTGATCAGGTTCATGACGTTCTCGACGTCAAAGACCAGCTTCAGACGGTTGTCGCCAACCCAGCGATCGGCGCCCGGAATGCCCGGCAGATCTTGCTGGAAGCGGAAGTCCCAACGCTGGTTCCAGCGAGAAGACAGACCGTGCACGTCAGCGATCTCACCGCGAGACATACCGTGAGCGTCGACCAGCTCGTTAAAGCCGTTCAGGTCGAAGCCCGATGCGTAGACGACGCGAGCGTCGTTGGCGGTCGGGATGTACAGCGGGGAGTTGTCGTACGGGCTTTCACCGTTGCCAGCGCGGCCGAACAGGGCGTTCGAGGAGCTGATGTCAAAGGTGTAGGTGTACGGCGAACCCGAGGTGATTTGACCGAACAGGTCCACGCGGGTGGTCAGGTCACGGTAGAAATCACGCTCATAGCTGAAGGCCAGTTTGAAGGCGTGCTCGACCTGATAGATCGAGGTGCGGGCTTCCGGATAGTTCCGGTCCACAGCCAGCTGACCGCGCCAGGACGAGATGCCGCGCGAGGAGGAACCCTCGGTGAGCATTTCGACATCCTGGTGAGCGTAGGATGCGAAGAAGCCAAAGCCGTTGTCGAAGTCGTTTTGCAGCGACAGGGTGTAGACGAGGCTTTCACCGCCAGAGCCGTTGGTCAGGATGGTGCGGTTGGTCGCGCCCAGGTCCTGAAGGTCGGCGTAGATCGGGCGGCCATCCGGAGCAACACCGGTCTGGGCGTAGGGCTGCTCAATGGTTTGAGCGGCTTGACGCCACAGGAAGGTGTCTTGGCCTTCGGTGTACAGCACCTGAGCAGAGAACAGGTAGCCGCTGCCGAGGTTGAAGCCGCCGAAGTCGAGATCGAATTCCTGGTCAACGCGCAGAGACGCTTTCAGGTCGTTCGGGATCTCGAAGTTCGGGTCGATGGCGTCGATGGCTTGCGGGGTGCCGTTGGCGACCTGGTCCAGCAGGGCTTGCGGGATCGAGTTGCCGGTCACGCCGGTGAAGGTGCCGGACACGGACACGACCGGAGCCTGATACGCGTTGGAGGTCCAAACGGCCGGATCACCGCCCGAGAAGAGGCCCACGCCACCGGTGATGGTGGTGCGTTCAAACGGCTCGTAGCGGAAGCCGACGCGCGGCATCAGGATGTCAAGGCCGTCGATGGTGGAGGTGTTCGCAAAGCCGACAGACTGCTCGAAGGTCGGGTCCAGAGTCGGGGTGTCGCCCGTGGACAGGTTTTCGTAGCGAACGCCAGCGTTGAACTCGAGGTTGTCCAGAGCTTGCCAGGTGGCTTGAGCGAACGCGGTGTAGCGATCGTAGCCCCAGGCAGCAGCGGCGTCAGCAGCCGTGTTCGAGGTCGCGTTGATGTACTGGACCTGAGCCGTCTGGTTCAGGATGTCATCCACGTCGTTGAACACGAAGTTGCCGCGCGAACGCTCGACGAACACGTTGAACACGTCCAGTTGCTCGTATTCACCGCCAACGGTGAAGACGAAGTCGTTCCACACGTAGTCAGCTTGACCGAACAGGGTCAGACGCTCGTCAGAGTATTCGTTGGCGTGACGGTAACGGTCACAGCCGCCGGTGAAGGTTTGCTCGGACGCGTTGGTCAGCAGACCGTCCAGCGCGGTGCCGGCGACGTCAGCGGCGCTGAGGCGGAATTCCAGCTGGCCGACGCCTTCAGCGGCGCGGCAGTTCTGGCCACGCACGAAGTCGATGTGGCTGGCGCGCAGGGTGGTGGACAGGTTCTCGTTCCAGTTGGAGAACAGTTCACCAGACCAGGATTCCAGGGTGGTCGGCGTGTCGTACCAAGCGGATTCGAAGTTGCGCGAACCGATGTTGGAGATGCCGGCGTCTTCGGTCTTCTGGTAGGAAACGCGCAGACGGTGATCATCGTTGATGTTCCAGTCAACGCGAGCGAAGTAACGCTCGGTTTCGGACGGAACAGCAGCTTGGGTCGGACGACCCAGCATGTCGATGCCGTAGGTGTTCTGAACCATGGTGTTCAGTGCGTCGAAGAACTGCGGATTGATGCCCGAGTTGCTGTCGGACGACGTGAAGTCGATGGCCGAAGCGGTTTCGAATTTGTCGTAGGACAGCGAGAAGAACAGCACGTCTTCGATGATCGGGCCGCGCAGGGTCACGCCGTATTCTTTTTCGTCGAATTCACCCGGGGAGTAGGTGCGCTCGCCGCCGAAGGATTCTTCGCCGTAATAGTCCTGGTCGCGATAGTAATAGAACGCGGAACCATCGAACTCGTTGGTGCCGGCTTTGGTGGTGGCGGTAACGCCGCCGCCGGTGAAGCCGCCGGTGATCACGGAGTAATCAGAAGCAACCAGCGACACGGACTCGAGGATGTCGATGTTGATCGGCGAACGGGCGGTGGCAAAGGTGTTGGTGCCAAGGCCGAACGCGTCTTGCTGACGGGCGCCGTCGATGGTCACGCCGTTGTAGCGCGGGTTCACGCCAGCGACGGACAGGTTGTTCGGGCCGTTGGAGATCGCGAGCGGGTCACGCGCCAGGGTGGCGATGACGTCACGGCTCAGCGACGGCTGGTTGGAGATGTCGCGCGCGGTGTAGTTGGAGCCCACGCCGTTGTTCAGGTCATTGGTGTTGATGGCCTGGCCGGTGACGACGATGACGTCGGCAGCTTGCGGGTTCAGCGTCAGGCGCAGCGGAGCTTGCGGACCCGGGCGCAGGTTCAGGTCTTCAATGGCCTGACCGTCAAAGCCGGCAGCAGCGATGGTGATGGTGTACGGGCCGCCAACGCGCAGACCGGAAGCGAAGAACGCGCCGCTGTCGTTGGTGGTCGCAGTGCTGACCGTGCCAGACGGGGTGTGGATGATGGAGATGCGAGCGCCAGAGATCGCATTGCCAGAGGCATCGACGATGGAGCCGCGCAGTTGGGAAGACGTCTCTTGAGCGTAAACCGCAGTCGGAGCGGCGGCCAGCAGGGCGGCGGCAGCCGCACCGTAGGCCCAGGGATTAAACTTCGACATGTTTCTCTTTCGACCTTTACCGACGGGACACCCCCTGCGCCCCGCTTGGACTGCGGGCGATAACGGCCATACGTGACACTTCCGTGACACTAAATTCTCGGTTTCTTGTCCATTGCGACAGAAGTTGCTTCAAATCATTCGGGGACGGATCAGGAAATTTCTAACAACCCATTGAAATTACTAAATGTCGCACCGGTTAAGGCGGAAAAAACCATCCTTAAGAATGTCTCTAACAAAATGGGCCTTTGTGCACGCGCGAAGCGGAGCGTGCCTTGAATGCCACACCCCCCTCACCACCCCTCCTTGCTCTTTGACAACACCGCTCGCTCACCGCATGTAGCGGACATGGAAAAGATATACGCCCAGCCTGCCGCTCATCGGCCCCTGTTCATCCTGACCGCGGCGATTCTCGCCGGTCTGCTTCTCATGCGGGTGATGGCGCTGCTGGCGGATCCCAACAGCCTCTACGCGGACGAGACCCAGTACTGGCTATGGTCGCGGGAGTTGGACTGGGGCTATTTCTCCAAGCCGCCCATGATCGCCTGGATCATCGCGGCGACCACTTCCATCTTTGGCGATGCGGACTGGGCGGTCCGTCTGGCCGCTCCCTTCCTTCATACGCTGACCGCCATCATGCTCGGACTGAGTGCGGCGCGCCTGTTTGATGCGCGCACCGGCGCCCTTACAGCTTTGGGCTGGGCGGTGATGCCGGCGATCTGGCTGTCCTCAACCATCATCTCGACCGATGCCGTTCTGATGGCGGGCTTCAGCACGGCGCTTTACGCGCTGGTGCGCCTGCGCGAAGGCCCGGACTGGCGCTTCACCCTGCTGCTGGGCGCGGCGACGGGCTATGCTTTCCTGTCCAAATATGCCGCGATCTACCTTCTGATCGGACTGGGGATCAGCGTGGTCCTGGACGCCCCCTCCCGGCGCGCCCTCCTTTCCTTGCAAGGTGCAGCGGCGCTGGCGCTCTTCGCCCTCATCATTTCAGGCAATGTGATCTGGAACGCCCAGCACGAATTCGCGACGGTCTCTCATACCGCCGCCAACGCCAACTGGGGCGGCTCCCTGTTCCACCCCGAAGAATTGCTCGACTTTCTGACGGGGCAGCTGGGCGTCTTTGGTCCGGCGTTCTTCATCATCCTGATCTGGGCCCTGGTCGCGGCCTGCCGTGATATCTCGCTGGACTGGAACGCCGCGCGGCCCCGGCTGATGCTGGCAGGCTTTTGCGTGCCGGTCCTGTTGATCGTCAGCGCGCAGGCCTTCATCAGCCGCGCACACGCCAACTGGGCGGCCAGCGCCTATGTGACCGGCATCATCCTGGTGACGGCGTTCCTGATGCAGGGGCCCAACTGGCGTCGCTGGGTGCTCTATGGCTCGCTGGGCCTTCATACAGTCGCCGGCCTGGCGATGATGGCGTTCGCCGCCTCGACGCCGCTGTCCGACGCTGCAGGTCTCGCCAATGCGTTCAAGCGCGTGCGCGGATGGCCGGAAACGATCGAGGCCGTGGAGACAGTCTCCCGGGAGCAAGGCGTCAGCACGCTGGTCTATGACAACCGCAACGACATGCACCAGTTCCAACGCTATGGCGCAGACTTTGACGGTCAGGTCTTCATGTGGGTGCGCGCCGAACACGCCCAGAATTTCGCCGAACAGACCTGGCCTCTGCCGGACGGTTTTTCAGCGCCGGTCCTCATCATCTCCGAACGGCCCGAAGAAGAACCGCTTCTGGATTGGGATTTTGATCAGTTCGAACAGGTCGAGGAAATTTCGATCCCGCTCGGCGGCGACCGCTATCGCACCTACAGGATCTTCCGCGCCAGCGGCTATCAGAGGCTGGAACGCGACGCGGCGTATGAGACCCGCGTCGCGGAAATGCGCGCTGACGCGCCCTAGGCAGCTCTGCACAAGAAGCCGCCTACCCGTGCGAAAACCGTCTTGAAGCAACTCGGGGGTCTAAGTGAGACGCCCGGATTGCGTCCCGGCTCAGGATCCGGCCTCGGCCAGGGTATGAGCGACAATAGCATTGGCATGGCCATGCCCCATGCCATGCTGCTCTTTCAGCAAGGTTACGAGTTCCATGTGCTTGGCCGGCATCGCCGCGCGAACCAAGCCCTTCCACTCAGAAATCGGGCGGCCATACTTCTTCTCGATGGAAGGAAAGTAGGATGCGGGGCCTTTGATCTTGTCATCGCTCATGGGCGAAACAGTCCCGACATCACACGCTCATGTCAATGCGCTTTTAGCCCTCTTCGATCCCGTTCCAGATCTGGCGCAGGCGCGCATCCCGGCGGCAGCCGAAGCGATAGCGCGTATACCGGGCCGGATGGGTCTCATGATAATCCTGATGCTCGATGCCCGCAGGCCAGAAGGTCGTCAGGTCGCGCACCTGGACGATGATCGGGCGCTCGAACAGGGCCTGCACGCTCTCACGAGACGCTTCCGCCGCCGCGTGCTGCTCGGCGCTCACCGGGAAGATGCCCGGCGCATAGCCTGAGCCGCGGTCACAGAACTGCCCGCCCTCATCAAACGGATCCACATTGCGCCAATAGTGATGCAGCAGCTCATCATAGCTGATCACGGACGGGTCATAGATGATCCGCGCCGCCTCGTTATGTCCGGTCCGCCCCCGCGCAACATCGTAATAGTCAGGATTGTCCTCGCGCCCGCCGGTAAAGCCGGACACGACCTCGACCACGCCGTCGAGCTTTTCAAAGTCAGCTTCCGTGCACCAGAAACAGCCCGACGCAAATACGGTATGCGCCAGCCCGTCCGGCAGGTCAGCGCCATCAGATCGGGCGGGATGGACATAGGTGTCATCCTGCGCCAACGCGACGCCGGAAAGGGACAAAGCCGCAAAGGCGGCGGCGAGGACAGCTTTCATGACGGCCTCCATCAGGGATCACCCCTATACAGTTGGGGCAAAGCCGCTCAAGACCAAGTCACGAAGCTGTCAGCCTCCGATCGGCTCGAACTCCGCAACGCCCAGACCCAGGCAAAGATTCTGCAAGGCCTGCACGGCCGCGCCTTTGAGAAGATTGTCGAGCGCGCACACCATGACGCCGCGTCGCCCGTCTTCACTCAGCGCGAAGCCGCCTAGCACGGCGCCAGGATTATTCGCCCCTTCAATCACTTCCGGGGCTTCGTCCTGAATGCGGATCAGCGGCTCATCGCCATAGGCCGTGTCATAGGCGGCGCGGAACGCCGCCGCGCTTACAGGCGCGGAGAACTCCATCTGCACCGTCATGACAATGCCGCGGAAGAATTCCGCAACATGCGGGCTGAAGCGCACCTCATGGCCCAAATGACGGCTCATCTCACGCTCATGGATATGGCCCATCAACGCATAGGGCATGAGATTGTCCTTGAGCGCATCCACATCATTGCGCCGGTTGGGCGTGGTGCCCGCGCCGGAATAACCGGACACGCCAAACAAATGGGCCGGGCCGCTCAGGGCGTCCCGCATGGGCGCAACCGCGAGCTGACCGGCTGTCGCATAACATCCCGGGTTGGAGATCCGGCTCGCGCCCCGGATCGCATCACGGCCATAGAGCTCCGGCAAGCCATAGGCCCAGCTGCCGTCAAAGCGATAGTCCGCCGACAGGTCCACAATGACCGTGTCCGGTTTGGCCGCCTCGATCGCGGCTACATAGGGCGCGGCCTGACCATTGGGCATGGCGAGAATGACGCCGTCGCACTGGCGCTGCGCTACCGCCTCGGGCCCCAAAGCCTCGAACAGCAGGCCTACAGGGCCTTCCGGCGCCATGTCGGTCACAGGCTGGCCATCCATGGCGCGCGACACCGCCAGCGCAAGCGTGAGGTCCTCACGCTCGGCCAACAGGCGGATCAGCTCGCGTCCCGTATGCCCCCGCGCCCCGACAAGTCCGATCGTCTTCATTTGCCGTCCTCCAGCGTGGCTGGAAGCGCGGCGATGCGTTCGACACGGGCCGGAATCTTCGTCAGATCATCCTCGCCCCGCCAGAACACGGTCCATTGACCGGCCTTCACCGCGCCATGACAGGTGGAGAAATAGAATTCGTTGACCGGGTTATTGGAGCGCGAGCGCCAGTACAGCTTGGGCGCATAATCGATCAGACGCCGCCAGACCGCACCGCCCAGACCTTCGCCCCGCGCTTCATCGAGCACGGCGAACTTGTCCAGATACACCATGTCATCCAGACGCGTCGTGATCGCGGCGGCGCGATAGTTTTCGGTCACGAAGGCATGGTCAAACGCCATATTGTCGAAATAGTCAGCCACCGGCGCCCGGCCAAAGGCCTTCGTAATCAGATCGCGCGCCCGCGCCTGATCGAGTTGAGCAAAGCTGTCGAGCTCGAGCATCCGCTCGCCGCGACGCACCAGCGTGCCCGCGCCAGCATGGGTGAACAGCTCCTTGGCAAGCTGGTCAGGCCGGGTGATCGACACCGAGCTTGAGAGCGGCAGGTCATCCAGCAACAGCTTGATCTCCTGCAGCTTGAGCCGCATGCCGCCCGCCACCCAGTCCGACGCCATCAGGTCATCATAATCGGTGGCGAGGTTGATCGCGGAGATCGGCTGTTTGCCGGCATCCAGAAGCGCACCCGTCCCGGTCAGGAAGACGACCTTATAGGGCTGCAGCTTGTGCACCAGAGCCCGCACCGCGCTGTCGGCGTTGATGTTCACGAGCCGCCCGTCCGAGGTATCCCCCAGGCAGGTGAGGATCGGAGCCTGGCCAGCCTTCGCCGCCGCAGCCACCAGTTCCAGACGCACCGCAGTGGGTTCGCCCACACGGCCCAGCCCCGCCTCGTCAATGAGCTCGGCCTCGAACACGCCAGACGGCACCGCCGCCGCCCGACCGCCGCAATCACGCACAGCCTGAACGAGCTTGAGATTGACCGCTGTCAGGGTGTCGCGCACCACGCCAATGGCCTCAGGCGGGGTGATGCGCAGACCGTTCTTGCGCTCTTCGGGGAAACCCGCCGCCTCAAGCGTCTCGTTCAGCTGGGGACCGCCGCCATGCACGACGATGGGCGCCAGCCCGACCGATTGCAGGAAGGCGAGCGCGCCCGCGAGCGCATCCAGGTCTTCCTCGATGATCGCGCCGCCCACTTTGACAACGGCAAAGCGTTCCTGATCGAGCTCGGAGAAGCGGTTGAGATATTCACGGATCTCCTTGCCGTCGCGCATATTGGACAGAAGCTGCACGATGGCGGACCGGACCGGCGCGTTGGCGCCGCCCCGCTCGGGAAAGGATTTGGACGCCGTCATCCCTGTGCGTCCTGAACCAGCTGCTCCATCATCGCTTTCTGGACGTGAAGACGGTTTTCCGCTTCCTCGATGCCGAGGAAGGCCGGGCTGTCGACGACGGAATCAGCAATTTTCACATTACGGCGCATGGGCAGGCAGTGGCTGACGGTCGCGTTGTCGGTCAGCGCCATCTTGGCGTCATCAATCATGAAGCCGGCGCCCTTGGCGCGATACGGCGCTTCCCCTTCCCAGGCGCCATAGAAGGGCAGAGCGCCCCAGCTCTTGGCGTAGACCGCATGGGCGCCCGAATAGCCTTCCTCGACATCGGTCGTGACGGTGAAACGGGTCTTGTTCTCGCCGCAGAAACGCTCCGCGGCATCCATGTAGCGCTCGTCCAGCTGATAGGCGTCATCAGGGATCAACAGGCGCACATTCATGCCCATCTTGGACGCCATCAGGATCGCAGAGTTCGCGACCGCGGTGTTGAGTGGCTTGGGATGGGGCACCCAGGTCAGAAGGAAGTCCTTGCCCGACACATCGCCATGACGATCCTGAAGCGCCATCATCATCGCCAGCTCCTGACAGGGATGGACGATGGTCTCCATATTGATCACCGGCACGGTGGCATATTTCGCATAGGCGCTGATCAGCGGATCCTCGCGCTCGGCTTCCCAGTCCTGGAATTTGGGGAAGCAGCGAATGGCGATCAGGTCCACATAACGCGACAGAACGCGTGCAGCTTCCTTGATGTGCTCTTCCGGACCGGCGTCCATGATGGCGCCGTCCTCGAATTCCACCGGCCAGGTCTGGCCCTGCGCATCAAGCACGATGGCGAAACCACCCAATTGCTGGATGCCAAGCTGGAAGCTCGTCCGCGTCCGCAGCGACGGGTTAAAGAACATCAGGGCGACCGACTTGCCCTTCAGCGCATCCCCCATCGGACTGGATCGCAGCTCTCGCGCTCGATCGATGATCGATTGCAAGTCACTCCGGGACCAGTCTTCAGTCGACAGGAAATGGCGCATGGCTGCGGACCTTTGTCAGAACAAACAAAGTCAGCGGTGTAGTCAGAGACGGCGAACTTGGCAAACCCCCTGTGTAGACAGGGCATGACAACATTCCTCCCAACACCCCTCAGGGACTGGGCGCGACTTCGGTCTCCAGCTCTTCTGACGAGGGTTCAGACGCCTCCGGTTCCGGCCTGTAGAGCGGCGGATCGGCCAATGCCGCGACAAGACGCTCATCCCGGCCATACACGTCATGGACAAAGCGGACCTGCCCCATCGCGTCCGAGACGGCCGTGAAATACAGGATATGAACCGGCACTTCATGGCGCAGGCGAATGCGGCGCGTCTCTCCTGAATCAAAGGCTTCCCGAACGGCCTGCGCACTCCAGCCCTCGGCGGACAGGACCCAGATCGCGAGGTCCTCGGGATTCTCCACCCTGACACAGCCCGAGGAATCGTCCCGCTGGGCGTTGGCGAACAACTCGCGATGGGGCGTGTCGTGGATGTAGACATTATGGACATTGGGGAAGAGAAACTTCACCCGCCCCATGGCGTTGTTCGGCCCGGGCGCCTGGATCACGCGATAACGCCGGTTCGCCCAGTCCGCCTGATACGGATCCACACGCCGCCCGGTATCAAGGTCCACCAGCCGATAGCCTTGTGAGAGCGCATAGGCCGGACTGGTGCGGAAGGCGCGGACCCAGCGTTGACCGAGGCTGGTCGGGGTCAGCCAGTACGGATTGATCTCGATGATCGACATGTCCTCGGAGAAGACCGGCGTTCGCGAATAGCGCCGGCCAATCATGGCCTGGTGCGTGCGCGCCACCTCGCCGTTTTCCCAGGCCTCCAGCCGGTAGTCTGCGATATTGACCCTGATATGGCGCTCGCCCAGCTCGGCGGGCAGCCAGCGCCAGCGTTCGAGATTGGCGCGGATCTGGTTGATGCGCCGCGCATCCCCGGCATTAAGCTCGGCAAGGGTCGAGGCGCCCGCCTCTCCATCTGCGGCCAGATTGTAGCGGGTCTGAAAGCGCATCACCGCGCTTTCCAGTCGCCCGTCAAAGGGCGCACCCATCTGAATGTCCCCCGGCAAAAGGCCCAGCTGGGCCAGCCGGGCGCGCAGCGTATCCACGCGCGGTCCTTCATCGCCCAGCGACAGGGCGTCCCCCGGCGGCACCCGTATGGGCGCCTCCACCAGCGTCAGCCGCCGGATCAGCTCGGAGCGCAGGGCCTGATAATCAGGGTGGGACGGCGCCAGCGCCTCCAGGCTCTCATAGATGCCCTGCCCTTCGCGGGCGACGGCATAGGCCGTCAGAAGGTCCACATCATGAATGGGCGCGGTCCAGTCCGCATCAAGCGCGCGCGGGTCCACCACCCCGAAGGCGAGATCCTCGGCATAGTCAAACCAGATCGCACGCGCCATCTCATCCCGGCGCGCGCCAAACGGCATGTCGCGCACGCTTTGCGGGTCAGGGTAGTCGGACGGGTCCAGCCCATGGGTCCAGGCTTCGGAAAGGGCGTCGCTCAGCGCGACGATTTCCGCGTCCGTCCAGCGCGCTGTCCAGCTGCGCTCCGCCGTCACGGCCAGACAGGCGCCCTCAAACGCCAACGCCGCCATTGCGCCGATCACCAGTCGCCAGATCATGCTTCACGCCCCCTGACGCCAAGTCTTAACAGGCGTTAACCTGCGGCTCCAGCGAGGATCGCGCAAAAAATCGCCGCCCCGACGCAAAGGCCGAGACGGCGAGTGAGGCAAACATGTGTGACGCGCCCTATTCCGCCGCGCCGGCTGCGCCTTCCCGGGCGACCGCGTGGATGTAATCCTTGCGCGCCTTGCCCGGATCAACCCGGCCGGTCTGCTCACCATCAATTTCACGGGCGATCCGCTCATCCTCATCCTGCAGCGCCTGCGGATCGAGCTCGGCGAAGTGCAACACGCCCATATCCTCATAGGCGCGCTGGATCTTCGGCCCCCACAGGCCGATATCCTTCACGATCGGCACGATGCGCTGGAACAGGAGCGTGCGGTAGAGCTTCACGATCTCGGAGTTCTCGGTGAACTCCTGACACTCCGCTTCAGGCAGGCCCAGCACCTCGTAGATCTCTTTCGAGCGGGTCATGCGATCGCGCATCAGATAGCAGGCCTCCACAAGGAATTCCTCGCGCTCGTCACGCTCCTTCTGGGTCAGCTGGGGATAGTAATCGCGCAGCGAGAGCCGCCCGAACGCCACATGGCGCGCTTCGTCTTCCATGACATAGGCGTTGACCATTCGCGCCAGCGGGTTCTGGGCCAGATCGCGAATGGTGCCGAACGCCGCCAGCGCCAAGCCCTCGATCACAACCTGCATGGCGAGATAGGTCACATCCCAGCGCGAATCCGAAAGCGCATCATTGACCAGCCCCTGCAAGGGGTCAGTCATCGGATAGGCGACGCCGAACTTGCCCAGCAGCTTGCGATAGGCCTCCACATGGCGCGCTTCATCCATGACCTGGGTGGCCGCATAGAATTTCGCATCAAGATCCGGCACCGCCTGAACGATCTTGGAAGCCGCCAGCAACGCGGCCTGCTCGCCTTGCAGAAACTGGGAGATGTTCCAGGACTGGGTATGTCGGCGCAGTTCGATGCGCTCTTTGCTGGTCATCTTGTTCCAGACATCCGAGCCGTAAATGGCCACCGCCTCATCTGGCATTTCCATCGGGTTCTCGGGGTCGAGATCAAGCTCCCAATCGATGCGGTTGACCGCATCCCACTGCATGTCCTTGCCCTTCTGGTACAGGTGCATCAGCGTCGTCCGGCCCTCATCAAAGCGCCAGTCAAACACCGCATCGAATTCATTGGGCACATGCCAGTGCGGATCGATGCCGGGCATGGGGTAAAGGTCACGCAACGCTGTCATGGGGGCCTCCCGCCTGATGCTGGAAGAGCCTGCGCGCGAGCCTGTCCAGGATGAACCGGTCGCGCCAGCTCTTCGCCGCCGGCCTGTCTTGCGCAAGCACTGAACGGCGTTCACTTCTCAACCTTGGATCAAGCAACACCCCTCTGTCCAGAGAAAGACAGGAGAATGACGAGATATTTGATAAAACCTTCAGGTGCGGCGCAGCATAGAGGCCCAGAATACTGGGGTCCCTACATTGGAATTGAAGGACAATCCTTCATTGCTGCAGCGCGAGACGCTATTCCGCGGCCACGGGCGGTTGGGTTTCGTTGGAGCGCGGCGGCGTCAGCCCCTGCTCCTCCAGCCAGCGCGCCTTGAGGGTGGCGGACGTGTCCCGACTGCCATCGGGCGACCAACCCGGCGGGCCCAGCCAGTAGCCCAGCACGTCACGCGGAGACCGGGCCGACTTCACATCCTTGAGGATGCCCCACCATTCATGCAGGCAAATGGTCAGCGGATTATGGGTGCCCAGATTGCGCACAATGCCGTAGCGGATTTCTTCTTCATCGGATTCAGGCTCGAACGTGCCGAACATGCGATCCCAGATGATGAAGACGCCTGCGTAATTGCGATCCAGATAGCGCGGATTTGTGGCGTGGTGGACGCGGTGGTGGCTGGGCGTGTTCATCAGCCATTCCACCGGCGCCGGAAGGCGCTTGATCGCCTCGGTGTGAATCCAGAACTGATAGATCAGGTTCAAGGCGGCCACAAAGGCGATCATCGCCGGCGGGAAACCGATCAGCACCATCCAGCTGCCCAGAAAGATGAACTTCAGGGTCAGCGGGTTCAGCCAGGGCTGACGCAGGGCGGTTGAGAGATTGTAGTGCTGGCTGGAATGGTGAACCACATGGTCCGCCCACCACCAGCGCACGGTGTGCGCCCAACGATGGCTCCAATAGTACACGAAGTCATCAAGCACGAAGGCGATCACGAACCAGTACCAGGCCCAGCCGATGTCAAAGAGCGCAAACTGCTCGACGAACACCAACCACGCCACAACAATCCCGCCCAGCAACAGGCCCGACACCGTATTGCCCAGCCCCATGACAAGGCTGGCCGCCGTATCGCGCGGCTCGAACCGGGTCTTGCCGGTCAGACGGCCATAGATCATCTCGGCGATCACCAGAAGGATGAAGCCGGGAATGGCCCACAGGATGGGATCAGGCAGATTCGGCATGTTGAGCCTCTTTCCTGGACGCGCGCCGCGGTTGGCGCACAAACGCCTCTAGCCGGTCGGCCCAGTCCTGGGTCTGGCCTTCCCGGCCCAGATCCAGCACCGCACGCGGCAAGGTGTAATCATACATCGTTATCGTCAGCGTGGAGCCCTGCACATCAACGCTGCGGATCTCTCCGGCTCTCAGGGCGCGCACGACGGCATTGTCGCCACGGGCGAGGACCAGGCCGACCCGCGCGCCATTGGCTTCAAGGCAGAGATAACCGCGACGGTCCGGGGTCAGCGCCTGCTCACCCCCAACCACGAACCCCATGACATCGCGTTTGAGAAAGCGCTTCGCCGTCTCTTCGCTGTTCAGGCGCAAGCGTGTCCAGCCCATGGCGATGTTCAGAAGAACAATCAGCCCGATGCCGAAGGTCGCCCCGACCAGAGCGAGCGCGTATGTCATACCGTCATTCATGACTAAACTGAACGCCGTTCACCCCGAAAAAGCAAGAGGCGATACGCCCCGCCCGCCGCAAAGAAAAACGGCGCCGGATCGCTCCGGCGCCGTTAATCTGTCTGCGGTGCGTATCGCCTAGAAGCGCGCGCGCAGGGTGACGCCATAGGTGCGCGGGTCACCGGGATAGTTGTTGAAGCTGGCGCCCAGATAACCCACCGACGGGAAGCCGCCCTTGACGTATTCCTCTTCGGTAATGTTGCGGCCCCAGAACTGAACCGCCCAGCTCTCGTCGGCGGCCGACAGGGTCACCGAGGCGTTGTAGAGCGTGAACGCATCCTGATTGGCGACCGGACGCGGGTCCAGGCTGGCCACCAGGTTGAATTCAGAAGTGTGCTGGGCTTCACCGCGCAGGATCAGGTCCAGGCGATCATTGATCGGATGGGTGTAGGTGCCGGTAAAGGACGCCACCAGCTCCGGATTGCCGCGATCAACGCCAGAGAGGTCGTTGAAGGTGCCGGTCTGACCCTGATCGTTGGTGCGCGGCGCGTTACAGGCTGCGAAGGTCGGGTCGGTCGGATCCCAGACCGGACCGAACAGCGGCGAGCTGTCCGGGCACGGCGCGTACAGATACTCACCGAACTTGTCGTCGATCAGATAGGTGCCGCCCAGGGTGAAGAACAGGCGATCGGTCGGTGCGTAGCTGAAGTCAAACTCGATGCCGCTGACTTCGATGGAGCCCGCATTCGCCAGGGCGAAACCGGTGCCCACAAACGCTTCGGACTGGAAGCCTTCGATTTCCTGGTTGAAATAGCTGACGGCGTAGACGAGCGAGCCGTCCAGCAGGCTGCCCTTGGCGCCGATTTCCCAGGAGCTCGCATCCTCTTCTTCAAACTCGAAGATGCCCGTTTCCGCCGCTTCATAGGACAGGTTGAACCCGCCCGGTTTGAAGCCGGTGGAATAGCTCGCATAGATGTTGAACGTATCGGTCACATCATAGCTGAGGATGGCGTTGTAGGAGAAATTGTCGTCAGACCGCGAGGTCGGATACTGGCTGGCGTCAACCGGGCCGAAGTTCTGGAACGCGCTGAAGGCGGTCAGAATGTTGAACGGGGTGTTGGCCAGGAACGCCGCCACGGTCGGGTCATAGACCACGAACGGGTTGGCCAGGGTCGCGCCCGGAATGCCCGAAGCCTGAAGCGCGCCTTCCAGCTGCGCGGCCAGCGTCGGATCAGCTGCGGCCTGCTGGGCCAGAACCGTGGTCAGCAGGAACGGGCAGGAATTGCCATCGGGGAAGGACGGGCAGAGCGAGGCTTCCGGCAGGCGCAGATTGGCGCCCAGCGAGGTGAAGCTCAGAGCAGAGAGCGGATCATTGATGTTGATCTGCGTCTGCATCTCCTTGTCTTCTTCGGTATAGCGACCGCCGATGGTCAGGGTCAGACGATCGGTGAAGTTGATGTCGAACTGACCGAAAGCGGACCAGGACTCGGTGTCGTACTGGTAGTTCTCGCGCTCAACGCCCATGCCCGGTTGCAGGTAACCACCTGCCGGAACAAGCGGAACACCATTCACGCCCAGCTGGTTGTTCAGACCGATCAGCGTCTCGGTCAGCGTCACGCCGCCCGTGCCGGCCGGAAGACCGAACGCAGCGACCAGATCCGCCACCTGATCTGCGGAAGCGAGATCGAAGAACGCCTTGGTGTCATCGCCGTAAACCAGGCGCTGATTGAACTCGAGCTCGTTCTTGTAATAGAAGCCGCCGAACATCCAGTCGATGAATTCGCCGCCATTGGAGGTGAAGCGGAATTCCTGGGTGAAGCTGTTGTATTCGTTGTCGATGTTACGCGCGCCCAGAAGGTCGATATCGGAGAAGTCCGCATCGATGTTCTGGCTCTCGTCATAGGTGCGATACGCGGTGATCGAGGTAAAGGTGAAGCCATCAAACTCGTGGTCGATCTGCGCGGAGATGCCCGCAGTGTCGAGCTGGGTGTTCACATTGCCGTCGACCGCGATCTGACCGTCATGGGGATCAGCCGGAAGCGCGGTGCCGCCCAGCGCGATGATCGCGCCCTGGTCGATCGGGTCGTAGAAGGCGAACGGCGCGGCGCAGCAGTTCTCGTCGATCACGCCCAGATCCGCGATCACGCGAACCTCGGTGTTGTCGGAGGGGTACCACATCAGCTGGCCGCGATAGGATTGACGGTTGCGGTCATTGAGCTGTTCGCGCTGCGCATTCGGCGCGACATTGTCCAGATAGCCGTCATTGGTGTGCGTGGTCGCATCCAGACGGAAGGCCAGAACGTCCTCGATGATCGGGCCGGTGACCGTCGCCTTGGCGACGAACTGGCCAAAGCTGCCTGCGGTCACTTCCGCATCGCCGCCGAACTCGAACTCGGGTTCCTTGGTGATGAAGCTCACAACGCCAGCCGGGGTGTTGCGACCGAACAGCGTGGATTGCGGGCCGCGAATGACCTCGACACGCTCAATGGACAGAAGATCGTTGATGGCCGAGCCCGAACGCGGGCGATAGACACCGTCGACAAACACGCCCACGGACGGCTCGAGGCCCGGGTTGAAGCTCGACGTGCCGATGCCGCGCAGATTGAATTCGGTGTTGGTGGACGCGGCGAATTCCGCCACGCGCAGGGACGGCACCAGGGTCTGCAGGTCCGCCGCATCGCGGATCGAGGACTGCTGGATCGCAGCATCGGTCACGACCGCAACGGAGACCGGGGTCTCCTGCAGGGTCTGCTCGCGCTTTTGCGCGGTGACGGTGATGACGTCGGGTTGCTGGGCCATCGCCGGCGTGGCCACCAGGCCTGCAGCGAGCGCCGTCGCCCCCAGTACGGCTGCTTTGGTCAAACGAGTCATTCAGGTCTCCTCCCCTGATATCAGTACGATGCGGCGTTCTCGACGCGTCCGCTAGTCGCAATTGAATTTAGCTTATGCAGGGTTTTTGCCGTTTGTCATGCTGACTTCTTCCAATCAGCGCCCCAGCGTTGCGGAAAAATCACATTCGAGGACGGCCCAGCCTCCATAAGAAGCAGGCAAGCCCTTGCAAACAAAGGAAATACGCAAAGCTGTGGGAAGTTATGCTGCGCAACATTCGCCCGGTTGAAATCCACGTCAACCAGCGCCCGGAATTGAGAACAAGGTAAACCCGCTTACGGACGATTTTGACCTCCCGGCGCGGGCGTCAGCGCCGCAAACGCCAGCCCGGACACACCGCCCGCAAGCGCCTGCGCCCAGAACCCCCAGAGGCTGCGCGCGCCGGCGATGACCTGCACGCCGAAGAAAACCTCTTTCATCAAGGTCAGCATGACAGCCATGCACACCAGCCCCGCAACGCCGAAGACGAGCGCGCGCGGCACCTTGATGATCCGCCCGACCAGTGCCGCCGCGGGAAGCGCGAGCGCCAGCCCCAGAGCGATGAAGATGGCGTAGAGCGGTCCGAGCCCGACCAGATCATCAGCCATCATGGCCAGCGCGTCCGCAGCGCGGATATCCGCCCCCACCGAAGCGAGCCCGGAAAGCACGAACAGGCTCTGCGCGATGACGCCCAGCACCATCATGGCCACCACAGCCGCCAGATTGGCGATGACCACGCGAATGATCGCCATGACTTGCTCCCCCTTTGCGCGAGCGCCGGGACCGGCTCATAGTGCGCACTGATCGAAGGCCACACAGTGCCGCAAACCCCAGCGCGAGGGAACCATCATGGTCCGACTGACCCGAACCGGCATCATCCTGACCGCTCTGGCGCCCGTATTCGGCGCCTGTACGCAGGCGCCGGACGCCGCGCCGCCCGCCACCGATCTTGATCCTGCGCTCTATCAGGTGGAGGTGATTGCCGAAGGCCTCGCCACGCCGTGGGACCTGGCTTTCCTGCCCAACGGGTCGGCGCTAGTAAGCGAGCGCAATGGCGGCGTGAAATGGCTTCGCGATGGCGCACTCAGCGACGTTCCCGGCGGGCCGGACGATGTGTTCGCGGAGGGGCAGGCAGGCTTGTTTGATCTGGCGTTGAGCCCGGACTTCGAGACCAGCGGCCTTGTCTTTCTCAGCTATGCGTCCGGGACAGCGGACGCCAACACGCCGGCCCTCTACCGGGCCCGGCTTGAGGACGGCGCCCTGGTGGAGGGGGAAACGATCTTCCGCGCCGAGCCGATGCGCAGCACGAGCGCCCATTACGGCGCACGCCTCGCTTTCCTGCCAGACGGAACGCTGCTGATGACCGCGGGTGAAGGCTTCGCCTATCGCGAACAGGCGCAGGTCCGCACCAATCATCTGGGGGCCTTGCTGCGCCTGAACCCGGACGGGAGCGCCCCCGCCGACAACCCCTTCGCGGATGAGGGCGGGCTGGCCGCCTATGTCTTCAGCTATGGCCACCGGAACATGCAGGGCATTGCGCTGGATGAGGCGAGCGGAGCCATCTGGACCCACGAGCACGGCCCGCAAGGCGGTGACGAGCTCAACGCCATCACGCCCGGCGACAATTACGGCTGGCCGATTGCGACCATGGGGCTGGATTACAATGGCGCGCGCATCTCGCCCTATTTCGAGCATGACGGCTTTCACGCACCGGCCTGGGTCTGGACCCCGTCCATCGCCCCCTCCGGCATGGCGCTTTATGAGGGCGACCTGTTTGCAGACTGGCAGGGCGACCTTCTGGTCACCGCCCTGGCGGGCCAGGCGCTGCACCGGCTTGATCTCGAAGCCGGCGCCGTCGTCGGCGAGGAGCGTCTGCTGCACGAGCGCGAGCAACGAATCCGTCAGGTCATTTCCGGTCCGGACGGGGCGATCTGGCTGCTGGCGGAATCGCCCGACGGGCAGATCCTGCGCCTCACGCCCTCGCAGTGACGCATCCTCCCAAGGCGTGCGGGCCGTTTTGACTGGCGCTCACTCTCTGAAAGGTGTTCACTCCGACAAAAGATGATTTGCCCACTCCGTATGATGCGGATTGATAGGGTGAACGCTTGCGGGGAGAGAACGCATGATGCGCATTGTGACAGCGGTGCTGACAGCACTGATCTTGCTCGGACTGGCCGGCGCCGGCTGGTATTATCGTCCTTGGTCCAGCTATGCGCCGGCCAAGATCCGCGCCCTGGACGATCCGGAGCAATACCCGCAGACCTATCAGCGCATGGACGAGTTCCTGCCAAACACACTCATCCCTGCGACCGCTCCCTCTCCCTTCCCGCACAATCTGCGACCGCTGGACATCAGCTATGAGTGGCAGGGAGAGACCAAGACCCTCCAGCAGTATCTCGAGGAAGCCCAGGTGACCGGGCTGACCGTATTGCACCGGGGTGAAGTCGTCGCCCAGATCTATGGCCATGAGGCTGGCGCGGAGTCGCGCTTCACCTCCTGGTCCGTCGGCAAATCCTTCGTCGCGACCCTGATCGGCAAGGCGCTGTATGAAGGCCGGATCGACAGCCTGGATGACACGGTGGAGCAATACGCGCCCGAATATGCCGGAACCGATTATGGCGCGACGAGCCTGCGCCATTTGCTGATGATGTCCTCGGGCATGGACTTCAACGAGGAATACAGCGCCGACGCGCCGTCCGATGTGCGCCCGCTGTTCTTCAACGCCTTCATCCTGCGCCGCAATCCCGACGAGATGATCGCCACCATTACGCGCGACCGCGAACCGGGCGAGGACTTCCACTATATCAGCCCCAACTCCCATGTGCTCTCCGCCGTCGTGCGGAATGTCTATGAAGGCCGTCTCGCGGACATCATGGAGCGTGAGCTCTGGGCGCCCCTGGGCATGACGAACGAGGCCAGCTGGCTGCAGCACAAGCCCGGCCCTGAGGGGATCGCGATCGGATATTGCTGTTTGCAGGCCAGCAGCGAGGATTATGCGCGCCTCGGTCAGCTCTACCTGCAGGACGGGGTCTGGAATGGAGAGCGCCTGTTGCCCGAAGGCTGGGTGAACATGGTCTCGACCCCGCCCACTCCCTCCCATGAACCCGGCGCCAGCCGTTACGCCCATCGCGGCTATGGCCTGCACTTCTGGATTCCGGAAAACTATGACCGCGAGTTCTACGCCGCCGGCGTGTTCGGTCAGTATATCTGGATGGACCGCAACCGCGATCTCGTCATCGCCCAGAATGCCGGCGACCCGAACTGGACCGACCGGAATGTGGAGATGACGGCGGTTTTCCGCGCCATCGCCCACACGGTCGCGCCCTATAGCCGCTTTGACGCGCATGGCCCTGCGTCAGACGTCGCGCCCGAAACCGAGACCGACCCCGCCCCGGAGACGCCCGCCGAGCTGGAGCCGCAGCCATGAATGACGCCGAGGGTCAGCAGTTCGACTATGTCATTGTCGGCGCAGGATCAGCCGGTTGCGTGCTCGCCGAACGCCTGAGCCAGGATCGCGATGTCAGCGTTTGCGTGCTCGAGGCTGGCGGCTCTGACAACAAGGCCGTCATCAAGACGCCCATGCTCTTGCAGTTCGCGATCACCAATCCGGCGATCAACTGGGATTACTGGACCGAACCGCAAAAGAACCTCAATGACCGGGCGCTGTACTGGCCGCGCGGCAAGACGCTGGGCGGCTCCTCCTCCATCAACGCCATGCATTACATGCGCGGCGCCCTGGAGAATTACGACGAGTGGGAAAGCGCGTACGGCGCGACCGGCTGGGATGGCGACGCCGCCCTTGAGGCCTTCAAGTCGGTTGAGAATAACGAGAACCATGGCGCGCCTTTCCACGGCCAGGGCGGGCCGCTGAACGTGAAGACGATCGGTCCGCTCAACCCTCTGACCCATCGCTATTTCGAGGCCTGTCGCCGGCGTCAGATCCCGGAGAATGACGACCATAACGGCGCCCGTCAGGAAGGCTTCGGGACCTATCAGGTCACCCAGAAGGCGGGCAAACGCTGGTCTGCGGCGGACGCCTTTCTCAAACCCGCCATGCAACGCCCGAACCTGACCGTCATCACCGACGCTCTCGCCCACAAGATCGTGCTTGAGAACGGTCAGGCGACCGGCGTGCTGATCGAGACCAATGGCGAGATGAAAACCGTCGCTGCAATGCGCGAGGTGATCCTCTCGGGCGGCGCCATCAACTCGCCCCAGCTTCTGATGTTGTCCGGCATCGGTCCGGCGGACCATCTGCGCGAAGTGGGCGTCAGCGTCGAACACGACCTGCCCGGCGTCGGAGAGAACCTGCAGGACCATCTGGATATTCTGGCGCGGGCGCGCACGAAATCCGCCGCCTCGATCGGCTATTCGGCGCGCAAATTCCCCGCGACCGCCCGCGATGTGATGCAATGGGCGCTGACCGGCACCGGCAATTTCACCGTGAATCCGGTACAGGGCTGCGGCTTCATCCGATCCAGCCGGGCGCGTGACCGGCCTGATATCCAGCTCGTCTTCATCCCGGCGCTCGCAAGCCCGCATGGGCGCGAAACCCTGACCGGGCACGGGATGAGCCTTCACGCCTGCCACCTCTACCCGCAGAGCCGGGGCCAGCTTCGCCTGAAGGATGCCGACCCGCGCACCCCCATCTCGATCGATCCCAACTATCTCGATCATGAAGAGGATGTGGAGGTGATGACCGATTGTCTGGAGATCGCGCGCGACATCCTGTTGAGCGACGCCTTTGACGGCGAGTTCCAGGCGCTGGACCTGCCGGCCGATCCGCAAGCGAGCCGCGCGAGCCTGACCGATGAGGTCCGCGCCCGCGCTGAAACGCTTTACCACCCCACCTCCACCTGTGCGATGGGGAATGGGGAGCTGTCCGTGACCGATCCTGAATGCCGGGTGCGCGGCGTCAAGGGTCTGCGTGTCATCGACGCCTCGGTCATGCCCCGCATTGTCGGCGGCAATACCAACGCCCCCACCATCATGATCGCCACGCGCGCCGCCGAGATGATCCGTTCGAGCTAGGGAGAGCTCTCATGCCTGACACCCAAGCGACCCAATCGCCGTCCCTGGACGCCCTGCAAGACATCTTCGCCCGCCAGAAGGCGGCGTTCGAGAACGAGCGCCATCGCAGCCTGTCTGAACGCAAGGCCGACCTTGAGAAGATCGAGAAACTCGTCAAGGCGCGCGGCGACGCATTCGCCGAGGCGATCGACGCCGATTTCGGTCGCCGCTCGAAATCGGAAACCGCCCTGGCAGAGCTCGGCTTCACCATCGCAACGGCCAAGCACTCGCGGCAGCACCTGCCCAAATGGATGAGCTCGAAACGCGTCTCCGTGCCGATGACCCTGGCGCCGGGCAATGCCTATATCCGCCGCGAGCCCAAGGGCGTCGTCGGCATAGTCTCGCCCTGGAACTATTCCATGCAGCTGGCTTTCGCTCCGCTGGTCGCCGCCCTCGCCGCCGGGTGCCGGGTGATGATCAAGCCCAGCGAGTTCACCCCGCGCACCGCAGCCCTGATCAAGTCCAGCCTGGCCGAGCTCTTCAGCGAGGATCATGTGGCGGTGATCGAAGGCGGCGTTGAAGAGGCGAGCGCCTTCACCGCACTGCCCTTTGATCATCTGTTTTATACCGGCTCGACCCAGGTCGGCCGTATCGTCGCCAAGGCGGCGGCGGAAAACCTGACCCCCGTCACGCTGGAGCTGGGCGGCAAGTCGCCCGCCGTCATCGCTCCTGATTTTGACCCTGCCGAAGCCGCGAAGACGTTGGCCTGGGGCAAGTTCCTCAATGCCGGGCAGACCTGTGTGGCGCCGGACTACGCGCTGGTTCCCAAGGGATCGGAGAAGAGCTTTGTGGATGCGGTCATGCACGAGACCGCGCAGATGTGGCCCGACGTGGCGACCAATGAGGACTACACCGCCATCATTTCAGAACGTCACCATGCGCGTCTGAGCCAGATGGTCGAGGAAGCCCGCAATGCCGGCGCCGAGGTGCATCAGCTGGCCTTTGACAAGGCCAAGGCCGGCAATACCCGCATCTTCCCGCCCACTGTGGTCGTTGATCCGCCGCTCGAGTCCAAACTCATGCAGGAAGAGATTTTCGGGCCAATCCTGCCCGTTCTCAGCCATGACGGCCTGGAAGACGCCGCCCGTTTCATCAATGAGCGGGACCGTCCGCTGGCGCTCTATATCTGGTCCAAATCCAAACAGACCGCCCGCAACTTCCTGTCCAAGACCATTTCAGGCGGCGCGGCGGTGAACCTGCCCTTGCTGCACCTGTCGGTCGAGGATCTGCCCTTTGGCGGCGTCGGCGCATCAGGCTATGGCGCCTATCATGGCGAGACGGGGTTTCTGACTTTCACCCATGAGCGGGGCGTATTCGAAGCGCCGGTCTGGCACCCCAGCCGTCTGGTCCGCCCGCCCTATGGCAAGGTGTTTGAGTTCTTCAAGAAGCTGCAGGCGGGCTAGCCCGCGATCGTCCAGTTGATGTCATCCGCCGTAGGCGCGTCATTCAGTTGCGGTCTGGAGAAGTAATAGCCTTGAAACAGGGTGATCCCCAGATCCAGCAGGGCGCGCGCCTCGGCCTTGACCTCAATGCCCTCGGCGATGATGCGGATGCCGAACTTGTCGCAAATCTCCACCAGCGCCGACAGGATCGTGCGTTTGACCGGGCTGATATGCACATTGCGCACAAGCTCCATGTCGAGCTTGATGATGTCTGGCATGACCGAGGCCAGAAGCGTCAGCCCGGCTCCGCCCGACCCGAAATCATCGAGCGCGGTGGTGAAACCCATATCCTTGTAGGATTTGACGATCATCGCGAAATGGTCGGGATCGGTGACCGCTTCATGCTCGGTCATCTCGAACATGATCTGCTCGATCGGAAACCCGTTCGCCGTCGCCGCCGCCAGCGTCGTGCGCAGGCAGGTCGCGGGATCATAGACCGCGTTGGGCATGGTGTTCAGCGACAACAACTCGCCGCGCCGCGCCAGAGTGCGGCTGGCGGCCTTGAGCGCCTGGATACGGCAATGCCGGTCAAAGGCGTGCATGTTGTCAGGATTGACCTTGGACAGGATCGAGCCCGCAGACTGTCCCTCGGGCCCACGCACCAGCGCTTCCTGCGCAAAAATCGAGCGGGTCTTGAAGTCGATAATCGGCTGGAACGCGAAGCTCAGGCGTTCAGGAAACGGCTCGGCGCACTTGCAGATCGCTTCTTCACAAACAGGTGCAGTGGAAGAATGGGACATGGGGGCGAGCCTTGAAATTGTTTTAACAACTATCGCCGACACAACTTAATGAAGAGTTTGAACGCTGAAGCGCCTGACAAGTTCTGATCTTGAGCGCCGCGAAACTGAAGCCATGGGGAGGCTGATCATGAAAACCTGGATCATTCGGATAGTCGTGGGCGTGCTGGCGCTCGCCCTGATCAGCGTTCTGGGCGTCAGCGCCTGGCTGGTGGAGCGCTTCAACGCCTCCAAGCCGCGTGAGAGCGGCGAAGTCTCCCTCTCGACGCTTGAGAACCCCGCGCATGTGGTGCGCGACGAGAACGGCATTGCCCATATCTTTGGGGAGACCGATGCCGATGTGATGACGGCGCTTGGTTATGTGCATGCCAGTGAACGCTATTTCCAGATGGATCTGGCGCGTCGCTATATGCGTGGCGAACTCGCCGCCCTGTTCGGCGAGGACTATCTGCGCGCCGACGCCCAGACGCGCACCTATGGCTTTCGCGCCCTGACCGAGGACATTGTCGCCAACCTTTCCGATGAGACGCGCGCCTTGATGCAGGCCTATGTGAACGGTGTGAATGCGCGCGTGTCCGAAGGCTCCGTCGCGCCTGAATACGCCGTCCTGCGCACCGCGCCCGAAGGGTGGAGCCTGGAAGACAGCGCCGCCATCGTGGTCCTTCTCGCCAATGATCTGGCCGCAGGCGCAGGACCGGACATGGACCGCGCGCTTCTGGACGATATCCTGTCCGCCGAACAGCTCGCCCAGTTCACCATGAGCTTCCCGGACTGGGCGCCGACCATGCTGAAAGCCGAGGACATGCGCGCCCGGTTTGGCGAGGTCCAGACCCAACCCTTGCCGCCCGCTGAAGCGCCCGCCGCGCAATCAGACAACCAGCCCGGCTCGAACGCCTGGGTGATTTCGGGCGAACGGTCGGAAACGGGGCGTCCCCTGCTCGCCAACGACCCGCATCTGGGGCTCAGCACCCCGGCGATCTGGTATTATGTGCGCCTGAACCTGTCCTATGGCCCGGTTGTGGGCGGCACGGTGCCCGGCGCGCCCTTCGTCATTCTGGGCCGCAACGCCCACGCTGCCTGGGGCTTCACCAATACCGGCTTTGACGTGATCGACATTCTCGAGCGCACTCGCGAAACCGAAACGATCACCACCCGCACCGAAGCCATCTCCATCAAGGGTCGCAGCGAGCCGGTCACGATCACGGTCGAGGAGACCGAAGACGGTCCGATCCTGAACCCGGAATGGTTCGATCTGCGCGGTTTTGACGAGGACGCCATCATCGTCCGCCGCTCCACCGTCACCGCGCCCGGCAACCGCG
The DNA here is from genome assembly GCF_052055585.1 of Oceanicaulis sp. LC35. Taxonomy (NCBI): domain Bacteria; kingdom Pseudomonadati; phylum Pseudomonadota; class Alphaproteobacteria; order Maricaulales; family Maricaulaceae; genus Oceanicaulis; species Oceanicaulis sp. LC35. The sequence goes on from NZ_CP170485.1 coordinate 2,464,872, forward strand.
TCGCAGACGCCACCCTCGCTATCATGCAGGCGCAAAGCTTTGACGAGTTCGTCGAGGCGGGACGCGGCTGGACCGCGCCCATGCAGAACATGCATTTCGCCAGCGAGGACGGCACCATCGGCTACACCACCGCCGGCCTCCTGCCGATCCGGGACGAGAACGGCGACTGGACGGGCTTTGTGCCCTTTGACGAGCTGCCTCGCGTGCGCAATCCGCAAGGCGGCTTCATCGCGTCAGGCAACAATCTCGTGGCGGGGCCCGACTATCCCTACGCCCTGCCCGGCTCCTATGCGACCTACCGCGCGCCGCGTATCGAGGAATTACTGAACGCCCGCGAGCGCCACACTCTTGAAAGCTTCACCAGCCTGCAAATGGATGTGACAAGCTTGCAGGCGCTGCGTCTTCTGCCTGTGCTTCTCGGATCCGAGCCGGAAAGCCAGCTGGGCGCGGAAGCGCTCGCCAAGCTTGAGGCGTGGGATGGCGCACTCAATGCGGATGGCCCCGAAGCACTGATCTATTCCGCCTGGTTGCGCGTCCTGTCCGGTGCGATCTGGAATGACGAGCTGGATACGCTGGCCGTCGCCTTCAACCAGCCGCGTCGCGCCTTCCTGGAAGAGGTCCTGACCGGTGAGGCCGCGGCCTGGTGTGATGATGTGCGCACCGATGCCGTGGAGACCTGCGCCATCACCGCCGGGCTGGCGCTGGACGCCGCCATGGCCGAGACCGCAGACGCCTTCGGCCGCGACATGAACAGCTGGCGATGGGGCGACATGCATGTGGCCGATTTCGACCACCCGTTCGACAGCCTGCCGCTGATCGGCGCGATGTTCGCCAACCGCGTGCCCGTGCCGGGCGACGGCGCCACGATCAATGTGGCCCATTTCAGCTATGCCTCGGGCAGCTATGACGTCTATCACGGCGCCTCCCTGCGCGCGGTCTATGACCTGTCAGACCTCAACAACTCGCTCTACATGTTCGCGCCGGGTCAGTCGGGTCACCCGCTCTCGCCCCATCATGGCGACCTCGCCCCTCGCTGGGCGGCGGGCGAGTATTTCGAGATCCGCGATGACTGGGATGTTGCATCCGCGCCTGAGGGCAGCCATGTCCTGAGCCTGACGCCGCAATAGGACCGCCCTCATGATCAGCCTTGAAAACCAGACTGTCTTCGTCACCGGCGCCTCACGCGGGGCCGGTGCGGGCATCGCCCGCCAGATCGCAGCCGCAGGCGGCAAGGTGATCCTGGGCTATGCCCGCAACACGGACGCCGCCAAGGCCATGGCGAGCGAGCTGGGCGAGAACGCCATCGGACTGGTGCAGGCCGATTTCTCCGACCCCGCCGCCGCGGAACCGGCCTGGGCGCAAGCGAAAACCATCGCAGACGGACCGATCCACGGCCTTGTGCTCAATCACGGCGTCTTTGAAGCGGCGAGCGTGCATGACCCCGCCGATATCTGGCAGCAGAACTGGGCGCGCACCCTGCAGATCAATCTGCAAAGCTGCGCGGATCTCGCCCGGTGCGCGGCGCAGGACTGGGTGGATGGCGCCGAGGGCGGCGCGCTGGTGGCGATCAGCTCGCGCGCGGGCCATCGCGGCGATGACGCCGACCATCCCGCCTACGCCGCGTCCAAAGCGGGGCTCATTGCGATGATCAAGACCCTGGCGCGCGCCTATTCAGGCCGGGGCCTTCTGGCCTACGCCATCGCGCCGGGCTGGATCGACACCGAAATGGCGCCCCAGGACCCTGATGACCGCAAGATGGCGCTGTCCGAAGTCCCCTACGGCGATATGGCGACCCCGGACGAGCTGGGTCGGCTGTGCGCCTTCCTGCTGTCCGGCGCCTGCAAAAGCGCCACCGGCGCCACCTTCGACGTCAATGGCGCAAGCTATGTGCGCTAGGGCGCTAGGCCTCACATTATCAAGGCGGCAACTTTACCAGAAGATATAACAAAGCTATCCTAAGAGGCGACTACTGGTGGAGTAGTTCTCTCTGGGAAAGCTGATCATGTCGACAATTGAAAAGCGTAAAAAACTAGAACATTTCGCAGACATGACCGACTCCACCCGCTTCAAAGAGCGCTTTCGGAATCAATATAGTGAAAAGAACTATACACTCAAAACCGCATGTAAAATAATACGAGACCTTATATTTGTCATCGTTAGAGATTCAGATATAGAATTTTCTAAGGTTACTTATAGAATAAAAGAGGCGGAATCCTGTCTTGATAAATACGAAAGAAAGTATCGATCGAATGTTAATAGTGCAGACGAATTATTTGAAGCAATAACAGATATTATGGGCGTTAGAATCGTACTTCTATATGAGGACGATATACCTAAAATCAAGAAACTACTTCAAGAAGACTTTGAAATACTAGGGACCACCGACAAATCCTCTGCCATTGAAGAAATTGAGAATCAATTTGGATATAAAGGACTTCACCTAGACCTCAAAATGAAAGGCATCAGGACAGAGCTACAAGAGTACAAAATTGCAAAAGATGCGAAATTTGAACTCCAAATCAGGAGCATCGTTCAAGATGCCTGGAGCGAAGTTGACCACAAGTTAAAATATAAGTCTGAAATACCCACCAAACTAAAAAGAAGGATATCTAGACTAGCGGCTCTATTTGAACTTGCAGATCAAGAATTCATTAATATTAGAGACGATGTATCTGATTTGGAATCTTCAACTATTAATACAGACCCCGAATATCTTTCTCAAGATTTTGAAAGCAAAAAACTCGATGTTTTCTCATTTATAAAGCTAAGCTCCCCTCATTTCCCCGATCAAGAATTTAGACAAAAAGGTAGTGATTCATTTGTAAGGGATATCAGATCCTGCAACAAGGATATAACCTCTAGCGATTTCGAGCAGGCCCTTAATTCACTAGAAGTTATATCCAACTATCAACGAGATATAGAAAAAGAGTTTAAACCATTTAATTCCATTCGCCACGCATTATACTTAAACTCTAAAAAGCACTACGCTCCCCTACTGTACGATCATGCTCGAAAGAATTTTGATACTTGGCTCGCCGAGCGAAAAAAATCAAAATAGTCCATCCTACTCCGCCGCCAACGCTTCCTGCCGCCCGGCGCGGACCAGCCGGCCCGGACGCGCGTCCGTCACCTGATCATCCCGCACCACGACCTCGCCCGAGACGATCGTCGCGCGATAGCCTTCGGCGTCCTGCAAGAGGCGCTGACCGCCGGCGGGCAGGTCCTTGACCAGGCGCGGCGGGTGCAGGCGCAGTTTCTGGTAATCGATGACGTTGAGATCAGCCTTCATGCCGGGCTTGATCCGGCCGCGATCACTGAGGCCCAGATAATCGGCGATGTCGGCGGTCAGCATCTGCACGGCGCGCTCAGGCGCAATGCGCGGCCCGCGCGTGCGGTCGCGCGTCCAATAGCTCAACAGATAGCTGGGGAAGCTCGCGTCACAGACCGTGCCCACATGGGCGCCGCCATCAGACAGGCCCGGAATGGCGAGCGGGTGCTGCATCATGGTCAGCACATTGTCATAGCTCAGCTCGGTATAGTTATAGATCGGCAGATAGATCAGCTCGCGGCCATCGCGCGCGATCACCGTATCAAACAACTCTTCCCAGACCGACACGCCGCGCGCCTGCGCTTTCGCGCCGATCGATTGTTCGGGCGGCTGTTCGTAATCGGGGTTTTCCGACAGGGTGAAGAGCTTGGCGGCCACCATCTCCATGTTTTCGATCAGAAGATCGGCGATGGGCGGAACCGAGCTGCCGGGACCGGCGAGCTTGTCCGATTTCTGGCTCAGGATCTTCTTGCGGAAGATATCGGTCTTCATCACCGCCACGCGCTCATCAAGCGGCATGTGCGCGATGTCCTTATAGGCCGGGAAGCCCATGAAGGGGTGGAAGGTGCATTGCAGCCCCAGAAACACCCCGATGGCGCGTGGCGCCACCTGGGCGCGGACGGTGTAGCCCTCGGCGTCGAGCTTCTCGAGCCCTTTGAGGATCTTGCGCCATTGGTCCGGCGCGAAATCACGCTGCATCAGCGACATGGAGAACGGACGACCGCCAGCGGCGCGGACATACTCCTCCACGACCTTCCACTCTTCTTCAAAGCGCGACTGATCACGCTCGAGATCAAAGTCGGACACGGCCTGAATGACGCCATGATCACGGCCTGCAAAGGCGCTGGCGATGCCGGTCAGCTCCCTGGTGGTGGCTTCAGACGCCGGGGTCCATTCCCCGTCTGCGGTGCGGTGCAGGTCAGAGCGACCGGTGGCGAAGCCGATCGCGCCCGCATCCAGCGCCTCGGCCACCAGATCACGCATTCTGGCGATCTCGTTGTCATTGGCCTGCTGGTCAAAGCTCGCCCGCTCATCCATCACATAGACGCGTAGCGGGTCGTGGCCGACCATCGCGGCGATATCGAGCGTGCGCGGGGTTTTCTCCAGCGCGTCCATATAGTCGGGGAAGCTCTCCCAATCCCAGCTCAGGCCTTCGGCCAGTGCGGTGCCGGGAATATCCTCCACCCCTTCCATCAGCTTGATCAGGCGCTCATGGTCGGACTTGCGCACCGGCGCAAAGCCCACCCCGCAATTGCCCATGATGGCGGTGGTCACCCCATGCTTGATGGACGGCTCCATCCGGTCATCCCAGGTGGCCTGACCGTCATAATGGGTGTGAACGTCGATAAAACCGGGGGTGATGATGCAGCCTTTGGCGTCGATCACCTCTTTGGCCTCGCCCGGCGCCTCGCCCACGGCGACGATGCGGCCATCCTTGACGCCCACATCGCCGATATAGGGCGAACCGCCCTCGCCTTCATGGATCATGCCGCCTGTGATTTTCAGATCATAGTCCGCCATGTCGTCCTCCCGCTGATGGATTTTATGACGCCGTTTCGGCGTTCTTTTGTGAGCGGACCCAGTCGAGCCCGCGATAGAAACCGGCGAGCGCGCCGCCGCTGAACAAATGCCAGACCGCCCAGATTGCGGTGATCGCGGCGGCCCCGCCGACGCCCTCGAACTGGCCCAGAAGGATCACGAGCCCCAGCCCGGTGTTCTGGATGCCCACCTCGAAGGTCACCGAGCGCCGTCCGGCGGTCTCGAACCCCAGCACACGGGCTGACGCCGCCCCGACGCCGAACGCCACCGCATTATGGATCATCGCGATGACCAGCACGGTGCCCGCCGTGGCGGTGAACAGGGCCCAGTTCGCACTGACCCCGCCGATCACCATGCCCGCAAGCCCCAACAGTCCCGCGATCAGAAAGACCGGGCGCAAGCGATGCGCGGTTTTCGGAAAGCGGTGCGCAATTCCCATTCCCACCGCCAGCGGAACAGCCAGCAGCAGTGTGGTTTGCAGCACGAAGGGGATGGGCGAGACCTCGATGGAGTTCACCAGCGCATCCGCCGGACCATAAAGCGAGGTCCAGAACAGGATCGAAACCGGCGTCAGAAGCGCGGCGGCAAGACTGGACGTGGCGGTCAGGGAGACCGACAGCGCCGTATCCCCGCGCGCCAGATGGGTCAGGAAGTTGGAGACATTGCCGCCCGGACAGCAAGCCACCACGATCATGCCCAGCGCAATGGAAGGCGGCGGGTTGAGCACATAGATCAACGCCAGGGTCGCCAGCGGCAGGCCAATGATCTGCGCCGCCGCCGCACCGAGGAACCGGCCGGGCCGGGCCCGAAGCTGCGAGAAGTCCTCAACATGCACGTCCAGCGCCACGGCGAACATCAGGATCGCCAGAATGGCCGGCAGAATCAGGCTTGCTCCCGGCGCGAGTTGAATCTGCACCGCATCCAGCGCCGCTATGTCCATGGCGCGATCTCTCCCTCCCGCTTCAGGGCCTGTCGCCCCGGACGCCCTCGCCTCTTCCGGGCAAGTGAACGTCGTTCACCCCCAGAGTGACCGCTTTGCCCCGTGCTGTCGAGGCCCCCTTCGCGACGGACTTGCGCCCATGGGGGATCAATGCACGATGCACGCATCAGGAATTCATGTGGGGAGTCACAATGTTACGTTACTTTATAACGTCTGGTGTCGCCGCGCTGGCGCTCACGGCGTGCAGCGAGCCGCCGGCCGCCCAGCCGAGCGAAGACACAGCCGCTGCGCCCGAGAGCACCGAGAGCAGCTCCGCCTATCCGGCGCACCAGTCGAGCGATGTCGCCATCACCGAAGCGGACTTCGCCTACCGGATTTCCGCGCTGGCCGATGATCGCTTCGAAGGTCGTGGCCCGGCGTCAGAACATGGCGAACAGGCCGCCACCTGGATCGCCGAGGAAATGGAGGCCATCGGCCTTGAGCCGGCTGGCGAGGAACGCGGCTGGTATCAGCCCGTGCCGCTGATCGAATCCACGCTGGACGAGAGCGCCTCGAGCTTTGACATCACCATTGATGGCGAGCCCATGGGCCTTCAGACCAATGTGGACGTGGTCTACTGGTCCCAGAACCCCGAGGAACAGGTCAGTCTTGAAGACTCCGAGCTGGTGTTCGTAGGCTATGGCGTAGTCGCGCCTGAATATGGCTGGAACGACTATGAGGGCGTGGACGTCACCGGCAAGACCGTCGTCATCCTGATCAATGATCCGGGTTTCGCCGATCCCGATTCCGGTTTGTTCAACGGCTCGGCCATGACCTATTACGGCCGCTGGACCTACAAATACGAAGAAGCCGCCCGTCAGGGCGCTGAAGGCGCGATCATCGTCCACCAGACCGCCCCGGCCGCCTATCCCTGGGGCACGGTGCAGTCGAGCTGGTCGGGTCCGCAGTTCACCCTCGCCTCGTCCGCCGGTCAGGAACGCGCCGACGTTCAGGCCTGGATCACCGAGGACAAGGCGACCGAGCTGTTCTCCGCCCTCGATCTTGATTTCGCCGAGCTGAGCGCCGCTGCGATCAGCCCCGATTTCGAGCCGGTGGATATGGGCCGTGCGTCCATGAGCGCCTCGCTCACCAACTCGCTGCGCACCCTGACCTCGAACAATGTCGCCGGCATGGTCGAGGGTTCCGAGCGCCCGGACGAATACGTGCTGTTCATGGCCCATTGGGACCATATCGGCATCCGCCTGAACTTTGCCGGTGACGACCAGATCTATAACGGCGCCATCGACAATGCGACCGGCGTCGCGGCTCTGCTGGAGCTGGCGGAAGCCTATGCCAAGGCTGAAACGGCGCCTGAACGTTCGGTGATCTTCGTCGCCGTCACCGCCGAGGAGCAGGGCCTGCTGGGCTCTGAATACTACGCCCAGAACCCGCTGATCCCGCTCGATCAGACCGTGGGCGGCTTCAACTTCGACGGCATCCTGCCGATTGGTCGCACCGAGGATATCGTGGTGATCGGCTATGGCGCGTCCGAGCTTGAAGACCTGCTGCAGGCTGAAGTCGAGGCGGACAGCATGTATATCAGCCCCGATCCCAATCCGGAGGCGGGCTATTTCTATCGTTCTGACCACGTGACGCTGGCGCGCCGCGGCGTGCCGATGCTCTATGCGGATTCCGGTTCGGTGAGCGCCGAGCATGGCCGGGACTATGCCGCCCAGATCGAGACCGCCTATCGCCTGCAGGCCTATCACAAACCCGCTGACGAGTTTGACCCGAACTGGGACATGGGCGGCTTCGTGCAATCCACCGAGCTGATGTACCGCGTTTCGCGCCAACTCACCGATTCCGAGGACTGGCCGAACTGGTATGAGGACAACGAGTTCCGCGCCATCCGCGATGCGATGATGCAGGACTAGGTGTTCTGAACGCTGAAATGCAAAAGCCCGGGCGCAAGCGCCCGGGCTTTTTTGTGTCTGCTTGAACCCGCCCCTATTGCGTCAGACGCAGGCGGTTGATGTCGGCGGCGATCGAGGAGAAGGCCTCGGCGATGTCGAGGTTCTCGACCTGATAGTAATTCTGGGGCTTGTTGGCGCAGTTGCGCATCAGGTCCCGATTGGTCTGGCCGCTCAGCTGGAAGGCGATGGTGTAGATCTGCACGCCATTGCCTTCGGCGATATCGCAGGCCTCGGCCATGTTCTCACGCGCCTGGCGGGCGGAGTAGAGCTCATAGTTGCGCGTGCCGGTCTGACGACGGCCCCACCAGTCATAATAGGTGTACTCTTCGCTGCGGATCTGGGCCGTGGCTTCACCATCCGTCATGACGACAAGAATCTTGATGGTGTCGTGATCGTCATAGGCCGCCGGACGATCCGGGAAGTTTCCGCCCAGATTACCGCGCCAGGCCGGGTCCAGAGCCCGCGCGCCCCACATGGTGGCGACGTCGAGACCCGTATTGCCTTCAGCCCGCAGCGAGTTGATCAGACCGCGCAGACGGCCCTCATTCTGGGTCAGGAACTCGGATTCCATGTTGCTGCGCGGACAGAAGGCCGAGTTGGAATTGCCGGTCTGCTCCGAGCCCCAATACTCCAGGAAGTCCATATCGCGATAGGGCAACACCATCTCGGTGGGATAATCCCGGCCCATTTCGACGCAGCCCGACTTGCGACGGTGATTGGTGTTGCCGTCGATGATGGTTTCATTGACCTCACGCGGGGTGCGCACGCCGCCATTGTAAGGAATGACGGAAATGGAGGTGCGCTCGGACGCGTCCGCCGCCAGCACGATCTCCACAAACTCGATGGCCGCATCCTGAAGCGCATTGATCTTGGAACCGCCCATGGAGCCCGACACGTCCAGCACCAGCGAAATTTCCACATCGCGCACCTGCTCGACCGCTTGGCTGGCATGCTCCAGCGTCAGGGTGTTCACCCCGATCAGGCCCAGCATGGTGGTCGGCATGGCGACGGACGCGGTTGCGTTCACGACGCGGGAATTGAGCGAAATGTCTGCAACGACATCAAGCTGCAGGCTGGCCAGCAATTGCGGATGGTCGTTCAGCGCGGCTTCTACATAGGCGCGAACCACGTCTTCAGGATTGCGATCCTGGGTCAGCGAGGCCGCAGCCAGCGTCCCGGAGTCGAGCGCGCTCTGCAGTTCGGAGCTCACCGTGGCGCTGCGCGAATAGTCCAGCGCACCACCGACGGCGGTCACCAGCACGCCGGAACACAGCGCCATGATGATCGCCACATTGCCGCGGCGGTCCGACGACCAGCGAGAGAAAATCCGTTCAAGCGAGCGCATGTGCAGTCCTACGCCAAAAATCCGTTCCAAGCCGGAACACGCGTAGAAAGACAATGCAACAAACAGACCAAAATCGAGTTAAAACAATAATTTACGACTTGTTAACCGCGTTATCGCGCAAGCCGCAGATTATTGAGATCCGCCGCGATCGAGTTGAAAGCTGCGGAAATATCCAGATTTTCAACCGCGTAATAGTTCACGGCCCGGCTGGCGCAGTCGCGCATGAGGTCCCGGTTGGTCGATCCCGACACCTGAAAGGCGATGGTGTAGATATGGACGCCCTGGGCTTGGGCCGCGTCACAGGCGTCCGCCATGTTCGTACGCGCCTGCGCGGCGCTGTAGATCTCGTAGCTGTACCAGTTGCCATAGTAATTCTGGGCGCGGCGGATCTGGGCCGTGGCGGCGCCATCGGTCATGACAACGAGCACCTTCATGGTGGAGGGATCGTCATAGGCCGCCGGGCGTGCAGGAAAGTCCCCGCCCAGACGCCCGCGCCAGACCGGATCCAGCGCTCGCGCGCCCCAGGCCGTGGCGACATCAAGCCCGGTATTGCCGCCCGCATCGAGATCCTCGATCAGATCAATCACGACCGAGGGCGTCTCTTCCAGAAACAGTGAGGCTTCATTGTCTTCAGGACAAAAGGCCGAGGACCGCCAGTTGCGCTGGTCATTATCCTGCCAGTCCAGCCAGTCATAGCCGTTGGCGTCGAGGTCCATCTTCACCGGATCAGACACGCCCAGCTCGATGCACCCGGTATCATTGGGCGTGCCCGGCAGCAGATCATTGATCACGGCCTGGGGCAGACGCACCCCGCCATTATAGGGAATGACCGAAATGCTGGTGAGGCCATCAAGGTCGGGGTCCATCATCACGCCGACGAACTCTTCCGCCGCATCGCGCAGGGCGGTGATCTTGGACCCGCTCATCGAGCCAGAAATATCCAGCACCAGCGAAATTTCCAGATTGCGCACGCGCTCATTGGCTTCGGATGTCCGGTTCAGCGTCAGCGAGTCATACCCGATCAGGCCCAGCATCAGGGTGGGCACGCTGATCACGGCGTCCGCCGTCACTTCGCGCGAATTGATGGCGAGGTCGGAGCTGACCTGAACATTCAGCCGTTCCAGCACGCCATTATGCTCGGACAGGGCTGCGGTGATGTAGTTTCTGACAATGGTTTCAGGGTCTTCGCCCTGAGACAGAGAGGCGGCGGCCAGCGTGCCCGCATCCATGGCGGACTGGATTTCCGCGCCAATGGTGAAGGTGCGCGAATAGTCGAGCGCCCCGCCCACGCTGACGACGAGCGGGCCCAGAAACATGGCGAACATCATCGCCACATTGCCGCGAGCATCTTGCAAAAAGTGTCTCAGAAGAGAACGCATGTCCCGACCCTTGTTGCGACAACGCGCAAAACGGATCAAGACTTCGCCCAGCCCTCTTAAAACATTGAAAAGAAACAGGGTAAACGCGGCGCTTACCCTGTTTGCATTCGCCTCTTATCCCTGGGCGAAAAAGCCCTTCAGGGCGCGGGCCGCCTGACGGATGCGCTGCTCGTTCTCCACGACCGCCAGACGCACATGGCCGTCGCCGCGCTCGCCGAAGCCCAGCCCCGGCGCCACCGCCACGGAGGTTTCCTCCAGCAGCTTCTTGGCGAACTCCACCGAGCCCAGATGCGCGAAGCGTTCGGGGATCGGCGCCCAGGCGAACATGGTCGCAGGCGGGCTGGGAATGTCGAACCCGGCGCGGCCAAAGCTCTCCACCAGCACGTCACGGCGTTTCTTGTAGATTTCGCGCGCCTCGACCACATGGTCCTGCGGGCCATCCAGTGCGGCCACGGCGGCAATCTGGATCGGGGTGAAGGCGCCATAGTCGAGATAGGATTTCACGCGCTTGAGCGCGTCGACCAGCCTTGATGACCCTGCCGCAAAGCCCATCCGCCAGCCCGGCATGGAATAGGTCTTGGACATGGAGGTGAACTCCACCGCCACATCCCGGGCGCCCTCGACCTCAAGGATCGAAGGCGGCGGATTGCCGTCAAAATAGATCTCCGAATACGCAAGGTCGGAAATGAGAACGAGGTCGTTCTCCTTGGAGATGCGCACGGCCTCTTTGTAGAAATCAAGATCGACGACCTGGGCGGTCGGGTTGGACGGGAAGTTCAGGACCAGAGCCGACGGCGCGGGGATCGAGCGGCGGCAGGCATGCACCGCCTCGCGCAGGAAGTCCTCGGGATCCTTGAAGCCCACCGGGCGCACGGCGGCGCCGGCGATCAGGAAGCCGAACATGTGGATCGGATAGGAGGGGTCGGGCACCAGGATCACATCGCCCGGCGCAGTGATCGCCTGAGCGAGGTTGGCGAGCCCTTCCTTGGAGCCCAGCGTCACGCACACCTCGGTATTGGGGTTCAGACCCACATTGAAGCGGCGCTCATAATAGCGCGCGAGCGCCTTGCGCAGGGACGGCACGCCCTGGCTGGCGGAATAGCGGTGCGCGCGCGGATCGGCGGCAACCTCGGCAAGCTTGGCGATGATATGCGGGGCGGGGGCGAGATCGGGATTGCCCATGCCAAAATCAATGACATCACGCCCTTCGGCGCGATAGGCCTGCTTCATGCGGTTCACTTCAGCGAACACGTAAGGCGGCAAGCGCCGCTCGCGGTAGAATTCTTCCTGTTGGGACATCGGTGTAAAATCGCCCTGCCTGATTGCGTCTGCAGCGTACTCCGCACGCCCCCGAGGGCGTCAATGGGGCGCAGCTGTGGCGAAGCGATGAATTGCACGGACATTCATGCGCAAAACCCGGTTTTGCGACTAAATCGCCCGCTGGCTCAGCGATCAGGCGTCACCGGCAAGACCGGCAGGGCGTCCAGCATCAGTTCCAGCCGCTCACCTCCGCGCCGGACCGAGAACCGGACAGGCTCCTCGCCCGGCCCGACCTCACAGCCGCGCTCGGCAACGGGGCGACCATTGACAGCCTCCACCCGATCGCCCGCCTGCACACCGGCGCGGCGCGCGGGCGTATCCTCGAACACGGCCCGAACGACCAGCGCCTCACCTTCAGGCTCGAACACCGCGCCGAACTCGTAATGATCTTCCGCCGCGATCACCGCGCCCGGCGCATAGGGCTCCAGCCGGACCCGACGGGCGCGCTGATCGAGGGTGATGCGGTAATGGCGCAGGATCTCCCCGCCCACAAGCTCGGCCTCGGGCACCTCTTCCAGCACCGGCGCCTCGAACGTCACGCCCGCCAGCGTCACCGGCGCATCAAGGCGGGACAGGGCGCGGGTTTCCAGCCGGGTCAGGCGCGTCGCCCCGGTCAGCGGCCGGGCGGGACGGTCGAGCTCAAAGCGGTCGATATGATTGACGGCAAGGATGACATCCGGCGCGCCGGTATCAATGAGAAGGCGGCGATGCCGTCCGCCCAGATCCACCCGCAGCCAGGGCCGCCGGTCCTCGCCCCGGCTTGAGAACACGGTCTCGCCATCGGGGCGCGGCAGGTTCCCAGTTTCAAGCGTCAGCGTCTGCGCCTCGTAATCAATGATTTGCAGGAAATCCTCGAACGCATTGACCGACAATATGGCGTCCACCGGACGGCCCATCGCCGTGCTCAGATGATCCAGCTCCTGCACCCGCGCGGGCAGACGGTTCAGCGACACCGCCCCGGCCCGGCCATCGGTCAGCGTCACCCGCGCACCGTCCTCGAACCGGCGCCCGCTCATCGCTTCCAGAGCATCAGGATCAATGAAGCTCGCCCCCGCGCCGGTATCGTGCAGGAACTCGATCACATGCGGTTCCCCGCCAGTGCGGCTCTCATAGGTGACCGGCACGAACCAATAGCCCTTGCACAGCGTGACCGGCAGCTCGACAGGGTCAGACACAGCAGCGGCGGAAAGGGCCAGCGCCGCAACAAGATCAAGCATGCGCCCCGCCCCTCAAATCTAGAACGCCCCGCCCGCGGGCCGCGTCTCGCGCAAGGCGCGGCGGCGGCGGTGCTGGTCGGGCATCAGGCCATCGAGCAAGCCATGAAAACGCGCCGAGTGATCCATCACCAGAAGATGGCAGGCCTCATGCGCGCAGACATAATCAATCAGCGCTTCGGGATAGGCGATCAGGCGCGCATTCATGCGGATCGACCCGTCGGACGAGCATGAGCCCCAGCGCGCCTTTTGCTCGCGCACGCTGACTTTGGGTCGCTTCGCGCCCAGCGTCTTGGCATAGGCGTCCAGCTTGGGCGTCATCAGGGCGAGCGCTTCAGCCTTGCGCCAGCGCTTGAGCGCGGCCAGCACCGCCTTGCGGCTGTCGGACGGATCAAGATGCCGGTCCACACGCACGATCACTTCGGCGTCGGTGCGGGTCACTGTGGTGCGGGCCTTGTCATGGGGAAGCACCGACAGGCGCAGATCCTTGCCCAGCCAGCCCACCCGCTCGCCATCCATCCCGCGTAGATCGGGCGCGGTGCGCGCCTGACGCTTTTCCAGCCGGTCGATCACCCAGCCCGCCTTCTCGCGCACCACCGCATCGGCCTCGGCCACGCTGACGCGCGCAGGCAGGGTGACGGTCAAGCCGTCCTCACTGACCTTCAGGCCAATGGTCTTGCGGCGATGGGAGCGTTTGAGCGTGTAGAGCAAATCCCGGTCCGGGAGCTCGATCTGGCGCACCTGCGCGCTGTCACGGCTCACGGCGGCGCCTCAGGCCGATCGGGGCGCGTTCAGCGCCACCGCGTGCAGCCCCAACAGCATCACCGCACCGCCCACGAACAGGCCCGCAAAGGGCGCCAGCTCCACCCGGCCCGCCGCCAGCGTCATGAACGCCATCACAAGGCCGTAGACGATCAGCGCGATCACAACAATGCGGCCCAAAGTGCGTTCCTGCGCGCCGCTCCAACGCGCCCGTGATGCCCAGGTGAAAACCGGCAAGGCCACAAGGCTGGCGGCAAGCGCCAGATAGGCCGGCAGGCCGACGCCCTCAAGCGCGCCCTGGGCCAAAAGCCCGCCCGCGCCCGCCAGCATCATCAGAACGCCCCAGACAAGGGGATGATTGATCCGTGCAAACATGAGGCGAGCTTAGACTGCGTCGGCAGAGCGCGCCAGATCAGGCTTTGGTGGGAGGGGTGAGAGTAGAGCCTCACTCCCTTCTATCCAAGTTAGCTCCCGCTAACGCTCTCCCGAAAAAAACAAAAAGGAAGACGAACACGGCGATAGCCAAGCCACCCCAAGCGTTGATCCGCTGATAATTTATAGCTATCAGAACCAAGCTCATCACAATTGAAACAATAAATGAAACCAACAAGTGACGCGCAGAAGAAAATTCACTCTCTGATTTCATTTTAAAACCCTGCGCTTTATTCAAACAATTGTAAGTCAAAATTTGAGTAGCGCAATCATAAGCGCCGAACCAGAATCGCCATCGATCAGGCGTTTGTCGGAACCCGCGCCGCGATCATCATCAGCCCTACAAAGCCGACCAGACCGCCCAGTTGCAGGCCGATGCCGATGACGGCGGGGCCAAAGAGCCAGGCGGCGATGATAACGCTGACCAGCGCTGTCCCGAGCGCGGCGAGGCTGGTTCGGGTGCGCCAGAGGGTCGGCGCCGCGCGCCAGCGCTCGCGATTGATGAAGCCCATCCCCAACAGCGCCGCCGTGCCGACAAACGGCCCGAGCAGCGCGCTCCAGTGCGTCGTCACCAGAAGCCCCGCCGAGGCGGTCCAGCCAAGACCGAAGACGAGCAAAGCCGCCGCCAGCCAATAGGGGGCATGTAGAAGGCGAGTCATACCCCCACCCTAAGCGCGTTTCTCCTGCGCGCACACACCATTGCCGTAGCTTACGCTCTGGCGGCGCAACCGGGCGTCATTGGCGATAGTGGTGAGGCGCCGCCCTCCAAACACAAACAATAACCTCTTTTAATTCACCCCAAAATTCAAATAAACTTCAAAATTGATTTAATAATAGACGATCATTATAGTAAAACTATATCATAACTTTCTAATTATACGATTATATACAGCACTAAAAACCCAAAACAGAATCAAAGCAAAAAACATCTTTACGGCATTAGAAAAACTAAATTGAAATTCAATACCACGCGAAATAGAAAAATAGTAACTATAAATTATAGATGAAGCCACAGACAAAAATATGGCGACCAATAACACAATAAAAAATCTATTCACCATCTGCGCCGCCTTCATTGATCACGATAAAATTCACCATCAAGAGTGCTTCAGATGAAGCTAAATCAAAAATTAAATGAAAAACGAATTCATTGACCATAGCGCCCGTCATGATATCGCCAATTATAGCTGCGGCAGCAGCTGCTTCTCCAGTGCCTCCAACACATTTCACAATCTCGCCAAAAGTAGAAAAGGCACCCCACCTTAGGCGCGTTTCTCCTGCGCCTCCATGCCCGTGGCGGGCGGGAAGGGCACGATGTGGCGGATGGCGAGCTTGCGGGTCTCCCAGTCATTGAGGATCGCAGCGGCGTGCAGGCTGCCGGTCGCGGCGTAATGATCCTCGATCAGCGCGCGGCAGCGGGCCTCGGCCTCGCCCGCCAGCACATGAACACCAACGCTTTCAGGGTTGAGGCGCGGCTCCAGCCGGTCCTGCTCATCGAGCACAAAGGCTTCCCCGCCGGTCATGCCCGCGGCGAAATTGTCCCCGACCTTACCCAGGATCACCGCGACGCCGCCGGTCATGTATTCACAACCATTGGCGCCGCAGCCTTCCACCACCACGGTCGCGCCAGAGTTCCGCACGGCAAAACGCTGGCCCGCCCCGCCTGCGGCGAACAGCCGACCTGACGTTGCGCCATAAAGCACGGTATTGCCGATGATGGCATCGCCGGGGCGATGCTCCTTGCATCCGCCAAACGGGCGGATGGCCAGCGTCGCGCCCGACAGGCCCTTGCCCACATAATCGTTGGCGTCGCCTTCCAGCTCGATCCTGAGGCCCTTGGCCGAGAAGGCGCCGAGCGATTGCCCCGCCGAGCCGCGCAGGCGCAGGGTGAGCTGGCCGTCTTCGAGTCCTTCGGGGCCGAAGGTACGCACGATTTCAGATGACACCCGCGCGCCAACGGCACGGTCGGTGTTCTTCACGTCATAGACCAGCTGCATCTTCTCACGCCGTGAGAAGACCGGCTCGGCGTCCTTGAGGATCTGCTCATCAAGCGCGGGAGCAACCGGATTGCGTTGCGTGCGGGTCGAGCGCGGCGGCCGCGCCTGCGGGTCCACACGCACCAGCAGCGGGTTGAGATCAAGATCATCAAGATGATCCGCGCCGCGGCTGACCTGATCGAGCAGATCGGCCCGGCCGATCACGTCTTCCAGACGCTCAGCCCCGAGGCTCGCGAGGATTTCCCGGGTGTCGCGCGCGATGAAGGTCATCAGATTGACGACATGGTCGGCAAGGCCCGCAAAGCGCTTTCTCAGCTCTTCATCCTGGGTGCACACGCCCACCGGGCAAGTGTTGGAATGGCACTGGCGCACCATCAGACAGCCCAGCGCCACCAAAGACGTGGTGCCAACGCCGAACTCTTCCGCGCCCAGCATGGCCGCGATCACGACATCGCGCCCTGTGCGGATGCCGCCATCCGCACGCAGGGTCACCCGCTCGCGCAGGCCGTTGAGTGACAGCACCTGATGGGCTTCAGAGAGGCCCAGCTCCAGCGGCGCGCCCGCGAACTTGATCGAGGTTTGCGGGCTCGCGCCCGTGCCGCCCACACTGCCCGAGATCAGGATCACGTCGGCATGGGCCTTGGCCACGCCCGCCGCGACCGCGCCCACGCCCGCCGCAGAGACGAGCTTCACGCAGACGCGCGCAATCGGGTTGATCTGCTTGAGGTCATAAATGAGCTGCGCCAGATCCTCGATCGAGTAGATGTCATGGTGCGGCGGCGGGCTGATCAAAGTCGCGCCCGGCGTCGCATGGCGCATTTTCGCGATGAAGCCGGTCACCTTGAAGCCGGGCAATTGCCCGCCCTCGCCGGGCTTGGCGCCCTGGGCGACCTTGATCTCGATCTCGCGGCACTGGTTGAGATATTCCGCCGTCACGCCAAAGCGACCAGAGGCCACCTGCTTGACCGCCGAGTTCATGTTGTCGCCGTTCGGCATCGGGTGATAGCGCGCAGGATCTTCCCCGCCCTCGCCCGAGACGGACTTCGCGCCGATCCGGTTCATGGCCACATTGAGCGCGCCATGGGCTTCCTTGCTGAGCGCGCCCAGGCTCATGCCCGGCGTGACGAAGCGCTGGCGGATCTCGTTCACGCTCTCACAGCGCGACAAATCCACCGGCGCGCTGACCGGGCGCGGCTCGAGAAGATCACGCAACTGGATCGGCTGGTGCTCGTGATTGAGCGCCTGAACATAGGCGCGATAGGCGTTGTAATCCTCGTTGCGGACGGCCTTTTGAAGCAAGGAGATGGATTTAGCTTCCAGCGCATGGGCCTCGCCCGAGGCGCGCTGGCGATAGAAACCGCCCACCGGCAGGCGCACGGCGTCCTCATGGCTCCAGGCCCAGGCGTGCAGCTCTGCGAGTTTGGATTCCAGCCCCGCCAGACCAATGCCGGAAATCCGGCTGGTGACGCCGCCCAGATACTCGCTCGCCACGGCGCGGCTGAGGCCCAGCACTTCGAAATTACAGCCGCCGCGATAGGAGCTGACCACCGAAATGCCCATCTTGGACATGATCTTGAGAAGGCCCGCATCAAAGGCGGCCTTCATGTTTTTCGCTTTCTGCTCGGGCGTCAGCGAACCCAGATTGCGCTCGGATCGCGCCGCCACGGTCTCGAACGTCATATAGGGGTTCACGGTGGTGGCCCCCAGACCCACCAGCACTGCCAGCGCGTGCGGGTCGGTCACTTCGGACGTGCGGGCGTTGAGCGAGCAATAGGTGCGAAGCCCCTTGCGGGTCAGGTGCGTGTGAACCGCGCCGACGGCCAGCGCCATGGGCACAGGCGCAAAGCGCTCGTTCTGGTGCTCGTCAGTCAGGATCAGATGCTGGGCGCCGCGTTCATTGATCGCCTCTTCCGCTTCGGTGCGAATCCGGTCGAGCGCAGCCTGAAGCCCCGCGCCGGAGCCCGTCGCTTCTTTCGCCAGCAAGGTGACGTCGATAATGGCGACGCCCTCGCCCAGCACGGCGCGCAGGCGGTCATACATGCCATTGGTCAGAACCGGCGAGTTCAGGACGAACACATTGGTCTGGGCCGCGTCCTCGGCCAGCACGTTTCCAAGGTTCTTGAACCGGGTCTTCAGACTCATCACCCGGCCTTCGCGCAGCGGGTCGATGGGCGGGTTGGTGACCTGGGAGAAGTTCTGCCGGAAGTAATGACTGATCGGGCGATAGCGGTTGGACAACACCGCCAGCGGGCTGTCATCGCCCATCGAGCCGATGGCTTCCTTGCCGTCCTCGGCCATGGGAGAGAGGATGATCTCGATCTCCTCCATGGTCATGCCGGCGGCGGCCTGACGCCGGGCGCGCTCGTCATCGCTGAACAGCAGCGGCTCGGGACCGGGCCCCACTTCGCGCTCGATCTCGCGCACATTCTTCAGCCAGGATTCGTACGGGTGCTTGGCTGCGAGCTGATCAAGGATTTCGCTTTCGCGCAGGAAGCCGCCCTCGGCGAGGTCGACCGCAATCATCCGCCCCGGCGCCACCGCGCCGCGCTCGATGACGCGTTCGGGTTCAAGCTCGGCCATGCCGGTTTCCGAGCCCACGGTCAGAAGCCCGTCTTCGGACAGCGACCAGCGCAGCGGACGCAGACCATTACGATCAAGACCCGCAATCGCCCAACGGCCATCGCACGCAATCACGGCGGCGGGCCCGTCCCAGGGCTCCATCACCGAGTTGCAATACTCATAAAGCCCCCGCCAGGCGCCGGGCATGATCTCGCCGCGTTTGGACCAGGCTTCGGGGATCAGAAGCGTCTTCGCCATGGGCGCGGACCGGCCCGCGCGGACGAGAATTTCAAACACCTCGTCAAGCGCGGCGGAATCGGACGCGCCGGGGCTGATGACCGGACGCACGATCTCCTCGGCATCCTTGAAGGCGGAGTGGGCCATGAGAATCTCATGGCTCTTCATCCAGTTGCGATTGCCCTTGAGCGTGTTGATCTCGCCATTATGGGCGAGCATGCGGAAGGGCTGGGCCAGCTTCCATTCGGGGAAGGTGTTCGTGGAATAGCGCTGGTGGAAGATCGCGAAGGGCGAGACGAAGCGCTCGTCCTTGAGATCAGGATAGAACTGGTCGATGGCCTCGGCCAGGAACATGCCCTTGTAGACCACGTCGCGCGCGGACAGCGAACAGACATAGAGCTCGGGCACCGCTTCCAGGCGGGCGCGCTGCTCGATCCGGCGGCGCACCAGATAGAGCGCACGTTCCAGCTCGTCCGCGCCGCGATCGGTTGTGTCCTCAAACAGTATCTGCTCGATCGCCGGACGGGTCGCAGCGGCCTTGGCCCCGAGACAGGACGGATCGACCGGCACCTGACGCCAGCCGAACAGGCGCAAACCGGCGCGCAGCACCTCGGTCTCCACGATCGTGCGGCCCTTTTCCTGGGCCCCGAAATCAGTCCGCGGCAGGAAGACCATGCCCACGCCAATGGCGTGATCGCTGGGCTCGTGCCCGGTGCGCGCCACCGCCGCCTTGAAGAAGTCCTGAGCGATGCCCAGACGCAGACCGGCGCCGTCGCCGGTCTTGCCATCCGCATCCACCGCGCCCCGGTGCCAGACCGCCTTGAGGGCTTTCAGACCCAGCTCGACGGTTTCCCGGCGCGGCTCGCCCTTGATGTCGGCGATCAGGCCGACGCCGCACGCCGAGCGTTCGCTCTCAAGCTCATAGGCGCCCGCATCGATCAGACGCTGGCGTTCTTGCAGGTAATCAAACTGGCTCATTCGGCAGGCTCCGCGATCGGTTGGGACTGCGCGGTCTTTGCGCGCGCCATCAGATCGGCATGGATGGTTTCAGCAGCGTCCAGACCGTCTTTCACGGCCCAGACCACCAGGGACGCGCCGCGCACGGCGTCGCCGCCCGCATAGACGCCGGGCATGGAGGTGCGTGAACGACCCGTGACGCGGATCGCGCCGCGCGGGTTCAGCTCAAGACCCTGAGCGCCGAGGCTTTCGGGGAAGTTCTCCGGCTCAAAGCCCAGCGCCGCGATCACCATGTCCGCGTTGCGGTCCTCTTCCTGACCCGGCATGGCCACCGGACGGCGGCGGCCAGACGCGTCGGGCGCGCCCAGGGTCATCTTCTGGATGCGCACACCCGTGGCGGTTTCCGCATCACCCAGAATGGCGGCAGGCGCACTCAGCCAGTCAAACATCGCGCCTTCTTCCTCGGCATGGACCACTTCACGGGCCGAGCCGGGCATGTTGGTGCGGTCGCGGCGGTAAAGGCACGCCACGCTGGACGCGCCCTGACGAATGGCGGTCCGCACGCAATCCATGGCGGTGTCCCCGCCGCCGATCACCAGCACACGCTTACCCTTCGCGTCGAGCCGTCCGCCCGCTTCCGCATCCTCGCCGAAACCGGCCTTGTTGGACGCGGTGAGATAATCAAGCGCCGCCACAAGTCCGCGACCGCCGCCGCCCGGACAGGTCAGCGCACGGGCGGCATAGGCGCCTGCGCCCACAAACACCGCATCATGGCGCTCGCGCAGCTCGTCCAGCGTCGCATCGCGACCAACCTCAAAGCCGAGCTTGAAAACCACCCCGCCCTCTTCAAGGCGTTGGGTGCGGCGTTCCACGACGGATTTGTCGAGTTTGAAATTGGGAATGCCGTAGATCAGAAGGCCGCCCGCGCGATCCTGACGCTCATAGATCGTCACCTCATGACCATGCTGGGCCAGACGCTCGGCGGCGGACAGGCCCGCCGGGCCGGAGCCGACAATCCCCACGCTGAGGCCGGTCTTGCGCGCCGGACGGATGGGTTTCACCCAGCCGTTCTTCCACGCGGTTTCGGTGATGAAGGTCTCGACCGAGCCGATGGTCACAGCGCCATGGCCGGACTGCTCGATCACGCACGAGCCTTCGCACAGGCGGTCCTGCGGACAGATTCGCCCACAGATTTCAGGCATGGCGGAGGTAGCAGAAGAGCGTTCATAGGCTTCCTCAAGACGCCCCTCGGCGACCAGCATCAGCCAGTCGGGAATATCATTGTGAAGCGGGCAGCCGGACTGGCAGAAGGGCACGCCGCATTGCGAACAGCGTTCGGCCTGCGCCTCACCCTGCTCCAGGCTGAAAGGCGCATAGATCTCGTTAAAGTCGGCCCGGCGCTCGTCCGCGGACCGTTTGTCCGGGTAGCGCTGGTCCGTGCTCGTAAACTTCAGCACAGCCGTCTCCTCATACTCATCCGCGGCGTCTTTTTGGCGCTCTTTGTCCGGACGTTCTTGCTGCATTGCATCATGAGAAGAGGGACTTGCGCAAGCTAGAGCCCGTTCAATGAGAGAGATTTCGCTTCAGACTCCAGTGAAACAAAGGCGTTAAGACCTGCGAAACTTTTACCAGCCGATCCGCGCACAACGCCGTTGACACTCATTCGCAAGAATGGGTAGATTAGTTGCGAATGATTTTCGGACACAGTCTCAGCCTGAGACGTCGTGCGCCGAAGCCCATCACCTCACCACACGGATACGGCCATGTATGTCTGCCTGTGCAACGCCCTGAAATGCGCCCAGTTCAAGGACGCCGCCAAGAACGGCGCCGGTGATGTGCCGAGCGCGTTCAAGGCCTGTGGGGCGAAGCCGCGTTGTGGGCGTTGTTTTGAAGAAGCCGCCCGCGTGATGGGCCATGAGCGCTCTGAAGCGGCGGGCGCCGCCGCCTGATCAGGCCGTCATTCCGCCGGCAAGGGGGCTGCTTGACGGTCCAGCCGGTCTTCCCGTTCAGACAGATCCGCCAGTGAAAGCGGCTGCACCAGCGGCAGCTTGCTCAGCATGGGCGCAATGAACGGCCCGCTGAACCAGCGCACGCCCAACTCGCGCAGCACCACAAAGCTCGTCCGCCGCGCTACAGCAGCGGCATAGACATCTGAGCCCATGCGCGCGGACCGCCCGATCAGCTGGGCGAGCTTGTCCTGCAATTCGCCACTGATCGGCGAGCCTCGCGTCAGATCCTTCAGGGCCCCGCCAAAGGCCTGCACCCCGCAGCCCTCATAGCGTTCAATCTCGAAATCGAGTGAGTGGCAATGGACCAGGAACTTGATCTTCAGGGTCCGAAGCGTGCCCGTGATTTCCTGCAGGCGTCCCATGGGGGCTCCATCGGGCGTGCCATCGATGCGGATAGTCACGGCCTTGTGCAGATGTTCGGGCAAGGCCTTGAGCCGGGCGAAATACTCCTGCCGGTCCTGTGGATCGATCAGGGTGCGATAATGAGGCGTCAGACAGACCGCCGCCGCATGCCCCTTGCTCCAGCTGGTCTCCAACGCATCCAGCACCAGCATCTGGACATCAAAGTCGCGCTTGGCGGTGACATGCGCCTCGAAGGGATATTCATGCCGGTGCCCGAAATGCAGCACCCCAGCCACATTGCGCACGGGCAGGCAGAAGGACGAGATCAGGGCCTGACGCGTGACATCATAGACCGGCTCATAGGCCACACGGGTGCGCAGGGTTTCGGGCTGATACCGGGCGTCTTCTTCCCTGACCTTCTCCTCGCCCGCGCGTGATTCCTCCTTCGCGCTCACCCCCTGCGCCGCGAAGAAGGCGGCCAGTTCGGACTGGTCCAGACGCAGGGCGCGGGAGGTCACCTTGAGTTTGCGGAAGACCTCATCGCCCACATAGAAGCGGTTCAGGTCATGGGAAATCCAGGTGGCCTGGGCTTCAGCCACATCGGCGCGATCGGTGGCGAACACCACCAGGAAGCCCTCGTCGCAGCGAAACAGGGCGTCGCTGGCATGCAGGCGATGGGCGATGAACGCCTCGCTGACATCAAAGATTTTCTGCTTGAGCTCGTCCCAGCGATCGCCGGCCACATTCTTGATCAGGTCAAGATTGATGATCTGGAATTGTCCCAGCGCGACACTTTTCGATCCGCGGAGCTGATCGCGAATGGATGCAAGAATCTCGGCAGGCCTCGGCATTCCAGTCCTTCCGTTCCAGACAGCCTGATCTGCGAACGACACCGCCGCAGGCATGAAGCGTGCGCCCGGAAAGTGAAGATTTTCTGAGCCTAGCGGACCCCCTGCAACTCAGTTTCAGGAACGAAGATAGTTGGCCTAAACCCCTTCCCTCACAGGCCAAACGCGTTACCCTCGCGGCGTGGCGACAATCATCTGGAGGCGACCATGAAGGGCGATCCCAAAGTCATCGAGCATCTCAACAAGGCGCTCAAGCTGGAGCTGACGACCGTCAACCAGTACTTCCTTCATGCGCGCATGTTCCGCGACTGGGGCTTCGCCAAGATCGCCAAGGTCGAGTACGAGGAATCCATCGACGAGATGAAGCATGCTGATGCGCTGATCGAGCGCATCCTCTTCCTCGAAGGTCTGCCGAACGTTCAGGATCTGGGCAAGGTGCTGATCGGCGAGACCCTCAAGGAATGCCTTGAGTGCGATCTTGAAGCCGAACGCCGCGCCCATCCGATCTACAAGGAAGCCATCGCCTATTGCGAAGAAGTCGGCGATTACGGCTCCCGTCAGCTCTTTGACGAGATCCTCAAATCCGAGGAAGAGCATATCGATTATCTTGAGACCCAGCTCAGCGTCATCGAGAAGATTGGCGAGGAGCGCTATATGCAAAGCCAGCTCTCGCCCGGCGAAATGAGCTAAGACCTCAACCGCGTCACGACTTTCAAACGCCGCCCTCCGGGGCGGCGTTTTGCATGATGCGCAGTGATGCGCCCTTGCGGGTCCGCAAGGGAGCGGCTATCTGAGTGAAACAATATAACACTCGATCAGGTTTCCCGCTTCCGTGTCTTCCGCCTACCTCCTCACCCTGGGCCTCGGGATGACGGCTGCGCTTGTCTGCGCGGCGGCGCTGGTGCTCGTGCACCGGGCGCGGACCTTCACGCGCGAGAACGCGCCGCTGTTCGCCGCCTTCTCGGGCGGCGTGGTGGTGACGCTGGCGCTGGTGCGCCTGATCCCTGAAGCGCTGGCGCTGCATCCGCATGCCGGCTGGCTGGTTCTGGCGGGCTTCGGGTTTGGCCTGATCCTGCATGTGCTGGTCGGCACGACCATGAAGACCCATGGCGCCGCCAGCCGCTTGCGCGCGCTCGCGCCGGTTCTGGCCATCGCCGTGCACTCCTCGCTCGATGGCACGGTCTACGCCGTCACCGCCGCGATCGATCCCTATACCGCGCTCAGCACCGCGACCGGGCTGATCCTGCATGAAATGCCCGAGACGCTGATCTGCTTCCTGCTCTTGCAGCGCGGCGGCTTCTCGGACCGGTCCGCCACAATCCTCGCCTTTCTGGCGGCAGGCGCCACGACCCTCGTTTCCGCCGTCATCTCCGGCCCGTTCGCGCTGAGTGTTGATCCCAGCGTGCTGGGCGCCCTTTTCGCCATTGTCGCGGGGCTCCTGCTGCAGGTGGGCGCGTCCCACCTTCTGGGCGAGACCGTCGAAGCGGGCTGGCTGCGGGGTCTGAGCGCTGTTTTCGCGGGCGCCGCCGTGGCCGCCGTGATGACGCTCGCCCATGGCGAGGATCATGACCACGCCGCCCATGGACATGGCGGCTCCGACATGCCTGACTTCAGACTGACAGCCCCGCAAGGAGATCAGTAATGCGCCTTGGTATCGCCTGCCTCACCGCCGCCATCCTCACCACCCCGGCCCTCGCACAGGACGGCATGCGCCAGCTGGGCGCCCATGTTCACGGCGCCGCCCAACTGGCGATTGCAGCCGATAGCGATGGGGCGA
This sequence comes from Oceanicaulis sp. LC35, assembly GCF_052055585.1. NCBI lineage: Bacteria > Pseudomonadati > Pseudomonadota > Alphaproteobacteria > Maricaulales > Maricaulaceae > Oceanicaulis > Oceanicaulis sp. LC35. The sequence continues at coordinate 2,489,809 of NZ_CP170485.1, forward strand.
TCCTCGCTGAACTGACCACCCCCGCCTACAATCTCTACGTCTTCGAGCGCGCGCCCGAGACCGCCGAGGAGCATGCCGTGGTGACCGAAGCGGCGCGGACCCTGTCCGGCCCGTCCATGATCGTTCTGTCCAGCGCAGCCGATTGCGCGCTCACCGGCACCCAGGTCGGCGGCGGCAATGTCGCCGCGCCTCATGACCATGAGCACGAGCACGAGCACGAGCACGAGCACGAGCACGAGCACGAGCACGAGGATCACCACGACGCGGGTCATGACCACCAGTCCCATCACGCCCATGACGAGACGGATCATCATCACGAAGCCGCGCACGAGCATCATGACGAGGGGCACGCGCATGGCGAGGGCGAGCATGCCCATGACCATGACGAGCCTGCCGGTCACGGCCATGCCGATGTGGTCGTCAGCTGGACGTTCGAATGCGCCCGCCCGGCGCGCCTGTCCAACGTGGATATCTCGGGCCTGTTTGCGGCTTTCCCGCAATTTGAAACGCTGGAAGTGCAGTACTTTGACGGCGCCCGCGCCGCCGCCCAGGACCTGACCCCGGCGCGTCCCGTGCTGTCGCTCGACTAGGAACTGGAAGTTTTCACGCTGGTAACTTGCGCTTCCGCTTCGGGAAGCGCATTTTGCCGGCATGATGCGCAACACCCTGCTTTCCGCCCTTCTGGCCTTTACCGCGCTGACCGGCGCGGAGGTCTTCGCCGCTGACCGCGCCGAGGCGCAGTCGACCCAAGAATTCCTGGACCTGTCCTGGGCCGATCTTCTGCCCGAAGGCGAAGCCGAACGCATCGCCCAGCTGCAACAGATGCAGGCCATACAGAACGGCATGGACCATTTCGGCGCCGAACGGATGCCCCAGGTCCAGACCTTCAACACCGTTGACGCCCTCGACGGTCAGGTGGTGCGCATGGGCGGCTATGTGCTGCCGTTCGACTTTACCGGCTCACGCGAGATCAGCCGCTTCCTGCTGGTGCCCTATGTGGGCGCCTGCATCCACGTGCCGCCGCCCCCGCCCAACCAGCTGGTCTATGTCCACGCTGAAGAGCCCATCCAGATCCAGGGCCTGTGGGATCCGGTCTATGTCAAAGGCGTGATGCATACCGACCGCCATGACAATGAGCTGGGCGACACCGCCTACACGCTCGAACTGACGGAAATCATGCCCTACGAGAGCTAGGGCCGACAGTTCACGTCTGCGTGTGTCTCATTTTCGGCGCCAGATCGCTCGGTTGCCGCCACACCGCTTCGCAAAGGTGTAACAGCTGAACTGCACGCTCCTTGCGTGTACCAGCTCGGGGCTCGCCCTGTGTGTACCAGCGCGGCACAGTATCGTCAGAGGGGGGCGATCCAGGCCTGCGCGACCGCGAGGCGAGTCCCACCCTGCCCTTGTTCACCCTGCGCGGCGCTCACGCCAGAACAGGGTGACCGCTTTCCCTGAAAAATCAGCCGGTTCCGACCTGTCAAAGCCCAGCTTCTGCGCCACGCGGATCGAGGCGTGATTGTCCGGATTGATGATCGCGCAGGTCTTCCGGGCGCTCAGCGTTTCATCCGCCCAGTCCATCACCGCGCGCATGGCTTCGGTCGCATAGCCCTTGCCGTGGCAATCGGGCGAGAAGACATAGCCCGCCTCTGGCACGCCCTCGATGGAGGGGGACATGTCGCGCTTGAAATCGGCCAGCCCCGCCTGGCCGACAAAACGGCCTGTGTCGCGTTCCTGCACGGTCCAGTAGCCATAGCCCAACAGCGCCCAGAGCCCCGGAAAGCGGATCAGCCGCGCCCAGCTATCGCTGCGGCTCGACGGCGCCCCCGAGATATGGCGCACCACCCTTTCATCTGACCACAGCGTCACACTGGGCTCGAAATCCTCAAGCCGGGTCTCGCGCAGGATCAGACGATCCGTGGTCAGGGTGGGACAGGAGCGGCCGCTCATGAAACGTCACTCCGGGACTGTCTAAAGCCGAACAACACGGCCAGCGGAACCAGCCAGGGGAAGATGCGCTCGAACGGATCGCCCGCAACTCCGGCCAGGCTGGACAGCAGCGCCGGCAATCCGCCCATCGCCTGACCATCCACCTGTCCGAAGACATAGAACACCACCGTCATCGTGAAGCCGGCAAGAATGGCGACCAGAATGGCGAGGCCGCGCGGCTCCACCCCGCACACCCGGGCGAAGATGATGGGGCCAAACGCGGCGCCCAGCGCCGACCAGGAGAACAGGACCCGGTCAAAGATCGAAGCGGGCAGGCTGAGGGTCAGCGTCACCGCCACCACGCACAGGGCGGCCATGGTCAGGCGGCTGACCATCATTTCCCGCCCGGCGAACCGCTTGTCGAGGCCCAGATCGTTCACTGCTGCAGCCGAGGCCGCGATCAGCAGGGAGTCCACCGTGCTCATGACCGCCGACAGCACGGCGGCGATAACGATACCGGCCAGAATGGCGGGCAGGACGCGATCGGCGATGTCGTACATCAACGCCTCGCCATTGGGCGCATCCATGATCAGGGCGCGCCCTGACAGGGCCAGCACCGCCATGCCCACATGCACGATCACGCCCCAGCCAATCGCAATGGTGAAGCCGCGATAGCGCGCGGTGTCGTCCCGGACCGCCATGAGACGCGCCAGAAGGTGCGGCTGGCCCAGCGCCCCCAGACCGATCGAGGCGATACCGAAAGCGAACCCCAGAAAGGCGAACAGGCCGCGCCCGCCCATCGGATCCAGATAGGCGGAAGGCATGGTGGCGGAGAGCACTTCAATCACGCCGCCGACCCCGCCTGCGCTGGTCAACGCCATGATGGGCAGGATGATGGAGATCAGCGCCATCACGCCCGCCTGCAGCGTGTCAGTCAGCGACACCGCCCAGAACCCGCCCATCAAGGCGTAGATCAGGATGACCCAGGCGCCCAGCAGCACGCCTTCCCAATGGCTGAGATTGAACTGGCTTTCAAAGGCCACCGCCGCCGCGCCGAACTGGGCGGCGATGTAGACCATGAAGGTGAACAGGACGAGCACGCCCGCAACCGCCCGCACCCAGCCCTTCCAGCGCCCGGCGCGAGCCGCAATGAAATCACTGGAGGTGATATGGCCTTCATCCGCGGATTCCGCGCGCAGACGCGGCCCGAAGAACAGCCAGATCACGGCATAGGCGCCCAGAATCCCCGGCACCATCCAGAGGGCGGACACCCCCTGATCATAGACAAAACCGGTATAGCCCAGCAGCACCCAGGCCGAAGAGGTGGAGGCGGCGTAGGACAGGCCCGCCACCCATGGCCCCATGTTACGCCCGCCCAGAAAAAAGTCGGTCTCGTCACGCGTGAACCGCGCCGCCAATATCCCGATCAGGATCAGGCCGAGCTTGTAAGCGATAAGCGTGATCAGCACGATACCGGCGGTTGCGCCCAAATCGTCCATTCTCTCTCCCCATGTCTGGGCAAGAGCGTAAGCAAAATCAGCGATCAAGGGCAAAGTCTTTTCCCGAATTTTCCGACAAGACCGGCCAGAAGATGTCAGAGGCTGCAAAAGAGGGACGACAGACCTTCAATCAGGCTGGACAAGCTTGGTTACCGATCTGCAAATGACCCGCTTCACCCCGTTCTGACGGCTTCCAAGGCGACGCTCATGACCGCACCCTCCTCGCCTCAGCCGCCCATACCCGGCGTCGCCGTTCTGGCGGTCAGCGCGGTCGTGCTGGGCTTTGCGTCCATTCTGGTCAAAGCCTCGGATCTGGGCCCGCAAGCCATCGCATTCTGGCGCTTGTCCCTGGGCCTGCCGCTGCTGTCCCTCGCCCTTGTGCACGGACTGATGAAGCACCGTCGCGAAGGCCGTCCCTTCATCCTGCGACCGCCGGGCTGGAAAGCCCTGGCGCTGGCGGGCGTGTTCTTCGCAGGCGATCTCGCCTTCTGGCATGCCGGCATCAAGATCACGACCGCCGCAAACGCCACCCTGCTCGCCAATCTGACGCCGATCCTCGTCGCCATCGCGGCCTGGTTCCTGTTCCAGGAGCGCCCCACACGCGGCATGGTGCTGGCGGGCGCGCTGGCCATTCTGGGCGCGATCTGTCTGGCGGCGGGCAATGTGCGCTTTGCGCCCGAGCGGGTCAGCGGCGACATCCTCTCCGCCCTCACCGCCGTCTGGTACACCGGCTATCTGTTGAGCATCCGCGCCGCGCGGCGCGCCGGCGCGGCGACCGTCGAGGTGATGTTCTGGTCCGCCTTTGTCGGGGCGCCCATCGCGCTGCTGATCGCTCTGGGTTTCAATGAACCCTTGCTGCCGCCCGAACCCGCGGGCTGGCTGCCCTTGCTGGCGCTGGCGCTGATCGTCCATGTGGGAGGACAGGGCGGGGTCGCCTACGGGCTGGGCCACACCCCGGCCGCCCTCGCCACGCTGATCATTCTGATCCAGCCTGTCGTATCTGCGCTGGTGGGCTGGATGATGTTCGGCGAAGCCTTCACACCGCTGCAATGGATCGGCGCCGCCTTCGTCCTGATAGGCGTTTACGCCGCACAGCGGGCGGGCGTTCAAGTCTCGACCCCGGGCGCGGGGGCGGCTAAACCCGATCCATGACCGATACGACCTCTTCCGCCTCCGCCCCGACGCCCGCCGCGAAACCTGGCGACGACCCGTTCCGCGCGCTCGGCGGCCCGCTGATCCGTGACATCTGGTATGTGGCGATGACCGCGGACGAGCTGAAATCAGGCAAGCTTTACAAGAAGAAGTTCCTGGGCGAGCCGATCGTGATGGGGCGGGACGGCAAGGGCGCGCCTTTCGCGCTGCGAGATGTGTGCCCCCACCGGGCCGTGCCCCTGTCCGCCGGTCAGATGCTGGACGAACCCGATGGCGGCAAGACCGTGGAATGCCCCTATCATGGCTGGCGCTTCCGCACCGATGGCGGCTGCGCGCACATCCCCTCGCTCGTAAAGGATCAACCCTTTGATCTTGAGAAGATCCGGGTGCGCAAATACGCCCTGGCCGAGCAGGACGGACTGATCTGGATCTACATGCCCACCGACCCTGCGGGCGAGCCCGACAGCACGCCGCCTCGCTTTGAGAACATGGTGCTGCTCAAGGGCCAGACCGAAGCGAAGGTGAAATATGTCCAGCGCGCGGAGCTCGCCTGCCATCAGGATCATGCGGTCATCGGGCTGCTCGATCCCGCCCATACGCCCTTCGTACACAAGAGCCCGCTCTGGCGCAGTTCGAAAACCCTGAAGGAAAAAGAGAAGCATTACGCGCCCAGCGAGATGGGCTTCACCATGCTGTCTCACAAGCCGGTCAACTCCTACATCTACAACATTATCGGCGGTGAGATTCGGGTCGAGATCCAGTTCCTCCTGCCCGGCCTGCGCGCGGAATCCATCCGCAACGAGAAATACGGCTTCCTTGGTCTCGCGGCGATCACGCCCATTGACGAGAATTTGTGTGAAATCCGTGAGATCATGTATTGGGATGTGCCGATCCTGAACCTGATCAAGCTGATCGCGCGTCCCTTCACCCACACCTTCCTGGAGCAGGATGCCCGCATCATGAAGCTGCAGGGCGAAGGCCTGTCCTACAATCCGCCGCTCATGCAGATCCCGGACGCGGATACGCTGATGGTCTGGTACCGGCGGCTCAAGCGCGAATGGATGACGGCGAAAGCTGAAGGCCGGGACTTCAAGAACCCGGTCAAACCCGCCGTCCTGCGCTGGCGCACCTAAGGCCGCTGGCGCCTAGCGCGCCAGCATGCCTTCGATGACAACGCGAACGCGCGCTTCGAGGGAGACGATATTGCGCTCCTCGAACTCGTTGCGACGCGAAGCGCGCATGGCGCCGAGGAACTGGTCGCTCAGGACCGCGATCATCGTGTCCGCATCCAGATCCTGACGCAGCTCACCATCGGCGATGCCGGCTTCCAGCACACGCCGGATCGGACGCCAGGCCAGCTCCATCTGGTCGAACGCCGCCTGATAGGTGGGGTCGGCGACCATCCAGCTATGACCGACAGCGGCGGCGAACAGCTCGCTATTGCGCGACTGACCTTCCAGCATGATCTGAAGAAGCGCGATGATACGGTCAGCGAGATTGCCCGAGAGCGCCGCTTCCATCTGTTCGACAGATTCCGCGATCATCTCGACTTCATTGCTGAGAATTGCCATCAACAGCGCGGCCTTGGACGGCTCGGCGTTGAGTACGGTTCCGGGGGACACCCCGGCCTCATCGGCGATCGCCTTGATGGTCGCGCCCTCATACCCCTGAGAGAGAAACACCTTCTCGGCGGCTTCAAGGACGGCGGCTTTGGTCGCTTCACGCCGCATATCACGGCGGGTCACGCGCCCCCCGGCTAGATCACGCATGTCTCAAGTCCTGAATTGAATGCACTCAGCGATTCGCGCACTATGGAGTCTTTCCTCCAGGATGAACAGGCGCTCCGGTCATTTTGCTCGCAGAGCGCGAACAAACATTCCCCAAACGCAGAAGTAGAAACTTTTTCAAGTTCTCAAACCGGCACGCAGCATTGCCAGAATTTCCGTTCCATCCTACATCACCGCCATGATCACGCTTGTCGACATCCTGCTCTACATCCTGCTCGCCGTTGTCTTCGTCGTCCTGTGTCTGGGCGTCTTCGCCCTGTTCAAGGGCGGGGATTTCGGCCGCTCCTGGTCCAACAAGCTGATGCGGGCGCGTGTTGTGATCCAGTTCGCGGCCATTCTCGTGCTGGTCGCCGGCTTCTGGCTGAAGAGCCACTTCGCCGCCTAGGGCGTCTCCGCTTCGATCATGGCCTCCAGCGAACGTCCCAGAACCGGGGCGACGTCATTGATGCGACCGTCATTGACTACAGCGGCGGCGGCGACCCCGCTGACCGGGTCGATACGGGCGCGGATCATCCACATCGTGTTCGAACCTGAATGGCCCAGCGCGCCTTGCGGCGTGACGCCCCAGCCCATGGCGTAGGCTTCCTCGCCCACCGGCTCATGCAAAACGGCCCAGCTTTCAGCACTCAGATAGGGGCCGTCCTGTGCGTGAAGGTGCGCCTCGAGAAAATCGAGCACGTCATCAAGGGTCATGTGCGCCCGGCCGGCAGAGTTCAGCACGGCGGGATTATCCGCCCGCTCATTCGGCTCACGCGCGCTCAACCCGCCAAACAGGCCCGGCGCATGACCACGCGGCTGGTCATTCGCGCCGACCACGCCCGGCGGGCCCCAACCGGCGCTGTCCATGCCCAGCGGCGAGAATACTTCGTCCTGCATCAGCGCCTCATAGGGGCGGTCCGCCGCCTGCTCCAGCATCAGCGCCGCAATCACATAACCCGCGTTGGAATAGACAAACTCTCCACGCGCCACGGCAGGCTCCTGGTTCAGGATGATCTCCGCAAAGCGCACCCGGTCCGCCTGCAGATCCCGGCTCTCATCGGTTCCGAGGAAGTGGATGGTCGACAACCGCCCCAGATTGGCCGGCAAGCCCGAGCGATGATGCAGAAGGTCCGCCAGGGTAACGGACGCGAAGACCGGGCTCATCTCGATCCCGCTCAGCCCGTCCGCCAGCGTCGTGTCCCAGTCGATCAGCCCCGCCTCGACCAGGCGAGCGGCCAGCGTCGCGGTCATCGCCTTGGTGTTCGAACCCTGATGCCACAGATCATCTGTCAGTACAGGCGCATCAAGGCCCGCGGAGCGCACGCCCGCAACGGCAACGCCCCGATCCCCCGAGCGGGTCACGCGAGCAACGCCAGCGGCGGGCGAGCCGCTCTGCGCCAACAGCGCGTCGGCTTCAGACTGAAGGCTCTGTTGCGCCTGAACCGGCGCTGCAGACAACACGGCCAGGGCCATAACGCTTATCAAGACTTTCATGGTCGCGCTCCCAAATGTTACGCAAAGGTGACTTTCCCCTAGCCATGCCAGCTGGAAACCACCCCGTCAAGAGTAACCTTTGGGTGACATCGCGTTTTCAGGTCCGGCCATTGCCCCGCCCCCTTGCGCCCGATAGCTTGCCCTCACACTCAGGGGAGCCCCGCCATGGTCCGTCTCACGAAAATCTACACGCGCACCGGCGACAAGGGCCGCACCCGGCTTGGCGATATGAGCGAAACCGACAAGTTCGATCTGCGGGTCGAGGCCTATGGCGCAGTGGATGAGCTGAATGCCGCGCTCGGGCTTGCCGCTGTGGAAGCGGGCGAAGATCACCCTCTCACGGCCGAGCTGACCCGCATCCAGAACGATCTGTTTGATCTGGGCGCGGATCTGTGTGTCCCCGACACCGGCGAGAAACTCGACTGGGAGCCCTTGCGCATGACGCCAGGTCAGACGGACTGGCTGGAGACGCGCATTGATGCGCATAACGAGACGCTGGACCCGCTCGACAGCTTCATCCTGCCCGGCGGGTCCGAGCTGTCCGCACGCCTGCATCTGGCGCGCACCATTGCGCGGCGCGCCGAGCGCCGCACCGTCGAGCTGGCGGCGCGAGGCGATGTGGTGGGCGCGCCCGTGATCACCTATCTCAACCGGGTGTCGGATTATCTCTTCGTTGTAGCGCGCATCGCCAATGAGAACGGCGCACGCGATGTGAAATGGGCACCGGGCGCAAACCGCTGAGACGCTCGCTCACGCAGGCGTGAAGCCTTTCCATTCCGGAAACAACGAAATTCGCGCGCGATGGGTAGCGAAGACGGGGCGCCTCTCCCTATGTATCGGCGTGCGGCTTGAGGCCGCAGTCTGCCGTTCAATCTATAGGGACAGAGCACAATGAAGACCGCTTACGCCGCCGCCTCGCTGGCCGCCTTCCTGGGCGCCGCCACCCTCGCCCCGACGGCTTTCGCCGATCCGGCCGAATACCAGTTCGACAAGACCCACACCGCCATTCGCGCGACATGGACCCATTTGGGCTTCTCCCATCAGGCCATCCAGTTCACCGATTTCGACGGCGTTCTGATGCTCGACTTCGAAGAGCCGGAAAACTCCACCGTCGACGTCACCTTCAACCTGGAAGACGGCTTCTGGGTCGGCGCTGGCCAGGACCGTTTCGTGGGCCATCTGAGCTCGCCGGACCTGTTCAACATTGCCGAGTACCCGACCGCTCGTTTCGTGGCGACCGGCTTTGAGACCGAAGATGGCGAAACCGGCCAGATGACCGGCGACCTGACCCTGCTGGGCCAGACCCATCCGGTGACGCTTGACGTGACGCTGAACCAGCACGCGCCCAACCCGATGTCGCAAACCCCGACCGCCGGCTTCACCGCCACCGGCGAGATCCTGCGCTCGCAATGGGGTCTGGGCTATGCCGCGCCGGCCGTGTCTGACGAAGTGCGCATCGAGATCAATACCGAGCTGACCCTCGTCAGCGAGTAACGACACTCTGCAGCGCACCTGCACATGAAGTCGTGATCAACGGCCGGTCCTGGATACAGGAACCGGCCGTTTTCATGTGCGTTTACTGGTCCTGATGTGATCAGTGTTCACCCCCGCGCTGCTGCGCCGCAGCGTCTTGTCCGGACCTTCAGGCATGCCGCGTTGACTTATGGGGGTGGCAAGGGCAGTTTCCGCCCCTAAGTTCAAGCCTGACCATAGTCGGTGCGAGTTTCGAGGGCGCCAGCTCTATCGCACCGAAGAGTTCCAACGAGTAGCAACCGGAGCCGTTGATGAAGATCCTCGTCCCCGTCAAACGGGTGGTCGACTATAACGTGAAGGTCCGCGTCAAACCGGATCAGACCGGCGTCGACCTGGCCAACGTCAAGATGAGCATGAACCCCTTCTGCGAGATCGCTGTCGAAGAAGCAATCCGCCTGAAGGAAAAAGGCATTGCCGAAGAGATCATCGTGGTCTCCATCGGCCCGGCCCAGGCTCAGGAAACCATCCGCACCGCCCTCGCCATGGGCGCGGATCGCGGCATTCACGTCACCACGGATGAAACGGTCGAACCGCTCGCGGTCGCCAAGATCCTCAAGGGCGTGGTTGAAGCGGAATCTCCCGAGCTGGTGCTGCTGGGCAAGCAGGCCATCGACGACGATTCCAACGCGACGGGCCAGATGCTCGCCGCCCTGATGGGCTGGCCGCAAGCCACCTTCGCGTCCGAAGTCGAGAAAACCGACACCGGCTTCAAGGTGACCCGCGAGATCGACGGCGGTCTTCAGACCCTCGCCATCCCGTCTCCGGCCATCATCACCACCGACCTGCGCCTGAACGAGCCGCGCTACGCGTCTCTGCCGAACATCATGAAGGCCAAGCGCAAGCCGATCGACGCCAAGACCGCTGACGATTACGGCGTGGACATCAGCCCGCGTCTGGAAGTGGTCAAGGTCTCCGAGCCGCCGAAACGCGAAGCCGGCGTCAAGGTCGAGACCGTGGCCGAGCTGGTCGACAAGCTGAAGAACGAAGCGGGGGTGATCTAAGATGACTGTTCTCGTTATTGCTGAACACGACAACGCGGAACTGAACGACGCCACCCGCGCCGCCGTGACCGCCGCCTCCAAGATCGGCGGCGACATTCACGTGCTGGTCGCTGGCAAGGGCGCAGGCGCTGTGGCGGAAGCCGCCGCCAAGCTCGACGGCGTGTCCAAGGTTCTGCATGCCGATTCTGACACGCTCGAGAAGAAGCTGGCTGAAGCCATGGAAGCCCTCGTGGTTTCCATCGCGGGTGATTACGACGCCATTCTCTCCCCGGCCACGACCGTGGGTAAGAACTTCATGCCGCGCGTCGCCGCCAAGCTCGACGTCATGCTGATCTCCGACATCACGGCTGTTGAAAGCGCGGACACCTTCGTGCGCCCGATCTATGCGGGCAACGCGATGCTGACCGTCAAATCCAACGACGCCAAGAAAGTCATCACCGTGCGTCCGACCACCTTCGAGAAGGCGGGCGATGGCGGTTCGGCCTCTGTGGACAGCATCGACGCTCCGGCGCCGTCTGCAAACTCCCAGTTCGTCTCCGAAGAGCTGTCCAAATCGGACCGTCCGGAACTGACCCAGGCCAAGATCGTCATCTCCGGCGGCCGCGGCATGGGCAATGGCGAGAACTTCGCCATCCTCGAAAAGGTCGCTGACAAGCTCAACGCCGCCGTCGGCGCCTCGCGCGCGGCTGTGGATGCGGGCTTTGTGCCGAACGACTATCAGGTCGGCCAGACCGGCAAGGTGGTCGCCCCGGAACTGTACATCGCCGTCGGCATTTCCGGCGCGATCCAGCACCTGGCGGGCATGAAGGACTCCAAGGTCATCGTCGCAATCAACAAGGACGAGGAAGCCCCGATCTTCTCCGTCGCTGATTACGGCCTCGTCGCCGACCTGTTCCAGGCCGTGCCGGCGTTCGAAGAAGAGCTCGGCAAAGCGGGCTACTAAGCTCCTTCGTCAGCGCTAAGGAAAAACCCCGGAAGCCATGCTTCCGGGGTTTTTTTGTGGTGTCTGTCCGCTGCGCCCTACCCGGCCGAAGCGGCGACCATGCTCACCGTGTTGATCAGCCCGTGCGCGAGGACGACCGGCAGGAGATTGCGTTTTCCGAACAGGAACAGCACTCCCATCAGAAAGCCCACAATGCCCGTGACCACGAGGCCATAGAGCCCCTGGGACGGCATGTGCATCACACCGAAGGCCAGGGCGATGAGCAGGCTGGCCGCGACCCCAGCCCGGCGGGTATCACCCAGCGCCCGCATCAGCGTGTTCATCAGGAAACCGCGAAACAGCAGTTCTTCGCCAAACGCGGCGTTGATCCACATCACCGCCAGCGACAACGCCAGGCTGAGCCGGGCATTCGGCCCGTCCACCAGAAGCGTGGACGCGCCCTCGGGCGGGCTGATCAGCCCGGCGGCGCTCAGCAGGGACACGGGCAGCGCCACGCCGGCCAGGATCAGCGCCCCGCCCACAAGGCCGGTCAGCCCGCCCTTGAGGATCGAGCGCGGACGCGTCAGCCCCAGACTGTCCAGCGAACCGTCGCGCTTGCACACATATACCATCACCCCGAGCGACAGGACCAGCGAGGCCCAGACGCTCCAGGAGATGGTGTACCCGCCAATGGCGGCATGGCCGAGGGTGAATTTGAGGGCGTAACCCACAAGGAAGTAGCCGCCGATTACGGCGACGATGCCCAGAGCCGCTTCACGCAGCTGAACCTGACCGTTCATGTCTGATCTCGTTTTTCTGTTCGACACAACCAACCGGCTGTGCGAGCTTGCCTCGCATCTCTTTGCCGGATAGCGATTTCTTTAAATCGCATTTAAATTTATGTCAATCGGAGTTGGATTTCCAGCATGACTCGGTCACGTCTTTTGCAAGCGGGCATCCTGCTTTGGGCTGCACTCGTCCTGCTCGCGCATCTGTCGTACTGGCTGGGCGCGGCGCTCAATCTCGACAGCAGCTGGTTCCAGGTCGTTTACGGCCTGGGCGCGTCTGGCCCGCAGCCGGGGCTGAGCGATTTCATCCTGACAAGCCTGAGCGTTGCAGCCCTGCTGGCCGTGCTCTGGTTGTTGCGTGGCGCGGTTCGCGCCCTCGACACAGCGCAGGACCAACCCGGCGCCGTGATCACCGCCATAACCCGGCTGGCCTTGGGGCTAGTGGTCTATGCGGGGCTGAGTGTGATCGGAGACATCCTGCTCACAAGTCTCGCCAACTGGCGCGCGGGCGCGCCCGGCATTGCGCTTGTGCTGGACATGAGGTCCCTGACGTTTCTGGGGATCAGCCTTGTGCTCTTCCTGGTCTGTCGCGAACTCAGACGCGGGCAGGACGCCCTGTCTGAAAACCAGCAGTTTCTGTGATCACCATGCCCCTGATCATCAATCTCGACGTCATGCTGGCCAAGCGGAAGGTGAAGTCCAAGGATCTCGCCAAACATCTGGGCCTGACCGAAACCAGCCTGTCCCTGTTCAAATCGGGCAAGCTCAAGGGCATTCGCTTCAAGAATCTCGAGATGATGTGCGAGTATCTCGACTGCAAACCCGGCGACATTCTCGATTACGTGCCCGGCCCTTCCGAAGAGCCTGAGGATACGCCCGGAGACTAGAGATCGGCCGGCTCGACCATCCCGTCATCTTCGTCTGATGCAGCCGGATTGAAGCTGCCGCGCCGCGCCTGTTCGAGCTGGGCCAGATGCAGGATGTCACGCGCCATCTGCGCGCCGATATAGGCGTAGGACACCACCCCGGTCACCGTGATCACAAAGGCGGCCGCCAGCAGGCCGAGCGCCCAGCCATCAATGTCTGAAGTACTCCCGACAACGCCCATGATCCCACCTTCCAGAATCTGGTTGAAGATCACCAGAACCGTAATGGGGGCAGTAAAGTTGACGATGGCGGTATAGCGGAACGCCGCCTCGGCCTGCTCCTTGCTGACAGCGGCCAGCCCTGTGAAATAGGACAATCCGACCGCCCCCAGACCTGCAAGCCCCGCCTCAAGCCTTCTGGCGCGATCAGGGCGCCGCATCAGCTTCACGCGATGGCTACGCGTTCTGGGATTGAACCCGGTCAGAGCGCCGAGGCTCAACGCGGAACCGAGGGTGGCCAGAATGCCAAACTGCGTCTGGGTCTGATCAAACAGAGCCTCAGCCGCTTCATGATCGTTTGCGTAAGTCATTGCGCCTCAAACGCCCGTTCCACGGGCCAGTCTGCTGTTTCCGACCGCCAGGCGAGGCTGGCGACTTTCCACACGCCCTCCTGCCGGGCCAGAACGATGGTGTTTACGCCCGTCGCGATCGTCTCGCCCGTATCGTGGCGGGTCGCTTCATAGGCGCTGAGGACCGTGGCGAGCCCGCCATAGACATGGGTCTGGCGTCGGGTTTCCGCCTCGGTGAAGCCCATTTCAGACAAGCGCCCGCGATTGCGCTCGACATAGTCCTCAATCGTCAGGATCACCACGCGCTCTTCGCCATCAGGCTGCGGCGCCAGCACCGTCATTTGCGCGCCCTCAAGGAACATGGCCCGGAAGCGATCCCAGTCCCGCGCCTCGCCCGTCGGACCTGAGATAACGTCATAGAGCGCCGCAACGGCCTCACCCGGTGTATCCTGGGCAAGGGCCGGCGCTGACAGGCCCAGGGCCGCGCCAGATGCAGTTGCAATCAGGAAATGGTTCACAGCGAGTCCTCCCTAAAATGGACAGAGAAACGCGGGCTCTCTCATTATCTGAGTACGCCCTTGTCAAGGACCAGGCCCAAGTCGTAACGGCTTTTAATGTCGTGCTCATGAAAGCAAACTACTAGGCCGTTTCAGTCATGGTATGAGAAAAAACTCCGGAATCTACATTTCCGGAGTTTCTTGGCTTGATCTACTTCTCAATCAGGCGCTGGAGCTAAGCTTCGTCCTCATCATCTTCATCGAGACGAGCTCCGCCGCTATCGAAACCTAATTCTTCCAATAGTTTTTCGAAATAACTCTCACGAAGTTTCATAAAATCTCTGAAGTCACTCTTAGATTTTTGTGGCTGCCTTAAAATTAGCAAGCCTTGCTCTGAGATACCTTGAACTGCATAGCTAGAGCGATAATCGGGATTGGCCTGCTCAGCAGCCTCAACTTGATAAATGGGGTCATCATCCAGAAACCTCTTATTGGTGTCCTGATGCAACTGCATTGTATTTAACAATCTATTTGAATTGTCGGAGCCCTTATCCCAACCTGAGAGTTTATCAACGAACTTTGTTGGGAAAATATGATGCAACTGAGCAACAGAACTTCCCACATTTATTTCTTCTTGGTTTACTGGGTCTCGGGTCTTTTCTCGATTTAAAAGAGCCCTCATCATCTTTCCAATTGCCCCAGTTGGTATTACTGAAATCAAGGAAGGCACCCGTACACTTGTGAGCCACTCAGGTTCTGGACCTAAACCCTTAATCCATTGCGTTATCGTTTTTGAATCCAGCTCTTGTTTGTTGTGCACGCCCTCTTGATATCTTTGAGATATAGCGGAACCAACGACCCATCTTTTCAGCTTTACATTAACAGAAGCAACTCTATCGCCAGGTATCGCACTGTAACCGATATCATCCATAACCTTTACTAGTGGAGCGAATATGGAATCGTATGGAATCAAAGATGGGGTCAAGTCTAACGCCATCCCTAAGTGCTTAGTTAACCAAGCACCAGCTGCTTCTAACCCCTCAAAAGCAGGTGCATTGAATTGCTCCCAAATTTCAGCCGTCAATGTTTTTGGCAGCAAAGATTTTTTCGGAGAGTTACCGGCTAAGAGAACTGCAGTTTGCAGCACAATCTCACCAGTCTTGTCCATATTTGGATAATATTGCAGTTTTTCTCGCTGCTGAGCGATATCCTTACGGAGGTCAATATTCTTCGGGAACAAGACCGCCACCACAAGCTCAAATGGCGTTAAAACCTTGCCACTTGAATTCAGTGTAGCAAAAATCCTACTAACTGCATCTAACTTAAATTCAGACTCAATATTTATAATTGGAATAGAAGGGCCAACACTAACAAGAAAATAACCATTAATAATATTTCTTATTAATGGCTTTCTGTCTGGGTACTTATCCAGATAATCATCAAAATACGTTTCTCTTTTTCTAGAGTTTGCGCCCAGCAATAAAGGGGTAAACAAAAGGTGCTTGTCACATAACAAAGAATATGGATTTTCAGTTCTAGTTCTAGCCTTCAAATATCCAGCATCAACATCCAACTCGCTAACAAATGCCTTAATGTCGCTTTCCGATTCTATATCATATCCAGATTCATTAAAAGCTTTTGAAAGCCGATCAAGATCCACGAAATACTGGGACTTAAGCTCTATGTTGTCATTAAAATACAAGTGAATGCCAGCAGTAATCCTTTGCTGGCCGTCCAATATCAGCTTTCCTGCAGAAACATGTTCTGCATCTGAATCTGCGCCATAAAACGGGCGCGCTTGGAAATCATCATCCCCTCCCTCTATTTGAATCATGCCATTCAGGGGATAACCTTGCCGAACGGAGTCAAACAATAAAATAACTTGTTTTCTTTGCCATTTAAATTCTCTCTGAAACGCAGGAAGCTTTACCTTTCCTGTCTTCGCATCCTCTACCAATTTAATATAATTAACTACTGAGCCAGACATATCTTCTCCAAGCACACGAAAATAGGAAATCTGCGCGACTATCAAAGAACGTTAGTAGAACTTCTTAGCCGCAGACAATCAACAAGAAACCTTAATACCGCTCCAGCGCCGCCTCGATCAGGGCGTGGGCTTCCGGGCTGTCCCATTCGGCTTCGCCCGCCAGTCGTCCGATCTCCAGACCATTGCGGTCATAGAGAATGGTCAGCGGCAGGCCGCGATTGGCGCTGCCCATGACGCCAAAGGCGATGCTCATGCCTGGATCAAAATAGAAGTTCAGATTCTCAAGCGCGCGTTCTTCAAAGAAGGCCAGCGGCTCTTCAATGCGGCGATCCATGGAAATGGTCACGACCTCGAACTGATCCGAACCATAGCGCCCCTGCAACGCGTTGAGATAGGGCATCTCCACCACGCAGGGCGGGCACCAGGTGGCCCAGAAATTCACCAGCACGATCTTGCCGCGCTTGTCCGCAAGGGTCAGCTCTTCACCCGTTTCGGTGACTAGCGTGTTCAGCGGCTGATCCGGCGCTTCGGGCACAGTGCGGAAACTGGCCATCGTCCCCACAGCGTAACTGTCGAGCGGGCCATGGGCGGAACTGACAAACGAACTGAAAATGACGTATAGGATGGCCAAAGCGCCAATGCCGCCGACCGCGAGAATGCCCGTTTTCAGTGACAGCGCTTTCATTTCGACCTCTTCCCTACAGGTTCCGCTCCCGAACCTCGCCCAAGGACGCCTCGCCCATGACCGAAGATGTAAAATCCCAGAACGCTCAGGCCAGCGGAATCTGGGGCGGCCGATTTAACGCCGGACCTTCCGCCGTGATGCAAGCGATCAATGCGTCTGTGGGCGTAGATCAACGACTTTTTGAACAGGATATCGCCGGCTCCCTCGCCCATGCGCGGATGTTGGCCGCCTGCGGCGTGATTTCAAGCGAGGACGAACAGGCGATCACTGCCGGCCTCATCGCCATCCGCGATGACATCATCGCCGGCGAGTTCGAGTGGAAGCCCGAGCTTGAAGACGTGCACATGAATATCGAGGCGGCGCTGAAAGACAAGATCGGCGCCCCCGCCGGTCGTCTGCACACCGCCCGCTCGCGCAATGACCAGGTCGCCACCGATTTCCGTCTCTGGCTGCGGGGCGCGCTCGATGACGCCGCTCAGGGCCTGCGCGCCTATCAGGAAGCGCTGGTCAAACAGGCCGAGGGCCATGCCGACTGGGTGATGCCGGGCTTTACCCATTTGCAGACCGCCCAGCCCATATCGCTGGGCCACCATCTTCTGTGCTGGGTCGAAGCCGCCGAACGTGACCGGGGCCGTATGCTGGATGCGCGCGACCGCCTGAATGAATGCCCGCTCGGCGCGGCCGCGCTGGCCGGCACCGCCTTCCCGATCGACCGCTCCATGACCGCTGACGCGCTCGGCTTTGATGTGCCGATGGCGAATTCGCTCGACGCCGTGTCCTCGCGCGATTTCGCGCTGGAAGCGCTGGCCGCCGCCGCCATCACGGCTGTGAACCTGTCGCGCTTTGCTGAAGAGATCGTCCTGTGGACTTCGGGCCGATTCCGCTTTGCCCAGCTGACCGACGCCTTCTCCACCGGCAGCTCGATCATGCCGCAAAAGCGCAATCCGGACGCCGCCGAGCTGGTGCGCGCCAAGCCGGGCCGCATTTCCGGCGCGCTGCAGGGTCTGATCATTGTCTGTAAAGGCCTGCCGCTCGCCTATTCCAAGGACATGCAGGAAGACAAGCAGATGGTCTTTGATGCGTTCGATGACCTGGCGCTCGCCGTGGCGGCGATGACGGGCATGGCGTCTGATCTCAGCTTCAACCGCGAAACGCTCGAAGCAGCGGCCGGGGAATCCTATTCGGACGCGACCGATCTCGCTGACTGGCTGGTGCGTGAGCTGAACATGCCCTTCCGTGACGCCCACCACGTCTCCGGCTCTGCGGTGAAAGCCGCCGAAGCCAAGGGCGTGCCGCTGAAAGACCTGCCGCTTGCCGATTATCAGGCCATCGAGCCGAAGATCGATGATCGGGTCTTTACGGTGCTGTCCGCACGCGCTTCGATGGAAAGCCGCACCAGCTATGGCGGCACCGCCCCGGTGCGGGTGCGCGAACAGGTGCAGGCCTGGAAAGAGCATTTCGAGTTTGAAGCAGATATGTTCGCCGATGACGCTGACGGAGAGCCGGCATGAAAAAACTGACCCTCGCCTTTCTGGGCCTTGCGGCGGCGATGGTGCTGTCCGGTTGCGGCATTCGCGGTGATCTCGAACGCCCTCCGCCCTTCTGGGGCGCGGATGAGCGCACCGATGAAGAGCGCGCCTATGAGACCGAAGACGCGCCGTCGCGAACCGAATCCGAACCCACTGCAAACGGTGAAACCCGCTAGGGCTTTCCCCCGTGCAAAGCGGGCTTTGAGCGTATAGCCTTTGAGCCATGCAACGCTCGCACGCCTTCTTTCGCGCACGCATCGCCCTCCTGTGGGAGCGCGCCGCGCCGGTGCTGATCGGCCCGGCGCTGGTGCTGGGCCTGTATCTGGCGCTGGCGCTGTTTGGCGTGTTCGAGCGTCTGGGCGATCCATGGCGACTGATCTCTCTTGCCGTGACGCTGGGCGCAGGCGCGGCCTGGATTCGCTACAAGCTGCCCGCCTTCCACGCCCCGACCCAGGTCGAGATCGAACGCCGCGTCGAAGACGATAGCGGCCTGAAGGATCGTCCGTTCGAGGCCCTGCGCGATGCGCCGGCGTCGGGCGACCCGCAGCTCTGGTCCGCGCATATCGAGCGTATGAAGGCCAGGCTCGCGCGCGCCCGCGCCCGTCGCCCCAAAGCGGCCTGGGCCCGGCTTGATCCTTATGGTGCGCGCGTCAGCCTTGTGATCGTGCTGATCGCGGGCGGATTTCTGGCCGGTGAGCTGGCCGGCCCGCGTCTGGGCGACGCCTTCGCGCCGCGCCTTCTGGCGGGCGGCGGACAGGATGCGCGCGTGGATCTGTGGGTCGAGGCCCCTCAGTACACGGGTCGCCCCGCCCTGTTCCTGCGCGACCGACGCACGGCGGAAATTCCCGAAGGCTCGACGCTTTACGCCCGCATTGCCGGGCTCAATCGCGCGCCCAGCATTTCCGGCGCGCCATTTGAGACCGAAACCCTGTCTGAAGGCGTGCAGCTGGCGCGCATTACCCCCCAGGCGGATGGCGTGATCAGCCTGCGCGCCGGTCGCCTGCGCGAAAGCGTGGACTTCACGCTGATTGAAGACACGCCGCCGCACCTCACCTTCGCCGCCGAACCCGAAGGCGATGCGCAGGGCCGGCTCAAGCTCGAATTTGTCGCCGAGGATGATTACGGGCTCGAGACGATCTGGCTCGAATACGCCCGCGCGCCCGAGGATGAGAGCCAGCCTGCAACAGGCTTCCAGTCCTACGAGATCACTCCGGGCCAGATCCGCGCCTCTGATGACGGTCTGAACCTCGCCGAGATCGACCTGTCGCGCAGTCCACTGGCGGGCGAACGGGTGGTGATCCGCCTGTCAGGCCTTGATGGCGCAGGTCAGCGGGGTGAGAGCGGGGAGATGACGATCACCCTGCCCCAGCGCGTGTTCCTTGATCCGCTGGCCCGGTCCGTCGCCAGCGAACGCCGCCGCTTCCTGCAGGTCTCCAACAGCTATGACGCCATGCCGGACGGGCCGCCCCGCGAGCGCCCCTTCCTCGATGATCAGCCGCAACGCCGCCTCGAACGCGCACCGGACGAAGTCCAGCGCCTCGCCATGGCGCTCAACGCGGTCAGTGATGCGCCGTCGGCCTATTTTGACGACGCGATTGTCTGGATGGGCTTGCGAACCGCGCTGATGGAAGTGCGTCGGGCGCGTGAGCTCGATGAGCTCGACCATATGGAGAGCGATCTGTGGGACATCGCCCTGCGCGCCGAACTGGGCAGCCTGGCGGACGCCGAAGCCGCCCTCGCCGCGGCCGAACGCGCTTTGGCGGATGCGCTGGCGCGGGGTGCGGACCAGATCGAAATCTCCGCCCTGATGGACGCCTTCGAGCAGGCCATGCAGCGCTATATGCAGCTTCTGGCCCGAGAGGCCGCCGAGGCCGGACGATTCTCTGGAGGCGGTGGCGGCGGCATGTCTGCTGACATGATCGAGCAATTGCTGGAAGCCCTGCGCGAGGCGACCGAGCTGGGCGACACCGAAGGCTCGCGACAGGCGCTCGCCATGCTGGCCGAGCTTCTGCGCAACATGCAGGTCACGCTTGGTCAGGGCGATGGGGATGGCGAGGGTGAAAGCGCCGCCGCTCAGGCCATGCGCGAGGCGCTGGAAGAGCTGAGCGACGCCATCAATGAACAGCGCGGGCTGATGGAGGACACCTTCAACGCCCAGCGCGAACAGGAGAACGGTCAGCAAGGCCAGTCCGGCCGCGATCCGCTATCCGACCCGCTTGCGCCCGGTGATCCCGAATACGGTCTGGGTGAAGAGGGCGAAGACTCACAGAGCTTTGAACGTCAGGACGGCGCCTCGGGTCGTGGCCTGCAGGATCTGGCCGAGCCGCAGGAAAACCTGCCCGGCGGGCTGGATGGCATTGAAGAAGCCATGCCCGGCAGTGAAGCAGGCGAAGACGCCCGGCAAGCCCTTCAGGATGCCCGCCGCGCCATGGAAGACGCCGCCCGCGCCTTGCGTGAAGGGGATGGCGAGGACGCGCTCGCCCGTCAGGACGAAGCGCTGGCAGGTCTGCGCAGCGCCGCACAATCGGCCGCTGAAGCGCTCGAACAAGAGCTCAATCAGGGTCAGGACGGGGAAGGCAATGACCCGTTGGGCCGGGGCGCTGCGGAAGGGCAGAACACGGAACTGCCGAGCGAGAGCGAGCGTCAGAGGGCCCGCGACATCCTTGAAGAACTGCGTCGCCGGGCCGCTGAACGGGGCCGTCCACAGGAAGAACTTGATTATATCGACCGGCTGCTGGAGCGCTTCTAGGCGCTAGTGATGGTCGCTGGCATGAGGCGCATCATGGCTGTCGCCATGGTCTGACGCCGCTGCGCCATGCCCGGCAGAGCCATGATCATCATGAGACGGCGCCGCCTCGTGATGCGTCTCGGCAGGGGCGGCATGATCCCCGGAATGATCGTCAGCGCCATGCCCGTCATCATGGGACGGCGCGGCGTCATGATGGGCCGCCGGAGCGTCATGTGACTCAGCTGCAGCGTCATGGTGCGCCGGTTCCGCCGTCTCGGCGCCCTCTTCAGCGATGATCACTTCGACCCGAACCGCGCCTTCCGGCACGTCTTCAAGCGTGGTGTAGAAGCGTTCCGCTCCCCCGCCCGGCAGGGCCGCGGCTTCCAGCGCCACGGGCCAGCTGCTCAGCACGACGCCGTGTGAATCCAGCACCCGCGCGCTCAGCGGCACGGTCGGGCGCTCACCGCGGGTAATGTTCTCAAGCACGCCCTCAACGAACAGCCCCCCCTCTTCAAAGCTGGCGGTCAGCATGCCGACCTCGAGCCCGTAGGGATTGATGTCCATGCCCACCACCGCATAGGCGCCGGCGGTGCGCGGCCAGGTCTGCACGATGTTGACGCGGAAGATCACTGCGCCGACCAGCGCCACGGCGACACAGGCGGCGACGCCTGCCCAGCCTGCGCCCTCAACGGCCTTGCGTTGTTTGAGACGTTGCTGTTCGGCGCGCGCGCGTACGGCGGCGGCCGGTTTCTCACGAATGGAGGGCGCGGGTTCCGCCTCGGGTTCAGGCGCAGCAGCAGACGCAGCAGGCGCGGCCTCGAACGCGGACTCAACCGGCTCGCTCAGCGTCAGCCCCTCATCCTCGACGACCCAGGAGTGTGCGCAGGCCGCGCACTTCACCTTGTTGCCGCGGGCCGCCAGAGCATCCGCGTTCACGCGATACTTTGCCTCGCAGCTGGGACAGGTCACGATCATGGACGGACGCCTCGCTTGTCCTGCATAGTCGACTTCGAATTCACGCCAAGCTGCGGTACGCCAGACCCATGAGCTCAAACCCGAACGATCCGGCTCCAAACGCAAAAGCCTTTGATACGGCTGTGCGCTTTGATTCCGTGGGCATGCGCTATGGTCGGGGGCCCGAAGTGCTCAGCGACCTAAGCTTTGAGTTACCAAGCGGAAGTTTCCATTTCCTCACCGGACCGTCCGGCGCGGGAAAGTCTTCACTGCTGCGACTTATTTATCGCGCCGAGCGCCCGTCACGCGGGCTGATCAGCCTGTTCGGCCAGGATGCGTCCTTGATGTCGCGCGAAGCCCTGCCCGCCCTGCGGCGACGGATTGGCGTCGTTTTTCAAGACTTTCGCCTGCTTGATCACCTGACTGTCTTTGACAATGTGGCCCTGCCGCTGCGCGTCGCGGGGCAAGCGCGATCCAGCTATGCCGAGGATGTGGCCGAGCTTCTGGCCTGGGTCGGACTGGGCGAACGCATGGACGCCTTCCCCTCCACCCTGTCTGGCGGGGAACAGCAACGCGCTGCGATTGCGCGCGCGGTGATCTCCAAGCCGGACCTTCTGATCGCCGACGAACCCACGGGCAATGTGGACCCGGAAATGGCGCGGCGCCTGCTGCGCCTGTTTGTGGAGCTGAACCGTCTGGGCGCGACCATCCTGATGGCGACCCATGATCTGACCCTGGTGAACAGCCTGAATGCGCCGGTGCTGGAGTTGTCCGAAGGCCGTCTGGTGGGCAAGGTGCGCGCCGCATGAGCCAGGACAAGTCCAAATCCCAACGTGTTGCGCCCCTGCTTCCTCCTGATTCGGGGCGCGACCGGCCGCTCTTCGCCGTGGCGGCGATTCTGGTGTTCCTCGCCTGTCTGTCCGCCTTTGGCGCGGCGGGCGCCTGGCGGGCCGCCGATGGCTGGACGGATCAGCTGACCGCCGAGATCACCGTTCAGATTATTCCCGGCGAAGGCCGCGATGCCGATGCGGACGCGGTCGCCGCCGCCGAAGCCATCGCCCGCCTGCCCGGCGTGACCGGCGTCATCGCTATGGACCGGGCCGAGGCCGAGCGTCTGGTCAGCCCCTGGCTGGGCTCGGCCGACCTGCCCGAAGACCTGCCCATTCCCCGGCTGGTGGCGGTGCAAATCGATGCCGAAACCCCGCCTGCGGACGGTGCGATCGAGGCGCTCCTGGCGGACGAGCCCTATGAAATTCTGGTCGATGACCATCAGCGCTGGGAAGACGCCGTGCAACGCGCCGCCAATGCCGTGCGCTATTTCGCCCTGGGGCTGGTTCTGCTGCTGACAGTGGCCGCAGCAGCCGTGGTGGCCTTCGCGGCCCGCGCCTCGCTTGCAGCGCGGTGGGATGTGGCTGAAGCCCTGCATCTGGTGGGCGCGCCGGACCGCTATGTCACCGGCCTGTTTCAGGAACGGTTTTTCTTTCTGGGCCTCAAATCGGGCCTGACCGGCTCTATTGCTGCCGCCCTTGCAGCCCTTGGACTGGCGCAGGCCGGAGCAGCCTCGGGCGGATTGTTCTTCGTGCCAACCCTGGAGCTGGGCTGGAGCGCACTGATGATCCCGCCCCTTGCGGCGCTCATCGCGGCGTTGATCGCAGCGGTCGCGGCGCGCACCGCCGTCGCCAGTGATCTGAAGGCGCGATGGTCATGAGCGGCGGGCGGTTTCTCAGGCTCACCGCCTTCATCCTTCTGACCGCCTTCGTGGTGGGCTTTGCCCTGTTTGTGCGTCAGGCCCGCACGTTCACCCCGGACGCTTCGGTTCAGGGGCAAGCCATTGTCGTCCTGACAGGCGGCCCCAACCGGGTCAGCACCGCCGCCGCCCTTTTGCAGGAGGGGTCCGGGCGCCGCCTGCTGATCTCCGGGGTCAATCCGGACAGCCCGCCGGCGGACATCGCCGCTGCGGCGGGCGCCTCGCAGGCCCTGTTCGAGTGCTGCGTGGATTTCGGCCTTCAGGCCGCCGACACCATCGGCAACGCCGCCGAGACCGCCGCCTGGGCGCGGCGGCACGGCTATGACCGGATCATTGTCGTCACCAGCGACTATCACATGCCGCGCGCCCTGCTGGAGTTGCAATCGGCCATGCCAGATATGCAACTGGTCGCCTATGGCGTGCCCGCTCCGGCGCCGTGGAGCGGCGGTCATGAAGCCCGGCGCTGGCTGGTGGAGTACGTAAAATACGCCGCCGTCTATGGACGCGAGCGCGTTCGCACGCTTTAAGCCATCTGAACGATGGGGGAGAGGTCCGTGGCCGCAATCAGGTCAGCGATTTTCGTAGTCTGGATGTACGGGGTGATGATGGTGATGGGGCTGGTCTGCGCCCCGTTGCTGCTGGGCCCGCGCCGCGGCGTGAAAGCCTGTCTGCGCCTGTATCTGTGGCTGGTCTTTGGCGGCCTGCATCTGATCTGCGGCATTCGCTATGAAGTGCGCGGTCGCGAACACCTGCCCGAGGGCGGCGCGCTGATCGCTTCCAAGCACCAGTCCATGTTCGAGACGCTGGCTTTCTGGGCGATTCTGGATGACCCCGCCATCATCCTGAAAAAAGAGCTCTCCTACCTGCCGGTCTTTGGCTGGTACGCCATGAAGCTCAAGAATATCAAGGTGGACCGCTCCGCCGGCGCCAAAGCCCTGCGCGACATGCTCAAACAGGCCAGCCAGCGCGCCGAGGAAGGCCGTCAGGTCGTCATCTTCCCCCAGGGCACGCGACTGGAGCCGGGTGAGAGTGATAGCTACAAACCGGGTGTTGTCGGTCTATACAAGGCCATGAAGACGCCCTGCGTGCCCGTCGCGCTCAATTCAGGTCTGTACTGGCCACCCCATGGTTTCGTACGCAAGCCCGGCGTAATCATTGTCGAATTCCTGCCCGCCATCGAACCGGGCCTGAGCAAGGACGCCTTCATGGCCGAACTCCAAACCCGGATCGAGACCGCTTCGGACGCCCTTCTGCCCGCTTCGGTCCAGAACGAGACGGCGGCATGATCGCAAAATCCGCTTCCGACCGCCCGCATTCCCGACTCGGCCTGTACCTGCCCTTCGGCGCGCTGGCGCTGCTCATTGTCGTGCACGCCATCTACTGGGTGATGATGTCCGGCCAGATCCGCACCGCCGCTGAGGCCTGGATCGAGGACAAAGTCGAAGCCGGGTATGTGATCGACTATTCGACCCTGAAAGTGCGCGGCTATCCCTTCCGCTTCACCATCCATCTGAGCGAAACGGACGTCAGCGCGCCGGTCACCGAGGGCGGCTGGCGGATCTCCCTGGACGCGGCCGCGGCCAGTGCTCAATTCTATAATCTGGACCACTGGATCGTCACGCTGGGCCACAACGCCATTCTGGACACCCGGATTGACGGCGAACGCTCCCAATACGCCCTGACCAGCGAGAAGGCGCGGTTCAGCCTGATCACCCGCAAGGGTATGACCAGCCAGATCGGCGCCGAGATCAACGCCCTGACCATCGACGCGCTGAGTGGTCCCGAACCGCTGATCGGATCGATCGATCGCTTCGCCATGAATGGCCGCATGGCCGAAACCGGCGAGTTCATCAGCGGTTTCGAGGTCGAGGGCGTGCGTTTTGACGAGAGCCAGAGCGAAGAACCGCTTCCGACCGCCTTTGGCGATACGATCGAGCTTTTCCGCCTTGATAGCGTTCTGACCGAGTTCGATACGCTGTCTCTGGCGGGCGATCCGCTGGCCTGGTCCCGCGCCGGCGGTTCCCTTGTGATCCGCCAGACCCGGCTGGACTGGGGGCCCGCCGTCCTGACCGCCGCAGGCGAGGTGACGCTGGATTCCCAGGTCCGCCCCGCAGGCCGGTTGAGCGTTGTGCTGTCTGATCCTGAAAGCCTGATCTCGGCGCTGGAGGATGCCCGTTTGGTCTATGACGAACAGGGGGCAGCCTTGCGGCTGGCCGCCATGATGGCGCCGCGCCGCGATGAGGGCATCGCCCTTCCCTTCCTGATGCAGGATGGCGGCCTGTTTCTGGGCCCGGCCCGTATCGGCAATGTAAACGCGCTGGACTAGACACTCCTCAGGCTCACAAAAAAGCCCCGGACGCCAGGCGTCCGGGGCTTTTTAGAGTGCATCGCCTGGGAGCGCTTACGCCTTGGCGAAAGCCTCCAGCGCGTCGACCACGGCGCGGTTATGCTCTTCTAGCCCCACCGAAATGCGCAGGGCGTTCGGCAGGCCATAAGGCTGCACGCCGCGCACGATCAGGCCGCGCTCGGCGAGATATTTGTTGGCGTCGTCTGCGGTCTTGCCCGGCGCTTCGGAGAAGTGCACCAGCACAAAATTGCACACCGACGGCGTCACCTCATAACCCAGCCCGCCCAGTTGCTGGGTCAGGAAGGCCAATGACTGGTCATTGTGTTCCTTGGACTTCTTCAGGAAGTCCCGGTCCTGAATGGCGGCGGTCCCGGCCTCGATGGCGGGCAGGTTGACGTTGAACGGGCCGCGCACGCGGTGGATCACATCCACCACCTCTTTGGGACCATACATCCAGCCCAGACGCAGACCGGCGAGGCCGTGGATTTTCGAGAAGGTGCGGGTGACGACCACATTGCCGTACTCGCTCACCAGCGCCAGCGGGTCTTCATATTCAGGCGCGTCGACAAACTCGCCATAGGCACAGTCGATCACCAGAAGCGTGGAAGCGGGCAGCCCCTCGCGCAGGCGGCGGATCTCCGAACCCGAAATCCAGGTGCCGGTGGGATTGTTGGGGTTGGCCAGGAAGACGATCTTGGCGTCATCGCCCGCCGTCTCGATCAGCGCGTCCACATCAGCGGTGTAGTTCTTTTCAGGCGCAGACACGATCTCGGCGCCGGACTGCATCGCCACCAGGCGATAGACAAGAAAGCCGTACTGGCTTTGGACGACCTTGTCGCCGGGTGCGAGATAGGCCTTGCCGATCAGCTGCAGCAGCTCGTCAGAGCCGGCGCCGCAGACGATCTGATCCGCCTTGAGGCTTTCCATCTTCGCGATGGCTTCGCGCAACTCGGTCGCGCCGCCATCGGGATAGATATGAAGCGAGCTTGCCGCCGCCTTGAACGCGTCCGCCGCCTTGGGGCTGCAGCCCAGCGCGTTCTCGTTCGAGGACAGCTTTACCGCCCCTTCCGGAGCGGCAGCGCCCGGTACATAGGGTTTGATGTCGAGAAGACCGGGACGGGGTTGGAGCGTCATGGTGCGCCTTTCTGCTCATCTTCATGCGGTGTGCGATCTGACCGAGGAGATAGCGCGGGCCCTGTGACGCCTTCAAGCGCCTTTCTGCGCACACGCTGCGTCGCGCCGCCGGCGCGCACTGCGCCCACATGCTTGACCGCCTCGCTCAGAATGAGACCGCCAAAGGCCGGCCACAACCGCTCGCCCGCGGTTTCAAAAGCCTGCGCCGTCTTCGGACCACAGGTGAAACGCCAGGGCGGCGCAAACAGGGCGCGCGACCAGGCGACCGGCTCGAACAGGGCGTCGCCCAGCAAGCCTGTCAGCTGGCTGCGGCTGAACGGGCGACCATGGCCAAAAGGTGTAGAATCCGCCCGCGACCACAGACCCGTCCTGTGTGCGGCGATCACCAGCAAGCGTCCTTCGGGGGCCATGACCCGCCAGACCTCGCGCAACAGACGCGACGGATCGGAGGCTTCTTCCAGAGCGTGCACAAGAATGACCCGGTCAAACAGGGCTTCCTTGAACGCAAAACGTTGCTCATCCCCCAGTACGCTCAGACCACCCCGGCCCACGCCTTGTGATGGCCAGGGCACCGCGCCCTGGGCGGCGGGCATGAAGGCGATCGTCCGCCGGGCCTGTTCACGGAAGGGTTCCAGATAAGGCGGCGCATAGCCGAAGCCGAGCATGTCGAGCCCGGCCACATTCGGCCAGAGGGCCTGAATGCGCCGCTGGACCATGTCGCGCGCGGCGCGGCCGGGCGGGGTGCGGTAGAAGCGGGCGATATCAAGCGCGTCGGTTCGCATCAGTCAGCTCATGGAAAGCAGGTCGGGGCCCATGCTAGGCTCTTGACCGGATAAGGGTAAGACCCCGGCTGACAGCAAGGGGTTTCTCATATGGGAGACAGCGTGATGGCGCTTGAAATCCGGCAATTTCCCTGCCTTCAGGACAATTACGGCTATCTGATCCGCTGCTCGGAGACGGGCGAAACCGCAGTGATCGACACACCGGAAGCCGCCGTCATCCTGGAAGAGGCCCAGACGCTGGACTGGCCGATCAGCGCGATCTGGAACACGCACCATCACTGGGACCATGCCGGCGGCAACACCGCCATCCGCGAAGCCACCGGCGCCCGCGTGGTCGCGCCGAAAGCGGAAACCGCCACCATTGGTCATGTCGACCAGCCGGTGATTGCAGGCGATGTGGTGACGCTTGGCGAACTCACCGCCCAGGTGATCGATGTGGGCGGCCACACGCTGGGCCATGTGGCCTACTGGTTTGAAGAAGCGGGGGTGGCGTTTGTCGGCGACAGCCTGTTTGCGCTCGGCTGCGGCCGCATGTTCGAGGGCACGCCCCGGCAGATGCAGGCGGGCCTGGCGCGCCTGCGCAATCTGCCGCCAGAGACGGTGATCTATTGCGCTCATGAATACACCCAGGCCAATGCGCGCTTTGCGCTGAGCGTCGATCCCGACAATCCCGCCCTGCAAAGCTATGCCCGCCGGGTGGATGAATGGCGCGCGCAGGGCCAGCCAACCATCCCGACCGTGCTCGCCGCGGAATGCGAGGCGAACCCCTTTCTACGCTGGGATGATGACGCCTTGCGCGCCCGGCTGGGCCTGCAGACAGCCAGCGATGCCGAAGTGTTTGCGGAGCTGCGCCGCCGCAAGGATGCTTTCTGATCAGGCGGCCTTGGACTGCTCTTCAAAGCCCAGCACGCTATCATAATCGAGCAGCAGGGCGCGGGCTTCGGCCACCGGCAACTCGCCTGCCTTGCGATCCCCCTGCCAGAAACGCCAGGAGGCGCAGACATGCTGGATACGGCTGATGTCGTCACCCATTTCCACAAACAGGTCCGGCGCCGCGTTCAGGAAAGATGACAGGGCGCCGCCATCGCCGTGATCCAGAAAGCGCGAGAACTGGTCATGGTATTGCTGCAGCTTGGTCTGAACGCGGGCCCAGCGCTGCTTCGCCTCGCCCGTCACACTGCTAACCAGCTGTCGAAAGCCATCACGGTCTTCAGCCGGAACCTGACCCAGATTGAGCGCATTGAGCGCGGTCAGGAAGCGCGCCAGATCCTTGCCGCATTCGCCGGCGCGCCAGCAATAGTACAGCGTCCCCTTCCAACCGTTCACGCTCAGACGATACTCGTCCGGCGTCATGCTCAACGCATCGCGCAGCACATCCAGCTTGGGCGACTCATGGTCTTCAAACAATGTATTCGCCAGACGGTGGGCCTGCGTCAGCGACCCGTCCTGCGACGTGTTGAGCGCGCGCCGGACCAGAAGATTGATCTGCCCGGCGACAAATTCGCTGATCTGGCTCACTTCCTGAGCGCTCATCTGGAAGTAGGCGTCCGAGACCTTGCGCTTGGACCGACGGAAATGATCATAGAGCAGATACGGGTCGAAGGAGGGCAGCGAGCAGAGCTCGCGCAGACGCGCGATATCGTCCCGGAAACGGGGCAGCGTCTTGGCCACGCCCAGATGCGTGCTCAGCTTCTCGGCCAGCCCCGGATCCTCGACAAATATGCTGTGCCCGCCGGAATCAAGATTGGTCTCCGACATCGGGATGATGATCTTGGTCGCCGAAATACGCGCGCCGCTGACCTGCTCGCGCTCCCAGGGGCGAAGCGTGTGTTTCACAATGAAGCTGGTGTTCAGCCGTTTGGTGTTGAACATGCTCGTCTTGCTGGTCAGTCCGAGCGCGCCCGCGCGCTCGTTGATCGACAACAAATCCATGACCCGGCTTGTGGAGCCGCCCGATTTGAGCAATTTCAGCTTACCAAAGGTATTCTGGGACATGGACGGTGCCTGTTCTGTTCTGAGAATGCTTTGCAATTTTCAAGCCAGAGGCAAACAGCATGACAATATCTGGTGATCTGGGGGTTAATGAAATCATCAGGATGCTCGACATGTCCCCGCACCCCGAGGGCGGACACTATGTCGAGACCTGGCGCGATGGCCCCGGACCGGATGGCCGCGCCCGTTTCACCGCCATCTATTTCCTGCTGGCGGCGGACGAGGTTTCGCGCTGGCACAAGGTGGACGCCGCCGAGACCTGGCTCTGGCAAGCCGGCGCGCCGCTATCTCTGAGCTGGAGCGAGGACGCCCGCACCGCCCGCCATCAAAGGCTGGGGCCCAATCTGCGCGCTGGCGAGCGTCCGCAACAGGTCATCCCCGCCCATGCCTGGCAAACCGCGGAATCACTGGGCGCCTGGACGCTGGTCAGCTGTCTCGTTGCGCCCGGGTTTGAATTTGAAGGCTTTGAGCTGGCGCCTGAAGACTGGCGCCCCGGCCCGGACGGCGCCCCCTAGCGGGGCGTGTGGCTTTCAAAACTGCGCCGGACAAGCGCCGAGCTTGGACGCCCGCCATACCCCAGAGCGGGCGCGATGGACACGTCCAGAACCTGACCGTCATAGCGGACCTGCGGGGCTTCAGCCACGCCCAGACGGACCACTTCAAGATCGCGGACCGACCGGCGCGGCGCCAGATCGGCGCCCCGGCGCACCATGCGCATGGCATCGGCCATATAGGCGTTTCCCTCGGGGTCGAGCGCGGTCAGCTCCGCCAGGACTTCCTGACGTGAAATCTGCGCCAGTGCGTGCGCCATTTCCGACGCCGCCCGCTCCAGCGCTTCGCCATCCATGGGTTCGGCGGCCAGAGGCTGCGCCTGCCCCACAGGCTCGACGATCACGCCGTCAGGACGATCGGTCGGGAAATAGGTCCAGCCGCCCAGATTGGACTGGCGCAGCAACATGCGGCCGGTATCGGTGATCCAGATTTCACCGCCGCCCGAAGCACGCACCTGATGGACCGCCAGAATCTCGTCATCGTCATCAGCGCGGATGAGCGGCATGGAGGCGGAGCGGTCAAAGGTGAAGCCGCCACGACCATCCGCGCGCTCGAACCACAGCGAACGCTCGACGGTCTGGATTTCCTGCCCCAGCATGCGCCGGAACGGGTTGCTCTGTGCGAAGCCTTCTCCGGTTCCAAGCGCGCAAAGGCCGACGCTGAGAACAAGAAGGGCGAAAATTCCACGTTTCATGAAAGCACAGTGTAATCCGCTTCACGGCGATTTCGAGGCGCAAGCGCGGCCTGTCTGCGGTCAGGGCCCAGCTGTGGCCCTCAGGTCATATACTGCCCGCCATTGGCCGTCAGCGTGGCGCCCGTAATGAAGCTGGCCTCGTCAGACGCCAGGAAGACCACGCATCGGGCGATCTCCTCAGGCTCACCCAGACGGCCGGCCGGAATGGTCGAGATGATCTGATTGCGGATCTCCTCCGGCACCGCCATCACCATTTCGGTCGCCACATAGCCCGGGCAGATCGCATTGACGGTCACGCCCTTGCGCGCACCCTCCTGGGCGAGCGCCCTGGTGAAGCCCAGATCGCCCGCCTTGGACGCGGAATAGTTCGCCTGGGCGAACTGGCCTTTCTGACCATTGATCGAGGAAATGGTGATGACCCGGCCAAAGCCGCGATCACGCATGCCCGGCCAGACCGGGTGGGTCATGTTGAAGACGCCGTTGAGATTGGTGTCGATCACTTCGCGCCATTGCTCTGGCGTCATCTTGTGGAACGGCGCATCGCGGGTGATGCCGGCGTTATTGACCAGAATATCGACGGGGCCGAGCGCCTCTTCGACCTGCCTTATGCCTTCTGCGCATGCGTTGTAATCGGCGACTGACCATTTGAAAGCGGGGATGCCGGTTTCTTCGGTGAACTGCGCTGCGACAGAATCATTGCCGCAATAGTTCGCGCCGACGGCGTAGCCAGCATTCTTCAAGGCGACTGAAATTGCACGACCAATTCCCCGCGTTCCGCCTGTCACCAAAGCTGTCCGCCGCATCTCGATTTCCCCTTTGTCCTTTGGCCCTAACTCGGGTTATGCTGCGCAGCATAACAATATGGCGCTCGCAGCAATCACGATGTGAGCGCCTGCCTTCGAGCCTCCGCGCCGTACTTGATTAATGACGTCGATTTGTACGCGAGTCGAGCCGGTTGTTCCGGGGAGTTCGAAGCAAGAGACAGGGATCGCAGGGAGGACAACGCGTGACCGAGACCAAGACGTCAGACGTCGTAATCATCAAGAAATATGCAAACCGGCGGCTCTATGACACGTCAGCCAGCCGATATGTGACGCTCGACCATTTGCGGGAGCTGGTCCGCGAAGGGCGTGACTTCAAGGTGATCGACGCCAAGTCAGGAGACGATCTGACGCGGGGCGTTCTGGCCCAGATCATCTTCGAGGAAGAGTCCAAGGGCGAAACTCTGCTTCCGGTCGAGTTCCTGCGACAGCTGATCTCCTTTTACGGCGACTCCATGCAATCGATGGTGCCCAGCTATCTGCAGATGTCGATGGAGACGTTCGCCCGCCAGCATCAGGCCATGCGTGACAAGATGGCGGGCGCGATGGGCGAAGCCATGGGCGGCGGCTCGATGGCGATGCTGGAAGAGCAGGCCAAGCGCAATATGGCGATGTTCCAGCAGGCCATGTCCATGTTCACGCCCTTCTCCACCGGCGCCTCCATGGGCGACATGCCCGGCGCGCCTTCACAGGAGCCGGCCGCCAAGACCGATGACGTGCAGGCCCTGCGCGCCGAACTCGACGCCATGCGCCAGAAGCTCGATCAGCTGGCCTCCAAGGAGTGACGCGTGCCGTTCTGAACCACCATCACGGTTAATGGTGCGTTTAGAGACGTAAACGAAGCGTTAAACCTGGCCTGGACCTTGCTCGGTTCAGGCCATGTTTGTTTCTGGCTCCAATTCTCCGCGCCGTCTGGCGCTGCCCGCCCCGGCCTCATCCCGGACGGTTCAGGCGCAACCGGCGCACCGCTCCGAGGACCGGCGCGATGAGCGTCGCGCGTCCGCCCAGACCGATCGCCGCGGCCGTCGCCGGACCGACCAGACCGCTGAACCGGCCATCGACCGCGCCACCAGCGCCTCCGGCGTTCAGGTTCAGGCAGACTTTCCCAATCCGCGCCGCGGCCTGCGCGCAGACGCCAGCGAACGCGCCCGCTATGCCCGCGCCTATGACAGCGCCCAGGCGCTGAGCCAGCCCGCCCCCGGTCGCTCCTGGGAGCGTTCGGCATGAGCGCGCTGTTCACGCTTGAGAACATCCAGCACCGCTTCAGCCCGGTCTGGGACGGTGTCTGGGTTCTGGCGTTCCTGTTCGTGATGATCTGAGACGCACCGACTAGTGGGCAGGTCCCTGCCGCAATGCGAGCACGTCCTGCGCCTTGCGGTTCGCCAGCCAGGCGGTGGTTATGGATCCGCCCGTCTGATGGGCCTCGATCCGGATTGCGGTGATATCCGCCTGCAGATTAACAGCCAGCTGCGCCGGATCGTGATCCGTCGACAGCTCCCCCGCCTGCTGCGCCTTGCGAAAACACGCCTCGAACGCCTCACGCATATTCAGAAGATAGGCTTGCGCCCGGTCACGCAGCTCAGGCTCGTCCTCGGTCGCATCCAGCGCCGTTTTGACCAGCATGCAGACCCGCACGGGCGTCTCACTGGCCAGATGCTCCTTGCCAAACGCGCGGACAAATCCCGCCAGCGCCTCCAGCACGGAGTTGGACGCCTCAAGACGCGCCGTCAGATCGTTCACCGTCTCGTCGAAATACCGCTCCAGACAGGTCAGATAGAGCGCGTGTTTGCTTTGAAAGGCCGCATAGATGCTGCCCGGCTTCATGTGCAAGGCCACCTCGAGATCCTTGAGCGAGGTCGCGTGATAGCCCTTGCGCCAGAACAGATCCTGAGCGGCTTTCAACGCTTCATCGCGATCATACGGTTTGGCTCGTTGCATACGGGCGCCCCTTCTTTTGCAGGGAGTCTATTACGGGATAGCCCTCACAGCCTAGCTCACATTTGAGTGATTGCTCAAATTATTTATTGAGTGATCACTCAAAGACCCCTAGCTCTCGCCTGCCCGACAAGCCCGGGCCAAGCGAAAGGATCCCGCCATGACCGCGTTCACCCTGCACACCGCCGAGACGGCGCCTGAAGCCGCCAAGCCGCTTCTGGAGAACTCCCTGAAAGCCTTCGGCATGGTGCCGGGCCTTCACGCCGTGATGGCGGAATCTCCGGAACTGCTGGACGCCTATCAGCGCGTGCACACCCTGTTTCAGAACACCAGCTTCAACGCCGAAGAGCTGACCGTGGTCTGGCAGACGATCAATGTCGAAAACCAGTGCCATTATTGCGTGCCGGCCCACTCCTTCATCGCCAAGTCGATGAAGGTGGACGACGCCATCAACGAAGCCCTGCGCAATGAAACGCCGCTGCCGGATGCCCGTCTGGAAGCGCTGCGCACCTTCACGCTGAAGCTGATCCGCCAGCATGGCGTGATGTCTGACGCAGACTTGCAGGATTTCTATGATGCGGGCTTCACCCGGCGCAATGTGCTCGAAGTGATCCTGGGCTACAGCCAGAAGGTCATGTCCAACTTCACCAACCATGTCGCCCACACCCCGGTGGACGCGCCGTTCGCGGCCTTCGCCTGGACGCCCAAGGACTAAATCCTGCACCAGGACGGAAACGAAAACGGCCGGCTCGAACTTCGAGCCGGCCGTTTGTTTGCGTCGAGGACGAAGGGTCTAGCCCGCGCCGAGGTCGCGGCGGGCCGAGATCGCGGTCACGGTGAAACCGGCCACAACATCCAGCAGCGCCATTACGATCAGAAGGAAGAAGGTGGAGGTCGCAAAGACCGGCACCAGCAAGAAGAGCAGGATGCCCACCAGCAGGGTCGCCATGGACAGACCGTGATTGAGCAGGGACGACGTGCCCGAGCTGGCCGAACCGATCATCTCGATGAACAGCATGACCAGAGCCAGCGTCAGGATGAGGTCGGCTGCAGACACCGCCCATTCGCCGCTGGGCAGGCCCAGGGTGAACAGGGCGTTGGTCAGCATGGACGCGCCTTCAGCGCCGAAGAAGGCGTCGCTGTAGGCCACCAGGGCGTAGACCGCCATGGGAATGAGCAATTTCGGAAAAATCGTGAACATGTTGAGCCCCCCGCTCTGTTGAACCTGCGCTTCAGAGCTGGCGAGCCCCACAGCAACACCTGAACCCGTAGAATCGACCATGACCGGTCTCCTATCCCCGTCGCCCGTCCACTACCGGCGCCGGTCAGGACCGGAGCCTTCTAGATCTCGTCCCAGCCGCCGGGCTGACGCGCACGGCTGTTGAGCCACATTATACCTAACATATCGCTCAAAGAGGCGAAAAGGCGACCCAGATTGGTATATTTCGATTGTCCCGCGACGCGTGACCTGTGGCCCACATCCCGGAACTCCACGTGAAAGCCTTCGCGCTTCATGAGGGCGGGGAGGAAACGATGCTGGTGATCAAAGAAGGGCAGAAGCAAATAAGCCTCACGGCGGAAGGCCTTGAGACCGCAGCCGGTATCATCGGCGTCGTCATTGAGCAGCGCCTTGCGCACGCCATTGCCGATGCGAGACGCCGTCTTCTTCCATTCGCTGTCCTGGCGACCGACCCGGCGGCCCGCCACCATGCCGGTAGTTTCCGGCTCGGCCATCAGCGCGTCCACAAGCGTGGGGATGTCCGCCGGCGGGTTCTGGCCATCGCCATCCAGCATGCACACGATCGGCGCCCTGGAGGCCAGAACGCCAGTGCGGATGGCGCGCGACTGGCCGGCATTCTTGTGATGGGCGACGATGCGCAGGGTCGGAATGGCGTCCTTGGCCGCGATCAGCTCGGACAGGGTGCCGTCCGTACTGGCGTCATTGATGATCACGATCTCGTGCGAGCGATCCTTGAGAACGCCATAAATCTCTTCCACAAGGCGCGCGGCATTGCCCGCCTCATTGTGCATGGGGGCGATAATGCTCAGCTCTGGGCGGGGATCAGTCATGAAACGCTTCGTCTTGGACGGACTTGCTTGAAGAATATCTCGCCGCGTTTCATACCGATTATTGAGACAGACGCACGACCTTTTTCTGTTTTCCTGTCTGCGGGCCGTTCATGTCGTTGCAAGACCGCCTGATAAACACCGAACGGGCCAGCCTGTTCATCGCCCTGCTGGCGCTCCTTGCGAGCCTTGCGGGCGTGTTCACCCTGCCCGTGCTCGACCGCGATGAAGCGCGCTTTGCGCAAGCCAGCGCGCAAATGGTCGAGACCGGCGATTTTGTGGACATCCGCTTCCAGGATCAGCCCCGCCACAAAAAGCCCATCGGCATCTACTGGCTGCAGAGCCTGACCGTCGCCGTCACCACCGGACCCGAAGCGCGTGAGATCTGGACCTATCGTCTGCCCTCAGTGCTCGGGGCCGTGCTGGCGGCGTTGAGCGCGTTCTGGATCGGGCGACGGCTCTATGATCATCGCACGGGCGTGTTCGCCGGCGCGCTGGTCTCGGTGACGCTGCTGCTCGCCAGCGAGGGCGGCATCGCCAAGACCGACGCCATGCTGGCGGCCATGACCGGGCTGAGCGTGCTGTCGCTGGTGGAGGTCTGGCTGGCGGAAACGCCCGGCAAACGCCGCAAATGGGCGGTGCTGATGTGGGTGTTCGTGGCGCTCGCCGCCCTCATCAAGGGCCCGGTGGCCCCGCTCATGATGGGCCTGGCTGTGCTGGCGCTTTGCGCCATCGAACGGCGCGTGATCTGGCTGAAGGTGTTCTTCTACTGGCCCGGCCCGCTGCTGGCGGCCCTGATCATCCTGCCCTGGCTGATTGGCGTTCAGATCGTGTCAGGCGGAACCTTCCTGTCCGAAGCGCTCGGCGGAGACATGGCCCCCAAGGTCACGTCCGGTCATGAAGGCCATGGCGCGCCGCCGGGCAGTCACCTGCTGCTGCTGCCCATCCTATTTCTGCCCGCCATAGTCAGCCTGCCCGCCGGGATTGCGAGCCTGATCAAGGACTGGCGTGAACAAACGCCCGACGCTCAGGCGGCGCGCCTGCTGGTCGCCTTCATTGCGCCCGCCTGGCTCCTGATCGAGCTCATGCCAACCAAGCTGCCGCACTATTCCTTGCCGATCTATCCCGCCCTCGCCGTGGTCGCCGGGCTGGGCTTTGTGCGCTGGGGCCGGGTGGAACGCCGTTGGCGCTTGCTTGGACTGGGTCTTCTGACGCTGGGCGGTCTTCTGGCGGCAGGCGTGCTGATCGCTCTTGGCGTCCGCTTTCACGGCGCGCTCTGGGCGGCCTATCTCGTAACCGGAATCATGCTGGTCTGCGGGCTGGCCGCGACCTTCGCGCTCTATATGCGGCGCTATGATCTGGCCTTGATCGGGCTGGTCGTGATGGGCTTGAGCTGGCACGGGCTGGGTCGGGGCGTGGTCGCTCCTTCCGCCACACTCCTGTTTCCGTCCGGACAAGCGGTCGAGCACGTTGTCGATCTGCGTGAGCTGGTTCCGGACGCCCCGCTCATTTCAACCTATACCGAGCCCAGCTTTGTCTTCCTGACACATGGGGACGTGATCCTGCGTGATGCGGACGAGATCACTGCGGAACTCGCGAGCGGGGACCTCGATTTCTACTCCCCGCGACTTTACGTGTTTGACCTCAGCCGCTGGAGCGATCAGGCGGCCCATATGCTTCGTCCGATGATACAGCGCGCCTGCGCGGTGCGGCTGGTGGACGGGTTCAACTATTCACGCGGCGAGGGCACGGTTTTGCTGATCGCCGCGACCGGCTGCAGCCCTGCTGACGCCGAGCCTTCAGGGAGTACGCCATGAGCCGCCCGATCGAGATTGTGGAAGTCGGCCCGCGCGACGGGCTTCAGAACGACCCGGTGCTGCTGGACACGTCTGTGAAGCTCGAATTCATCGAGCGACTGATCGAAACCGGCGTCAAGCGCATGGAGGCGGCGAGCTTCGTCAATCCCAAGGCCGTGCCCAAAATGGCGGATTCCATCGAGGTGATGGCGCAAGTCCCGCGCGATCGCGGCGTGTCTTTCATCGGGCTGGCGCTCAATGAGCGCGGCATGCGCCAGGCGATCGAGTCCCGGTGCGATGAGATCAACTATGTGATGGTCGCCTCTGAAGGCTTTGGCAGAGCCAATCAGAACGCCACGCCTCAGGACACCGCCGACCTTCTGGATCGCATCGCGGTGCTGGCCCATGACGCGGCCATTCCGTTGTCCGCCACTATCTCGGTCGCCTTTGGCGATCCGTTTGATGGCGAGGTGGACCCGGCCATTCTGGGCGAGCTGGCCAGCCGTGCCGCCGCGGCGGGTGCGCAGGAAATCGCCCTCGGTGACACCATCGGCGTCGCGACGCCCTGGCAGGTTCAGAAAGCCGTCGGCATTGTGCGCGAGGCCGCGCCGAAAGCGCACCTGCGCCTTCATTTTCACAACACCCGCAACACCGCCATCGCCAATGTCTTCGCCGCGGTCGAAGCGGGCGTGGACGTGATCGACGCCTCGGCGGGCGGGATTGGCGGCTGCCCGTTCGCCCCGAAAGCGACCGGGAATGTGGCGACCGAGGACGTGGTCTACATGCTCGAACGCGGCGGCTTCAGCACCGGCATTGATCTGGACAGGATGATCGAGACCGCCCACTGGCTCGAACAGGTCGCGCTCAAACACCCGATTGAATCCGCCCTGTCCAAGGCCGGCCCGTTTCCGCCACGTTAACCTATAGAATTAATTCAGGTATTACCCAACCCGGCCCATGCGGGACGGTCATCTTGTGTTCATCCACGCGCCCTATCGTGCCTGCATCTGTTTGATGTCCAGCTTGGGAGAGCGCCATGACACGCACCAGCATCCAGCTTCTGGCTCTGACCGTGAGCGCAATGGCGCTGAGCGCCTGTGGCGGCCCGTCCGGCCCCGAGGGTTTGGAGATGCGCGCGCGGCCACTCTCTGGCGAGATCACGCTGGGCCGGAATTTCGGGGAAGAGGTGATTGACCGGGAGGTGCAGGCCGGCGGTCTGATCCGCGCCCAGTCCATCCCCGAGCTCAATGGCTGCGCAGGCGGCATCACCGCCGAGCCCACAGTGACGATCCGCTATTCGCGGCGCGAGGGCGAGTTTCATGTGCGCGCGACTTCGCGGGGCGACACAACGATGATCCTGCACACGCCCTCTGGCCAATGGCTGTGCAGTGATGACGCCATCGGCTTTGATCCGGTCATTCCGGTGCCGTTCGCCGAACGCGGCGCGTATCAGGTCTGGGTTGGCGCCTATGACGCCGGCGAACTGCCCGCCACTGTCAGCATCAGCTCGACCCCGTTCCCGGGCGCGCGGAACGCGCTTGAACAAGGCTTGCAGGATGTCATCGGCGCGATTGCGGGCGTGAACACTCAACGCTCTGTCGAGCGCATTCCACTGCGCCCTGATCAACGCCCCCATTACGGCCGCATCAACTTCCGAGCGGGTCGCGGCAATGAAGAACAGGTTGATGTGCACGTCACCCCCGAACTGCCGCTGTCCCAGGCCAGCATGGAGTGTCCGGGTCACGCGACTCAGGAGCCCACGCTTGTGGTCAATCGCCGCAATGGCGGGGATGCGCCCTTCTCGATCTCGGCGGGCGCTGACTTTGACGCCACCCTCGCCGTCCGCCTGCCCGATGGAAGCTGGGCCTGCAATGACGACGCCTGGGGGCTCAATCCGGGCCTGACCTTTACGAGCGCCGATCGGGGCGAATACATCGTCTATGTGGGCAGCCTGAACCGCCGCATGGGCGGCCCGGCGCAGGTCTATGTCACCGACGGCAATTACGGTCCGCAGCAGACCACACGCAAATAGGATCAGGCCAAGGTTCTAGAGCTCGGACGCCGGCAGCTTGCCCGCGGTCCGGGCCTGGAGCTGCAACAGGAGTGAGCGCATCACCGCGCCCACCAGAAACACCGGCCCCAGCACAAAGCCCTGCAGCGGGCCGATCACCCCGCCATGCAGGGTGAAATAGCGCGCCAGGCCCAGCGCCTTGAAGACCTCGACCTTGACCTGGCTGATCTTGGAGGTGGAGCCCACATGGGCGATTTCCACCCGCGGCTCGAAGATCACTTCACCGCCCGCATCACGGGCGCGCTTGCAAATGTCGATATCCTCGACATGCAGGAAATAGCCTTCATCAAAGCCTTCAAGGCGCTCAAATCCGCGCCGGGTCATCAGCATCGCGGCGCCGGAGACCGTCGGCATGGCGACCGGCTTGGAGGGCAGCGGCTCATGCTCGCGATGAAACTCGCACGACAGCCCCAGGAACCCCGTCAGCGCCGAGCCCAGCGTCAGCGCGCCCCGTCGGCCGCCGCGTTGTTCCTTGCCGTCCGGACCGATCAGACGCGCGCCCACAATGGCGGGTTCGGTCCGCCCCTGCAGGGCCTTGAGCATCTGGCTGGCGTCGCCCGGCTTGAGCACGGCATCAGGGTTGAGAAAAAGCAGGGCTTCGCCGCGCGCCGATTGCGCGCCGATATTGCAGCCTCTGGAGAACCCCAGATTGGCGCCGGTATGGATCAGTCGCAGGCGGGCGTCATGACGGGCGCGCTGTTCCAGCGCTTCAACCATTTCAGGCGGATTGTCGTGATTGACCAGAACCAGCTCGTCCACATCACTGGCGGCGAGCACGGAATCCACGCACTCGAGCAGGACGTCACCCGTACGGAAGGTCACGATGACGGCTGAAATCCCTGATCGGACCGGCTGATCCACGTCCGTTACCCCGCTCACTCATCCCCCGGTGCGGCGTTCGCCGACAGGATGTAGCCCTCTTTGTCGCGCGCCGGCCCCTCGCGTAGCGCCCAGACTTTCCACCATGCCGTTTCACGACGCGGCGGCGGAGCCGGATCATATCCCCAGGTCCCGCCCGGTCGGCATCGCAGAACGCGACCCGCCGCCAGCCAGGAGCCTCGCCACAAACCCTGCTCTCTCACGCAACCAACGGCGTAATTGGAGCAACTGGGCTCATGACGGCACCGCACGCCTAGCGCGTACAGCACCGGAGACAGTCCGATCTGATAGGCGCGGAGCAGTACCAGCCCCACGCGAGTCGGCAAACGTGTTATTCCAGCTCGTTCGCACATTAGAGGCCCAGTCTTACACACGATCAATCCAAATTTCGCCCAAGCGGACTTCGGAATTGTCAACGTTGCGGCAGAGCCGCCTCAAACGCCTCAACAGCCGCGTCAAAGGCCAGCATTATGGAGCCATGACGCTGTCTGTATGATGCGGCGGGTTGAAGCGCCTTAAGGGCGGAAAAGCGACCATTCGGCGCCGCCCCTTCCTCTTTCAGCATCACCCTGAGCGCTTCGCGTGTGGCGCGAATTTCGTCCAGATCCGCGCCGATGGCCGCGCGGGCGAACACGCTGGCGCTGGCCTGCCCCAGGGCGCAGGCTTTCACCTCAAGCCCCAGATCAGCGATGCGACCGTCCACGACCTTCAAATCCAGCGTCAGCTCGGATCCGCAAATGCGCGACACCTTGTGGGCGCTGCCATCGGGATCGGAGAGGCGGCCGATATGGGGAATATCGGCCGCCAGCTCCAGAAGGTCATTGGTGTAGATGTCGCTCATGGCGGTTATGTCCGCACGCGGGCGGCCAGTTTCAAGATGTCAGCCCTTAAGCCGCCAGACGGCCCCTTCCGGCCCGTCATCCACCTGGACATTCTTGGCGTTGAGAATTTCGCGAATGGCGTCCGCCTTTTCAAAATCCTTGGCCTGACGCGCCGCGAGGCGTTCGGCCAGCAGCTGGTCGATCTCCGCGCGCAGCGCTTCATCGACCATATCCAGACCGAACCAGGCGTCCGGATCCTGATCAAACAGCCCCAGAAGACGCCCCGCCGCCAGAAGCTCGCCCTTGGCCCGGGCCTGCTCGGCTCCGCTGTCGGCCTTGTTGGCGCGACCGGCGATTTCAAACAAGGCCGCCAGCGCCTTGGGCGTATTGAGATCATCCAGCAGCGCGTTCATCACCGCTTCGGGCACATCGACCTCAGCCGCCTCAACCCCGTTCAGGCGCCGCAGCATGCCATAAAGCCGGTCCATGGACCGCTGGGTGTTTTCCAGAAGCTTGGCGTTCCAGTCGAGCGGCGCACGGTAATGGCCGGTCATCAGGGCATAGCGGATCACCTCGCCCTTCACGCCATTTTGCAGAAGGTCGTTGGGCTTGATCACATTGCCCAGCGATTTGGACATCTTCTCTGACGCCATCGACAGAAAGCCGTTGTGCAGCCAGTAGTTCGCCAAAGGCGCGCCGTCATGGGCGCAAACCGACTGGGCCACTTCGTTTTCATGGTGCGGGAAGACGAGATCGCCGCCG
Source organism: Oceanicaulis sp. LC35 (assembly GCF_052055585.1). NCBI lineage: Bacteria > Pseudomonadati > Pseudomonadota > Alphaproteobacteria > Maricaulales > Maricaulaceae > Oceanicaulis > Oceanicaulis sp. LC35. The sequence goes on from NZ_CP170485.1 coordinate 2,532,105, forward strand.
CCGCCATGAATATCGATGGTCTCACCCAGATTGGCCTCGATCATGGCCGAGCACTCAAGGTGCCAGCCCGGACGACCATTGCCGAACGGGGCCTCCCATTCCGGCTCGCCCGGCTTTGAGGGCTTCCACAGCACGAAGTCAGCCGGGTCCTTCTTGTAGGGGGCCACTTCCACGCGCGCGCCTGCGATCATGTCGTCCACCGAGCGGCCCGACAGCTTGCCATACTTGTCATAGGAGCTGACCGAGAACAGCACATGGCCTTCGGCGGCATAGGCGAAGCCATCTGCGATCAGCTTCTCGATCATGGTGATCATTTGCGGCATGTGCGCGGTCGCCGCCGGCTCGAGCGAGGGCGGTGTGATGTTCAGCGCCGCACTGTCCTCGCGGTAGATCGCCGCGTATTTGTCGGTGATCACGGAAATATCAACGCCAGCCTCAGCAGCCGCGGCGTTGATCTTGTCATCCACGTCCGTGATGTTGCGCGCATAGACCACATGCTCCGCGCCATAGACGTGACGGAGCAGACGGAACAGCACGTCAAACGCGACCGGCGGACGGAAATTGCCAATATGGGCTTCGGAATAGACCGTCGGGCCACACACATACATCGTCACCCGGTCGGCATCGATCGGAACGAAGTCGCGCTTCTTGCGCGCGGCGGTGTCATAAAGCGTGAGGACGGTCATCTGAACTTTTCCAAAGTCTGAGCGCAGCGCAGGGATTTGCGTTGCACTAGGGCGCCGGTCTACAACGTCGACCGCTTGGGAAAAAGACTTCTTACGGCATTGGACATTTCAAAGCCTGAAACTACCTAAGCGTCGGATGCGGATGAAACCGCTTCCCGGAGGATAACATCTAGACCCGGCGCGCGCCGACGGCTTCCCCGTCCCGCCCTGCTGGATCCGGAAACCGGTACTTCGTCGTCCTGCTCATTTTCAGGGCGGCGCCCGTCAACGAAAGGATCCGCCAATCATGGACGCCATGACTGACAAAGAAACCCTGGCCAACCTCCCTGAGGACGCCATCGTTCGCCCGACCCGTGAAGAAGCTGAAGAAGCTGTGCGCACCCTGTTGCGCTGGGCTGGTGACGACCCCCGCCGTGAAGGCCTTCTGGAAACGCCCAAGCGCGTCGTGAACGCCTATAACGACTGGTTCCGCGGCTATGACGAAGACCCGCACAAAATCCTCGGCAAGCGCTTCGAGGACGTGCAGGGCTATGACGACATGGTCATGCTGACCCATATCGATGTGGAATCGCACTGCGAGCACCATATGGCGCCGATCCTGGGCACGGCCTGCGTCGCCTATCTGCCCGACCGCGCCGTCGTCGGCATCTCCAAGATCGCCAAGGTGGTCGAGGCCTTCTCCAAGCGTCTTCAAACGCAGGAGACAATGACCGCCCAGATCGCCGATGCGATCGAGGAAGCGATGAGCCCGCTGGGCGTCGCTATCTTCGTGGACGCCAAGCACCAGTGCATGACCACCCGCGGCGTGCACCACCCGAACGTCTCCACGATCACCACCATGTTCCGCGGCGAGTTCAAGGCGAACGCCGAACTGCGCCAGCGCTTCATGAATCTGTGCGAGCAGTCCAAGCGCTAGGCGCTGTTCCCTCCACAAACAGAAAAGCCCGGAAGCGCTGCTTCCGGGCTTTTTCTTTTAAAAGCTCGCACCCAGCGCTCTCGCGCGCTCAAGCGCCGCCTTCATGCTTGCTTCAAAACGGTCGTCGGCGAATTCCTGATACTCAACGCCCACATGCTCGACCCGGCTCGCGCCCAGATAGCCCGACACCGCCTTCACATGACCCACCAGATGGCCCTGCCCGTCCCTGACGCCGCCCGGCTCAAATCCGAACTCGCCCCAGGCCGTGGCCAGAACGAGCGTCTTGCCTGACAGGACGGGCTCCAGCGGGAAATCACCGCGCGCCAGATCGAAAGTGAAGGTCTGGTCCTTGCGCACGACGCTATCGACCCACGCTTTCAGCCCCGCCGGCATGCCGTAATTATACATGGGCGCGGTGATCAGGATGATCTCGGCCTGGCGCAATTCGGCGATGGCCTGGTCACTCAGCGCCAAAAGCTGTGACTGCGCCTTGCTGCGCTGCGCCTCTGGCGTAAAGGCCGCCGCCACCCAGTCGGACGTAATGATCGGCGGCGGGTTCACGCCCACATCACGCTTGGTCAGCTCAAGCTCGGGATGAGCTTTTGTCAGCGCTTCCATGAAGGCGTCTCCGATGGCGCGGCTGAGCGAGCCATCCTTGCGGACGCTCGCATCTACTCTCAGGACCTGCATAATATTCACCTCTTGGACTGTCGAAATTGAAAGAGGCTTTTGAATTTCCCCATATCACGCGGGCGCGCTATAGAGATGACTTCAGCCAGAGATGAGATTTTCTCATGTCATTACAGACCTCACACCGGGGACTTCGGGCCTTTGAAGCCGCCGCCCGGCACGGAACCCTGGCCCGCGCCGCGCAAGAGCTGGGGGTGACGCCGACGGCGCTGTCTCACGCCATCAAGGCGCTGGAGGGCCAGTTGGGCCTGTCCTTGCTGGTCCGGTCCCCGCGAGGCGTGACCGCCACGCTTGAGGGCCAAGAACTGGCCGAGCGCCTGTCTGGCGCGTTCAGGCAGATCGATGCCGCGCTGGAGGCGCTCAAACCCCGGTCAGGCCGCATCACCCTGTCAGTGACGCCCGCTTTCGCCAGCCTGTGGCTAGCGCCCCGGCTGGCCCGTCTTGAAGAAGACCTTCCCGGTCTGAGCCTCCAGATCGAGACCTCCTACGCGCCCGTGGATCTCAAACGCTCGACCGGGATTGATCTCGCCATTCGCTACGGCCCGATCCGTGCGGGTGAGGAGGTGCTGGTCGAGGATGCATTCGGGGCCTTCGCCACGCCCGCCCTCAGGGACAAGGCGCTGGCGGGACGCAGCATGGACCTTCTGACCCCGCAATGGCGCATGCCGATCGGGAGTGCGCCCGGTTGGCGAGACCTGTCAGAACCGGCCGGCGCACCGTTCAAGATCGCCAATGAACGCGCCTTCGAGGATGAGCAGTTTGCGGTTCAGTGCGCATTGGCGGGACAGGGCGTGCTTCTGGGCAGCCCGCATCTGCTGAGCCTTCTGATCCAGAGGCATCTGCTGGTTCCGGTGGGCCCTGTGATGCAGCTCAAGGGCCCCGCCTACAAGATCGTGGGCCGTGAAGAGGTCTTGCAATCGAGCAAGGTCCGAAAATTCCTGCACTGGCTTCGCGCGCAATTTCAGGACTGACCATGAAAAAGGCCCGGCTGAACCAGCCGGGCCTTCCCGTTTCAGATCTGGCCGCGCCTATTGGCGATAGGCCGAGCATTCAAAGCAGGTGGCGTAAACGCCGTTGGGATCGTTCATCATGTTGATGGTCTCGATCTCGTCCTGCACGTCGCTGGCCATGTCGGCCAGAAGGCCCGTGCCCAACAGGCCTTCGCCAAACAAGGCAGTGCTGGCGCTCGAACCGAACATTTCCAGGAACTGGTGGAAGGGATCCACCTCGTCACGGAATTCGATGACGCGGTAATCGCCCTCTTCCAGACCCGCGCGTGCAGCCGCGGCGGCGATGGCCTCATCATAGCCGCCAATCTGGTCCACCAGACCGCGATCATAGGCTTGCTGGCCGGTCCAGATGCGGCCCTGGGCCACGGCGTCGACCTGATCGCGGGTCATGTTGCGCGATTCCGCCACGATGGACAGGAAGCGCTCATAGCCGTTCTCGATCGACGATTGCAGGATGATGTCCCACTCATCGGTGACGCCGCCCGTCGGGCTGGGCTGACGCGCCGTCTCGGTGAGCGCGATGCCGTCTTCATAAACGCCGATCTCGGCCAGGCTGTCCTCAAAGGTCGGGATAAAGCCGAAAATGCCGATCGAGCCGGTGATGGTGGTCGGCTCGGCCCAGATTTCATGGGCCGGGGTCGCGATCCAGTAGCCGCCCGAGGCCGCCACACCGCCCATGGAGGCGATGACGATCTTGCCTTCCAGGCGCGCCATTTCCAGCTCTTCCCGGATCAGTTCGGACGCAAAGGCCGAACCGCCGCCTGAATCGATGCGCAGCACGATGGCGCGGACATCGTCATCCAGACGCGCCCGGCGGATCAGCTCGGCATGCTGGTCGCCGCCGATCACGCCGCCATCGCCATTGCCGTCCACAATGCCGCCCACAGCCTTGATCACGACGATCTTGTCGCTCGGCAGCAGGTCGAACTCGCGATTGGCTTCGACATAGTCAAAGAAATCGCTGGCCACAAAGCCGAGAGAATCCTCGCCATCATCCCGGCCAAAGCGCTCTTCCAGCAGATCGCGATAGGCGCCGCGTCCGATCACTTCATCCACCAGGCCCTGGTTCTGCGCCACAGCCGCGGTATCGCCGCCATTAGCGACCAGCAGCTCGGGGAACTGGTCGGCATAGTCCTGCAAGGCGCCGTCCGACAGGCCGCGCGCCGCTTCCACGCTATCCTGATAGGCGTTCCAGATATCGCCGAAGACATAGCGGTTCGCTTCCGCCGCCGGCTCGGACATGCCGTCGCCCAGATAAGGCTCGAGTGCGGACTTGAAGGTGCCGACCCGATAGACGTTCACGGTGACGTGCAGACGCTCCAGCAGCGAGCGGAAGAAGGTGCGATACACGGCATAGCCGTTCACACTCGCCCCGCCCATATCGTGCAGATAGACCTGGCTGGCATGGGCCGCCAGGAAGTACCCACTCATGGAGTAATTATCGCCGTAGACGATGATCTCCTTGCCGGCTTCGCGGAAGGCGTCCATCTCGTGCGCGACCTGGTGCAGGGCTGCGGGATAGCCGCCGCCAAAGCGCTCCAGATTCATCACGATGGTGGTGACGTCGTCATCTTCGGTCGCGTGACGCAGACCCTCGACCACATCGCTGAGCAGCACTTCAGAGCCCGGGCCGCCGCCCAGCAGCGACGCCGTGAAGGCGTCATTGGGCGAGATGGTGGTGGGTTCCTCCACGATCGGACCTTCCGGTGCGAAGATCAGCACGCCGCTGTCGGCCATGTCGAAATCGTCATTGGAGAACAGGCTGCCGATGAAGGCGATCAGCAAGAAGAGGATCAGGAAGATCCCGAAAAGGCGCAGAATTCCGTGCTGGAACGCGCCGATATAGCGCCAGATGCGCGCCACGATGTTTTCGTCAGACGACATGGAAACCCCTGTATATCACCCCCGAGTGGACCTTAAAGGTGGCCCACCGGCAAAGCCCTGTCTAGGCGCGGACGCCTTAAAAGACCGCAATCCTGAACGCGGTCAGCTCAGGCGCTCGACCTCGGCGACAGGCCCGCCCAGAGCCGGCGTCACCCGCCAGCGGCTGTCCAGACCCGCGTCAAAGGCCGTGTCCTTGATCGTGGAGACCGCCACGAAGTCCGCGACCGCGTCCTCCGGCGTCAGAGTGAGCAGGACATAACCCTTGGCGTAGACGCTGTGATGAAGAATGTGCGGATTGGCTTTCAGGGTCATCTGACCGAAATCCACGCTCGGCGCATTGACGAACTCATAATCCGACGGGCTGGTCACCGAGGTGACGCCAAATTCGACGCCCACGCGCTCACCGCTTTCGGTCTTCAGGTCCACAGTCCAGAAATTGTGGCTGTCCCCGGTCAGCACGATGAAGTCGGCATTGGCCGCGCGCGCGGCCTCGAACAAGCGCTCGCGCTCGGCCGGAAAGCCGTCCCAGGTGTCGAGCGTCATGGGCACGCTGAACTGGGTCTGCTGGGCGAAATCCCACACCTGACCGCCCGCCAGACGCATGCCCCAGCGCAGCCAGAGCGGCGGCTCCTTGGTGTAATCGGGCGCCGTGGCCGAGCCCATCAGCACCTGGTTGGCGAAGATGCGCCAGGGTTTGCCCGCCGCCGCCGATTGCTCCAACGTGCGGATGACAAAGTCGAACTGTTCCGCGCCCAGCATGGTGCGGTCCTCGCCGCCCACCCGCAACTCCAGCCAGTTGCGGACGGTTTCCTGGATTTGCGGGTCTTGCGGATCGGAATCGAGCGGCACCGGGAAGTCATCAAGCGTCATCTCGTCAGAGCGCGCCAGCAAACGGCTCTCCAGGAAGATCAGCGTCGCCAGATCCCCGATCTCGAGCGCGCCATAGCGCGCCCGACGATCCTCGGCCTCGCGCACCGGCAGCCAGCCATAATAGGCGCGCAAGGCCGCGTCGACGCGATCCGACCAGGCGCCCTCGCCCTGATCCGGGTCGTGGTTCTCGGCCCCGGTCAGATGGGCGTTATTGGCGGTCTCATGGTCATCCCAGATGGTCAGCCACGGCGCCGCGGCCTTGAGGGCCTTCAGATCCGGGTCCGCGCCATACTGGGCGTAGCGGGTGACATAATCCTCATAGGTGACGATCTCGTGGGCGGGCTCGACCATGCGGCCCAGTCGCTCGTCATCCTCCATGGCGTAGCCGCCACGGCCGTACTCGTAGATGTAATCGCCCAGATGCACGACGAGATCGATATCGTTGCGCTCGGCTGCGTCGCGATAGGCGTTGAAGAAGCCCGCCGGATAGTTCGAACACGAGAAAGCCGCGATGGTGAAACGGTCCACGCCGCCCTCGGGCAGGGTGCGCGTCCGCCCGGTCTCACTGACCACATCGCCATAATGGAAGCGGTACCAGTACGCGCGTCCCGGCTGCAGACCGTCCGCCAGAAGCTTGAACGGGGTCATGTTGTTGACGGCTTCAGCAGCGCGGGCGGCTTCGGCCTCGAGAATGACCGAGGTGAAGGCTTCATCCTCGGCCAGCTCCACGCGAACCGGCGAATCAAGACTGTCCGTCGTCACCGCCGTCCACAGCATGATCGAGGTCTGGTCCGGGTCACCGCTGGCGACGCCATGCTTGAAGGGGCCGTCCGCAGGCGGGCGCGGCTCGAAACGCGCTTCCTCACCGCTACAGGCCGTTGCCGCGAGCCCGAGACCCGCAACGCCCGCAAGCGCCGCGCGACGCGTCAGCTTGTATTCCTGTGACATGAACTCCCCCTCTTGTGTGCCCGCTTGCTGCGCGCTTGGGAAAAGTAGAAACCAAACAAGAAGGCCGGCGCAAGGCCCCTCTCCCCGCGCCGGCCACAGTCCCGTCCCCCCGGACGGATCTTGGAACGTCAGCCTAGAAGCTGGCGCCGATGCGGAAACCGTAGGTGCGCGGGGCGCCTGCGATAAAGGTCGGCAGACCAAAGCCCGCGCCGGTGTTGCCGGCGTCGATCAGGTATTCCTGATCGGCGATGTTGTTGCCGAAGATTTCCGCATAGTAGCGCTCGGACGGGTGGTCATAGCGCACCCGGGCCCGCAGCAGGCCGTAGGAGTCCTGACGCACGCCGGCGAAGCGGTCATTGTCGTTGTCGGTGAAGACATGGGACTGCCAGGAGAAGCTCGGCAGGATGGACACCGTCCCCCAGGGCTGGTTCAGGGCTTCCCAGCGCGCGCCCAGCGAGAAGGAGTGCTCGGGCGCATAGCGGAAGCGGTTGCCGCCGAGGGCCTGGGCCTGACCGTTGGAGGTCTTGTCGAACTTGGCGAGGTTGTAGGAATAGGTCGCCATCAGGTCGAGCGTGTCGGTGAGGTGGAAATCGCCCTGCAGCTCCAGGCCGCGCTGGGTCGCAGACCCGGCGTTTTGCGGCACGAAGGTGCTGGTAAGCGGATCAAACACGGACGTGCGGAAGTTGTCGTATTTGGATTCGTAGACCGAGGCGGTCAGCGTGCCGTAATCGAGCGTGAAGAACGCGCCAACTTCCAGGGAGTCCACAATCTCGGCAGGAGAGGTGCTGAAGAAGGACGGATCGCTGGAGTCGATAGAGATGAGGTCCGGGCTGCGGCCGCGGGCATAGCTGACCCAGGCGTTCATGCGGTCGCTCACTTCGTACGCCGCGTTCACACGATAGGTCCAGTCATCGAAATCCGCGCTGGAGCTGATCTCGGCGCCGTTCGGGGAGCTGGTCAGGATCAGGGCCGGACCGAAGGTCACGCGGTTCACGCCCATGGACGAGCCGCCATAGCCTGACGCGTTCTTGCTCTCGTCGGTGTAGCGCAGGCCCGCCGTCACGGTCAGACGGTCGGTGACGTCAAAGGAAGCGTCGGCGAAGAAGTCGAGCGCTTCGGTGGAACCGGCGTTCGCGGATTCTTCAGTGTAGTTCGGACGCAGCGGCACAAAGCCCATGCCCTGGGACAGGGCTGCGATCGAATACGGGAACGGGTTCGCCAGATCGGTCAGGGTTTCAGGCGTGACGCCCAGCAGGCCGGCGATGGTGTTCACATTGCCGAACTGGCCCAGACGCACGAACAGGGCCTGGGTGACAGCTTCATTGTAGATGGCCGGAATACGCTGGGTGTTGGCTTCGTAGAAATAGGTGAAGCCGCCGAAGGCCGTGAAGCGGCCGCCATTGTCAAAGCTCAGGCGCATTTCATGGCTGGTCTGACGACCGGTCGCATCTTCGCCGAAGTTGATCGCTTCAAAGCCGATGCCGAGCGGATCGAAGATCTCGACCGCATCATACTCGCGATAGCCGGTCACGGTGGACAGGTTCCAGGACGGGTTGATGTCCCAGCTGGTCAGGGCGGTCAGGCCCCACACCGTGCGGTCCAGACCCAGACCCTGATCGCTTTCAAAGCCATCGATCACGCGCAGGTCAGCGGCGGAATGCGGGTTGGTGTTGCCGCCTTGCGGGGCGATCACGCCGGACTTGAAGGCGCTGCCCGGGCCGCTGTCCTGCTGCCAGTTGGCGATCAGGTCGAAGTTGAAATAGCTGGTCGGCTCGCCGGAGAACACCACGCGGCCCGCCAGAACGTCACGGCCCTGCAGATCGTCGCCATCGCCCAGATTGGGGATGTAGCCGTCACGCACGCGGTTCATCGCCGCGACGCGCAGACCATAATTGTCAGCCACGGCGTAGTTCACATGGCCGCCGATTTCATAGGAGTCAAAATTGCCAAGACCGGCGAAAAGGCTCGCAGAGTTCTCGAAGGCGGCCTTGTTCTGGATGATGTTGATGCCGCCGATCAGCGCGCCGCGACCAAACAGGGTCGGTTGCGGGCCCTTGGCGACTTCCAGACGCTCGATGTCAAACAGTTCGACATAGGAGCCGCGCGAGCGCGAGATGGACAGGCCGTCCTGGAACATGGCCACGCGCGCTTCAGCGGTGGAGACGCCGCTGTCGGTGGTGATGCCGCGCAGGGAGTAGCCGGTGTTGTTCGGGCTCTGCTCCTGAATGACGAGGCCCGGCGTGTACAGGGCCATGTCTTCAAGGTTGCGGATGTCCAGACGCTCGATCAGCTCTTCGTTGAAGGCCGACACGTTGATCGGCACGTCAGCCAGGGACTGTTCGCGGAACTGGGTGGTCACCGTGATCACGTCGGTGACCTGGTCATTGACCTCGGTTTGAGCGAAGGCGGCGGACGCAGGCGCAAGCGCGAGAACTGCAGCGCACGCAGACAGGCGAGCTTTGAACGTCATTGTAAGGACCCCTGAACTTGGTACATGGCGCACACGGAAGGTGCGCAGACCGGCTGCTGGTAGGGGTCAAGTGTGACGCTTCGCTAACGGCTTGGACAAAGAATGGTAACGGTTCGACATAATGCAGATGACGTTACTTAAAAGCCACTCCATATGCATAAACGAATAGGCCTATTCATTATCAATTGGCCTCAAATACACACACAGAATAGCGCCCATCCGGGGAGGCGCGACTAGAAGCTCGCGCCGATCTTGATGCCCGCCATACGGGGCGACCCGGCGATAAAGGTGGGCAGACCGAAACTGTCCCCGGTATTGCCCGCATCAATGATGTAGGCCTCATCCGCCAGATTGTTGACGAAGACCTCGCCATAGATCCGCTCATCGGGCAGATCCAGGCGGGCCCGGATATTGATGAGACCGAAATCCCCCTGGAGCTCGTCCTGGCGACCGTCGGTCAGGTCATTGTCATTGTCGAAGAAGACCTCTGACTGCCAGGTCCAGGTCGGGATCAGCGACAGCAGCCCCAGTCCTGTCTCGAATTCGGCAAGCGCGCCGACGGACAGCGCATGGTCGGGCGACAGGCGGAAGGTGTTGCCGGCGAACTCTTGCGGTCGGCCTTCGGAGTCCGTGTCGTCAAATTCGGAGATATTGTACGCATAGGTCGCAAACACGGACAGGTGGTCCGTGAATTGATGATCAAGCTGGCCTTCAAAACCGTACTGCGTCGCACGGCCAGCATTGTCCACGATATAGGTGGCGCTTTGCGGCTCGAGTCGCGCGCTCTGGAAGTTTTCGTACTCGGAATAGAAAACGGAGGCCTGAATGTTGGTGGAATCCAGCGTCCAATAGCCGCCCAGTTCATAGCTGTCGACGATTTCTGCCGGAGCGATCACGAACTGGCCGTCTGAGTAACTGATCACGTCCGGACGACGCCCGCGCGCATAGGACGCAAACAGGTTCACCGCGGCATTGAGGTCATACTGACCGGTCACGCGCCAGGTGAAGTCGTCAAAGCTTCGAGAGCCGGACTCCAGCATCACGCCATTGGGCGTCGCGGGGAGAAAGGCGGTCGGCGCTCCCGTAACGCGGTTCGGCGCGTCGATATGCCAGCCGGAGATCCCGGCCTCCTTGTCTTCTGTGGTCCAGCGCAGCCCAGCGCCAAGCGTCAGACGATCCGTGACCGCGTAGGACACGTCACCAAACAGATCAAAGGCAGTGGTTTCGCCGTAATTGGTGGTCCCTTCGCGGTAATCGCCCAGCGGCACGACCTGACCCGCTGTCAGCAGGCTGAGTACGGCGAACCCGAACGGATCAAGCAGATCGTCAAAGCCATCCGCATTGGGGACACCCTGTAGCGCCAGCAAGGCTTCGACCTGCGCTACGCTCAAACCTGCGCTTGCGGCCAGCTGTGGCGCCAGGAGAGCCTGAGCCACGGCTTCATCCGTGGCCAGCGTAATCGCCTGTCGGCTGCGCTCATAAAAATACGACGCGCCGAAAAATCCCGTCACGGGGCCACCGGCGTCATAATTGAAGCGGATTTCCTGACTCCATTGATGTCCGGAACCGTTATCTGCGACCGCGAGCAAGTCTGCGGCAAAGCCATCTGAATCCAGGATCTCCCGGGTCTCAAGGGCGCGCCAGCCGGTGATGGAGCTGAGAGACCAAGTCTCGTTCAGATCGTAATCGCCCAGAACCGTTACGCCGTAGACTTTGCGGTTGATGCCCAGAGGCGCGCCATTTTCCAGCAACGGCGATGTGTTCAGCGCGGCCGGCTCCCAAGGCTCCAGCGAGACGCCCGGCGCAGGCGCGAACACCCCGGATTTGAACGAGGTGCCGCCTTCAGGCGTGTCATCCTGATAATTGGCGATCACATCCAGACGCAGGGCGTCTGTCGGCTCCCAGCGGGCGGAGACCCGATAGGCTTCAAGCTCGACGGCGTTCATCGCCGGTCCGCCCAGCACATTGTCCACATAGCCGTCACGCGCCTTGTGGGCGGCGGCGATTCTGAGGGCGAAGGCGTCGCTGAGCGGCAGGTTCACATGCCCGCGCGCTTCTCGGCGATTATAATCCCCCAGCGTGACAGACCCGGCGCCGGACATCACATCGTTCAGCTGGGCCTTGTTCTGGATAATGTTGATGCCGCCGATCAGCGCGCCGCGACCAAACAGGGTGGGTTGAGGGCCTTTGGCCACTTCCACGCGCTCGACATCGAACAGCTCCACAAACGCCCCGCGAGCGCGCGAGATAGGCACGCCGTCCTGAAACACCGCAACCCGGGCTTCGCCCGTCGCCGTGGTGTCATCTGACGTGATGCCGCGAATGGCGAAGCCGGGCGTATTGGGTGATTGCTCCTGAATCTCCAGACCCGGAACAAAATCAGACAATTCATCAAATTGCTCGACCCCCAGCACTTCAAGGCGACGGGCGTTGTAAGCGGTCAGATTGAGCGGAACATCGGTGACAGACTGCTCACGTTTCTGCGTCGTCACGGTAATCACATCCGTGACCTGCGTCTCGCCCTGCTGAGCAAAAGCAGGCGCAACGGGTGACAGCGCCAGGAGCGCGGTGCACACAGTCAAGCGAGCTTTAAACGTCATTGTCAGTATCCCTGATCTTGTTGCATAGGGTTCATACCGGCGATCACGACCGGATGCGGAATGGGACCAGATAAGCGCTTTCGCTTACCAATTCGTCACGACACGGACGCGGAGTGCAGCTCTGTGTCAGGCGTCCCTGAATGTCACTCAACAGCCCCGAGAAGGCCCCGCCTTTGACCACACCGCCCCCCAGAGAACAGATTGCAACCTCTGCCGAGGCGGGCGAGCGCCTGGATCGCTGGATGGCGGCGACATGGGCGGACCTCTCCCGCTCGCGCTGCAAGGCGCTGGTTGAGCAGGGCTGCCTGCTTGTGGATGGCGAAGCGCTGACCGATCCCTCCGCCAAGGTGCGCGACGGCGCGGTCTATCGTCTGGACGTGCCCGCCCCGGTGGAAGCCACGCCGAAGCCCGAGGACATTCCGCTTGAGGTCCTGTTCGAGGACGCGCATCTGATCGTCATCAACAAACCCGCCGGCATGGCCGTCCACCCCGCCGCGGGCAACTGGACAGGCACGCTGGTGCACGCCCTGCTGTTTCATTGCGCGGGATCCCTGTCAGGCATTGGCGGCGTCGAGCGTCCCGGCATCGTGCATCGCCTCGACAAGGACACGTCCGGCGTCATGGTGGCGGCCAAGACTGACAAGGCGCATCAGGGCCTGTCTGACCAATTCGCCGCCCACAGCGTCGAGCGCGCCTATCTGGCTTTCACCCGCTCTGCGCCCCAACCCCGTGCGGGCCGGATCGAGACGCGCCTCGCGCGCTCCAGCCATGACCGCAAGAAAATGGCCGTGATCGACACGCCCGGCTCGCAAGCGGGCAAGCACGCCATCACCAATTACGAGACGCTTGAGACCTTCGGTCAGGAGCCCGGCCGGTCGATCGGTCATCCCATGTGCGCGCTGGTGCGCTGTCGGCTGGAAACCGGACGGACGCACCAGATCCGGGTGCATATGGCCCATATCGGCTGCCCGCTTCTGGGCGATCCGGTCTATGGCCGGGGCCGGTCCACACCGTTGGCGAAGCTCGACAGCGGCAAGGACTTCAAGGACTTCCGACGTCAGGCGCTACACGCCGCCGTGCTGGGCTTTGAACACCCGGTGACCGGAGAGCCGGTGCGGTGCGAGACCGACCTGCCCAAGGACATGCAAAGGCTGCAAGGCTTTCTGGAACGGCTCTAGCGCGCCATGGCCCGCGCGCGACGGGCTGCTTTCGACCAGCGTCGCGCCCACAGGATGAACAGTCCGGCGGTGCCGAACATGAGCAGCCCGTAGACCGCGGCGGGCATGGCGTAGACGATGTCGCCCAGAAGCGAGCCCGCCACCACAATCGCCAGCGTCGCGTTCTGCAGGCCGCATTCCAGCGTCAGAGCGATGCGCTGGCGCATCTTGAACGCCAGCCAGCTCGACACGGCGAACGCCACCCCCATCGCAGCGAGATTGAGCGCCAGCGACACCGCCCCCGCCTGCGTCAATCGCCGCACCGTCTCGCCAATGCCGTCATTGATCACGGTTGCGACGACCACCGCGGCAAAGACCAGTCCCGACATCAGACGCGAATAGGGCGCGAGCGCATCGGCAAGTCCGGGCGAAAGCTTGCGCACCGCCATGCCCAACGCGACCGGAACGAAGGTCAGAACAAAGATCACCACGCCGGTCGAGACCATGCCCACTTCAGGCGCGCCGGGGCCCATGAACAGGGCCAGCGCAATCATCAAAACCAGGGGCACCGTCACCACGGAGGCCAGCGAGGTGGTCGCGGTGAGCGACACAGAGAGCGCCACATCCCCGCGCGCCATATGAGTCAGCAGGTTCGATGTGGTCCCGCCCGGACAGGCCGCCAGCAAAACCACACCCACCTTCACGGTGGACGGAATGGGCAGAAACGCCACCAGCACGATGGCGATCACCGGCAGGGAAATGAATTGCAGGGCCGTCCCCACCAGGAAGGCCTTGGGCTGCAGCGCAATGCGTTTGAAATCCGCGATCGTCAGGCCCACACCGAGGGTGAACATGATGAACGCCAGGGCGAGCGGCAGCAGAACTTGCACAAACAGACTATCCATGACCGCAACTTTAGAGCGCTTGGATCGCCGCTGAAAGTAACAATCGGATTAGGGGCTTAAGGGGCCGCACAGATTACAGGTCAAGCGCCAGCACCCAGTCATCATAGATGCGGCCACCCACATCGAACTGACGCGTGCCGACCCGCTCAAAGCCCATGCTGTCATAAAAAGCGAGCGCCCGTTCATTGCCCTGATAAACGCCCAGCAAGAGACGTGACGCACCTTCTGCGCGGGCATGGGTGACGGCTTCGGCAAGAAAGCGTCGCCCCAGCCCCGAACGGTGCAGGCTCGCCAGCACATAGATGCGCTTGATCTCAAGATCGTCCGCCCGCGTCTCGATGGGCAGGTCCGGCGGCGTCAGGTGCAGATAACCGACCGGCGCCGCGCCGGGCGCCTGTTCGGCCAGCCAGAGCGAATGGGTCGGTGTTTCCAGCGCCTGTGCGTAGACCGCAGGCGTGTGGCGCTCTGCGCAATGACGGATGATCGCGCCGCCATCAACGACGCCGGCATAGCTTTCCAGAAACGTCGCCGCCCCCACCAGGGCCAGCGCTTCCTGATCGCCCGGACGGGCCTGTCTGACTGAGATGCTCATCGGGTCAGTTTTCGCGGGCTTTCGCGCAAGAGCAATACATTGTTTCCGTTGGAAGCCTTAATCTGGGCGCCGTTTTCTGTTTAATTTCAGGGGCTGACAGATTGTGTTTCAGCTTCACTGGCTTGTGACCCCTAACAATCTGGAAATCGGCTACCTAAATGAACGCGGCGCTGGTCATACCATCAGCGCCAAGGGCTCACTGGGGAGTGACACGCATGGCAAATATGAAAACGGCGCTGACCATGTCGCCCGAAGCCGGTCTGTCGCGATATCTCGCGGAGATCCGGAAATTCCCCATGCTGGAAAAGGATCAGGAGTTCATGCTGGCCAAGCGCTGGCAGGAACACGAGGATTCTGACGCCGCCCACCAGCTTGTCACCTCCCACCTGCGCCTCGTCGCCAAGATCGCCATGGGCTATCGCGGCTATGGCCTGCCGATCGCCGAAGTGATCAGCGAAGGCAATGTGGGCCTGATGCAGGCGGTGAAGAAATTCGATCCCGACAAGGGCTTCCGCCTGGCCACCTACGCCATGTGGTGGATCCGCGCCTCGATCCAGGAATACATCCTGCGCTCCTGGTCCCTCGTGAAGATGGGCACCACGGCGGCGCAGAAAAAGCTGTTCTTCAACCTGCGCCGGATGAAGAGCCAGATGCGCGCGCTGGAAGAAGGCGATCTGCGTCCCGATCAGGTCGAGGAAATCGCCACCAAGCTGGGCGTGACCGATGACGACGTGATCTCCATGAACCGTCGCCTGTCCGGCCCGGACGCCTCGCTTAACGCGCCGATGCGTGCGGATGGTGAAGCGGAATGGCAGGACTGGCTGGCCGATGACGATGCCGATGACGCCGAGGAAGAGCTGGCGGAATCCGATGAATTCTCCATGCGCATGACCCTCCTGCAGGAGGCCATGGGCGCGCTCAACGAGCGTGAGCAGAACATCATTCAGGAACGCCGCCTGACCGAAGAGCCCAAGACCCTTGAGGATCTGGCGCAAGTCTATGGCGTCAGCCGCGAACGCATCCGTCAGATCGAGGTGCGCGCCTTTGAAAAGCTGCAGAACGAGATGAAGCGGCTGGCCGAAGAGCGCGGCCTGATGCCGGCCTAGGCTGCCGGCTCAGCCTTTTCACCTGTGATCGCCTGCATGGCCTTGGCGCGGACAATGCCCAGCGTCAGGCATAGCTGCGCGCCATAATAGGTGACCCAGACAAGCACGCCGCCCCAGTCGAGCCCGGCGTCGAACACCAGCACGTCCCGGAACCAGCGGGTGGCGATCAGCGAGTCCGACACGACGAACATAAGCGCCCCGATCACGATCAGATTGGGGCCTTTGACCAGTCCGGCGGACATGGCCATCAGCAGGATGATCCCCAGATAAACGCTCGCCGGGACGATCAGCGCGCCCATGCCGCCATTGATCCAGAGCCACATCGCAACGCCAAAGACGAACAGGCCGCCCGCCAGCACCAGGCCTTCGCGCTTGAAGCCGCTGCTACGCACCATCAGGGCGAAGATGGCGATATAGGTCAGGTGCGCGGCGCCAAAGAAGCCGATCCCGGCTTCCAGCTGGGGCGGACGCATGGCCAGCGCGTAATCCCCGCCTGCGGACAGCAGCAATGCAAGCGCCAGAACCGGCGCGCGCTTGAGCAGCGCGTACACGCCCAAAAGGATGATCCCCAGCGCCTTGGTCAGCGCCAGACCGGGCATGGAGACGGTCGTCATGTCCAGGCCGAGATAGACCACCGAGGCCGCAACCGACACCCACAGATAGATGGGCGCCGCCCAGTCGGGAAACAGCGGTTCGGTGCGGGCATAGCGGTCAGCGACTGGGTCGGTCATGCGGCAATCTCGTCACAAAGGGGCGCCAATACCGTCAAAGGCGTGCCGCGTTCCTGCGCGAGCGTCAAGGCATACAGCAGCTTTACAGGCTCTAAGGGTTTGTCTCCCCCCGCCGAATGTGTTTGTTTTCCTATCGCTGCCCGGAGTCTGACGCATGATCCTGACCGCTTTCGCTGCTCTTTCACTCGCCGCTTCACCGGCGGAAGGACTGGAACCCCCGTTCCAGGAATTGCTGGCGGCGGCGGCGGCGGAAGACAATGAGGCGGTTTTCATCAACGCGGTCACCTTGCTGGCCCTGACCCAGCCTGCCCAGCGCATCGCGCGCGGGGCCGCGCGCCTGTCTGATCGGCACGCCGTCCTGGCCCGTCGCACGCTGGGTTTACCCATTGCGCCCGTGACGCCCGCCCCGCCCCCCGCCATGATCGCGGTGGACACCGAACTTCAGGACGCCGCCGAGGCGAATGAGCTGACCTCAAAGGTCGACCCGTTCTGGATCGCGGCGCCGGCCTCGGCCATGATGTTGCTCACTCGGGCCGAATCCGAGCTATGGACGGGCAAGATCCGCCTGGGCGTGCGGGCGGATAGCGGGGATTCTGACCGACTGGATTACACGATCGGCCTTGATGCCGAACGTGAACTCGTCGGGTGGGGGTTCGAGACCAGCGCGATCTATTCCTACTCGGAAGTGGACGGCAATGTGGGCCGGGACGAGCTGATCCTGAAAGCTCGCGGCGAACGTGAAGCCGGTGAGCGCTGGACCCTGTTCACCAACACCGAATGGGAGCGCGATCAGATTTCCGGCTTTGACTGGACCGGCTTTCTGGGCGTCGGCGCAGGCTATCGCGCCCTTCAACGCGACAAGGCCGAGTGGACCATCCGCGCGGCGCCCGGCGTCCGCTATATCCAGGAAGTCGACAACGGCTCCTATTACGAAGGCGCGTTCGACCTGTTGTCAGACGTGGAGCTGCAGCTGAGCGATACGATGCGGCTGGAATCGGAAACCCGCTTCCTGGCGTCCAACAGCGCCCGGGCGGACCAGTTGTTCAAGCTGAACACCGATCTGGGCGATCTGTGGTCCCTGGAAGTGCGCTATCGCTACCGCTACGAATTCAACCCCGAACCGGGCTTTGAGGCCGGTGACAGTCGCACCGACCTCGCCCTGGTCCGGGAATTCTAGTTCGTCCGGACGCTATTGCTTGACCGGCTCGGGTTTGCCCGGCTTGCCAGGACCGCGCGGACGCAGACCGCCATTACCGATCTCACCTGCCGAGAACCGCTCAACGAGCGGAACCCAGCGATCCGAACGCGCCGCGATATAGATGAACGGCCCGTCCGGGTTGGAGCGGAAGTTTGAATCCGTCGCCACCACGCGCCACTCGCCATTGCGCTCGATCATGAAGGGCGATCCGGAATCCCCGCGCGTCGTGTCGCAATTGTGCGCCATGGTGTTGTCGTCAAAGACCTCGACCATGCGGCAATCGAAATTGCCCGACAGATTATCGCCCGTATCCCAGGAATAACCGGCCTGGCGGATCGGCGCGCGCAGTGCTTCACGCGCCCCTTCCTCATCCACAAGGGCTTCATAGCCCACATGGCCCAGCTCGGCGCCAAGAGGCTGGTCAATGCGCAGCATGGCCCAGTCGGTGCCGTCCAGATCATCGCCGGAGCTGAAGGCGGCCTCGTCCCAGTCTGAATCCATCAGATAGTCGATGACGCGCGCCGTCCGGCTGCCGCCGGGCAGGTTCTCGCCGGTATGGAAGACGCCCGCCGCGTCGATGCGGCCCTCTTCAGAGACGCAGTGCGCCGCCGTGATCAGGATGTCGTCCCCGATCAGGGTCGCCGTGCAGGTGCCGCCTGCATCAAACTCGATATAGCCCACCACGCTCCACGGGAAGACGCCGGTATCCATCAGGACCCGGTCATCATGACCAAAGTAATGGTCCTGAATGGTCATCGGGCGTTCCCGACCGATGCAATCGGCGCGGTCGGTGCGCGCCTCGCACGCGCCATTGCCCACACCCGGCTCTTCGCAGATGCCGTTAAAGGCGGTGTCGCACTGGTCATTGCGGAAACGCAGATCGATCAGCGCGCCGCAATCGGTGCGGTCGGTAGCCTGGGTGCAGGCGCCGGTGCCGAAGCCCGGCTCGTCACACTCGCCATCATTGGCCCATTGGCAGGAATCATCCTCGACCCCCGCCATCAGGCGCCAGCAATCGGAATGGTCGGTGCCCGCCGCGCAAGCGCCGGTTCCCAGTCCGGGTTCGTCACACTCATTGTCATTGGCGTAGCGACAGCTGTCATCGCCCGCGATGGCGCTGGCGCCCGTCGCCGGGCCCGCGCCCGGCTTGGTCACCTGGTGCAGAATGTTCTGATAATCGCGGCTGGTGAAGCTGTCGCTATCGCCACGAAGCCAGTTCAGCTCCTGCGCAAACGCGCCACCCGCCAGCAGAGCAAGGCCGGCAGAGGCGGCCAGAACGGATTTAAACATCTCATCCCCAATCGTAATTCGGCGCTAGTCCCCCGTGCGCCGGTCACATCCAGTATCGTTCATCTGGTTGAATAGAACATGAAAGCCTAACCCAGCATGTGTTCAGGCGCGATGCGTCAATCTCACTCCCATCAGGCCGGAAGGCCAAGGATGAAGGAGAAACACGATGCATGTAATCGCAAAACTGGCTGCGGCCGCCGCCTTCGCCGGACTGGCCGCCACCGCCCTGCCCGCCGCGGCCAATGCCGCCGACCTCACCGTGAGCGTCAGCACCACGACCGCCGCTGTTCAGGGCTATGGCCATCGTCGCGGCCATGAACCCCATCATCGGGGCTATCGCTGGAACGGCCCGGAAGGTCACTTTGTGGTCTATGCCAACGCCTGCCCTGACCTGCGTGAAGACCGCCGAGACGCCCGTCACAATACCGGCTGGCGGGATCGCCGAGAGGACCGTCGCGACCGCCGCGTGCTCAACTGCCCGGATCGCGCCTGGGATTATGTGCCGAGCCGCCGCGAAGAGCGGGCGGGCCGCACGGGTGACCGCCTGCGTCCGGATCGCGCCTATCTCGATCGCCGCACCGGCGGCTATTACGTCGAGACCCGCTGGGGCGCCGTCCCCGTCCAGGTTGTCCAGGGCCGCGGCGGACGCGACCATCACGGCCGGGGCCGGGGTCGCGGGTATGGCCGTCACTAGATCGGCTAAAGCCTTATGACGCCTTCAAGGTAACGCAAGGCGTCACCCACCAGCAGGACCCGGCCCGCAGATCCGGCGCGCACTTCAAGCGCGCCGGAGCGCGGGCCGACCTGTCTGGCCTTGAGCGCGCTTTTGCCAAGTTTCTGGAACCAGTAGGGCGCGAGCGTGCAATGGGCTGATCCGGTAACCGGATCCTCGTCCACCCCGCTGGCGGGACCAAAGAAGCGCGAGACGAAGTCTGACGCCCGCCCGGGCGCGGTCACGATGACATTGGTGCGGGCGGCCTCAAGCGCCTTCATATCCGGGTTCAGCCCGACCACAGCGCCTTCATCGGCGAACACCAGCATCTGATAGCGGTTTCCGTGCACGCGCTCGATCTCGTAGACCGCCTCCGGCTCGCCCCCGCCCAGCGCCTCGACCACGGCCGGATCGGCCTTGCCCGGCTCATACCCGATCACCGGAAAATCCATCTGATAGCGGCCATCGTCCAGTTTCGAGACCTTCAGAAGCCCCGACAGGGTATGAAAGCGCGCTTCGGGTCCCACCACGCGTCCGGTCTCGAACAGCCAGGCCGCAGAGGCCAGGGTGGCGTGTCCGCACAGCTCGACTTCGAGCTGAGGCGTGAACCAGCGCAGCCCCCATTGATCCTTCTCGCCCATGGGCTTGAGATAGGCGGTCTCGGACAGATTGTTGGACTGCGCAACGCCCAGAAGGTCGGCGTCCGACAGGTCACGATGCAGCATCACGACGCCTGCAGGATTGCCGGTGTGCGGCTTGGCGCCATCGGGAAAGGCGTGAATTTCGGCGTAGGAAAATTCCATTAGTCGTCCACCCTGTAACGTTGCAGGAAGCGGCCATCGAGCCAGCGCTTGAGCTTCAGGGCCGGTTTGCCCTGAAACGCCAGATCCCCATACCGCGCCAGACCTGTGCCGTCCCCCACATCCAGGATCGACAGCCAGCGCGATTGCGGCGTGTAGCGACGCCGGGCGCTGCGCCCGCCCGCAGCATTGATCAGATTCTGGATCAGGATCGGAGCCGCCCGCACGCCGAACACGCCCAGCTTGGGCCGGGGGTGATCCACCATGCGCGCGCAATCCCCAACCGCGAAGACTGACGCATCGCCAGTCCAGGACAGGTCTTCGTTGACCGGCAGCCCCTCCACGGTGGCCTCAAGCCCGTCCGGCAGATTGGCGGCGAGCCCGGTCGCGGCCACCAGTATGTCCACCGGCGCGACCCGACGCTCGCCAAAATGAATCAGCCCCATCGACAGATCTTTCACCCGCTGGGGCACATATTCGACGCCGCAGCGCTGCATGGCCTGCAAGGCCAGCTCACGCGCCTTGTCCGGCCAGCCGGGCAACAGTTCAGGACCCGCAAGCACCATTTGCGGCTGCGCGCCCAGACGTCGCTGAAGGCTGGCCATGGACAGCGCGATCTCGAGCCCGGTCGCCCCCGCGCCGGCCACCGCCAGACGCAAGCGACCGCCCGATGTCTCAACCGTCGCCCGCAGCGCGGCGAGCGCACTGACCGGCTTGGCGGGGATAGCGCCGGCCTGCAGCAAGGGGGTGTCAGCAATATGACTGCCGGTGTTGAGCGACAGCACGTCATAGGTCAGCTCCAGACCATCCTCGAGCGTGATCGTCTTCAAAGCCGGGTTCACCGACTGCACCCTCTGCCGGACATGCAGGAACGGGCCGGCCATCTCGGCGGGGTTCAGGCGCGCCGCGCCGGGTGACAAGGCGCCGGAGAGCACGCCGGTCGCCGCGCCCGAATACCAGAATGCGCCCGGATCAATGAGGGTCAGGGTCATGCCGGCATTGACGAAACGCTGCGACTGCCGCAGCGCTTCCATATGGGCGTGGCCCGCCCCCACCAGAACGACTTGCCGGGTCATGGCGCCGGAACCTCCGCATAGACGGCGAGGAAGTCTGCAAACTCCTGCGGCCGGCGCGACCGGGCGGTGCGCCAGTCATAGGCGCCGCCAGGATTCACCACGCGACCATCCGCGTCCGCGACCACGATGGCGGGCGCGCCCTCGACCTTCTCAAGACCATAGCCCGCCGCCAGATCGATATTCTTGTCGTAACGCCCCACATCGATCAGCACGATTTCATAGCGCTGGGACAGGAAGTCCTGAAGCTGCGGCAGGGCCAGCACACTGGCGAAACGGCGCGCATCCGGGCACCAGTCCGCGCCAAACACCGCCAGCACCCGCTTGCCATTGCGCGCAGCGTATTCCGCATTGCCGAGCGCGCCTTTCGGCTCGGGCGCAGACGCATAGGGCGTCTGAAGATCGGCGATGGCGATGTCATCAGGCAGATAGGGGCGGTTCATGGCGGCGCTCCGGGGTCTCAGGTCACGGGACCGGAAACCTGCGCCCTTCTGGCGCAAAGGTCCAGAATGAGAGGGTGCGACCGGTCTTCACGCCTGCGTCAGGCGGAAAACTTCAGCTCCGCCCTGTCCGCTCGCTTGCCCGGTGTGCATCCGGTCCGCTACCACCTCCATCAGAGACGATGCTTGCCCGCCCGTATCTGGCCTTCCCGCCGGCATCGGGTCATATAGGGCCTCAAAGACGAAGAAGGATATTCACGCATGGCTGCGAAAGAGACCGGCCTCAGCTTCTCCTGGGAAGACCCGCTTCACCTTCAGCAGCAGCTGAGCGAAGAGGAGCGCATGATCGCCGACAGCGCCCGCAGCTATTGCCGTGAAAAGCTGCTGCCACGCGTGGTCGACGCCTATCGTGAGGAAAGCTTTGACCGCGCCATCATGACCGAAATGGGCGAGATGGGCCTGCTGGGCGCCACTGTCGCCGAGGAATATGGCGGCGCAGGTCTGTCGCACGTCGCTTACGGCCTGATTGCGCGCGAAGTGGAAGCGATTGATTCCGGCTACCGCTCGGCGATGAGCGTGCAGTCCTCCCTCGTCATGTATCCGATCGAGGCCTTCGGGACCGAAGAGCAGAAACACAAATACCTGCCCAAGCTCGCCAGCGGCGAATATGTGGGCTGTTTCGGCCTGACCGAACCTGATGGCGGCTCCGATCCGGGCGCGATGCGCACCACCGCCAAAAAGGTCGATGGCGGCTATGTGCTGAATGGCGCAAAAATGTGGATCACCAACTCGCCGATCTCTGATCTGGCGGTGGTCTGGGCCAAGCTTGATGGCGAGATCCGCGGCTTCATCGTCGACAAGGGAACCGAAGGCTTCGATTGCCCCAAGATCGAAGGCAAGCTGTCGCTGCGCGCCTCGATCACCGGCTCGATCTCGCTCAATGACGCCTTTGTGCCCGACGAGAATATCCTGCCGCATGTCAAAGGCCTGCGCGGTCCGTTCTCCTGCCTGAACAAGGCGCGCTATGGCATCGCCTGGGGCGCAATGGGCGCCGCCGAGTTCTGCCTGCACGCCGCCCGCGACTACGCCATGGAACGCGTGGTGTTCGGCAAGCCGATTGCCGGAACCCAGCTGGTGCAAAAGAAGCTCGCTGACATGCAGACCGAGATCGCGCTGGGCTATCAGGGCGCGCTGGCGCTCGGCCGCATGCTCGATCAGGGCGCGTGGGTTCCTGAAGCCATCTCGATGATGAAGCGCAATAATTGCGGCAAGGCGCTGGCCATCGCCCGCGAGGCGCGCGACATCCATGGCGGCAATGGCATCGCCGAGGAGTATCACATCCTGCGCCACGCCATTAATCTTGAGACCGTGAACACCTATGAAGGCACCCATGACGTGCACGCCCTCATTCTGGGCCGCGCCATGACCGGGCTTCAGGCCTTCGCCTGATCCGCCTTCGCGCTCGCACAACAAAAAACCCCGGCGCCAAGGCGCCGGGGCTTTTTTGTTTCGGGTCTGTCGCCGTGGAATAGCGCGTTAGCGCGTTTCCCAGTACGGACGCCGTGCCGTCAGGTTCAACGCCAGCGGGTCAGGCCGCGTAAGCCGTCCCGTAGCGAAGAGCACGACCAGGGTCAGCACCATGCCAACCAGGGCCAGCAGGCTAGTCACTTCAGCAGACGCCAGACGCGGCGCCAGCAGAGCGAAGCCCAACCAGGCGGCAATCAGACCCACACCAACGAGATGAGACATGTGGACCTCCTATATTGCTCACCGTTATAAAAGTGTCACCTTTCCCGGATGACGTCAAGTTTTTTGGCAGGGTACGGATAAAATTTTTTCTCCGGGGACAATCCGCCTCACCCCTAATTTCTTGACGATTCACCACATTCAGGCGCAAACAACGCTCCACGCAGGATGCAGTTCCGGGGCAAAGCCATGCACGCAGAACAGATCTATCTCTCCCGTCACGGCGAAATTGCATCGCTGGTGCTCAATCGCCCGTCCAAGCACAACGCCCTGACCGAGGCGATGTGGCGGGAAATTCCCGAACTGCTGGCCGAAGCGGAAGCGGATCGCGACATTCAGGTTCTGGTGGTGCGCGGCAAGGGCGGGGCCTTTGCGGCTGGTGCGGATATCTCCGAGTTCGAGGAGGTCTACGCCACCGCCGAGCGCGCCCAGGCCTATTCGAAGGCCATTGGAGACGCTCTGGACGGTCTGGCGCGCTTTTCCAAACCCACCCTCGCGGCCATCGAGGGCGCATGCGTGGGCGGCGGCTGCGCCATCGCGCTGGCCTGTGATCTGCGCTTCGCCGCGCAGGGCGCGCGTTTCGGCGTCACCCCCGCCAAGCTGGGTCTGGTCTATCCTTTCAATGACATGCGCCGCCTGGTCAGTGCTGTGGGCGCGTCTGCAGCCAAGGACCTTCTGTTCACCGCGCGACTGGTGGATGCGGAGACCGCGCTGCAGATGGGGCTGATTAACCGGCTGTTGCCGCAAGGCGTTCTGGCCGAAGCGGTCGAGGAGTATGTGCATCACATCACCCAGACCTCCAGCCATACGGCCAGGATCACCAAGCAGATGATCGCCCTGATCGAAGCCGGGCAGGACGAGGATTGCGTTGAGACGCGTCAGCTGTTTCTGGACGCCTTTTCCGGCGATCATTTTCAGGAAGGTTATCAGGCCTTTCTTGAGAAACGTCGGCCGAACTTTCCCAAACCCTGATCCGTGTTGCTCTGCACAATGCAGGCGCAACTCGCATTCCCCGTCGCAGCGACTATGTTAGCCGCGTCTTTTCAAGGCGGGAGGATCCTGTGTCCGATACTTCTGGCGTAGAACCGGTCTCCAGCGCGCCGCGCTACATGACGCTCGCGGAAACCTTGCGGGCCGGCATCGCCGCCGGCAATCCGGCTGTGGGCGAATTGCTGCCCACCGAACATGCCCTGACCGAACAATACGGCGTGTCCCGCCATACGGTCCGCGAAGCCTTGCGCATGCTGGCCGAAGCTGGGCTGATCGCCCGCCGCCGCGGGGCCGGGACTGTCGTGGTCGCGTCCGAGGCCCGCGCCGGTTTCGCCCAGCGCCTGGGCGGCGTGGACGACCTGATGCAATACACCCGCACCGCCCGGCTCAAGCCGCTGCGCCAGCATGTGGGGCCGCTGGATACCGCCGTCGCTCGCGCCTTTGGCGTCGCTCCGGGCGGGGATTACCTGCATGTGCACGGCCTGCGCGGCCAGCCTGATCGCGCCCCTGTCGCGCTGACGGACATGTATATCCGCGCCGACCTGGCCCCGCCGGTCGATGTGTTCGTCGAGCTCAATGGCGGCGTCACCGAATGGATGGCCACCGAACGCGGCGCGCCGACCGCCCGCATCGAACAGACCATCGCAGGCGGACTTCTGACCGATAGTGAAGCGGATGTGCTGGACGCCGAACCCGGCTCCGCCGTGCTGCGCACCATGCGCCGGTATTATGACAAGGGCGGACGCATCATCGCGCTGTCCGACACCGTGCACCCGGCAGACCGTTTCACCTATGAAATGACCATGCAGCGCGAGGCGGACTGATCACTCCGCCGCCCGGTCCTCGGGCTTGTCATTGAGCATTTCATCGAGGATTTCGCGCGTGTCCTCGCCCAGCTTGGGCGCACGACAGGTCGGCGCGTTCTGGCCGTTGATCCGGACAGGATCGCGCACCATTTTCAGCCCGCCCGGCTTGTCGGGGTGTGACACGGTTTCAATCCGGGACCGGGCCTGTGACGCGCCCAGCGCGGCGGACATGGAATGCACGGGCGCTGCGGGCGCCACCCCGCCCAGACGCGTCATCCACTCCGCCGTCGTGCGCGTGGACAGGAAGGCGTCGAGCTCGGCCTGAAGCTTGTCGCGGTTCATCCGGCGCGCCGCCATGTCGGCATAGGCCGGGTTTGACAGCAAATCCTCGCGCTCGATCGCCTGACAGAACGCGCCCCAGAATTTCGGCGCCTGACACATCACGAATATCCAGCCATCCGCCGTGCGGAAAAGCTGGCTGGGGGCTACCGAGGGATGGGCCGAGCGTTCCTGACGTTCCGCGCATTTGCCCTCATTGAGATACCAGGTGGCGGGATAGGACAGCTGGTGCAGCGCCACGTCATAGAGCGAGACATCCACATCACAGCCCCGGCCCGAACGCTTGGCGCCCAGCACGGCTGACACCAGCCCCAAAGCCATCATCGTGCCGCCCATATAGTCGATCATGGACATGCCGAACCGCGTCGGCGGCGCGTCCGGCTCGCCCGTCATCGCCATCAAACCGGCTTCGGCCTGCATCAGATAGTCATAGCCCGGCCAGTGCGCCCGCTCCCCCTCCCGGCCATAGGCGGACAGGTGTGCGCAGACGATGTCAGGCTTGATCCGGCCCAGATGGGCATAGTCCACCTTCAGCTCGGCCGGCAGATCGCCCCTGAGATTGTTGGCGCATGCATCCGCTGTCGACAGCAGACGCTCGAATATGCGCCGGTCGCCGCGATCCTTGAGATCCAGCGCCATGGAACGTTTGCCGCGATTGAAAGTCTGGAAGAACTCGCTGTCATACTCGCCCAGAAAATAGGGCCCGGCGCAGCGCCCGCTATCGCCGCCTGTGGAGGGGTTCTCGATCTTGATGACGTCAGCGCCGAGCGAGGCGAGCAGCTGGGTGCCGTATGGACCCGCGCCGTCCTGCTCGATGGTGAGAACCCTTAGACCGCTCAGAGGCTGATGCATGGAAGACTCACAGCTCAGTTTCCACTTTCCGTAAATGTTAACGAAAAGACAGACTCCGGCCAAGACGATCTACGACTTTAGCGTGAATATCTCGGAAACCACACGTACAGACAGAGGGTTATATCGCCATCACCAAGGGACACAGGGTCGCATTCCCCCGCCCGTCAGACCCTGACATTCTGGTCCCAGAGCCCAAGTGAGGGAGGAGACCGAGATGAACCACAAACACAGAAAAACCCTGCACGCCCTGTTCGCCCATCCCGAGCCGGCCAATCTGTCGCCCACTGAAGTCGAGCATGTCCTGACCGATCTGGGCGCCGAAATCAGCGAGCGCTCCGGCGCGAAATTCGCTGTCACGCTGAACGGGCATACGGCCAATTTCCACCACGCCGCCCATTCGCTTCCCAAGGATGAAGTGCGTCAGCTGCGCAGCTTCCTTGAGACGGCAGGCGTGGATCCCGAGCGCGATTACCCGCTCTGATCACCACGAGCCGGCGCTTGAGGGCCGGGTCAGTCGCCGAGCAAACGGCGCGGGCCCGGCCCTTGCGCGCCCAGCCTGTCCTGCGGGTTGTAGAGCTTGCAGGTTTCCAGAGACAGACATCCGCATCCGATGCAGCCATCCAGTCGCTCGCGGATGCGTTCCAGCTCTGAAATGCGCGCCTCAACGCGCGCCTTGATCCCTTCTGAGATGCGCGACCAGTCCTCACGACTGGGCGTCCGCCCGTCAGGCAGGCGCAGAAGGATCGCGCCGATCTCCTCAAGACTGAGCCCCAATTGCTGGGCGATCAGGATGAAGGAGACACGGCGTATGTCGGCGCGCGCAAAACGGCGCTGCCCGGCATTCGTCCGATAGGCATGCATCAGCCCGGCATCGGCGTAATAGCGGATGGCGGAGACGGGCACGCCGGTCCTCGCGGACAGCTCCCCGATCTTCAAGAGTTTCGGCCTGATCGCCATATAACTGATATTTCTCGATTTAATTTCCTTGATCTCAAGTTAGCTTGAGAAAGTAGGCTTGCCAATATCAGACCTTGATCGTTGGAGCCTTCCCATGACCGCCCCCCTCGACATCGCCCTGCCCGCCCCCCGCAACTGGCACGCCGACCGCGCCCTCTCCCAGGCTGCGGGCAGCCTTTTGAAAGCGCGCCCGGATTATCGCCAGCTCGACGCCGCACTCACCCGGCTGGACGCGGTGTCTCCGGCGCTGACGAACGGCTTTTACAATCACGCCCCGATGGCGGTCGAAGCGCTCTGCTCGATGGGTCAGGGCGATGAGGCGCCAGCCTGGCTTGAGGCGCAGGCGGACAGCTTCACCCTGGCAGGCCCGGAGGGCGCGCCCCTTGATCCCGATGACTGGCGCGCTCTGATCGGCGGTCGAACCCGGTACCCTGAGTGGCGCGCCTTCTTCCGGGACGAGCTCAAGGACAGGCCCTGGCGCGAAGTGCTGAGCCTGTGGGTCCATCGTCTCGTGGACGGGTTCTCCAGCTCCGCCTGTCACGCCATTCTGCAAACCGCCCATATGGCGCGCGCCCTGCACGCGCACGAGACGCCGGTACGCCTGAACGCGCTGGCGAACGCCCTTGCGGCCTGGGCGGACCGATATTCGCCCCTGCCCGTCGAACCCCGCCCCAATCAGGGCGTGCTCGACTTCCACGCCACGCTGAGCTGGATCACGCTGCTGCCTGAGGCGCATGCGCCCGGCGAAGGCGCCATCACCGCAGGCTATGCCCAGCTCGTCCATGCTGACGACTTCGCAGAGGTCACAAGTCTGGTGGATCTGTCCGGCGCGCTTGAGCTGCGCTTTGATGCGCTGATGCAGGAGATGACGCGCCTGTTCATCGCCTATGCCCGCACGCCCTATACCGTGATCGTCTTCACCCATGCCGTCACCGCGACCGCCGCGGCGCGCACCCTCTCGACATTGGTTCCGGACGCCCTGGGGCGGCGGCTTCTGTTCCGCGCCTTCGAGCACGGAGCGGCCCTGATGGCGGCCTTTACGCCGCTGGCCCTTCAGGCGCCCGATCCGATCCGGGCCCTGCCCCCGAACTATCCGGCCTATCGCGCCGCCCGGCACGGGGATGATCACATCATCAAGCTGACCGAAGCCTTGCTCCGCGCCTATCAGCGCAGCCACAACCCGATCTATCTGGACGCCATCGCCCAGGCCTTTGCGGTTCTTCCGGCGCCGGATCGGGACTGATCTGCCTCGCTGACTTGGCGAAACCCCTTATGGAGGGGATAAGGGCGGTATGGTCGCCGTCCTCAGCCCCCTTCTGACACTTGTGCTTCTGGGCGCGTTGATCACCCTGTCGGTGATCGACGCCCGGCGTTTCATCCTGCCTGATCGCATCACCCTGCCGCTGATTGCGGGCGGCGTAGTCGCAGCCGCGCTTCTGGGCTTGACGGTCTGGCTGCATGCCCTGGGCGGGATTGCGGGCTATTCCGCGCTGGTGCTGATCGAGAAGAGCTATGAGCGCGCGCGGGGCCGTCCGGGTCTGGGACGCGGAGACGCCAAGCTGTTCGCCGCCGGCGGCGCCTGGTGCGGCGCGCTGGCCCTACCCGCCATCTTGCTATTTTCCAGCCTTGCCGCGCTGGTCTTCGCGCTGACCCTCAAATACGTCCTGCGCAAGGAGGTCACGGGCGACAGCATGATCGCCTTCGGGCCCTTCCTCGCATTCGGGATCGGGCTTGTCTGGGTGCTGCAGCGGACCGGGCTGTCCGGCCCCGCCGGGTTCTAGAACCGGCCCGGCGCCGTTTGCGCGCCGGTCCGGCAGGAGTAGACACCGCCCAGCGGACGCACGGTTTCGGACCCGTCCATGGCGCGGGCGCGCAGCAGAACATTCTCAAGACGCGGGCCCGAGCCTGTCGCTTCGCCGACCTCTCCCGTCAGGGTGAAGACGAGACTGGCTGTCTGGTCGAGATAGACCCGGCGAAAGCTTTCCCCCAGCACAAACGCACCCGGCTGCGGCGTTGCTCCCAACTCGTGAATGACCCCGTCATGCAGGATCAGCGCGCGCCCGGCGCGTTCATTCTCGAACACGACGAAGGGGTGCCCTTCGCCCATGCCAAACAGGAAGATGCCACACTGACCATCCGCCAGCTCCTGAGGCGGCAGGCTGTCCGCGCGGTCAGGCGTGCTGCGGGCCTGTTCGATCAAAGGCGCGCGATCCGGCGCCCCGGTTGCGCAAGCGCTGACGCCCAGCGCGCATAGGCCAGCCAGAATCCAACGCATCCTCAGCCCTCTTCCTGTACATCACTGTCCGCGATCCAGCGCGCGCCGTCCGCTTCAAAGCCCAGCAAGGCTAGCACGCGTCCGCCATCACGGTCATGCGGCGTCGCCACGATCCGGTAGCGCGGCTCGCGGGGATTGAGACGGATCACACCTTCAAGGTCCAGCACCGGCCCCTGACCGGACAGGTTCAACGCCAGATCCTCACCAGCGCAAAACAGCGTCATGTCGAGGATCGGCAGGTCCACATCATAAGACGCGCCCGCATCCGCCAGCGCCGCGCTCGTGGCGACGCCTTCGGCGGCAAGGCAATGGCCGTCCCGGTCAAAGCTCACACTGACATCGTAAAACTGAACGCCCGCATCATTGAGGAAGGCGAAGCGCGACAGGCCCGGCAGGACCGAAGTCGACGCCGCCCCTCTGGCGTTCCAGACCCGAACGCCCTCTCCGCCAAGACCCAGCTCGCCCGTCATGATGATATCAGGGTCCGCCACCGACAGGGTGACGCCCGGCCGCCCCGTCAGAAGCGACATGGGCGACAAGCGCGTCCGCACTTCATAGATGTCCGTTCCGGCGACGCGCACCCGAAGCGCCTGGCCGTTCCAGACCGTGCCCTGAACCAGCCCCGCCTCGATCCCGACGGGCGCCAGCGCGTCATAGACAAGCCGCATGGGGGCCTTCGCGATCAACCCAACCGCCAGAGCGGCAAGCAATCCCAGAACCAGTACAATCCGCATCATCCCGCCCCTCCGGCGCGCACCAGAGTGAGCTGGGCGCGCACGCGGTTATCGTTCTCACGGTCCAGACTCACCCGCTCGGCGCTCACGCCATGCTCACGGGCCAGAACGCTCAGCCAGCCCATCAGGGCGTCCGCATCCGACTGCTCCATCCACACGCCCAGACGCCCGTCCTCCAAAGGCTGGACCCGGCTGATGGACAGACCGCGCTCCCGCGCCGTGCGATCGGCCAATGTCCGCAAGGGTTCACGATCCCCCGCAGTCACCGCCTGCGCCGAGCGCGCGCGATACTCGGCAGCCTGTACCAGCAGGGTCTCATAGCCCTCAGCCGCATTGGCGTAGCGTTGGGCGGCGTCTGACCGCCAGTTTATTGCCGGGGCCAGAACCCCAAACCACAGCACCGTCAGCAGCAACAGAACCGCGAGCCCGGCCAGCAGCACCTGTTCGCGCGGCGTGCGCGCCTGAAAGGCTTTTTGAAGCGGGGAGAAAAGCGTCATCTGGCTCATGGCAGCCTCACCGTAAACTCGCCTGCAACCCCGGCTGCGCCCTGTCGTGCGCCGCCATCCTCCAGCACCGCGCCACGCGCTTCAGCCGCCTGACGCAAGCGTTCAAAATCGCCAAATCCGGAATAGAGCGCAGTGACCGACAATTCGCCCCGGCTGGCGTCATAACGCAGGGAGTCTACCCGCACGCCGTCCACATCCGACAGAACCTCGGAGAGGACCGAGGCGAGCGGCAGGAAGCCGGCCCCGCCCGCACCCCCGCCGCTGACGCCATTGAGCGCCTGACGCATCTGGGCGCTAACATTGACGATCCGCGCCTCGGGGAAGAGTTGGCGGAACTCCGCCTCCTGCGCCGCCTCATAGCGGTTGGCGCGATCCTCGAGATAGGCCGCCTGCCCCATCATCAGCGCAGACGCGCCCAGAACGGCGACAAGCCCCAGACCCGCCGCCCAGCGCCAGGGCTGCATCAGGGCGGACCAGTCAAGCTTGGCTGCAAAGGCGTCGCCACAAATCGCGGGAAGTGCGTCCATGGCTTCAACCGGCAAAGCCGCCGCGGCAAGACGCAGGTCCGGCGCTTCGATCCGCTTGACCGCAATCGGCGTGTCGTCAGGCGCCATCGGGCCGGGATCAAGGTCTGCGCTGATCAGAACGCGCCGCGGCTGCAGCCGACGCCCCAGCCCGGCCAGCACCGGGGTCAGAAGGTGCGGTTCGATCGCCCCGCACACCGGGTCGGCCAGCGCGGCGTCCAGATCACGCGCCTCGCTTGCCTCTTGTGACGCTGCGCCCAGATCCCCGGCGCGGGTCTGGAAGACCACACGCTCGCCATATCCCATCACCGTCAGATCGCCGCCATGTCCCGTCAGGACCATGCCGTCAGGCAGGGTGTGAAGTCGGGCGATATCGAGGCCGGACAGCATCTCGCGCCAGCGTTTTAGGAGGCCCTGATCCACCGCCGCCAGCCAGCGCGCGCCATCCTCGCCCACCGGGCCGAGGCTCACTTCGACATCCTCAAGCGGCTGGGCGATCTGGTCTTCGATCAGGAAGGGCGCCGCGCGGCGCGCATCGCGTTCTGATTGTCCGGGAACCGGCAGGCGACGGATGAACACATCCTCGGACGGCAGGACCATCACAGCCCGCTCGATGACCGTTCCGGACGGCGCCTGAACCGTTGCGCCCGGCCCCGCCACGCCCTCGGCGATGACCGCCCCGGCGCGGATCACGCTCCAGCGGGCAGTCTGCTCCGCCATCGCCGAAGAGGGCGGCTGAAGGATCAGCACGTCAGTCATCAGAAGGCTCCAAAGCGCTGGCTGCGACGACGCAGATCCCCGCCCTCATTCAATTCAGCCAGCTCTGTCATATGAAATCGGGTTTCGGCGAGGCGCACGCTCACCTCCATCTCGAACCAGCGACTGCGCAAGGTCAGACGCGTCTTCTCCGCATCGCTCAGCTCCAGCGGCGCCAGCAGCGGATCCGCCCAAACCTCTTCCAGGCTTTCATAACCGGCAGGCGGACGACGGAAAAGCAATGTCTCTGCATCCGCCGGATCAAGCTCTTCATGCAAGAGCGCCGAGAGCAGCACGCTCTGGTCAAGCGCGAGTGTGTTGATGTTCAGGGCCGGCTGTTCGGCCAGGGGCAACACGCACAGATAGGGCTGGTACACAGCGTAGAGCGGCGGCGTCATCACCGGCAGCGCCCGCAATTCCTCAAGCTCGGTAAAGCGCTGGTTCGCGGCGCGATAGGGCGGGGCGTAGGCGCCATACGTACGGTCTTCCGCGCCGCCCGGCTCGGCGGACTGATCCGCATCAATCCAGTCGGTGATCTGCGCCAGCAAGGCTTCTGCTTCACCGGCCGGAACCCCGATCTCCAGAGACAGGGTCAGGAAAGCCTGTCGCCGCCACTGCACGTCCGCGGTGCGCGCATCGCTGTCCAGCGGGTCGTCGCCATCAGCGTCTTGGTCGACCAGCGCGTTGATATTCAGGCAGTTATTGCGGTCCTGGATCTCGCCCACAACCTGCCCGTTCTCAAGCGGGAACACCACGGGTCCCGCCAGCCATAATTCGTCAGAGCGCATCACCGCCCGGCCTGGAGTTCCGGCATTCAGGAAGGCCGCCTCGGCCAGATCGCGCGCCCCGCGCGCCATCCAGACAGCCTGCGTGCGCTGATCGATCTGGGCGGTGCGGAAGGCTGCAAAGCGGGTCACATCCATCAGCTGCACCGCCACCGCCGCCATCAGTGCGACCAGCAATAGCGCAGCAATCAATGCCGTCCCGCGTTCGCTCTGACGTTCACTCATCGCCCGACCTCCGCAGTCGGCGACAAGGCCACATGCTCCATCTCGCCCAGTGTGGACTGGACATAAGACAGGCGTACGGCGCGCGGCGCCTGCGCCGCCGCTTCGCCATTGCGGCCGGGCCGCAACTCGATCACGCCGGTCCAGACGCCCGTCATCAGGGCCTCGATCCGAAGATCAGAAATCCCCTCCGCAATCATCTGTCGGACGGGCGCGGCGCCTTGCGCCAGATCAGGATAGAGACTGGCTTCGCGCCACAAATGATCCCCGTCATAGATCCAGGCGACGCGCTGCAAACCCGAGCGCGGCTGCAGCCCGCCCGGATTGGCCCAGCCGGTGCGCGTCAGCACCAGAATTTCACGCGGCTCGCCCTCGCGCACCGGATTCAGGGGATCAGCGCCCTGAACATCGAGCGCAAACACCCGCGGATCGGTCAGCCCGTCCTCGTCCCGCACCGGACGCATCACCATCTGGCCGATGTCTTCGCTGAGAAGGGCCTGAATGCGCTGCACGGCGGCAAGCTCGGCCATCACCGCTTCGGAGGTTTCCTTGGAGCGCAGGGCGGTCGTTAACAGCCCGACACTGATCGCGCTGATCAGGGCGAAGACCATGACCGCCGCCATCACCTCAACCAGAGTGAAGCCTGCTTCGGACCGCCGGGTCATGACGTCCTCCGCAATGTGTCGAGCGTGTAGAGCACGGCGTCAGAGTCCGGTTCGGAGATCACCAGTCGCAGGCGCAGAAGGTCCGGCTGGCCCGCATCATCGACTTCCAGCGCCCAGTCAAAGCTCTGCCCGCCCAGCGCATATTCGCCACGCTGATCGCGCATCGCGCCAGGACCGGCGTTCAGCAAAGCCTCGCTCAGAAGGTTTTGCGCCGCGATCTGCGCCAGCGTAATCTCGCGCGCCAGCGTCGCCGAACGGGCCGAGGTGCTCAGCGCATTCATCAGCGCCACGCCTGCGAGCGCCAGAATGGCGAGCGCCGCCAGCATCTCGATCAGCGAAAATCCGTCCTGAGCGCGCGCGGTCATGACGGCGTATCCGGATCGCGCAGATTCAACCGCCCCTCGCCATCGCGTTCGATCATCCGCACGCTGTCCGCGCCCCGCAATTCATAGGCGAAGGGCTGGTCAAAACCGGTGGGGTCAAACCAGACCTCGGGACCTTCCAGCGCCGCCGCATCTTCCAGCGAAGCCTCGCCGCGCTGCGCGATAGCGCCAGACTGCACCACGAGGATCAGATCTGGGTCTTCAAAGCGTTGCGCGTCAAAGGCGGGATGGTCGGTGCGAACACGCCAGACGCCCTCTTCAAAGCGGTAGAACTGATAGCCGCGCCCGTCAAAGCGCGCGCCGAACCCCACATGCTGGCCCGACACCAACGCATCCTGCCGCGCCTCGTTGAGCGCGCGCACAAGCGCCTCGCCTTCGAGCTGGGCCGGGGAATCCTCAGGCTGGAGCATGACCACGGCCACGCCCGTCACCAGCGCCATGATCGCCAGCGCCGCCAGCGTCTCGATCAGCGAGACGCCCGCTTCAGAGGATCGGGGCGGACGAGGCATCAGTCCTGTTCGGCGTTCCAGTTGCCAATGTCGGCGTCTTCGCCCTCACCCCCTTCGCGTCCATCCGCGCCCAGCGTCCAGACATCAAACCGGCCATGCTCACCCGGATAGAGGTAGAGGAAGTCATTGCCCCAGGGATCGGTGGGCAGATTATTGATGAAACCACCCTCGGGAAAACGCGTCGCCAGACGGGCGTCAGCCGGCGGGGTCACAAGCGCATCCAGGCCTTCATCGGTGCTGGGATAACGACCCATGCGCAGGCGATAGGTTTCCAGCGCCTGCTCAAGCTGGCTGATCTGGGTCTGGGCGGTGGAGGAATTGGCCTGACCCAGCATGGGCAGGACATTGATGGTGATGATGGTGGCCAGAAGCCCGATGATCACCACGACCACCATGACCTCCACGAGCGAGAGCCCGGCTTCCTCATCCTCGAGACGGCGCGCGTCCTGTTTGGTGAGCAGCATGTCTCAGTCTCCTTGCTGGCCGCGCTAACCCAGCGCAGCAGTGTTCAGTTGCAGGATCGGCAAGAGGATCGAAAGCACGATCCCCACCACGATCACGGCCATGGCGATGATGATGCCCGGCTCCAGCAGGCTCAGACCCACCGTGATCGCGCCATCGACCTCGGCCTCCATATGCTCGGCGGAGCGCTGGAACATTTCCGCCAGACGGCCCGAGCGTTCGCCCGCCGCTACCATGTAGACCATCAGCGGCGGGAACCAGCGCGCCTGACGAAGCGCAGCCGCCAGCCCCTTACCGGTTTCCACCTGCTCTATCACCGCGCCCAGCATCGTCTGGAAGGGCAGATTGTCCGACGCCCGCCGGGCCGCGCGCAGGGCTTCGGGCAGCACCGCGCCCGCATTGATCAGGATCGCCATGGTGCGCGCAAAGCGCGCCGCCTCGACCTTGCGGGCGAAACCGCCGAGGCCAGGCAGGCCAAGCTGGCTGGTCTGGACCGCGCGTTTGACGGGCTCTCGCCGGATCAGCACCGAATAGAGCAGGACCGCACCGAGAATTCCGACAATCAGGATCGGCCAGCTGGCCTGAAGCGCGTCTGACAGACCGATCATGACCCGCGTGATCAGCGGCAGGGTCATGTTCATGGTCTCAAACTGCTCGGCGATCTTCGGCACGATCGCCACCAGCAGAACGCAGACCACCAGAAGCGCGACCACACCCAGCACACTGGGATAGATCAGCGCCGCGCCCACCCGGCGCTTCAGCGCGCCCGCTTTTTCAAGGTAATCGGCCAGACGGTCGAGCACTTGCCCCAAACCGCCCGCGCTTTCCCCCGCCGCGACCATGGCGCGATACACGCCGGGGAAGCTATCGGGATAGAGCGCCATGGCGTCTGACAGGCGTTCGCCCTCAACCACTTTCTCGCGCACGCCCATCAGGACGCGGCCAACCTGGCCCTTGTCCGCCTGACCACCCACCAGACCCACCGCTTCTTCGACCGGCATGCCCGCGTCAATCAGAGTGGCGAGCTGGCGGGTGACGCCAGTCAGATCGTCTTCAGACAGGCCCTTGGGCTTGAACAGGTTCGCCACCGGGTTCGCGCCGCCAGTTTTCTCGCTGGCGCGCGACACCGATAGCGGCGCAAGCCGACGGCGCCGCAATTCCTTGCGCGCGGCGGCTTCGCTATCAGCGGACAGAAGGCCTTTGGTGCGCTTGCCCGCCGCGTCGAGCGCTTCGTACTCAAACGCCGCCATCGCGCTCGCCATCCTCGCGACACACCCGCATCACTTCCGCCAGCGATGTCTCACCGGCCTTGGCCAGCTCCACGCCCGAGCGCCACAGCGTATTGCGATGAGCGAAAGCGTGGCGGGCGATCTCGCTCTCGCGCGCATCCTCGTGGATCATCGAGGCGACAGCATCATCCACCACCAAAAGCTCATAGACGCCGCGTCGCCCCTGATAGCCGGACCCGCCGCAGCTGTCACAGCCCTTGGGTTTGTACAACAGCGCGGTCTCGCCGGGCTCCAG
This sequence comes from Oceanicaulis sp. LC35, assembly GCF_052055585.1. Lineage (NCBI taxonomy): Bacteria > Pseudomonadati > Pseudomonadota > Alphaproteobacteria > Maricaulales > Maricaulaceae > Oceanicaulis > Oceanicaulis sp. LC35. The sequence continues at coordinate 2,569,218 of NZ_CP170485.1, forward strand.
CTCCAGCATGCGCTGCTCGCCCGCATCCGGCTCATAGGCGGTCTTGCAGGACGGGCACAGGCGACGCACCAGACGCTGGGCCACCACCGCCTTGATGGTGGTCGCCAGCAGATAGCTTTCAACGCCCATATCGCGAAGGCGCGTTACCGCGGCGGCGGCGGAATTGGTGTGCACGGTGGAGAGAACAAGGTGACCGGTCAGAGAGGCCTGCACCGCGATCTCGGCGGTCTCGACGTCCCGGATCTCGCCCACCATCACCACATCGGGGTCCTGGCGCAGAATGGCGCGCAGGCCCGCCGCGAAGGTCATGCCGACCTTGGTGTTCACCTGGGTCTGGCCCACGCCCTCAACCGCGTATTCCACAGGGTCTTCCACGGTCAGGATATTACGGGTCTGATCGTTCAGGAGGTTCAGCCCGGCATAGAGCGTCGTCGTCTTACCCGCACCCGTGGGACCGGTGACCAGCACCACGCCATTGGGCTGGGTCAACACCTTGCGGAAGTCCTCAAGCTGGCGCGGAGACATGCCGAGCTGTTCGAGCGTGAAGCGCGCGCTGTCCTTGTCCAGAAGACGCAGCACGACGCGTTCGCCATAGCGCGACGGCAGGGTTGAGACCCGCACATCCACGCCCTTGCCCGCCAGCGTCAGGGTCAGGCGGCCATCCTGGGGGATGCGTTTTTCCGCGATGTCGAGCCGGGCCATCACCTTGATGCGGCTCGTCAAAGGCGGAGCGAGCCGCCCGCTCAGCGACACCATTTCACGCAAGACGCCATCGACGCGCAGGCGCACGGACACCCGGTCCTCGAACGGTTCGACGTGAATATCAGAGGCGCCCGAGCGCACGGCCTCGGCGATCAGGCCGTTGATCAGGCGAATGATCGGCGCGTCGGACGCGCTGTCCAGAAGGTCGGCGGTCTTGGGGATGTCGTTGATGATGTCAGACAGGCTCTCGCCCGCCTCATCCTCGGCCCGGTCCGACATGGAATGGGCGAGACCATCAAAGGCGTAGATTTCAGACAGGGCCCGATCAAAGGCGCGGGCGTCCAGTGTACGCACTTCACACGCCTGCCCCGCCGCCCGGCGGGCCTCCACCAGCGCCAGCGCATCTGCATCCTCACGCAGGAGAAAGACCGGGACCTCCCCGGTCTGAAGCGCAACGCCGCGTTCGCGGGCAAAGGCGTAGTTCAGCGGCTTCAAGGCTTACTCCTGGCCCGCATCATCACCCGGAAGGGGACCTGCGAAAGGTTGCTGGCCGCGCATCATCATGTCCACGATGGATTCAAGGCTGGACGTTCCGCCCGTCGCCTCACGCTGTTGGCCCACCGCATAATCATAGCTGTTGCGGGTCACGTCGCGCATGGTCGCAGCATCGCGCACGATGGTCGGACGGATGAAGACCATCAGATTGCGACGCGTGGTGGAGCGGCTGTCATTGCGGAACAGACGACCCGCGCCCGGCAGTCGGCTCAGCCCCGGCACGCCGCTTTCCGCTTCCTGCTCGTCGGTCTCGATCAGACCGCCCAGCACGATGATTTCGCCATCATCGGCCAGCACCGTCGTCTCGATCTTGCGCTGATTGGTGATCAGCTCGACAAAGTCGGCGCTGACCGGTCCAGCCACGGATGACACTTCCTGACGGATCTGCAGACGGATGGCGTCGCCATCATTGATTTGCGGGCGCACATAAAGCTGCACGCCGACACTTTCGCGCTCGATCTGGCGGAAGGGGTTGGAGTTGTTCGAGCCCAGCGTCTCGCCCGTGGTGATCGGGATTTCCTGACCCACCATCAGATTGGCTTCCTCGTTATCCAGCACCATCAGCTGAGGCTTGGAGAGGACGTTGGAATCCGTGTCGCTGTCGAGCGCATTGACGATGACGCCAAAGAGCGAGCCATCGTTGAGCTCGCCGCCGAAGCCGAAGGCGCCGCCGCGGGCATTCACCAGCGAGGACAGAGCCAGATTGCGCAGGTTCACATCGGCGCTGCTGGTGTTCTCTTCCCCATTCGAGCCCAGACCGCCGGTCAGAAGCGCGCCGGTCAGCGCCAGAAGGTCAGGCTGACGAGTGGAGCCATAGCGGGTGTAGGCGAACGGCATGGCGTCATCGCCATCGCCCGCCAAGAGGAACTGAACGCCCAGATCGCGTGCGGTCTGGTCGGAGATTTCCACCACAATGGCTTCCACCTGCACTTGCGGGCGGCGCACATCGAGACGGCTGATCACCTGTTCCAGCTCGCGCAGCACGTCCGGATCGGCGTTCATGATGATGGAGTTGGTCGCCGCGTGATGGGCGATCGAAACCGGGCGTCCGCCGCTTTCCGGACCGCTGAGCGCTTCAGCGAATTGCTGCAGGATCGGCAGCAGGTCATCGCCCTGGGCATGGTTGAGCGCGACCACGCGGAAGGTCTGGGTGGAGGCGCTGACGGCATCGATGCGGCGCACCAGCGAGATCATCTCGCCCACCGCCGACGGCTCGCCGCGCAGCAACAGCGCATTGGAAGCGGGCACGGCGGCCACGGTCACGTTGGATGGCGCCTGATCCTCGCCGCCCTGATTGCGCTCGCGCAGGCGGGCGATGACAGACGCCATCTCTTCGGCGGGCAGGTTCTCCAGCGTCAGCATTTCCACGGTGGAGGTGTCGCGGTCCGCTTCACGCAGCGCCGCTTCGATGGCGCGAATGTTCGAGGCGAAATCGACGATCACGACCAGATTGCCGGACTCAACCGGGTTCACCGCACCCGACGGGCTGAGCATGGGCGTTACAGCACGGACGGCGGAGCGGGCAGAGGTGTTGTTGAGGCGATAGACCCGCGTCAGGAAGACATCGCCATCGCGTGTCGCCGATTGCATGGGCGCGCCGGCACGGGCGCCTTCGGCCTGGGGCACGATCTGGAACACGCCCGGCGCGGTCTGCACCGCCGTATAGCCGTTCACGCGCAGGGTGGAGAGAAAGACCTGAAACACTTCTTCATCGCTCAGCGGCGCTTCGGAGACGATGGTCACAAGCCCGCGCACATCGGGATCGAGCACGAAGGTGTAGCCCGTCATCAGGGCGATATCGTCGATCACCGCGCCGATCTCGGCATTGCGATAGTTCAGGGTCTGACCGCCATTGGACTGGGCGAAGGCGGCGCCGATCAGCACGGCCGGAGCCAGCACGAGAATGAGCATGCGGGACAGCAAGGTCACGGGTCTTACTCCTGTCGGGCGGCGTCAGCCGCGGACGGTGTGAGGGTCAGGCGTTGGCCATCGCGTTCGATGCTCAGGCGCACTTCACCCGAGTTCGAAAGGGCCCGGGCCAGCGCATCAGGCGCGCTGACCGGCGTATCATTGAGAGCGAGGATGACATCTCCCGGCTCCAGCCCGAAACGGGCGAGCCAGGTGCGGTTGGCGTCAGAGCCGATGTCCAGACCGATGAGCTGACCGTCGCGCAAGCGCGGGCCCAGATCGAACTCCTCGATCAGCTGGTCGATTTCAGGTGCGCGCGTGCTGGCAACGGGCGCCGCGACCGCTGGCGCGGCGGCGCCGCTGGCGCTCTGACGCGCCTGTCGGCGTTCCCGGTCACGCAGATAGAGCGACTCCCGCGCGCCCCGGCGATTGATTTCGATACGGTCAGGATGAATGGCCTCGACCGTGATGCCGCTGGCGATCTCGTCACCGACGCGGACAATACGCTGGCGGCCGTTTTCCGCATCAATGATGGCGGAGCCGTCCTGCTCGCTCGCGCCCACACGCACACCGCGCAGGGAAATGTTCAACCGGCTTTCCGGCGCCGCCTCGACCGATGGCGCCGCTTGGGACAGTCCGGTCGAGAACAGTCCCGTCACCGGCGCCTGGGCACTGACCGGATCAGCAGAGGCTGCGCTGGCCGAGACGCGGGGCGGATCAATCCGCACATCCAGCGCATCAGCACCGTAAAGGCCGAACCACACCGCCCGCGCCAGAACCCAGCCCAGCACGATCACCGCCAGCACCGCGCACGTCGCCGCCAGTGCGCGGTTGATGCGCATTGCAGGAGCGGTTGCGGTTGGGGACAGGGTGCGGGTCATGGCTCTTGTTGTTCGCCTCAGTCCAAGCGGGCGGACTGTAACGGTAGTTATCACACTATGAGAAGCAGCAAGGCGGACTTTCCCGAAAGAAAGCCCGCCTGCCTGTCTTGGATTGAATCCTGGCCTAGAAGGACTTCTTCAGGCTGATCGAGAACGTGGTTCCCAGATCATAGGATTCAAAGTTGCGCTCTTCGCCGAACGCTTCCTGGTGCGCGGAATAGCCCTCGCCCAGAATGTTGCGGATGGCGAAACGCAGATCGACATCACCGGCGCGCGGCACGCTGAGGGTGCGGTTATGCACCAGGTCCAGCGTGAGCGGCGGCTCTTCGATCACTTCCGGGAAGAACGCCGAGCTTTCAATGTTCGGCGTGGTCGGGTTGTCCACGGACACGTTGAACTGGATGGTGCGAACGCGGTCGCTGTTCCAGTTCAGCAGCAGTGCGGTGCGAGTGCCGGTGCTCTTGGCTTCCCAGCCGATCTGCAGGTTGACGATGTGGTCGGACTGACCGTTCAGGCGCTGACCATCAAGGATGCGCGAGAACGCCGCCACTTCGTTCGGCACCACCACGTCGGTGGAGCCGCCCGCCGGCACGCCGGCGGCGATCACGGTGTCGGTCTGGTCAACCGTGATTTCCGACTGGCTGTAGGTGTAGTTGGTGTTCACGAACACCTCGGCGTCACTCCAGAAGCCGTCATCACCGAACGTGTCGGCCATGTCGAAGGTCTTCTCGAACTCGATCTCGAAGCCGTAAAGGGTGGCTTCAGGCGCGTTCAGATAGGAGTTTACCGGCTCTTCCGCAGCGTTGAAGAGATACTCAACGATCGGGTTTTCCAGCTCTTTGTAGAAGACGCCTGCGGTCAGGAACTGATCCCGACCGAAATACCATTCCAGACGTGCGTCATAGTTGGTGATCTCGGTGTCCACCAGGTACGGGTTGCCCACGAAGCGCTGGTCAAGCTCGGTATCGGTGAACAGGGCGAAGCCCAGCTCACGGAATTGCGGGCGGGTGATGGTTTCAGAGTAACCGAAACGCGCCTGCAGGTTGTCCGCGAAGGTCCAGGTCAGCGTGGCCGCCGGCAGGAGATAGTCTTCCTGGGTGGTCACTTCGGTGGACTGACCCGCATTGTCGAAGTTGAAGGTGCGGGTGGACAGCTCGCCGTCTTCCCAACGCACGCCCAGGGCGGCGCGCAGGTAAGGCGTGATCTCGACGTCGGTGGCGAAATAGGCGCCTTGAACGTCCAGCTCACCGGCATAGGCGTCCGCCGCGCCCGATGCGCCGCGTTCGCGGATCTGCCAGGTGCCGCCTTCAGACGGAACGCCGATGTTCGGATCTGCGAAGATGTAATCGATGCGCGAAGAGCGGAAGAGGTTCGAGGAAGAACCCGAGAACGCCATGTCGCGGCTGAACGCGGAGCGCTCACGATTATTGGCGGCGTAACCGGCTTTCCACTCCCAGGACAGGCCCAGGGCTTCGAGCGGCAGCGTGAAGTCGATGCCGTAATCGGTGACTTGCTCGTCCACGCGGCTGAACGAGATGTTGTTGCCGCGGGTGTCCGGACGCAGCACCAGCTGCTCGGCGCCATTCACGGTCTCGAACTCGTAACGCGCACGGCGCTGGTTCGGAGCGTTGCGGGACGCGTCGGAGAAGGCCGCGCGCCAGCTGGCTTCGAGCTCGCCCAGCGATTCAAACATGTGATCGCCAGACAGCTGGTAGGTGTAGACCTGACGCTCGTAGAACGCGGTGGAGTCGTCGCGGAAATCGTCTTCTTCGGTCGGCAGGAGATTGCCGAATTCAGAGCGGGTTTCCTTTTCGGTGGAGCGCAGGATCAGCGACAGGAACTGGATCTCGTGCTCGCCGAACTCGACCCCGACAGAGCCCAGAAGGTTCAGGGAGATGTCGTTGGTCGTCTCCATGAAGCCATAGTCGGTGTTCTGGGTGATGGTCTCGCCCGACACGACAGAGCTGCCTGCGGTGATGTCGCCGCGACGGCCATTCTTGGTCTGCCAGTCATTGTCAAAACCGACCGAGCCCAGAATACCCAGGGCGAAATTATCGAACTCGAAGCGCTGGCCGCCAGAAGCGTCCACGCCCCAGTTCGGCTCGATATCGCCTTCCTGGATGACCCAGAGCTTGGAGTTTTCAAGCGAGCGGCCGAACTGGGCCAGGGTCTCGTCGTCCCAGATCCGGTTATCAGCGCCGACACGGCTGGTCTCGAACAGCGGCTTGAACTCGTCAGAGATCTCGCGGGTGTTGTCGCCAAAGCCCCAGCGGTCATTGCTGCCGCCATCATGGAGCAGGCCGGTGTTGAAGTTGGTCTCGGTGTCAGCCGACAGGCTCGTGCCGATTTCAAAGAAGCCTTCCGCCGGCAGGGCGGAGGTTTCAATCGAGATCAGGCCGCCGCCGAACTCGCCCGGGAATTGCGGCGAGAAGGTCTTCTGCACTAGAACGTTGGACACCACGCTCGTCGGGAACAGATCCAGCGGCGCAGCGCGCAGCAGGGGTTCCGGCGACGCCAGCGGCGAACCGTTCAGAAGGGTGTTGGAATAGCGCTCGTTCAGACCCCGCACGACCGGGAAGCGGCCGTCGGAAATGGTGATGCCGGAAACGCGGCCCAGCGCGTCAGCGACGCTGGAATCCCCGGTGAGCACGAAATCGTCAGCGGACAGGAAGCTGGACACCTCGGAGGTGACGCGCTTGTCGTCCGGAACATACTGGTAGCGAACCACCACGACGTCTTCAGCCTGGGAGGCGTCGACCGCCTCTTGCGCCGAAGCCACCGTCAGCGGCGTCACGCAGACGCCAGACAGCAGAGCCGCGGTGAACGCGATGCGAGATTTAAGCATCATAGTCCCCAATTCATTGGTTTGCAGGAGCGGCCGCCCCACCCGAGAGGGCGAGGCGGCCATCCAAGGGCTCTGGCCTTAGTTCGGTGCGCCGGCCGGCAGCAGGGTCCAGCCGGTGAAGCGGTCGTCAGACGCGTTCTCGACCGCGCCGACATAGTCGACGCTGGTGAAGAAGCTGCGACGGCTCGCGTCGATCACGGTGTCGGTGGTCGGGTTGATCGCGGTGACGGCGTTCTCGTTGGCGCCCGGCACGAAGACCTGGCTCAGCGAAGAGGCGCCCAGAACGTTGTTCACATTGCTGGTGTACGGCGCGACGCCGTTGAAGAAGTTGGCGTGGTTGAACGCCGGCAGTTCTTCATCAGCAAACGAGGTGGCGCAGGAGAAGAAGGTCGAGCGCAGGGTCAGATCGCCATTGGCGGCCTGGGTCTGGGTCGAGCTGTCATCAATGTGCAGGCACTCGTCGCCGAAGCCGGTCACAACACCGTTCAGGAAGTCACCTGCGGTGCCTTCGCGGATCAGCATGCCCGTGTCCTGGGTGCCGATCAGGGTGAAGTTGGCGATGGTCGGGTTGGAGCGCGGCTCGCGGTCGTCATTGTCTTCAAAGTTGTCGAACTCGAAGCCGTTGTCGCCCGAACGAGACCCGTCCAGATCCCCCTGGATCACCAGCACGAACTGGGCGTTCCCGGTCCAGCCATCGGTGTAGTCCATGGAGTCGTCGCCGATCTGGGTCAGCAGCAGGTTCTTGACGTTGACCGAGCCGCCGAAGAATTCGACGCCATCGTCAAAGTTGTTGTGGACCTGAACGAATTCGACCGTGGTGCCGTTGCCGACGCCCTGGAAGGCGATGCCGTTCAGCTCGTTGTCCGCGGTCACTTCCGCGCCAGCGTACTGGACGCGGGTGTAGCGGATGGAGCCGGAATTGTCGGACGCGTCCGCGCCGCCGAACAGGCCCGAAGAGCCTTCGCCCGCTTTTTCACAATCCACGGTGCCGCCGATGGCCGCCGGATCGTCACAGGCGTTGATCGGTGCGCGACCATTGATGATCAGGCCGCCCCACTCGGCGTTGTTGCCGGTGTTGTAACCGCGGGTGTTGCCCGCAGCGGCCGCCAGGATGTCTGCACGCGAGGTCATGATGACCGGAGCGCCGCGCGAACCGTTCGATTGCAGTTGCGAGCCGCGGGACACCACAAGGTAGTCAGCGGTCGAACGGCCGAAGATCGTCACGCCCGGATCGATCGTCAGGGTCGCTTCCAGTGCATTCGCGCTCGGGTTGGCGGCGTCAGGGCCGGCATCGATGCCGACAAACACAGCGCCCACGAGTTCGTAGAGCGGGCCGGCGACCAGGCGAACGTCACGGTCCACGGTGCCGGTGATGCGGCACACGAACTGGCTGCCGATGGTTTCGCCAGAGGCCACGGTGCCGGTTGGGCAGGAGGTCACTTCCGGGAACAGGCCGAAGGTCCAGCCGGTGGCCCAGCTGTTGCCAGCCGATTCGCTCGGCGAGAAGGCGCCGACATAGTTCACGCTGTCAAAGAAGGCGCGACGACCGGCGTCCACGACCGAAGCGGAGGTCGGGTTCAGCGCGGTGACGGCCTGCTCGTTGGCGCCCGGGAAGAAGGTGCCCACCAGCGTGGATGCGGCTTGCACATTGTTCTGGTTGGCGGTGAACGGCGCCACGCCATTGAAGAAGTCTGCGTGCACGAAGGCCGGCAGTTCTTCATCAGCAAACGCGGTGTCACAGGAGAACAGGGTCGAGTTCAGCGTCAGCGCGCCAGCGGCGGCCTGAGATTGGGTCGAGCTGTCATCGATGTGCAGGCACTCGTCCTGGAAGCCGGTGACGACGCCATTCAGGAAGTCGCCCGCCGTGCCTTCACGGATCAGCATGCCCGTGTCCTGGGTGCCGATCAGGGTGAAGTTGGAAATGGTCGGGTTGGAGCGCGGCTCACGGTCGTCATTGTCTTCAAAGTTGTCGAACTCGAAGCCGTTGTCGCCAGAGCGCGAACCATCAAGCGCGCCTTGCTGCACCAGAACGAACTGGGCGTTGCCGGTCCAGCCATCGGTGTAATCCATGGAGTCGTCGCCGATCTGGGTCAGAACCATGTGCTTGACGTTGACCGTACCGCCGAAGAACTCGACGCCGTCGTCAAAGTTGTTGTGGACCTGGACGTAGTCGACTTCGGTGCCGTTGCCGACGCCCTGGAAGGCGATGCCGTTCAACTCGTTGTCCGCGGTCACTTCCGCGCCCGCAAAGCGAACCTGCATGTAGTTCAGACGACCGGAGTTGTCCGCAGCGTCATTGCCGCCAAACAGACCCGAATTGCCTTCGCCGGCCTTTTCGCAATCGGCTGCGCCGCCGATAGCGGCCGGATCGTCACACGCGTTGATCGGTGCGCGACCGTTGATGATGATGCCGCCCCATTCCGCGTTCGAGCCGTCGTTGAAGCCGCGCGGATTGTTGGAGAGGGTCGCTTCCAGATCGTCAGACGACGTGAAGATGACCGGGTTGAACTGAGCGCCGTCCACGATCAGCTGCGAGCCGCGCGCCACGGTGAGGTAGTCAGCGGTCGTGCCGCCAACCACATAGGCGCCTGCGCCGATGGTCAGGGTGGCGGAGGTGGAACCGGTCAGCGGGTTGGCTGCGTCGCCGCCTGCGTCGGTGCCGACAGCAACCTGGCCGTTCAGGAAGTAGATCGCGCCCTGACCATTGGTCACGGATGCGCCCGGCAGGGTGGTGTCAGCCAGCAGGGTGCCGGAGGTCTGACACGCCGTCAGCTCGACGCTGCCCAGGGTCTGGGTCAGGGAGGAGAAGCCCGTGGGGCATCCGCCAGCCGGACGCGCGTCAACCGCAGCAGACGGCGGGGTCGGCGGGGTCGGATTGGTCGGAGCCGGCGGCGTCGGCAGCTGGCCTTCACCGGGCGAAGAAATGGACGAATCCGAGCACGCGGCGATTACGGCGATGGACACGCCCGCCAGCAGCAGCTTGATCTTGGACATTTGGACTTTCATCAGAGAACCCCCCGAGGGACTTTGAGTGGCGCAACACTTCAGGCACGCCGCACTGGCCAATGGCGCAGGCGGTCGCTCGGGGCGTGAACAGACAGCAAGAATGTAACGCGGGGTTTTCAGATACGTGACGAAGCCATGACATGGCTCTCCGCCCTGTTCAGGAGCGCAAATCCAGGCGCATCCATGACCCGCGACAGGTTCGGATTCGCGTGCCATGGCAGTCGAATGGATCGAGTGTGGCGCGAATGCCCATTCGATTTCTGGTTTTGTGAAATTTGAGTGACACGGACGGTCACAGGCGAAATCCGACCGGATTTACCCGCGGGCTGCGTATCGGGCGTCAAAGACGCTGCGCCATTGTGACAGATCATGTCCGGCGCCGCGGGCCAGGGCGAGAATCTCGTCCGAAGGCAGGTCCTCGGACTGCGCCAGCGCCCAGCCCAGCATGGAGCGCGCGCCGGACCGGCAGAAGCCCAGCACCTTGCCCGTGGCCTGCGCCGTCAGGGCGTGAATGCGCTCCACATCCGCCAGCGCAATCTCCGCCCCGTGCATGGGCGCATGAAGATACTCAAGCCCAGCCTCCCAGGCCGCCGCCTCGATATCCATCGAATCAGGCTGGTCGGGCGCTTCGCCGTCCGGGCGGTTATTGATGAGCGCAACGAACCCCTGATCGGCGAGCCGCTTCACGTCCTCAACCGCAATCTGGCCGGAGATGTAGAAGTAAGGGCTGACCTGGGCCAACGGCATCGGGAGCTCTCCTAAAGCGCGTCGAAGGGGATCTTCAGATAACGCACGCCATTATCCTCGGCGGGCGGCAACTCGCCAGCGCGCATGTTCACCTGCACGCTGGGCAGGATCAGATTGGGCATGTCCAGGGTGGCGTCACGGCGCTCGCGCATCGCCACGAAACTGTCCTCATCAATACCGCCGCCCACATGGATATTGCTGGCGCGCTCGTCGGCCACCGTGGTTTCCCAGGCATACTCATCGCGTCCCGGCGCCTTGTAGTCATGGCACATGAACAGGCGGGTCTCGTCGGGCAGGGCGAAGATCTTGTGAATGGAGCGATAGAGCATGCGCGCATCACCCCCCGGGAAATCGCACCGCGCAGTGCCGAAATCGGGCATGAACAGGGTGTCGCCCACAAAGGCGGCATCCCCGATCACATAGGTCATGCAGGCTGGCGTATGGCCGGGCGTGTGCAGGGTGCGCGCTTCCAGCTCGCCGATCATGAAGCGCTCGTCATCCTCAAACAGATGGTCGAACTGGGAGCCGTCGCGCTGGAACTCACTGCCGGCGTTGAACACCTTGCCGAACACATCCTGCACGGTGCGGATATTGGCGCCGATGGCGAGCTGCCCGCCCAGCTTCTCTTTGAGATAGGGGGCAGCGGACAGATGGTCGGCATGGACATGGGTTTCCAGCACCCAGTCCACATCCAGCCCCTGCTCGGAGACATAGGCGATGATGGCGTCCGCGCTCTTGCGGCTGGTCCGGCCCGATTTGGGGTCATAATCGAGCACGGAATCGATAATGGCCGCTTTGCGGGTCGCCGGATCGGAGACCACGTAGCTGATTGTGAACGTGTCAGGATCAAAGAAGGCTTTGACTGCCGGGTTCTGAGATTTCGAAGACATCGTCATCACTGTTCGCTCCCCATGGAGCCCTTGGGACCAAACGCGATACAAAGCGCCGACACCAGCTTCTGGATCCGCTCGTCAGCGAGGCTGTAATAGACATGCTTGGCGTCGCGACGCGGCGCGACAAGGCCGGCGTCACGCATGCGCGCCAGATCCCGCGACAGGTTGGGTTGGCGCACGCCGGTGCGGGATTCGATTTCGGAGACCGAGCACTCCCCTTCCATCAGCTCACACGCCACAAGCAAGCGGCCCGGATGAGCCAGGATCTTCATCAGCGTTGCGACTTCGTCCGCCCGCCCTCTGAGTTCGGCCAGCTCAAGTTCGGCCATATCCGTTTCGGCGACCATCAGGACGCCTCCCTGTCAGATCAATAAGTTTCCAGTTTTGATAATTGAAATCTTCGGCTCCGCTGACAAGCCTTCCGCTCAGCAGACGCATCTGATTGTATGACCCGGCCCGCGTTGAGCACAGGTCGCAATCTCCTCTCCGGACAGATGGAGCCTTTTCGTCGCCATGAGCCTACTGGCCCTCTCAACCCTTAATCTCGAAGCTGTTCTTTTATTGTTTTCAGCCCTTTGGCTGATCGCTCAGCTGAACCGGGATCCCAGCTTTGTTGACGCCTTCTGGGCGCTCGGCATCGTGCTGATCGCCCTGATCGGGCATGCGATGACGGCGGGCGCGACATGGCGACACACGCTCATCCTCGGACTGGTTCTGCTCTGGGGAGTGCGGCTGGCGACGCATCTGTTTCTGCGCTGGCGCGCGGAGGGCGCGGACCGGCGCTATGTAAAACTGCTCAGCGATGTGCGTCAGAAGCGAGGCTGGAGCTATGCCCGCACCACCTTGCTGTTCATCTTCCTGCCGCAAGCGGCCCTGCTCTGGCTGACCAGCCTGCCGGTGCAGTTTGGCCAGGCCTTTGGCGCCGATGCCGGGCTGGGGCCGGTCGCCGCGTTCGGCGCGCTGCTGGCAGTGTTCGGGATCGGGTTTGAGACGGTTGCGGATCACCAGCTGCGCCGGTTCCGGCACGAGCCGGGCAATGAAGGCCGGGTGTTGGATGCCGGGCTGTGGGCGTGGAGCCGCCATCCCAATTATTTCGGGGAAGCGTGTGTCTGGTGGGGGCTCTGGCTGATCGCCGCTGAGACCGGCTGGGGCGCGCTGGCGCTGCCCGCTCCGGTCTTTGTCACCTTCACGCTCTTGAAGTTGTCCGGGATCAGCCTTCAGGAGGCTGATATTCAGTCACGCAGGCCCGAGTATGAAGCTTACCGGGCGCGCACGCCGGCGTTCATCCCCCGGCCGCCCCGTCATAGCTGATCAGCCGCGACGCATCGGAGCGGCGTCAAACCCGTCAGGCGCGCTGTCCAGGAACCGTTCGACAAAGCGAATGGCCTCTTCCGTCTGCGCCTTGCAGAGCCCCACTGACAGACCCGACGTCGCGAGGCCCGCAAATCCAAGGCTCAAAACGCCCACACCGAGCATAACCAAAACCAGTCGCATAGCGCCCTCCCCGGCGAATACGACGGAATCCTAACATTACGCGATGTTCATTAACAAGCGGAAAGGTTCGGACTAGAGCGAATCCTGCTCTTGCGCCTCGAACATGTCCGACGCCGTGGGCGAGGCCATGGCCGAGCCCGCCCGCCGCAGCGCCTCAAGCGCTTCCTGGATGCTCGTTTCCATCAGCGCCGCCGCACTTTCCACACGATGGCTGGCCGCATCATAGCGGTCCACATCAAGCTGGCCCACCGCCGCTTCAATCCGCTGCGCCGCGCCATCCACGCGCTGGCCCAGCTCACCGGACAGCGATTCAAGGCTCGACCGGAATTCAGACAGCGTATGATCCAGACCGCCGGATGGGATGGAGCGGGCGATGGCGCGCATTTCCTCGCGGAATGCATTCAGCTCAGCGGCGACATCGAGATTGCTGCCCAGCCGCGTCTCATGCAGGGCAGACGCCGCGATATCGTCGATATCGACCGTATCCACACCCTCATCCCAGATGCCCGGCTGTGCGGGACGCGAGTCCTCGGCGTCCAGATCGAACGTCTCAAGCTCAGGCTCGGGCTCAGCTTCCGGATCAACGGGGTCTGCAAACGCGTCCGCAGGCTCCGCCTCGTCAGCGAGAACCGCGTCCTCGGCTTCGGCTTCGGCTTCGGCTTCGGCTTCGGCTTCGGCTTCGGCTTCTAAATCGACATCAATTTCGGCATCGCTTTCAAACCCGATATCGAGATCCAGATCGTCGTCAGCCTGTTCTGTTTGCGGTTCGGCCTGACCCTCCGCGTCGAGGAAGGCGTCTACCTCCTCCTCGTGGGGCTCGTCAGGCGCATCAAGGGTCTCGGACGCTTCCCAGGCGCTGTCATCCTCGCCCAGCGCTTCCATCAGGTCTTCGGCCGACACATCGCCAACCGGCTCGTCTTCCACAACCATGACGACTTCATCGGCGAGCGGACGCTCAAGCTCCCAGTCATCCTGCTCTTCAGCCGGGGGCACGAAATCATCGAGGTCGATGGAATCCTCGTCCTCATCCAGCGCCGCGAGCGGGTCGGGCGCCTCGGCGCTCGTCTCCGCTTCCGCCTCCGGCTCCAGTTCGATCTCCGGGTCCTCGTCAGCATCGGAACTCATGGCGAAGTCCCATTCATGCTCTTCAAGGTCGGCCATGACCGATTCACCCTCTTCTTCAGAGAGAGACTGGTTCTGGATGCGGAAATCTTCCTGACGGGGATGGTCCGGCTGACGGGCGAGATGCACGGCCGGGCTGGCCGGGTCGCCGAACAGGGTCAGTGCAAGCGCGTCACAGGCGGCGTCCACTTCCTCCACGCTCTCTGACGGCGCACACAGCGCCCAGGTCAGAGCGCCCAGTGGCGTAAACCGCACATGCTCGGCTGTCGCGCGCTCCAGATACAGAGACGTGAAGCGCTCAAGCTCATGCGCCAGCGCGTCCGCGTGCGCCGTCTCCGGCGGGCGCAATTGCAGGATAAACGCCGCCTCCCCGTCACGGGGTTGAACAGCATCTGCGGTGGCCAGCTGCATACATCCCAGCCGAGGCGAATCACCCCGGTCCCTAAGTCATTTAGACTGACACCAGAGCGCACCGACCTTGCGAAGGTCTTAACATAGAGTGAAATGGATTATTCGAAGCCCAACACGTTAGGCGCGCCTTGTGCGCCCGGGGTCATCGCGACACCATCCGCATGGATGATCGCCGTCGTCCCCTGGCCCAGATAGGCGCCCAACATGGAGGGCGCATCATCAATGGCGTGCACGACGAGACCGGGCACATAGACCGGAGCGCCATTGAGCTCGGCGGGTGACAGCTCGGCGCGTGACACCTGCAACAAGGTCAGGTCAGACAGGGCGCGCACATCCACATCCATGCCCTCTCCCGCCTGCATCACCAGCCGGTCGGCATAGACCCGAAGGGGCGATTGCACGTTTGCGGGCGCGTTATTGATCGCCAGGAAGGGGCGGCCCACCGGCTCGGAGCGACCATTGTCGGTCGGCACGAAGCGATAGCTCAGAACCGTATCAGCCGGCGCAAACAGGGCCAGCGTTTCAGCCGCCACACGCGCCATCACCAGACGCTGCTGGGCGCTCATCATGTCCGGCAGACGCACTTCCAGGCCGTTGGCGAAGCTCTGCGGCAAGGCCGTGAAGCCTCGCTCGTTCCGGGCGCCGTCAAACAACAGCGCACTGTCGCTGGACAGCTGCACGGGATAGCGCTGCTGGGAAATCTCGCAGCCGCCATCATCGCGCTGACGCTGCAGCGCCACGGCGATCTCGTTCGTCAGCCCCTGGCCCTGAGCCGGCAGGTCGACGCGATAGCGCACCTGACCGGCGCCAGCGAGACGACGGGAGTCGATCAGCTGACCGTTCAGCGCCACATGGGCCACGGTGGTCACGCCCGACGGACCATCGGGCAGGCGGAAATCAAGGCCGACGCCATCGGCGACGCGGCCATGGGGCGCGTTCGCCAGCTCATAGTCAAAGCGCCATTCGCGACGGTCAGAGACCTGTTGCATGCTGGTGTCCACACCCAGCGCCTCAAGGGTCAGCACGGCGGGGCCCTGCGTGGACAGGAACTGCACCGGATCAACAGAGACCCCGCGGGCGATGGTGGACAGCTCGCTCGTCAGAAAGCGGATAGTGTCGATGCGCTCGGGATCGGTGACAGCGACCATGGTCGCGCCAGCCCGACGCCACAGACTCGCGCCCGCCGGGGCGCCATCGCCCACAGGCTGGAACCCGGCGCGTTGCAGATTCTCCCGCGATGCGGCCAGGATCACGCCTTCCAGACCCGCTTCGACCGCCAACGGCGCGTCCGCGATATCCATCATGGTCACGACAAAGCCGTTGCGGTTGAGACGCGCACCCAGCCGGGTCGCAATCTCGAACCAGTCATCCCCGTCATCCAGGGCGATCACCACATGACGCGGGGTCAGGGCCAGAACGTCGCGCACCGAGGTCAGTGGCCCATCCAGCTCGATCTCGACGCCGGAATTGGGATCCAGGCTCAGCACGGCGCCCATGGAGCGGTCCGAATGGCAAACCTCGGCGGATACATCGCCCGCCAGCTGAACGCCGACACGCGCCTCGGTGGAGCCATCCAGCTGATCGGTCAGATCGAACACCCAGTTGAAATCGCGTTGTCCGGGGGCGAGCACGCGCTCCATCACCCGGCGGCCATTCACCGTGACGCGCAGGGCGGTCACCGCCTCATTGCTGACATCCTGACGGCCATTGAGCACCAGACGCAGGGCGCGGGTTTTCTGGTCGCGGACCAGCGGCAGGGTCGCTGACGCATAGGAGGGGTAACCGGAGACCACCAGGCCATCTTCATGACCGGCATCCGCAAAGCTAACTTCATAGAGGCCGTCACGCCCCAGCGCCGCCTGCGCCGTCGTCAGCCGGTCAAAGACCTGACGCACGAACAGGCCGAACTCGCCATGCCCGGCATTGAGCTGTCCGGATACGAACAGGGTCGCGACGCTGGCGAGCGCGATCACTCCCAGCGAAGCGGAGAACCAGGGGAAGCGGCGTTTGTACTCGCGGTTCGTCTTCATATCCGTATCAACCCCGCTTCAAGATCGTCAGCCATATGCGCGATCCTGAAAGCCTGACCCGCCCGGAAGGCGTGATCACCCAGTGAATCCGTTGCGCTTGCGCGCGTGTGTGTCGTCCAGCTCAGAGCCTGAGCGAAAATCCGGCGCGGAACGTCGCGCCGTCATAGTCACGGGCCTGAATATTGGAGCTGTTGTCGAGATAGCCCGCCGCCACAAAGGCATTCACGTGCTCGGTCAGCTTGCGCTCATAGCGCGCCTCGATCTCGAAGCGCTCGTCCTCGCGCGCGAAGGGCTCCTGGGCCGAGAAAGCCGCGTCGTACTCGCGGTCACGGAAGTCCGCGAGCAGCGCGACCGAGCTGGCCTCATCAATATTCCAGATGACCTCGCCGCGCAGGCGCGTTTCATCAAAGGAGAAGCGGTCTTCATCCGCATCCGCTTGCTCGAAATAGGCGGACAGGCGCACTTGCAGCGCTTCATCCATCGGCCGGAAGAATTGCTCGACGCCTATGCGAACCCGTTCGGAATCCAGCCCCTGAAGATTGGCGCGTTCAAAGTCGTAGGCATTGGCGCGGATGCGGAACACCGTCTCCAGCGCACGACCACCCTCGGGGCGGTAGCGCAGCTGGGCTTCCGCTTCAGGACGGGTCCAGTGGGCATCGCCATCCCGGCTCATCGCGCTATAGCCCGCCGACAGGCGAAGCTGGAGTTTGTTGTCAGCGGTGGTGTTCCAGTACTGGACCCGCGGCGTGACCAGCACCGAGTTGAGTTCATCGCGATCCGAGTATCCCCGCAGGCGAAGCTGCCCTTCAAAGCGCAGGACCTGACGGCCGGAGAGCGGCTGGACACGACGCACCCAGGTGTTGGAATCCCAACCTGTCTCAAGATCGAACACCCCCGCGCCCAGCGCGGTCAGCTCTTCATCCGCCGAGAACGGATCAGCGCGGATCAGCATGTTCGTGGATTGAAGTTCGAAACGACCTTCAGCGTGCGCTAGCCCGGTCGTGGCCGCAGCCAGTCCAAGCGTACAGCAGCAGATGCGCATGTAGTCATTCATCGTGTCACCCCTGATCCATCCCGAACGCGAGATGGAATTGCCCTTCCGGAAACCAAGCTTTAATGCTTCGTTAAACCTGACATTTAATCCAGTACGCGGGCGAACCTGAACGCGTCATGAAGCGGTAAGGCGTCTCGCCCATGCTCAAGGACACAGACCAGACGGTTAGACCGAAGTCAGGCAATCCTTATGCCGCTGACGCCGTTGCGGATTCTGTTCAGAAACGGGACAGTCTGAAACCACGCCTCGACGGTCAGGGTCGTACGGCGGATTTTTTTCGGTCTGTGGATTCCGCTCCGGTTGGCGTCTCTGTCGCCCGCCCGAGATGGGTTCAGGACGTCGCGCTCGTCACTTTCACCTTCCTCGCGATCATCCTACTGGCGCTGCCCGAACTGGCGCGCGCCACACTGGATCTGGCGATACCGCGGGATTTTGTCGGCTTTACGGCTGACCGGATGAATGCGGTCCTGCCGGTCCGCACCTTCCTTCTGAGTTTCTTTCTGACCTATGCGGTGTTCGCTCACGGCACGTTTGGAAAGCGCACCGTGCTCGCCTTCAGCTTCATCGTGAAGTTCGCGATCGCCTGCATCCTGGTGGACCTTGCCGCCTGGGCCAGCTGGCGATGGGCCAGCGCTGTCTGGCCGGTTCACTTCCAGCAATTCCTGGTCGGCATGGCCGGGCTGGCCATCTTCCCGCACACGCTGATCAGTCAGGCGCGCCTTCCCATCTCGTCAGGCACGCCGGTGCTGCGCGGCGGCAAGCTGCATGAGTACGCCATTCTGTTCGTAACCGGGGCCATCGCCGCCCTGATCGCGGTTCTGGTGTCCACGGTCTATGCGCCCGAAGCGGAATATCTGCGCTCGATCGCGCTGCTGGGCGGCATGGGGCCGGGCGTGTTCCTGGCCCAGCAGGTCATGGGCGTTCAACTGGCGCTTATTGGCTGGATCCGGAACCAGCTCTCACGCCGTCGCGCCTTCGCCCCGCCGGTCGCCGTCATGATCCCGGCTCACAACGAGGCCCACCAGATCCGCGAGACCTTGCTGGCCGTGGACGCCGCCGCGGCGCGCTATAAAGGTGATGTTCGGGTGATCGTGATGGAGAACTGCTCCAGCGACGACACCGCCCAGCTAGCGGAGAACACGCTGGCGAAATGCGAGCATCTCGCCGGCTGGCGCGTGGACGCCAGCACGATTCCGGGCAAGGCCCGGGCGCTCAATCGCGGCCTTGATCTGATTGATGAGAGCTTTGTGGTGCGCATTGACGCTGACACGGTGATCGGGCGCGACGCCCTGCGGATCGGGATGCGCCATTTCGCCACTAACGCCGTGGGCGGGGTCGGCGGCCTGCCCCTGCCTCATGAAGGCGAAGGCCTGCTGTCCAAAGTCCGCGCCATCGAAGTGTTGCTCCGCCATGGGTTTGTTCAGGTGGGCTTCGGCGCCTTTGGCGGCGTGTTCGGCCTGCCCGGCATGTTCGTGATCTATCGCAAGACCGCGCTGGATGAGGCGGGCGGTTTCACCGAAGGCATGAATGGCGAGGACACCGACATCACCTTGCGCATGGCGTCGCTGGGCTATCGCATGGTCGCGGACCCCAAGGCGAAATTCTACACCGAGACGCCGGATTCCCTCGCCTTCCTGCGCGAGCAACGCACGCGCTGGTTCCGTTCGCTCTATCACGTGACGGCGCACAATCGCGACGTGCTGTTCCGCCACGGCTCGGTGATCGGCAATGTCTCCCTGCCCTTCACCCTTTTGAACGGCGCGCGGCGGGCGATGATGACCCCGCTCCTGATCTACGGCTTTGTGGTCTTCTTCCTGTTCGGCGGCGTTTACGGCCACCCGGGCTTCGCCACGGTGATCGCGGTGATCATGGGCATGCCCTTTGTGCTGGCGCTGTTCGTGCTGATCTTGTGGAGACGGCTCGATCTCATCCCGATCCTGCCGCTCTATATGGGCTTCCGCTTCCTGCGCTCGTACTACACGCTCGGCTCGACCCTCTCGCTGATCTATCCCGGCAAGGCGATCGAGCGCGCCTTCGACGCGCCCAAGCCTCGTCAGAAACCACCTTTCGCCAGCTAGGCGACGGCAGGCTTGTCCGCCACTTCGTCCGACTTGATGCGGAAGAACAGGGCGTAGAAGACCGGCGTCGCGATCATCGTCAGCACCGTCGCAAAGGCCAGGCCGCAGATGATGGTCACCGCCATGCCCTGGAAGAAGGCGTCAAAGATCAGCGGCGTCATGCCCAGGATCGTCGTGCCCGCCGCCAGCAGCACCGGCCGCAAACGACTGACCGAGCCTTTCACCAGGGAGTCAAAACGCGGCTGACCCTTATTGATGCGCTGATCCACCTCGTCCACCAGGACAATGGCGTTCTTGATCAGCATGCCCGACAGCGACAACAGGCCCAGAAGCGCGGTGAAGGAGAAGGCCACATTGGTGGCCAGCAGTCCCATGGACACCCCGCAAATCGACATCGGCACGATCAGCCAGATGATCAGCGGCTGACGCACGCTCTGGAACAACAGGAAGCTTGTCACCAGCATCACCAGGAAGCTGAGCGGCAGAACGCCCCCAAGGGATTCATTAGCCTCGCTGGAGGCTTCATGCTCCCCGCCCCATTCCAGCGAATAGCCATGGGGCAGCTCGATCTGGGTGACGATTTCAGCAAAGCGCGGGAAAGCCGAGGCCGCTGTGGTGTCTTCCGAACCCGGATTGCCCTGCACCGTCAGGGTGCGCACGCGGTTGCGACGCTGGATCAGGCTTTCATGGGCCTCAAGCTCGAACCCGCTGACAACCTGGCTGATCGGCACATAGGCGTTCTGGGACGGGCTCCAGATCAGACGGTCGGTCAGGCTGTCCGGCGTGGCGCGTTCGGCTTCGGGCGCACGCGCAATGATCGGGATCAGAAGGTCCCCTTCCCGGAAAACGCCCACGCGCGAGCCGGAGGTGGCGTAGCTGAGAGCCTCGGCGACATCGCCGCGCGTCACGCCAATGGTGCGGGCGCGCTCGGGCAGGATTTGCGGGACCAGCACCAGTTCGCGATTGCGCCAGTCGGTGCGCAGGTCGC
This sequence comes from Oceanicaulis sp. LC35, assembly GCF_052055585.1. Taxonomy (NCBI): domain Bacteria; kingdom Pseudomonadati; phylum Pseudomonadota; class Alphaproteobacteria; order Maricaulales; family Maricaulaceae; genus Oceanicaulis; species Oceanicaulis sp. LC35. Next base: position 2,589,932 of record NZ_CP170485.1, read on the forward strand.
GGAACTCGCCCGCCTCGTTGAGCCGTCGCATGGCTTCATCAGCCAGCGTGCGCAGCACCTCGGCGTCCGGCCCCATGAAGCGTGCTTCAAGCTGCGCGCCTGATGGCGGCCCGAAAACGATGCGCTCGGACCGGGCCTCAAGCTGGGGATAGGTGTTGGTGATATAGTCCATGATGGCGTCCGCCAGCGGCGGGATCTCGTCCAGCTCTCTCGTCTGCACGATCAGCTGGCCATAGGCCGGGTTCGGCTGCTCGCTCGCATAGGTCAGCATGAAGCGCGTCGCGCCGCGGCCCACAAAGGCGTCCACCGATCGGGCATGCTCCTGCTCGCCGGCGAAACGCGCCACATCGCGGACCACTGCATCCGTGTCCAGAATGTCTGCGCCCTGCGGCATGGTCATGTTCACATAGAACATGGGCGTGTTGGAGTTGGGGAAGAACGCCTGACGCACCGAGCCAAAGCCCATGATCGACGCGATGAAGATCACCACCAGGGCTGCGACCGTGAGAATGCGGTGCTTGAGCGCCAGGATCAGCATGTTGCGATAGGCGCCATACATGCCCCGGTCATGAGGGTCAGCGTCCGGATCCGCCTTTTCACCCTTGAACAAGTGATAGGCGATCATCGGCGCGACCGTGATGGCGAGCACCCAGCTGAGCATCAGGGAAATGCCGATCACCGCGAACAGGGAGAACAGGAACTCGCCGGTCGAGTCCGGCGACAGGCCAATCCCCGAGAACGCCATGATGCCAATGATCGTGGCTCCCAGAAGCGGCCATTCGGTGGAGGAGACGGCGTCCTCGGCCGCTTTCATCCGATCCTCGCCGCGCTGGACAGAGACCTGGATGCCTTCGGTGACCACAATGGCGTTATCGACCAGCATGCCCATGGCGATGATGAGAGCGCCCAGCGAGATGCGCTGCATGGTGATGTCAAAGGCGTTCATGAAGAACAGCGTGCCCAGCACGGTCAGCAGCAGCACGACGCCCACTGTCACGCCCGCGCGCCAGCCCATGAACAGGCACAAGACGCCGATGACGATGCCGACCGACATGGCGAGATTGACGAGGAAGCCGTTTGTCGCCTGGGCCACCACGGTGTGCTGTTCGTAGATCGGCTTGAGCTCGACGCCGACCGGCAGGTCCTGCTCCAGCTCCGCAAGCCGCGCTTCCACCGCTTCGCCCACATCCACGATATTGGCGTCCGCCAGGCCCGACACGCCCAGCGTGAAGGAGCGCTCGCCATTGTGGTAGATATAGTTGTCCGCCCGCTCGACAGGCGCACGGGTAACCGTGGCGATGTCAGACAGGCGCAGGGTCTGGCCCGCATCGCGCGGCGAGATCAACAGATTTTCGATCGATTCCACCCCGCCAATGGACTGGGGCATCTCGATCCGCAACAAGCGGTCGCCCGACGGCGCCTCGCCAGCGGAGACCACCGCGTTTTCGTTGGAGAGCGTGGAGAGCACGGCCTCGACGGGCAGGCCCAGGCGCGCCAGGTCTTCCTGGGAAATCTCGATATAGATGCGCTCTTCTGGAACGCCTGAGACCTGCACTTTGGAGACACCGTCCACGACCAGAAGCTCGCGCCGCAGATCATCGGAGATATCTCGGATTTCCCGGTCCGAATAGCCCGGCGCCACGACCGCATAGAGAATGCCGTACACATCGCCGAAATCATCGAGCACCACAGAATCCTGGACGCCCGGCGGCAGCGTGCTGGCGGCGTCGCGGATGCGTTTGCGCAACTCGTCCCAGATCTGGGGCAGCTCGGCGCCGTCAAACTCGTCGCGCATGCGCACATGGATTTCGCTGACCCCGGGCGAGCTTTCGGAGAACACCTCGTCAAGCTGGCTCATCTGCTGGATCGCGGTTTCCAGCCGTTCGGTGACTTCGTCCTCCACCTCTTCCGCTGTGGCGCCCGGATAGGGCGTCACCACAATGGCTTCCTTGATGGTGAAGGCAGGGTCCTCCAGACGACCGACCGAAGTGAAGCCCTGTATCCCGCCAAACAGGCAGAACAGGATCACCAGCCAGGTCAGGACCGGACGCTCGATGGACAGGCGGGCCAGATTGAACTTGCCGCTCGCGTCAGACTGTGTGCTCGCGCTCATGGATGTCGCTCCCGGACCGGATCAGTCAGCGATTGCCGGAATTGATGGGGCGCACCAGCATGCCCTCATGAAGAGCCGTAACGCCGGCTGTGACGATCTCCTCGCCCGGTTCGAGACCGGAATGGATGACCACCTCGCCGCCCTCGATCGGGCCGGCCAGCACATCACGACGGCTGACCGCGCCAGTCTGCTCATCATAGATCCAGACCGAGAAGGATCCGTCCGGATTCGAGCTGAGCGCAGACAGCGGCGCAACGACGCCCTGCTGCGCATTCATTGTCTGAGGCAGGTTCACCGTCACCGAGGCGGTCATGCCCGGCAGGATGTTCGCTGGCAGCTCCTCGGGCAGAGCAAAGAGCGCCGTATAGGTCTGGGACGCCTGATCGGGTTCCGCCACCAGCTCGCGATACTCAAGCGTGAAGGTCTGGTCAGGCAGGAAAGGGAAGCGCGCGATCATCTCGGGTTTGTCTTCCCGGTCGACCTGGGCGATCAGGCTTTCAGGCACCTGAATGGCGACCCGCAACTCGCTGATGTCCTGAATGCGCACCACCGGCTGGCCCGGCGAGACCGTCGTGTAATTGTCCACCAGACGGCGGCTGATCAGCCCGTCAAACGGCGCGGTAATGGTCGCGTATTCGAGGTTCTGGCGCGCATTGTCGAGCGCGACGGCGCGCAGGTCATACGCCGTCTGGGCGTCTTCCAGCGCGGCGTCTGACGCAATGCCGCGCTCATTGAGCGTGCTCTGACGGTCGAGATTCTGCCGGGCCTGCTGAAGCTGGACCTGAGCCTCGCGCCGGGCGCGCTCAAAATCCTGGGTCTCAAGCCGGGCGACAACCGCGCCCTGCTCGATCAGCTCGCCTTCGGAGACCGGGAATTCCGCCAGCCGCCCGCCCACCTGGAAGGACAGGTCCACCGTCAGGCGCGCCTCGACGCGCCCCACGAACTCGCGCTGGTTGGAAGTGGCCGCCGCCTCAACAGCTTCAATCCGGGCGGCGCGCGGCGGCGCCTGCTCTTCGGGCTCGGCGGGAGAACAGGCCGCAAGAACGCCCATGGCGCATGCAGCGAGGAGAACTGTACGGGCGATCATTGGGGAGACTCCGTCACGAGGGCGATAAGGCGGGCTTCTATGGCGCTGCGCTCATCGGGCGAAAAACATTCAAGACCCAGGATTTCAGCGAAGTGCAGGCCGTCTGCGGCCAGCATCGCGATGCGGGCGATATCGGCATTGGGCGCCTGGGTGAGCACTTCATCGCGAATCTGCATGTGGATGGTGCGGACCGGCTCGATCATTTCCGGGTTTTCAGCCAGAGCGGCGAGAAGGCCCATATAGACCTGCCTGTCCACCGCCTTGTCATCAAAGAAAGCGCGAAACATGGCGCGAAGCATCGGGGCGCCATCCGCTTGAGCGGCGGCCTTGGCCGCCTTGTGGCGCTCCAGGAACCGCCCCGTCATCCGCGCGATCATCCCTTCGATGAGCGCGGTCTTGGACGGAAAATTGTAAAGCACGCCGCCCTTGGAAAACCCGCTTTCCTTCACCACGGCGTCAATCGTCAGGTGTGCGCCGTCGCGCGCGACCACACGCTCGGCCGCATCCAGAATCAGATCGGACGTGCTGACTTTCTCAGCTGCAGCATTCTGGGTGTCTTCGGGTTTCAAACGACGCTCCATGCAAAAGATCCGGGCTTGCTGCACTGCATCTATACCGTCTGGACGGTTTTACAAGAGGCAAACCGTCCAGACGGTACACATAATGTTACACACGAGCGCGAGACAGCTTAGGCGAGCACCTCAAACCTGTTCCGAGGGGTCTTGATGTGACAGAATTTTGAAAAAGGCGGCTTTAACCGTTCCTTTGACTTCCCGCTTCGCTCCGCCCTTGCTATCGGGAGGCGCACGACGGGCAAACACGCTCCGTCAGAGGCCTAACAAACAGGATATGATCTCATGGCGGATCTTGGGCAGCTGGGCATTTTCGGCGTTCCGCTCTTTGGCCTGATAGGCTTTATGTTCGCCGCCTATGCGATCGTTGCGAACGACGTCATCCAGACTCTGGGGACGTTCCTGGCCTCCAACTCCAAACGACACTGGGTGGTGCTGTGGGCCTTCGCGGCCGGCATCATCGTCGCTGTCATGCTCTACGGGTATTTCGGCAATGACGGTGACATCGCCTTCGGGCGCCTGAACCGCATTCCCTATCCCGAGACGGGCATTCACTGGTGGCATGTGCTGCCGCCGCTGGTTCTCCTGATCCTCACGCGCTTCGGCATCCCGGTCTCCACCACCTTCCTCGTGCTCACCATCTTCACCCTGACCGGCGGCTCGGCCACCGCAGGCGTGCTGGGCAGCATGATGATCAAATCGGTGATCGGTTATCTGGTCGCCTTTGGCGCGGGCATGGTGCTGTTCATCTTGATCTCGCGCATGTTCGAGACCTGGGTGTTCAACACGGATGTGGAAGACCACGGCACGCCCAACTGGCACATCCCGATGGTGGGCGGCCTGACCGCGCTTCTGGTCTACCTGCTGGTCAATGGCCCGGTCCTGCCGGACCTGTCGCAGGCCAACTGGGTCGCCACCGGCATCGTCATCGTCGCCAGCGCCGTGGTCGCCCTCGCCACGCACCGCTTCAACACCTGGTATGTGCTGCAATGGCTGTCCACGGGCTTTTTGTGGTCGCAATGGCTGATGCAGGATCTGGCGAACATCTTCGTCTACCTGCCGCGTGAAACCGTGGTCGATCCGGTCAGCGGCGACGTCACTGTCACCTTCTCGATCGGCCTTCTGATCTTCTCCACCCTGCTGATGCTGGGCCTGCATGCGCTGATCTTCGCGGCGCGCGGCGGCGAGATCCAGAAGATCGTCCTGTCCAAGACCAACACTGTGGACGTGCGCGCTGCCACTGTCGTCGACTTCGCCTTCGGCATCATCCTGATGTACTTCAAGGAGATCAACGACATCCCGATGAGCACCACCTGGGTGTTCCTGGGCCTGCTGGCCGGCCGGGAGCTCGCCATCTCCGTGGTCGCCAAGCTGCGCGGCATCAAGGACGCCGCGCTGGACGTGACAACCGACATAATCCGCGCCCTGATCGGCCTGGTCATCTCGGTGGTGATGGCGCTCGGCCTGCCCTTCCTCGCCACGGGCCACCTGCCCAATATTGGCGAAGCGCTCGGCTTTGCCCAGGCGGAACCTGCGAGCGCGGAACAGACCGAGCTCGTTGAACTGCCGGGCGTGGAAGCCGCTTCGCGCTAGCACGTCCAGACGTCTGAAAATCAGACCCCGCCCTCACCGGCGGGGTTTTTTTGCAAGAAGTTCCCCTGAAAACTGTAAAAGTCGCCATTGTGTGATGGCCCCTTCGCTTCGCCGTGCTAAATCGCGTGTGGGCAGGCACTTGATTGAGGGGAAGGATGAGGCATGCAGACCTCCTCCCGGGACAACACGCAAACTGACAGCAAGAACGGCTGGGTGGGCTGGCTGCAAATCGGGGCGATCATCGCGGTCATCATCCTGGCGATGATCCTGACAGCGGTTCTGTCCTCAGGCGGAGACGCCCCCCGTCAGGCGGCGCCCGAGCAACCCGCAACGCCGGTGGAAATCGCGCGTCCGACCCCGCACGACCACCAGATCGAGATCGCCCTGACCGGCACGGTGTCCACGCCGTCCGACATCAGCCTGTCCCCGCAAGTCGGAGGCCGGGTCATCGAAGTGTCTGATGCGGTGCGCGCCGGCGCCTTCTTTGAGGCGGACGAGATTCTCTTTCGCATTGATCCTCGTGATTATCAGGTCGCCGTCTCCCGCGCGCAGGCTGGCCTTGCCGATGCCCGCAGCGCGCTTGATCAGCTCACTGCGGAGGCCGAAATCAACCAGGCCGAATGGCGGCGTGAATATCCCGGACGCGAGATTACCCCGCTGGCGGCGCGCGAACCGCAGCTGGCCGCCGCCCGCGCTGCGGTCGAAGCCGCCCAGGCCGACCTGGCGCAGGCCCGGCTCAATCTCGAACGCACCAATATCCGCTTCCCCTTCCGCGGCCGCGTCATTGAAAGCCGGATCGCCACGGGTCAGCTGGTCAGCGCGGGACAGAGCTATGGCTCGGTCTATGACATTGAAGCGCTTGAAGTGGTCGCTCCGATCCCCCCTGCCGATCTGGCGCGCCTTGATGGCGCTGTGGGTCGCGGGACCCGCCTCGTCATCTCGGAAACCGGACAGGCGCAAAGCGGCGAGATCGTGCGTGAAGGGGCGGACCTGAACGCCCGCACGCGCTTCATCGATCTGTTCATCACCCCAAGCTCGCCCGATCAGCTGCGTCCCGGTCAGTTTGTGGATGTGACTGTAACCGGCCCGGATCTCGACGCCGGACTGTTGATGCCCGGCTCCGCCCTCGCGGGTCTCAATCAGGTCCGTATCGTACGCAATGACCAGATCGAGGAAGTCGAGATCGACGTGCTTGACCGACAGGGCAATCAGGTCTTCGTGGCGCCGTTCGATTTCGCACAGGGCGTCATCCTGACGCCGGTGCCCGGGAACGCGCTCGGCCGCCGCGCCAATATCCTCAACGCGGACGAGGCCCGTCCGTGAGCGAGCCCGTGCTGCCCCCTTCCGCCCATGCCGGCTGGCCCGGCAAGGGGCTTATCGCCTGGTTCGTGAGCAATCCCGTCGCCGCGAACCTTCTGATGATCCTGTTCCTGCTGGGCGGCGCCATCACCGCTTTCACCATGCAGACCGAGGTCTTCCCGACCCTGCAGCCGCGCACGGTGCAGGTGGCGGTGATCTATCCCGGCGCGACGCCCGGTGATGTGGAGGATTCCATCACCCGCCGCATCGAGGAGGCGGTGATCGGGCTGGAAGGCGTGGACCGGGTCCGGTCTGTCGCGTCGGAAGGCCGTGGCACGGTGACGGTCGAATTGCAGGATTTCGCCGACGCGCAGGTCGTGAAGGACGATGTAGAAACCGCCGTCTCAGCCATCGCCGACTTCCCGCCCGCCGATGCCGAACAGCCCCAGATCCGCGTGCCCCAGCCGATCACGACCATCCTGACCTTCGCCCTGACCGGACCCGTGGATGAAACGGTTCTGCGTGACGCAGGCTCCCGGCTCGAACGCGACATGCTGGCTGAGAACGGTATCTCCACGGTGCGCCTGCGCGGCGTCCGCGCGCTGGAGATTTCCATTTCCGTCTCCGAGAATGCGCTGCGCCAGTACGGCCTGACCTTCACCGAAGTGGCGGACGCCGTGCGCGCCGCCTCGGTGGATCTGTCAGGCGGTGAGATCCGCACCCAGTCCGGCGACATTCTCCTGCGCACCAATGCCCGCCGTGAAACCGGTGACGAGTTCGCCAACATTATCCTGCGCTCCTCAGAAACCGGCGCTCGCGTCCGGCTCGGCGATGTGGCGCAGATCAATGACGGCTTTGAGGAAGACCCGCTGATCTCGCGCTTCAACGGCCAGCCCGCCGTCTTCATCGACGTGCAGACCCAGGGCTCGGAAGACCTTCTGGGCGTGCGCAACGCCGCCATGGATTTCGCAGACCGCGCCGAGCTACCGCCCGGCGTGCAGATGGAGCTGGTGGTCGATCAGTCCCAGATCTTCCGCGACCGGATCTCACTGCTGGCGCGCAACGCCATTATCGGCTTCACCCTTGTCTTCCTACTGCTGGTGCTGGTGCTCGACCTGCGACTGGCATTCTGGGTGTCCATGGGCGTGCCCATCTCTTTCCTTGGCGGGTTCGCCCTGTTCGGCATGGCGGGGGTGACGCTGAACTTCATCACCACTTTCGGCCTGATCGTCGTTCTGGGGATCGTGGTGGATGACGCCATCGTGGTAGGCGAGAACACCGATCGCGAACGCCAGAAAGGCCGCTCGGAAGAAGAAGCCGCCATCGCCGGGGTGACCGGCGTCGCAGCCCCGGTTCTGGTCGGCGTTCTGACCACCATGGCCGCATTTGGTCCGCTAATCTTCTCGGGCGGGACTTTTGGCGAGATCACCCGCCCCATCCCCATCGTCGTCATCTCGATCCTAGCGGTATCGCTGATCGAGGCGTTCTTCATCCTGCCCTCGCACCTGGCCCATGGCGGTCACTGGTCCCGCGGACCGCTGGCGCGCATTCAGGACAGGGTGTCCGCCCTGCTCACCGCTTTCTCCGATGGCGCGGTCAGCCGGTGGGCGCATTTCGCGGCGCGCATGCGCTGGCTAGTGGCTGCGGCGGGCGTCGCCATCCTGATCCTGGTGATGACGTTGGCCACGACCGGGATCGTCCGTTTCGTTTTCTTCCCGGCGATTGAATCTGAACAGATCACCGCCGACATCAGCCTGCCCGACGGCGCTCCCTTTGCCGCAACCCGGCATGCCGCCGAGCAGATGATCGCCGCGGCAGAATCCATCCAGCGCGAATACGCCGACAATGGCGAGCCGGTGTTCAAATCCATCGAAGCGACCATTGGCGGACGCACCAGCCTGTTTGGCGGGCCGGGCACCAGCTCGACCACGACCATCGCGTCCAACGCCGCCCAGATCCAGATCCAGCTGACCCCGTCCGCGGACCGCACCACCAGCTCCTCCGAGCTTGAAGCGCTCTGGCGTGAACGCACAGGCCAGCTGGCGGGGGTGGAGCAACTGTCCATCATCTCCTCCGCCGGGCCGCAGGATTCCGATATCGCCTATGAGCTGTCGCACCCCGAGAACGCGGCGCTGGAAGCCGCGGTTCGGCAGCTCGCGGACTGGCTCGCGGAGATCGACGGCGTGTCCGAGATCGAGGACGGGCTCGACATCGGCAAACGCCAGCTCAATTTCACCCTCACCCCGGCGGGGGAAGCGGCAGGCCTAACCCCGCGCGATGTGGCCCGTCAGGTCCGTCAGGCCTTCTTCGGCGAAGAAGTCCAGCGCATCCAGCGCAGCTCGGACGAATTGCGTGTCTTTGTGCGCTATCCTGAAGAGGAGCGTGTCGGCCTGTCAGACCTCAGTGATCTACGCATCCGCACGCGGGAAGGCGACAGCCTGCCGCTTAGCGTCGCCGCGACCATCACCGAAAGCCGCAGCTACACCCAGATCGAGCGCATTGACGGCCGCCGCATCGTGGAAGTGACCGCCGATGTGGATGAAGCCCGCCTGACGCCCGGCGAAGCCCGCGCACGGGTGGAAAGCGAGATGCTGCCGCAGCTGGTCGAGGCCTATCCTGAATTGCGCTGGACCCTCGCCGGCGCCGGTCGCGAACAGGCCGAGGACTTCGCCAGCCTGGGCCGCGGGCTGATCATCGCCATCGTGATCATGTACGCGCTGCTGGCGACCCAGCTTCGCAGTTATATCCAGCCCCTGATCATCCTGATCGCCATTCCGTTCGGCATTGGCGGGGCGATTCTGGGCCATTTCATTCTGGGCTATCCGCTGTCCTTCCCGTCCATCTTCGGCATGGTGGCGCTCTCGGGCGTGGTGGTGAACGCGTCCATCGTGCTGATCGACCGCTATAATCTGAACGTCAACGAACGGGAGATGAAACCCGAAGAGGCGATCGCCGAAGCTGCAGGACGGCGCTTCCGCCCCATCCTTGTAACCACACTGACAACGGCGCTCGGCCTGTTGCCGATCATCGCCGAGCAAAGCCCGCAGGCCCAGTTCCTGGTGCCCATGGCGGTCTCGCTGGGCGCAGGCCTGCTGTTCGCTTCCATCGCGATCCTGATGCTGCTGCCAGCGCTCGTCATGATCGTGGACGATGTGCGCGCGGCGCCGCTGACCAGCCTTGCCGTCCTTGCGGGCCTGGTCGCCGCCCTCATCCTGCTCAATGTCGCGGGCTTGATCGGTCTTGTGATCCTCTTGGCCGTTGGCGGCCTGATCGGCTGGCAGGTCTGGCGCCGACGCCAGGCCCTCGCCTGACCCCGACCTGACGCGCACAAACAAAAACGCCGGCCCAAGGGCCGGCGTTTTCATGTTTGAGCGTGCGCTATGCGCCTATTCGGGTTTGGGCAGGTCGGCGCGGCCTGACTGCTCTTTGGCGATACGCGCGATCAGGTCCTCGACCTTCATCGTGCCCATATCGCCATGGTCGCGGTGACGCACGGCCACTTCGCCGTTCTCCGCTTCCGCATCGCCCACCACCAGCATGTAGGGGATCTGGCGATGCTGGGCGTTGCGGATTTTCTTCTGCATCCGCTCGGACGCAAAATCGGTTTCGGTCCGGATGCCGGTGTTCACCGAATCCACCTCAGAGAAGAAGAGCTGGTCGCGGACCTTCTGGGCGTATTCCTCGTGGCGGTCCGCAATCGGGATCACCAACGCCTGGGTCGGGCTCAGCCAGGTCGGGAACTTGCCGGCATAGTGCTCGATCAGGAAGGCGGCGAAGCGCTCATGGCTGCCCATGGGCGCGCGGTGGATCACATAGACCGGCTGCTTGGAGCCATCCTCGGCGGTGTAGACGAGGTTGAAGCGCTTGGTCGCCATGAAGTCGAGCTGGTTGGTGGAGATGGCGTATTCGGTGCCGACGACCGATTTCACCATGAAGTCCACTTTCGGGCCATAGAAGGCGGCCTCGCCCTCGACTTCCTTGTACGGATAACCGGACTCGTCCATCGCCTGCTTCAGGATCGACAGAGCCGTCTTCCAGCCGTCTGAATCGTCAACATATTTGTCGAGATTTTCCATGTCCGGCAGGGACAGGCGCATCCAGAAGTCCTGAATGCCGAACAGGCGGTAGTAATCGGCATGCATGTGCATGACCGCCAGGAATTCGTCCTTGGCCTGGTCAGCGCGGCAATAGATGTGGGCGTCGTTCTGACAGAAGCCGCGCACCCGCATCAGACCGGACAGACCGCCTGACGCCTCGTAACGATAGACCTGACCGTATTCGGACAGACGCACCGGCAGATCGCGATAGGACCATTGGTCGTGCGCGTAGATCATGTGGTGGTGCGGGCAGTTCATCGGGCGCAGATAGTATTCCTGCTCGTCGATCATGATCGGCGCGTACATGTCTTCGGCATAGTACGGCAGGTGACCGGAGCGGTGATACAGATCACCCTTGGTGATGTGCGGGGTGGAGACGCGCTTGTAGCCGGCGCGGTGCTCGGTGATGCGGGCGAGCTTTTCCAGCTCGTCGCGGATCACATTGCCCGCCGGCAGCCACATGGGCAAGCCCGCGCCGACTTCCTCGACCAGCGTGAACAGGCCCAGCTCCTTGCCGATCTTGCGGTGATCGCGCTTGGCCTGCTCTTCCAGACGGGTGACTTCGGCTTCCAGCTCTTCCTTAGTCTCATAGGCCAGCGCGTGAATACGCTGAAGCTGGGCGTTGTTCGCATCGCCGCGCCAATAGGCGCCTGCGATAGAACGCAGCTTGAACTCGCCCACCTGGCCGGAATGGTCCACGTGCGGACCGCGGCACAGATCGACGAAATCGCCGGTGCGGTAGAAGGTGATCTCATCAAGGCCCTCGCCCGCGACGGATTCATCACCCGTCTCCTTGGCGATGGCGGTCGAGCCCTTGTCACGCAGCAGCTTGAGAAGCTCGACTTTGAAGTCCTGACCTTCCTTGGCCATGTACTCGATGGCTTCATCGATGCCGTGGGCTTCGCAGAAGAACTTCTTCTTTTTCTTGCGCAGCTCTTTCATGCGCTTCTCGATCTTGGGAAGGTCCTCGACCGTCAGCGGCTCTTCGAGCTGGATGTCATAGTAAAAGCCTGTGGCTGTCGCCGGACCCACGCCAAACTTGGCGTTCGGCCAGAGGTCCTTGATCGCCGCAGCCATTAAATGGGCTGCGGAGTGACGGCGCGTCTCTACCGGGAAGTTGTCCTGCGACATGGTGATTAGGCTTCTTTGACAAATAAGAGAGGTTGGGATGAGCGTAAGAACATTACGCTCATCGACGTTTAAATCCTCGCTTCGCGCCTGTCCACAAAGCCCGCTGCGCCGCAGCGCATCAATCGCTTAGACCGACACCGAATGGCGCGCTGCGCCGGTGGCGAGATAGCCGTCAAACGCCGCGGCCACCAATCGCGCCAGCGGGCGATAGGCCGGATTGACGATGATGACCCCGCCCTCAATGGCCACAACGCCCGAGCGGATCAGATCGTCGAGATCCGCTTGCGGCGTCGGCAGGCCATGACAGGCCGCGACCGCTTCAGGATCCACCTTCAGATACGTCATCACCTGTTCGATGATGGCGGCGCGCATGGCGTCCTCGCGGCTGACTTCGACGCCCTTGGCGATCGGCAGGCGGCCCGCCTCCACATCCTGCATCCAGCTGCGCACATCCGAGCGGTTCTGCACATAGCCCTGCGGCGTCCGACCAATGGCCGACGCGCCCAGCGCGATGAGGGTGTCCGCCTTGTCGGTGGTGTAGCCTTGGAAGTTCCGACGCAACGTGCCGGTTTCCAGAGCTTTCGTCATGGGGTCATCCGGGCGCGCATAATGGTCGATTCCGATCAGCGCATACCCGCATTCGGTCAGGGCGTGCTCCATGGCGTCCGCCTGCTCAAGGCGCGCTTTCGCGCCAGGCAGATCCTCATCCTTGATCAGACGCTGATGCGATTTCATGTGCGGCACATGTGCGTAGCCAAACACCGCCAGCCGATCCGGGTTCAGCGCCGCAGCCGCTTCCGCGCTGGCGCGGGCGCTGGCGGCTGATTGCAGCGGCAGGCCATACAGAAGATCGGCGTTGATCTTCATCACACCCGCTTCACGCAAGCGATTGAAGGACGCCTCCACCAGCTCATAGGGCTGGATGCGGTTGATGGCGCGCTGTACGGCCGGATCAAAGCTCTGCACCCCGGTCGAGGCGCGAGTAAAGCCGTTGCGCGCCAGCTCCTGCGCATCCTCTTTGGTGAAATGGCGAGGATCGATCTCGATCGCGATCTCCGCGCTGTCCACAAAGTCGAACCGATTACGGATCGCGGCCATCAGCCGGCCCATCTGATCAGGGCTCAGAATGGCGGGCGTACCGCCGCCCAACGCCAGGTGAGAGACTTTCATCCGACCCGGCAGGCGATCTGCGACCAGTTCCAGCTCCTTGAGCAGGACCTTCAGATAGGCCTCGATCGGGCCCTCAGAGGTGGTCGCGCGGGTATTGCAGCCACAATACCAGCACAGGGATTTGCAATAGGGCACATGGATGTAGAGCGAGATCGCCTTGCCGCGATCCAGCATATCCAGCCAGTCGCCATAAACCGCTCCCGTCACGCCTTCATGAAAATGCGGTGCGGTGGGATAGCTGGTGTAACGCGGGCTGCGTTGCTGGCCATAGCTCAGCAAGTTGGTGATCCGGGACGCCATGACGGGCTCCATTCCTCTGCAAGGACACCCCGATTAGCCCGGCTCTTGAGCGCACATCAGTTGACCACTCGCCGCAGCGGCGACCGGTCGCAGGTCTAGCTCAGCGTGCGACGCACCGCGTCATGCCAGCCCGCCATCTGACGCTGCCGCGCGGCTTCATCGAGCTGGGGTGTAAAAGCACGCTCGGCCTGCCAGAGCGTCGCGGCTTCAGACAGGTCAGAAAACATCCCGATCCCCAGCCCAGCCAGAAACGCCGCGCCCCAGGCGGTGGCTTCAGCATTCACAGGGCGCACGGTTTCAACGGCGCAAATATCAGCCAGACGCTGCATCAGCGCGTCATTGACCGCCATGCCGCCATCCACCTTCAAGGTGCGCACATCGACCCCGTCATTGGCGACGGCGGTCAGAAGATCCTGGGTCTGGTAGACGGTGGAATCGAGCGCCGCGCGGGCGATTTCGGCGCGGCCCGCACCCCGGCTCAGCCCGCAGATCAAACCGCGCGCATCCGGATCCCAGTGCGGCGCACCGAGCCCGGAAAAGGCGGGGACCAGATACACCCCGCATTCAGGATCCGCGCTTTGCGCCAGCGCCTCGATTTCAGACGAGCGCGCAATCATCCCCAGCCCGTCACGCAGCCATTGCACTGTAGCCCCCGCGGACAGGATTGAGCCTTCCAATGCAAAGGCGGACTGCCCGTTCAGACGCCAGGCCGTTGTCGCCAGCAGCCGGTTTTCCGACTGTACCGGCTGATCGCCCGTATTCACCAGCAGGAAGGCGCCTGTGCCATAGGTCGATTTCACCTCGCCCGGATGGAGGCAAGCCTGACCCAGAGCCGCCGCTTGCTGGTCCCCCGCCGCGCCACAAATGGGGATGGCGCGCCCAAGAATGGACGGGTCGGTGTCGCCATAGCGCCCGGCGCTATCGACAATTTCAGGCAGTACGGCGCGCGGCACGTTAAAGAGCTTGAGAAGTTCCTCATCCCAGTCCGCCGTCTTAAGCGCATACAGGCTGGTGCGGCTGGCGTTTGTGGCGTCGGTGACGTGAACCCGTCCGCCCGTCAGACGCCAGATCAGGAAGCTGTCCACCGTGCCGAAGGCCAGCTTGCCCGCCTCCGCCTTCGCCCGCGCGCCGGGCACGGCGTCGAGAATGAAGGCGAGCTTGGAAGCGGAAAAGTAAGGATCAAGCACCAGCCCGGCCTTGTCGCGCACCAGCGGTTCCGCGCCCTCGGCCTTCAGCGCCGCACAGGTTTTCGCCGTACGCCGGTCCTGCCAGACGATGGCGTTATGGATGGGCTGGCCCGTGGCGCGATCCCAGACCAGCGTCGTTTCACGCTGATTTGTGACGCCGAGCGCCTCGACCGTCCAGCCCTGCTCCTCGGCGGCGCTCATCGCCTTGCGGGCCGTGGACAGAACCGTCGCCCAGATCACTTCCGGGTCATGCTCCACCCAGCCCGGCCTGGGATAGCCTTGGGCGAATTCCTCCTGCGCAGCGGCGATCACACGCCCGGTCTCGTCAAACACCAAAGCGCGCGAAGAGGTGGTGCCTTGATCAAGCGCAAGCAGTGCAGGACGGGACATGGTGAAACGCTCCGGGCAGTCTTATGGTGTCGCCAAGCTAAGCGGTTCTGACCGGATGGAGAATGCCCCTATGGCGTTTGTTGCGGAAACTTTTCAAAGCCCCACGGGCGCAAGCCTGCGCCTGCATGTGCAGGAGGCCGAAGGCCAGCCGCTGGGCGTTGTCCAGATCCATCATGGTCTCGCCGAGCATTCAGCTCGCTATGCCCGCTTCGCCGCCTATCTTTCGAGCCGGGGCTTTCATGTGGCCGCCCATGACCATCGCGGCCATGGCGAAACGACCGCTGAAGACGCGCCGCGCGGCGTGTTTGGAGACCCCAAGGGCTGGAGCAAGGTGGTTGAGGACGCACTGGCTGTGGAGGACCATCTCAAGCAACGCTTCCCTGGCCTGCCCCATATCGTCTTTGGCCATTCCATGGGCGGGGTGGTGGCGATGAACCACGCCATGGAGCGCAAGGGCGAATTGTCCGGCTTGGCCATCTGGAATTCCAATCTGGCGCTTGGCAGCCGGGCGGGCCTGATGCGGGCCGTGCTGAATATCGAAAGCCTGTTCAAGAAACCGCAGCATGGCTCAACCTGGATCGAAGCCCTGACCTTCAAGGCCTGGGGCAAGGCCATCAAGGGTCATCGCACCGATTTTGACTGGCTGTCACGCATTCCCGAGGAAGTGGACGCCTATGTGAACGATCCCGATTGCGGCTGGCCGGCCTCGATCTCCATGTGGCGCGACCTGATTGATGGAACCGAGCTGGGTGAGAGCGAAACCCGGCTGCGGGCCATGCGCTCGGACATCGCCATCCATCTGGCCGCAGGCGGCGAAGACCCGGCGACCGACAAGGGGCAGGCCGCCAAGGTTCTGGCGTCACGGCTCTATAATGCACGCTTTTCCGACGTCACCATGCGACGTGACCCGCAAGCCAGGCACGAGACCCTCAACGATATCGGGTTTGAAACCGCACAATCAGATTTCGCGGACTGGGCCGAACGCGTCGCGCGACAACAGGGTTAGGACGCTTTGGCGGCGTTCACATCCGGATGTTCGGGGATCTGAGGCGTCGCGGCGGCGCTGGCCGTGTCGCGCAGCACTTCGCTGTCGATCCGGGCGGATTCAAACCGCGCCGCATGCAGGCTCGCCCCGTCAAAGCTGGGATGAAAGGCGCGTCCGGTGTTGCCGGTGAAAGCCCGCAGGTCCGCGCCTTCGAAACTGGCGTGATTGAGATTGCAGTCGCGGAAGTTCACGCCCTTCAGGTTCGCGCCCTTGAAATTCGCTCCGCGCAGATCCGCACCTTCAAAGCTCGCGCCGATAAAGGATGCGCCGGAGAAGTTGACGCCAACCGCGCAGACCCCGCGCATATTGGCGCCGATGAGCCCCTTGTCGAGGAATGCCGATCCCAGAACCCGCAAATCCGCGCCCTCAAAGGAGGCGCGCTTGCCCAGCTCCCCGCGCGAGCGCGTATAGAGATCGCTCTGCTGCAAGGTTTCCAGCAGGGCTTCGGTTCTGGATCGCGCTTCCGGACTGGGATCGCGCACCACATTGCGCATGTTCGCCCCATCAAGGCGCGTTCCCTGAAGATCGGCGCCCATCAGGATGGCGCCTTCGAAATTGGCCTCGCGCAGATCGGCATTGTTCAGTTGCGCGCTTTCCAGAACCGCGCCCGTAAAGTTCGCGCCCTTCAGCCGCGCCGAGCTCAGGCGGGCGCCGCGCAAGGAGCAATCACGAAAGTCCGCCGCTCCGTCACGGGCGTCGCCATCGTCAATAATCCAGTCCGCCTGGCGGAACTCGGCGTCCCGCTCATCCTTGTACAGGACCGCTTTGCGAATATCCGCCCCGTCCAGATTGGCGCGGTACAGATCCGCGCCCCTCAAGATCGCGCCACGCAGGTCCGAGCGCGAGAGATTGGCGCCGCGCATGTCGGCGCGCTTGAGGCTGGAGCAATAAAAAGATGCAGTCACCAGAGACGCCAGCGCAAAGTTCGAACCGGACAGATCACAGCCGATGAACTCGATCCCATCGAGTTTGCGCTGCATCAGCTCGCATGTCTTGAGGTCCTGGAATCGAAAGAATGCGCGGCATCCGCCGTTGCGCCCCGCGACGAACGCCTCGTGGGCTGCAATGACAGCCTTGTCGATTGGCATGCCGTCTCTCCCGCAAATTCCCCTTCAGCGTGCGCGTTTTGACCTTAAAATTCAGTGATGCACCTGTGTGTACACGCCCCCGCTATCGACGAAGTGCTTGTCAGTGCGGTGAAAACCGGAAAGTCTGGACCTGACGAGAGATGAAGGAGACCCGCGTGATTGAAACCATTGCCAAACAAGGCGCTCTCAGCCCGCGGCGGTTGCTGGCGCGCCACATGGCCCGTACGGCAGGCAAGACGGTGATGTCTCCTGAAAACCCGCGGCAGATCTCCCGCAAGCGCATGGATGCGGGTGCGGATCGCTTGCCCAAGCCAGATGGCATTGTGATCGAGAAAACGGAAATCTCGGGACTCTCGGCCCTCAGTTTCACGCCCGATGACCGGCGTCCGGGGCTGTTGCTGTTTTTACATGGCGGGGGCTACAGCCTCGGCTCCGCCAAGAGCCACCGCCCCCTTGTCACCCGCCTCGCCATGGCCCTGCGCATCAAGGCCGTCTCGGTCGATTACCGACTGGCGCCCGAGCACGTCTTCCCCTGCGCCGTGGATGACGGCGCGGCCGCGCTGAACTGGGCGATGGGACATAGCGACGGTCCGGTTCTGATTTCTGGAGACAGCGCCGGCGGCGGGCTATCGCTGGCCAGCCTTCTCCGCCAGCGCGATCAGGGCCGCCCCTTGCCTCAGGGCGCCTATCTGATCTCGCCCTGGACGGACCTCACAGGTAGCGGCGAGAGCACACGCAGCCGCGCCAAGGTCGACCCGATGCTCAAGCCGGACTGGCTGGCTATCGGCGCGCAGCTCTATCTCGAAGACACCCCGGCGGACACGCCGGAAGCCTCGCCCCTGTTCGCCGATCTGAGCGGTCTGCCGCCCATGTTCATCCAGACCGGCGATGATGAAATCCTGCGCGACGATTCCATCCGCTTCGCCCGCAAGCTCGAAGAGGCGGGCGTCCCGGTGCAATGCGAGATCTGGAAAGCGCTCTGGCATGACTTCCCGCTCTTTGCGCCGCTCCTGCCTGAAGCAGATGTAGCGCTGGAGCACGTGAAAGCCTGGGCCGAACCCATCCTGTCGGCGGACTAGTCCGCCTCCAGCACGAACGCGGCTTGATCCTGTCCCGCCACCGCCCAGGCATAGCGGCTGGCGGGGCCGGACCAGTTGTTGACGATGATCCCGTCCGGGCTCTTCTTGTACCAGGAGGGGCACTCTCCCGCCCAGACCGTGCCCGAAAGCCGCTTCTGAAGGTCGGCATTGAACGCCGACTGCGCCTCGGACCGAACTTCGAGACTCTTCGCGCCGCTGGACAGAAGTCGCGTAATCTGACGACGGACAAACTCGGTCTGTCGCTCGATCATGAAGATGATCGAATTGTGCCCCAGATTGGTGTTGGGGCCATACAGGGTGAAGAGGTTCGGATACCCCGCCATCGCCACGCCCTTATAGGCTACAGGACTATTCCCCCACGCCGCCTTCAGGGGCTGACCGCTTCGCCCGCGCACATCCAGGCTGGGCAGGAACTCGGTCGCCTTGAAACCGGTCGCAAGGATGATGAGATCGGCCGGGATGTGTTCGCCCATGCTGGTCACCACGCCTTCAGAGCTGAGGCGTTGAACACCGTCTGTGACCAGTCGAACATGAGGCTGATTGAGACTTGAGAAGAAGTCGTTGGAGAGAAGGATCCGCTTGCAGCCCGGGGCATAGTCCGGCAGCAGCTGGTCGAGCATCGCATCATCGGAGACCTCGGACTTGATGCGCCGGGTCAGCCGATGGCGGGTATAGGCCGCCGCCAGACCGCCTGAGCGGAAGGCTGGCCAGCGCGACTCATGCAACAGGAAACTGCCCATCCGGTAGAGCCCGTGATAGCCGGGCGCATGCCGGAACAGCCATTTCTCAACGCCCGTAAAGGCCCGGTCCGGCTTGGGAATGATCCAGTTGGGCGTGCGCTGGAAGACCGTCAGCTCGGACGCGGCGTTTGCAGCATGGGGCAAGACCTGTATCGCGCTGGCGGCGCTGCCGATCATCACCACACGCTGGCCGGTCATGTCGACATCGGGCGTCCATTCCGCTGTGTGTACGATACGGCCCTTGAACGCATCTTGCCCTTCAAAGGCGGGCGAGAAAGGTTCAGACAACTGCCCGACTGCGCTGATGACAGCGCGGGCTTCGAGCTCAGCCCCGTCTTCAAACCCGACCCGCCAGATCCCGCGACCCTCATCATAAATCAGTTCACGGACTGACCTGCGAAAACGCATATGCGGATCGAGCCCGAATTCAGTGCTGGCGCGCTCGAAATAGGCCTTGATCTCGGCCTGGGGCGCGAACTTCCGGCTCCAGTCCGGATTGGGAAAGAACGAATAGGAATACAGATGGCTGGGCACGTCACAGGCCGCACCGGGATAGGCGTTGGCGCGCCACACCCCGCCCGGCCCCTCAGCGCGCTCGGCGATGATGAAATCCTCAATTCCGGCCCGCTTGAGCTGACGGCCCATGGCGAGGCCGGACATGCCGGCCCCGATGATGAGGACATCCGTGCGCGCCGGCAGATCAGACCTCGTCATGGCCTTCGGCATACATCGCATCGACAAGCGCCTGATTGCGCGAGATCACCACATTGCGCCGCACTTTCAGGGTCGGCGTCAGCTCACCGGTCTCCACACTCAGAGGCGCATCCAGAACCCGGAATTTGCGAATGTTTTCCACCCGCGCATACCGCTTGTTCATGGCGTCGACCGCAGCCTGCAGCTCGTCGTGAAGCGCCTGGCTCTGACGGGCGTCCTCGGGGCTGAGACCCTGCTTGCGGGCGAACTCGGCAAGCCCGTCAGCACTCAGGGTGAGGAGCGCGCTGAGATAGGGGCGGGCGTCGCCCACCACCACCGCATGCTCCACCAGCGGTGCATTCATCAGGTCGGTTTCGAGGTTGGCCGGCGTGATGTTCTTGCCGCCCGAAGTGATGATGATGTCCTTGATCCGGCCCGTGATGAACACATAGCCATCCTCGTCGATCCGCACCACATCGCCGGTCTTCATCCAGCCATCGCGGGTAAAGGTGTTCTCGGTCGCCTCGTTATTGTTCATATATCCAACGAAGACGTTCGGGCCGCGCACCTGCAGCTCGCCCTCCTCGGACACCCGCGCTTCCATCCCCTCGATCATCTTGCCGACCGAGCCGATCCTGATCTGATCGGGCATGCTGAAAGCGGTGGGGGCGCTGGTTTCTGACTGGCCATAACCTTCGCAGATCAGAAGATCGAGGCCGGTAAAGAACCACAGGACTTCGGGGCTGATCGGCGCCGCTCCCGAGATCAGCATGCGGGAGTCATCAAGCCCCAGCGCTTCCTGCACCTTCTTGATCACCAGCGCATTGGCGATGGGTTTCTGCAAGGACAGGAGGGGATTGGGCGACCGGCCATTGAGCCTGGCTTCATACCATTTGCGGTTCACGCCCATGGCCCAGTGCGCAAGCTTCGCCTTTGTGCCGGTCGCTTCCGCCAAACGACCGCGAATGGTCTCGGACATCTTCTCCCAGACCCGCGGCACGCCAAAGAACACGTTCGGGCGGCAGGCCTTGAGGTCATCGGCGAGCGTTTCCATGGACTGGGCGAAGTGCATGATCGCCCCGCTCATGACATGGTTGTGGACGCTTGATTGCTGCTCGGCCACATGGGCGATGGGCAGATAGGACAGGGTCCGATCACCGGGGCGCGCCTTGAACATCTCGCTCAGTTTCGCTGCGCTCCATGAGATGTTGCCATGGCTGAGCATGACCGCCTTGGGCGGTCCGGTGGTGCCGGAGGTGTAGATCAGCGAGCCGATGCGGGTCTCGTTGATCGCCTTCATCCGCTCACTGACAGCGTCCTGGTGCTCGTGCACGCCGAGCGCCATGAATTGCGCCCAGCTCAGGACATCGGGGTGATCGCCCGCCCCGCCTTCCATGACGATAATGTGCTCAAGCTCGGGGCATTCGGCTTTCAGCTCGAGCGCCTGCTCCACATGCTCGGCGGTTTCCACCAGCAGCACGGGCGCCTTGGAGTGTTGCAGGATATAGGCGACTTCCGGCGGCGCACTGGTCCAGTACACCCCCGCCGGGCGACCGCCCGCCATCATCGCGGCGATCGCCATGATCGTCCATTCAGGCCGGTTATAGCCCAGAATTGCGACGGTCTCGTCGTCCTCGAGCCCCAGCGCAACAAGGGCGCGGGCCGCAGTCTGGACCTGTTCGGCGTATTCCGCCCATGACGTATAGGCCCAGCCCTCGCCTAACCGAACGGCGTAGGCGGGGTCCGGGCCGCGTGTCTGGGCCTTCTCCAGCAAACGGGCTGGCGTAGACGGATACCAGTTCTCCGCCCCGATACGGGGCAAATCACTCGCGCGCGCCTCCATGCGTCTCCTCCCTGTGAACCATTTCAGGCATGCGCGGTCTCCGCCGCGTTCAGGCCCATGATCTCGCGCGCCTCTTGCGGCGATGCGATCTCTCGCCCGGCATTGCGGGCGCATTGCGCCAGAGCCTCGATCAAGGCTCCGTTGCCCGTGGCGCGTTCGCCATCAGGCAGATAGAAGGTATCCTCAAGTCCGGTGCGAAGCATACCGCCCAGATCGGCGGTGGCCTGGTGAACCGGCCAGATTTCCTGACGCCCGATCAGGGTCGTCTGCCAGGGATCGCCTGCCCGCTTGTAATTAAGCAACAATTTCAAGAGCTCGGCGTCCACCGGCATGCCCGAGGCGACGCCCATCACGAAATTATAGTGGGCGGACGGCGCCATGCCGTTCTCGATATACATGTTCACGCAGCGCACGATGCCCACGTCAAAGCATTCAAACTCGGGGTGTGCGCCCACTTCAGCCATCGCATCGAGCATGGCCTGAACCTTCTCGACCGGGTTGTCGAACATCATCGGCGGCCAGGCCCATGATCCGTCGCGCTTGAGCTTGAGATAGTTGAGCGAGCCCGCATTACAGGCCGCGATTTCAGGTTTAACGCGCTTCACGCACGCCGCCGGACCGGACACGTCCGGGCCCACAACGCCAGTCGTCGAGTTGATGATCACGCCCGGACACGCATCACGGATCGCATCAATCAGGCTGGCTGCGACCTCGGGATCCCAGCTGGGGAAATGGCCATGATCATCATCCTGCATCCGGTAATGCACATGCATGACGCTGGCGCCCGCGTCGAAGGCTTCGCGTGCGCTCGCGGCCATCTGTTCAGGGGTCACCGGAACCGGATGGGTCTTGGGGTTGGTCAGCACGCCATTGAGCGCACATGTCAGAACGGCCTTATCCATCGGTCTACTCCTGTGAGTTGAGCGTTAGCTCGATCAGCACCGCGCCGTTCGCGGCCTGCGCGCCGGCTTGCGCATTGACCGAGGCGATTTCGCCGTTGGCTGCAGCGCTCAGGCGCATTTCCATTTTCATCGCTTCCATGACGACCAGCACATCGCCTGCCTTCACCTGATCGCCCGGCTTCACATTCACCGCCACCACGGCGCCCGAGACAGGCGCGATGATTTTTGACGGATCAGACGCGGCGTCCGCGCCCCAGGGCGACGCCTCGGCGATAGCATTGATCTGCTCGCCCAAAGCGATATGAAGCGCGCCGTCCTGGCTGCGCGCCACATGAGCGCGGCGATCCACGCCATCGATGCGAAACGCGATCTCGCCGGGCTCGTCCTCGTCCAGAAGTTGGACCTGGCGCGGCGCGGCTTCGCCCTCGATAGCGACCGACACAGCCTCAGGCCCGATCTGTTCGACCCGAACCGTCATGGCCTCGCCATTAACGACCAGCGGCAGATCAAAGCCACTCACCGAGCCCGAGCGGATCACCCCCGCCGGGGCCGCGCCCAGAAGGGCTGCCGCCAGCGCAATCGCGTTCGGGTCAGAGCCGGGTTTGGCAAAGGGGCCCGTCCCCTCTTCCGCCCAGAGATCGAGATCGGCGGTGCAGATCGCGCCCGTGCGGAAGGCTTCGCCATCCACCAGCGCCAGCAGGAAGTCGCGATTGGTCGTCACGCCCAGCAACGGATCAGACTTCAGAGCCGCCCGTAGTGAGGCGATAGCCTCGTCCCGGCTGGCGCCTGTTCCGATGACCTTGGAGACCATCGGGTCGTAATCGGTCCCGATCATATCGCCGGTTTCGACACCTGCATCCACGCGCCCGCCCGCGCTCGACACATCGCCGTCATAGGCCAGGATCAGGCCCGATTGCGGCGCGAAGCCATTGAACGGGTCTTCGGCGTAGAGCCGCGCTTCAATGGCCCAGCCCTCGATCGTCACATCCGACTGGCTCAAGGGCAGCGGCGCGCCAGAGGCGATCTCGAACTGCCATTGCACCAGATTGGTTCTGGTCACTTCCTCGGTCACCGGATGCTCGACCTGCAGCCGGGTATTCATTTCGAGGAAGTAGTAGGCCCCGCTCTCATCGAGCAGGAATTCCACCGTGCCCGCGCCCACATAGCCCACGGCCTTGGCCGCGGCGACCGCGTCCGCGCCCATCTTCTCACGCAGCTCGGGGTTCACCGCCGGAGATGGCGCTTCCTCGATCACCTTCTGACGGCGACGCTGGGCCGAACAATCACGCTCTCCCAGATGGATGGAGTTGCCCTCAAGATCCGCGAAGACCTGAATCTCCACATGGCGGCCGCGCTCGACGAATTTCTCGATCAGCACGGCGTCATCGCCAAAGGCCGATTTCGCTTCCCGGCGGGCCGAATTCAGCGCTTCAGCAAACTCGGCGGCGCTGCGCACAATCCGCATGCCGCGACCGCCACCACCCGCCACCGCCTTGATCAACAAGGGATAGCCAACCTTGTCCGCCTCGGCCTTGAGATTGGCGTCTGACTGGTCCTCGCCCTGCCAGCCCGGCAGGGTGGGCACGCCCGCCTTGATCATCAATTCCTTGGCGCGCGCCTTGTCCCCCATGGCGTCGATGGCTTCGGGAGGCGGGCCAATCCATACGAGCCCCGCCTCGATCACGGCGCGGGCAAAAGCGGCGTTCTCAGACAGGAAGCCATAGCCGGGATGGATCGCCTGAGCGCCGGTTTTCTTGGCCGCGTCCAGCACAGCGTCGATATTGAGATAACTTTCGCTGGCCAGCGCCGGGCCGATGCAAACCGACAGATCCGCCTGACGCACATGCAGGGCGCTCGCGTCCGCTTCAGAATAGACGGCGATCGCCGTGCGGCCGGAATCCCGCGCTTCATTCAGCACACGGACGGCGATCTCGCCGCGGTTGGCGACCAGTACGCTGGAGAATGACTTCGCACTCATACTCACCGCTCCTCGGCCCAGCGGGCGGGACGCTTTTCAAGGAACGCTGTCATGCCTTCCGCCCCTTCTTCAGAGCGCGCCGCCCTGGCGAAAGCCATGGCGGCGTCCTTAACAAGGCTCGCCGGTTCTTCCAGCCGCGCCCGGCGCATCAGCGCCTTGGTCGTCGCGATGGCGTTGGGCGCGCCCTTGCGGATCTGTTTGAGCTCGGCCTCGAGCGCCGCTTCCAGCGCGCCGGTCTCATGCACGGCATGGACAAGCCCGATCTTGAGCGCCGAACCTGCATCGAGCTTGCCGCCCGTAACCGCCAGGCGTCGCGCTTCGGAGTATCCCAAACGCTCCACCAGGAAGGGCGCGATCTGGGCGGGCACGATCCCCAGCCCGGTTTCGGGCAGACGGAATAACGCCGTTTCAGACGCCAGCACCACATCGGCCACACAGGCGAGACCAAAGCCGCCGCCCATCACCGCACCCTCAACCACCGCCACCACGGGCAGGCCGGTGCTGGCATAGGCGACGCACAATTCACCAAAGCGCGCATTGACGTTGGCGATCGGGTCAAAGCCCTCGCTGACGGGCTGGCCCTGAGCGGCGCCCATATCCTTGATGTCGCCG
The DNA here is from genome assembly GCF_052055585.1 of Oceanicaulis sp. LC35. NCBI lineage: Bacteria > Pseudomonadati > Pseudomonadota > Alphaproteobacteria > Maricaulales > Maricaulaceae > Oceanicaulis > Oceanicaulis sp. LC35. The sequence continues at coordinate 2,614,872 of NZ_CP170485.1, forward strand.
CCCGAGCAGAAATGCCCGCCCGCTCCGCGCAACACGATGGCGCGATCGCCCGCCTGTTCGGCGTCGGCCAGGGCGGCGATCAGCTCGTCCACCATCTCAAGCGACATGGCGTTGCGCATGTCGGGCCGGTTCAGCGTCACATGCAGAACCCGCGCGCAGCGCTCGACCAGAAGGGTCTGCGGAGCGGACATGATTATGTGTTGCCTTCAGGCTTGCGACGCTTGGGCAGCGTGCCTTCGAGCTTGGCGATGATGCCGAGCATGATCTCGTCCGCGCCGCCGCCAATGGAGATCAGGCGACCATCGCGGAAAGAGCGGCTGACAAGATTGTCCGCCGTATAGCCCATGCCGCCCCAGAACTGCAGGCAGCTATCGGACACTTCACGCGCCAGACGGCCGCATTTGAGCTTGGCCATGGAGGCGAGTTTGGTGATGTCCTTGCCTTCGACGAAGTCATCCACGCAGCGATAGACGAGCGAGCGCAGCAGCTCGACTTCAGTGCGAAGCTCGGCCAGACGAAAATGGATAGCCTGATTGTCCAGCAGCGGCTGACCAAAAGCGTGACGGTCGCGCGTGTACTCGATGGTCAGGTCGATCTGCTTGTCGAGGTTCTTCAGCGAAGACGCCGCGCCATAGATGCGCTCTTCCTGGAATTGCAGCATCTGATAGATGAAGCCTGCGCCTTCATCACCGATGCGATAACGCTTGGGCACGCGCACATCATCAAAGAACAGCTGGGCGGTGTCGGACGAGTGCATGCCGATCTTGTGGATCTTCTGCTTCTCGATCCCCGGCAGGTCCATCGGCACCATGATCAGCGACTTGCTCTCATGGGGTTTGCCATCTGACGTGTTCGCCAGAAGGCAGCACCAATCCGCCTTCAGACCATTGGTGATCCACATCTTCGTGCCGTTGATGATGTAATCATCGCCATCCGACTTTGCGGTGGTCTTCACCGCTGCAACGTCAGACCCGCCACCGGGTTCGGAGACGCCGAGACAGCCCACCATATCTCCCGCAATCGCCGGCGCGAGGAATTGCTTGCGCAGCTCGTCCGAGCCAAACCGGGCCAGCGCCGGGGTGCACATATCAGTCTGCACACCGATGGCCATCGGCACGCCGCCGCAATTGATCATGCCCAGCTCTTCGGCGAGGACGAGTGAATAGGTCATGTCGAGCCCGGCGCCGCCAAACTCCTCGGGATAGCGCAGGCCGAGAAGGCCCAGATCGCCCATCTTCTTGAAGACCTCATGAGAGGGGAACTGATCGGCGGCCTCCCATTCGTCCACATACGGGTTGATGTCATTGGCGACGAACTTGGCGACCGTGTCGCGAAGCTGCTCGTGGGTCTCGGTGAACTGCATTCTCGTCTCCTCCCGGCACGGGCCGCGTCTTTAGAACCGCGCGACTCCGAAGGTGTTGGGGTTGAGCTGGCGGGCGTCCGCTTCAGCACAGGTGTTCAGGCATTCGATCAGCACCGCGCGGGTGTCGCGCGGGTCGATAATTCCGTCATCCCAGAGCCGGGCTGTCGCAAAGAGCGCCTGGCTCTGCTCATCAAGGCTCTGGGTGATCATGGCGCTCATCTGGGCGAGCGCCTCTTCGTCCGTATCGATCCCGGCGCGCGCATTCTTGCCGCGGGTGACGATCTCCATCACTTTCGCGGCCTGCGCCCCGCCCATCACCGCGGTGCGGGCAGTGGGCCAGGCGAAGATGAACCGCGGATCAAAGCCGCGCCCGCACATGCCGTAATTGCCCGCGCCAAAGCTGCCGCCCAGAACAATGGTGATCTTGGGCACGCGGGCATTCGCCACCGCCTGGATCATCTTGGAGCCATGCTTGACCGCGCCTGCGCGCTCCGCCGCCGAGCCGACCATGTAGCCGGTGGTGTTCTGCAGGAAGACGATCGGCGTGCCGGACTGATCACACAGCTGGATGAACTGACCCGCCTTGGTCGAGCCTTCAGGCTGGATCGGGCCATTATTGCCAATGATTCCGACGATCTGACCGCCTATGCGGGCATGCCCGCACACGGTTTCAGAGCCATAGCGCGCCTTGAATTCGAGAAAATCCGAGCCGTCCACGACCCGCGCGATCACATCCTTGACGTCATAGGGTGTGCGATCATCGGCCGGCACCACGCCCATCAGCTCTTCGGCGTCATAGACGGGCGCATCTCCGCCGCCGGATGGCGTGGCCGGGGACCAGTTGAGCTTGTCCATGATCTCGCGCGCATAGGCGAGCGCCTGAGCGTCATCCTCGGCGACATACTCGCCAAGCCCGGTCACTTCACCATGTAGATCGGCGCCGCCCAGACTTTCATCATCAGCGTCCTCACCAATCGCGGCTTTGACCAGCGGCGGGCCCGCGAGGAAGATTTTCGACTTCTCGCGCACCAGTACGACGTAATCGCTCATCCCCGGCAGATAGGCGCCGCCCGCTGTCGAGCTGCCGTGCACAACCGCGATCTGGGGAATGCCCGCCGCGCTCAGACGCGCCTGATTGGCGAAGCTGCGGCCGCCATCCACAAAGATTTCCGCCTGATACAGAAGATTCGCGCCGCCTGATTCCACCAGATGGATCATGGGCAGCTTGTTCTGCAGGGCGATTTCCTGGGCCCGCAGGGATTTCTTCAATCCCATGGGCGCGACCGTGCCGCCCTTGATGGCGCTGTCAGACGCCGAGATCACGCAGCGCTTGCCCGCCACGACGCCAATACCGACAACCGCGCCGCCGCCAGAGGCGCCTCGCCCGCCATCATCGTCATGCATTTTAAGACCGGCCAGCGGCGCAATCTCGAGAAAGGGCGCATCCCGATCGACCAGACGCGCCACGCGTTCGCGCGGCAGAAGCTGGCCGCGCTCTTCAAAGCGGTCCTTTTTGGCGGCGGAATTGGCCCGTACCTGCTCTTCCGCAGCGCGCACGCTGGCGAGCTTTTCACTCATGGCGGCATGGGCGGCCTTGAATTCATCCGACCCCGGATTGAGACGGCTGGTCAGCACGCTCATGACTCAGCACCCTCGCCACGCAACACCGCCGGGTCGACCGCGCGGTGGAAGCCGTTGAAGACGTCCGAATTGTTGTGGGGCGTCAGTGGGTAGTGACGCTCGCCCAAAGGCGCGCCGCCATCTACCTGCATCTGGACGCCGGTGATGAAGGCCGCGCCCGGCGACAAGAGGAAAGTCACCGCCGCCGACACTTCGGCTTCAGAGCCCATACGCTGGGCGGGCAAATTCTGTTTCAGCATGGGAATGATCGCGCGAAAGGCGCCGCCATAGGTGTCCATGCCGGAACTGGCGATCCAGCCCGGAGACACGGCGTTCACACGCACGCCCTTGGGGGCCCATTCAAAAGCGAGGGTCTTAGTGAGGTTTTCCATCCCCGCCCGCGCCGCGCCCGAATGGGCCATGCCCGGCATGCCGTGATGCATGTCTGCGGTGATGTTGACGATGGCGCCGCCATGTTCGGCCATCGAGGCCTTGAACACTTCCCGGCTCATCAGGAATCCGCCCGTCAGATTGGTCGCGATCACCGCGTCCCAACCCTTCTTGGAGATGTCCTCGGCATTGGCGGGGAATTGCCCGCCTGCATTGTTCACGAGGCCATGGATGCGACCATGGCGCTTGGCCATGCCTGCGACCGCCGCTGAGACCGCGTCTTCATCGCGAATGTCAAACGATGCTGTTTCGCACGAGCCGCCATCCCCGGAGATTTCCTCCGCCACCGCAGCGAGCTTGTCGGGCTTGCGCCCTGTCAAAATGGCATGGGCGCCCAGAGCGGTCAGCTCATGGGCGATGCAGCGGCCAATTCCCGAACCGCCGCCCGTCACAATGATGACCTGTCCCTTGAACAGGTCATCGCGAAACACGCTGTCATAGCGGGCGTGCGTGGCGTTATCGCTCATCTTGCGCCCGTCTCCTCCCTGACTGGTCCGGTCTGTGTCCGCCGGTGTGATCAGAGCTTCGCAGGGCTTAACGTATACGTCAAGCACATCTTGTTTGCGGAAACGCAACAGCGTATGAAGGGGTGAACAAGGACAGGCTCATGACCCACGCCCCTGATACACAAAGCAACCGCGCCCTCTATGGCATCGCCGATCTGGCCGAGGCCTTTTCGATCACCACGCGGACCATTCGTTTTTATGAAGACAAGGGACTTCTGACGCCCCAACGCGTGGGCGGCCAGCGGGTCTACACCGAAGCGGACAAGAAACGTCTCGCCCTGATCCTGCGCGCCAAGACCATCGGCACCAAGCTCAGCGACATCAAGACCTTCCTTGAGCTCTATGGCCAGGAAGGCGAGGGCCGGGTGCGCCAGCTCGAATTCGTCATCGACATGACGGCGCAGGAAATCGCGCGGCTGGAAGAGAAAAAGGCCGAGATCGAAACCACGCTCAATGAATTGCGCGTGATCCACGAAGGCTCGAAGGCGCGCCTCGCCAAACGCCGCAATACGGCGGACTAGGCGCGCCCTGTCGCCTCGACTAGGCGACGCTTTTTGCGGCTTCGTCGAGCTTGAATGTGGCTTCGCGGGACATGTCCGAAGCCTGGGCGATTTCAGTGATGTTGGCGCTGACCGTCCGCACGCCCTCGGCCGCGGTCTGCATGTTCGAGGAGATATCCGCAGTCACCGCGCTTTGCTCCTCCACGGCCGTGGAAATGCCGGTCGAGATCTGATTGAGCTGATCAATCACGCGCTGGATGTCATCAATCGTGCTGACGGCCTGTCGTGTATTGCCCTGGACCGCCTCGATCTGGCGCGAAATCTGATCGGTCGCTTTCGCCGTCTGGCTGGCGAGCGACTTCACCTCACTGGCCACAACCGCAAAACCCTTGCCGGCCTCCCCGGCGCGGGCCGCCTCGATCGTGGCGTTCAGCGCCAGAAGATTGGTCTGCTCGGCGATGTCGGTGATCAGACGCAGCACTTCGCCAATCGCCTGAGCCGCGCCGTCGAGCTCGGAGATCACCGCCTGGGCCTGTCCTGATTTCTCGACGGCACGACTGGACACATTCGCCGCTTCTGCAACCTGGCGGCTGATCTCGGCGATCGAGGACGCCAGTTCTTCCGCCCCGGACGCCACCGCCTGCACATTCTCGGTCGCGGTCTCGGTCGCTGTGGCGGACTCATTGGCCAGCTGTGAGGTCTGTACCGCGGCGGCGGCGATCTCTGAAATCTGCTCCGCCATCACCGCCAGAACCGAAGTGCGGTGTTCACGCGCTTCCACCATCCCGGTGACATCAGTGGCGAATTTAACGACCTTGTAGACCTTCCCGTCCTCATCAAGGATCGGGCTATAGGTCGCCTGAATATAGATCGGCGCGCCGGACTTGGTGATGCGCTTGAACTCGGCGGTCTTGGCTTCGCCTGACGCCAGATCCGCCCAGAACTGCTTGTAGGCCTGCGTATTGCGCTCCTCATCAGCGACGAAGAGGGAATGGTGTCCGCCCTTGATCTCTTCCAGCCGGTACCCGAGAGCGTTGAGGAAATTGTCATTGGCGCCGAGAATTTCACCCGTCGGTGTGAACTCGATCACCGCCTGGGACCGACGGATCGCCTCAACCTGCCCGTTAAGATCGCGGTCTTTCAGGACTTTCTCGGTGATGTCGGTGGCGAGCTTGACCACCTTGATCACCTTGCCCCCCGCCCCACGCACAGGCGTATAGGTCGCCTGGATGTAGACATAGGCGCCGGACTTGGCGACGCGTCGGAACTGGCGCGTTTGCGCCTGACCGGCGCGCAAGGCGTCCCAGAACTGACGGTAGCCTTCGCCATCGCGCTCGGCCTGGGTGACGAACAGGCCGTGTCGCTGCCCGACAATCTCATCGAGCCTGTAGCCCATGACGGAAAGGAAGTTCTCGTTTGCGGTCAGGACCTTGCCCTGTGGATCAAACTCGATCACCGCCTGCGACGCATGAATGGCGTCAATGAGCGCCTGAGCGCCCTGTCCCCAACCTGCAAACATCTGCCGCTTACCCCCATGAATGTGCGACGAAAGTCGAATACTTTTCAACTTTCGGCGAGGAGGCAGCGCCGATGATTAACGGCTCTTTAATTTAGCCACATACGGCGTACGGTTTTCATAAAACATTACTTGAGAGCGAAAATCATGTGCGCAAGACGCGTATGAGCATTATTTTTTCAGGTCTTTTGCGTTTCGCGTCGGGTCAGCCAGCGCACCAGAGAGGCGGGCGCGAATCGCATCAGGATCAGTGTGCGCCGCATTGCGGCGCCTGTGACCACTTCGGTCGCGTCGCGATCATAGCCCTTGATGATGTCAGCAGCGACTTCCGCCGCCGTCGTCGCAGCAAAGCTCTCAAAGGTCCGCACGCCCCCCATACCCGCCCGCTCCTTGAAGGGCGTGTCGGAGATCGCCGAGGGGCACACAGTCATCACCCGCACGCGGCTGCCGCTGCGAGACAATTCCTGCTCTAGCGCCAGCGAGTAATGACGCACGAAGGCCTTGGTCGCGGCATAGACCGCAAGGCCCGGCGTCGGCACGAAAGCCGAGTTTGAGGCGAGGTTGATGATATAGCCGCCATCACGCGCTTCCAGGATCGGCAGGAAAGCGCGGGTCAGAGCATGAAGCGCTCGCAGATTGACGTCGATCATCGCCTGCTCAGCGGCAAGAGGGATGTCTTTGGACTCTCCGTATACGCCGAAGCCCGCATTATTGACCAGAACCTCGACCCCGCCTTCGCTTGTGGACCAATCCACAATGCGCTGAACGCTGTCTGGCGCGGCGAGGTCAAGCGCCATCCCCTTGATCCGTGTATGGGGATAGCGCTCAAGAAGACCCGCGCGCGCCCGCTCGATCTCCGCCTCATCAAGGGAGACCCACAAAAGCTCATAACCGCGTTTAAGCCAGAGCTCTGACAGGGCAAGGCCGATCCCGCTCGACCCGCCGGTGATCAGGACGGCCTCGCTCATTGCACAGCCTCGGGCATCTCATAAGCGTCCGCGCCATCGCGCTCGAGCCCGGCCACCCAGAGCATGCCCTGCCAGGGCGTCACGGTGGTCGCGCCGAAAGGCGCATCATCAGGGCCGTAAAGCACACGCACGGGCTCACCCTCGGCATTCACGCCCATGCCCATGACAGGCCGCGGCGGGAAGGGCGGCAGGCCCGCAATCTGGATCCAGCGCCAGGCAAGGCGCTTGAGGAAGGGATTGGAATGCAGACCCTCGATCTGTGGCGAGCGTTGGGATGGCAAGGCGATCCACACAAGCCCCGTGTCTTCGTCAAAGGCGAGATTGTCCGGATAGCCCGGCAGGCCGTCGATCAGAACGTCATAGGCGCCCGTTTCAGGATCAAGCGCGATGACCCGCGCAGACCAAGTCTCGTTCACATAGACCACGCCCGACATCGGATCATGATCGACGCCATTGATGAAGCCAAAGCCTTCAGCGAGCACCGTGAATTCATCCGGCCCCGTGACCTTGTAGATGACGCCCGTCTGCTCGCCTTCCAGAAGCGAGGTCATGTATTCGCCATAGCCATAGCGGCGCGAGGCGTCGGTCAGGATGACGCTGCCATCGTCCAGCACCGTCAGGTCATCAGTGAAGACCAGAGGCCCGCCCTCGCTCTCATCGGCGAGCCAGACATCAAACTCCCCCTCGGCATTCAGGCGCAGCAAGCCCTTCAGGGCGTCTGCAACAAACAGGGCGCCATCCGGGCCGAAGGACAGACCCAGAGGGCGTCCGTTGGTGTTGGCGAATTCCGACCAGCCGCCCGCAACTTCGCGCACCATGATGCGGCCATCCGCCAGGCTGGCGTAGAGCCGGCCATCAGGGCCAGGCTCGAGATCCTCGGCGCCATGCAGATCAGGAATCTCCCGGCGCACGGGCTGTTGCACCGTTTCAAACAGCGCCATGAGGTCGGGATCAGCCGGTGTCGGATGAAAGGGGCGCGCATCCAGCGCGCCCGGCCCGTAAGCGGCCAATCCGAGAATGATCAGCAAGGCGGCGACGCCGCCCAGAATCCAGCGCAGCATCACGCCCTCCCCTGAAGTGATTTGCGTCACATTGCGGGAGAAGCGTGAAACGGGCAAGCGCCTTCAGGTCACCGCTTTTCTGGCGAGAAACTCGGGCGCATCCCAGGCGCGGGTCTCGATCACGTCCGCCAGCGCCTCGGCGGCGTCAAAGACATCCGCATAGGAATTGTAGAGCGGATTGAAGCCGAACCGCATCAGATCCGGGGCCCGGAAATCGCCAATGATGCCGCGCGCGATCAGCGCTTGCACAATGGCGTAGCCCTGCTCATGACGCAGCACCACATGGCCGCCGCGCCGCTGTCCCCTGCCCGGACAGGCGTGCTCAAGACCCAGCGCCTCGGCCTTCTCCAGCAGGATATCGCCCAGCGCGATGGCTTTTTTCTCCACCTGCGCCATGTCCACGCCGTCATAGGCGCTGACCGCGCCATCAAGGGCGGAGAGCGCCAGAATGGAGGGCGAGCTGGTGCGCCAGCGCACGATGCTGTCGTCCGGTTCATAAGCGTCTTCAAAACCGAAGGGGCGTTTATGGCCCAGCCAGCCCGACACCGGATGCTCCAGCGTTCCGATCTGGTCTTCCGCGCAGTAGAGAAACGCCGGGGCGCCCGGACCACCGGACAGGAATTTATACCCGCAGCCGACGGCGTATCGCGCACCCCAGGCCTTGAGCTTGAGGTCCACCAGCCCGGTGGCGTGGCTGAGATCCCAGATGATGTTGAGCCCCCGCGCCTTCGCCTCGGCTTCATAGCCTTCAAAGTCGGCGATCTCGGCGGATTTGTAGTGCACGGCGGATTTGATGAAGACCGTCACGCCCTCGGGCAAATCCGCCGGGCGCGTATTGGGCGCGACGCGATGCATGGGCGCGCCGGTGATCCGGGCGACACCCTCCATCACATGGTTGTCGGTGGGAAACTCGCCCGCTTCTGTGGCGATGGCGCCGCCGTCACGGGCCAGCAGGGCCGTGGCGAGCTTGAAGAGGTTGATCGTGACCGTATCGACTGCGATCACCTCTTGCGGTTCGACGCCGACAAGCCGGGCGAGCTTGGCCCCCAAGGTCAGCGGCAAGTCCATCCAACCCGCATCATTCCACGAGCGGATCAGCCCCTTCGCCCATTCGGTTTCGGCAGCGTGCTGCAAACGCGCGAGCGCCGCCTTGGGCGGCACGCCCAGCGAATTGCCGTCTAGATAGATCTCGCCGTCAGGCAGCGCGAACAGATCGCGTTTGTCTTTCAGCGGATCGTTCCGGTCCAGCGCCTCGCAGGCCTCGCGCGTCAGCATGAAGTTCTCTCTCCTACAGCGGACCACGCTCGGTGATGCCGCCATCCACGACGAATTTCTGGCCCGTCATATAGCTTGATGCGTCGCTGGCGAGGAAGTGGATCGCAGCGGCCATGTCTTCAGGCTGGCCGACGCGCTTGATGGAGAAGTTGCGCTTCATCATGTCTTCAAGGTTCGGATCGGACGTCAGCGCCGAGGCGAGCTTGGTCTCGGTCAGACCCGGGCACAGCGCATTCACGCGAATCCCCAGATGGCCGCATTCCTGGGCCAGAACCTGCGTCAGCGAAATCACGGCGGCTTTCGAGATCGAATACGCGCCCTGGAAATAGCCCGGACGGATGCCGTTGATCGAGGCGACATTGATGATCGAACCCCGGCCCTGATCCTTCATGAAGGTGTTGATGGCCAGATTGGACAGGAAGAACGGGCCTTTGACGTTCACGTCGAAGGTCTTGTCCCAGGCCTCGTCCGGGGTGTCCTTGGCTTCACCGAAATACGGGCTGGTCGCGCCATTGTTGACCAGCACGTCGAGACGGCCTTCGTTTTCCTTGATGCTGGCCATGGCCGCTTCGCGATGTTCGGCCTCGCCCAGATGCAGCACCATGGCGCGGGCTTTGCCGCCCTCGGCCTTGATCTCTTCAGCAACACGCTCGCAATCGCCGATCTTGCGGCTCGAGCAGATCACCATGGCGCCATTGCGCGCCATGCGCTTGGCGGCGGCTTCGCCAATGCCGCGGCTCGCGCCGGCGACGAGAACCACACGGCCTTCCAGCGACAGGTCTTTCTCGGACATGATTTTCCTCCCGTTCACGTCACTTAATGCGTTAAGCGGCACGTTAGCGGCGGATTGCTGCGATGGCGAGGGGGCGCCTGCAACGAAAAAGGGAGGCGTTTCCGCCTCCCTTCTCACACCGCTTATTCAGCGTCTTCAAGTCCCAGCCGTTCGGCCAGATCGAGCTCCGGCGCGGGCGGTTCGCCGCCTTCGCCTTGCAGGTAATGGGTCATCCAGCGCTGCACGCGCAGACCATAGTCATACTGGGCGGCGGCGCGGCGATTGCCATGGCCTTCGCCCGGATAGGTGACAAGGCGCACCGGCGCGTTCGAAGTCGCCTTCATGATCCGGTACAGGATGAAGGACTGACTGGTGTCCACACGCGTATCGGCTTCGCCATGCAGGATCAGCGTCGGCGTGGTCGAGCCCGGCGCGTTATAGGTCGGGCTGTGCTCGAGATAATTCATCCAGTCATCCCAGGGCGCCTGCATGAAGTGCACATCCACCATCTCGATCGGGATTTCGGTGGTGCCCAGGAAGCTGATGAGGTCGGTCAGCGCCACGAAAGGCGCAGAGGCGGCGAAGTGCTCGCTGGCCACCGTCGCGCCCCAGGCCGAAGCGAAGCCGCCATAGGAGCCGCCGGTGATGCCGACGCGGTCCGCATCCACGATCCCGGCCTCAGACAGGGCGCCGATGGCGTCCACCAGATCCCAGAATTCCTCACCCGGACCATCCAGATGATCAAGCTTGGCGAAGCGTTCACCGCGGCCCGTCGAGCCGCGATAATTGGGGTAGAAAACCGCAAAGCCCTGACCCGCGCCGATATGGCCCAGATTGGAATAACCGTTCACCCAGCCATTGCTGTCATGGGCTTCAGGACCGCCATGCACGGTCATGATCATCGGCCAGCCGCCTTCGGGCGCTGCGCCTTGCGGGGTCACCAGAACGCCCTCGATCCGCTCGCCGTCGCGCGCTTCGAACTCGAAGACGCGCTGATCGCCCCAGGCGATGCTCTCAAGCTGCGGGTTGTGATCGGTCCACTGGCGCATACGACGACGGTCGCCCACGAACAGTTCACGCGGATGGGTGGCGGCGTGGATGGTCGTCGCCAGCACGCGATCGTCGCGATCATAATCCATGGCCGAGATCACACCCGCTTCAGTCGGCGTGCGACGCTCCTCACGGCCATTGACGTTGTATTCGACAAGCGCGGTGCCCGTGCCGACGCTGGCGACGGTGAGGATGGAATCGCGGTCGATCCAGGCCAGCTGGCTCACATGCTGCTCGGCGTCGCGCGCAATTGCGCGGAACGCGCCGCTGTCGACATCCGCCACATGCAGCGTGCCCGCCGTCGGATCGGCGCGATCCGCAGCCGCAATGAAGGCCAGACGCGAACCGTCCGGCGAGAAATCGGCCATGCCGATCTTGCCTTCGGTGTCGATGGTGGAGATCACCGATCCGTCCGCCGCGCTCACCACACTCCACTGACGCTCCATCAGGGAATCATCCACCAGCGTCGTCGGGGCCAGCGCCACAGCGAGACGAGAACCATCTTCGCTCAGCGCCAGCGAAGACGCGTGACCGGGCAGATCAAAGCGCACCGGCTCGGCGTCCGCGTCCGACAGGTCCGCGCGCCAGACATGAGAGAAGATGTCGTTCTCTTCAAAGACATTGGCCATGAAGCCGCGATCATGCAGCGCTTCGCTGACCCGATCGGCTTTCTCACGCGCAATGAAGAAGACCGTCTCGCCATCCGGCGCGATCACATAGGACTGGATCGAGGCGTTATGGGCGAAGATCCGGCGCGCTTCGCCGCCATTGACCGGAATCTCGTACAGCGCCGATCCCGTATCGCCATCGCGATGGGTCAGGAAGGTTAGCGCCTCGCCATCCGGAGACCAGTCCGCGCCGCTGATATAGCTTTCACCGCTCAGATAGAGCCGCGCCGCATCCGGACCCGAAGCCACATAGAGCTCGGTCTTGGGCGTGCCGTCTTCGGCGCCCTCGACCACATTGCGGGGAATGGACAGGGTGAAAGCAACCTGCTCGCCATCAGGCGAGATATCCACGCCAGACACCTGGCGGATTTCGAAGAGGTCTTCCAGCGTCAGGGGGTCCTGCGCCTGGGTCTGCGCGCCAAGCGCGACCGCAGCAGCGAGCCCCAGAGCGCCAGTGAACAGTGGACGGTTCATGACGATACTCCTTGGTGAACTGTGCGCGCAGCCTATAGGCAAGATCACCCGCGCGTCGAGGCGATGTCGGCAGGGCGCGCCATCACGAATGCTGCGGCAAACAGCACTCGCGTGCTGCGAAGTTTAACACAATCCTAATCGCGGCTCGGCGCCTTGGAGAACTCGGCGTATTTGTTCTTTTTCTCGCGAACGTCTTCAGCGCCTTCGATCACCACGACCGCCTCGCCCTTGGGCGCATCGGTCAGTCGGGCCTCAAGCTCGGACAAGGTCCCGCGCCAGACCCGCTCAAAGCGTTTGGTCAGCTCAAGGGTCAGGGCCGCCCGGCGATCCCCCAGCACTTCCCGCGCGTCCGCCAGCGTTTCAGACAGCCTTTGGGGGCTTTCCATCAGTATCAGGCTGGCGGGCAGGCCGGCATAGGTTTCAAAGAGCGCCTTGCGCTTGCCCGACTTGCGCGGCGGAAAACCGATGAAGGTGAAACGATCGGTCGGCAGCCCCGAGATAGATAGCGCCATGATCACCGAAGACACCCCCGGCGCGGCGCTGACCTCCAGCCCGGCCTCCACCGCCGCCTGCACGACCCGGTAGCCGGGATCGGAGATGGCCGGCGTGCCGGCATCACTGACCAGCGCCACCGTCGCGCCGTCCGTGATGAGTTTGACGATGCCCGCCGCACTCGCCTGCTCGTTATGGTCATGGCACGCGATCAGGCGCTTGTCGGTGATCCCGCCCTGATCCAGCAAACGCCGGGTGACGCGGGTATCCTCGCACGCAATCGCGTCCGCGGTGCGCAGCACCTCCCAGGCGCGCGCGGTCATATCGCCCATATTGCCAATGGGCGTGGTCACCAGCACCAGGCGCGGCCCGGTTTCCGGCGGCGCATCAAGGTCGGCAGTCTGTGCGGAATCATTCATGCGCCCATCCTACTCCCGAGCGCTCAACTGACCAGCGCTGCAGGCTGCGCTCTACCATGAACCCGAACGCCAGGCGCGCATCAGGTCTGACCAGCTCGCCGCCCCCGACAGCGTCCGCATCACCCCGTCCGCGGGCGCATCATACAGCAATGTGTGCAGGCCTTCCGCCGCCTGCCGCCGGCTGCGGGCGATCATCGCCTCGATCCGTGCGGCGGACAGGCGCGCCGGGTGGGGCGGCGGCGGCGGCGCATAAAGGCTCAACCCATAGGACAGACGCCGCGCCTGGGTCTGGGCCCAGCGATGCAGGCGCAACGCCGCCATGCCAGGCGCAAAGCGCAGGCCATAGGCGTCGGCAGGCGCCAGGATCACACGCCCGCCCCCTCGCTTTACGGGACGATAGGCCAGCGGCCAGACGCCATGCGCGTGTCGCAGGGCATCCGTCGGCACGCCCCAGTCTGAAAGCCGGTCGGTCTGCAGCAAGGCTTCGGGCACACGCGGCGGGGCCAGCGTGAAGCTGGCCTGCTCCTGCACGGCGTGATCGCGGCTGAGAATCCATTGTTCGAGCAAGGGCGCATCGGCGCTGGCGAGCTTGATCCGCACCCGTTCGATGGACCCGTCCTCAAGGCGGGTGGAAACCAGATGGGACAATTGCACGCCTCGCCCCGCCGGCATGCCCACATCCTCAAGCGGTCGCGTATCCACAAGCCAGCTGGCCCTGACGCTTCCCAGGCTGGTGTCCAGCACGACGCGAGCGCGAGAACGGTGGATCTGATCGATCCGGACCCCGGTCTCCAGCGCCATGCGCGGCTCGGAGGCGATACGGTCGAGCGCCGCATCCTGAACGCTTTGAGCGGGAACGCGCGCCAGAACGAGCTGATCCAACGGCCTGTGCAGCACAGCCCCGTTCAGGCTTTCCACCTCAAAGCCGGAAAGCCGCCCCGCCTCGAATCGCCGGAGGACATGGGTCGGCACCGTGGGGAAGACCCATTGACGCAGATTGGGAGCAATCTGACGCGGCTCCACGATCAAGGTGCGCATGCGACGACTTGCCTGCGCCATGGCGGCCCCCAGGGCCAACCCGGACAGCCCGGCTCCGATTATAACAAGATCAAAGCGTTCACTCATGGCGTCCCACTCGCATGCATGCCATCAAGGGGCGAATTTTATGTGCATAATTTCAAAGCGCACACCTTGCTTGGCTGCGTTACATTAACAGGCTTTAATGTAACGCCCCCATTCGGTGGCCAATATCTGAGACGAATACGAGAACGAGACAGGCGATCCAATGAACCTGCCAACCACCAAACGCGCGCAACGCAAGGCGGCGACCCGCGCGGCTGTGCTGCGAGCGGCTCGGGAAGAGTTTCACTCCCAGGGCTATGACCGGGCGAAAATCGTCGATATCGCGCGGGCGGCTGATGTCTCGCCCGGCACAGTCCTGAACGCAGCGCCCACCAAGATCGCCCTGCTGTGCGAAGTGATGGCGGATGATTTCAACCGTCTCGGCGCCGAGACCGCCAGCCTTGCCGCTTGCCAGGAAGGCGATCTGACAACCTGCCTGAAGGCGCTGCTGGACCTGCACCTGATCCGCCACATCGAGGATCTGGAGCTGTTCCGCGCCGCCATCGGCCATAACTGGCTCACCAATGAGACAGACTTCAAGACCCTGCATCTGAGTTTTGAAGTCGCCTGGTCGCCCGTGCGTGAAATGCTGCAGCAAGCCGCCAAGGATCCGCGCAACGGCCTTCTTGAAGACCCTGATCTTCTGACCGAGAGCCTGCTCGATCTCTATCTGGGCGTCTTGCGTCGATGCGTGATCCACGCCTGGAGCCCTGACGTGGCGCGCCAGCAACTGCACCGCCGGCTGGATCTGGTCTTTCATGACTGCCAGCAGAGCGCGGCATTGCGTTCGGCATAAAAAAGCGGCCGACACGAGGGGCGAGCCGGCCGCTGAAGGACGCGCTGGTTGATGTCTGGCGCCAGCGCAGGGGAGCCCCCTGATGAGAGGTGGCGCGCCCCACCTGACAGCGGGGCGCACATCATCAGAAGGGATACTTTGTGGACAGGGTGGCGCGCGTGATCGTGCCGCTCTGCCCGTTTTCAAGCTCGCGCTCGCCAAACATCAGCTCGGCGCCCACGGTCACAGGGCCCACCGGGAAGAGATAGGCGCCAAAGGCCGACCAGGTGCTCTTGGTCACGCCCGTGCCGGTGAGGGTGATGTCATTGTCCGCTTCAAGCCTGGAATAGCCGACCGACAGACGACGGCCTTCGCCCAGTGACTGACGCCAGGCCACAAGCCCGCCATAGACCGGGATCGCTTCAAGATCGCCAGAGGCGTCCACAACCGCGCCATTGACCGAGTTCAGACCGATATAGCGGCCTATGCCTTCACCGCCGGTCAGCGAGAAGCGCAGATCAGAGCCTTCGCCGATATTGAGCTTGCCGGACCAGTTCACGCCCCAGCCGAACGCATTCCCGTCCACGCCGCCGGCCTCATAGGCGAGATTGCGGCCCAGAGCCGAGACGGTCATGGAGCCGTAATCGCCGCTCCAGTTATAGCGGGCGACCACATCGGGAAGCGCGCCGTCGCCGCCATCGATCCGCGCGCCGCCGCCAAAGGGCGTCACAGTGGTGTCGGGGTTTTCAAGCGCGAACTGGAAGCCGCCATTGGTGTAGCGTATCTGCGCCTGACGACCGAACAGCATGCCGTCCGAGCCCACCAGGAAGCTGGCGCTTTCGGGGATCACCGCCGTGTTGGTGAAGGTCGACCAGTCCTGACCCACGCGCCAGTTGCCGAGCTGCATCCAGGCGACGCGCAGGCGCGGATTGTAGGAGTTCGACACCCGCTCATCGCCGCTGGCGGAGCCCAGGAAGTCAAACTCGATCCGGCCGGTCACCGTGCCATAGTCAGATTCAGTGGAGGTGGCGAAGAAGAAGCGGCTCGATTTGGCGGTGAAATCGAAATCGGTTTCCCCATCTCCGGACCCGCCTACAGGCGTCGCGCCGGAAATGTAGAAGTCTCGCGCGATGGAGGTCGCGCCAAAATCACCATCGCTGAGATCGGTGACATGGGCGTCCAGATCCACATACCCGCCATAGGTCACCTGGGTATTGCCCATGGAAAACCCGCGGTCGGACGAGGCGGCGGGCGCCGGAGCAGCCGGCGCAGACGCCGTTCGTTGTTCGATTTCAATGACCCGGTCGGTCGCCGCGTCCGCCTGGGCGCGCGCGTCCTGCAGTTCTCCCCGCAGCTCGGCCACCATGGCCTCCAGAGCGGCGAGTCGCTCTTCCAGCTCCGTTACATCCTGTGCCTGTGAGGCGGCCGACAGCACCAGCGCAGACGCTGTTGCTGCGAGTACACTTCGAATAGCAAGCGTAGTCATAAGGTTGTCCCTCCCAAGGATAGCCGTGTGGCTCGTGCCGATTTTTCGGCTTTATTGTGAAAGTATCGTTGTGCAGTGGGACGGGCGGTATGGGACGTTCGTCGAAAGTTAGCGTTTAACGTGTGCTACTTTTTGCCGAGACGACGACGCCCACCGGAGCGCATTATGGTCACGGTCCAGATTAGGAGACGTGTGTGACGGCACAGAGCACGCAAGGCCGGGTCATCCTGGCCGATGATCACCCCCTGTTTCGCGGCGCCCTGAGCACGGCGGTCAGCAAGGCGGCGCCAGGCCGCACCCTGGTGGAAACCAGCACGCTGGAGGAAACGCTGAAAGCGCTTGAAGGCGGGCGGGCCGATCTTGTCTGTCTGGACCTGCACATGGCGGACAGCTCGGGCTTTATTGGTCTGGCGGAGCTTCGCAAAACCCATCCCAGCGCACCCGTCGTGGTCATCTCCGCCAGCCAGTCACCGGGCGTCGCCGCGCGAGCGCTGGAGTTTGGCGCCTCAGGGTTCATTCCCAAGACCGCCAGCATGAGCCAGCTGGTCGAAGCGCTGACGGCGGTTCTGAATGGCGATGTCTGGGCGCCCGATGAAAGCGGCGACCCGCAGGCGCAGGAAGCGGCGGAGGCCGCAGCCCGCATCGCCCAGCTCACCCCGGCCCAGATGCGGGTGCTGCACGGTCTTGCCGCCGGGCGACTGAACAAGCAGATCGCCTTTGACATGGGTATTTCCGAAGCCACGGTGAAAGCGCATGTGACCGCGATTTTCAGAAAGCTTGATGTGATCAACCGCACCCAGGCGGTGCTGGTGGCCCAGGCGCTGAATGTGGAGCCCCCCGCCGAGCAATCGGTCTAGAGCGTTTCCAGCCGGCGCTTGAGTGAGCTCAGACTGGCCCGCAGCACGGCGGGCGAAGCCGGCTTTCGCACCAGCTCCAGCCCGGATTTATGGGCGTCTTCCTCGACCGCGCCGCTCCGCTCCGCCGTCACCAGAAGCCCCGGCGGACGCCTGCCCCATTCTTCACACAGCGCGTCATAGACCTCCGGCCCCGTCACGTCGTGCTCCAGCTGGAAGTCGAGAATGACGAGATCGGGTCCCAGCTCGGGGAAGGCCGCCCGCGCCGTCTCCATGTCTGCCCCGCCCCGGACCTCGCAACCCCAGCGCTCCAGCAGCGTGCGTAACGCCTGCAGCACATCCGGATCATCATCCACGCACAGGACGGACAGGCCCTGAAGGTCACCCGGACGTCGCCGCGTCTGTTGCGCCGGCGAGCTGTCGCGTGACGCCGCGCGCGGCATGACGACCTCAAACCGGGCGCCTTCGCCCAGCGCGCTCTTGAGCGAGATCTTGTGGCCCAGCGAGGCGCAGATCCGGTCCACCACGGCCAGACCCAGCCCAAGCCCCTGATCCTCGCCCTGCCCGACGGCGCCGCGGTGAAACTCACGGAAGATGGCGGACTGGCGGTCCGGTTCGATCCCGGGGCCCGTATCGATCACCTGCAAACGGACCTGATCCCCGGCCCGGCGCACGCCGACCAGCACCTTGCCGCTCTGGGTATAGCGCACGGCGTTGGCGATCAGGTTCTGCACCACGCTGGTCATCAGGCCGCGATCCGAGAACACGGCCAGACGGCTTTTCACCACCCGCAGCTCCAGCCCCTTGGCCTGGGCCCGCCCCTGAAACTGGGCGGCGGTTTCCTCGATCAGCTCGTCAATGGCGAAGACGCTCGGGCGCGGCGACACCCCGCCCGCATCCAGCCTGGAAATATCCAAAAGCGCGCGCAGCAGCCGGTCCGCATGGTCAATGGCGCGCTCGATCTGGTGGGCGAGATTGCGGTTCTCCTTGGAGCCGCTTTCTCCCAGCGCGCCCTCCAGCGCTCCGGCGTAAAGCCGCGCCGCAGACAAGGGTTGCAGCAGATCGTGGCTCGCCGCCGCCAGGAAGCGCGTCTTGGACTGGGTCGCCGCTTCCGCTTCGCGACGCGCACCTTCAAGGTCCTGAGCCAGCTGGAGCCGCGCCTCGCTCTCTTCCTTAAGAGCTGCAGTGCGTTCCTCGACCCGGCTTTCCAGAAGGTCATAGGCGCGCTTGAGAGCCTGTTCGGCTTCGCGCCGGGCGGTGTTGTCCTGATAGACGCCGAAATAGCCCACCACTTCGCCATCTTCCATGCGCGGCTGGTAGACCACCTGCCAGGAACGGGCGCGACCGCCGCCCTTGCTGCGGGAAATGTCAAAGACCTGCCGCTCGCCATTGAGCGCCGCCTCCATGTGAGGGCGGCGCAGGGCGTATTCCTCCTCGGTCATGAAATCCGCAAGCGGCTTGCCGATGGCGGAAGGCTCAAGGTCGAAAAAGTCGAGATAACCACGATTGGCGAAGCGCAAGCGATAATCCCGGTCCGCGTAACTCAGAAGAACGGGCAGGTTATCGGTGTAAAAACGGATCGAGCGCTCGCTCTCCTTCAGTCGGTCCTCGGAGCTGCGCAATTGCTCGGCGGTTTCGTCGATCAGCTTGACCACATCGCCGGGGCTCACCCGGGCGCCGCGCAGCACGCGGGTCATCAGGATGCGGGCCGAGGCCGCGCCCACGGCGCGCGCCAGTCGCGCTTCCGCCAGCCCGGCCACCGCCGCCGTCAGGACATCGCCATGGCGCAGGGGACGCGCGACAGCACGGGACAGGTCGTCCAGCGCCCGTTCGGCCTGTGTCGCGCCCAGAACCCGGATCAGCACTGTTTCAAGATCCGAAATCCGGGCGCCTGCGGCCGGAGCCGTCTCCAGCGGCCGGGCGCCCGTGAAGGCGTCAGCCTGCAATTCATCCACCAACCCGGTCGAGGAAAAGGCGACCGCCACGATGAAGGCGATGATGTTGGCGCACAGGCAGGCAATGGAGGCGAAGGCGAACGGGTCCACGCCCGCCGGCGCGGGCGGCAAGGCCCCGGCATAGCTGGGGATGAGGATAAGGATGACCCAGAGCCCCAGCCCCGCGCCCATCCCCGCCAGCGCGCCAGCGCGGTTCGCCTTGCGCCAGTACAGACCGAACAGAAGCGCCGGGGCGAGCTGGGCGACCCCTGCGAAGGCCACAAGTCCGATCCCGGCCAGAGCGGCGGAGCGGTCAAGCCCCAGATGGAACAGATAGGCCAGCCCCACCAGGCCCAGCACCGAGGCGCGTCGCCACATCAGGAAGCGCTTGGCGAGGCCGCTGCGCCGCGCTTCGGCCAGAAAGAGCGGACCCACCAGATTGTTCACCAGCATGGTGGACATGGCGAGCGCGGTGATCGTCACCATGCCTGCTGCCGCGGAGAAGCCGCCCAGAAACACCAGCACCGCCAGCCAGCGCGCATCCAGCTCCAGTGGCAAGGCGAGCACATAGGCGTCAGGATTGGAGCCGTCGAGCAGGGTGGACCCTGCCCAGGCGATGGGCGGGACGAGGATCGCAACCAGCGCCAGATAGGCTGGAAACCCCCAGCGCGAGAGCCCGGCGTCCTTGGGGTTGGACACCTCCACCACCATCATGTGGAACTGGCGCGGCAGGCAGAGCGCGGCGAACGCCCCCAACAGAGTGAGAACGAGAAAGCGGAAGTCCACGCCCGGCAGGGTGAGCGGCGACTGGGCCAGCGCCGCCATGCGGTTTTCCTGCGGCACGTGAACCCACACCTCCACCGCCAGCCAGCCCACCGCCAGCATGGCCAGCAGCTTGATGATGGATTCAAACCCGACCGCCAGCACCAGCCCGCGGTGGCTGGCGGCGGTGTCGGTATGGCGCTGGCCAAACACCATGGCGAAGGCGGCGAGACTGATCGCCACCGGAAGCCCCCAGCCCCGCCCCAAAGGCCCGCCCGTCAGAAGGTCGAGCGAGGCGGCGGCGCTTTTGAGCTGGAGCGCGATATAGGGGATCAGCGCCATGATCAGCGCCAGCGTCGCCAGAGCGCCAACCGCAGCGGACTTGCCATAGCGCAGCGACAGGAAGTCGGCGATCGAGCTGGTGTCATGCTCGCGTCCGAGCGCCACCAGACGCTTGACGATGGGAAAGCCGATCAGAAAGACCAGCGCGGGGCCCAGATAGATCGGCAGATAATCCCAGCCCGCTCGCGC
Source organism: Oceanicaulis sp. LC35 (assembly GCF_052055585.1). Lineage (NCBI taxonomy): Bacteria > Pseudomonadati > Pseudomonadota > Alphaproteobacteria > Maricaulales > Maricaulaceae > Oceanicaulis > Oceanicaulis sp. LC35. The sequence continues at coordinate 2,635,470 of NZ_CP170485.1, forward strand.
GGCTTCACCCACAGCGCCATAGAAGGTCCAGCTGGTACAGTAGACCGCCAGCCCCAGCGTGTAGAGCACGGCGCGGCGACGCGAAGAGCGGTCAAAGCGTACTGCCCGTGCATCGCCCCAAGCGGCGATGACGAACAGCAAGGCCACATAGGCGCCAAGCACCCCAAGCGCGAGACTGAGCGGCACGGAGCCTCCTCCCCTGAGCGTCCGGTTTTGTGATTATTCCGGACGTAGTCTGACGATAGCCGGTCTGACGCCCGCCTGACCAGAGCTCCGTCCTGCAAACGAAACGCGGCGGCCCGAAGGCCGCCGCGCTGTAAGCTGAGCGTGCAGGCGGATTATTCCGCCGGCGTTGCTCCGGGATGGCTGACATGAGCCGCCTGGGATGGCAGTCGGATCTCTTCGACCATGTTCTGCACATCCTGAGGCGGAGCCTTGGTCGCCAGCGACACGACAATCGACACCACAAAGCTGATGACCATGCCGATGGCGCCGAAGCCCTCGGGCGAGACGCCCAGGAACCATTGGTCGCCCGTGCCGATCGCGAAGTCCGGCAAGACACCGAAGACGCCCGCCAGGAAGATCAGTCCGAAGACGATCGCCCCGATCAGCATGGCGCGGGTGTCGCCCTGCTCCTTGAGGCCGAAGTGCATGATCAGCAGCACGATGCCGACGATCAGCGCCACGACGCCCAGCACGACCGAGCTGAAGCCGATCTTGAAGTGCACGATATAGGCGGCCGTGATGATCAGACCGATCAACATGCCGGAAATCGCGCCTTCCTTGTTCATCCGCTTCCAGAAGATGCCCAGGAAGATCACCGGGAAGAAGCTGGCGGCGGCGAGACCGAAGGCGAACGCCACCACAGCGGCCACAAAGCCCGGCGGGTTGATGCCGGCGTAAATCGCCACCAGCACCGCGCCCACTGCAGCCAGACGCGCCACAAGCAGCTCCTGGGTGTCTGACATGTTCTTGAACAGCACCTTGCGGCACAGATCGTGAGACACGGCCGAGCTGATCACCATCAGAAGACCCGCAGCGGTGGACAGCGCTGCGGCCAGGCCGCCCGCCACCACCAGACCGATCACCCAGCCCGGCAAGCCGCCGATCTCGGGATTGGCCAGCACGAAGATGTCCCGGTCAAGCCGCGTCATCTCGTTGGTTTCAGGGTCCGCACGATACTGGATGCGACCGTCGCCATTCTTGTCGGTGAATTCGAGAAGCCCCGTATTCTCCCAGTTGTAGAACCATTGCGGGGTCGCGCCCTCGCCCATTTCGGACGCCCTGGCGTCGCCACGCGCGACTTCTTCGGAATAGACGCTTTCATTGACCGTCTCGATGAAGTTCGAGCGGGCGAACACCGCAACCGCCGGCGCGGTGGTGTACAAAAGCGCGATGAAGACCAGCGCCCAGCCTGCCGAACGACGCGCGTCCGACGCCTTGGGCACGGTGAAGAAGCGGATGATCACGTGCGGCAGACCGGCGGTGCCGACCATCAGCGCCACAGTGATGGCGAAGACGTCGATCATCGATTTCTGACCGTCGAGATAGGACGAGAAGCCCAGCTCTGACAGCGTTCGATCGAGATTGACCAGAAGGGGCGTGCCGTCAGCCGTATTGCCGATGAAACCCAGCTGGGGCAGCGGCGTGCCGGTGATGGACAGGCTCAGGAAGATCGCCGGAACCGTATAGGCGAAGATCAGCACGCAGTACTGGGCCACCTGGGTGTAGGTGATGCCCTTCATGCCGCCAAGCACGGCGTAGAACAGAACGATGATCGCCCCGATGATCACCCCGATGGTGATATCGACGCCCAGGAAGTTGGAGAAGGCGATGCCCACCCCGCGCATCTGGCCGGCGATATAGGTGAAGGAGATGAACAGGGCGCAGATCACTGCCACGATGCGGGCGGCCTGGCTGTAATACCGGTCCCCCACAAAGTCGGGCACGGTGAACTTTCCGAACTTGCGCAGATAAGGCGCCAGCAACAACGCCAGCAGCACGTAGCCGCCTGTCCAGCCCATCAGATAGACCGAACCGTCATAGCCCGAGAACGCCACAATGCCCGCCATGGACAGGAAGGAGGCGGCGCTCATCCAGTCGGCGGCGGTGGCCATGCCGTTGAAGACCGGGTGCACATCGTGCCCGGCCACATAGAAATCATCGGTCGAACCGGCCCGCGCCCAAACGGCGATGCCGATATAGAGCCCGAAAGTGCCGATGACGAAAAAGGCCGTCCAGAACAGGGTCGACGGCAGACCCATTACGGTCGCTTCCATGATCGCCTCCCCTATCCCTCGTCATCATCGACGTCGAACTTCTGCTCGATGCGATGCATCATTGCGGAATAGACGAAGATCAGAACGACAAAGACATAGATCGCGCCCTGTTGCGCGAACCAGAAGCCCAGCGGCGCGCCGCCGATGGAGAAATTGTCCAGAACGTCACGGAACAGAATTCCGAAGCCGTAGGACACGATGAACCAGATCGCGAGCAGAACCCCCATCAGGTTCAGGTTCGCGCGCCAGTATTTCTGGAATTTCGACTCGGTAATCATGTGATCATCGGGCGGCCCTTTCGGCGGCACGCCTCCGGTGGGATGGTCTGACTCAGCCATCGTGCTCCTCCCTTTTCATCGGGGTTTTCCCCGTATGAGCAAGAGGGTGTCAGTCCTCTCGTGGAGCGTGCAGCCCGACATTGGTCGAAGCCGCAACACGACAAACGCCCCTCTCCGACCGCAGGGCGAGAAATTATCTATCGGTTTCAAATAAATAGGTCGGCGCACCCGGAAGGGCGTCCGGCAATATCCGCAACCATGCGCGCAAATGCTGCGCAGCACGTCCACGATCAGATCAGGGCGAATCCCCCACCCGGAGCAGCGGTGACGCCAAACACCTGCGCCAGCACCTGTTCGGTCAGCGCCTCGTCCGGTGTGGCGAGTGTGTGCAACCGCCCTTGATGAATCACCGCGACCCTGTCCGCGTGGCGACGGGCCAGCTCCAGATCATGCAAGGCGCAGATCACGCTGGCGCCCTGATCGGCCTGAGCCCGCAAGACGCGCATGGCTTCCAGCTGATGACGCGGGTCGAGCGCTGCAATCGGTTCGTCCGCCAGCAGCACCGGCGCCCCGGTCGCCAGCACGCGCGCCAGATGCAAACGCGCCTGCTCGCCGCCTGAGAGCTCATGGATCAGGCGGTCTTTCAGCTCAACAGCCCCCGCCTTCTCTAGCGCCGCATCCACCGCGTCGCGATCCGCAGCCCCCAATCGATCATAAGCGGCCCCGCCCCAGGCGAAGCGCCCAAGCGCGACCAGATCCCCGCCGGTCACCGACCAGGCGACGGCCCGGTCCTGGGGCAGATAGGCCATCTGTTGGGCCCGTGCTTTGGGCGTCAGGCTTCCCACAGGCGCGCCATTGAGCAGCACGCCGCCCATATCCGGCTCGATCAGGCCCAGCATCGCCTTGATCAGCGTTGACTTTCCCGCCCCGTTCGGACCGATGAGCGCGATCATCTCGCCCGCTTTCACCTCGAACGAGATGTCAGACAGGATGTCCCGGTCGCCGCGCAGGACCCTCAGCCTGTCCACCAGGATCCGGTTCTCGATCGGTCCCGTCATTGCCCCATCCCTCGCGCCCGCGCGGCGATCAGGATGAAGACCGGCGCACCGATCATCGACACCATCACGCCCAGGCGCAGCTCCTGATCGAGCGGCGCCAGACGCAGCAACAGATCCGCCAGCGCGATCAGCACCCCGCCAACGAGCGCGCTCGGCCCGATCAGGTCCGCCGGATCGTGTCGCACGAAAGGCCGCACCAGATGCGGCGCGACAATGCCGACAAACCCGATAACGCCCGAGATCGCCACGGCCGCGCCTGTCAGAAGCGCGGCGGCGCCAATAACGCCCGTGCGGGTCCGCCCCAGATGGACGCCCAGCGTCTGCGCTGTCTCTTCCCCCAGCGCCAGCGCGCGCAGTCCGGGCGCGACAAGCACAGCCAGCACGCCACCGACCAGCCATAAGGGCGCCACAAACATCAGATCATCAAGCGAGCGATTGGTGACCGAACCCAGCATCCAGGTGACCATGTCTGACAGGGCGAAACGATTGGGCGCCAGATTGATCGCCAGCGCACCCAGCGCGCCCGCAAAGCTCGACAGGCCGACGCCCACAAGGATCAGCTGCACCGCACTGATGCGTGCCGCCGCCAGCACGGACAACACCACTGTTGCGGCGGCCGCGCCCGCCACCGCCAGGACCGGCGCCGTGAAAGCGCCCAGAAAACTCAGCCCGAAATAAAGTGCGATGATCGCCCCCAGCGAGGCGGACGCGGACACGCCCAGCACGCCCGGTTCGGCCAGCGGATTGCGCAGTAATCCCTGCATCAGCGCCCCCGAAGCGCCCAACGCCGCCCCCACGCCCAGCGCCGCCAGAACGCGGGGCAGGCGGATTTCCCATACGATGATGTGCGCGGTCTCATCCCCCCCGCCAAAGATCGCCGACAGGGCTTCGGATGCGGACAGATCCGATGTGCCCAGCACGGCTGACAGGATCAGGACCAGCACGGCCACACTCACAAGCGCGGCGTTCAGGGAGACGCGATTCACGGCATGGCTCCATCCAGACGGGGAAACAACGCATTCGCCGCCTGCCGCGCGCGCAACGCCTCATCCGCCATGAACCAGGCGCCGCAGGACAAGGCGGCGGCGTCGAGATAGATCACCGGCGTCGTCTCCATCATGCGCCGGAACACGGTGTGACGGCTCGCCGACCAGCTGTCTAACGGCGCGGTCTCGCCATCAAAGAAAGCCGCCAGAATCACATCCGGTTGCTGCTCGTGCAAGCGTTCAAGCGGCAAGGTCACCCAGCCGCTTCGCCCCTGTTCGGCGATGACATTGTCAAAGCCCGCCGCGTTCATGAAGGCGTCCATCATCGTGTCCGCCCCGGCGGTGAAGCCCGACGGGGTCATGTAAAGCGCCTTGAGGCGCGGTCCGTCCGACGCCCGCGCCAGCTGGGTCCGCATATGACGGATGCGCATCTCGCCGGTTTCAGATCGTCCCAGCGCTTGGGCCGTGCGGCGGATCATGGCTTCCACGCCGTCAAAATCGGACGCATAGCCCAGCTCGAACGTCTCAAGCCCGAGCCGCTCGAAATAGGCGCCCGCACGACCGCCGGCGTCATAGCCGCGCACGATGAGGTCGGGGCCAAGCGCCAGCACATCCTCGGCGTCGTCGCGAATTTGCGGCAGGCCGTCGGCTTGGGCGCGCAGATAGGAATGGCGGTCATCGGCATGGTCAGAGACCGCAAGCACATGATCGGGATCCGCGAGGCCGAGCACATACTGGTCCGCGCAATAGTCCAGAGAGACCACGCGCGGCTCGAGCGCCGCCGCCGGAGAAGCGGCGACGGCGCCCATGGCCAGGGCGGCTATGATAGGGGGGGCCGCCCGGACCATTTTACGGACGCACCCGCACGCCGAAGGTCACCGCACGCGGCGTGCCGGCGAAGCCCGCGACCGGCTCATAGGTTTCATCCAGGAGATTGCGCACGCCCAGCACCAGCTGGAGCCGCTCATACACATCCAGCACGCCGGTCAAATCGACCGTGTCATAGGACGGGGTGCGGCCTGCGCCGCTGGCGTAGAAGCCGTCATCGTCATAGGTGGCGTCCAGACGCTCGCCTACATAGCGCCAGGTGGCGCTGAGGGAAGCGATCTCGATCGGGCGCCACGTCCCCGTCACCGCCCAGCTGTCTTCGGGACGACGCAGCAATTGCACCCCGGTCGTCGCGTTCACCGCGTCGGTATAGGTGTAGTCCACCCGCAGGCTGGCCTGATCGACCGGGGCCCACTCGGCGAACGCCTCAAAGCCCTGCAGGTCCGCTTCGCCGACATTGCGGTTCTGGCCGATAAACAGAGCGCCGTCATAAACGTACTCGATCAGGTCCTCGATCTCACTGTCATACCAGACCGCCCCGAACCGAAGCGCATCCTCACGCCCCGCCAGCGCCAGAGCACTGTCAAAGCCGATCTCGAACGTCTTGCCCTCTTCCGGGTCAAGGTCGGGGTTGGCCGCCACATAGGCCGAGCTTGAATAGCGCTCGGACAGGCTGGGCGCCTTGAAGGACGCGCCATAGCTGGCGCGCAGGCGCGTGTTGAGCACATCCAGACGATAGACCGCGCCCAGATTGAAGGTCGTCTGGCCGCCAAAGGCGTCATAATCGTCAAACCGGATGGACCCGGTCACGTCCAGACGTGCGGTCAGGCCCGCCTGCACCGCGGCATAGGCCGACCACAGGTCTTCGCTGACCGACAAGGGCGCATTGAAGGCGGTGTCCGTCTTTGCGCGCTCGTCCTGATACTCGACGCCGAAGCTGACCACCGGATCGATCAGGGCGGACAGGCTGTCCGGCGTCCAGACACTGGACCATTGGGCGAACGCGCGCTCGCCGTCATAGCGATCCGTGACCGCACCATCATTGAAGCTGTCCAGCGCCATCTCCACACGACCTGCGCGCAAACGGCTCTCGAAATTATTCACCGGACGGGCGTAGACCAGCCCCAGGCTCCACAAGGTGCTCTCGTCCTCGCTGCGCAGGTCCGGATCATCGGCGCGCTGGAAGCCAGAGGGGCCACCGGAAAAGGTGTCAAAATCGACCTGGGATTCGCGGTGACGCACCAGAGCTTCAAGGCTCAGCGCTTCGGTCAGTGCAAAGCCGCCATTGGCCGACAATACAGTGAACTCGGACGGGTCAGGATCGCCATTCCGGGTCGAGATGCGCTCCGGCGTCACGTCATAGCCATTGCTTTGCTGGTATTCCGCCGTGGCGGCCAGATTGAACCGGCCTTCGCGAAGCCCACCGCCAACAAGCGCGTGATAGGTGTTGAAATCACCTACAGAGGCTTCGCCATAGACTTCAGAACCGGATTCCGGCGCGCGGCGCGGCAGGATATTGATCACCCCGCCCACAGCGTCCGAGCCGTAGAGCGAAGAGAGCGGACCGCGCACGATCTCGATCCGGCCCGCATCCCCCACAAGGTCAGAGCCAAAATTGAACGCGCCGTTCGATGCGGCGAGATCATTAAGACGGATGCCATCATAAAGCGCGAGGACATGCTTGGAGTTCGTGCCGCGTACAAACACGCTGGCGGTCGAACCTGCGGGACCGGACTGCACGACGGCAAGACCCGGCGTCGCAGCGAGCGCCTCAACGAGGGTGTTCTGGTTCTTGAGATCGATCTCGGCGCGGTCGATCACGTCGAGCGTGGCGGGAAGACGTTCCAGCAAGCTGGGCGCGCGCACGCCGGTCACCACGATGGTGTCGTCAGGGGTTTCAACCGTCTCGAAGGCGAGCGCCGGAGCGATTGAGAGCGCGGCGGCGAGGGCCGCGAGGGAAATACGGGCTTTCATCTGAAGCCTCCGTTCGCGACCGGGCGCGAGCGACCCGGACGGCAGCGAGTGCAACGGCGCTTCATCCTGACGAGGTCAGGACAAGTCTCGACGCGCCGGACGTCGCTGCAGACGGAAGACTTCCGCGTTCAGATGGTGTGTTCCCGCACCGTGAACGAGCGACCGCGTCGGCAGGTCTCCTGGCTTGCGGGTCAATGCGGTGCGCCGCCTTCCCAGATCTGACGATCCAGTGGCCGTTAGCGCCTCGCTCGCCGCTCACAGTTGCGGGTACAGCCCCGGACCAGACGCTTGCGCGTCGCACCGGTGTTCCCTCTTCGCTCCCTCGCGGGAGAACCGTCGCGTATCTCGGTGTGTAGTCGGGGGACGCGCCCCCGGTCAAGCGGGCCTAGCCTTGCTCTTCAGGCAGGCGCACGATCAAGCCATCCAGCTCAGCTGTGACCTTGATCTGGCAGGACAGACGCGAAGTCTCCTGAACATCGCTGGCGAAATCGAGCATGGATTCTTCCATGGACGAGCGCTCGCCGGTCTTGTCCGTCCAGGCCGGGTCCACATAGACATGGCAGGTCGCACAGGCGCAGGCGCCGCCGCAATCGGCGTCGATGCCGGGCACCATGTTGCGGATCGCGCCTTCCATGACGGTCAGCCCGTCCTGCACATCCACTTCATGGGTGGCGCCGTCATGCTCGATATAGGTGATCTTGGCCATGTCAGTCGTCTTCTCATTCGATCGGGTGCAGGCCCGGGCCCGCGTGTTGGGCGCTATTTAGGACAGGAAATCGCGCATCGCCACTCCGGGATCCCGCAAACGGTCCGGATCCGGCGTTGCGCTCATGGCGATCATGCGCTGGGCGGCCATGTATTCCGGCGCGGAATTGACCGCCTCACACGCCACGATGCGCCCGTCTTTGAGATGGAAGAGCGCGAACTTGCCCTCTTCGGGATCGCCCCGGCGCACCATGGTGTCCGCGCCCTCGATCAGGCCGGTGATCTGCAGCTTCATCTCGTACTGGTCCGACCAGAACCAGGGCACAGGGTCATAATCGACCTCCAGGCCGCAAATGGCTTGCGCCGCGGCCTTGCCCTGATCAATAGCGTTCTGAACCGATTCCAGCCGGATCGAACGGTCATAGCGCTTGGAATGAAAGCGCGCGACATCACCGATGGCGTAGATGCGTTCATCCTCGGTGCGGGCGGTTTCATCGACCAGTACGCCATCCTGACATGCCAGACCTGCGGCGCTGGCCAGATGATCATTCACCGTCAGACCGGCTGCGACCAGCACGGTATCGGCCTCGACAATCTCGCCATCACCCAGCTCGACGCCCGTCACCTTGCCGGCTTCGCCAACAATCGCTTTCACCGGCGCGTTGACGCGCAGATCGACGCCATAACCGCGATGGATCGCTCCGAACCAGCCGCCCAACAAAGGACTCGCCGTCCGGCACATGGGGCGCTCGGCGGCTTCCAGCACGGTCACGCTCATGCCGCGCTTGCGCGCAGACGCCGCGACTTCAAGGCCGATATAGCCCGCGCCGATGATGGCGATGGATTGGGCCTCATGGAAGGACGCAGAGAGGTCTTCGGTTTCCGCCAGCGTGCGCAGCACATGCACGCCTGAAAGCTCTGCGCCGGGCAGCGGCAGGCGGCGCGCTTCACCCCCCGTGGCCAGGATCAGATGCTCATAGCGGATACGTTCGCCGGTATCGGTGATGACTTCGCTGGCGCTGCGATCAATCGCGGTCACCCGCACGCCGGTGCGCAGATCCACATCGGCCTTGTCATACCATTCAGCCGGTTTGAGCCAGAGCCGGTCCACCGGCAGCTCGCCCGCGAGATAGGCTTTGGACAGGGGCGGACGTTGATAGGGCGCGGCGGTTTCGCCCGCCAGAATGATGATCGACTGATCATACTTGCGCTTGCGCAGCTCGGCGGCTGCGGACAAGGCGGCCTGGCCGCCACCGATAATGACCGTTCCGGACACTGCGATCCGCGCTCCCTGTTGTCTCGTTCTTGTGCGCGCATGGCGCCGCGCCCGCCGGTGCAAGTCAAGCGCTGTGCTGCGCAAGCGCGAGCGCTGCGAACTCTTGCCGCTGTGCGCGAGCCGTCCTATCAGCCTTGTATGACCGAGCTTGTCCTGTCCCTGCCTGATCCCGCCGCCAACGCCGATCTCGGCGCGCGACTGGCGCGTCTGTTGAAGGCGGGCGATGCGGTGCTGCTGGAAGGCGGGCTGGGCGCAGGCAAGACCACGCTGGCGCGCGGGGCGATCGAGGCCTTGACCGGCATTGCCGATGCGCCGAGCCCCACCTACACCCTCGTGCAGCATTATGAGACCCAAGAGGGTCTGGTTCTGCTGCATGCCGACCTCTACCGGCTTGAAGACCCCGAAGAGCTTGATGAGCTGGGAATCGACGAGGCGCTTGATCATGGCGCGGCCCTGATCGAATGGCCCGACCGCATGGGCGGCTGGCGGCCCGCCGACCGGCTGGACATCACCCTTGAAGACACCGTGGCGGGCGGACGCACCGCACGCCTCAAAGCCCATGGAAGCTGGGAGACGCGCCTTGGCGGACTTGCAGACTGATCCGCGCGCCCGGGCGCGCACCGATTTCATCAAAGCCGCCGGCTGGGGCGATGCGGATGTGCGCGCCTTTCCCGGCGACGCCTCCACCCGCTCCTATTTCCGTCTGAGCCGTGGCCAGGACACGGCCATCTTGATGGACGCGCCCGGCGCCAGCGAAGCGCCCGCCTGCCCTATTGACGCCAGCGAGGATGAGCGCATCGCGCTGGGCTATAACGCTGTTGCACGCCTTGCAGGCAATAACACCACCGCCTTTGCGGCGCTGTCCGGCGCGCTGACAGCGCGTGGTTTTTCCGCCCCGCGTATTTTTGAGGCCGATCTCGATCAGGGCTTTCTGATCATCGAGGATCTGACCGATGCGCTGTTCGCGCGGCTGATCCCGGCGGTCGCCCATGAAGGCGCGCTGTACGCCACCGCCGTGGAAACGCTGGGCGCGATTTACCGCTCCTCGTTCGAGCGCCAGCCGACGGCCTTCGGTAAAGGCTGGACGGTTCAGGACTATGACGCGCTGGCGCTTCATGCCGAGACCGAGCTGTTCACTGACTGGTATGCGCCCTGGCGCGGCAAGACCCTGTCAGAGGCGGACAAGTCCGACTGGCGCAAGGCGTGGGATCAGGTGCTGCCGCATCTCGACAACCACGCGCCCGGCCTCGTGCTGCGCGATTTTCACGCTGAGAACCTGATCTGGCTGCCCCAGCGCGAACATGAAGCCAAGGTGGGACTTCTCGACTTTCAGGACGCCCTGTTCGGCCATCCCGCCTATGATCTGGTCTCCCTGATCGAGGATGCGCGCCGGGATGTGGCGGGCGATCTGGCCAAACCGCTCACCGACCGCTTCTTCAACGCGGCGGGCCTGGCGGACCGTGAGGCGTTTGACGCCGCCGCCGCCGTGCTGGCCGCCCAGCGCAACGCCAAGATTCTGGGCATTTTCGTCCGCCTCGCCCAGCGCGACGGCAAGCCGAAATATCTCGATCTGCTGCCGCGGGTGGAGCGCCATTTCGTCTGCGATCTCGCACACCCCGCGCTCGCTCCGGTGAAAGCCGCCGTGATGGCGCTGACCCCCTCCCTGTTCGAGAAGGGCTGAGCATGACGCAAGCGCCCCAACGCGCCATGGTGATGGCGGCCGGTCTTGGCACCCGCATGCGTCCACTCACCAATGATCGCTGCAAGGCGCTGGTGGAGCTGGGCGGCAAAACACTGATCGACTGGATGCTCGACCGTCTCGCCGAGGCGGGCGTTGAAGAGGCGGTGGTCAATGTCCACCATTTCGCCGACCGGCTTGAAGCCCATCTGAGCGAACGCACCGCTCCTGCGATCACGATCTCGGACGAGCGTGCAGAACTTCTGGAAACCGGCGGCGGGCTCGCCAAAGCGGCGCCGCTGCTGGGTGATCAGCCGATCTTTGTCGCCAACATCGATTCCGTCTGGCGCGAGGACGGCGGGGAAAGCGAATTGCGCAAGCTGGCGCGCGCCTTTGATCCCGAGCGAATGGACGCGCTTCTGCTGATCACCCCCACGGCGAACACACTGGGCTTTGACGGGCCGGGTGATTTTATCCTGCACGAGGATGGCCAGCTCGAACGCCGGGGCGAACGCAAGAGCGCCCCCTATGCCTATACCGGCGTGCAGATCCTGCATCCGCGCGTGCTCAAGGGCCTGCCGGTCGAACCCTTCTCGACCAATCTCATCTGGAACACGGCGCTTGAAGCCGGACGCCTTTACGGGTGCGTGATGGACGCCTTCTGGATGCATGTAGGCGATCCTGAAGCGCGTGAAGCGGCGGAGAATCGGCTACGCTCCCCTTCATGAGCGCTGATCGTCTGTTTTCGTCTCCTTCGCCCCGGGTTTTCACCCTGCCCCCCGCCGCGCCGTTCCTGACCGAGCTGGCGCGCGGCCTGAACGAGGCGTTCCCCGATCCCGAAGCGTTGAGCCGGGTCACCGTGCTGATCCCGACCCGCCGCGCCGGGCGCGAACTGGCCGAAGCCTTTACCCGGCTGTCGCCGGGAGCCGCGCTCTTGCCGATGATCCGCCCGATCGGGGATGTGGATGCGGACGAGCCGCCGTTCGAGCCGGGCGAGCTGGCGGACATTGCGCCCGAAGCCGTCTCTCCCGCCCGACGCCGGTTCGAGCTCGCCAGTCTGATCCTGCAAAAGGAAAAGGCGGTGGGTCGCTCCATGGGCGCAGGCGGCGCGCTGGCGCTGGCTGATGATCTGGCGCGGCTTCTGGATGATCTTGCGACCGAGGATGTGGACGATCTGGGCGCGCTGACCGAACAGGTGCGCGCCAACCTGCCCGCCCACATGCAGGAAGCGGCGATGTTTCTCGACATCGTGCTGGTCGCCTGGCCCGAGCGTCTGAAGGAAATGCAGCGGGTGGATCCGGCACGGCGGCGCTCGCTGATCCTGAAAGCGCTGGCGAAACGCTGGCGGGACAATCCGCCCGCTGATCCGGTGATCGCGGCAGGGTCCACCGGCTCCATTCCCGCCGCCGCCGAGCTTCTGAGCGCGGTCGCAAGCCTGCCGCAGGGCTGCATTGTACTGCCCGGTTTTGCACGGGACATGGATGAAGAGGGCTGGGCCGCCATTGATGACGGCCACCCCCAGCGCGCCATGAAGACCCTGATCGAGACAATCGGCATCGACCGCAAGGCGGTCCAGTTCTGGCCGGGCGCCGAGGAAGGCCGTCAGGACGCCCCGCGCGCGCGCGTCATCGCCGAAGCCCTGCGTCCCGCAGAAGCCACAGCCGACTGGCTGCGCCGCGTAGAAGACCTGCGCGAGGCTTGGGGCGCGGATGTGTTTGAGACCGCCCTTGAGGGTTTGAGCGTCCTTGATGCCCCCGCCCCCGCCGAAGAGGCCCGCGCCATCGCCCTGATGCTGCGCGAAACCCTGGAGACGCCGGGCGCACGGGGCGTTCTCGTCACCCCGGACCGCAATCTGTCGCGCCGGGTCATCACAGAAATGGCGCGCTTTGGCGTGACGGTGGACGATTCCGCCGGTCAGCCCCTGTCCGACACCCCGTCGGGCGCCTTCCTGATCCGCGTGCTTCAGGCCGCCCTCGATCCGGGCTCGGCTCTGGCGTTCTCGGCGCTCGCCACCTCGCCGCTCTTTTCCCTCGGAGAAGAACGCGCGCCCCTGCGCGGCGTGCTCGGAACCATGGAACGTCGCGCCCTGCGGGGACGACGCCCCGGTCATGACTGGGATGCGTTATACGAGCATGTGCGTGATTGCGCCGGAGAGGATGATGACCGGCGCAGACGCTGGGGCGGCATCATCGAGGCCATGGCGACCGCGCTCTCGCCCCTGAGCGCACTTGAGGGCGCCCAGCCTATAGCCGTCTGGACCCGCGCGCTGGTGGAAAGCGCCGAGGCGCTGGCCCGCAATGATGAAATGGCGGGCGCAGACCGGCTCTGGGCGACCGATGCAGGCGAAAACGCCGCCCAGCTGATGCGCGAATTCATGGAAGAGGCCGACGCCTTGCCGCCGGTCAGCTTGCATAACTTCACACGCGCCGTTCTGGAAACCGCCCGCTCACGCCTTGTTCGCCCGCGCTATGGCGCTCATCCCAGACTTCAGATTCTGGGCCCGCTGGAAGCGCGTCTTGCGGAAGCGGACCGGGTGATCCTCGCCGGTCTCAATGAGGGCGTCTGGCCCGCCGCGCCCAAGTCTGATCCTTTCCTCAGCCGGGGCATGCGGATCGCCGCAGGTTTGTCCGCGCCCGAGGAACGCTTCGGCCTCGCCGCGCATGATTTTGCCCAGCTGGCTTGCGCGCGCGATGTGACGCTGACCCGCTCGGCCAAGGTCGATGGCGCGCCCACCGTCGCTTCGCGCTGGCTGTGGCGCTTGCAGACACTGGCGCGCGGCGCTCTGGGCGAACGCGCGGAAAGCGCCCTTGCTCCGGCGCAGGATTATCTCGCCTTTGCGGGCGCGCTGGATGCGACCGCCGAGCAGACTGTGATCCGTCCGCCAGAGCCCGCCCCGCCGGTCGAGGCGCGGCCACGCAAGCTCAGCGTCACCCAGATCGAGACCTGGATCCGCGATCCCTATTCGATCTTTGCGCGCAAGATCCTCAAACTCGACAAGCTCGACCCGCTGGACCGTCCGGCGGGCGCGCCCGAACGCGGCACCGCCTATCACGCGGCGCTGGAACGCTGGGTCCGAAGCCTCGGGGACACCGACATTCTGCCGCGCGACGCGTTACAGCGCCTCTTGGCGCATGGTCAGACCGCCCTGTCTGAAGCCGGGTTCAGCGAAAACGCGCTCGGCATCGAGATGAAGCGCTTTGAGCGTGTGGCCCAGTTCATGGTCGCCTTTGAAGCCGCCCGACGCGAGGACGGGTTCATGCCTGCCGCACTCGAAGCGCTCGGCGATCTCAGCTTTGACGCGCCTGCCGGCCTGTTCACCCTGACAGGCCGGGCGGACCGGATTGATCTGCGCCCCTCGGGCGCGCTCGATATTCTCGACTACAAGACCGGCATGCCGCCCTCGGCCAAGGAAGTCGCGGCGGGCTTTGCTCCGCAATTGCCGCTGGAGGCGGCGATGGCCGCGCGCGGTGCGTTTGAGGACGCCCCCAGCCATGAGCCGGGTGATCTGATGTATGTGCGCCTGTCCGGCGGACGCGTGCCGGGCGAAGACAAGTCCGTGGTCCGTAATCCTGATGGCGATGACGCCGGCATTCTGGCCGAACAGGCGCTGGAGCGGCTGGTGAAATGGGTGGCCGCCTTTGACGATCCGCGCCGCACCTATCCCAGCCAGCCGCGCGTGAAATTCGTCAATAAATGGGGCGATTACGATCATCTGGCCCGCCGCAAGGAATGGGCGAGCGCGCCCGGAGATGACGCGGGTGACGGAGGCGCATCATGAGCCAGCCCGGTTTTGACCCCGCCATTGTCGTTGGCGCCTCTCTGGCGCAGGCGACCGCTGCCGATCCGTCGGCCAGCGTCTTCGTGGAAGCGAACGCCGGGTCTGGCAAGACCCGCGTGCTCGTCGACCGGGTCGCACGACTGCTACTGGCGGGCGCGAAGCCCGATCGCATTCTGTGCGTGACTTTCACCAAGGCGGCGGCAGGCGAAATGCAGGCGCGCCTGTTCAGAAAGCTCGGCGACTGGTCGACCCTGCCCGATGACGCCCTGACGAAAGAGCTCGACGCGCTTGTGACCGAAGGTCAGCGTCCGGCGCTGGATGAAGCGCGGCGTCTGTTCGCCCGCGCGCTCGAAACCCCGGGCGGATTGAAAATCCAGACCCTGCACGCCTTTTGCGAAAGCCTGTTGCGCCGCTTCCCGCTGGAAGCAGGCCTGCCGCCGGGCTTTGAGGTGCAGGATGATGCGTCAGGACTGGCCTTGCAGGCTGAGGCCATGGACGCCCTCTCCGGGCTCGCCCACCGTGACCCTGAAGGCGAGATCGCCCAATCCATCGCCGCCCTGATTGACGGTTCAGGGGCGGATGCGCTCGCACGGCTCTCCGCCTTCGTCATGAGCAAGCGCCATGAACTTTTGGCAGCACGGGCGCAGGCGGGATCACTGGACGCCCTGCTGGATCAGGCGAGCGAGCTTCTGGGCGTTGATCCGGATCTGGATGTGGATCAGGTGCTGGCCCAGGCCTGGGGCGATACCGATGTGGGCGCGCTGGAGGCCGCGCTGAGCGCGCTTCAGACCGGCGGCACGAAAACCGATCAGGCCAGCGCCGAGGCGCTCCTGGAGATCCTTGATGTGGCCGAAGAGGATTCCGCGGAAGCCTTTGACTATTATATCGAATTTCTGACCACCAAGACCGGCGCGCTGAAAAAGCCCAAATCCATCTTCTCCAAGAAAATCGGCGAGAATTATCGCATCCTCGTCACCCTGTTTGGTGATGAAGGCGCGGAAATCCATCGCGTTGGCGATGAAATCCTGCCCAAGCTGGCCGCCGCCACCGCCAACCGGATGACCCGCGCCGCGCTGCGCATCGCTGATCAATTGCTGAGTGATTATCAGGCGCGCCTCAACCGTCTGCGCCGGGTGGATTTCTCTGACCTTGTGGAGCGCGCCCGCGCCCTTCTGACCGATTCCGAGGCGCGCGGCTGGGCGCTCTACAAGCTCGATCAGGGGCTCGATCATGTGCTGGTCGATGAAGCGCAGGACACAGCCCCCGAGCAATGGTCCGTCATCAATGCGCTGACCGAGGAATTCTTTGCGGGCGATGGCGCGTATGAGACGAGCCATCCCGATGCGCTCAAACGCACGGTCTTCTGCGTGGGCGACGAGAAACAGTCGATCTATTCTTTCCAGAACGCCGATCCGCGCGAGTTTCTGGCCCAGCGTCAGCGCCTTCAGACCGAAGCGAAACTGGCGCGCCTGCGCTTTGAAAGCCCGCCGCTCAATGTCTCCTTCCGCTCAAGCCCCGAAGTGCTGGCGGCGGTGGATGCCTGCTTCGCCGCCGAAGCGGCGGTCCTGAACGCCGAGCGCAAGGATTGGGT
Source organism: Oceanicaulis sp. LC35 (assembly GCF_052055585.1). NCBI lineage: Bacteria > Pseudomonadati > Pseudomonadota > Alphaproteobacteria > Maricaulales > Maricaulaceae > Oceanicaulis > Oceanicaulis sp. LC35. The sequence goes on from NZ_CP170485.1 coordinate 2,651,901, forward strand.
CGAGGGGCTGGAAACCAAGCTCCTGATGAGCGACCCCGAGACGCAGGAGCGCCGCGATCCGCTGGCCTTCCACCGCTATGACGGACACGTGGCCGCGCGGATGAATGCGCCGGGGTGTGTGGAGATCTGGCCAGCCGTTCCCAAGCCTGAAGGCGGGCAGGAAGACGAGCTTGACCTGCGCCCCGTGGACGCCGAGCGCAAGGATTCCGCGCGCAACCAGCTCGCCGAGGCGGTCGCCAGCGAGATCGCCGACATCATCACCCGCGGCGATGGCGTGTGGGAGGAAGGCAAGCCCTGGCGGCTGCGTCCCGCCCATGCGGGCGATATTCTGGTGCTGGTGCGCCGGCGCGGCGGCCTGTTTGAAGAGATCATCCGCCGCCTCAAGCTCAAGAATGTGCCTGTGGCGGGCGCAGACCGGATGACCCTGCCCGACCAGCTGGTGGTCGAGGATCTGCTGTCGCTGGCGAGCTTTGCGCTCCTGCCTGAAGACGATCTGTCTCTGGCCGAAGTGCTCAAAAGCCCGTTCTTCCATCCGGTCAAGGCGGCGGTTCCGCCCCTTGATGACGATGCGCTCTATGATCTGAGCTGCGAGCCCGGCGCGCGCTTGTGGGACAAGCTGCGCCGCACCGGCGACCCGCGTTTCCGCGACGCGAAAGCCGCGCTTGAAACCGCCCGCGCGCGGGTAGAAACCGATGCGCCCTACGCCTTCTTCGCGCGCTTTCTGACCGAGACGAGCCCGACCGGGGAAAGCCGTCTGGCGCGGCTTTATGCGCGTCTGGGCGAAGAGGCACGCGACCCGGCGGAAGAGTTCCTCAACCGCGCCCTCGCCCACGAAGTGGAAGGCGCGCCGTCGCTGTCGCGCTTCGTCGCTGCGATGCAGGCGGACGCCGTGCAGATCAAGCGCGAGATGGAGGCCGGACGCGGCGAGGTGCGGGTGATGACCGTGCACGGCGCCAAGGGCCTTGAAGCGCCCATCGTCTTCTTGCCAGACACCACCCAATTGCCCAAGGACCGCTCGGGCGGGCTGTTCGCCCATGAAGAGGCGGGCCTTCTGTGGTCGCCGGACATGAAGATGCCGCCGCCGCTGCTGGCCTCGATCGCCGAGCGCAAGGAGCTCGATGCGGACGGGGAGTATCAGCGCCTCCTCTACGTTGCGATGACCCGCGCCCGCGATCGTCTGATCGTGTGCGGGCATACCCATGGCGTGGCGGGCAAGGTGGATGCAGGCAGCTGGTATGACCGTTGCCTGCACAGCTGGACGGGCCCGGACTGGCGGTCTGTGAAGACCGCGCTTGAAGCCGTGGCGACAGAGAACGGCTGGGAGGCTGCGCCCGGCCTGCGCTTTGGCGCCGATCCCAAACCGCTCAAGGCGAGCGCTGCGCCTGAAGCCGCCCCGGTCGTTCTGCCGGGCTGGGCGATCCAGCCGCCCCCTGCCGACCCGGCGCCCGTGCGCTCGGTCGCGCCCTCAAAGCTGCTGGGCGAAGAGGAAAGCGGATTTGAACCGGCCTCGCTTTCGCCGCTTGCCGAGGGCGGTCAGTCGCGCTTCCGCCGGGGCGAGCTGATCCACAAGCTGTTGCAGACCCTGCCTGATATCGAGGAGAGCCGCCGCGAGGCCTCGGCCCTGCGCTATCTTCAGAACCAGACTGATCTTGATGACGCCCAGCGGCGCGAGATCGCCTCTGAAACCCTGCGGGTAATCGCTGATCCGACTTTCGCAGCCCTGTTCCAGCCCGGCTCCCGCGCTGAAGCCGCAGTGGCGGGGCAAGCGGCGGGTCTGCCGGGCGGCATGGTCATCAATGGCCAGATCGACCGGCTGGTGGTCACTGATCACGAAGTCCTGATCGTTGATTACAAGACCAACCGGCCGCCGCCCCAAAAGGTGGAGGATGTGCCCCGCGCCTATCTCGCGCAAATGGCCGCGTATCGCGCGCTATTGCAGGGACTTCACCCGGATAAACCGGTGCGGTGCGCCCTACTTTGGACAGATGCGCCGCGCCTGATGGAACTCCCCCCGGAGCGACTGGACGCGGTGCTCAGTCGCGCCCAACGCCCAGCGGATGCTTGACCGATGCGCTGGGGCTTCCTAGGTGATCGGTCAACTCAAGACCCGCACCCGCGCTGATTCCGGGCGGATGCGTGTTGTTTATTGGTAAGGAGCAAGGCTCATGGCGACCCAGGCGGTTACCGACGATACTTTTGAAAATGATGTGCTGAAGGCTTCCGGCCCGGTGCTGGTGGACTTCTGGGCGGAATGGTGCGGCCCGTGCAAGCAGATCGGCCCGGCGCTCGAGGAGATCGCCAACGAGAAGGCTGGCGCGCTGACTATCGCCAAGGTGAACATTGACGAGAACCCGATGGCGCCGAGCAAATACGGCGTGCGCGGCATCCCGACCCTTCTGATCTTCAAGAATGGCGAGGAAGTCAGCCGCAAGGTCGGCGCGATGGCCAAATCCAAGATCGAGGAATGGATCAACGAAGCCGTCTAGGCTCTGATCCTCTCCAGGATACAGAAAACCCCGGAAGCCAGGCTTCCGGGGTTTTTCTTGATCAGGCCTTCGCCATCTCGTCTGCAATGGCCTGGGCGGCGGCGAAGGGATCATCAGCCTGGCTGATCGGCCGGCCCACCACCAGATGGCTGGCCCCGGCTTTCAGCGCGGCTTCGGGCGTCGCCACCCGTTTCTGGTCGCCCAGCGCAGCACCGGCCGGACGCACGCCCGGCGTCACGATCAGGAAGTCTGCAGGAACGCGCGCCCGAATGGCTTCGGCTTCCTGCGGCGAAGCGACAACGCCGTCCACGCCGCAATCGAGCGCCTGATCGACCCGGCGCATGACCAGATCGCGCGCGCCATAGGCATAGCCCATCTGGGTCAGCATGGCGTCGTCATAGGCGGTCAGCACGGTAACGCCGAGGATTTTAAGGTCCGAGCCTTCCCGCCCCTCGACCGCCGCGCGCATCACCGGCGGTTCGGCATGAACGGTCAGAAGGTCCGCCCCTGCCTGCGTGATCGAACGGGTGGCTTTCTCCACCGTGGCGGGGATGTCGTGCAGCTTGAAGTCCAGGAACACATCATGGCCGCGCGCCTTGAGTGAGCGCGCCAGATCCATGCCGCCAATCGGCAGCAACTGGAGCCCGATCTTGTAGTGCGCGCAGGCTTCGCCCAGCGTCTCCACCAGCGCTTCAGCGTCGTTGATGGTCGGCAGGTCGAGGGCGGTGATCAGGCGGCGGTCGGTCATGGTCATCCCCGGAACTAAGACGGCCGCAGCGACCTAGACCGCTGCGCGCATGCGATCAAGTGTCAGGATGCGGCGTTCGACTGAGCCTGCGCCACCATCCGCTTTTCCTGCATGCGCATGATCGCCTGCCCCACCGGATCGGGCAGGATGCGGGACACGGCGACGAGGAATTTGTACCACGCCCCCGGCACGCGCAGCGGCACGCCGCGCTCAACCGCGTCATAGCCGGACACGGCCACGTCCTCGGCGGTCAGCATCCAGAAGGAGGGCAGGTTGGAGACGGTGGTGCGCGCGCCGTTCACATCGTGGAACTCCGACCAGGTATAACCCGGCGCCACGGCGGTGACGTGGACATTGCGGTCCTTGAGCTCGAGGCCCAAAGCTTCAGACACCTTGATGAGCAGGCTTTTCGCGCCCGGATAAAGCGTGCCCGAATAGCGGGTATGGGCGTTGGCGGCGGGCAGCAGGGCGGAGACCGAGGCGATATTGATGATGCGGCCATAGCCGCGCTCGGCCATGGGTTTCGCCACCAGATGCATGAGCTTGAGATAGCTGGTGACCATCAGCTCCATGAACTGGGCCTGATCCTCCCAGCTCAGCTCCACAAAGGCGCCCGGGCGGCCCGCGCCCGCATTATTGACGAGGCCGTCAATGACCCGGCCCTGATCGGTGATCGTCTTGACGATAGTTTCCGGCGCCTTGGGGTCACCAAGGTCCGCCGCGATCACAAGGCTGTCGACGCCGAACTGGGCTTTCAGCTCTTCAGCCAGATCCTTCAGCCGGTCCTCGCGACGCGCGACCAGCGCCAGATCCCAGCCCCGACGCGCAAACTCCCGCGCATAGGCCGCGCCAATGCCGGAGGATGCGCCAGTAACAAGAGCGAGACGCCGGGCCATGTGATCTCCAATCCTTTGATCTCTCACGATGAGCAAAGGGTGACCGGATCGCCTCGCTCTGTCCAGAACTACCGCAGGCTCATCACTCCGTGCACGCCTGATCGATCAGGGCGCGCGTCTCTTCCACCAGGATCGCCCACGCCGTCGGGGACAGGGCATGGCCCGCCGCGCCATAGGCGGTTACTGCCCCGGTTTCATTGTCTTCAAAGATATGATCCACGCCGGGCACGATCACCGTGCGGGTGGGCTTGTCGCCGCGCGCCTCCAGAAGGGCCGCCTGCGCGTTTTCGGGCAGCACCTGAAGATCCGTCTCGCCAAAGACGCCCAGCACCGGCCCGTCAAATTCGGCCGCCGCCGCAGCCGGATCACCCGCGAACATGGCCACGGCATAGGGTTGGCCCCACATCTGGCCTTGCTGGCGGGCAAAGGCTTCAGGCAAGCCCGTCTCGATCAGCGCAGCTTCAATCGCGGCAGGCGCTTGCCCCGGTTCGGCGGTGGCGATCGCTTCAAATACTGCGGCCTGACGCACCCGGTTCGCTTCAACAGCGTCTTCGCCCTGCCCGGACGCCCGGATCAATGCTTCGGACTGGTCATACAGAAGCGTCTCCATGTCCTGATGCTGACCGGCGAGCGAAATCATGAAATCCGCGTCAGAGGCATTGGCCGCCAGAAGCCCCAGATAGCCGCCTTCGGAGTGGCCCATATAGCCCACGCAAGACAGGCCGGTTTCCGCCTTCAGGACGTCCAGCGCCCGCACAGCATCAGCCGCAAGATCGGCGGGCGCCAGCGGCGCCGGAGCCTCCGAACCGCCCACGCCCCGATCATCATAGCGCAGGCTGGCCATGCCCGCCTCGGCCAGCGCATCAGCGATGGCGGCATAGAGCGGATGGCCGGCGATCATGCCGTCCCGGTCCTGCGGCCCCGAGCCGCTGATCAGCACCAGCCCGGCGCGCGGAGCGTCAGGGGTCGTGATCACGCCTTCCAGATGACCCTCTTCCAGGGCAACCCGGACCACCTCGCCCGCACCATAGAACGGCGCTTCAGAAGACGCGTCCTCTTGCGCTTCCGAGGGACGTGAGAACACCAGGGGCGCCGTCAGTCCACCCTGATCAAAAGTGCCGGTGATGACGCCGTCTTCCAGAACGCCGTCATACTGAAGCGCCATGCCCGGGGTGGAGAAATGAAGGGATGCGCCGTCCACACGGACAATCTCCATGGGCACCCGCGCCCCGCCCTGATCTACAGAAATGAGGGTAAGGGCGGGCGTGTCCTCCGACAGATCGATCTCAAGCGCCAGCTCAAGCGTGCGCACGCCCGTATCGAGCTCTCCGGACCAGTCGCCGGCGAAACCCGGATCGGCCGGAGCTGCGGCGATGTCCTGCCCGGTGACTTCAGTCTCCGTCGCAGCCGGCACAGGGGGTTGCGCGTCACAGGATGCGAGCATCAGCGCGAACGGGATAAGGGCGAAGCTGGCGGTTTTCATGGCAGGTCTCCATCGTTGTCACCTCACACTTAGCATTGACGCTAATTAGCGTCTAGGCTAAATACGAAATCATGAGTGATGTCTTTTCCGCCCTGGCCCATCCTGTCCGTCGCGAGGTCCTGCGCCTTCTGCGCGATGGCCCCATGACGGCAGGCGCACTGGCGGACCGGTTTGACGTCGCAAAGCCGACCATGTCGCGCCATTTCGCGACCCTGAAAGAAGCGGGCCTGATCCAGTCGGAGAAATCCGGCAACCAGATTCGCTACCGTCTCAATGTCAGTGTCGCTGAAGAGCTCATGGCGTTGATGATGGACCTTCTCAAAACATCCGGCTCCAGCAAGGGAGACCCCCAATGATCCGCAAAGGCTTTCTGTACGCCCTGCCGCCTCTGGCGCTGATCTTGGGCTTGTCGATCTGGGGATGGACAGGAACCGCGGCGGGAGCGGAGATTCCGGTGCATTTCGGCCTCGACGGCGCGCCCGACCGCATGGGCGGCAAGGTGGAAGGCTTCGTCCTTCTGCCCGCCATGGCCCTGTTTCTCTGCGTCCTGTTCTCGCTCATGCCGCTGATTGATCCGCGCGGCGAGAACATCCTGCGATCTGCGCCCGCCGTTCTCACGGTCTGGGCCGGCGTGATCTGGGTGCTGGCCGCAGCACAGGCGCTGATCACCCTGACCGCGCTGGGTCATATGGACAGCGCGGATGGCCCCGGCCAGTTCATTGGCTTCGCCTGCGCGTGTTTGCTGGCGGTGCTTGGCAATGTGTTGTCCAAGACGCGACCCAACTGGCTGATCGGCATTCGCACGCCCTGGACCCTGTCATCGGACAAGTCCTGGGATGTCACCCATCGCTGGGGCGGGCGTCTGATGCTCGCAGGCGGCGGGGTGTCCGCGATCAGTTTCCTGCTCGCGCCGCCGCCTGTCGCCTTCACCATCCTTGGGATCAGCACCAGCGTGATGGTGGTTGTCAGTGTCGGCCTGTCCTACTGGGTCTGGAAAAACGATCCCGACCGGGACACTTACTCCGCCGCTTCGGAGTGAGCGGACACAGCCTTCTCGCCAAACAACAGACGTCGCGCCATCTCCGTCGCCGCCTTCAGCGCTTCACGGTCTTCATCGGAAAAGCGAAAGAACGGCGCGGTGTCCACCACCGCAACAGCCCCGACATTCTGCCCTTCAGGCGACAGAAGCGGTTGCCCGCAATAGGCGCGCACATAGGGCGGCCCCACAGCGACCGGGTGACCACTCAGGTCCGGATCCGTGGACAGGTTCAGGATTTCCACCGGCCCATCGCGGCAAACCACTTGGGTGCACAGGGATTCATCCAGCGCCACCTCGCACGCATCCAGACCAAACTTGCCGATGAACCGGACGGTCTTGTCGCTCACCAGTGAGATGACACAAATGGGCGCCTTGAACGCATAGGCGGTCAGGCGCGCCAGGGCATCCAGATCCAGACGCTGGTCGAACTCCTGCCCTGACAAGGCCTTAACAGCCTCGAGCCGGTGCTGGTCAGCGATGATGGAACAGCATGCTTTCACGGGCGTCTCAGACATACCCGGACTCCTTATTTTTTATTCAATCTGTCCCAAAAGGTTTCTGAGTCCGTAAAGCACCTGACGCTTTCGCTGCACCCGCTCAGGGTCTAAGTTGCCGCCCGTTTGAAACCTTCATGCCGGGACGCGCCATGAGCCAGAACATCAAGAAAATCGTGCTCGCCTATTCGGGCGGGCTGGACACCTCGGTCATCCTCAAATGGCTGCAGGACGCCTATCAGGCCGAAGTGGTGACCTTCACCGCCGACCTGGGTCAGGGCGAAGAGCTGGAGCCGGCGCGACGAAAAGCCGAGAAGGCCGGCATCAAGGACATCTACATCGATGACCTGCGCGAGGACTTCGTGCGCGACTATGTCTATCCGATGGTCCGCGCCAACGCCGTCTATGAAGGCCAGTACCTTCTGGGCACCTCCATCGCCCGCCCGCTGATCGCCAAGCGCCTTGTCGAGATCGCCCACGAGACCGGCGCGGACGCAGTCGCGCACGGCGCCACCGGCAAGGGCAATGACCAGGTCCGCTTCGAGCTGGGCGTGGCCGCTCTGGATCCGAGCCTGAAAGTGATCGCGCCCTGGCGTGAATGGGATCTCAACTCCCGCACCAAACTGATTGCGTATGCCGAAGAGAACGGCATCGAGGTCCCGTCCGACAAGCGCGGCGAAGCCCCGTTCTCGGTCGATGCGAACCTGTGGCACACCTCCTCTGAAGGCAAGATGCTCGAAGATCCGGCCGAAGAGGCGTTCAACGAGGTCTGCCTGCGCACCTGCCATCCCGAGGATGCGCCGGACACCCCGGAATATGTCACCATCGGCTTTGAGCGCGGCGATGCGGTCAGCATCAATGGCAAGGCGCTGAGCCCGGCGACGGTTCTGACCCAGCTCAACGAACTGGGCGCCAAGCACGGCGTCGGCCGTCTGGATCTTGTCGAGAACCGCTTTGTCGGCATGAAGTCGCGCGGCATCTACGAGACCCCCGGCGGCACCATCCTGATGGCGGCCCATCGCGGCATCGAACAGCTCACTCTGGATGGCGGCGCCATGCACCTGAAAGACGAGCTGATGCCGAAATACGCCAAGCTTGTTTACAACGGCTTCTGGTTCAGCCCCGAACGCGAAATGCTTCAGGCCGCCATCGACCATTCCCAACGCCATGTGAGCGGTGAAGTCCGCCTCAAGCTCTACAAGGGCAATGTCATGGTGGTGGGCCGGTCCTCGCCGCACTCGCTGTACTCGCTCGAGCACGTCACCTTCGAGGAAGACACCGTCTACGACCAGAAGGATGCGGAAGGCTTCATCCGCCTTAACGCCCTGCGTCTGAAACTGATCGCCCAGCGCAAGCATCGCCTCGGCGAGAACGACTAGTCGGTAGGTAAGGCCTGGAATCGATGCGTCCCCGGCACCCAGAAGCCGGGGACGCACGCGCCAGCGGGCTGAACAAACGATGCGGCGGGGACGCCCCTCAACGCCCCGCCAGGCATCTACTCCGCCGGCAGGGGTCTGGTGCGGGACTTGAGCACCGGCATGATCAGCGCCGTCCCGCTATCGATAAACACACGCAGCGCTTTCTCCATCGGCCCCTGCTTGAAGCGGGAGAGCCAGAGATTGCAGGCGAGGATCAGGAATGCGCCCGCCGGGATCATCAGACCCCACAGGGCCACCCGGTCGAACTGGCCGTACAGGTTGAGGCCAAAGCCGGTGAACAGCCACAGCATCATCAACGAGCTGCCCATATAGCCGGTCAGCGCCATCTTCCCGACCGGCTCGAAGATCACCTTGCTGACCTGCGCAAACATCGCCGAGCGCATCGCGATCACGAAACCTGACAGCATGAAGATCACGATGAAGGGTTTGGAGAAGCGCATCACCGGATGCAGGCTGACGTCAAAGACAAAGCCCGCCAGCGCGCCATGGATCGCCGTGCCGAGCGCGAGCGAGACGCCCACAAGCCCCGACACGAGCACCACGCGGCGCAGCGCCACCGTAGAGAGGGTCAGCGCGCCCGTACGCATCAGGCCCAGCCCCAGCAGCATATAGCCGCCCGCTTCCGCAATGCGTCCCAGAACGGACGCATTGGTCATCATGGCGATCCAGGTCTGGATCGAGGCCTGAACATGCGGCCAATACCCTTCAGCATGGAAGGTCTGCACCGCCATCATCTCGGCATAGCTCGGGGTTTCGGTCCCGATTTCGCGATAACCGGCATAGAAGACCACCACGGCCCACCCCACTGCCGCGCAGGCGAACAGATAGCGCGCCGGCAGCCAGGACAGGATCAGCACACCCATGCCCGCCACCGCATAGATCGCCAGAATATCAGACGACCAGGCCAGCAGGCTCATATGCAAAAGGCCAAGGATAAACAGGCCGATACAGCGGATCACAAAGCCCGCCCGACGGGTCAGCGGATCGCCGGAGCCAAAAAGCAGGATCGACATGGAAGCGCCAAAGAGCGCCGCGAACACGCCGCGCATCGCCGCGTCGATGAACACGGCCTGCGTCGCCCACAGCCCCATCGCCATCGGGCCTTCGCCAAGTAGACGCGGATCAGAGAACGCGAAATTCGTCCCCCCCGTTGAGGGAAAATGGGCGATGAGCAGCCCCAGCACGGCAAAGCCGCGCAGCGCGTCAAGAACCCGGATCCGATCTCGCATTGGCACACCTCCACAAACGCATTCACGTTTCGGAAGGATTTGTGCAAGCGCCGGGCCAACGCGCAGTCAGGGCCTGGAAGAGCGCAGAGCTTCACAGCTCCCGGCCTTCACCCGGATGACAAGGATTGAAGGTGTCGGAAAGCCCGCCTACGCGACGCCGCGCTTGAGATAGATCGGCATGTCGTCGTCGAGATCGCGGGCGATATCGCCAGCGAGGTCAGGCAGCAGGGTCGTCGCCATTTCGTGGCGGATGATCCCCTCGCCGCGCTGGCGACGCCAGTAATTCCAGTACGTCGTAAGGTGGGTCAGAGAGCCCACATCATCGCCAATGCGGCTGAACAGGTTCGGCGCCTTCAGCAGCAGCATGCGCATAGCGATCGGGTCGCCATCATCAAGGAAGGCGGAGACCACACGATAATAGTTTTCACGCCCGGCTTTGAGGTCTTCCCAGCGCAGGCGCACCGAGCGGCGGATACGATTGATGGGCGCCGCCAGCGGACGGAAGGGCGCGGAGGCGTCTTCCTTCTCAAGGCGCGCCAGATCGCGCAGGAAGCCCGCAAGCCCCTCGGTGATGACGTTCATCCGCCAGAAGTAATACAGCAAACCCTTCCAGCCGAAGACGCCAACGGTGAAGTCTTCAGGGTCCATGCGAAGGGCGTTGCGCAGGTCTTCGCGTTGGGCGTGGCTCTGGGCGTTGAACAGGACGGCGGCCAGACGTTCGGGACGTTTGCGCGTGCCGCTTTCCCCCAGCGCCTTTCTGGAGATGTCGGCCATGTGCCGGGCGGCGAACATCTTGAATTCGGCCTCGTCGGCCTTGGCCATGGTGAAATAGCGCGAGTCCAGCTCCCGCTCGGGGAACAGCGCCTCCAGCAGGAAGGGATCAAACGCCGGGGCTGATTTCAGCCGCGCCAGCGTGCGCACATCCTCGGAGAACTCTTCTTCATACAGATTGCGGTCGCGCCCCAGCGCCTCTTCCAGCCAGGCTTCAAGGTTCGGGGCCTCGATGAAGGTCCAGAAGGCGCCCGCGCCCGGATCATTAGGATCAATGGGCAGCACCAGCTTGGTGACGATATTGCGCCCCGAGCGCACCAGCGAGCGCTCATTGCGACGCAGATTGTGCTTGATCAGGAAGCAGCGGTTCAGACCGCGATGGCGGAACAGCGGGTTCGGGGTCTGGGCGAGATCGGGATAACGCTTGTGCAGGCCGTACAGATCGAGGACGCGGGGCGACGCGCCGCCACGCATGAGGTTCTTCAGATCATATGGACGACGGCTGAACATGGACGAGCCCGACTCCTACCCCACTCGACCTCCGAGACTGGGGCAAGACGCCATGCTGCGCCAGCGAAAGCGGGCAACAGGGTTAACGGCGGAATAACCCGGCCTAGTCGCCGTGTTCAGGCAGGAAGATCTCGCGCTTGCCGGCATGGTCGGCGGGGCCGATCATGCCCTCATCCTCCATCCGCTCGATCAGGGTTGCGGCGCGGTTATAGCCAATCTGCAAGCGGCGCTGGATATAGCTGGTGGACGCCTTGCGATCCCGGGCCACCACGGCGACAGCCTGATCAAACAGGTCATCGCCCGAGCCGCCGCCCACAAGGTCCAGCGCGCCCTCGCCGCCCTCTTCATCCAGATCCTCGGTGACGGCGTCGAGGTATTCCGGCGCGCCCTGGGATTTGAGGAAGTTGGCGACGTCCTCGACCTCGCGGTCAGACACGAACGGACCATGCAGGCGCCGGATGCGACCGCCGCCCGCCATGTAGAGAAGGTCGCCCATGCCCAGAAGCTGCTCAGCGCCCTGCTCGCCCAGAATGGTGCGCGAGTCGATCTTGGAGGTGACCTGATAACTGATCCGGGTCGGGAAGTTGGCCTTGATGGTGCCGGTGATCACATCCACGGACGGACGCTGGGTCGCCATGATCAGGTGGATGCCCGCCGCCCGCGCCATCTGCGCCAGACGCTGGATCGCGCCTTCAATGTCCTTGCCCGCGACCATCATCAGGTCGGCCATCTCGTCGATCACCACGACGATATAGGGCATGGGATCAGGTTCGATCGTTTCGGTCTCGTACACCGGCTCGCCGCTCTCGCGGTCAAACCCGGTTTGCACGGTGCGCGACAGCACATCCCCCTCGTCGCGCGCCTGTTTGGCCTTCTCGTTGAAGCCCTTCATATTGCGCACGCCGACCTTGGACATTTTCAGATAGCGCGACTCCATTTCGCGCACGGTCCATTTCAGCGCCGCAACGGCTTTCTTGGGATCGATGACCACCGGGCTCAGTAGGTGCGGAATGCCGTCATAGACCGACAATTCCAGCATTTTGGGGTCGATCATGATCATCCGGCACTCTTCCGGCGGCAGCCGGTACAAGAGCGACAGGATCATTGCGTTCACGCCCACCGACTTACCCGAGCCGGTCGTACCCGCGATCAACAGGTGAGGCATTTTCGCCAGATCCGCGGTGAACGGTTCGCCGCCGATCGTCTCGCCCAGCGCCATGGGCAGCTCGGCCTTGGCCGTCTCGAAATGACGCGAGGCCAGCAGCGCACGCAGGAAAACGGTTTCGCGATGCTGGTTAGGCAGTTCGATGCCGATGGCGTTGCGTCCCGGCACTACCGACACCCGGCACGCCACTGCCGCCATGGAACGGGCGATGTCATCGGCGAGGTTGATCACCCGGCTGGTTTTCACGCCCGGCGCAGGTTCAAGTTCATAGAGCGTCACCACCGGGCCCGGGCGCACCTGCACCACCTCGCCCTTGACGCCAAAGTCCGCCAGCACGCCCGTCAACAGCTCGGCGTTCTGGGCCAGCGCTTCGGCATCGACCGTATCGGCGCGCGGCGGGGCCGGAGCCAAGAGATCAAGGCGCGGCAACTCGAACCCGGAGCTGTTGTCGCTGAAGGGCAAGGCGCCCTGCATTTCACGGGCTTCTCGATCAGATTCCTTGACGTTCTTCTTGCGCGCCACCTTCACCGGGTTCGGACGCGCTGGCGCACCCGTATCCGGCATGGCGTCGTCATCTTCGTCCTCGTCCTCGACAGGCTCACGGCTGATGCGCGGGGCCCGGCGCGGCCGGTCTTCAGACGTGCGGTCACGCTTGAGGAAGGCCGGCGCGGTTTCTGCACGACCATCGGGCTCCGGCGGGGTCTGAACTTCAATCTCGCCGCGGCCCCAGGCGCGCGGAATGGCGCCGATCGCCTGATCAATCCAGACGCGCACCGTAGCCCAGACCAGCTCCGCCGCATCCCGCGCCGCCGTCAGATCGCGCACGGTCAGGCCAAAGCAGAAAAAGACGCCGAACACAGCCAGCACCAAGCCCAACCCGCCCGCGATCACCCGTCCGCCCGGCGCGCTGACCTCATCGGTCAAGGCCTGAACGCCGCCCAGAAGGGCGTCGCCGACAAGGCCGCCCAGCCCGGTCGCAAAGGGCCAGTTGGCGGGCATGGGCAAGGCCGAGACCGCCATGGCGAAACCGCAAATCCCGACGATGCCGGACAGGATGCGGAAGGTGGATACCGTCTTGGAGCGCCCGCGCGGTCCGCGCGCCAGCAAGATCAGGCCCCAGGCGAGGATCGCCAGCGCCGCTGCCGCACCCGCCCAGCCCATCACAAGCAGAAGAAGATCCGACGCGATCGCGCCGGGCGCGCCCATCCAGTTGGTCGGGACGCGTCCCGTGGCGGCGTTCAGGCTGGGATCAAGCGGATTATGGGTCAGCGCCGACAGGATCAGGAACACGCCCGATGCGCTCATGACAGCGCCAATGAGCGCCGTGCGCACACGCGCGATCAGGCCGGGCTTGCGTCGCACCGGCGCATCAGAATCAACAGAAGGGTCGGCGGCCATGGTCATGGCTCCCAGACTGCCTCAGAGAGTCTTCCTGACGGGTTAATCGCCGTTAACCGACCACAGTTTTTACGGGATCGGCACGGCCAGGATTTGCGGGGTCCGGCGCGGGCCTTCCGGACGCGTCCCGTCTTCGGGGAACTGGTCCCAGGGCGCGTCCGCATTCACGAACAGGCGCCCGTCAGACACCCGTAGTGTCGTTGGCTCACCAATCCGGTCATCTCCGGTCAGGACAGGCTCCATCCCCACAAACTGGCTCTGCGCATCAAACATCAGCTCGAACACGCCCACCGGCCCCGCACCATTGCGCACGACAAACAGACGCCCCAGCCGGTCCGCCACCAGGCCATCCAGCCCGATCAGGCTGGCGCTATCCGGGCTGGGCTGAAGATGGGCATGACGGGTCACCGGATCGATCCGCCACAGACCCAGCGCATAATCGACGACCCACAACGCACCGCGAGCTTGCGCTAGCCCCTGGAGCGAGGCGAAACGGTCATCCTCGGCATACAGCTCCAGCTCGGCGCGCGGACCATTCAGGCGATAGATCCGCCCCGCATCCGCGTCCGAGACAAACACCACGCCATCGCGCACGGTCAGATCGCCCATGCGCACAGCGCCTTCGATGGTGTAGCGCTCGATCAGCTCGCCGGTTTCAAGGTCAAAGGCCAGAAGCGCCGTTCCGGGCGCCTCACCGTCGCCAAGGGGCGTCTGGGGCGCCACGCCCTCCACCGCGTAAAGCCGGCCATTGCGACGGTCCGCCGCCAGCCCGAAGATCGAGCCGATCGGCTCATCCTCGCCAGCGAAAACCTCGAAATCGGTCGGCGCGAACGGTTCGACGCGATAGATGCGCCGTTCCGCGACGCCGCCCAGATACAGGCGCTCGGTCTCGTTATCGACCGCCAGCGCTTCAATCAGGGCATCGCCCAGCGGAGGTGAGGCGACCAAACGGGCCTCCCCCACGGGCGCGGCGTTGGCGTCAAAGGCGGCGCGCAAGGCCGCAACACGTTGCGGGTCCGCCGCTTCAAGCTCGGCCAGATTGCGCACGGCACCGTCGAGATCATAGCTCAGCCCTGCGCCTGCAAGCGCCTCGAGCGCTTCAAACTGACCCTGCGCATCACCCGCAAAGCCCGCAAGCAAGACCGCATTGTTGAGCAAGGCGGAATGTCCGGGCTGGATCGACAGCGCGGCGGCATTCAAACGACGCGCCGTCTCGAAATCCTCGATCTGTGCAGCGGCACGCATTTCCTCACGCAGGGCGCGGGACGTATCGAGCAGAGACGGGCTCTGGGCGAAGGCGGGAAGCGCCGCCGCCACCATCAAGGCAACAGCGGAGATCGAAAAAGTCAGTGCGTTCATGACGCCAGTTTGACCGCGCCGGGAAGGCGCGAGCAAGGCGTGAAAACGGCAAGCCCGTGTAAAACGCGGTGAATGTGGCAGCTATGCCGCCTTGATCATCAGCTTTTCAAGCGCCTCGCGGCCCACTTGCGGGACGGGCGCCGGCTTCTTGCCATCGGTATTGACCAGAACCGCTTCGCTGGCGCCGATGCAACGCCCGTCCTGGAACAGGCCCTGACCAATCGTATAGCTCGACCCGCCAATACGCAGAATGCCCGTGCCGACCACAAGGTCAGACGGGTAGAAGGCTTCATCCAGATAGGCGATATGCACATCCGCAATCACCATGCGCATGCCATTCGCCTTGCGCATTTCCAGCGGAAACGCCTTGCGGTTCAGCGCGCTGCGGCCTTCCTCATAAAAGGCCCCGATCGCCACATTGTTGATATGGCCCAGCGGGTCGAGATCCTGAAAACGGCTCGGGATCGTGCTGACCAGGGGGTAGGTCTCAAGCTGGAGGCGATAGGCTTCGGGCTTCATGAGGTCATCCGGGAACTGAGTTTGCTGCACTGCGTTATGCCGCTCAGGAGCCCGCTTGAAAAGCCGCAGGCGTCAGATCGCGCGCCGCCTTCAAACTGTCGCGATCTTCAGAGTAGAGTGCGTCCATGATCGAATTTCTCACTGACCCGGCCGTCTGGGCGTCCTTCGCCACCCTCGCCTTTCTCGAGATCGTGCTGGGCGTGGATAATATCATTTTTGTCGCCGTCATGGCCGAGCGCCTGCCCCATGGCCAGCGCTCGCTGGCGCGACGGCTGGGCCTCTTGCTGGCGCTGGGCTTCCGCATCGCCATGCTGGCGGGGCTGGTGTGGATCGCGCATCTGTCCGAGCCGGTGTTCGAGCTGTTTGATCATGGCTTCAGCTGGCGCGACATCCTGATGCTGGCGGGCGGCGGCTTCCTGCTGGCCAAATCCACCATCGAGATCCACCACGATGTGGAAGGCGAAGACGAGGGCCATGAAAGCGCAGGCTCGGCCCTTCTGCCCATGGTGATCGTGCAGATCGCGCTGATCGACATCGTCTTCTCGCTCGACAGCGTCATCACGGCGGTGGGCCTGACCGACCGCCTGCCAATCATGATCGCCGCCGTTGTGGTGGCCATCGGGGTGATGATCCTTGCGGCTGACAGCGTCGCCGCCTTCATCGCCCGTCACCCGACAACGAAGATGCTGGCCCTGTCCTTCCTGCTCCTGATCGGCGTGGCGCTTCTGGCGGACGGGCTCGGCTTCCATATTCCGCGCGGCTATATCTATTTCGCCATCGCCTTCTCGCTGATGGTGGAAGTGCTCAACATCCTCGCGCGGCGCAATCGCAAGCCCAGGGCCTGAGGCTTGCGCGGACGCGGGTTGGAGGCTATCGCCAGCCCATGACCCAGACGCCCAAGCCGAAAAAGCCCAAAGCCAAACGCCGCACGCCCGGTCTCAATCGAGAGCAGGCCGAGGAGCTTTATGCGCGGCTGGCCGAAGACCGGCCCGACCCGCAGACCGAACTCAATTACTCCAACCCCTATACGCTGGTGGTGGCGGTCGCGCTGTCCGCCCAAGCGACCGATGTCGGGGTGAACAAGGCGACGGACAAGCTGTTCAAGGTCGCCGATACGCCCGAAAAGATGCTGGCCCTGGGCGAGGACGGCGTACGCGAGCACATCAAGACGATCGGCCTGTTCCGCAACAAGGCCAAGAACGTCATCGCGCTCTCGCACATGATCCTTGATGAGTTTGGCGGCGAGGTGCCGCAAACCCGGGACGAGCTTGTGCGCCTGCCCGGCGTGGGCCGCAAGACCGCCAATGTGGTGCTCAATGAAGCCTTCGGCCAGCACACGATCGCGGTGGACACCCATATCTTCCGGGTTGGCAATCGCACGAAACTCGCGCCGGGCAAGACTCCGGACGAGGTGGAAGCCCGGCTCGAACAGATCACCCCGCCCCAGTTTCTCAAAGGCGCCCATCACTGGCTGATCCTGCACGGGCGTTATGTGTGCAAGGCGCGCAAACCCGAATGCTGGCGCTGCGCCATCGCCGATATCTGCAAATTCAAGGACAAGACGCCTGCGCCTTAATCGTGTGGGAAGCCTGTCGGCTTCCTGTCCTCGCTTCGCTGCGGGCGCGCGGTCGCGCTTGCGAACCTGCGGTTCGGGGTAGGAAACTTATCCATGCTGACGCCCCGAGCCCTTGGGGCTCGCAAGGACAAAAGGCCGCCCACAGCGAAGCGAGGATCGACCGAGCGGAGGCGAGGGAGCCCCGAAAAGCCTCTTTCTACTCCGCCGCCATTGCTTCAGGTCTGCTGCGGCCGCGGCTCCAGCTTTCATGGCGCAAGGCGCGACCCAGCGGAGTGCGGCCCGCCGCCGGGGTGAAATCGCCCTCAGCATAGACAGGCTTGCCGGCGACCAGCACGGTTTTCACCACGCCGTCAGACCGGTTGACCATCTGCTCGTGCTCATAGTCTTCACGCCAGATGAAGGTGCTGCCCGCTTCGGAATCATAGGCGCGTAGCGCTTCGGGATTGATGACGGTGATATCGGCGCAGTCGCCGATCTCGATGCGGCCCGCCTTCACGCCGAGGAAATCCGCCGGTTCGCGGGTCAGGCGCCGGATCTGGCTCGTCACCCGCTCCAGCCCTTCATCCTGCGCCAGCTTCAGCGCCCGCAGATTGCCGTCGTAGAAGGCCATATTGGTGATGTGGGCGCCGGAATCATTGAAGCCCGGCAGGGTCAGAGGGTGATTGATCAGCTCCCGGATCACTTCAGGATCACGGTTGGCGGACACCGTCCACCATCGCAAACCCAGATCAAATTCAGAGAACAACGCCAGCATGAAGCCCGGCTCGGTTGCGGCGCTGTCCGGCAAGCGCTCGAACACAGCTTGCTCGGGTGAGGTGCGCGCGAAAGCCGGATCTGAACGCCAGGCGCGATAGCGGTCAAAGACCTGCTGAAAGCTTTCCCCCGTCCAGATTTCGGGCCCGCCCGAATGGAAGATCATCTGCTCGAAATCGCGATCAAAGGCGAGCGTTTCCATGCGCAGCATGCGCTTGAGCCGAGCCAGACCAAAACCGGATTTGCCCGTCATCCACATTTTCGAGAACCGCGCCCGGAAATCCGGATCCGCCAGAAGCGCCTTGCGGCCTTCCACATTCTCAAGATTGAGCTCGTTGATTTCCCGCAGGGCCGGGATTTCCTCGGCCAACGGATTGATTGGACCGTCCCAGAACACCTTGAAGGGCGCCGCCAGCGCCTGGAACCGGAAATGTCCTTTCAGGATCGGCGAGTTGAACAGATGGCTCAGGATCATCGCCAATCGCTTCAGCGATTTGTTCGCCGCCACATCAAGCGCCGCTACCGCGGTCACCTTGAGCGGCCTGCCGTGCAGGCGGCCAGAGGTCAGCAGGAAGTTGCGGAACACCGCCAGCGGCTTGTCCTTGGGCGGAGTCGCCTGCCACACCCGGTCATGCTTGCGCAGGATCGAGGTCAGGCGCTTGAGCTCCTTGTACTGGCCGAACTGGGAGGGGATTTTCACCCGCCGGTTCGGGTCTTCAGAGAGAAAGTGGAAGGGCAGGGAATCGGTTGAGAAACCGGCATAGCCCTCCGCCATTGCCTGTTCGAGCAAGCTCTCCATTTCCCGCAGATCCGCCTCGCCCGCCGTGCGGCTGACCGAACCGTTCAAGCCCATGACCTGCGCTCGAAGCATGGAGTGCGGAATGAGCGGGATGACATTGGCGCCCAGCGGCAGCTCATCAAGATGGGAAAAATACCCTGCCGAGCTGGTCCAGCTCGCCTTCTCGGCCACCTTGCGCAAGACCGGCTTGGGCATGTTCTCGACCCGGGCGAAGCAATCAACCAGCGGGTCCTCGCCGTTGCGACGCTGATTGCCATATGCGAGCCCGAGCGAACAATTCGACATCAGAACGGTCGTCGTCCCGTGGCGGACAACCTCTTTCAGGGCGGGGTCAAACTCCACCTCGAGATCGAGATGCGTGTGAATATCCAGAAGCCCCGGCATGACCCAAGCGCCGTCCGCCTCGATCACCTCACCGGCCTGATCCCGGTCAAGACTGGCGCCGCGCGCGGCGACCCGACCGTCCTTGATGGCGATGTCTTCCACCACAGGCGGTGCGCCGGTTCCGTCAAAAACCAGCCCGCCCGCAATCACCGTGTCCCATTGATGGGTCATCTGGTGCTCCTCCCGATCATGAGCCCTGTTGTCGGGCCTTGGAGATAGCGGACTGGAAATTCATAAATCCGTCAAGCACGGCCTTGGGGTCTTCCCAATGCGGATAGTGACCCACATGCGGCAAAATCAGAGTGTCCGGGTTCGGAACAATCTGGCGATAACGCTCGACCATGTGTGCGCCAGAGACCGGATCAAGCGCGCCATCGATCACCCGCATGGGCATAGTCGACTGTACCAGCGCCCCCACCCAACGGTCGCGATGCTCCCGACGTTCATCGATATATCCCAACAGCTTGTGCCCGATCCGGGGCATGCCGCCCTTCTCCTGCGCCAGCGCCCAGAACGCATCCAATTCCGCCTCTGACGGCTGGGTGTCCGGTCCGAACACCTCACCGAAACCCTTGGCGAAACGCGCCCGGTTCATCAAGCGCGACAGGAAGGGCCCCATTGGCGAGTGCAAGAGTTTCTGGGTCAGCGTTGCGCGATGCTGTTCGGGAAAAAGCCCGCCATTCAAAAAACAGATGGATAAAAGCTCGATCGATGCGCTCACCCCCTGCTCGAGATAACGCGCCAGTAATTCCTGGGCGACCGTATCGCCATAGTCATGCACAAACAGGTGGCAGGCCTTCACTCCAAGATGGGCGAAGAAGGCGTCATGCAAATCCGCCTGATCGAGAATGGAATAGTTGTGGCTCGCCGGTTTGTCCGAATAGCCAAAGCCGATCATGTCGAGGACAGCGACGCGATAGTTCCCACACAGATCATCCCAGAGCCTGACCCAGTCCCAGCTGGCGGTGGGAAAACCGTGAATGAGGATCAGGACCGGTTTGTCATCAACCGTCCAATCCCCGCCGGTGCGGTAGAATATCTCGTGTCCACGATAGTCAAAATACGCGCCCGCAGCGCGCCAGGCCGCAAGGCTTGCCTGCGCATCCATCTGCGCCTCCCCGTTTCGCGCCGCTCTTTGATGGCGGTCTGAACCGCCAGCATGGAGCGGCGCCGGTTCGGGTTCAATCGCAAACCGTGCGCATGAAAAACCCCGCCGCGGATTACCACGGCGGGGTATTCAGATACGATGGAATGTCTAGCGCAGAACGGCCAGAGTCGCCTGGGTCGATGCGGTGTTCAGCTCAGCCCGGTTCATCGGATAGCTCTCTTGCGGGGCCGCGCTCGGATAGGCCTGCTCCAACAGAGCCAGCGCTGCGCGGATCCGCGCGGCGGCTTCCGGCATCTCTTGCTCGATCATCGCTTCATGCCCTTCAAAGGCAGTCTTGCCGGCGTGATAGAAGCCATAACCGTCCAGATACGGGCCGTAGGCCGGGTTGTCCTGAGCGATGCGGTACATGTCCACAGCGCGATCGATCTGATCGGCGGAAATCGCGGCGGCGATCCGGGTCTCGGACATGCCGTTGTCCGGCGCAGAGCCCATCACGTCACGCAGTTTGGCGATAATCGCGTCCGTACGCTCGACGACTTCGTCATGGCTGGCGCCATTGAAGACGGCGGCGGACGCATCCAGGAACATGTCCTCGAACGGTTCCACGCCCAGCTCGCGGAAGGTGTCTTCCATATCAAAGAGCACTTCACTGGCGGGGTGAGCGAACATCTCGCCCGCCGAGTCGATCTCGCCCACCGCATGGGCTTCGCGCGCCGCGATGACGTGGGCTTCAGCCACAGCCAGCGCCGAGCCGAACACCACCGGATCTTCAGACGCATCCTCAACGACAATGCCGCCTTCGCCCTCACCCGTCACGCCCGGAGGCGGAGCCGCCTGTTCGGCTTCCGGCGCAGCGGCGTGGCTATCGGCCGCAGCGTGCTGAGCGGCCTCTTCAGAGCCGGTTTCGGACGCCGGATTGCAAGCGGAGACAAGGCCTCCGGTGAGCACGAGGCCCAGCCCCATGGCGGTGACGCGTTTGAACTGCTGTTTCATGCGAACCCCTGTTCACCCAGATATTGGAAAGGTAGAGTAGAAACTGCAAATCGTTCGCAGGAAGTCAACATGCATCTGACAATCGGTAGCATTCTGAATGCAGAAAGCCTGGCCGAGGCGCAAAGCCTTCTCGACCAGCTCAGCTGGCGGGATGGCGCGAAAACAGCCGGTCCCGTAGCGCGTCAGGTCAAACGCAACCGGCAAGCCGACCTCAGCTCGGTCGCGGGCAAGAAGCTGCGCACCTTGCTGGAGACCACGCTGCAGAGCCACACCGTGTTCAACGCCACGGCGCGCCCGCGGCGGTTCTCAAAGCTATTGATCAGCGAAACCTCGGGCGGCGGGGAATACGGCGCCCATGTCGACAACCCCTTCATGGGGCGGGGCGAAGAGCGGATGCGCACCGATGTCTCCTTCACTCTCTTCCTGTCTGATCCCGACACCTATGAGGGCGGCGAGCTGGTCATCGATCAGGCCGGATCCACGCAATCGGTAAAGGGACAGGCGGGCGACCTCTTCGTCTATCCGTCCACTTATCTGCATGCCGTCGCGCCGGTCACCCAAGGCGTGCGACGGGTCTGCGTGGGCTGGGTGGAAAGCGACATCCCCGACGCCGGGGACCGCGAATTGCTGTTTGATCTTGAAAATCTGCACGCCAGCCTGAGCGCGCAATTCAGTCCGCACTCGCCAGAAATGCTTACGGTCTCAAAGCTCTACGCCAATCTGGCCCGACGCCTGTCGCGCTGATCAGGCCGGCACGAGGAACCGGCGCAACGGTTCCACCGTGTCGGGCAAGCAACCGCAGCACGGTTCAGGCTCCATCGTCTCGGCCAGCGCCCGCGCATCCGCGAGCGCGTCCTGCATCATCGCCCGACCGCCATCGCGTGAGGCCAGCCCCATCGCTTCAGTCTGCTGGCGCATGCGCCAGGCGCCAGTGGCGGCGTTGAAGTTATATAGCGGCAAAAGCTTCGCGCCGTGCTCGGCCACGAACAGGACCGCCTTGATCAGATAATCAATCTCGGCGTCATCCATGACCCAGTGAAGGCTGAGACGGCACCAGCCCGGACGCAAGCCGGCATAGCCGGACAACACCGCCTCGCGGTGTGCGCCCGTGATCGCATCATCCAGATTGAGCAGATGATGGGCGTAGGGGCCGGCGCACGAACAGCCTGCACGCGCCTGCACGCCGAACAGGTCATTGAGCAAGGTTGAGACATAGCGCGGATGAAGCGCGCCACGATCGCCCGTGCTGATGTTGAACGAAACAATGCCGATCCGGCGCTCGGGGTCCTGCGGCCCCAGGACCTCGATCTTCTCACACGCGCCCCAGGCCTTGAACGCCCGTGACAAGGCCGCCTGCTCACGTGCCTCGATGTCCTCATACCCGATCTCCGCCAGACGGTTCAGCGCCAGCGCGGCCCGCATCATCTGCATCACGCCCGGCGTACCCGCCCGCTCACGCGCGGTGATGTCGGCGATGAAATCATGGCTGTCCGGCGTCACATAGGTCACCGTCCCGCCGCCGGGCAGAGTCGGGGGCAGGTCAGCGCGATAGAGCGCACTCTTGAACGCCAGGATGCCGCACGCGCCCGGCCCGCCGATGAATTTATGCGGCGAGAAATACACCGCGTCCGGGGCGAACTCCGCCCCTTCCGCCGGGTTCATGTCGATGCGCAGATAAGGCGCGCTGGCGGCGCAATCGAGGCACAGGATCGCATCATTCGCGTGCAGAAGCTGCGCCAGTCGCGGCACGTCCGTGCGCACCCCGGTGACGTTGGATGCGGCCGAGAACGCGCCGATCTTGCGCCGTCCGGCAAGGGCCGGATCAGACAAAGCCTGTGCAAGCTGGTCAAAATCGATCCCGCCTTCAGCGTCCAGACCGATCCGGACAATCTTGGCGCGGCTCTCACGCCAGGTCAGTTCGTTGGAATGGTGCTCATACGGCCCGATGAACACGACCGGTGCGCGGGCGTTCATCTCCTCACGGATTCGCTCGGCCTCGACCGGCCCCAGAATATCAACCAGCCGGGCATGGTTGGCGGCCCGTGTCGCAGGCGCTTCAAACACGCCCAGAATTTGCTGAAGATGGGCCACCGCCCCGGTCGCGCCGGATCCGCAGGCCAGCACCACATCCTGCTTGCCGGCATTCAGAGCCGCCTTGATCATCGCCTCGGCGCGATGGAGCCAGCCCGTGGATTCGCGTCCCGTCGCGCTGTCATCGGTATGCGGGTTGGCATACATGGCCTGAAACTGTTCCAGCTCGGCCTCGATCCGCCGATCACCCCGCCCGGACGCTGCATAGTCCGCATAGACCAGTGGTTTGAGCCCGAACGGCGTGCGCAACACGCCATCCCCGCCAACAAGAGCGGTGCGGGTTTCAGCGATGCGATCAGGGCCAGACGGATGGGTCATTGGAGGAGCCTTTCAGTTGACTCCATGAAACGCCAATTTCACGAGTGATAATCGCCAAAATCGCCTCTATTATGCCCCTTATGTAGTGATTTTCACCTTTAGAGGCTCAAATGGCGATGCTAGACGACTATGACCGCAAGCTCCTGCGCCTGATGCAGGACGACGCGAACCGCACAGTCCAGGACTACGCGGACGCCATCGGGCTCAGCGCGACCCCCACCGCCCGCCGCATCAAGCGGCTGACCGAGGACGGGGTCATCAGCAAGCAGGTGACCTTGCTTGATCCGGACGCCCTCGGGCTGAAAACCACCCTGTTCATCTTCATCAAGACCAGCCGCCATGATGCGGACTGGCTGGCGGCCTTCTCCAAAGGGGTCAAGCGCATGCCGGAAGTGGTGGAGTTCTACCGCATGGGCGGGGATGTGGATTATCTGCTGAAGATCATGCTGCCGGAGATTTCCGACTATGACGCGGTCTACAAGCGCCTGATCTCCATCGCGCCCTTGTCGGACGTGTCGGCCTCCTTCGCCATGGAGGCCCTCAAGAACACAACCGAGCTGCCGGTCTGATCCTGAAACGAAAAGAGCGGGCCGAAGCCCGCTCTTTCCTGGTCCGTTCAGGCGCCGCTACTGCCCGAGGCTGAGCGGGAAGCGCAGATTGAAGCGCGCCGTATTCG
The DNA here is from genome assembly GCF_052055585.1 of Oceanicaulis sp. LC35. Taxonomy (NCBI): domain Bacteria; kingdom Pseudomonadati; phylum Pseudomonadota; class Alphaproteobacteria; order Maricaulales; family Maricaulaceae; genus Oceanicaulis; species Oceanicaulis sp. LC35. The sequence goes on from NZ_CP170485.1 coordinate 2,676,135, forward strand.
CCTCGAAATCATCCTGACCGATGCCGGACAGGCCAAGCGAGAACTCGATCTGGGCCCCATTACGCATGGTGGCCGCAAGACCGACTTCGCCATCAGCGCGGAACTCGGATTCAGAGCTGGAGAACAGCCCCGATTCCATCAGCAATTCCGCAGGCTGGTAGTCCCACACCGCCCGCAGACGCGAGCGCAGCTCCCAATAGGCGCCGCCCGAGCGATCCTGACGCCAGACAAATTCCGGCCCGGCCGACAGACGGCCCAGGGCGATGCTCTGGCTCGGGATCACAATGCCCAGACTGTCAGTATAGCCGTCCTGGGTTTCCTCAAAATGGGTCAGCGTGGCTTGCGGCCGCACCAGGAAACCACCCTGGCCGTACTCGCCCGTCAGATTGGCGCGCACCATCCAGCGATCCGTCTCGAACTCGTCTTCATAAAGACCAAGCGGATTGATGGTGTTGGTGCTCGACCCGTACATGGCCAGACCATCCAGAACGATGCGATCGGCCATCCGCCAGACCACATACGGGCCCGCCATCCAGCCTTCGCCATCCACACGCGCGCCTGCAATGGCGCCGGCTTCTTCGAAGACCTCGCGGGCGGTCTCGTCCATCCAGTCAAACTGGATCATGCCGCCGACCAGAAGCTCGTCCGACACTTCCCAGTCCGCGCCGAACTGGGCGACGCCGAAATCACTCTCGGCGCGTTCGCCGGCGCGATTGTCGTTCACCCCGGCCAGCTCGGCGGAGAGCCAGACGTCAAACCGGCCCACATTGTCCCGCATGTGTGACGGCACGCCCGGCGCATCGGAATGTCGGGCTTTGGCCTGATTGCGCGCCCCCGCCAGAGACGCAGTCAGAGACATGGAGTAGCGGCCCTGATCCACATCGGCGGCATACTGCCCCGCTCCGGTATTCTCGCGCGCAGACAGTCGCATGGACAGATCCGGCGCAGCATCGATGATCCGGTCGGCGCGGCGGAACATGAAGTTCCGGATCGCCCGCTGGGTCGCCAGTCGCACCACATCTTCATCGCGCACATTGGCGAAGGTGCAGACCAGGGTCTCGCCCGAGTCGACGTCGATCTGGAGCGTACCCGTGGCGAGATCCACCTGCGAGCCATTATCGGCGTCACCCACGCACTGGATGGAGTCCACGCGCCAGCCTGCAGGCAGGCTCTGGCGGACATTGATCAGACCGGAGTCCACATCTTCCGCCGCAGTCTCGGCATAGCCGTTCACGGTGCTCAGCTCGACGCCGTCAAACTCGACCGCGCTGGAGGTGAAGCTCACATCCACATCCCCGGACAGGCCCGATGGCGTGGTGGAGACCAGCTGCACGCTGCCGCCATCACTGGTGAGGATCAGCGTCACGGGAATAGTCGCGATCAGCACGTCACCTTCGGCCTGGGGCGATGAAGCAGACGCCGTCCCGGAGACGCCCGAGCTGCCGGAGCCGCCGCCAAGACCACCACCAATAGCAAAGACCTGGATTTCAGACGTGTGTTGGCCCAGCGGCAGGTTCGAGGTTCTCTGATTGAGAACATAGGTGATTTCGGACTGCGAATGCGCCGCCATGGAGCCGTTTGGATTCTGAATATTCAGCCAGTCAGCATTGGACTGTGCGGAATAGGTAATGGTTTGACCGGTCGGGTTGTTCAAGGTCGTTCTGAACTCCAGTCCGACCGGGCTTCCGGTATCAATGTTCACCGTAGTCGCGACAGGCGCAACACTCGCCACCGATATAACACCCAAGGATGAAGAGGCCGGGCTCTCATTGCCCGCCAGATCCCGTGCTGCGCGGTCATTGAGCGTCATCGTGATCTGACCATATGTTGATGGTGTGATGGTGGCGGTGAAGGTGCGACCATCAACACGCTGAAGGTTCGAAGCCTCTCCGCCTGTCACGCTCAAGCCAGCCAGGGACAGGTCCTGGACGCTTTCATTAAAGCTGATGGTCAGCTCAAACTCGGTCGAGTACGCCTCCGAAGCTGTACTCAGGGTCGGAGTGGGACGGGTATTGTCCACGCGCACGGTGGACTGATCCTCACCCGTCGGACCTTCGCCCTGATAGGGCAGGCCAGAGCGATCCTCGATTGAGGGAGACGCCGGCACCGAGATACTCACCTCACCATTCAGGAACTGCAGTCCACCGCCCCGGACGGTCACCGTATACTGGGCGCCCGATCCCTCGACCCCAACGCCAGGGCTCGCCAGACCGGTCACGGAAATGCTGGAGCGGTCCACGCCCGTCACCGGCTCACTGAATTCGATTTCCCATACCAGAGTGTCCGCATTGGTCACCAGACCGGTGCTGGCCGTAATGCTGGCCACCACAGGATGGGAGGCATCCACTTCCAGCTCCAGCAGATTGGAGGCTGCGTTGGGATTGCCCAGCGCATCAGAAACCGTGCCGGCCGGCAGGCTGATGCTGAAGCCGCCCGAGGCAGGCGGGGTCACTTCAAAACTGAAGGAGGAAGCCGACAGGCTGTTCAGTCCGGACACCGATGCGTTCTGGACATCCAGATCTGACAGCTCGAACCCGGTTACTGCTTCGTCAAAACTGATCGTGACCGTGAAGACGTCAAACACAGCGGTCTCTTCGGTGGCAAGCGTCGGAACCGGACCGGTATTGTCCAGCTCATACGCTTCCGCTCCGGCCGGCGTGCCGCCCGCCAGGTCATTGCCGGCCTGGTCGCGAATGGAGGCGCCTGCAGCCAGTTCGAGGCCAACAGCGCCGTTATAGTCAACCAGCCCTGCCCCTGAAGCCGTCGCCTGATAGGTCGTGGCGGAGCCAATAATCGAGAGCGAAACGCCATCAGGGCCTGTGACGGTGAAATCAGCCGCGCTAACGCTGCGCACGCTTTCGCTGAACACCAAATCCCAGGTCAGGGAGTCGGCATTGGTCAGCGCGTCAGCCGGTTGAAGTCTGCTGATCGTCTGCAAGGTCGGTGGCGTGTTATCCACGACAGCGATATCATCGGTGGTGATCGTCCCGGTCCCGGTGGCGTCGCTGATGGTTGCATTGGCCTGATTGGACAGGGTCAGGATGATCGTTTCATCCGGCTCGATATCGGCATCCGAAGCCACCGTCACAGACACAGTCTTGGTCAGATCGCCCGGCGCAAAGGTCAGGGTTCCTGCGGCCGACGTATAGTCGACACCGGCTGTCGCCGTTCCGTCAGAGGTGGCGTAGTCCACGGTGATGGTCTGCGGAGACGCCGGAGCCAGGGTGACCGTGAAGTTCAGGGTCACAGTGCCGGCATCGCCTTCAACCACGCTGGGATCATTCACACTCAGCGCTGGCTGAGTCCCCGTCAGCGTCGCATTCGCCGTCCCTGAATTGCCCAGATTGGACGTCAGGACGCCTGTCGTGTTTACAAACGCGCCCGTCGTTCCCGGCGTAACATCAACCGACACGGTACAGCTTGCGCCCGCAGCGACACTGCCGCCGGTGTACGCCACAGAGCCGGCGCTCGCGACCGCAGTCAGCGTGCCGCCCGTACAGGTGGTCGACGCGTTCGGGGTCGTTGCGACCGTCACGCCGGCTGGCAGATTGTTGGTGAAATCCAGCGAGGTCGCCGAAACGCCTAGCGCCGAGTTATCGATGGTGAAGGTCACCGTCGACGTCCCGCCCGCCAGCACCGAGGCCGGGGAGAACGCCATGGAGAAGCCCGGCGTGGCCGTCGCCTTTGACACCGTGGCCGGCGCAGTCTGGCTGGTCGCATTGCCCGCGTCATCGGTCAGCGTGGCCGTGGCGGTCAGCGTGCCGTCCGCCAGACTGGAGACGTTGATGTTGACATCCTGCGTGGCGTTGGTGATCGCCGCCGTTCCGGTCACCGGAGCGCCGCCGCCTGAAGAGCTGACAGAATAGGCATAGGTCGTGCCCACTTCCGCCGTTGTGAAGCGCAGGGGCGCCGCTGTTTCGTTGGAGCCGGTCACAAGAGCAGGTAGCCAGGTGATGCCGAAGGCCGCTGGCGCCGTATTGTCGACCGTGTGAACCGAACCCGCCGTATAGGCGTTGGGGCCGGCATTGCCCGAAGCATCCTGAATGTTGGTGGCGCCGCTCAGATCGAGACGGATCGTGCCGTCGCCGCTGATCGTGTTGACCGTCACCGTGACGGTCGTCCCGGTCGCCGAGGACACCGAGGCGATCGTGCCGGTCGCCGAACCGGTGGTGGTCAGGGCGAAATCGTCCGTGGAGATGTTCTGCGCGGCTTCAGAGAAGGTCACGCTGAAATCGACACTGGCCGCATTCCCCGCCGGAGAGCCTGAAATCGTGATCGAGTTGACCTGAGGCGCTTGCGCTTCCTTGGTCGTCGTATCGGTGGCCGCAGATCCGGCATTGCCCGCCCCGTCGGTCAGCGTCACGGACAAGGTCAGCGTGCCATCCCCCAGACCACTCACATCAATCACCGAGACCTGCTGAGTCGCCGAAGACACGGCGCCCGAGCCGGTCACATTCACGCCGCCGCCCGATGAGGTGATCGTGTAGCTATAGTTCGCCCCAACCTCTGCGCCGGCAAAGGTGAAGGAGGCCGTTGTCTGGTTGCCTGCGTTGACCGGATCCTGGTCGAGCGTCACCGAATAGCCTGACGGCGCGGTGTTATCGAGGGTGTAGGTCTCGTCGGTCGCCGGCTCGGTATTGGGCAGGGCGTTGCCTGCCGCGTCTGTGATCGTGGGCGCAACGGCATAGTCGAGCCCGACAGTCCCGTTGTAAGTGGCGAGATCACCGCCGGACACGGTGATCGCAATGCTGGTCCCACTGGCGGCTGACACGCTCTGGACCGTTGCCGAAGACCCGGTCACCACGAAGTCGGAGACGCCAACACCGCTTACGCTTTCAGAGTAATTGGCGGTGAAGACCAGAGAATCCGCAGACGTGGTCGCGCCGGCCGGGGTTGTGCGCACAAACGAGGTGGTCGAAGGCGCCGTGCCATCCCGGCTGAACACTTCACGCACACCGGTGGGCGTCGCACTGGAGAGCGCGTTGCCCGCAATGTCGGTGATGCCATGCCCGCCATTCAGGGTGACTGAGAAATCCCCTTCGCCTGACAAAGTGCCAAGCTGGACATTGATCTGGGTCGGACTGCTGGTTCCGTAGCTCGACACCGAGCCCGCCGCCGTCCCGGAGACGTTCTGGAAGGCATAGTCCGTCTGGCTGGAGCCGGCGACCGCTTCAGAATACGTCACGCGGAAAGCCGCATTCGCCGTTGATGTTCCGATCGACTGCCCGGTGGGCGAAAGCCGGGTGATCGAGTTGATGTCTGGCGCAGTGGTATCGATGGTGATCGACAGCCCACCTGACGCTGCAGACGCATTGCTGGCCGCGTCCGTCGCCGTCGCAGTGATCGTATGCGCGCCCTCAGCCAGGACCCCTGAAGTATAGCTCCAATTGCCCGCGCCGTCCGCCGTAGTGCTGCCCAATGAGCCGCTGACGCTGGATGACACCGTGACGATCGCATTGGCTTCCGCCGTACCTGTGAAGGTCGGGGTCGTGTCATTGGTGATATTGTCAGTGCTGCTGGAGCCCGTATCAGACCCCGCGTCCAGATCCGGCGTCGACGGCGCGGCGGGGGCCGTATTGTCGACCGTGTAGCTCTCATTGGCGCCCGTCGGGGTGGTGTTGACCAGCGCATTGCCGGCCGGAGTGTCAGAAATGTTCTGGCCACCGGCAAACCCGAGGCTTACCGCGCCCGTGTAACCGGCAAGGTCGCCACCCGAGACGGTGACATCATAAACGGTTGTGCTCTGAGCCGAGACCCCGGTCGCCGTGCCAGAGGTGCCGCTGGCGGTGAAGTCGGTTGTGTCCACATTCTGGACGGCTTCATCAAACGTCACGCGGAAGACCAGTGAGTCCGCATTCGTGCTCGCCGTTGCAGGGGTCTGGCGCACGATGGAAGAGATCCGCGGCGCCGTAGCATCCGCGACAGAAGGCGCATCAAAAGCGAAGCTGTCCCAGAAGGCGTTATCGAAGCCGAAGGCCGACGTCCCGGTGATGATGATGTGGTCAACGCTGTTAAACCCGGCATCGGTCACGGTCAGGGTCTGGGTTCCAAGGCTCGTCGTGAATGTTTGCGTCGCAACCTGAGCGCTTGAAGCGTTATAGCCCCGCACCTGCAGCGTGACGACCGATGCGTTGTTGGAGAAAAAGAAGGAATTGAAGTCGAAATTGTCGCCTGAATAGTCGATGCGCAGCGTTTCGTTCTGTGTACCGCCAAAGCCAGCGACAGCCGCAGAAGCGCCCTCGCCTTCATCGGTGTCCCCCAACACCGGGCCATCACTGAAAGTGTAGGTGAAGGCGCCTGAGGTGACGGGGTTAGCGATCACACCGCCCGAGAAGCCATCCCCCTCAAACGTCGTGGTCGTGGGACCGCCAAGATCCTGCGCCAGCGCGCTCGCGCCGAAGACGAACGACACACATGCGAACGCAACGCTCCGCACAATCTGCTTGGCAAACCCAGTCATAGTCCCCCCTGAGCGCGGCGCACGCGCATCACGACCTGTTGTTGTAGGTCGCACCCTACAGGGGGAATTCGGCTTTGAAAATCCCCAGACAGGCGCGACCCGTCAGGGGAATATCTAGATACACAGAGTCAGCGAAAGATTAATTCCAGGCATTTTCCTGGACAAGGATCACACTTTTCCGATCCGCTTTTCAGCGACTTATGGCGCACTGGATCGACCGACTTCATTGAGGGTCAAAATCGATATCCGCGTCTTCATCGGCCTGTCGCTGCCTTTGATGCTCCAGCCCCATGCCCACCGCAATGCCCGCTCCTGCGGCATCGCGCGGCGTGACCTTGGGACGCGTGCCCCGCATCAGGAATTTGTAAAGCGCCACAGGGGTCAGGACAGCGCCTGCGGCCAGAAGAGCGAACACGACCCAACCGCCCGTCCCGACAGGCTCGATCTGCAACAGAACGGCCAGGAGAACGATCAGAAGACTTCCAGACAGAAGCAGAGCGAGCAGGCGTGTGAAAAATCGCGACATGACGCCAGACTAACGCGGTTAACGCCGAATGGCTTCACTTTTCGAGAGACAGGATCGCAGTTCAGGCGCTTTGCTTCGCGTCCGCCTGATAGGTCAGCGCCAGGAAGACATCCTCAAGATCAGGCTCCTCGGTGCGCAGATCCGCGATCCGCTGGCCCGAAGCGCGATAGGTTTCGATCATGTCTGCGACCGACGCCTCACCGAAGCGATAGGTGATGGCGAGCGAACCATCGGGACGGATGATCGCATCCTGCTGCTCGAACCCGGCCGGCACGGCCTTGAGAGGTTCGACCGGCTCGATCACCAGCGTCTTGCGATCCATGCGCTTGAGCAGGTCAGCCTTGGGCTCACACGCGACCACTTCGCCATGATTGACGATGGCGATCTGGTCGCACAGCTCCTGGGCTTCCTCGAGATAGTGCGTGGTCAGCACAATGGTCACGCCCAGCTTGTTGAGCTCCAGCACATATTCCCACAGCTGACGGCGCAATTCGATGTCCACGCCCGCCGTCGGCTCGTCGAGCACCAGGACCGGCGGGTTGTGCACCAGCGCCTTGCCCACCAGCAGCCGGCGTTTCATGCCGCCCGACAGCTGGCGCACATAGGCGTTGCGCTTGTCTTCAAGCCCCAGCGCCGACAGGATTTCCTCGGTCCGGCGCTCGGCTTTCGGCACGCCATAAAAGCCCGCCATCAGCTCCAGCGTCTCATAGGGCGTGAAGAACACGTCCATGTTCAGCTCCTGGGGCACAACGCCGATCGCGGCGCGGGCGCGGCGCGGATCCTTGTCGATATCGATGCCCCAGATCTTCGCCGTGCCTTCTGATTTGGTCACAAGGCCCGCAAAGATGTTGATGAAGGTGGATTTGCCCGCCCCGTTCGGTCCCAGAAGGCCGAAGATCGACCCGCGCGGGATTTGCAGGTCCACGCCCTTGAGCGCCTCTTTCGCAGGCGCGCCCTTGCCTCCCGGATAGGTCTTTTTCAGGCCATAGGCTTCAAGGGCGAATTCGGGCTGGGCGTGTGACATGGGCGGGCTCACGGTCTGCAAGCGGAACGGGAGGAGAGCGCGTGCGCAATTGACGCCTGCACACAGCGCGTCTTAAGACGGAGCGGACCCTAGCGGCGTGCGCGGGCCTCGTCCATGTCGCAACGCCGTGTATCTTCTTCAACCGGACCTCTTTTACAGACCGGCAGAGCGCACCATGACCGACACCAACGCCTCCTCCCTGCCCGCCCCCGAAGTGATCGTGGTCGACCAGAAGCGCGTCATGTGCGACGGCGGCGGCGGCGCTCTGGGCCATCCGCGCACCTGGTATGAAATGGGCGACGAGGATTTCGTCGAATGCGGCTATTGCGACCGCCGTTTCGTGCTGCGCGGCTCCAAGGCTGACCCCAAGGCGTAAGCCTCCCCATCAAAAGTCATAGCGATATTCCGGTTTCGATTGATCCCGGAGACGCCCTCCCTATACCTGTGTTCAACGACACACGGGGGGAGAGACGCCATGAGCCAGGCCAATGCGTCGGCGATGCGCCAACGGATCGGACTGATCACGGGGCTCGTGATCGCGGTGGGCTTGCAATTCCTCCCCGTGCCCGAAGGGCTCGACCGCGCCGCCTGGATGCTGGCGAGCCTGGCTTTGATGATGGGCGCCTGGTGGGCCAGTGAGGCCATTCCCATCGCCGCAACTGCGCTTGTCCCGCTGGCGCTGTTTCCGGTGTTTGGCATCCTATCGATGCGCAACGCCTCCGCCCCCTATGCCGACCCCATCGTCATGCTGCTTCTGGGCGGGTTCATCGTCGCGCTCGGCATTGAGAAGTGGAACCTGCACACCCGCATCGCACTCAATATCGTCGCCGCCTTCGGCTCTCGCCCGGCGCTGATGATGCTCGGCTTCATGACCGCGACGGGCCTTTTGTCCATGTGGATCTCCAACACGGCGACCACGCTCATGATGATCCCGATCGCCCTCAAGGTGGCTGACGCGCTCAAGGATGAAGGGGTGGATGCGGGCCAGTTCGCCCCGGCGCTGGCGCTCGCCGTCGCCTATTCGGCGTCTGTGGGCGGGATCGCAACGCCCGTGGGCACGCCCACAAACCTCATCGCCATGGGCTTTATGGAGCGCGAATACGGCTCGGTCATCAGCTTCCCCCAATGGATGATGGTTGGCCTGCCCGCCGCCCTTCTGATCATCCCCGCCATGTGGCTGATCCTGAGCAAATGGGTGTTCAGGGTGGATGGCCACGCCCCCAATGAGGCCGGGCGCGAGATCATCCTCAAGCACAAGGCCGAGCTTGGAAAAATGACCACGCCGGAGCTGCGCGTGGCCTTGGCTTTCGGCACAGTGGCGATCCTCTGGATGGGCCGGGTTCTGCCCGGCTTTCTGATTGGTCAGCCCGAGATCAGCTTTGGCTGGAATCCGCTGCTCGCCTGGATCAGCACGCAATTTGAGCTGCCGATCACGTTGAGCCTTGGCAATGCGCAAATCGCCATGGCGGGCGCGCTCGCCATGTTCCTGATCCCGGCCGGCGGCAAGTCTGGCGAAGGTCAGGCCCTGATGGATTGGGAGAGCGCCAAGCGCCTGCCCTGGGAGGTGATCCTCTTGTTCGGTGGCGGCCTGTCACTGGCCGCGGCCATTCAGGCGACGGGGCTCGCGGAATGGATCGGCTCGCACCTTGAATGGGTGGCCAGCTTGCCTCTGCCGCTGACCGTGCTGATCCTCGCCTTCATCGTGGTGTTCCTGACCGAGCTGACTTCGAACGTCGCGACCATTTCGGGCTTCCTGCCGGTGCTGGGCGCGGTCGCGGTCTCCGCCGGCGTGCCGCCCGAACACCTGATCGTGCCCGTGGCGCTGGCGGCCAGCTGCGCCTTCATGCTGCCCGTCGCCACGGCACCCAACGCCATCGTCTACGCCTCGGGCGCGGCCAGCATGACCCAGATGATCAAGGCCGGCTTCCGCATCAATCTGGTCGCCGCGCCTTTGATTGCGCTGGTGAGCAGCCTGATCAGCGGTTGGGCGTTTCCGGGTTAAAAAAACGGGGCACCACATGGGCGCCCCGTCATTTTACGATCCAGACCCCAGAAGCCAGCAAAGAGCCATCTTCAGGTCAAAGATCGCATACAGGCGAAATTGGAATTCGCCTGCACTGGCTTCGAGAACAAAAGCTGCGCGCATGCGCTTACCCTTTCATCTCGTGAGCAGGGGTCCCTAGGTGTGGAAGTCACCGCTCATTAGGCCAGATCGCCAGCGTCTAAGCTTTGAAGGGGAGGCTTGGGAGCTGGCGAGCCACTTCCCCCTGATCAAGAAATGGGGAGGACACGTCCCCCTCACAAGTAGCGTTAACACTTTTCCCAACGCACCCGCCCGATTGCTCCCTCACCCGACGCCGCATAGGGTGGCGCTCCCTCGCCCAATTGCCGCCGGAGCGCTGTCATGGCCGTTACTCGTCCTGTTGATTCATCCAGCCATGTCTATCTGGTGGACGGGTCGGGCTATATCTTCCGCGCCTATCACGCCCTTCCGCCTTTGACCCGGTCTGACGGCACGCCGGTGGGTGCGGTTCAGGGCTTCTGCAACATGCTGTGGAAGCTCTTGGAAGACCTCAAGGGCGAGGACCAGCCGACGCACCTCGCGGTGATTTTCGACCATTCGTCGAAAACCTTCCGCAACGAGATCTATGACCAGTACAAGGCCAACCGGCCCGACCTGCCCGAAGACCTGATCCCGCAATTCTCGCTGATCCGCGAAGCCACCCAGGCGTTCGAGCTGCCGTGTATCGAGATGGAAGGCTTTGAGGCGGACGACCTGATCGCGACCTATGCTCGGCTTGCTGCAGAAAAGGGCGCGCGCGTCACCGTGGCGAGCTCTGACAAGGATCTGATGCAACTGGTCAATGATCAGGTGACGCTGCTCGATCCCATGAAGTCCAAGCGCATTGGTCATGATGAGGTGATCGAGAAGTTCGGCGTGGCGCCGGACAAGGTGATCGACGTGCAATCGCTGGCCGGCGACAGCGTGGACAATGTGCCCGGCGTGCCCGGCATCGGCATCAAGACCGCCGCCCAGCTCATCACCGAATATGGCGATCTTGATACCCTGCTGGAGCGCGCGGGCGAGATCAAACAGCCCAAGCGTCGCGAGAAGCTGATCGAGAACGCCGAGAATGCGCGCCTGTCCCGCCTTCTGGTGACGCTGAAACCCGATGTTCCGATTACGGATGAACTGGACGTGTTCGGCGCGACCGACCCTGATGCCGAAAAACTCGTGGGCTTTCTCAAATCCATGGAATTCCGCACTCTGACCCGCCGGGTCGAGGAAGGGCTGGGTGGCCCGGTCGCCGATGAAACCGGCGACGCCACCGCGCCTGTGGATCGCACGAAATACGAAACCGTCCAGACCGTTGAAGCCCTCGAAAAATGGATCGAGAAGGCCAAGCGCGCTCGCGTCATCGCGGTGGATGTGGAGACGGACGCCCTCTCCGCCGTCGCCTCGCGCCTTGTGGGCGTGTCGCTGGCCACCGCGCCCAACGAGGCCTGCTATATACCGCTAGGTCATGAAGGCGGCGATCTGGCCGATGGCGGCATGAAGCCCGAGCAGATCGACGAAGCCGAAGCGCTCGGACGCCTCAAGGCGATCCTGGAAAACGACGCCATCCTGAAGGTGGGTCAGAACTTCAAATACGATCTGGCGGTGTTCCAGCGGTATGGCGTACGCGTCGCGCCCTATGACGACACCATGCTGATCAGCTATGTGCAGGCGGCGGGCCTGCACAATCACGGCATGGACGAGCTGGCCGAGCGCTATCTCGGCCATAAGTGCATCTCGTTCAAGGAGGTGTGCGGCACGGGCAAGTCCCAGAAGCGCTTCTCCGAGATCGACCTGAAAACGGCGACCGAATACGCCGCCGAGGACACCGACATCACCCTGCGCCTGTGGGAGCTTCTGAAAGCCGGGCTTGCGGGAAAAGGCCTCTCCACCGTCTACGAGACCCTCGAACGTCCGCTGCCGCAGGTTCTGACCGATATGGAGCTCGCGGGCGTGAAGGTGGATGTCGCCCAGCTCTCGCGCCTGTCGTCAGACTTCGCGCAGAAAATGGCCGAGGCCGAAGAGACCGCGCACAAGCTGGCAGGCACGAAGTTCAATCTGGGCAGTCCCAAGCAGATCGGCGAAATCCTGTTTGGTGAAATGGGCCTGCCGGGCGGCAAGAAGACCAAGTCCGGCGCCTGGTCCACCGATGCCGCCGTGCTCGACGAGCTGGCCGCCCAAGGCCACGAGCTGCCGACCGCACTTCTGACCTGGCGGCAATTCGCCAAGCTCAAATCGACCTATTCGGACGCCCTCAAAGAGGCGATCAACCCCAACACAGGCCGCGTCCATACCAGCTTCTCGCTCGCCGCAACCACCACGGGCCGGTTGTCGAGTTCCGAGCCGAACCTTCAGAACATCCCCATACGGACAGAAGAAGGCCGCAAGATCCGCGAAGCCTTCATCGCCGAGCCGGGCCATGTGATCGTGGCGGCGGACTACTCCCAGATCGAATTGCGGCTTCTCGCCCATATCGCGGACGTGGAAGCGCTCAAGCAGGCCTTCCGCGAAGGCCAGGACATTCACGCCCTGACAGCCTCTGAAATGTTCGGCGTGCCGCTGGAAGACATGGATCCGGCCACGCGCCGGAACGCCAAGGCGATCAATTTCGGCATCATCTATGGCATTTCCGCCTTCGGCCTCGCCAACAATCTCGGCATCGGGCGCGATGAAGCCAAGCGCTATATCGACAGCTATTTCGAGAAGTTCCCGGGCATCAAGGACTATATGGACGCCATGAAGGACGAGGCGAAAGCCAAGGGCTGCGTCACGACGATCTTCGGCCGCCGCATCAACCTGCCCGGCATCAAGGACAAGAACCCGTCCGTGCGTCAGTTCACGGAGCGTCAGGCGATCAACGCGCCGATTCAGGGCGCGGCCGCCGACATCATCCGCCGCGCCATGGTGCGCATGCCCAGCGCCTTGGTCGATGCCGGCCTGAAGACCCGCATGCTGCTGCAGGTGCATGACGAACTGGTGTTTGAAGCGCCCGAGAGCGAGGCCGATCAGGTGATCAAGCTCGTCAGTGAGGTGATGAGCAACGCCGCCCTGCCCGCCCAGAACCTGTCGGTTCCTCTAGAAGTGGAAGCCAAGGCCGCCAGCACCTGGGGCCAGGCGCACTAGCAGGCGTCAGCTCAGGCGCAACGCTTCTCCGGGGCGAAGGGTCAGCACTTCAACGCCTGTCGCAGTGACGGCGACCGTGTGCTCGAATTGGGCGGACAGCTTTCCGTCCCGTGTGACGACCGTCCAGTCATCGTCCTCTGTGAACACGTGCCGGCTGCCCTGGTTGAGCATGGGCTCGATGGTGAAGACCATGCCCTCGCGCAGGCGCATGCCGGAGCCGGGCTTGCCATAGTGCAGGACGGACGGCTCTTCATGCATTTCCCGTCCGATGCCGTGCCCGCAATACTCGCGCACCACCGAATAACCAGCTTTTTTGGCGTGTCGAGAGATCGCGTGGCCGATATCGCCAAGATGCGCGCCGGGCCGCACGGCGGAAATCCCCTTCCACATGGCGGCTTCGGTCGCCTTGACCAGACGCCGGGCCGCCGCTGACGGGGTTCCGATCATATAGGTCTTGCTGGAATCGGCGATGAAGCCGTTCTTTTCCAGAGTGATATCGAGATTGAGGATGTCGCCGTCGCGGATGATGGTCAGCGCGTCCGGCATGCCATGGCAGACCACATCATTGAGCGAACAGTTCAGCACATACGCATAGTCATACTGGCCGAGACTGGCCGGTCGCGCCTCAAGCGTATCGACAATGAACGGCTCGACACGGTCATTGACCTCGAGCGTGCTCATGCCCTCAAGCGTCAGACCGTCGAGCATTTCAAAGACCGACGCCAGAAGCCGTCCCGAAATCCGCATCAGCGCCAGTTCGTCCGCTGTCTTGACCATGTCAGGCGACCGATCGCCGGCTCAGGTCCAGCTCGGCGGCCTCATACTGCATGCGCACGATCTCGTTGAAAGTGAGCGTGGGATGGGCTTCGGCGAGCATGCCGATCTTCAGCCAGAACTCCGCCTGTGCGTTTATGGAGCGGCACATGGCCTTGCTGCCCCGACGGATACCCTCGTGCAGCTCGTCGTCAATTTTTACAATGCCCATGCTGGCCCTCACAGGAATATACGAAACGTATACGTTTCGTATATTCCCGGAATTGAGCAGACGCAAGCCCTAGCGCAGCGGGTCGAGCGCCCCGCCGACGCTGGTATTGACCCGGAACCAGCCCGGAATGGCGTAGCGGGTGGCGAGCGACTGGCGCACCTCGTGCGGGATGACTTCAGAAAGCATCAGCACCAGTCCGCCGCCTTCAGGCTCAAGCTCTGCGACCGGCGGCACGTCATCCAGCTGGCTCATATCCGGACGACCGAATTCGTCCAGCGGCGCGCTCTCCCAGACGGCCAGCTGGCCGCCATTCGCGCCCGCCCAGTCCTTGTTCAGGTAAGCGACCATGGAGACGACACGCGCGCGTTCGGCCCGGCGCCCGGCAAACGCGCCCGCGCTGGCGGTGGGCAGGGTGAAGGCGTCCATATGGCGCGCATAGAACCCGCCCGGCGGATAGACGGCAAAATGCGCCTCAAATTCGAACAGGCCCAGAAACAGGCGGCGGTTCATCGCAATGCGCAGGGCGTCCGCACCTTCCATGAAGCGCTTCTGCGCCGCGCTGGCGCCATCGAGCCAGGCGATATGGGTCTTGCGGATATAGAGCGCTTTGGTCTCGTTGTGCGCGCGCCCCACACGGCCCGGATGCGTCTCGCCCGCCTCTTCCAGCGCTTCGGCTTCCAGTCGCAGGGCCGAGACCAGCTCGGGGTCCAGCGCGCCGGGCGCATGGGCCCAGCCGCGCGTTTCCAAATCCGCGATCAGGCTGGCGGTCAGATTGTCAGAGAAGAAAGGGCGGGGGCAGAGGACAGCGTCCAAATCCGGCGGCTCCGTTCAAAAGGTGCGCGCTTTTGAACCTGGAACCCCATCTTGGCAAGTCAAATCTGAAAGATCACATCTCAGCCCAGAAGCAGGGCATGGAGCTCGGCCACGCTATCAGCAAAAGCCGGGGCCTTCGCCCGGACCGGTTCACGGGCCGCCACGCCGCCAAAGCCGATAAAACTGTCCGCCGCGCCTTTGTCGAAAGCCTCATAGTCGGTCATGCCGTCGCCGACCATGATCGCCAGGGGTTTGCCGAACAGGGTTTTCAGAGAGGCCACCACCGGCGCCTTGCCACCCGAGCGCGAAAGCGGGTTCTGCCGGTCAAAACCGGTCACCTCATCGCCGTCATAGACAAAGCGGTTGGCGCGGATCTCGCCATTGGCGAAGCCCAGATCATTGAGCGCCGGCTCCACAAGATCGACAAATCCGCCCGACACGGCGGCTACGTCATTGCCGCGTGCGCGCAGCGCTTCCAACAGCTCCGCCATGCCATCGGTCAGGTGTGCGCGCAGACTTTCACGAGCAGTCTCCACCGCAGGACGGGTCAGCCCCGCGATCGCAAGCCGTTGTTCCAGCGAGGCGCGAAAATCGAGCTTACCTGCCATGCCCTGATCAGTCAGGGCCTTGAGGCGGGCCGTGCGTTCAGCGCCATCAGGCGCGCTTGAGAGCGCGTGCTCGACGGCGAAGTCGAGGCTCTCGACCTTCAACAGCGTGGAGTCCACGTCAAAGACAATCAGCCGGCTCATCAGGTCCTCACGGTTGCAGGCCAGCGATGTACGGCAAGCGCGCAGACCTGACCAGAGCGCGTGGCAAGAAAGCGGTGGAAGAGTGCGGCGCAATCATATCGCCTCGCGACCGGACTTCGCTTATGAAGGCGCGATGACACAGGATCGCTTTGACATTTTCCTCGCCTGCCCGCCCGGGCTTGAATCCGCCCTCGCCAGCGAGCTGGCCGAGAACGGCTTCGCCAAATGCCGCCCCGAACAAGGCGGCGTCACCATCAAGGGCGGTTGGCCGGAAGTCTGGCGCGCGAACGTTCAGATCCGGGGCGCAACGCGCGTCCTGGCCATTCTGGACCGGTTCAAATGCCAGCACCTCAACCAGCTGGAGCAGCGCGCCCGCGAAACCCGTTGGCCCGAGCTGTTTCACGCCGGCACTCCGGTGAAGGTCGAGGCAAGCTGCCGCAAATCGCGCATATATCACAATGGCGCCGCCGCCGAGCGCGTTGCAAACGCTATTGCGCGCACCGCCCTGGTCGCGATCCGGGATGACGCCGCGATCACCGTGCGCGCCCGTATCGACCATGACGAGGTCACGCTCAGCGTCGACACCTCCGGCGAGCCGCTACACAAACGCGGCTACAAGCAAGCGGTCGCCAAGGCGCCCTTGCGCGAGACGATGGCGGCGCTGCTTCTCCGCGAAATGGGTTATGACGGTCGCACGCCGGTGCTGGACCCGCTCTGCGGCTCCGGCACCTTCGTGATCGAAGCCGCTCAGCTGGCGTCAGGCCTGGCGCCCGGACGGGCGCGCGACTTCGCGTTCGAACGCTTCGCCAGCTTTGACCGCGACGCCTTCATGGCGCTGCGCAAGCGCCCGCCTCACGCCCGCTCTGACGCGCCCTGTTTCGGCTTTGACCGCGATCCCGGCGCCGTGCGCATGGCGACCGAGAACGCTGATCGCGCCGAAGTCTCTGACCGGGTCAGTTTCAGTGAAGGTCTCCTCAAGGACCTCAAACGCCCGGACTGCGCGCCGGGCTGGGTCGTCGCGAACCCGCCCTATGGCGCCCGCGTGGGGGACAAATCCGCCGTCTTTGGCGTCTACAAGACGTTCGGCGCTGTCATGCGTGAGCAGTTCAGCGGCTGGCGAGCAGCGATCATCACCACGGACGAGAAAATGGCCAAAGCCACCGGCCTCGCCTTCGAGCAAACCAGCGCGCCTATCGACCATGGGGGGCTGAAGATCCGGCTCTATGTCACCGGCGACATAAAATAGCGCTATTGCGCGGCGTAAACCGCACGCGCCAGCGCGCTCTCCACGATCGGACGCAGCGCCTTTGACAGGGCTTCATACCCGTCCGCTGTGGCGGGTTTCTGGATCAGGCACGCCACATTGGTGAAGGTGTCGAGCTCGGGGTGCGTGGAACGATCCCCGCTAAAGACGATCACCGGAATCTCGCTCAACTCCGGTTCGGATAACATCCACTCGATCAGGGACGCTCCAGAGCCGTCCGCGAGCTTCAGATCAACCATAACACAGGCAATGTCTGTGCTCTGGCCAAGTTGCGCCCGAGCATTCAAAAGACTGTCGACCCGATCTACTCGACCGCCATAAGGCAGGTCAGAGAGATATCGCTGGACGATGAACGCGTCCTGAGGATCGTCTTCAACCAGCAAGAGCCGGGGCGTGTACTGTGTCATCCAATCACCCCTTTTCTATCTCTGGACAGGTTATACAGGACAATACACGCAATCCGCGCACGCCTGCGCTTGGCTGTCAACATTTGATTAATCAAAACAATTCGGATTCAATTTCCACGCTCACCCAGTTGCAACACGTGCTGCGCTGCCGCGATTGAACTTGGCCGCAGAGCAAGCTAAACAAGCTTCCTATCAAGCACCCATAGCTCAGCTGGATAGAGCGCTGCCCTCCGAAGGCAGAGGTCTGAGGTTCGAATCCTCATGGGTGCGCCACTCTCTCTTGGTTCGAACACCGCGCCGCGGGCTTAGACATGTTCGGATTGCGTCCAGTGGGGCGCCATTGTTGAGTAATCTACTTTCAAAACCGCCTGAATTCTGTTGGGGTGTCCGGCACGTCTTCAGTACGCATGTGCAAATCGATCTATTCAAGGCTTTGATTTTCAGGACTTCGAGGCAAACACTTGCATCATTGATGGCGTTCATCTGAATAGGTGCGCCCACGATGAGCAGGCATTTGCCAGCCTGTCCGTTTGAGTGATACGGACTCAAACATCCAAGAGCATGTCAGGGCTCTAACAGCGTGAGGGCGGGGGATGGCTGAAAGTGCAAGAGGAGGTGGTCGGCCGCCTGTCTTGTCCAGTCAAGACGCAGCTCAGGCCACAAGCTGGGAGACCCTGGATCGCGAGTTCCAGGGTCCGCTTACAGGATTCTTCTCAAAGAGAGTTTCGGATCGAGACGAGGTCAGAGATCTCATACAGGAAGTATTCCTGAGGCTGATCAGGCGTGGAGATCACGGTGATATCGACCATATCCGGGGATATGTGTTTCAAGTCGCCCGCAGCGTTCTGGCCGATCATCTGAGGCGTCGTCAGGTTCGCCAGACGGACGCGCATGAACCTTTTGATGTCGATCAACATGGCGGTTCGGATTTTTCTCCCGAGCGCGTCTTACTCAGTAAGGAGGAGCTGAACCGTCTCATGCAGGCGTTGCAGGAATTGCCTCAGCGCACGCAGGATGTTTTCGTGCTCCGCGCGTTCGAGAATTACAAGTATGCAGATATTGCACGCCTGATGGCGATCTCCACCCGGTCTGTGGAGAAGCATATGGCGAAGGCGCTCGCCTATGTCGGCGCAGCGCTGGATCGGGACGAGACAGGCCGATGAGTATGCGTACGCCAGAACTCGCCAGACATGAGATTGACCAGCACCGTGAAACAGCGGCGCTGTGGAGTGAGCGTTTGCGCCAGGCAGGCGCGGATCCTGATTTGCAAGTCCGCTTCGAGCAGTGGTGCGGCGACGATCCCGCCAAGCGCGAGGCCTTCCATCAGGCCGAAGCGGCCTGGCGCCTCGCACGCTCGGTCGCAAATGAACCTGAGGTGCTTGAGCTGCGCAACAAGGTGCTGTCGCGAGCGGCGTCCGAGCGCAAACCTGTGCTGACTGCAGCTCGAATGAGCCTGCTTGCCGCCAGTGTTCTGGTCTGTGTCGGATTTGGTTTCGTGCTGGCCAACTGGGCCATGCCGGGCGCATCCGTGGAGCCGTCCATGGTGATCGCCGAGCAGGCGGCGTCAGACTTCGAAACGCAGATTGGCGAGCGGCTCGAAACGCCCCTTGCTGATGGCTCCACGATGACCCTGGGAACGTCCAGCCGGGCGCGGGTCGCTTTCTCGGAGCAGGAACGACTTGTGGAGCTGGTGTCGGGGCAAGCCTATTTCGACGTGGCCCATGAGGATGAACGCGAGTTTGTGGTTCTTGCGGCAGGTCGGCGCGTCACGGCGGTTGGAACAGCGTTTGAAGTGCGCGTTGATAGCTCGCAGGTCTCTGTGACCCTTGTTGAAGGCAATGTCGTCGTCGATGCGCCCGTATCCGTGGATCAGGGCGCTGCGGGGGAATACGCAAGGTCTGAGCGCGCTGAACTGTCCCCAGGCGAGCAACTGGTGCAGGTCTCGGATTCTCCGCCGATCGTAGCCGCGGTAGATGCCCGCAGGTTGACGAGCTGGCTGGATGGCTTGCTGATTTTTCAGGATGAGCCGCTTTCCGTCGCCGTTGCGGAAATGAACAGATATGACCGCCGTCCCATCGTCATCGCGGATGAGCAGTTGGCTGACTTGCGGTTGAGCGGGGCTTTCAGCGCGGGCCAGTCCACAGGCTTTGTCGAGGCGCTGGCTGAGTATTTCCCAGAAGTGCGGATTGATGAAACCGACCACGCCATAATCCTGCGCCGCGCGACCTAGCGCCAGTTTTTCAGACCATCTGAAAGTTTTTTCGTCCCGCATGTTCGGGTTCGCAAACCAGATGCGTCTTCCCTGTCATGGGCCGCAAAAAACAAGACCAGCGGCTGGCATGGGGAGACTTTCATGGTTCGTACGAGCTTTCGTGCAGCAGCGTTGAGCACTGTTGCGTCACTCACGCTTTTGACGGGGTCAGGCGCCGCGTTTGCGCGCGTCCAGTCCGATCCGGGCGCGCGGGGGAGTGACATTGCGTCAACGTCTGAAGTCGCCGTGGACTTTGATATTGCAGAGCAGGCGCTTCAGACAGCGCTGATCGAGTTTGCGCGCCAGAGCGGACAATCGCTTCTGTATTCCCCGGACCTTGTTGAAGGGCACACGGCGAATGCGGTTCGGGGGCGCATGACGCCGACACTGGCCTTGTCGCGCCTTGTGTCTGGCGCTGATCTAGACATGCAGCGCAGTGCATCAGGCGCGATCTTGCTGCGCCAGTCCGCGGCTTTGGAGGCTCGCCAAACCCCCGCGTCAGAGCCGACGGACCCGGCGCCGAGCCGCCCTGAGGGTGCGGCGTCAGAGAGTTTGATCGAGGCCAATGCCCAGGCTGAGCCTGATGTTCCATCGATAGACACGATCACCGTAACCGGCACCAGCATTCGGGGCGTGACCCCGGAAAGCTCACCCCTGGATATTTATTCCCGGGAAGACTTTCAGAGGCTGGGCGTCCTGACGACGGACCAGCTGCTGCGCGCCATTCCACAAAACATCAATACAACCAGCTCGATCGGCGGACTTGCCGTCAGCCGTGAACTCAATGCCCGTTCGGTCAATGCCGTCGATTTGCGCGGCCTTGGCGCCGGATCAACGCTGACGCTTCTGAATGGGCGGCGCCTGCCGCTGGCGGATGTGGGTGAGACTGCGGATGCGTCGCTCATCCCTTTGGGAGCGGTGGAGCGTGTCGAGGTGCTCACGGATGGTGCATCCTCGATTTATGGCGCTGATGCTGTCGCCGGCGTGGTCAATTTCGTCCTGCGGGATGACTTTGAAGGTGCGGAGACCTCGGTCAGCTACACGACCAGAGGCGATGGCGGCTATTCGGCTGGGCAATTTGATCAGGTTCTGGGGACCAGCTGGTCTGGCGGTGGGGCGATCGCCTCGCTCTCTGCTGCGACGTCCGGCCCGTTTCTGACCGATGAAGTCTACTTCAGCAACACGCCTGACACCTATCTGGCGCCGCTTGATCAGCGCTATTCCGCCTTTGTGTCGGCGCGCCAGGATTTAGGCGCATCGGCCGAAGTGTTCGCCGATATTCTGTATTCCGACCGGCGGACAAAAAGCTCGACGCGTGAGGACGGGTTTTTTCAGGCCACCTCTCTCAGCAATACCCAGACCGAGCAGGTGGTCGCCACGTTCGGGGGGCGCATTCAGCCGGTGCGTGACTGGCAGTTCGAGCTTCTGGCGACCTATGGCGATTACACGAACAATCTGAACATTGTCAGGTTCTTCGACGACGGCCGCATGCGTGAGACGGACGGCGCCCAGGATTTCAGCTCGCTTGAAGTGACGGGTAAGCTCGATGGCACGCTGGTGTCCCTGGCTTCAGGGGAAGTCGGCTTCGCGCTCGGCGGCGGCTATCTTGAGCAGGAACTCGGTTTCGGTCCGATGAGGGCTGACCGGGCGACGAGCTATGCCTTCGGCGAGTTGGCTGTTCCGCTCATCAGTCGCGATATGGCGTTGCCTCTGGTTCAGCGTCTCGAGCTGAACCTGTCCGGTCGTTACACTGACACCACCGATTTCGGAGACAGTTTTGATCCCAAAGTCGGCGTGCTCTGGGCCATCAATGATGAACTGAAGCTGCGTGGCACATATGGTCAGGCGTTTCGCGCGCCCACTCTGCCCGATCTGATTCCGAGCGAGACGAGCTATGTCATCCTGCCGGTGTCAGGCCCGCTCGGAAGCTTTCCCGATCCCTTCTCCAATGATCAATCCACTGTGTACTACGTCGTTGGGCCAATCAGTAATCCTGACCTGGGGCCTGAAACGTCAGAGGCTTTCACGCTGGGCTTCGATTTTGCGCCAGCGTGGATGGACGGCCTCACGCTTTCGAGCAGCTACTTCAATATCGACTATACGGACCGCATCGCCCAGCCGCCGGACGCGTTCGAGATCGCGGCTGATCCGGAGATTTACTTCGATCTGATCACGGATGAGGTTTCGCCCGAAATCATCGCGGCGACCTTGCCGGGTGCAATCGGGGTGTATGACGCCCGCGACGACACTTATTCAACGACGCTGGATGCGGATGCCATCGCGGCCGATGTCACGCACATCATCTATAACGGCCTGACGAATATCGCCTCCCAGCAAACCTCCGGCTTTGACGTTTCACTCGATTACAGCGCGCCTGCCTCTTTCGGCACGTGGAATGTCGGGGCGACCTTCACCTACATGCTGGAGAACAAGGAGCGCATCAGCGCAGGCGCGCC
Organism: Oceanicaulis sp. LC35; assembly: GCF_052055585.1. NCBI lineage: Bacteria > Pseudomonadati > Pseudomonadota > Alphaproteobacteria > Maricaulales > Maricaulaceae > Oceanicaulis > Oceanicaulis sp. LC35. Next base: position 2,698,249 of record NZ_CP170485.1, read on the forward strand.
CGTTGTGGAGCGCGTCGGCACGCTGACTTATCCGGTCGAGTTTCGCGGGCGCCTGAACGCCGGGTTTCAACATGGCGGCTGGTCCAGCCAGCTACAGCTCAATTATGTCGACAGCTATTCCAACACCTCCGTGACCCCGGCCGAGCCGGTGGATCGCTGGGTGACGGTCGATCTCATCACCGGGTTCTCCTTCGCGGAGCGCCATGGCGACCTGCTCTCAGGTCTGCGAGTGGGACTGAATGTCCGCAATCTGTTCAACGAGGACCCGCCGTTCGCGCGGTCGAACTCGGCATCGACGATCGGCACCGATCTCGGCGTGAACTACGACCCGACAAATGCCGACCCGTTTGGGCGCCTGTTCACTCTCAGCCTCAGCAAGGAGTGGTAGCTCCATGTCCCGATATGAAAGGACCTGTCAGGCGAGCCTGATCACGCAGGACCGCTTGAATCTGCGACCGCTCGCTCGCGTCATGTCGATCGCACTCTCCAGCGCATCCTTGTTTGGGGGGAGTGCGGTCGCGATTGGAATGAATGAGGACGGGACCCCGGCCGGCGACTGGTATGAAGAGGCGATCCTTCTGCGTGCGGATGGCGCACTCATCGACACGGCCAGCGATACGCCAAGCCGTTCGGGCGTCTGGTTCGAGGAAGATCGCAACGGGCACGCGGCCCCGACCTTCCATGACTATGATCAGGACGGCCTTGAAGATCTGATCATCGGCGGTTCGGCAGGGCGTTTTCGCCTCTATCTCAATCAAGGCGAGCCGGGAGCGCCGGTCTTCTCAGACTATGAATGGATCGAGGCGGCAGGGGAGACGGCGATCGTCCGCAATTGGTGCTGCGTCGCGGCCGGACCCAGTTTTGCGGATATTGACGGGGATGGTCATGCCGACCTCACGGCCGGCTCTTACTCTCCGGGACTGATCTATTGGTTCCAGGGTCAGGACGGCGGCTTTCGGGCGCGACAATCGCTGACGGACTGGGGCGGCCTTGATGTCATTACTCGGCTGAACGAAGTCGATGAGGGTCCCCATCTCGCTTACGCGGCCAAGCCCGCCTGGCTGGACTGGGACGATGATGGCCGGCTGGATCTCATCATTGGGAATGCCCAGGGCGATCTCGTCGTGCGTCGCAATCATGGTCCCGCGCACCAACCCGGCATCACGCCCGTTGAGGGGCAACCGGTTTTCGCCACCTACAGCTGGGGCGGCAGCCATCAGCTGGACGTCTTCGAGGTGGTGGAAGGCGGCGCAGGACCGATGCTGGACGAGGAATATCTCGTTCCTGCCGTGGGCGACTGGGATGGCGACGGGCATCCGGATCTGATCGTCGGGACACAATCAGGCGCTGTGTATGTCCTGCGCAATCTGGGTGGAGAGGAAATCGCCTTCGCGGCGCCAGAGAGGCTGCTGCCCTCTGTACGCGGTGGAGAGCATATTCCCGCACACGTGGTTCGCTCCGGGCAATACAGCCCTGTTCGAGGCTCGCGCGCTTCGGTCGCCCTGACAGATTACAACGGGAATGGCGTTCTGGACCTGGTCGTAGGAGACTGGTCGCGCAGCCTGACGCTGAAGAGCGGGCTGAGTGACGCCGATCTTGAAGCGTTCGAGGCCTTGCAGGGCGAGCTGGTCGCCCTTGATCGCAGAGCCGGCGTTGAAGGTCCCGACGAGCCGTTCCGGGATCGTTTCCGCAGCACCTTTGTGTACTTCGACAATGAAGACCTGCGTGAGGAAATGCAGGCGCTCGAGCAGCGCCTGGGTCAGTTCCTGGAGCCGGTGGACAGCACGCGTCTTCAAATGCTGCGCGGCTATGAGAGGCAACATGGTCATGTCTGGGTCTATGTCCGTTAGAGGGGGGGCGGCCGCGGCAGCGTGTGCTGCAGCAATCACCGCTGCAGCACACGCCCAGCCTGTCAGTGTCGAGGTTGTTGCGCCTGAAACTGTCGCGCCCGGAACGCCCTTCCAGATCGAGGTTCACCTTGAGCTGGAACGAGGTTGGTATCTGTACGCCCCCACAGGGGTGAACGCTGGTCAGGGGCTGATCGAAACGTCTGTATCAATGCGCGATCATGAGTATGCGCAATTCGCCAACGCCCGGTTTCCCGAGCCCATCTCCTTTGGCGCTTACGATATTCTGACCGGTGAAGTCGTCAGCCTGCTTCAACCCGTCCGGTTTCACCCACGCACGCCTTCCGGAGACATGCTGATCCGCGGCAGGGTGGAATACCAGACCTGTGACGGCGACACGTGTCTGCCGCCTATCGAACACCCGATCCGGGTCTTGCTGCGTGTTGAAGACTAGGCGCAACCGGCTGAGCGCAAGGCGCGTCAGCGGCACTGGCTCGAACGCTATTCGCACACTTGTTGTGGCGTTTGTTCTGTCGCTTGTTTGCGTCGCGACAAGCCTGGCTCAGCCTTTTCCTTCAATGGAGGCGCCGGTAGAGGCCACTCTCAGCCCGGTGTCTCTCAGTATTGAGCCGGGCGGCGCCGCTGATGTGCGCATCAGACTGGAGCATCAGCCAGGCTGGAGCACGTTCTGGATCAATCCCGGCGCGGGCGAAGCCATCGTCGCACGGTGGGAGGCGCCAGAGGGGTGGAGCGTTGAAGCCGAGGGCTGGCCAACGCCGCACCGGGTCATGGATGGAGAAGGGCGTGTTTTTGGCTATGGCTATGATGAAACCCTGCTCCTGCCCTTCCGGATTTTGGCTCCGGTAGATGCGCGACCGGGCGCAATCGAGAGCATAGAACTCGGGGTTCGGTGGCTCACCTGTCATGAGCAGGACTGCGTGGAGGGCGGGTCCAGCCTGTCGCTTTATGTGGAGGTGGCCGCATCTGGCGAGCCCCCCATGACGGCGGTTAACCCGACGGTTCTTTCCATGCCTGAGAGCGCGCGTCAGTGGCGTTTTGATGCAAGCACCGATGAAGGTGAAATCAGGCTTCAGATCATTGCGCCGGAAGTCATTGATGATCTCTACTTCTTTCCTGTGGAGCCCGTCATATGGCACGCGGATCCGCAAGTGGTGACACGGATTTCCTCGACCGAGCATCAGCTCTCCGTGCAGGCCGACCCATTTTACGAGGGTGACAGGTCTCACCTTTCCGGTGTTCTCGCTTTCACCGATGAGGAGGGCGCCTATCGGGGGGTCAGCGTGGCTTTGACGCTGGAGGCGCAGAGCCCTTCCAGCAATGCCGCAACATCACAGGCGCCCCCAGGCGTATGGAACGCAATTCTGTTCGCGTTTCTGGGCGGGTTGATCCTGAATCTCATGCCCTGCGTCTTGCCTGTGCTGTCTCTCAAAGCGATCGCTCTGGCGCGAAGCGCCAATCTCGCCCCGGCCGCCATGAGGGCGGATGGATGGGCGTATGCTGCAGGCGTGCTGTCATGCTTTGGTCTCATCGGACTGGCCGTCTTGACCGGCAGAAGCGTCATTCCTGCTGCAAGTTGGGGCAGCCAATTGCAAAATCCGATCCTCGTCTTGGGGCTGGCGCTCCTGATGACGGGGGTTGGCTTGAACCTGCTGGGCGTTCTGAAGCTCGGGAGCAGCTTGCAGCGTCTCGGGGGCTCTGTACCGACGCGCCAGGGCCTGCAAGGCGCCTTTCTGACCGGCATGCTCGCCGTTCTTGTGGCGGCTCCCTGTACAGCGCCGTTCATGGCGTCGGCTCTGGGGTACGCGATGATCGCATCCCCTCTTGGCGCGCTGGCGGTGTTTCTCTCACTGGGCGGCGGTTTGGCCCTGCCCTATCTCGTCATTACTCATGTCCCGGCCGTGCAGCGCGTGTTGCCGAAGCCCGGCCAGTGGATGCAGACCCTGCAGCAGGTTCTCGCCTTTCCCATGTTCGTGAGCGCGATCTGGCTTCTCTGGGTGCTCGGCGCGCAGACCAGTCATGACGGAATGGCCATCGGTCTTCTGGCCTGCCTGGCCCTGGCCGGAGCGGCCAAGGCCTTGTCCCATGGAGGGCGGGTTGGCCAGACCATCGGCGCTAGCCTGATTGTGCTGGGGGCGAGCAGCATGCTCCCCGTTGCCTGGCTTTCAGGGTCTTCCGCCGCCGCCGAGCTCGCCGGAAGCCAACAGGAAGAGGACTTCTCCCCGCAGGCCCTGGCGTCACTGCTGGCAGACAACCAGAAGGTCTTTCTCTATTTTACGGCCGATTGGTGCATCACCTGCAAGGTGAATGAGGCAACAGCGCTAAAGACCGCAGCTACGCTGGACCATTTTGATCGCAATGATATCCGCGTCATGGTCGGCGACTGGACCCGTGAAGACCCGGAAATTTCCCGTTTCATTGCCGATTACGGGCGCGCGGGCGTGCCTCTTTATCTTTATTTCGAGCGAGGCGCCGGGATCAACGAAGGCGTGATCCTCCCGCAGGTGCTGACAGAAGAGCTTATTCGTCAACACACGACCCAAGGCCCCCAGAACGCCGAAGTGCGTCAGTAAAGCGTCTCGCGTCATCGCGGCGTCACCCCAGGTCTTCCACTCTCTCGGCAAGCGGGGCTGGCGTACGTGCGCCTGACGCGTTGATAATGTGATCGACACAACGCGGTCTTGTAAGCGGATAAGAAAAGCCCCCGCCGAGGTGGGGGAACCTCGGCGGGGGCAGGGAGGCTAGGAGCGGCTTGGGCGCTCCTAGAATTGCATCCGCCCTCCCAAGCGGATGGCTCCGCCCGACTGGTCGCCATCAAAGGCTTCCCCGGAAATGCTCAGCACCAGGCCTGCGCCCGTTTCAAAAGCCGCTCCGAGTTCCAGACGGGTATAGGATCCCGCCGGCTCGTCCTGCAGGGCCAGCTGGCTCGCGCCAGAGGCATAACGAGCCGTGTTCTCCCCTGCGAACTCTTCCACCCGGTACGCCGCGGCAGTGGGACGAACCGACCAGGCGCCGGCGGTGAAGGCGTGACCGATGCGAGCGCCGATCTCGGCCTTCAGGCTATCACCGTCCTCCAGCTCGAATACGCCGGTGGAGAACGCCGCTTCACCCAGGGAAGTCGAGACCCAGCTCATCGAGACTGCCGGTTCGACATAGGTCGCACCGGACTGGAAACGGGCGCCCAACTCGCCATTCAGGCCGAACGTGGTGACATCCATTTCGCTACGCTCATTGGCGCTGACGACATTGAGGTCGAGCGTCCCGGTATCGAGCTTGCCGATCAGGTTGGCGAAATAGCGCTCGGTGCTCCAGCCGCCATAGCCGGACAGGCTGAACACCTCCATCTCCATCTCATTGCCCGTGCCGTCAAATTGTGCGCGGCCATCGACATACCCTATGGCGGCTCCGAAATGCGCCGCGCCGGTGCGCATGGTCAGGCCCGCTGCGACCGAGCTGGCGCTGAGATCGCGAGACAGGGTCTGCGACACTTTGGAGCCGGCATGTTGCGTACTCAGTGTCATTTCTGCGCCGTTCCGGTCCGTGCTGGCGGCCTCGATCCAGCCGGACAGGCCATCGCCGCTTCCGCTCTGTGTTGAACGGGACAGGGCCGCTTGCTGACGAATGACCTGTGCGCCCTCATGCCAGAGATCGGTGACCACGCCGCCGGCCTGGACGATTTCAAACACCTCCACATCCGGAGTGGCGGCCAGGGTGAGCTGGTTCGCAGACTGACGCAGCGTCCACTGCATGAACCCCGCATCGGCGCTTTCGGACCGGATCCGGAAAGCATCATCCGCGACCGGCTCGGTGAAGGTGATCAGGTCCACGCTGGCGTCAAGCGTCAGCCCGGCCTCCGCCATGATCTCCACGTCGGTCGTTCCCTGAACCAGTCCGAAGGTGATGTCATCGGCCAGGACGCCGCCCGCACCGTCGCTGATCACGTCAAAGGCCAGCACGCTGCCTTCGCCGCCAATGAAAGTGATGTCCGACAGATCAAGGCTGTCGCCCGCATCACCATCGGCCAGGCTGAACAGGCCCTGGTTTTCAAAGCGCTCAAGACCGTCAAAAGCGGCGGCCCCATCAATCACGAAGACCGAGCCGGTATTGATCAGGGTGTCATCGCCGCCGCCGAACAGGCTGGTTCCGGAGGCGAGGAAACGCCCGGCGATCTGAAGCGTGTCGTCCCCGTCCGTCAGCTGGATGCGGCCTTGCAGAACGCCGCCCTCATCCACGTTCAACGAAGCGCCGCTTGTGACCGGCGTTGCCGTGCCGCCAAACGATTGCGCTGCAAGCACACTCACCGGGTCTTCGGGGATGATCGGATCGTCAGGCACAAGGCCGGGCTCGATAACGACCGCGAACCCGTCATCGCTACTTTCGACCCAACCGCCATCGGCGATGGTCAGCTCGATGGTTCCGGCGCTGGCGATGCGAACGCCTGCGCCTTGTTCGGCTCGGACATGGCCTTCGACCGTGGCGGTGACATCGCCGGTCTGGCTGACCAGATGCAGGCCGTCAGCATCCAGCCCGGACACCGAAACATCGCCCGCCTTCACAGAGATGTCGCCTTCGCCCGTCTCGGCGCGGATGCCATGGGCCCCGACGCCCAGCGTGGAGACGGACTGGCTCTCGATGGAGATGGATCCGTAATCACTGCGCGCGTCGATGCCAAAAGAGGCCGGGCCTTCGAACTCAAAAAGCCCGCTTACGCTCAGCCCGAACTGGTAATCGGTCGCCGAGAAATAGTTTGTGCGTTCCCCGGTCGTGCTGACAGAGCCGCTGACAATGGTCACGTCGCCATTGGCGTGGGCGGCGATGCCGCGCGAAGAATCCCCGGACGTACTCACCGAACCGGCGGTGATCACGATATCCCCGTCCGGCACGGTCCCCGGAAGCGGTTCGTTTGAGGCGGAAGCGCCGGTCCCGAAAGCCGCGCCATCCTCGCCACCGCCAGGCGTTTCATCGGGCTCGCCATCCCCGATGATGAGCTCGCTCGGGTCACGCATGAGCGGACCTTCGCCGCCATTCAGCCCGGTGCGGTTGATGGCCTGAATGCCATCGGACACATCGCCGGTCGTAACGATTTCACCGACCTCGATATTCGCGCCCGATTGGCTTGCCGAGAACACCCCGACCGACTGCCGTCCGTCGGTCTGGATCTGACCAACGCGAATATCGTTGAAGTTCTTCAGGGAAATCGCGCGAACGCCGGTGATGTAATCGCCGTCCGTCACGATGGAATTGGCGCGGATATCGGTTCGGCCGCCCTCTCCATCATCCGCACCATTGAGTGTGCGGATGCCGCCGCCACCGCCCTCTCCGATCACGACCACCTCGCCGATCTCGGCAAGGATCGAGGCGTTGACGGAGATCACTTCGACCCCGGTCATCTTGGCCCCTTCGGTGCGGACGCTATTGGCCTGCACACGGGCCTGCCCGGTGACGGCGCCCACGGAAATGGCCTCGCCAAAAGGATCGGTTTCCCCCGGCGCTGTGTTCTCCAGCGTTGAGACCGCCGTGACGCTGTCAACGATGACATGGGCGCCCAGATCGCCGCGCGCCCGCAAGCCGATGACGCCGCCTGCGCCGTCAACATCCACAATCCCGGCTGTGACATCGGCGCGGCCGCCGGTCGCAAACACATTGATGCCGTTCGTATTCAACCCGCTGGCCGTGACCTTGCCCGCCGTCACGGAGATGTCGGAGTTGAAGCTGCTGGCGGCGATGCCGATGACATTGCCATTGATCATGGTCGAAGCCGGGCCGCCGCCGGGATTGGGATCCACAGGCAATTCGCCGCCGCCATCTCCGGGGATATAACGGTCACCTGAGACATCAATCTCAGTCACGTTGATGTCGATATCACCGTTGAAGGCGACCGCCTCAATGCCCGCGGAACTGTCGCCGGTGGAGGTGATCCGGCCTGCGTTCACGGTCACGCCGCCATTGTTTGATTGCAGGCTTATGCCCGCAGACAACGCGCCTTCCGTGGTGACGTCATTGACCTGAACGGACAGGTCTCCGCCGGCATCGGCATAGATGCCGGCCGCGCTTTCACCGGATGTGATGATCGTGTCCGCCGCGATGCTGACATCGCCAAAGGTGTTGATGAAGATACCGTCCGAGCCGTCGCCAGCTGTCGAGATTGCTCCTGATGTGATCCGGACATCTGACCCGCCGCCCAGACCGATGACGGAGATCCCGTCGCTGTCCTCGCCCTGGGTGGTGATTTCGCCGCTGTTGATGTCGACTTCGCCCGTCTGCGTCAGAACCTGGATGCCGCTCGACGAATCTCCTGAGGTTTCGATCAACTGGCTGTCCACAATGACATTCTTGTTCGCCGTGATGCGAACACCAGTGGAATCAAACCCTTCAGTGGATATGGCTTCGCTTAGTACAAGGACGTTTCCGGACTCGCTGGTGACGGAGAGGGCTGTGGAGAAATCTCCCTGAGTTGATACAGAGCCGCTGCTAACGCTAGCGTCACCAAAATGACTGCGAGCCAGAAGCCCGATCGCGCTTTCACCTGATGTCTGGATTTCATCGCTGATCACTATCGTATCGGTTTGTGCCGAGGCGTGAATGCCGGTCGCGCCAGAGCCTGCGGTGGAGACGAAACCGCTTTCCACAAAGACATCAGCGCCATCACTGATCGCAACGATCCCCATGGCGGCAGCGCTTGGCGCGGCTGGCAATGAGCCCACAGGTTCGCTGGGAGGGAAGGGATCGCCACCGCCATCCCCCGGCGGAAGGTCGCCGCCATCGCCCGGAGGCAAGTCTCCGCCATCTCCCGGCGGAAGGTCTCCACCATCCCCCGGAGGCAAGTCCCCGCCATCACCACCCTCGCCGCCAGATAGGGCTTCACCCTGGGTGGTGACGCTTCCGCTGCGGACCGCCACGCTTCCATTGGAGCGGGCTAAGATGCCGATGGAGCCGTCACCCTGGGTCGTCAGGGTCTGGCTTTCCACATAAGCGAGCTGATCCAGACTGGACACGACGATCCCGTGCGCCTGTTCGCCTTCGGTCTGCACAGACTGGCTGCGCACATACGCACTCATGCCTGCCTCTGCGACAATCCCGTGAGCGCCATCGCCAGCGGTCGCCACATCGAGGCTGTCGACAATGACGAAGTCACTGGCTTCAGCCTGAATACCGACGGCGCCCAGGCCGGATGTCTTCACATCATTGCTCAGCAGCTGAACATCGCCAGACTCAGCGTGCGCCAGAATACCTGTGGCGCCGTCTCCGTGCGTGGTGACAGACTGGCTTTCAATCGTGACGGCGCCCGCCTTCGAGGTGGCGTGAATGCCAATGGCGTCAGCGCCGGCCGTTGTCACACCGCCGCTGAAAATCTGCGTCAGACTGCTTGGGAATGCGCCTTCGTTACGGGCGACAATGCCCCTTGAGCCGATGCCGGTCGTTTCCACGTCGCCGCTGAAAATCAGGATTTCGCCGTCATCGGCGAAGGATTCCGCGAAGATGCCATCCGACATCGCCCCTGATGTCAGCACATCCAGACTGTTGATGATGACGCCGCCCAGCCAGGAGCGCCCCAGGATGGCAGGTTGGCCGTCCTCATCTGTCGCCAGCGGTGCGTCCACCACAATATCCACTGTCGCATCGGTCTCGACCTCGACGCTTTGGGTCAGGATCGTTGGACTGTCCTGAGCGCTGGCGGCGGGCTGCAGCGCCAGCAAACCGCACCCCAGAGCGCTCGACAGGAGCCTGGCTTTCAGGCCTGGCCGTTTGAGCCACCCGGCATCCCGGAATGAATAAGACTGTTGCATGATTGGACGTTCTCCCCTCTTCGCCTGGGCGCGGCTTGCATGCCCGCCCTGTGAAGCCGGCCATACTCGGAGTGCGGAGCCCGCTCGCCAGTCGAAAGTCATGAACACGGGTGTGGACGCAACAAGGGCCCAAAAATGCAACCAACAACCTGATTTATCGGGTGAACGACCTAGCCGTTAAATTGAATGGCCTGCACGGTCTGGTCTAGAATGAGCGGATGGGGAACTCACTCACACCGGGTAACCGGCGCACGTCGCCACCGTTCAACCTCCACGCACCCTTGGTCAGAGAAACGCTCATGGCGTTCGGGCTGATCATGCTGTGCTGGGGGTTCTATTTCTTCACCCGGATTGTGCTCGATTTCGTGCGCGTCCGCGATGTGCTCGGCTTCCTTCCCGGGCGCCTCTTCGTAATCGGCGTAGGCGCCTGTTTGTCCTTGTGCATGTATGCCGTGCTGCGCTTTTTCTGGGGGCGTTCGGTCTGGTTGACCGGGGCCCTTGTAGTGCTTGCATCCATCGTTACCGCTATCCCCTTCGCGGTCTTCAACTGGTGGATGATCACGGCATTTTCGTCGGCCAATCAGCCCTTGCTCCTGCATAGTCTGGTGGCCTGGTCGGCGAGCGTGCACATTTTCTTCGCCCAGAGCGTTGTGCTGGTGGCGTTCCTGTATGCGCGGCAGTTGAAGCAGCGTGAAGCGGATGCGGTGCAAGCCGAGAAGTCCCAGCGACAAGCTGAGCTTCGCGCGCTGCGCTATCAGGTCAATCCGCATTTCCTGTTCAACGCGCTGAACTCGGTTTCCGCCCTGCTGACGTCACGGCGTGTGGAAGAGGCTGAGCGCATGGTGGACATGCTGGCGAGCTATTATGAGCGCGCCCTGATCGCGCCTCAGGCCGAGCTGGCGCCGGTCCGGGACGAGATAGAAGCCCAGTTGCGTTATCTGGATATCGAGCGGATCCGCTTTCCCGACCGGCTGGAGGTCGAGGTCGATCTGCCCGAAGGGCTGGAACAGGCCCTTGCACCGACCTTGATGATCCAACCCCTGATCGAGAACAGCATCAAGCACGCCGTCTCCTCGCACACAACGACAGTGACCGTGCGTATCGCCGTGTCACAACTGGCGGATTCATTGGTGATCGAAGTGTCGGACCGGTGCGCGGAAGCGCCCGTCGCAAGCGCTCGTGCAGGAACAGGGACGGGTCTGAACAATATCAGAAACCGCCTGACGGCCGCGTATGGCGATCAGGCGGGCCTTGAAGCAGGCCCGGTTGCGGGCGGCTTCCGGTCTGTGCTGGCGCTGCCGCTGCGTTTCAAGGAGAGCCAGGATGAGAGTCTGCTTCGCGGATGATGAGCCGCTGGCTCGCGAACGCATGCGCAAAATGCTCGCCCTGGATGAGGGTATCGAGATCTGCGGTGAGGCGCAGAACGGCGAGGACATGATTGCGCTGATCCAGACCGAAGAACCCGAGCTGGTCTTTCTGGATATCGAGATGCCCAAACTTGACGGTTTTGACGTTGTGGAAGCCCTGGCGCAGGCCACCTTCCGCGATGAACCGCCCTTGTTCATTTTCGCAACCGCCTTTCCCGCCATGGCGGCCCAGGCCTATGACACCGGTGCAATCGATTTCCTGACCAAGCCCATCCGACCCGCGCGGCTGGAGCTGGCCTTGTCGAGGGCTCGCCAGCTTCTACGCTCGCGTGAAGCGATGAGCCGTCTGGAGAAGCTGCAATCGCATCTTGAGGGATTGCGCGAAACCCGTTCGCGGTCAGGTCAGGGCCCTGTCTGCATCTGGGTGTCAAATGGCGGACAGAATATCCGTGTCGAGCCTGCCCAGATCGAATACGTGTCCGCTGAAGCGGAATACATCCGCTTGCATATTGGCGAGCGCAGCCTGTTGCACCGGCAGTCCATCAGCGCCTTTGAGGAAGAGATGGCGGAGGAAGGCTTCATCCGCGTCCATCGCTCCTACATTGTTCCTGCGCACGATTGCGTTCAGACCTCACGCACGTCCTGGGGCGGGCTTCTGGTTCATTTGCGCAACGGTCAGGTCATTCCGGTCGGGCGCAAGTTCAAGGACAAGCTGCAAGCCCTGATGGGCTAAGCTGCAACGGCAAGGGGCCGCATCGTTTATACGATGCGGCCCCTTTTTCATGCGTGTGCGAACAGACTCTAGAAGGGCAGCCGGATTTCGAGGCGGCCGCTATTGGCCGAGAAATCACCGTTCCCCAGCCCGTCGAGTCGGACTTCACCTGACAGCATTGCGCCGTCTGACAATCTGGCGCGAAGGCTCAGACCCGCATCCGCACGCAGTGCGCCGGTGGAAATGCGCTGGCCCGCTTCGTCCATCAGGGCGGCGGGATCGTAATCCCAGACGCCGTTCAGGCTCAGGCCCGGCTCCCACCAGTTTCCGTTCCGACGTTCAAAGCGATAGGAGACCTCCGGCCCTGCTTGCAGACGGCCAATCCGGATCGTCTGTTCAGAGATCGCGATGCCCAATGAGTCGGTGTAGCCGCCCTGTGTCTCCTCGAAATGCGCCAGGGAGATCGAGGGCCGGACACGCCAGTTGGCCGATTGCCATTCCCCGGTCAGATTGGCGCGGATCATCAGCCGGTCGGTGTCGAACTCGTCTTCATAAAGGCCGAGCGGGTCGACGGTGTTCTCTGACTGTCCCCACATCGCGAGAACATCGAGCCAGGCGCTGTCGCTGAGACCCCAGGCCAGATAGGGCCCGGCCATCCAGCCATGACCTTGCACCCGCGCCCCGCGAAGCGCGCCGGCGTTTTGGGCGATTTCAGCAGAGGTTTCATCCATCCAGTCGCGCTGGACCATGACGCCGACCAACGCCCTTTCACCCAGAGTCCAGTCAGCCCCGATCTGCAACAGACCGAAATCACTGGAGGCGTCGCTTCCGTCCCGATCATCAGAGACGGCGCTGAATTCGGCGCGCACCCAGATATCAAGATTGGGGCGTTCCTGCTGATCAAGCTGCGGACCACCGGGCATTTGAGGCCGGGACGCCCGTACGTGATTGCGCACCCCTGACAGGCTGGTCGACAGGCTCAGCGCCTTGCGGTCGCCCTCCACATGGGCGCTGAACTGGCCCGGGGTGTCGCTTTGACGCTCCTGCAGTCGTTGCGACAGATCCGGCGCAGCGGCCAGAATCCGGTCCGCGCGCCGGACCATGAAATTGTTGATCGCGCGTTGGGTCGCCAGACGGACGGCGTCCTCATCCCGGGTGTTTGAGAAGGTGCAGGTGATGGCCTCGTTCGGATCAAGGTCGATCAGGACCCGGCCTTCGATCAGCTGGATGACGGAACCGCCATCTGCATCGCCCGAGCAGCTGATTTCGTCGAGGCGCCAGCCTTCAGGCGCGGACTGGCTGACGTCGTAAAGCCCCGCTTCCTTTTCAAAGCTGGCGGACCCAGCTGAGCCGCCGACTGTCGTCAGTTCAAGGCCATCAAGATCTGCATCGCTTGAAGCGTAGAGGAAGGTCGCGTCGCGCTGGATGCCGCCCGGCGTGGCGGCTACCAGCTGGATGGAGCCGAAACGCTCTTCGATAGTCACGGTCAGCGGAATCTCCACGATGATGGACTCCGTTGCAGCCCGCCCTGAGGCGCCGGGGCCCGTCAAGGAGCTGGCCGGGAGCTCGCGCACGACCGTGATGACGCCAGAGTAGACGCCGGCAGGCAGTTCAGCCGCTTCCGGCAGGACCTGCACATTGAGCAAGATATCGCCAAACGCGGGAATGGTCCCTGAAATCGGGTCAACCGAAATCCAGGGCACATCGACATCAACGCGGAAGTTGAGGGCTTGGCTTCCCGGATTGCCGATCAGGACCTCTGCCTTGATATCGGTCACGTCGCCCGTTGTCTGGTCGATCACGATCTCCACATCATCAGCGCCGGTAATCGCTTCTATGACGGCTTCAGCGGCTTCGTTGCCATTTCCCGCCTGATCGGATGCGGCTGCGCTCGCAACCTCAATCGTGACCGGGCCAGTCGTGGCGGGCGTGATCAGAGCGGTGAAGCTACGATCGGTTTCCGTCCTGAAGTCGGAAAGTGCGCCGTTGGTGACACTGATGTCGGACGCTTCAAAGCCGTTCACTCCCTCGTCAAAGGTGAAACGGGCGGTGAAGGCGCCTTCCGTCGTAGCGCCAGGCAGGGTGATCGTCAGGACCGGCGCAATCGTATCAATCCCCACCGTCAGGATATCCGACGCCAGATTGGGGTTGCCTGCGACGTCAGTGGCGGCTGCCGCATTCAGGCCGATGGACACTTCCGTATCTGATGTGGGTGTAATGAGAACTGTGTATTGCTCGCCTGATCCACTGAGGTCAGACGCATTCCCGTTGCTGACCGTGAAGTTATCCAGAGCCAGTCCGGTGACCGCTTCAGAGAAGGTGAGGGCGACGCTGAACGGGCCTGAGACGGGGGCGTTCGCCGCACGTGTGAGGCTGGCTGTCGGGGCAGTGTTATCAAGCATGTAGCTCTCGTTCGTGCCCGGTGCGGCGGTCGTCAGCGCATTGCCTGCAAGGTCGGTGATGTCCTGTCCGCCCGCAAGGTTCAGGCTGACGGCGCCGTTCAGCGATGCAAGGTCGCCGCCTGAAAGCGTCAGCGTGTAACTGGCGCCGGAGCCGGCCAGAGCGCCTGTTGCGGATGAGCCCTGAATGTTGAAGTCGTCAGCGGTGACATTGGACACCGTTTCACTGAAGCTGATGGCGAACACCAGCGTATCCGAATTGGTCAGAGCCGCAGCCGGGCTTTGACGCTGAATGGCCGTCAGAACAGGAGGCGTGGCGTCGGTGGTTGTCAGGGACGCGGTGGCTGTGCCGCTGGCCCCCAGCGAGGAGGACAGTGCGCCGGACGAATTGGTGAAAACGCCCTGGCTGCTGGTCTGGACGGTGACGCTCAGCGTGCAGCTGGCGCTGGCCGCTACAGAGCCGCCGCTATAGCTGAAACTGTTGGCGCTTGGCGTTGCCGTGAGCGTGCCGCCGGTGCAGGTCGTGCTGGCGTTCGGCGCGGCCGCAAGGGTCAGCCCCGTGGGCAGGGTGTTTGAAAACCCGAGCGCCGTAGCGGGGACTACATTGCTCCCATTGTTGATCGAGAAGGTCAGGGTGGCTGTGCCGCCGACCGTTACCGTATTGGGTGAGAAGGCGGCGGTGAATCCGGGCGCGCCGGGATTGCTGATGAGGTAGGTGCGCTCATCGGTCCCGGAAGGCGTCGTGCTGGCGAGCGCATTCGCAGCCGCATCGGCAATGTCATTGCCGCCCGCGATGTTCAGCGTGATGGTGGCGTTCAGACCGGCCATGTCGCCGCCGGAGACGGTGACGTCATAGGCGCCGCCCGTCCCGGTCACGCCCAGGGACGCGCCGGTTGGGCCGCTGATGGTGAAGTCCGCCGCGCCGACATTGACCACGGATTCGCTGAAGACCACCCGCCAGGTCACCGCGTCTGCGTCTGTTGTTTCGCTGGCGGGCGTCAGGCGTGTGATTGAGGTGACGGTTGGCAGCGTGCCGTCCGTCACGGTCAATCCGCCAGAGGCCGTCCCGCTATTGCCCAGCGACGACGTCAGGCTTCCTGTCGTGTTTGTGTAGTTTCCGGCCGTGCTGGAGGTGACATCCACCGAAACCGTGCAGCTGCCGGAGGCCGACACGGTTCCGCCGCTATAGCTGATGCTGCCCGCGCCAGACGCAGCGGTCAGGGTTCCCCCTGTACAGGTGGTTGAGGCGTTCGGCGTCGCCGCGACACTGACATTCGCGGGCAGGGTGTTGGTGAAGTCCAGCGATGTGGCGTTCACCACATTGGCGCTGTTGTTGATCGTGTAGGTCACCGTGCTGGCGGCGCCTTGGGCAATGCTCGAAGGGGCAAAGGCCAGAGTGAAGGAAGGCGGGGTCGGATTGCTGATGACGAAGGTGTTGTCATTGGCGCCGATCGGCGTGGTGTTGCTCAGCGCGTTGGCCGAGGCATCAGCGATGTTCTGGCCGGGGGCGAAGCTCAGGGTGACCGTGCCGTTCATCCCGCTCAGGCTGCCGCCCGTGGCGCGGACCGTATAACTCGCGCCCGAACCCAGAATCGTAATGGAGGGCGCAACGCTGGCGCCGGTCACGACAAAGTCCGTGCTGTCCACATTGTTCACGGCCTCATTGAACGCCACAGCCCAATCGAGCGTGCTGGCGCTGGTGGGCGATGTGGTCGGGTTGGACCGCGTGATTGACTGGACACGCGGTGCGGTGGCGTCCGCGTCATCATTGTTGATCGTCAGGGTGGCCGTGTCGCTGATGTCCACGCCCAGGCTGGTGCCCGCCAGATTGCTCATGGCGATGTTCACGGTCTCGGCGGCCTCGATGGCGCTGTCGCTGGTGGGCGTGACGGTGAAGGTCTGCGTTTCGCTGGCCGTGCCTGCGAAGGTGAGGGTCTGCCCGGAAACCGCGGTGTAATCTGAGTTGGCTGTCGTCGCGGTTCCATCGCTGGTGGACACATCGACCGTGAAGCCGCCCTGGACTGCGTTGGACAGGGTGGCGGTGAAGGTGACCGCGCCTGCATCCTCGTCGCCTGAGGCGTCGGCGATGGTCACCGCCGCGGTGTCATCATTGTTGAACGTCACCGTCGCGGTGTCGGTGATGGTGATGCTCAGGGCCGTCGCAGCAAGGTTGCTCATCGACACGCTGACGGTTTCGTTCGCTTCCAGCTTCGTGTCCGAGGTCGGAGTGATCGTGAAAGTCTGGGTTTCGCTCGCTGTTCCGGCGAAGGTCAGGGTCTGCCCTGAGATCGCCGAGTAGTCGGAATCCGCGGTTGTCGCCGTCCCGTCAGCGCTGGAGACATCGACCGTAAAGCCGCCCGCCACGGCATTATCGAGCGTAGCTGTCAGGGTGATCGCGCCATTGTCCTCATTGGCGGAGACGTCAGCGATCGTGACGGCGGCGCTGTCATCATTGGTCAGGGTCAAGGTGGCGGTGTCGCTGATGTCGACCGTGCCGGACGCCCCGGTGAGATTGCCCATGGAGATCGTCACGGTCTCGTTCGGCTCGACCTTTGTGTCTGCGCCGGGCGTGATCGTGAAAGACTGCGTTTCTCCCGATGTCCCAGCAAATGTAAGGGTCTGGCCCGAGACGGCGGTGTAGTCCCCGTCCGCAACTGTGGCTGTGCCGTCCGCCGTCGAGACATCAACGGTGAACCCGCCCTGCACCGCTGCGGAAAGGGTGGCCGTAAAAGTCACTGCGCCCCCGTTCTCCGCCTGGGACACGTCGGCGATGGTGACGGCGGCGCTGTCATCGTCCGTGATCGTGACGGTGGCCTGTTGCGTGCCGCTTTCGGTTGCGCCATCGCCTCCGCTGACGCTGGAAATATCGACGATGATGGTCTCATTGCCTTCGGCGATGGCGTCAGATACCGCGCTCAGAGTGACCGAGCCGGTCGTGCTGCCGGACGGAATGGTGATGGAGGTGCTGCTCGCGGTGTAATCGGTCCCGCCGCCAGAGGCTGTCCCGCTGAAGGCGAGGTTCACTGTGGTCGCCGTCGAGGCCGTGTCCGACAGGGTGGCGGTGACGGTCGAGCTGCCGCCCGTCTCGCCCATGCTGGCTGGCGAAGCGGCGAGCGTGACGGTGGGCGGCGTGCCCACATTGCTGATGCTGACCTGGGAAATGGGCTGCAGAGTGTTGCCGTCCGAGGGCACGATGCGGAAGCCGTAAATGCCGTCAAAATCCGTATTGGCGCTCAGATTGATTTCGGTCTGGCTGGCGCCCGGAGAATAGGCGACGGTCGAGCCGATCGGCGCATAGGACGCGTTCAGCGCCTGAATGGTTGTCGAGGCGGTGGCGGCGGTCCAGACGCTATCAAGGTCGAACTGGCTGGCGGACCGGAATTCGAGCGAGTTGAACAGGCCCGCGCTGCCTTCGCCGCGGATCCAGCCCGCGCTGGGCGCGCCTGTCAGCGTGCTGGTGCCCAGACGCAAACGGGTCGTGGTGGCGCCGGGATCGGTCGCGACCACCACCGTCCAGCCCTGTACGGTGGTCGAGAATGAGCCGCTCGTGCTCTGGTCAATCACAAAGCCGTTCGTGCCCGTGTTGAAATCCGTGGTTTGCCCCCAGGCGGTTCCACACAACACTCCAGCGAGCGCGATGACTGCCGTGCGCGCCGCATTCCAGACCCAGCTGTTCATAGTCGCCCCTCTCCCTCGCGCCGTCTTGGCGGCGCGGGACCCAAAATCTCAGGGAAGCTCTTGTTGTCAGGCGTGAGTGTTCACGACAGAGCGGACGAGTGCACAGGCAGGGCCTGTGACGCTGCGGAATCCTGCATCACGAACTGATGGCCCCCCAGCCTGATCTGCCGCAAAGCCTTGAGAGACTTCCACGTAACCATGGCTGGATAGGGCGCCGGCTGGACGCCAGAAAGCGGCCAGACCTGAGAATGTCACGAACACCCTGATTTACCGGATAAACGACAATGGGCTTCTCCTTGTGGGGCCTGTGCGGATGACCACAAGGGCTTGCGCGCCTACGCCGGTCGCTCCAGGGGGCGATCTCCTCTAACGTGTCGCATTGTTCTTCACGCCGAAACGCTCAAGCATAGAGCGTCCGTAGCTGCGCGGATGAACGCGCCCTGCGATAGAGGCCGGCTGACTTGATCAAGTTCAAACGCTATTTTCCCATTCTGGACTGGGGGCGTCGCTATGACGTCGCAACGCTGGGCGATGACCTGACGGCGGCCGTGATCGTCACCCTGATGTTGATCCCGCAATCGCTTGCCTACGCCCTGCTGGCCGGCCTGCCCCCGGAAGTCGGGCTTTACGCCTCGATCGCACCCATTCTGCTGTACGCCATCTTCGGCAATAGCTCGGCCTTGGCGGTCGGTCCCGTCGCCGTGGTCTCGCTTCTGACCGCCTCCGCCATAGGTCAAGTGGTGGAGCCCGGCACTGCCAGCTACGCCGCTGCGGCCCTCACCCTCGCCTTCCTGTCAGGCATATTGCTACTGGTCATGGGCGTATTGCGGCTGGGCTTTCTCGCCAATTTTCTTAGCCATCCGGTGATTGCGGGCTTTATCACGGCGTCCGGCGTCCTGATCGCCGCCAGCCAGCTCAAGCATGTTCTGGGCGTTCCCGCAGACGGACACACCCTGTTTGAAATCGCGCTCTCCCTCGTCGGCCATATCCGGGAAACACATGTACTCAGCCTGATGATCGGGGCGAGCGTGATCGCCTTCCTGTTCTTTGTGCGCTCCGGGCTCAAGCCGGTTCTGACGGCTCTGGGCGTGCCCGCGCGTCTGGCGAGCTTCATCACCAAGGCGGGTCCGGTCTTCGCCGTCGGGGCGACCACGGCGATCAGCTGGGCTTATGGGCTGGAGGCCCGCGGCGTCGCTATCGTGGGCGTCGTGCCGCAAACCCTGCCCCCCCTGACCGTGCCGGACTGGTCGCCGGAACTGATCCGGACGCTCTTCATCCCCGCCGCGCTGATGTCCGTCATCGGATTTGTGGAATCCGTCTCTGTCGCCAAGACCCTCGCCGCGCGACGGCGCCAGCGCATCAACCCCGATCAGGAGCTGATTGGTCTGGGCGCGGCCAATCTGGGGGCGGCCTTCACCGGCGGCTATCCGGTGACCGGGGGGTTTGCCCGCTCGGTTGTGAACTTTGACGCCGGGGCGCGCACGCCCGCCGCCGGCGCCTTCACCGCGGTCGGGATCGGGATCGCCGCACTGTGCCTGACCCCGCTGATCTATTACCTGCCCAAGGCGACGCTGGCGGGCACGATCATTGTCGCTGTGCTCAGCCTGGTGGACTTCTCGATCCTGAAAGCCACCTGGCGTTACGCCACATCCGACTTCATCGCCGTGTTCGCCACCATCGTGCTGACGCTGTCACTGGGGGTCGAAGTGGGCGTGGCCTCCGGCGTGGTGCTCTCGATCCTGTTGCACATTACCAAGACCTCCAAACCCCATATCGCCGAGGTCGGCCGTGTGCCGGGCACCGAACATTTTCGCAACATTCATCGCCATGCAGTCGAGACCAGCCCGACCCTGCTCGCCCTGAGGATTGATGAAAGCCTGTACTTTGCGAACGCCAATTTTCTCGAAGACATGGTCCTGAACCGCCTGAGCCAGGACGGCAGTCAGATCCGGGACGTTGTCTTGATGTTCTCAGCCGTGAACGCGGTGGACTATTCCGCGCTGGAGACACTGGAAGCGCTCAATACGCGCCTGCTCGAAAGCGGCGTGCGCCTTCACTTGTCCGAAGTTAAAGGCCCGGTCATGGACAAGCTCGCGCCCACCCGTTTCATCGAGCATTTGTCCGGCAAGGTCTTCCTGTCCCAGAACGATGCCTGGGCCGCACTGAGCGTCATGCCCCCGGAGAGGATCAGCCCGCCGTCGCCCTGACGCTGGCTGAAACGCCCGGCTGCAGGCTTGACCAGTGCAGCAGGGAATCCCCCGTCTGCAAGGCATCCCAGCGATAGGCGGTATCGGCGACGTTGAAGATATGCGGCGTCGTGTTGTCGAGCACAAAATCACCGTCATCCAGCCTCAGGATCAGAACAGCGTGATCGCCCGTCGCGCGCGACCAGGCCGTGGCCAGACGCAAACGCTCCGCCGGAACACCCGCCGCCATCAGGGCCACACGCTTCTCCAGCGCATAATCCTCACAGTCGCCATAAGTCAGACCTTCCTGGGTGATCGGCAGGACCCAGCGTTCGGTCTGTCCCCACATCTCTTCATCCGTGCGATAGGTCAGTGCGGCGTTGATCGACAGGTTGATCACACGCGCCATCACCAGGATCTGCTCTTCGGTCAGCTCCGGCGTGACCGGCGCAGTCTGGACGGTGATGACATCAGCGGGCGCAGCCTCCAACGACTTGGCGTCAGAAACGATTGTCTTGTCGTCTTCAGACTGCTCCGAGACCAGACCACAGTGTTCCGGCGACTGCAGACACAGCTCAAAAGCGCCGGTTGGCGGCGCTGTCACTTCATAACTCACCAGTCGGCCTGCATTCGGCGTATGCGCTGAACAGGCGGTCAGCATCAAACCGCCGAGGACGACGATCAGGCGAGCATAGAGAGACTTTGAGTATTGGCCCAGAACTGTCGCGAACACTTGCGAACTCCCGTTTTATTCGATGGGAGAACACTGGGCTAAACTTGATAATATCGAGCGTATGTTTAAAGTTAATTCAAATTTACCCTAATAAAGAGTGATGATTACTTTGGATTAACCCTAATGTTTGGCTAATAAAAAAAGGGCCCCATTGCAGGAGCCCTCGGGACGTCGATCCGGACCAGGGTCAGGTGCTGATGAACCGGGTTTGCCCGTGCTCCAGACGGGCCGCGGTCAGACGCCCGGTCAAATAGGCGCCGGTATCCAGACCGATGCGCCGATCGTCCGCATGGGGCTGATCTTCGGGCGTATGACCGTGCACAATGATCCGCTCCAGCGGCCGCGTGGCGGAGAGGAATTCGTCGCGAATCCATAACAGGCTGCGTTCGGTCTGTTGCGCCAGGGGCGTATCGGGATCCACACCCGCATGGACAAACAGATAGCAGCCCCGCTCCGCGCTCAGCTGAAGGCTTTGGTAAAACGCCAGCTGCTCTTCGCTGATCGCGTTGGCGAGCGCCTGACGGGTGTCTTCCCACTCCTCATCCGCGCCCCGGCCAAGCGGCGGCCGCACGCCATAGGACAGAAGGGTTTCCCCCCCGCCATACTGCATCCAGGACGGACCTACCGGCGCACCCTTCAGAAAATCGAGCAGCGTGGCTTCGTGATTGCCCATCAGGAAGCAGGAAGAGACATTCCAGGACTGCACCTCGATCAGACGGTCAATGACCCCGCGCGACTGATCGCCCCGGTCAATATAGTCGCCGAGAAACACAATCTCGCAGGGCGCGCCATCCGCATCCTTAGCGATGAGGGTCAACAGCGTATCGAGCAGATCAAGACGACCATGGATGTCGCCAACGGCGTAAATCAGCCCTTCAGGCGGATCGGGACGCTCAACACCCTTCCAGAGCGACTTCAGACGCTTGAACACCAGCTGACACCCTCTTCGGCCTGACAGACAGGCCGAAACCGCTACTCGCTATAATACTTCCGATAGGAATTATAATAATAGCCTGAGGCGTCATAGCCATAGCGGGCCTGGGCTTCCATATCCACATTGTTCAGGACAACGCCCATCACCTTGGCGCGCACCGAATGCAACTCGCTGATCGCCCGGCGGACCACCCCGGTCGGGGTCTTCTTCCACTTGGCGGCCAATAGCACTGCATCCGCACGTGACGTGATCACACGCGTATCAGCCACGGCCAGAACCGGAGCCGTATCGACGACGACGAGATCATAGGTGTCGCGCAGCTTGCTCAGGATGGCGTTGAATGCCGCGGAGTCGAACACGTCACGCGGTGTGAAGGTCGGCGTGATCACCGGCAGGATAGCCAGACCGGTCTTCTCTTCGACCTGAATGACATCCTCAAGCGCGGCCTGACCGGACAGCACTTCCAGCAGACCCTGCTCGGCGTTCTCACAGATTGCATGGGTCAGCAGGCGACGGCGCAGATCACAATCGACCACAATGGTCTTTGAACCCGCGAGTGCTGAAACCCGCCCCAGACACAGAGACGTTGTCGTCTTGCCATCCCCGGGCAGAGCCGATGTGACCGCCACGACTTTGGTATCCTGATCCACCCCGCTGAGGCGGATGGCGGACCTGACCGTCCTGAAGCTCTCGGCAAAACTCGACAGCGGTTTTTCCAGGATATACGCCCCCGGATCCACACTCTCGCCGGAGAAACGTCCCATAAGCCCGGTCTTCAGACGCGGAACAGACACGATATGGGGCAGGCCAAGCTGGCGCTCCACATCAGTTTCCGTATGCAGACCATTATCGAGCATTTCCAGCACGAAGATGACACCGACCCCCACCACGCCAGCGAGCACAATGCCCAGAGCAAGGTTCAGCATCACGCGCGGAGAGCTGGGAGAAATCGGAGTTGAGGCCCGGGCCACGATCCGCGCATCCGCTTCGGTCAGGCCTTCGGTTTCATTGGTCTGACGGAAACGGTTCAGGAAGCTCTCGAACAGAGCGCGGCTGGCGTCAGCCTCGCGCTCAAGCTCGCGCAAGCGGACAATCGCGCTGTTGTTTTCCGACAGCTCGCTCCGCGCCTGAACCAGGCTGCCTTCCAGTGAGCGAACCCGCTGGGCGGCGACGCTGACCTCGTTTTCCAGGCTGGCGACAATCCGGGTGATCTCGGCGTCAATCTGGGAGTTGATGTCAGACAGCTCACGATTGACCGTCAGGATCTGCGGGTGACGCGGACCGTAGCGGCCGCTCAGATCGGCCAGACGACGCGCCACTTCCGCTTGCTGACGACGCAGCTCGCGGATCACTTCGGACGACAGCACTTCGGCGATGGTGTCAGCGGCGACGCCACGCTGGATCTGGGACCGCACCGTATCAAGACGCGCCCGCGCTTCGGACAGGCTGGCGCGCTGGATCGCAAGCTGGCTGTTCAGGTCCGTCACCTGCTGCTCGGCGACCGTCGCGCCTTCTGCATCAATCAGACCTGCTTCATCACGATAGCGCGCGACCGCTTCTTCGCGAACCCGCACCTCTTCGCGCAAGGTCTCGACGCGCTCATTCAGCCATTCATTAGCGCGTTCAGTCGCCTCGAACTTGGCTTCCAGCTGGGTCAGAAGATACGCTTCGGCATAGGCATTCGCGATATCACGGGCCAGGCTGGGCGTTTCAGAGGTCGCAGAGATCTCGATCACATAGGTCAGGCCCGCCCGCCGGATGGTGCGAACCTCCATCAGGGCATTGATGACCCGATCATATTCACGCGCCGCACGCTCATCCTCGGACAGCGCGTTATCGCCCCCCGGACGCAGCACGCTCTTCAGACCGTTCAGCAGAGACGACACCCCACCGCTCTCGCGCAGGCTGGCGTTGAACTCAGGCACAGCGACCAGATTGAGCTCATTGGCTACAGTCTCGGCCAGAGAGCGGGAGCGCAGGACCTCAACCTCGGTGTCCACCATGGCGGAATCCGGCGGCGCTCCCGAGAGCACGGCTTCGATATCGACCACCTGGGACTGGCGCACATTCAGCACCACATCCGCAGTCGCCGTATATTTCGGCGTGGCTTGCAGGGTGAACAGAACCACCGCGAGGAAAGTCAGACACCCGGCTGCGAACAAACTCCAGAACCGGCGCCGGAAAATCGAGAGCAACTCCCGCAGATCAATCAGATCCTCTGAAGCGGGAGCATGCGGTTGGGTCGTCGCGTCTGCCATCAGTCATGCCTCAAAAAGGGAACTGCCCGCTCCACGTGCACGGAGCGGGCCATAGTCAGCGTCCCGATTGAAGACTATCGACGCAGGACAATGCTGATGCCGAAGGAATTGCGGGAATAGTCCTGATTGCCCGCCAGACCTTTGGAATCCTGGTCGACATAGGTGTAGCTCGCGCGCACGCCCACATTCCGGTTCATGAAGTAGGTGACGCCAGCATTCGCGCTCCAGCGATCATCTTCACGATCAATGCCGGAATACTCGTCCTTGCCCAGTGACAGACCCGCAGAAACGATCACATTGCGCTTGAGCTCATGGTCCACGTTTACAGACAGGTTCTGGGCCACATAGCCGCCCGAATTGGCGATAGCGGCATCCTGAATGGAGCGCGTCGCCGAAGCCGTGACCGTGGTCAGCGCCGTCGGGAACCATTCCACCAGGCCTTCAATGCTCAGGCCGTCAATCGTGGGCAGGCTGGCGTCGTCATAGGACTGTTCCATATAGCCCACGCCGATCACGCCACGCGCCACGCCATTGATGTCGAAGTCCGCACCAACATCCACGGTGTAGCCGTCGGAATCGCGCAGCAGGCCTACCGCAGGCGGAGCCAGATCATATTCACGCGTGTTGGCCTGGGCCCGCAGGAAGACAGCGGTGTCCGGGCTGACAGCATAGTCGCCGCGCGCCATGTAGGTGAACTGATCGCGATCGCGGAAGTCCTGATCCGCAACGCCGCCACCAAACAGAGGCGCATCGGAATAGTCATACTGGCCATAATCGACGCGGCCCTGAAGACGGAAGCGACCCGAGGCCCGCATGGCGCCAAAGAAGGCGGTCAGCGTGTCATACTCGATCGGCTCGGCGGCTTGTCCGGCGGCGCCAGCAGAGGTGCGCGGCTCGGTCAGGTCGGAATAGCGCGCTCCGGCTTCAAGGGAAGTTGCGCCATCCACATCCAGCTTGCCGGCGAGGCCTGCCGTCGCATTCCAGACGCTTTCGTCGGAAAAGTCGAAATACTCGCGACGGGTCACGGACGCATCCCCGGTCACCGCGTGACGCGACCAGGTGGTTTCGAACGCGACAGACGGGGTGATGATCGCCACCACGTCGGATTCTTCATTCGAGGACGCGCCGAACACGTTGTCGGTATACTCAAGACCCAGGGTCAGTTCGGGGTAGAAAATGAGCGCCCCGCTCTGCACGCCGCCGCCATCATATTCCGGACGCGGGCGGTCCATGACGCTGACATTGCGGTTGCGGTCAAACATGCTTTGCGCGCCGCTGACCTGAGCCAGTGCGGGCGCGGACAGTGTGGTTAACGCAAGGGAAGAAATCAGTACTGCGCGCATCATGTCGACGCCCCTCATACACCCGTGTGTAGACATCCGGGAGCGAGCGAGTTCCGCCCGCTCCCGATCTTTATGAATTTATTGCGGCCGAAGCCGGAGATTAGTAGTCGGAGTTACCGCCGCCACCGCCCGGGGTTGCCGGGGGAGGGGTCGGAGCGCCGTCACCGGAACCGCCTGAACCGCCAGTGGCGCCGCCACCGTTGTTCGCATTGCCGTTGTTCGGGTTGGTCGCAACGTTAACGGCCGCGGTCACAACAGCCGGGTTGGTGGCGTTGTTCGCAGCAACCGTCGACATGGCGATCGCGATGGTGGAGGCGTCAGCGCCGGACTGAGCGACGACCGCATTGATCGCTGCTTCGATTTGCTCTTCGGTTGCATCCGGACCCAGCGCGTCAATCGCCGCCTGAACGGCGTTAGCCAGGGTGACGGCATCCATGCTCTGGCCCTCAGGCGCCTGAGCTGCTTGCGCGAAAACCGGTGCGGAAACGCCGACGCCGGCGGTCAGGCCCAGCGCCAAAGCGGAGGCGACGCCGATTACAGTCTTTGAAGCCATTTTCTGTCCCTCTTGGTCAGCTGCCGAGGCAGCGGCCATACATAGTGACCAAAGTACTAACAGAAACAGGGCGAAAACGCGAGTCGCATTCAACCGTGTCGCGTTTTTGTGGCGCATGGGTCACAGCAGCGTCAGGCTCCCAATATTTCCAGTCAGATAGGCTTCGTCCATCTGAGCGATTCAGATCCGGGCCTTACGCATCTGCATCATTTATTCCGGTCAGCCAGCGCTGATACGCCCGTCCAGGAAGGGCTCTCGATTCTCGCTGCGCTGCAGCGCGAACATCATCCGGCAACTCCGCCCAGACCTCCAGAACGAACCGGCTGCGCCATTGCAGATAGGATTGCCCCCCATAGGGCAAGAGCAGGTAAGAGCGCCTCAGATCCTCGATACCGGCCTCGGTCATAACGCCAAAGGCGTGATACCCGGCAAAAGCGCGCTTGCCCCACACCTCGCCATCGCGCGGCTCTTCCGCCAGCGAGCGGGAGAACGCCCAGTAGGCGAGGCCGTAATCGGGCTCGACCAGGCGCAAGGCCCGATCTCCGATCGCCTCATAGTATCGGGCGCTATGCCCGGACGCTTCGGTCTGGCCATGACGGGCGACAAAACGCGCATCGGAGAGCATCAGGATCCTGTCAGCCGCCAAATGGTCACGCGCGCCCAGTGCGGATACGCCAGCAGCCAGCGCCAATACAGCCGCCAGGGCGCCCGTTACGGGCCAGCCCGCACTTCGCAGGTCTGACTTGCTGCGATTGGCGATCCCCGCGCCCAGTCCGAGCATCCAGCAGAACAGCCAGAAGAAGCCGGAGATTTCCAGCGCAAAATCGACCATGGCGTGCGCCAGAACGAAAACGATGACCACGAGCAGGCCGCGCAGCAGCTCGCGCTGACGTCGACGCCGGCTCAAGCCCCGACGCACCTGCTGTACAAGTCCCGCCAGCACCGCCGCGCCGCCGAGGGTTCCAACGCTTCCTGCCTGAAGCATCCACTGCAGGAACAGATTGTGTGCGGCGTTGGGCATCATCACGCCGCGCGGCGTGTCGATCATTTCATAGAGTCGCGCCATGAACGGGAAACCGCCCAGCCCCTGCCCCAGGACGGGCGCATACCACACCGCAGACCAATAGGCGGCGAACTGCTGGACGCGCACATTCTCTGACAATTGCGCATCCACCTGCGCCAGACGCGCCGAATAGACGCCCCCGGAAACCCCGAACACAACCAGCACGGCGATCACAACCAGGAGCGGCGTCGCCAGCGACCGGACGCTGCCGCCCTTGCGCCAGTCCGCGACCGAGCGCCAGAACGACAATCCCACCGCGCACAGCACGAACAGGCTGATCCCCGCGCGAGAGCCCGTCAGGAACAGGCATGTGACCGTGACGACGAGAGCCGCAACCGGCAACACCAGCACCCTTGCATAGGCGTCCGGCCGTCGCCCCCGACACTGCCTGAGCCCCCGCAGGAGAGACGTCACCGCCATCAGGGCGATGACGCCATAGAAGGTTGCGGCGGTATTGGGCGACAGGAAGGGCGCAGACATGCGCTCGAACTGGTAGTGCCGCTCGAAGCCGAAGATCGTGCGCGGGTCGACAATGAAGTCCACAAAGCTGGCGAAGCCGACCAAAGCGCCCAGTCCCAGCGTGACCAGCCACAAGCGGTCCGAGCGTTCGGTGGACCGCCCGCCCTCGCGCGCGACCAGAAAGACCCCGGCCCCGGCGATCAGGCTGGCGTATTCCGACGCCCCCGTCGACATCCAGCCCTTGAGGACGCCCAGCCCGGCCAGCGCGACAGCGCCAGCGAGCCAGGCCACCGTCACGACGTCAAGCCGGGGCCGACGCACCAGAACGATGATGACGCTGAAAGCCAGAAGCAGGGCGGAGAAGGTCAGGGCGCTGGACGAGGAGTCCGCGCCCAGAGCCAGACAAGCGCTCATGATCAGCGTCACAAGCGTTGCGAACGGCCAGACGTCCCGCATCCTCAACCCGCCCGGTCGTCTGGCGCGCGCCTAGAAGAAGCGCTCTGCGATGCGGATCGTATCACCGGGCATCACGCGCACCGTGGCGGTCAGCGGCAGCTCGACCTCCTGATTGGTGTCGGCGCGTTTGATGAACACGACACGCGTATTGGCCCGGTAGGTGAAGCCGCCGGCGCGCGCCACGGCGTTCATCACTGTCAAACCGTCCGTATAAGGATACTCGCCGGATTCCTCGACCTCGCCCAGAATATAGAAGGGGCGGTAGTTGAGCACTTCGGCGCTGACCCGGGGATCGGTGAGGTAGCCGTCTGACAGCAGGGTTTCGATCTCGGTGCGGAATTCCTGCAAGGTCTTGCCGCCGGCCGGAACCTCGCCCACCAGAGGCAGCGACACCATGCCCGCGCCATCGACCACGAACTCGCCCGACAGGTCTTCCTCGCCAAACACGATCACGCGCACCTGATCGCCCGAGCCCAGCCGATAGGCGGCGGTCGCCTGATTGACGACCATTTCCTGAATTGCGGCGGTCTGCGCCGGCGCCGGGTCGGATCCGCTCGTCGCGCAGCCGACGACGGCGAACGCCAGCAGGATATTCAACAGAACGACGCGCAGCATGGCAGTCCCCTCATCACTCTCACGTGTGTCTTTCATATAGGAGACAGCCTCGCAATTAAAGCGTTTACGGCGGGTGCGAAGACGCGCCCCGCCCTCAAACACCTCTGCGACACGTCCGGGATGCGTGCGGTCTATCCGCCCCCTGCCCCCGCAGAGCTAGGCTTTCAGGCCTTCGACCTTGCCAACAGGAGACTGAAATGACCGACGACAGCCGCGCCTCCGGCCTGACCAGCCCGCCCCTCTACGGCTTCGCCATCACCCCTGATGACGCGCAGGACCTGCCTCGTCCCACCCGCGCCCTGATGGTCGGCGCAGCTGGCGATGTGCGCGTAACCCTCGTGTCCGGCGACGAGCTGGTCCTGCCCAGCCTCGCGCCCGGCGCGCAATACGCCCTTCGCGTGCGTCGCGTACACGCCGCCGACACAACCGCCGCGCAGATCGTGGGGCTGGCATGATCGGGCTGGCTCTGGGCGCAGGATGCGCGGCCGGTCAGTCAGACCCGTTGGCGCGGGTGCTGAATGGCATGAACGGGCCCTGGCCCATCCTCTATGAAGCGGCGCGCACCGGGCTGGTGTTCAATTTCACCGGGGGGCGCGACCGTCATGCGGTTGGCGGCAAGGTCTATGACACCATCGCCGCCCTGCCCGGCGTCCAGCTGGGCGCCAACGCCCCGCGCCTCAGCGCGCGCGGCCTGCGCGTGGACGGCCCGCAGGACGCCATCGCCCTCACAGACCTGCCCGCCCTGGGCTTTGACCCTCTACAACCCTTCACCCTGATCGTGGAATGGGACCTGCCCGCCCTGACCGGCCTGCAGGCCGCCCTGACGATTGATGACGGCACCACCAGCAATCGCTGGCCCCAGATCTGGGCCCACAATTCGGGGAACGCTCAGGTGTTTACGACATCGAGCGCAGGTAGCTTGCAGGGGGTGTTGAGTGCGCCAGCGACTTCAGGTCGCGGGTCTATATGGGCCACATTAACGAGCTCCAGCCTGACTGGCTCAATCAATAACGGGGCGCAGACTCACTATTTGGCGATACATCAACCAGAATCATTAACGCGGCTGCGACTCGGCTCGCGATCAGCGGAGGGATACCTAGCCGGTTGGTTTGTATCGGCAGCCATTCTGCCCGCACCTAACAGTTCTCTCATACAAGAATGGAGCTAAGCCACGTTTTCTGGTGTATGACGGTCAGAAAGACGTGAGGGGCATGTGCGTATAATTTCTACAAAGATTTTGGCGCTTTCCGAGAAGCTCAACCTATTGAAATTGGTGCGTGTCGGTGGCGTGAGGGGAACCATTACGCTCGCCAATCTTTTAGTCTTTGCCATTCTCGGCCACTTGTACGGCACAGACGCGATCGGCGAATTTGCCTCTTACCTTGCCTTGGTCACGCTTTTTGGCAGCTTCATAGCCGCCGGAATGCCTCAAATGCTGATGCGCCGCATCTCTTTACTGAGAACGGATCAATATGCTCGGATGACAAGATGGCGTTCGGCTTTTTGGCTAGGCGCAATTTTATCATCCATAGCTACGCTTCCTTTTAGCGCCGCGCTCGTTTGGCTGTTGCGAACAAAGGCCAATATAGACTTTCCATGGCTCGCCACATTAGGCCCAGCCATATTCTCACTTACACTCATGATCAGCGAAGAAATGCGCGCAAGAGGAAAGGCCGAAGCATCTCTTATCGCCACTAATTTCCCAACGATAATTTCACCGATATTGTTTTTACTTATATCATACTTATTTAATATAGAGAGCATTTTATCGGGGCTTGTATTTACCCATATATTTTCTGGCAGTATAATGACCGCGTTGTTTGTCGGCAATTATGCAAAACTTGATTTGTCCAACAATAAAAATGGCTTAATTCTTCTCAAGCTTTCACCATATGATATGGCCTCAATGGCCTTGATGAGGGTATTCTCAGGCGGCGCAAGTCATGTCCTTGTACTCCTGACTGCCGGACTTGGCTCACCAACGTTGGCTGGTTTTGTTGCTGTCGCGTCTAGACTTGCCGGACTCGCAGCCACCTTTACAGGAATTGTAAACGCGTCTTTTGCCCGGAAGATTGGCGGGGCTCAGAAAGCACCAGATAAGCTTAGGCATCTATTTGTTGTGACCTCTGCAATTAGCGTCGCCGGCGTTGGCGCACTAATGCTGCCCATCATCGTACTGCCAAGCCAGTTTCTCTCAATATTCGCCGTCCCTAGGGATCTCCTCGGAGCCACGATTGGCCTTCAGATTCTTGCAGCTGCACGCATAGTTCGATCCACATCGGGCATATCCGACTTGTTTAATATGGTTCTATCAAAGGCTTATTTGGAGCTGATCGCCACAGCAGCAGGCTTCATCACACTTCTGATGGCGTTTTATACTTTGCCGACATCGCCACTGAACGCAGCCCTCTCTTTGTCAGCTTCCGTACTCATCCACGGCGCAATAAGTGCTATCGGAGCCTGGCTCTCAATGCCCAAATGACCTTGCTGGCCTAGACGGCGCACCAGCGCGCCGCCAACTAAAAACTGTATGCACGAACCAAATCAATGCGAAACCAACCGCATAATATACGTAATAAATAGAAACGATTTCAAAACCCGCCTTCATCATTTCCATAGGAAGTGAGAACACAAACAATGATAGGAATCCCAGCAAATACGGGTTCCGGGACTTAAATTCATTCCTTTGCACAAAAGCTATCGACAAGACGATTATGGCCCCGACGAGGATCATACCAAGCCCCCCGAAAGCAATATAAAACTCCCCCAGAAAAGTCGGGGGAACCCCCGACAAGCGGTCCCCATAAAACTCCTCACGCATCTGCAGCCCCACACCTAACGGCTTATCTGGCCATAACGAACGCGGCACCGGCCGCAGCAGAACGTTGAGAAAGTTCTGGCCAAAGTTAATGCCGTTTCGCTCCGCAAAAAGTACAGCTGCCGAGAACAACTCGAAATAATTAAAGTTATTAAGCAACCCTGCCGTCCCTCGAGAGGAAACTTCGGCTAATGCACGCGGCAAAGACTCACCACTTTGCGCAGATATCCGCAGTGCAAGGCCAAATACTAAAGCCGCATAGCTTGCGATAGCTCCAAATATCCCCAAAGCAATATTTCTAATCGAATAAAGCCTTTGGGCATCTATTATACCCGTCGAATACATAACGGCGGCGAATTGCACAATCGATAAACCACGGGCTCCAGTTAAAAATACAAGAGAAGCATGAATTGACACTAAGGCAATAACAAGAAGGCGATAACTTCCCCCTCGCTCTCTCGAAATAACACCGGCCACAAGCAGTGCAGATGTGGCTAGAAACAAGAATATTCTGGCGAAGTTAATTTGACTTCCAAATACAATTGCGCGCCTCTGTAGAGAAGCAAATGCTTCGAGAGGGCTGCCGAAAATAGCCGTAAGCACAATGATATATGATAATGCTGAAGCAATATATATAGCTATGGATATCTTATAAAGCCTACTCTTGGTAGCAGGAGCTCCGCTTAACTCAACATTACCAACACTCCTTGAGCCCCTTAACATTATTATAGAAAATACTATAATGGTTGCTTTAACCACCGAAATATAAAAAATAGGCACAAACAGCCGCAAATCAGACTGGGATAGCAATATGCTTCCGAAGGAGCGACTTATAAGGAAGTCACTTCCAGGAACAACTAATACTGCCCTCAAGTCAAATCCTATAAAAATTACAACAGTCAGCAATATATATAGAAAAGATTTCGTCCGAACCGCAATCAACATCATCACGGCAGTGAGCGATACTGAAATCAATATTTGAAATAATGATGCGAGCATTATGGGATTAAGTTTCTGATCCTGATACGGAACGCTTGGCGATCTCGTACGCTTGAATATGGGCTTTGGCGCAGGCCTCAATGGATAGCGTTTCTGCGGCGAAAGTTCGACCTTTTTCACCCAGACGCGCGCGCAGGCCGGGATCGGCGGCCAGTTTGAGCATCAGATTGGCCAGCTCCTCCGCCGAGGAGGTCTTGTTCAGGAACCCCGTCTGATCGTCGATCACCGTATCACGCAGCGAGCCGACATCATTGGCGATCGCGGGCACGCCGCTGGCCAATGCCTCGCCCACCACGATGGAGGCGCCCTCGCCCTTTGACGGCAGGCAGAAGATATCAAGGCCGTTCATATAGCGGGCGACCTCCCGTCCGGGCTGCACGAAGCGGACGGCGTCCGGTTCCATGCCCAGCGCGGCGGGACGCGCGACGACATTGGCTTCATACCAGTCGGCATGATGCTCCACCACGCCGCCGCAAATCCACGCCTTGAGCCTCGGGTCGGTCTTGCGCGCCAGATGCAGCGCCTCGATCAGCAGGCCATGGTTCTTGTTCGGGCCACGGCCTCCCACCGTGCCCACGATAATATCGCCTTCGGCCGCCTGCATTTCACTACGCACCTGCTGGCGGCGCGCTGTGTCGGGATGAAAGACCGACAGATCAACCGGCGCGTAGAAGGGCACCAGCTTGTCCTGAGCCTTTGAAAGACCCGGATGGGAGGCGACCAGTCCGGTGCCCGACGTCATCACCGCATCTGACAGGGCGGTCACCATGGGCGTGAACACCCGTTTCAGCAAACGCGGCGGCTGGTCGGAATGGATTTGCCAGACCAGGCTCGCGCCCGCCAGCTTGGCCGCGAGCGCGCTGTGAAAATGGATCAGGCCGCATGGCTGGACGATGTCATAGCCGCCCTCTTTGATGAGCCCACGCAAGCGCCAGACGTCCAGCCCGATGGTGGAGAAGAACTCCAGCTGGGTCAGGGGATTGGCGCTTTTGCGGATCCGCCGCAGCGGAATGATCTTCACATCGAGCCCCGCCGCCCGCAGCCGGTCAGCGCCATTATCGCCATCCGTTTGCGGCAGGACGACCGTCCACGGATACCCCATCTCCCCACAGACCGGGCCCACCCGCTCCATGATGGTGTGGATGCCGCCCCAGCGCGGAGCGTGAATGACGGCGAGCACGCGAGACTGCGTCATGACGGCGCCCCAATAAGAGCCTGACGGAGTGCGTTGGTCATCTGCGACTTGCGCTCCACGAAATCCGCCGAGGGCTCGGGCAGGGTGAAGCGCACCGTCTCGGGCGCGACCTGCCAGGGGGAGATTACATCGGTCCGGGCGATGGAGAAGTCGTCCGCCAGTCGCGACAGCTTGTCATTATACCGGACCAGCAGCATGGGCGCGCCGTTCATGGCCGCCAGAATGCCCGCGTGATAGCGCGTCGCCACCACGTGCCCGCACTGGGCAAACGCCGCCAGCACCATGTCGCGGTCCTGGGTCTGGTCGAGAATTTCGGTTTTCAGCCCGCGCGCATGCAATCGCTCGGCCAAGCGCTCACTGACCGGGCGGTCGCTCTCGGCATCGTTATGCTTGAAGACGAACAGCCTGACCGTGCGCACATCCCCGGCGGCCTCAAGAGCGGCGCCCGCCAGCGCGTCCCAGAACGCATCCTGTCCGCCCGGCACATCGCCATAGGGCTCAAGGTCCAGAATGGACATGCCCAGAATGCTGGCGTCACGGGCAATGGCAGGCGCCGGTTTCAGGAAGGCCAGGTCAACGCCCGTATGAATATCCGCACGGGGAACCAGCGTCGTCAGCGTGTCCGTCGAGGCCGGGTCGCGGGTGAACACCGTCTTGCAGGCGCTCATGGACAGGGCCGCAAGCCGTTTGGTGACCCAACGCTCCATCCGCCCCGCGCCAATGCCGAAGGCGAAGCTGCGTCCGCCGCTCAGCCGGGGCAGGGCATACAGGGCTGCCAGTTTCAGATAACGGCCCGTCATGGTCTTGCTGGCGTATTCATCATGAAAGGATGTGCCGCCCACCCGCACCACGTCTGCGCCAGAGGTCACCGCCCGCAAGGCCGCGCGCGCCGCCGCAGGACGGATCTCGGCCGTAATCGCCTGGGGTAGTCGCACCGCCTCGGGATCCCGCGCCAGGATGGTGATCGGACGACGGGTGTCCCGCAGAACGTCCAGCATGCCGTCCAGCATCAGGTCGTCGCCCAGATTCCCGCCTCCGAGATATCCGAACAGAACAATCGGGCGTTCTTCCATCACTGCCTCTCCCAGACGCGGACATAGTCGATGATCATGGCCTGATCGTTCAGCTCAGCGGGCGGATCGCCCAGCCAGCTGGCGGTGGCGGTGGACAGGCGCACCGTCAACGGCCCGGCGCACGGCGCCTGGGCGCGTCGCACCACATCCCCGTCCTGCCGCCAGATCAGCGTATCGCCATCGCGCTCGATCGACAGCGTCATGAACCCGGCGGAGTTGGGCGTCTCGCTGCGCCAGGGATTGGTCATGCGATAGATGTCGCGCGTCAGCTCGCCAGTTTCAGGTTGCTCGAACACATGCAGGTTATAGGTCATGCGGTCGGGATGGGTGGCCTCGATCACATCGAGCTCACACGCGGTCTGGCCGGGCGTCAGCCCCAGACGCCCCGGGTGCAGCACCGGGAACAACCAGAACGCATTGTTCATACCCGCTTCGGGCGCCAGACGGATGCGCGCCTCAAACACGCCATCGTTAAAGCTGCGCCGGGTCCAGACATGCGCCGTGCTCCAGACGCGCCCATCTTCAGCCTCGTCGCGGGCGCGAGTGATGAGATGCAGCGCGCCCTCGCGCACTTCGACATTGTCGGGGCTGCGCACCGAGGTGATATGGCCCGGCGCACTGTCTTCCACATGCCAACGGGCCGGGTCGATCGCCTCGCCTTCAAACTCGTCGGCAAACACCAGCGTCCAGCGCGGATCCTCCGCCATCCCCTGTGGCAGGGGGGCAGAGGTCTGCGCCAGCGTCAGTCCTGCCAGCGTCGCCGCTAGATATGCTTGCGAAGCCATTCCACCTGCCCGCTGCGCTCTTGCTCAAGGTGGTCCATATCCAGGCGCACGGGATGCTTCTTGATATCGCCAGCGCCGACACGCTCGAACAGCGCCGCGCGCGGGCTGGGCGTGAACAGCATGGCCGGATTGCCATAAGCCAGCGTGGCGACACAGGCATGCACCCGGTCCGCCAGCGTCAGTGCGGAATTGGCATAGACAGTGAAATAGGTCCACGGCTCATCCGAGCAGACCGCATTGGGGTGCTGGTAGATCTTGTAGGTCATGTGCGGATTGCTGCGATGCTCGGGCCGCACGATCATGCGCCCGTTCAGCTCGGCCGGCAGCTTCCGCCGGTCCAGCAAATGGCCAAGATAGGCCTGAACCTTGGACCGGTGCGCCAGCTTGGACACCATTTGCGGGGTATACAGATTCCACTCCGCCCCATCCGCTTCAAAGCTGGCGTCCGCCTGCGCATCCACGCCGCCCAGCTTGACGGTGGGTTCGGGATAGCGATCAAAATTGAACGCGTAATATGGCTCGCCCGCCACCTTGAAGGGCGAATAGGCCTTGGGCGCGAAGAAGGCGCTGTCCATGCCGTCAAACAGCGGCACGCCCAGATCCCAGTCTTTCAGGATGTTGTAGCTGTTGCTGTCGCGGGTGGAGATCAGGGCCGGCTTGTAGCGCTCCAGGAACGCACGCGCTGCGGCGAACTCGGCGTCACGGAACTTGAAGAAGGCCGAGCCCAGCAGGATGATCTTTGTGCCGCGCTCGGTCAGCGCCTTGAAGGTGTTCTCCCACAGATGCGGGAAGCCCGTCGTCAGAAGCGGGCCTTGCAGCACGATATAATCGAGATCGAGCAGGCGCAGATATTCCACATCGCCCGCCGGGTTGCCCTTGAGCTGGTTATGGAAAGTCCGGTAGCCAGGCTGGTCCTGAATGAACTCGACCTGCCCCTCGCCGAACATCTGCTCGAGGATCCATTTGCCGCCAATATTGAAAAAGGCGTTGCCGATATTCTGGGCCCAATGCCCCGAAACAAGCGCTACGCGCGGATTGCTGGCCGTGTTCGTCATCATGAGCTCCTTAAAGGCTGCAACCCGTAGCGGGGCACATCATCTTAGCGGGCCTGTTCCTCAAGAAAACAGGCATAGGCGTGTTCCAGACCAGCGCGCAGGGAGAGGGTCGGCGACCATCCCAAGGCGCGCAGGCGATCTGCGGTCATCAGTTTGCGGGGCGGGCCGTCTGGTTTGGTTTCGTCGCGGGTGACCGCGCCTTCAAAACCGACAACCTCCATGATCATCCGAACCAGCGCCTCAATGGTCAGGTCCTCGCCCGAACCCACATTGACCGGCGCCTCACCGGTATAGGTCTTCATCAGATGGACCAGCGCATCCGCGCAGTCATCCGCATGCAGGAATTCGCGGCGCGGCGCACCGCTGCCCCAGATCTGCACATGATCAGCGCCCGCCTGTTTGGCCTCGTACACCTTGCGGATCAAAGCCGGGATCACATGGCTGGTGTTCAAGTCGTAATTGTCGCCCGGCCCGTACAGATTGGTCGGCAGGGCGGCGATGAAATCAGCGCCATGCTGTTTGCGATAGGCCTGGCACAATTTGACGCCTGCAATCTTGGCGATGGCGTAGCCCTCATGGGTGGGCTCCAGCGCGCCGGTCAGAAGCGCGTCCTCGGCCATGGGCTGGTCGGCGTGTTTGGGATAGATGCTGGACGACCCCAGATAGAGCAACCTGGACACTCCGGCCAGGTGGGCGGCATGGATCACATTGGCCGCGAACATCAGATTGTCGTACAGAAAGTCGGCCGGATAACTCTGATTGGCCAAAATGCCGCCCACCCGTGCGGCAGCCACGAACACAGCGTCCGGTCGCGCATTTTCAAGCCAGACGCGTGTCGCGGCCTGATCGGTCAGGTCCAGCGCCTCATGAGTCGCGGTCAAAATCTCTGCAGGCGCTTCACGCTCCAGACGGCGCACCAGAGCCGAACCGACCATGCCGGCATGGCCTGCAACCCAGATGCGCTTGCCTGTCAGATCAAAGTGCGCCTCCCCCCCATTCATAGCGGCTATCCGCCACCGGGAGATGCGGCCCGTTCCTGACACGCCTGCTGCAGCACCGATTCAAAGCGGTCAGCGATCCGGTCGAGATCGAAATGCTCTTCGGCATAGGCCCGACCCGCCCGGCCTGCGGCTTCACGCGCATCAGGGTCATTGATCAGGGTGCGGACAGCCTCGACAAAGCCTGCTCCATCACCGGCGTCACAGACCAGTCCAGCACCAGTTTCGCGCACGATCCGCGCCGCCAGATTGCCCGCGGGCGCCGACAGCACGATCGGACGCCCCGAGCACAGATAGCTGAGCACCTTGGAGGGCACGGAGAACTCACCCGCTTCCTCCTCGATCACGGCCAGCATGATGTCAGCCGACCCCAGCACGTCTGCAAAACGCTTAAACGGCTGCAAGGGCAGCAAGGTCAGGTTTTCATAGGCGTCCGGCTGGGCACTCTTGACCGCTTCCAGATGCTCCACGCCCACACCTGCGGCCACCACCACCACCTCAGCGTCGGTGTTCGCCGCCACCTGCTCGAGCAAGGTGGGGTCATGCTTCATCGCCAGCGTGCCCGTGTACAGGCAGACCAGCGTGTCGCTCACGCCCTGCTCTTGCGACCAGGCGTTATCCTTGGGGCGCACCGGCAGTTCCTTGAGCGCCCCCCAGTTGGGGATCACGCTGACGCGGTCAGGTCGGATGCCCCATTTGTCCAGCTGCGGGGAAAAGGCGTCGGTGATGATGATCACATGCTCGGCGCCGCGCATCTGAGCCGCGTCCAGATACTTGTAATAGGCGCCCACGCCATGCCCCAGAAGCGGCAGACGCTTGCGCAGCAGCTTGTCCGCCGCAATCGAATAGAAGTCCTGGATCCAGTACACGAACGCCGCGCCCACCGACCGGCAGGCGGCAGGAACCGCCTGTTGGGTTTCGGTGGGCGTATTGCCCGACAGCACCACGTCAGGTCGGCTGGACCTGATAAGGTCCGCCAGCAGTTTGCCATAAGCCAGGTCGCCCTGACGGCGCTTGATGAAGTTGCTCTTGGAATAATCCAGAGCCTCTCCCAGCGCCGCAAAGCTCAGCTCCTCCGGATCGTCCGGCAGACGTTCGAGACGCCCTTTGGGCCCTTTGTCGCCCGCAAAATAGGCATGGATGACCTCATGGCCGCGCGCAGCCAGCGCGCGGCTCAACTCAGCCTGAAAAGGGTGGCCCGCATAATCGTGAACCAGAATCCGCATGGTCAGCGTCAGACGCCGGCGGGATCGGAATTGTGCAAACGGCTGACCTCGCCATTGATCCAGGCATAGGTCTTTTCAACACCCTCGCGCAGGGTCTGGGACGGGGCCCAGCCCAGCTTCTCCTTGATGAGACGGTTATCCGAATTGCGGCCCCGAACGCCCAGCGGACCGGGAATGTTGGAGATGCCGATATCCTTTTTGGACACGTCGATAACCATCTGGGCCAGCCCGTTGATGGTGACCATCTCGTCAGAACCGATATTCACCGGGCCCTCGAAGTCAGAGCGCAGAAGGCGGATGGTGCCTTCCAGGCATTCGTCAATATACAGGAAGGATCGGGTCTGCAGACCATCGCCCCACACCTCGATCTTGTCGCCCGGCTTGGCCGTCGCGACCTTGCGGCACATGGCCGCCGGCGCTTTTTCCTTACCACCGCGCCAGGTGCCCAGCGGGCCGAAAATGTTGTGGTAGCGCGCAACCCGGCATTCCATGCCATGGTTGCGGTTATAGGCGAGATACAGACGCTCGGAGAACAACTTCTCCCAGCCATATTCGCTGTCAGGGTTGGCCGGATAGGCGGAATCTTCCGCGCAGTTCGGATTGTCCGGGTCCAGCTGGTTATGCTCAGGATACATGCAAGCGGACGAGGAATAGAAGACCCGCTTGATGTTGCGCTTATGGCAGGCATCCAGGACGTTCAGATTGATCGTCGCCGAGTTGTGCATGATGTCGGCGTCGTTCTCGCCGGTGAAGATATAACCGGCGCCGCCCATGTCGGCAGCCAGCTGGTAGACTTCATCAAAACGGCGATCCACAACGCTGCGGACCACGCTCTGGTCGCGCAGGTCGCCAATGACGAAATCATCGGCTTCGGTCTCAGAGTACTCATTGAACTTCAAGTCGACGCCGCGAACCCAGAAGCCCTCTGACTTCAGACGTTTCACCAGATGGCCACCGATAAAACCACCTGCACCACAGACAAGAGCGGTCTTTTGCATCACTTGATCTCACAGTTCATGAAGTAAGGAATTCTAGGAAGCGCCGCGGCTCATAAGCACGGCCGGCACGGTTTTCAGGGTGATCCAGATATCGCCGAAGACCGTCCAGTTACGCGCATACTGAGCGTCCATCTGAACACGTTCGTCATAGCTGACATCATTTCGACCGCTAACCTGCCAGGGGCCCGTCACACCGGGAGTGACCGACAGATAGTCCTCGATATGATGGCCATAGCGAGCCATCTCGTCGGTGATGATCGGGCGCGGCCCGACCACGGACATGTCACCCTTGAGGATGTTGAACAGCTGCGGCAGCTCATCAAGGCTGGTCTTGCGGATGAACCTGCCCAGCGCCGTGACGCGCGGGTCCTTGCGCAATTTCTGGTCTCGCGCCCATTCGGCCGCCGCTTCCGGATCGTTGGCAAGCAGGGTCTCCAGACGCTGCTGGGCGTCCATGACCATGGAACGGAACTTGTAGCACTGGAACGTCTTGCCGTTCTTGCCGATCCGGGTGTGGGAGAACAACGCGGGCCCGCCGTCCTGGGCGCGCACCAGAAGGGCCAGAGCAATCATGACCGGGGCCAGAAAAATTAACCCTGCCAGGGCCGCGACGATATCGAAGGTGCGTTTACCAAGACGCTGGAACGCAGGCCGCTTCCGACCGAGTCCAAACTGTCGTCCCTCTACGCTGAAGCCGCTTACACTCATCGGCCTCCCCCTCAATAACGTCCCTTACCGCACTGCAATATCATATCCGGGAACGAATCACACCAAAAAATTCGCGTTCAACGAGCGCAAACCGCCAGTTGCGAAGCCAGAATGAGAACGTGTCTCAATCTCTCCACCATGCGCCCGGTTCCCCAGTCCTGGTTTAAAAAAGATGGGCTTTAACGTTAATGACGCACCACAATCTAAAGTGTGCAAGACAGGTGAGCGCCTCATCGTAAGGTTAATCTGCCCACGGATTTTGAAATGCAATCAGTTATATCGGCCTCAAGCGTTGCTGCAGTGCAGCATGCTCTGATAGCCTGATTGCGTCCGGAGCAGCAGCGCGCTGAAAAACGAAGCAGACCGCTTCGCACCCTTGTCACTTGCGCCGCAGGTCGCTCTGGATACAACTGAAGTTGCAGGCGCGGTCGGGAACAAGCCTCCAGGCGCGGCATAGGGGACATGAATGCGAGTCTTGGTGGTCGGCGGCGCCGGATATATCGGCGCGCATATTTGCAAGGCCCTGTCAGAGCGAGGCGATACGCCTGTGGTGCTCGACAATCTGTCCCGCGGCCATCGTCACGCCGTCAAATGGGGCCCCCTGATCGAAGCCGATGTCCGTGATGTGGACGCTGTCGAGAACGTCCTGACCCGCTACCAGATCGATGCGGTAATGCACTTCGCCGCCAATATTGAAGTGGGCGAGGGCGAGCGTGATCCGCTGACCTTCTGGGACAACAATGTGGGCGGCGTCATCGCCCTGTTGCAGGCGATGAAGCGCGCCGGGGTCAAACCGCTCGTCTTCTCATCCACCTGCGCTGTCTATGGCGAACCCGACACCCTGCCCATAAGCGAAAGCGAGCCGCGCACGCCGGTCAATGTCTATGGCCGGACCAAGCATGTGGTCGAGCTGATGCTCGAAGATGTCTCGCGCCTGGGCGAGCTGCACTATGCCGCACTTCGCTATTTCAATGCCGCTGGCGCCAGTCCGGACGGCGAGATCGGCGAAGAGCATGATCCCGAGACCCATCTGGTGCCCAATGCACTGAAAGCCGCCGCAGGGCTGGGCGGTCCCATGCACCTGTTCGGCGATGATTATGCGACGCCCGACGGCAGCTGCATCCGCGACTTCATCCATGTCATGGATCTGGCGCTAGCCCATCTCAAGGCGCTGGACCGTCTGATGAGCGGCGCCCCGTCCTTTGCCTGCAATCTGGGCACCGGCTCGGGCATTTCAGTGAAGGAAATTCTCAATGCCGTGGAGCGCGTGACCGGAATGGCTGTGCCCCATACGATTTCGCCGCGCCGCCCGGGAGATGCAGAACAACTGATCTCCGACACGCGGCTGGCGCGGGAATTGCTCGAGTTTCAGCCTCACCTGTCGACAGCTGACACCATCATTTCACATGCCTGGGCCTTTCACGCTCCAAGATGGCGGCACGGCGACGCTGACACCTTGCCCGGACCTGCCTGACGAAACGAAAACATCCGCAACGCAAGCAAGCCGGTTGCAAAACAGCCTCTTGCTTGTCATTGGAACAGACTGCGCGGTTAAAGAACCGGACGCCCACGGGGGATGGCGACATGACGATTGTGACACCGGTCATCTTGTGCGGCGGCGGCGGCACCCGGCTCTGGCCCTTGTCCACCCCGCGCACGCCCAAGCAGTTCCTGGCGCTGACCGGGGATCGCTCCATGGTCGCGGAAACCCTGCATCGCGTCAGCGACGACAGCCTGTTCGGACCGGCCATGGCGATTGGCTCCAGCCGTCATCGCCATCAGCTTTCCACCGAACTGCCCGGTGTGAGACTGGTGCTCGAACCCATGGGCCGCAATTCCGCCCCCGCCATCGCTGCAGCAAGCTTGCTGGCCCAACCCGATGACATCCTGCTGATCCTGCCTGCCGACCATCACATCAAGGATGTGGCGGCGTTCCATCGCGCCATCCGCACGGCCCAGCCCGCCGCTTGCGAAGGCCAGATCGTC
Organism: Oceanicaulis sp. LC35; assembly: GCF_052055585.1. NCBI lineage: Bacteria > Pseudomonadati > Pseudomonadota > Alphaproteobacteria > Maricaulales > Maricaulaceae > Oceanicaulis > Oceanicaulis sp. LC35. The sequence continues at coordinate 2,740,498 of NZ_CP170485.1, forward strand.
ACCTTCGGCATCAATCCCGATTTCCCCGCCACCGGCTATGGCTATATCGAGGCGACCGACTCTCCCAACGCCGCCAAGCCCGTCGCCCGCTTTGTCGAGAAGCCCGATGCAGAGACCGCGCGGACCTATATCGAGACCGGGCGGTTTTACTGGAACGCCGGCATTTTCATGTTCACCGCCCAGGTGATGCGAGACGCCATGGCCGCCCACGCGCCGGACATTCTGGACAGTGTGAAGGCCGCCCTGACCGGGGACGGTCAGCTGGACCGCGCCAAATTTGCGAAGTGTCGCTCGGAGTCCATCGACTATGCGGTGATGGAAGCAGCGGACAATATCGCCGTCATGCCCGTCTCCATGGGCTGGAGCGATGTGGGTGATTTTCGCGCCGTGCACGCCCTGCATGCCGAAGCCACCCACGACCCCAAGGTTCTGCGCGGCGCCGTCGTCGCACCCGGCGCCGAGCGTGTGCTGATCCAGTCCTCCGGCCCCAAGGTGGCCGTGCACGGACTGGACGCTATCGCCGTCATCGCAACGCGAGAAGCTGTGCTGGTTTCAAGCCTGGATGGCGCCGCCGGCATCAAGCCCGCCGTGTCGGGCATCCAGTCGCTGGGGCAGACCCTGTTGCGGGCCGATCAGCGCGACTCCCTGGGCGACTGGTTGTGGAAGCGTGTAATGCCGGCCTGGGCGTCGCGCGCTGTAACCCCTGACGGCGGACTGGTGGAAGGGCTGGACCTTGAGGGCGAGCCCCTGCTGGACCATCCCCGCCGGGGCCGGGTCGCGCCGCGTCAGCTCTATTCCTTTGCGCGCGCCAAACAGCTGGGCTGGAACCCGGACGGGGCGGCTGACACCGTCATCGAGGCGGCGTTGAGCTTTCTTGACGGCCCGGCGCGCTCCCCCCAGGGCGGCTGGGCGCACCGGTTTGACAGCCATGGCAAGATCAGCGATCCGCGCCGGGATCTTTATGACCACGCCTTTGTGGCGCTGGCCGGTTCGCAACTGGCGGCCCTTGGCGATGAACGCGGCGAAGCGCTGGCCGCTGAAGCCTTTGCAACTATCGATGATCTGTTCAAGGACGATATCTATGGCGGCTGGGTGGATCATGAGACCGGTGGCGGCGGCAAGCTGTCCAACCCGCACATGCACCTTCTGGAAGCCAGCCTGCGCCATTATGAGGTGATGGGCGATCCGGCCTCGGCCGAACGCATCCAGACCCTGGCCACCCTGTTTGAACGCTTCATGTTTGCGCCGGAAAGCGGCGCCGTGCTGGAACGGTTCGGGCCGGACTGGACCCGGATCCGTGATGACCGGATCGAACCGGGCCATTGCTATGAGTGGATCTTCCTGCTGACCGAGGTGGACCGTCTTGTGGGCCGCGATTGCGGCAGCTGGGTGCGCCGCATTCACGGGTTTGCGGAAAGTCAGGGCATTCGGGACGGCATGGCGCTCGACAGCCTCGGCCCGGTCGAGACCAGCTATCGGCTCTGGCCGCAGCTCGAACGCCTGCGCACCTATATCACTCTGGGTTCGCCCCAGGCGCCGGTGAAGGCCATGGTCGACGAGATTTCCAATCTCTATCTCGACAAAGGCCCCGCCCATGGCTGGGTGGATCGGGTCGATGCGAACATGCAGCCCTCGGTCGCCATGGTCCCCGCCAGCATGATCTATCATCTGATGACCGGGCTCGCGCCCTTCATCACGCCACCACAGGGCTGATCCCCTCCCCATGCGCATCGCCTCCCTGCTCGCCAGCTCAACGGAAATCGTCGCCGCTCTGGGCCTGACCGATGACCTTGTGGCCGTCTCCCATTGCTGTGACTGGCCGCCTCAGGTGAAGCAATTACCTGCGCTGACGAGTGCACTCTTTGAAGCGCAAACGGCGCGCGAGATTGACGACGCAGTGCGCGCCAAACTGCAGGGGCAGGACGCTATCTATGCGCTAGACGCCCCGGCGTTGGCGGCGCTCAAACCTGATCTCGTGATCAGCCAGGCGCTGTGTGATGTGTGCGCGGTGTCCGGCGCGGAAGTCAGCACGGTGCTCAGCGCACTCAACCCGCAACCGACGCTGGTCAATCTCGAGCCCTATTCGCTCAACGATATTCTCGAAACGATCTCGATGATCGGTGAGGCGGCAGGCGTCAACGACCGCGCAACAGCTCTTCGCGCCAGCCTTCAGGTCCGTATCGATGCCGTAGCCGAGCGCTCAAAGGCCCTGCCTGAACCGCGCCCCCGGACCGTACTGCTGGACTGGACCAGCCCGCCCTTTATTGGCGGGCACTGGATGCATGAATTGCTGACGCTGGCGGGCGCCGAGGATGCGGGCAACACCGCAGACCGTCCCAGCTGGACGACGAGCTGGGAAGCGATTCACGCCATCAATCCCGAGCGGCTGGTGATCGCGCCCTGTGGTTTCTCCACGGCGCGGACGCTGGAGGATATTGCGGGCGATCCCGAAACCATCGCCGCTTTGCGCCAACTGGAGTCCAGAGGCTGTCAGATCACCGTGTTTGACGGCAACCGCCTGTTCAGCCGCTCAAGCCCGCGCATTGTCGACAGTCTGGAAGCTCTCGCGCATTGGCTGTGGCCTGATCACCATCCCGCGCCGGATATCGAACCGGAAATGGGCCCGGTGTCCCCGCTCTCCCGGCTCAACGCCTGATTATAGCTCGCCCGCCAGATCCTGACGCGCCGCAGCGCAAGCCTTCAGATGCTGGGCCAGCCGCGTCGCAGCGGCGGAGGGTGAGCGCCCCGCAGCGGTTTGCAGGAAATAGGCCTGATCGCTGGGCTGGTCGCCGTCAGCGAAGACGGGCGCCAGACGACCGCCCCTGATAGCGTCATAGGCGAGCGGCTTGCGCCCCAGCACGATCCCCGCCCCCTGTTCGGCCATCGCCAGCGCCGCGAGCGAGTCCGCCACCCGCAAACGCGGCTGCGCTTCAAGCCCGTATCCGCCCCGCGCGCTCAGCCATTGAGCCCAGCTCAGACCGCTTGTGCTGTCCTCGATCAGCGGAAGGGACTCGAGCACCGTCAATCCGGCGTCCGGCGCGACAAGCCCCGGTCGGGCCAAAGGCGTCAGCACTTCATCCATCACCCGCTCCGCACCTGCGGGCGCACTGGCCACAGAGGCGCGCGTCAGGGTCAACTCCGCCTCCTCTCCGGCCTCAACCAGACGAATGGCGGCATCAGCGGTGATGAGGTCGCGGCTGAGCCAGGCGATCATCACATCGTGATCCGCCGCGACGGTCAGCGTCGGCGTCGCCTGCACCGCGCGCAGGGCTGCGCTCGCCTCGCCCATCAATTCAAACCCGCGCCGCAAAGGTTCCAGCGCCGCCGCGCCGCGCTCGGTCAGGATGAGCTTCTTTCCTTCGCGCTCAAACAGCGCTTCGCCAATCAGGGCTTCAAGCTGGCGCACCTGCTGGCCCACGGCGGCCGGGGTGACATTGAGCTCTTCGGCTGCGCCGACAAAACCGCCCTGACGGGCGGCGGCCTCGAAAGCGCGCAGGGCATTGAGCGGAGCCAGACCGGCCATGGATCACCATTGAAAAGAATTTCTTTCTATATGGCGCAAGAATACTGATTTGTAAAAAGCTATCCTGACAGCGAGAGTGCGGGCCGTTTATCAGAAGGCCAAGTGTCATGGATCAATTCCTGCCCGCCATTCCCCTCAAGAACGCCCGCGTGGTCGTTCTGGGCGCCGGAGAGCCCGCGTTGAACAAGCTGCGCCTGTTCCGCACGGCCCCGTGCGAGCTGGTCTGGTGCACGCTCGGCGTTTCCCCGACTCTGCCCTCTGACCTCAATCCAAACACCCGTATCGACACCCGCGCCCGTCCCCATGACGTGTTCAAGGGCGCCCGGCTGGTGTTCATCGGTATCGAGGATGACAAGCGCGCGTCGAAGCTGGCGGCGAAAGCCCGCAAGGCCGGCGCGCTCGTCAACGTCGTGGACAACCTGCCCCTGTGCGACTTCTACACGCCCGCGCTTGTGGATCGAGGCGCAATCACCATCGCCTTGTCCTCCGGAGGCGCTGGTCCGATCCTGGTGCGCGATCTTCGCAGCGCGCTGGAAAGCGTCATTGCTCCGGGTGTTGGTCTGCTGGCGGAAACCGCACGGGGCCTGCGCCAACGCGTGATGGATGCGTTCCCGAGTGTGGATGCGCGCCGCAAATACTGGGAGCGCGCCCTGCGCGGCCCTGCCGCGCAACTGGCCGATGCCGGCGATGAAGACGGCGTTCGCGCCGCCTTCATCGACGCGCTGAAGGATGACGCTCCCGCCCCCAAGGGCGTGGTGCATCTGGTCGGCGCCGGTCCCGGTGATCCTGAGCTTCTCACCATCAAGGCCGCGCGCCTGATCCGCGATGCGGATGTGATCGTGCATGACCGCCTTGTCTCGCCTGAAATCATCGACCGCGCCCGCCGCGACGCCCACCGCATCAATGTGGGCAAGCGTCAGGGTGATCATCCGGTGCCGCAGGAGCGCATTTGCGAAATCCTGATCGAGCAGGCCCGTCTGGGCCGTCGCGTTGTCCGCCTGAAAGGCGGGGACAGCTTCATCTTCGGTCGCGGCGGTGAGGAAGTCGAAGCCGTACGCGCCGCGGGCATCGAGGTCCATGTCACCCCGGGCATTTCCGCCGCTCTGGCCGCCGGCGCCCAGGCGCAGATCCCGCTGACCCATCGTGACGCCGCCCAGGCCGTGACCTTCGTCACGGGGCGTCCGAAGCTGGGCGGGCCTGATCTGGACTACACCGCCCTGGCCGCAACCTCTCACACGCTCGTCGTCTATATGGGCGTTGCGGTGGCCGCGACCCTGGCGCGTCGTCTGGTCGAGGCTGGCCGGTCACCCGCTACCCCCGTGGGCATTATCGAGAATGCGAGCCTGAGCTCAGAGCGCCGGGTTTTCACCACGCTCGACGCCCTGTCGCACACGATCTCGACCGAGCAGCTGAATGGCCCCGCCGTCCTCGTGATCGGCGATGTGGTCACCTACGCGCCCGAATATCTCTCAAGCCTGAGCCTCAAGGCTCTGGAGCATGCCGCATGAAAACCATCACTGCGAACCGGCTGACTGATGGCCGCGTCGTCTATCTGACGCCCGAAAATCGCTGGACCGAGAACGCCGATCAGGCTGTGCGTCTTGACGATGGCGCCACCGACACAGCGCTGGAGAGGGCGCTGCGCGATGTGCTGACTGTTGTCGGCCCCTATCCCATCGAGATCGACGCCGAAGCGTCCGGCTTTGCGCCTGCAGGCCGCAAGCATGTGCGCGAAACCATCCGGCTGACCGGCCCCAGCGCCGGTTCGACCAAGCTGGGAGGCGCGCATGTATCAGTATGACGAGATCGACCGTGCGGTGCTCGATGCCCGCACCGCGGAATTCCGTGAGCAGGTGAACGCCCGCCTGTCCGGCGCGCTCAGCGAGGACGAGTTCAAGCCGCTGCGTCTGATGAACGGCGTCTATCTTCAGCTTCACGCCTATATGCTGCGTGTGGCCATTCCCTATGGCGTTCTGTCCTCGGAACAGCTTCGCTCGCTCGCTTATGTGGCGCGCACCTATGACCGGGGCTATGGCCATTTCACCACCCGCCAGAACATCCAGTACAACTGGCCCGCTCTGGTGGATATTCCCGACGCGCTTGACCATCTGGCGGGCGTTCAGATGCACGCCATCCAGACCTCGGGCAATACGATCCGCAACACCACGACCGACCCGTTTGCGGGCGCGTCGGCGGACGAGATCGCAGACCCGCGCCCCTGGTGCGAGCTGATCCGGCAATGGTCCACCACTCACCCCGAATTCACCTGGCTGCCGCGCAAGTTCAAGATCGCTGTCACTGGCTCGCCCGAGGATCGCGCCGCCATCGGCGTGCACGATATCGGCCTGCGTCTGGTTCAGAACGATGCGGGCGAAACCGGGTTTGAAGTCCACGTCGGCGGCGGTCAGGGCCGCACGCCGATCGTGGCGAAGATCATTCGCGACTTCCTGCCCCAGCGCGAGCTTCTGGCGTATCTGACCTCAATCTTGCGCGTCTACAATCTCGCCGGTCGTCGGGACAATCTGTACAAGGCGCGCATCAAGATCCTGGTCGAGGCCATGGGGCCGGATGCTTTCCGCGACGCGGTGGAGGCCGAATACGAGGCCAGCCGTGGCCGCGCCATGACCATCCCCGTTGAAGAAATCGAGCGCGTCAGCAGCCATTTCACCCTCCCCCCGGAAGGCGAACCGCTGACCGATATCCCGACCGGCACGGCCTTTGCTCGCTGGCGTGCGGTGAATGTGAAAGCGCACAAGGTGAAGAACCGCGCCGTTGTGGTGATCCCGCTCAAGGCGCCAGGCGCCACCCCGGGTGACGCCAGCGCGGACCAGATGGACCTGATCGCCGATCTGGCGGATCGTTATGCCCTCAGCGAGATCCGCGTCAGCAAGGAGCAGAATCTGGTTCTTCCGCACACGGACAAGGCGTCTCTGGGCGCGCTGTTCCGCGCGCTCGATGAGGCTGGTCTCGCTACACCGAATTTTGGCCGCGCCAGCGACATCGTCGCCTGCCCGGGGCTCGATTACTGCAATCTCGCCAACGCCCGCTCCATCCCGATCGCGCAAGCCATCTCAACCGGCCTGCATGAGGCAGGGCTCGATGACGCCACCGGTGATCTGACCATCAAGATATCCGGCTGCATCAATGCCTGCGGGCATCACCATGTGGCCAATATCGGCCTTCTGGGCGTCGATAAGGCGGGTGAAGAAGTCTACCAGCTCACCCTTGGCGGCGTCGGCGATGGTCAGGCCGCCATCGGCAAGATCCTGGGCCCGGGCCTGTCGGCTGATGATGCGGTGACCGCCGTCATCGCCTGCGTGCGTGTCTATGCCGACCACGCCCTTCCGCAAGAAACTTTCATCCAGACGCTGAACCGTCTGGGCGCAGACCCGTTCAAGGAGGCCGTCTATGGCGCTTGATGCCCTGAGCCGGATTGAATCCGCCACCGTGGAACTGGCCGGAGACGCCGCTCCGTCCGAAGCTGAAGCCGCCATTGAGGGCGCGGACCGGGTCGTGATCCGCTTCCCCACCTTCAAGGATGGTCGCGGCTTCTCGCTCGCCGCGCTTCTGCGCCGTTCAGGCTATGAAGGCGAATTGCGCGCGGCTGGCCCGCTGCTGCCTGATCAGGTCGATGACCTGTTGCGGATGGGCTTTGACGCGGTCGATATCGAGCGTCCCAAAGGCCCCGCACGCAACCGCAATACCGGCGGCGCGCCCTATGTCTACCAGCCCGACCCTGGCGCAGTGACGGCCCGGCCGGCAGCGCTGCATCTCCGGGCGCTGGCGGCCCGCAAGGCGACGGCTGAAGCGCTGGCGAAAGAACTTGAAGGTGCAACGCCCGAAGCCATCCTGATCCGCGCCGCTCAGGTCTATGGCGGACGCATCGCCATGCTGTCCTCCTTTGGCGCCGAAGCGGCGCTCGGGCTGGCGCTGGTGGCGGAGATCGCCTCGGATACGCCCATTCTGTTTCTCGACACCGGCATGCACTTCCCCCAGACGCTGAGCTATCGCGACCGTCTGGTGAGCCATCTTGGCCTGACCAATCTTCATGTGCTGAAGCCCGATGAAGACGAGATCCGCGCGCAGGATCCCGACGGCAAACTCTATGACCGCGATGGGCTGGCCTGCTGTGATCTGCGCAAGGTGCGTCCGCTGGGCCGGGCGCTTGATCCGTTCGATGCTCTTATCACCGGGCGCAAGCGCTATCATGGCGGTCAGCGCGGCGATATTCCCGCCGTCGAATTCGATGGCGAGCGGGTGAAGATCAATCCTTTCGCCTTCCTCAGCCCGCAAGACGTGGCCGCCCGCTACAAGGCGCTCGACCTGCCCCGCCATCCGCTGGCGGAAGACGGTTACGCCTCTATCGGCTGTTGGCCCTGCACAGCGCCTTCTGATCAACCCGGCTCCCGAGAGGGGCGTTGGGCTGGCCAGGACCGGGAAGAGTGCGGCATCTTTGATCCGGTTCGCGCCGAGCGCGCCAAACGCGCTGGCGCCATCCGCCTGATCTGAGGCGGCTGATCAAAGAGGAAGTGTGATGAGCGCACCGATCGTGGAGCTGATCGGCGGCACGCCGCTGATCCGCCTGAAGGCGGCGTCCGAAGCGACGGGCTGCGAGATTTTCGGCAAGGCCGAGTTTCTCAATCCCGGCGGCTCGGTGAAAGACCGCACTGCCCTGGGCCTGATCCGCGCCGCCGAAACGAGCGGCGCGCTCAAGCCCGGCGGCGTCATCGTCGAAGGCACGGCGGGCAATACCGGCATTGGCCTCGCTCTGGTCGCGGGCGCTCTGGGCTATCGCGCCCTGATCGTGATGCCGCGCGGGCAAAGCGCAGGCAAGCGCGAGGCGCTGGTCGCAGCGGGCGCGCAAATCATCGAGGTCGATCCCGCCCCCTATTCCAGCGAGCACCATTTCGTGCACGCCTCACGCCGGATCGCCGAAAGCCTTCCGGGCGCGGTCTGGGCGAACCAGTTCGACAACCCCGCCAACAAGGCGTTTCACGCCAGCACGACTGGCCGGGAGATCCTCGACCAGACCGGCGGCGAGATCGACGGCTTTATCTGTGCGGCGGGCACAGGCGGATCGCTGGCGGGCATCGCCTCGGCCTTGCGGGCCGCCAAACCCGAGGTTCGGATCGGTCTCGCTGACCCCGCGGGCGGGGCGCTCTACTCATACTTCACCGAAGGCCAGCTCAGATCCGAGGGCGGCTCGATCACCGAAGGCATTGGTGTGGGCCGCATCACCGGCCAGCTTGAAGGGCTGACGGTGGATCACGCCTACAGGATCGAGGATTCTGAGTTTCTGCCGCTCCTGTTTGATCTGGTGCAGACCGAAGGCCTGTCACTGGGCGGCTCTGCGGGCGTGAACATCGCCGGCGCGATCCGGCTGGCGAAAACCCTGGGTCCGGGCAAGACCATCGTGACCCTCTTGTGTGATTCCGGCGCGCGCTATGCCGGCAAGCTCTTCAACCCCGAATTCCTGCGCGCCCGCGGGCTGCCGGTTCCGCCCTGGACGGAAACCGACGCCAGTGCGGGCCTGAGCGCCTGACGGAGACCTTCATGCTCGATACTGTCCAAGACGCTGATGTAATTGATCAAGGCGCCTTCTTCGCCTGCAAGGTCACCGAGGTCGAACACTTCACAGACGATCTGTTCCGCTTCCGCACAGCGCGGCCTGCAACGCTGCGCTTCCGCCCCGGCGAGTTCCTGATGATCGGGCTTGAGGGCGAGAAAAAGCCCATCCTGCGCGCCTATTCGGTCGCCAGCCCGAGCTGGGATGACACGCTGGAATTCTACTCCATCAAGGTCGAGGACGGCGCGCTGACATCCCGCCTGCGCAATATCCAGCCCGGCGACCGGGTTCTCGTGGGCCGCAAGCCGACGGGCACGCTGGTCACCGACGCGCTCAAGCCCGGCAAGCGGCTCTACATGCTCTCCACCGGCACCGGCGCTGCGCCCTTTGCGAGCCTCATCCGCGAACCGGGCGTCTATGAGCAGTTTGACGAGGTGGTGTTCACCCATACCTGCCGCACGAGCCCCGAGCTGACCTATTCGCGCGGGCTGGTCGAAGCGCTCAAGACCGATCCGCTGGTGGGCGAGGCCGCCGCAGGGCGTCTTGTGTACTTTGACAGCGTCACTCGCGAGGACGGGCCGCGCAAAGGCCGCATCACCACGCTGATCGAGACTGGCGAGCTGTTCGAGATGATTGAACGCCCTGTTCTGAACCCCGAGACCGACCGCGTGATGATCTGCGGGTCCATGGCCATGCTTGAAGAGCTCAAGGCCATGCTCGAGGCGCGCGGCTTTGAAGAAGGCTCGAACGCCAAGCCGGGCGATTTCGTGGTCGAGAAAGCCTTCGCGGGTGAGGGCGTCTGAGGCCCGCCTGCCCTCTCCGGGCGCAGGATATGGACGCTGGGAACGGACTGGGGCATGTTCGGCGCAGGAATCAGGCGTCTTTTCTGACGCCTGATCATCTCTGCGCGCGCTGACCGCTCCGGCTTTCAGACCATAAAAGCGCCGCAGACGATGAGGTTCATTGGCCCGCTCGCGCACTCCAAGGCGTCGCGCGACGGGGAGGGAGACAGCAGGCATGACCTCGCCTGTGATCGTCACCGGCGCCGCCGGTTTCATCGGCATGCATACCGCCGAGCGCCTGCTGGCGCGGGGCGAAACCGTGATCGGGGTCGATAACTTCACCCCGTATTACGACCCGGCCCTGAAAGAGGCGCGCTCGGCGAAACTCGGTGCGCATCAGGGGTTTACCCTTGAGCGTCTCGACATCGCCGATCACGACGCCTTTGACGCACTGGTCAGACGCTCGGGCGCAAAGCGGATCATCCACCTCGCCGCGCAGGCTGGCGTCCGCTACTCCATCGACAATCCTTTCGCCTATGAGCGCTCGAACCTCGCCGGTCACCTGTCCATTCTGGAAGCGGCCCGCAACAATGAGATCGAGCATCTGGTCTACGCCTCCTCTAGCTCGGTCTATGGCGACCGCCCGCTTAATGGCGAGGGCTTCAAGGAGACTGACCCGACCGTCAGCCCGGTCTCGCTCTATGCCGCCACCAAACGCTCCTGCGAGCTTCTGAGCCAGAGTTACGCGCATCTGTATGGCTTCCCCCAGACCGGTCTGCGCTTCTTCACGGTGTATGGCCCGTGGGGTCGGCCGGACATGGCCTATTTCAAGTTCAGCGAGATGATCGCGCGCGGCGAGGCCATTGAAGTCTATGGCGAAGGCAAGATGGCGCGCGACTTCACCTATATCGATGACATCATCGATGGCGTGATCGGCGTGTTTGATGCGCCGCCTGCAAAAGGCGCGCACGAGATCTACAATATCGGCGATAGCCAGCCCGTCGGACTGATGGACATGATCGCCTCGCTTGAAAACGCGCTGGGCGTGACAGCGGACAAGATCATGCGCCCGATGCAACCGGGCGACGTGACCGCCACCTATGCCGACATCAGCCGACTGAAAGCTAAAACAGGCTACAAGCCCAAAGTCATGCTTGATGAAGGCCTCAAACTCTACGCTCGCTGGTGGCGCGAATACCGAGGCGAGAAGGGCTGATCGCGCGTTGAAACCACGTCTCGTTTAGAGCCTGTTAACACTTTATTTACAACGCTGGTTGGGTCTTTATTCAGCTTTCCCTGCTACCTTCAGTGATCATGGAGGGATGTCATGCAGACCCAACGCAAGACTGAAACGCACGCAATGCCCGCCCCGGCCCACTCGTCGGAGCCTGAGGCCCGTATTGCTCCGCCTCCTTTCCCGATCGCCCCGTCCGGGGAAGCAACCGCCATTCCCTCGCCCGCACATGCGCTCCAGGAACGCCTGGAAACCGCCTTCGCCGAGCCGGTGATCGAGAACCGCTGGAGCCCGCGCCAGACCCTCGCCCTGCTGGTCTTCACCTGCGGCGCCTTCTGGGGCGCGGTCATTGGCGGCGCTATCCAGCTGTTCGGCTAGGTATTTTCCCCGGGTGACATTTGTCACCCAGACCGTGTGACGCGCGTCACTCACCTCCTCACCCCCGATCTGTCACGCTCTCAGCTCTGATCGCCAAGCTGTGAGGGCTGATGACTGTTCCTGCTGATACTGCGCCGCCCATTCTCGAGGCGGCGTCCCTGACCCGTCGCTATGGCCGCAAGACGGCTCTGAACGGACTGGACCTGACACTGTCAGACACCGGCGTGCTGGCGCTACTGGGGCCAAACGGCGCCGGCAAGACCACTTTCGTCCAGACCGCGCTCGGCCTGGTCCGCCCCAGCAGCGGCAGTCTCAAGGTCTTTGGCGCGCGTCCGGGAGACCGCACCATCAAGACCCGTATCGGCGTGATGATGCAGGATACCGATCTGGCGCACACGCTGACCGGTCGCGAGCTTCTGGAGCTGTTCGCCAGCTATTACCCCAACCCCGCCAATCTTGACGCCCTGATCGAGCGCTGTGCGCTCAAGGACTTCATCAAGCGTCGCTACGGGCAGCTCTCTGGCGGTCAGAAACGCCGCATCCAGTTCGCCCTCGCGCTGGTCGGCCAGCCTGAACTCCTGTTTCTGGACGAACCCACCACCGGCCTCGACACCGAAGCCCGCCGGGCCTTGTGGGCTGTGGTGCGCGAAGTCGCGGCCCGCGGCACGCTGGTGGTGCTGACCACGCACTATCTGGAGGAAGCCGATGCACTGGCGGACCGGGTCGTCGTGCTCAAGGACGGTCAGGTCATCGCCGATAATACCGCAGACGGACTGCGCACGCGCATGGGCGGCGCCATTATCGATTGCGTGTCTGCACTGGAGGATGACGCCCTTCAGGCGCTTCCCGGTCTGATCGCGATCAGCCGTTCCGGTCGCAAGCTGCGCCTGCAGGTCAGCGAGGCTGTTCCCGCGCTCAAGGCGCTGTTCCATCTTGATCCGGCGCTCAGCGATCTCGCCGTATCCCAGCCCACGCTGGAAGATGCCTTCGAGGCACTGACCGGCCAACCGCAAACCGAGGGAGCCTGATCATGGCGAACGCCTATATCGCTGAAATCAAGGCCGAAGTTCTCAAACTCGCGCGCATGCCCGAATTCGCCATCCCCACCCTCATCCTGCCGGTGATGTTCTTCACCCTGTTCGGCGTCATCATTCCGGGCAGCCGGGATAACGCGGCCTATCTGCTTTCCACCTTCGGCGTCTTCGCCGTGATGGGCCCGGCGCTGTTCGGCTTCGGCGCCGGCGTCGCACAGGAACGCGAGCGGGGCTGGCTGACCCTCAAGCGCGCTGTTCCGGCGCCCGCGGCCGCCCTTCTGGTGGCCAAGACCACCGCCACGGTGCTCATCGCCAGCATTTCACTGGGCGCGATCTACGCCGTTGCGGCCTTCGCCGCCGGTGTGGAGCTGTCCCCGCTGGTCTGGCTCGGCCTGCTGCTCGTCCATGTGCTCTCCGCCATTCCCTTTGTTCTGCTGGGTCTGGCTCTGGGCTTTGTCTTTGGCGCCAACGCCGCGGTCGCCGTCGCCAATATCGCCTATCTGGGCATGGCGGTTCTGGGCGGCCTGTGGATGCCGATCAGCGTCTTCCCGAAGATCATGGGGCAGATCGCCCAGTTCCTGCCCAGCTATCATCTTGCGGAAATCGCCCTGGGGGTCAGCGGCGCCGCAGGCGAGAAAGCCCTGCTGGGTCACATGCTGGCCACGCTGGTCATCACCCTCATCGCAGCAGGTCTCGCCCTGCTGGCCTGGGCGCGTCAGCGCTAGGGTCTGGTTCTGCACGGCGGAGCAGGGCAGGGTATCCCCTCCCGGCTCCGCCCGCTCACCGACAAATAGTCCGAACACCATGGCGTCAGAACCGATCTACAAGCCCGCCGACGGCTCCGAAGACGCGCCGCATGAGCAGGCAAAGCCGCGCGCACGCGCCATCGGCATGCGCGGCCTGTCTGAAACACCCGCCTTCTACCTGATCTATCTGGTCTTCTACTTTACGCCCTGGTTCTTCCAGCTGCCGGGTCTGCGTGACGCCCTCATCGGCTTCGCCGCCGTGGGCAGTTTCATTCCCGTCTATCTCTACGCCAATGCCGGCGACCCGTATCGCAACGGCGCCAAAGCGCACCGCATCGTGATCGCCGCGGCCTATGCCAGCTTCCTGTCCCTCGCCCTGATCCCGGTCGCAGGCATGAGCGGCAATTTCCATATCTTCGCCGTCACCCTTCTGGCCGGCCTGCGCCCGCAAAAGCTGGCCCTCATGGTCATGGCCGGGCTGAGCGCCTTCTATCTGTGTGCGTCCTGGCTCCTGGATGTCACGATCTTTGAAATGGTGCTTTCCCAGTTCATCGCCGTGATGGCGGGCATGGCGACGTTGGCGGGCTATAACACCGCCCAGCGCGTTTCGGTTCGAGAGCAGAATCTGCGCATGGAGGCGGAACTTGCCGCCCTGCGCGAACGCGAACGCATCGCCCAGGATCTGCACGACCTTCTGGGTCACACCCTGACCACCATTGCCGTGAAATCCGAGCTGGCGGCGCGACTTCTGGATGCCGACGCCGATCGGGCGCGCTCTGAAATTATCGAAATCCGGGACGCCGCGCGGATCACTCTGCGCGATGTACGCGCGGCGGTCGCCGGCATGCACGTCACCACCCTGCATCAGGAACTGGCGCGCGCCCGCTCCGCCCTGTCGGCGGCGGACATCCGGCTGGTGGTCGAGGGCGAGCCGCCCGAGATGGATCAGGCTGCCCATGCCGCCCTGGGTCTGGCGCTGCGAGAAGCGGTCACCAACATCATTCGACATTCCGGCGCGGAAACCGCCCATATCCGCTTTGCGCCTGAAGGCGCGCTGATCATCGAGGATGATGGACAGGGCGGTGAGCTGAATGCGGGCACGGGCCTGATGGGCATGCGCCGCCGCATTGAATCCCTGGGCGGGGAGATGGAGATCGAAAGCCGGGAGACCGGCGTTTGCGTCACCCTCAGCCTGCCGCCCGCCCAACCCGGCCATGAGAGCCTTGAGTCCGAACCATGATTTCCATCGTCATCGCTGAAGACCAGTCGCTGCTGCGCGGCGCCCTGGCGGCCCTTCTGACGCTTGAACCTGATATCGAGCTCCTGGCGCAGGCTCAGGATGGCGAGGAAGCGGTCCGGCTGGTCAAAGAGCTCAAACCCGACGTGCTGGTCACCGATATCGAGATGCCCGGACTGACCGGCATCGAGGCGTCAGAAACCCTGCGCCAGTCCGGCAGCGAGACGCGCGTGCTGATCGTGACGACCTTCGCCCGCCCCGGCTATCTGCAGCGCGCGCTGCAGGCGGGCGTACTGGGTTATGTGCTGAAAGATGCGCCCAGCGAAGAGCTGGCGGATGCGGTGCGCCGCGTCGCCCGCGGCCAGCGCGCCATCGCCTCGGAGCTGGCCGAAAGCGCCTGGAGTGCGCCGGTCGTTCTGACAGCGCGTGAGCGCGACATATTGCGGCTGGTGGAAGAGGGCAAGTCCAACAAGGAGATCGCCCGCCTTCTCAATCTGTCTCCGGGTACGGTGAGAAACTATCTCGCCGAAGCCACCCAGAAGCTGGGGGCGGCCAACCGCATCGAGGCATTCCAGATCGCCCGCGAAAACGGTTGGCTGTGACCCGTCAGTTCTGCGCCTAGCTGCGGTCCACGACGGCGGCCAGCTCACGCAATTGCGTCGAGCAGATCGCCACTTTGGACAGCGTCCAGCCGCCGGTTGCCGAGACTTCCTCGAGCGCCCGGTCAGCGCGTTTGACCATGACGGACTGGGAGTCCGCCCAGGCGGAAACCACCTCTTGAGCCCACTCCGCTCCGGCCGAGGAGAGATCCTTGGCCAGATCGGTTCGGTCCGATTTCACATACGCCATCATGCCTTCGCAGATCGCCTGCTGGCTGCCGTACAGATCCTCGATCAGACGGCGCATGGCCAGACGGTCCCAGTGCAGGGTCGAGGAAAGCTGATTGCCCGCCGCGCGCAGGCGGTCGAACATGAAGCGCGCGCCCACCGCGTGATATAGGCGCCCCACCGCCGCCAGCGGCCAATCTACCGCCTTGGCGAGGTCGATCACGTCAGAGGACGAGGTCAGCGGACGCAGACGCGCCACATCGCGGGCGATGTCTTCAGGCGCGCCGGCCTCCACATAGGCCTGGAAGCGCGCTTCCACAGCTTCACAATCAAACGGGCTGGCGATCTCGGTCACCAGCGGCTTGAGTTCGTCCACACCCGGCTGATAGGCCGCAATCACATCCGCAATCGGCAAGGCGTCCTGACCCAGCGTCCGGCGTGACAGCCAGTAGCTCTGACGGCGCAGCAGGCGGATCACCTCGTCATGCAGAGCGATCTGAACCTCGGCCGGGGCCTGGTTGTCGAGCGCGTTGATGCGGTCGCTGTACTCGTTGAAGCGGAAGATGTTCCGCCCCGCCTCGAACGCCCGCGCCACCGCGGCCACATCCGCGCTGGTGCTCTCGATGGCTCGGTTCACAAAGGTCGGGCCGCCCAGATTGATCATGTCGTTGGCGAGCCGCGTGGCGATGATCTCGCGCTTCAGCCGGTGCCCGTCCATGGCGTCGGAGAATTTCTCCAGCTTGTCAGGGAAGTAAGTCACCAGCGATTGCTTGAAGTGAGCGTCGTCCGGCACGTCGGACTCCACCAGCGCATCAAACAGGGCGATCTTGGAATAGCTGATCAGCACCGCGATTTCGGGACGTGTCAGGCCCAGCCCCTGATCTTTAAGCTCGCGGATCTGATCTGGCGCCGGCAGGCCCTCGACCTTTCGATCCAGACGGCCATCCTGCTCCAGTCGCTCCATCAGACGCTCATGGGCGTCCAGATCCTCGACCGCATGCTCCTTGGCGATGGTGATCGCCAGGGTCTGGTCGTAATTGTGCTCAAGCACATGGTGCGCGACCGTATCGGTCATGGATTCCAGAAGCGTGTTGCGGGCGTCGAGCTTCATCGAGCCCTCCCGCATCATCGGGTTCAGCAAGATCTTGATGTTGACCTCGTGGTCCGAGCTGTCCACGCCGGCCGAGTTGTCGACAAAGTCCGCATTCACGCGGCCGCCATTGCGGGCGTACTCGATCCGCGCCGCCTGAGTAACGCCCAGATTGGCGCCCTCGCCGATGACCTTGGCGTTGAGCTCCTTGGCGTCGATGCGCAGCGCGTCGTTCGCCTTGTCGCCCACCTGATAGTTCTGCTCGCTCGACGCCTTCACATAGGTGCCGATGCCGCCAAACCACAGCAGCTCCACATCCGCTTTCAAAAGCGCCTTGATCAGGGTCGTGGCCGGGGCCGTCTGCGCTTTCAGCCCGGTCAGCTCGCGGATCTCGTCGCTGAGCTTGATGGACTTGGCCGCGCGCGGGAATATCCCGCCGCCCTTGGAGATCAGCGACTTGTCATAGTCCTGCCAGCTTGAGCGACCCAGTTCGAACAGGCGCTTGCGCTCTTCCCAGGTCTTTTCAAGATCGGTCGGATTGGGATCAATGAAGATGTCGCGGTGATCAAATGCGGCGATCAGGCGGATCTGCTTGGACAACAACATGCCGTTGCCGAACACGTCGCCGGACATGTCGCCGACGCCGATGACGGTGAACGGCTCGTTCTGGATATCCTTGCCCATCTCGCGGAAATGGCGCTGGACGCTGACCCAGCCGCCGCGCGCGGTGATGCCCATCTTCTTGTGGTCATAACCGGCTGAACCGCCAGAGGCGAAGGCGTCGCCGAGCCAGAAATCATACTCGGTCTGCGCCACGGAGTTGGCGAGGTCGGAGAAGGTCGCCGTGCCCTTGTCGGCGGCGACGACGAGATACGGGTCCTCGTCATCCCAACACACCACATTGTCGGGACGTTTCACCGCGTCATCGACAAGATTGTCGGTGATGTCGAGCAGACCGCGCAGGAAGGTCTTGTACGCTTCCTGACCTTCGGCCAGCCAGGCGTCGCGATCGCCGCGCGCGGGCAGTTGCTTGGGATAGAAACCGCCCTTGGAGCCCACCGGCACGATGACGGCGTTCTTGACCTGCTGGGCCTTCACCAGACCCAGAACCTCGGTGCGGAAGTCTTCGCGACGATCCGACCAGCGCAGGCCGCCACGGGCGACCGGGCCGAAGCGGATATGCACGCCTTCGACGCGCGGGCTCCACACGAAGATTTCGCGGTACGGCTTGGGATCGGGCAGCTCGCGCACATCGCGGCTGGCGATCTTCATCGAGATCCACGGCTTGGCGCGACCCTCGCTGTCGGTCTGGAAGAAGTTGGTGCGCAGCACCGCCTCGATCAGACGCAGCATCCGGCGCAGGGCGCGGTCATGGTCAAGGCTTTCCACGCGCTCCAGAAGGATGCGGATGGCCTTTGAGACATCCTTGGCGTGGTTCTCGCGGCTCTCCTCGCCAAAGTCGAGATCGGGGTTGAACTTGGTGTTCACCAGCTCAAGCAGGCCGCGGGCAATTTCAGAGTTCGCAGCCAGCGCCTCTTCCTGAATGGCCTGGGACGGATCAAGACCCGTTTGCTGGCGATAACGCGCGACCGTGCGCAGGAAGGCGGCTTCCCGCCAGCTCACCCCGATGCCCAAGACCAGCTTGTTAAAGCCGTCATCCTCGGTCTGACCGTTCAGAACCGCCAGAAGCGCGTCTTCAAAGGCCTCGGCTTCGCTGTCGATCTTGCTGGCGTTCTCCCCGTTCAGGGAGGCCTCGAATTCGTGCACCCAGACGGTTTCTGAGCCGTTCTCGCCATGACGCTGGACCGGATAGCCGGCCTCGGCCAGCACATGCAGGCCCAGATTTTCCAGAACCGGCATGACGCCGGACAGCGCCACCGGCTCACCACAGCGATAGAGCTTCACGCGCAGGCGGTCCTCGCCGTCCTTTTCGACGCGATAGGCGCGCGCAGACGTGTCGTCAGAGGTCTTCACCCGCTCCATGCGGCCAATATCCGCCAGCGCGTCTTCAGGGCTGAAGCGTTCGCGATACCCGGCGGAATACCCGTCGAGATAGCGGGTCACCGCCCGGCGCAGCTCGGCATCGCCCGACGTGCGGGCGGCGTTGTGCAGCTCGTCTTCCCACGTGCGCGCCAGCGCCGCGATCTCACGGTCAAGCTCGGACGGATCGGGCTCGGGATGGTTGAACGGATCCAGGCCGATGATGAAGTGGACCCGCGCCAGCGGCGCATCGCCAAACTGCGGGTAGAACGCAGACAGGCGGCCATTGAAGGCCTCCCGGATCTTCTCGCCCGCAAGCTCGCGCACCTTGGAGTTATAGCGGTCACGCGGCACGAAGAGCAGGCAGGACACAAAGCGATCAAACTGGTCACGGCGCATGAACAGCTTGGTGCGCGGACGGTCATGCAGGTGCAGAATGCCCAGCGAGATATCCAGAAGATCCTGTTCCTCGGTCTGGAACAGCTCGTCACGCGGATAGTTCTCGACGATGTTCTGAAGCTTCTTGGCCGAGTGCGAGCCCGGCGCCTTGGCGGCCTTGTCGAGCACGCGGCGGACCTTGCGCCGGATCAGCGGCACTTCGCGCGCCATCTGGTCATAGGCCTCGGCGGTGAACAGGCCCACAAAGCGGGTCTCGCCCACCACATTGCCGTCGGAATCGTAGCGTTTGACCCCGATATAATCCATGTAGACGCGGCGGTGGACGCGGCTCTTCATGTTGGCCTTGGCCACGATCACCGGCGAGGGTGCGCGCATATAGGCTTCGATGGCCGGGGTCAGCATCATCGGCTCGGCGCTCTTGCGCAGCACCTTGCGATCGGGATCGCGCAGCACGCCGCGACCGCTTTCCGATTTCACTTCCGGCTTCTGGTCGCCCGCTTCGCCCTTGTCGAAGTCAAACTGATAGGTACGGCTGCCCAGGAAGGCGAAATGGTTGTCCCGCAGCCAGCGCAGGAAGGCGACGGCCTCTTCCTGTTCTTCCTTGGACGCCGAAGTGTTGGCGTTGGTCAGATGGTCGATTGCATCGTCCATCTCCGCGCGCATGTCGTTCCAGTCCTCGACCGCATCGCGCACATCATCAAGCGTGGCGCGGACGCCCGCCTCGAGACGCTCGCGCAGATCGTCGCTCAGAAGGTCCAGATGGACCTGGATCATGGACTCGTTCAGACAGCGACCGCCCGAGGCGATGCGCTGGCCGTCATCATTCCGGCGCACCTGCACGACCGGGTGGAACATGGCCAGCACGTCCAGACCCTGGCTGGCGATCTCGCCCATGACAGAATCCACCAGGAAGGGCCGGTCCTGACCGATCACTTCCAGAATGTCGCGTTCCAGGCTGCGGCCGTCCGCGCCATGGGCCGTGCGCACCCGCACCAGCAATTTGTCCGACGCCCGCTCGGCGCCATAGCCCCAGAATTCCTCGGCCAGGGAAATCGCGTCCTGCTCGCTGATGCCTGCAAGATCATCCGCCAGAGCATCGCCCCAGACCTGTTCCAGGAAACTGGCGGCATCAGGCCCGCTATCGCCATACGCCGCAGCAAAACGGCTTTGTGCGGCCTTTAAAAAGGCCTCTCTGTCATATGCGTGTCGGACGCTGACCACGGCGTTCATATCAAGGGGCTCCTGAACGGAAAAATGGTGGACGGTGGACGGTGTTCATCGAATAACCATGAACATATGACCCGCAGCCTACTCCCGCTCGCGCTGGGTTCAAGCGGTACTGAGCGGCTAGACCTGCAATCTTGGCTGTGCTTGGTTCTGCCCTAACAAAAGAACAGATTTCCACATCGGAGACGACCATGCCACACGCTCTCATTACGGGTGCCAATCGCGGGCTCGGCCTAGAGCATGTCAGCCAACTTCTTAAGCGGGAATGGACGATCAGCGCCGCTGTGCGCGATCCTGACAGCGCCGACGCGCTCAAGGCGCTCGATCCGGGCGATGGCCGGCTGACAATTCTGCCCTATGACGCGTCCGACCTGAACGCCGCAAAAGCGCTCAAGGACCAGGTCACCGGACCGCTCGACATCCTGTTCGCCAATGCCGGCGTCATGGGCCCGAAAGAGCAATCCTTCGGCGAGGCCGCCAATGACGGCTTCCTCGACACCTTCCGCATCAACACCCTCGCCCCGCTGGCGCTGGCTGAAGCGTTCGCCGATCAGGTCGCACAGAGCCAGCTGAAGGTGATCGCACTGCAATCAAGCCGCATGGGTTCGATCTCCGACAATGACAGCGGCGGGCGCTACGCCTATCGCGCTTCCAAGGCGGCGCTGAACGCTGTGGGCAAATCGCTGAGCATCGACCTTCAAGACAAGGGCGTCGTCGTCCTGATCCTGCACCCGGGCTGGGTGCGCACCGATATGGGCGGCCCCAACGGGCTCATGACCCCCAGCGAATCCGTCAGCGCGCAGCTTGATCTGATCGCGCGCGCCAATCCGGCGATGAGCGGCCGCTTCTTCCACATCAGCGGCGAAGACCTGCCCTGGTAGTGCGCTCGAACACTCGCAAATCAAAAAACCCCGCAGCCACGCTGCGGGGTTTCTTTTTTCAAGCGGCGCCGCCGGACGGGGACAGGCTTGTCCGGCGGCGCCTGCAGGCCTCATCGGGCAGGCTGGGGGGACGCACTCTGAGGCCTGTTCTGTTCACTGACGCGTTTCACCGAATCGCGTTCACTTAACTCGTGATGTAGAGACCTTCGCCTGAAGCGCAAGCCGCGATCAGGCTGAGAGTCAGAAAAATACCAGTTGCGATCACCAGTGAGATGGCGCGGGTCATGGCTGAACCTTCTTTCTTTTTGTTGGCCCCGGACTCATGCCGGTTGGCGAAGGGCGGAGCCGGGCAGGCCCGTCAAGACACGTCTTTCAGGGCCTTCCGGCTGGGGAGAGGTCCGGTGGGGGGAACCGGCTCCGCCTTCGCAAATGGGGATATGGGACGCCTTTGAGCCTTTCGCCAGACACAGACAGTCACAGCTGTGTGAAAGCTATCTTTCCTGTTGAGCAACACTGGAACGCGCTCCGCGCAAATCCGGTTCCGGCGTATCCGCACCGAATACGCTTATGCTGTCATGAGGATGATTGATCACGGCCCGGTATCGGTCACAATCAGCCATTGTCCAGCGCGTTGAAGAGACTCAAGGCTTTCTTTCATGATGATCCTCCGAAACGCCGTCCGCCTGCATAAATGGCTGGCGCTCATCATCGGCCTGCAGGTGATGATCTGGCTCCTGGGCGGACTTGTGATGAGCGCCCTGCCCATCGAGCGGGTGCGGGGCGAACACAAGATCGCCGAGCACCCGGCGCTCATGGCCTCGCCCGGCACACTGATCCCGCTCTCAGATGCGGCGCAGTCCGCAGGTTTTGAGACGCTGGATGGCGCGGTTCTGACAACCCTCACCGGAGAGCCGGCCTGGCGTTTGCAGAGTGATGACCGGACGGTTCTAGTCTCCGCGCGCGACGGCTCACGCCTCTCCCCGGTAAACGAAGATCTCGCCCGACGCATCGCCGAGCATGACTTCGCCCCCGAAGCTGACATCGAGAGCATCCGCTTGCTCACCGACCCGCCCTCCGAATACGGCCCGGGCGGGCCGGTCTGGCAGATCGTTTTCGCGGATGAAGAGGGCACCCGGCTCTATATCGACCCCGAGAGCGGCCTGGTCCGTGCGCGACGATCTGATGCCTGGCGGCTCTTTGACTTTTTCTGGCGTCTGCACGTGATGGATTATGATGACGGCGAGGACTTCAACCACCCGCTGCTGATCGTCTCGGCGGCGCTAGGCGTCATGGTCGCGCTGGCCGGGCTGGTCATCCTGTTCATCCGGATGCGGCGCAGCTGGATGATCTTCAGGCAGACGCGGACACGATAAGGATGGGTGCGGGGCGGAGCCTGTCAAAGGCGGTCCAGAGGGATTGGGGGCCGTAGGCCTTGGGGGAAGGCTGACCAATGATCCGCCCCGCGCAGTCCATCCTGAAACGCAACGCCCTTGCGGGCACGTTCCTCAAACGACTTCACCGGCCCGAAGGCCGGCAACTGGGGACTTGCCCGGGCAAAAGCCCGGCTGCAGGTGCAAGTCATTCTGTCGTCTGAAAAATGGAGCGGGCGATGAGATTCGAACTCACGACCCTCACCTTGGCAAGGTGATGCTCTACCCCTGAGCTACGCCCGCTCACTACCTGCGTACAGGGTCCGGCTTGCGCCGAGGCCGGGTATATCGCTCATCGCCGTTCGTTTTGCAAGCCTGTCATCTGCAGCTTTTGCAGTCCTGTTGCACCTTGCCTGACATCCCTTGTCCTGCTGATCTATTCTGATGACACAGACGCCGCCCCTGCCCGCCCCGCCCGCTTCCCGAGACGCGCTCTTCCAGTTTCTGAATGCGCTCGAGATCCGCCATGACACGCGCGATCACGAACCTGTCTTCACCGTCGAGGAAGGCGAGGCGATCAAGCTGGACATGCCGGGCGGGCACACCAAGAACCTGTTCCTGAAAGACAAGAAGGGCGCGCTGATCCTGATCTCGGCGCTGCAGTCGACCCGAATTGCGCTCAACCAGCTGCATCACAGGCTGGGCTGCGGGCGGCTCTCCTTTGGCAAGGCCGACCTTCTTGAGCAGAAGCTGGGCGTGACGCCGGGTTCGGTGACCGCCTTCGCCCTTCTCAATGACCCGGCGCGCGACGTCCGGTTCATTCTGGACGAGGCGCTGATGGCGCATGAGATCGTCAACTTCCACCCGCTGAAGAATGACGCCACCACCGCGATACGGTCCGCGGATCTGCTCAAATTCGTTCAGGCGCTGGGCCGCGCTCCGGAAATTGTGAAGCTCGACGGGTGAGCTGATGCGCTTGCATCACGGCGCGCAAACGGCCACCTAGAGGTCAAACGACATTTCGCCCCAAACGGGAGGCTTTCATGGATATTATCGGTGCAAACGGCGCAGGCGCGTCCGACGGAAATGATCTGGTGCGCGATGGCACCGACCAGTCCTTCATGGCCGACGTTATCGAACCCTCACGCGAGGTGCCGGTGCTGGTGGACTTCTGGGCGCCCTGGTGCGGTCCGTGTCGCCAGCTGGGCCCGACCATCGAGCGCGCCGTCACCAAGGCTGGCGGCAAGGTGAAGCTGGTCAAGGTCAACATCGACGAAAACCCAGGCGTCGCGGGCCAGCTGCGCATCCAGTCCATTCCGGCGGTCATCGCCTTCAAGGATGGCCAACCGGTGGACGGCTTCATGGGCGCTCTGCCCGAGAGCCAGGTCAATGACTTCATCAACCGCATGACGGGCGAAGTTTCCGAAGAGGAAGTCGCTGCGCTTGTGGAACGCGCTCAGGACGCGCTTGAAAACGGTGATTTCGGCGGCGCAGCGCAGGACTTCGCCACCGCGCTTCAGATGGACAAGGACAATGCCGAGGCTATCGCCGGCATGGCGCGGGTCTATCTGGCGAGCGGCGATCCGGTTCAGGCCAAGGCCCTTCTGGACAATGTGCCCGACACGCTGCGTTCGGTGCCCGCCATCGCTGCGGTTCGCGCCTCCATGGAGCTCGCAGGCGAAGCCCAGGATGCGCCGGAACTCGACGCGGCCGAGGACGCCGTGCAGTCCTCGCCCAATGCGCAAACCTGGTACGAGCTGGGCCGCGCCCGCCTGGGCGTGGGCGATATGGGCGGCGCTGCAGACGCGCTACTGGAATCCATCGCGATAGATCGCGAGCACAATGACGCGGCGGCCCGCCAGCTGCTGCTGCGGGTGTTTGAATCCGCAGGCGCCGGATCTGATCTGGCCAAGAATGGTCGTCGCCGCCTGTCCTCGATCCTGTTCTCCTGATCCAGTCAGGGCTGCGGGCCTCGCCTGCAGCCCGGATCGGACTATCTGACGCCCAAGGAGCGACCCAAGAGCCCAGCCATGTCCGAAAGCCTCATCCTGCCCAGCGAGATCAAGCTGTTCCCCATCCGCGGCTGCATCCTGCCGCCGGGCGAGCACTTGCCGCTGAACGTGTTTGAGCCGCGCTATCTGAACATGGTCGATGACGCTCTGGCCTCTGACCGGATCATTGGCGTGATCCAGCCCGCTCCGGGCGGAACGCCCGACAAGCCCGCCCTTCATGGCGTCGGCGGCGCAGGCCGCATCGTCAGCCATCAGGAAACCTCTGACGGGCGCTATCTGATGGTGCTGGAGGGCCTTACCCGCTTTGCGCTTGAGGCGGAGCTCGACCGGCAAACCCCCTATCGTGTGGCGCGGGTCGACTATCGCCCCTTCACCCAGGACCTGGTGGAAGTTCACATGCCGCCCGCCATCGAGGTGACAGGGCTGATCGAGCGCTTGCGCGCCTATTTCGATCTTGTGGGCATCGAGACGGACTGGCCCGCGCTGGAGAAAGCGCCACTGTCTCTGGTGATCAACAAGACCGCCATGGCCGCCCCCTTTGATCCGAACGACAAGCAATCCTTGCTGGAAGCGGTCTCGATCCCGCATCGCGCCGAGATTCTGGACCGGCTCATGCAAGACAGTCTGGACGAGGCGGCGAGCGGTTCGCAAGGCTGGACGCCCTGACCCGCCCGGCGTAAGAGTTTTCCCATGAGTGATGCCAAAACCGAACAATCCGCTCTCGATCCGAAGCTCCTTGAGATTCTGGTGTGCCCGGTCAGCCGCGGCCCGCTTGAGTATGATCGGGAGGCCGGCGAGCTGATCTCCAAACAGGCGCGTCTCGCCTTTCCCATCCGGGAAGGCGTGCCGATCATGTTGCCTGAAGAAGCCCGCAATCTGGACGACTGATCCATGAGCGACCGCCCCTGGCCGACCCGGCTGAGCTTCAAGGGCTCTGACCGCGTGCTGGACATCGCCTTTGACGATGGCGCGCGCTTCGCCATCCCGTTCGAGCTCTTGCGCGTGGAAAGCCCGTCCGCCGAGGTTCAGGGCCATGCCCCGGATCAGAAGAAGCTGGTAAGCGGCAAGTCAGCCGTGCGCGTCACCGCTGCTGACCGGGTGGGGCGCTACGCTGTCCGCCTGAGCTTTGACGACGGCCATGACAGCGGCATCTATTCCTGGGACTATCTGCATGAGCTTGGCGAGAACGCTGACGCCATGCTCAGCGCCTATCGCGCCCGACTGAAAGCCGCCGGCCTGCCGCACTAGGCGGCCGTATCGCTCTGTGGCGGGCTCTGGGTTTCCGGCGGGGCCAGCTGGGCGAACAATTGCTGCACGGCCAGCATCTTTTCTTCCCCGCCCGGAGAGGCGGCGGCGACCCGCGCCTCATCGCTTTCCATCATCCGCACAGCGCGCAATTGCGCATCGGTCCGGCAACGCCCTTCGGGCAGCACGCCCGTTGTGGAGAGCTTCAGCAAGGCTGCGGCCCGATCCAGAACCGGCGCCGGAGAATTCGCCACCCGGTCCATCACCTTGGTGGCGTCCAGGATGGCGAGGCCAAGATTGTCGAACGCGTCCACCAGCTCTTTCTTGTCTGACTTGGGGAAACCGCCCTTCTTGGCGCGGGCCTGAAGGCTGGTCACCCGCGACAGGCGCTCCAGCGGGGAACCGCTGCCACGTACGAAATAGCTCACCGTGGTGTTCGCCGTCACCTTGGCGCGAATATAGCTCGCGAGCTTCTTCTTGTTCTCCTCGCCCACCAGATGGTCTTCCATGGCGAACAGACGCTCGATCTGATCCACCGGGGTATGAGCGCCTGACAGCGCCTCCTCGATGGCGTCCGGTTGCAGCAACCGGGCGGAGCGGTGGGTGAAGGCGTCCACCAGCGCTTCGGGGTTGAGATTGTCTCCCGCCGATACGATCAGCCGCTGAGCCAGCTTCCGCGCCAGTTCGATCTCGGCCATCACCGAACGCGGTCGGAAGCGTTTGGGCGCACGCAGTTTTTCAAGGATCTGCTGAGCCAGCTCGCTATGAGCGGCCGGCAAGGAGGCCGACTTGATCTGGCTGGCCAGCCGGCGCGCGGTTTCCGGCGCGCGGCTGAGGTCAGGGCTGTCCGGCGCGCCTTCATAAATCCCGGTCAGGCGCAGGACTTCGTCCCCGAGATCCACCGTATCGCCAAGAACCCGGCGCAGGGCGGAATCAAAGGACAGAATTTCAGCGATGAAAGCGTCGGTCTGCTTGGCCGCCATCGCCCGCGCGTCCTCGCTTTCGGGCAGATCATCATGCATGTCGAGCAGGCGGCGAACCTTCTCGCCCATGTCATACGCTTCAGACAATTCATCCGCGATCAGGCGGCGCATCTGCTTTTCGGACGTGGATTTGCAGGCGACCAGGGTCGCGCTTTCCGCAAACGACTTGCCACGCGGCGGCTTG
Organism: Oceanicaulis sp. LC35; assembly: GCF_052055585.1. NCBI lineage: Bacteria > Pseudomonadati > Pseudomonadota > Alphaproteobacteria > Maricaulales > Maricaulaceae > Oceanicaulis > Oceanicaulis sp. LC35. The sequence continues at coordinate 2,767,196 of NZ_CP170485.1, forward strand.
CCGCCCGCCTTGGCTTCCTTGCGTGATTGTTCAATGCCGCGCTGCACGAGCTCGGTGATCAGACGCACATAGGCGTGAACGCTGGCGTCAGAATTCTGGGCGCGTGCAATGGCGACCTTCTGAATGGCGTGCTGCAGATCGGTGTCCGACCCGTCAAGCTCCTCGATCAGGTCAGGACGGTTGAGCAATTCCATCGGACAGACCTGAGAGCGCTCAAGCCAGCCAGACAATGCCCGGCGGACCGTATCGCGCGCTGCGGGCCCGGACAGGTCATCCGGCGTCAGGCAGGGGATCGTCGCTTCAGCCGGCTTGTCGCCCCCGGAAAACTTCTCGGGGCCGACCTCGAAGATCGCGCCGCCGCGGAAACCGCTTGAGTCCGCGTCCCAGACTTCGCGCACGACACGGACCGAGCCGCTGGAATGGTTTGAATGCAGCTTGTTGGCCAGCGCAAGGGCGGCGTTGCGATCCTTGAGCGCCTCCACCAAGGTCCAGGAGGCCTTGATGTTTTTCTTCAGAAAGACCTCGTAATGGACGTCTTCGTGCGCCATTTCCGCCTCATTCCCCAGCAGGTTTCGTAAAGTAATGCACTACCCGCCTTAACCCTAGGTAACCATGTCTTTGCTTGATCTTGGACACCAACTAGTGTGAAGCGCTAACGACATCGGTTTCGCCGAGAGATGACAGGATACGAACGATGGCGACCATCGCCCTTGTGGATGACGACGAGAACATTCTGACCTCTGTTTCCATGTTCCTGGAAAACGAGGGATACAACGTGCGCACCTTCACCGACGGGTCCGCCGCCCTGCCGCATCTGACCGAAACGCCGCCCGATCTGGCGATCTTCGACATCAAGATGCCGCGCATGGACGGGCTGGAATTGCTGCGCCGGGTGCGTCAGTCCTCCAACCTTCCGGTGATCTTCCTGACGTCAAAGGACGGTGAGTTCGACGAAGCGCTGGGCCTCGATCTGGGCGCGGACGACTACATCGCCAAACCCTTCTCCCACCAGCTGCTGGCGCGCCGCATCAAGGCCGTGCTTCGCCGCGCCCAGGCCGATCCGGCGGGCGCTGAAGGCGGTGAAGGCAATGAGCACAAGGTGATCGAGCGCGGCTCGCTGGTGCTGGACCCGAACCGTCACGCCTGCACCTGGTCGGGCAAGCCGGTGCGCCTGACCGTCACCGAATTCCTGATCCTGCATGCGCTGGCGAACCGTCCAGGCTTTGTGAAGAGCCGCGACAGCCTAATGGACGCAGCCTATGACGATCAGGTCTATGTGGACGACCGCACGATCGACAGCCACATCAAGCGCATCCGCAAGAAGTTCCGCGACGTGGACGACACGTTTGACAGCATCGAGACCCTGTATGGCGTCGGCTACCGATATAAGGAAGCTTAGGGTTACGCACCGCGCCGTCATGCGTCTGTCGGCCCAGCTCAAACCCCTTCTGTTCACGCGTCTCGGCGCCACCATCATCCTGACAAATCTGGTGGCGCTGAGCGTGCTGATCGGCGGCATGTTCGCGATTACCGAGAACCGTCGCGGGCTGGTGGACGCCAAGGTGGACTCCCTGTCCGCCCAGGCCGAGATCATCGCCAACATCATCACAGAGACCGCCGTGTACGGCGACGCGCCCGGTCCGCAAATGGACCGCGATGCGGCGCGTGAGGTTTTGCGTCGCCTGTCCGGTCTTTACGTCCCGGACGAAACGCGCGCCCTGCTGCATGCGCCCGGACCTGTCCGGATTGCGGACTCAGACCTCATCGCTGGCGAGGTGGACCAGATTCCCCTGCCCCCGATTGACGACGAAGCCGACACGCCCATCGAACGCGCGCGCGGCTTCGGTCACTCGATCATGGAGCATGTCGGGGAGATCTTCCTGCCCGAGGAGGAACGCGCCGCGCTTGATCGCACCCTGTCTGACGAAGTGCGCGCCGCCTTCCAGACCGGCGAGGCGCAGACCGGCGTGCGTCGCGATCCCGATGGCGGACGCGTGGTGTCGGTCACCATCCCCATCCAGCTGATCCAGGCTGTGGTCGGCACGATCACCTATGAATCCTATGACCTTGACGCGCTGATCGCCCAGGAGCGCGCCGCCATCCTGCCCTATGTGATCGTGGCGGCGCTGGCGACGACCTTCATGGCGGTTGTTCTGACCGTCCAGATCGCCTGGCCGGTGCGGCGGCTGGCGGAAGCCGCGCGCGAAGTGCGGCTGGCTGGCGGGCGTCGCGTGCCCCTGCCCGACATGAAGGGCCGCAAGGACGAGATCGGGGATATGGGCCGCGCCTTCACCCAGATGACGAACGCGCTCTATGACCGGCTGGACGCCATCGAGGCCTTCGCCGCAGACGTCGCCCACGAGATCAAGAACCCGCTCACCTCGATCCGCTCGGCGGCGGAAATCCTGCCCCTCGCCAAGGATGACGAGAAACGCGCCCGTCTTCTGGATGTGATCCAGCATGATGTGAAGCGTATTGACCGCCTGATCACCGACATCTCCAACGCCTCGCGTCTGGACGCCGAGCTGGCGCGCGAGAATCTCGAGACCATTGATCTGGTCGTATTGCTGACCGACATCGCCAGCCTGCAAAACGATCCCGATGCGCCCGCACCCCGGGTGATCGTGCAAGCCGAGGGCGAGCGTCATATCGTGCGCGGGCACGAGAACCCGCTCAGCCGCGTCTTCATCAATCTCATCGAGAACGCCGTCACCTTCTCGCCGGAGGAAGGCGGGGTCCGGGTCTTTATCGAACGCGCCGCCGGTCAGTCCCAGCAGGTTCGCATCGAGGATGACGGCCCCGGCATCCCCGAAGACAATCTCGAGACGATTTTCGACCGCTTCTATACCCAGCGCCCGAAAGGGGCGGCGTTCGGCGGCCATTCCGGGCTCGGCCTCGCCATTGCCCGACAGATCGTCACCGCCCATGGCGGGCAGATCCACGCCTCCAATCGCACAGATGATCAAGGCCGTGTTGTCGGCGCCTGCTTTACGGTCATCCTGCCGGCATCTTCGCGCTAGACGGGATGTGTGGCGCGAAAACGGCGCCTGTCATCATCATGCAGCAGACTGTTGCACAGCCGTCGCACAGGGCTTTCGCCGGACGCAAAACCGGGTTTACATGGACATGAACGTATTCCGCCTGAGGACCTGATCCAAACCATGATCGGCATTGTCGTCGTCACCCATGGCCGTCTCGCTGACGAACTTGTCGCCGCCACTGAGCATGTGGTCGGCCCGCTGGAAGCCTGCAGCGCCATCTCCATCGGCCCGGATGATGATATGGAGCGCCGCCGCGATGACATTCGTGAAGCGGTGGAGAAAGCCGATCAGGGCGATGGCGTCATCATCCTGACCGACATGTTCGGCGGCACCCCCTCCAACCTGTCCATCTCCTTGCTGGAAAAAGGCCGGGTCGAGGTCATCGCGGGCGCCAATCTACCCATGCTGATCAAGCTGGCCGAAGCCCGGTCGCGGCTCGACATGGGCGCGCTCGCCGAAAGCGCCAGTGAAGCGGGCAAGCGCTATATCGCGGTCGCCTCCCAGATTCTGGACGGCGCAGCGTGAACCAGGAACGCACGGTCACGATCTGCAACCAGCGCGGCCTGCATGCGCGCGCCTCGGCCAAGTTCGTCGCCGAAGCGGCCCGTTTTGACGCCGAGGTGAGCGTGGCGCGCGACGCCGAAGAGGTCAGTGCGGATTCCATCATGGAATTGCTGATGCTGGCCGCAGGCCCCGGCGTTTCCATTACCATCAAGGCGCAAGGCGCGGACGCCGAACAGGCCGTGGACGCCCTCAGCGCGCTTGTGGAATGCGGCTTCAACGAAAACGACTAGATCACCTGTCCTGAACACCAGAACGCCGCCGGGATGACCCGGCGGCGTTTGTGATTCTGACGATGAGCAAGGTCGCTTACGCGTCCTCATCCTCCGAGCTGCGCGCCGGAGCCGCAGGCGCCGGCGGAGCCGGCGGCACGGGTGGATTGGAGAACAGCGACATCACACGATTGGTCAGCGGCGCACTGGGGCGCAGCTCACGCGTCTCACGGGTGACAGGGCCGGTCGGTTTCACAGCCTCGACCGTTTGTTCTTCCGCGCTCGGCATGGGCGGCGGAGACGGCAGAACAATGGCCCGCGCCGCATAGCGCGGATCATTCTTCAGGCGCTCGGCTTCTTCGGCATCAAGACCGGCGAGCTCAAGCGGCTCGTCTTCAACCGGCACTGCGTCTGCGTCAGGCGCTTCAGCCGTCAGGGCCGGCTCCAGCGCGTCCTCGGAAGTCAGGGTCTCGGGATCCGCCTGGGTCTCGACCTCGGTTTCGGCCTCAAAGGCCACAGCCTCGCCTGCAAGCCCGGCGTCGTCCTCAGCAGCAGCCTCAGCGACGGCTTCACCTTCATCTTCAGCGTCAACAGGCTCTTGCCCGGCAACATCTTCTGCCTCTGCAGACGCTTCGGTCCCGGCTTCCGCGTCCAGTTCGACGGCTTCGACTTCAGTCTCGTCCGTCGACAGCTCAGTGACGGTTTCCGCGTCTTCAGACACAGCAGCGATCACGTCATCCGCCTCGCCCGTTTCGGACTCCGTCAAAGCCGGTTCGAGCGTGTCCTCGGACAGAACCGCATCCTCGGCCACCGGCTCGGCGTCTGCAGGCGCGGCTTCGATCGTCTCTTCGACCGCCTCGGCCTCATCCAGAACAGTCTCGTCCAGATCGACCGCGACGGCTTCGTCCTCGGTGACCGCCGGCGCTTCAGCGTCTACCGCCTCAGCTTCGCCCTCTGCAGCCTCGTCCTCGACCGCTTCTGCTTGGGTTGATGCGTCAGCAGCGTCTTCGGTAATGACGGCCTCGGCATCTGAGTCATCCACAGTGTCGCTCAGAGCGGCGCTGACCGGCACGGCGATGGCGGCCGGCGCATCGTCATTGGCCGCATGGGGTTCATCATCTTCGATCTGAACCTCATCCACGAGCACAGCTTCAGGCTCTTCGCTGCGGGCGATGGTCTCTTCGGGCGGATGACGCTCGAGATGGTCCGCCAGCAGGGCGATGCGGCGCTCCAGACGTGCAGAGTCGCGAATCCGGTTGATCACGCCGCCGATCACGAAGATCAGCGCGGCGAGGCCATAGCCGCCCACGGCGAACCCGGCAGCTTCCGCTTCACCGCCCAGCCCCAGCGCAGCAGCGCCCACAAGGCCAACAAAAAGCGGCGCCCAAAGAAGCCGCCAGGAGCGGGCGGCGAACATGGTCAGCGCGGCCAGGCCGCTCAGACCGAAGAACACGATTGCGTCAGCATGCTCGGCGGCGAAGGGCCCCGCCTGCGCGATCAGGTTGCTGACCGGCGCGACGCTTTCGGAAAAGCTCCAATTGCCCAGATCCGGCAGCGCAGAGAGCGTCAGGGCGAACAGATCAAACTGCGGCAGACCGCCGAAGATGCCCGGATCAACTTCGGTCAGGAATGTGCGCAGCGCCGGCCAGACCATGACGATGGACGCCAGGGCGAACAGCAGCATGGTCAGGAACCAGTTCACATTGCGCGCAACGCCGGCCCGGGACAGGAGGGCGCTGGCGCCGGGATGGGTGCGCGACCAGCCTTTCTGGGTGTGATTGACCAGCGCGACCGGACGCGAACGCTGGGACGGGCCGGTCTGCATGCGCAGGACAGACGCCTGATCGCCAGCCTCCAGAGCGAAATTGCGATCCATGATGCGCACGGTGTGTTTGGCGCCGTCATAATCGGTCAGGCTGCGCTCATCGGCGCGGGCGCGGGGGTCGGAACCACTCACCTCGCCGGAGGCGGCATAGAAATCCAGCGTCTTGCGGCCAAAGTTCTGGCTCGCGTAAGCGGTTGGCAAATTCGCCATATCAACAGTCCCCTCAGTCCGTTGCACAGGCGCGCCGCCCCTCGGCGACGCCTGCGGCCATGCCGCAAAGACCCATATCACGGGCCCCGAGCAAAAACCTTACCAGAAAGTTTATACAGATTTAGGACCAATTTAAGAAGTGCCTCGATTTTCCTGTCCCAAATTGATCTGCACGCCAGATGGTTTGCCCGTTTTGGGACGCGTGTTAAGAGATGCGCCGTCTCAAATGGAACCTGCAGGCGACCCCCTGCCCGCAGTCAGAAAACAAGGCGTTCTTTCATGACCCTGCTCAATGCCGCCAACACCGGCGACGATCGCTATGTCAAAGACCTCTCGCTGGCGCGCTGGGGCCGGCTGGAGATCGAGATGGCCGAGATCGAAATGCCCGGCCTGATGGCCCTGCGTGAAGAGTACAAGGGCAAGAAGCCCCTCGCAGGCGCCCGCATCGCCGGCTCGCTGCACATGACGATCCAGACCGCCGTGCTGATCGAAACCCTGGTCGAGCTGGGCGCTGACGTGCGCTGGGCGTCGTGCAACATCTTCTCCACCCAGGACCACGCCGCCGCCGCAATCGCGGAAAAAGGCATTCCGGTCTTCGCCTACAAGGGCGAGACGCTGGAAGAATACTGGGAATTCGCCGACGCCATCTTCCATTGGCCGAACGGTGAAACCGCCAACATGATCCTGGATGATGGCGGCGACGCGACCATGTATCTGCAGCTGGGCGAGAAGGCCGAGGCCGACGCCAGCTTCCTGGGCGAGCCGAAATCGGAAGAGGAAGGCTATCTCTTCCAGACCATCAAGAAGCGCATGGAAGCCTCCCCGGGCTGGTTCGCGAAAGCCAAGGCCGCCATCAAGGGCGTGTCCGAGGAAACCACCACCGGCGTGATGCGCCTGTATCAGCTGGCCAAGAAGGGCGAGCTGGCCTTCCCGGCGATCAACGTCAACGACTCCGTGACCAAGTCCAAGTTCGACAACCGTTATGGCTGCCGTGAAAGCCTGGTGGACGCGATCCGTCGCGGCACCGACGTGATGATGGCTGGCAAGACCGCCGTCGTCTGCGGCTATGGCGATGTGGGCAAAGGCTCGGCGGAATCCCTGCGCAGCGCCGGTTGCCGCGTGTCGGTCACCGAGATCGACCCGATCTGCGCCCTGCAGGCGGCCATGGACGGCTATGACGTCGTCAAGCTGGACGACGCGATCAAGAACACCGACATCGTCGTCACCGCCACCGGCAACAAGGACGTCGTCACCATCGACCACATGCGCACCATGAAGAACATGGCGATCGTGTGTAATATCGGCCACTTCGACAACGAGATTCAGGTCGAGGCGCTGAAGAACTTCCAGTGGACCAACGTCAAGCCGCAGGTCGACATGGTGGAGTTCCCCGAAGGCCACAAGATCATCCTTCTGTCTGAAGGCCGCCTTGTGAACCTGGGCAACGCCAATGGTCACCCCAGCTTCGTGATGTCTGCAAGCTTCACCAACCAGGTGCTGGCCCAGATCGAGCTGTGGACCCGTGGCGATCAATACCAGAACCAGGTCTACATCCTGCCCAAGCATCTGGATGAAAAAGTCGCCGCTCTGCACCTTGAAAAGCTGGGCGCGCAACTGAGCGTGCTGTCGCCCGAACAGGCCGACTATATCGGCGTCGAGCAGAAAGGCCCGTTCAAGGCCGAGCACTATCGCTACTAGAAAGCCTGTTCAGCAAAAGTGGGAACCGGTTTTGCGGTTCGAACAGGCTGAACGACAAGGCGCTAGCTTCAGACCAAATGAGAAACCCCGTCGGAGCGATCCGGCGGGGTTTTTTCATGTCTCTCTACCTTGCCCTTCCCGCGCACCCGCCGCACTGTGCCCGCCATGCGCCTGATCATGATCCCGACCCTGTTCGCCCTGTCGCTCTCGCTCGCCGCCTGCGGTTCGGGCCCGGAGCTCAATCCACTGGCCGATCCGCGGCTTCAGCCCTTCATCGCCACATCCGACATGCCCATTCCGCCCAATGTGGAGCGCGCCGCCAGCTCGGATGAGTGCGCGGGCGAGCCTTTGAGGGCGATCAATGCCAGCCTGCCCGACTATCCGGCACGGGGCTGGTCACGCGGCCTGCAGGGCTGGTCGATTGTCCAGTTTGACGTCACGCAAGCGGGCGAGGTGGCGAATGTGTCCATCGCACGCGGCGTGCCCGGCGGCAGCTTTGATCGCGAAGCCCGCCGCGCGGTCGAGGACTGGCGCTTTGCCCCGCTCAGCCAGGGTGCGGGGCTGCAAGGCTGCGTCGTCCTGTTTGAATTCACCCAAGGCGAAGTGCGGATTCGGTGAATCCGATTATTCAACTTTGATTGAAATTTAAGCCTTTATTGACCTTGTCCACAGTGGAGCACGGACATTTCCGGCTCCCAAATCCCCTGACCATCGCGTCTGAATTCACCTTCCGGTAAGATGTGATTCGCACGTGTGCGCGTTTTCAGCGGGATGGCGCACCAGGCAAATGGGGAAAAGGCGCGTCATGACCGCAGCCGAACCGGTACAACTGGCCACACTCATCGTCACCGGCGGCTCGGTCGCCTTCGCTCTGGCGTCCTCTGTCTGGGCCTATCGATTGACCGCGGGCGCCCGCAAGGCCCGCAAGTTGTGGCGTGAGCGCCTTCTGGCGGCTGAAGACCGCGCCGAGCGCAATACCAGCCTGTTCGCCGCCCATCCGGGCGTGGTGGTCGTCTGGGACGCCCCGCCCCCGTCTGACGCGGAACACTGGTCCGCGCCCAAGCTTTATGGCTCTCCCGCCGCCCTCGCCTCGCTCTTGCAATTCGCCGAGCTGAGCCAGTCTGCGGGTGGCGACGGGCAGATCGCGACCGATATTCTCGACAGCATTTCCGAATTCAGCGCCCGCAACGCCTCTGGCGAAACGGTGAGCTTCCGGGATCGCGCCCGCGCCCTGATGGCGGACGGCCAGCCCTTTTCGCTGACCCTGACCGGCCGCTCGGGCCGAAAAATCCAGGCGGATGGCCGCCCGGCCGGGCGTCAGCTGGTCATCTGGCTGACCGACACCGCCTTGCGCCATTCCGACGGCGCGTCAGATGAAGACATCAGCCATGATGATCCCATCGGGTTCATGGACATGATGGGCCGCAACCCGGTTCCCGCCTGGCGCATGGATCACAAGGGCCAGCTCAACTGGGTCAACGCCGCCTATGTCAAAGCCGTTGAGGCGGCTGATGTGGCGGACGTGATCGAACGCCAGCTGCTTCTCGAGCCCACCCTGGGCGAACAGGCCCGCGACGTCCTCAATTCCGGCGATCCCCGCACCGGCGCCCGTGGCGTGGTGCTGGCCGGTCAGCGCCGGGTGATGTCCGTCACCAGCTATCCCGTGCAAGGCGGGGTGACCGGCTTTGCCGTGGACGTGACTGATGGTGAGGAAGCCAAGGCGGCGCTCAATCGCTTCCGCGAAGCCCATGACCTGACGCTCAATCACATGACCGAGGCTGTGGCGATTTTCGATCGCGCCAAGAAGCTGGTCTTCTACAACCGCGCCTTCAGCCAGATGTTCAATGTGGAAGAGGCCTTCCTCAATGATCGCCCGGCCCATGGCGTGCTGCTGGATCGCTTGCGCGAGAAACGCCGCCTGCCCGAACAGGCCGATTACAGCGCCTGGCGTCAGGCCGAGCTGTCGCGCTATGAAACCGCGCCGAGCCAGGACGCCGAACCGGACGAGCTGTGGGCCCTGCCCGACGGTCGCACCTTGCGCGTGGCGCGCCAGCGTCACCCGATGGGCGGGCTGCTGGTGATTTTCGAGGACATGACCGACCAGCTGTCCCTGCAGGCGCGCTACAACACCCAGCTCAAGGTGCAACGCGCCACGCTGGACAAGCTGCATGAAGCGGTCGCCGTGTTCGGCTCTGACGGGCGGCTGAAGCTGCGCAATGCGGCGTTCGAAACCCTCTGGAAGCTCGATCCGGAACGGCTCGACGGTGTGCATTTTGACGAGCTGGTCACCGCCTGCACCCCGCTCTACGACAATGGCGAAGCCTGGGGCCAGCTCAAGGCGCGCATCACCGATCCCAGCCCGGAATCGCGCAAGGCGATGACCGGCGAGATCCGCCGCGCAGACCATTCGGTCCTGACCTGGCTGACCCGTCCGCTGCCCGATGGCGCGACCCTGATCGCATGGGACGACATCACCGACAGCCGCCGCATCGAATCCGCTCTGCGCGACCGCGCCGAAGCGCTGGAAGCGTCCGAACGCATCAAGACCGAGTTCGTCGAGCATGTGAGCTATCAGCTGCGCACGCCGCTGACGACGATCCACGGCTATGCCGATCTGCTGGCGGGTGGTTTTGCGGGTGATCTGTCAGATCGCCAGAAAGAGCATATGGGCGCGATCCAGACCGCCTCGGCGCAGCTGGGCAAGCTGATCGACGATATTCTGGATATCGCCGCCATCGATGCGGGCCAGCTGGAAATGGAGCTTGGGGATGTGAACCTTCACGCCCTGGCTGAAGAATCCATGGAGCTGATCGCCTCGCGCGCCGAGCATTCAGGCATCAAGCTGACGCTGAACGCCGAAGAAGGCACGCCCCTGATCCGCGCCGACGGCAAACGCCTCAAACAGGTCATCTACAACCTGCTCACCAACGCCATGGATCACGTCAATCCGGGCGGCGCGGTGGAAGTGGGGGCCGAAGTCGCCGGCGATGATGTATCCGTGTGGGTGGCTGATGACGGCGTCGGCATCGCGCCGGATCGACAGGCGAAGATTTTCGAGCGCTTTGAACGCGGCGATGGCGGCGGCGCAGGCCTGGGCCTGGCGCTGGTCAACGACATCGTCCGCCTGCATGGCGGCTGGGTGGAGCTCGAAAGCGAACCCGGCGAGGGCACGCGCGTGACCTGTCACCTGCCGCGCCTGACGAGCTCGGAAGCGGCGCCGGAGCTCGATCTCCCCGGCAGCCACTCCCTTAGCGCGGAATAACCTCAGGCGTTCGCCTGACGCGCCGCGTCATCGCCTTCAAGCCCCAGATCGCGGAAGAGGCTGGCGTCCGTCGTCTGATCCGGGTTCGGGGTGGTCAGAAGCTCATCGCCCACAAACACCGACGCCGCGCCTGCCAGGAAGCACAGCGCCTGAAGCTCTCGCGACATGGTCTCACGGCCCGCTGACAGGCGCACAACACTCCTGGGCATGATCAGGCGGGCGGTGGCGATGGCGCGCACAAAATCGAGACCATCCAGGCTTTCTGAGCCCGAAAGCGGCGTGCCTTCCACATCCACCAGATGGTTCACCGGAACGCTTTCTGGATGGACCGGCAGGCGCGCAAGCTCGGTCAGAAGCCCGATCCGGTCGTCCTTGCTCTCGCCCATGCCGATAATCCCGCCGCAGCAGGTCTTCATCCCCGCCGCGCGCACCTTGGACAGCGTATCAATGCGGTCATCCCAGGTGCGCGTGGTGATGATCTTGCCGTAATACTCCGGCGAGGTATCGAGATTGTGGTTGTAATAGTCGAGCCCGGCCTCGGCGAGGCGCTCCGCCTGCCCCTCCCCCAGCATGCCCAGCGTCATGCAGGTCTCCAGCCCCAGCCCTTTCACCCGGCGGATCATGTCGTGGATCTTGGGTTCATCGCGCTCTTTGAGTTCGCGCCAGGCTGCGCCCATACAGAACCGCGTCGCGCCTGAAGCTTTGGCTTCCAACGCCTTTTTTTCGACCTCTTCGGGATCCATCAACTTGGAGGCCTTAAGACCCGTGTCGAAATGGGCGGACTGATTGCAATACCCGCAGTCTTCCGCGCAGCCACCGGTCTTGATCGACAGCAGGCGCGACTTCTGCACCGTGTTGGGGCGATGCCCCCGGCGGTGCAGGCTTTGGGCGGCGAAGATCAGATCGTTGAACGGCGCGTCATGGATTGCCGCAACCTCGTCGCGGCTCCAGTCGTGACGGGGTTCGGCCAGACGGTCGAGATCAGTGAGAAGAGTGGACATGAGCGCCTCTGAGCCTTTGGAAAATCAGCGCGACGGTAAGAAGCCCGCCCCCTGGCTGCAAGCCTTGCTGCTCAGCCCGGTGCAGGCGCGCATCCTGTTGCTGGCGGCCTGTCTGGTGATATTCACACTGGCGCTGATGCCGTCCGGAGACGTGACGCCGGTCTTTCTGGGCGTGGACAAGATCAAGCACCTCTTCGCCTTCCTGGTGCTGACCGTACTGGCGCACTGGAGCTGGCCGTCCGCCCGGCGTTTGACGTTTGTGCTCTGCCTGACGCTGTTCGGGATCCTGATCGAGCTGGCGCAGGGGCTGAGCCGTCTGGGACGGACGGCGTCCCTCGCCGACATTCTGGCTGATCTTGTCGGGATCGGCCTTGGCCTTGTGGTGATTGAAGCGCTGCGCCGGCTGCGCCTGGTCCGGGCAACGTCTCAGGCCTGACTTCCCGCAAAACAAAACCCCCGACGCCAAGCGCCGGGGGTTTCACATTTCAGAACGAAGCCGATCCCTAGATGATCGATTCTCCGCGCTTGACCTTGTCGTCGGCTTCACGCGCCATCGTGGCGACAGCCCCCGACAGCAGCAGGATGGCGATGAGGTTCGGGAAGGCCATGGAGGCGTTCGCGATATCGCCAAAGCGCCACAGGGTGACGGTGTCGATCACCAGACAGCCTGCAAAGACGATCAGCACCCACACATAGCGGATGATGTTGGTCACCCAGTCGCCGAACAGATAGCTCGCCGCCTGTTGGGCGTAATAGGACCAGCCGATGATCGTGGTGAAGGCGAACAGCGCCAGCGCCACCGTGATCACGAACTGACCGCCCGGAATGGCGCTCGCAAACGCCGCCGTGGTGATGGCGGACGAGTTCAGCGAGGACTGCCAGGCGTAGGAGACGACGCCGCCGCCTTCCGCCGGGTAAGAGCCTTCCGCCACCAGGATCACGAGCGCGGTCATGGTGCAGATCACGATGGTGTCGATGAAGACGCCGATCATGGCGATCTCGCCTTGGGCCACCGGGCTCTTGGTCTGGGCCGCTGCGTGCGCGATCGGGGCGGAGCCCTGACCGGCCTCGTTGGAGAACAGGCCGCGCGCCACGCCGTAGCGCACCGCTTGCATCACGCCATAGCCGGCCGCGCCGCCAACCGCTTCATGCCAGCCAAAGGCGTGGCTGAAGATCAGGCCGAAGGCCTCGGGCACGTGAACGATATTGATGATGATGACGACCAAGGCCACGGCCACATAGAACAGCGCCATGAAGGGCACGACCTTGCCGGCCACAGAGCCGATGGACTTGATGCCGCCCACGATCACCAGGAACACCAGCGCCGCCAGAACCAGGCCCACGCCCCAGGTGGGGATGGCGAAGTTCAGCTCATTGCCGGTCTGGATCACGGATTCGGTGATGGAGTTCGCCTGGATCATGCCGCCCGTCGCGACCGCCGAGATCAGGGTGCCGATGCAGAACAGCATGGCCAGCCAGCCGAACCAGCCGCCAAAGCCGGCACGGCCCTTGTTCAGGCCGTTCTTGATGTAGAACATCGGACCGCCATGGATGCGGCCATCGGGGTGGGTTTCGCGATACTTCACCGCCAGGCTGGATTCAGCGAAGGCGCAGGCCATGCCCAGAAGCGCGGTGATCCACATCCAGAAGATCGCGCCGGGACCACCCAGCGAAATGGCGGTCGCCACACCGGCAAGATTGCCCGTGCCCACCTGCCCCGACAGCGCCGTCGACAGCGCCTGCCACGGGGTGATGTCGCCATCCTCGCCCTGTGATTTGCGGCCCGCCCACAGCTCTTTCAGAGCCGGGAAGAACCGCAGGATCGGGCGTCCGCCCAGTCGGATCATGTAGTACAGGCCCGTGCCCAGAAGCACGACCGCCAGGAAACCCAGCGGCAGCACTTGAGCGTCGCCCCAGGTGCCGCCCCAGATGAAATTGGAGACGTTGTTGATTAGCCCGTCCAGGCCGGAAAATAGATCGCCCACGCCGCTCCCCTTGCGTTGGTTAGGTCTGATTGTTGGTTCAGGACTTTATAGGGCTTAGACGAAAGTACAAAGCACTGAGGCGCCAATGGGTAATATGTGTAAACCATTCAAATCGTCTGCGACCCCGCCCCGGCGAGGCGATCAAATTACTTGATATTTCAAGGGCTGAGAGCACATCCGCTCGTGACACGCTCAAACATTGAGCCCTGATGCGCATCCACGCATGAACGCGATTTCACGCCGAATACGAATATCCATGACGCAAGTGTGACTAAAGACGGCGTTTGAGAAAGTCCATGAACCGCCCTTCGGTCTCCCCGGTGGCCTGCGCGTCATAGCGCAAGGTTGAGTCCGGATGATGGTCGGGTTCGTCAAACGCATGGGTGACCCCGCCCAGCACCGACCAGCTGACCGGCGCGCCGTGCTGGCGCGCACGGCTGAAAACGACCGAGGCGTCCGCTTCGCTGGCCATGGAATCGCGTTCCACCAGCACGCCCTCGATCGGCATGTCCGGCAGCCAGTCATTGCGCACCGCCAGAGAGGGTCCGCTGACATAGGGATAGATCAGAAATACGCCCGTCACGCCCTTGAACGGTTCTTCAGGCGCATCTGACAATCCGTCGGGCGGCAGCTTCATCTGCGCCAGCGTCAACGCATCCAGCAGCGTCCATCCGCCATGGCTCCAGCCCGCCAGCGCCAGTTTGTCTGAAACGATCTTCCTGTCCTGCCGGATCAGTTCGAGCGCGGCGTAGACATCCGCTGCGCGCTCACGCCCCCACAGCTTGCGCCCGGTGCAGACCTGGGCCAGCGCCTCTTCATAACTGATAGTGCGGGCGCGCAGACTGTCCACGATCACGGCAGCCACGCCCGACTTCACGGCCAGGGCGGCGTAGTTCTCGGTGACCTGACGCACCCCGCCGCAGCCATGAAACAGCAAGACGGCCGGAAACGGCCCGTCGCCGGGCGGGTAGGACACCCGAACATAGGGCTCCATGAAGGCGACATGGTCTGCAAAGGGCTTGCGCGCCATATGCTGGCCGCGCAATCGCCGATACAGCGACCAGGCGATATAGAGGGCGAAGGCGAACACGCCCGCCCCCGCAATCGCCAGAACCTGGATCAGCATATCCATGTCACACACCCAACCCTGATGGCCTCGTCTTCATGACTAAGCCCATCAGGATCAGGGTCAAACATGAAGAGTCTAGTGACGGAAATGGCGCATGCCGGTGAAGACCATCGCCAGGCCCGCTTCGTCAGCCGCCGCGATCACGTCTTCATCGCGCACGGAACCACCCGGCTGGATGATGCAGCGGGCGCCCGCCTTGGCCGCTTCCAGAAGCCCGTCCGGGAACGGGAAGAACGCGTCAGAGGCGCAGGCGGAGTTCGCCGTACGCGGCGCGTCCCAGCCATTTTCCTTGGCGGCGTCCTCGGCCTTGCGGGCGGCGAGCCGCACCGCTTCCACGCGCGAGGTCTGGCCCATGCCGACACCGGCGGTCGTGCCGCCCTTGGCGAAGACGATGGCATTGGATTTGACGTGCTTGACCACGCGCCAGGCGAACATCAGATCGGCCAGCTCTTCCTCGGTCGGGGCGCGCTTGGTCACCACTTTGAGGTCAGACGGCAGGATGTGTCCGGTATCGCGCTCCTGCACCAGCAGACCGCCTGCGACCGCCTTGGTGGTCCAGCCCGGCTGGGTGGGATCGGCCAGGGCCCCGGTCAGCAGCACGCGCACATTCTTTTTCGCTGACAGGATGTCGAGCGCGGCTTCGTCCGCATCCGGCGCGATCACGACCTCGGTGAAGATCTTGGTGATCGCGTCAGCGGTCTTGGCGTCAAGCGTGCGGTTGAAGGCTGCAATACCGCCAAAGGCCGAGATCGGGTCCGCCGCAAAGGCGCGCTCATAGGCCGTGGCGAGATCGTCCGCCGCCGCAGCGCCGCACGGATTGGCGTGCTTGATGATCACAGCAGCGGCGCGGTCTTCAGGATCAAACTCGCTGACAAGTTCGAAGGCGGCGTCCGCATCGGCGATATTGTTGTAGGACAGGGCCTTGCCCTGGATCTGGCGCGCGGTGACCACACCCGGACGCTGTTCGGCGGCTTCATAAAGCGCCGCATCCTGATGCGGGTTTTCACCATAGCGCAGTTTTTCAAGGCGGCGGCCGCCAATGGTGAACCAGCTATGGGCGGGCTTTTCGACTTCCGGTTCAAACCGGGCGGCGATGGCGCTGTCATAGGCGGCGGTGCGGGCAAACGCCTTGGCGGCCAGATGGCGGCGGATCGCCAGCGTGGTCTGGCCCTCATTGGCGCTCATGGATTCAAGCACCTTGTCGAGATCGCGCATGTCGGTGCAGACGGCCACGTAATTGTGGTTCTTCGCCGCGGCGCGGATCATCGCCGGACCACCCACATCGATCTTCTGGATGCAGGCGTCGATATCGGCGCCGGACCGAGCGGTTTCCTCGAACGGGTAGAGATTGACGACCAGAAGGTCGATCTGGGGAATGCCGTGCTCGGCCATGGCCGCCAGATCATCTTCCTTGTCCCGACGGGCCAGAAGACCGCCATGGATGCGCGGATGCAGGGTCTTGACCCGGCCATCCATCATTTCGGGGTATTCAGTGACGCTGGAGACGTCACGGGCGTCCAGTCCGGCGTCGCGCAAAGCCTGCAGCGTACCGCCGGTGGACAGAAGCTCGACGCCCGCTTCCGCCAGCTTGGCGGCGCGTTCGGCGAGACCGGTTTTATCAGAAACGGAAATCAGCGCCCGCTTGAGCGGGGCAAGGCCGGAATTATCCATGGAAACGTCCTCCCATACGGCGCCAACCTAGCTGCGCCAGGAACGAAGACGGCCCCTTATCACGCGTCACGCGCGGCGGGAAGCGTCTGACTGAACGCCGCCACGCCTTCGGGCCATCCTGCCTCGATGACCAGTTTTAACCGATTGCGGACCTGATCGTCATCGCGACGCTGCGCCGCGGCGACCAGTTGCTCAAGCGCAGACTCAACGCGCGACAGGTCCAGATCCGGCGTCTGGATGCGCATCACCCCGGCCGGGCCCGCAGGCGACACCCGTTCAAAGGCATGCGTGAGCGATTCATGCAGCTTCTCGCCCGGACGCATGCCCGTATAGATGATCTGCACATCGCGCTCGGGCTCCAGCCCGCGCAAACGGATCAGCTGGCGCGCCAGACGCGAGATCAGCACCGGCTCGCCCATGTCCAGCAAGAAGATGTCGCCGCCTTCAAGGCCGACCGCGCCCGCTTGCGCGCCCGCTTCCAGCACCAGGCCTGCCGCCTCTTCCACGGTCATGAAATAGCGCGTGGTCTCTTCATGGGTGACAGTAACAGGGCCGCCCTGGGCGATCTGACGTTCAAACAGGGGCACGACCGATCCGGCCGAACCCAGCACATTGCCGAACCGCACCGAGGCGAGCTTCATGGGCTCGACCTTGTCAGCGGCCGCCGCCAGATAGAGCTCAACCGCGCGCTTGCTGGCGCCCATGATCGAGCTGGGATCCACCGCCTTGTCGGTGGAGATGGACACCACGGCGTCAACGCCCGCCGCCGCTGCGGCCTCAACCACATTGCGCGTGCCCATGAGATTGGTGCGCACGGTTTCGGAGACGTTCTCCTCCATCAGCGGCACGTGCTTGAGCGCGGCGGCGTGAAGGACGACTTCAGGCTTTTCCTCAGCCATCAGCACTTCAAGGCCCTTGCGGTCCTTGATATCGCCCAGCACCGAACGCCAGCTGGGCGCTTCGGGCATGGACTGCAGCACCATGTCGATCTCGTAGAGATTGGGTTCGGCGCTATCGAGCAGGATCAGGCGCTCGGGCTTGAGAGCCGCAGCCTGACGCACCAGCTCGGAGCCGATCGTGCCGCCCGCGCCCGTCACCAGCACCCGTTTGCCCGCGATCAGGCGACGGGCGCCGTCCCGCGACAGGGCGCGCGGAGGACGGGCCAGAAGGTCGGACGCCTCGACTGACGTGAAAGCGCGCACGCCATTGCCGCCCCGGGCCCGGCTCAACTGCACGCCAGTGCGGCCCGCCACGCGCGCCACTTCATTGACAAGCGCCGCGTCCGGATTGGGGTCGGCGAGCACAATGCGGACCGCGCCATCACCCGCCTGCCGCTTCACACGCAGTACGGCACGGGTCAACTTGTCCGGGCCGCCCTCGATCGGGATGCCGTAAAGCGCGCGACCGCCCGCCGTGCCTTCGGTCTCCACAAGCGCGCGGAAGCGGAAGCTGGGGCCGGACGCCCGGCGCAAATGCGCCTTGAGCACATCCGCGAGATGCTCGCGCGCGCCGACCAGAACCGCCATAGGGGCGCTTTCATCTCCGCGCTGGACCAGAGATCTGAGATCGCCGGACCGCCAGGCCGCCGCCGCAACGCGGGGCGCGACCAGCAACAGGATCAGAAGCGGGGCCGAGATGGCGAAGGTCGAACGCGGGAAGTCCTCAAGCCGGTTCATCGCAAAGAAGACGGGCAGGAAGATCAGATGCGACAGCAGCACCGCCTGCACGATCGGCAAAAGGTCCGGCATGGACATGTGCCGCCACAGGCCCCGATGCACGCCCAGCCCCAGGAAGACTGCGGCGCTGATGGGCGCGAACACGGCGGGCGCCATGTATTCAAGCGCGCCGGGCGGCACGCTGTATTCGCTGAAATGGTAGCGGAGCATCAGGCTGGCGAACATGGCCGCCGCCGCTGCAAGCGTGTCGTAAAACAAAACCAGGACGGTCGTCAGCGCGATGCCGTTAGACGGAGACAGACGCAGATCCTCTTTGGCGTTTTTGCTCATGTCGCCGCCTTCCAGCCTGCCCTGTTCATCCCGCCGCACCTACGCGGCCCAAGCGCTGAAACGCCCATCTGACCCGGTTTGGCGGCCGTTCGCCGCCTCCATAAGGCTCCGCTTCGCCAGACACCACAAGCTGGGTCGAACGTTCAGGCTTGCCCCCCGCCGCCAGATAGACGGATCGCTCCAGGCGCACAGGTCCCCCATCGGTCCGGAAACGCCATCCATCACCATTACCCGCAACCAGAAGTGCGCTCAAGGAATCCCTTGAAAGAGAAGCACGTACGCTGGGATGCAGATGGAAGCGGATGGAGAAGCGATAGCGCAGCTCGGGATTGTCCGGCGCGCCATCCTCGACCGGGCGATACAGGCTGTCCTCGCCACGCAGATCCCCGCCATCAGAGGCCAGGAACAAGCGCCGTCGCAGCGACAATCCGAACTGGCGCCGATAGCCTTCATGGCTGGCTTCCAGCCAGACGCCGAGATCTTCCTCATTGCGTCGCGCCTTGACCGGCTCGGGCCCGGCGGCGACGCGCGGTCCCAGAAGGGCGCGAGCCCAACCCTTCGCCACCAGCCTTGTGGAAGAAGTCTCTTCAAGCGTCAGGGCGGAATGCGCCGCGGTCGCGCGCACAGCTTCACGCCAGGTGCGGGGCTGGTCTTCAGACCAGCCGCAATTGACCACCAGCCGCCCGCCCGGAGCCGCGAATTCGAACGCCAGGGCGCTGGCGTGAACATCAGCGGAATGCGGACCACCAGGCGGACCTGCGGAATCCATGATCAGGACGGCGCCGCCCGCTTCCACGCGGTTGAAACCGCTATGCGGGGCGACATTGAAGCCACGGCCCTGACCACCGCCCACATGCTTGAGCGCGGTCTCGATGGCCCGGGAATCCCCTTCATCCCCGCCATGAAACACCGTCAACCCGCCGCCGGGCATGCGGCAGAAGCGGATAAAGGCCGCCGTGCGGTCCATGGCCCGGCTGACTTCAGTGGACAGGGTGACGCCCCGGGCGTCTGCGGCCTTGTCGAGCACCACAAGCGCGATCAGGGCGTCTGCAGCGACGCGCGGATTGCGGCTGGCATGCCCGCCATCGGGCAGAATCTGGCTGGTCAGCTCGCGATCAAGCGCGCTCTGGGCCTGGGTCTGCAGCTTGGCCGGCAGGTCCAGCGTCAGGGCCGCCAGCCGCAACGTGATCGCGGCAAACAGGCGCGCCTTGTCCTGCGGCATCAGCGACAGGCAGCGAGAAAGCCGGAGGGTTTGCCGGACAGCGGATTTCAGACGTTTGGGAGTCTCGGCGTCATCGGCGCCGAACACCGTATCGCTGGCCAGCATCCAGGCCCACAGCCGGCCTTCAAGGACGTGCGGCTCCCAGCTGAACCAGTTCCAGCTGCCGAACCGCGCCAGCCAGTCATCGACCAGCTTGCGCGCCATGACGGGCGCTTCAGGGTCCTCGACCGCCAGAAGATCGGCCAGCCAGTCAAACCGGTGCAAGCGTTCAGCAAAGCGCTTGGACGGCGCCGTGCGGTCCCAGACCGAATCCTCTTCGGACACTTCCAGCATCTCGCCCGCCAGCGCGAAGCGCCCGCCCAGCAGGGCCGCGCCATGCGCCTTGTCGCCCTTGATCAGCCCCTTGGGACGGACCGTCAGCCCTTCAGGCGCACGCTGGCTCTGGGTCAGCATGCGATAGGGCGGAGCCGCATTGAGAAGGTCTGACATTTCCCGACGACCGCGCAACGCCAGAGCGGCGGCGATCTCTCGGGTCCTGGGCTGGCGTTTCATCAAGGCCTCAAACGCCCCGCAGCGCGGAAATGTTCCCCGCATAGGCGTCCGGGCCGCCCTTGAAGACAGCCGAGCCCGCCACAAGCGCGTCCGCCCCTGCATTGATGCAGTGCTGGGCGGTTTGCGGGTTCACCCCGCCATCCACCTCGATCAGCGTATCCAGACCCCGCCGCTCGATGGTCTTGCGCAGGGATTCGATCTTGCGCAGCTGGGAGGTCAGGAAGCTTTGGCCGCCAAAGCCGGGATTGACGCTCATGATCAGCACCAGATCGAGCTCGTCGAGCACATAGTCGATCATGTCCAGAGACGAGCCCGGATTGAGCGCCGCCCCGGCCTTCACGCCATGGCTCTTGATTGATTGCACGGTGCGGTGAAAGTGTGGCCCCGCCTCGGGATGGGCGGTGATCATGTCCGCACCCGCCTCGGCGAAATCGGCGATATACGCATCCACCGGCGAGATCATCAGGTGCACGTCGAAGGGCTGATCAGACCAGGACCGCAGGGCTTTCACCACTGCCGGGCCAATGGTCAGATTGGGCACGAAATGCCCGTCCATCACGTCAATATGAATCCAGTCGGCGCCAGCGGCGTCGATGGCTTTGACCTCGTCTCCCAGCCGGGCGAAATCAGCGGAAAGAATCGAGGGTGAAATAATCGTCGAACGAGCCATGCTGATTGCGTATCAGCGGCCCGCTGCTTGAGCAAGATGCGGCGGCGGCTTTCCCGCCCTCCGCGTCAGTTTATTCGGCGAATTCAGGCCTATCGGGAAGGCGCTGGAGAGATGCGCCTTCCCGATGGAGATGATGGATCAGCCCACAGCGCGGTGACCGCGCATGCGCAGGCACTCGACCACCATCTGACGGCGTTCGTCACGGGTTTCGAGCGAGCCGCTCACCCCGCCGACCGCCGCGCCCACAAGGGCGCCGGCAATCGCGCCTTCGGTGTCGTTCACATCGTCATCCGCAAGGCCCGCCAGGGCGCCAATCCCGGCGCCCACCGCCATGGAGGTGCGGGTTTCGGAGTTCAGGTAAGCCCGCTCACGCGCCAGCGCCTGACAGGCTTGAAGATCAGCCTCATAGGCCGCCGAGCGCGGGCCATCCACGATCGGGGCGTAGTCCGCGCCGCCGCCGGCGCAGGCGGTGACCATCAGGCCGGACGCAATCACGGTCATCAGAACAATCGGTTTCATGGGGAGTTTCCTTTCTTGTTGTTCTTGGGGGTTCAGGATCAGAAGCGCGCGCGCAGGGTCAGAGCGACCTGGTCATCAGACTGGCGGTCATCGCCCCAGCCGCGGCCATAGCTGAGCCCGGCGGTGAAGCGTTCGGCGATCCGGGCTTCAAGGCCCAGTCGGGTCTCAAAGCTGTTCTCGGCCAGGCCTTCGCCAAACAGCGTCACCGGGTTCGCCGAGTTGTCGATGAGCTGGGAAACCAGCGCGTGATCGGCATTGCTGTGCCAGGTCCAGCCCACAGCGCCCACAGGGGCGATGGTGACAGTGTCCGACACACGCCAGCCGTCCATGCGCACATCGAGATGGGTGTCAAAGCGCCAGGTGTTCAGCGACTGATCGCCATAGCTTAGCGCCAGACCGGTCGCGCCGGTCTCCGCCGCGCCTTCGATGCGGATCGCGTCATATTGCAGGGAGTTGCTGACCTGAAGGTCCAGCGGGCCCCATTCATAGGCCGCATCGCTCAGAAGGCTCGCCTGCCAGGCTTCGCCGTCAAAGCCGGTGCGGGCGGACAATCCCTGAACCCCGGTCTGGCGCACGCCATCCTCGAAATCGAGCCAGCTATGGTTGACCGCTGCGGTCAGGCCGTAATCGTCCTCGGCATAACGCAGGAAACCCGTCAGCGTGGTCGCTGAATAGTCCTGACGATCCCCGTTGGCGAAGCGGATGTCGGCATCGTCATACCGCAAGGCGGCGCCGGCGCTGAACACGTCGGTCAGGCGATAGGCGCCGCCCATGCTGACGCCTTTCAGGCGGACATCTGCGGACAGGCCGTCAAAATCGAACTCGGCGTCACGATAGACCATGTCGCCAAACACGCCCGGCCCCTGACGGGCGCCCGCCCAGACCGATTGCTCACTCATCTCAAGACCCGCAGCGACGAGAGACGGCAGCATCAGCACAGGCCGCGCGGCCTCGCCATTCGCGCCCGCCAAAGTCGCCTGCCACCATTGCGCGGTCAAAAGCTGGCCGGCTTCGGTGAAGTGCAGATCATCCAGGAACAGATAGCGGTTCTGCCCCGCCAGATCGGGCGCGCAGACGCTGTCATCGGTATCGAGATAGCATTCGCGATCGACCTCATCGAAGCCCAGCGCCGCGGCATTGTCGCGGATATAGGTGATGAACGCCTCGTCCCGCACCGTCACCAGATTGACGCCCGCTTCGTCCGCGGCAGCGACCGCCGCATCAAACAGGGCGACATTCGCAGCGTCCACGGCCTCGGCGAAGGCGGCTTGCGCATCCGCATCCCCGCGCACCAGCGGCGCGAACTTGATCGGGCGCACTTCCGCCATCAGCACGGTCTTCACACCCAGCGCGCCCAGCGTGGTGATGTTGTCTGCGCCCGCCTCGGCGATATCCGCGATGATCGTGTCGAACGCTTCACCCGCCGCGGCGCGGTCCATCAGATCATTGGCGCCCGCCATGATGAAGGCGACATCGTCTGCGCCCACCTCGGTGTCGCCCGCCGCAACCATGTCCGCAAAGATCGCGGTCTGGACCTGAACGCCCGTATAAAGGCCGAATTCGGCCAGATCGCCGCTCGCGGTGATGTGTGCGCCCGAGAAGGCGAAATTCACATTGGCGCTGTCGCGATCAGGGTCGAGGAAGATGTCCACGTCCCGGCCCATCATTTCTGACCAGACCAGGCCATTGGACAGACGGCGGAAGCCGTTATTGGCCGAATAGGGGAACTCGGTCTCGCCGCGCTGGTCCAGCAGGGCGGCGTGATTGCCCTGGCCCGTCGAGCTGTCGCCGAAGAAGTACCAGTTCCCGTCACCGGGTTTGGCGTAGCTCGCCCCGCCCAGCGCCAGCGCCGCAAACCCCCCGGCCATAAGGGCGCACCCGCCCCGCAACGCGCACAGAGCCGTGCGCGCAGTCAAACTGCGTTTCATGTTTCTCTCCTGAGGAAGGGCCCGCCTGTCCGGACCCGGATCTTGGGCCGCGCGAACCGCGCAGCGTCAGTTAGCTGTCCGGGCCGATCATCGGCGGGCCGGACACGGCATGCGCAACGCCGGGCGGCGTTGTCGTCAGCTGGATAAGGGGCGCAAACATCGCCCGAACTGCCCTGTGCGCCATTGTGGCGTCTCCTGCAGTATCCGCCGACCGGGTTTTCCCGTGTTCAGGCGGAAGGGTTGACCAACCAGCGGGGACGATGCCCCCTTTTGTAGACGCCGCCCTTCAAATCCGGGCGGCAAGCGCTACGTATTGTGTAGCAAGATTTATCGCTACGCTTTCCGTAGCGCAAGTGACCATTTCGAGGAGAGATTGTGGCGAAACTGACCGAATCCTCGCGCCCCGTGATGGCCCTGTTTGAAGTCCTGGGTCAGAAATGGGTCCTGCGCATCATCTGGGAATTGCGCGACGGCCCGCTGACCTTTCGCGAGCTGCGCGCCCGCTGTGACGAAATCTCTCCGACCGTCCTCAACCAGCGCCTTGCGCTTCTCAAAGACACGCTGCTGCTGGAAAGCACTGATGAAGGCTACAAGCCCACCGCCCTGCTCGAGGAGCTGGGCCCGGTGCTCTACGCCCTGCGCGACTGGTCGAACATGTGGGCGGAAACCCGCGTCGCCCACGGTCATGACCTCTGACATCTACTCAGGCCTCCGCCGTTCGGGCGCGTGCGGGCCGGAAGCGCTCGCGATATTCGCGCACCGTGACGCCGAGATGCTTGTGAAACGCCCGGCGCATACGCTCGGCGGCGCCAAAGCCTGACTTGAGCGCGATGACATCAATACTGTCGTCAGTCTGTTCGAGCCTGACCCGCGCATCCTGAAGCCGCGCCTGCTCCACATAGGTGGCGGGCGTCTGGCCGGTCTCGCTCTTGAACTTGCGCGCAAAGCTGCGCTCGGACATGCAGGCGAAATGCGCCAGCTGGGTCACGCTCAACTCGTCAGTCAAATTCGCCAGAATATACTGGAGCGTACGGTTGATCGGGCCGTCATCGACCTGCTGGGCCACCAGCTGGGCGCTGAACTGGGCCTGTCCGCCCGGCCGCATCATGTACATGACATTATAGCGCGCGACCTTGAGCGCCATGTCATGGCCCCAGTCCGCCTCCACCAGCGCCAGCGCCAGATCCATGCCCGAAGTCACGCCCGCAGACGTCCAGTACTTGCCGTCGCGCACATAGATCGCATCAGAGTCCAGATCGATCTGCGGATAGCGCTTCGCCATCACCGGGCACCACCACCAATGGGTGGAGGCGCGCCGGCCATTGAGCACTCCCAGCTCGGCCAGGATGAAGGAGCCGGTGCAGATCGAAATCACCCGCTCCGCCTCGCCATCCGCCCAGCGGACAAAGTCCATCAGGCGCTGATCCTTGAGCGCGGCCTGAGTGCCGTGCCCGCCGGCGATCATCAGCACATCTACCGGCAAGCCGCTGTCTCGCACTTGCTCGAACGTCATGTCCGGCACAAGCGACAGGCCGGACGTAGTGCGGATCGGCGTCGGATCAGCGGCGACCAGCGTCAGCTCATAGCCGCCCACGCCGCCATCCTTGAACAGCTTGACGCCGGACAGCACCTCCATCGGCCCGGTGATGTCGAGCACATGGGCGTCAGGGTAAGCCACCATCACCACATGGATGAGGGGCGTGTCGGCGGCGGTAGGGTCAGCTCTTGTGTTCATGCGGCGGATATTGCGCCCTTTCGCAAAAACCGTAAGGCCGGAAAAAACGCAAATCCCGCCAAACGCGCTATTGGGCGCCCAGAAGGATCGGCAGGGCGTTCAGGACGCTGCGCGGCAGGGAACCCTGACGACTGACCGCATCCAGGCGCTGAAGATCACCTTGGTCAAGCCAGACGCCGTTGGCCATGACAGCCGTGGGATACTCCACGCTGGAAATATCGCTGAGCGGGTCGCTTGAGACGAGGATCAGATCGGCGCGCAGGCCCGGCGCGATCATGCCCCGGTCCTCAAGCCCGAAAACCCCCGCCGGCGTCACCGTAGCCGCTTGCAGCGCCTCATACGGGGTCAGGCCGGAGAGAACGAGCAATTCGAGCTCTCGCGTCAGCGAGCGGCCTGGAAGATTGGTGAAAATGCCCGCATCCGTGCCCGCAATCAGGGTGACGCCCGCCTCATGCATCTGGCCCGTGGCCTGGCGATAGAATTGACGCCGCGCCTCTTCCCGGAACGCCGGGTCCTGCCCGGACCAGAACTCGTAGACGCCCGCATCCACCTTCACATACAGCGGGTTCATCGCCTCAACGCCGTCGCGCTGAAGATAGGCGCCATCGCTTTCCGCCACACGCACCAGATTGTCATGGGCGATCAGGGTGGGCGTCACCACCACGCCCGCCGCCGCCATCTCATCCACCAGCGACTGCATCCGTTCTGCGTTCAGCCGGTCGCGCAGACCATGCCAGACAATGGATTCGGTGTGCTCGATGGTCAGGAAACCATCATCCAGCACGCTCACAAACGGGATCAGGAAGTCGCGTTCCAGCGGAATGCCGGGTTCGCGTACGCCTTCAGGCGTATGGCCGGAGACGGTCATACCCAGCGCGCGCGCCTCGTCCAGAACCCCGCGATAGGCGTCTTCGGACAGGTTGGAATAGACTTTCAGATGCTCAAAGCCCTGCTCATGCTGACGACGCACGGCGGCGCGGGCCTCATCCCCGGTCATCACCAGCACATGGTTGGACTGGGCGTTGGGACCGGGGGAGTTCAGGATCGGCCCGGTGGTCAGAAGCGTCGGGCCCAGGAGGGCGCCGCGCTCGATCTTGTCCGCCCAGCGCAGATGCACTTCAAGACCGGACAGATTGCGCACCGTTGTGACGCCATGAGTGAGATAGGCGGCGAGCTCGGGCACATCCCAGACATGCACATGGGCGTCGATCAGGCCCGGCAGCAGCGTCTGCCCTGCCGCGTCCACGCGCAGCGCGCCCTCAAGCCGGGGGTCGCCCTCCAGCGCGCCGTGATCAGTGATGGCGGCGATGACGCCATCCAGCACCAGCACATCGCGACGGGGCTCGACCTCGGCGGCGCCCGGAACCATCGACACAAGCCGGACATCGGAAATCAGCACTGCAGATTCGACCGATGTCCCGGTCAACGCTGATGGCCATTTGAAAAACACCGCCCAGACCAGAGCAGCAATCAGGGCCAGACCGGCCAGACCAAATCCCAGAATACGCATTATGACCCCATTTTTTGCTCAGTCTGGATTGGCGCAATCCTGAGGGGAAGCGCAAATCCAGACATGTTGAGGTCATTTCATGCCAGTTTCAGGGGCATGAGCGCCCGAGAGTCGTGATCTTAGGCCGATGCTGGTTGACCCAAACGGAACCGGAGCGCCAATCGACTCACCCGTTCCCCCAGCTTCTCCGCTGTCAGATGGTCAGCCTTGGGCGGCACGAGGTCCGGTCCCTGATCATTATTGGCCTGGGCCATCACACCCAGCGAGGCCCCGACCCGGTTCAGATCATCCGCGCTGGCGGTGGACAGGTTGTTGCCCGGCATCTGGTTGAGGCTGACCCACAGCATGCCGTGCTGGGCGGCAAGGGTGGACAGCTGACTCAAGGTGGCGAACTTGTCGCCCGCCATGGAGCCGGACACGGTGAAGCCCGCCGCCAGCTTGTCCGCCCAGCCGCGCTGCATCCACACCGCCGAGCTTTGATCCATGAAGATTTTGAAGGGGCCGGACACGGCGCCCATATAAGTGGGGGAGCCGAAGATGATGGCGTCCGCCCGCTCCAGCACCGCCCAGTCGGCCTCGGTGATCTCGGTCACCTGAATGAGCGCTACATCGGCGCCGCCCGCTTCAGCGCCCCGCGCGACTGATTGGGCCAGAACCTGAGTATGGCCGTAGCCGGAGTGATAGACGATTGCGATTTGAACCTGCATGAGGGCCTCCCGTTTCAAGACGGGCGACAGATAGAGCCTTCATCAATCGCGAATAATCGGCCAGTTTTTGAAATAATATTTTCGCCAAAAGAAACTATGAGCATCAGCCCGCCTGCTTGAAGGCGGCGCTGAGATGGTCCAGCAAGGCCCGGAGCTTTCGCGACATCTCGCGCTGTTCGGGATAGACCACATACAGGCCGCGCTCTGACCCGCGCCAGTCCGCAAGGACCTGCACCAGCGACCCGCTCTCAAGTTCCTGACGGACGTAGATATTGGGCAGGGAAGCGACACCCAGCCCCGCCAGCACTGCCGCCTTCACCGCCAGCGAGTTATTGACCCGGAAGCGCGTTCTGAGCTGAGCCTGCACCAGCTCATCGCCGCGTCGGAAACTGTAGAGAGTCTGGGGCTCGATGACGCCAGAGAAAACCAGCGCATCGTGGGCGTTCAGATCCTCGGGCCGGGTGATGGCGGGGTTACGCGCCAGATAGTCCGGGGTCGCGACCACCACATGGTTGATATCCATCAGCTTGCGGGCCTTCAGACTGGAATCGGGCAACACGCCGCCCCGGATCGCAGCGTCAAACCCCTCGCCCACCACATCCACCATGGCGTCGCTCATATGAAGGTCGAGGATGATTTCGGGATAGGCCTTGCAGAAGGACAGCAACGCTTCCTGGACCGCCACAAGCCCCAGCGACATGGGCGCGGAGACGCGTAACCGCCCCTGAGGGGTCGCGCTCTCGTTTCGCGCCTGCTCGTCCGCTTCGCGCAGGGAATCGAGCACATCCCCCACGCGCTGATAATAGGCCTGCCCCACATCAGTGAGGTGCAAGGAGCGCGTGGTGCGTACAATGAGCTGGGCGCCAAGCTGGGCTTCAAGCTCCTTGACCGCCTTGCTGACCGACGCGTTTGACAGCCCCAGATCACGCGCCGCAGCGCTGAAGCCATTGCGGTCCACGACCTTGCGAAAGATCTCAAGCGCGTTCAGCCGATCCATGCCGCCACCCCCGGTCCACCCATACGAATCCACTCTGGGGCAAGTCGACGGAGGGGGAAAGCAGGCGCTCTGCGGACAACTCGTTTAAAAGCGGGAACGATACAGCAGGACAGGACTGCAGGTCCCCGGCCTCACGGCCTTCCTGTTGCGCCGCCAGCAGGAACAGGCTCAGAAATGCTGGGGCCAGACACGGTCTCACATCGCTCTCCGGTCGTCAGATCAGGCGCGCAAACGCCAGTACGAACAGGCCAAAGGCCAGGATCGCTCCGACGCTACGAACATGGTTCCACAGCGTCCATACGCGTTGATACCGACCCCAGACCGAAGCCTCGCCGCCGGAGGCATCCAGCTGTTTGTTCAGGGGGACATTGCGGGCGGCGGTCAGGCCGAACACGAGGACGCCATAGACCCCCGCGCCCGCGCCGAACAGTCCGCGCACCTCATCGCTGACCCCGTGAGGGGCCCAGACCGCGAGGGTCGCCGCCACCGGCGTCGTCACCATGAAGCCGGTCAGAAAGAGCGAGCGATAGATCACCCGGTTGATCGAAATCATGGCGGCGGGGCCGGCGCCGTTTTCCGCCAGACGCAAGCCCCGCATGATGAAATCGGAGAAGGCGAGGAAGACGCCGGCCCCGAGCCCCGTCATCATGACGAGGCCCAGCGCAATCACCGTATAAAGGGTCATGGTCATCCCCTAGGCCGGCTCAGTGACTTTGAAAGCGCCCGCCGCGGCAGCCTTGCGCGCAAAGGTCTCAAAATCGGTCGGCTTGCGTCCGAGCGCCCGTTCAACGCCATCGCAAACCTGCGCGTTGCGACCGTCAAAGACCGTGCTGAACAGGTAATCCATCAGCCAGACCACCTCGCCCGGCGCACCCTCCGCCTTCAGCCCGTCGAGGAAATCCTTGTGCGGGATGGGGATGTAGGCGATCTCGCGCCCGGACGCCATTGACAGGATCGCCGCCAGCTCGGCGAAGCCCAGAAGGCGCGGGCCGGTGACTTCATAGATCTCACCCGCATGTCCCTCCCCGGTCAGCGCAGCAACCGCGACCTCGGCGATATCATCCACATCCACAAAGGGTTCGAGCACATCCGCGCCCGGCAGGGTGATCTGTCCGGTCTGCACCATCCCGGCGAAGCCGCCTTCGGAGAAGTTCTGATTGAACCAGCTGGCGCGCACCACGGTCGCTTCCAGACCACTCTTGAGGACAATCTGTTCGCAAGCCTGCGCTTCGGCTTCGCCACGCCCGGACAGAAGCACCAGACGTTTCACGCCTGCAGCCTGCGCCGCCTCGACAAAGCGG
This sequence comes from Oceanicaulis sp. LC35, assembly GCF_052055585.1. Lineage (NCBI taxonomy): Bacteria > Pseudomonadati > Pseudomonadota > Alphaproteobacteria > Maricaulales > Maricaulaceae > Oceanicaulis > Oceanicaulis sp. LC35. Next base: position 2,796,938 of record NZ_CP170485.1, read on the forward strand.
GTGATCAGCTCGACCGCGCCCGGCACCGCAAGATCCGGCGAGTAGGCGATGTAGACCGCTTTCACATCCTTGAGCACAGCCGCCCAGCCTTGCGGCGCATTCCAGTCAAACGGGATATCGGCGCGGCGCGACCCCAGCCGGATGTCATGACCTTGCCGGGCCAGCCGGGCCGCGACGCGACTGCCGGTCTTGCCACTGGCTCCGGTGACGAGAATGGGTGAGGTGCGCGTGAACGCGCGGCGAACGGAGGCAAAAATGCTCATCTCGGGCTCCTGACGCGTCACTTGACGCTGTGTAAAGTTTACACCATGACAAGTGTCGCTGACTTGACACGATGTCAAGTTCATTCGAGCCTGATCCGTATCAATCCCTATCAAGGAGCCCGGCATGGCGGACGCCTCGGTTACCAGCACCAAAATTCTCGACGCCTGCCGCGCCTTGCTGGAAAGCGATGCGGGCGCCGCCACGCGGATGAGCGATGTGGCCAAAGCCGCCGGCGTCAGCCGTCAGGCGGTCTATCTGCACTTCAAGACACGCGCGGAGCTTCTGATCGCCCTGACCCGGCATATTGATGAGGTCGAGCATGTGGATGAGCGGCTGATCGCCAGCCGCGCCGCGACCGGGCTGGACCGGCTGGACGCCTTTATTGACGCCTGGGGGGCGTATATCCCGGTGATCTATCCGGTGGGCCGCGCCCTGATGGCGATGGCGCCGTCTGACGAGGCCGCGCGGCTTGCCTGGGAGGATCGGATGAACGCCATGCGGCAGGGCTGCGAGGCGGCGGTGAACGCGCTTCAGACTGCACGCTTGCTGCGGGAGGGCGTCGGCAAACAACCTGCGACAGATATGTTGTGGACGCTATTGTCGGTGCGCAATTGGGAGAACCTGGTGCTTGAGTGCGGCTGGAATCAGAAGCGCTATATTCGTGACATCAAGGCGTTGAGCCGCGCGTATTTGTGCGCTGAGACCGTCGGCGGATGAGTATGTGCCAGCCCCGTTTCCGTCGCGCTGAGGCTCGCGATCTTGACGCCATCATCGCGCTATTGGCCGACGACCCGCTGGGCGCGATGCGCGAGCGCGTCAGCACGCCTACCGACCCCGCCTATGTGACAGCGTTCACCGCTATCGATACCGACCCCAACCAGCTTCTGGCCGTAGTGGAGGACGAGGACGGCGTTGCAGGCTGCCTGCAGATCAGCTTCATTCCCGGCCTGTCGCGGCTGGGCATGTGGCGCGGCCAGATTGAAAGCGTGCGTATCGCCAGCCGCCTTCGCGGCGCGGGGCTGGGGCGTCAGATGATCGAATGGGCGATTGAACAGTGTCGGGCGCTGGACTGCCAGCTGGTGCAGCTGACCTCTGACAAGAGCCGGACCGACGCTCTGCGCTTTTATGAAAGCCTTGGGTTCGTCGCCAGCCATGAAGGCTTCAAGCTAGCCTTGTGAAGGCGGGGGCTCGTTCTGCGGCACCGCCGCCAGCGGGTCCTGTTTCACATCCTCCAACCAGCGATCCATCACCACGCAGGCGGTCAGATCACCCGTGACGTTCACCGCCGTGCGGCACATGTCGAGAATCCGGTCGACGCCCAGCAAGATCGCCACGCCCGCCGCCGGAATGCCCATCCCCTGCAGGATGGTCGCCAGAATGATGATGCCAACGCCGGGCGTTGACGGGCTGCCAATGCTGGCGCCCACCACCGTGATCACCAGCAGCGCGAACTGGGCGGTGGTCACCTCCACGCCGAAGAGCTGGGCGATGAAGAGCGCCGCCACCACCTGATAGAGCGCTGTGCCATCCATATTCACCGTCGCGCCCAGCGGGATGACGAAGCGGGCGATCGGCGGGGCGATTTTCAGCCGGTCTTCGGCCACCCGCAGCGACAGCGGCATGGTCGCCGCCGAACTCGACGTGGAGAAGGCCAGCAATTGCGCCTCCACCACCTGGCCGGCGAAAGCGATCGGATTGCGCCGCCCCAGCACCAGAACAATCAGCCAGTACGCCACCAGCAGCGCGACCAGCCCCAGCAGCACGGACAGGATATAGGCCGAGAGCCCCACCAGCGCGTCAAAGCCCGCCCGGATGACAAAGTCCGTGATCAGCCCCAGTACGGCGAACGGCGCGAGCCGCATGGCCCAGCCGACAATCTTCATCGCGACTTCCTGCACGGTCTGAAGAAGGCGGCTCAGGGGTTCGGAGCGGTCCGGCCCGATGATCGACATCGCCACCCCGATAAACAGGGCATAGACCACAATCTGCAGCATGTTCCCCGTCAGCATGGCGTTGTCGATATTGGCGGGCACAAGATTGGCGATCTGGTCAGGGACCGACATCATCGCCGCAGGCGCTTCGGTCATCTGCGACCCGTCCACCGCCTCGGCGGTGAAATCAGCCCCGTCAATGAACTGGCCCGGCCTGATCGTGGTCGCCACCAGCGCGCCCAGCAGCACCGCCAGCGTGGTCGTGCCGACAAAATAGGGTGCGATCCTGAGACCGACCTTGCGCAGGAAGGCCGGGTCCCCTGCTGAAGTGAGCCCGAGAATGATCGAGGTGACCACCAGCGGGATCACCACCATCTGGATGACATTCAGAAACAACTGGCCCGGCAGGCGCAGCCATTCCGCCCATTGCTCGGCCGTGGCAGGGTCAAGGGAGAACGGGCCTTCGGTCTGTGGCGACAGCAAGAGCCCCAGTCCGACGCCCACCACCATCGCCACAAGGATTTGCGCCCACAAACGGGATTCGATGAGCCCGCTGATATCGCGGACCCGCAAATTGCGCCGGACATTCATGGGCGATCTCTTGATACTGGCCAGACGCCATAGAGCCGACAAGCGCGCAGCCTGACAAGAGGATCAGACCTGCGTCCGATCAGCTCATCAAAATCCGGCGCGCCAGAACGGCGGCGGTTTTCGCGGTCACCCCGTCCCGGTCATGAACCGGAGACAACTCCACAAGGTCCGCCAGCGCCAGCGGGGTTTTCAGGCTGGCCGAGGTCTTCAGCGCAAAGCTGACGATCTGCTCGATTGTGGAGAACGGCACGCCGCGCGCCGCGGGCGCGCTGACGCCCGGCGCCTGAAAATGGCTCATCACATCGATATCGATGGTGAGGTACAGAAAATCATTGCGTGCAATCAGATCGGTAATCGCCGGATAAGCCGCCAGCGGATCGGCGATCAGCTCGTGATCCCGGACCAGCCCCACGCCCCAGTCCTGCGCCCGTTTCATCAGGGCCTGGGTATTGGCCTCCTCGGCATAGCCCACGCACAGATAGTCAAAGCGATCCGGGTCCAGCGCGCGAATCTGCGCAAACGGCGTTCCGGACGACCCGCCCGCCTCGCCGGGCAGGCGCAGGTCAAGATGAGCGTCGAGATTGAGAATGCCGATGCGCGCCTTGGGGTGCGCCTTGCGCAAGCCCTTAAAGCTGGCGAAGGCGGTTTCATGCCCGCCGCCCAGCACCACCAACCGCTCATGCTCGGACAGGGCGTCACGAATAGCGTTCGCCAGCGTTTCCTGCCCCGCTTCCAGCGCATCCCCGTCCACCGCCACATCACCAAGGTCTGAAAACGCGAGCGCGTTTGCGGGCGCGGACAGGTTGGCGAGCGCCTGACGCAGGGCGGCGGGCCCTTCCTTGGCCCCTACGCGGCCCTTGTTGCGCTTCACCCCGGCGTCACACGCAAACCCGAGGACGGCGCGCCTGGCGCCCGGCTTCACCAGCTGATGCAGTCGGATCGCATCCGGCCCGTCTTCAGGGTCCATGCGGCCGGTCCAGTCCGGCGCCGGGGTAAGGGTGACGCTCATCTCAAACGCCTTCTAGAGGATGCCGGGCAAATTGAGCCCGTTCTCCCGCGCGCAGTCGAGGGCGATTTCGTATCCCGCGTCGGCGTGACGCATCACCCCCGTCGCAGGATCATTCCACAGCACATTGGCCAGACGCTTGTCTGCAGCTTCACTGCCGTCACAGCAGATCACCATGCCTGAGTGCTGGGAGAAGCCCATGCCGACCCCGCCGCCATGGTGCAGGCTGACCCAGGTGGCGCCGCTTGCGGTATTCAGAAGCGCGTTCAGAAGCGGCCAGTCCGACACCGCGTCAGAGCCGTCTTTCATCGCTTCGGTTTCCCGGTTGGGCGAGGCGACGGAGCCTGAATCAAGATGGTCGCGGCCAATCACCACCGGCGCTTTCAGCTCGCCATTGCGGACCATTTCGTTGAAAGCGAGGCCCAGGCGATGGCGCTGGCCCAGCCCAACCCAGCAGATGCGCGCGGGCAGGCCCTGAAAGCTGATGCGCTCGCGCGCCATATCCAGCCATTGGTGAAGATGGGGATCATCCGGGATCAGCTCCTTCACCTTGGCGTCGGTCTTGTAGATGTCCTCAGGATCACCGGACAGCGCCGCCCAGCGGAACGGACCCACGCCGCGACAGAAGAGCGGGCGAATGTAGGCGGGCACGAAGCCGGGGAAATCAAAGGCGTTCTTCACGCCCTCTTCCAGCGCCACCTGACGGATATTATTGCCGTAATCAAGCGTGGGCACGCCGTCGGCATAAAAGGCCAGCATGGCTTCCACATGGGTTTTCATGCTGGCGCGGGCGGCGGCCTCGACCTTTTTGGGATCGCGTTCACGCGCATCGCGCCAGTCCGCCACGCTCCAGCCCGCCGGCAGATAGCCATTGATCGGGTCATGGGCGCTGGTCTGGTCGGTCAGCATGTCCGGGCGCACGCCGCGCTTGTACAATTCTGGCAGGATTTCGGCGGCATTGCCCAGAAGTCCCACGGACTTGGCTTCGCCCACCTTCGTCCAGCGCTCGATCATCGCAAGCGCCTCGTCCACCGAGGTCGCCTTCTCGTCCACATAGCCGGTGCGCAGGCGGAAATCGATACGGGTCTCGTCACACTCGATCGCCAGACAGCACGCGCCCGCCATCACAGCGGCCAGCGGCTGGGCGCCGCCCATGCCGCCAAGCCCCGCGGTCAGAATCCAGCGGCCCTTGAGATCGCCCTCATAATGCTGGCGCCCCGCCTCGACGAAGGTTTCGTACGTCCCCTGAACAATGCCCTGGGTGCCGATATAGATCCACGAGCCCGCCGTCATCTGGCCGTACATGGCCAGACCCTTCTTATCGAGTTCGTTGAAATGGTCCCAATTGGCCCAGTGCGGCACCAGATTGGAGTTGGCGATCAGCACGCGCGGCGCGTTCTCATGGGTGCGGAACACCCCGACCGGCTTGCCCGACTGAACCAACAAGGTTTCGTCTTCGTTCAGCGCCTTGAGGCTCTCGACGATCTTGTCAAAGCTGTTCCAGTCACGCGCGGCGCGACCAATCCCGCCATAAACCACAAGCTCATCGGGGTTCTCGGCCACGTCCGGGTGCAAATTGTTCATCAGCATACGGAGCGGCGCTTCGGTGAGCCAGGATTTGGCGTTCAGCGCGGTCCCCGTCGGCGGGCGGACTTCGCGGGCGTTCTGGCGACGATCAGTCATCACAGGCTCTCCATATCAGAGGCGCTCACCCCGGCGGCGGCCAGGATCTGCGGGCCGCGCACCAGACGGGCTGCGGCTTCCAGATCGGGGGCGAGATAGCGGTCTTGCAAAAGCGGTTTGATCTCGGCGCTGAACACGTCGAGCACGGCGCGCAGTGGTGCGCTGGTTTCAAGCGGCGCGCGGAAACGCACGCCCTCGGCGGCGCAGAACAGCTCGATGCCGAGAATATGATAGAGGTTCGCCGTCATCCGCATCAGGCGGCGCGCGCCATGGGCGGCCATGCTGACATGGTCTTCCTGATTGGCCGAAGTGGGCGTTGAATCGGTCGAGCACGGATTGGCGAGGTGCTTGTTCTCGCTCATCAGCGCGGCGCTGGTCACTTCCGCGATCATGAGGCCCGAATTGAGGCCCGGATCAGCGGCCAGGAAGGGCGGCAGGTCGAAGCTGAGTGTGGGATCGACCAGAAGCGCGATGCGCCTTTGAGCGATGGCGCCGATTTCCGACACCGCAAGCGCGATCATGTCGGCGGCGAACGCTACCGGCTCGGCGTGGAAATTGCCGCCCGAGACAATCACGCCCTCATCCGCCAGCACCAGCGGATTGTCCGTCGCGGCATTGGCTTCGCGTTCGAGCATACGGGCGGCGTTGTCCAGCATGTCCATGGCTGCGCCGACGACCTGGGGCTGGCAGCGCATGCAGTACGGGTCCTGAACGCGCGGATCATCGGTGCGGTGCGATTGCCGGATTTCGCTGTCTTCCAAAAGGCCCCGCATCACCCTTGCCGCCGTGATCTGCCCCGGCTGACCGCGCAGGGTATGGATCTCTTCCAGCAAGGGCGCGGTGGAGGCCATCGCCGCATCCATGCTGAGCGAACAGGTCACAAGCGCGGTGCGGGCGGCGTGTTGCGCCTCAAACAGGCCCGCCAGTGCATAGGCGGTGGAGAACTGGGTGCCATTGATCAGCGCCAGTCCTTCCTTGGGCCCCAGCACCACCGGGGTCAGCCCGGCCTTTGAAAGCGCCTCGGCGCCGGACAGCACCTCGCCACGACAGCGCGCCTGCCCTTCACCGATCATCACGGCGGCCATGTGCGCCAGCGGCGCCAGATCACCCGATGCGCCGACCGAGCCTTGCGCGGGCACCACCGGCAGGACACCCCTGGCCAGCATGGCCTCCAGAAGATCAATCAGGTCTTCGCGCACGCCCGACGCGCCCCGCCCCAGCGAGATCAGTTTCAGGCTGATCATCAGGCGGACAATGGCTTCAGGCGTCTCTTCCCCCACCCCGCAGCAATGAGACAGGATCAGATTGCGTTGCAGCGCGGCGGTGTCATCGGGCGCAATGCGGATCGAGGCGAGCTTGCCGAAGCCGGTATTGACGCCATAGACGGCGTCCGCGCCGCGCGCAGCGGCTTTCACCGCTTCCGCCGAGCGGCGCACGCCAGCCCGGGCGGCGGGATCTAGGCGGATATCGCCGCCCTGCCGCCAGATATGTTCAAGTTCGGTGAGTGTGACAGAACCGGGCGTCAGCACGCTTGGCCTCCCAGATAACGGGCATGAAGCGGGGCGTCGCCCATGCGATAGGTGAGTTCAGCAGGATCGGTGACATCCCAGATGGCGAGATCCGCAAGGCAGCCTGCGCCTAGACGCCCCAGATCGTCCCGCGCCAGCGCTTTGGCAGCGTTCACGGTCACGCCTCTGAGCGCTTCTTCCGGGGTCAGGCCGAAGAAGGTCGCGCTCATATTCATCGCCAGCAGAAGCGAGGTCATGGGCGAGGAGCCGGGATTGGAATCGGTCGACACCGCCATGGGCACGCCCGCGCGGCGGAAGCCCTCGATGGGCGGTTTGCGGGTTTCTTTCAGGAAATAGAACGCGCCCGGCAACATCACCGCAACGCTGCCCGCTTTCGCCAGCGCGTCGATATCGGCGTCGGAAATGTATTCCAGATGCTCGACCGATTTCGCGCCATAGCGCGCCGCCAGCGCCGCCCCGCCCTGATCAGACAGCTGTTCGGCGTGCAGCTTCACCGGCAAGCCCAGCTCGACGGCCACGTCAAAAACGCGCGCGATCTGGGCGGGGGTGAAGGCGATGGACTCACAAAACCCGTCCACCATGTCCACAAGCCCTTCAGAAGCGGCCTCTTTCAGGGTGGGGATGCAAACCGTGTCGATATAGGCGTCCGCCTCCATCCCTTTGGGAATAGCGTGCGCGCCCAGAAAGCTTGTCACCACGCGGACCTTACGCAGCTGACCCAGACGCCGCGCTACGCGCAATTGCTTGAGCTCGGTCTCGCGATCGAGGCCATAGCCGGACTTGATCTCGACCGTGGTGACCCCGTCCGCGATCAGACGGTCGAGGCGCATCAACGCCTGCTCGACCAGAGCGTCCTCACTGGCGGCGCGTGTGGCGGCGACGGTGGAGACGATGCCGCCGCCCGCTTTTGCAATATCGGCATAGCTGGCGCCGGACTGGCGCATCTCGAACTCACGCGCCCGACTGCCGCCATACACGAGATGGGTATGGCAATCGATCAGGCCCGGCGTAACCAGCCGTCCACCCAGCGAGACCGGTTCGAGCGTCTTGAAGCGCTCGGGCAGCTCAGCCTGCGGCCCGGCATAGGCGATCTGATCGCCGTCAATCACCAGCGCAGCCGCATCAATACGGCCATAGGGCGCAGGGGCGTCAAACCCTGCCAGGACAAGATCGGTCAGCAATATCATGAGTCGCTCATTCGCAGCTTCAATATGTCTATACATATAAGATCGGCTGTTCAAGACGGGCTTTGCTGAAACGCGAACCAGTCTTAAAAAGGCGCCATGCACCCTTACGAATCCATCCGCACAGAGATGTTGCGCCGTATCAATGACCAGAGCTGGCCGGCCGGTTTCACCCTGCCGCGCGAAGAGGATCTGGCCGACGAATTTGGCGTGGCGCGCGGCACGATCCGGCGCGCCCTCGCCAGCCTGTCAGAGGCCGGACTGATCGAGCGCAAGCGCCGGGCGGGCACGCGGGTGGTGGATCGCCGGGCCCATAGCTCGACCCTGACCATTCCCATCGTGCGTCATGAGATCGAAGCGCGCGGCGGCCAGTACGGCTATCAGCTGATCTGCGTGGACGAAGAAGCGGTCTCCCCGCTCGATCCGTCTGTGTTTGAAGGCGCGCCGCTGCGGCATGTGCGCTGCCTGCATCTGAGCGACGGCAAGCCGTTCCAGCTTGAAGACCGTCTGATCAATCTGGACGCCGTGCCCGAGGCCGCAGACGAGAGCTTCAAGGCGATCAGCCCGAATGAATGGCTGGTGCAGCGCGCGCCCTATTCCTTCATCCGCACCGCGCTACGCGCGGAGCTGGCTCACCCGATTGATCAGGAGCATCTGGGCGTGGAGCCCGGCGCGCCGGTTTTTGTCATCGAGCGCCAGACCCGCTTCCGCGATGCGCCGCTGACGGCGGTGCGCCTGTCAAACCGGGCGGACGAGTTCGAGATCGTCACCGAATCCGGCGACCTCGTCTGACCCCTGAAATAGCGAAGGCCGCGCAAATGGGGGGACATCCAGCGCGGCCTTCAACACGTTTCCAGAACTTCGGGATTATTGGTCGCCGGTTTCAGTCCAGCGACCACCCAGAGCCATGAAAACGTCCACTTCGGAACTGGCCGCCGCCGCATCGGAACTGGCGAGCGCCGTTTCCGCGTTGGCGAGGGTGCGTTCCGCATCCAGAACCGCGATATAGCTTTCCGAACCGGCCTGATACCGGATCCGGGCGAGCCGGGCGGCTTCCGCCGCCGCATCACGGGCCACTTCCAGAGACTGGCGACGTTGACGCTCTGCGGCGAACACCGTCAGGGCCGTCTCGGTTTCCTGCAGCGCTTCCAGCACCGTCTGGTCAAAGCCCGCCAGCGCGAACTGCGCCCCGGCTTCCGCCTGACGCATGCGCGCCCGGGCTGCAGACTGGTTGGGGAAGCTCCACGAGATGAGCGGGCCAAGTGAGATCGACAGGCTGTCCTCGTCACCCACATCGCCCAGATCAAAGGCGGTCGAGCTGATCGATCCTCCCAGCGTCACAGACGGGTAGAGCTGGGCGACGGAGACGCCGACACGGGCCGAGGCCGCCGCGAGGCGCGCTTCGGCTTCGCGCACGTCCGGACGGCGCGCCAGAAGGCTCGAGACATCACCAATGGCGATCGCCCCTTCAAGGCGCGGCGCCGCCTCGCAGGCCGGGATCACGGCGCGCATTTCCGACGGGGTGCGGCCGGTCAGGGTCGCAAGGCGGAAGACCGCAGAATCCCGCGAAGCCCGCAGGGAAGGCAGCTCGGCGCGGCTGGTTTCCAGCCGGCTCTGCGCCTGCACCACATCCAGGCGCAAGCCGCGACCTGCATCATAAAGACGCTCGGTCAGGTCCAGCGACTGTTCGGCGAGGGCCACATTGTTCTCGCCCACGCTGACCAGACGCGTCCCGGCGCAATAATCCGCCCAGGCGCGCGCGGTTTCGCCGGCCACCAGAATGGCGGCGGCGTCATGGGCGGCTTCAGCCGCCACGACATCCTGACGCGCAGCGCGGATGGCGTTGCGGACCCGACCGAACAGATCGACCTGCCAGCTGGTGGAGAAGCCGGCGCCGTATTGCTCGCCATCATAGCCGCCCTGGGAAAGCGGTTGCTCCACATAGCCGCCTTGCGCCGACAACTCGGTCGACGGCAGGCGCGCAGAGCGCGCTTCGCCCAGGCTGGCGCGCACCTGCGCCAGCGAGGCCTCGGCCTGCGCCAGAGAATTGTTGTTCTCCAGCGCGTCCGTGATCAGGCCATCGAGCGCGGGGCTGTCATAGAGCCGCCACCACATCGGGTCGGGCTGGGCTTGGGTGAACGGCCCGGCGTCAGACGCCGAGACCAGCTCGCCGCCCAAACGCCCGTCGAGCGTTGAATCCGACAGATCCGGGCTGGTGGTGGCGCACGCGGTCAGGACCAGCGTGCTCGCCATCATGAGGGTCAGAGATTTCAAGGTCATGCGCGACCTCCTTCCTCATCGGCGTTTTCCGCGCCGTGGTCTTCTTCAGACAGCCAGTATTCGGGGTCGGTAGGACCGCTGGGCCCCTGGGGCATAAGCCCGGAGAGCCAGCGACCGACCACATAGAAGACCGGCGTGAACAGCAGGCCGAACACGGTCACCCCGATCATGCCGGAGAACACCGCGATGCCGAGCGCCTCACGCATTTCCGAGCCCGCCCCGTGCGAGAACGCCAGAGGCGTCACGCCGAAGATGAAGGCGAAGGAGGTCATGAGGATCGGGCGCAAGCGCACACGGGCGCCGGCGACCGCCGCCTCTTGCGGGCCATTGTGATCGCGGTCTTCCGCCTGCTTGGCGAATTCCACGAGCAGAATGGCGTTCTTGGCCGCAAGTGCGATCAGCACCACCAGACCGACCTGGGTGAGGATGTTGTTGTCCGACCCGGCCAGATTGACCCCGATCATCGCCGCCAGCACACACATCGGCACGATGAAGATCACCGCCCAGGGCAGGGTGAAGGCTTCATACTGAGCCGCCAGCACCAGGAAGACGAAGACCACGGCGAGGCCGAAGATCATCAGGCCTGAATTGCCCGCCGCCTTCTGCTGGTAAGCCAGCTCGGTCCATTCATAGCTGACCCCGGCGGGCAGGATCTGATCGGCCATCGCTTCCATGGACGCTAGCGCCTGACCGGTCGACACGCCCGGCGCCGCCTGTCCCTGCAGTTCGATGGACGGGAACAGATTGTGACGCACCACGCGCACAGGTCCGGAGTTCTCCTGGATCTGGGCGATCGCGGAAATCGGCACCATGCCGCCTGACGCCGACCGCACCCGAAGCTGAGCCAGATCGGAAACATCATTGCGGAACTCGGCATCCGCCTGCGCCATCACCCGGAAGGTCCGGCCCACGAAGTTGAAGTCATTCACATAGGTCGAGCCCATGTAAGCGCCCAGCGTCTCGTAGACATCGGCAGGCTGAACACCGAGCTGGAAGGCCAGCTCGCGATCCACATTCACATCAATGCGCGGCGCGTTGGTGTTGAAGGTGGTGTAGACCTGCGTGACGTTCGGGTTCTGCTGCGCCGCGCCCATCATCGCGAAAGTCGCGTTCTGAAGCTCGGCATAGCTTTGGCCTTCACGGCCCTGGATCATCATCTTGAAGCCGCCGCCATTGCCCAGACCCTGGACCGCCGGAGGCGCGATGATGAAGGCGCCGCCTTCAGGAAGGGCCATGTTGATCGCGCCCGTCAGCTGCTGGCTGAGCTGGACTGCAGACATGCCCGGATGGTGCTCCCGCTCTTCAAACGGATCGAGCCGGATGAAGATGGTGCCGGCGTTGGACGCCGCCGAGAAGCTGGCCCCGTCCAGACCCACGATCGCAGCCGTGGTGCTGACCCCGTCCGTGCTCAGAAGCACGTCCTGAGCCGCCGCCATCACAGCGTCGGTCCGCGCCAGAGACGCGCCCGGAGGCAGCTGGATGACGCCGATCAGGAAGCCCTGATCCTGCTCGGGAATGAAGCCCGTAGGCGTGTCGGTCAGACGCCAGCCCGTCAGAGCCAGAAGACCTGCATAGGCGATCAGCATGACGGTGACGAGACGCACCAGACGCCCGGTCAGGCGACCATAGCGATCCGACAGCCAGTCAAAGCCGGCGTTGAACTTGTTGGCGGCGAAGCTCAGCGGCGCCAGCCAGCGCGGACCATGATCGCCTTCCTTGTGAGGCTTGAGGATCAGCGCGGACAGCGCAGGAGACAGGGTGAGCGAGATGATCAGCGAGATCACCGCCGAGGTCGCCACAGCCACCGCGAACTGACGATAGAAGATGCCCGGAATGCCCGGAACCAGCGCGGTCGGCACGAATACTGACACCAGCACCAGCGTCATGGCGATCAGCGCGCCGCTGACTTCCTTCATGGACTGGTGGGCCGCCTTGCGGGGCGACATGCCCTCCCGCATCAGACGCTCGACGTTTTCCACCACGATGATGGCGTCATCGACCACGATGCCCACGGCGAGCACCAGCGCGAACAGAGATAGCGAGTTGATCGAGAAGCCCAGCGCCAGCTGCACGGCGAACACGCCGATGATGGAGACCGGGATCGCCACGATCGGGATCACCGCCGCACGCCAGTTCTGCAGGAAGATCACGATGACCAGCACGACCAGGAAGACGGCTTCGATCAGCGTGCGCTGCACGGCGGACACAGAGGCTTCCACGAACTCGGTCGGGTTGTAGGGGATGAAATAGTCCATGCCCTCGGGGAAGTCGGCGGAGGCTTCTTCCAGAGCATTCAGAGCCGCGGTCGCGGCGTCGAGCGCGTTTGCGCCCGGCTGCTGGATAATGGCCATGGCCACGCCCGGATCACCGCCGAAATAGCCCTTGATGGAATAGTCTTCCTCGGACAATTCGATCCGCGCCACTTCACGCAGATGGGTCAGCTGGCCGTTGTCGCCGCGCTTGACGATGACATTGCCAAACTCCTCCACGCTCATCAGACGGCCCTGAACGGAAATCGCCTGCTGGAATTCGGCCGGATTGTTCTCGTCAAACGGAGGCTGGCCCAGCGAGCCGCCCGCCGCCTGGATGTTCTGGCTTTGCAGGGCCGCCACAACATCCCCTGCGGTCATGTCATGGGCCGCGGCGCGCTCGGGATCGATCCAAACGCGCATGGCATAGTTGCCGCCGCCGAAGATCTGGACGTTCGAAATGCCTTCCAGACGCAGCAGACGATCTCGCAGAGAGGTGTTAGCGTAGTTGCCCAGGAAGGTCGTATCGAGAGACTCATCGGGAGAAATCAGCGCCGCGATCAGCAGGAAGCCCTGTGATTGCTGGTTCACCTGCACGCCGCGCAGACGGACCTGTTCGGGCAGGCGCGGTTCGGCGCGGTTCACCCGGTTCTGGACAAGCACCTGTGCGGTGTCGAGGTCCGTGCCCGGACGGAAGGTGACCGTCAGGGCCACCTGGCCGGAGGCCGTGGCCGAGGAGGTCATGTAGAGCATGTCCTCGACGCCGTTGATCTCCTGCTCCAGAGGCGCAGCGACCTGTTCGGCGAGGTCTTCGGAGGTCGCGCCCGGATAGCTCGCCTGCACCTCGATCGTGGGCGGGGCGATTTCAGGATATTGCGAAAGCGGCAGCGACGGATACGCGAACAGGCCGATCAGGGTGATGAACACCGCGATCACCAGCGAGAAGATCGGTCGCTGAATGAAGAAATGTGAAAGGCGCATGTGCGGTCTTTCCAGACTTAAGGGGGGATGGGACCAGACGGTGTGCGCGCGCTATTGAGCGATGCGCGCACTGCCCGCCGGCCGGGTTTGAAGCGTGGAGCCAGACTGCGCATCCGCAGGCTGGTGGACGATCTCGCCGCCCGGACGCACCTGGACCGGGCTGCCCGGACGCAGGTTCTGAAGCCCGCTGACCAGCACCGGCGTATCCGCCGACAGGCCATGCACCACCTGAAGATTGTCCACCGTGGGGCCCAGCGTCACCGGCTGCGGCGTCGCCACATCACCTTCGCCAAGCACATAGACATAACGCCGGGTCGCATCGGAGAAGATGACCGTCTTGGGCACCAGCAGCGCCTGATAGGGAGCGGAGCCGCGCACACGGATCGTGCCCAGCATGCCCGGACGGATCAGCCCGTCCTCATTGTTGAACTCGGCCCGCATCAGGATCGAGCCCGTGCCCGCCTCCACAGCGTTGTCGATGAAGTTCAGAACCCCGTCATGGGTGAACTCGGTCTCGTCCTGCAAGCGTACCTGGACCGGCGCGCCCAGACCGGCGCCTTCCTCACGCTGATAGCGCAGGAAGATGCTTTCAGAGGCGTAGAACGGGAATTGCAGCGGGTCGGTCTGGACCACGGTGATCATCGGTTCGCCCGCAGCCGAGACGAGATCGCCCGGATCCACCATCCGCTGGGACAGGCGCCCCGCGATGGGAGAGCGGATCTCGGTGTATTCAAGCTCAAGCGCCGCTGACTGAGCCTCAGCCTGCGTCGCCGCATAGGCGGCTTGCGCCGTGGCGGACGCCGTGCGGGCCTGTTCGAGCTCTTCTTCGGAAATGGCGTCCGCTTCACGCAATTGCTGGGCGCGGTTGAGATCGGCTTGCGCCTGATCTCGGGTGGCGCGCGCCTGTTGCGCACGGCCGCGCGCGGCGTTTGCCGTCGCCTGATACGGGCGCTGGTCGAGTGTGAACAGAAGGTCGCCGGCTTCCACCAGCGCGCCATCCTCGACATGAACCTCTTGCAGATAGCCGCTCACCCGTGCCCGAATGGTCACCTGTTGGGGCGACTCAAAGCGTCCGGTGAATTCATCCCAGTCTGCAACCTCGAGGCTGAGGGGATTTGCGGATTGAACCACCGGAGCGGGTGGTGCGTTGTTTTCTTCAGCGGGCGCTTGTCCGCAGCCCGCAACAAGAACAAGCGCCGCAATCGCGGCGCCTGGGAGGCCAAAACGAAATGACATGGGGGAGGACCTTCCGTTGAGTGCGTCTAAACGTCTTTTGCTTTTGTCATCGGTTGATGACATATTGTGCAGCGCACACAGAAAGTCAACAGCTGAAGACATGAGAATAGTTCTCAGAAAGGCCGGAATTTGAACTGCGGTCCCATCACCAAGAATCGCAATGCGACGGAAGCCAAGATCCTGGATGCGGCGCGGCGGCTCTTTGCCCATGACAGCTATGACAATGTCGGCATTCGCGATATCGCGTCTGAGGCGGGCGTGGATTCCGCTCTGATCGGACGCTATTTCGGGTCCAAGGAAGGCTTGTTCCTCGAAGCGCTCGAGAACGGTCGCAGCGATCCCGAATTCCTGCAGGAAGGCCGCTGCGGCATGGCGGCGCTCGCCGCCGAAATGCTGACGGACGGCCCGCAGGATGACGACAAGCTCATCGATCTCCTGATCATGCTGAACTCGGCCAGCTCCAGCAATGCGGCTTGCGCCGTGCGCGACTCCATCGAGACCCGCTTTCACAAGCCGGTGGCCGCCCTTCTGGGCGGCGAGCAGAGCGATCTGCGGGCGCGCCTGTTCGGCAGCGTCCTGATGGGCCTCGCCATCAGCCGCACCATCATGGGCCCCTATGGCGTTCCGGACGAAGAAGCCATCAAGCTCAAGGAGCGCATCCGGACCATTCTTGAGGACACCCTGGCGCCCTTCCCTGAGTAATCAGAACGACGCCAGAGCCTCTCTTGCGCTAGTTCACATTCACCAGATGGTGGATCCACTGGCGGTGACGCTCATAGTGGCGGATCACATCGCGGATGATCTGCGTCTTGGAATAGCCGTAGATGCAATAGTGCTGACCGCCTTCGGCCAGGAACACTTCACCGCGTGAGTTTTGCTGGCTGACGCTCGAGCCCGGCACCGCCGTCTCGTCATAGCTCTTGAGCTCGACGCCATAGACGAAGTCGGGCTGCTCGCCATGTTCAATCGTGAGCCAGATGCGGTCTTCCTCCTCCGCGCTCTCAATGCGGGCGCTCAGGCCCTGGCTTTCCATTTCCGGCACGATGTCCTGAAAGGCCGGCTCAACGCAGTCCTTCATCCAGGCGCGCACGTCCTCAGGCTTGGGCGTTGAGAACATCAGCTTGAGCCGCGTGCGCCAGGGCACGGCAGCGCCTTCCACGGGCAATTGCGGTGCGGACTTTGCGCCCGCCCGACGCGCGGTCTCCATGGACCAGGCGCGCATCAGGCCCACAAACGCCAGGAAGATCACCAGCGTGAAGGGCAGCGCAGCGGCGATCGTCGCCGATTGCAGCGCGGCGAGACCGCCCGTGAGCAGCAGCACCGCCGCAACGACGCCTTCGAGCACCGCCCAGAAGAAGCGCTGCCAGAGCGGCGGGGTCAGCGAGCCGCCAGAGGCCAAAGTCGCCTTCACCAGAGAGCCCGAATCCGAAGACGTCACAAAGAAGGTCGTCACCAGAATGATCGCCAGCACCGATGTGACGGCGCTGAACGGCAGGGTGTCGAGGAAGGCGAACAGAACGAGCGGCGTATTCCCGTCCCGAACCAGCTGCAGGATCGGGTCGGCCATGCCGTTCACCGCCTGCAGGAGCGCGGAATTGCCGTAGATCGTCATCCACAGGAAGGTGAACAGGGTCGGGCCGAACAGGACGCCGAAGATGAACTCACGAATGGTCCGGCCACGCGAGATACGCGCGATGAACATGCCCACGAACGGCGACCAGGAAATCCACCAGCCCCAGTAGAACAGCGTCCAGTCATTGACCCAGACGCCATCGCCATACGCGTCCACATTGAAGGTCAGCACCGCCAGCTGGTCGATATAATCACCGATATTCTGAACATAGGCCCCGATCAGGAACAGCGTGGGTCCTGCGATGAAGACAAACAGCATCAGGGCGATGGCGAGGAACAGATTCCATTCGCTCAAACGCTTGATGCCGGCATCGAGCCCGGCGAGCACGGAGGTCGTCGCAAGCGCCGTGATCAGGCCGATCAGCACCACCTGAACGCCGGGCGAGATGGGCAGGCCGAAGAGCGTGTTCAGCCCGGCATTGATCTGGTTCACGCCATAGCCCAGCGAGGTCGCGACGCCGAACAGGGTCCCAAGGATCGCCACCACGTCCACGGCATGACCGATCGGGCCGTAAATACGGTCCCCGATCAGCGGATAGAGCGCCGACCGGATCGTCAGGGGCAGGTTATGACGGAAAGCGAAATACGCGAGGCTCAGGCCCACGATCGCATAGACCGCCCACGCATGAATGCCCCAGTGGAAGAAGGTCAGAACCATCGCCTGCTCGGCGGCCTCGACCGTCTCGGGATCCCCCAGCGGCGCGGCGATATAATGGGTCAGCGGTTCAGCCACCGCAAAGAACATCAGGCCGATGCCCATGCCCGCCGAGAACAGCATGGCGAACCAGCCCAGAAAGCCGTATTCGGGCTCGGAATCGTCCGGTCCCAGCTTGATCTGCCCCCAGTCTGACAGCGCCACAAAGACCGAGGCGACCAGAAACACCCCCACGCCCACCGAATAGACCCAGCCGGCCTTCTCGGTGATCATCATGCGCAGGTCCACGAACAGGGCTTCAGCTGAGTCTCCCGCCAGAACCGCATAGGCCACCCCGGCGAATATCAGGACAGCGGCCGGTATGAAGACGGCGGGTTCAAACTTCTTCATGCGGTGGTCCTCTCGTTATGAGCAGGCGGCAATGTCGAGCGGGGCGTCCCGGCGCCAGTCGTCCCTCACAGGGCCGAGGGCGTCGCGCAGCGGGTCGAGCCAGGCGTCATACGCCTTCCATTGCTCAAGCCCCCTGGTGTTGATGGGCTGGCGCACCTGTTCGGAACTGGCGGTGCGCACTTCGCGCCGGGTCTTGTGAAACTCGACGCAGGCCGCTTCGAAGGGCAGGCCGCAATAGTCGAGAATGCGCCGCACCTGGGTTTCCAGATCCGCCACCACATCTTCGTGAATCACACGCAGGATCTGGCCGGGCATGACGGCGTCCCAATGATCCATCAGATCGACATAGCCGCGATAATAGGCGCCGATCTCTTCCAGCCCGTAGGTGAACTCCTGGCCTTCGGCAAAGAGCTGTTTGAAGCCCGACACGCAGCACGCCATCGGATGACGGCGCGCATCAATGATCTTCGCATTGGGCAGAATGGCCTTGATCAGCCCGATATGCCGAAAATTGTTCGGCATCTTGTCGGTGAAGAAGGGCGCGCCCTTTCTATGGATCGCCGTTTCTTCCAGATAGCGCCGGCCCAGCTTTGCGAGTGCCTCGCCATCGAGCTCTGACAGGATGCGCGGATAGCGCGTCTTGTCGCTGGCGCGCTGACGCCCGCGCAGGGAATGGCTGATCGAGATAATATTGGGCAGCTCCAGCGTGCCGTCCACCTGGGAGTGGGAGGCGAGAATCTGCTCGAGCAGGGTCGAGCCCGCACGCGGCAGTCCGACAATGAAGATAGGGTCAGGCGACGGGTCGCCCTTGGGCGCAGACGGCGTGAACAGTTCGGGCGTGCAGTATATTTTCTGCGCCTCGAACTCGCGCTCGATCTGGTCGGTCGTATAACGCGTCTGACGGGTCTTCAGCGCATTGCCGGACCGGTAATGCTCGAAGGCAGAGGCGAAATCGCCCTCGTCCTCGAACGCCTTGCCCAGCGCGAAATTGAGATTGATCCGGGTCTGTAGCGGCTGTCCCGGACGCGCGTCCTCGGCCTGCATCACCGCGCGCTCATCGGCGCTGAAGCGGTAGGTTTTCAGGTTCGCCAGCCCGTACCAGGCGTCGCCATGGGCCGGATCGGTTTCACAGGCGGCCTGGTAGGAAGCGATGGCGTCTTCGGACCGCCCCCAGGTTTTCAGCGCATGGCCGCGCGAAGTCAGCGTCGCCGGGTCACCCGGCGCGCGTTCCAGCACCTGATCGAACAGTTCGACCGCGCGTTCATAGTCGCCGGTCTGCATGCGCTCGATGGCAAGCTGGGAGATGAAGACCGGGTTCTTCGGATCACGATCGTAAAGCGCCTGCGCCTCTTCGAGGGCTTTCTCGAACTTCTGACGCTTTCTGAGAACGCGGATATAATCCACGCGCAAATCGGCATTGTCGGGCTCGAAGGTCACGGCGCTCTCGAGCAGGAATTCGGCGTCTTCCAGCACGCCCAGGCGCGAGCCGATCTCGGCGAGAAGTCGCATGCCGGCAACGTCCTTGGGATGCTGGGTCAGCCAGGACCGACACAGATTCTCCGCCTTCAGAAGACGGTTTTCATGCAGATGATGCATGGCGGCCTGCAAGGCGGGCGGCAGCGCCTTGATCTGCGCGGCCTGCAGATCGGCCATACGGGCGTCCTCGGTCCGCCCCTGAGCGGCGAGGATCCGGGCTTGCGCGCTCCAGGCGGCGTGAAGCGCCGGATTGGCGCGGACAGCGGCGCGATAGCTTTCAAGCGCTCGCCCCGTCTCGCCCTGATCACGGAACAGGTGCGCGTCTTCCTGCAATGCGCGTCCGAACTCCGGCGCGATGCGCAGTAGATGGTCCAGCGTGCTGCGGGCCGCCTGAGTATCCTTGAGGTAACGCTGACAGACTGCACGCATGTAGAGCGCATCCACCAGATCCGGGTCGGTGTTCAGGACCGGCTCGAGAACTGAAAGCGCCCTGTCAAAAGCGCCCGTGCGCATATGCGTCTCCACCGTGCGGAGGGCCTCAGTCTGGATTTCGTCAGCGGACATCACGTCTCCATAAAACACGAACCGGCGCTCCATGTGAAATGGAGCGCCGAGACCGTGAGAACACCCGGCCTGTGCATCAGGCCGGGTGTTTCAACCTAGTAGGAAATGCCGAAGCGAATTCCGTAGGTGCGCGGGCGCATCACGGTGACGCGCTCGCGATCGTTGACGAAGTTGTTGGCCAGCTCGGCGTTCTCGTTAGTCACATTGTCCACGTAGAACTCCGCGCTCCAGTTGTCCGACGTCAGACCCGTACGCAGGCCCAGCGTGGCGTAGCTGTCCACGTCGATCGCGTTGATCTCGATGATGTCGGACCGGCTGTCGCTGGAATAGATCACCTGACCCTGAACGTGAGCGGTCCAGGCGTTCTGCAGCTGCCATTCATAACGCGCACGCGCATTGAGCTGCAGGCTCGGCGCATAGGCCAGCTCTTCCCCCACGACCACATCGTCGGTCGGGGTCAGCACTTCGGTGATCTCGGAATCGAGCATGGAGAAGGCGCCCGACACTGTCAGCCCCGGCACATCCGCCGGCGCCCAGGTGACATCACCCTCAATGCCCATGATCTCGGCGTCTGCGGCGTTATCAGAGAAGAACAGGTTCACGATCGACGGATCGAAGATCGTCGTCTGCAGGTCCTCGATCTCCACGAAGAAGGCATTGCCGTTAAAGCGCAGCTGATCTTCAAAGAGGTCGAGTTTCCAGCCCAGCTCGTAATTGGTCAGCTCATCGGAATCGATCGCGAACGGCACGGTATAGCCATTCGGTCCCGGCGCGCCGCCCGGACGGTTCAGCAGACCCGGACGGAAACCTTCCGAATACGTGGCGTACAGCAGAACGCCTGCAGCCGGGGTCCAGGTTCCGGTGAACTTGAAGATGGCGCCGTCGGTTGCAGCCACATCGGGAGCCCGCGCGGCGTTGAAGATCTGCTGGGCCTGCGACTGGCTGAGCAGCGGATCGATCGCCATGATGTCGGCGATGGACTGGGTGTCGTTATAGGTGATGTGGCGGCTGGTGTCGCAGGTGCCGCGGAAGGTGTACTCGCCATCGCCATTGTAAAGATCGGAGATGTCGGTGCCGAACGCGTTCGCGTCGGTCCCGCCCGAGTTACAGAAGGACGCGTTGGCGCTGCCCGCGAGATCCACTTCGATGTCGTAGTACCGCGCGCCAGCGGTGACAGCGAACACGCCCGGCACGAGATCATAGCTCACCTCGCCGAACAGACCCATCTGCTCGTCGGTGCGCTTGACGTCATTGCGGAAGATCACGCCTTCAGGGAACGGCCCCGGATCAGAGGTGAAACCCGTGGTGAACGGGAAGTTCGGCGCGAACGGACCGAACGGGTCCGCATCGATCATGCCGTAATAGGTGAAGTCGTTGCGTTCCTCGACTTCGGTGTGGGAGTAGAAACCACCCGCCGTCACGCGCAGACGTTCTGATTGCGGCGTGTTGAAGCGCAGCTCGTGGCTCTCGACCTGAGTGTTGGTGGTGGAATCCACCAGCGATTGCGGGCTGTAGCAAGTGCCCGACGGGGCGGCGGCGCCCGGATAGGTCACAGAGCCTTCGCAAGTGTAGTACGGGAAGTACTGACCCACGAACATGTACTCGGTGTAGTCGATGATCTGGTCGGTATCACGATCGGTGAACGCACCGGTATAGACCACGTCCAGCATCGCGACCCGGCCTTCCAGCGTCCAGGCGGCGTTGACGAAGTCATCCTGCAGCGTCTCGTCGGAATAACGCGAGACTTCATAGTCATCCAGATCCGGATCCTGGAAGAACACGCCATCAGAATCGAGCTGCTGGCTCATCGCCGAAACGGTCAGCCGCCAGTCATCATTGAACTCGTAGCGACCCGAAATGCGGAAGCCCGAATAGGTGGTGTCGTTGAAGTCATCCTCGACCAGCGCGGCGTTATCCGCATCGATAAAGGTGACGGCGGACAGGTCGGCGCCAGCCTGGAAGCCTGCGCGACGCGCGCTGACCGGCACGCCATTGGCGCGCACCGTGCCTTCAGGGCGGAAGCGCGCGGATTCAGACGTGTTCACCGTGCCCTGGACGTTATCGATATAACCGCCCTGCTGATCCCAGAAGCCCACCAGACGCAGCGCGAAATTCTCGCCCACTGGCAGGTTGACCATGGCGTCGGTCTTGTAGCTGGCTTCGCCGCCTTCGGTGAAGGACAGGCCGAAATTGGCCGCCGCTTCATAAAGGCCGATGGCCGGCTTGTTGGTGATCATGCGCACGGTGCCGGCCTGCGAAGACGCGCCAAACAGGGTGCCTTGCGGCCCGGGCAGCACTTCCACGCGCTCAAGGTCAACCGCATAGACATCCAGATTACGACCCGGCTGCGCCAGCGGCTGCTCATCAAGATAGAAGGCCACGTTCGGAGCGAGGCCCGCAACGCCCGCCGTGGTCATGTTCGGCGTGGTGGAGGCGATGCCGCGGATATAGATGGTGTTCTGGCCCGGCCCGCTGCCGCCGGCGGTCACGCCGGGAAGCTGGACCAGATAGTCCGCGAACACGTCCACATCGAGTTCTTCAAGATCATTTGCGCCAATCGCGGAAACGGCGACAGGAATGTCCTGGGAATCCTGTTCGGTCTTGGTGGCGGTGACGACAATACGATCCACCTGCGCCATTGCGGCGCCGCTCATGGCCACACCCATGGCCGCGGACAACATGGTGCTGGCGAGAACCCGGTTCTTGAGACCCATCTTTAAGCGCTCCGATTGTTTATGATTGCTCCGATGTAAACAAAGCATTCCGCACTGACCAGCCATGCTTTCGCCACAAAGCTTTTGCGGCGCACAAAATCGGGCCCACAGAGCAGACCCAACTCAGATTAACAGTTTTATTACAGGGTGATATTGGAAAATGTTGTTGAAAAACAACACCTGAAAAGCGTTTCCGGAACGCTGCTCCTTGCCCGGCGCGCGCCACATTCTTCATTCGTATTGAAATGATGAGGAGCGCGCATCTTCAACAAGATATTTCGAACTCTGAGCTTTGACCACCGCTCTGCGAACCCCGGTACCCCTCACCCCCCATTTTTGGCATAACAGCGCCATGAGCCAGTTCCGCGTCGCCGCCCTTTACAAATTCACACCGCTGCTAGCCGACAAGGCGCTGCAGGACCATTTGCTAAGCGCCTGTCACGCGCACGGCGTCATGGGAACGCTGCTGATCGCCCGCGAAGGCATCAACGGCACGATTGCAGGCTCGCCGGACGGCATCGAGGCCGTGCTGAATGTGATCCGCGCCCTGCCCGGTTGCGCCGATATCGAGCACAAGGATTCCTTCGCCAGCGAGCAGCCCTTCCTGCGCATGAAAGTGCGACTCAAGAAGGAGATCGTGACCCTTGGAGTGGAAGGCGTGGATCCGACCCGCGCCGTGGGCTCCTATGTGGAGCCTAAAGACTGGAATGATCTGATCAGCGCGCCGGACGTCGTCACCATCGATACGCGTAACGCCTATGAAGTGCGCATCGGCCAGTTCAAGGGCGCGGTCGATCCTGAAACCACGAGCTTCCGTGAGTTTCCGGACTGGTTTCGCAAGTTCCGCGAGACCCGGCCCAATGCCCGTATCGCCATGTATTGCACCGGCGGTATTCGCTGCGAGAAATCGACCGCCTTCGCCCTCGCTGAAGGCCTTGATGAGGTCTACCACCTCAAGGGCGGCATCCTGAAATATCTCGAGACCGTGCCCGAGGAAGAGAGCCTGTGGGAAGGCGAGTGCTTCGTCTTTGACCGGCGCGTCGCTGTGGGTCACGGCCTGAAGGAAGGCGATTACACGACCTGCCATGCCTGCCGCGAGCCGCTGGGCCCGGAAGACCTCAAATCGGAGTTCTTCACCCCCGGCGTCAGCTGCCCGCACTGCCATGAGGCGCGCACCGAAGAACAACGCCAGCGCTATGCCGAACGCCAGCGTCAGGAAGCCGCCGCCGCACAACGCGGGGAACGCCATCTGGGTGCGGTGCTCGACACGCAGACCCGACCGGATGACTGAGCCCAAGCCCATCCTCTATTCCTTCCGCCGTTGCCCCTATGCGATGCGCGGCCGCATGGCGCTGGACGCCTCGGGCCTGGACATCGAGCACCGCGAAATCCTTCTCAAGGACAAGCCTGCCGAGATGCTGGCCGCTTCGCCCAAGGGCACGGTGCCCGTGGTCGTGCTGCCGGACGGGCGCGTGATCGAGGAAAGCCTTGATGTCATGCTCTGGGCGCTGGAACAGAACGATCCCGAAAACTGGCTGTCGCCCCCCTCGGGGGAGCAGGCGGAGATGGAGGCGCTGATCGCCGCCAATGACGGTCCGTTCAAGCATCATCTGGATCGCTACAAGTATGACACGCGTTATGACGGGGCTGTGGCGGACGACCACCGCGACGCCGCCAGCGACCATCTGAACGCCCTGGAAGACCGCCTCAGCAGGACGGACCAACTCCTCGGCGACGCCCCCTGCCTCGCCGATATCGCGGTGTTCCCTTTTGTGCGTCAGTTCGCCAACACTGATCGCGACTGGTTTGACGCCCAGCCCTGGCCAAACCTGCAACGCTGGCTCAACGGGCATCTGACCTCGGAGCGGTTCACGCGGATCATGCAAAAGCACGACCTGTTCGTCTCGTCCGGAACCTGAGCTCGCCCGCTCTAGAACCGGCCCTGAAGCTCGATGCCGATTGATCTGGGACGGGGGCGCGACGCCTCGCCCGTTACAGCGGCCACCGTGTAGAGCGCCCCGTCCTCATTGCCGAGATTGCGCGCAAAGACCGTAAGCGCAAAGCGGTCGCTCTCGATCCCGAACCGTCCGTTCACCAGCAAAATCTCGTCGCTTGGCGCATAGATCGTATAGGCCGGATTGGTCCGGCTGGACGTGAAATTCATATCGAGCCGCGCCGAGATCGCATGATCGCTCGAGATCGGCCGGATGTAATCCAGCGACGCGCTCGCGGTCCATTCAGGCACCATTTCCGGCGCGCTGCCCGCCACGATGGGCGAACCGGGTACGTCGCTCTCATACTCGGCATTGATATAGGACACGCCGAGATTGGCGGTCACGGTCTGGCTGAGGCTTTGACCCAGAGAGACTTCCACGCCGCGCGAGACAATCGAATCCGCGCTGGCCAGCCCGCTGAGCGTATCGGTGAGTTCAAACCGGCTCGCCGGATCCGTCCACTGGCTGGCGTACACCGCCCCCTGAAGCTGGGTGCGCCCCGAGAACAGGGACAGTTTGGCGCCCAGCTCACCGGACCAGAGGCTATCGGGCTCCAGCGTTTCAGGCAGATCAAGACCCAGAGATTGCGCCACCAGAAGCGAGGACAGCGGCTGGGACTGCCCGCCGCGTCCGCCCCGCGCAATACTGGCGTAAAAGAGGGCGTTGTCGCGCGGCTCATAGCTCAGGATGAACCGCGGCAGCACCAGAGAATTGCGATCCTCGATCCGGTTCTGACCGGACAGGCCCTGAACGCTGTCCTCCCCTTCATAGACATAGCTTGACGTGAAATAGCGCAGCCCCGCCGCCAGGCTGAAGGTCCGGGTCAGCTGATAGTCGAAATCGGCGAACAGGGCGTGCTCATGACGGATCAGATGATCATCGGTATCCAGCCCCAGCGCCAGCGCCTGGACATGTTCGTCCCGGACCGCCCGGCGATAGTAATACCCGCCCGTCCAGCTCAGGCGGGACGGCGCCTGACGCGTTACCAGAAGCTCGTGTGTCTCCACTTCCAGCCCGATATCAATGTCGTAGAGCTGGTCGGACAGAAAAGAAATACGGTCATAGGCAAAGTCGTTATGGCCAAAATTATAGCTGATCTCATGGCCTTCGACCTCCAGCGCCACCCCGGCGGAGACCTGGTCATAGGACTGCTCGGCCGGCACATTGGTGCGGGTGCGCCCGTCTTCATCCGCGCTGGCGCTGGCCGCATTCGTGCGATCGTTGGACCAGATCGCGACATCAACGGTCAGCGCCTCGATCGGGGTGACGCGCAAGCGCGCGCGATAAGTGACAGAGTCCACATCATTGACGTTATTGGCCTCGTCCGCATCGATCCAGCCGGCCCGATGATCGTCCATCGCCACCAGACGCAAGGCGGCGACATTGTCCACCAGCGGAATATTGGCCATGGCGCGCACGCCATGACTGACCGAGCCGCCCTGGGTGGCCTGGGTCCAGACTTCGCCCAGACCTTCATAGGTTTCAGGGTCGGGTGCGCGCGTGATGATGCGCACCGTGCCGCCCAGCGAGCCCTCGCCAAACAGCGTGCCCTGAGGTCCACGCAAGACCTCGACCCGTTCCAGATCAAAGGGTTGGACATTGGGGTTCCACGGCACGGACACGCCGGAGAAGGGGACATTGTCGAGATAATAGCTGTTGGCGTTGCCGCCCAGCGAGGTCCCGATGCCGCGAATGGCCAGTTGCTGGAAGACCGTGTCCGAGCTGACCGAGACGCCTGGGGAATACTGGATGAAATCGGAGATCTCGAGCGCGGTCAGCCGGTCGATCTCAGATTGGGAGAACGCCGTGACCGCAACGGGCGTATTCTGCAGATCCTCGACCCGTCGGCGCGCTGTCACCACCATCACGTCCACTTCGTCCCGGGGCTGAACAGGCCCATCCTGAACGGGACGAACAACGGGCGTCGCCGGGGGCCGCGGATCAGACGTCGTGAGGGAGACCACAAACACCCCGGACTCAGTCCGGCTGTACTCCGCGCCCGTGCCTTCGAGAATCGCTCTGAGCGCAGCCTCGGGCGCAAGCCCGTCCGGGATCGGGTTGGCGGTCAGATGCGCCAGGTCTTGAGGCGAGAAGAGGATGCTGACACCGGTTCGCTCAGCAAATGCCGACAGGGCGTCGTTCATTGGTCGGGACGGTGAGCTGTCATCATTCGCCCAGGCAGAGGCCGCAGACATCAGACAGCTGGCGATAATCGCCAGCAGCCCGTGAACATGCGGTCTGAGACTCCCCTGTCCCGACATGGGCTGACGCTCCCGTCCTCCTGCCCTCTCTGTCACCGGCGACGCCGGCGCCTCAAGCGTGTGACTGTCCTACACTTCCGGGTCTTGAATAAAGCTTGCTCAAGCAGTCAGAGCCGTTTGCACGCCCCCTCGGGGAGACGCGCCCCGCTCAAGGTTGATCCGGCCTTCCCGAAGGAAGGCCGGATCGTCTTGCCCCAGACCCTGGAGATTTTAGAGCCTGGAACGGGGGCTCGGAACCTCTAGCGGTCTTCGTCCATGATCGATTGCATCAGGAACACGCCCTGCATCGCCACGAGGCGAGCCTTGGAGCGCAGATCCGATGCCCCGCCATGTCCGCCGGTCTGGTTCTCGTAGTAGAGAACCGGCTGACCGGCGTCTTCGAGCCGGGCGGCGAACTTGCGGGCATGGGCCGGGTGAACCCGGTCATCACGCGTCGAAGTGTAAACCAGCGCAGGCGGGTAGTCCGCCGACGCATCTATGTTGTGGAAGGGTGAGTATGCGAGCAGGGCCGCACGTTCGCTCTCCACTTCCGGACGACCATACTCGGTCACCCAGGTCCGGCCTGACAGCATCTGGTCAAACCGCATCATGTCGGTCAGCGGCACGCCGCTGATGATGCCGCCGAACAGGTCCGGACGCTGGGTGAGCAGGGTCGCCGCCAGCAAGCCGCCATTGGAGGCGCCATAGAAGCCGACATCTCCCGCCCGGGTGTAGCCGCGCGCGATCAGATCATTGATCACGGCGTACATGTCATCAAACGAGCGCTGATTGTTCGGGGCCACCGCCTGGTCATGCCAGTCGGGACCGAACGCGCCGCCGCCGCGAATGGCGGGAACCACATAGATGCCGCCAGCTTCCAGCCAGGGCGCCGCCATCAGCGAGTTGTCGCCCAGATTGAAATAGGCCGGGGTCATGGTGATGCCGAAACCGCCATAGGCGTGCATCATCACCGGATACGGTCCCTCCAGCGTTTCAGGACCAACGAGATAGTACGGGATCTCGACGCCATCATCCGCCGTCGCCCAGAACTGCTGGACGGCGAACCCGTCTGCATCCATCACCGTCTCGGCCGGGCGATCCGCCGCCTGAAGCCCCACTTCGCCCACAAGGGCTGAAGTCGGCGGGGTCAGATAGCTCTGATACTCAACCAGCGCCGTATCACCGGCGACGCCGCGCACTTCAACACTGGAGAATTGCGGCAGCTGATACTCGATCAACGACCAGGCGCCATCGGTTTCCGGGCAAGCCTTGATCAGCTGGCCCTGTACGTTGTGCAGCGCTTCCATGTAGACGCAATGCGCCCCGCTGGAGATGCCGCTGACCGTGCCCTGCGCACCCGGATCAAAGACCCGAGACAGGGTTCCGCCATTCGTCAGGTCCAGCGCGATGACTTCACCCGCGCCAATGCTTTCACCGGCGAACTCCACATCCCGGTCCACCAGGCCCACCATGTGTCCGGCCACATGAGCCGGATAGGGGAAGCTGGTCAGGGGCGGAGTGGCGACCGCTTCAACCTCACCCGCAGCCGAGACGAGATTATAGCGAATATCGTCAAAACTGTGCGCATTGCCGACCCAGATGGCGCGGCCTTCAGGCATGTCGACGACATCGGTGTAAAGCAGGATGGTATCCGGATCGCGCGGGAAGACTTCACGCGCCGCATTCCGATCCGCGCCGCGGCTCCACACATCGACCGTCACCGGCCAGCCGGCGCCGGACACATCCTCAGGCGCTTCCTGACCACCGACCACCGCCAGGGTGTCGATGTCGATCCAGTAGGCATAAACCCGCGCAATGTCGGTGGTTTCAAAACCACCGGGCACGAAGTCGCCGGTTTCAAGATCAATCTCGCGGACAATGCCCGCATCACTGCCCTGATAGGAGAAGCGGATCAGGCAACGGCCCGGCTCGGTCGGAGCGCAATTGAGGCCCGACCCCATGAAGTTGCTGAACGGGTGCGGGACATAGTCCTCGGTGTCCAGACGCTCGGCGAAGTCAAAGGCCACGGTCCAGTCTTCTCCACCGGACAGGAACGCGTCCTGGGACATGCTTTCAAGCCGCCCAAGACCGCCGCTCGACGGCGTGAACATCCGGTAGATGCGCCCATCATGGGGGTAGAACCCGCCCGACAGCGGATCGCTCTGCCCGGACTGGGAGAACCGCTCCACCATCGCTTCAAAGCGCGGGTCTGCAGACAGGGTGCTGACCGTCTGGTCAGACTGGCTGCTGGCCCAGTTCAGGGGAGCGTCCCCTTCGATATCCTCAAGCCACAGATAGGCCTCGTCTGGTTGGTCGCCCCCTGAGGGGGCGACCGTTTCAGACTCAGGCGTCTGCAGGCTCAGGGCGAAACCCGCCGGCACGCATAGGGCGGCCGTCAGGAGTGCAAGAGCCGTTTTGCGCATCAGAAGCTCCCCCGCAGTTCCACGCCGATGGAGCGCGGGCGGTAACGGGAGGCCTGGCCGGTTCCCACATTGATGTAGGAGATCGCGCCGTCTTCATTGGTGATGTTGTCGGCGAAGACGAAGATGCCGTAGCGATCGCCTTCCAGACCCACACGACCGTCGACCATGGTCAGAGCATCGCCGTTGATGAAGGTGTCATAGGCCGGGTTGCCGCGGTCAGACGTGTAAGACACGCCCAGACGGCCAAACAGGCCATACCCCCAGGCGAATTCCGGCTGGAAGTAGTTCAGCGAAGCGCTGGCGGTCACGTCCGAGACGTTTTCCGGCGTATCGCCTGCAGAAATGTTCGAGCCCGGAATGTCGGAGGTGTACTCCGCATCCACCAGCGACAGGCTGGCATTGGCCGTCAGATACTCGGTCACATCAAAGATCGCGGACACTTCCAGACCGCTCACATCAATGCCTTCAACCGCCATCAGGCCGTTCAGGGAATCGGTGAGCTGGAAGCGCTGAGCCGGATCGCTCCATTCGCTGTGATAGATCGCGCCTTCCAGGGTCAGACGCGTATCAAACAGCTCGACCTTGCCGCCCAGCTCATAGGTCCAGATGGAGTCAGACGGCAGCGAGGCCGGCAGGTCCAGGCCCTGCATCTGGGCGATCTGGGCCGACACCGCCGGCTGGTTCTGACCGCCGCGGAAGCCGCGCGCCGCGCTGGTGTAGAACATGGCGTAGTCAGTCGGCTGATAGGTCAGGATGAAACGCGGGCTGACGCCATCGAAGGTGTCGTCGTTCTGATAGTCGATCGGGCCGCTGGAGCCGAAGCCCTGCTCGTCCACGCTCAGATCTTCGGTGAAGTAGCGCACGCCGGCGGCGAAGCGCCATTGCTCGTTGAACTGATATTCGCCTTCGGCGAACACCGACTGGGCGGTGGACTGGGTCAGGCCGACCGTATCGATGCCGGCGAAGGGCCAGTCAGAAATATCGGTCCGCACCGCGTCACGGTAATAATAGCCTGCGGTCCAGACGAAATTATCGCCCAGATCGCCGTTCAGCACGAGCTCGTGGGTGTCCACGTCCATGCCGATGGAATAGGCGTAGGTGCCTTGTGCGCCGTAATCGATCGCTGCAGAGCGCAGGAATTCGTTGGTGCCATAGGCGTACTGGATCGTGAACAGATCCAGCTCGTACTCGGCCGAGAAGGAATACTGGTCATAGCTGTCATGGTTGGAGGACAGCGAGGAGGCATATCCGTCCGCGGTGGACGAGGACGTCGCGCCGGTTTCCTGGTCATTGAACCAGCCCGCCACGTCGATCGTCAGGCGATCGTTCGGCGTAATGCGCAGACGGGCGCGATAGGTTTCAACGTCGATATCGTTGACGTTGTTGGCGCCATCGGTGTCCACCCAGCCAGCGCGGTGTTCGTCGATGCCGACAACGCGCAGGGCGATCACGTCTTCAACGAGCGGGATGTTGACCATGCCGCGCATGCCGTCGCTCATCGAACCGCCTTCGGTGGCCTGGCCCCACAGCTCGACACGACCTTCATAGGTCGAGGTGTCAGGCGTGTTGGTGATGATGCGGATGGTGCCACCCATCGAGCCTTCACCGAACAGCGTGCCTTGCGGGCCGCGCAGCACTTCCACGCGGTTCACATCAAACGGCTGGACGTTCGGATTCCACGGCACGGACACGCCGGTGAACGGCACGTTGTCGAGATAATAACCGTTGGCGTTGCCGCCCAGCGAGGTCCCGATGCCGCGAATGGCGAGCTGCTGGAATGCGCCGTCCGAGCTCATCGAGACGCCCGGCGCCTGCTGGATGAAGTCGTAGATTTCGAGCGCGCCCATATCCGACAGCTCTTCGCCGGAGAATGCGCTGATCGCGATCGGCGTATCGAGCAGGCTTTCCTCACGCTTACGCGCGGTGACCATGATGACATCGGTCGTGGAGACGGCTTGCGGCGACTCCCCCGTCGCCTCTTGCGCCACAGCGACGCTTGTCTGGCTGGCGAGCAGCAGCACTGCGAGCGCCGTTCCGGACTGGAGCACAGGACGGAACTTTCTGGAATGGTCCAGCATGATTGATGATCCCCTTATTATAACAATCAACAAGGGGTAGGACGGCAGGTGCGAGCGGAACCCGTAACGGAACTGTTAAAAAAATGTCCGTATATTTCTAATTATCTGAATACATGGAATTAAAGGCTTCAGCCTTCGTCGTTTGCAGACGCACGAGCCAGCACAACGCCACCGTTCGACAGCGGCTCGCGCTGCAGATGGTGCAAGGCCTCCACCGCTTCGAGGAAGCCTTCCGCATCGGTTGCGCCAAATTGCCCGCTCACGGTCAGATCTGCGATATCGGCGCTGGAAAGCGTGATCGGCGCGTCCAGATAGCGATTGAACTCGGCAACCGCTTCACCCAGCGTCGCGCCGTCAAACAGGATGCGGCCAGACCGCCAGCTGCGTGACGCCGTCAGGTCCACAGTCCGCACCAGCGCGGCCTGCCCCTCGCGCGCCACCCATTGCTGGCCAGGCTGCAGCACCACATCGCCGACCCGACTGTCCGGACGCCCTATACGGACCTGGCCTTCCAGCAAGGTTACAGTGACCCGGTCCTCATCCAGACGGACGTCAAACGCGGTCCCGGTCGCAACAACCTGATAGTCTCGCGCCTCCACGACGAAGGGACGGCTGGCGTCATGGGCGACTTCAAAATGCGCCCGTCCCTCATTCAGGGTCAGGTCCCGGCGTTGCGGCGCGAAGCGCACATCCACGGCGGAGCCGGTGTCGAGCGTCAACGCAGAACCATCTTCCAGCACGATCTGACGGGTTTCCCCCACGACCGTGGCGTAGACTTGGGGCTCCACGTCGATCATCTCGGGCCCGGACCCGGACGGATTGAGGACATAGACAGACAGCGGCGCAGCAATCACCAGCAAGGCGGCGGCCAGTGCGCCCGCGCGCCAGCGCGGCTCGGAAAGGAAACGGGAGAACAGCTGCGACCGGGGCGCGTCGCCCGCAGCGCGCGCATCCTCGCGCAGCGCGTCCACGGCCGCCGTATCGGCGCCCGCATCAAGATCCGCGAGTGCGACCTGAAGCGCTGAGAAAGCCCGGGCGTTCTCCGGATGCGCTTGCATCCACGCGTCAAAGGCGTCGAACGTTTCGTCCGACACCGCGTCGCCGCTCAGGCGAACGTCCCACTCGGCGGCTTCGCGCGCCGCCTGTTCCTCCAGTTGCGCCAGCGACAGCGTCATGAGTCGCCAACCTTTTCTTTTAGTTCAATCAAAACTTTATTGGCCCGCGCCAGGCTTTTTTCGACGGTCGACAGGGAGATTCCCAAGTGTTGAGCGACCTCTGTCTGCTTCATAGCGTCAAAATGGTGCAAAACGAAGACGGCGCGGGTGCGCTCGTCCAGTGTTTCCAGCGCCGCCAAAAGCCGATTCAGCCGATCCCTGCCCAGTAGGACGCGCTCGGGCGTAAAACCCGTATCCTCGATTTCATCGGCAAGTTCGTCATGTTCAGTGCGGCGGCGCACCTGACCCTGACGCAGATAATCGCGCAGTACATTGGCGGCTGTCTGGAAGATATACTGCTCGGGCCTGTCGATCACCGTGTCAGAGCGGCGCTTGAGAAGTCGCAGGAACACCTCCTGCATCAGGTCATCCGCTTCAGCGGGCTGATGGCGCAAACGGCGCAGGAAAAACCCCTTCACGGCAGGTCCGTAAAGGGAAATCCAGGCGGAAATCTGGTCAGACCAGCCCGACGGTGTGGTCATCCCGACACCCGCCAATCACCAAGCATGAACACCGTCAGCCGCCATTACGCACCATGAACCGAGTGAGCAATTATGACGCACCCGCGTTCACACACGCAACCAGTCGCCTGCTTCAGACGCTGCGCGCGTGCCTAGGTCAGCCCCAGCCGGGAGGCCAGCAGCGCCGCCTCGGCGCGCGTGGAAATGCCCAGCTTGGAATAGACCGACTTGATGTGTCCGGCGATGGTGTGTTCGCTCAGACCCAGCGCTGACGCCGCTTCCGCATTGCGCAATCCCCGCCCGATCAGGCTCAGAACATCGCGCTCGCGCGGGGTTAGGTCACCGCCTTCGGTCTCCACCAGCGCCGTGCGCCGGAAATGCTCGATAATGCGTCGCGCAATGGAAGGCGAAAGCGCAGGCTCGCCCTGATCGATTGCGGTCAGCTGGCGGATGAACACCTCCTGCCGCGCATCCTTGAGCAGATAGCCATCGGCGCCGCTGGACAAGGCCGTGATGACCGAGGCGTCATCGCCCATCACCGTGGCCACCACAATGGTTGCCGACGGATGGCTCGTCTTCATCGCCGAGATCAGCTGACCGCCGTCCCCGTCCGGCAAACCCAGATCAAATATGCCCAGCTCAAAGACCCCGGACCGGATCATCTCCAGCCCGTCTCGAACCCGTTCCGCCTCTTCAATGCGGCAGCCGGGAAAGGCGAGCTCGGCCGCTTCCCGCAGCCAGGCGCGCGTTTCGGCGATGTCCTCAACTAGCAAGATCGTCTTCATGCCCGCAGCCTCTGATAGGGAAACAGAGCGAGGAAGCCCGCGCCCTTGTCTTGATCGACAACGTCAAAGGAGCCCCCCACGCTCTCCATCCGCGCCTTCATGTTCGACAGGCCCTGCCCCGAACGGACGCTGGCGGGATCAAACCCGGCGCCGTCATCGCGAATATCGACCCGGATCTCTGACTCACCCGCCTGCACGCTGATCATCAGGGTCTGCGCGCCGGCATGCTTGATGGTGTTGCTCGCCACTTCCCGAACCACTGAACGCAGGGCATGCACACAGACCGGGGTCAGCCTGTGACCCGCGCCGGCCTCCAGCGACCAGACCAGACGCACGCCATGCGGTTCCAGACGATCCGCCGTCTCTGCGCGCAGATCAGCCAGCAATTCATCCAGCGACACTTCGCAACCATGGGCGTGGTTGATCACGTCGCGCAGGTCCGACAGCGTGTCGCGGATCATGGAATCCTTCTTGTCCGGCGCAGCCGAGTGCAGGGCGCGCATGAGCTGGGCGCCGATATTGTCGTGCAGGTCTCGCGCAATGCGGACGCGTTCCTCACTGACGCCCCGGTCATACGCGGTCCGGCTTTCTCGCGCTTTTTCCGACAGGGCCAGCAAATCATTCGCCAGCCGGACATCAGCCGAGTTGAACAGGGCGCGCCCGCCCTGCTTGTAGGCGAGGCGCACGGCTGGCGCGTCATCACTGGCGGGCAGTCGCAGCACCAGCCCCTCTTCCTCAATACGGGGTTCGCCCGCGGGAGCCGTATCCAGATCCAGCGAAAGCGGGCGGAAATGCTCGCCCAGCAAATCCGTCCACGCCTGCGAGCGTTCGGCCGCTGAAGGCTTGAAGGCGGCCTCCAGGACGCCGCTGAACAAAGGCGTATCCTGCGGCTGCGCACTCATCGCGAAGTGTCGCCAGATCCGGTCCCGGAAAGGCAGATAGGCGAAGCCGACCACCAGCAGCGACACGCCGAGCGCTTGCGACGGGCCAATGGACAACAGGGTGATCAAGCCCAGATCGAGCGCGAAGATCAGCATCACGCCGACCGAATAGAAGATGATCCGGTACGACCAGGCGCCCAGATCGAACAGCCGATAGCGCATCAGCCCGACCGCCAGCCCCACATAGATCGTGAGGAAGAAGGCGAAGGCGAAATTCTCCCGCACCAGTGGCTGGAAGCCGAAACTGATCGGCGCGGCGACCGTGCCGATGAACGCCCCGGCCCCCAACAGGACGGACGTGCCCAGCCAGACGGCGATCGCCTGCTTGCGCGGCTCGGTCGCGCACGCATACATCTGCCAGACCACCACGCCGACAATAGCCAGCATCTCCACCGTGGTGATGAGCTGGACCTGGGCGAACTCCCGCCAGGGCCCGAAGGTGCGCAACAGGGTCCAGATCCCGAACCCGAACACGCTCAGCGCCATCAAGACCCGCCAGAAGGGCAGGCGCGTCGGATAGATCAGGAACAGGCTGATCATGATGATCCCGAACGCGGACGCGCCCAGCATGTTCACAAT
This sequence comes from Oceanicaulis sp. LC35, assembly GCF_052055585.1. Taxonomy (NCBI): domain Bacteria; kingdom Pseudomonadati; phylum Pseudomonadota; class Alphaproteobacteria; order Maricaulales; family Maricaulaceae; genus Oceanicaulis; species Oceanicaulis sp. LC35. Next base: position 2,832,018 of record NZ_CP170485.1, read on the forward strand.
CCAGAACCAGGCGACCGTCTCTTCCGCCAGGGGCAGGGCGAGGGAAAACGAGAAGGAGGAGAAACAGAACGCCAACGTCGCCAGACCGCTGATTGCGAACAGGCTGGCGGGAAAACTGGTGGGTTTCAGCGCCCAGACCCAGGCGGACAGCAGGTACGCGATCAACCCGGTGAACAAAGAGCTCCAGATGCCCGGATCAAGCGCGAACGGGCTGCGCCAGTCCGCCGGCGACCAGGACCAGCCGGTTTCGGACTGAAGCGCCACCAGCACGAGCGCGAAAAAGGCCAGAGCACCAAAGACGGTCAGCCCGATCAGTCGTGTGAAAGGCGTTGCAGCCAGACGCGATGCGTCCGTCTCTCCGGTCAGTCTCATGGCGCTTCGCCCCCTCGTGCGACCTGCAATCCCAGTGACGAGCGTCCCTGATCGTCACCCGCGCCCCGAGGTCGACGCCGGGATCGCAGGCCGCACGCGGCCTGCTTATTGGCAGACCGATGCGCTCCTATTGCTACCGCTCATCGTACAATGCGCATAGCGGTATCGATCCCGTGTCGCGGCGGAAATCTCCGCCGCGCTCTCCACACGGGGCGGCGTCACGCTGGACGCGTTGGACGTGTAGGAGGGGGCGCTGGAGCCATAGAGTTCACGCCACCGGGCGTCTGCAGCCCCCGGTGAGTTGGTCCCGGTTCCAAACGTCCCTTCCAGACCCGTGCCGCGCGCGGACATTTCCGCATCCGCGGCCTGCCGCACCGGCCCTGACGAGAACCAGAGCGCTGCGGCGTAAAGATCATTGGTCGCCACATCACCCATGCGGCCTGCACTGCGGGCGGCGAGAATGGCGCGCTCGGCCAGATCACGCGACCGCGCCGTGTTGATGGCGGCGGAGACCGCCTCGCCATACCGCCCCTGGGACAGGGCCGCATTCACGGCGGACGATTGCGCCGCCTGGCGCTGTTCATACTCGGCGACTTCTGTGAAATAGGTTTGCCATTCCTGGGCCATGCCGCAGGAGAACTGGTGCCCCAGCGAGCAGGCGCGCTGATAATAGCGGGCGCCCAGCTGGTGCTCCTCGATCAGGACATAGACCGCCGCCACATTGCGGCAGTCACCCGCCGAGTTCTGCTCGTCACAGCGGATGAGCGAATAGCGCATGCCCTTTTCTTCATTGAAGGTCGGAAATTCAGGGTTGGCGTAGAGACGCGCCGCCACGTCACAGCCCTTGATGTCGCGATAATTGTCGCAGGAGCGCTCAGCGAACCAGGCCGCCTCATCCATGTTGATCAGGCGCGGGAACTGGCCCTCATTGCCGTCATACGCCCAGTCGAGCCCCCACAGGCAGGCGTTTCTCACCCCGGCTTCACAACCGGCGTGCGCGGTCGGCAGGACCCGATTGAGGTTGCGGCCTTCGGACTCATCGTCGATCCGGTGCCCCAGCGCATTGCTGCAGCCGTCATCATGACCCATGGCGCAAGCGCGTTCCATGTATTCAACCCCGCGCACCACATTGCGGGGGACATTGCCCTGACCCAGCGTCGTCAGAACGCCTGCCGTGTTACAGCCATCAGGCACGCCCAGATCACAGGAGCGCAGGAAGAATTCGACCGCGCGACGCTTGTTCTCGGCGACGCCCATGCCCTGGGCATATTCTGCGCCTGCATAGAAACAGGATTCCGCGTCATTCGCCCGGCACCCGGCTTCTGATTGCGATTGCTGGGCCTGCGCTGCGCCTCCGGCGCACAGCATCAATCCCAGAACAACAAGAACTCTGAACATGCGCATCTCCCCGCCTGCATGAAGGGCGCAGGTTAGGCGGCCTCGCACGCCTCCGCCTCCCCTGTTCAAGGGGGCGGGTGCGCATTCGTATGCAACGCCTATGGGGCCGGGTTCACCTGTCCCCTGACAGGAATGCCGTGATGTCGCTGGCGAAACGGTCCCGGACGCGCGGGTCCTCATACATCATATGCCCACCCGCATAGCAGGCCAGGGTGATGCGAGCGGCGGCGTGTTCGGGCAACCGGGTCAGTACGGCCTCATTGCCCACACAGCTGTTCAGCGAGTCATAAAGACCCGCCGCCACCCAGATGCGCAGCCGGGGATCCGCTTCCAGCGCTTCCAGCGTCCAGGGGCGCGAGGGGCTGGGCGGTCCCTCGCCCGCCATGGCGCGCGCCAGGGAAGCTTCTGTGATCGGCGCCTGATCATATCGCCATTGCCCGCCAACGGACTCAGAAGGCCCTTCCAGCCCCGCATAGACGCCTGCCTGATAGCCCAGCGTGTCTCGATAATAGCTCAGCACTTGAGCCGCTTCATGATCCTCCTCGGCTGGCGCGTCCTGAGCGTGGATGATGCGCATGTCGAACACATTCAGCACGCGCTCCTCACCGGGCAGGAGCGTGCGGAATTCCCGCGGCGACACCCACAGGGTCTGGGCATCAATCTGATCGGCGGACAAACCCTGATAGGCCGCCAGCCGGGCCACCAGAGCGTCACGCGCCTCAGAGGTCAGCGCGGCAGGGTCCGACAGGGCCGGGTAATAGACCTGCCTCGCCCAGTGTTCGACCTCGGCCAGAAACGCGGCCTCCCCCGCCTCACTTGCCTGGATTTCGCCTAGCGCCAGGGCGGTGGCGGCCCGGTCTACCAGGGACAGGGCCCGCCCCAGCGCGCGATCGGGATTTTCACCCAGCGGAATCCCGCCAGAGATCAGCGCGATGCCGGTCACCGGCGTGCCGGTCTCCAGCAGGTACTGCCCCGTGCCCGTGGCGCGCCAGGTTCCAAAGCTTTCGCCAGCGAGAAACAGCGGCGACTCCTGCCGCTCATAGGCGGACTGAAACGCGCGTACAAAACTGGCCGTCGCCTCGATATCCGCCACAGTGCCATAGAACGCCGCCGCCATTTGCGGGTCATCGGCACGGCTGAAGCCAGTGCCCACCGGATCCATGAACACCAGATCACTGGCCGCCAACGGCGTTCCCGCATTGGGGGTCAGCACCCCGTTCTGAAAGGTCTGCGGGCCCAGCGCATGAAAATGCAACAGCCGGGAATCCGCGCCGGGTCCCCCATTCCAGATAAAGCTCAGCGGGCGCGTCTCACCGGGCGCAACCGGCGCCAGATAGGCTGTGTAGAAAATCTCGCCGCTGGCGGAGCCATCCGCCAGGCTGACCGGCAGTGTTCCCGCGCAGGCCGTATACTCCAGCGCGCCTTGAGCCATGCCGATCTGATGGCGGGTCTGGGACGCTTGCGCCACGCACGTCATCGCTACGGGCTCTGACCCCGTGTCCGCTTCATTGCTACACGCGGTCACCAGCACGGCGGTGAGTGTCAATAAGGCGCGTTTCATCTTCATTCCCCTGTACCGGGCGAGCTTTCAGGCCCGTCACTGGCGTCAGGCTAGACCGGTCATTGGGGAAATTTTATGCGATTGCCCGGCCAGACGAGGCACAGATGGGGGCGACATGCCCTCAACCGTCCGCCAAATCCGGACCATAGCCCTCACGCCTCGCTCTTGCGGGGCGTGTGAGTGGATTTGATCTGAAAGGGAATGGCGGTGAGGGTGGGATTCGAACCCACGAGACGGTTACCCGCCTACACGCGTTCCAGGCGTGCGCCTTCGACCACTCGGCCACCTCACCGTAAGGCGGCGGAAAGTACCCAATAGCTGGCCGCAGTCAAGCACTCAGGGCTGCTCTATCTGCGTGAAAATGCGGTAACGGGCGCTTGCGCCTGATTTGGCGTATTCCCAAGTGCATCTAACCCGTTACCCGCGCCCAGACGGACGTTCAGCTCTGCGCTGCGCCAGCCTCCTCTTGAAAGGTCCGCCATGTTTGACGTGAACAAGATCATCACCGCCCTCCAGACCGACCCCAATGCCCAGCGCACCGCGCTTGCGGGCGGCGGCGGACTTGCCGCCGGTTTCGCCGCCTCCATGCTGATGGGCAAGAAAGGCCGCAAGATGATGGGCTCCGCCGCCAAATACGGCGCGGTGGCGGCGATTGGCGGGCTGGCCTATCACGCCTGGCAAAAATCCCAGCAAAACAAGCAAGGTCAAGCCGCGGCCCCTACCGATTCCGCACCGCAGGACGCGGCCTTCACCCCGGCGCCGGAAAACTCCGCCTTCCTGCCCGCCCCGACCGATGAAGCGGCGGTGGACCAGCTGGGCAAGGCGCTGGTGCGCGCGATGATCGCGGCGGCCAAGGCCGACGGCAAGGTGGACGCCGAAGAGAAAGACGCGATTTTCGCCCGCCTGAACGCCATGGATCTGAGCGCCGAAGACAAGGCCTTCGTGTTTGACGAATTGTCCGCCCCGCTCGACATCAACGCCGTCGTGGACGCCGCCGACACGCCCGAGCACGCGGCTGAAATCTACGCCGCCTCTCTCGTGGCCATCGAGATCGATACACCCGCCGAGCAGGCCTATCTGCAAATGCTGGCGGCGCGGCTTGAGCTGGACGCCGATCTCGTCAACGAGATCCACAAGGCGGCGGACGCCCAGACGGCCTAGAGGGCGCTAGAAGCGCGCGGGTTCATCTTCCAGCGCGTGCGCCAGATGATCGGCGAGGCGCCGGGCGGCCAGCCCGGCGTCAGCCGCGGTCAGAAGCACCGCTTCAGCGTCATCGAGCGGCGGCATGCGCCGGCCTTCATCAATGGCGAGATCATCGGGCGCAAAGTCCCGCGGCAGCACCGCCACGCCCAGACCCGCCCGCACCGCCGCCAGAGCCCCCGCCAGCGAGCCGCACACATAGGCCGCCCGCGCCCGTCCCCCGGCCTTGCCCAGCGCCTCCACCGCTCGCTTGCGATAGACGCAAGGTTCGGGACTGACCACGAGGGCGGTCACGCCGTCCGTACTGAACACGCTGTCATTGGCCCCGACCCAGACCAGCGGCTCGGACCAGACGCGCTGGCCGTCCACGGCGGCGCTTGGCTCGCGTTTCACGAGCGCCACATCCAGCCGCCCGGCGTGAAACATCTTCATCAGGTTCAGCGTCAGATCACACGTCACCTCAAGCTGGATGCCGGGATGAGCGCGGGAAAACTCCGCCAGCGCCTTGGGCAGATGCGCCGTGGCGATGTCTTCGGGCGTGCCCAGCCGCACCGTGCCGCGCGTTCCGCCATCGCGAAACGCCGAGAGCGCCTCGTCATGCAGCGCCAGCATGCGCTCGGCATAGCCCATCAGGCGCTCGCCTGCGGGCGTCAGCGTCACACGCCGCGCCGTCCGGCTGAACAGGCGCTCGCCCGTGATCTGCTCGAGTTTTCTGATCTGTAGCGAGATCGCGGACTGGCTACGAAAGAGCAGCTCTCCCGCTCGGGTGAAGCTCTGGGACTGGGCGACAGCCACGAAGGCGCGTAACAGATCAAGGTCAAGACGGTCGGTTTGCATTGGATGAGTTTTTCAAATGCATGGGCGCATGACAATCAATTTTTCAAATCCGGTCTGCGACCGCTAAACAGCCCCCCAAGCGCGGTCTCGTCCACCCGGGGCCCGCCATATCCATCTCACGCTGGAATGAGGGAATACGAATGAACGTCCACGTCTCCGCCAACGCCGCCACCTCCGAAACGACCCGCACGCCCACCCCGATCACGGTCGCCTATGGCGACGGCATCGGTCCGGAAATCATGAAAGCCAGCCTGAAAGTGCTGGAAGCGGCAGGCGCCGCGCTGGCGCCGGAACCGATCGAGATAGGCGAGCAGGTGTATCTGAAAGGCGTGAGCGCGGGGATCGAGGACAGCGCCTGGGACTCCCTGCGCCGCACCAAGGTTTTCTACAAGGCGCCCATCACCACGCCCCAGGGCGGCGGCTTCAAATCGCTCAATGTGACCGTGCGCAAATCCCTGGGCCTGTTCGCCAATGTCCGCCCCTGCGCCGCGCTCTCACCCTTTGTGGCGACGCGCCATCCGGACATGGATGTGGTGATCGTGCGCGAGAACGAGGAAGACCTCTATGCCGGCATCGAGCACCGTCAGACCGATGAAGTGGTGCAGTGCCTGAAGCTGATCTCGCGCCCGGGCTGCGAGCGGATCGTGCGCTATGCTTTTGATTATGCCCGCGCCAATGGCCGCAAGAAGGTGACCTGCCTGTCCAAGGACAACATCATGAAACTGACCGATGGTCTGTTCCATGAAGTCTTTGACGAGATCGCCAAGGAGTATCCCGATATCAAGACCGATCACTGGATCATTGATATCGGCACCGCCAAGCTGGCTGATGCTCCCGAACAGTTCGACGTCATCGTCACCTCGAACCTTTATGGCGACATCATCTCTGACGTCGCCGCCGAGATCACCGGCTCTGTGGGCTTGGGCGGTTCCGCCAATATCGGCGAGCATTGCGCCATGTTCGAAGCCATCCACGGCTCCGCCCCGATGATCGCGGGTCAGGGCGTCGCCAACCCGTCGGGACTTCTTCTCGCGGGCGTGCAGATGCTGGTGCATATCGGTCAGGCCGATGTGGCGGAAAAAATCCACAACGCCTGGCTCAAGACGCTGGAAGACGGCGTTCACACCACCGACATCGCGTCCGAGGACATGACGAAGGAACAGGTGGGCACGGACGCCTTCGCCGATGCGGTCATTGCACGCCTCGGTCAGGAGCCCACGCACTTCACCCCGGTGCGCTATAACGCGGATGCGGGCGGGGTCGAGATCGCGCCCTATCAGCGCCGTGAACGCCAGACCAAAACGCTGGTGGGCGTGGATGTCTTTGTCGACATGCCGACCCAGAACCCCGATGCGCTGGCTGAAATGCTCACCACCGCGACCTCAGAGGCGAAGCTGGGCCTGAAAATGATCACCAATCGCGGCGTGAAGGTCTGGCCGAACGGTCTGCCGGAAACCTTCAAGACCGACCATTGGCGCTGCCGCTTCATGAGCGGGTCGGTCAGCCAGAACGCGGACGTGGTGGACCTACTGGACCGTCTCGACGCCGTCGGCATCGACTTTGTGAAAACCGAGCAGCTGTATGAGTTTGACGGCAAGCCCGGCTATTCCCTCGGTCAGGGCCAATAGGGACACGCCTACCCCTCTCCCCCTTGAACAAGGGGGAGAGGTTGGGTGAGGGGGTGCGCTTCAGCGCGCAATCTGCGTGGAGGATCAAGCGCCGCTCACCCCTCACCTGTCCTCTCCCCTCAGGAAGGGGAGAGGGACGCTCTGCAGCGCCATCACCTTCTCTCCATGTCATTCGCCGGTTTATCCGGTGAATCCATGCCGTGACCTCTGATCAGGCCGACCGGAATGGATCCCCTGCATGAAGCGGGGAAAGAGGGAAAGAGAGGTCGAGGAAAAGGGCGGAAGCGCCCTAACCCTTCACGATCCGGGCGATGTAGAAGCCGTCCATGCCGCCGCGTTCAGACCACATGTCCGGACGGGTGCGTACGGCGCCCTCTGGCGTGATCGCAGCCTTGAGGCCCAGCAGTTCGTCCGCCGTCACCGGATCAAGACGCGCGTCGGGCGTGCGCTTGAGGAAAGCTTCGATCTGGTCCTCGCCCTCTTCAGGCTCAAGCGAACAGGTGCAATAGACAAGCCGCCCGCCCGATTTGAGTTGGGTGAAGCTGGCGTCCAGCAAACGGCGCTGGATGTCCGCGAGGTTGGCGATATCGCCAGGCTGTTTGGCCCAGGCCGCATCCGGGCGACGGCGCAGCGTGCCGGTCGCCGAACAGGGGGCATCCAGCAGAATGGCGTCCAGCGGTTCCGGCGCCGTCCATTCTGCCACGTCGGCCGCGACGATCTCGGCTTTCAAACCCGTGCGTTCGAGGTTTTCTTCCAGACGCTTCAGACGCTTGGGCGAGGCGTCGACGGCGATCACGGATGCCCCGGTCGCGGCGAGCTGCAAGGTCTTGCCGCCCGGCGCCGCGCACAGATCAGCGACCTTTTCGTCCGCCTTCACGCCCAGAAGGATCGCGGGCAGCGCCGCGGCAGCGTCCTGCACCCACCAGTCGCCCTTTTCAAACCCCGGCAGGCCATCAACCGCGCCAATGTCAGGACGACGGATGGTTCCGGTTTCCAGCACGCTCGCGCCGATCTCATCGGCGAAGCCCTGGGCGTCAAAGCCCGGCTTGGCGCTGAGATCGAGCGTCGGCGGCACGGAGCGGGCGATGGCGATGGCGCGCGCGGTCGGCTCGCCATAAGTCTCAACCCAACGCTCCGCCAACCAGTCCGGCAGGTCTTCGAGCGGATCAGAATCCAGAAACGCGCCCTTGCCCTGATCCACGACCCGGCGGAGCACGGCATTCGCGAGGTTCTTGAAGCGCGCGGTGTGGCGATCCTGCGCCATCAGGCTGACCCAGGCGTCCACAGCCGCATGGGCCGGGGTTTCAAGGATCAGGCGCTCGGCCGCGCCACAACGCAGGATGAGATGCGCCCGCACCTCTTCATCCGGCAAGGGCTTGTCCAGAACCTGCATCAAGGCTGCATCCAGCGCGATCGGCCGACGAATGACGGCGGAGGCGATGGCGCGGGCGAACGCCCGATCGCGCGGCTCCATCCGCTTCCATTCAGGTCGTCCCGCCAGCGCGCCATCCAGCGGCACCGCCTTGGCGAGCACGCCTTCAACCGCGCCCAGTGCAACCGCGCGAGGCATCAGGTTCTTGGTGGAGGATTTGGGTTCGGGTCCAGATCTGCGCGGCTGGCGGCGGTCCTGCTGCCGGTTCACGCCTGATCCTCTTGGGCTGCAGCCTCTTCCGCCTCACGCTCCAGACGCCGGCGTTCGCTGGCGCGTATCTTCTGGCTTTCGCTTTTGAGCTGCCCACAGGCCGCAAAGATGTCACGGCCGCGCGGCGTGCGGATCGGGCTGGCGTAACCGGCCCGGTTCACCACATCGGCGAAGGCTTCGATCTGATCCCAGTCCGAGCACTCATAGGGGCTTCCCGGCCAGGGATTGAACGGGATGAGATTGATCTTGGCGGGAATGCCCTTGAGCAGTTTGACCAGCGCCCGCGCCTCGGCGAGGGAGTCGTTCACGCCCTTCAGCATCACATACTCGAACGTCACCCGCTTGGAGTTGGACAGGTCGGGATAGGCCCGGATCGCGTCCATCAGCTCGGCGATGGGGTATTTCTTGTTCAGCGGAACCAGCTCGTTGCGCAGCTCATCATTCGTCGCGTGCAGGCTGATCGCCAGCATGGAGCGGGTGCGCTCGCCCAGTTCGGGGATTTTCGGCACGACGCCAGAGGTAGACACCGTGGTGCGGCGACGACCGATGCCGATGCCTTCATGATCGGAGATCACGTCGATGGAATCTGACACATGGTCGAGATTGTAGAGCGGCTCGCCCATGCCCATGAAGACGATATTGGTGATCTGGCGATCCTCGTTGGAGGTCGGCCATTCGCCCAGATCATCACGGGCAATCATCACCTGGGCGACGATCTCGGCGGCGGTCAGGTTGCGCACCAAAGGCTGGGTGCCAGTATGGCAGAAGGTGCAGTTGAGCGTGCAGCCCACCTGAGAGGACACGCACAGCGCGCCCGACCGCGCCACGGCGGGAATGAAAACCGTCTCGACCTCCACACCCGACGCCATGCGGATGAGGTATTTGCGGGTGCCGTCCACGCTGACCTGACGCTCGGTGATTTCCGGACGAGCAAGCGTGAACTTCGCCTCCAGCTGCTGGCGCAGATCCTTGGAGACGTTCGTCATCTGGTCAAAGCCGATGACGCCGTAATGGTAGATCCAGCGCCAGAGCTGCTCGGCGCGCATCTTGGCTTTCTTCTCGTCCACAAGGCCGTGCTCGACGAGCGCATCGCGCAATTGCGGACGCGTCATGCCGACGAGCGGAATGGGCCCGGTCGTTTCCGGCCGGTTGGAGAAGGACAGGTCGAGGGTTTTCAAAGGTGCGTTCATGGCGGCGTCATATAATGGAAAACTGAACAAAGTTCGAGGGGCGAGAACGCATGGCGGGGTTGCGTATGGCGCACACGGTCGCTCTCATGCCCGCCATGAAACTGATTTGCCATCCGCTGACCGCCTTCGAACCGCCTTTGCGTCCCGCCTCCTCCCGCCGCCAATGGATGGACGACACCCCGCAAGGCCATGCCTATCGCTGCCTGCCGCTGGTCGTGGGCAACCAGCATGGCTGGGAAGTGTTCACGCCGACAGGCTTTACCGCCCGCTGGAATGGCGGCGACCGGGTGGAGGATGTGAGCGTACACCCGGACACGCCCTCCGGCTCGGCGCCCGCCAGCCCGATGAGCAATTTCGGCTCCGGCATCCTGACCTTCGAGATGGGCTTCCTGCTGCGCACGCCGCCGGGCTGGAACATCTGGGTGCAGGGTCCGGTCAACGCGATCAAGGACGCGATTGCGCCGCTTTCAGGCGTGATCGAGACCGACTGGAGCCCCTACAGCTTCACCATGAACTGGCGTTTCACCCGGCCCGGCGAGGTGCGCTTTGAGGCTGACGAAGCCATTGCACACATCTTCCCGGTCCGGCGCGATCTCTTTGACAAGATCACGCCCGAGATCAGGCCCCTCCAGTCAGACCCCAAAACCGCCCGGGCGATGGAGGACTGGCGTCTGAGCCGGGCCGATTTCGCCCAGCGCCTGAAGGAAAATGACGCCGGGGCCGCCGAGGAAAAATGGCAAAAGACCTATTATCGGGGTTTAATGCCCGACGGCGCCCAAGGGCCATCCAGTCACAAGACCAAGCTGCATGTGAAACCCTTCACGGCAAGCGAGCCAGGCAAGAAGCGGCGATAAGGACGGGGAGACGCGATGAAACGGGCACTGATCTATCTGATGACAACCGCAATGTTGCCGGCGGGCTGCGCCACCGCGCCTCAGGAACGCCCGATCGCCTTTGTCGACCCACCCGCCTATCGCCAGTGCCCGGCCGAGAGCGCCGTGGACTGGCCCTTCTCGCTAAGCTGGGTGGAGGAGCGCGGCTTTGCAGACGACTTCCCCGCCTATCCGGGATGGTCAGACCGGATAGCGCTCAGCGGTGACGATGTCCTGGTCCGCTTCCATGCCAGCGCCAATATTCATGTGGGCGCTGCGAGATGGGTCCGCGCCCGGCGCACGGATGGCCAGTGGACGGTTCAGACCGCCACAAGCCCCAATTCTGCAATGCCGCCCCCGCCGCCGCCTCACCCACCTCCATACACACAGGTCGCGCATCAGTGCCACGGCCTGCATTTCAAGCTGGAAGGCGTGGCCACCGACGCGCTTGCCGAAGCGCTGGACGCCTTCCTGTCAGACGGATGTCGCGCCTATCTGCCGCCCTTCATCCCGGCGCCGCTCTATCTGCATGATGCGAACGGGCGCGGCTGCGAGGACGGGGCGCACTTTGTGCTTCAGGTAGAGACCGCGTCAGGTGTGGAGCAATACCGCCAGTCCTGCGGCGTGCCCGGCGCCTCGCTCACCCATGTGATGCGAGCTCTGACGCATGAGACCCCGGAGAATGCCGAGCGCATGACCGTGCTGCCGCAGGAGATGACGGTCACGATGCGGGACTGGGCGTCGGTCTGGGAGATCGAGCAGGCCTGCCGGGCTGAAGCCGAAACGCAGGCGCTAGACATTGATTTCAATGATCCGTTCGAGTGGTGACGCCTATTTCCGGATCAGCGGCCACAGTAGTTCCCGCCCGGCGCTGACCGGCTCCATGCCCTCAATGCCATAGCTCTCGGGATAGCGGCGGGTGATCCTGGCGGTGCCGAACAGCACGTCCCAGAAGAACAGCAGATTGCCGTAATTGCCCTTGTAATGGGTGACGCCGTCTTCTTTGTGCAGGCCATGATGGGCGCTATGGGTAGCGGGGGTCGAGATCACCCGCTCCAGCACCCACATCAGCGGTGCGAAGACCGGAACCCTGTACAGCGCCTCATCCCAGCGCCAGGACGAATGGGCGCCGAAGATCACCGTCATCTTCACCACCAGATACACCGCATAGACCGGGTAGAAGCCCAGATGCACAAGCACGGCGGACAGCCACAGCCCCGGCATGAAGAGGTAATAGAACAAATTGTTGCGATAGGCGGTGCGGATCGACAGATAGCCGCCCGAATGGTGCGCCCGGTGCAGATTGTAGAGCAGAGAGAAGCTGTGGCTGGCGCGATGCCACCAGTACTGGGTCATATCGTCCGCCACGAGGAGCAGGCCGAGCATCGCCCACCAGGGCAGGAAGGCCAGCGCATCCTTGGAGCCTGGACGCACCGCCTCGACCAGCACAGGCGCCACCGCGAATATCAGCGGCACGGTGATGAGCACGATGGTCAGTGAGGACAGCGCCTCAATCACCACATCCCGGCGCGAGCCCTTTTCCCTCTGGAAGAAGCGTCCGGTGACGGCTTCAAGCAGGATGAAGCCCGCAAAGATGGCCGGGACCAGAATTTTCTCATTGATCATGGCGGTCGCCTCCCGATCCCAGACTGGGTGAGACTTGCCATAACCTCCAATACAAGTTTTCTATGATGGCATAACTTCTGATTATGTAAGTCATGCTCTCGCTTCGTACGGCCCGCCTGTTTGTAACCGCTGCTGACGCCGGCACGCTGACCGCCGCCGCCGAGCGCCTGCATGTCAGCCAGCCCGCCGCCACCAAGTCTCTGGCGCAGCTTGAAGACAGTCTGGGCGGGGCGCTGTTTGAGCGCCCCGGGCGCAAGCTGGTGCTGACGGCATTGGGAGACGCGCTTCTGCCGCGCGCCCGGGCCCTGATCCAGCAGGCCGAGGATTTGAAGCTGGAGGCGCAGCGTTGGCGCACGGGTGAGGATGGCGTGCTGAGTGTTGGCGCCGGGCCCAGCCTCACCTATCGGCTCCTGCCCGAGGCTGTGGCGCGCTTTTACCGTTCGGGACGCACGGTCCAGCTGACCATTCGGGCGGGCGCGGCAGACGCGCTCGTCGACGATGTGCGTCGCGGCGCGCTGGATCTGGTCGCCGCCGATATGGGCGAGGCCGAGCACGACCCATCCCTGAAGATCCACCCTCTGCCCGAGGAAGGCGTGGCGGCGCTGGTGCGTCCCGGCCACCCGGCCCTGCAAGGCGCTGCGCCGGACCTGTTTCCCCTGGCCACCGCCACCCCGCCAGACCGACTGACGCGTGAGCCCTTGCCCTGGGGCGCAGAGCGCCCGGGTCTCGTCTGTGATGATTTCACGGTTCTGGCGCTGGCCTGCGCCGCCTCCGATCACATCCTGGCGGCGCCGGAATCGGTGATGGACCGCCTGATGGCCGAGCATGGCCTGCTTGCGCTCTCGAACGCGCCTCAGGCTCTCAGGCTGCGCCCGGCGCTGATCTATCGCGCCAACGCGCCGCAAAGCGCGGCGCGCGATCAGTTGTTTGCGTGTTTCGAGGCGGCGGCCCGCTCAGGCTAGTCGCAGAGATCGTCCACCTGCTCGAGCGCGGCGGTCACGCCCAGAAGCGAGAAGGTGTAGGCGGTCGCCGTGCCGCGATTGCTGGTCGCTTCAACCCGCATGTCCGAGCCGCGACGCATGACGCGCACCAGCTGGGATTCCTCGCTCGTCTCTTCCAGAAAGCCTTCCTGCTCGGACACGAACATCTGGAAACGATCCGATCCGACCCGTACGCGAGGCGGGCTGTCAGGGCGCAAGGGATAGCCCGCCAGGAAGCTGGGCTGGGCGTCAGCTGCGCCATTGGCCCAGCTCGCCACCAGAAAGAACACATCGCCATGATCCACATTGCTCGGCAGCGCTTCCTGCGGTCGGCTCAGCGCATAACAGACCTTGCTGTCACCCGTCCCGCGCGTGAAGACGCGCCAGTCGCGGTGCGCGCCCTGAAATTCAGGCTCGGACGTTTCCTGCGCCAGGGCAGGCGTCAGGCTCGTCAGGGTCAGACACAGGCTGGCAATAAGCACGCGCATGGCGAATTTCCATTCAGGTTAAGCGGTTTGACGCTGGCAGATCAGCTGGCGCCGATCCTCATCCCTGTTTAAAGCGGTCTCAGGCGGCGGTTTCAAGGCAGGATCTGGCTTGATCGTCATGTGCGTGAATGTGAGAGTGATCTGCAGAGAGCTTCAAGGGTGAAACTTGCCTGACGCCCCCTTTACTTCCGGAGCGACACCGGACCGCACGACCCTGAATTCGCTGGTTCTGGAAACCGCCAAGCGGGACCGGCAGGCGTTTGCGGCGCTGTTCAATTTCTATGCGCCCCGGGTGAAGGCCTATCTGTTGCGGCTCAACGCCCACGACAGCCTCGCCGAAGAACTGACCCAGGAAATCATGCTGACCGTCTGGCGCAAGGCCAGCCAGTTTGATCCCGATCAGGCCTCCGCCTCCACCTGGATCTTCCGCATTGCCCGCAACCGGCGCATCGACGCGGCGCGGCAAGCCAACAAGCCTGCGCTTGATGGCGAGGATCCCAGCCTGCGCCCGCCGGACATCCAGCCGCCGGATGATGCGGTTCACGCCAGTGATCGCGATGATCGTGTGCGCGCCGCCATGCAGGATTTGCCAGAGGAACAGGTGGCGCTGTTGCGCCTCGCCTTTTTTGACGGCCTGTCCCATCGCGACATCGCCGATCAGCTCGGCATGCCGCTGGGCACGGTGAAGTCCAGGCTCAGGCTGGCCTTCGACAAACTCAGGCGGGTGCTCGATTCAGACACCCTGTAAGCAAAACTGAACGCTTCTGAAGAAAAATGGCCCGCAGACTTGATATCCGCTCCATGAGATCAATATCCGCGACGCTGAAGCAGACGACGACTTGAAACGACCATGACGAACCATCCGCTGGGTGACGAAATCTACTCCGCTTACGCTTCGGGCGCCCTATCGGCCCCGATGCGCTTGCTGCTGGATGCGCAAGCTGCCGTGAATGCTGACGTGGCGCAGGCGCGTGACGCCGTTGAAGCCATGGCCGGCGTGCTGCTGGAGCGCGAAACCCCGGCCTCTATGATGCCGGACGCACTCTCCACCCTGTTTGACGTCATCGACAGCGAGGAAGCGGGTCTGGGTGAAGCAGGTCCGGCCCGGTTTGACGCCAAGGCGGGGTCGGAACGCTCTCGCTCCGCCGCCCACAAGGCCGGTCAGGCGATCGAGGAATTGCTGGCCCTGCCCGATCCCGTGCGCGATCTGGCGCTTGAAAAGGGCGGCTGGTCCTTCGCCGGTCCCGGCGTGCGCACCATGGCGCTGATGGATGAGGATGGCGCGAAAGCCGAACTGATCCGCATCGAGCCGGGTCGCGGCGTGCCCCATCACGGCCATGACTGCACGGAATTCACCCTGGTGCTGACCGGCGGCTTCTCTGATGGCCGCGCCAGCTATGGCCCCGGCGAAGTGTGCATGGCCAATCCCGATACGATCCACAAACCCGTCGCCGACGAGGGCGAGGTCTGCATCGTTCTCGCCGTCACCGACGGCCCCCTCGCCTTCACGGGCGCCCTGGGCTGGATCCAGCGCGCGCTGAGCCGGTAACGCCCCCTGCGGCGCCGCGCCGCTTTCAATCGGCTCGGGCGTCGTTATCTTGTGCCCTATGAGCAAACCGATCTTTTCTGGCGATGTGGTGATTTCCGGCGGCGGGCTCGCCGGTCTCACCCTGGCGCTGGCCCTGCACAAAGCCGGGCTGGCTGTGGCTGTCGTGGACGCGATGGAGCTGTCTGATCAGGTCACGCCTGAGCATGACGGTCGCTCCTCGGCGCTGGCCTACACCTCCATGCGCATGCTCGATGCCGTCGGCGCGGGGCAATATCTGCGCCCGCATGTGCAGCCGATTGAAGACATTCTGGTGGTCGATGGCCGCCCCTATGACGGGCTCAAGCCCGGCGGGCCGGGCCATGACCAGCTGCATTTTGATCGCCGGGAAATCTCGCCCGAGGATGATGGCGAGGCGCTGGGATACATGGCCGAGAACCGCTGGACGCGGGTGGCGCTCGCAAAAGCTGCTGACGAAGCGGGCCTGACGGTGTTCGCGCCCGAACGCGCCAGCCATATGGAAACCGACACGACGCCGGGCAGGAACCGTCTGGTGCTCGCCAGCGGCAAGGTGCTGGAAGCGCCGCTGATTGTCGCCTGCGAGGGTCGCCAGTCGGGTTTGCGCCGCCAGGCGGGCGTGCGCACCTATGACCATGCCTATGGCCAGAAAGCCGTGGTGCTGACTGTCGAGCACGAGTTCAGCCATGAGGGCGTGGCGTATGAGTTCTTCATGCCCACAGGCCCATTCGCCATCCTGCCTTTGCCCGGCAATCGTTCCAGCCTTGTCTGGTGCGAGAAGCCCAAGGCGGCGGATGCCCTCAAAGACATGGACGACGAAGGCTTCCAGGAGGCGCTGGAAGCGCGCTTTGGTGATTTCCTCGGTTGGGTGAAGCCGGTCAGCCCGCGCTGGACCTACCCGCTGACGCTGAAATTCTCCGAACGCTTCACTGATGAGCGGCTGGCGCTGGTGGGTGACGCCGCGCGCGGCATTCACCCCATCGCCGGACAGGGCTTCAATCTGGGGGTCCGCGATGCGGCGGTGCTGGCCGATGTGCTGGTGGACACCAAGCGCGCCGGGCTTGATCTGGGCGCCCCGGCCACCTTGCAACGCTATGAGCGCTGGCGGCGGACCGATTCCGTCGCCGTGGGGCTGGGCTCGCACCTGTTCACGCTGCTCTTTTCAAACGATCACAGCCTGATCCGCACCGCGCGCGGTCTGGGACTGTCGATCGTCGATCAGATCCCGGTCGCCCGGCGCTTCTTCATGCGCACGGCGGGCGGTGAAGTGGGTGATCTGCCGGCGCTTTTGCGCGGGGACAGCCTGCATCTTTAGGAATTGAAGGCGTCAGAGCCTCAGGTGCGCTTCTTGGGCGCGCCCCAGATATGCTGCTTGTCTTCCAGCGGGCCGCCCGGCATCACCGGGCGCTCGGGATAGCCCCCAAGGCACAGCGTGCGGTCATACAGCGCGATGGCGGCGGCGACCGACAGGTTCACGCAGAATTTCGTGGGAATCTTCACCACATGCGAGCAGCGCTCGAGCATGGCCGGGCTGAGATCGCCGCGCTCCTTGCCCAGCACATAGGCCGCCATGCGCGGATGCCGAAAGCTCGGCAATTCCACCGCATCATCGGTCAGCTCCACCCCGACGATCTGGCAGCCGCGCGGCAACAGCATGTCGTCCACACTCTCCCAGTCATAATAGGGCAGGTTCTCGGTGGTCTTGGCGGTGTCGGTCTGGAACATCTCGCGCGCGCGATTGGCCGCGCCCACGGTGAACACGAAGCTGCCGCCAAAGGCGTGCGCCGTGCGCATGACCGCGCCCAGATTGCGCGCCTTGGAAATCCCTTCGACGCCGACTGCGAAATAACCTCTCATGGATTTGCGTTTAGCCGCGCCCGCCGTTTGTGGCAAACCGCCAAGCGCAGACGAAAACGCCCCCTGCAAGGCAGAGGGCGTCTTGCGTCATCCAGTCAGGATTGAAGGCTAGTGCACGCTCACCGGCTCGGCGCCATGGTCGCGCGCGGCGGCGAACGCCGCTTCCCGGTCAGAGAACACCGCCATGCGCTGACCGTTCTCGTCATGAATGGCGTACAGCGTCGCATCGGAATCAAGTTTGACCCCGGCGCTCGCCGCCTGATCCATGATCTCGGCCGCGTCGATGGTGCGCACATACACCGTCGGCGTCGTGTCCAGCATCAGTTCGGTTTCGGTATCCATCCAACGCCCCATGCATTGCTTTGTTAGACTATCACATGGGTTTTCTTAGCAGAACGTTCAAGGCATGCGCCGGTGTAAACCGGGCAACAAGAAAAAACCCCCGCGCATCAGCGCGAGGGTTTTCTTGGTGGAGCCAGGCGGAATCGAACCGCCGACCTCTTGAATGCCATTCAAGCGCTCTCCCAACTGAGCTATGGCCCCGAAACTTTTGCGAGCGGCGAGATTGGGGCCCCGCCGTTTCGAGAGCGCGGAAACTAGCCGCGCGTTTGAGAGCAATCAAGCCTGTTTTTCAGCACCCGTCGCCCCCAATGACAGCGATCCGGATCAGACGTCGTCCTCGTCGTCGTCCAGCGCGATGTCATCGTCCAGATCATCGTCGTCATCGTCGAGCAGGACGCTGTCATCGTCATCATCGTCGAGATCGGATTCGTCATCGGAGAAACCGTCCAGATCGTCATCGGCCGGCGCAGAGCGCTTGGCGACGGGCGCTTCGTCCTCGTCGTCATCATCGCCCAGATCGATGGGCTCCTCGTCCAGCTCCGGCGCGTCGTCGTCCTCGTTTTCGTCCTCGTCGGACTCGTCCTCGGCTTCAGCGTCCGTATCCTCGTCCGCTTCCTTCTCAGGCTTGGGCGCCTTTGTGGGAACGATGACTTCCTCGAAATACGACAGGGGGTATTCCATGCCGGTGAACGGGGACACGATCGGGTCCTTGTTCAGGTCATAGAACTTCTTGCCGGTTTCCGGGCAAACGCGCTTGGTCCCAAGTTCAGCTTTCGCCACGAGTCCATATCCTTTCACACCGAAGGGCGATAAATCGGCGCGCCAGTTGCCATGTTCTGGCGCGGCTGTCAAAACCCGATTGAAGCCTTCTGTCATCTGCCGTTCCGCGGAGCCCGCATGTCCAACGCCACACCTGCCCCGTCCAAGGCCGTAAGCGGGCCCAAAACCGCCCGCCCTGTCAATGCCCTGAAAGGACGACTTCACGCGGCGGCGGACAAATCCTGTTCACATCGCGCGCTGATCTTTTCTGCACTGGCGGATGGGGAAAGCCGGATCGAGGGCCTGCTGGAAAGCGATGACGTTCTGGCGACCGCCCGCGCCGTCGCCGCCCTCGGCGCGGATGTGAAGCGCGAAGGCCCCGGTCAATGGCGCGTGACCGGTCGCGGCCGGTGGACCAGCCCGGCTCAACCGCTCGACCTTGGAAACTCCGGCACCGGCGTGCGCCTGTTGATGGGCGCAGCGAGCCGGTTTGATCTCCAGGCCGAATTTGTGGGCGATGAAAGCCTGTCCTCGCGCCCCATGGCGCGGGTGCTCGATCCGCTGTCGCGCATGGGCGTGAAAAGCCAGTCCAATGATGGCGGTCGCCTGCCGGTGACCCTGCGCGGCTCATCCACGCTCAACGCCATCGAGTACACCCCGCCCGTCGCCTCCGCCCAGGTTAAAAGCGCCATCCTGCTTGCCGGTCTTGGCGCGGTCGGCGAAACCATTGTGCGCGAACCCCACTCCACTCGCGATCACACCGAGATCATGGCGCCCGTCTATGGCGCCGATCTGAGCGTGGAGCGACAGGGCGAGGGCCTGATCGCGCGCGTGCGCGGAGGCAAGACATTGTCGCCCGCAAACGTCTCCATCCCCGGCGATCCGTCCTCGGCGGCCTTCCCGGTCGCGGCGGCGCTGGTCACACGCGACAGCATGATCACGGTCACTGGCGTGATGACCAACACCGCCCGCTTCGGACTCTACAAGGTGCTCGGGATGATGGGCGCTGACCTTGAAATGACGCCCGCCGGCGAGCGCTGCGGCGAGCAGCTGGTGGACATCACGGTGCGTTCGGGCGCGCTCAAAGGCGTTGAAGTCCCGGCCTCCCTCGCGCCGTCCATGATCGATGAATACCCGATCCTGTCAGTCATCGCCGCCTTTGCGGACGGGGTGACCGTGATGCAGGGGCTGGCCGAATTGCGCGCCAAGGAAAGCGACCGTCTGGCGGCCAGCGCCGCTTTGCTGGACGCCAATGGCGTCAAGGTCGAGCTGGGCGAGGATTCCCTGACGGTGCATGGCTGCGGACAGGACGGGGTTCCGGGTGGCGGGATGGTGAAAACCCATCACGATCATCGACTTGCCATGAGCGCGCTGATCATGGGTCTGGGCGCCCAGGCGCCGGTCAGCGTGGATGATGTCGCCATGATCGCGACCAGTTATCCGGACTTCTTTGACCATATGGCGACGCTCGGCGCGCAAATCGACTAGCGTCCCGAGTCAGTTAGCCGGTCCGGCAAGCCTTGCTCTCCTGGTAAATCTGCGGTAAGTCCGCGCGCGATTGGCCTGTTGCGTCTGAGGACAGGAAGAGGTCAATCATTCGCCGGGCGGGCGATGACCCGCGGCCTGGCGCGCCTTCATCTTGTTCGTCGGTTCTGACTTACGGCTCGATCGCGCCGCCCTGCCGTTTCGCTCTGCTCATTTGGAACGCGTTATCCGGCCGTTCGCGGCTGCTTTGGAGATTTCCAGCCGCCGTGCGCGGCAAGACCGCCGGATACAACCGGCCGGCCGGAAACGACGACAACCCCTGGAGCCATCCTCTAACATGTCTGAAACCAACACCTCGGCCCCGAGCCGCGATGATTTCGCCTCAATGCTGGAAGCGTCCCTTGCGGGCCGCGACCTCATGGAAGGCACGGTGGTGCGCGGCACCGTCACTGCAGTCCTGCACGACACCGTTGTCATCGACGTCGGTCTGAAAACCGAAGGCCGCGTGGCCCTGCGTGAATTCACCGGCCCCGGCTCTGAAGCCCCGAAACTGGGCGATCAGGTCGACATCTACCTTGAGCGTATCGAGAACGCGATGGGTGAAGCGGTTCTGTCGCGCGACAAAGCCCGCCGCGAAGAAGCCTGGGACCGTCTGGAGAAGACGTTCGAATCCAAAGAGCCGGTCAACGGCGCCATCGTCGGCCGCGTCAAAGGTGGCTTCACCGTGGACCTGGGCGGCGCATCTGCGTTCCTGCCGGGCTCTCAGGTGGACATCCGTCCGGTGCGTGACGTGGCCCCGCTCATGAACAAAGAGCAGCCGTTCGCGATCCTGAAAATGGACCGTCCGCGCGGCAACATCGTGGTCTCCCGCCGCGCTGTCCTGGAAGAATCCCGCGCCGAGCAGCGCGCTGAGCTCGTCGGTCAGCTGGCCGAAGGCGAAGTGCGTGAAGGCGTCGTCAAGAACATCACCGATTACGGTGCGTTCGTGGATCTGGGCGGCATTGACGGCCTGCTGCACGTCACCGACATGAGCTGGTCGCGCGTGGGTCACCCGAGCGAAGTGGTCGAAGTCGGCCAGACCGTTCAGGTGCAGATCATCAAGATCAACAAAGACACCCAGCGCATCTCGCTCGGCATGAAGCAGCTGCAGTCCGATCCGTGGGACGGCGTGGCGCTGAAATACCCGAACGGCGCTGTCTTCAAGGGCCGCGTGACGAACATTGCCGAATACGGCGCGTTCGTGGAGCTGGAGCCGGGCGTCGAAGGTCTGGTGCACGTCTCCGAGATGAGCTGGACCAAGAAGAACGTCCACCCGGGCAAAATCGTCTCCACCTCCCAGGAAGTGGACGTCATGGTGCTCGACGTGGATCCGGACAAGCGTCGCGTCTCGCTTGGCATCAAGCAGACCCAGCGCAATCCGTGGGAAGTCTTCGCTGAAGCTCACCCGGTCGGCTCCGAGGTCGAAGGCGAAGTCAAGAACATCACCGAATTCGGTCTGTTCATCGGCGTCGACGAAGAAATCGACGGCATGGTTCACCTGTCCGATCTCGACTGGGATCGTTCGGGCGAAGACGCCATCCAGGACTACAAAAAAGGCGACTCCGTGCGCGCCAAGGTTCTGGACGTCGATGTCGAGAAAGAACGCGTCTCCCTGGGCGTCAAGCAACTGGGCGGCGATCCGATGGACGAAGGCGGCTTCAAGCGCGGCGAGACCGTGACCTGCACCGTCACCGAAATCACCACTGGCGGCGTCGAAGTCAGCCTGGGCCCGGACAACCTGGTCAAGGCGTTCATCCGCAAGTCCGACATCTCGCGTGACCGCGCCGAGCAACGCCCCGAGCGTTTTGCTGTCGGCGACAAGGTCGACGCGCGCGTCACCAACATCGACAAGGCGTCTCGCCGCGTTTCCGTGTCCATCAAGGCGCTGGAAATGGCGGAAGAGAAAGAAGCCGTCGAACAGTACGGGTCTTCTGACTCCGGCGCGTCCCTGGGCGATATCCTGGGCGCCGCTCTGAAAGGTCAAGACGAAGACTAATCGTCTGATCTTGCACTTTCTCCCCATCTGAGGGAGCTGGAACCCCCGATGCCCGTCATCGGGGGTTCTTTTTTGGGTTGTAGCCCGGCTAACCGATTGACGGCTCTGTTCAGGTGTTCCTACACTGATGACCTTCAAGGGGACTGGACCATGATCAAATCCGAACTCATCGAGAAGCTCGCAGAAGAAAATCCCCATCTGTACCAGAAGGATCTGGAGCGGGTGGTGAATACCGTGCTGGAAGAGATCACCCAGGCGCTCGAGCGTGGCGACCGTGTGGAATTGCGCGGCTTCGGCGCGTTTTCCGTGCGCAACCGTCCGCCGCGTCAGGGTCGCAATCCGCGCACCGGCGATCCCGTCTCGGTCAAGGAAAAGCACGTGCCTTTCTTCAAGACCGGCAAGGAATTGCGTGAACGGGTCGACGGCAAGGCCTAGGCCTTAACCCGCGTTACCCAAACCTTAAGACTTGTCCGCCACATTCATCGGCAGGTTGCATCTGCAGGATGATACATGGCGCTTTCGCCGATCATCTCTGGCGGCGCTGACCTTGCCTATACGGGCGGGTATGGCGCAACGCCCCAGACGCCTGAGCTGCGTGCGCAGGCGACCGGGCGGACTCTGTCCTCAGCAAACCCTGCCCCTACTGGTACAAGCTCCCGTGTCATCACCGATCCGGTCAGCCTGTCTGCACAGGCGCAGAAGGTCGGCGCGTCCGACGCAGCGCCGGGCGCTGCAAAGTCCGCCGCGGGTGAAGACCTGTCCGAAGGCGAGCAGAAACAGGTCGCAGAGCTGAAGAAGCGTGATCGCGAAGTACGCCAGCATGAGCAGGCGCACCAGGCCGCAGGCGGCCAATACGCCAGCGCCCCCTCCTACGAGTACCAGAAGGGCCCGGACGGCCAGCAATACGCTGTTGGCGGCGAGGTCCAGATCGATTCAAGCCCGATTGCCGGCGACCCCGAGGCGACCATCGAGAAAATGCGCGTGGTCAAGGCCGCCGCCCTCGCCCCTGCCGAGCCGTCGGGTCAGGATCGCAAGGTCGCCGCAGCCGCAGACGCCGCCGCCCAGCAGGCCCGCGCTGAGCTGGCCGCACAGGACCGCGAAGAACGACAGGCCGCGCTTGAGGGCGAACAGCCCGTCGACCCGGCACAATCGGGCTCGGTGCTGCCTCGCGATGACGCGTCCCCTGCGTCAGAGGCCAACACCGATCAGAGCCAGCCCGCCGCTTTCGGTTTCAGCGGCGCCGCACCTGCTCCCGCGGCGCTCAATCAGGCCAATGGCGCCTATACCGCCACCACACGCGCCCAGGCGATCCGTCAGACAAGCGTCGTCTTCGCCTGAGCTGACTTTTGCAGCTGTGACTTGGCGCAGCCGCGCTTCAGCGCTAAGTCCGGCGCATGAACGCGTCATCCCACACCCGGATCAAGATTTGCGGCCTCAATTCCATTGCGGCGGTCGACGCCGCCGTGGCGGCAGGCGCGGATTATCTGGGCTTTATTCATTTCCCCAAAAGCCCGCGCCATGTCTCGCTCAGCGAGATGCATCAGCTCGCCGCCCGCAAGGGCGATGCAAAAACGGTGGCGGTGCTGGTCGATCCCGATGAAGCGCTGATGGGCGAAGTGCTGCGCGCCATGCGGCCCGACTATATCCAGCTTCATGGCGGGGAGAGCCCGATGCGGTGCCTGGATGCCCGCCATTACGCTGAGCTGGGCGTGTGGAAGGCTTTGGGAGTCTCAACCGCGCAAGACCTTGAAAAGGCGCGCGCCTATGAGGCCTATGTGGACGGCTTCGTGTTTGACGCCAAACCACCCAAGGACGCAGATCGCCCCGGCGGTTTGGGTCAGGCGTGGGATTACAGCCTTCTGAAGGGCTTTGATCCCGGCCAGCCCTGGCTCTTGGCGGGCGGGTTGACCATCGACACCGTGGCGGACGCCATCACGCAATCAGGCGCGCCGGGCGTCGATGTCGTCTCTGGCGTTGAAAGCGCGCCGGGCGTCAAATGTGTAGACAAAATCAACGCCTTCATCACTGCAGTGAAAGCGGTCTGAATACTTGCGCCGCCGCCCTTTACCGGCTTCTCTGAGCCCGACCTTCTGACCCTTACGGGCTGCGTGATCCAACCAGCCTGACCGTCGTGAAAGACTTCGTCATGACCCAACCCAACGCATTTTCCCAACAGCCTGATGCTGAAGGGCGTTTCGGACAGTTTGGCGGCCGCTATGTGGCCGAGACGCTGATGCCGAACATACTGGCGCTGGAAGAGGCGTATGAGCACTACAAGAATGATCCCGATTTCGTGGCCGAGTTCGAGGAATTCAGCCGTGATTTCGTGGGCCGTCCGAGCCCGCTCTATTTCGCCGAGCGCCTGACCGAGGAGTTTGGCGGGGCGAAGATCTGGTTCAAGCGCGACGAGCTCAACCATACCGGCGCGCACAAGATCAATAACTGCCTGGGTCAGGTGCTGCTGGCGAAACGCATGGGCAAGACTCGCATCATCGCCGAAACCGGCGCGGGTCAGCATGGTGTGGCGACCGCCACCGTGGCTGCCCGCTTTGGCCTGCCGTGCGAAGTGTTCATGGGCGCAACCGATGTGAAACGGCAAAAGCCCAATGTCTTCCGCATGAACCTTCTGGGCGCGAAGATCCACGCCGTCACTTCGGGTCGCGGCACGCTGAAAGACGCCATGAACGAGGCGCTGCGCGACTGGGTGACCTATCCTGACGAGACCTTCTACGTCATCGGCACGGTGGCGGGCCCGCACCCTTATCCGGCCATGGTACGCGATTTCCAGTCCGTCATCGGCCGCGAAGCGCGCGCCCAAATGCTTGAGCGGATCGGACGCCTGCCCGACGCGGCGGTCGCCTGCATTGGCGGCGGCTCGAACGCCATGGGCCTGTTCCATCCTTTCCTCGAAGACGAAGGCGTGCGCCTGATTGGCGTCGAAGCCGCGGGTAAAGGCCTTGATACGCCCGATCATGCCGCCAGCCTCAACGGTGGTCGCCCGGGCATTCTGCACGGCAACAAGACCTATCTGTTGCAGGATGACGATGGCCAGATCATCGAAGGCCATTCCATCTCCGCCGGTCTTGATTATCCCGGCATCGGTCCCGAACACGCCTTCCTGCATGATGTGGGGCGGGCGGAATACCGCTCGGCCACGGATGCTGAAGCGCTTGAGATGTTCCAGCTCTGCTCCCAGCGCGAGGGCATCATTCCCGCCCTTGAGCCCGCCCACGCGCTCGCTCGCGTGCGCGATCTCGCGAAAGAGCTGGGCAAGGACGGCGTCATCTTGATGAATATGTGCGGCCGCGGCGACAAGGACGTGTTCTCCGTCGCCGAAGCGCTCGGTGTGGAGCTGTAAGACCATGACCCGCCTCGCCCCCACTTTCGCCGCTTTGAAATCCGCCAACCGCGCCGGGTTCGTCGCCTATGTCATGGCCGGTGATCCTGATGCCGATGCCACGCTGAAAATGATGCAGGGCCTCGCCGATAAAGGCGCGGACGTGCTGGAGCTGGGCGTGCCGTTCACCGATCCCATGGCGGACGGCCCGACCATCCAGCGCGCCGCGATCCGCGCGCTTGAGGGCGGCATGACGCTCAAAGGCGTGCTCGCGCTCGTCAAACGCTTCCGCGAAACCCATGCCGACACGCCCGTGGTGCTGATGGGCTATGCCAACCCGTTCTTCGCGTATGGCTTTGAAAAGTTTGCGTCTGATGCCGCGGCGGCGGGCACGGACGGGGTGATCTGCGTGGACATCCCGCCTGAAGAGGACACCGAGTTCCGCTCGGCTCTGGACGCAAACGGTCTGTCCTTTGTGCGCCTCGCCGCGCCCACCACCGACGACAAGCGTCTGCCGCAAGTGGTCGCGCACACGTCCGGATTTGTTTATTACGTATCCACAACGGGCGTGACCGGCGCTGGATCAGGCGCGACCGGAGATATCGAGGCGGCGGTTGCACGCGTGCGTGCGGCCTCCGGTCTGCCGGTGGCGGTGGGCTTTGGCGTCAAAACGCCCGAGCGCGCCACAGAGATCGGCAAGGTGGCTGACGCCGTCGTCGTGGGCTCTGCGATTGTGGAAGAGCTGGCGACGAACGGTGTGGACCAGGCCTTGCATCTCGCCGGCTCTCTGGCGGACGCCGCCCATTCCGCCCGATAGCGGGACAGGCTGACGCCGGGCGAAAGAGAAATGTTTGAAGAGGTGTGACGCGATATGAGCTGGCTTCAAAGACTGACCCCGCCGGGCGTCCAGAAAATGTTCGAAAAGCGCGACACCCCGGAAAATCTCTGGGTGAAGTGTCCGATTTCGGGCGAGATGGTCTTTAACAAGGACCTGGAAGCCGCCCAGCACGTTACACCGGCGGGCCACCATATGCGCATCGGTCCGGCCCTGCGCTTCAAATACACGTTTGACGGCGAGTACACCGAAGTGGCCCTGCCCGAGGTGGCCAAGGACCCGCTGAAATTCCGCGACGACAAGCCCTATACCAGCCGCATCGCCGCCGCCCGCAAGAAGACCGGGCGCGAGGATGCGATGGCGATTGGCGTCGGCTCGATCAAGAATATCGAGACCACGGTGCTCGTTCAGGACTTCTCCTTCATGGGCGGGTCGCTGGGCATGGGCGCAGGCGAGGGCTTCCTCAAGGCCTGTGAAACCGCTGTGGAGCGCCGCACCCCGCTCGTGGTCTTCACCGCCGCAGGCGGCGCGCGCATGCAGGAAGGCGCCCTGTCGCTGATGCAGATGCCGCGCACCACGCTGGGCGTTGAAATGCTCAAGGACGCCAAGCTGCCCTATATAGTGGTCCTGACCGACCCGACCACGGGCGGCGTTACCGCATCCTACGCCATGCTGGGCGATGTGCATCTGGCCGAGCCGGGCGCCCTGATCGGCTTCGCCGGTCCGCGCGTGATCGAACAGACCATTCGCGAAAAACTGCCCGCAGGCTTCCAGCGCTCGGAATACCTTCTCGAGAAGGGCATGGTGGACAAGGTCGTGCACCGTCACGAGCTGCGCACCACGCTGGGCAATCTGATGCGGACCCTGCTCAAGCGCCCGGCTGCGGCGGACAACACCCCCGCGCGCACCGAATAGCGGAGACGGCATCGTGGCGACCGCTGAAACCATTGAGGCGGCGCTACAACGCCTCTCGCGTCTGCACCCCAAGAAGATCGACCTGTCGCTGGGCCGGATCGAGCGCCTGTTAGAGGCGCTTGGCCGCCCGCAAGACCGCTTGCCGCCCGTCATCCATGTGGCCGGCACCAATGGCAAAGGTTCCACCTGCGCCTTCCTCAAGGCGATCTCCGAAGCGGCGGGCGAGCGTTGCCATGTCTACACCTCCCCCCATCTGGTGCGCTTTAACGAGCGCATCGTGCTGGCGGGCGAGATTGTCGATGACACCCGGCTGGAAGACGCCTTCGCCCGCTGCGAAGCGGCGAATGGCGATCACGAGATCACCTTCTTCGAGATCACCACAGCCGCAGCCTTCCTGCTGTTCTCCGAAGTTCCGGCGGACCGGCTGATCCTGGAGACGGGGCTCGGCGGGCGCGTGGACGCGACCAATGTTCTGCCCAAGCCGCAATGCACGGTGATCACCCCGATCAGCCTCGACCATCAGGCCTTTCTGGGCGACACCATTCGCGAGATCGCGGCGGAGAAGGCCGGGATCATCAAACAGGGCGTTCCGGTGATCGTGGGCCCGCAGCCACATCCGGCCGAGAACGTGATCTATGATGTCAGCCTGCGCCTGGAGACGACGGTCCAGATGTGGGGGCAGGACTTCCGCGCCTATACCGAGCACGGTCGCCTTGTCTTTGAAGCCGAAGACGAGCTGTGGGATCTCAACCCGCCCAGCCTTGCGGGCTCGCACCAGATCATCAATGCCGGGGTCGCCGCTGCGGCCGCGCGCGCTTGCGGCTACAGCCAGCAAGCGGTGAGCGCCGGACTTGAAACCGCGCGCTGGCCCGCACGCCTGCAACGGCTCACCGAAGGCCCTCTCGCCGACATCGTGTCCGAGGGGGAAGGCGCGCTGTGGCTGGATGGCGGACATAACCTCTCCGCCGCGGAATCCCTCGCCGCCAGCCTCGGGGAGATGGAGGCGGGGCGCGAGCGCCCGCTGGTGCTGGTCTGCGCCTTCTCCAACAACAAGGACGCGCAAGGCTTTCTGGGCTATTTCGAAGGCCTCGCAGCCCGCGTCATCGCCATTGATTTTCAGGGCGGACGCGAGGGCGCGCAGACGCCGGGCGCGGTCGCCGAAGCCGCTCGACGGGCCGGACTGCCCGCCCAGACGGCGTCAGACCTCACCGAAGCCGTACGGGACGCCATCAGCGATTATCCCGGCGCGCGCGTGGTGATCTGCGGCTCGCTGTATCTGGCGGGCGAAGTGCTCGCGCTGAGCGAGGGTGGAGTGGCGGTACAGTCCACGCCCGGCTAGGCCATAGGCGTTCTCAATAGCTTCGATCAGAAGCATTCATGTGACAAATGAGAACGGGCTTCCTATCTTCTACTTGCGAACGGTTCGCATGAGGAGGCCTGACCATGTCCGAGATCCTGAACGCCATCCCCCGCACGGCTCTGCCGTTCGATTTACCGTTTTCTGTGCCGATGCGCGCCCTGAAGCCTGTCACCTACGGCCTGATGCACCTGGTGGTCGCCATTACGGTGGCTTTCACCCTGACCGGCAGCTGGAAAGCTGCGCTGGCGATCGGACTGATCGAACCGGCTGTGCAGACGATCGCCTACACCCTGCACGAACGCGCCTGGAGCCACGCCCCGGCGGCTAGCGTGGACGCGAGGGCGTCGGCCCGCTGACAGGCGCGGTCTGGCACCAGGGGCCATCCTCGCCATACACCGTCGCCAGACCGGCTTCCAGCAAGGCGTCTGACAGGCTCTCCTGAGTGTCAGCATCTTGCATGTCCGCGATCACCCGGCCCGCAAAGCTGCCCAATCGCACCTGATGCAGGGTTACCCCCGGATGCGCGGCGAGCCAGTTTTGTGTGAACGCTGTCGCCTGATAGCCCGCCTCACGTTCGGCCTCGCAGTCGGGTCGGCGGGTTTCCGGCGTATCCACGCGATCAAGCCGCACCCGTGTTTCCACGATATGACCGGGCCAGATATGCGCGCGCACAGCGATCGTATCGCCATCGATGACCTCGACCACATCCGCAGCTACAGGCCCGGCGATCACATCAGCACCCATAAGGTGTGTGATTGTAATTATGCTCGCAGCAAGGGAGTAAAATCCGGTCATGCTGCGAGTATAGGAAAATTATCAGATTCGGAAAAGCGACACTGGCGCTTCAGGCCATCGCTCTGAAACCAGATCTACCGCCAGCGGGAATAGGAATGACCGTGTTGCTGCACCACGACAATGCGGGGCGGTTGGCCGCCCACGCCGCCGGTCAGCGGCCCCTGGAAGAAGCCGTCATCCAATGAAACCGGATCTCCCGCCTGCACAGGCCTCTGAGAGGCAAAGGCGCTGTCATGGGGAATGTTGGTCCGGCTGCGCTCATGGCGATACCGCTCATAAGAGCCCTCGGCGCGATAGGCCTGCTCTTCATGGACGTAGATGACTTCGCCCGCCTCCTGGGTGGCCCGCACATCCTCCGGCCCGCCCAGCAAAGGGGCGGGGTCAGCGGTGATCAGGGCAAAGCTCAGCAGCAACATCATTGTCTCAATATAGCACAGCCCGGCCCAGACAGAAGCCATGTCGGGCGCGGCTAGAAGTCGTAGGTGATGCCCTTTTTCTCCCAATCGCCATAACGGGTGGGCTCGGGGCCGCGTGGTCCGCCCAGCTCCTTCTGGCGCTCCGCTTCACGCTCGGCTTCGCGGCGACGCTCTTCGGCTTCGGCCAGGGCGCGTTTCGCCGCCTCGCTCAGAGGCTTGCGGGGCTCTTGCGGTTCGGGGGCTTCTGCATCGCTCATCACTTGCGGTCCTTTTGTCTCGCGCCCAAATACCTAAGTCGTGGAGCGCGCTCCGCCAAGACAGGTGATCGCATCAATGACGGCTAACACACTTCGGACCTTCATCCTGCTCGCAGCCCTGACCGGCCTGTTCATGGCCGTGGGCTATCTGATCGGCGGAACCGGCGGCGCGCTGATCGCGCTGGTGATCGCAGGCGGCATGAACCTGTTTGCGTACTGGAATGCCGACAAGATGGTGCTGCGCATGCATGGCGCGCGCGAGATTACACCGGATGAACGCAATCCCGCCCTGCTACAATTTGCATCCGATACGATCGGCATGGCCGACCGGGCGGGCCTTCCCTATCCGCGTGTCTATGTGATCGAGAGCGATCAGCCGAACGCCTTTGCAACGGGGCGCAATCCGAACAATGCCGCAGTCGCTGCAACGACAGGTCTGCTCGCCACGCTCAACCGTCAGGAAGTCATGGGCGTGATGGCCCACGAGCTGGCGCATGTCCGCCACCGCGACACCCTGACCATGACCGTCACGGCCACCCTCGCCGGGGCCATCGGATTTCTGGCCAATTTCGCCCTGTTCTTTGGCGGCGGGCGCGATCGCGGCGGCTTCATCGGCGCGCTTGCGCTCGCCATCCTTGCGCCCCTGGCCGCAGGTCTGGTGCAAATGGCGATCTCGCGCGCCCGCGAATATGACGCCGACAAGGGCGGGGCCGAGATTTGCGGCGATCCGCTCTGGCTGGCGTCAGCCCTTGAGAAAATTGAACGCGGCGCGCGCCAGACGGTGAATGTCGCCGCCGAGCGCAATCCCGCCACCGCTCACATGTTCATCATCAATCCGCTGAACGGTCAGGGCGCAGACAATCTGTTCTCCACGCACCCCGCCACCGCCAACCGCATCGCCCGCCTGCGCCAGCTGGCCGGCGCGGCCGCTCACTCCCCGGCCGGTCCCTGGAACGCACAAGGCCCCTGGGGGGATGACGACGCCTCGAACGGCGGTAATCGCCCCGATTTTGGCGGTCCCTGGGGTTAGACGACCTCAAGTCGTAAACTGGAGATTAAACAGTTTCAGGTCATGTTATCCCATAATTCCTGCATGGGTTTACGGGATGATGAAACTGCGTCTACCTCAGGTCTGTCTGGTCCTGGCCGTCGCTCTGGTCAGCTCTGTGCCTCTGGCCGGAGCGCTCGCCAGCGCGCCAGAGTCCGGCCAGGCCGCGATCTTCTTGAATCCGGCGTCGAGCAAGTCCGAGCAATTGCAAATCATTGCCCGGACCGATGCACGTCTTGTGCGTTTCGGTGCTCTGAACGGCGTGGTCATCGTCGATCTGCCCGATATCCAAACCCGTGCAGCACTCCGCCAGGCCGGCGCCTGGTTGATCGCTGATCCGCTCATACTGGGCGGCTGTCTTACGACTGGTTCTGAAGGTGAAGGGGCCTTCTCATGACACGTATTCAAACGGTTCGCGCCAAGGCGATGAAAGTGCTTCTGATCGCACTGGGCGGCGCCATTCCTCTCTATGCGTTGGCGGCGCTTCTGGTGGATCCGGGCAAGCTGCCGCTGGGCGGCATCGTCCTCGTCGCTGCATTCGCCCTGGCCTTCCTGTCCTGGAAGTCCGCCCCTCACGAACCGACGACCCGCGCCGTTTTTGGCGCCGCCATGATCGGCCTGCCGGCCGTGCTGACCTATCTGATGAGCGGTCGCGCCTGGCAAATCGACATGCACATGACCTTCTTCGCGGTGCTGGCGGTAGCGACCCTTTTGTGCGACTGGCGGGCCGTTCTGGCTGCGGCGGGCGTCACCGCCCTGCACCATTTGTCGCTGAACTTCCTGATGCCGGCGGCTGTCTTTCCTGACGGCGGCGACTTCTTCCGGGTCGTACTGCATGCGGTCGTCGTGATCGCCCAGAGCGCGGCCCTGTTGTGGCTGACCGTGACAATCACACGCGCCCTCAACGACGCCGATGAAGCCGTGACCGACGCCGAAGCCGCAAACGTGCAGGCGCGCCAGCTGTTTGAAGCGGACAAGGATCGTCAGGCCGGCATCGAGCAATCGCGCCAGACAATTGCTGGCATCGCCAACGCGTTCGAGCAGACCGTCGCCAGCGTTCTGGACCGGCTCCAGAACGCGTCCTCGGAACTGGGCGCCCTTGCGGATCAGCTGCGGGCCGATTCTGACGCCACCGCCACCAGCGCAGGCTCGGCATCAGATCAGGCCTATCAGACCAGCGGGCATGTGGAGGCTGTGGCCTCCGCCGCTCAGGAGCTGGCGGCCTCCATCGCCGAAGTGACCCGCACCCTGACCACTGCGGACGAGATTTCCGTCCGTGCAGAATCTGAAGCAGGTCGCGCAGACGGCTCCATGAAAGAGCTGCACGAGGCCGCACGCGAGATCGAGGACATCGCCAAGCTGGTCAGCGACATCGCCGAGCAGACCAATCTTCTGGCTCTGAACGCCACCATCGAGGCGGCCCGCGCCGGCGAAGCCGGCAAGGGCTTCGCGGTTGTGGCCAGCGAGGTGAAGGAACTGGCCAATCAGACCGGCAAGGCCACCGAGGACATTCACAAGAAGATCAACGCCATGCGCGATGCCGCGGACGCCGCCAGCTCCGCATTGACCCAGATCGCCACCACGATCGGGGAAATCCGCAACGCCTCTTCCAGCGCCCGTGACGCCTTCAGCCAGCAATCGAGCGCTACGGACGAGATTGCGCGCCTGGCCGCTGACGCCGCTCAATCCACCAGCCGGGTCAGTGACGAGGTGACGGCTGTGACCGGCGCCGCCGAACGCGCCACGCAAGCGGCCGGACAGTTTGATGAAGCCGCGGATGGCTTGCGAACAGCCGCCCAGCACCTGTCCAACGAGCTCGGCAAGTTCCGCAGCGATCTGGATAACGCCGCCTGACCCTCGCTCCCGTTGCGGGATTTTTCCCTATTATTTCTCCATTTTGGGGAAATTCTTGTTGCGGGTGAATTTCTGTCTGTCACTCTCTCCTGACTAGAAACAGGGAGGGACAGATGGAAGCATTCATGTCCAT
Source organism: Oceanicaulis sp. LC35 (assembly GCF_052055585.1). NCBI lineage: Bacteria > Pseudomonadati > Pseudomonadota > Alphaproteobacteria > Maricaulales > Maricaulaceae > Oceanicaulis > Oceanicaulis sp. LC35. The sequence goes on from NZ_CP170485.1 coordinate 2,864,804, forward strand.
GATCACCCCATTCGGGTGCAATTTCGTCATTCGCAACTGGGGCGCCTGCTGGGGCGGCTTGCTCTCGGTCGCGCAGTACAACGCATTATTTTCGCTGCTGGGCGACAATTTCGGCGGCGATGCGCGAACCACATTCGGCTTACCGGATCTGAGAAGCCGGTCGCCTGCGGGCTGGGGCAGCGGACCGGGTCTGAACCCGATGGTGCTGGGCCAAAAAGGCGGTGTCGAGTACTCGACCATCACCACCGCGAATCTTCCCCCGCACAGCCACAGTTTCAGCGCGACCGGCTCCACTCAACCGACCACGGCGGAGCTGCCGGTTTCCTCTGACCCGGCGATCATGTCGGACCCGGACGGCGCCTATCTCGGCGTCACGAGCGGCTCTGTGCGGCCTTATTCCTCAACGCTGTCCACTCCGCCGGGCTCAATGGGCCCGATCCCGATACCGGGCCAGTCCGTCGCCATTACCGGAACCACGTACAACACCGGCGGCGGCATCTCGCTTTTCGTTCAATCGCCCTATCAGGCGCTGAACTACCAGATCTGCCTGTTCGGCATTTATCCGAGCCGCGCCTAGGACAGGAAGGACACTGACATGAAACCGACTGAAAACCTGACCGTGGACGATTTCAAACCGCTGGTCGGCCAGAACTTCACACTTGCCCATAGTCACACGCTGGTCCTGAAGGAAATCGAGACGCGGGACGCGCCTCATCCTGATTTCCGCGTTCCGTTCAGCCTGATCTTCTCGGGTCCGGACGCACTCAAACTCGCAGATGTGGTCCCGGTCCAGCACGACGCCATCGGCGAGCACGAGCTGATGGTGCACCGGATTGCGTCTCCCAAGGACGCGCAGTTCGAAATCATTTTCAACTAAGCCGGCCTTCCGCCCCGGGCCTTGCAGCCCGGGGCGATCGCTTTGCCCTGACTGACAGCGGACCGGGATGGACACATGATCCAGACAGCCTCACAGACCTCGAACGATGCCGCGGTGAACCCGCTGGATCTCTATCTGCGCCCTGCAGCCGCCAAGGACGAAGCCTTCCTCAAATCCGTGCATGACGCCGGTCGCGCCTGGGAATTTGAAGCCCTCAGAGGTCAGGTTGACGACGCGCTGATCGAAACGATCTACCAGCAGCAATATAGCGCCCAGCACGACGTCTATTTCAACGCCTTCACCCTGGCCCACTATGCTGTGGTGGAATGGTGCGGGCAGCCGATCGGTCGGCTTTATGCCGACTTCCGCGAAACCGAAATCCGTCTGCTGGACATCAATATCCTGCCGCCCTATCGCGGCAAGCGTATCGGCGAGATTCTGATTCGGAGCCTGTGTGCGCAAGCGGCGGCGCAGCGCATGCCGCTCAGCCTGCAGGTGCACCCGATGAACCCCGCGCGTCAGCTCTACAGGCGACTGGGCTTTCAGGAGCTGGGAACGCGCATGGACAACTCGCCCGGCGCCGGCTCGTTCATCGAGATGGAATGGCGAGACCTGATGACGACGCCTCTTCGCCCGGCCTAGCTGGCCGGGGCGGCGAAGGTGCTCAGACAGGCGTCGGACAGGCGCCAGCCGTCCGCCGTTTCTTCATAGCGGCAGGCGATGTGATCAAGGCCCGGTCGCCCGCGCTCAAGCCCTTCAAGCTCGACATTCTGAAGGGCCTCAAAGCGCGCTTGCGGGAAGACATAGCTGATTCGCGCGCCATTGCTGGCGGCGCCATCGACCACACACAGCGGCGGCTGCATCAGCACGGTGCGCACGGCGGCGTCCCCCATGCGTTGACCAAAGACCTGAGCCTCGATGCGCGGGTCCAGATTGCGCACCTGCTCGGCGGCGGGCCCTTGAGCCATCAATTGCGCCAGACGCGCCTGGTCATGGGCGACCACAGCGCCAAAAGCGGCGCGTTCGGCCGCATCCGCCGGGCGACAGACCGGTTCAGACGTCGCGCAAGCGGTCAGGGCGAGTGCAGAGACAGCGCAAGCGAAAATCGAACGTACGAACATGAGAGGCTCCGGCGGCGGGATTGATCAGGCGCCAGTGTGCCCAAACCCTTCCCGTCCGCCAAGCACTAAACCATGACGATTTAACCGCAACCGCCGCTCATGGCGTCGATCCAGGCGGCAATCAGCGCCACGCCCTCTTCATGGGACAACGCGCGCCCCAGTTCAGGCATCATCACGTCAGACTGTACGCTGGCGAGGCGATGGGTGAGGATGGAGTCCTCCGCAGACCCCGGCACGATGTCATAACGATGATTGCCCGTGCCGCGCCCCGCCGCGATCGGCAGCTTGCAGACGCCCAGATGCGGACCAACCGGCTCATCCGCTTCCAGATACAGCCCGGACGTATCCGCAGGCCCGGTGCGCGAATGGCAATGGGAGCAGTTGATATCGAGATAGGCGCGCGCCGCATGATCCAGCGCCTCGCCCGTCAGGGGCAGTTCGCCATGCCAGGCGACATTGCGCGGCGCATCGTCAGACGCAGGCGACCCCGTCAAAAGGCCAAGCTCCGACCAGTGGTCGATCTGGTTCGCGACGCCGTCAAAATACTCAAAATCGGTATTCATGTGACGGGCGCGCGGCCCGATCGGTCGGGCGCCGACGCCATCCATGGTGTCAGTCTCATGACAGCCCGCGCACTGGTTCACATTGGGCACGGCATAACCGAGCGCCTGATCGCCGGCTTCTGAGACGAGCACCAGGTCAATGAAACCGCCAGCGCGCGCCAGCGTGGCTTCGGTCTGCGCGTCATTCCAGATATAGGGCAGCGCAACCCATCCGGTTTCACGGTGCACAAGCACGCGCGTCTCGATCAGGCGCACCTGGGTCAGGTCCAGACGACGGTCGGCGTAATGCGCCATGCCCGCCCCGGCCAGGGCCACATGATCAAAGCCGCCTTGCGCACGCGGATAGTAGAACGTCTTGGTGATCACCGTTCCGACCGGAAAGTCGAAGGCGCCTTCAGGATCATATCCTGCAGGTCCGGCATCGGCGGGAATCCAGACCGTACGCAGCTTCTGGGCGTAGTCGGTGAAAAGGGAGGTGGCGAGATGATAGGGCGTCACCGCTTCCCCCAGCACCAGCTCGCCGCCGCCCACCGCCAGCTGCCCCCAGGAGGAGAGGGTTTCCGGGCGTCCGTCAGGCAGATAGGCAGGGCTGGGCGGCGCTGGCGGCGCCTCCTGCGCGCATGCGCACAGAAGGGCCCCCAGACACAGGCAGGCAAGAAGGCTTCGGATCACAGGTCGAGCTCCACCGCCGGGCGCGGTTCCAGCGTGCAGTCAAACAGGGCGGAATCCGCCATGTGCGGGCTCGAAAAGCCATTGGGCGCGTCCGCATTGACGACCTGGGCGTCGGTCACGCAAATGCGCAGATCCTCAGGCAGTGAGCCGTCGATCATCTTGTCTTCATCCACATAGCCATCCCAAAGAACGCCCGGCAGGCGCCCGGTCGGGCCGAACAGCGCCACGCGCAGCGCCTGCAGCTCCAGCCCGTCAGGATTGCCGCCGCCGCCCGAATAGATGTTGTCGTGGATGTAGATGGCTTCCGGATAGGGATCGAAACCCTCGGTCACGCCCAGATCTTCATAGCCCGAGGTATAGAGCGAAGAGACGATCACATGAGCGGTGCGGTTATCGCTCAGCCGGTTGTTGAAGATCTCCACATCATCATTGGAGTTGATCAGGATGCCCGACCCGGCCGGCACGCTGGACACCGGAGTGCCGGCATGACCGAAATTGGCGGTGTTGTTCTCGAACACGTCATTGTCAAAGACACGCGTGCCCGAACCCGGACGCGGCAGGTTGGGCATGTTGAAGATCAGAATGCCGCCGGTGTTGTTGATGGCCGTGTTGCCATAGACATCGGCGTTGTTGCAGTTCTCGATCTCGATCCCGGCCACATTGTATTCGGCGCGGGAGTTGCGAACGATGACGTTCTGCGACTGGCCCACATAGATGCCGGCGTCCGACGCGCCGATCGCCACGGCGCCGTCAATCAGCACATTGGTGGACTGGACCGGATAGAGACCATATGCGCCATTGTCCGTGGACGGACCATTAGTCCATTCGGTGCGCACATTGCGGATCACGACATCGGTAGAATCGGAGATTTTCACCGAATCCCCGACCGTGTCCTCAAAGCCGATATTCTCGAGCGTGAAGCCCTGAACCCCGGACACCAGAAGGCCTTCGGCGCCCTGGCGCTGTTCGGCGAAGGACAGCACGGTGTGGTTCATTCCCGCACCGCGAATGGTGACATTGTCCACCGTCAGCGACAGGCCACGTTCGATGATGAACTCACCCTCGGGGATCTCGATGACATCGCCGGGCTGGGCATCCAGAAGCGCGTTCATCAGAACGGTCTGATACTCCCGGTCAAAACCGGAGACATCCCGGCTCTCTTCAGGCGCGCCGCAGGCCGCCAGCGTCAGAAGGCTGGCGCCGATCAGCGCCGTCTTGATCTGTTTCATGGGTTTCTCCTCCCCGGGGATCAGTACCGGACCCGCAGGTCCACGCCCCACATACGCGGCGGGGTGATCTGGGCGTGCACGGTGCCGAACGTATCCGCCGTCAGCGTGCCCACACCGTCGATATATTGCTCATCAAAGACATTGTTGACGTAGGCGCCAAGCTGGAACCGGTCTTCGCTGTCACGCCAGTACGCGCGCAGATCAAGGCGCTGTGTGGCCTCGCCATTCTGCACGCCGCCGATCACGGCGCAGCCCAGTTGCTGGCGGCTTTCATCATTGCAGCGACGCTCGCTGGTATAGGCGTACGCGCCCAGAAGCTCGAATTCGGAGCCGTTGGGCAAGGCCCAGGTCTGGCTGGCGCCGGTCGAGATCGACCATTCCGGCGTCCCCGTGGGCTGACCGGACAGATCCGTGCCCGAGCGGGTGATCCGCTCATCAAAGGTCACGTCGATATACTGAAGGTTCAGATAGGCCTCGAACCCCGGCAGCGGCGCCCAGTCCACCTGGAAGTCCATGCCCGTTCCGGTCTCGTCAGACGTCTCCACCACATATTGGGGAACGCCCGAACCGCCCACATTGGCGACAAGACGAACCGCCTGCTTGTCCTTGTAAAGATAGTGGAAGACCGATGCGGCGATGCGCATGGTGTTGTCCGGAGCGGTCCATTTCAGACCGGCTTCGAAATTGTCCACATCCTCGTTCTCGAACCGGGAGCCGACCTCGACAGAATTGTAGCCGCCCGCCTTGTAGCCCTGGGTGTAGGAGGCGAAGAGCAGAAGATTGTCCATGGCCCGGTAGTTCGCCACCAGACGCGGGCTGATATCGTTCCAGCTGTCAGAGCGCTCGCACAGAACGCCTTCCGCCACGGTGACGCCGTTATCACAGGCGAGCCCCGCAGCGCCGGACAGGTCAAACACCACGTCAAAGCCGAAATCGGCCGGGCTGACGCCCGCCAGCGCCAGAACGCCCAGCGCATCAAGCTCGGCCAGCGCCTGATCCAGCTCTGGCGCGCTGCGCGGACCATTGAGCCAGCTGAAAGTTTTCTCGTCACGCGTATAGCGTGCGCCGCCGATCAGCGAGAACCGGTCAGTGATGCGCCATTCCACGTCGGCGAAGGCCGCAAAGGCGGAGAAGTCGCCGCGATTGTGCATGGACTCATCCCAGCTCAGCCCCAGAAGGCGTTGCGGCAGATTGTAGGGGATCAGGAGACCATACTGCAGGTCGGTGAACGGCGTGCCCGCGCCCAGATTGAACAACACGGTCTCGATGGAATCCGTGAAGGCGTCGGTTTCGCTCACCTGGGTGGCGTTCTCGTCGTAATAGCTCACCCCTGCGACCCAATCGAGGCGGTCATTCGCGCCGGACAGGCGGAACTCCTGATACCAGCTCTGGTTCTGCTCGATATTGTTGGTGTCGAAATACAGATCGATCCGGTTGGTGCCGTCCTCGTCCTGACGGTTGGAGGTCTCGAAATACCGGAAGGCCGAGATCGACTGCAGGGTGAAGGACCCGAAATCATGGGTGACGTGCAAGGACGCCTCATCCAGGTCGCGCTGTTCGAGATTGCTCGTCACATCATTGTAGATGGGCGTATCGAACGGGTTGAGCAGGGTAGAGGTGTCCACCGGCACGCCCGGGCGCGCCGGCGCCGCGGGCAGCGGCGTGATGCCGATGGCCGGACGGGCATCTTCATCCAGCTTCTCGCGCGTGTAGCGGAAAACCACATCGGTCAGCGCCGTGGGCTCCCAGCCCACCGCCGCGCGCACCGCCCAATTGTCCTGACGGTCATAATCCTCGCCTGTCCCCGCATCGATCAGAAGACCGTCGCGCTGGTTCACCACCATGTTCAGGCGCAGGGCGAAGGTCTCGGCGAAGGGAATGTTCACCAGCCCTTCAAAGCGACGCAGATTGTTCTCGCCCACACGCAGGGCCAGCTCGGCTTCGACCTCATCGATATTGGGATCGTTGGAAGTGACCGAGATGGCGCCCGCCGCCGAGTTGCGGCCAAAGAGCGTGCCTTGCGGCCCCTTGATCACCTCGACCCGTGACACGTCGTTAAACGCCAGAAGCGAAGCGCCCGAGCGGGCCGCATAAATGCCGTCCACATAGACGCCAACCGCCGGATCGGTGCCCACGCCGAAATCGGAAGTGGATACGCCGCGGATCGAGAATCGCGGCTGGGTCGGGCTTCCGCCGCTGACATCCAGACCTGGCACAAACTGATCCAGATCGCTCAGGCTGGTCGCCGCAATGGCGTCGATATTGTCCGCGGTGACCACTTCGATGGCCAGCGGAACGTCCTGAATGCTTTGGGTGCGTCGCTGTGCGGTGACCGTGATCGTGTCCACGCCCGTATTGGCCACGCCTTCCTGTGCAGACGCGGGCGCCAGCGGAGCCGCCAACGCCAGTACGCCTGCAGATACGCCGATAAAAAGCGCCTGTTTCATGATGATGTCTCCCCCAGAGACCGGCGGGGATGTTTCCCTCATCCCGGTTTTAGAAACAGAATACTATTCTCATTTTGCAAATTCGATCAAGCCGCTCTAGTTAGACCCCCACGTAATCAAGGATCACCCTGTGCCCGGAACACCCGCCAACGACGCCCTGCCCCGCCAATCGCGCCTGCGTGACAAGCCGCAGCAACGCAGGGCCCGCCAACGGCTGGACGCCATCCTGAATGCGGCTGAAATGCTGGTTGAGGACATGGAGGCGGAAGCGATCACCACCAATATGATCGCCGACCGCGCGGGTGTCCCGGTCAGTTCAGTTTATCGCTATTTCAAGAATGTCTCGGCGGTGTTCGCCTATCTGTTCGAGGATCTCAATGAAGAGATCATCGCCGTGATCGAGGAATGCCTGGCCAAATCCCAGCCCGGCTGGGATGACTGGCGCGAGGTGACCGGCATGATCATCATGCGCCTGCATCTGTTCCTGATGGAGAACCCCGGCTACTGGAAACTGCTGCTGGTCATGCAGACCAGCCATGAGCTGCGCGAAGCCAAATCCGTCATGATCAGTCAGGTCGCCGACATGCTGAGTGCGCGCTGGCGAGACGGGCTGGACGGCTTTGCCGGCGGCGATCCGGACCTTGTCGCCCGGTTCACGGTCGAGATCTTCATGTCGATCGAGACCCGCTGTGCGCAGATCCGCGACCCCAAGCTTCTCAGCGAAATGTTTGCTGAGCTTGTCAAGGCGCTCGAGGCCTATCTGTCGCTCTACCTCAACAAGGTTCCACCCGCAGACGCCGGAAGCGAGACTGCGGGCTGAGGCCTTGCTAGCCTGACGCCAGCACCAGAAGCACGTAGAAGACAAAGGGCAGCGCCAGAAAGGCCGGGATCACCAGGACGGAGAACCCGAACAGCGCCACCAGCACGCCCAGCAAGAGCGCCAGATTGAGCAGCAGCATTGGCACGCCGCGGTGCGGGTCGCGCCCCGCTTCTCTCAAGAGACCGCCCAGCACCGGCACATGCAGAAGCGCACGGCCGAAGCCCATCACGGCGGCGTCCAGCCATTCGCCCGGTCGCACATGCAGGACCGCCGAGCGGGTGGGACGACGCGCTGCGACCATGACGCCCGCCATCACGAGGCCGCCCAGACCGACCGCCAACGCGGTGAGCCAGCCTTCTCCCGCCTGCGTGAGGAACACCACTGCCAGCACCGACAGCACCACCGTCAAAGGCGCCATGGCCCGCTGCACCCAGCGCGCGGGGCCCCAGACGGGCAGAACTTCACCGGCCTGACCACTCATGGAATTGGCCACAAAGCCCAGCCCGGCGATGTAGTGAAACATCACCAGCGGCAGGGACACCGCCACCAGCGAGGCCGTGAGCGGGGAGTCGGTGATGCCGGGTTTGTCGCCCGGAAAGGCCAGGAACAAACCGGCCCAGAGCACGAAAGGCAGCAGCATGAAGCCGCCGATCCAGTAGGGGAGGTGTCGCATGGGATCGTCCAACATCTGTTCTTGTGTGGCGATGTATCTAGACGGCGCACGCGCGCGCGGGGATGCGACCCCCGCGCGCTTAAAATTTATAGGGATATGGCAGGTAGGGTTTTAAGCGCTGCTGCGCGCCCGCCCCAGGTCCGCCTCCTAGAGCAACATGCCGCCAGAGGCTTCGATCCGGACGCCAGTGATCCAGCGCGCCGCATCCGAGCACAGGAAGGCGACTACGCCGCCAATATCCTCGGGCAATCCCACCCGGCCCAGCGCCGTATGCTCGGCGATGGCGCTGTTCATCTGCGGGGTGTCGCGCACGACACCGCCATTGAAATCGGTTTCGATGGCGCCCGGCGCCAGCACGTTGACCCGAATGCCGCGTGAGCCGAGAGCTTGCGCCATGTATCGGGTCAACACCTCAACCCCGCCCTTCATCGTGGCGTAGGCGTCATAGCCGGGGAAGCTGAAGCGGGTCAGTCCGCTTGAGATATTGACCACGCCGCCGCCATTATTCAGCAGCTCCAGCGCGCCCTGGGTCAGGAAGAACGCCGATCTCAGATGCACATTCAGCATCGTGTCGAACTCTTCCAGCGTGGTTTCCTGGAAAGGCTTGTTCAGTCCCACCCCGGCATTGTTGATGAGATAGTCAAAGCGTTCGGCGCCGAATTGCGAATGCAGGGCCGCGCGAACCGTCTCGAAGAAGGCCGGGAACGACTCCGCCTTCGCCACATCCAGCCGAAGGGCGTGCGCGCGTTGGCCCATGGCCATGATCTCGGCGACCACATCTTCTGCGGCTTTGGTGTTACTGACATAGGTCAGAAGAACGTCATGGCCTGACTGCGCCAGTTTCAGCGCCATGTCCCGACCCAGACCCCGGCTGCCGCCGGTTACAAGTGCGATGCTCATTGGTGTGCTCCTGAAAAGCGTTGCGAGGGCTCCGATGTAAATCGGTCGACTTTTCAGAAACAGACGGGCAATCTCGCCATCAATCGTCGAAAAAAGCGAACAATGGCATGGATACGATCCGCCAGTATCAGATCTTCATCCAGATTCTTGAGAGCGGGAATTTCACCCGCGCTGCGGAGACGCTGGGCCTGCCGCGCTCCACGGTCTCAACCACCTTGCGCACGCTCGAGGACCGGCTGGGCGAGCAATTGCTTCACCGCACCACACGGCAGGTCAGCGCCACGCCGCAAGGCGAACAATTCCTGCAGCTCGCCCGCGATGTGGTGGAGAACGCCCAAGCGGCGGAAACCCTGTTTCAGGGGGGTGGCGGTCCCGTCAGAGGTCGTCTCAGGGTCAACATGACCAGCCAGCTCGCCGCCCGGATCGTGATCCCGAACCTGCATACGTTTCAGGCCGCCCATCCTGCGCTTGAGCTTGAGCTCAGCGCCAGTGATCGCCTGATTGATCCGGTGCTGGAGGGGGTGGATCTCGTGGTGCGCGCGGCGGAGCTGACCGATTCAGACCTGATCTGCCGCAAGATCGGCGACATCCCGATGGCGAGCTGCGCCTCTCGCGCCTATCTCGACCAGCGCGGCGCGCCCCGGACCCCGGACGATCTCGATCAGCATGTCATCGTGGGCTATGGCCCGACGGGTCACCCCGATGCCCGGCTCTGGGAAGGGATCGGCCCGAGCGGCCCGATCTCCCGCACATTGAGAAGCCTGATCTCGGTGGACAATACCGAAGCCTATACCGCCGCCGCACAGGCCGCGCTCGGCATTGTTCAGATCCCGCGCATCCATCTTGTGGCGCACACTCGGGACGGTCCCGGCCAGCTGGTAGAGGTTTTGCCGGACTTTCCCCCGCCGCCCATGCCGCTTTCGTTTGTCTATCCCAGACGTCGTCGCGCCTCACCCCGGCTCAATGTCTTCATGGACTGGCTGGACGCTCTGGTGCGGTCCGAGGAGTTCGTCATCTGAACGTAGAAGCCGGCGGCCAAGCAACCGCAGAATATTATATTTTTATGACGAACCGTTCCCAAGATCATCTGGCACTAGTATGAGCTGACAACAAAGAGCCCGTGGCGCAGCCGCCGTATCGGGCCAGAATGATTGCTTTGGGGGGCGACATGATCATCATCGGACCGATTACACTCTTCTTCATTCTCTTTCTCGTGCTGATCCTTGCCGGACGGGGCGCGTTCGAGAAAAAGATCCGCCTGGAATTTGATGCATTTGAATCGCGCTACATGCGCGAGAATAACAAACCCCTGCCCTATTCCTTCGCGGAATTCTGGCAGTTCACCTCAAAATACATGGGACGGTTCCGGGTCATGCGGGCGCTGGCTGCGCTCTTTTTCCTGAGCCCCCTGGTGTTTTTCTGGCTGTCACACGAAGCCGGCAAGGGCTGGGATCGCAACGAGACGCTGGAGATGATCTACATGGCTCTGGCCTTCATCTTTCTGGCCCTGGGGTTCGTGGGCTCGTTCTGGGTCGACCGCAAATACGGCAAGCGCAAATTCGAGCAGCTGATCGCAAACTTTGAAGCCACGGTCCTCAACAAGGGCTAAGCCGAGCCTGCCTGTGCGCGTCTTCACGCGCGACGCCCGGACCACAAACGAGAACGGCGGCAGGGGGGGCCCTGCCGCCGTTCCTGCTTCAGAAAAGCCTGAATCAGTCCTGACGGACCGCCAGCTTGTGGCCTTCGATCAGATCGTCCACGACGCCCGGCTCGGCGAGCGTTGAGGTATCGCCGAGCTTGTCATATTCGCCCTCAGCGATCTTCCTGAGGATACGGCGCATGATCTTGCCCGAACGGGTCTTCGGAAGCCCCGGCGCAAACTGGATGACATCCGGCGTCGCCACGGGGCCGATCTCCTGACGCACATGCGCCTTGAGGGTTTTCTCGGTCTCTCCGGTCGGCTCCAGTCCCGCCACCAGCGTGACATAGCAATAGATGCCCTGTCCCTTGAGATCATGGGGATAGCCAACCACGGCGGCCTCGGCGACAAGCTCATGAGCGACCAGCGCGCTCTCGATCTCGGCTGTGCCCAGACGGTGACCGGACACGTTCAGAACGTCATCCACCCGGCCCGTGATCCACCAGTATCCGTCCGCATCCCGGCGCGCGCCATCGCCCGTGAAATAGGTGTTCTCATAGGTGGAGAAATAGGTCTCCACAAAGCGCTCATGGTCGCCATAGACCGTGCGCATCATGCCCGGCCAGCTACCCAACAGCACCAGATTGCCTTCCTGGGCGCCATCGTCGGGCAGGCGATTGCCTTCCGCATCCATCAGCGCAGGCTGCACCCCGAACATCGGGAAGCTCGCAGAGCCCGGCTTGAGGTCATGGGCGCCCGGCAGCGGCGTGATCAGATGGCCGCCGGTTTCGGTCTGCCACCAGGTGTCCACGATCGGGCAGCGCTTGTCGCCGACCACCTCGTGATACCAGCGCCAGGCCTCGGGATTGATCGGCTCGCCCACCGAGCCCAGAAGGCGCAGGGAGGAGCGGTCATGCTTGCTGACCGGCTCGTCGCCTTCACGCATCAGCGCGCGAATGGCGGTGGGGGCGGTGTAGATGGTCGTCACCTTGTGCTTGGCGACGATGCGCCAGCAGCGGTCCGGCCCCGGCCAGGTCGGCACGCCCTCATACATGACCGAGGTCGCGCCATTCGCCAGCGGGCCATAGACGATATAGGTGTGCCCGGTCACCCAGCCGACATCGGCGGTGCACCAGAACACATCGTCCTCACGATGATCGAACGTGTATTCGTGGGTCATGGATGCCCAGACGAGATAACCGCCCGTGGTGTGCAGCACGCCCTTGGGTTTGCCGGTCGAGCCTGAAGTGTAGAGGATGAACAGCGGGTCCTCCGCCTTCATCGGTTCAGGCTCGCACTTGGCGTCCACTTCCAGCGCCAGATCATGGTGCCAGAAATCGCGCCCCTCCACCCACGGCACCTGGGCGCCGGTATGGCGGATGCACAGCACCGCCTTCACGCCCGGCGCATGCTTGAGCGCTTCATCCACATTGGCTTTCAGCGGCACGCCCTTATTGCCGCGAACGCCCTGATCGGCGGTGACGACAAACTCGGACTGGCAGTCATTGATCCGGCCAGCCAGCGCTTCGGGGCTGAAGCCCCCGAACACCACCGAATGCACCGCGCCGATGCGCGTGCAGGCCAGCATGGCGTAGGCCGCTTCGGGGATCATCGGCATGTAGAGCGTGACGCGGTCGCCCTTCTTCACCCCGATCTTTTTGAGCTCGTTGGCGAAGCGGCACACATGGTTGTGCAGCTGGGCGTAGGTGATCGAATGGTGGAAGGCCGGGTTATCGCCTTCCCAGATCAGCGCGACCTTGTTGGCGCGCTTGGGCAGGTGCCGGTCAATGCAGTTATAGCTGACATTGAGGACGCCATCCTCGAACCAGCGAATATGCAGATCATCCTTGGCGAACGAGACATCCGAAATCTTCGTCGGCTCGGTGAACCAGTCGATGCGCTTGGCCTCATCAGCCCAGAACCCGTCCGGATCCTTGATGGAGCGCTCATACATCTGCTTGTAACGCTCAAGAGTGATCTTGGCGTCGGCGAAGCTCTGCGGAACCGGAATCACGGTCTCGGACATGGTCGCTTTCCTCCCTCGGGATTATTCTTTGGTCTAGATGTGCGTCACCCGTCCGGCCATCGCAAGGCAGACGAACGTGTTACGCCCTCTTGTGAAGCGCGGCGGTCTGGTATCCAGTCTCGCCACATCATTGATGGTTGGAGTGACTTTCATGCTGCTGCACACCGCCTCCTGGCCTGAGGTTGAAGCCTATCTCAAGACCAGCAAGGGCATCATCATTCCTATTGGCTCGACCGAGCAGCATGGCCCGAACGGCCTTGTCGGCACCGACGCCATCTGCCCCGAGGTGATCGCCCGTGAGGCCGGCGCCGAAGCCGGCATTCTGGTGGGCCCGACCTTCAATGTGGGCGTCGCCCAGCACCATCTGGGCTTTCCCGGCTCGATGACCCTGCGGCCGACCACCATGATCGCGGCGATCAATGACTGGATCGACTCCCTCGCCCGGCACGGCTTTGAGAAAATCTACTTCCTCAATGGTCATGGCGGAAATATCGCCACGATCGCAGCGGCGTTTGCGGAGAGCTATTCCAACTGGTCGTTCGACGCTGAAGCCTGCCCGTATGAGCTCAAGCAGATGAACTGGTGGGAATTGCCCGGCGTCATGGATGTGTGCCGCTCGCTCTTCCCGGTGGGCGAAGGCAGCCACGCGACCGCCTCTGAAGTGGCCGTGACCTATTACGCCTATCCCGAGCACGTCAAAACCGTCGAGATGAGCCCCAAGATCGCCCCGAACGGGCGCTTCACCGATGCGGACAATTACCGCAAGACCTTCCCCGATGGCCGGATTGGCTCGGACCCGTCCCAGGCGACGCCGGAAAAGGGCGAGACGATTGTCGCCGCCGCAAGGAAAGCGCTGATCAGCGACGTGAAGACCTTCTTCAGCCGCTAGAGCTTGAAGCTTCAGCGACAGGTCGCAATTGCACTCCCGCAGTCTGAAGGGCTGGGCTAGATTTCAGCCTAGCCCTTTTCATTTCCGGAGACGTCTCATGTCCCTGATGCGTTGTCTCAGCCTGTCTGCCCTCACCCTGATGGTCGCCGCCTGTGGCGAGCCCAGCGAGCCGGACCTGTCACCCTATGCCGGTCAGCCGCGTGAGCAGACTGCAGAAGAGAGCGAGCTCGCCCCCCAGGCCAGCGAAGACGAAATCGCGCTGCGTCCTACCGACCTGAAAGCCCGCGAAGTGTGCAACGCCGTGGACGGCGAATTCGCGACGCTGCTGGATCCGGGCACGGCCTTTGCGGCCCGCGGCGGGGATGGCCGGGTCTATGTGGGCTGGAATTATGACGGCGCCCGCGAACAGCACGTGATCTACACGCCGGATGTGCCGCTGGACGACCGCTTGCCGTATGATCTGGCGGTCGGGGATTTCCAGCGCTGGAACATGGAACGCGACGCGCCGAACCGCGACCTCACTGGCGCGGACCGTAAACGCGATGGCGGTCTGTGCGTGCTTCAGACCGAAGCGAGCATCATCGAACCGCTGATCAATGCCTGGCGCACGCTGGAGCCTGCTCTGGGCAATACGTCTGACTGAAAGGGTGGGCGGCCTCAGGCCGCCACCACCTGACCGTTCTCGACCTTCACCGGCACGGGCTTGAGCACGGACTTGCCCGCCGGGCCGCCCACGCAGGCGCCGCTTTTGAGATCAAAGCTCGCTCCGTGAAACGGGCAGACGAGATACTGGCCTTCGCTGACCAGCGTTTTGCCCGAGGGCAGCGAGAAGGGCCGGCCCGCATGCGGGCAGACATTGAGATACGCCGTCACTGTCTTGCCCGAGCGCAGCACCACAATGGGCGTCGGGTCGAAATCCGCCGGCAATCCGCCCGGATCAGGGATATCGGCGAGGGTCTTGAGCACCGTGCCCGGCGCCGGCATGACGGTTTCGGTCTCGTCTGACATCTAGAGCCCCTCCGGCGCCTTCACGGTCCATTTGAAGGGGATCCAGAACACGTCCGAGAACAAATCCGCCTTCGCATAGGGATCCGTCGCAAGAATCTCGCGCAGGCCCTCTTCATCCGCGGCTTCAATGATCAGAAGCGAGCCCACCGGATCGCCTTCACCGCCCAGAAGCGGCCCCGCCATCTTCACCGGCGAGGCCTCGTCAGACGCCCACAAAAGGTGTTCGGAACGGTGTTTCAGGCGCACATCCAGCGCGCCCTGACGGTCGGTGCAAGTGACGGCAAACAGCATGGGATATCCTGGTCTTAGTAGGTTTCAGGGCCGAACGGACGGGTCAAGAGCGCGGCGATCGCATCATCCACGCTCATCCGGCCCGCCAGCACCGCATCCACAGCGGCGCAGATCGGCATTTCGACATTATGTTTCTTGGCCAGCGCGACAACGGCGGGGGCGGTCGCCACGCCTTCGGTCACGGCCTTGCGCGCACCCAGAACGCTCTCAAGCGTCTGACCCTGCCCCAGCGCCAGACCGCAGGACATGTTGCGCGATTGCGGGGAGGAGCAGGTGAGCACCAGATCACCGAGCCCGCAGAGGCCGGTCAGGGTTTCGCGTTTCGCGCCCAGCGCCAGACCGAGCCGGGTCATCTCGGCGAAGCCGCGCGAGATCAGCGCCGCATGGGCGGATTTTCCAAGTTCACGCCCCTCCACGATCCCGGCGGCGATGGCGAGCACATTCTTGATCGAGCCGCCCACTTCGGCGCCCACAAGGTCGCTCGACCAATAGGGCCGGAAGGTTTTCGATCCGACCGCCTCCATCAGCGCCTCACCCATCTCCCGGTCCTCGCAAGCCAGCGTCACGGCGGTGGGCAGGCCCTTGGCCACGTCGATGGCGAAGCTGGGACCGGACAGGACAGCGGGGACCGCATGCGGCACGGTCTCGCGCAGGACATCCGTCATCAGAGCGAGGCTCTCGCGCTCAAATCCCTTGGCGCACAGCAAGACCGGCGCGCCCTTGGCGATATGGGGGGCGAATTGTTTGAGGATGGAGCGCGCATGCTGGGCGGGCGCCACCATCAGGAAAGCGTCGCAGCCTGAAAGATCGGACGGGTCAGAGCTGGCGGTTATGCCTGAGTTCAGCGGGGCTCCGGGCAGGAAAACCGTGTTTTCGTGCTGGGTGTTGATCGCCTCAACCACCTCGGCCTCATAGGCCCAGAGCGTCACCTTGCGGCCGGCCTGCGCGGCGGACTGGGCCAAAGCCGTCCCCCAGGCGCCCGCGCCGATCACGCCAATCTTTTGATACTCGACCATACTTCCCCCTTGTGCCGGGCCTAAGCCTTCGGCCCCTTGCGCCCCGACCCGCTGGCGGGATCGTGAGCGGCGGCGTCCTGATCCAGCGGCCAGCGCGGCCGGGCAGCGGCGTCCAGCGCGTCGGTCTGCCCCAGCACCAGACGTTCCACGCCCGCGAGCGCAATCATCGCGGCGTTATCGGTGCAGTATTTCAACGGCGGCGCAATCAGTTCAAATCCGTGGCTGTGCGCTTCGGTCTGAAGCGCTTCGCGCACAGCCGTATTCGCAGCGACCCCGCCCGCCGCGACCAGCGGCAGAGGCCCTTCAAGATCAGCAAAGCGCCCCTTGAAAATCTCCATCGCCCGCCCGGCGCGTTGCGCCAGATGCCGCGCAATCGCGCTTTGCATGGAGGCGGCGAGATCGGCGCGATCCTGATCAGAGGGCGCCTCAAGGCCGTCCCAATGGCGGCGCGCGGCGGTTTTCAGACCCGCAAACGAGAAATTGCATGACTTGTCCCGCGCCAGCATCAAGGGCAGCGCGAAGCGTTTGGGGTCTTCAGCGTCCTGCGCATAGCGCTCGACCGCAGGGCCGCCCGGAAAGCCCAGCCCCATGACCTTGGCCGTCTTGTCAAAGGCCTCACCCGCCGCATCGTCGATGGTGGAGCCCAGACGGGTCATCTGACCGACGCCTTCCACAATCACCAGCTGGGTATGCCCGCCTGAGACCAGCAGCAGCAGATAGGGAAAGGCGAGATCATGCGTAAGGCGCGGCGACAGGGCGTGCCCTTCAAGATGGTTCACCGCCACCAGCGGAATGTCCGCCCCCATGGCGATGCCCTTGGCGGTCATCAGCGCCGCCATCACCCCGCCGATCAGACCCGGACCCGCGGTTGCGGCGACCGCATCCAGATCAGACGGTTTCAACCCGGCTTCGCTCAGAACACCCTCGGCCAGCATATCCATGCGTTCGGCATGGGCGCGGGCGGCAATCTCGGGCACCACGCCGCCGAAAGGCGCATGGGCGCTGTTCTGACCCATCACCGCTTCGGCCAGAATCTCCACCCGCCCGTCGCCATGGCGACGCAGCACGGCGGCTGCAGTATCATCGCAGCTCGATTCTAGGCCGAGCACAGTCAGAGCGCCCTGCGGCGCCGCGCCCGGTTGCGGGTGGACTTGATCATGGGATAACGCCATGACCTTGCAGTACCCTCGCTGGCGTTTCGGCGCAATCATCAGCCTCTGCTGGCGAGACCCTGGAAACGCGTGAAGGAGTGCGTCTGTCGTGAACCTGTTCAATATGCCGATTGCGACCCGCACCTCGCCGCTGGCCATGGCGCAGAGCCTTGATGTGCAGGCGCGTCTGGCGAAAGCCCATGGCGAAAACGATCCCGAAGAGAGTTTCCCGATCCTCGGCATGACCACCACAGGCGACCGGATCACCGACCGGGCGCTGCTGCTGGCGGGCGGCAAGGGCCTGTTTACGAAAGAGCTTGAGCGCGCATTGCTGGATGGCGACGCCCGCTTCGCCGTGCACTCCATGAAAGACGTGCCGACCACTCTGCCTGACGGTCTGGAAATCGCGTGCGTGCTCGAGCGCGAGGATCCGCGCGATGTGCTTCTGACCCGTGACGGCATCAGCCGGATCGAGGATCTGCCTCAGGGCGCGACGCTGGGCACCGCTTCGATCCGTCGCCAGGCGCAGGCGCTGGCGTTGCGCCCTGATCTCAACATTGTGCTCTTGCGCGGCAATGTGGATACGCGCCTTGAGAAGCTCAATTCCGGCGAGGTGGACGCGACCTTCCTGGCGCGCGCAGGCCTTCGCCGTCTGGGGCGCGAACAGGCCGAACTGCCGCCGCTGGAACTGACCGCCGTCATCCCCGCCCCGGCACAGGGCGCAGTGGGCATCGAGATTCGCTCGGACGACGCTGAAGCCCGCCGTGCGCTCGAACCGCTCAATCACCTGCCCACCCGCATCGCCATCGCCGCCGAGCGCGGCTTCCTGCAAGCGCTGGATGGCTCTTGCCGCACGCCCATCGCCGCCCACGCCACTCTTGAGGGCGCGGAAATCCATCTGCGCGGCGAGGCGCTGATGCCGGACGGCTCCAAACGCTGGGCCAATGAGACCCGCGCACAATTGCCGGAACTCGACCCCGATGCGGCGCGTCTTCTGGGGTATGAACTGGGCCTTGAAGTGAAACGGGCTGGCGGTGATACGCTGGCGCGCATCGTGGCTGAAACCGGGTGATTCATGTCCGCCTCCGACCGCTCTCGCGTGATCGTCACCCGCTCTGAACCCGGCGCGACACGCAGCTGTCAGGCGCTGGAAGAGCGCGGCTTTGAAGCGGTCAACGCCGCCACGGCGGTGCTGACGTCACAGGCGATCACGCTGGACCTCCAAGGCGTCAGCCTGATCGCCGTCACCAGCCCGTTTGGAGCAAGCTGTCTCGCCAAGGCGACGCCTGAGCGCCGCGTGCCCGTCATCGCTGTCGGCGACGTCACAGCCGCCCGCCTGCGCGACGCCGGCTTTGAGAAGGTCAACAGCGCCAGCGGCGACGCCCGCGATCTTCTGGCGATGATCCGGGAACGCGCACCCGAGGGCGAGGTTCTGCATGTGCGCGGCGTGGACCAGACCGGCGATCTGCGAGCGGAACTGAGCGCCAAAGGCATCCGCGCCCGCTCTGAAATCCTATATGCCGCCGAATCGGTTCCGACCTTGCCCGACACAGTCTGGACCGCCCTGTCAGAGGGCGCGCCCGTGCTGATCCATTCCGCCAAGGGCGCGGAGCGCTTTGCCGCGCTCGCACAGGCTCAGGGCCATCTGGACGCACTCCTGCATGCGCGCGTCATTGCAATCTCGAGCGCCGCCGCCGAACCTTTGAAGTCTCTGGGCGTTGCAAAGCTGAAAATCGCCAAACGCCCCGATGAGGCGGCGCTGTTTGACGCACTGGAAAACCGCCCTCCAGCGCGTGCTTGAGGTGGCGCTGCGCTGCAACGCAGCCTAGACTCGCAAACATCTCCAATGGCCCTGCGCCCCGAGGACAGTATGAGCGCCGACACCCCCCGCCCTGACGCCGCCGAACCCGTGGACGCCGAGTTCGAACCTGCGCCGGATAGCAGCGGCGCAGGCGCAAAATCGAAGTCAAAGAAGTCCAAGCTCTCCAAGGCCAGCAAAGGCGGCGCGCCCGTGCTCGCCTTTCTGGGCCTGACCGTTCTGGCGGCCAGTGTGGGCGGCGGCGCGGGCTGGCTGATCGGGCGCTATGCGCCCACCGGCGAATCCTCTGGCATGGCCCAGCTGGAAAGCCGGATCGAGGCGCTTGAAGCTTTCGGCGTCACCGACGAACAGCTTGATGTGCTGCAGTCCCGTCTTGAGGTCGTCGAGGAAGAAAGCGCCGGCGCCCCGCTGCGCACGGAGGCCTTTGAGCAGCTGATCCGCGATGTGGCGGAGCTGCGCGCCGATCTTGAGGCGCTCGATGGCGCACAAGGCGGTAGCGCAGACGGCGCGGCCTTCGCCAGCCAGCTGTCCGCCCTTGAGCGGCGGCTGGAGACCGTGGCCGACGACGTCGAAACTGCGCTCGCGACCGCCGAGACCACGCAATCGGCGCTCCAGCAGATGCGCAATCAGCCCGCCTCAACTTCAGGCGAGGCCGGCGGCAATCTTCCCGCAAACGCCCTCACCGCCCTGCGCGCCGACATTACAGGCCTTCAGGCCGATGTGCGCGCCCTGCAATCAGGCTCCGGCGATCTTGATGCCCTTTCGGCGCGTCTTGCGGCTTTGGAAGCAACGGTTTCCGGCCTTGACGCCACGGGCGCCAGCACGGCGTCACCGACCGCCTCCGCCAGTCTGGCGCGACAGGCGCTCGCCTTCTCTGATCTCGCGCAAGCGGCGGCCCATTCCCAGCCTTTCGCCATGGAATACGCCATGCTGGCCCAGGTCTGGCCCAATCGCCGCCAGCTTGACGCCCTCATCGCGCCTGCCCGCACCGGCGCGCCGACGCTGGATGATCTCTCTGACAGCTTCCCCGCGCAAAGCGTGCGCGAAGCGCTGGGCCAGACCCAGCGTCTGTGGGGGGTGATCGAGATGCGCCGCACCGGCGATGATCAAGGGGTCGCCGATCAGATTCTCACCTTCATCGAACAGGGCGAGCTGAACGCCGCAATCGCTCTGGCTGAAGGCCTTGAGGCGGAAGCGGGCGCCGCGGTCGAACCCTGGCTGGTCGAGGCGCGCAAACGCGAGGCGCTCGACGCCGCGCTTGAAGACATGCGCGATACGCTGGCCCGCCAGGCCGACGCCGCCGGGGAGCGCTAGACCATGATCCGCCTGATCCTCGCCGTCGCCGCCTGTGTCATCACCGCCATTGTGGCCGTCTTCCTGGCGCTCAATCCCGGACTTGTCACCGTCGAGTTCCTCGGCCAGACGCTGGAGGCGCCCTTCGCGCTCGCCATGGGCGCGCTGATCCTCGCCGCTTTCGTGCTGGTCGTCGCCTGGTGGGTGATCGCCAAGCTCTGGTCTGCGCCAGACGCCTGGAAACGCTTCAGTTTGCGACGTCGCCGCGATCAGGGCTTTGATGCGCTCGAACGCGCCCTCATCGCCTCCGCCGCGGGTCAGGGCGATCTTGCCGTGCGCCAGGCCGCGCGTGCTGAAGCCCTTCTGGACCGGCCTGCCCTGTCACGCCTTCTGGCGGCCCGCGCCGCCGAAGCGGCGGGCGATCTTGAAAGCGCGCAGATCCATTACGAAGCCATGCTGGCGGACGCCAAGACCCGGCTGGTCGCCCAGCGCGGGCTTGTGGGCATCGCCCAGTCCCGGTCTGATTCCCAGACGCTTCTGACCCATGCCTCTGACGCCTTTGAGCAGGCCGGTCGCGCCCGCTGGGCGTTTGACGCGCTCTTTGAAGCCCAGGTGAACGCCGCCCTGTGGGCGAAGGCGGAAGCCACCCTGACCGAGGGCGAACGTCGCGGTCATGTGGACCGGCTCGCCGCCGGGCGCATGCGCGCCGTTCTTCTGACCGCTGAAGCACGGCGTCTGGAAAGCACGGACCCGGAAACCGCAGCGAAACTGGCGGATCGCGCCGCAACCGCCTCGCCCGGCTTCGCCCCCGCGGCGGAGCTGGCCGGACGCCTGCTGGCGGAGCAGCGCCGCCATCGCCGGGCCGTCGATATTCTCGAAGACGCCTGGAAGCACGCGCCTCACCCCGCCCTCGCCCGCGCTTTCGCCAGTCTGCGCCGGTCCGACACCAAGGCCAAGCGCGCCGAACGTCTGCGCGCCCTGGCGGCGCTCAATCCCGATCATCGCGAAAGCCGGCTCCTGCTGGCGGAGACCGCGCTGGATCAGGGCAATCGCGAAGCCGCCCATGCCGCACTGAAGCCGGTGCTGGAAACAAGCCCGGTTTCGGCCCGCGCCTGCGCGCTGGCCGCCCGTCTGGCGCGGCTCGAAGAGAACCCCGAAGAGGCCCAGCGCTGGATGGCGCGCGCCTCGCACGCGCCCGCTGAGGCGGACTGGTCTGATATTGATGAAGGCGGTCAGGCGTTTAACTATACCGACGCAGACTGGAAACGC
The DNA here is from genome assembly GCF_052055585.1 of Oceanicaulis sp. LC35. Taxonomy (NCBI): domain Bacteria; kingdom Pseudomonadati; phylum Pseudomonadota; class Alphaproteobacteria; order Maricaulales; family Maricaulaceae; genus Oceanicaulis; species Oceanicaulis sp. LC35. The sequence goes on from NZ_CP170485.1 coordinate 2,886,507, forward strand.
ATGGTGGAGAGCTGGGGCCGCGACGCCGTGCTGATCCACCCGCGTCATGAGCGGTATGAAGTCGCCGCCGCCGCCGCGCCTGAAACCATGCTGATAGATGCGCGCCCCACTGCAGAGCGTTCCGCCAAGCGCAGTGAAGCAGGCGACAAACAGGGCCCGAACTTTTATGTACCCGGGCCGGCGCCGGACGATCCGGGCGCCGCTGATCCCGACACCTAGACCTGTTCGCGCCCCATGACCGCATCTGATCCAGCTCGCCCCCGTCTCATTATCGGCGTCACCGGCGGCTCCGCCTCCGGCAAGACCGAGATCGCCCGGTCGGCGGCGCGCGCCGCCGCGCCCCTGAGCGCGCTCGTCCTGTCTGAAGACGATTACTATGCGGACCACGGCTCAAAGCCCGATTTTGACCCGTCAGACTTCAACTTCGACCATCCCCAGTCGCGCGATCACGGCCTACTGGCCAAGCATCTCGCCACGCTGAAGGCCGGCAAGACCATCAAGGGCCCGATCTACGATTTCACCATCCACCGCCGCCGCAGCGATACCCGCACCATCGCGCCGGCCGATGTGATCATCGTGGAAGGCATCCATCTGTTCTGTGACGAGCGGGTGCGCGATTGCCTGGATCTGAAGGTCTATGTCTCAGCGCCCGACGATATCCGGCTTGCCCGGCGTCTCTTGCGCGATGTGAACGAGCGCGGACGCACCTCCCATTCGGTGGTGCACCAGTATTTGCGCACCGTGCGGCCCATGCACCATGAATGGACCTCGCCCAACAAGGAATACGCCGACATCCTGATCCGCAATGATGCGGCCGCGGCGCGCCCGGCGGACCATCTGAGCAGCTTCTTTGACGCGCTGGCCGCGCCGATTGTCGACCGGATCAAGGCATACAAGGCCTAGCGGGCCTGGCGCAGACGAGCTGGCAAAACCGGCTTGCCCCCATCGCCGTTCAAGGCTAGTTTCCGCGCCCTCCGAGGCAGGCTTTCGCCTGCTCCGAGCGCCGCTTTAGCTCAGCTGGTAGAGCAACGCATTCGTAATGCGTAGGTCGCGTGTTCGAGTCACGCAAGCGGCACCATTTTTCTCTTATTTCTGTTCTCCCTCGCTCCGCTCGGTCGATCCTCGCTGACGCTGCGGGCGGCCTTTGGCCTTGCGGACCCTAGGTCCGGACGCCTGTTCTCCCTCGCTCCGCTCAGGTGGTCCTCGCTGAAGCTGCGGACGGCTGTTCGCCTTGCGGACCTGTTGGGTTCGGTTGGGTCGGACGTTCTGGGAATGTCGCCGCGATCCCGGATTGGCAGGCGTTACACGCCAGCGCGCAAAGCGGAATTGGCCAGCGTGCGCGCACACGTCTCCAGAAGCTCACTCTCATCAATAGGCTTGGCGATATAGTCGTCCATGCCCATGGCCAGAAAGCGCGCGCGTTCTCCGGCGCCCGCATGAGCGGTAACGGCGACGACAGGCGTTGTTGCGCCGGCCTCGTTGAGCGCGCGCAAGCGTTTGAGCGTTTCCTCGCCGGACATCACCGGCATGCTGGCGTCCAGCAGCACCAGATCATACGCCCCCTCCTCGAAGAGGGTGAGGGCCTGTGCGCCGGACTCCGCTTCGGTGACATCCGCGCCTTCAGGCTCAAGCATGTAGCGCGCCACCATGCGATTGATGGCGTTATCGTCGACCAGAAGCACGCGCGTTCCGGACAGCCGCGCCTCTGACCCCGCCTCTTCCCGGGCGACAGGGGCGGGATCGGCCGCCATGTCGGGCAGATTCGCCACGATCGTAAGCGTGAAGCGGGAGCCTTCGCCCAGAACGCTCTCCACCGTCACATCCCCGCCCATCCGACGCGCCAGTTCGCGGCTGATCACCAGCCCCAGGCCAGACCCGCCCTGCCCGGACGCCGCCCCGGGGGCGTCGCCCTGCTCATAGCGATGAAACAGCCGGTCGAGCTGCTGCTGCGTCATGCCGGGGCCGGTATCGCTGACAACCACGCGCAGCGTGCAGGCGGCCTCATTCAGGCGCATCGTCTCCGCGCGAATGCTGACCCCGCCTTCATCAGTGAACTTGATGGCGTTGGAGAGGAGGTTGGAGACGCATTGACGGAACCGGGTCGCGTCAAACTCGAGCGCATCGGGAAGCTCCGATATCGTTTCGTCCAGCCGGAGCCCCTTCTCCTCGGCATTGGCGCGGAACAACAGGCAGACCTCGTTGAGCAAACGGGACGGATCGGTGGTTTCAGACCAGAGCTGGAACCGGCCAGCCTCCAGCTTGGACAGGTCCAGAAGGTCGTTCAACAGGTTCAGCAATTGTTCGCCTGCGGCGTTCAGCAGATCAACATGACTGCCAAGCGGCGGCTCAAGCTGCGCATCCGAAAGCGCCCGCACCAGACCCAGCATGCCGTTCAGTGGCGTGCGCAGCTCATGGCTGACATTGGCGACGAATTCGCTTTTGGCGGCATTCGCGCGTTCCGCCACCGCCTGCGCCGCCCGGGCCTCCTCGGCGAGGACCCGCGCGTTCAGGACAAGCTCGGCGGCGACCATGTAATTGGCGAACGCATAGACGAGCGAGGTTTCTTCCGGCGTCCAGAAGTGCGGGGCGCCCTTGATCACCATCGTCAGCACGCCGCACACCGTCTGCGCCTTGACGATGGGCGCAGCAAACAAGGCGCCGTCCTTCACGTCGTGCAGGCATCGGGCGAGTGTGCGCACTTCCGGTCCCGCGTGGTCCAGGTCTGGGGTTTCATAGAAGCCGCCCCGGCGGACTCCGGCCAACACGGTTGCATCCCGGCACTCAGAAAGCGTCGCTCTAGACGGATCCGCCTCACCGTCGAACCAACGGCCATGAAGCTGAAGCGATGTCTGGTCCTCATTCAGGATCCAGATACAGGCCTCACTGGCGCCCAGAGCCTCGCCCAGGCGCCGGACCACCTCGCGGGTCATGTTGTCGTAATCCCAGCCGCCCCGGATATGGTCCTGCGCAAAGGAGCGCTTGAGAATATTGAACTGGCGAGAGCGTTCGATCGTCTCCCTCAAAGTCTGTTCCGCAACCTCGCGCGCCCTGACCTCGCCATCAATCCGGCGCAGCAGCGGCAGCCAGCGGAAAAATCCCACGCTGACAAGGAACAGACCGAAGGCGTCGCCAATATAGGAAATGGCTTCAATGGCGTCATAGACCGGCTCGAGCTGGCCGGGCGCATAGGGCGTGAACCCATTGCTGGAGTCGATCAGAGCCGCCACGCCGATGACGATCAGCCCGCTGACGACGAACCGGCTGCCTTTGCGCAGACGCGCCGCGTCTCGCAAATTCAGATAGAGCACCAGACCAGCCGACAAGCTGGTCAGGGCGATCAGCAATTCAAAAAGACCGCTCAAGCCAAACCCCTTGTGAACCCGTTCATCAAACCATGTGAGGGTAAAGATCAGGTTGTCCCGATCGCCCGGAGTACGGGTTTCCCCTTAGGCACTAAAACGAATTATGTCCGCAGGCCCAGCTGCGTATCCCTAATCCCGGAGCCGACACCGCCCTCCCCCCGGCGCTCCTGGCTCAAAAGATAAAGGATACGACCATGCGTGCATTCAAAACCCTGTCCCGTTCCGTGCTTCTGGGCGCCGCCGCCGGCATTGCGCTGTTCAGCGGCCAGGCCCTGGCGCAACTGCCCGACCCGGGCATGCAGATCGAGCGCGGCGTCACCGCCCTTGTCGTCACCGACCCGCAGAACGACTTCCTCAGCCCGGACGGCGTCACCTGGGGCGTTGTCGGCCAGAACGTCACCGAGAACGGCACCGTCGAGAACATCGGCCGCCTGTTCGAGACCGCACACGAGGTCGGCATGCCGGTCTTCGTGTCGCCGCACTATTACTACGAGCACGACCATGAGTGGCGCTTTGAGGGCGCTCTGGAAGCACTGATGCACCAGATCGGCATGTTCGATCGCGCCGGCCCGCTGAACCTTGAGGGCTTTGAAGGTTCGGGCGCGGACTGGCTTGAGCAATACCGCCCGCATATCGAGCACGACCACACCGTCGTCACCTCGCCCCACAAGGTCTATGGCCCCGAAACCAACGATCTCGTCCTGCAGCTGCGCAAGCAGAATGTGGACCGCGTGATCCTGGCCGGCATGTCGGCGAACCTGTGCACCGAATCCCACATGCGCGAACTGATCGAGCAGGGCTTTGAAGTGCTGGTGGTCACCGACGCCACCGCCGCCGCTCAGGTGCCGGGCTATGACGGCTACGCCGCCGCCATGACCAATTTCCGCATGATCGCGAACCATGTGGGCGACACCGATGAAACCGTCGCCGCCATGACCGCGGCCTACAGCCGCTAAGCCGTTCCCGCTCCCGTGTTGTCTGCCCCTCCACACGGGTCGGGTTCCCTGAGGGTCCGGCGGTTCGCCCCCATCTCCGCCGGGCCCTCTTTTACCTGCAAGAACAACAAGAAAAATGATGACCCCGAAACTCGTCCCCCCGTTCACCGCCGAAACCGCCCGCGCCAAGGTCCAGTTCGCCGAAGACGCCTGGAACAGCCGCGACCCCGAACGTGTGGCCCTGGCCTATTCTGAAGAGTCCGACTGGCGCAATCGCGGCCAGTTCTTCAAGGGCCGCGACGCCATCAAGGCCTTCCTTCGCGACAAATGGTCGAGAGAGGCGGACTACAAACTCAAGAAGGACCTGTGGGCCTTCACCGACAACCGCATCTCGGTCGCCTTTTTCTATGAATGGCAGGATGCGGAGACCGGCCAATGGTTCCGCTCCCATGGCAATGAGCAATGGGAATTCGACCGCGACGGGCTGATGGCGCGCCGCGAATCCAGCGTCAACGACATTCCGATCAAGGAAGAGGAGCGGCGGCTCTAGCCGCAGCTGTCTCCGTCAGGGAGCCGATCATGCCCCGTCCCGCCCCGCCCGCCGACCTTCGGTTTGAACGCGCCTATCGGCGCTGGATGCTGATGCACGCCCTGACCCTGCCCGTCGCCCTGCTGGCCTACGCCCTGCTGGTCATCGCGTTACAGGCTCTGGGACAGGATGTGCGCACGGCGGTGCTGGGCGCAGCGGGCGCAGGCGCACTCATTCTGGCGCTGGCGGAGGGCGCGGTCTGGCTGGAAACCCATACCGGGCTCGACCGTCTCTTCCGGCGCGTCAACATGCGCGCCTCGATCGCCGCCGAACGTCTGGCGCGGGATGAGGACCAGTACGTCATCGAAGGCGTGAAGGACGTGGTGTTCGAATGGCGCCATGTGGAAGTCATCCAGCGCGACCGGGACTGGGCGGGCCTGTCGCTGGCCGCCCTGACCCTGATCAGCCTGGCCATCGGACTGGTGCTCAGCGCCGCCGTCATCCGGTTCTGGGGCTGGAGCTATGCCGCCCCGATGAGCCTTCTGACCCTCGTCTCGACCGCCGTCGGCTTCGCGCTGGCCCGGTCCGTCATGCGCTATCACTGCTTCACCGACCGCAATTTCGACCCCACCGACATTCTTCAGACCCGGCTTCTGGACCTGTTGTCAGAAGTCAAAGCCTTGCGTCGCGCCGGCGTGCGCAGCTCGGCCTGAACCTTATCCCGGAGCCCCCCATGACCCAACATTCCGATCTTCTCGTTCTGGGCACCGGCAATGCCGGCATGGCCGCAGCCGGCGTCGCCCAGCGCGCCGGCAAGTCTGTCACCCTAGTGGAATCAGGCGATGTGGGCGGCACCTGCGCCATTCGCGGCTGTGTGCCGAAGAAAGTTCTGGTCGCAGCCGCCGCCAATCTGGACGCCATTGCGCGCGCCAGCGATCACGCCATCTCGGTGGGCGAGGTGACGCTGGACTGGCCCGCCCTGATCAAGCGCGAGCGCACCTTCGTGGAAGGCGTGCCGGACATGTTCAGATCCTCGATCACCAATCGCGGCATGACGCTGGTTTCGGGCAAAGCCGTCTTCACCGGCCCGAACGCGGTGTCTGTGGATGGCGAAACCTATACCGCGGACAAGATCGTCATCGCCACGGGATCAAAACCTGCACAATTGCCGATAGAAGGCTGGGCGCTGACCGCCACCAGCGACGACCTTCTGACCCTGGAAAACCTGCCCGAAGAGGTCGTCTTTGTGGGCGGCGGCGTGATTGCGCTCGAGTTCGCCCATGTCATGGTGCGCGCAGGCGCCAAAGTCACCATTCTGGAAGCCGCCCCGCGCGTCCTGCCGCGTCTGGATCCGGACATGGTGGACACGCTGGTTGAGTATACCCGCTCGCTGGGCGTCGCCATCCATACCGGCGTCAGCGTCAAGGCCATCCGCGAGGATGGCGCGCGCCGCGCGGTCGAGGTTGTTCTCGAGGGCGAAACCCTGTCGCTCAGCGCGGATCTGGTGGTCAACGGCGCCGGTCGTCGCCCTGCTGTCGAGGATCTTGATCTGCAAGCCGGCGATATCCGGTCAGATCGCGGGCATATCGAGGTGGACGTAAACCTGCGCAGCCTGAGCAACCCGTCCGTCTATGTGGCGGGTGACGCGCTGGCCGCCTCCCCGCAACTGAGCCCGGTTGCAAGCTATGAAGGCCGGATCGCAGGCGAGAACGCCATCAACGACGCCCGGGAGAGCCCGGACTATTCCTCCATTCCGTCCGCCGTCTACACCGTACCCGCTATCGCCAGCGTGGGGCTGGATGAAGCGGGCGCGGAAGCGGCGGGGTTGGAACCCGTCGTCAAGGTCAATGACATGCGCGACTGGCGTTCGGCAAAGACCTATGCCGAACAGGTCGCCTTCGCCAAAGTGTTGATCGACCCCGAAACCGACCGCATTCTGGGCGCGCACCTGGCCGGGCATGGCGCAGAGGAAGTCATCCATCTGTTCACACTGGCGATGAAAACCCAACTGACCGCATCCGAGCTGGCGACCATGACCTACGCCTATCCCACCTTCTCCTCTGACCTTAAGTTTCTGGTGTGAGACGCATGAGACGGGGGCGCACACATGTCTGAGGTGGAGACCGGCGCGGGCGGCGATCCGGCGGACGTGTTCCGTCGGCAGCGCGACCTGATCCTGATGGCGTCGGGGGACGGCATTTACGGGATCAATTGCGACGGCATCTCCATGTTCGTGAACCCGGCGGCGGCGCGCATGTCGGGCTATACGGTCGAGGAAATGGTCGGCCTGAACCTGCATGAGCTGGTCCATCATTCCCATCCTGACGGATCGCACTTTCCCTGCACGGAGTGTCCCATTCACGAGGCGACCCGGGACGGCAAGGTGCACCGCATCTATGACGATGTGTTCTGGCGCAAGGACGGCACCAGTTTCCCGGTCGAGTATGTCTCCACCCCGATCTGGGATGGCGGCAAGATCGCCGGCGCCGTGGTGTCGTTTCGCGACATCACCGAGCGTAAACGCGCCGAGCAGGACCTGCGTGACAGCGAACAGCGCTATCGCGCCATGTTTGACGGCTCGAACGCTGCAGGCTTCCTGATCGACGCCGAGACTTGCTACGTGCTCGACGAGAACAAGCGAACCTGCGAGCTGTTCGGCTATGGCGAGGACCAGCTTCGTCAATTGCGCGCTGAAGACCTGTTCGTCGGCGCGCCCGGCGAGATCCCGGCTTTCTGGCGCACGGTTCAGCGCGAAGGCGCTGCAGAGACCGAAACCTCCTACGCCGTCACGGCGAGCGGCGACCGCATTCCCGTGCGCCTGTCCGCCAGTCGCATCCGCTATGCCGATCGCACGGGCCTTCTGGTTCTGGCCACGGATCTGCGGGTCCGTCGCGACATGGAAGCGCGCACCCGCGCCCTGCAGAGCGAGCTGCACCATGTCTCCCGCGTCAGCGCCATGGGTGAGATGGCCTCCGCCATGGCGCACGAGCTGAACCAGCCCTTGTCAGCCGTAATGAACTATCTGGGCGCGGCGCGGCGTCTGTCCAAAACCGAGTTTGAAGGCGAGTCCCGCACCATCCAGATGGTCGAGAAAGCCATGACCCAGGCGTCCCGGGCGGGTGAGATCATTCGCAGCCTGCGCACCTTCCTGGACAAGGGGGAGTCCGAAACCGAATTCGCCAGCCCCTATGACGTCATTCACGACACCCTGCCGCTGATCGAGCCGGCCGTCGCCGCGGCGGGCCTGTCCTTGTCCTGCGAACTTGACCCCGATGTTCCCCATACGCTGCTGCAGCGCGTGAACATCCAGCAAGTATTGCTGAACCTGATCCGCAACGCCGCCGAAGCCATGAGCGAACATACGGGCGGGGCCATCAATGTGGCGTGCTGGAGCAGTCAGGAGCAGATCTGGATCGAAGTGGCCGATCAGGGCCCCGGCCTGTCTGAAGCTCAGCAGGCGCGGCTGTTCCAACCCTTCAACACCAGTAAATCGGATGGCATGGGCGTCGGCCTGTCCATCTGCCATTCCATCATTTCAGATCATGACGGCGCGATCACCGCCGAGAACCGCCCGGGCGGCGGCGCGGTGTTCCGGTTCTGCCTGCCCGTCATCACGCCAGGAGACAAGGCATGAGTGATATCTCAACCATGGTGTATGTCGTCGACGACGATGCGGCGGCGCGGGAATCCCTTGAAGCCCTGCTTCTGTCCGCCGGGCATGATGTGGAGACGTTCGACAGCGGCGAGGCCTTCCTTGACGCCTATTCGCCGGACTGGGCGGGATGCGCGGTTCTGGATGTGCGCATGCCGGGCCTGTCCGGGCTGCAGGTTCAGGAAGAGCTGGCCAATCGCAAATCCAGCCTGCCGGTGATCATCGTCACCGGGCACGGCGACCTGCCCATGGCGGTCCGCGCCATGCAGGCGGGCGCGCTCGATTTCATCGAGAAGCCCTATGAGGAAGAACGCCTTTTTGAAAGCGTCGAGCTGGCGGTCCAGACCGGCCAGCAACAGGCCGAGGCCAGTCTGGCGCTGGCCGCGCTCAGGGAGCGTTTTGAAAACCTGACGCCGCGCGAGCATGAAGTCCTGGTCGAAGTGGCCTATGGCCACCCCAACAAGGTTGTCGCCCACAAGCTGGGCATCAGCGCCCGCACGGTGGAGATCCACCGTGCGCGCGTGGTGGAGAAGATGCAGGCGCGCAGCCTCTCCCACCTTGTGCGCATGGCGATGCAGCTCGGTCTGCTATCGGAATAGCTCAGCTGAACTCGGAATTGAGATCGAGCGGCGCGTGCCGGATCAGGCGACTGTCCAGAACGCCGGCCTGACGATGTGGAACCGCTTCGGTCTGATAGACCGGGTCCGTGACCATTTCGAGAAAGGCTGCAGCGTTCGGATAGGCCGCCACGAAAGACAGGTGCCAGCTTTCATCGGCAGGGCCGATCAGGGTCAGCTTGGGCGCGCCGCGCCAGACGATCGTCCCCCCGACACGCTTGAAGATCGGACCTGACGTCTGACCATAGGTCTTATAGGCCTCAAAGCCGCTGACCTGACGGCCATCGGGATAGGCGGCCGTCTCGCGAAGACGCAGCAGATTGAGCATCTGGATCGGTTCGTCGCGCGGCAACTCTTTGAAGAGTTTGAAAGCTTCGCGTTCGGGGTCGATATGGCCCGTCATGAATGTCCTCCCTGACTTGTTTTCAGGCAGGAAAGCGGCTCGGCGGCAAAAGCTCAAGCCCTTAAGGATCGATAATCTCGCCCGCCCAGTCAAAAACGCAGCCGCTGTGGTCAGGCGAAACCCTGTCGATGACCTCCAGCAGGCGTTCGGCGCTATAGGCGGGCGTGAACAGCTTGCCGTCCGGCACATTCGCCTGAAACGGCTCTGACAGAGCCGTGTCCACGGTGCCCGGATGCAAACCGATGCAGGCCGCATGGGGGCGTTTGCGCGCCAGCTCGATGGCGCAGGTTTTCAGGACCTGGTTGAGCGCCGCCTTGGAGGCGCGATAGCTGTGCCAGCCGCCCAACCGGTTGTCGGAAATGGAGCCGACGCGTGCAGACAAGGCGGCGAAAACGGCTTTCTCCGGCGTGTCCGGCTCGCCCCGCGCCAGCCGGTCGAGCGCATGACGGGCGATGAGGGCCGGGCCAATCGTGTTGGTCCTGAACACTTCCATCATGTGGTCGGGATCGATCTGGCGCCAGGACTTCTCCGGTCCGCGCCCCGCCTCGTCCACCAGCATGCCCGACGCGACAATCACCAGATGCAGGGGACCCTGCCGGGTCGCGTCCGCCAGCGCCGTTTCAACGCTCTGGGGATCGTTGAAATCCAGCGTCAGGGGGTGAGAGCCCGCAATCCGGGCGCCAGACCGGCTGGCCGCGAACACCGCGCCAGCTTGCGGATCCACGCACAGCGCTTGCGTCAGGGCGCGGCCAACACCGCCGGACGCGCCCACGATCAGGGCGCGATATCCGGACGGGAATGTCGACAGGTTTGCCATGGGCGCGCAGATAGGGCGTCACGCCGCCGCATCCAGCCCGCCAGGCTTCAGAACTCAGATTTCGATGGTGCCCGTCAGATCGTCAACGACAACGCCGTCATCGCGGCTGCTCGCCACGCTCTGCACCCAGAACAGGAGTTCCCGGCTTTTCTCGTCCAGGCCCTTCTGGAAATAATCGTTCTTGTCCAGAAACTTGACCTGACCGCCATCGCGTTCGGGATCAATACCCGCCGCGCCCGTCAGCACCAGGATCGGGGTGCCATTGGCCTGGCTTTCCAGAAGCCCGACCGTTTCACGCGGTTGCGTGGAATCCGGCAGTCTCAGATCGGTGATGATGAGGTCATAGGACTGGCGCGACAGCTTCTGACGCGCATCGTGAAGGGTGCGAACCACATGCAGGTCCATGTCATACCCGCCCGCATCGCACAGCGCGTGCTGAAGCAGCATCGCATCGGCGAAGTCATCTTCAATATGAAGAACAGACAGGGGTTGCGGCATGGTCCTCTCCCGACACGCGCTAAACTAGGGGATGTATGCTTAATCAGGTTTTAACCCGGCAAAACATCCGCGACCGCATCCGGCGTCTTTACGTTAGCACGCCGGGCGGCGGCCGCAACCGTATTGGCGAGCAACATGGCGATTGTCATCGGACCGACACCGCCCGGAACCGGCGTAATAAAACCTGCGGTTTCAATCGCCTGTTCAAAATCAACATCACCAACAAGTCGGCTCTTGCCGGCCTCGCCCTCGACCCGGTTGATGCCCACATCAATGACGCAGGCGCCCGGCTTGATCCAGTCGCCCTTGACCAGATTGGGGCGCCCGACCGCCGCCACGATGATGTCGGCTTGCCGACACACCGCCGGCAGATCCTGCGTGCGCGAATGCGCCAGCGTGACCGTGCAGTTTTCCGCCAGAAACAGAAGCGCCGCAGGCTTGCCCACCAGAATGGAGCGTCCGATCACCACAACGGATTTGCCCGAGAGATCTCCCAGCGCCTGTTTGGCGAGGAACACGCTGCCGGACGGCGTACAGGGCCGCATGCCGGGCGCGCCCAGCACCAGCGCGCCGGCGCTTTGGGCGGTCAGCCCGTCCACATCCTTGTCCGGCCGGATGGTCTGAACGACTTCGGTCTCATCCAGCCCCTTGGGCAGCGGCAGCTGGACCAGAATGCCGTCTACGCCGTCATCCTCATTGAGCGACCGGACCACCGCCAGCAGGTCAGACTGGCTGACATCGGCGGACAGGATATGTTCGACCGAGCGCATGCCCGCCGCTTCGGTCCGGCGCACCTTGTTGCGCACATAGACCTGGCTGGCGGGATCCTCGCCCACCAGCACGACGGCGAGGCAGGGCGCGCGGCCCAGTTGCGGTTCCAGCTCGCGCGCGCCTTTAGCGGCGGCGGCGTCAACGGCGGCGGCGGCGGCCTTGCCGTCAATCAGCTTGGCGGAGGCGGAGGAGGACGTGATGATATCGGTCATGGGCGGGGGTCTTGGAGCATGGTCGAGACCACGTCAAGCAGCTGTTTTGACTCATCGGTCCGCACCAGAAGGGTTTTCTCCCGCTGGGTCGAACCGGCGATAACGCTGACGCTGGATTTGGGCACGCCCAGCACCTTGGCGGTCAGGGCGCAAAGCTCTGTATTGGCGGCGCCCTTGTCGGGCGCCGCGCGGACTTTGGCCACCAGACGCACCCGTCCGTCCGCGCCTTCACGCCCGCCGTCAAAGCCCGCGCGTGACGCCTTGGGCTGAACCCTTACGAACAGGCGCAAACCCTCATCGACGAGCTGAGCCGGCATCGGGTCAGGCGAGTCGGGGGAAGATCTGTCCAATGATCAGCCAGTTGCGCACGAACATGATCAGCAGCAGCAGCAAGAGCGGCGACAGGTCGAGCCCGCCCAGCGGCGGCAGGACGTTCCGGATCGGACGCAAGAGCGGCTCGGTGATCGTATTGGTCAACCGCCAGATCGTACCCACCAGCTGGTTATGCGGATTGACGACATTGAAAGAGATCAGCCAGCTCAGGATCACGCCGACAAAGATGACATAGACCAGCAATTGCAGCGGGATCAGGAGGAACAGGTACACAAGGACCTGCGCCAGAGACATGGATTCCAGGGGCATGGGCGCTCTCTTTTGGGAACTCTTTTCACTGATGCTGGTCTAGCCCCCTCTGGGCGGGGCTGACAAGAAGCTTCGCTCAGGATCAGGGCGCAGCCGGAAGTGTCAGAACGAAGCGGGCGCCGGTGTCATAGCCGGTATCCAGCCAGATCCCCCCGCCCGTGGCCTCGATCACCTGCTTGCAAAGCGCCAGACCCAGACCCACCCCTTCAATGGGGCCCGTGGACATGCGGAACAGCACGTCGAAGATCATTTCATTCTGTCGCGGATCAATGCCGGGCCCGTCATCCTCAAAGACGATCTCCACCCAGCCCGCCCGGACGCCGCGCGCATAGAGGCGTATGGACGGCACGTCCTTGGAGAATTTGAGCGCATTGTCGATCAGATGGCTGAAGACCAGGGTCATCAAGCCTTCATCCGCCCAGACAGGCGGCATGGGCGCAACCTCGATCTGCGCGCCCAGGGTCTCGATCTCGACCTTCATCTCCTTGCGGATGGCCCGGATGACATCGGTCAGATCAAGGCGAACCGGCGCATGGTCCGCGCTGATGGCGCGGACATATTCCACCAGCGCGGTCGTCAGCTCCTGCATCCGGTCGACCGAGCCGTTCAGGCGCTCGAGATAGTCCCGACCGGACGGGCTGAGCGTCTCCGCCTCTTCCCGCGCAATCAGCCCGGCGAACACCGAGATATGCCGAAGTGGGGCGCGCAAGTCATGTGACGCCGCGGTTGCAAACCGCTGCAAGCCGGCATGGGTGTTGTCGAGCTTCTGCTGAAGCGCCTGATAGTCCTCGCGGCGGACCATGTTGACCGGGGTCAGGCGACGCTCCTGCGCCATGGCCAGCATCTGCGGCAACCAGTACCAGAGCAGCAACGCCCCACACAGACCGAAGGCCGCGCTTGTCAGATAGACCAGTCCGTCAATCCACGGGTGTGTGGCGTGAACCGAGACCAGTCGCGCCAGATGCGCAATGGCCGCCAGTATGGCGAGCACCGTGATGGAGCGGACCATCTTCAGACGCAGCAGCGACTTGTTGCTGCGCATCTGCCAGATCAGGGTGCCGGCGATCAGCGCGTAGGCGCCTGCGATAAGCCCATGGGACAACATCTGGAAGAGGATGCTTTGCGCGCCATCTCCCATGCCGAACAGATGGAGTTTCACCCCATCGGTATATCCTGTCCCCTCACCCATAGCGGACGTTGTATAACGACCAGCAGTTTACGCAAACGTCAATCATTGGTCGGTGGCGCGAAGCCTTGACAAGCGCGGGTGCGAACCGTACCTCCGCAAGCACTGGAACGGGGCCGTAGCTCAGTTGGGAGAGCGCGTCGTTCGCAATGACGAGGTCAGGGGTTCGATTCCCCTCGGCTCCACCAGATCCTCACCGATTTCAAAGCATTCACACGAAAACGCCGCCCTAAGGCGGCGCTCGTTTGTCGGCGTCGGTTTGGCCTAGAAGCGCCGTCCCAGCGCCAGACCGAGGAAGACCTGGTCCTCGCTGCCGCGCACTGACACGATGGGGCTGTCAGCGTAATCGCCCAGAAGGCGCGAATAGCCCGCAACACCCGTCACTGACCAGCTCTGGCTGACCGCTACATCCACAATGGCGGTGACGCCCACATCACGCACGCCGCCTTCGGCGGTGTAGAGCGCCAAGCCGGTCGCGGCGGCGTCGGCAGCGTCCACCGAGAACAGGGTGTCGGCATAGTCATCGGAAAAGCCGCTGACCGAGGCGGAGAGCGCCGCGAACACGCCGCGCGAGACCCTGACGCCATAATCGGCGGACGCGCTCCAGGCGAGCCCGTCGAAATTGCCCAGCGCATCCACGCCCAGATCGACGCCCAGCCCGAAGCGGTCACGCTCGGACAGAACGTTCTCCGCAAGCGTCAGGCGCGCATAGCCGCCGGTGATCAGGGAGGAGTCCACATCGCGCATGCGATCGACCACTTCGTCTTCCACATCATCGCGCCCGCCCGACCAGCGCACATAGGCGCCCAGCTCCCACGGGCCGCTTTCATAAAGGCTCGCCGCCAGACCGGGGCCTTGCGTGCGGAAGGACACGCCGCCCAGCTCGAACCGGGCCGCGCCGAACGGGATGACGCGATAGTCATCGGACCCGGCGTAATCGGGCAGCATGGCCGCACCTGCTGCGACATAATTACGCGGCATGGGGCTGGACTGGGAGCCCTCGGCCATCTGGGCCTCGGCAACGCCCAGCGGCGCCCCCAGAGCAGCGGTCAAAACCATAGTCGCGAGAAGAGAGTGTTTCATTCCATCCCCCTGAAGATCACGAGGCGGGGAGTTAGATCAGCCCCTGAAAAGGACAAGCCCGACCATACGATTTCTTTACCTAGACCGGGTATTCTGGACGCATGAAAACCTTGCGTCATATTCTCGGCCTTGCAGCCCTGTGCGTTTGTCTGAGCGCCTCCCCGGCCTTCGCCCTTGGCGGCGGCGGGGGTGGAGGCGGCGGTGGCGGCGGTCACGGCGCGCCTTCAGAACCCGCGCCCGAAGAATCGCTGGGCCGTTCGCTCAGCCATGCGACCAGCTATGTGCGCATGGAGCCCGTGCGCACCTCGGTGCAGGCGGACTATCGCATGCGGGGCCTGTTGCAGGTCGGTCTGGCGCTGGATGCGCCGCACAGCCGCACGCGTCAGGTCATCGCCGAACGCCAGATCTGGCTGCGCGACGCCTATTCCCAGGCCATGCTCCTGTATTCCGGCCGCATGTATCGCTGGGGTCAGATTCCCGATGCCGACGTGATCGCGCGTCTGCTGCAGGACGAGACCGATCGCGTGATCGGCCCGGGTCAGGCGACGGTCGTGCTCGACACCGTCATCATTCACGCCACCTGACCGCTTTCAGCCTCTAGCCCTTGTTCAGGACCGCGGCGCGCGCCTCGATGAATTGCGCCAGCTCGAGATCGAGATTGGTCACGCCGTCCGCGTCATGGGTCGACAGCGTCACATCCACAGTATTGTAGACGTTGAACCATTCAGGATGGTGATCCATCTGCTCGGCTTTCATGGCCACCTGGGTCATCAGGGCGAAAGCGCTCTTGAAGTCGTCAAACTTGAAGACCTTGCGCACCGCATCGCGGCTCTCGACCGCCTCCCAGCCTGAAACTTGGTCGATAAGAGCCTGTGCGCCGATTTTATCCGCCATGATGATCTCCCTGGGTTTCTGGCCTGCAAGCTGACGGCAAACCGCCTGATCTTCAAGGCCATCGCCCTGCGTTTACTAAAAATGAGGGGGTGTTGGTGCAGACTTCAGTCTCTGATTGCAAATCACGGAGGCGGATATGACCCGCTATCTGGTGTCTGAAGAAAATCCGTCCGGCCGCAAGCTGGAAGACATCCTGCTGGAACTGCGCGCCGACGTGCTGCTCCGCTGCACCAAGATCTCTCATGATCTGCGCCCTGAAGCGCTGCATGTGCTGGCCAATAACGTCAAAGTGCTCGAACACCTGACCGAGGCGATCGAGCTGGCGCAAGACAGCTCTCATCTGCTCAATCGCGCCTTCGGCCCCAGCCAGGCCGACAAGGGCGGCCCGCCGCGCATCGGTGACGCCTAGGCCGCCTCCCATTCCGCGCGAACATCCGGGTCGGTCTCTGCACCGGCCCGTTGCGCTTTCTCCACACTGAACCTGTCAGCATCGAGCTGGGCCAGCGCCCAGATCGCCGCGCCGCGCACCAGTTCTGACGGATCGTCCAGCAGCGCGCACGCCTGTTCGGCCAATGCCGTGTTCTGGCTGTTGCCCAGCGCAATCAGAACATTGCGCACAAACCGATCCCGCCCGACCCGCTTGATCGGCGAACCACGAAAAAACTCCCGGAACGCCGCGTCATCGAGCGTGGCCAGCTCTTTGAGTTTCGGCCCGGTCAGGGCTTCACGCGGGTGAAACGCCGCTTCAGAGCTCGCTTGCGCGAACTTGTTCCACGGGCACACGGCCAGACAATCATCACAGCCATAAATCCGATTGCCCATGGGCTTGCGAAACTCGAGCGGGATCGGGCCCTTGTTCTCGATGGTCAGATACGAGATGCAGCGCCGCGCATCGATCTGGTAAGGGGCCGGAAAGGCCTGGGTCGGGCAGATATCAAGACACGCCCGGCACGACCCGCAATGATCGGTTTCAGGCGCATCGGGTTCCAGCTCCGCCGCGGTCAGCATCACGCCCAGAAACAGCCAGCTGCCATGAGAGCGGCTGACCAGATTGGTGTGCTTGCCCTGCCAGCCGAGGCCGGATTTGTGCGCCAGCGGCTTTTCCATCAGGGGGGCGGTGTCGACAAACACCTTCACTTCCGAGCCGGTCTCACGGTGGAACGCGCCCGCAAAGCGCTTGAGGCGCTTTTTGAGGATGTCGTGATAATCCTTGTTCCGGGCATAGACGCTGATCGCGGCCTCATCGCGCCGCTCCAGAATCTCCAGCGGATCGTGCTCGGGCCCGTATTCAAGGCCCACAACGACCGCTGATTTCGCATCCGGCCACATGGCGGTGGGATGGGAGCGCCGCTCCAGCGTGTCTTCCATCCACGCCATATCGCCATGGCGTCCCTCGCCCACAAAGCGTTTGAGCCGTTCGCCCGCCTGCCAGGGTTCATCGGCGCGGGTGACGCGCACGACCGAGAAGCCGGCCTCCAGCGCCAGCGCCTTGACCCGCCCGGCCTGAGCTTCAGGCCCTGACATACCTAGAAATCCAGATCCTGATAGCCGTTCACGGGCGGGCAGCCCGGCAGGCGGTCGGCCAAGATGGCGCGGAAGGAGGGGCGGCATTT
Organism: Oceanicaulis sp. LC35; assembly: GCF_052055585.1. Lineage (NCBI taxonomy): Bacteria > Pseudomonadati > Pseudomonadota > Alphaproteobacteria > Maricaulales > Maricaulaceae > Oceanicaulis > Oceanicaulis sp. LC35. The sequence goes on from NZ_CP170485.1 coordinate 2,903,721, forward strand.
GATGCGCTGATACCAGGCCTTGGCGGCGGGGAAGTCATCCCAGGGCACATCGCCGAGATAATCCACGCAGGACAGGTGCGCGGCGGCCACGAGATCGGCCATCGTAAAGCGCGGCCCGGCCAGACCGTCGCGCTGATCCAGAAGCCCGCACATATAATCAAGATGCCAACGCAACATGTCGCGCCCGATGCGGATCGCCTCCATGTCCGGCGCGCCGAGGGACTGCACGCGCTTTTCGAGCTTTTCGTGCAGCAGGAAGGCGTTCACCTCGGCGTTGAACTTCACATCAAACCACGCCGCCAGACGCCGCGCCTCGGCGCGATCGGCCGGACCGCCCGGCAGCAGCGCCGGCTCGGGATGGGTTTCCTCAAGATATTCCAGGATTGCGCGGGTCTCGCACAGGGCCGTGCGGCCCTTCTCGGTCTCCTCGACCAGGACCGGCGGCATTCCTGTGGGATTGAGCGCGACAAGGTCGTCCGGCATATCCCAGAACCGCTGATACTCGACCTCGAAATCGAGCTTCTTCTCGGCAAGCGCGAGACGGACCTGTCGGGACCAGGGATCAAGGGGCCAATGGTGCAAGATACGCATGGCCCTATCCTAACCGCGTTCGGCGAACGGCTTAAGCCGGTTCATCTGCTGGACCTGCACTCGACGCTCCATCCTTGCCGAAATAGGCGTTGCCATGGGGCGCGGCGCGGCCTTTCGGGTCGGGGTGGATGAGCACATCCGCCGCCGGATAGGCCGCCATGACGCGCTTTTCAGCGGCGACGACAATCTCATGGGCCCTGGTCAGGCTCAGATCCGGGTCGAGCTCCATATGCATCTGGATGTGGATGAACGGACCCGAGGCGCGGGTGCGCAACTGGTGCACGCCCAGAACCCGCGGATCCTCTTCGGCCAGTGAGATGATCTGCTCGCGCTCCTCATCGGGAAGCTCGCGGTCCATCAGCGCTGAAATGGCGTCGCGCCCCACGGTGAACGCCGTCCAGAACAGCCAGAGCACCACGACAAAGCCCATGATCGGGTCGGCGCGCTCGATACCGATCAGCGCCAGCACAAGGCCGACGACCACCACCATGTTCGAGCTGAGGTCCGCAAAATAGTGCGCCCGGTCGCCCGTCACCGCCAGAGAGCCGGTCTGTTTCACCGCCCGCGTCTGGGCCCAGACCAACCCCAGGGTCAAAGTGATGGACAAGCCCATCACCGACAGGGCGATGGCGCCCGCATCCAGCGGCTGGGGATCGGTGAAGCGGTTCCAGGATTCATGAATGAGATAGCCCGCCGACAGCGCCACCAGCAGAGCCTGCAGGAGACTCGCCAGCGCTTCCGCCTTGCCATGGCCATAGCGGTGCTCGGCATCCGCCGGAGTGGAGGCGTAACGCACCGCGAAAAACGTCGTCAGAGACGCCACGAGATCGAGCGAGGAATCCGCCAGGGAGGCGAGCATTGCGACCGAGCCCGAGAGGATCCAGGCGATGAGCTTGGCGACCACGAGCGTCGCCGCGACCATGACCGACAGCCGCGTGACGCTTCCGGTGATCTTGCGGGCGTCGGCAGGAGCAAGCTTGCCCGGCCCTGCGTCCAGAGCGTCATGCGGCATGGCGGTTTTCCATTATGTGTTGTCCAAACAGCATAAGCCCTTGGCGAGCGGATCAATCGCGCGCACTCTGCCGCCGAACCACCCGGGGGAATGACACGCTATGGGCCTTCTTCATCTCATTATTCTGGCGATCGTCCAAGGGATCACCGAGTTTCTCCCCATCTCATCCTCCGCCCATCTCATCCTCGCGCCGCAGGTTCTGGGCGATGCGGATCAGGGCCCGCTGATCGACGTGATGGCGCATCTGGGTACGCTCTTCGCTGTGCTGGTGTATTTCCGCGCTGATGTGGTCAATGTGGTGACTGGCAAGCTGGCCCTTCTGAAGGGACAGATCACGCCCGGCGGCAAGCTGGCGCTTCTGATCGCCGTCGCCACCCCGCCCGTGCTGATCGCAGGGGGCGGGCTTTACATCTCCGGCATGGCGGACGCCTTGCGTTCGCCGCTGGTGATCGCCTGGGCGACGCTCATCCTCGCGGTTCCGCTCTGGCTCGCGGACCATTTCGGCAAGCAGACTGTCACCACCGAAACCCTGAGCTGGCGCGGCGCCATCCTGATCGGTCTGGCGCAAATGTTCGCGCTGGTCCCCGGCTCGTCACGCTCGGGCGTGACGATGACCGCCGCCCGCGCATTGGGCATGACCCGCAGCGAGGCGGCGCGTTTTTCCATGCTGATAGCCGTGCCGGTGATCGCCGCGTTCGGCCTTCTGGCGGTGATCGAGCTGGCGCGGGGCGCAGACAGCGCCCACTCGCTGACAGACGGCCTGATCGTGGCGATCCTGTCCTTCTTCGCCGCCCTCGCCTCCATCGCCGTGCTGATGCGCGTGGTGGACCGTCTGGGCTTCCTGCCCTTCGTAATCTACCGGCTGGGTCTGGCGGCGCTTCTGTTCTGGTGGGCGCTCTAGAACCTAGCGGCCGCGACGACGGCGGTCCCCGCCCATCACGTCCTCATCATCGAGGATGAACTGGCGCGGGCTGATGCGCACGCCGGTCTCGACCTCTGACAGGCTCACCTCGGTCATCCCGCCCATGGCGTCCACCGTGTACCAGCCCGCCAGCGTCATGGTTTCAGGCGCCGCGTCAGGCCGGGCATCCTCGAACACCAGCGTCAGACGGCCTTCGACAGCGTCCTCGGGGTCTTCCAGCGTCACATAGAGCCGACCGTCATAGCGGCCCGCATCCACGACCGCGCCGGAGCCCGCCAGATCAAGATCCGCATCCAGCAGGAAGCGCAGGGGCGTCTCGCCGATGGGCGCACGATCGATCGTTTCAAGATCAAAGTCGGCGACTGCCACGAATGAACCGTCCGCCACCATGAGCACCGGATTGGGAGCGTCATAGTCAAACCGCGCCTTGCCGGGGCGATCGATCTCGAGCAGGCCCGAAGCCTCGGAATTGTCAGCCGCGATCTGGATGAACCGGGCGCGCAGCGTATCAAGCCCTTCCAGCCAGGCCTGAGCGCGCTCGGCCCCGGCTTCAGGCGTGATCTGCCCCGGAGCCGGCTCGACGGCCTGAGCCTCGGGCAGCGGCTCGGGCGCTGCCTGTGCGGGCGCTTCGGATTGCTGGGCGCCGGAAAGCAGCGTCAGAGCGGCGGAGAGGAGAAAAGCTGTTGTGTTCATGGGTCCTGTTTAGTCCCTGATTTGGGCGTGAGAAAGGCCAACGCGTTCATCTTCGCGACAGGCTTCAGTGAGGCGCGCTTGCCCTTGAGGGACGGTTCGGGCTTCATGCCGCCCGATAAACTGCGTCAAAGGCCCATCAGTTCCATGTCCATCGCCCAGCTACTCGCCAATCATGACCCCTCCGCCACCCGCTTCACGCTGGATGTTCCCGATCAGTGGAAGCAAGGCCGGACCGTCTATGGCGGCCTGACGGCGGGTCTTTGCCTGCAAGCGGCCCTGCCCCATGCGAACGGGCGCCCGTTGCGTAGCGCGATGATCAGCTTTGTCGGACCCAGCGCAGGCGCGCTGACCGTGGACGCCGAAAAGCTGCGCGAAGGCCGCACCGCCTGCTCGGTGCGCACGCGCCTGTCCGGCGAAGCGGGGATTGGCGTGGAAAGCGTCTTCACCTTCGCCGGAGAACGGGAATCCGCCTATCTGATGGAGCCGCCGCTCATGCCCGAGCGCGCCGTGGCCCCCGATGACGCGACAGAAACCCTCACATTTCCCGTCGGCGCGCCGGTATTCACGCGCAATTTCGATTTCATCTGGGCGGGCGGCGGCGTGCCGTTCAGCCAGAGCGACAAGCCGGTCATCCGCATGTGGGCGCGCCATGCCGATCCTGACGCGCGGAACATGCCCATCGCGCTCCTGACGCTGGGCGATGCGCTCGCCCCGGCGCTGGCGCCGCTCCTGAGCGCGCCAACGCCGCTCTCCTCCATGACCTGGATGGTCGATATCCTGACCGATGAACCCAAAACCCGTGACGGCTGGTGGCTGCTGGAAAGCCGCGCCGATCATGTGCGCGGCGGCTTTTCCACTCAAGACATGAGCATCTGGAACACGGATGGCGCCTGCGTGGCCAAGGGCCGCCAGATGGTGACCGTCTTCGGCTGAGTTCGCCGAAAACTGGCCAAGTCCGCAGCTGCGGCCTATTTTGGCTGTCATGGAACGGCGTCGGCTGATTGAAACCTGGCCTGCAGACCATAGCGCCCCTCCGTTATCGGAGGGCGAGGCGCTCTATATGGATGCGCAGGTTCGCCCCAACCGCTCCCTGCCCAATCCCGGCTTCATCGCACTGATGATCGCCATGGGCGCGATCAGCTTTTCCGCCGGCATCGCCTTCATGGTCATGGGCGCCTGGCCGGTGATGGGCTTTTTCGGCCTCGACGTGCTGTTGATCTGGATCGGTTTCAAACTGTCCTATCGCGACGGGCGGCGCATGGAGTCCATCAAGATCACGCGCGACGAGATTCGCGTTATCCGCCGCTTCCCCACGGGCCACCTCATCCAGTTCATCCTGCCCAGCGCCTGGACCCGCGTCATTGTCGAGGGCGAGGGCGAACCGGATGTGCAGGCGCGGCTGACCGCCATGGGCAAAAGCCTGATCATTGGCAGCTGGCTGTCCCCGCGGGAGCGGGAAAGCCTCGCCGACGCCATCCGTGACGCCCTGGACAACGCCCGACGAGCGCGGGGGCCGCAGCTGGCGCAAGAATCAGGTGGCGGGGCCTGAGCGCCCGCGGCAGGGTGCGCCCATGACCGCTGAACTCGACACCCTCTCCCCGCCCGACCGGCTGAAAGTCCGCGCCGAGGACTATGACCGCATTGTCGCGGCGCTCGATTTCCTGTCGGAGAACTGGCGCGAGCAGCCTGATCTCGCCGCCGCCGCACAGGCCGCCGGGCTGTCGCCGCACCATTTCCAGCGCGTCTTCACCCGCTGGACCGGCGCCAGCCCCAAAAAACTGGTGCAGGCTTTGACCCATGCCAGCGCCCGCAAGCTGCTGGTGGACGGTGCGAGCGTTCTGGATGCGGCGCTGGAGAGCGGCCTCTCGGGCCCGTCGCGCCTGCATGACATCTTCATCGCCGAGGAAGCGGCGACGCCCGGCGAGGTGAAATCGGGCGGCTCCGGCCTCGATTTTCGCTACGGATATGCGCCCTCGCCCTTTGGCGTTGCGGTGTTCGTGATCGCGCCCCGCGGCCTGTCAGGCCTGGCCTTCTGCAGCCCCGGCGAGGAAGACGACGCCTTTCAGGACCTCGCCCGGCGCTTCCCCCAAGCGCGCTATGAGCGCGATGATGCGCTGGCGTCCGACTGGGCGGGGCGCGTTTTTGATGCAGCTGCAGGAGAAGCGACTGTGCCGCTGGCGCTTTATGGCGCGCCCTTCCGGCGTCAGGTCTGGCGAGCGCTGCTGACCATCCCGTCCGCCTGCACCGTCAGCTATGGCGACATCGCCAGAGCCGCCGGCAAAGCAGGGGCGGCGCGGGCGACCGGCGCAGCGGTCGGCGCAAACCCGATCAGCTGGCTGATCCCCTGTCACCGGGTACTGGCGGCGGATGGCCGACTGACCGGCTATCACTGGGGACTCGATCGTAAGCGCGCAATGCTCGCCTATGAGGCCGCGACGGGTTAAAAGCCGTCTCATGTTCGATCTGTCTCTTTTCATACTCGGGGGCGTCTTCGTCCTCTTCATCCTCGCCTGCCTTGCGCGCTGGTGGGTGTCCGTCCGCGGACTGACCACAGAAGCACATGCGGAATACCAGACCCGGCAGGCGGAGAAGCCGCGCACCATCAAGGGTGTGAGCGAAGCTGAGTTCGTCCGGCTTTACGTGTCCTGCTTCCAGCCGCGCTGGACGCTCTACGCCGCCGCCGCCGCCGGTTCGGCGATCCTGATCAGCCCGGTCGCCCTGCTGGCCGTGCCCGCGCTCTATGATGTGATCTGGCGCGCCAACGGCGCCCCCGAATGGGGCGGCCGGACGGGATATGTCTTCATGTTCGCGCTGTTCTTTGGTGTGGTTTTCATCTGGGCGGCCTTGGCTGCGGTAATCGCGCGCTTACATCATCTGCGAGCCCCGGAGCCGTTCAATCACGCGCTCGCCCGGGCGCGCGGCGAACCGATCGAGGACACCGGCTGGCGTCCGCGTCCCAAATGGGCGCGCAAGATCCAGATCGACGCCCCCGCGTCCGACACAGACAGCTAATCCTCTCACAAGGAGCGTTACATGCACTTCCTGCACACCATGGTGCGCGTCACCGATATCGACGCGTCGCTGAAATTCTATTGCGACGGGCTGGGCCTGAAAGAAGTGCGCCGCACCGAGAACGAGGCGGGTCGCTTCACCCTGGTCTTCCTGGCGAGCCGTGAAGACATCGCCAAGTCCGGCGTCATCGGGGACTCCAAGATCCTGCCCAAGGGCGCGCCGATGATCGAGCTGACCTATAACTGGGACCCGGAGACCTATGCCTCGGGCCGCAATTTCGGTCACATCGCCTATGAGGTGAAGGACATCTACGCCCTGTGCGGTCGTCTGGCCTCGATGGGCTATGTGATTCACCGCCCGCCCCGGGATGGGCGCATGGCGTTCGTCAAAAGCCCGGACGGCATCTCGGTCGAGCTATTGCAGGAAGGCGAAGCCCTGGAGCCTGCAGAGCCCTGGGCCAGCATGGAAAATACCGGCAGCTGGTAAAATAGCCTGCCCTCAAAGGCCCGCCCGCAAGGCGGGCCTTTTTGCAGGCCCCTTGACGAGAACAGATGTTCCGCTTATGTTCCTTCCTGTAAGGAGTGGAACATGGCGTATGCAACCAAATCTGCCGGATATGCCCGTAACGCTGGCAAGCGCTGGCGCGGCGAGGATGTGAAACTGCTCAAGGCTCTGGCCCGTCAGGGCGCCAGCCTGCGTCTGATCAGCCTGAAGCTGGGCCGTCCTGACAGCGCCATTCGCGCCAAGGCGACCACGCTGGGGCTGACGCTCAAGGCGCCTGCTCCCATGGTTGCGCCCCCGCCCAGCCGCACGCTGTCACGTCTGCGCACCCCGACTCAACGCACCGATTTTGAAAGCCTGACCCGACAACCGGACCTGTTCGGTCACGCCTGATCTTATGTGAAGCGGTTGAGCACCAGCTCCGCCGCAGCCGAGCCAAACCAGGCCAGCACCGGGATGAAGCCGTACAGCGCCAGACGCCGGGTCACGGGCGCGGAGATCGGCCAGACCGGCAGTTTTTCCAACCAGGTCTCATAGGCGATCAGCTCTGACACAGGCGCGCCCTTGGGAGCGCCCTTCAGAACCGCGTCACCGCTCGCGGTAATCTGTTCGCGAACCGCCTGCAGGGCGGCGTCCCGCACCAGCGCGCATTTGCGCACCACCGGGCCAATGGTGGAGGCGAAGGCATAACCCGATGCAATCAGGGCCAGCACGAGGGCCGTCGCTGAAATCGGAGCCGGCGTTGAATCCACAAACAAGAGCAGGATGACCGCCGTCATCACCAGCCAGGCCAGCGCGCCGCGCAGGGCCAGACGGCCAAAGATCTGATTGCGCTCGAGATGCGCCAGATCCACCTGAAGATGGTTCTCCACCAGCTGGCGCATCTCCCGGTCTTCATACCGCACCATATAGCCGCCGCGCGCGGCCAGACCGAACACCAGGGCGTTCATGATCGCAAAGAAGGGCGAAATGGTGCCCCAATACTGGTCCCAGGTAATTTCAGGCGGGTTGAGCAGCCACATATTCACCAGCAAGCCGCCAACTGCGCCCGCCAGAAACACAAGCAGAGACCGCCAGGCGTGCTGGCGGGTCGGCCCCTTCGCCATCGCCTCGACCTGACGGCCGCCCGCTTCATCCAGGACCGCCTTCAGCTGAGGCAGGGAGGCCTGCCATTGTCTTTGGGTAATCGCCGGCATGGTGGTGGCGACGCCTGTGATCATGCAGATGACCAATGCGGCCCAGGCGGCGCTGTTGAAGCGTACCCCCGCGCCTGCCTGTTCGATGACGGCTTGGCCAACCTCGACCGAGTACACAAGATAGACGGCATAGATCAGTGCGCTGATCAGAAGCCCGTTCAGAACCGGCGGCAGGGGCGACAGGCCATGCAGCCACACTTCGGGATAAGGGCTTCGCTCTGCGTCAGTCTGTTCAGTCACCCAGTATGTCCTGCATGGAGTAGAGGCCCGGAGCCTTGCCCTTGATCCAGCGCGCCGCCGCGAGCGCACCCTGGGCGAAGATAAACCGGTCATACGCCTTGTGGGAAATACTGACTTCTTCAAAGGCCGACAGGAAGCGCGCCTCGTGTTCGCCGACCACGCCGCCGCCGCGAATGGCGCTGAAGCCGATCGCGCCGACCGGGCGCGGACCGTCATGGCGCGGGCGGGTGTACTGGGCGACATCCTCCAGCTCCACGCCGCGCGCACGGGCTGCAGCTTCGCCCAGGCTCAAGGCCGTACCCGAGGGTGCATCCGCCTTGCGCTTGTGATGCGCTTCCACAATCTCGAGATCAAAGTGCTCGTCAGACAGCGCTTTGGCGGCCTGGGCCACCAGCCGCTCGACCAACGCCACGCCCAGCGAAAAATTGCTCGCCTGCAGAACCGGAATGGTTTCCGCCGCCTGTTCCAGCGCCGCCTGCTGGTCCTTTTCAAGACCCGTCACGCCGGTGACCAGGGCGCGATGACCCATGGCCGCCAGACGCGGCGCAATAGCGCTCGTCACCTTGGGTAGGGAGGCGTCGATCAGCACATCGGCCTGATCGGCCGCCTGTTCCAGCGCAACCACAGTTTCGATGCCAAGAAAACCTGAGCCGCACAACTCTCCGAGATCAGAGCCGAGATTGGCGGAATCCGAGCTTACCATGCCGCCGACCAGCGACAGATCGCTCGCCCGAATGACCTCGGTTGCGATCGCGCGACCCAAACGGCCCGAAATGCCCGTTACGGCGATATGAATGCTGGTTCCCGACATGACGCCCCTCACAACCTGACGCTTTGTCATCGCGCGTTTAGGTGAAAAAAGCGTAAGTCGAGCCGGTCAGGCCAGAGGCTCAGGCGTCGGGACGATGATCGTGCTCGTCATCCCCGCTGATATCATCCCAGAAGCGCTTCACCTTGTTGAAAAAGCCATCGCTTTCAGGATTACAGCCTGCGCCGGAAATCTCGCAGAACTCGCGCAGGATTTCTTTCTGACGGTCGGTCATCTTGCGCGGGGTCTCGACAAACAATTCCACATACATGTCGCCGCGGGCGCCGCCGCCATTGAGCTTGACCATGCCCTTGTTGCGCAAGCGCATGCGTTCGCCGGTCTGGGCGCCTTCAGGGATGCGGATCTTGACCTTGCCGCCATCAATAGTGGGCGCATCGATCTCGCCGCCCAGCGCCGCGGTCACCATGGAGACCGGCGCGCGGCAGTACAGATTGGGTCCGTCACGCTCAAACAGGCCATGATGACCGACCGAGACGAAGATATAAAGATCGCCCTTGGGCCCGCCGCGCGCGCCCGCTTCGCCTTCACCGGCGAGGCGGATGCGCATGCCGTCCTCGACGCCCGCCGGGATCTGCACGCGCAGATCACGTGTCTTGCGGACCCGGCCTGCGCCATCGCATTCCTGGCACGGCGTCTCGACATAGGAGCCGCGCCCGCCGCAAGTCGGACAGGTCTGTTCCATGGTGAAGAAGCCCTGGGTGCGCCGGATACGGCCCGCGCCCGCGCAGGTTTCACAGGTCGTCACGCCCGTGCCCGGCTCGGCCCCGTCGCCTTCACAGCGCTCACAGGTCACGGTGGTGGGAACGCGGATATTGGCGTCCTTGCCGTGATAGGCCTCCTCGAGGCTGATCTGCATGTCATAGCGCAGGTCAGAGCCGCGAGCCGGTCCGGACCGACGCCCGCCGCCGCTCCGACGCCCGCCGCCCATGCCGAAGGCATCGCCAAAGACCTGCTCGAAAATATCTGCAAAATCGGCCGCGCCCGCACCGCCGCCAAACGGGTGACCCCCGCCGCCACCGCCTTGCTGGAAGGCGGCATGGCCCATGCGGTCATAGGCGGCGCGCTTGTCCGCGTCCGAAAGAATGGCGTACGCCTCGCCGACTTCCTTGAACTTGGCTTCGGCTTCGGCGTCATCAGGGTTCTGGTCGGGATGGTATTTCATCGCCAGCTTGCGATAGGCGGATTTGATCGCCTTCGCGTCGGCATCCCTGGCGACGCCCAGAACCTCATAATAATCGCGTTTGCTCATGCGTGCGGTCCGGTGTTTGAAGTTTCAGCCCTGAAGCAACACGGCCCCGCCCCTGATGCGGGACGGGGCCGCGCGCCTCGTCTGGTAAAGCCTTAGGCGCTTTTCTTGTCGTCGTCGTCGTTCACTTCGGTGAACTCGGCGTCGACCACGCCTTCTTCAGCTTCGGAATCCGCTTTCGCAGCGGCTTCCCCGCCATCAGCTTGCTGCGCAGCGTACATCGCCTCGCCCAGCTTCATGGCGGCCTGCATCAGGGCTTGGGTCTTCTGCTGGATGGCTTCGGGGTCTTCACCCTCCTTGACGCCTTCCAGCTCCTTGATCGCATCCTCGATCGCGGCCTTGTCTTCGGCCGAGACCTTGTCGCCGAACTCCTCGACCTGTTTCTGGGTCTGGTGGATCAGCGCTTCAGCGTTGTTTTTCGCGTCAACAAGCTCACGGCGCTTCTTGTCCGCGTCGGCGTTGGCTTCCGCGTCCTTGACCATTTGCTCGATATCGCTGTCAGACAGACCGCCAGAGGCCTGGATACGGATCGCCTGTTCCTTGCCGGTGGCCTGGTCCTTGGCGGACACGTTCACAAGACCGTTGGCGTCGATGTCGAAGGTCACTTCGATCTGCGGCATGCCGCGCGGCGCCGGCGGAATGCCCACAAGGTCAAACTGGCCCAGCAGCTTGTTGTCCGCCGCCATTTCACGCTCGCCCTGGAAAACCCGGATCGTCACAGCGGTCTGATTGTCGTCCGCGGTGGAGAAGGTCTGGGACTTCTTGGTCGGGATCGTCGTGTTGCGGTCGATAAGACGGGTGAACACGCCGCCCAGGGTCTCGATGCCGAGGCTCAGCGGGGTCACGTCCAGCAGCAGCACGTCCTTGACGTCGCCCTGCAGCACGCCGGCCTGGATGGCGGCGCCCATGGCGACCACTTCATCCGGGTTCACGCCCTTGTGCGGCTCACGACCGAAGAAGCCTTTCACCGCTTCCTGGACCTTGGGCATGCGGGTCATGCCGCCGACCAGCACCACATCGTCGATTTCAGACGCAGAGATGCCCGCATCCTTGAGCGCGTTCTTGCACGGCTCGATGGTGCGCTTGATCAGGTCGTCCACAAGGCTTTCCAGCTTGGCGCGGGAGAGCTTCATGTTGAGGTGTTTCGGACCGGACGCATCCGCGGTGATGAAGGGCAGGTTCACTTCATAGGACGAGGCGGAAGACAGCTCTTTCTTGGCTTTCTCCGCTTCCTCTTTCAGACGCTGCAGGGCCAGCTTGTCCTTGCGCAGGTCGATCGAGGTTTCCTTTTTGAACTCGTCTGCGAGGTATTCGACGATACGCATGTCGAAGTCTTCGCCGCCCAGGAAGGTGTCGCCATTGGTGGCTTTCACTTCAAAGACGCCATCGCCGATTTCCAGCACGGACACGTCGAAGGTGCCGCCGCCCAGGTCATAGACCACGATGGTGCGGTTATCGCCCTTGTCGAGACCATAGGCGAGCGCTGCGGCCGTCGGCTCGTTGATAATGCGCAGAACTTCCAGACCCGCGATCTTGCCCGCATCCTTGGTCGCCTGACGCTGGGCGTCGTTGAAGTAGGCCGGCACGGTGATGACGGCTTTTTCAACTTTCGAGCCCAGATAGCTCTCGGCGGTTTCCTTCATTTTCTGAAGGATGAAGGCGGAAATTTCGCTCGGCGCGTACTTCTTGTCGCGGCCTTGCACCCACGCGTCGCCATTGGGGCCCTCGGTGATGGAATAGGGCACCATATCCACGTCTTTTTTCACGGTCGGATCATTCATGGTCCGGCCGATCAGGCGTTTGATGGCGAAGAAGGTGTGGTCCGGGTTGGTCACGGCCTGGCGCTTGGCGGGCTGGCCGATCAGGCGCTCGCCGTCTTCCGTGAAGGCGACGACGGACGGGGTGGTCCGCATGCCTTCGGCGTTCTCGATCACTTTCGCCTGATCACCGTCCATGACGGCGACGCAGGAGTTGGTGGTCCCAAGGTCGATCCCGATAACTTTGCTCATCGCGTGCGTCTCTCCTGTTTAGCGGCGGGGCGGGGCGGTGGTGAGAAGCCCGAAGCGCTTCCCTCTCGCCGGGAGCCGCCCCCCTATTGGCTCGCGTTCAAAATTTCAACAATTAGGTCTTCGAGCGACTGCTCTCCGATCCGTCAGATGGTCTTCACTTTCACGGCTTTGTGAAAAGCCATGCGTGTCATGGGGCGATTTAGGAAGGCGCGTGCCGGGACGCAAGGGCTGCTTACGCATTCAGGCGGTTATGCCGCCCTCTCCGATGCAGTTTCAGAGCAGAAATTCACGCCAGAACGACAAACCCGGCGATGCGCGCATCGCCGGGTTCAGTTCGCACCGGTCAAAGCCGGCAAACCGGTCAGGACCGGCAGGCGTTGAAATAGATGTTAAAGCGATTGCCCGGCCCGTCCGCGCCCAGCGCCACAATGGTGCTGGCGAGCAGTTCAAACAGGGTGCAGGGCTTGTCCTGGGTCACGCCATCGAGACTGACCAGAGCCTTGTCCGACCCCACCAGCATTGAGCCGCTGACATAGGCGGGGTCAGCCAGATCCCAGAGCTGGTAATTGACGACCTGCTGGCCCGGCGTATCGGTATGCGCGACCAGCTTTTCGGCCTCGTCCAGCAGGCCCTTGTTGAGGATCTGATAGATCGAAACCGACAGATCCCAGCCCAGAACATCCCCCGCGTCGCAGAAGAATTTATAGGTGTACCCGGCCGGGGATTTGAACGTGTCCCCGCCCGGATTCTGGGCATGGGCGGAAATCTGGATGTTGTAAGTGGGCACGGACGCCTCCTCAGGTTCATTGGATTTCCCCTGAGGATCACAGCGCCGCACCCATCACGCTATCGCGTCATTGTCGCGCTTCCACCTGCGGATAAGGCATGATCTCGTCCATGGGACGCGTGCGCCCGTCCGCCTCGACGATCCGCACATGCTTGCGCTTGAGCGCGCGCGGCTCAGGCACGCCGCACGAATGGGCGATCATCTCCACATCCTTGATCATCGCCTTGGCGTATTCCGCCGCCTTGACCGATTTCTCCTTGGGCTGGAGCCCGCGCTGGAGCGATTTCTTGTGGGTGGTGACGCCGGTCGGGCAGGTGTTCTTGTCGCATTTGAGCGACTGGATGCAGCCGATCGAGAACATGAAGCCACGTGCGGAGACCACTGCATCCGCCCCCACTGCCAGCGCCCAGGCGACGCCTGCGGGCGTGATCATCTTGCCCGACACGATCAGACGGATGCGATCCTTGAGCCCCTTGCGGATCAGGATATCGCAGACGAGCGGCAGGGCTTCACGGACCGTCAGACCCACATTATCCATCAACGGCATGGGCGCGGCGCCGGTGCCGCCATCGGCGGAATCGATCGTGATGAAGTCCGGCGCGCTCTCGATCCCGCGCTGATTGATCTCGTCGCACAGCTCTTCGAGCCAGCCATAGGCGCCGATCACCGTCTTGATGCCGGTCGGCTTGCCCGTGACCGTCCGCACATGCGCGACAAAATCCAGCAATGAGCTATTGTCGAAAATCTCCGGATGACGATTGGGAGAGATGGAATCCTGTCCCGCCTCGATGCCGCGGATCTTCGCAATCTCACGCGTCACTTTCTCGCCCGGCAACAGCCCGCCCTTGCCGGGCTTGGCGCCCTGGGCGAGCTTGACCTCGAACATGCGCACCTGCTCATGGGCGGCGATCTCGCGCAGTTTGTCGTCCGACATCAGCCCGGCCTTGTCACGCACGCCGTATTTCGCGGTGCCGATCTGGAAGACGATGTCGCCACCGCCTTCAAGATGCATGGGGCTCAGCCCGCCCTCGCCGGTATTCATCCATATCCCGGCCTTCGCCGCGCCCAGCGACAGAGCCCGCACTGCAGGCTTTGAGAGCGCGCCATAGCTCATCCCCGAAATATTGAACACGGACGGGGCGTGATAGGGCTTGTCGGCATAAGGGCCGAACTCGCACGGCTGGGTTTCGGCCACATCCTGCTCCAGCACCGGATAGGGGCAATTGACGAACAATACCGTGCCCGGCGGGGTCAGAAGCTTGGTGGAGCCAAACGGGATTATGTTCCCTGTGCCCCGGGACATGCGCGCCACCGCCTCGCGTTCGGCGCGGTTGAACGGCATCTCCTCGCGGTCGAGCGCGAACATATAGGCGCGAAAGAACTCACCCAGCCGGATGAAGAGCGAGCGAAAGCGCCCCACGACCGGATAATTGCGCCTTACCGCATCGGAGCTCTGCGTGCTGTCGATCAGCCAGAACAGGACGATCAGGGCGACAAACGCCCCGACCAGAACGATGAACAGCTGGGCCATCACGCCCAATACATCGAGCACCCAGGACGGAACCATGTCATATCCCCTATCGTTTGAGGCGTGAGCCTACCGGGTTCTTCTGTAAAGCTGAACTGCGCTAGCGGACATGTGACACCGTGTGATGACCCCATGATCGAGACAGCGGACGGCTTCAAACTGCTCAGTGCTTATTTTGACCGTGAGCAACAGGCGCAACTGGCCGAAGCGGTGCTGGAGCGGGTCGCCCGCTCGCCGCTTTATCAGCCCGCCATGCCGCGCACAGGAAAGCCCTTGAGCGTGCGCATGACCAATCTGGGCCCGCTGGGCTGGATGACCGACAAGACCGGCGGGTACCGCTACCAGGACCATCATCCTGTCACCGGCGAGCCCTGGCCGGACATGCCCGGCAAGCTTCTTGAGCTCTGGCGCTCGGTCTCGGGCTGGCCCGATCCGCCCCAGGCCTGCCTGGTGAACTGGTACGGCCCTGACGCGCGACTGGGCCTTCATGTGGATGCGGATGAAGATGCGAAAGACGCCCCTGTTGTGTCGGTCTCGCTCGGGGATAGTGCGCGCTTCCGCCTCGGCGGTCCTGACCGCAAGGACCCCACGCGCTCGCTGCGCCTCAACTCCGGCGATGTGGTGGTGCTGGGCGGCGCCAGCCGTCGCTTTCACCATGGCGTGGACCGGATTTATGCGGGCAGCTCCACCCTTCTGCCGGAGGACTGGCGTCCCGGTCGGCTCAACCTGACCTTGCGTCGGGTCCGGGCGTGAATTTTTCAAACTTTCACGCTCTGGCCATTTTTCCGCCGTGGTGTGAAACAAAACTCCGTCTGGATCGTTATCCACTGTGAGGGCGCGCTCTCGCGCCGAAAAGGGAGACTGGGCATGAAAAAGATTCTGATCGCGGCGATCGCCGCAGCGCCGCTGGCTCTGACCGCTTGCGCCACCAACCAGGGCGTCCAGGGCGCCGGCGTTGGTGCGGGCGTGGGCGCTGTTGCAGGCGCCATCATCGGCAACAATGTGGGCTCGGGCAATGCCGAGACCGGCGCGCTGATCGGCGCCGGCGTTGGCGCAGCCGCCGGCGCCGCCTATGGCTGCTCGCGTCCGGGTGGTTGCGGCTATAACGCCAACAACCCCAACCATTCCGAGCTGGTCTATGACCAGTATTCCAACCGGTATTATTATACCGATTATCGCACCGGCGAAACGTTCTGGCAGAACGGCGAGCCGCGCACCCGCGCGCCGCGTCGCTAATCGCGAACACAGATGAATGAACAGGGGCGGCCTTCCAGGCCGCCCTTTTTCTTACCCGGGATCGGGTAATATTTTATTCACTTTTCCCCTCAGGATTGATACTTTGCGCGCGTTTCAGCTCTGGGGGAGTTTTATAATGCGCTGCGCTCTGGTTCTCGCCACCACCTGTCTGCTCGCCGGTTGCAGCACGCTGAGCGACACGGTTGATGCTACGCCGCAATGGCGACCGCTCACCTTGTCGGCGGACACAGTCCGAAGCCTGCAGATCAGCCATTCCGGCGATGCGCCGCTCGAGGCTTCCGCCGTGCTCGCCGCGCGCGCCAGCGCGGCCCGCAATGACCGTCTGGATAAAACCACGGCCATGCTGCTGATCACCGAATCCGACCGGATGTGTGATGAGTACTTCGCCTCCATGACCACCACCGCGAACACCACCCGCGCCGCGCTCAGCCTTGCCGCGCTTGGCACCTCCACTGCGGCGGGTCTGTCCTCACCCCAGCGCAGCGCCAACCTGCTGGCGGGCATCTCGACCTTCTTTACCGGCACGCAAAGCACGCTCGAGGAGACCATCCTCGAAAGCCAGTCTACCCGGGCCCTGCAAAGCGCGGTTCGCTCAAAACGCACCGAAATGCGATCCGAACTCAGCCAGCGGATCCTCGCCACTGACGGTGAAGGCGCGCTGACCCTGATCTCGGCTCACATTCAGGATTATCATTCACGATGCGGACTGGCGTACGGGCTCGACGCCATTACGGAGGTTGTCACTGAATCCGTGAATGGCGCCGAAACCCGGGGCCAGGACGCCGCCGAACGCGCCGAAGGCAATATCCAGGCCCTCAGAGAGGAAAGCGCCAATCGATAGGTTTTCCTCAAACAGAAAGGGCGGCTCGCTGAGCCGCCCTTTTGTATTGGAGGTTCTGACCAGACGATCAGGCGCTCACATCCACGCCGCCGCCGGTGTCTCCATCGGCAGGCGGGGTGGCGGGGCCGGCGCTGACCACGACCATGGCGGCGCGCAGGGTGCGGTCGCCAATCTTGTAACCGGGCTGCATCACATGGGCGATGGCGCCCTTGGGCTGGTCCGCGGGGATTTGCGCGGCGGCCTGGTGCATGTTCGGATCGAGCGGGTCGCCCGGGGCGGGCTCGACCTTTTTCACGCCATGACGCTCAAGCGTGGCGTGCAGGCGACGCTCGGTCATCTCCACGCCTTCCAGCAGCGTCTTCAGCGCTTCACCGGCTTCCGCCTTGGCTTCATCGCTGATCGATTGCAGGGCGCGTGAGAGATTGTCGGCCACGTCCAGCATGTCACGGGCAAAGCCGCTGACCGCATAGGCGCGCGTGTCCTTCACCTCGCGCTCGGCGCGCTTCTTGGTGTTTTCCATCTCCGCCAGCGCGCGCAGCAGCTGATCGCGCAGCTTGCCAGCTTCCTCGGCCGGATCGGCCTCATCGCTCGCGGGCGCCGGTTGTTCGGTCTCGGAAGCCTGAGCCTCTTCAGCGTTCAGCTCAGCGTCTTCGGTTTCGGGGGTCTGGTTTTCGTTGCTCATGCGTGCGGTCATTCAAGGCTAGAGGGTTATCCGTCAACCCGGGGCAGCACCCGGAGCGGTCTTAGCGGGGGGCGGCCAGCAGGCGGCCGACCAATTGTGCGGTGTAGTCCACAATGGGGATGATGCGGGCATAGTTCAAACGCGTGGGGCCAATTACCCCGATTGCGCCGATGATCTGGTTCTCACGATTGCGGTAAGGCGCAACGATCACCGACGAGCCGGACAGGGAGAACAACGGGTTCTCGGACCCGATGAACAGGCGCACGCCCTGAGCCTGTCGCGCCTCGTCCAGCAAGGACAACAGGCCCTCCTGACGTTCGATATCGTCAAAGAGCATGCGGATGCGCTCAAGATCCTCGGCCGCTTGCACGCTTTCCAAAAGGCGCGACTGGCCGCGCACGATCAGGGTGCGCTGTTCAGGCCCCGCCCAGTCTGCAAGCCCCGCCTCCACCAGCGCGGACGCCGCGCTGTCGAGCTGGGCCTGCTTGGCGGAAATCTCTTCACGGATGGCGCTCAACGCTTCGTGCAGGGTCCGGCCGCGCAAACGCGCCGACAGATAATTGCCCGCTTCGATCAACGCCGCCGGCGGCAGGCCGGGCGGCGGCCGCATCAGGCGGTTCTCGACATTGCCGTCTTCGGTGACCAGCACAGCGAGCACTTCGGTCGGGGAGAGGTTGACGAACTCCACATGACGCAAGGGCGCATCATGGGCCGGGCTGGCCACAAGACCTGCGCCCCCCGCAAGACCGGACAGGAGGTTGGACGCTTCCGTCAGCACATCTTCAGGGCGTCGCCCCACAGCCGAGACCCGACTGTCAATCGCGTGACGGTCATCGGCCTCGAGATCGCCCAGCTGCAGCAATCCGTCCACGAACAGGCGCAAACCCGCATGGGTGGGCATGCGCCCCGCCGAGACATGAGGCGAGGCCAGAAGTCCCGCCGCCGTCAGATCCGCCAGCGTATTGCGGATCGAGGCGGGCGACAGATTGAGGCCCGAGGTTTTGGACAGCGTCCGCGACCCGACCGGCTCTCCGGTGTCGAGATAGGTCTCCACCAGATCGCGAAAGATCGAGCGGGAGCGTTCATCGAGCGCCATCAGGCTTGAGGGTGAGGACGTCGGATGGGTCATGACGCCTTCAGAGTTAGTGTCGCCCATCGTGGAGCGCAATCGCCAAAATCGGGTGCAAAGCGCTTTGCGCGGACCGCCGTGCTCGGTTAACACAAGAGCCAAATCAGAACCTGGAGAACACCATGCGCCCTGAAGGCCGCCAACCTGACGCCCTGCGTCCGCTCAGCTTTGAAATGGGCTGGTCCCCCTATGCCGAAGGCTCCTGCCTGATCAGCTTCGGCAACACCAAGGTGCTGTGCACGGCTTCGGTGGAGGACAATGTGCCGCCATGGCTGCGCGGTCAGGGCAAGGGCTGGGTGACGGGCGAATATTCCATGCTGCCCCGCGCCACCCACCAGCGCACCCGTCGTGAAGTGCAATCGGGCAAACCGTCCGGCCGCACCCAGGAAATCCAGCGCCTGATTGGTCGCTCCCTGCGCGCCGCCGTCGATCTCAAGGCGCTCGGCGAGCGTCAGATCGTGGTCGATTGCGATGTGCTGCAAGCCGATGGCGGCACCCGCACCGCATCCATCACCGGCGCCTGGCTCGCCCTGAAAGCGGCCGTTGCGTATCTGATGGAAGAAGGCGTGCTGAAGACCGATCCGGTCATCGCCCAGATCGCAGCGGTGTCTGCGGGCGTGGTGAACGGGGAATGCGTGCTCGATCTTGAATATGAAGAGGATCGCGTCGCGGAGACCGACGCCAACTTCGTCCTCACCTCCACCGGCGGTGTGATCGAGGTGCAGGCGACCGCGGAAGACGCGCCGATGACGCAAGAGCAGTTCGACCAGATCTTCGCGCTGGCGCGCAAGGGCGTGACCGATCTGTGCGCAGCACAGCTCAAGGCGCTCGGTCAGTAAGTGAGAGGTTCAGGCGGGCGGCCTAGTCGTCGTCCGCCTCGTCCTCATCGCCTTCTTCAAAGACAAGAAGGTCTGCGGGCTGGCAATCGAGCTCACGACAGAGCGCTTCCAGCGTCGAAAAACGAACAGCCTTGGCCTTGCCCGTTTTCAGGATCGACAGATTGGCCATGGTGATGCCGACACGATCGCAAAGCTCGGTCAGCGACATCCGACGGTCGAGCAGCATGCGGTCCAGGGTGACGCGAATGGGCATGAACGAATCCGCGCTCCCTTAAATCGTGAGTTTCTGTTCTTCACGCATGCGTGTGCCTTCGCGGAAAATCTCCGCCAACACAAGCATGGCAAGCACAGCAAACCAGGCGCCCAGATTCAGGCTGAATTCGGGAACGACCCGCGCGCCACCCTCGATCGGGCGGCCCAGCAGGGTGATCATCAGCGACAGCACGCCATGCGCGCCGTAATGCAGAAGCTGATAGATCGCGATGCCAATGGCGATCGCGCGCAAATGATTGGAGTTTTCCTCCACGAACGGATCGCCGGCGATCAGGGTCGCCATGATCCGGCGCAAGCGATCGACCACGAAGGTCACAGCCGCCAGCGCGGCGATCGCAAGGGGGAGCGCCAGCACCACATCCATCGCCAGGAACTGGCGGATGCTGAGCGGCAGATCCGAGCCGAAGCCCAGAAGGCGGTAGATACCGCCAAATACAATGACGACGATAATGAGACTGGCCAGTCCCAATACCGCCCAAAGCAGGTAATAGACGATGTCGAGGAGGATCTTCAGCAGTGAGGCCAGCGATCCCTGACCAAGCGTCTTCATGCGTCCCCCAGGGGTTTGTTCTTCGGGCCTTCGACCGGGTGGCGAGACGTCATCCGCGAGGGGAGGAACGGCGCGTCTCGTCTCACCCGGCCTAGGGTCCGGACTTTCATTAGCCGACCATCGAGGTGATCGCTGCGGCCATGCCGGCGAAAACACCTGCGACCAGAGCCAGATTGATCACCATCGCGATTGCGCTGTGACCGGCATTGTTTTTGGACCTGACCATCTCATACTCTCCTAAGTCTCTTGTTTGACCAACCAGTTTCCGAAGCCGTTCCGATCCTTGAGCGCCGGGGGTCTTCGGTGTGGCCGGGGTGTTTCCCCCTCGCCACGAGTATCTATGTAGACCACGCCCTATCGCTTCGCAACAAAAAAATATCGAAAATCGATATGAATTTTTCGAAAGGCGATATGCGCGAATGACAGGACAAGCCGAAATGACCCTTTTTTCGACCGCTCCCAAATGGGCTATCGCGAGCCATAACAAAGGCAAAATCAAAGAGATAGCCGAACTGATCGCGCCCTTCGGTCTGGCGGCGGAAGGGGCGGAATCCCTGGGCCTTCCGGAGCCTGAAGAGACTGAAAAAACTTTCACCGGCAATGCGCTTTTAAAAGCGCGGGCCAGTGCGGAGGCATGCGGACTGGTCTCACTGGCGGACGATTCCGGGCTGGAAGTGACCGCGCTGGATGGCGCGCCGGGCATCTACTCCGCTCGCTGGGCCGGTGAACCGCGCGATTTCTACGCCGCCATGGACAAGGTCCGCGCCGAACTCGAAGCGAAGAACGCCACCGATTATAGCGCCCGCTTTGTCTGCGCCCTGGCGCTTGCCCATCCGAACGGAGAAACCCGCGTCTATGAAGGCGAGGTTCGTGGCCAGCTGAGCTTCCCGCCGCGCGGTGACAAAGGCTTCGGCTATGACCCGATCTTCGTACCCGAAGGCTTTGAGCTGACCTTTGCGGAACTGGATCCGGCGATCAAACACGCCATGAGTCACCGCGCCCATGCCTTCAAACTGCTGGTCGAGGACATTTTCGGCGCATGACCGCCCGCCCCGCCCGTCTCGGTCTTTATATCCACTGGCCGTATTGCGCGCGCATTTGCCCGTATTGCGATTTCAACGTCTACAAGGCCGCCCATGCGCAGCCCGAGGCCTTGCTTGACGCGATGCTGGCTGATCTGGCGCTCTGGCGGGACAGGCTGGGCGCGCGGACAATCCACAGCGTGCATTTTGGCGGCGGCACGCCCTCGCTGATGGCGCCCGCCGCCATCGCCGCCCTTCTTGAAACCGCAGACAGGCTGTTTGGACTGGCGCCGGGCGCCGAGATCGGGCTTGAAGCCAATCCGATGGAGCATGAGCGCTTTGCGGGCATCGCCTCAGCCGGTGTCGAGCGCCTGTCGCTCGGGGTTCAGGCGCTCGATGATGACAGCCTCAAGCGGCTCGGGCGCGATCATGACGCCCGCACGGGGCTTGCGGCGCTCGAGAAAGCGCAAGCCTTGTTCAGGCGCGTCTCACTCGATCTCATCTACGCACGCGAGACCCAAACGCCCGAAAGCTGGCGCCGCGAGCTGGAAACCGCGCTCGGCTTCGGAACCGGGCACATGTCGCTCTATCAGCTGACCATCGAGCCGGGCACGGCGTTCGAGCGCAAGCTCAAGCGTGGCGCGCTCACCCCGCCTCCCGATGACGCGGCGGCGGACATGTACGCCCTGACACAAGAGGTGTGCGCCAGCGCGGGTCTTCCCTCTTACGAAATTTCCAACCACGCCCGCAGCGAAGCGGACCAGTCGGTGCATAACCGTTTGTACTGGGAGGGCGAGGACTGGATCGGCATCGGTCCCGGCGCCCATTCACGCGTCGGCGCGTTTGCAAAAGACGGACGCGCCGGCGGCGCTGCCCACCGTCGTCCGGAACTCTATATAGAGGGCGTCAAATCCGGGGATGGGCATGAGCGCGAAAGGCTCGACGCAGACGCCGAATTCATCGAACGCCTGTTGATGGGCATACGTCTGACCGAGGCCGGGCTGGATGTGGAGCGCCTTGCCGCCCTGACCGGACTGCGCCCGGATGCAGACGGTCTCGCCCGCATGCGCGCGCAGGAACTGGTCCTCGCGCGCGGATCAACGCTGGTGCTGACCGAACGGGGCCGCGCCTTCGCTGATCATGTGGCGGAAACGCTGATCCCGGACTTTGACGCCTAGAACGCCGGTTCGTTCACCGGGGCGCCAAGGTCAACATCATCACCCAGCTCAGGCGGGCCAAAGCGCTGCGGCGCCGGGTCGAGCACGCGGAAGCCGCCGCCCCGGATGGTGTAGACCGCCAGTCCGCGCTCGATCGTGCCGTCCGCGCGGAACCGGAACAGACCGTCGACGCCCATGAAGCCGTCCGGCGCGCCCAGACGATCCGGACCATAGCCGCCATCCGCCAGAAGGGCCGCCAGCGACGCCGCATCATAGCCCAGACCGGCAAGACGGGACGGCTCGGCGCCATAATAGCGCGCATACACCTCTTCAAACCGGCTGCGGGCTTCAGGATCAGGACCGGCGAACCATCCATTGGACAAAGCTGGTTCACGCACCAGCGAATTGTCGAGCCATTGGCCCGTGCCGATGAACTTCACCAGCAGCGGATCGATATCCTGATAAAGCAGAACCGGGGCCAGCATCCGCAGCTGATCGCCGCCTTCAGGGAGCAGCACCACCTGGAAGGGCGAACCGGGCGACGGGGTCCAGTTGGCGCCGCTCATGGTCGCAGCCTGGGCCGGATCAAGCTCTTCGACGCCATAGGAGGCCAGTCGCGCCGCCGCTTCGGTCATCGCCGACACGCCGCCATCATAGAACTGGCTGGTCACCAGACCCGTATTAAAGGTGCGATCGACCTGATAGGGCTCGGCGCCCTCACCGGCCGATTGCCAGACGCTGACGCTTTCAGACATCGGGAACTCGCCCAGCATGTCCTCGATCGTCTGGGCGTAGGCGGCCTGGGTGACCTGGCCATAGGCGCTGGCCGGACCGATAAAGGCGAAGCGGGTCGCACCCATCGCGCCCACATATTCGGTCACCCGCCGCACTTCCTCATCCGGCGGGAAGCTCAGCTGATAAACGCCCTCACCCGCGACCGCGCTCGACGAGGACAGGCTGAGCAGGGGGATGCCGGCGTCACGCGCCACATCGCCCGCCGCGGCGACGGCTTGCTGAAAGAGCGGGCCGATAATCAGCTCGGCGCCATCGGAGATCGCGGATTCTGCAGCGCGGCGCGCGGTTTCAGGCGTCCCGCCCGTATCCTTGGGCAAGAGCACCAGATTGGAGCCTGCGCGTTCGAACACGGCGAGCTCTGCGGCGCGCAGCAATTGGGCGGCCTCATTGCGGGCGGCGGCGGATGAGGCGCTGAACGGCAGAAGAAGCGCCACGCGCACCAGATCCGGCTCGCCTTCCAGAAAGGCCGGGGTGTAGCCACGATCGGCCAGTTCGACGGCCAGCGTCGCCGGTGCAGGCGGCGCGCCAACGACCGGACGGTCAGGCAATGTCTGGATCGGGGCGGAGGGCGTAGACGCGGTACAGGCGCTCAGCGCCATCGCGCCGCCCAGCGCCGCGATCCCGGCAAGGACTCGCGCCATGCCCGCTGCGGATGTAGTCTTTTCAACCATGACGGTCACCTTATCCCCCCGGCGAGCGCTGACGCGGCCCGCCCCTGTCGGTGCAGAAGCTAACCTTCGCCTGCTTCAGGGGCAAGCATGGGGACAGCGCAGGACCAGCCCGTGACACAGGCCCGCCGGCAAGCTGAACGTCTGGGTCGCCGGACTGAAACCCTGAGCGCGCTCTGGTTACGCCTGAAGGGCTGGAGAATCCTGGACGAACGGGCGCGGACGGGAGCTGGCGAACTGGACCTTGTGGCCCGGCGCGGCGGCGTGCTGGCCTTCATCGAGGTCAAGCGTCGCAAGACCAATGAGGCCGCCCGCTACGCCATCACGCCCCGACAGCAACACCGGCTGGTGCGCGCCGCCAGCCTCTGGCGAAGCCGACATGGCGCGCTGGCGCATCTGCAGCCGCGCTTTGATGTCATTGTCTGGAGCGAACGGGGATGGCCGCGTCATATTGAAGGCGCATTCAGCCTTGAGAGTCCCGATCTGGACGGTCTGATCTGACAGGCGGCGATGAGAGGCGGTAACGCCCTGTTTACCAAATTCTCACGCCCGCCCGTTACGCTCCGCCCGTGCCCGTTTCGCTGATGAAAGACCATGTGCCATGTCCGTGTTCCGCCTCGCGCTTGTGACGACCCTCGGCCTTGCCCTGACGAGCTGCGCTGCGTTCCAGCCCGGCCGGTCAGTCGGCCGACAGATTGATGACTTCAACGCCTCGGTGTCGCTCAAATCCTCCATGCTGCGCGCTGAGGGCTTTGCGCTCAACGGCGTGGATGTGGAGATCACCGAAGGCGTGGCGCTTTTGAGCGGAACCGCGCCGCGAGCGGAAGACCGGGTCTATGCCGAATGCCTCGCCTGGTCGGTGCAAAGCGTGCGCTCGGTGTCCAACCAGATCGATGTGGGCGGTCGTCGCGGCGTGGGCAACGCCGCGCGGGACGGCTGGATCACCCAGCAGATCCGGTCCCGGCTGGCGTCTGACAGCGCCATTCGCAGCCTCAATTTCAATATCGAGACCCATTCGGGCGTGGTCTATCTGCTCGGCTTCGCGCGCAGCGCGGCGGAAAGCGAACGCGCGGCGGCCCATGCCGCGCTCGTTGAGGGGGTGGAACGCGTGGTCGTCCTGACCCGTTCGCCCGATGAAGCGGTGGAACTGCCTGCGCGGGGCGCCCAACAGGCCGAGGCGTGTGATCTGGCGCCGGAAATTGCCGACTGACCGCGCCTGACATCTTAACATTCAAACGCATAGCGAACCTGAAAGCGTGCCGTTTACGCATAAATTCCCCTGTGGGTTGACGTAAATGCACCATGTATTCTATTAATGTTCTGGTTTTGATCAGTCCTGTTCCTGCGTTTGTGGATAACTCGCGTTAACCGTGTTCTGTGGCTGGTCGCGTTCATTGAATGAGGGCGCCATGGGCATTCGCACCTACTCCGCCGCCTTTGACGGCGCTCAGGCCCGACTGGTTGATGTTCAGGTTCAGATCGCGGGCGGCCTGCCCAATTTCATGATCGTCGGCCTGGCGGACAAGGCGGTGGCGGAAAGTCGCGAACGGGTGCGCGCCGCTTTCGCCGCGGTCGGTCTGTCCCTGCCCTCCAAGCGCCTGATCGTCAATCTGGCGCCCGCCGACCGCCCCAAGGAAGGCGCCCATTATGACCTGCCGATTGCGCTAGGCCTGATGGCGGCGATGGGCGTTCTGCCCACTGACATGCTGGCTGAACATCTGGTGATGGGGGAGTTGGGTCTGGATGGCGCGCTCGCACCCTCGCCCGGCGCCTTGCCCGCCGCCATGCTGGCCCAGGAACGTGATCTCGGTTTCATCTGTCCTGAAAGCTGCGGTCCCGAAGCGGCCTGGGCGGGCGGGGAATTGCCCATACTGGCGCCGGCCTCGCTCATCCAGCTGGTGAACCATTTCAAGGGGGGTCAGGTTCTGTCCCGACCCGCGCCCGGCGACCTGATCGAGGGCGGAGCCTGCAAGGACCTGCGTGATGTGCGGGGACAGGAAACCGCCAAACGGGCGCTGGAAGTCGCCGCGGCAGGCGGACACAACCTGCTGATGGTCGGCCCGCCCGGGGCGGGCAAATCCATGCTGGCGGCCCGTGCGCCGGGCCTGCTGCCGCCCCTCATGCCTCAGGAATTGCTCGAAGTGTCGATGGTGCAGTCTGTGGCGGGGCTTCTGGATCGCGGGCGCTTGTCGCGCAATCGCCCTTTCCGCGCGCCGCACCATTCCGCCTCCATGGCGGCCATGGTGGGCGGGGGGACTCGCATTCGCCCCGGTGAAGCGTCCCTGGCCCATCATGGCGTTCTGTTTCTGGATGAACTGCCCGAATTCCACCCCCAGGTGCTCGACAGTCTGCGTCAGCCGCTTGAAACCGGAGAAATCGCCGTGGCGCGCGCCAATGCCCGCGTCACCTTTCCGGCGCGCTTTCAGCTGATCGCCGCAATGAACCCCTGCCGGTGCGGTTGGGCGGGCGAGAACGGACAGGCCTGCGCCCGCGGCCCCAAATGCGCCCAGTCCTATCAGGCGCGGGTTTCCGGTCCGCTTCTGGACCGGATCGACCTTCAGATCGACATTCCGCCCGTCACCCCGGCCGATCTCGCCCTGCCGCCTGCGGCTGAAGGCACGGCCGAGGCGGCTGCACGCGTCGCCAGCGCGCGCGCCATCCAGATGGAGCGCGGCGCGCTCAACGCCCATCTCGCCGGGGAAGCCTTTGACCGCCATGCCAGCCCGGATGAACCGGGCCGCGCCCTCCTCTTGCGGGCCTGCGAAACACTGGGCCTGACCGCACGCGGCTATCATCGCATTTTACGGGTCGCCCGCACCCTGGCCGACCTTGACCAGTCTGAACAGGTGCGCCGCATTCATGTGGCCGAGGCGCTCAGCGCGCGCCGCGCCAGCAGTCAGGGTCAGGCCGTGTCGGTCCCGGCGGCCCTGAAACCGGGCCAAACCCTTTCGACGCTTCGTTAACGCGCGACGCGTAAACAGGGTTCATGGAGCGTGAATGGGATTCTGAGACCGAGCCGACAAGCTGCGCCCAACGCGCCCTCCTGGACGCGATGGCGGAGCTTGTGCTCGCACGCGATTCCTCAGGCCGGGTCACGGAAGTGAACGCCGCCTTCCTCAACGCCTTTGGCGGAGAGCGGCAGGACTGGATCGGCCGCTGGTTCGCCGTCGCGCCCGCCCCCAGCGTTACCGGCCAACCTCGCCGCTATGACGCCGCCATGCGCACCCGCGCTGGCGCCGCCTGGATCGAATGGTCCGAAACCACGCTCGAGGATGGCGGCACGATCGCCGTCGGCCGCGATGTCAGTGAGGAACGCCGCGAGCGCGCCGAAGCCAGCGAAGCTGCGCAGGGCAAGTCTGTCTTCTTCGCCTCTGTCACCCATGAATTGCGCACCCCCCTGTCCGGAGCGCTGGGCGCCGCCGCCCTCCTCAAGGATAGCGGGCTTCATCCCGATCAGGCCGCCTATCTCGAAGCGGTTCGCTCCAGCGCCCAGCATGCTCTCAACCTGATTGATGACATTCTCGACCTGTCCCGGCTGGAAGCGGGCCGGCTGACCCTGCGCGCCGAGCCTGTGGACTTGCGGGCGCTGATCGAGGACGCCTGCGAGATTCTCGCCACCCGCGCGGCGGAAAAAGGCCTGGCGCTCGCCCACGCCATCTCAGCGGACGTCCCCGCCGAAATCCGCGCCGACCCGGCGCGTCTGCGCCAGATCCTGTTCAATCTGGGCGGCAACGCGGTGAAGTTCACCGAAACCGGCGGGGTGCTGGTTCACGCCACCTATCATGACGGCGAGCTGAGCCTGACCTTCAAGGATACCGGCCCCGGCATCTCCAAGGCGGATCAGTCCAGCCTGTTCAAACATTTCGAGCGCGGCGCCGCCGAGCATAACGCCACCCCCGGCGCCGGGCTGGGCCTCGCTATGGTCAAACGCCTCGCCGAAGCCATGGAGGGCGAGGTCGGAGTCAGTTCCGAGCCGGGCAGGGGCGCGATTTTCTGGACACGATTCCCGGCCCCCGCGCTGGCGCCCCCGCCTGCCGAACGTCCTCTTTCAGGCTGCACCGTCATCGTCGCGTCCAGTTCCGAGATCCGGCTCGAAGCGCTCACCCTCAAGGCGCAGGCGCTGGGCGGGCAGACGCTGGAGACCCGCTCCACCTACGCCATCGCCGATCTGGTGCGCGGCAGCGTCGGTCCCACGACCCTGATTCTGGATGCAGACTGGTCGGATCTTGCGCCTGACATCAAAGAGGCCGCGCCGCATCTGCGCATTCTGGTGCTGGCCGAACCGCGCACCAAGGATCGCTTCACCCGCAAGGATCGTCAGCCCGGCATTGATGGCTGGCTGGTGTCCCCGGTGCGTCTCAGCTCCCTCGCCGCCTATGCCCAGGGGCTGGAGATCGAGGATGAGATCGCGCCCGAGCCGGTCAGTCATGGCCGGGCCTTGGAAGGGCTGAACATTCTCATCGCCGAGGATGACCCGGTGAACGCCATGATCGCCCGAACCGTGCTGACCAAGCTGGGCGCCGGGGTGGAGGTGGTCGACACCGGGCGCGCCGCGCTGGAAGCGGTGTCCGGCGGCCGCTTCGACGCCGCGCTTTTAGACATGCGCATGCCCGAAATGAGCGGGCTCGAGGCCGCCGCCGCCATTCGCAGCCTGAAAAGCCATGTTGCGGCCCTGCCCCTGATCGCGCTGACCGCGAACGCCACCGAGGATGACCGCGAAGCCTGCCTGACCGCTGGCATGGACGCCTTCCTGACCAAGCCCTTGCAGCCCCAGGCGCTGATCGAGACCCTCACCGGCTTGTGCGCCCCGCAAAACCGGGCCAGTTTCGGGTGATCTGACGAGGGAAAACCATGTCGCAGGACGTCACTCAGCCCCAGCGCAGCTGGCGGCAAACGGTCCGGGTGTATTTCACCCCGGTCATGCTTTCGATGATCGTGCTGGGCTTCGCCTCCGGCCTCCCGCTCTACATGGTGTTCCAGAAGCTCTCCTACTGGCTGCGCGACGCCGGGATCGAGCGCTCCACCATCGGCTTCTTCTACTGGGTGACTTTGTCCTACACCCTGAAATTCCTCTGGGCGCCGATCATTGACCGGGTGCAGATCCCTTTTCTCGCCAAACTACTGGGCCCCCGCCGCTCCTGGATCGTCACCGCCATTTCCGGCACGGTGATCGCACTGGTGATCATTTCCCAGACTGACCCGACGCAAGGCCTGGCGCCCGTGGCCATTGCTGCGTTCTTGCTGGCCTATTCCAGCGCCACGCTGGATGTGGCCATCGACGCCTGGCGGATCGAAAGCGCGCCCAATGACATGCAGGCGAACATGGCCGCCGCCTATTCGCTCGGCTACCGGGTCGCCTACATGACCTCGGGGCTGGGCCTCGCCATTTCCGAATGGGCGGACTGGAACTGGTCTTTCCTCGCCATGGCGGCGGCCATGGCGCTCTCGGCCGGGCTGGTCTTCGCGATGAAGGAACCCGCGACCGGGACCTATAAACACGCCCTGACCGGCTCCTTGCCGCAGAAAATCGTCAAGGCGGTCGTTGACCCGTTCAAACAATTCCTGGGTCGCCTGGGCTGGTGGCTCTTGCCGGTTCTGGCGCTGGTGACGCTCTACCGGATCAGTGACTTCACCATGGGGGTGATGGCGGCGCCGCTGTATTCCGACCTTGGATTTGCGCGAGACGCCGTGGGCGGCATTCAGGGCGGGCCGGGCCTGATCGCTACCATGACCGGGCTGTTTCTGGGCGGGATCGCCAGCATGCGCTTCGGCATGATGCGCGCACTGGTCATTGGCCTGGTGATCACGCTGATCACCAATGGCGCCTATGCCTGGCTGGCGGCCACGGCTGGCCCGGATGACCTGGGCAAGCTGACGATTGCGGTTGTGGGCGACAATCTGGCGGGCGGCTTCGTGACGACCGTGTTCATCGCCTACCTCTCAAGCCTTGTGGACCCCGAGAACGCGGCGACCCAGTACGCGCTTTTAAGTTCGTTCTACGCCTTGTTGCCCAAATTCATGGCGGGCTTTTCCGGCGTGCTGGCCGATCAGGTGGGTTGGGTGTGGTTCTTCATCCTGACCGCAGGCTGGACCGTCCCGGCAGCGTTCCTGCTGGCGCTGGTGCTGGGCTGGGGGCCGGCGGCGGCGAAAGGTCAGTTCAAATTCGCCGAACGCCGGACCACAGAAAACAGCACCGAAGAGCCTGAAGGCGGAAAGGCGGAGTAACTACTCCGCCGCCTTCTCCGCGCGTTCCTCAGACAGGTCGTGCGCCGCAAGCGCGGCGAGCGTGAGGATGTCGTTCACGCTGGCGCCCAGACGGGCGATCTGCACCGGTTTCTCAAGCCCGACCAGCATCGGACCCAGCACGGTGGCGCCGCCTGCGGCGCGCATCAGCTTGGTGGCGATGGAGGCCGAATGAATGGCCGGCATGACCAGCACGTTCGCGGGGCCGGACAAGCGCGAGAACGGATAGAGGCGACGGTGATCGGGGTCGAGCGCCACATCGGCGTTCATCTCGCCCTCGTATTCAAAGTCCACGCCCCGCTCATCAAGATAGCTGACCGCCTTCTGGATAGCGTCCGCCCGGTCGCCTGCCGGATTGCCGAAGGTCGAATAGGACAGGAAGGCCACGCGCGGGGTGACCCCAAAGCGTTTGGCCGCCGCTGCGGTCTCTACGGCAATGTCCGCCAGCGCTTCGGGGCTGGGGAATTCGGTGACGTTGGTGTCCGAGATAAAGAGCGTGCGGCCGCGAGACAGCACAAGGCTCATCCCCATCACGCGCTCATTCTCGGCGGTGTCGAGCACCAGCTTCACATCGCCCAGCGCCTGGGCGTAGTTGCGGGTCACGCCCGTCACCATGCCGTGTGCATCACCCAGCGCCACCATGCAGGCGGCGAAGACGTTCCGGTCATTGTTCACAAGACGCTGCACATCCCGACGCAGATAACCGCGGCGCTGCAGGCGCTTGAACAGGAAGTCGGCATAGTCGGCATTCTTGTCTGACAGGCGCGCATTGACGATGCGGATGGCGTCCGACTGAACGCCCAGAAGGCGCATATTGGCGTGCACGGTCTCTTCGCGACCAATGAGGATCGCTTCGCCGAGGCCCTGGTTCTGGAAGGCGTAGGCGGCGCGGATCACCGACGGCTCCTCACCCTCGGCGAAGACGATAGTCTTCTTGTCGCCTGCACGCACATCGTCGTGGATGGATTGCAAGATTGCGGCGGTCGGATCAAGACGACGCGCCAGAGCCGCCTTGTATTGCTCCATATCCGCAATGGGCTTGCGCGCTACGCCTGAATCCATCGCCGCCTGCGCCACATAGGGCGGCACATGGCTGATCAGGCGCGGATCGAACGGGGCGGGGATGATGTATTCCTTGCCGAAAGTCGGGCGCGCGCCGTGATAGGCGGCGGCCACTTCATCAGGCACATCCTCACGCGCGAGCTCGGCCAGCGCCTGGGCGGCGGCGATCTTCATGTCTTCATTGATGGTGCGCGCGCGCACATCCAGCGCGCCGCGGAAGATGTACGGGAAGCCCAGCACATTGTTGACCTGATTGGGATAATCAGACCGGCCGGTCGCCATGATGGCGTCCGAACGCGCTTCGCGCACTTCTTCAGGGGTGATTTCCGGGTCGGGGTTCGCCATGGCGAAAATGATCGGGTCAGCGGCCATGGAGCGGACCATTTCCTTGGTCACCGCGCCTTTGACAGACAGGCCGATAAAGCAGTCCGCGCCGCTCATCGCTTCTTCCA
Source organism: Oceanicaulis sp. LC35 (assembly GCF_052055585.1). Classification (NCBI taxonomy): domain Bacteria; kingdom Pseudomonadati; phylum Pseudomonadota; class Alphaproteobacteria; order Maricaulales; family Maricaulaceae; genus Oceanicaulis; species Oceanicaulis sp. LC35. The sequence goes on from NZ_CP170485.1 coordinate 2,935,257, forward strand.
GCGTGCGCGCCTCGGTGTCGGCGGCGTGGGCGGACTTCCACTGGTTCATGCCGTGGTCGCGGCCCTTGAAGATGACGCCCTTGGAATCGCACAGTATGGCGTTGTCATGCTGCACGCCCATGGCCTTGATCAGCTCGAGCACCGCAATGCCCGCAGCGCCCGCGCCGTTCACCACGACCTTGAGCTTGGTGATGTCCTTGCCCGACAATTCGCAGGCGTTGATGATCCCGGCGGCGGAAATGATGGCGGTGCCATGCTGGTCATCATGGAAGACGGGAATATCGAGATATTCGCGCAGCTTCTCCTCGATGATGAAGCAATCTGGGCCCTTGATGTCCTCAAGATTGATGCCGCCGAAGCTGGCGCCGAAGCGGCGCACGCATTCGATGAAGGCTTCGGGATCGCTTTCATCCACCTCGATATCGATGGAATCCACGTCGGCGAAGCGCTTGAACAGGACCGACTTGCCTTCCATCACTGGCTTGGACGCCATGGCGCCCAGATCGCCAAGGCCCAGAATGGCGGTGCCGTTCGAGATCACCGCAACCATATTGCCCTTGGAGGTGTAATCGTAGGCGAGATCGGGATCTTCGGCGATCGCCTTCACCGGCGCCGCAACGCCCGGGCTATAGGCCAGCGAGAGGTCCCGCTGGGTCGCCATGGGCTTGGTGGCGGTCATCGCCAGTTTTCCGGGCTTGGGATAGCGGTGGAAGTTCAGGGCTTCTTCGTCATCGACGCGTGAACGGCGGTCAGTCATTTCGGGCTCGGAAAACGGAGTTATGGAAAGAATTCTGAAAGCACACTAGCCGGTTCGCGGCAGACAGCAAATCACGCGCTGTCACACTTGCGGCGAACGTTGGCGCGGTTAACTTGCGCGCATGACTCATCACGCCGATCCCGTCGCTCTGAACGCCCGCGCCTTCCCCACCTCCGAAGGCGGCACGCCCATGATGGTGCAGTTCCTGGAGCTGCGCGCCGAAGCGCCGCTGGACGCCTTGCTGTTCTATCGCATGGGCGATTTCTACGAGCTGTTCTTTGACGATGCGGTCCGCGCGTCTGAAGCGCTCGACATTGCGCTTACCAAGCGCGGCGAGCATCAGGGCGAGCCGGTGTCGATGTGCGGCGTGCCGGTGCACAACGCCCCGATCTATCTGTCGCGCCTGATCAAGGCGGGCTTCAAGGTCGCCGTCGGCGAACAGCTTGAAGACCCTGCCGAAGCCAAGAAACGCGGCGCAAAGTCCGTCGTCAGACGCGGCATCACCCGCATCGTCACCCCCGGCACGCTGACCGAGGATGACCTTCTGGACGCCCGCGCCGCCAACCGTATCGCGGCGATGGCGCGGCTGGCGACCGGCGAAGCCGCGCTGGCCTGGGCGGATGTGTCAGATGGCGAATTCGCCGCCATGAGCGTGGATGCGAGCGGGCTTGAGGCCGAGCTTGCCGCCCTCAACCCCTCTGAAATCCTGTGCGCGGATGACGACGCCAAACTCGCCGCCGAGCTGGCGCCCCATGCCGTGATCACACCACGAGCCAAGGCGAAGTTTGATTCTGGCGCGGGTGAACGCCGCCTCAAACAGCGTTTTGAGGTGCAAAGCCTTGATGGCTTTGGCGCCTTCTCCAAGGCCGAACTGTCAGCGCTCGGTTCGCTGCTTGATTATCTCGAACTCTCCCAAGCCGGCGCGCCCGCGCGCCTGCGTCCGCCGCAAAGCCTGCCGTCTGGCGCCGCCATGGTCATCGACCCTGCGGCCCGGTTGAGTCTCGAGATTGATCGCACCCTGCAAGGCGCGCGCAAGGGCTCGCTGATCGACGCGATTGATCGCACGCTCACCGCGCCGGGCGCTCGTTTGCTGGCGGATCGTCTGGCAAGACCGTCGATGAGCCTTAACGAGATCCATGACCGGCTCGATGCCGCGCAATACTTTCTCGATAACCGCAGTCTGCGTGAGCAGACGCGCGAGCGGCTGAAAGCGGCGGGCGACCCGGCGCGCTGCCTGTCCCGGCTTTTGCTCGGGCGCGGCGGTCCGCGCGATCTGGCCCAGCTATGCCGGGCCCTTAAGGAAGGCGAGAAGCTGATCGCAGGCTTCGCCAAGGACCCGCTGAACGCCCCGCCCGCCCTGATCGACCGGGCGCTCAACGCCCTGTCACTGGCGCAAAATCCAGAACTCGCGAGCCTTGTGCAGGAAACCAGTCAGGCGCTGGTCGCCGAGCCGCCGCTTCTGGCGCGCGATGGCGGCTTCATCGCGCCGGGCTGGATTCCGGCGCTGGATGAAACCCGCAGCCTGCGCGATGAATCGCGCCGCATCGTGGCGGGCTTGCAGGCGACCTATGCCGAGCGGTCCGGCGTCAGCGCGCTCAAGGTCAAGCACAACAATGTTCTGGGCTATTTCATCGAGGTGAGCGCGAAGAACGCCGACGCCCTGATGGGCGACGACGCCTTTATCCACCGTCAGACCATGGCGAACGCCGTGCGCTTCTCCACCCCCGAACTGGGCGAGCTGGAAGCGAAGATCGCCCAGGCGGGCGAACGGGCGCTGGCGCTGGAGCTTGAACTGTTTGAGGCGTTTCGCGCCCGTATCGAAGCGCTGGACGCCCCGATCCGGCGCGCATCGGAAGCGCTGGCGAGCCTTGATGTGGCCGCCGCCACGGCGCACTGGGCCGAAGAAACCGGCGCGGAGCGTCCGCAGGTGGAAGACAGCCTCGCCTTTGATATCGAGGGCGGACGTCACCCGGTCGTGGAACGGGCGCTCGAGCGGTCCGGCGAAGGCCGCTTCACCCCCAATGGCTGTCATCTGGATGGCGCGGGGGGCGAGCATCCGCGCCTGATGCTGGTCACCGGGCCGAACATGGCGGGTAAATCCACCTTCCTTCGGCAGAACGCACTGATGGCGATTCTGGCGCAAGCCGGGCTCTATGTGCCCGCCAGATCCGCGCGCATCGGCCTTGTGGACCGGCTGTTCTCGCGCGTTGGCGCCGCCGATGACCTGTCGCGCGGCCGCTCGACCTTCATGGCGGAGATGATCGAGACCGCCGCCATTCTCAATCAGGCCGGGCCGCGCGCGCTGGTGATCCTCGATGAGATCGGGCGCGGCACGGCGACCTTTGACGGCCTGTCCATCGCCTGGTCGGCGGTGGAGCATCTGCACGAGGTCAATCGCAGCCGGGCATTGTTCGCAACGCACTATCACGAGCTGACCCGGCTGGCGGACGAACTTGATGCGGCGGGCAATAGCTCGCTCAAGGCCAAGGAATGGAAGGGCGAGCTGATCTTCCTGCACGAAGTGCAGAAAGGGCCCGCCGACCGCTCCTACGGCGTTGAAGTCGCCAAGCGCGCGGGCCTGCCCAAGGCGGCGGTCAAACGCGCGCAGGAGATCCTTGACCGGCTCGAAAGCGATGATGCACCCGCCGCCGCGCTCGCGGATCTACCGCTGTTCTCGGCGCTGAGTGTTGAGCCGGAATTGAAGCCCAGCGAGGTTGAGGAGCGGCTCAAAGGCATTGATCCGGACAGCCTGACCCCGCGTGAGGCGTTGGACGTGCTGTATGCGCTTAAGGGCTTGAGCCAAAACTGAGGCTGACGCCGCCTTCGCACTCGCATAAAATCAAACCATGCGACCCACGACTCTCCCTGCGAGCCTTGATGGCCTGCGCCTGCGCGCCGAATTGTCCGCCGCCACCCGTGACGGCTGGGACAAACCCGCCAATCGCCAGCTCGCCATGACCCGGCTCAAGCGCTATCTCGAAAAGGGTCGGGCGCTGGCCGAGACGCGCCTGAATGGCGCGGAGGGCGGTCTGGAAGCGGCGCGCACCTGGTCGGGCGTCATGAACGCCGCGCTGCGGGCGCTGTTTGATTCCATCATTTCCGATCACACCGAAGACACGATCGAGGGCATCGCCCTGTGCGCGCTCGGCGGCTATGGCGCTGGCGAGCTGGCGCCCCAGTCTGATATCGATCTGGTTTTTCTGACCTCAGACAACCCGCCCGACTATGTGCAGGCGGTGATCGAGCAGACCCAGTACGCGATCTGGGATGCCGGGCTTCAGGTTGGCGGCGGCGCGGTGCGCACGCTCGATGAAGCCATCGCCTTGGCGAAAGAAGACCTGTCCGAACGCACCGCCCTGCTCGATCTGCGGTCCATTTCCGGCGATATCCGGCTGGTGCGCCAGATGCACACCCGGTTCGACGAAGACATCCGCATCAAGAACGACGCCGAGTTCGCCGCCGCCAAGCTGGCCGAGCGAGATGAGCGCGTGGACCGTCAGGGCGACAGCCGCTATGCGGTCGAACCCAATATCAAGGACGGCAAGGGCGCCCTGCGCGACCTTCAGACCCTGCGCTGGCTGGCCCAGATCCTTTATGGCGGCGATGCGCTGGAACGCTGGGTCGTGGCGGGCCTGTTCTCCATCGACGATGTGAAGCGCTATCTCAGCGCGGCGGATTTCTTCTGGACCGTCCGCTTCCATCTGCACGCGCTGGCGGGCCGCAAGGATGACCGTTTGACCTTTGACCTGCAGCCCGAAATCGCACGGCGCATGGGGTTTGAGGACACTGACGACCAGCTGGGCGTTGAAGCCTTCATGCGCAGCTATTTCCTCAAAGCCATCGATGTGGGCGCGCTGACGCGTCTGGTGTGCGCCAAACTCGAAGCGGATGAACTCAAGGACCCGCCCGGCGGGCGCTTCCTGCCCGCTGATGGCGTCGCGAACGAGGCCGAGCTGGCCGAGCGCGGCTTCATCCTGCACGCCGGACGGCTTGATTTTGCGGACCCGCAGGCGCCGGAAACCGATCCGGTGATGATGCTGCGCCTGTTTGAGAAAGCCGCCGCGCGCCATCTCGACCTGCACCCGGACGCCGTCGCCGCCATTAGCCGCGGCCTGCGTCAGATCGATAATCGCTTCCGTACCGATCCGCGCGCCGCGCGCAGCTTCTTTGCCGTGCTGATGGATGCCGATGATCCGCGCATCATCCTGCGCGCCATGACCGAAGCCGGACTCTTGGGCGCCTATATCCCCGAGTTTGGCGACATTGTCGCCCGCACCCAGTTCAACATGTATCACCGCTTCACGGTGGACGAGCATACGCTGAACGCTCTGGGCCTTCTGCGCCTGCTTGAACAGGGCAAGCTCAATGCCGACCATCCGCTGGCTTCAAAGCTGGCGCCGGAAATCCTTCACCGCCGGGCGCTGCATCTGGCGGTGCTGCTGCACGACACCGGCAAGGGCAAGGGCGATCAGTGCATTGAGGGCGGGGAGAACGCGCGTCAGGTCTGCCCGCGTCTGGGGCTGGATGACCACGAGACTGATTTGGTCGCCTGGCTGATCGAGAACCATCTTGAGATGAGCGATGTGGCCCAGCGCCGCGACCTCTCTGACCCGCGCACCGTGCTCGATTTCGCCGAGAAGGTCGGCACGATGGACCGGCTGAACCTTCTGACGGTCCTGACCGTGGTGGATATCCGCGCGGTGGGGCCGGGCGTGTGGAATGGCTGGAAAGCCCAGCTGCTGCGCGATCTGTATCAGGCCACGGCGGCCGTTCTCAAAGGCGGGGACCGCCGCGATGAGGCCGAAGCCCGCGCGCGTCTGGCCGAGCGGGCCGCGCTGGCGCGCAATCATTTTCACGAAGCGCTATCGCGGATCGATCCTGAATTCACCCGCATCTGGACCGAGGTTCTCGATCACTCCTACTGGCTGGCATTTGGCGAGGATGACCGTTTCCGTCACGCCGCTTTCGCCCGCGCCGCCTTTGAGCGCGGACAGGCGACCAGCGTGGGCGTGCGCACGGACAAGCGCCGTTCGGCCACCGAGGTGATGGTGCTGACGCCAGACCGCCACGGCCTGTTCGCCGATATTGCCGGCGCCCTGTCGCGCGAAGGCGCGAACGTGGTGGGCGCGCAGGTGACCACCACATCCGACGGCCGAGCCTTTGACGTGTTCTACATACAGGAACAGGGCGGCAAACCCTTTGGCTGGTCAGACAGCTATATTCAGGATCGCTTGCGCGACAGCGTGCAAGCGGCCGCCGAAGAGGGCCTGTCCGGCCAGGACGCCCGGCCCATGCTCAAACCCGTGCGTCGCCGCGAAGCGGCGTTCACCGTCACGCCGTCGGTCAATCTCGACCTTGAAGCCTCTGATGATGCGCTGGTGATCGAGGCGACCGGGCGGGACCGCCCCGGCCTGCTGCACGCTCTGGCGAAAACACTGTCCGACATCGGATTGTCGCTGGAGGCTGCGCGCATTGACGGCTATGGAGAGCGGGCCGTCGACACCTTCTATGTCACGGAAAACGGTCACAAACCCTCGGGCGACGCCCGGCTGGCGGGGATCAAGGTGCATCTGATGAACGTACTTGCCGGCGCCGAGGAAGCGGTCGCGGTTCACCGCGCCAAGCAGGGCCTTGTCTCCACACCTGCCAGCGCAGGGCGCTAGACCATGCGGCTCTTGCGCAATCTGGGCGTTGTCAGCGGTCTTACCCTCGCCTCGCGAGTCTTTGGCTTTCTGCGCGAAATCCTGACGGCGAAATATCTCGGCGCCAGCGGCGTGGCCGATACCTTCTTCCAGGCGTTGACCATCCCCAACACCTTCCGCCGCATCTTCGCCGAAGGCGCCTTCAACTCCGCCTTCGTGCCGCTTTACGCCCGCGAACTGGAGACCGCAGATCAGGCCGAGGCGGACCGCTTTGCGTCCGAAGCCCTGTCCGTGCTGCTGACCGCCACCCTGAGCGTGGTGGTGATCTTCCAGATCGCCGCCCCCTGGCTGGCCTATGTGTTCTTCCCCGGCTCCATCGGGGATCCGGATGCGATGGCCTTCGGCGCCCTGCTCTTGCAGATCACCATGCCCTACCTGTTCACCATGGCCTTCACCGCCCTGATTGGCGGCGCGCTGAACACCCATGGCCGCTTTGCGGCCGCTGCAGGCGCACCCATGCTGTTCAACGTGGTGCTGATCGTCATTCTGGCGCTCGATTACGCCGACGGCGCCCGACTGGCGGTCTGGCTGTCAGCCGGGGTTACGGCGTCCGGCGTCTTGCAGGCCCTGCTGCTCTGGATGGTCGCCAAAAAGAGCGGCCTGAAGATCACCTTCCGGCTTCCGCGTCTGACCCGCCGCGTCAAACGCCTGATCGCCCTGGGTGTTCCCGGCGCCCTCGCCGCAGGCGCGACCCAGATCAATGTGCTCGTCACCTCCTCCATCGCCATGCTGGAAGTGGGCGCACGCTCCTATCTTAATTACGCCGAGCGCCTGTATCAGCTGCCGCTGGGCGTGATCGGCATCGCCATGGGCGTGGCGCTTCTGCCCAATCTGACCCGCCGGGTCCGATCCGGGGACGAGGCGGGCGGCCAGTTCGCCATGAACCGCGCCATCGAATTGTCGCTGGCGCTGACCCTGCCCGCCGCGGTCGCCTTTCTCGCAGCGCCTGACAGCCTTGTGGAAGGGCTTTACGAACGCGGCGCCTTCACCGCCCAAAGCACCGCCAATACCGCCCTGGCGCTCTGCGCCTATGCGGTGGGCCTGCCGGCCTTCGTGCTGGTGAAAGTGCTGGCGCCGGGCTTCTTCGCGCGTGAGGAAACCCGCACCCCCATGATGTTCGCGCTCGCCTCGGTCGTGCTCAATCTGGTGCTGGCGCTGGCCTTGTTCTTTGGCGGGCTGGGCTTTCTGGGCCTCGCGCTCGCCACGTCAGCGGCGGGCTGGCTCAACGCGCTGCTGCTCGGCTTCACCCTGATCCGGCAAGGCCATCTGGTGTTTGACGCCCGGCTGAAACAGCGCCTGCCGCGTCTCGCCCTCGCCTCCTTCGCCATGGGGGCCAGCGTCTTCGCCCTGGCCAGCGCCCTGCCCATGATCACTCGTGCGGCAGCGCCTGTGATCGGGGCGGACGCCCTGTCCATTCTGGGGCTTCTGGTGCTGGTCGCCACGGGCGGCGGCGTCTACGCCATCGCCTGCGTCACCACGGGCGCCTTGCGCATTTCCGAGATCATGGAAGCGGTGCGTCCGGTGAAGGCCGCCCCTGCCGCCCGGACGCTCGAACAGTCCCAGGACGGCCCGGACGCTTGAGGCCCGGCCCCGCGCCCGCTAAGAGACAGGGCTTCAACCCTGTTCTCTAGCGGAAATTCCCATGACTGACGCGACGCCCGCCTATTCCGGCCCCGAACGCATTCTGTCCGGCATGCAGCCCACTGGCGGCCTGCATCTTGGCAATTATCTGGGCGCGCTGAAGAACTGGGTGCCCATGCAGGACAGCGGCAAGGAATGCTTTTTCTGCGCCGTGGACATGCACGCCATGACGATCGACTACGATCCCGCCGTGCTGCCCGACCGGGTGCGCGGCGTGGCCGCCGCCTATATCGCAGCGGGCGTCGATCCCAAGCGCAGCGCCATCTTCGCCCAATCCGCCGTGCCTGAACATGCCGAGCTGAACTGGGTGCTCCAGTGCGTGGCCCGCATGGGCTGGATGGAGCGCATGACCCAGTTCAAGGACAAGGCCGGGTCGGGCAAGGACGCCGAGCGCGCCAGCGTGGGCCTGTTCACCTATCCGGTGCTGATGGCCGCCGACATCCTGGTCTACAAGGCGACCCATGTGCCTGTGGGCGACGATCAGAAACAGCATCTGGAGCTGGCCCGCGACATCGCCGCCCGCTTCAACCGCGACTTTGGCGGCGACGAGATCATCCTGCCCCAGCCGGAACCCGTGATCCTGCCCACAGGCGCGCGGATCATGTCGCTCAAGGACGGCACGAAGAAGATGTCCAAGTCCGACCCCAGCGACAATGCCCGCATCAATCTGCACGATGATGCGGACACCATCGCGCGCAAGATCAAGAAGGCGAAAACCGATCCCGAGCCCCTGCCTGAAACCGCAGAGGGCCTCAATGATCGTCCGGAAGCGAAGAACCTTGTGGGCCTCTATGCAGCGCTGACCGGCCAGTCGGTGGCCGATGTGCTGGGCGAGTTCGGCGGCGAGGGCTTTGGCGTCTTCAAGCCCAAGCTGGCAGAAGCCGCGGTGGAATACATCGCCCCGGTGAGCGAGGAATATGCCCGCCTTCTCAACGACAAGAGCGAAATCGACGCCATCCTGAAAGACGGCGCCGAGCGCGCCCGCGCCGCCGCCCGCCCGGTGATCGACGAAGTGCGCAAGCTTGTGGGCTATTGGGGCGCGTAAACGCCGCACGCCGGGCGCTTGCGCGGCTTGAAAAAACTCGCCATGTCTAGGCGAACCGGGACCGGGCGGGGTGGATCACCTCGCCCGTCTCATATGGAGAGATGACATGTTCAAACGCGCCCTTCTTGCCCTGGCTCCGCTGAGCGTTCTGACGCTCGCCGCCTGCTCGCCCGCTGAAGAGGCGCCGGCCAGCACCGAGCCCGCCGAATACGCCGTGATCGAAGGCTGGGTGCGCGCGCCGCTGGGCGGGCGCGATGTGACCGCAGGCTTTGTCACCCTGACCGCCGGCGCGCCGGGCGGCCAGCTAGTGGGCGCCTTCACCGAAGAAGCCGACGCCATCGAGCTGCACACCATGGCCATGGATGGCGCAGTGATGCGCATGCGCCATGTGGACAGCCTCGACATCCCCGCAGGCGGCGCGATGAGCCTCGCGCCCGGCGGCGATCATCTGATGATCTTTGGCGTGAACCCTGAAGCCCTTGAAGACGGCGAAATGACCGTGACGCTGACCTTCGCCGACGGCGAAACCCTCACCGTCACCCTGCCTGTCCGCGACGCCGCCCCCGATCTCGACCCCGAAATGGGCGCCATGAGCCATGACGGTCACGAGATGGACGATGAGGGTGAAACCGGGGCCTCTGATCCTCAAACCCCCGAGCTCGAAGATCACGGCCACTAGCGCAATCATCGCGCTCCTGAACATAAAAGCCCCGGCCATCGGCCGGGGCTGTTGATTCTTATACTGCCTGCACTCTCGTTAATTCATGAAGGTGGTGTGCAATCAAACTTGCCCTATGCTCCCAGAATTCAGGTAAACCTGCCTGCCCTCGGAGCAATAACTCAAATCCTTTATCATCAATAAAGTGACTCCTTAATATTTTAGATTGCGACTCCGGGGTAACATTCGCATCTTCTAGAGCCCTGCCAGGTATCTTTGCGCTCCACTTTTGATTTGATACTTTTAACATTGGAGTTAAATTTGCAATAGAATTAACTGCACCACTTCTTTTATCATTCCAATAGTTCAGTATGCTTGAAGAAATATTATCCCTTATCCAAGCCTTAGGGAACAAGTGATGAACTTCAAAACTACCATCACTGGCAGATATCAAGTCAATCTTCTTAGAAACATCTAGAATATCCCGTATCGGATTCGTCAAAACAGGCAAAAGCAAGGCTTTCCCATAAGCACCAGCTGGTTTAGCATCTAATAATCCTTCCGCGATCGCTGAAATACTTTCAGGCCCGCCCACAATTTTATCTAATTCTTTCGCAGAGTAGGAAGACCATTCGCCAAAATTCGTATAGTCACTTCTTTTCTCAAGTATACCTATAAGAAAATTTTGGTCTGATGCCATTTTTGTTAGAAAGCCTTGATCGTACCTACTCCTTAAAGCATTTCTCCAAAAAAATGCTCTATAAAGAGCATTTAGATCGTCTAAAGACCACCTTCTAGCATCTATATCATTAGTCCATCTAAGCCCCACGTAGATGGCCGCACTAATTGGATAAGGGCAGCTAGCCATAGGGAATGGGCTAGACGCTACACAATCCTGAAATGCTCCAATATACTGCGCAAAATCTATTTCTTTAGACTGAATTTCTCTCCAATGCTCTTTGGGAGTTGCAAGTAAATCCCCAGATTTGACCGAAGTTATGCTTGCTTGCTTACCTCCTACTGGGCGCGCTTTCGGTGGATTCTTTTCAGCAATGTACGCAGAAGTTACAAACTGCGCTATTAGCTCCGGCCGGTCATTGGGGTCTGCCCAGCTTTCAGCTCCTGGTCTTTGCCCCAATTCCTTAATCCAATCTCTAAGATTAAATGGGTGGGGGAAATCGTTAATAGTGTCCGAATAGAGCCATGAGTGTATAAGATCGACAGTAGAAACTTTTGTTCCTGTCGTATTCAAAGTTTCGAAAATTTCGCAGATAGTACCAAGATCATACTTTTTTGGTACAGCATATACGGCAAGTGTACTATTAATTATCCCTTGAAATGCATCATCAACTATCGATATTCTTCGATCCAACTCTTCTTTTATCGGGAGAGCCCCGTTTGGATAATACTGAGCATCAGCGACCCATCGGGCGTAATTCTTCCACTGATCATCCAAGCTTTCAAATTGCGAAAAATCCATTTCGAAAGGAAATAGACCTTTTGAAATGGACTCCGCAAGAGTACTTAAACCGAATTTATCAATTTCTGATTTTTTCTTAAATATGATTCTCTCATTACCTTCAATATCATTGATATTTAAATAGAATTTACCAGAATACTTCCGTCTAGCATCATTTGCTGCCAATCCCCCAAAAGCCATAGCGATTGCAGTACATCGTTGGCGACCATCTAAAATGGCATAATTTTTATTTGTCCGGTCATCATTACTCCCAAAGTACACCTGAGATTCATCTCCAGAAATCAAAGTGTCTGGAATACTGACGTGCTCTAGTTCCAATCCGGAATTATCTGGTTGCTCCCATAATGTTAACATTCCAATCGGCCTTGAACTTATAATAGACGAAAGGAGTGCACCTATATCAGACACACTCCAGACGAAATCTCTTTGAAATTGAGGAACTAAATACTCACCTTCCCTTAATTTCATTAGAAGATCTGGTATTCTAACGCTTGAAACATAATCTGCCATGCTGCCCTCCCGTGTTCGAAACCAGAGTTATACATCTGTCGAGGGAAAACAATCTCCCTGTAGGAGAGCACGGTAAGCTTAGCATTCAAAAAAGCCCCGGCCATCGGCCGGGGCTTTTTTCGTTTCGCATAGCGCCCAGCGCTTAATCGTCATCCATCTTGAGGGCGGCGATAAAGGCTTCCTGCGGGATTTCGACATTGCCGTACTGGCGCATCTTCTTCTTGCCGGCCTTCTGCTTTTCCAGAAGCTTGCGTTTCCGGGTCGCGTCGCCGCCATAGCATTTGGCGGTCACGTCCTTGCGCATGGCCGAGAGGGTTTCGCGCGCGATCACGCGGCCGCCAATGGCGGCCTGGATCGGGATCTTGAACATGTGCCGGGGGATCAGCTCCTTGAGCTTCTCGCACATGGCGCGGCCGCGCATGTCGGCGCGCGAGCGGTGCACGATCATTGACAGCGCGTCCACCGGCTCTTCATTCACCAGGATCGACATCTTCACGAGGTCTTCCTCGCGGTGTTCGATGAACTGGTAATCAAAGCTGGCATAGCCCTTGGTGACCGATTTCAGGCGGTCATAGAAGTCAAACACCACCTCGTTGAGCGGCAGCTCATAGACCAGCATGGCGCGCGAGCCCGCATAGGTCAGCTCCAGCTGCACGCCGCGACGGTCCTGACACAGCTTCAGCACGCCGCCGAGATATTCGTCGGGCACCAGAATGGTCGCCTTGATCCAGGGCTCGGCGATGGAGGCGATCTTCACCGGATCGGGCATGTCGGCGGGGTTGTGCAGATCAAGCTCTGACCCGTCGGTCAATTGCATCTTGTAGACCACCGACGGCGCGGTGGTGATCAGATCCACATTGTATTCGCGTTCAAGCCGCTCGCGGATGACCTCAAGGTGCAACAGACCCAGGAAGCCGCAGCGGAAACCAAAGCCCAGCGCGGCGGAGGTTTCCATCTCGAAGCTGAAGGACGCGTCGTTGAGCGCCAGACGCTCCACGGCGTCGCGCAGGTCTTCAAAGTCCGCCGCATCCACCGGGAACAGGCCGCAGAACACCACCGGCACGGCGGGCTCAAAGCCCGGCAACATGGAGTCGGTGGGGCGTTTTTCCTCGGTGATGGTGTCGCCGACGCGCGCATCGCGCACCTGCTTGATCGAGGCGTTCAGGAAGCCGATCTCGCCCGGGCCCAGCGCATCGCGGTTTTCCTTGGCGGGGGTGAACACCCCGACGCCGTCCACGCCATAGCTGGCCTTGGCGCCCATCAGGCGCACACGCATGCCCTTCTTGAGCGTGCCCTCAATGATCCGCACCAGACAGATGACGCCCAGATACGGGTCGTACCAGCTGTCCACCAGGAGCGCTTTCAGGGGCGCAGCCGGATCGCCGGCTTTCGGCGCGGGCAGACGGGTGACGATGGCTTCGAGCACATTCTCGATGCCAAGGCCGGTCTTGGCGGAAATCTCGATGGCGTCAGAGGCGTCGATGCCGATCACGTCCTCGATTTGCGCCTTCACCCGGTCAGGCTCGGCCGCCGGCAGGTCGATCTTGTTGAGCACCGGCACGATCTCGAGATCCACATCGATGGCGGCGTACACGTTCGCCAGCGTCTGGGCCTCGACCCCCTGGGCCGCGTCCACCACCAGCAGCGCGCCCTCACAGGCGTACAGCGAGCGGGAGACTTCATAGGCGAAGTCCACATGGCCGGGCGTGTCGATCAGGTTCAGCGCGTAGGTCTGACCATCCTTGGCGGTATAGTCCAGACGCACGGTCTGGGCCTTGATGGTGATGCCGCGTTCGCGCTCAAGCTCCATATTGTCGAGCACCTGTTCCTTCATCTCGCGGTCGGTGAGACCGCCGGTGAACTGGATCAGGCGATCGGCCAGGGTCGATTTGCCGTGGTCGATGTGCGCAACGATGGAAAAATTTCGGATCAGGGACGGATCTGTGCTCATGCCGCGGGAGTTAGCATTGGGAAGGCCGCTCGCCAAGCAGATTGGCAGTAAGGACGGGTTCGGAGGCTCCCGTTAAGACAGTCTTCACCCTTTCGCCTCACCCCAGCCCCAATTCCCCCTCAGGGTCCGGGCGACGACAACAGGATACAAAGGCAGGATACCCATGTTCAAACGTTCCTCGCTTTCACTGATCACCACCACCGCTCTGGCGCTGGCCCTGGGCGCGTGCAGCACCAATGGCGGCCCCTCGACCCAGAGCGCCAACGCCGCGGCGCCGCAAAGCGACTACCAGTCCAATATCGACACCTATTCCAATGAGGAGCTGGTCGATGTGGTGGCCGACTTCTTTGGCGTCACCGCCGAAGCCGCCGCCTCGGTGCTGGAACGCACCTTCGCCGATCTGGGTCGCCCCGTGGGCTATATCGCGGGCGAAGAAGTCTCCGGCGCGGCGGGCGTAGGCCTGCGCTATGGCGAAGGCTATCTGACGCTCAAGGGCAGCACCGACCAGCAGAAGGTCTACTGGCAAGGCCCGACCGTGGGCTTTGACGCCGGGGGCAATGCCAGCCGCGTCTTCACCCTCGTCTATCGCCTGAACGACACCGACCGTCTCTATCAGCGCTTTCCCGGCGTTGAGGGCTCGGCCTATCTGGTGGCGGGCATGGGCGTGAACTATCAGCGCGCCGACGGCATCACCCTCGCGCCGATCCGCTCGGGCGTCGGCCTGCGCGCGGGCGCCAATGTGGGCTATCTGGCCTATTCGCGTCAGCGCAACTGGATCCCCTTCTAAGCGTAAAGACCCATTAACCATTGCTCGCCTCGCGCTTGAAAAGCGGCTAAACTCCTTTTGATCCGGCGCCTTGGGACCGCCGGGTCAAAGGGGGGCGTAGCAATGGACGGGTTTATGGGCGTTTCGGGATTTGTCACCGGGCTGGCGGTCGGATTGGCGCTGGCGCTTGTGGTGTTTGTCATCACCCAGTATGCGAGCCGCCTGGGCGCCGGCCTTTTACGCGGGCTCTCCTTCCCCTTCCGGCTGATCCTGCGCCTGTTTGGCCTGGGCAAGAAATCCGCCCCCAATCGCGCCAGCGAGATGGGACCGTCCGCCTGGGCGGCGGCGGTGTCGGGGCACAAGACCCTGCTCGAAGGCGCTCTGGGCGATGACTTTGCGCACGAGGAGAGCTTCATCTCCCGTCAGGGCCTGATCTTCAAATGGATGGCGGTTCGGGTGGGCTTCATGCGCATGCCTGAAGAAATGACCGATGCGCTGGCGAAAGATTACGCCGCGCTGGCGGACAAGTTTCTCGGCTCACAAGTGCCCATCGCGTCCGACCCGCGCGCCCTGTTTGAAGACGTGGAAGGCGCGGTGATCGCCCAGCAATTCGCCGATAGCGAGCACGGGCTTCTCTACATGCTCAACGAGACCCGCAAGCTGATGAACGCCAATGTGCGGCGCCTGTCGATCTGGCTGTCGTCCATCCTGTCCATCGTGCTGATCGCCAATATCGTGCTGAACGCCGTGGGTGTGGTGGACGCCTTTGGCCCGCTGCATGGCGATCTCTTTGGCGAGACGACCGCCGGCGCGCTCAATTCGCTGATGTTTGGCGCGGGATCGTGCATTCTGGCGGCGCTCATCATGTGGGCGCTCTATTACGCCGAATACGCGCCCTATCAGCGCAATACCGCGCGGGAGATGGCGAACTTCCTGACCCGCTATTGCGCGCGCCTCAATGACCATTACCGCACCGCGATTGGCCGGGCGAAATCGGTCACCGTGGGTGAAGAGCGCGACAGCAAACAGCTCTCCGCCGAGGCGCGTTTGTGGACGCTCAACATCAACTGGCTGGCTCTGCGCGTCTTCTTCATCGAGAGCTATGTGCGCAATGTGGTGTTCCAGATCACGCGGAACTCCAGCTATTACCTCCTGTTCGTGCCGGCCGCCTTCATTGCGGGCCTTCTGGCGCTGTTCAGCCTTGCCGCCGCGCTGGGCCTGTTCAACCCGTTCGCGACGATCATTGCGCTGGGCTGGGTCTTCCCCGTCCTCTTCATTCTGGTGGGCGCGCTCTACGCCTTCTTCCTCGGCAGCTCCATGCGCGCGCTTGAAGAGATCGACCAGGGCGAATGGATCAGCTTCCACACCCTCAAGCTCAACCAGGTGCTGGGCGAGGTGGTCGGCAAATACGCCGAGGATGTCGGCTATTGGAAAAACCGCGTGGGCGGCGGGTTGTAGCTCTTCATCTCGGTCCTGAAACCCCGACCAAGCCGGGGCCTCGTGCAGGAAAAGCGCTTTACGCGGAGGGAGGTCCCGGGTCTTCGCTCCGCTCGCCCGGGAATTCAGCTCTCATCATCCCCAATCCTGTCATCCCCCGCCTTGTGCGGGGGATCCATGCCGGTTGTTCTAATCACAGGTCACGGCATGGATTCACCGGATAAACCGGTGAATGACATGGGGTGAGGTTTGAAGAAATACCCCCCAAAACAAAAACCCCGGCCAGGCAGGCGCCGGGCCGGGGTTTTGATCAGATCGCAGAGCGCAGACGCCTAGGCATCCACCTCCGCTTCCAGGGCGAATTCCTGGATGAAGTCGCGGCGGGGTTCGACGACGTCGCCCATGAGCTTGGAGAAGAGGTCGTCGGCCACATCGGCCTCGGTGACCGAGACGCGCAGCAGCGAGCGGGCTTCGGGGTCGAGGGTGGTTTCCCACAGCTGGTCGGGGTTCATCTCGCCCAGACCCTTATAGCGCTGGATTTTCAGACCCTTGGCGCCGGCGGCCTGCACCGCGCTGACCAGCGCGTTCGGCGAGTGGATTTCCGTGTCCTCGGACTTGCGACGGAACCAGGCTGCACCCTGATAATCGCCCCGGATGGCCCAGGCCCGTTCTGACAGGCGCTTGGCGTCCGGGCTGGCGAGGATCTTGTCATCAAGCGTGATGGATTCCACCACGCCGCGCACTTCGCGTTTGAACACGATGCCGCCTTCAGGCAGCACCTGACCGACCCAGCCGTCTTCGCCTTCATCAGCTTGCCCGGCAAGGCGGCGAGCCGCAGCGTCGACCTGGTCTTGTGTGGCGTCCGGGTGCAGCGCGCCCTCAAGGGCGGCGGCTTCCAGCGCGAATTTCGGCGCGCGGGCGGACAGACGGTCCAGCGACAGGGCGATGCCGCGCGCGGCCTTCACCCGTTCAGCCAGATCCTGCCCGGTGATGTTTTCACCATTGGCCAGCTCCAGCACGGCTTCCGAGCTGCCTTCCTCGATCAGGAAGGCGTCCATTTCGGACTGGTCGGTGAGGTAGCGTTCGGACTTGCCGCGCATCACCTTGTAGAGCGGCGGTTGGGCGATATAGAGGTGGCCGCGTTCGATCAGCTCGGGCATCTGACGATAGAAGAAGGTCAGCAGGAGCGTTCGGATGTGCGCGCCGTCCACGTCAGCATCGGTCATGATGATGACCTTGTGGTAGCGCAGCTTTTCGTAATCGATCTGGTCGCGGCCAATGCCGGTGCCGAGCGCGGTGATCAGCGTGCCGACCTGGTCAGACGACAGCATCTTGTCAAAGCGCGCGCGTTCCACGTTGAGGATTTTACCCCGCAGCGGCAGCACGGCCTGATTCTCGCGGTGACGACCCTGCTTGGCGGACCCGCCTGCGGAATCACCCTCCACGATGAAGAGTTCCGATTTCGCCGGGTCCTTTTGCTGGCAGTCGGCCAGCTTGCCAGGCAGGGAGGTGATGTCGAGCGCGGATTTGCGCCGGGTCAGCTCGCGCGCCTTGCGCGCCGCTTCGCGGGCGGCGGCTGCTTCAACGATCTTGGAGACGATCTGCTTGGCTTCGGCCGGGTGTTCCTCAAACCATTCTGACAGCGTGTCATAGACCGCGCTCTCGACCGCCGGGCGGACTTCGGAGCTGACCAGCTTGTCTTTGGTTTGCGAGGAGAATTTCGGGTCCGGGACCTTCACCGACAGCACGCAGGTCAGGCCCTCGCGCGCGTCATCGCCGGTGATGGACACCTTGGATTTCGCCGCAATGCCGGAGCTGCCCGCATACTGGTTGATCACCCGGGTCAGTGCGCCACGGAAGCCCGCAAGGTGGGTGCCGCCATCACGCTGGGGGATGTTGTTGGTGAAGCACAGCACGTTCTCGTGATAGCTGTCATTCCACTCAAGCGCCGCCTCGACCGTCACGCCTTCACGCTCGCCGGTGATCAGCACCGGGTCGGGGAAGATCGGCGTCTTGGTGCGATCCAGGTGTTTGACGAAAGCGGCCACGCCGCCCTCATATTCCAGCACTTCTTCAAAGGGCTCGGCTTCGCGTTCGTCGCGCAGCACGATTTTCACGCCCGAATTGAGGAAGGCCAGCTCACGCAGGCGGTGCAGGAGCCGCGAGCGTTCGAACACGATATCGGAGAAGGTCTCTTCTGAGGGCATGAAGCGCACCTGGGTGCCCTTCTTGCCGCCTGCGTCGCCCACTTCGCGCAGATCCTGACCGTTCTCGGGATCGCCGCGACGGAAGCGCATGGTGTGCTCGCGGCCATTGCGCCAGATCGTCAGGTCGAGCCAGTCCGAAAGCGCGTTCACCACAGAGACGCCCACGCCGTGAAGGCCGCCGGACACCTTGTAGGAGTTCTGGTCGAATTTCCCGCCCGCGTGCAGCTGGGTCATGATGACCTGCGCCGCCGACACGCCTTCCTCGGCGTGAATCTGGGTGGGGATGCCGCGCCCGTCATCGGTCACGCTGGCCGAACCGTCCGCATGCAGGCAAACCGTGACCTGCGAGCAATGACCGGCGAGCGCCTCGTCGATGGCGTTATCCACCACCTCATAGACCATGTGGTGCAGACCCGAGCCGTCATCGGTATCGCCGATATACATGCCGGGGCGCTTGCGCACGGCGTCGAGCCCTTTGAGGACCTTGATCGACTCCGCGCCGTATTCCTGATTCGGTGTCTCTGACATGGCATTGTTTTACCGCGTTCGCGGCGTTGTCACCATGCTT
Source organism: Oceanicaulis sp. LC35 (assembly GCF_052055585.1). Lineage (NCBI taxonomy): Bacteria > Pseudomonadati > Pseudomonadota > Alphaproteobacteria > Maricaulales > Maricaulaceae > Oceanicaulis > Oceanicaulis sp. LC35. The sequence goes on from NZ_CP170485.1 coordinate 2,953,979, forward strand.
GAAAACACTCTGGGTGTGGACTTTTCCGCCCCGGCGCTAGCGCACCAGCAACAGCACCGCCACAGCCGCCATGATCACCGCGGTGACGAGATCGGCCCAGCGCTTGACGCCCTTCGCCTTCAGCCAGTCGCGCGCCTTATGCGCCAGCCCCACATGGACCGTCGCGGTCAGCGCATACATGGCCAGCATGATCGAGACCATGATGGCGTAAGTGACCGGCGTCACCGCGCTGAGGTCGAAAAAGGCTGGCAGCAGAGACAGATAGAAGATGATGGGCTTGGGGTTGGTGAGCGGCATGGCCACACCCGCCGCATAGGTGGCGAGCAATCCGCGCTTGCTGACGGGCTTCATCATGGCGTCTGGCGTTGCAGGATGGCGCCAGCCCTGAAACGCGCCCCAGGCGAACCACAAAAGAATCGCCGCCCCGCCCAGCTTGGCGATCCAGAACAGGCCCTGATAGCCCGACGCCGCTTCCGCCGCCGCGCTCAAGCCCGTAATCGCCACGGTCAGCCAGAAAATATCGCCTGTGATGATGCCGCCGCCATAGACAAAACCATGCACCGGACCTGCATCCAGCGTCCGCGCCACCATGGCCACGTTTCCGGGCCCCGGCGTGAAGAACAGGATGAAAATGGCGCCCGCGAAAGCGGCGAGAGTGAGCGGTGTCATGGCGCTGCAGTTAGCGCGGGCAGAGTGGAAGAGAAAGGGCGAAATCAGAGCGCAATGCAGAGTCTTCCCCTCTCCCCTCGGGGAGGGGGGAGGGATAAGTCGACGCGTCCGTCTCAAACCGCTTGCCGTATACGTCAACCTTATTACGATAAGGGAAAAGACATATTCGGGAGGCCTTCATGACCCACGCACCCACATCCGCCCTCGCCCGGCCTTTTGACACGCCCGAGCGCAAGGCGTTCCGCGACAGCGTGGAAGGCTTCATCAATCGCGAGATAAGCCCCTATGGCGATCAATGGGATGAGGCGGGCGATTTTCCGTGGGACTTGCACGAAAAGGCGGGCGCATTGGGCCTCTTTGGCTTTGGCATTGACGAGGCCTATGGCGGCAACGGCTTTGAGGATGCGCTGATGCGCGTGGATGCCGGCATCGCCATGGGTTATGCGGGCGTGGGCGGGGTGAACGCGTCACTGGGCTCGCGCGGCATCATGACCGGCCCGATCCATTCCCTCGCCTCCGACGAGATCAAGCGCGAAGTCCTGCCCGACATCGTGGCGGGCCGCAAAGGCGGCGCGCTCGGCATGACCGAACCGTCGGGCGGGTCAGATCTGTCGCGCATCGTCACCAAAGCCCGCAAGCATGGCGACGATTGGGTGATCGACGGCGAGAAGACCTTCATCACCGGCGGGATGAAAGCGAGCTGGTATGTGGTCGGCGCCCGCACGGGCGGGGAAGGCTTTGGCGGCATTTCGCTGTTCGTCGTGCCCGCGGACGCGCCCGGTTTCACCCGCACCCCGATCACCAACAAGATGGGCTGGTGGTGTTCAGACACCGCCACCTTGCATTTTGACGGCTGCCGCATCCCCGAACGCTACCAGCTCGGTCAGGAAGGCCTGTGCCTTCTCGCGATCATGGACAATTTCAACTATGAGCGCCTGACCCTGTCGGCGGGCTGTCTGGGGATGGCCAAACGCTGTCTCGATGACGCGATCACATATGCCCAGCAGCGTGAGACCTTCGGCAAGCCGCTGATCAAGCATCAGGCCATCCGACACAAGATCGCCGACATGTCCGGCCGCATCGATGCGCTGGACGCCTATCTGCAAATGGTGGCCTGGCGGGTGAACCAAGCAACGGAAAACGGCGCCGCCATGCCCGCCGCCGAGCTCGCCAGGATCAAGGTGTTCGCGTCCAAGACCGCCGAATTCTGCGCCAGTGAAGCCATGCAGATCCTGGGCGGCGCGGGCTATCTGCGCGGCTGCGCGGTCGAGCGCATCTATCGCGAGGTGAAAGTCATGGCGATCGGCGGCGGCTCGGAAGAGATCATGCGCGATCTGGCCGTCAGGCAGATGGGGTTGTGAGGGGTTAATCGCTGAATTCCCGGGCGAGCAAAGCGAAGACCCGGGACCTTGTTCCGCATAAAGCGCCTTATCCTGATGGAGGCCCCGGCTCTACGCTGCGCTTGGCCGGGGTTTCAGCTCACCTTACCCTCACACCCTTGAAATCAGGCCCTGACAGCCCTTCTCGATGAGGTCGAGCATGCGCTCGAAATCCTTGTCCTCGCCGTAATAGGGATCGGGGATGGAGGTGCGGGCGAGGCCGACCGACCAGTCCATCAGCAGGGAAATCTTGGTTTCGGGCAGTTGCCGTCCGCTGCGCGCCTCGGCCAGCCAGCGCTTGTGGCCGTCATCCATGGCGATCAGATGATCAAAGCGGATGAAGTCCTCATCGGTGATCGCCCGCGCCGTGATGCCTGACAGGTCATAGCCGCGCGCCTGGGCGACCTTCACCGCCCGCGGATCGGGGCGTTCGCCCACATGCCAGTCTCCGGTGCCGGCGGAATCCAGCACCAGATCCTTGCCGGCTTTCTCCGCCATCGCCTTGGCGACAGCTTCCGCCGTGGGCGAGCGACAGATATTGCCGGTGCACACAAACAGGATCGACGTTTCGCGCGGCATCTTCCCCTCCTGACGCTGCGGACAGGTTTGACCCTAGCCCGCTTCGCTCAGCAGACCGCCTCTATCGTGAAGCTGGGGTTAACGATCGCTTTCTCAGGCCGCCGTGATGCGCGCCGGGACGCTGAATTGCGGTGCAATCTTCAGATTGCTGGCCCAGCGCAGCTTCTCGAACACCAGAAGCGTCGTGCCGTTGTAATCGATCAGGCGATTGAACAGACCCCGGCGCGGCAGGTGAAGCGCGCTGACCGGCTCGTCATGGTGGTGATCGTGAAACGCCTCGCCGCCCGTCAGGATCGCCAGAAGGTAATCCGCCCAGAGCGGGGTCTTGAGGTGACCAAAGACATTCACGCCCAGAATGGTGGCGTGGAACTGGATGGCGCGCGCGGTCACCGCCGACGCGTGCAGAATGAAGGTCAGCAGCAAGGAGCCGCCCATCGCCCAGACCGTCAGATAGATGACCGCGGGCAGCACCAGATGCACCAGAAGGGTGATCAGCGAATAGTGACGGTCAAGAATCTGCACCGTCTTGAGATCCTTCAGCCACATGGCGGTCGGACGCTGCAGATCATTGGGATCGCGGAAGATCAGCCAGCCCATCCACGCCCACAGCTTGCTTTCATGCGGGTTGTGCGGATCGCCGGGCTTGTCGGACAGGCGGTGATGCTGGGAGTGATAGTTCACCCAGTCCTTGAGTTTGCCCTGCATGGCGATGACGCAGTTGATCGCGGTGATCACCTGGGCGGGGGCTTTCAGCTCGCCGGCCTTGTGCTGCCAGACGCGATGGAGCACGCCGATGCCCATATTGCAGATCACCAGCGTGACGGCGCCCACGAACAGCGCCAGCACCGGATACCACCAGTGCAGCGTCAGCCCCTCAAGCGCGAGGCCGAGGGTAAAGGCGATGACGAGGCCCAGAACACCCAGGGCGGGGTAGATGATGGCGGCGAACACGCTCGCCCAATCCAGATTGCCAAAGCGCTTCGGAATAGCGACCGAGCGCGGCGTTGGAGTGGCTTTCATGCTTGTCCTCAACAGTCCTGACTTGCGACACACGCCCACCCGGCGTTTCGTCGCCGACCCCGTGAGTATTCTGACATGACGGCTAAAGTTTAACCAACGCCAAAACGCTGTGTCGGCTATCACGTCTCAGTCAATCTCGACACCCCGGCCCGGTCTGGGCTATCAGCGAGCCATGACACCGGGCGCAGCCAGCACCAGCGCTGCGCCGTCCATCCAGTTTGCGCCGGTTTGAACGGGCGCCCACAAGACCAAGAAGGGGACGGCCATGGCCGATAACGAGTTTCCGACCGGCACGCTGATGAAGGGCAAACGCGGCCTGATCATGGGCGTGGCCAACAAGAACTCCATCGCCTGGGGCATCGCCCAGCAACTGCATGCCCAGGGCGCCGAGCTGGCGTTCTCCTATCAGGATGAAGCGCTGGAAAAGCGCGTGCGTCCGCTGGTGGAGAGCCTCGGCGACGAGCCGTTCATGGTGACCGCCGACGTCACCAATGACGAGTCCATGGACGCCTGCTTCAAGGCGCTCGAAGCCAAATGGGGCAAGCTCGACTTCCTCGTCCACGCCATCGCCTTTGCGGGCAAGGACGAGCTGCAAGGCAGCTTCACCCACAACACCACACGTCTGGGTTTCCAGCGCGCCATGGACATTTCCGCGTTTTCCTTCGTGGACGCCGCCAAGCGCGCCAGCGCGCTGATGCCGTCCAGGGAAGAGGGCGGCGGCGCCATGGTCTCGCTCACCTATCTGGGGTCCGAGCGCGTTGTGCCCAACTACAATGTCATGGGCGTCGCCAAGGCTGCGCTTGAGGCCTCTACCCGCTATATCGCGCGTGATCTGGGCCCGCAGGGCATCCGTGTGAACGCCATCTCGGCCGGTCCCATGCGCACGCTCGCCATGGCCGGCATATCAGGCGGCCGCACGCTGATGAAGACCGGCAAGGACTGGTCCATGCTCAAGGAAGACACCACCATGGAAGGCGTGGCGGGCTCCGCGCTCTACCTGCTGAGTGATCTGGGCAAGTCGTGCACCGGCGAGGTTCTGCACGTGGACGCCGGCTTCCACGCCGTCGCCGTGCCTGATATCGACGAGTAAGGCCTAAAGGCCCTCGCCTTGCAGACCGGGCGCTTCGGCGCCCGGTTTCGCGCCCGCCTCGACAAACCGCGCATACCGGCCGATCGCGCGCGCCTCGATGGCGTTCCTGACCTTGGACCGGCTGAGGGTGAAGACCGGCTCATTGGGATCGGGCTCGCTCAGACAGCCCGGCTCAAAGCCAAGGCCCAATCGATCCAGCACGGGCTTCAGAACCCCTTCGGGGTCGGCCACCAGCGCTTCATAGCTCACATCGATCAGTTCATAGCCCGCTGCGCGCCAATAGGCGGCGACGGCGCTCGCGTGCCGGACAAAGCCCAGCGCATCCGCCCAGCGCGTCGAATAGCCGTGGCGGAAGCCGAAATCATTGGTGAACAGCGACGCCGCCGTATCCTCGACACTGCGAGAGCAATGCAGGAACACCGCGTCGGGAAAGAGCGCCCGGATAAACGCCACCCGCTCAAGGTTTGAGGGCAGCTTGTCCAGAATGAAGGGCGTCTGCGCCGCGCCCCGCTCCAGATACGCCGACCGCCAGCGGTCGCGCAGATCGGGCCAGACTGTGTCCCGGCTTGCCGGGTCGAGCGCGCAGAATTGATCGAAGGCTGACGCCATGTACTGACGCTCGCCATAGCCGGTGATCGCGGAATGACCGCGCAGGATCCTTTCAAGCAGCGTTGTGCCCGATCGGGGCGCGCCAATGATGAAGATCGGGCGCGGGCCGTCTGACCGCACAGAGCGAGGCAGATTCACCGACGTCTCCTGCAACGCTCGGGCGCGCTCCCAGGCCATCAGCACATGGCTCAGGGATACCGGCGCGCCGGCGCGGGCGAGCGTCCGGCGCTGGGTGTGATTGGCCCGTTCATAGGCCGCCCAGGCCTGAGCAAGCCGGCCCTGTGCCTCATGCACCCGCCCCAGCGCAAACCCCAAAGTGGCCGCCGCCGGATCGGACCGGGTAGCGAGCCCCGGTTCAAGCGCTTCAAACTGCGCAATCCGCTCAGCAGGGACAAGATCCGGCTCGGCTTCGGCCAGAATATCAAACGCCAGCACATGCCCGGCCGACAGCGCCAGTATGGCGTGCGCCAGACAGGCGGCCTGCTGTTTCTCGCCATGCACCAGGTGAAGCTGGGCGACCGCTTCCATCAGGTCGAGCTGGCCCGGATGATCACCCAGCGCCGCTTCGGCGACACGCTTCAAACCCGCCACATTCGACGAAGCGATGGACCAGCGGATCAGACGGGAAATCGCGCCCGGCGTGCGCAAGCCCTGATCATAGAGCTGCTGCATCAGGCGGGCGGCTAACTCCATCTGCTCACGTCGGGCCGCTTCCAGCGCCCAGACCTCGACCACAAGCCGGGCGTCATCTGGGGCCAACCGGGACCGCTCGCCCAGCGCCCATCCCAGAGACGGATAATCGCCCAGCGCGATGGCAGCAGCCCCAAAGACCTTGAACGCCTGAAGGCCGGGTTGAGGGTGAGTGATCAGAGGGCGCAGGCCGTCCAGAACGCGTTGATAGCGTCCCTCGTTAAAATCGCGCTCGATCGCACGCCAGAATTCTGCGCTCATCCCGTTCCTGATCCAGACCGTGTTCAGTCTGAATACGCGCGCGCATTCGCTGTCCGTCGGCCGATCCGGAAAATATCACACGTGAGACGGGATCGCCTACGCTCAAAAAAGCGAACGCCCTGCATGACCGTCATGCAGGGCGCGCAGATCAGAGCTTGAGCCCGAACAGGGGCCGCAAGGGTTTGATGCGCCTGATGATCTCGAACCCGGCAAAGGAACCCGCATAGGTGATCAGCGTCAAAAGGACGAACTCGGTCCAGACATCCAGGCCCATCCGGGTCAGGGCGTATCCAGCCGCCACGGTGATGGTCTGGTGCAGGATGTAGACCGGGAAGATCGCCTCGGTCAGATAGCGCCGCACCGGGCCGTCCGTATTCAGGAAGCGCCGGGCAAGGCCCAGCAGCGTCACGATCATCGACCACGCATACAGAACGCGTCCGGCGCGAGCGAGCCAGAGCGGGACGGCATGTTCTGCGACCTGATCCCAATACAGCGCCCAGACCGGGGTCAGCACAACGCCCAGCACGACCGTCAGGCCCAGCGCCAGCGGCAAGGCCCGGTCGACGCCGCGCCAGAAGCGCTCGGACTTGGCGGCGAAGAACCCGTACAGCACACAGGTGAAACTGTAGGCATGGTTCGCCCAGTCCCAGACCAGATTGTGCGTGACGTCAAAGTGCGGCGTCAGGAACACCCGGTAGACCATCATCGGGGCGAAACCGAGCCCGATGATCAAAAGCGGGCCGAAGCGGCTGTCCCAGATCCGGCCCAGCACCGCGCCGGGGCCCCGGCCAAACGCCTTGAGAAGCCCCATGAGCGGCGCCAGCACCAGCGCGTACACAAACAGATAGACCACGTACCACAGATGGTTCCAGGTCGGCACGGCGATTCCGGCGATCTCCCAATCGGTGATGTAGTGCGGCCAGAACGCCAGAATTCCGGGTTCGATCTCGCCCATTTCGCGCAGCTGGAAATAGGTCTGGGGCATGACCACCACGAGCATGCCGAACACGATGACGGGCAGCAGTCGCCAGGTCCTCTCGCCCGCAAATTTCCATCCGCCGGATTTGTCATACAGATAGCGGAACGCCACCCCGGAAATGAAGAACAGTAAAGCGAGCCGCCAAGGGTTCAGAAGGCTCATCAAAGGCTCGGCGCCCGAGCCGGCGTGAACGCTTTTCACATGCCATCCCCAGGGCACGTAGAACATGCCCACATGGTAAAGCACCAGAAGGCCGAACGCGATGATGCGCAGCCAATCGAGATCATGGCGACGGGTGGGGGCCGCCATCGCTCGAGGTCCGGTTTCAGTCATTTGTCGTCTCCCAATCGATCCGGCCAACCTTCTGACCCGCCGCATGTCCGACGCCCACCGGAGCGGGGCGAAAGACGGCCTGCGGGGACAGGCGTCTGCGGGTCGGGGATGAATTGCGGCCTTTCAGGGACGAATGACGCAGCCCCGCACTGGCTCGATGGCGTAGAGCTTGGCATGATCGTCCCATGCAAACCCCTGCTCTCGAACGCCGCGTCCTGCGCCAGACCCTGCTGGTCTTCGCCCTGGTCACCCTGGGCTTCTGGCTGGTGAACGGCCTGTCCCTGGCCGAGGAATGGCGTCGGGCGGGCGAAGGCGGGGGCTGGCTGCGCGCCCTGACGCTGGAAGCCACAAGCAATCTTGTGATCATCGCCCTGTTTGCGCCCGTCGCCTTGCTGGAGCGGCGCTTCCCGGTCTCGCTGGAGCGCTGGCGCACCGCCCTGCCCGTGCATGTTCTGGGCGCGCTTGCCTTTTCCCTTGTCCATGTGAGCGTCATGAACGGCTTGCGCACACTGCTCTGGCCGCCGCTGTTCGGTTTTGACTATGAAGGACTGGGCGGCGTTCTGGGCGAGTTCGGCTATGAATTCAGGAAGGACGCCCTGTCCTATGCGCTGATGCTGGCGATGCTGGCCCTGTTCCGCGAGCTTGAAGACGCCCGCCAGCGCCTGAAGGCGGCGCGCGAGGACGCCCGCACCGATCATGTGATCACCCTGCGCAGCGGCGGGCGCGAGATCCGCCTGCCCGCCAGCGAGATTCTCAGCGCCAGCGCCGCAGGGAATTATGTCGAGGTGCGCACCCGAGCGGGCGAGCATCTGGCGCGCATGACCCTGACCCGGCTGATCAGCCTGCTGCAATCTGCAGGGGCGGACCCGGTGCGCCTTCATCGCTCGCACATTGCCTGTCGCCCCGCCATTAGAGAGCTTGTCCCCACAGGCGATGGCGACGCGGAGGCGCGCCTGTCAGACGGACGCACCCTGCCCGTCAGCCGCGGCTATAGAGCCGCTGTCTGACCGCAGTAGCGGTGCGATCATATAACTTTTATTAACCGCACAAGGGCTAGGCCCTTCTTTTCAGAGCGCCGGGACAGCGCTCCTTTAATCCTTTGGGGACACCACATGAAATTCGCACTGATCGCGGGCGTGAGCCTGCTGTCGCTGGGTCTGGCCGCGCCGGCCCTGGCCGACGACGATTCGCGCATCGAAGAGCTGGAAGCGCGCGTTCAACAGCTTGAAGCCATGAACCGCCAGCTGCTCGAAGTCATGCAGGCTCAAGGCCTGCTGCCGCAAGTGGACGCGCCCGCAGCGCCCTCCATGGCGCACCCGGCGCCCGGCCATCATGGCGATGCGCCGATGCAGACCGCCCATCATGAGGGCGGCCATCATGACGCCGGTCATGGCGATCATCACGGCGATGATTTCCACCAGAACCTGGTCGGGATCAGCCCCGAATACGGCTATCAGATCCTGGATCACGCCGAAGGCGTGAACACCCGCCCGCTGACTGTGCTGCAGGCCGCCGCCAATGGCGATCTGAACCGCCGCGTCACGCTGAGCGGTGATGTGACCGCCCTGGCGAACTATCAGGAAAGCAATTCCAACACCAAGTTCGGCTGGCTGATGCGTCACCCGACCTCGTCCAACCAGATCGGCGAGACGGTGTCGGAGTTTGTGATCCACTCCGCCCAGCTGGCCGTCACCGGCCGGATGTCGGACTCGATCACGCTCTATTCAGAGCTTTTGTTTGACCCCGAGCAGAGCTTCGGCTCGGGCACGCTGACCGACATCAACCGCAACCAGATCCAGCTGCGCCGCGCCTTCGTGCTGTTCGGCGATCTCGAGCGCACCCCCTGGTACGCGGCCATCGGCAAGATGGACACGCCCTTCGGCTTGAATGACACCGTCAGCCCGTTCACCAACTCCACCAACTGGCATGCGTTCGCCGGTCTCGCGACGGGCGGTCTCGTGGGCTATTACAACAATGGCCTGCATGTGCGCGCCATGGCGATCCAGGGCGGTTCGCAATTCCGCGCCCACAACGCCCCGGTCGAGGACACCAATGTCCCCAGCCGCGTGAACAACTTCGCCGTGGATGTGAACTACACCGCCGATCTGGGCGAGGATCGCACGCTGATGGCGGGCGCGAGCTACACCGAAGCCACCGCCTATTGCCAGGCCTATCCGGTCTTCCACTTCAATCCGTGCAGCGACAACAATCCGGGCTGGGCGGTCTATGCCCGCGCGGATCTGGGCCGGATGGAGCTTCTGGGCGAGTACGCCAGAACCACCGAAGACTGGCCGGGCACGGCCTCGCCGGTTCCGATCTATTCCGCCTTTGAAGCCGTGGCGCCGGAATCCTTCACCCTGGGCGGCCGTTACTGGCTCGACATCAGCTCGACCGAGGACTTTGCGGTCTCGTTCGAATTCAGCCGCTTCATCTCCGGCGACGCTGGCGCGCCGTGGGAGAAACAGGACCAGTGGGTGCTGGGCGGTTCGTACTTCATCAGCCCGTCGGTCAATCTGTTCGGCGAGCTGATCCGCACCGAAGGCTGGGTACCGCTCAACTTCCTGTCCGGCGGCAATCTGCCGTCCGGCGAGAGCTGGTCGGAAAGCGATGCGAACACCAATGTGATCACCCTGGGTGTTCAGGCCAGCTTCTAGGCTGACGCCGCCAACGCCAAAAAAAGAAACCCCGCCGGATCGCTCCGGCGGGGTTTTTGCGTCAGGCCAAAGCGGTTATTCCGCTTCGCGCTCGCCCTGACCGGGCACGTGCGGGACCACCGGCTCTTCGGGCATCACATAGGTGTTCAGCCAGTCGATGGATTCCGCCAGCACATGCAGCACGCTTTCGCGCGCCCGATAGCCATGGCTTTCATAAGGCAGCATGACGAGACGGGCGGTGCCGCCATTGCCCTTGACCGCCGCGAACATGCGCTCTGACTGGATCGGGTAGGTGCCCGAATTATTGTCCATCTGGCCGTGGATCATGAGCATGGGCTCATCGATATCGTCCGCATGCATGAAGGGGGAGAGCCGGTAGTAAGACTCCGGCGCTTCCCAATAGGTGCGGCGTTCGGACTGGAAGCCGAACGGCGTCAGCGTGCGGTTATAGGCGCCTGAACGGGCGATGCCCGCGCGGAACAGGTCTGACCCCGCCAGAAGGTGCGCCGTCATGAACGCGCCATAGGAATGGCCCGCGATTGCGACCCGCTCGCCATCGCCATAGCCGCGCTCCACGCTGTCGCGAATGGCGGCCTCAGCGGACATGACCAGCTGGCTGACGAAGGTGTCGTTCACCGTTTCAGGATCATCGCCCACGATGGGCATGGTGGCGTCTTCCAACAGCGCATAGCCCTGGGTCACCATGAAGCGCGGGCTGGTGCCCGCCACCCGCGAGAAGCGGTATTGCGAGCCGCGCACCTGACCGGCGTCAGAGGCGGAATTGTACTCCAGCGGATAGGCCCAGATCAGAAGCGGCAGCTTATCGCCCTCTTCGTAATCGGCCGGCAGGTAGAGCGTGGCGGACAGCGGCACGCCATCCTCGCGCTCATAGGTGATCAGCTCCTTGCGGATGGCGTTGAGCTGGGGATAGGGGTTCTCGAACGCGGTGATCGCCCGCGCTTCATCCCCCTCGCGCAGATAGACGTTCGGCGGGGTTTGCGGGTCCTCATAAGAGGTCAGGAAGCGCGAGCCGTCATCAGACAGGATGTCGATGACCTCTTCATAATTCTCCCCCGAATTGCGCCACAGCTCGGTGATCTCGAAGGTGTCGAAATCCACGCGGCGCAGGAAGGGACGATCCCCGTCCGGGCTCGCGCCATCGCCGGTGAAATACATCGCGCCATCAATCACCGCCGCCACGGACTGGCCATAGGCGTTTCGGGTGCTCAGCGGCGAACCCGGATCGTCATAGCTGTTCTGGATCGAGCGCTCTTCCAGAAGGCGCGGCTCGGCCCCATCCGGCGCAAAGTCCACCAGCCAGGTGCGCACTTCACGGGTGTCGCGATCATACTCGCTCGCCATGCCGAACTGGCCTTCAGAGGTGAAGCGCGTGCCGTAATAGCGATCCTCGAAGCGGGCGATCTCGACCGGCTCGCCATCAAACGGCGCATTGAGCGCCCAGACGCTGTCGCGCTGATCGGTTTCAACCCGCGGATCGCCATTATCCAGCGCTTCGGCCCAGATCAGGCGCGCGGCGTCGGACGCCTGCCACTCGATGGAGCGACGGCCAGTGATGACGCCGCCGATCGGCACGCCGTCCGCAATGGGGTGATCGGCGATTTCCGCCACCAGATCACCGCCCGCGGTCCAGACTTCCGTGGTTTCGGCAAAGCGCGACCACGGCACATCATAGGAGAAGGGGGCGTTCAGCTCATCAACGAGCAGATACGCCCCGTCCGGAGACGGCTCGACGGAATAGTACAGGCCCGGCTCGCCAATGGGATGCGGGCGCGGGCGACGCGCTGTCACATCCACGGACACGATCTGGCTTTCCGCCAGCCAGGCGAACAGCGCCGCATCATCGGCATCGCCCAGAAGGTCCTGATAGGTGCGCACCGGCGCTTCATAGCCGTTCGCCTGCTGGATCACCGGACCGTTCGGCACGCGCGCGCGCTCGGGGCTCGGGCCGCGCTCGTCTGACACCAGCGTCACGAGAAGCGTCTCGTTGTCATTCATCCAGTCGAGCGCGGAGAACACCGCATTGACGCCCTCTGGGATGATCGCGCGGGCGCGACCGTTGGCGATGTCGGCCACCCAGACGCCGATGGAGTCCTCATCGGTGACGAGGAAGGCGACTTTCGAGCCGTCCGGCGACCAGCTGAAGCTCGACAGGCCCACATCATCGGGCGTTGCAATGTCGGTTTCTTCACCGGTTTCAAGATCGATCACCGACAGGCCGACCACCGAACGCGGGCCGTGGCGGCCATTGGTCTCGGCATCCAGACGCAAGCCGGCGAGACGCTCCATCGGGCGCGCCAGTTCAGAGACCGGCGGCAGGCCCTCGCGTTCGAGCAGCAGCAGATGGCGCTTGTTCGGCGACAGCGAGGTGAACGGTGAAGGCGGCGCGTCGACAATGTCGACAATGTCCTGCGGCGGCAGGCGATAGCCGTCCTGGGCGATGGCGGCTCCGGCGCTGACGCTCAGCACCAGAACGCCGCCCAGAGCGGCGCGAATAAGTGTGGACATAAAGCCCTCCCCTGACTTGCGATTTCGCATTCAGGTTAGAGTGTAACGGAGGATGGCCTGTCCGTAGAATGACGGATTGGTAAGGAGCAGGATATTCCCCCGCCCGTCAGCCGACCCCGAGCCTCGAAAAAGGGACAGGGGAGGATTGACTTTCATATTTTCCTATTTAGGAAAATAGCTATGGAACGCGCATTCAAAGCTCTCTCTTCAACTCCGCGCCGCCGGATTCTCAATCATCTCGCTGGTGGGCCGATGACGGTGAGCGAAATCGCCTCCCACTTCGACATGGCGATGCCCTCCATCTCCAAGCACATCGCGATCTTGCATGACGCCAAGCTGCTGCATCGCCAGAAGCGCGGTCAGGAGGTGATCTACTCAATCGCCGCCGACAATCTGGCCAACAGCCTGTACGCCTTCCTGACGCCATTCTGCCCCGAGGCGCGCGCCCTCGCCGCTGAGAGAAAGCTCAAACTCCGCGATGAAGAGGATGAAGCATGAGCGTAGTGCAGGGTGAAGCTGCGAGCGGAGCTTTCAAGGTCGGTTCGCTCTCAGGACTTGAAGAGGCGGACCCCAGTCGCGGACGGCTGGTCTGGGACGCTCCGAGATCAATCTGGAACATGTCCTTCCTGATCGGCGCCCTAGTGCTGGGGCCACTCTATTTCACCTGGGACGCCTTCGTCGTCTTTCTGGCCTTGTCCGGCTTCACGCTCTGTGTCGGACACTCTGTCGGCTTCCACCGCCGCCTGATCCATCAGACCTTCAAATGTCCGAAATGGCTTGAATATCTCATGGTCTATGTGGGCGTACTCGTCGGAATGGGCGGCCCTCTATGGACGGTGGGCCTGCACGACATCCGCGACTGGGCGCAAAGACAGAAAGATTGCCACTGGTTCCTGTCTCACAAGCGTTCGGTTCTGGTGGACGGATTTTACTACCTCAATTTCCGACTGATCTTTGACAAGCCGCCCAAGTTCGACGCCGGACCGGGGATCAGCGATGATCCGTTCTACCGGTTTCTCGAAAAGACATGGATGCTGCATCAGATTCCCGTCGCGATCATTCTGTTCTTGATCGGGGGCATGCCCTGGCTCGTATGGGGTGTGATCTGCCGGGTCGCCGTCTGCTTCACCATGCACTGGTATATTGCGCATGTCGCCCATCGTGACGGCCATCAGGACTGGCATGTCGAGGACGCCGCCGTGCAAGGGTACAATATCGGCTGGCTCGCCATCCCCACGATGGGCGAAAGCTGGCACTGCAATCACCATGCATTTCCCGCCTCCGCACGACATGGACTGTATCCGGGGCAATTTGATCCGGGGTTCCGCTTCATCCAGCTCTTACAAGTTATGGGACTAGCGACGGATATTCAGGTACCTGCAACCTTACCGCCACGCTCTGCGATCACACCCTTGAGCGAGCGCGCCCTGAGCATCGCAGCGCCGGGGCAGAAAGAACTCTCCCGCAAACAGGTTGGCTGAACAAAAAACCCCGCCGGATCGCTCCGGCGGGGTTTCTTTTGATCTCACGATCAGAAGGGGAGGATTAGTCCTCGCCGGCCTCTTCCGCGATCTCTTCGCCGGTCTCCTGGTCGACGACTTTCATCGACAGGCGCACCTTGCCGCGATCGTCAAAGCCCAGAAGCTTCACCCAGACTTCCTGGCCATCGCTGACCACGTCCTTGGGGTGACCCACGCGTTCGTTCTTCATTTGCGAGACGTGCACGAGGCCGTCACGCGGACCGAAGAAGTTCACGAAGGCGCCGAAATCGACGACTTTCACGACCTTGCCCTTGTAGATCTCGCCCACTTCCGGCTCAGCCGTCAGGCCCTTGATCCAGTCGAGCGCCGCCTTGATGGAGTCCGCAGACACAGACGAGACCTTGATCAGGCCTTCATCGTTGACGTCCACTTTCGCGCCGGTTTCCTCGACGATCTGGCGGATGACCTTGCCGCCAGACCCGATCACGTCACGGATCTTGTCGGTCGGGATCTGGATGGTCTCGATCTTCGGCGCGTGCTCGTTCAGAGCCTCGCGGGCGCCGGTCAGCGCCTTGTTCATCTCTTCAAGGATGTGCATGCGGCCGCCCTTCGCCTGGTTCAGCGCGGTCTGCATGATGTCCTTGGTGATGCCGGCGATCTTGATGTCCATCTGAAGGCTGGTGACGCCTTCTTCGGTGCCCGCCACCTTGAAGTCCATGTCCCCGAGGTGATCTTCGTCACCCAGAATGTCGGACAGAACGGCGACGCCTTCGGGATCCTTGATCAGGCCCATGGCGATGCCGGACACCGGACGGGTGATCGGAACACCCGCATCCATCAGCGCAAGAGAGCCGCCGCACACGGTCGCCATGGAGGACGAGCCGTTGGATTCGGTGATCTCGGACACCAGACGCACGGTGTAGGGGAAGGTTTCCGCGTTCGGCATCACAGCGTTCAGCGCGCGCCAGGCGAGCTTGCCGTGGCCGATTTCACGACGGCCCGGAGCCAGACGGAAGCTGGTCTCGCCGACGGAATAGGGCGGGAAGTTGTAGTGCAGCAGGAAGCGTTCCTTGTAGGTGCCGGTCAGAGCGTCGATGAACTGCTCGTCTTCGCCGGTGCCCAGGGTCACGACCGCCAGAGCCTGCGTTTCACCCCGGGTGAACAGCGCAGAACCGTGGGTGCGCGGCAGGACGGTGGCTTCGGACACGATCGGGCGAACCTGATCGAGCGAGCGGCCGTCAATGCGCTTGCCGGTCTTGATGATGCCGCCGCGCACGACGCTGGCTTCCACGCCCTTCAGAACGTCCTTGAGCACGACCATGTCGACGCCCTCGGGGTTCTCTTCGGACACGGCCAGAGCCGCAACGGCTTTCTCTTTCGCCGCAGAGACCGCAGCCTGACGCTCGGTCTTGTTGGTGATGGTGTAGGCTTTGGCGATCTCGTCGCCGACCAGACCCTTCACCTTGGCTTCCAGCTCGGAATGATCTTCCGGCTCGAATTCCCACGGATCTTTCGCGGCTTTCTCGGCCAGACGGATGATCATGTCGATCACCGGCTGGAAGGCGTCATGGCCCGCCATCACGGCGCCCAGCATGGTTTCTTCCGACAGCTCTTTGGCTTCGGATTCCACCATCATCACCGCGTCAGACGTACCGGCGACCACCAGGTCGAGCTCGGTGTCGTCCATCTCGGCGACGGTTGGGTTGATGATGTACTCGCCATCCTTGTAGCCCACGCGCGCGGCGCCGATCGGGCCCAGGAAGGGCAGACCGGACAGGCACAGGGCGGCGGAGGCGCCGATCATGCCGACCACATCGGGATCATTTTCCAGATCGTGGCTGAGCACGGTGATCATCACCTGGGTGTCGTTCTTGAAACCCTTGGGGAAGAGCGGGCGGATCGGACGGTCAATGAGGCGCGAGGTCAGCGTCTCTTTGTCGGTCGGACGACCTTCGCGCTTGAAATAGCCACCCGGGATCTTGCCGGCGGCAAAGTATTTTTCCTGGTAGTTGACGGTCAGCGGGAAGAAGTCCACGCCCGGCTTGACGTCTTTCATCGCGACCGCCGTCGCGAGGACGGTGGTTTCGCCATAGGTGGCGAGCACCGCGCCATTCGCCTGACGCGCCATGCGGCCGGTTTCGAGGGTCAGCGTACGGCCGGCCCATTCAATCGTTTCGGTTTGGATATCGAACATGTATCTCTCGTTCGTACGGTCGTAATTCGGCGTCGCCGGATTGCGAGCGCCGGATAAGGAAACGCCGGCTCACCCACTGGCGGCCGGCGTTCCTCTGGATTGCGCTTAGCGGCGCAGACCCAAGGCTTGAACAATCGCCTTGTAGCGGTCTTCGTCGATTTTCTTCAGATAATCGAGAAGACGCCGACGCTGGGACACCAGCTTCAGCAGGCCACGGCGAGAGTGGTTGTCTTTCTTGTGAGTCTTGAAGTGCTCGGTGAGGTTCGCGATACGCTCGGTCAGCACCGCAACTTGCACTTCAGCCGACCCGGTGTCGTTTTCGCCCCGGGCGTACTCCTTGATCAGTTCGGCTTTACGTTCTGCCGTAATCGACATCGTCTATCGGGCTCCTAATCCCATTGAAAGACACGAACAGGCGAGAGTTTGCCCGCGCGTGCTTCGCCGATCGCAATAGCCCGGTCCGTCCCCATCGCCACGACAGCCTTCGAGAAATCCTTCCCCGCAATGTCGCGAGGTTGGCGAAGGTCGCGCAGCTCTGAAGCTCGCCGGGGAGGCAGTACGATCGAGCGTCCTTGCCTCAACTGAAACGCCTCGTCCTCGGTCACGGCCGTCGCCGGGATGTCGTCCAGCGCGGTCTCGACCGGAAGCAGGGCCTCCAGCGCGTGGCCCTTATGGACCAAATCCTCAAATACGTCCAGCGAAACAGCCTGCGCCACGCTGAACGGTCCAACCTTGGTGCGGCGCAGCGCGGCCACATGACCTTCCGCCCCCAGGGTGGCGGCCAGATCGCGCGCGATCGAGCGCACATAGGCGCCCTTGCCGCACTTCATTTCAAGCACGGCGAGATCGGGGCTTGGCGCATCCAGCAGGCGCAGATCGTCAATGCGCACAGGGCGCGAGGCCAGCTCCACCTCTTCGCCCGCGCGCGCCAGATCATAGGCGCGCTCGCCATCGACCTTGATGGCGGAGAATTTCGGCGGCACCTGCTCGATTTCACCGATGAACTGACCCAGCGCCGCCTCGATGGCTTCACGGCTCGGGCGCACATCGCTCTCGCCCGTCACATCGCCCTCAGCATCAAGGGTGGTGGTCGACCGGCCCCAGCGCAGGGTGAATTTATAGGCTTTCGAGCTTTCCTGGGCGAAGGGTACGGTCTTGGTGGCTTCCCCGAAGGCGATCGGCAGAACGCCGGAGGCCAGCGGATCAAGCGTGCCGGCATGGCCGGCTTTCTGCGCATTCAGGAGCCAGCGCGTCCTGGACACCGCCTGGGTGGAGGTCATCTCCAGCGGTTTGTCCAGGATCAGCCAGCCATGGACTTTCTCGCCCTTCTTGCGACGGGCCATCAGTCCTCATCCTCGTCTTTGAGGTCACGCTTGACGGTCGGACGGTCCAGAAGCGCATCCACCTCACGCACATCATCGATACGATCATCGACGGCGAAGCGCAGCTTGGGGGTGAATTTGAGCTCGATCTGACGGCCCAGCTCGCGCTGGATGAAGCCGGCGCCATGATTGAGCGCATCGGCGGCCGCCTGACGATCCCCGCCTGCCAGAAGGTCCACATAGACCGTGGCGTGGCGCAGGTCCGGGCTGACCCGCGCTTCGGTGATGGTGACGGCGGCGGTGTTCACATGCGGATCATGGACGCGGCCTTCACGGATGATGTCCGACACAGCGCGACGCACGAGTTCGCCGGCGCGCAGCTGGCGTTGGGATTGGGCTTTCATGAAATCCTCTTGGGTCGCCTGGACACGGCCGGAGTCCAACCGGGACGCGTCGAGATTGCGAAGGGCGCTCGTGTACGGCGCCAGAGCCGGGATGGCAAGGGCGGGGCGGCGCTAGTGTTGGATCACCAGCCAGGCCCCGACCGACAGAAACGCCGCGCCCAGAAGGCGCATCAGCGTTACCGAGCGCTCCTCGATGCCGAACAGCCCGAAATGATCAATCGCCATGGCCGCAATCAGCTGGGACGCAAACAGCAGCGCGAAGAAAGACCCTGTGCCGATTTTCGGCGCCGCCCAGGCCGCTGTGGTGACGAAACAGGCGCCCAGCGCCCCGCCAATCACGAACAGATGCGGCGGCGTATTGAAGATCCGCTCAAGACTGGGCCAGCCCGCGCGATAGGCGACGACAGAAACCGTGGCCAGCATGATCAGGGACCCGGCGGTGAAGCTGACCAGCGCGGCGCGGATGGGCGAGCCCAGATGGGTGGAAAGTTGACCATTGAAGGCGGGCTGGGCGGCGACCATCGCGCCCGCGAGCAGCGTCAGCACGAAAGGAGCAACAGCGTTCAGCGACATGGGCGGTCCTTCAGGTTCGGCTCAGCGCATCCAGAAGCGGGGCGTGAAGACATAGAGCGCCACCAGGATTTCCAAACGTCCCAGCAGCATCTGCACGCATAACAGCCATTTGGCCGGATCGGGCAGCGTAGAAAAATTCCCCGCCGGCCCAATCACATCCCCCAGACCCGGACCCACATTGGCGATGGCGGTGGCGGACGCAGTGACCGCCGTGAGAAAATCAAGCCCGAAAGCGGACAGCGCCACCGCGCCCAGCGCAAAACTCGCCACATAAAGCCCCGCAAACAGCGCCACCGAGGCGCTGTCCGCCGCCGTCAGACGCCGCCCGGCATGGCGGGCCACGGTGATGGCGTGCGGCGAAGACGCCGCCTGCAGGCTCGCCCAGGTGGATTTGAGCATGATCTGGATGCGAAACACCTTGAACCCGCCCGAAGTGGACCCCGCACACCCGCCCAGAAAGGTGAGCATGAAGATCGTCGCCATGGCGAGCGGCCCCCAGAGCTGGTAATCGCCCGCCGCATAGCCGGTCGTGGTCAGGACCGACACCGTATTGAAGATAGCCAGACGCACCGCGTCCGGATGCTCGGGCGGACCGCCCAGCTCGGCGGCGTACAAGAGCAGGCTCGCCAGCGCCACGATCACCAGAAGCCCGACAATCTCCTCAAAGGCGCCCGGACGTCGACCTTCATGACGGCTGACCGCGCGCACATAAGCGAGAAACGGGATCGCGCCCGCGAGCATGAAGATGATCGCCACCCATTGCGCGCCCGCCGAGAACCCGCCCATGGACTGGTCAGTGGTGGAATACCCCCCGGTCGAGACGGTCGTCAGCGCATGCAATATGGCGTCAAAGCCATCCATGCCGGTGAAGACATAGCCTAGCGCGCACAGGCAGGTGAGCCCCAGATAAAGTCCGGCGATCACGCCCGCCAGATGCCCGGGACGGGCAATGAGTTTTTCCGGAGAGCGATCCGAGGATTCCAGATGAAACAGCTGCATCCCGCCTGACCGCAGCAAGGGCAGCACGGCGATGGACAGGCCAATAATCCCGATGCCGCCGATCCATTGCAGCAAGGCGCGCCAGACCAGAAGCGTCGGCGGCTGGGCCTCCAGATTGCTGATCACGGTCGATCCCGTGGTGGTCAAACCGGACACCGTCTCGAAAATGGCGTCGGTGATGCTCAGACCCACCGCATCCTCGTGCAGCGGTATGGCCATCAGCAGCGGCAAGCCGAACCAGGCGCCCAGCGTCAGGATCACTGCGCCGCGAAAGCCAAGATGCGCGCGCTCGCCCAGCCCCACCAGCGTCAGCACGCCGCCGATAAAGCCTGAAATCAGCACGCAGGCGCCAAAGCCCTCGCCCGCCCCGTCATGGACCAGAAGGTGAGAGGCCAGCATGTGAAGAAAAGCCAGTACGGCCAGACCCAGACACAGCACGCCCCAGATCAGGGCGACATTGCGAATATGAGTCATCATCCGCGCACCTCCAGAGCCTGTCCGGAAACGCCCGGGGATCGGCCATGTGCGATAAGGCGGCGTCTGTATACCTGTGTCCGGACAGGTTCAAGCCTGACCTGAAGCACGCGCCGTGTTGCAAGAGGGGCTTGCACCTGAATTGAATTCAATTCAGGTTGTGATCAGGAGATGCCCATGACCTCGACCCTGCCCCGCGCGACAGACGCGCCCAATGACAATACCGCGCCAACGCTTCGCGGTCGAAAGACGCGGGAAAAGCTGATTGATGCGGCACGCGGCGCACTGATCGAAGGCGCAGGCGAGGCTGAGATCACCGATATCGCCAGCCGGGCCGGTGTGTCCGCCGGGCTGGCCTATCACCATTTCGGCTCCAAGGACGGGTTGGTCTCCGCTGTCGTGGAAGACTTCTATGCCCGCTATGTCCAGATCGCCAATACGCGCTTTCGCGGCGAGACCTGGGCGCAGCGCGAAGTCCAGCGTGTGCAGGCGGTGATCCGCTTTCTGATCGACGAGCCTTTTACGCGCACCCTGTTCGGCCCGCTGGGGCGCTCAAGCGCCGTGGTTCACGCGGAATCGCACTGCATGGCGGACCTTGTGGCGCGCGGCGCTCGCAATATCGCCCAGGGCCAGGCGGACGGGGATTTACCCCGTCAGGCCGATCCGAACATTGCCGCCGCCTTCGTGCTGGGCGGCCTGCGCCAGAGCGTGACGCTGGCCCTGCTGGAGGATCCCGCCCCGGACGCTGAACAGCTGGCCCGCGCCATCTGGATCCTGATCGCCCAGAGTCTGGGCCTGAGAGAAGGGAGCAAGTCATGACCCCCATTCTGACCAAACCCTCGGACCTGTTCACACAGGATCTGGCAGGCACGCACAAACGCTCGGAAACCACCAGCACCGCACCGTCGGCCGACACGCTCGCCAGTTATGACGCCAATGGCTATGTCATCCTGAAGGGGTTGCTGTCAGAGGACATCCGGCTCGGCGCTGAACGCGCCCTGCGCGATCTTCTGGGCCCGACCGGGCGCAATAATTTTGAAGGGTTCAGCACCCAGCGCGCCTATGCGCTTCTCGCCAAAACCCGGGCGCTGGATCCGCTCATCGCCCATCCGCAAATTCTGGGACTGCTCAGAGCGCGCCTGCATGCCCAGCCCCTGCTCTCGGCCTGCCTCGCCATCAATATCGGGCCCGGCGAGACGCCGCAAATGCCCCATGCCGATGACGGCTTCTATCCCGATATGCGCCCGGACGCCCGTCATGGCTTGTCGGTGATCTGGGCGTTCGACCCATTCACCCGGGACAATGGCGCCACCCGCGCCTGGCCGGGGTCTCACCTCTGGCCCGCCGATCGCGAACCCGAAGACACCGATGTCTGGCATCCCGCCGTCATGGAGCCCGGCGATGCGCTCGTCTTTCATGGCGGGCTCTGGCATGCGGGCGGAGAGAACTGCACGCAGGCGGGCCGTCTGGCCCTGACTGCGCAATACTGCGCGCCCTGGCTGCGCACGCAGGAAAATATGAGCCTGGCCGTGCCGCCGGACGTGGTCCGCACGCTCAGGGCGCCGCTGCCCTCGCTTCTGGGCTATCAGATCCATCCGCCCTTCATGGGCCATGTGAACGGCATGCATCCCAACCGGCTTCTGGACTGAACCCACGGGCGCGCAAACAAAAAGGGCGGCTCGATGAGCCGCCCTTTTCATTTGGGATGAAATCCGGACTTACAGCGTGCGCTGGATTTCCTGGACTTCGAAACACTCGATCACATCGTTGACCTGAATGTCGTGATAATTCTCGAACGCCATGCCGCACTCGGTGCCGGCGCGCACTTCGGGGACTTCGTCCTTGAAGCGCTTGAGCGTGGACAGATTGCCTTCGTGGATCACGGTGTCGTCGCGCAGCAGACGCACGCCACAGCCGCGCTTCACCACGCCTTCGGTCACGCGGCAACCCGCAACGCGGCCCACCTTGGTGATGTTGAAGACTTCCAGGATTTGCGCGTAACCAATGAAGGTTTCGCGTTTCTCCGGAGCGAGCATGCCCTCGAGCGTGTTCTTCACGTCGTCGATCAGGTCGTAGATCACCGAGTAGTAGCGGATCTCCACGCCTTCGCGCTCGGCCAGATCGCGCGCCTGCTTGTTGGCGCGGACGTTGAACGCGAAGATCGGCGAACCCGAGGCTTGCGCCAGCAGGACATCGCTTTCGGACACGCCGCCAGCGGCGGAGTGGATGATCTTGGCCTGGACTTCCTCGTTGCCGACTTTTTCCAGGGCGCCAATGATCGCTTCCGCAGAACCTTGCACGTCCGCCTTGACCAGAAGCGGCAGCTCCTGAACCTCGTTGGATTTGAGCTTGGCCATCATCTGCTCAAGCGAGGCGCCGCCGCCCGTCCGGGCCGCCGCCGCCTTGTCGCGCTTGACCCGCTCGCGGTATTCCACCAGCTCGCGGGCGCGGGCTTCGGAATCCACCACGGCGAAGACTTCGCCCGGCTCCGGCGCGCCGTCCAGGCCGAGAATCTCGGCCGGCAGGGACGGGCCCGCCTCTTTCATCTGCTGGCCGCGCTCGTTCACAAGCGCCCGCACCTTGCCCCATTGCGCGCCCGCCACGACGATATCGCCGCGCTTCAGCGTGCCGCGCTTCACAAGGCAGGTCGCGACCGGGCCACGGCCCTTGTCGACCTGGGATTCAATCACCACGCCTTCCGCAGAGCGGTTGGGGTTGGCTTTCAGCTCCAGCATTTCCGCTTGCAGGTTGATGGCGTCGGTCAGCTCATCAAGACCCATCTTCTTCAGCGCAGACACCGGAACGGCCTGAACATCGCCGCCCATATCTTCCACGAACACTTCGTACTGAAGCAGTTCCTGGAGCACTTTCTGCGGATCGGAGTCCGGCTTGTCGATCTTGTTGACCGCCACGATCATCGGCACGTTCGCCGCCTTGGCGTGGCTGATCGCCTCGATGGTCTGCGGCATGACGCCGTCATCGGCCGCCACCACCAGGATCACGATGTCGGTCGCCTGTGCGCCGCGAGAGCGCATGGAGGAGAACGCGGCGTGGCCCGGGGTGTCGAGGAAGGTGATCTTCTCGCCCGATTTCAATTCCACCTGATAGGCGCCGATATGCTGGGTGATGCCGCCGGCTTCGCCTGCAGCCACGTCGGTTGAGCGCAGGGCGTCCAGCAGCGAGGTCTTGCCGTGGTCAACGTGACCCATGACGGTGACGACCGGAGGACGCGGCAGCTTGCTCTCTTCGGAATCCGCCTCGGAAATGAAGCCGGTTTCGACGTCGGATTCAGACACGCGTTTGATGGTGTGGCCGAATTCCTCGACAATCAGCTCGGCGATGTCGGCGTCCAGCATGTCGTTGGCGCGCACCATCTGACCTTGGGTCATCAAGTACTTCACCACGTCCGCGGCGCGCTCGGCCATACGCTGGGCGAGATCCTGCACGGAGATCGCTTCAGGCACGATCACCTCGCGGGACACCTTGTCACGCTGCTGGCCGCCTTGCATGCGACGCTGCTTTTCACGTTCGCGGGCCCGGCGCATGGACGCCAGCGAACGCTGACGGCCTTCATCATCCTCAACGAGGTTCTGAATGGTCAGCTTGCCCTGGCGACGCTTGGGCTCCTTGGTGCGCGACGGCTGGGCTTTGTCCCCGCCCGGCGCGACCTTCTTGGATTTCACGCGGCCGCCCATGGATTCAAGGATGTTGCGGTTGTCGTCAGACTCCTCGCGCTCACCCTTGTCCTTGCTCTTGTCCGCCTTGCGGGACGGCGCTTTCACGGACGGCTCTTCCGCCGTATCCGCAGCCGCAGCCGGCGCAGCCTTCTTGGACTTCTTGGCCTGCTCGGCAGCCAGGCGCGCAGCTTCCGCTTCCGCAATGGCGCGACGCTCTTCGTCCTCACGACGCAGGCGCTCTTCTTCCTCGCGCTTGCGCATGTCCTCAAGCGCACGGCGCTCTTCGTCTTCACGCGCCTGACGCGCCTGCTCTTCGGCTTTCTGCTTGGCGGCGCGCTCTTCCTGTTCGGCGCGCGCACGCAGAATGGCCTGCTGGCGTTTGATCAGTTCTTCTTCAGACAGGCCCAGCTGCTTGGCCTTGGCGGCCAGCGCAGCGCGCGCCTTGTCCTTCTGGGTCTGAGGCGCGCCGGATTTGCCCGTCGCGGCGTCCTTGCCGGCAGGCCCGCCCGGGCGCTTGCGCTTCTTCTCGACAACGACAGACTTCTGACGTCCGCGCGCAAAGCTTTGCTGCACGGTCCCAGAGGAACGTCCACCGAGGGAGAGAGGCTTGCGGCCCGAGTTGTTGCGTTCGTCAGCGTCGCTCATAAGCGTCCTTGCCGCGGCTTTACATATCTTCGGGCGGAGCCCCGCCGCCGCGTGCGCGAGGGTCCGTCATCTGTTCAGGTCGCCTCCGGGAAGCCCCGGCCTGAAGGCCCGCTAAACTAGCCAGCTTCCAAGGCGTTTCAACTCTTCTGTGCGTCTGTCGCCGCAGGATCGAGGTTAACGAAGCCTGCAAGCTTGAACGCCAAGGCGGAAAACCCCGCCGCTTCAGGTCCATCGGCCAGAACCGCATGAACCGCATTCCCGACGCCAAGGGCCCCGCTCAGGGTCTCGGCGTCAAAACATCCCAGCACCGGCGCCGTGCATTCCACGGCCTTGGCCAGGTGATCCAGCTTCTTGCGCCCGTCAGGCGCGGCGTCGCTGGCTTCAATTCTCCACGCCGGCTCCGGGTCCGATTGCAACGCCATGCGAACAGCGTCCGAACCCAGCTCCACACGTCCGGCCCGGCGCGCCAGACCCAGAAGGCTCAGAAGACGCGCCTTGATCAGCGCCTCGAACTGGTCCGCCAGGTCTTCCGGGGCCTCGACCGGCTGCTCGAAGGCCCGGTTGAACAGGCGCTTCTTCACAGCCTTGTCCACCAGAGCCCTGTCAGCACTGACCCAGCCGCCCCGACCGGGAAGGCGCGCGGCCACATCCGGGGTCACGCGCCCCTCCGGGCTCAGCGCGACACGGAGGAGGTCTTCCTCCCCCTTCACCTCACCGGTGGCGACGCAACGGCGTTCGCGCACCGGTTTGGCCCGGCCATGGCGCGCTCCGCGGCTCACGACTGCTCGTCTTCCTCCGTCGCATCCGCATCCAGCAGATCGGCCAGGTCCACGCCCAGCTTCTCGGCTTCTGCTTCAAGATCGGAGAGGTCGATGTCTTCCAGATCGACATCGGAAGCCGCTTCGTCAAGGGCCTCGTCCTCAACCTCTTCCACCTCGGCCTCGGGCTGGGGCAGATCATCTTCGGAAATCCAGCCTGCGATCACGCGCGCGCGCATGATCAGCATTTCGGCGTCTTCCGGAGACATGTCAGCGCCTTCGAGAATGCCCGGCTCACGCACGCGCTCGCCATCGCGGGTCTCGTACCAGCCGCGCAGATCGTCCGGGGTCAGGCCCGCCAGATCCTCGATGGTGCAGACTTCGTTCTCGCCGAACTTGACCGCCATGGGCAGGTCCACGCCTTCCACGTCGAGCACGGCGTCTTCCACGCCCAGCTCCTTGCGGCGGGCATCCTGTTCAGCGGCGCGCTTTTCGAGGAATTCGCGGGCGCGGGTCTGGATTTCCTGAGCGGTGTCGTCGTCGAAGCCTTCAATGACGGCGATCTCGTCGAGTTCGACGAAAGCGATGTCTTCAACTTCAGCGAAGCCTTCAGTGGCCAGAAGCTGGGCGATGACCTCGTCCACATCCAGCGCATTCATGAAGGTCGAGGTGCGCTCGGAGAATTCTTTCTGGCGACGCTCGGACTCTTCTTCCTCGGTCAGGATGTCGATGGCCCAGCCGGTCAGCTGGCTGGCCAGACGCACATTCTGGCCGCGACGGCCGATGGCGAGGGACAGCTGATCGTCCGGCACGACGACTTCGATACGCTCGGCTTCATCATCCAGCACCACCTTGGCGACTTCGGCCGGCTGCAGCGCGTTGACGATGAAGGTCGCCGGATCGGGATTCCACGGAATGATGTCGATCTTCTCGCCAGCCAGCTCGTTGACGACCGCCTGAACCCGGCTGCCGCGCATACCCACGCAGGCGCCGACGGGATCAATGGAGCTGTCGTTGGAGATGACGGCGATTTTGGCGCGCGAACCCGGATCGCGTGCAACGCGCGGGATCTCGATGACGCCTTCGTAGACTTCCGGCACTTCCTGGGCGAACAGGGCGGCCATGAAGTCGGGATGGGCGCGCGACAGGAAGATCTGCGGGCCGCGGGTCTCTTCACGCACGTCATAGATATAGGCGCGCACGCGGTCATTGACCTGCAGGCTTTCACGCGGAATGCCGTCGGAGCGGCGGATAATGCCTTCGGCCTTGCCCAGGTCGATGATGACATTGCCGTATTCGACGCGCTTGACGATGCCGTTGACGATCTCGCCGATGCGGTCCTTGTACTCGTTGAACTGGCGCTTGCGCTCGGCTTCACGGACCTTCTGGGTGATCACCTGCTTGGCGGTCTGGGAGGCCACGCGGCCAAACTCGATCGGCGGCAGTTCTTCTTCGTAGAAGGACCCGATCTGAGCTTCCGGATCGCGCTTTTTCGCTTCGTCCAGCGTGATCTGGTGCGCTTCGTTCTCGATCTCCTCGACCACACTGGTGCGGCTGGTCAGACGCATCTCGCCGGTCTTGGGATTGATCTTGCAGTGGATGTCCAGCTCGGCGCCATAGCGCGAGCGGGCGGCCTTCTGGATCGCCTCTTCAATGGCTTCCAGCACGATCGACTCGTCGATCATCTTCTCCTGCGCCACCGCGCGGGCGATTTGCAGGATTTCCAGCTTGTTGGCGCTGACCCCGATGGCCATATCCGCGTTCCTTCTCGTTCTACTCGTCAGCCTGACCGTCTTCACCCTCGATGGGACCACGAGCCTTCAGGCTCGCCTCCACGAGAGCGTCGGTCATGACCAGCTTGGCGTCTGCGATCCACTCGAACGGGATGACAGCCGTGTCTTCCTCGCCCGCCAGATCCATCAGTACGTTCTCATCCTCGATCCCGGCGAGCATGCCGCGAAACCGCTTGCGGTTCTCCACCAGGCGATCGAGCTCGATCTTGGCCTCGAACCCTTCCCAGCGCGCAAAGTGCGCCAATGCGGTCAGGGGCCGGTCAATACCGGGCGAGGACACTTCCAGATCATATTCGCCCGAAACCGGATCGGCCTCGTCAAAAATTTCCGACAGGGCGCGCGACAGGCGTGCACAGTCTTCAACCACCATCGTGCCGTCATGACGCTCGGCCATGATCTGCACCGTGGTCTTCTTGCCGCCCATCACGCGCACACGCACAATTTCAAGCCCGAGGGTCTCGGCCAGGGGCTCGGCGATCTCGAGGATGCGCTTGTCTTGCGGGCTGTTTGCTTTCATGGGCGTCGTGTATCTGCGTCTGGGCCGGATGCGGGTACGAAAAAAGCGGCCCGGGACCCCGAGCCGCTCGAACATGTCATCCGACATATCGAACTGTTGAGGCGCTTATACGCCCTGAGCGGCCTCAAAGCAATGGGGGGCGCTCAGCCACCTGTCCAAAGTTTAACCCCGCCCTCTGAAATGACCGGGCATTATTTCCCCCTCAGGGGGAGGAATCACCATGCTCAACGCACTTGCCATAACGCTCGCTCTCATGGCCTGGCAGGCCGAACCCGGCGACGCCTATGCTCAGCTCGCCCCTGACGCGCGCGAGCGCCTGACGGCCTGTGACGTTGATGCAGAGCGCTTTGACGCCCTGATGCAGCTTGAGCACGACGCCTTTGATCAGGATATGGACGGCGGCTGGCGGCGGATCGCCCATCAGGACGGGTGCGAGCACGCCGCCGCCGACCTTCTTGTCGCCTATATGGATCATTCACCGCACTTCAATCCCGAGCAGCCCGGCGTGATTGGCTGGCATGCCGGACAATTGCTGGCCGTCGCAGGGGAGACCGAGCAAGCCATCCCCTATTTCGAAGCCAGGCGCGTCGGCGAGCGGGACTGGGTGCTCTATGTGGACGCCAGCCTGGCCTTCCTGCGCCGCGACCGCGCCGCCGCCGAGGCCGCCCGCGCGGAGCTGGCCGAGCTGCGCCCCAGTGAAGAGATGATGGCGGCGCGCCGTCAGTTCCTGGCCGACAATCCCAACATCACCATGCCCGAAGGCTTTGTGGAACAACCGCAAAATCTCGGCGTGGTGGATCGCCTGCTGGCGTGCTGGGACATGTCCTATGCCGACGCGTATTCGGGCGCCTGCCTGGACTAGGCCTTCACAAAATCAAAGAAGACCGGGTCGATGTCCCCCAGATGCTTGGACTGGTAGCGGGTCACGATGTGATCGGCCGGATTCTGCGTCCAGTCTGACGCCTGCTCGCCCGTCCAGCTCAGCCCACCAGTGTCCATCAGGATCGGCAAGGCGTGATCGGCATAGGCGCGCACATCGGTGGCCACGCGCAGACGGCCGCCCGATTTGAGAAGCCGCGCGAACTCCGCCGCTGTATCAGGCTGCACAAAGCGCCGCTTGGCATGACGTTTCTTCGGCCAGGGGTCGGGGAACAAGAGATAGATCTGCTCAAATGCGCCATCGGGCATGCGCACCATCTCGTCGCGCGCATCCGACCGCTTCACCCGCACATTCTCAAGCTGATGATCCTCGATCCCCACCAGCGCCTTGGCGACGCCGTTGAGAAAGGGCTCGATCCCCAGAAATCCCGTGCGACGCGCCCGGTCAGCCTGACCGATCAGATGCTCGGCGCCGCCAAAGCCCACTTCCAGCACATAGGCGTCAAAGCCGGGCAGGAGGGCTTGAGGGTCAAGCGGGCCTTCATCGGCCCAGCTAAGCGCGGGCAGTTGCGCATCCACCAGCGCCCGCTGGCGGTCGGTCAGCTTGTGACCGCTGGCGCGGCCATAAAGGCGTTTGGGCTGAGGTCGGGTCTCGGTCATGACGGCCCTTTACCCGGCCTGCCTCCAAAAACAAAGAGCCGGGCTGAAACAACCCGGCTCCTAGTTCAGTCCGTGTCTGTCGCTCAGGCGAAGTCCTTGAGCTGATCGACAAGGTCGGTCTTCTCCCAGGAGAAGCCGCCATCGGCGTCCGGGGTGCGACCGAAATGGCCGTATGCGGCGGTGCGCTCGAAGATCGGACGGTTCAGGCCCAGATGGGTGCGGATGCCGCGCGGGCTGAGATTGACCAGTTCGCGCAGGCGGTTTTCCAGCTTGGCTTCATCCACATCGCCGGTGCCGTGAGTGTCCACATAGACCGAAAGCGGCTTGGACACGCCGATGGCGTAGCTGAGCTGGATGGTGCATTTGCGCGCCAGGCCCGCCGCCACGACGTTCTTGGCGAGATAGCGCGCCACATAGGCCGCAGACCGGTCCACTTTCGTCGGGTCCTTGCCCGAGAAGGCGCCGCCGCCATGAGGCGCTGCGCCGCCATAGGTGTCGACGATGATCTTGCGGCCGGTCAGGCCGGCATCGCCGTCCGGACCGCCAATGACGAACTTGCCGGTCGGGTTGACGTAGAACTCGTCCTCAGGCGGGAACCAGCCATCGGGCAGCACCGATTGCACCACCGGGCGCACCAGCTCGCGCACATCATCCAGGCTCACGCCATCCTTGTGCTGGGTGGAGACCACCACGGAGGTGACGCCCACCGGGCGACCGTTTTCGTATTTCAGAGTGACCTGGGATTTGGCGTCCGGCTCGAATTCGGGACGTTCGCCCGATTTGCGCAGGCGCGCCATTTCGCGGAGAATCTGGTGCGAATAGGTGATCGGCGCCGGCATCAGCTCCGGCGTCTCGTCGCAGGCGAAACCGAACATGATGCCCTGATCGCCCGCGCCTTCATCCACATACGAACCCGCGCCTTCGTCCACGCCCTGGGCGATGTCAGCAGATTGTTCGTGCAGGAAGTTGTGCAGCTCGGCGGTGTTCCAGTGGAAGCCGTCCTGCTCATACCCGATATCACGCACGGCGCCGCGGACCACGGCTTCGATCTCGTCATCATTGATCTCGCCGGCGCAGCGCACTTCGCCCGCCAGAACGATACGGTTCGTGGTGGTCAGGGTTTCACACGCGACGCGTGCAACCGGATCCTTGCTCAGGAACAGGTCCAGAATCGCATCAGAGATGCGGTCGCATACCTTGTCCGGGTGACCCTCGGACACGCTTTCACTGGTGAAGAGATAGGACGAACGGGCCAACGCGTGCTCCATATAAAGCGATCTTTATATGGCGGGCTTAAACCCTATCGGCGCGCGGAAAGCAAGGCCCGTCCGGTCACAGTCTGTTTAAGACGCAGCACCCGTTGCGGTCGCTTCGGCTTCTTCAGCCGCCAGGGTCCGCACCAGCTCGAGAATCCGGCGACGCACCTTGGAGTCCTTGATGCGGGCAAAAGCCTGAGCCAGCGCCACACCATCCGCAGACTGGATGAAGTCATCGACGATCGGGGTCTGGTCGCCTTCAGAGAAGCCCGGCTGGCCCACCGTTTCCGCAACGCCGTCATAGAAAAACGACACCGGCACATCCAGAACCTTGGCGAGATTCCACAGGCGGCCTGCGCCAACCCGGTTGGTGCCCCGCTCGTATTTCTGGACCTGCTGGAAGGTGACCCCCAGCTCTTCGCCCAGCTTTTCCTGACTCAGATTGAGAAGCTGACGCCGAAGCCGGATACGTGATCCCACATGGCGATCCACCGCGTTCGGGCCTCTCGGATTGGCAGTCATCTCGAATTCCTTATCTGCGCAGGCATACAACCATAGTTTGGTCAGATGCGATACGCTCAACGCCCCTCGACGGGCTGCCGACTTCTACCTAAATGCGCAGATGTCACAACCGATAGAAAATGCGCTACTGCAGCCAAAACCAGCAAAACAATTACCCAGAGTGCATTTCCGTACATCCCATACGGCGTCTCGCCCAATCCTTCAAGCAATGTAATCATCAATACTTCAGTTGATTTTGAAGGAATGGATTCAATGAGCCTACCATAAGGATCGATCTGTCCTGAAATTCCGGACGCCGCTACTCTTACCAGGGGTAGGCCTTCTTCTATAGCGCGATATTGAGTTTGGTTAAGCAACTGTTGAGGTCCAGATGAATTCCCGTACCAGGAGTCATTAGAAATATTCAACAACCATTCTGGTCTATTTGACTGTCTTGGCGAATACCTCGGATAGACCGCCTCGTAGCAAATCAACGGCGCCAGACCTGGCAACCCCTCTAGATTGAGCGTCCGTGCGCCACTCCCTGGCGAGTAATACGGGGCGATCTCTGACAAACTGTCGAAACCAAACCATTCCGTAAGTCCGCGCAACGGGTTGCCCTCACCAAACGGGACCAAGCGCGATTTATCGTACTGTGCCTCAAGCACAGCGTGATTTTCTTCCAAAATTATGGAGACCAGTGAATTAAAATAGGCGCGCGGTTGCCCGTTCAGCCCGATCTCCGAACGCGCTGTTCCCGTGATCAGTCGCGTCCCGTCCGGAAAGCCGTCGGCAAGGTCCGCCAGCAGGTCCGGGGAATCCAGCAACATGGCGGGGATGGCGCCTTCCGGCCATATCACGGCATCCGTCCGGGACAGGTCCACGTCTTCTGAAAGCGCGAGATAGGCCTGCAGGATGTCATGGCGCGCGGAATAGCGGCGCTCGGTCTGCGGCAGGTTCAGGGACACCAGCAAGAGCTGGTCTTGCGTGCGCTCAAGCCCGTCCGCCCCGGACAATCGCGCCTGTCCATATCCCCAGCTCGCCAGGATGAGCCCGGCGCCCAGCGCCAGCGGGACCAGGCGCGACAGGCGCGAGCCCGGCCCGGACAACGCCGCCGGCGCAGAGAACACAAACAGCGCCAGCACCGACAGG
This sequence comes from Oceanicaulis sp. LC35, assembly GCF_052055585.1. NCBI lineage: Bacteria > Pseudomonadati > Pseudomonadota > Alphaproteobacteria > Maricaulales > Maricaulaceae > Oceanicaulis > Oceanicaulis sp. LC35. The sequence goes on from NZ_CP170485.1 coordinate 2,986,053, forward strand.
CCATACGCCCCGATCAGGCTGGCCGTCTGACTGATCGCGCCGCCTGCTTCAAAGACGTGGCCGGGCAGGTTCCAGGGAAAACCTGACAGGATGGTGCTGCGCAGAAATTCAAGCGCCATGAGGCTCAGGACGAACATCCCGATCCGGCCGGCGTGACGCGGAGCGAAGCGCACATAGAGCGCGCCAGCCGCCGCCCAGAACAGGGCCAAGCCTGCGGGCAGGACGATCAGAGGCGCCCAGATCAGCCAGGCATACTCCCCGGCGCTGACGAGGAAGGCGTTCGCCACCCAGCCGGTTCCGGCCAGAAAGGCGCCGCAGGCAAACCAGAAGCCGCGTATGAAGCCGCTTCGCAGCGGGCGGGCGCGCCGTCGGGCGTCATCAAGCGCGCAGACAAGCGCACTCAGAGACACGGCATAGGCGGGCCAGAAGAAAAACGGGGCGTGACCCAGTACACTGAACGCGCCCAGAACAAATATCAGCAGGAACAGTCGCCAGCCGGACAGCGCGCGGAACGCCGCACGAAGACGGCGCGCACGATGCAGGAGCCCCGTCACCGCCTAGTCCGGACTGAAGGCGCCAGCTGCGGCCCGACTGGCCTCATCGCCCGCCAGGGTCGATCCCGCGCCGGGCTTCACGCGCAAGCGCTTGATGCGGCGCGGATCAGAATCAAGCACTTCAAACTCAAAGCCTGACGGGTGCGCCAGCACTTCGCCGCGCTCGGGCACGCGGCCGGCCAGGTGGAACACCAGACCGCCGAGCGTATCGACGTCGTTTTCCTCTTCCTCGCTGGCGATATCGCAGCCGACGATTTCCTCGAGATCCTCGATCATCGCGCGCGCATCCGCTTCCCAGCAATTGGGGCCCTTGGCGAGAATATTGGGCGTTTCCGCCTCATCATGCTCGTCCTCGATATCCCCCACGATCGGCTCGATCAGATCCTCCAGCGTCACAAGACCGTCCGTGCCGCCGAACTCATCGACCACGAGCGCCATGTGCATGCGCCGCGACTGCATCTTCAGCAGCAGGTCAAAGGCGCGCATGGAGGCGGGCACATACAGGAGCGGCCGTCGGATGGCAGGCAGGATGCGCATGTCCGCCCAGCTGTCCGGACCGGCGCCGGAGCCTTCCTCGGCGAAGCGGGACATATAGCCCAGCACGTCCTTGATATGGGCCAGGCCCACAGGATCATCGAGCGTTTCGCGATAGACAGGCAGGCGCGAATGGGTCGCCTCGCCAAAGACACGCGCCAGCTCTTTGAGCGGAGTTTCGATCTCGATCGCGACAATGTCGGCGCGCGGCACCATCACGTCGTCCACGCGCATGTCCTGAAACTCGCGCATGTTCACAAGGAAGGCGCTGGCGTCCATGGGATCAGGCGCGCCGTTCACGATCGGCTCGTCAAGCTGAGGAGCCTCCTCAGGACGCGCCCCGTTAAAGGCCCGTTTGAAACGGGCCATAAGACTTCGCGAAGACGGATCGTCGTTCATACCTATTCCTGTACGAGGTAGGGGTCTTTCAGACCCAGGCCTGTCAGAACCGCTGTCTCCAGCGCTTCCATCTCGGCCGCCTCGTCTTCCTCCTGATGGTCATACCCGTTTAAATGCAAAACGCCGTGAAGCGCCAGATGCGCCGCGTGAGCAATGAGCGAAATCCCGGCCGCCTGTGCTTCCGTCGCGCAGGTCTCGTACGCCAGGATCACATCACCGGGATAACCCTCGCGCTCGGGCGCCGGAAAGGACAGCACATTGGTGGGCTTGTCCTTGTCGCGGAAGCGGCGGTTCAGCTCATGCACGGTGGCGTCATCGGAAAACAGGATCACCGCAGCGCCGTCGCGCGGCGCCTCGATCGCCGCCAGACCGGCCTCGATCGCCTTCAGGCACGCTTGCATCAGCCCGTCATGGCCGGACCAGGCGTCCGCCTCGACCACAAACTCAACGCGCTCGTCTTCAATCACCGTGTCAGCCATGGTCCGCCTCATTGCCGCGTGCGGCATCATCGCGCTCATAGGCGTCCACGATGCGCGCCACCAAACCGTGACGCACCACATCAGATCGGTCAAACCGGTGCACGGCGATCCGTTCTTCATTCTGAAGAAGGCGTAAGGCATGTGGCAGGCCGGACGGCTCGCCGCGGCGCAAATCGGTCTGGGTCGGATCGCCCGTCACCGCCATGCGCGAGCCTTCCCCAAGTCGGGTCAGAACCATGCGCATTTGCGGGATGGTGGCGTTCTGGGCCTCGTCCACGATCACAAAGGCCTTGTTCAGCGTCCGACCGCGCATGAAGGCCAGCGGCGCCACTTCAACCCGGCCTTCCTCGCGCATCTTCTCGCTGATGCGCTGACCCAGAGAGTCGCGCAGCGCGTCCCAGATCGGCAACAGATACGGATCGATCTTCTCGGTCAGATCACCGGGCAGAAAGCCCAGACGCTCGCCCGCCTCCACGGCGGGGCGGGTGATGATCAGACGCTCGACACTGCCCAGCGCCAGTTGCGACGCCCCATAGGCGACCGCCAGAAGCGTCTTGCCGGTGCCGGCCGGGCCCACGCCGAAGATCATGTCATAGGCGCGATCGTTCTTGAGCGCCTTCACATAGCTTTGCTGGCCATTGGTGCGCGCAGCGAAGCTCGCCCCGCGCGGCACGCGAATGACCGCGTCGATCTCTTCACCCGCATCGTCATCAGCCATCAGGCAAGCGGCGCGCGCGGCGGGCGGATCGATCGGCAGGCCTTCGCTGGCGCGGCCATAAAGCGCGTTCAGCACCCGGCGCGCCTCGATGCGCGTACGGGCCTCCTCGGCGGTGATCACGACCTGACCGCCGCCGGGCGCTTCGAGCTGAACCTCCAGTTCGCGCTCGAGCGTGGCGAAGTTCTCGTGACCCGGCCCGGCAATGATGCGAACGAGATCGGAATCTTCAAAATGAAGCGTTTCGGACGCCGCCCTGCGGGGACGGCGCGGTTTTGATGAGCGGCTCACGCGGCGGCGCTTTCCTTTGTAGCCAGACGTCCGGACAGGGCGTTCTTGGTCGCCCCGGTTATCTCCACATTGGCGATCTGACCGATGAGTTCAACCGGGCCTTCGCAATGAACCGCCTGAAGATAGGGGCTACGACCGGATAATTGGCCCTCAAAACGCCCCTCACGCTCAAACAGAACCGGCAGGGTCTTGCCGATCATGGACTGGTTGAACGCGATCTGCTGGTCGGTCAGAAGCGCCTGCAAGCGCGCCAGACGCTCGCCTTTCACGCCTTCATCGATCTGGTTGAACATGGCCGCGCCCGGCGTGCCTGGACGCTTGGAGTATTTGAACGAGAAGCAGGAAGCGTAGTTCACCTGACGCACCAGCTCCATCGTCGCTTCGAAATCCGCCTCGGTCTCGCCGGGAAAGCCCACGATCATGTCGCCGGAGATGGCGATGTCGGGACGGGCGGCGCGCAGGCGCGCGATGATGTCGAGGTACTCTTGCGCCGTGTGCGACCGGTTCATGGATTTGAGGATCTTGTCCGACCCCGCCTGCACCGGCAGGTGGAAATACGGCATCAGCTTGGGTTCGTCCGCAAAGGCCTGGATGAGATCGTCATCCATGTCTTTCGGGTGAGAGGTGGTGAAGCGGATGCGCTCGATGCCGCCGATCTTCGCCAGATGGCGCACCAGCTGGCCCAGCCCCCAGACGCCGCCTTCGGGATCGCCCGTCGGCGCGTCGCCGTGAAAAGCGTTGACGTTCTGGCCCAGCAGCGTCACCTCGCGCACGCCCTTGGCGGCCAGCGCGCGGACTTCCGCCACGATCTGATCGACCGGGCGGGACCATTCGGCGCCACGGGTATAGGGCACGACGCAGAAGGTGCAGAACTTGTCGCAGCCTTCCTGCACGGTCACAAAAGCGGTGAAGCCATCCACATGGCGCTCGGGCGCGGCGAGGGCGTCAAACTTCTCCTCGACCTCGAATTCGGTATCCAGCGCTTCGCCGCGTTCGCGGTGCACGTTGGCGATGAGTTCGGGCAGCTTGTGATAGGTCTGTGGGCCCACAACGAGATCCACCATGGGCGCCCGGCGCTGGATTTCCGCGCCTTCAGCCTGCGCCACGCAGCCCGCCACCGTGATGGTCATGGGCTTGCCGGTGGAGGCCTTTTCTTCCTTGAGCGTCTTCAGACGCCCGAGCTCGGAATAGACCTTCTCGGCGGCTTTCTCGCGGATATGGCAGGTGTTCAGGATCACAAGATCCGCGCCATCGGGCTCGTCCGCCGGCTCATAGCCCAGCGGCGCCAGCACGTCGCGCATGCGCTCGGAATCATACACGTTCATCTGACAGCCATAGGTCTTGATGAACAGGCGCTTGCGCTCTTTTCCCGTGGTCTCGGCGTCGCGAATGATATCGGTCATGGGCGGAGCCGGCCTCCCTGGCGGCGAAAGTCTGTGGATAAGGGAGGACGGGTTATGGGGATAGAGTGGGGCGGATGCAAGGCGCCGCTTGCAAATCCGCAGCGCCAAGCGCGGTTAACGCGCCTCTATTTGCCGTCCTCGATCTTGATGCCGTAAAGCTCGAGCCGGTGATCGACCAGCTTGTAGCCCAATCGCTTGGCGATCGCTTCTTGCAGGCGCTCGATCTCTTCATCCACGAACTCGACCACATCGCCGGTTTTCAGGTCAATGAGGTGGTCGTGATGGTCGTCAGACGCCTCTTCATAGCGCGAGCGGCCATCGCGGAAATCATGGCGCTCGATGATGCCCGCTTCTTCAAACAGGCGCACGGTGCGGTAGACCGTGGCGAGCGAGATGCGCGAATCCACTTCAGACGCGCGACGATGCAGCTCTTCGGCGTCCGGGTGGTCTTCAGCCTGGGAGAGAATGCGCGCAATGACACGGCGCTGTTCGGTCATGCGCAGGCCTTTTTCCACGCAAAGCTTCTCGATCCGGTCCGGCATCGCCATCTCCCTTGGCTGTGGGGTTTGAACCCCGTCAGTGACTTGATACCCAGCCTCGGCGGGGCGTGTCCATATGTCGCGCGAAAACTAACTCAGGTCCGGGCTCAGACCAGATCGCGCGCCAGCACCCGTGCGGCGCTGCCATCGCGGTAATAGCCCTTGCGCAGGCCGATCTGGCGATAGCCCTCGCGCTCATAGAGCCCGCTGGCGGGTGCATTGCGTTCAGACACTTCCAGAAACAGGCGTTTGGAGCCGGCGCGGCGGGCGGCGAGCTCCGATTGCGCCAGGAGGAACGCCCCGACGCCCGTGCGGCGTGCGGCGGGCAGGACCCCAATGGTCAGAAGCTCGCATTCTCCCGCCACGCTGCGAATGAGCGACAGGCCCTGTGGCTCCTCATGGGCGCGGGCGATCAGGCCCTGAACCCCTGACGAGGCGAGAAGCCTTGCAAAATCGGCTTCGCTCCAGGAATCGGGAAAGCAATCGGCATGAAGGGCGGCATAGAGGTCGGCCGCTTCCGGTCCCGCCTCGAAAATCTCGGGCAGGCTCATGCCGGGGTCTTGCCGCCGGGCAGTTTCGCATCCGGTGGCCGGGCATAGAGCGGAGAAGGAGAGGGCGCGTCCGCAGCCGCGCGTTCGGTCAGCGCCAGAAGCTCATGCAGGGGCGGCGCCGGATCAAAATGGCTGGGATCCGCGCCCAGATGCACGGCGCCCGAGCCGGTCAGGATCACATCGCCAAAGGCTTCAAACTCATCCGCCGCGTCCCGCGCATCCCCATAGCTGACCTCGGTGACCGGGCGGCCATGGGTGAAGATGCGCCAGACGAGATCGCCGCGCCTGGCGTCGTGGATCGCCATGACCGTGCGGTCGCCTTCAGCATCAGCGCGCAAGGCGAGGGCGTCGAGATTGGAGACGCCCAGCGCCTTCGCGCCCGTCGACAGCGCCAGACCCCGGACAAAGGCGACGCCCACGCGCGTTCCGGCGAACCCGCCGGGGCCGATATTGACCCCGACCCGGTCCAGCGATGGAGGGCTGATGCCTGCATCCTCAAGGAGCTCGGCCGCCATCGGCGCCAGCCGTTCGGCATGGCCGCGTCCGATGTTTTCAGCCCGTTCAAACACACCATCCCCGGTGCTCACCGCGCAGGCGCACCAGGGACCAATCGTGTCCACCACCAGCAAGGCGGGTTTCGTCATGTCTTACTTCAAAAGCTTGGCGCCCTGTTCGAAGGCGAGCTTCGGCAGACGCGGGAACAGTTTCTCAGTGGTGCCATAGCCCACATTGATCAGGAAGTTGGACCGCCAGGCGCCCATTTCAGAGTCATTCTTGAAGAATTCCTCGTCCACGCCGTCCTTGTCGAAACCGGACATCGGACCGCAATCAAGGCCCAGCGCGCGCGCCGCCATGATCAGATAGGCGCCTTGCAGGGTGCCATTGCGGAAGCCGTTCTCAAAGCGGGCTTCATCGGAAGCGAACCAGTCCTTGGCTTCAGGGGCATGCGGGAAAAGCTGGGGAATCTTGTCGTGGAAGTTCCAGTCCCAGGCCAGAACCACCGTCACCGGCGCGGTCATGGTCTTTTCGACATTGGACTCAATCAGGTGCGGCTTGAGCCGTTGCTTGCTTTCACCCGTCAGGAACAGGAAGCGCGCCGGAGACTGGTTGGCGCTGGTCGGACCATATTGCAGCAGCTCATAGAGTGCGCGAATGGTGGTTTCCGAAACCGGCTTGTCTTCCCACGAATAGAAAGTCCGCGCGCCGCGGAACAGCTGATCAAGCGCATGGTCGCTCAGGACCGAATGGCGATCTTCCAGGGCGAGCGGGGCTTGGCTGTCAGACATGGGAGGCTCCGGATACGGTAATGGGATAATGATCAGATGCGATATCCGATCGTTTCTGTAACGACCATCGCGTGATTTGGTTCTGAAGCGATTAAAGCACCGCTTCGACGCTCGATACCTCTGGCACATAGTGTTTGAGGAGATTCTCGATGCCCTGTTTGAGGGTCAGCGTCGAGGACGGGCAGCCTGCACAGGCGCCGCGCATGTGAAGGTTCACCACGCCCGTCGCCTCGTCATAGCTGTGAAAGACGATATCGCCGCCATCGCGCGCCACAGCCGGGCGCACGCGGGTATCGATGACATCCTTGATTTCCTTCACGATCCCGGCGGCTTCGCCCTCATAGGCGGCGTGGCCGTCATCCTCGGCATCAGCAAACAGGGATTTGCCGCTTTCCAGGCAATCCATGATCGCGCCCAGAACGGCGGGCTTGATATGGGGCCAGTCCACGCCTTCCGCCTTGGTCACCGAGATGAAGTCCTGACCGGCGAAGACCCGGATCACGCCATCCACGCGGAACAGTTCGCGCGCCAGATAGGAGGGTTCCGCCTCTTCCGGGGTCGCAAAATCACGCGGGCCATCCATGGACACGGACTGGCCGGGCAGGAATTTCAGCGTATCAGGGTTCGGGGTGTCTTCGGTCTGGATAAACATGACGGGCTTTCCGGGCGCTTGTTTCGCCCTTGAAATGGCCTTCTGGCCGGACGCGTTCAACCCCAGAAACAGTAGGGGGAAATGCGCTGGTTCAGGTCAGCGCCTTGATGTCTTCGCGTGACAGATTGCCCGGCACCACCGTCACCGGAATGGTGCGCTCCTCAAACAGGCCCTTGCCGCGGCCCAGCGCATTGACCAGCGGGCCCGGTCCGTCCTTGCCCACAGCCGCGCCCAGCACCAGGATCGAGATCGCCGTATCGCTCTCCAGAAGCTCGCGAAGCGCCTCGATGAGATTGCCTTCCTTGAGAATGACTTCAGGCCGGGTCTCGGTGACCTCCTCCACATCCTCAGACAGGCTTTCGAGCGCCTCTTCAGCGGCGGCGCGGGCTTCGGCGCGCATGGTCTCGCCCACGCCCAGCCAGTGTTCGAACCCGCCTTCGGTGTTCACAACAGCCAGAACGGTCACAACGCCGCCGGTATTGCGGGCGCGTCTGGCGGCGAAATAGGCGGCTGACCGGCTTTCATCGGTGCCGTCGGCAATCAGCAGGAATTTACGGGGTGCGCTCATGAGCGAACGTTGCCGCGTTCCGTCATTTCCGGCAAGAGGGCGTGTAAACGCCCGCACTGAGACAGATCGCCATGACTGACGCCCCGATCGCCCGACTGAAAGATCGCCGCAACCCGATCAATCCCGCCCGTGAGGTGATCCTCTATCCGGACCGGATCGAATGGGTGGAGAGCGGTAAGCTGGAGCGCCGTATCGCGCTGGACGCCGTGTCCAGCGTACGCTTGTCCGTCGAGCTGGCGGGCCAGCAAAGCCAGGTGGTGTGCCGGATCGGCGGACCGTCCGGCGAGATTGTGTTCGGCAGCCGCAAGGCGGTCAGCCCCGGCGTCTGGGACGACAATGCGCTTGAGTTCCAGACCTTGCTGGTGCGCGTGCATGAAAGCCTGCGGCCCCGGTTTGACGGTGTGCGCTTCACCGAAGGCCAGACCCTGGGCTTCCGGCTCCTGATGGGCGGGATCGGCGTGGTCATGACCAGCATGGCCATCAGCTATATGGGCTGGATGCTGCTCAAGTCAGACAACACCATGCTCGCCCTCGCCGGGCTGCCCTTCGCCGTCATCGGCGGATATCTGGCGTTCGTCTTCCGTCCCGGACGCCCTGTGCCCTATGACCCTGAAGGCCTGATCACGCGCTTCAAGGCCGTGCCCAAAACCGACTAGCCGAGCTTGTCTTTCAGCGCCTTTACAAAGACCTGACCCAGATCCGGACCCTGTTCGGGGTAGAGATAGGGCTCGATGATCTCGAGCTCCATCAGCACGAGCTCGCCTTCAAGACCGCGCACCATGTCCACGCGGGCATAGAGGAACGCCTCCTCGCCGGTGATCTCGCGCGCCGTGGACAGCACCTTGCGCGCCAGCGCCAGCTCGTCCTCGCCCGGCGTCCAGACCATTTCGGTCGCGCCATAAAGCGACTGCACCCGATAATCTCCCGATTTGGGGCGCTTGTTGAGCGCGTGAGAGAAGCGGTCGCCAAAGAAGATCATCGAGTATTCGCCCTCCGCCGGCACGCCGGGCAGGAAGGGCTGGATCAGACAGGCGCCCAGCGGCAAATCATCGGCAGAGGGCAAGGGCTCGCCCTTTTTGATCAGGGCCTGACGCCAGGCGCCGCCGCCCACCAGCGGCTTGACCACGATTCTGTCCCCGCCAAAGCGTTCAAAGCCTTGAGCAATCGCGCTGGCGTCCGCCTTGTCCGCCCAGAGGGTGGGGATGGAGGGCGCGCCCGCAGCCTCCATTTCGCGCAGATAGGTCTTCTCGATATTCCAGCGCACCAGGGACGGGCTGTTCCAGACCGGCGCGATGGCGTTCAGCCGATCCAGGGTCTTGAGAAACAGATCCAGCTTGGGCGGGTAATCCCAGACCGTGCCCACCATGAAGCCGTCATAGACCGAAGCGTCGAAATCCTGATCCCAGATGCACGCTTCCAGTGAAATGCCAGCCGCCTCACAGGCTTTTGATAACGCGCCGAATTCGAGGTCGAACTCGAACCAGTCCTCCCGGGCGCCGGGACGGTCTTTCATCATGTCGGCGGAGGTCAGAAAACAGATGCGGGTCATGGGTTTTCCTGAAGCTTGTGGCGCTGGCGCCTCCGCTTACCGCGCCTCCTGCCGCTTTACCAGAACCTGTCTGCGGGTTGAGTTTGCGCAAGCCGCGCGGTACACGCGCCCCGATTTCAGCTTCAGGAAGTTCCGCTCATGACCGATACCCGCTTCGACGTTCTTGGCGTCGGCAACGCCATTGTGGACGTGCTCGCCTCTGTGGACGACGCCTTCATCGAACAGCACGGCCTGGCGAAAGACGCCATGCTGCTGATCGACGAGGAGCGGGCCAATGCGCTGTATGAAGCCTTTCCACCGGCTCAGGAAATTTCCGGCGGCTCGGCCGCGAACTCGCTGGCGGGCGTAGCAAGTCTTGGCGTGCGCGGCGCCTATATCGGCAAGGTCGCCGATGACCAGCTGGGCGAGGTCTTCGCCCATGATCTGCGCTCGATCGGCGTGCATTACGACACCAGGCCCCTCAAGGACGGCCCGTCCACGGCGCGCTGCCTGATCGCTGTGCCGTCTGACGCCCGCCGCGCCATGAACACCTTCCTGGGCGCGTCCACAATGATGGATGAGGATGATATCGACGCCGATCTCGTCAAATCCGCGACCGTCACCTTCCTTGAGGGCTATCTGTTTGACCGCCCGGAAGCCAAAGCGGCATTCGTCCGCGCGTCGGAAATCGCCCAGGCCGCCGACCGCCGCGTCGCCCTGACCCTGTCGGACCTGTTCTGCGTGGATCGTCACCGCGACAGCTTCCGTCACCTGGTGAAGAACCATATCGACGTGCTTTTCGCCAACGAGGCCGAGATCAAGGCGCTCTATGAAGTGGATGATTTCGAGACCGCGCTGGCGAAAGTTCGCGCCGAAACCCGCGTCGCCGCCATCACCCGCTCTGAAAAAGGCGCGGTGATCGTGTCCGGCGACGAAGAAGTGCGTGTGGACGCTGATCCGGTCGAGCATGTGGTGGACACCACGGGCGCTGGCGACCAGTTCGCCGCCGGCTTCCTGGCGGGCTATTCGCGTGGCGCAGACCTGTTCACCTGCGGTCGTCTGGGTGTTATCGCCGCCGCCGAAGTGATCTCCCATATGGGTGCGCGCCCGCTGGTGTCGCTGAAGGATCTGGCGGCCAGCAAAGGCGTCTCTCTGGACTAAAAGCCGGGCTGAATTCAGCCGTAAAGACTTCCCGAGACTCATCAAGGACTCTGCTTTTGCAGGGTCCTTTTTGATTTCCGGGCCGTCCTTAACCTGATTTTTAGCACATCAGTTCAGGCTGAGGCTGTATCGCGTGCATTTCGCACGCTCCTCGCCTGCAGCTGGGGTCCTGATGGCGCCGATCCGACACGCAATTTCCAGAGTCATGCGATCTCTGGTCATGAAATTCACTCTGCTTTGCGGGGTGATCCTTGTTGTCGCAACCACCGCGCTCATGGCTGTCGAATACCAGCTCAAGGCGCAGGACAACCAGGCCGCTGGCCTGGTACACGCCGAACTGATCACCGAGCTTTTCACCACCACCGCCGCCAATGCTGTCGCTGTCAGCGATATTGACGGGCTCAGCAACCGCCTGCTCGCCGATTTTGGCGCGCGCGACGATGTCAGCTCGGTCTATGTCGCCAACGTCAATCGCCGGGTCATCGCCTCCTATGGCGACGTGCAATACGAGATCGGCGACCGGGCTGCGGACCATCTGGTCCAGTCCGCCGTCGGCGCCGTGGACACCCGCGTTGAAATGGTCGGGGACGAGATCCGCGTCGCCGAGCCCGTTTTCTACAATGGCCGCCTGATTGGCGCCGTCGTCGCCACCGTGCCCATGTCCGCCGTGGTCACGCCCGCCATCGACATCATTGCGCGCCAGGTACTGATCGCTTCAGTCGCCCTTATCATCTTCCTGCCGCTGGTCGCGCTGATCGTGCGCAAGGCTCTAGGCCCGGTCCGTCGCCTGACCGAAGCCGCCCGGCTCGCCTCCTCGCGCAAGCTGGACCTGCGCATCGAAGTGAATACCGGCGATGAGCTTGAAGTTCTGGCGAATGCCTTCAACCGCATGTTTGCGCGCCTCGACGCGTCAGTGAAGCGCGTGCACCGCCTTGCCTATGTGGACATGATCACCGAGCTGCCCAACCGCGAGCGTTTCCGCAAGGAAGTCGAGCGCGTGGCGCGCGAGGCGACCGAATCCGGCGAGGAAGGCGCGATCCTGTTCCTTGATCTCGATCGCTTCAAACGCGTCAACGACTCCCTTGGCATTGGCGAGGGCGACCGGCTTCTGGAAGCCGTGGGCCGCCGCCTGCGCGAGGCTGTGCGCGGCTGGGATCTGTCGCAGGGCGAGCTGACCAAGGAACCGTCCATGGTGGCGCGTCTGGGCGGGGATGAGTTCACCGTTCTTTTGCCGCGCCTGCGCGACAGCGCCGACGCGGCGCGTCTGGCGCGCCGGATCGTGGATTCCGTGCGGCGTCCGTTCGAGATTTCCGGCCACCAGGTCTTCCTGGGGATTTCCGCCGGCATCGCCTGCTTCCCGCGCGACGGCTCGGATCCTGAAACCCTGCTGCGTCATGCGGACCTGGCCATGGCTTCGGTCAAGCGTGCGGGCGGCAATGCGTGCGAATTCTTTGAAAGCTCCATGAACCAGAGCGCGTTCGAGCGTCTGGTGCTGGAAAACGAGCTGCGCGAGGCCGTGCGCGATGACCAGCTGGTGGTGTTCTACCAGCCCAAGGTCTCCATGGTGGACGGCTCCATCGCCGGCGCCGAGGCGCTGGTGCGCTGGCGTCACCCGACCGCGGGCCTTCTGTCACCGGGCGCCTTCATCCAGGCCGCCGAAGAATGCGGCCTGATTGGCGAGATTGGCGACTGGGTGCTGCGTCGCGCCTGTCAGGAAGCCCAGATCCTGCGCGAGCGCGGCATGAATATCCCGGTCGCAGTCAATGTGTCCGCCATGCAGTTTGAAAGCGAAGGCTTCTCCCAGACCGTGCTCGAAGCGCTGCAGGATTCCGGTCTGCCGCCCGAGCTGTTGGAGCTGGAGCTGACCGAATCCACCGCCATGCGCGAGCCTGAGCGCGTGATCGAGCAGATCGAGCCGCTGCGTCGTCTGGGCGTCACCTTCGCCATCGACGATTTCGGCACCGGCCACTCCTCGCTGTCCTATCTCACCCGCATGCCGTTCGATGTCTTCAAGATCGACCAGAGCTTCGTGCGCGATATGAGCCAGGACGAGCACGCCCGCATCGTGGTCGAGACCATTCTGGCCATGGCGAAATCGCTGAAGCTGAAAACGGTCGCCGAAGGCGTGGAGACCAACGACCAGTACCGCGCCCTGCGCGCGCTGGGCGCCACCCTGGCCCAGGGCTATCTGTTCGGTCGTCCGATGCCGTTTGCGGAGCTGGAAACCTTCGCTGCGCCGGGCGGTCAGCAAAGCGTCGCCGGTTAGGCCTGATCACAACAGCGTGATACATAAATATCACGCACAAGGCCTTTCAACTTTTTAATTCGCTTTTCTTGCGTTTTGTGGCATTCTTACACCTGCAGCTGAGGGCTGCTCCTGAATGCGCACCGTCCCCCCGACGCTTCAGGATTGTCATGGCGTATCCCCCAGCGTCATGACAGCGCTCCGTCCCTGATGAGCGCGAGGCAAAACGCCCGGCGACTTCACCCCAGGTCGCCGGGCGTTCTTCATTCAGGCGCTACACCGCTCCCTGTCGTTCCGGCTCAAGCCGGGTTAAACAGGGCCCATGACCGATTTTGATCCCTCTCCCTCTGACTCCAGCGGCGCCGAAGACGAGATCGCGCGCCTGCTTGAGGAGATCCCGCTTCTGTACAAGGCGCGGGCCTTTGCTGAATCCGTGGGCGATCCCGCCTTCTTCTCGCGCCTGGGCGAGCCGCTGGATTCGCGCGAGATCGCGCTGGCGCGCGCCTATCTTGACGGTCTTGGCATTCCCGAAGCCGAGCCGGCCGAAATGGGAGACTGGTCAGACGCCATTGCGGCTGCAGAAACGCTTGATCGCGATCCCTGGGCCTGGGAGGCCGAAGAGATGCAGCGCGCCGCTCTGGTCGAACGCGCTCTGGAACGCCTTGATGAGCAGGCCCTGCAGGCAGCCTTGACGCTTGTCGCCTCCAAGATCGGCGAGCTGGCCAAACAGGCCGCCGAAGCCAGCGCCTCGGTTGATGACATGTATGACGAGGCGGTGATCAACGCCGCCGCCGGCGGTCTGGTCCAGGCCGCCCATGGCGCGGTTCTTGTCTTGCTGGCCGAAGCCGAGGACGATGAACCGCCTCATCCCTTCCTCGCCCGTTGGCGATTGTATGTGCGCGGCCGTTGGCCCGTTGGCGTCGCTGGCGCCACCTACAACATTCTCTGAGTTCCGCCTCACGCCCGTCTGTCAGGATTTCCAATGACCCCGTTCACGCTCGCCACCTGGAACATCAACTCGGTCCGCCTGCGCGCGCCCCATGTGGCGACTTTCGTGAAGGAGGCCCAGCCGGACGTGATCGCCCTTCAGGAAATCAAATGCCTGCCGGACCAGTTTCCGCGCAAGGAATTCGAGGAAATGGGCTTTCCCCATATTCACATCGTGGGTCAGAAAGGCCTGCATGGCGTCGCCATCGCCTCGCGCACACCCATCGAGCCGCTGGATCAGGACAAGTTGTGCCCGCGCGGCGAGGCGCGCTTCCAACGCGTGCGAGTGAACGGCGTTGAGCTTCAGAACTATTATATTCCCGCTGGCGGCGACGAGCCCGATCCCGAGATCAATCCACGCTTCGCCCACAAACTCGAGTTTCTCGAGCGCCTGAAGGGCTATGCCGCGGACCGGGCGAAGGAAAACGCGCCGCTCGTTCTGGTGGGCGATTTCAACATCGCGCCGCGTGAACATGATGTCTGGTCGCACAAACAGCTTCTGAAAGTGGTCTCCCACACCCCGGTCGAGGTTGAGGCCCTGAATGCCTGGCTGCATGCAGGCGAGTATCTCGATGTGGCGCGTGAACTGATCGACGAGCCGGAAAAACTGTTCACCTGGTGGAGCTATCGCTCCAAGGACTGGCGCGCCTCCAACCGGGGCCGGCGTCTGGATCATATCTGGGTCAGTCCGGCGCTGAAGGATGCTGCGCTCAAAGGCGGTCGCGACAGCTTTCGGATCTGGGACAACACCCGGGACTGGGAGAAGCCCTCCGACCACGCGCCGGTGACGCTGCGTCTTGGATAGGTATCTGTAATATATTTATAAATCGCCCTCAGTTGGTTATATCATATGTCTAATATGAATATGAATTACCGTTACTGAGGGCGTGAATCTCTCAACAGTCAGGGCGACTGGGGAGAGAGGTATGAACACTCAGGATCGCACGGATCGCCTGGATTTTCTGGGCTTTGACCCGGAGCTGCGCAAAGCCCTGACGCTTTGCGGCCCAACGGTCGAAGAGGCTCTGCCTCGCGCGCTGGACGCCTTTTATGCCGTTGTCCGTGCGAACCCGGCGACGCAGCGCTTCTTCAGTGACGATGCTCATATC
Source organism: Oceanicaulis sp. LC35 (assembly GCF_052055585.1). Taxonomy (NCBI): domain Bacteria; kingdom Pseudomonadati; phylum Pseudomonadota; class Alphaproteobacteria; order Maricaulales; family Maricaulaceae; genus Oceanicaulis; species Oceanicaulis sp. LC35. Next base: position 3,001,054 of record NZ_CP170485.1, read on the forward strand.
CAGTCTGCGCGCCAGCGCCAGCACGCCCATTGGATGTCCATCCTGTCAGGCCAATATGACAGCGTCTATTTTGACGGCGTGCGCAAGATCGGTCTTGCTCACAGCCGACTGGGTCTGGAACCGCGTTTCTATATCGGCGGATACGCCCATCTCGCCTCAGCCCTGATTCGGGCCGTGGCGGCGCCGGTTGGCGCCTGGCCCCGCTTTGCCGCAAAAGACGCCGCCCAGCGAGCGCAACAGCTCGACGCGCTGGTCAAGGCGATCTTCCTGGATATGGAACTCGTGGTCTCTCTCTATCTCGAAGAGACCGAACTCAGCGCCGCGCATGAGCGTGACGGGATCGCCAGCACGTTTGAACAAGGCGTCGGCCATGTGATCCAGACCCTTCAAACCGTCTCTGAAACCACGGGCGCCGCGTCCGAAGAGGTCTCCCGAACAATCGGGACGACACTGGAACGCGCCATCAAGGCCGCCGCTGGCGCTGAAAGTTCAGCTGACAGCGTACGCGCCGTCGCTGCGGCGTCCGAACAGATGCAGGCGGCGACCGGGGAGATCGCCCAGCGCGCGCAAGCCCAGGCAGACATCGCCCGCAACGCAGAAGGACTCGCCTCCATGGCCACGACGGATATCGAACGGCTTAATCAGGCTGCAACCCAGATCGGGGGCGTGGTGACGCTGATCCAGCAGATCGCGGAACAGACCAATCTTCTGGCGCTCAACGCCACGATCGAAAGCGCCCGGGCTGGCGAAGCGGGCAAGGGCTTTGCCGTGGTCGCCAGTGAAGTGAAGCTGCTGGCCAGTCAAACCGCGCGCGCGACCCAGGACATTGGCGGCGAGATCGCCGCCATTCAGGCGGCCACCCACGCCGTCGTGGAGGCCATGGCCCAGATCCGGGACACGATCTCGCAGATCGCGGAAACCTCGACCAGCATCAGCGCCGCAGTTGAGGAACAGGCCAGCGCAACTGCTGAAATCACCCGCAGTTCCACGACCGCCGCCCAGGGCAATGAGGCCGTCGCCGTGGCCGCGTCTGAGATGGAGCAGTCCACGCGGGAGGTCTCCGGATCAGTCGCCACCATGACAACCGCTTCAGCCCGAATGCAGAGCTGTTCGGCGGAGCTGTCCGCCTCGGTGGACCAGTTCCTCACCTCACTCAGACGCGCCCTCTAGGAGACCGGAATGACCCTTGTTCGGCTGATTTACACCTCGTATCCGGCCTTTCCCACACGTGCGGGCTGGCTGACCGGACCGCTGGGCGAAATCGTCAGCGCGGGGCGTGACCATAACGCGCGCAATCAGATCAGCGGCATTCTGGGTGTCGAGGTGAACCGGTTTTTCCAGATCATCGAGGGCCCGCAAATCAATGTGCTGGAGACCTACAACCGGATTCGCACGGACAAGCGGCACTATGATGTCCAGCTCAGGCAGTCCTGCGAAATCTCCCAGCGCATGTTCAAGGACTGGTCTGTCGGCTTTGCGGCCCGCGCCTTCCTGCCGGCGAACGAACCCGCCCAGATCGATTTTGATGCGGCCACCCCCGACCTCATCATCAAGCGGGGCATTGTCCTGCGCCAGTATGGCGTCATCGCCGAAGCCGGTCTTGAAAGCCCTAGCGCTTCAGAATCCTGAAGGTGCGACCGTCCCGAACAGCCGCATCATAATCGTCCTGCTCGATGCTCAGATGATGGCTGTGTAGGGCTGTACCGCCCAGATCATCTGGAATGGCGGTGGACACGGCCTGAAAATAGCCCAGGCCTGACGGCATCATCGTCTGCCAGATATTCTCCACTACAAGGACCCGGCCTTCAAAGGCGCCGGCCTGTCTGAGACGGTCAAAATGGGTATCCACCTCCTCGCCCAGCAAGCCATCCAGGCGCTCGCCGCTTTCCAGCATGGCGTATATGCCGCCTTGCGAGCGGAACCCTTGCGAAAACTCGATGAGTTCAATGCCATCACCCTGCGCGCGGATCAGGCTGGCCGCCGTCGGCGCGGTACGCACCGCCAGACGCCATTGATCAAAGCAGGACCGAAAGCGGTTTTCTTCCAGCAGACGCAGGATCTTCGCGTGAAGCTGCAAGGAAGGCTGCTTGGTTCCAGATTCAATCCGGGAGTAATAGGCTTGGCTGATCCCCAGACTATCCGCCATGGCGGCTTGCTTGACGCCCGTCTGACGCCGGAACGTCGACAGCTGTTGAGCCAGGTGCATCTCCTGAATCTGTAACACGCATCCCCCCTTGTTATACCTAGGGTGATGCAATCGAACGCCTCGCCACCTCAAGGTATTTTATATACACATTACCTATATGGATATTGCACGGTCGTGTAGCCCATGCAGCTGAAATACTTGCGAAAAAAAACCGCCAGAGCCGGGTTCGGCTCTGGCGGATCAATGCTCATACCTGAGGTTGATGTTTACATCTGCAGGCGATATCCGCCGCTTTCAGTGATCAGAAGACGCGCATGCTGGGGATCGGATTCAATCTTCTGGCGCAGGCGATACACATGGGTTTCCAGCGTGTGGGTGTTGGCCTCGCGGTGATAGCCCCAGACCTGGTCGAGCAATTCCTCGCGCGCCACGGGCTGTCCGCCGGCGCGATAGAGGTACTTGAGAATATTGGTTTCCTTCTCGGTCAGACGGGTCTTGCGATCCTCGCCATCGATCAGAATCTTCATGGACGGCTTGAAGCGGTAGGGCCCGACCTGAAGCACCGCATCCTCGCTCTGCTGGTGACGACGCAGTTGCGATTGCACGCGCTCAAGCAAGACGACAAAGCTGATCGGCTTGGCCAGAAAGTCATCCGCGCCCGACCGCAAGCCCAGCACATGGTCCGCATCGCCGGACTGGGCGGTCAAAAGGATAATCGGCGTGCTCACCCCGTCCTTGCGCAAATGACGGCAGGCTTCGCGGCCATCCATGTCCGGCAGGCCCACATCAAAAATGATGATGTCCACCGGCTCTGACTTGGCCAGCTCCATGCCCGGCTTTGCGGCATTCGCCGTCAGCACCTTGAAATCGTCTTCAAATCCGAACTGCTCGGCCAGCGCCTCGCGCAGATCATCGTCGTCATCAACCAGAAGGATTGTCTTTTTGTTCGTCATGGTTCTGTCTCCAGTCGGGCGGACCGACAATGTGTGCCGACCGGTAGAAGTCTACCGGCAAGCCTTGCCTGTCCGCACCTGATTGCGCAACGGCAAACGCGCAATCTCTTTGCAGAACCGATGTACTTCAAACGGCGTGAAACTTGCCTGACGGCTTTGTGAGCCTTGCGAATTTTTTCGTGAGGCCTCCCGCCGTGGTGGGGGAGGCGAGCGGAGCGCGTCAACGCCTTGTCAAACAGGCGAATACGGCTCCGTCGCCGACCCCGCACGGTTGCGGATAAGTGTTACATATAAGGGGATTTCCCTAGACCCGCGGGGCTCCGCCATGCCGATCTATTCCGCCAGCGCCAGCCGCAAGCAGCTCCAAGGACCGGACTTCACAGCGCCGTGTGCGATCGGCCGATCCGGCGTGATTGAGGCGGAGAAGAAGACCGAAGGCGATGGCATGAGCCCGATCGGGCGCTGGTCCGTACGACGCGCCTACTGGCGCGCTGACCGCATCGACAAACCCGAAACCGGGCTGGTGATCGATCCGATCCGTCCCGATGACGGCTGGTGTGATGCGCCGCAGGATCCCGCCTATAACCAGCCGGTCCGCCTACCTTATCCGGCGTCATACGAGACGATGACGCGCGAGGACGGCCTGTATGATCTGGTTGTCGTGCTGGGCCATAATGACGACCCGCCCAAAGCCGGTCTCGGCTCGGCCATCTTCCTGCACTGCGCCTCGCCCGCCTTCAAACCGACCGAAGGCTGCGTTGCGATCGAGCGCAGTCGTTTGATCGAGCTGGTGAGCCGATTGACGCCTCGGGACTGGATCGAGATTGCGCCCTAATGAGCGTCTCGCTCACCAAAAAGCGCCGAACCAACCCGAACAGACGTCGCGCCCAGACGCACGCCCAGCTCGAAATCCGCACTCATCCCCATGGAGAGTTTCGCCACATCCGCCCGCGCCGCGAGCTTGGCGAGCAGGGCGAAATGGGGCGCAGCAGGCTCTTCCACCGGCGGAATACACATCAGGCCTTCCACCGGCAGATCGAGATCACGCCGGCAATGGCGCACAAACTCCACGCATTCATTGACGGCGAGGCCCGCCTTTTGCGGCTCATCACCTGTATTCACCTGCACATAGAGCGCCGGGCGACGCCCGGTCTTCTCCATGGCTTTGACAAGCGCGCCCGCGAGCTTTTCGCGATCCAGCGTCTCGATCACATCAAAGAGCGCGCAGGCGTCATCCGCCTTGTTTGATTGCAAGGGACCGATCAGGCGCAGCTCGAGATCGGGATAGCTCGTTCGGCGCTCTGACCATCGCTTCTGGGCTTCCTGCACCCGGTTCTCGCCGAAGATGCACTGCCCGGTCGCCAGCATGGCGTCCACGCGATCCTCAGGCTGGATCTTGGAGACCGCCACCAGATCAATGTCGGCGGGTGACCGCCCGGCCTGCTTGGCCGCTTTGGCGATCCGGTTCAAAATCTCGGCGCGCGCCGCAGCGATGCCGTCCGGTGAAGAGGGATAAAGGTCTGTCATGGGGATCAGGGGGTATGATGATACAGCGCGGCTGGCAAGTCTGGCCCGGCGGCTCGACGGGCCGCGCGGTGCGCTTCCCGCCCTGTTCTGCCTGACAGACCCACAGCGCACGCCGGACCTTGTCGCACTGGCGCACGCCTTGCCCACCGATATCGGCATGATCGTGCGCACATTCGGTCAGGAGAGGATCCGCCGTCAGGCCTGTGAGGTCGTGAGCATCCGTCAGGATTTAGGCGGGCTCTGCCTGATCGCAGCGGAGCCTGATCTGGCCCGTCTGACGGGCGCGGATGGCGTGCACTGGCCCGAACGACTGCTCAACCGCACCAATGTCCGACGCTCTTCAGGGCTGATCAGCACAAGCGCCCATAGCCCCATGGCCCTCAGACAGGCGCAGGGTCTGGCCGATCTCGCCTTTGTCTCCACCACGTTTGCGTCATACAGCCCGAGCGCAAAACGGCCCATGGGCGCGTTCAGGCTGGCCGCCTATGCATCGCACAGCCCCATGCCGGTCTACGCACTGGGCGGCGTGAATACCCGCACAATCAAGCGTTTGGAAAATCTCGGGATTTCAGGAGCTGGCGCTGTCGGCGCACTGGGCGGGCCGCGGTAAGCGCCTAGAAGCGGAACGCAGACTCAAACCGGATTTCCGGAGCCTTGTCCTGGCCGTCCTCGCCAAAGACCTGCTCTTCGGGCGAGGTGAAGCGGACTTCACCGCCAAAGCGGAAATGCTCGGAGAATTCGTAGAACGCGCCAGCGCTGAAGTCTTCAAGGTCAACGCCCTGAGCGCCACGCGCCGGAGCCATATATCCCAGGGTCACGCCCCAGCGATCACCCGCTTGCAGGTGGAACTCGTCAGAGGGCTGCGCCCAGACCGACCGGGTTTCGGACGGCGCCAGGGTGAAGCGCTCATACCAGGGCAGCGCCGACGCCGAACCGCGATCCTCGATCACGACCGGACGGGTCGGCGCGCTGATATCGGCCTGAGCCGTCTCGGAGGCGGCGCCCAGCGAGTCAAAGCCGCGCAGGGACAGCGTAAACGGTTCCAAAACCGGCGCCAGGCTAGCCCCGCCGGTCAGCGCGAACGCATTGTCCTGGCTGGAGTCTTGCGCATACGCCGAACCGCCGGCGCAGAGCGCGCCGGTGCACAGCAGTGTCGCAAGAAGCGTGTTGATACGCATGGGTCCATCCAGACAGTTCACACTCACATATAGCGGAGCGATGTGACGCTGGTAAGGCGCCTGACTGGCCGCAGGCGCACAATCAGGTCAGGGCGTGTCAAAAACGCAACCCTGTCTCCACAAGCAGTTGAAGACTGTCGCGGTCTGCGCCCGGCCCGTTCTCCCGCACGCTCATCACGCCCACGCCGATCAGGCCGCGCTCGCCCACCAGTCTGGACGCGCCCACGAGCACGCTCCGGCTCTCGGTCTCAACCAGATCACTGCGGCCATACCCCAGCTCCAGCCCGTAGACCCAATCGCCCTGCTCATAGGCCAAGTTCAGGCCCAGACTATGATAATCGGCGTCGAGATACCCGTCTGACCCGGTCAGACCCGACAGGTTCACCGTCAAATCGCCTGCTTCGCGGACAAGATCGGCGCGCACCAGCCAGGGATCGTCAAAGATCGCGGCCGCGGCCCCGTCCGCCTGCGCGTGTTCATAGCCCAGTGCAGCGCTCCAGCGCACGCCCGAGGACGGAATGCGCCGGTCAAAGCTGGCCGCCAGCGACCAGACCGATTTGAGATCGGCGCGCAGCACCTGACGCCCGGCCGGATGACAGCTCCGGGCGCAAGGATCGGCTTCGGGCGCAAAGGAAGCGGACACGCGCAAGCCGATAATCCGCTGGCTTTGCACCGATAGCCCGGCTGATCCCTCGGCCAGGCTGAGATTGGTGTCGGCGATATTCAGACCGCCGGGATCGATCGCGCCGCTCTGGGCCCGGCTCAGTCGAAAGACGTGCAAGGGCCGGGACGCTTCCTGAACCGCAGCGGTCTCCCCGGGTCCGGCCCGCAGTTTCACCCAACGCGTTTGCAGGTAAATCTGCGCTTTTTCGACCAGAATGCGCGAACTTGAGGCGTCCAGACCCGGATCGGACGACAATCCGGTCAGAAGCCCCGCGACCGGGAGTCCGCTCTCGACCGGACCTGTCAGACCCGGTCGGGCCAGGCCGCGACGGCCATCCCCGGTGGTCAGACGCGTCTGCGCCTCGACGCCAAAGCGCCAACCCCGGTCCGTGAAGCTTTCCGAAGAACCGCGCAACAACAGATCCGCATAGGGCGCATCCTTGGGCGCATGCGTATCGCCAAAACCGACCACAAGATCGAGATCAGCTTCGAACGAAAACTCTGTATCAGGAAAAAATCTGGAGAGCCCGGGAGCCTCCTGGCCCCATGCCGCTGTCGGCGCGGCCACGAGCCCGCCTGAGAAGACGCATGAAATCAGCGTCTTACGGAAACAGGTCATAACTCGTGGCCTCGCCGAACGGCCCCGTCCCCCCGGACGTGCCCTTGTTTTCTCCGACTATCAGCCCCGAACCGTCAAGCTGACGGCGCCGGTCTAACCGCAGATGTGAATATTTGTGACATGAAAACAACAGCTGTTCCTCCCAGAGCGCCAGCCTGAAGACTGGCGTCCCGGCACCGGCATGGTATAGAGCAATAAGACAAAGACGCGTCGAAGACCGGCGCAGAACTGCTTGGCCGGGAGCCGCTTACATGTTGTTTCGCCGTTTGATCACCCCGTTCGCCGTCGCCGCCTGCGTCATGAGCCTGGCCGCTTGCGCCTCACGGAGCGACAGTTCTCAGGATCGTGGTCTTCTGGGCGGCGTGTTCGGCGGCGCCGGGCAAGTCAGCGACGCGCCCGAAGCCGGCATCGGCGTGAACAGCTTCCTGTGGCGCTCCTCGCTGGAAGTGCTGTCCTTCATGCCGCTCTCTGAAGTGGATCCGTTCGGCGGCGTCATCATCACCGACTGGTACGCCAACCCGGAAATCCAGAACGAGCGTTTCAAGGCGACCGTCTACATTCTCGATACCCGCCTGCGTGCGGACGCCCTGTCTGTTCAACTGTTCAAACAGGTGCGCAGCGAAGCGGGCGAGTGGGTGGACGCCGAAGTCGATCCTGCGACCCGCATTCAGGTCGAGAACGCCATTCTGACCCGCGCTCGCCAGCTGCGTATCCAGACCATCCAGGACTAGGCGCGGCTCATGCTGTCCCTGCGCTCCTCCCTGCTTCGCACCGGCCTGCTGACGGTTGCGCTGATCAGCCTGTCCGCCTGCGGCTTCAAGCCGCTTTATGGCGGGGCAGGCTTCAGCCAGCTTCCAGGTCTGGAGATCAGCCGGGGACAGGAGCGCGTGGATTACCTCATCGAGGATTCGCTGCGCGATTTCCTCGGTGAAGGACGCAGCCCCTATCATCTGACGCTTGATAACGAGATCGCCCAGCGCTCTCTCGGGCTCAGCGCGACCGGCATCGCGCGTCAGTACGCACTGGTCATCACCACCGAATACAGTCTCACCGATGCTGGCGGCGCGGTCATCGCGCAAGGCCGTCTGCATGAAGAATCCCTGTTTGACGCCGGCTCTGATCCCTATTCGCTCGTCTCGGGCGCCTCAAACGCCGAAGAGCAGGCGGCAGAGGCCATGGCCGAACGTCTTGTGCGGGAGATCGCGGTCGCGCTGCGCCAGCGCGAAGCGAATACGAACCGGTGAAGCTCAAGACCCGGGATGCAGACCGGGCGCTCGCCCAACCTGACGGCTCCTACACGGTCTATCTGATTTACGGGCCGGATGGCGGCATGGTGCGCGAACGCGCCGACACGCTGTCCAGAGCGCTCGTCAGGGATCCTGATGATCCCTTCACTGTCACCCGCCTGACTGATGATGACATCAAGGCCGATCCCGCCGCTCTGGCGGACGCTCTGGCAGCGCTGTCGCTGACCCGGGAGCCACGTCTGGTCCGCCTGCGCCTGACAGGTGATTCGGCGCCTGTCGCAAAGCTGATTGCTGAAGTGGATGAAGGTGTTACGCCCTCAGAAGCCACTTTGGTGATCGAATCGGGCGATCTGAAAAAGACCTCCAAGCTGCGCAAGACGGTTGAGGACGGCAAACGCACCCTCGCTGCGCCCTGCTATGCAGACACCGCGCGCGATCTCATCGGGCTCGCCGAGGAGATGTTCCGGGCCGAGAACCTGTCTCTGGACTCAGACGCCCGCGCCATGCTCGCGCCCTTCCTGGAGGGCGATCGCGCCCTTGCCCGCAGCGAAATCGACAAGCTGATCCTGTATAAGGGACTCGCCGAGCAGCGCGGTGGTGAAGCGGATGTCATCACGCGTCAGGACATCACCGACATCTCGGCGGTGGGGTCTGAAGCCGCCATGGACCAGATCCTTGATCCCGCCCTCAGCGGTGATGTGCGGGCAGCGGACGCCGCCTATGCGCGCGGACTGTCAGCCGGGCTCAATCCGGTGGGCATCTTGCGAGGCTTGCAGCGCCGCATTGACCAGTTCGACACCTTCCATTCAGGCGGCGGTGATGCCGGTGCGCTCGCAAGGGCCGGCGCACCGCGCTTCGGCCCGCCGGCCGATCAGTTCAAGCGCTCGGCCAAACTCTGGACCGGACGTCGGCTCGATCAGGCGCGCAAATACGCCTTCGACGCTGAGCGAGCGGTCAAGCGCTCCGGCGCCCCCGCCGAAGCGATCGTCGGCGACCTGATTTTGAGATTGTCTCGCGCAGCCGCTCAGCTGCGTCGATAAATACCAATTATCTCAGTGGTTTATAAGAAAATCGCGCTGAGAGCGCCTGAAATCTGAAACATCGTATCTGTCTACGCTTCAGACGCTCTCACACGCATGATTCTCAGGACCTAGAACGCGCCTGAACCCGTCTGGCTCAAACGGCGGCAGACATCATCGAGTTGCTCGAGATTGGAGAACTTCACCCGAAGCTCGCCCTGCTCACCCTTAGCCTTGATCTCGACCGCCAGACCCAGACGCGAGGACAGGTCTGATTCAAGCGCGCGGGTGTCCGCATCCTTGGCCTGAGGCGCGCCAGAGGACGCCTTGCGTTCGGGCGCGCTAGCGCCTGATGCGTTGCGCGCCAGGGCTTCAGCGGCGCGCACAGATAAACCATCACGGACAATCTGTTCGGCCAGGGCTTCAGGATTGGGCGCTGTGGCGATAGCACGCGCATGACCTGCGGTGATGGCGCCCTCTTCAAGATAGGCCAGAACCGATTTTGGCATCGCCAGCAGGCGCAGCGTGTTGGCCACATGGGCGCGAGACTTGCCCACGGCCTTGGCCACTTCTTCCTGGGTATGACCGAAGGTCTCCACCAGCTGGCGGAAAGCGCGAGCCTCTTCAACCGGGTTGAGATCGGCGCGCTGGACGTTCTCGACGATCGCGATTTCCAAGGTCTCGCGATCGGTTAGCTCACGAACCAGACACGGGACTTCATGCAGCTGCGCCCGTTGCGCCGCGCGCCAGCGACGCTCGCCGGCGACAATCTGGTAGCGCTCGGTCTCACCACGCATCGGACGGACCAGGATCGGCTGCAACAGGCCTTTTGTGGCGATGGACTCCGAAAGCTCGGCCAGATCGCTCTCGGTAAACACCTTGCGCGGCTGGTCCGGATTGGGCTCGATCAGCTCGATCGGCAGGGTCTGAACGCCATTCCGATTGGCGCTGGAGCGGGGCGCATTTGCACTATCGGCGCGGATCGCCTCGGCCTCTTCCCCCTCGCCCAGCAAGGCGGACAGGCCGCGGCCCAGGCCCCGGCTCGGTTTGCGGTCGTCTGCACTCATGCGGGGGTCAGCGCGTCAGCTGCGCGCCGCTCCTGTTTGACCACTTCACTGGCCAGTTTCAGATAGGCTTGGGCGCCGGCGCATTCGAGATCGTACAGCAGCACGGGCTTGCCGAAGCTCGGCGCCTCGGAAACGCGGACATTGCGCGGTATGACCGTGTTATACACCTTGTCGCCAAAATGCTCGCGCACATCCGCCGCCACCTGCGCGGACAGATTATTGCGACGGTCATACATTGTCAGGACAACCCCTTGGATTTCCAAGGATTTATTAAGATTGCCCCGGACCAGTTCAATGGTGCGCATCAGCTGGGTCAGACCTTCGAGCGCAAAGAACTCCGTCTGCAGCGGCACCAGCACGGAATCCGCCGCCGTCATGGCGTTCACGGTCAGAAGGTTCAGCGAAGGCGGGCAATCGATCAGGATGTAATCGCAATGCTCGCCCATACCCGCCAGGGTCCGACGGAAGCGATCAATGGCATGGCGAAGCCTGTAGGAACGCCGCGGCGCATCTGACAGTTCAAGCTCAACCCCTGACAGGTCCACATCGGACGGGATGATCGCCAGGCCCGGCACATCCGTGTCGATGAGCGCATCCTGAAGCGGGCGCTCACCCACCAGAACGTCATAGGAGGTTGCGCGTCGGTCTGCGCGCGCCACACCCAGTCCGGTCGAGGCGTTGCCTTGCGGATCCATATCCAGAACCACGACGCGTTGGCCAATGGCCGCGAGTGCGGTCGCCAGGTTGATGGCGGTCGTGGTCTTGCCCACGCCCCCCTTCTGGTTCGCCACGGCAATAACCTTGGGCGGCGCGATGCGGGATTCTTCAGACACGGGCAAGCCCCCTGATTTTAAGAATAGCGGCCTCGGGCGATGTCCGGCTCGGCAAGACCTCTGCTTCAAAAGTCCAGCTTTTCCGCGCCTCGGTCAATTCCTCTTTATACCGTGCACCCTTGGGAAGCAGGGCCACAGCCCCTTTATCCACAAAAGGATGAACGTAACCGAGTAATTTACCAAGCGGCGCCATGGCGCGCGCGGTGACCACATCGACCTCCGGGACAGGATGGATCGATTCCACCCGGTCGGCACGCGCAATCGCGGGGGCTTTGGTCTCTCGAATGACCTGGTTCACAAAGGCCATCTTCTTGGCGACCGAATCCACCATCAGCACATGGCCGTCGCCCCCATGGCGCTCCATCAGGGCGAACGCAATGGCAAGGCCCGGGAAACCGGCGCCTGCACCCAGATCCGCCCAGCGTTTCGCCTCGGGCATGAGCTCAAAGACCTGCCAGCTATCGAGCGCATGGCGATGCCAGAAGTCCGTCAGCGTCCCCCGCCCCACCAGATTGGTGTGAGCGCTCGTCTCGTCCAGAAGCCGGCGCCAGATCTCGAAGCGCTCGAGTGTTTCACGTGAAACATCGGTTTCGGCCTGAAACTGATCAGGCCCGTAGTCTGACGCGTTCATGCTGATTGAGCTCCGGCCGGGCGACGCTTGAGATTGGCCAGAAGCGCGGTCAACGCACCCGGGGTCACGCCTTCAATGCGGGCCGCCTGACCCAAAGTATCCGGAGACGCCTTGATCAGCTTCTCGCGAACTTCGTTGGAGAGGCCGCCCACCTGAGCGTAATCAAAATCGGCGGGAATACGCACGCCCTCATCCCGGCGGAAGGCCAGGATGTCCGATTGCTGGCGGTCGAGATAGCCGTGATAGACGGCGTCGATCTCCACCTGCTCGGCCACGCGCGGCTTGATCTCTCCGAGCTCGGGCCAGATGCGCACCATGTCACTCCAACCGATATCAGGATAGCTCAGCAGCTCCATGACAGAGCGGCGCTTGCCGTCTTCATTGACCTTGATGCCATGGCGCTTGGCTTCAGCGGGGGTCAGGGTCAGGGTCGTCGCCTGTTCCCGGGCCCGCGCGAGATCGGCCTGACGCTGACGCCAGGATGTTTCACGTGAAACACTCGCCGCGCCCAGAGTAATCACCTTGTCGGTCAGGCGCTGATCCGCATTATCAGCCCGAAGCGTCAGGCGATATTCGGCGCGTGAGGTAAACATACGATAGGGCTCGGTCACACCGCGCGTGATCAGATCGTCGATCATCACCCCGATATAAGCTTCAGAGCGATCGAGGATGAAGGGATCAGAGCCGGACGCTTTTAGCGCCGCGTTAAAGCCCGCCATCAAGCCCTGGGCCGCTGCCTCTTCGTATCCGGTCGTGCCATTGATCTGTCCGGCCAGAAACAAACCGCTCATGGCTTTCACTTCCAGAGCGGCGCTCAACTCGCGCGGATCGACGTAGTCATATTCGATCGCGTAGCCATAGCGGCGCACCTTCACATCCTCGAGCCCCGGAATGGTCTTCAGGAACGCGTCCTGAACCACATCGGGCAGCGAGGTGGAAATGCCGTTCGGATAAACGGTGTCGTCATCCAGACCTTCGGGCTCCAGGAAAACCTGATGCTGGCTGCGGTCGGCGAAGCGCACCACCTTGTCCTCGATGGAGGGGCAATAGCGCGGTCCCCGTCCCGAGATCGCGCCGCCATAGACCGCGGACTGATCGAGATTGTCCGCGATGATCTTGTGGGTGGCTTCCGTGGTGCGGGTGATGCCGCAAGCGATCTGCGGGACGGTGATCACATCATTGAGGAAGGAGAACGGGACCGGGGTCTCGTCCGCCGCCTGCATGTCCAGCTGATCCCAATGAATGGTCGACCCATCCAGACGCGCCGGCGTGCCGGTCTTCAACCGGCCCATGCGCAGGCCCAGACCATAAAGCGTCTCTGACAGACCATTCGCTGGCGCTTCGCCATGACGGCCCGCCGGAATGCGCTCATGGCCGCGATGGATGACGCCTTTCAGGAAGGTGCCCGTGGTCAGCACCACAGCGCCCGCGCGATAGGCCCGACCCTCGCCATCCATGACGCCGCAGCAACGTCCATTCTCGATAATGAGATCCTCGGCCGCCGCCTCGACAATGCTCAGATTAGCCTGTTCAGACAGCGCCGCCTGCATGGCTTCGCGATAGAGCTTGCGATCAGACTGGGTGCGCGGACCGCGCACAGCCGGGCCCTTGGAGCGATTGAGCAGGCGGAACTGGATGCCTGAGGCATCCGCCACGCGGCCCATGACACCATCAAGCGCATCCACCTCACGCACCAGATGCCCCTTGCCCAGACCGCCAATGGCCGGGTTACAGGACATCTCGCCAATCGTGGAGGCCTTGTGGGTCAGCAACAGCGTGCGTGCGCCCAGACGCGCCGATGCGCTGGCCGCTTCACAGCCGGCATGGCCGCCGCCAATTACAATCACGTCCCAGGGCTGCGCCTGGGCTTGGGTCTGATCAAGTCTCATGGGTCAACTCTCGGGCGCGGGTTCGCTGCGTCGCGCCGGGGCGGCTTACATAAGGCGCCCGACATTCGGAGTCGAGGGATTAGCCGGGCTTCAGGGCCTCAATATGGCGCCTATTTTCCGATGCAGAACTGGCTGAACACCCGGTCGAGCACATCTTCCACATCAATACGGCCCGTCAGGCTTTCGAGCGCACGGATCGCCAGGTGGACATCGCTCGCGGCCAGCTCCGGCGCGCGCGCCAATTGCGATTGCGCCGCCTTCAGATGTTCGAGCGCCCGCTCCACCGCCTGTCGATGGCGAGCGCGAGACAAGGCCGGAGCTTCGCGACGGCTCAGCCGCTCCCGCACCACACCCTCCAACCAGCCTTCCAGGGCAGGCAATCCGGACCCCGACTTCGCGCTCAACTCGAAGCGGGTCATACCCAGCTCATCCGATACATCAAGCGATCGTCCCTGATCGACCTTGTTCAGAACCAGCGCATCATCGGCCGTCAGGGATTCCAGAAGTTTGGGCGGCAGTGTTTCACGTGAAACATCGACGACGCCCAGACGCAGATCCGCGTTTTGAGCGCGCTCAAGCGCCCGGCGAACGCCTTCCGCCTCGACCTGATCAGCCGCATCACGCAATCCCGCCGTGTCCGCCACGATCACCGGGAAGCCGGCCAGCACCAGACGCACCTCCACCACGTCCCGCGTGGTGCCCGGAATGTCCGTCACGATCGCCGCATCGCGTCGCGCCAGAGCGTTGAGCAGTGTGGATTTGCCAGCATTAGGCTCGCCGATCAGGGCGATGGAGAAGCCCTCCCGCACCCGCTCCCCGCGCCGCCCGTCTTCCAGGTGTGCGGTCAAAGCGTCCGCCAGCATCGCAAGCGGCGGACCCGCGGTTTCTGACAGGGTTTCAGGCACATCCTCCTCATCGGGAAAATCCACCTCCCCTTCGATCGCTGCGAGGACAGAGATCAATTGCTCGCGCCAGTCTTCGTAAAGGCTGCGCAAGGCACCGGTCATCTGCGACAGCGCCTGCTCGCGCTGGCCCTCGGTTTCCGCATCAATGAGATCGGCGAGGCCTTCGGCTTCAGTGAGATCCATCTTGCCGTTCTGGAAGGCGCGGCGCGTAAACTCGCCCGCCTCGGCCGCGCGCACGCCCAAGGCCAGAAACCGCTCGGCCATGGCCTCGATCACGGCGCTTCCGCCATGCACGTGAAACTCCGCGCAATCCTCGCCTGTGAAGCTCGCAGGCCCCTCAAACCAGAGCGCCAGACCCTGATCAATCACCACGCCGTCACCGCTTCGGAAAGCGCGCAGCGCCGCCAGACGCGGCCTGGGTCGCGGCAAGCCGGCCACCGCATCCAGAACCGCCCCGGTCTCAGGCCCGCTCACCCGGATAACCGCCACGCCGGAACGGCCCGGCGCGCTCGCCAGTGCAAAGATCGTCTCGCTCATGAAATCAGATCAGCTCTTGTCAGTGGACGTCGAACGGCCGGTCGCCGCCTGGCTCATCAGGCCCATCATATGCTTCTGCCACTCACCCCCCATGGTCATCCAGGACCGCATC
Source organism: Oceanicaulis sp. LC35 (assembly GCF_052055585.1). NCBI lineage: Bacteria > Pseudomonadati > Pseudomonadota > Alphaproteobacteria > Maricaulales > Maricaulaceae > Oceanicaulis > Oceanicaulis sp. LC35. The sequence continues at coordinate 3,016,380 of NZ_CP170485.1, forward strand.
AGGGTTTCGGGCTCCATGGCGTCCATATTGGCGCTCATGCGCTTGCTCATTTCCTCGACCAGCTGGGCATTCAACCCCGTGACATCAGGCAGGCCCATAAAGGTCCGCGCCTCTTCAGGGGTGCACTCGATATTGATGTTGACCTTCATGGGGGCCTCGCCTCAGTGTCGCCACGCTGGGAGCGGAGCATTCAAGGCCCAGTCTACGCCGCCGCAGAGCGCATGACAAAGCCGGGTGCTCAGATACGCAAGGAGACGTCAAATGCCAGGTTCAGACATCATCATTCACGGCCCGGACGGCGATTTTTCCGCCTACAAGACCGGCGAAGGTCCGGTGCTGATTGTCCTGCAGGAAATCTTCGGCGTGAACGCGGTCATGCGCGAGCTGTGTGACGACTACGCCGCCCAGGGTTTCACGGCGATCTGCCCGGATCTGTTCTGGCGCATCGAACCCGGCATTCAGATCACGGACAAAACCGACGAGGACTGGAAAAAGGCCTTTGATCTGTTCGGCAAATTCGATGTCGATGCCGGCATTCGCGATGTGGCCGCCACCATCGCCCAGATGCGCGCCGAGGGCGCGGACAAGGTGGGCGCTGTGGGCTACTGCCTGGGCGGACAGCTCGCCTATCTCACCGCCTGCCGCACCGATGCAGACGCCTGTGTCGGCTTTTACGGCGTGAACATCCAGACCCGTCTGGGTGAAGCCGCCGCGATCAAACATCCGCTCATGCTGCATATTGCGGGCAAGGACGAATATGTCCCTCCCCAGGCGCAAGGCGAGATCATGGATGCGCTTTCCAAGCATGGACTTGTCACGATACATCATTATGCAGAACGCGATCACGCCTTCGCGCGGCCCGGTGGGGCGCACTATCACGCCGAAGATGCTGAACTCGCCAACGGACGATCACTCAACTTCTTGAATCAAAACCTTAAATAGGAAAACCTGCATGCGCTTCCTTCTTGGCGTCAGCCTGTTCGCCCTCGCAGCGTGTTCTGCGGAAGCGCCAGCGCCCGAACAAACCGCCGATCTTCCCGATATTCATGCCGAGCATGCTGAAGCGGCGGCGGCCGATCTCTGGCTCACCGGCGTGGATCTGCCCGCCTATCTCGATTGCGCCCGCGAGCAGAGCGTGACCCTGCTGCAGGCGCACCGGACGGGGGATCGCCCCGGCGCAGCCGAGAACTCCATCGGCGCCATGCAGGCGTCACTCGATGACGGCGCCCTGTTCATGGAAATGGACGTGGCCAAGACGGCCGACGGCGTGCTCATCCTGATGCACGACGATACGGTTGATCGCACCACCAATGGCACGGGCCGGGTGGACGAGATGACTTATGACGAGATCTCCGGGCTGCGCCTCGTGGATGTGGACGGTACTGAGCTGGATGAAGGCGTTCCGACTTTCTCGGACGCCCTCGCCTTCCTCGAGGGTCGCGGCTTCGCCCAGGTCGATCTCAAGGATACGAGCTTTGACGAGATCGCAGCGGCCCTCGTGACGGCGGATGCGGTGGATCGCTCGGTCGTGATCACCTATTCCATTGATGACGCCATCACCCTTGCCGGCATCCTGCCGGAGGTGGCGCTGTCCACCGGCGCACGTTCGTCTGAAGACCTTGAGCGTCTTGATCAGGGCGGCGTGGATTTCACCCGGACCACGATCTGGCTTGGCGTGGGAACCGGCCATCCTGAATGGGATGGCGTGCTCGCCAGTCTCGGCCTTGAAACCAGCTTTGGTGATTTTGGCGGCGAGCGGAACGGAACCGTGGATTACCAGCTGCTCAATCAGAACGGTGCGGAAGTGATCTCGGTCGATGATGTCCCGGCCGCAGCCGCAGCGCTGGACGCCCATACCGCGTCCCGCACCCTGCTTGAGGCCTGCCCCGCCGCGCAGGGCTAGGCGCTCTGCACCACCAGAACAAGCAAAAGCCGGCGAGTGACCTCGCCGGCTTTTTTGCGCCTAATCCGCGCTGGCCCGCTGCCAGGCCGGTCGCTGACGCAAGCGATCAAAATAGGACCGCACGACATCCGGCGCGCCATCAAACTGTTTGACGATCTTCAAGAGGTAGAACAGATAGCCCAGCGCGATATCGGCGGCCGTAAAGCGGTTGGCGGCCAGATACGCCCGACCCTCTCCCAGACCGCGTTCGGCGATCAGCCTGAATTGCTTGTCGAGCTCCATCCGCGCCCATTTGGCGAGCGCCGGATTGCGCTGATCCTCGGGCAGGAGCGTGGTGTGCGCCAGGGTCAGATTGACCGCCATGGACATGGTGCCTTCGCTGAAATGCATCCATTCCAGATAGCGATCATAATCCGGCTCATCCGGCGTCACCGCCAGATCGGTCGGACCGTATTTGGTGACGAGATATTCCACCATCGCCACCGATTCCAGCATGACCCGATCGCCATCCTTGAGCGCGGGAATTTTCTGCATCGGATTGATGGCCTTGAAGGCTTCACCGCCCATATTGCCGCGCTGATTGGCCGTAATCGGTCCCAGATTTTCGATGCGGTGCGGCAGCTCCATTTCCTCAAGACACCAGCGCACCCGCACAGAGCGGGACATGGGCGCGTGATACAGGGTAATATTGGGTTCAGACATCGGTTTCCTCCCCGATACTTTAGCTTTTAAGCATCCTCCCATATCTCAAACCCGCAACGCTAGCCCCAAACGCAAACGGCCGCCCCGTAGGGCGGCCGCTGTAACACGATAAAGCTCTGATAAATCAGGTGTTCATGGAGTCGTAGAACTCGGCGTTGTTCTTGGTTTCCTTCAGTTTGGAAAGCAGGAACTCGATCGCGTCCTGAGTGCCCATCGGGTTGAGGATCCGGCGCAGGACATAGGTCTTCTGCAGATCCTGACGCGGCACCAGAAGCTCTTCTTTCCGGGTGCCCGACTTGAGAATGTCGATGGCCGGGAAGACGCGCTTGTCGGCGACCTTGCGGTCCAGAATGATCTCGGAGTTGCCGGTACCCTTGAACTCTTCAAAGATCACCTCGTCCATGCGCGAGCCGGTATCGATCAGCGCGGTCGAGATGATGGTCAGGCTGCCGCCTTCCTCGATATTCCGCGCGGCACCGAAAAAGCGCTTGGGACGTTGCAGGGCGTTGGCGTCCACACCGCCGGTCAGCACCTTGCCGGAGCTGGGCACCACGGTGTTGTAAGCGCGGCCCAGACGCGTGATGGAATCGAGCAGAATGACCACATCGCGCTTGTGTTCAACGAGGCGCTTGGCCTTCTCGATCACCATTTCAGCCACCTGGACGTGACGCGTCGCCGGCTCGTCAAAGGTGGAGGCCACGACCTCGCCCTTCACCGTGCGCTGCATGTCGGTCACTTCTTCAGGACGCTCGTCGATGAGCAGCACCATCAGATAGCATTCAGGGTGATTGGTCTCGATGGCGTGGGCGACGTTCTGCATCAGAACCGTCTTACCGGTCCGCGGCGGCGCCACGATCAGGGCGCGCTGACCCTTGCCCAGCGGCGACACGATGTCGATGACCCGGCCCGACCGGTCTTTCTTGGTCGGATCCTGGATTTCCATGTTGAACCGCTCATCGGGATAGAGCGGGGTCAGGTTATCGAAGTGAACCTTGTGGCGGGATTTCTCCGGCTCCTCGAAATTGATCGAAGAGACCTTCAGAAGCGCGAAATAGCGCTCATTGTCCCGCGGCGCGCGGATTTCGCCTTCGACCGTGTCGCCCGTGCGCAGGCCAAAGCGGCGGATCTGGCTGGGGGAGACATAGATGTCGTCCGGGCCCGGCAGATAGTTGGATTCCGGCGCGCGCAGGAAGCCGAAGCCATCCTGCAGCACTTCCAGCGTCCCGCCACCGGAGATTTCCGCGCCCTCATCGGCCAGGGCCTTGAGGATAGCGAACATCATGCCCTGCTTGCGCAGCGAGGAGGCGTTTTCGATATCAAGGCTTTCAGCCAGCTCCACCAGCTCGGCGGGCGACTTTTCCTTCAGTTCCTGAAGCGACATGCGACGGGTCGAAACCGGATTGGAGTCGCGGCCATCCTGCGGCTCGGTTTCAGGGGTATCAGTCATGAGTTTCTCAGACAGCTTGGTTCACAAGGCCTGATCTGTTCAGGCCCTGGTGAACACCAGACGACGAACTGCGCCAGCCCCGGCGCGGATCGACTATGGAATTGGGTGGTAGCCCGGGCGCTGTCAGACGATGACGTCGGCGCGGCCCGCAGCCAATTGGAGGGATCCTTATCAAGGAGTCCTCCAATCCCTGCCACGCACTGCGCTCAAGGTCAATGATTTTCGAGGCTCAGAACGGCTTAACGACAGCCAGAAGCACGATGAAGATGACCAGAATGGCCGGGCCTTCATTCATGATCCGCCAGAACTTCTCCGTGCGCGGACGCTCGCCCTTGGCGAACTTCTTGGCGCTCGCGGCGTAAAACCCGTGAATGCCGGACATCAACAGCACCAGCAGCAGCTTGAAATGGAACCAGCCCTGACTGAACAGCGTCGGATTTGCCATGATCATGGTGACCGCCAGAAGCCAGACCGCAATCATCGCCGGATTGACGATGATTTTCAGAAGATTGCGCTCCTGGATCAAAAGCGCGCCCTCCAGCTCTCCACCCGCCACAGACTGATGGTGATAGACGAACAGACGCGGCAGATAGAGCATCCCCGCCATCCAGAAAATCACCGCAATGATGTGAAGCCCCTTGATGACCAGATAGCCAATGGAGCCGGGCAGAAGAAAATCAATCATGCAGCATCATCCTTGAATGCCATGCCCGCTTCCCGGCATGGGCAGCGGCCGAATTTGGCCGGGCAAATCGGTTGGTCTTGCGGCGGCTTGAGGCCAGTCCCGCCAGTAAGCGCATCCACCGTCAACCCGGCCAGCGCCGCGATGAAGTCCGGATGATCCCCCAGCGCCGGAACACGATCATAGCCTTTCGCGCCATGCTCGCGCGCCAGATCGCCATATTCCTCATCGAGCTCGACCAGCGTCTCGATATGCTCGGAGACAAAAGCGATCGGGGTAAGGATGATGTGCTTGCCCTCCTGGCAGGCGCGCTCGATGGCCTCTTCGGTGGACGGTCCGATCCATTTGAGGGGGCCCACGCGGGACTGATAGCAGATCTCATGGTTCTTCAGGGCTTCAGGCAGGCGCGCATTGACCGCGGCCACGGTCTGCTCGACCTGCCATTGATAGCTGTCGCCTTTTTCGACCACGACTTCGGGCAAGCCATGCGCCGAATAGAGCACCCGCGCCGTTTCGGGTTTGCCGGCCTTCTCCCACTCCGCCTCGATCAGACGGGCATGGGCGGCGATAAAGTCCGCCTTTTCAGGATAACAGCAGATCGCCCGCGCCTCGGGCCCGCCCGCATCCCGCCAGGCCTTGAAGGAGGAGGCGGTCGTCGTCGTGGAAAACTGCGGATAGAGCGGCAAAAGCACAATCTCGTCAGGTGCATAGGCTTTCACAGCCTTTACCGCTTCATCCACAAAGGGGTGCCAGTAGCGCATGGCGAGAAAGCACCGCACCTCGTCGTCTGCGCCCAGACGCGCCTGCAGCGCCGTAGTCAGCGCCTGCGCCTGTTTCTCGGTTTCAGGCACGATCGGCGAGCCGCCGCCCATCTTGGCGTAATTGACGGTCGCTTCCCGGGTGCGCGTGGTCGAGATCAGCCAGGCCAGAAACTCCCGGATCGGGCCGGGCGCGCCAATGATCGCGGGATCGCGAAACAGATTGCGCAGGAAGGGGCGCACATTCTCGGGCCTGTCCGGCCCGCCCAGATTGAACAGCACCACTGCAATGCGCCGCGCCATGCCTCAACTCCTGTGTGAAACCGGATACGCCAGAGAGATTTAAGCCTTGAACGCCCGCACACGCTCAATCAAGCGCGTGACGTTTTCAGGCGGCGTATCCAGATGAATGCCATGTCCGAGATTGAAGACATAGGGCCGACCCGCCCAGGCGGAAAGGAGGCGATCAATCTCTGAATCCAGCATCTCCCCGCCCGCGCGCAGCACAGCCGGGTCAAGTTGGCCCTGAAGCGGCAGATCCCTGGGGAAGGCCTCACGCGCCCAGTTTGTATCCAGCCCATGATCGAGCGCCAGACACTGAATGCCGGTCTCCTTCGCGTAGCGTACCGCCTGAGGCCCGGCCCCGCGCGGGAAGCCGATCACCGGCAAGGTCACGCCCATCTGGCGCAAGCGATCAATGATCAGCTTGGTCGGACGGATCACCACCCGGTCAAACAGCGGGTCCGGCAGGCCCTCCGCCCAGGAATCAAACAGTTTGAGCGCATTCGCGCCCGCATCGGCCTGCGCCTTGAGATACTGCGCACTGGCTTCAGCCAGAAGGTTCAGGAGCGCGTCAAACGCCTCAGGCTGGGTCCAGGCGAGCGTGCGGGCGTTGATCCGGTCCTTGGACCCACCGCCCTCAATCATGTAGGTGGCGACCGTCCAGGGTGAGCCGGCGAAGCCAATCAGAGAGCAGGTCTCCGGCAAGCCTGCGCGAACCTTGCGAATGGTATCGCTGACGGGTCTGAGAACTTCATTGGCTCTCTCGACAGACAGCGCCCCCAGATTTTCAAGCGCCAGGGGTTCAAGCTTGGGCCCTTCGCCTTTCTCAAACCACACTTTCTGACCAAGCCCGTAAGGGATCAAAAGGATGTCGGCAAAGACGATGGAGGCGTCAAAGCCATAACGGCGAATGGGCTGGAGCGTGACTTCAGCGGCAGCGTCAGAGTTCAGACAGAAATTGATGAAGTCCGGCTGGCTGGCGCGCACTTCGCGATATTCAGGCAGATAGCGACCGGCCTGCCGCATCAGCCAGATCGGCGGCGGAGAGACGGTCTCGCCGGCAAGGGCGCGCAGGAAGGGCTGGTTCTGATCAGTCATCGATAGCTCTCGTCAGCGCCGGGGTTTGAGGGTTTTCCCCGGACAGGTCAGACCCGGTCATACCGTTCTTTTTCATTGAATGAAAAGAAGGGGTGATAGTAGAGGCGCCCATAACGTGGATAACTGCGACGCTTCACCGCTGGCGCCGGATATCCACACCCTGTGAAAGCCGGTCATCCACGGTCTGACTTTTGTATCAGAATGGGACGTTAACCCATTTTTTACCTTCGTTAACCGTGGCCTAGCGAAGTGTGTCGCGAAAGATCGGTCTAAAACCGAGAAAATGACTCAGGCAATTGTCGACAGATCGGCGCTCTGACGCCGCCTGTTTATTCCCGTTTGTGAATGTGTGGGCGCCGATTGGGCGCCAATCGGGACCGGCTCTGTGTTCTGTCCCCGGACCGGGCTGAATCGTGGACAAGCAGACAGGGTTATTCACAGCTTGCGCGCACTGGGCTACCGATGGGGGATGAAAACGCTCAAGGAGCCGCGCATGCCCCGGTCCGCTGACATCAGCATCTATTTTCATGTGCATATGATCTCGGACTCTACGGGTGAGACCCTGATGGAGGTGATGCGCGCTTCGGTCGCCCAGTTCCAGAATGTGCTGCCGATCGAGCATTTGTATGCGTTGGTGCGGTCGCCAAGACAGCTGGAGCGCGCGCTTGAGCATATCAAGGCCTATCCGGGCATTGTCATGTTCACGCTGGTCAATGCCGAGCTGCGTCGCGATCTCGAAGACGCCTGCGCGTCCATGGGCATGCCGGCGCTGGCGGTGCTTGATCCCATTCAGGCCACGATGTCGAGCTATCTGGGCGCGCCGGTCCAGGGTAAGGCGGGCGCCCAGCGGGTTCTGGATGCGGATTATTATCGCCGGATCGAGGCGATGAACTATTCCATGGCCCATGATGATGGGCAGGGCGATGATCTGGCCAGCGCGGATGTGATCCTTCTGGGGATTTCGCGCACGTCCAAGACCCCGACCAGCATCTATCTGGGCCATCGCGGTGTGCGCACCGCCAACATTCCGCTGGTGCCGGGCGCGCCCTTGCCTGAAATCCTCTACCGGCTGAAAAAACCCCTGATCGTGGGGCTGACCGCCTCGCCTGAACGCATCGTCCAGATCCGGCGCAATCGCTTGCTGAATCTGAAGGAGGACCGCTCCACAGAATATGTGGATGAGGAAGCCGTGAAAGAGGAAATCATTCACGCCAAGCGTCTGTTTGCCCGCTATAACTGGCCCTCCATCGACGTCACGCGACGCTCGATTGAAGAGACCGCGGCGAAGGTTCTGAACCTTCTCCAGGAGCATAAATCCAAATTCTAGAGCCTTGTCATGAGCTTCATCCTTGCCTCGGGTTCGGCGTCTCGCCGCGCCATTCTTGAAAACGCCCATGTCGAGTTCGAGGTGGATCCCGCCGATATCGATGAAGGCGCCGTCAAGGACAGCTTTTCCGGGGATCCGGCGGCGCTGGCGCTGAAACTGGCGGAACTGAAAGCGCTTGAGGTGTCAAACCGTCGTTCGGGCGCGCTGGTGCTGGGCTCTGATCAGGTGCTCGAATTTGACGGTGCGGCCTATGACAAGGCTCGCTCGGTCAAGGAAGCGGAAGACCGTTTGCGTCAGTTGCGCGGGCAAACCCATTACCTGCAAGGCGGGATCGCCTTTGCGCGGGATGGCGAGATTGTCTGGCGGCATCAGGCGACATCCATGCTGGTGATGCGGGATTTCTCGGACGCGTTCCTGGCTGATTATCTTGAAAACGCTGGCGATATCCTTACCAAGGGTGTGGGCTGCTATGCCTTTGAAGGTCTGGGCGCGCAATTGTTTGAACGCACTGAGGGCGATTACTACGCCATTCTGGGCCTGTCCCTGATCCCCGTGCTTGGCGCCTTGCGTGAGCATGGCGTGCTGGCGGGTTGAGGGTATGGCGAGCGAATGGCCCAAAGCGGCGGTGGTGGGCTGGCCCGCCAAGCACTCCCTTTCACCGCTGATCATGAAGACCTGGCTTGATGAAACCGGCCAGCCGGGTGATTACGCGATCATTGAATGTGAACCCGACGCCTTTGAAGCTGCGGCCCGCGCGCGTTTCAATGCCGGTCTTGTGGGGGTGAATATCACGGTTCCCCACAAGGAAACGGCGCTGAAAATCGCTGATACGGCCTCTGACGCCGCCCGCGCTATCGGCGCGGCGAATGTGCTGATCTGGCGCGAAGGCCGGATCGAGGCGGACAATACCGACCATGTGGGGATCGCCCGCGCACTTGAATCAGATTCAGGTTTTGGGCCGGCGGTGCTGATTGGCGCCGGGGGCGCCGCGCGCGCCGCGCTTTACCATCTCAAGGCTCAGGATCGGGAGGTCCGTATCCTCAACCGCAGCCGGGATCGCGCCGAGGCACTGGCGGATGAATTTGGACTATCCGCACACATTCAGACGCTTGATGATGCCTCCGCCTTTGAAGGCGCCCGGCTTGTGATCAACGCCACCTCGCTGGGGATGACCGGCCAACCGGCTTTAGAGGTTGATTTGTCAGGCACGGCCGAAGACGCGCTGGTGTTTGATATGGTCTATTCACCGCTAAAGACCGGGCTGCTGATGCAGGCCGAGCGTCTGGGACGACGTACGGCGGACGGGCTGATCATGCTGGTGGGACAGGCGCGACCGGCCTTTGCGCGCTTCTTCGGCGCGCCGGCGCCGGACCATGACGGGGTCCGGCATGGCCTGCTGGCCGAGCTGGAGCATCGTTCATGATCATTCTTGGTCTCACTGGCTCCATCGGCATGGGCAAGTCCACCACCGCAAACCTGTTCAAGGAAGAAGGCGTGCCGGTGTTTGACGCGGACGCCGCCGTCGCCGGTATGTATCAGCCGGGCGGTGAGGCCGTGCCCCTGATCGAACACGCCTTTCCCGGTTGCACCAGCGAGGCGGGGGGTGTGGATCGCGCCGCGCTGACCGCCGCCCTGCAGGCGGACCCGTCAAAGTTCGAGACCCTGAACGCCATTGTTCACCCGCTGGTGGGCGCGGCGCGGCGGCGCTTCTTCTCTGAGGCGGAACAGGCGAACGCGCCCATGGTGGTGCTGGATGTTCCGCTGCTCTTTGAGACCGGCCAGCATGATCAGGTGCATCATGTGGTGGTGGTTTCCGCGCCCGAAGCAGTCCAGCGTGAGCGGGTCCTGGCCCGGCCGGGCATGAGCGTGGACAAGTTTGAAGCCATCCTCGCGCGCCAGACGCCGGATGCGGACAAGCGCGCCCGGGCTGATCATGTCATCGACACCAGCCAGGGTGTGGACCATGCCCGCGCGCAGGTGCGGGCGCTTCTGGAAGAATTGAAGTTGAGCGGGGATACGCGGTGAGCAAGCGCGAGATCATTTTCGATACCGAGACCACCGGCCTTGATCCGCGCGGCGGCGACCGCGTCACAGAGATCGGCTGTGTTGAGGTGATCGACCTGATCCCCACGGGCAAGGATCTGCGCATCCTGATCAATCCCGAGCGCGACATTCCCGCTGAAGTGACGGCGGTGACCGGGCACACCTGGGAAATGCTCAAGGACGAGCCGAAATTTGCTGAAGTGGTCGATCAGTTCCTCGACTTCATCGAGGACTCAACGCTAGTCGCGCACAACGCCATGTTCGATATGGGCTTCATCAATATGGAGCTTGAGCGCTGCGGCAAGCCGATCATTCCCAAGGCGCGTTTCATCGATACCGCCGCGATTGCGCGGGAGAAATTCCCCGGTGCGCCGGCCAGCCTTGATGCCTTGTGCAAGCGCTTTGACGTTTCGCTCGACAGCCGGACCAAGCACGGGGCGCTGATCGACTCCTACCTATTGGCGGAGGTCTATCTCGAGCTCAATGGCGGACGGGAGCAATCCCTGAGCTTTACGGGCGCGGATGGCGGGGATGGCACGGTGGTCTATCCCACCCGCGCGCCACGACCCAAAGCCCTTTCCAGCCTGGTCACTGAACAGGAACGGGCCGCCCATGCCGAGTTTATCTCGGAAATGGACGACCCGCTCTGGCAGTCTCTGGGACTGTTGAAGGCTGACGTATCAGCTCAATAATCTAGGCGTCGGACGGCGGGGTCGCCGGGGCGCCTTGCTGGGCCTGGGCGCGCTGGGCCGCTTGCTGACGGTAGAGCGCGGCAAAGTCGACCGGCTCCAGCATCAGCGGCGGGAAGCCGCCATCGCGGGTGGCGTCAGACAGGACGCGACGCGCGAACGGGAAGATCAGGCGCGGGCATTCGATCAGAAGGAAGGCTTCGCGCGATTGCGGATCCACATTCTGGATCTGGAACAGGCCGGCATAGGTCAGCTCGACGATGAAGACCGGGTTCTGTTCGCGCTGGGCGCGGGCGCCGATGATCAGCGCGACTTCATACATGTCATTGCCCAGATCGCGCGCCTGAACGTCCACGCTCAGATCGATATTGGGCTGGCCGGCGCCGCGCAGGCTTTCGGGCGCGCCGGGATTTTCAAATGACAGGTCTTTGACATACTGACCCGCCACACGAATGGCGGGAGGCATCGGCTGGTCGCCGCCTTGCGGCGTCGCGGGCGCGTCGGTCATGTTGGTCAACTCAAGCTTTGGTCGGGAGCATGCAACAGCATAAATCCCGCAAACAACTAAGGGTGAAGCGGGGCGGGTAGCACGCAGGGGCGCCTGCGGCAAGCGCAACCGCCCGCGTGACGCGGCGGACTTGAACCCCTATATCTGCATAAACACCGCCTACAAATCTTGCGCGAGCGTCTTTATGGACATTCTTCAAATCCTGTTCTTTGCCGGTCTGGCCGTGTTCCTGGGCGTGCGCCTGTACATGGTTCTGGGCAAGCCCTCCGGGCGCACCGCCGAGGATGTGGAGCGTGAACAGCGCGAGCGTGCAGAAGCCGCCGGGCTTGGCGCACCGCCGCCCTCCATGCGGCCCCAGGCTGATGAAACGCCTTTTGCGGTGCAGTTTGCGGGTCCGGCCGGTGAAGGCCTGATGCAGATCGCCCGCCAGGACCCGTCCTTTGATCCTGAAGAGTTCCGCAAGGGCGCAAAGGCCGCTTATGAAATGATCGTTCTGGCCTATGCCAAGGGCGATCGCGAGGCGCTTGAGCCGCTTCTGACCGAGCGTGTGATGAAGGCCTATGACCAGGCCATCGCGGCGCGTGAGGAGAAGGACTGGACGGTGACCACGGAGATTGACCGCATCAAGTCTGCGGACATTTCTGAAGCCTCTCTTAACGATAATCGGGCCAAGGTGAAGATCGCCTTCTCCGTCGAGCTCGCCAGTGAAACCCGCAATGCTCAGGGAGATGTGGTGGAGGGCAACCTCACCACACTGAAAACGGTCGATGAGATCTGGAGCTTTGAGCGTGACGTCACCAGCGAGAACCCCAACTGGCGCCTGTCCGGGGTCAAACCCGCTTAGGCTTTTTGGCCTCTTCGCCCTGCTCGTTCTGGCGGGCTGTTCCAGCGCGCCCTCACCCTCTGCTCCGTCCCAGCCGGGCCATCCGACGCGCCCCGGCGGCCAGCCGCCGCGTCCGGCGGTCTCTTCGGTCGAGCTGCATGCTGTACCGTTTTCCTCGGTTGAGGGCTGGCGTCATGTGGATGCGCATTCGGCGCTCACCGCCTTTGTGCGCTCGTGTGAGCGGATCGAGCAGCGCCCCGATCATGAGCCGATGAACCCGCGCGTACGCTATGCCGGCAATGCAGGCGACTGGCGCGGCGTATGCCTGCAAGCGGCGATGCTGGACGGCATGAACGCGGGTCCGGAGGATGCGCGCGCCTTCTTTGAACGCAATTTCACCCCGGTCGCGCTTGAGGGCGCGGGCCGCCTGACCGGCTATTACGAGCCGGTGGTGGAGGTCAGCGCCGCCCCGACGGCGGAGTTCTCCATGGCGATCAGGGGCCTGCCGGGCGACCTTCTGACAGGCGATCTCGGTCAGTTCATCGCCGGGCTTGAAGGTCAGCGCGTGGTGGGCCGGGCGGCGGATCGCCAGTTCGTCCCCTATCAGTCCCGCGCGGAGATCGAGGCGCAAAATCTGGGCGTGCCGCTGGCCTGGGGCCGTCCGATTGATGTGTTCTTCCTGCAGATCCAGGGCTCGGGCCGACTGCACTATCCGGACGGCTCTGAAGCGCGGGTGCGCTTTGCTGCCCATAACGGGCGTGATTACGTGTCCATCGGGCGCATCCTGATTGATCGGGGCGAATTGTCTGAACACAACGCCTCCAAACAGGATATCGAGAACTGGCTGCGCCTGCGCGGGCCCCAGTCCTGGCGGCCTTTGTTTGATGAAAACCCGCGCTATGTCTTCTTCACGCTCGATAGTCTCGATGACCATACCGAGGGCCCGATCGGGGCGCAGGGCGCGCCTCTGACGCCTATGGCTTCGCTCGCGGTAGACGCGGCCCATCACGCCTGGGGCGTGCCGGTCGTGCTCAACGCCGCCATTCATGGCGAGCCGGACTGGACGGGGCTTGTGATTACCCAGGACGCCGGCGGCGCCATTCAGGGCGCAGCGCGCGGCGATCTGTTCTTTGGGTGGGGTTATGAGGCGGGCGAGCGCGCCGGGCGCCAGAATGATCCGGCGGCGCGCTGGACGTTGCTCCTGCCCAATGCGCTGGCGTCCCGTCAGTTGCGATAATGGGCAAGCGGCGCACACCCCGCGGGCTCAAGCCTGAAGAGCGCGAGCTCTGGACCCGGTTTGCGCGTGGGGTGAAACCGATCGATGAAGACCGTCTCAAACGGCTGGAGCGCGAGGATATCGAGCCGCCCAAGCCTAAATCCCTACCCATCCCCCAGACCGAACCGATCAAGACCGGCGCGCTGCAGCGCGATCTGATGCGCGAAATGGCCCAGCGCCCCAAGCGGCGCGTGCCCGTGGACCGCAGCCCGGAAAAGAAGGTCCGCCGCGGTCAGGTGGAGGTCGAGGCGCGGCTCGATCTGCATGGCATGACCACCTCGCACGCACGTCAGGCCTTGCTGGGATTTCTGCATCGCTGCCGGTCCAACGGCATGCGGACCGTGCTGGTGATTACCGGAAAGGGGGCGGGCGCCCGCGCGCTGGATGACCGCCGTTACCAGCCCTGGCAGCCCGATGAGCGGGCCTTGCCAGGCATTTTGCGCCGCTCCTTCACCCAATGGATGCGCGATCCGGACTTTGCGCTTCTGGCCTCGGGCTATGCCGAAGCCAATCGCCGTCATGGCGGTTCAGGCGCCTTCTACGTCATGCTCCGCGCGCTCTGATCCAAAGATGCGCAGGCGCGCCTCGAACGCGGTCCCGCTGCGCGCATAGACCGGCAGGCCCGGCGGCGGCAGCAGCACGTTGCTATAACGCACATGCACGGGCGGCTGGATCTGGCAGGCCCGCAAGGCCTTGGCCATGTCCGGGTCGAGATCGGGCATGGCGGCATAGCAGAATTCGCCAAAGCCCATGGCCAGCCAGGCGTCGAATGGCCCGTAATGGCGGTCATACGGGTTGGGCAGGGCGGCGGACTTGCAGCGCGCCTTGAACTGGCGATGGGTTGAGCCGTCCCAGCCATAGCGCACCAGAACAGGCGCTTCCGCGATCAGGGCGTTCAGGCGGGCTCTCTCAGCCTCGGGAAACTCGAAATCCTCGCTATCAAGGGCATAGAGCGCCATGGCGGCGCCGGGCCGGGCCAGCACCAGACCTTCATGCTCGCCTGAGCCGCCACCCAGCACCAGCTGGTCTTTCCGGCATGGAAAATCCTCCCGGAAAAAGCCGTTCTCGGGGCCGGGAATGTCCTCAAGCGGTCGATAGAGCGGCAGGCCCGCCATATAGCCCACCAGCACATGATCATAGGAGTCGATATAGCTCATGCAGGCAGAGTAGAGCGTCGTCGCGAGCCGCGCTATCGCTTTCAGATCAAAGGCGTGAGAGCGATCAGATTCCGCCAGACATCCCGCAGTTTCCGATAAAACTAAGTTTTTAGTTGATTGCCGTCCTGCGCTGTGCGACAGAACTTAAAACTAAGGAATTCGTAGATGGCCCGCACCCCTTCCCCGACCCTCACCGAAGCCGAACACCGCATCATGAGCGTGCTGTGGGAGCGCGGCGAAGCCAGCGTGCGCGAGCTCACCGATGCGCTCGAACCCGCCTATGGCCTTGCCTACACGACGGTTCTGACCACGGTGCGCATCATGGCGGACAAGGGCTATGTCAATTTCCGCAAGGAAGGTCGGGCGCATATCTATGCACCGGCCTTGTCCCAGGAAGGCGCCCAGCGCACCGCATTGGGCAGCGTGCTCAAATCCTTCTTCGGCGGTTCGCCCCAGGCGCTCGCCCAGCACCTGATTGAGGACGAGGCGCTGACGCTGGATGACATTGACGCCTTGCGCGCCGAACTGCTCCGGCAGAGCGAGGAGAAAGGCGGCGGCGCATGAATTCCGCCCTGTTTCAGGCCGCCCTGTTCGTGCTGATCGCCTCGACGGTGTTCGCGCTGGCGACTTTGGTGCTTGACCGGGTCGCGCCGCAAACGCGCATCCGCGAGCGTCATGATCTGGCTTTGGCGCTGGTGTTCACCCTGCCGGTGATCTTCCTGATCGCCCTCAGTCCCGCGCGCGGCAAGGCGATTGACGGGCTCAGCGTCAGCCCGGGCGCGATTGCGCCAGTGCCTGTGATCTCGCCCGAGACGCTGGCGGCTCTGCCGGTCGAGGCGCTGACGGCGCAGGATCCCGGTCTGGCGCTGGCCCATGTGCTGACCGGGCTCGGTTTTGTGCTGGTGTTTGCGTGGATGATCGGGCTGGTCTGGGCGGGTCTGGGTCTGGTCCGCGATCTGTGGGCTCTCAACCGGCTGACCCGTCGGGCTGTGCCTGTGACGACTGATCTCGCCCTGTCGCGCCGGGTTGATCTGCGCCAGAGCCGGGACGTGCTCTCTCCCATGGTGGCCGGATTTGTGCGCCCCGTGATCGTGATCCCTGAAGACTTCCGTTTTGATGAGGCGGGGCAGGCCGTGCTCGAACACGAGATCGCTCATATCCGGCGCCATGACGCCCTGACCGGGCTGGCCCAGCGCCTGATTGCCTGTGCGTTCTGGTGGGCGCCGGGCGTGCATCATCTCAACCGCCATGTGCGCAGCATGCGCGAGGCGCTGTGCGATGAAGCGGCTGTGCGCACCCATGGCAAGCCGCTGGTGCTGGCCCATGCGCTGCTCGACGCCGCTCAGAAAGCGGTTCTGGCGCGTCCCCTGACGCTGGCGGCGCAACCGCCGCGCAAATCCGAATTGAGGTTTCGAGTGAACGCTTTGGCTCATGTGCGTGCAGGCTCCGTGCGTCGTTCTTTCCTGAACATGATGATCGCCCTGCCGGTCCTTCTGGTGCTTGCGATCGTTTTCACCCCCCGCGTGGGCGCCATGGATCTGCTGGAATCGCGCCTGATCCAGGCCGTGCGCCAGGGTGATCTCGCCACGGTTGAAGCGCGGCTTGAGCGCGGCGCGGATGTGAACCGCATCTGGCCGACCGATGGCACGGCGTTGATCGAGGCGAGCCGTCGCTCGGACGTGGCCATGGTCGCATTGCTGCTGGAAGCCGGCGCCGAGCCCGATCTTGTCACCCGTCAGTCCGGCACGGCCCTGATCGTCGCGGCGCGTGCGGGCAGCCTGGATGTGGTGGATCTGTTGCTGGAGGCGGGCGCGCAGGTGGATTTGGCCGCGCCCCAGAATGGCTCCCCGCTGACCAATGCAGCCCGAGGCGGTCATTTGCAGGTGATCACCCGGCTTCTGATCGCTGGCGCGGACCCGAACGGCTATGTTCCCAGCGATGAGACGCCGCTGATCAATGCGGCGGCGGCCGGACAGATCGGGGCGGCCCAATTGCTGGTGATGGCGGGCGCGGATGTGTCCCTGACCGTGCCTGCGGCGCCGGGCGATTTTGGCGGACCCTATCGTTCGCCCCTCAGTGAAGCCCAACGCCATGAGCAAATGGCGATGGCGGACTGGCTGTTAGAACATGGCGCGCGCCACCAACCGCCTCAGACAAACTAACCTACTCTAAAAACAACAAAAAACAGACTTTCTGGTAATCCGTCGATTGATGGAAAGGAGACCCCTATGCCTTCATTCCGCTTAACGCCCGCTCTGTCGGCCCTGATGCTGGGCGCTGCAGCGCTGGTTTCAACACCGATACTGTCCGCCTGCCAGCCGGCTTCGGCGTTCACCCGGACAGGCCCTGAGAGCTTTACCGACAGCCTGCGCGGGCGCTTCTCATATGATGGCGTTGTCGAGCGCTACACGCTGGAAGAGCGCATGGCCCATTACGGCGTGCCGGGCGTCGCCGTCGCGGTGATCGAGGATGGCCAAATTGTCTTTGCACAGGGCTATGGCGTGTTGCAGGCCGGGTCTGATGCGCCGGTGACTGCGGATACGGTGTTCTCGGCGGGCTCGGTCAGCAAGATGGCGACCGCCTTCATGACGCTGAATCTGGTTCAGTCCGGCGCGCTCGATCTCGATGCCGATATCAGCCACGCTTTGCCTTATTGGTCGCCGGACGCGAGCGCGTTTGGCGATGCGCCGCTGACTGTGCGCATGCTTTTGTCCCATACGGGCGGGCTCAATCTTCACGGCTTTGCGGACTTCCTGCCGGGCGAGGCCCTGCCGACCCGCGCGCAGACCCTGAACGGGCAGGCCCCGGCCGAGCATGACCCCCTGCGGATCGAGGCGCGTCCGGGCATGAGCTATCGCTATTCGGGCGGCGGTTACACGCTTCTGGAAGGTCTGATCGCCCAGGCGACGGGCATGACGTTTGAGGACAGCGCCGAACAGGCCCTGTTCGGCCCGCTGGGCATGAGCCGGTCAAGCTTCGCCAATCCGCTGCCGGAAGACTATGGCGATATCGCCAAGGCCCATGACCGGAACGGCGCCCCTGCCGCCTTGCCGCGCGGCTATGAAGCCTTTCCGGAAATGGCGGCGTCCGGCCTGTGGACCAGTGCGAATGATCTGGCGCGCCTGACGGCGGAGATGATCAACGCCTATCGCGGGCAGAGCGGGTATCTGCACCCGGTTCTGGGCCAGCAGATGATGACGCAGGTTTCTCCGTCCGAACATGGTCTGGGGCCGCGTCTGGAAGGCCGGGGCGAGAGCTTCATCTTCCATCATGGCGGGACCAACAATTCCTACCGCACCTGGATGGAGGGCCATCTGGCCACGGGTGACGGCCTTGTCATTCTGACCAATGGCGCGAACGGCATGGATCTGGCGGTCGAGATCCGCAATGCGATGAATGATGTGATGGGCTGGACGGTCAATCCCGTGCTCGACGTGCCCTCTGTTCGCCTGACCGAGGCGCAGCTGGCGCGCTATGAGGGCGTGTATTCGGTTGATCCTGATTTTCCGCTCGACCTGCAGGTCCAGATGGCGGCGCCGCCCTTCATCTTTGACCTGACCATTTATCTTCAAAACGGTCAGCTGATGGCGAGCTATAATGGGGGTCAGAACGGCTCCCCGCTGGTTCCCGTGGCGCCGGACCGTTTCTACATTACTGATTTTTCACTAAGATCAGGCGTTTTTGAACTCAAGTTCAACACCAATGCACTTGCGCAAGTGACCTCGGTTGAGGCTTCTATGGCGTCAGCTGAGACGGTGTATCTCCCCGCTTCATAGCGTGCGGCTTCGGCCGGCGCCGCTTTCAGCTCGCGCCGCGCCGGTCCCCTTTTTTCGGCGCGGCGCACCCTTATGGGGCGCCGCGTCGGCTGAGTCACATTTCCCTCTCCCGGACCAGATTTGAGCGGGACTCGCCTCTTGTTTGCAGGCATTCTGCTGACAGGCGAGGGGGAATTGATATGGATCTGGCGGTTTTACTGGCCGCCCTGCCGTTCGTGCTGGGCGCATTAGGTTTGATCTTTCGGTTCGGATACCGCCGGGTCAGCAGTAATCTTAAAAAATACACGCATATCGAGAATCTGGTGTCAGCCCTCTATATCAAGCTGGGCCGGGATCTGAGCGAGCGGGTGGAGGATGTGGTTCGCAACAAGATCCGGGCGAACGAGTTCCTGTCCTCGGACGTGATAAATGAGAGCCTGAAGGCCGTACTGGAGGAGATGGCGGAGGTTTATTCGCGCGAACTCTCCGACAGCCTCGCTATCGCTAATTTCCCGCCGATAAGTGAGGAAGAGCGTAACAGGATCAAAGCGCTGATCGTGTCAGCGCATCTCAGTCGCACGCCGGACTCCCTTGAAGAGGAAATCGTTGCGGTGCTCGAGGACAACTCGAATGCACGCTTGATTGGTCTGGTCATGACGCTTGTCGGCGCAGTCCTGTTGCCAGGACTCGGCGGCGCGATTGTCGCAGTGATCGGCAATGCAATCTTCGCAATGACAGGACAAGCCGATCTTAAAGACCGGCTCGAAACCTATCTTGGCTCGGTCGAGAATTTCTTCGAGCTGTACCGGCAATCGGTCCTGTTGACAAAGTATCAGGTGATCGCCCTGTTGGCCAAACACAGGCTGAGTTATGTCATCAAGATCACAGAACGCATCCGGCTGGACGCCAGTCCCGCCTAGAGGATGAACTTGGACAGGTCCGCGTTTCGCGCCAGCCCGCCCACTTTCTCACCGACATAGTCCGCATCGATCGTCAGGCTTTCGCCGGAGCGGTCCGAGGCGGTGTAGCTGATCTCCTCGCACACCTTCTCCAGAATGGTCTGGAGCCGTCGCGCGCCGATATTCTCGACGCTCGCGTTCACCTCGGCGGCGAAGTCGGCGATGGCGTCAATCGCGCTGTCGTCAAAGCTCAGCTCGAAGCCTTCGGTTTTCATCAGCGCCACATACTGAGTGATCAGGCTCGCTTCCGGTTCGGTCAGGATGGCGCGGAAATCATCACGGTTCAGCGCCTGCAATTCGACGCGGATCGGCAGGCGGCCCTGCAGCTCGGGCAGAAGATCGCTAGGCTTTGACACATGGAAGGCGCCCGAGGCGATGAAGAGGACGTGGTCGGTCTTCATCGGGCCGTACTTGGTGGACACCGTCGCGCCCTCGATCAGGGGCAGCAGGTCGCGTTGCACGCCCTCGCGGGAGACATCGGCGCCGCGCGCATCGGCGCGGGCGGACACCTTGTCGATCTCATCCAGGAAGACGATGCCCTCGTTTTCGGCAAGGCGAATGGCGTCGGACTGGATCTGGTTCTCATCGAGCAGCTTGTCCGCTTCCTCGTTGATCAGCGGCTCATAGGCTTCTTTCACCGTGGTGCGCAGGGTTTTGGGCTTGCCGCCAAACCCTTTGCCAAGCATGTCGCCAAGATTGATCACGCCCATCGAGCCCATGCCCGGCAGGTCCATGCCCTGGAACGGGTTGGCGCTGTCATCGATGATCTCGATCTCGATTTCCTTGTCATCGAGCTCGCCCGACAGCAGCTTCTTGCGGAAGGCGTCCCGCGTGGAGCTGCCGGCGTCCTTGCCCACCAGCGCATCCAGAACGCGCTGTTCGGCAGCGCCATGGGCCTTGGCTTTGACCTCTTCACGCTTTTTCTCGCGCACCAGCGTGATGGCGACTTCCACGAGATCGCGGGCGATGGAATCCACATCCCGGCCCACATAGCCCACTTCGGTGAACTTGGTGGCCTCGACCTTGAGGAAGGGCGCGCCTGCGAGTTTCGCCAGACGGCGGGAGATTTCGGTCTTGCCGACGCCCGTCGGGCCGATCATCAGGATGTTCTTCGGCGTGACCTCTTCGCGCAGCCCCTCGGGCAGGTGCTTGCGGCGCCAGCGGTTTCTCAGCGCAATGGCGACCGCTTTCTTGGCGTCGCCCTGGCCGATGATGTGGCGATCGAGCTCATGGACGATTTCGCGCGGAGAAAACTCAGTCATGACGCCCCATGTCTTTTGTTCGATTGGGTGGTAAGCATTGCAGACATGTAGGGGCTTACCGCCCCGAACACAAAGCCCGCATCTGCAGGGCCTGATGAAGGAGTGTGTGATGTCCCGTCCCCGTTTCCATCTGGCCTTCCCCGTGGATGACCTTGAAGCGGCGCGCCGCTTCTATGGCGAGGTGCTGGGCTGCCCGCAGGGCCGCGAGAGCGAGCACTGGATCGACTTTGACTTTCTGGGCCATCAGATCGTCGCCCATCTGGCCCCCGAAGAGTGCCATCTGGCCAGGACCGGCGCCGTGGATGGCAAGAACGTCCCCGTTCGCCATTTCGGCCTGATCCTCGACTGGGACCAGTTTGATCCGCTGGCCGAGCGCCTGCGCCGGGCCGGCACGCCCTTCGTCATTGATCCCTATGTGCGCTTTGCCGGCAAAGCGGGCGAGCAGAAGACGATGTTCGTCCATGACCCGGCGGGCAACGCCCTGGAATTCAAGGCGTTTCGCGATGATGCCATGGTGTTTGCGACAGAGCTTGATACCTGAACGCGCTTGCGGGCTGGCGCTTCTCCCCCAATTCACTTAATGAGTGAACTAACCAGTCAGGGAGGAGACCCGAATGTCGAACGCAGAATTTGACGTCGTGATCTATGGCGCAACCGGCTTCACCGGGCGCCTGGTGGCGGAATATCTCGCCAGCGAATATGGCAAGTCGATCAGCTGGGCCATGGCGGGCCGGTCCGAGGACAAGCTCAAGAGCGTGCGCGACGAGATCGGCGCGCCGTCTGACACCCCGCTCATTGTGGCGGACGCTTCTGATCCCGCCTCGCTCAAAGCCATGGCCGGGCGCACACGCGCCGTGATCACCACGGTCGGCCCCTACCAGCTTTATGGCGAAGCGCTGGTCAAAGCCTGCGTCGAGACCGGGACCGATTATGTGGACCTGTCGGGCGAACCGGCCTGGATGCATGACATTATCGCGGAGTATTCGGGCAAGGCGAAGGCCTCTGGCGCACGCATCGTGCATTCGTGCGGCTTTGACTCTGTGCCCTTTGATCTGGGCGTCTATTTCCTGCAGCAGCATGTGAAAGAGAAAACCGGCAAGCCGCTGTCGCGCATCAAGGGCCGGGTTCGCGCCATGAAGGGCACCTTCTCGGGCGGCACCGCGGCGAGCTTCGCCGAGACCATGAAACGGGCCGCCAAACAGCCTGAAATCATCGACTGGCTGAAAGACCCCTTCTCGCTGTGCGAGGATTTTGAAGGTCCCAAGCAGCCCCATGGCGCCAAGGTGATTTTTGAAGAGGATCTGGGCGTCTGGTCCGCCCCCTTCGTGATGGCGACGATCAACACCAAGAATGTGCATCGCTCGAACGCCCTGATGGGGCACGCCTATGGCGCGGACTTTGTCTACGACGAGATGTTCATGACCGGCCCCGGCGACAAGGGCGAGCAATTTGCTCACGCCATCGCCAATGATCGCTCCATGCAGGACAATCCGCCCAAGCCCGGCGAAGGCCCCTCAAAACAAGAGCGTGAAACCGGCTTCTATGATGTGATGTTCACCGGCGAGACCGCCGACGGCCAGCGCTTCACCGCGTCCGTGAAGGGCGACAAGGATCCGGGCTATGGCTCGACCTCGAAGATGATCGCTGAAAGCGCGCTGGCGCTGGTGAAGGATGTCAGCCGCGACCAGACGCCGGGCGGGGTTTACACCACCGCCCCCGCCATGGGCGACGCCCTGATCAAGCGCCTGTCAGACCATGCCGGCCTGACGTTCGCGATCGAGGAATAGGTTTCTTCTGTGAACTGTCATCCCGGACGCCACAGGCGATCCGGGATCTGGCGAAAACGCTCTGTTCTGATCATAGAGACGCTGTCACCAGATCCCGGCTCAGGGCCGGGATGACAGTTGAGAATGTCAGCCTAGATGTATGTTTGACCGTGCAGCCATCTAGAGAAAAACCCCGGCGCAAGGCCGGGGTTTTTTTAGTGTTCAGCTCTGAGCGCCCGGCTCTAACCCAGCGTCTCGACGGTCAGATTGCCGTTGGAATAGACGCAGATCTCGCTGGCGATCTTCATGGCCTTGCGGGCGATCACTTCAGCGTCTTCCTCGTATTCGAGCAGGGCGCGTGCTGCGGACAGGGCGTAATTGCCGCCCGAGCCGATGGCGGCGACGCCGTCTTCAGGCTCCAGCACATCGCCTGCGCCGGTCAGGGTGAAGGTCTCGGTCTTGTCCGCCACAATCAGCATGGCTTCCAGCCGCCGCATATAGCGATCGGTGCGCCAGTCCTTGGCCAGCTCCACACAGGCGCGCGCCAGCTGATCGGGATATTGCTCAAGCTTGCCTTCAAGGCGCTCGAACAGCGCAAAGGCGTCGGCCGTGGCGCCGGCGAAGCCGGTGATCACCTTGCCGCTGGCGATGGGGCGCACCTTGCGGGCGGTCGCCTTGACCACCGTGTCGCCTATGGACACCTGGCCATCGCCCGCCAGAACCACCTTGCCGTTCTTGCGCACGCTCAGGATCGTCGTGCCGCGCCAGCCGGGAAACTTGCGTTCGGTATCTGCCATTATGCAATCAGTTCAGGGTCTTCAGAGAACTGGCCGCCCTTGCGATAGCGCACCAGATAGGTCGGGGTGATGGCTTCGACGGTCTCAAGATCAATGTCGAAATCCGCCGTCGCGCCCAGATCCTCACCCGAGGCGCCGACCACATTGTCCGATTTCAGCAAGGTCACCTGATCACGGGTCAGGAAAGGCTGCACGAACGGGATCGCGCCCAGAATCTCACCCATCAGGCCCAGCGGGTAAGCCGCGATGAAGGGCACAGGCGCGAGGAACCGCTTGCGGCGGATGGTGGTCAGGATGAACTCCATCAGCTCCTTGAAGCTGTAGGTGCTCGGCCCGCCCAGCTCGAACGTGCGCCCGGCGTATTTTGAGGGCGCATCCACGGCTTTGAGCACGCACTCGGCCACATCGCCGGCGAAGATCGGCTGGAAGCGGGTCTTGCCGCCGCCGATCAGCGGCAGGGCCGGCGCAAAGCGTGCCATGGAGCCGAACTTGTTGAAGAAACCGTCCTCGGTGCCGAATACGATCGAGGGGCGCAGGATCACAGCAGACGGGATCGCCTCGCGCACGGCCTTCTCGCCCAGCGCCTTGGTGCGGGCGTATTCGGACTTGCTGTCCTCATCCGCGCCAATGGCCGAGATCTGCACGAAATTGGTGATGCCGGCCTCGGCGGCGCATTTGGCCACAAGGCCCGCGCCGTCCGCCTGCAGGGATTTGAAGCTCTGCTTGCCGCTCTGGGACAGGATGCCCACAAGATTGACCACCGCATGCGCGCCATCCACGGCGCGGCGCACGGAGTCTTCATTGCGCAGATTGGCCTGCATCAGCTGGACCTGGCCGACAACGCCCATGGGTTTGAGCTCATGGGCCAGATGCGGACGGCGGGTCGCGGCGCGCACCCGGTAGCCGGCCTTGGCCAGCTCACGCACCACATACCGGCCGATGAAGCCCGAAGCGCCGAAAACAGTGATCA
Source organism: Oceanicaulis sp. LC35 (assembly GCF_052055585.1). Classification (NCBI taxonomy): domain Bacteria; kingdom Pseudomonadati; phylum Pseudomonadota; class Alphaproteobacteria; order Maricaulales; family Maricaulaceae; genus Oceanicaulis; species Oceanicaulis sp. LC35. The sequence goes on from NZ_CP170485.1 coordinate 3,040,584, forward strand.
TTTCATTGCGAAGAGTCATGGTCCGCCCCTGAAAGGCTCGCGCGCGAAGCTGCGTGCGACATGTAAGATAGGTTTGATAGGGCGATAGACCAAAACGGGGTGACATGTCCATGCGGCGCAGTGATCGCGGCCCGCGCGTGCGGCCCGGCAAATGCAAGCGCCGCAGCCATCTGCACAGGATGTGCAGATCAACGGCGCCATCCCCGTTGACAGCCGCCATCCATCGCCGTATCACCCCCGCTCCTCACCTGCCCAGGTGGCGGAATTGGTAGACGCGCTGGCTTCAGGTGCCAGTTCCCGCAAGGGAGTGGAAGTTCGAGTCTTCTCCTGGGCACCATCCTTCCAAGGATGATCGAGACCAAAAAAGCCGCTGCACAAGCAGCGGCTTTTTTCGTTCCGGGCTGGGGCGGTGCGTATCTGCCTGCCAATTGGGCGTTGACGCATGAAAGCCAAGTTCGCTGACGAGTTTATGAGTTGAATCAACGCCCCAGTATTGCTTTAGGCAACCTTGTCTATATGATGACTATAAGTATCACCTGGAGAATCGGATGCTAGGCGCTTTTGACCTTAACGCCGTTTATGAGGGCGATTGCTTGGAAATGATTGAGAGTCTTCCAGACTCATCGATAGATATTGCGATTACCTCGCCCCCCTACTGGGGGCAGCGTCTCACAATAGGGATGGGAGTCGAGCCGGACCCCCGAGACTATCTTCTTTTTCTTAAAGAGGTTTTTGGGAAGCTTCTTCCGAAACTAAAACCGGAAGGCATTCTCTGGATTAATATAGGCGATGCCTATAATACGCCTGTGAATTGGCGAGTGGATGACCGTCAGTTCAGTACTTTAGGAGCTAAAAAAACGGGCCTACCTGAGAATAATTCAGCATATATAAAGCCACGAGCAAAAAGAAAGGCTTTTATAGACAAGAATCAAAATTGGCTTTCATACGGCAATTTATTGGCTCTACCCTATAGAATGGTAATTGATCTGTGTGACCAAGGATATTTATACAGGGGGGAGGTAATTTGGCGGAAGCGAAATCCCATGCCTGAAGGAAGATGCCGTCGTCCACATCGATATCATGAGTCTGTATATTTGTTCGCACGGGGGGAGAAACACAGCTTTCGAGTAAACCCGCCAGTTAAGAGTGTTTGGGATATTTCCAACGAGAAAATTGAAGGCGTCAAACATTTCTCACGGTTTCCTGAAGAGTTGCCCACACGTTGTATCGACGCATACGGCAAATCAGGTAAAGATGTGATAGTTTTTGATCCATTTTCTGGTTCAGGTACAACAGGTATTGCTGCATTGAAGCTTGGCTGCTCTTACATTGGCTTTGAAATCGACCCAGAACAGGTGGTGGCTTCCAATGAGCGCATGAAGCAAACGATTGAAGTAGAGAAGCAAAAACTCATTTAAAGCGATCGCTTTCAGATACTATAAATTCTAGAAAAGCGTCTTCTGGATTAGAGAAATCGCAAACTCTCACCTTTGCCTTCGCATCTACGAAGTCGGCGGGGGTCGGCGCAGTATTGCGATTATAGGAGAAGCAAGCAGAGAAATAAGCATCGTCTTCTATGTCTCTACGCTTGGCGCTTCTGCTATCGGGTCCAGAGCCTTTGTATGGCTTACCAAGTTCACCGCGGTTTTTAGGCTGAGCCGAGGGAGTGCTTTTACAATCCATTGTCCAAAGCGGAGAAATATATCCGGCTTCTACGAATGCTTGGCTCATTGGCACGTCATCTGTCCGCCTTTCTGCAAAGCTTGCTTTTACATGGACGACGCCAATTAGCTTTTCTTTTGAGCCCGTTCCGATTGTGAGTGCGATATCAATTTTATCGGCCTCGATGCGGTGACCGTTGAGCTCAAAACCCTTCAGTAATCGTGTTTTCTGCGCGCCATCTGCGATGATTAAGTTAACACCTTTGGCTGCAAGGGCTGGTCCATAGTGCCGCTCCAGAATTCGTTCAAGCGCCCAGCCACCAGTTCGTTTCCAGCTTTGTGTGAAATCGAGACGACAGTGCTCGGAGGGATGATTATACTGGTCGCAATATGCTCGATAAATCAAAAACCACCAAATATCGGACGGATTGGCGTGAGGCCATAAATTTACGGCCTTTAAAAAGGCGTTTGCGACACTTTCCGTTTTGATCGACTTCTCAATCTCTGTGCTAAGGTTCTCGGCGCTAAGTTGCGCGAGACCGTTGCGCATTGTGAGGATCACTTCGTTGTATTGTTCTATTGATGCATCGGCCAGATGATAGACTGCATCATACTTCGCATAATCAAAATGGATATCTATACCTCCATCGGCCTGAACTGCTTGGATTGTGCGGCTGATAGAAGGAACGCCACCTTCAACGCCTTTAGCCAAATCAGCAAGTGTCATTCCGTAGACCGAGATCATGCTTGTGACGAAATCGAGACTTGGATGAATATCGCCTCTTTCTACAGCTGATACCCAGCCAGGTCCGACGATCAAAGATTTTTCGACCTCCGAAACAGAAAGCCCACGTTCTTCGCGAGCTTGCTTTAAGCGATTTAATAGTTCTCCGAGATACTCAGAGTTCGAAATTGTCATCGAATAACTCACAAATGGAAATCTCTAAAGCGTCAGAGATTTTCTTTACATTTTTGAGGCCAATGTTTCGCTCGCCTCTTTCAATTCCACCCACATAAGTTCGGTCTAGTCCAGCAGTGTCAGCGAAAACTTCTTGCGACAGTCCGCGACTCAATCTGAGAGCGCGGACGCGGGCACCAAACCACCAAAGGATTGCATCAGAATCTGAAATCATGTCTTTTGATAAGCTGCATGATGCCGATAAGAACACGGACTATCCGTATCTTTATCAGGCCTGGCTCGACCATGCGCATCAGGCGCTGGATGAGGCGGTGGCCGAAGCCTATGGCTGGCCCGTTGAGCTGTCAGAGGATGACATCCTCGCCCGCCTGTTCGCGCTCAATCAGGAGCGCGCCAAGGCGGAGGCGAAAGCGGGTAAAGCCTAGCCCCCCGCGGATTGCGCTTTTTTCAGCGCTTCGGTGCGCAGATGGCCCAGCGCCTTGATCCAGGGTTTGAGATCCACATTCGCTTCGCTGGCCATGGCGTGCACGCAGGCAAGCGCGTCTGAGGCTTGCGCCTGCAGGGCGCGGCCCTGATCGGTCAGGCGGATGCGCACCACGCGCTCGTCCCTGGGGTCCCGCGTGCGGGTCAGATGACCCATGCCCTCAAGGCGTTTGAGCAGCGGCGTCAGCGTATTGGTGTCCAGAAACAGGCGCTTGCCCAGCGCGCCCACCGTCACATCGTCGGTCTCCCACAGCGCCAGAAGCGCGATGTATTGCGGATAGGTCAGACCCAGCTTGCTCAAATAGGGCCGGTACATGCGGTTGATCGCGGTGTTGGCCGAATAGATCGCAAAGCACAGCTGGTCATCCAGCGTGGCGAGATCGGGGGTCAGGGGAGGCGACGGGCTCATGCTCGGGTCCATGCTGGAAAATCGCACACGATAATATCGCTGCGCCTTGACGCCCGCAAGACGGTGATTATATCGTGCTCAGTAATATCGCACACGATATAAAGGAGCGACCCCATGCCTATCCTCTACACTGCCCGCGCCTCTGCGAACAAAGGCCGTCAGGGCCGCGCCTGGTCTGATGACGAGCGGCTGGATGTGCAGTTGTCCACCCCGTCCGAACTGGGGGGCGATGGCGGTCAGGGCACCAACCCCGAGCAGCTCTTCGCAGCGGGCTATGCCGCCTGCTTCATGAGCGCGATGGGTCTGGTCGCCCAGCAATCGAAGATCAAGCTGCCCGAAGGCGCGAAAGTGGACGCCGAAGTGGGCATAGGTCCGCGTGAAGAGGGCGGGTTCGGCCTGGAAGTGACGCTGATCGCGGATTTGCCGGGTCTGCCGACTGACCAGGCCAATGAATTGATGGCCAAGACCGAACAGGTCTGCCCCTATTCCAACGCCACCCGCGGCAATGTGAAGACCACGCTCAAGCTGGCCTGATCCGCAGACGGGAAAACGGGGCGCGCCTGATGCGCGTCCCTACCACCCGTAACGGACGCCGGCGCGCGCGCCCACGCGTCCGGTCTGGTCGCCATAGCCCACGCCCATATTGGCCGACAGCCGGGTGTTGATCCGTGCGGTGGCGGAGACGGCCAGCGCGTTGGAGCCGTCATACAGGCCCCAATTGGCGGTCAGGGCGAAATTCTCATCCGATTGCAGCCAGCTCGACCCGGCCAACGCATTGGCGATGGCGATGCCATCGGTATGCGCGTCGATCTGCCCGGACAGGGAATTGAACTGGCTGGCGAGATCTTTCACATCCATCTGAAGCGCGCTGACATCCGTGCGCAGGCCCGCAATGGCGCTGGTGTTGATGTCGATATCGGCGCGGTTGGCGGCGATGCCGGCCCGGTTCAGGGCGATCCCGGCTGTGTTTGTGTCGATATCGGCGCGATTGTCAGCAATCCGGGCGGTGTTGGCGTCAATATCGGTGCGGTTCACCCCGATGGCAGTCGTATTGGCGTCCACATCCGCCTGGGACGCCCCGCCCGTAGCCCCCAGAGCCGCCAGCTTGGCGTCGAGCGCCGCAATGGCGCTCATATTGGTGCTGATGCCGCCGGTATTGGTGGTGACCTGGGATTTCAGGCTGGTCAGGTCGGCTTGCAGCGCGGTGACGCTGGCCAGGCTCGCCGTGCCCGATTGCAGCAGCGAGATGGCGCTGGTGTTGGTGGAAATCTGGGTCAGGGCGGTGCTGTCATAGGCGATATTGCCATCCGCATCCGTGGTCAGAATGCCGGTCACCGGCCCCTGGGCGGTCTGGGAGGCGGCGCTGGTCACGCCCGCCAGCGTCAGGGTCTGGGTGCTGCTACCGATGGCGATCTGGTTGGCGCGGCTGGTGACGACGCCGCTGCCCAGCGCCATGGAGTCATCGTGCAAGGCTTGCGCTTCCGCGCCCAGCGCAATGGCGTGCTCGCCGTCCGCTTCAGCCAGAAAGCCGATGCTGATGGCTTCTTCCCGGCTGGCGAGGGCGTCGCCGCCAATGGCGATGGCGTCGGTGTCGCTGGCTTCTGCGCCGGTCCCGTCCCCGTCATAGTCCGCGCCGATGGCGATAGAGCCGTCCCCGAGGGCTGTGGCGTCTGCGCCGAGCGCCACAGAGCCCAGCCCGTTCGCCCAGGCGTCATTGCCGAACGCCGAGGCGCCGCCCTCATCGGCGGTCGCGCTTTCCCCGAAGGCGCTGGCGCTGTGGCCGGACGCTTCAGCGGCCTGGCCGACGGCGGTGGCGTTCTCGGCCAGCGCCCAGGCGCCTTCCCCGACCGCGGTCGTATCATCTTCGCTGGCTTCGGCGTTTGTCCCGATGGCGACCGATTGCGTGCCGGTCGCCAAGGCGCCTGCGCCCAGCGCGGTCGCATCTTCCTCGCTGGCCTCGGCCAGGAAACCGACCGCAGTCGTGCCATCATTGATGGCCGTGGAACCGGCGCCCAGCGCGGTCGCCCCGTATCCATTGGCGTAAGAAAACGCGCCGACCGCCGTGGAGGCTTCATCCGCCGCTTCCGCCACAGCGCCAAGGGCTGTGGAGCCTTCCCCGCTGGCAAGCGCATCCGTTCCCAAAGCGGTCGCGCCATTGGTGGCGGCGTCCGCGCCCGTGCCGCACTGGGTTGAGTCCACGCCCGCGCCATCCGCGCAGTCCGGTCCGGCATTGGCGACGAAGGGGGCGGAGACGCCCATGGGTTTGAGTTTGAGGGGGCCGGTCTGCACGCTCTGCAACGCCTCGAGCGCCTGGCTCAGGCCCGCGCGGGCGTCCGGTTCGAGCGCGTCAGAGCGTTCCAGCGCAATCACCAGACCTTCAAGCGCGTCCACAAGCGCCGGGTCGGTCATCTGCAGGGAGGGTGTGATCACGCCATGCGTGTAATCAGCAGGCGCGGAGGCGGTCTGAAGTCCCGCGCTGTCCTGACCCGGGGGCTGGGAGCGTTCGAGCCCGGCGGGGGCGCCTGCGCCGCTGTGATAGGACGGGCCGGATTTGGACTCCGGCGCCTTGTGCAGGGACAGAATGCTGGAAACCGCATTCTCCGACAATATGCTGGCGCTGGCCTGCACGGAGAGCCCCAGAACAAGCCCCGCACTGACGCAAACGATGTATTTCGTACTCATGATCCGCCCCCCGGCTTCACGTCCCCACCTGACGCGTTAAGAAGTTATAAAGGAAATACGCCCTGAAGGGCGAGTCAGAAACGCCTGGACGGGGCGCGATGACAGGCCGGTGATGCGCTGATGCGTGAGTCCAGATTGACGCTTCCCGGCGAACGTCCGATACCCTCGGGGTCTATGAGGACTGAAGCTGTGGAGCGCCAAGCATGACCATTCACTTCCATCGCGGGGATTTGCCGGACGGGCTGGATCTGGGCAAACGGGTCGCGATCGACACCGAAACCCAAGGCTTGTCGCTGGTGCGTGATGGGCTGTGCCTGGTCCAGCTCTCGGCCGGGGATGGCGAGGCGCATATCGTTCAGCCTGACCGCGCCACCTATGACTGCCCCAATCTCAAGGCCCTGCTGGCGGATACGAGCGTGGAGAAGCTGCTGCACTTCGCGCGGTTCGATCTGGCGATCATCGAGCGTGATCTCGGCGTCACCATGACGCCGGTCTTCTGCACCAAGATCGCCTCCAAGCTGGTGCGCACCTATACCGACCGCCATGGTCTCAAGGATGTCTGCCGCGAGATCGCCGGGGTTGAGCTGTCCAAGCAGCAGCAAAGCTCGGACTGGGCCTCTGAGGATCTGAGCGAGGCGCAGCTCAACTACGCCGCCTCTGACGTTCTCTATCTGCACGCCATTGCGGACGGGCTGTCGGCCATGCTGGAGCGTGAGGGCCGGATGGAGATTGCGCGGGCCTGTTTTGACTTCCTGCCCCAGCGCGCGCGCCTGGACCTGATGGGCTGGGACGAGACCGACATCTTCGCCCATTCGTAAGCCTGCTTGCGTGACGCGGCGATGACCGCCACAAAGGTCAGTTCAGATTTCTGCTTCGGAGCCCGCCTTTATGCCTGCGGCCCTGTCATTGTCAGATGGCCAGATGATCGGCCAGCGCCGCGCCAAGTCGCTGGCGACCGCCCGGGCGCGCTCGCGTTTTGTGGCGGGCCTGCGTCTGGTGCTGATCGCGGCGGCGGTGCTGGTGGCGCTCAACGCGCTGGTGCAGATCGTCCTGTCAGGCAGCCGCAGCACGCAAACCCCTGAAATCGCGATGAGTGCGGCGGGCGGCGAGTCCGAGCGCATCATCAATCCGCGCTTTACCGGGCGGGATGAGGGCGGCACGCCCTATGTCATCACCGCAGAGACCGCCGAGCGTCGCTCGGGCGCCGAACAGGCCCTGATCGACCTTGAGCAGCCGACGCTGGACTACGCCTTGCTGGATGAAGGGGCGGACGCCTCGCAGGTTCTGGCCCGGCACGGCGTGTTTGATGACGCCAACCTGTCCTTGCACCTTGAGACCGATGTACGGCTGACCACGCGCTCGGGCTATGTCTTCGACACCCAGTCCGCGACCTTGTATCTGCGCGAAGGCGTGGTGACGGGCCCCCGGCCCGTGCATGGCCTTGCGCCCTGGGGGGCGGTGCGCGCGGATGAATTTGAAGTGCGTGAGGATGGTCAGCATATCATTCTGAGAGGGGATGTGCGCACGCGCTTTGATGCGCCCGCCAACCCGGACACGCCCAACGATCCCAGTTCTGACGCCGGCGCGGGCCGGTCAGAGGAGAATGAGCCATGACACTGCGTTTCCTGATCGCCGCCTGTGCGGCGGCGCCGCTCCTTCTGACCGCTCCGGCGATGGGGCAGGCGCTGGGTTCGGGCGAGGGCCCGGTCGATATCAGCGCTGATGATTTCGAGGCCTTCGACGCCCAGGGCATGGGCGTTTACACCGGCGATGTGAATGTGGTGCGCGGCAATGTCCGCCTGCGCGCGGACCGGCTGGAAGCCTATTATGTGCGCCGTGAGACGGGCGGTCCCGAGCTGCGCCGCATCGTGGCTGAAGGCGATGTGTTCTACATCACCGAGAACGAGATCGCCCGCGGCGATCGCGGCACCTATGACCTGATGGGCGAGGTTATCGAGCTGATGGGCTCGGTGGTGCTGACCCAGGGCTGCAATGTCTCCACCGGCGAGCATCTGCACGCTGAGCTGGCCACGGGCGTCGCCCGTCTTGAAGGCGGCCAGAACAGCTCGGGCCGGGTGCGGTCGGTCTTCTTCACCGATGACGCCGCCGCCGCTGCGCAATCGTCCCAGGATTGCCCGCCGCCGGTCATTCCGGGCGATGGTCCGCGTCCCTATGAAGCGCCCGAAGGCTGAGACCGCGCGCTGAAAGCGCCGGACTTCACAGTTTTTTAGGCCGTCGGAGTTAAACATGACGACCATGGAATACGAGCGGATCGACACGCCGTCCGAGGCGTTCGCCGGGGAAGGAATTCAGGTTGAGAACCTGGGCAAGTCCTATGGCAAGCGCACGGTCGTCAAGAATGTCTCCCTGTCGCTGAAACGCGGCGAAGTGGTGGGCCTTCTGGGACCGAACGGGGCCGGCAAGACGACCTGCTTTTACATGATCACCGGCCTGGTTTCGGCCGATCACGGACGCATCATGCTCGACGGCGAGGACATCACCGGCTTCCCAATGTACCAGCGCGCGCGGCTGGGCATCGGGTATTTGCCGCAGGAAGCCTCGATCTTTCGCGGGCTTTCGGTCGGCGAGAATGTGGCTGCGGTCGCTGAAATCGTCGAGCCCGATCCCAAGCGTCGCGACACGCTGGTCGATGAGCTTCTGGAAGAGCTGCATATCGGACATTTGCGCCACAGCCCGGCCATGGCCCTGTCGGGCGGCGAACGCCGCCGGGTGGAGATCGCCCGGGCGCTGGCGGCGCAGCCGAGCTTTATGCTGCTCGATGAGCCGTTCGCGGGCATCGACCCGCTGGCGATCGCAGATATTCGCGATCTGGTGGATTACCTCAAGCAGCGCGGCATCGGCATTCTGATCACCGATCACAATGTGCGCGAAACGCTCGAGATCACCGACCGCGCAACCATCATTCATGATGGCGAAGTGCTGTTTGAAGGCGCCCCCGAGGCCGTTCGCAACGACCAGGATGTGCGCCGCTATTATCTGGGCGAACGGTTTTAACCAGGGACTTTAATGGCCGGACTGGGACATAAGCTTGAGGCCCGACAGGGTCAGGGTCTGGTGATGACCCCTCAACTGCAGCAGGCCATCAAGCTGCTGCAGTTGAACAATATCGAGCTGGCCGAGTTCGTGGAAACCGAGCTGGAGCGCAATCCGCTGCTGGAGCGTGATGAACGCTCGGACGTGCCTGCGCTCGATGAATCCGCCCCGTCCGAGCCTTCGGAGAAGACCCGCGACAGTGGCGACGAGCTGAGTTTCGATGCACCGGGCAAGGCCGATGAGGCCTTCGACGCGGATACCGAGGCGATGTATTCGGATTCCAAATCCGACATGGCGGGCGCGGATGCGACCGGCGGCGCGGTGGACTGGTCGCGCGCGGGTTCTGGCGGTTCCTTCAATCATTCCGAATTTGACGCCGCCGACCATGCCAGCCGCGAAAAGACCCTGCACGAGCATCTGCATGACCAGCTGGCCGATCTGGCCTTGCAGCCGGCGGATCGCCTGATCGCGGCGCATCTGATCGATCTCGCGGACGAAGACGGCTATCTGCGCGCCGACCTTGGTGAAACCGCCGAGCGTCTGGGCGTCACCCGGTCCGAAGTGGAAGCGGTGCTGGCGGCGCTGCAGAAGTTTGAACCCACAGGCGTCATGGCCCGCACTCTTCAGGAATGCCTGGCGCTGCAGCTGCGGGAACGCGATCGGCTCGATCCGGCCATGGCGGCGCTGGTGGACCATCTGCCGCTTCTGGCCAAGCATGACTATGCCGGGCTCAAGGCGCTGTGCGGGGTGGATTCCGAAGATCTCGAAGACATGATCGCCGAGCTCAAGCGCCTCACCCCCAAGCCGGGTTTGGGCTTTGGCGCCGATGGCGCGCGGGCGGTGGAAGCCGATGTCATGGTGCGCGAGCGCCCGGATGGCGGCTGGGCGGTGGAGCTCAATACCGATACCTTGCCGCGCGTCCTGATGAACAACCGCTATGCGGCCCAGATCAGCAAGTCCGCGCGCTCTGAAGACGAGAAGGTCTTCATCAGCCAGTGCACCCAGAACGCCTCCTGGCTCGTCAAAAGCCTCGATCAGCGCGCCCGGACGATCCTGAAGGTCGCCAGCGAGATCGTGCGCCAGCAGGACGCCTTCTTCGCCAAGGGCGTCGCCTGGTTGCGCCCGCTGAACCTCAAGACCGTGGCCGACGCGGTGGGCATGCACGAATCCACCGTCAGCCGGGTGACGTCGAACAAATACATGGCCACCCCGCGCGGCCTGTTCGAGCTGAAATACTTCTTCACCTCCGCCATTGCGTCTGCAGACGGGGGCGAGGCCTATTCCGCCGAGGCGGTCCGCTTCCGCATCAAGGCGATGATTGATTCCGAGACGGCGGACGACGTGATGAGCGACGACAAGATCGTCGAGCGTCTTCTGGCTGATGGCGTTGATATTGCGCGCCGTACGGTGGCCAAATACCGCGAGGCGATGAACATCCCCTCCTCGGTCAAGCGTCGGCGCAAGCTCAAGGGCATGAACGGCTGAGGCCTTTGCTGCACTGCATGATGCGATTGGCCTACCTGCCGTTCACCGTGTCGCACCAGTTCTCATTGACGGGCCCGCTTTGCTGCCTCTACCGTGAATGTCCGGTCTTTCTGACAGACCGGCCGCGCCCGGCGCGGGAGTGACCCTTGAGGGGTCCAACGCGCCGAAGGCGCGCTCTTGGACCCCCAGTTGAAGGGAGCTCTCATGTTTATCCAGTTCGTCTCCAAAGGCATCGATGTTTCCCCGGCTCTGCGCGAGCGCATGGAAACACGCATTACCGACGCCGGTTCGAAATATTTCAATCGACCGGCCGAAGCCTTTGTCGTCGCGAGCAAGGAGGGGTACGGCTTCAAAGTGGACATCTCGCTCCACCTGCCGTCAGGGGCTTTTCTTCAGGCGTCCGGTTCGGCCGAGGACGCCTATGGCGCAGCGGAAGACGCCGCCGGCCATCTCGAGAAACGATTGCGCCGTTATAAAAGACGCCTGAAAGATCACCATTCAGACATCAAGTCCGATTTGCCGGCCGCCGAACCGACCCCGGTTCTGGTGCTCCGCTCGGATCGTCGTCAGGCCGAGCTGCCCGATGATGATCATGACGAGGATGATGGCGGCGCGGTGGGCGGCGATGAGCCGGTGATTATCGCCGAACAGGCGGCCGAGCTGAAAACCCTCACGGTTTCAATGGCGGTCCTTGAAATGGACCTTGCAGACGCGCCGTTTGTGCTGTTCCGCAACGCCGCCAATGGCGCCATGAATTTCGTCTATCGCCGTCCTGACGGACATGTGGGCTGGATTGATCCGTCCCGAGGCGCTAAAGACGCGGCCAGCGCGGCTGCGGAGTAAATGAAACTCACAGCCGCTGGGGCAGCCAGCAGTTGAGCGTTTCATGGCTCTGAGCACTCTCATTCCGCCAGGCGGCGTTTCCGCCGAACTGGCAGCGACAAGTCGCAAGCAGGCCCTGGTGGGGCTTGCCGAACTCGCAGAACGGGCTCTGGGCGTCTCCGCACGGCCGGTCCTGGATGCGGTGATCGAACGCGAGAAACTCGGATCGACCGGGGTGGGGGATGGCGTGGCCATTCCCCATGCCCGCACCGATCTGGTGGATCGGGTGTGCGGCGTGTTCGCGCGGCTCAAGAACCCGGTGGATTTCGACGCCATCGATGGTCAGCCTGCCGATCTGATCTTCCTGCTGCTTGCGCCTGAAGACGCGGGCGCGGATCATCTCAAGGCGCTGGCCCAGGTGTCGCGCTTCTTCCGGCGTGAGGAACTGCGTCGGGCCGTGCGTGCGGCCCCGGATGCAGACGCGGTCGCCGCCCTGCTCAACAATGGCGTGGAAAGCGACGCGGCCTGATCCGCTGACCGTCCTGCAAAAGACCAAAGCCCCGACCTGATGGCCGGGGCTTTTTCTTTCTGGATCAGCTCATCTGCACATCGATGCGGCCGTCGGGATGGACGATGGCGCGCTTCATGCCCGGCGAATTGAACTGGGCGGTCACAGCGCCCGAGGCGTCCACAGCAATCAGCCCGCCTTCACCGCCCAGCCGCGCCACATCGCCAAGCGCGCCTTCAACGGCTTCGGCCAGCGGGCGTCCGGCGTATTTGACGCGGGCTGACACGTCCGCGGCAGCGTTGGCGCGCATGAAATACTCGCCCTGCCCGGTGCAGCTGACGGCCACGCGTTCATCCGCCCAGGTGCCCGAGCCGATGATTGGGGTATCGCCCACCCGGCCCCAGACCTTGTTGAGCGTGCCGCCCGTGGAGGTCGCCGCCGCGAGCCGGCCGTCGAGATCGAGCGCCACAGCCCCCACTGTTCCGGTCGGGATCGGGCGCGGATCAGGGTCGGCGGCGGATTTGTAATAGCTGTCCGGGTCTTCAACCTGCGCCAGGCCCGTCTTCTCGGCAAAGGCTTCCGCGCCCTTGCCGGCCAGCAGGACGTGCGGGGTGTGCTCCATCACGGCGCGCGCCGCCCGGATCGGAGACAGAAATCCGGTCAGCGCCGAGACCGCCCCGGCATTGCGGGTCGGGCCGTCCATCACGGCGGCGTCCAGCTCATACCGGCCCGCCGCGTTCGGGGCGCTGCCCTTGCCCGCCACATAAAGGCCCGAGGCTTCGAGATCGGCGACCGCCTCGACCACCGCGTCCAGCGCGGACTGGCCGGCCATCAGCGCGGCGCGCGTGCGATTGGCCAGATCGGTGAGGTGCGCGATCTCGCGCTCATAGCTGCGATCGGCCAGAACGCCTGCGCCGCCGTGAAGAACCAGAACCGGTGTGGTCATGCCGTCCTCGAAACTCGATGAATGAACTCAATGGATCGTGTGGCATTAACACCGTGTGAGGCGGGGTGAAAGCGCGGCGTCATGCCCATGTGACATGCATTCCAATTTGCCGGGCGAGGCGCTATGTCAGAGGGGAGATCGGCGAGGGCTCCATCCCGTCGCCTCCAAGCCTTAGAACACTCACACCCAGGGGAGAGAGACATGGATTTCAAAGGCATTGCAGCCGTCGTCACCGGCGGCGCATCGGGTCTGGGCGAAGGCACCGCCCGTCGTCTGGCCGCTGAAGGCGCCAAGGTCACCCTGTTTGACCTCAATGAAGAGCGCGGCGAAGCCGTGGCCAAGGAGATCGGCGGCGTGTTCGCCAAAGTGAACGTGGCGGACGCCGAGAACGTCAAGGCCGGCTTTGAAAAGGCCCGCGCCGCCCACGGTCAGGAACGCGTTCTGGTGAACTGCGCCGGCATTGGCTGGGCCGAGAAGACCGCGCGTCGCGCCTCCTCTGGCGATATCGTTATGCACCAGCTCGACAAGTTCCAGCTGGTGGTCAACGTCAACCTGATCGGCAGCTTCAACTGCGCCGCCATTTCCGCCTCGGGCATGCTGACGCTGGACCCGACCGAGTCCGGTCGTGGCGTCATCATCAACACCGCCTCGGTCGCGGCTCAGGACGGGCAGATCGGCCAGGTCGCCTATTCCGCCTCCAAGGGCGGGATTTACGGCATGACCCTGCCGATGGCGCGCGATCTGGCGCGTGAAGGCGTGCGGGTGAACACCATCCTGCCGGGCTTCTTTGAAACCCCGATCTACGAGCAGATGCCGCCGGAAGTGAAAGTGAACCTGGCCGCGAACCTGCAATTCCCGCAGCGCTTCGGCACCCCGGCCGAATACGCCGATCTGGTCGCCTTCATGGTGTCCAACGACTATATCAACGCCGAATGCGTCCGCCTGGACGCCGGCGCGCGCATGCCCCCGAAATAAGGGCGATGCAGCGCTGAAACACAAACCCCGGAGCCTGTGCTCCGGGGTTTTTTTGTCTCCGGGCCCAGACTTGTCCACGCGGGCGGGCCGAGCCGTACACTGGCGGCGCTCTTTCTCAGCCTGAATCTCGAACCCGACCCGAACCGACGGGATGGTAGTCGTAGTAGGAGCCCTCTCTTATGAGAGTCGCACGACTCCCACGAAAAAGCCGGACCCGAAGGCCCGGCTCTTGCGACTTTCAAATGTGAACGCGCTAATTCGTAACGGGTCTTTGAACGCGCGGACCCAGATTGGCGATGACCTCGCGGGCGTTGAACGCGTCCGGCGCATCCGGAATGGCGCCGCGGCCCAGCACGATCTCCGCCATCGCTTCATAGCGGGTGACCTCGCGCAGGTTCACATCATTCCAGAACGGATCGTACCGGCCATACCAGCCATAGGCCGGGTGGTAATAGCGGTACTGGAGCCCGAAACGGTCATAGCTGGATGACCCCACCAGCCGTGTATCGCTTTCGGTGTCGCGCTGGGTGAGACGGAAATAATCATAGCCCTGATCGAGCGTCAGCTCGGCGGCGCGATACAGAAGATAGGTCTCCACCGTGTCGCGATCGGTCAGCGAATTGCCGCTGAAGCTGATCCGGAAGCGGTCGGATTCCACTTGCTGTTCGGTCAGCCCGTAGCGGGACTCGCCGGCGGGGGCGTAGGGGGTGGGGCCGCTGGCGCAACTCGCCAGCACGGCTGCAAGGCTGATGACGGCGACTGTTCTCAGCATGATCGGATCCCTCTCATGACGTGCATCATGGTGAATATGGGGGGAAGTCGATGCCAAGTGAAGGCGCAGACGCCCAGATTTAATCCTTCAGGCCGGGCGGGCGCCTAGAACTGGATCAGCCGACCGCGCAGCAGGACCATGTTGCGATCCGCCTGCATGAGCTTGCGTCCGGCGGGGGACAGGGTGCGGCCTTGTCCGGCGTTCGCGGCGGTGCGGGCGGTTTTCCGGGCCAGCGCCAGAATGTTCATTGAGCGTCGCATGGGTCTCTCCTGAGCGGTCACTGGAAGAGCATGCGCGTCAGGGTTGTTCCTGAAAAGCCCTATCCCGTGCGGCGGGCGTCAATGATCTGGCCGCGCAACAGAAGAATATCAATGTTTTCAGGGTCCAGACGGCGCGCGGCCTCGATGTCAGACAGGGCGGCGTCAAAGTCGCCCTTGCCCAGACGGGCGCGGGCGCGCAGCTGATACGCCACAGGGTTCGCCGCATCCTGCTCCAGCGCCAGGCTGGAGGCGGCTTCAGCGGCGTCAAAATCCTCAAGCGCGATATGAACCCCTGCAATGCCGGCCTGAAGCTCGGCGCGCTCGGGCGCAAACGCCAGCGCCTGTTCGAAACTGATCCGGGCCTGCTCGTACTCCCCGGCGGCGACAAAGGCCTCCCCGGACTGGGCCAGCATGAGGGCGCGGCTCAGATCGCTCGCCATCTGGGCGGATTGGGCGGCCTCTCGCAGACGCAGCGCGCCGGGCGCTTCCTGACCCAGCGCAATCAGGGCCAGAGACACGCAATGCTCGGCCGGCCAGCCGCCGCCCTGATGACGCCAGGTCAGGGCGTCCTCATAGGCGTTCTCGGCATCATCCTGAATGGCGCTCAGACAGGCTTCCAGCCGCGCCTGATCGCTCGGGGGCGGGGTCTGGGCGAAGGCCAGAGACAGGGTCAGAAGGATCACAGGCGCCATGACGGGGTTTCCCAGAGGCTGAAATGACGTCTAAGCCTAGCGGGCCAGTCCGGGAGACGTCCATGAGCGCACGCAGCATCACCCTTTACGGCTTCGGCTTCACCGCCCGCGCCATCGCCCGGCGGATGCATGAGGATGGCTGGCGGGTGGTCGCGACAACGCGCTCCAGCGAACAGGCGCACGCGATCGCG
The DNA here is from genome assembly GCF_052055585.1 of Oceanicaulis sp. LC35. Classification (NCBI taxonomy): domain Bacteria; kingdom Pseudomonadati; phylum Pseudomonadota; class Alphaproteobacteria; order Maricaulales; family Maricaulaceae; genus Oceanicaulis; species Oceanicaulis sp. LC35. The sequence goes on from NZ_CP170485.1 coordinate 3,056,443, forward strand.
GCGTCGGGCTATGAGCCGGTGCTTGCAGATCCCGCTGACGCCTCAGGCTGTCAGGCCTTGCAGGACGCCGCCCGGGCGTCAGATGCGCTGGTGCTTTGCGCCCCGCCCGGAGAGGGTGGAGATCCCTTTCAGCCTGCTCTGGCGTCGGTTGATCTGGGCGGTAAATGGCTCGGCTATCTGTCCACCACGGGGGTTTATGGTGATCGTCAGGGCGGCTGGGCGTTCGAATATGACGCCCCGACCCCGGGGCAGGATCGCTCCATCCGTCGAGCGCACGCCGAAGCGCACTGGCTGGACCGTGGCGCGCGTCTGTTCCGGCTGGCGGGGATTTATGGTCCGGGCCGCTCGGCCTTTGACCGGCTGGAGGCGGAGAAGACGGTGTTTGACAAACCCGGCCACGTCTTCTGCCGCGTGCATGTGGACGATATCGCCCAGGCGGTTTCGCGCGCCATCGCCCGGCCCGACGCGAGCGGCGCGTTCAATCTCGCGGATGACTGGCCGGACACCCAGCCCAATGTCATGACCGGGGCGGCGCAGATCGCCGGCCGTCCGGCCCCGCATATCGAACCCTTTGACCCACAGAACGCCACCCGCATGCAGGCGAGTTTTTATGCTGAATGTCGCCGCGTTTCGAACGCCCGCACCAAGGCCGCGCTGGGCTGGCGGCCTCGCTATCCGAGCTGGCGGGAAGGGCTTCAGGCGATTTGGGATCAGCGAGACTAGCTGCTGACGCTTTCAATCATCCGTACCAGCGCCTTGAGGTCCTCGGGCGCGCTCAGCCCGTGATCGCCCGCCTTGGACAGCTCATAGCGCACATCGTTTGAGGTGATCTGTTCGAGCACCCGCAGGCCATGGCTCCAGGGCACGTCCCGGTCATGCCAGCCATGCAGGATGCGCACCGGGCCTTCAAACGGAATGGGCGCGTTGAGCACACTCCAGTTCCGGCCATCCTCGATCAGTGTCTTGGTGATCGGATAGGGCGGGCCATAGGGGTTGGGACGCAGCCACTGGCCTTCGTCCTCGATCTGCTGGCGGATGTGGAAGGGTAATTGCTCCCAGATCAGGGTTTCGGTGAAATCCGCCGCCGGGGCGACCAGCACCAGCGCCTTCACTTTTTCAGGACGCGCCAGGGCCAGCAGCAGCGCCATCCAGCCGCCCATGGACGACCCGACAAGGATTTGCGGACCTGTGGTTTGCTGATCCAGCATGGCGAGCGCGTCCTCACGCCACTGGCTGATCGTGGCGTCCTCCCAGGCGCCGTCCGACGCCCCGTGCGCGCTGTAATCAAAGCGCAGGAAGGCGCGCCCGGCGTCGTCCGCCCACGCCTGCAACGCGGTCGCCTTGGTTCCGGTCATGTCCGACTTGAACCCGCCCAGAAACATCACGCCGGGGCCGGATCCATCCCGCTTGTGGAAGGCGAGGCCGGGCTGGCCGGGGCGTTCAAGGCGTTGCGGTTCGGTCATGGTGATCTCCCTGGCGGCGCCGTCATGGTTTACGGACCCGCCCGGTCGCGGTTATCTGAAGGGCTTGCGGGCCGTCAACCGGTCCGGCGATCAGAAGGCGTACGCGTTTGAACATCTTGCAGGTCATCCCCCAGATGCATGCGGGCGGCGCCGAGCGCACGGTGATCGAGGTGGCGCAGGCGATTGTCGAGGATGGCGGCAAGGCGATCGTGGTCAGTTGCGGCGGCCGGCTGGTTTCAGACCTTGAAGCGGTGGGCGCCCATCATGTCACCCTGGATGTGAAGACCAAGAACCCGCTGAAGATCTGGACCAATGCGGCCAGGCTGTCCAAGCTCATCGCGGATGAGCAGATCGACATCATCCATGCCCGCTCCCGCGCCCCGGCCTGGAGCGCGAAATGGGCGGCGCGTCGGGCGCTCATCCCGTTCGTGACCACCTATCACGGTTTCTACAAGGCCAGGGGCAAGCTCAAGCGCTGGTACAATTCCATCATGGCGCAGGGTGATCTGGTGATCGCCAATTCCGAGTTCACCGCCGCCCATGTGCGTGATGAGCATGAGATCGAGGAGCGCCGTTTGCGGGTGATCCCGCGCGGGGTGGATCTTGACCTGTTTGACCCCGCCAAGGTCAGCCCGGACCGGATCAAGGCGCAACGCGCCAGCTGGGGGGCGGGCCCGGAACGACTGGCGATCATGCTGCCCGGCCGCCTGACCCGCTGGAAGGGGCAGGGCCTGATGATCGAGGCGCTGGCGCGATTGAAGCTTGATCCGGCGCCCTTGCTGGTCTGCCTTGGGGAAGGCGGAGACAAGCTCGACTATCAGGCCGAGCTGAAGACGGCGGCGGAACAGGCCGGAATTGATCTGGCTCTGCCCGGACACACGACTGACATTGCGGCGGCTTATCTGGCGGCGGATCTTGTGGTCTGCCCCTCGCTTGAGCCTGAAGCCTTCGGCCGGACCGCGGCGGAGGCCCAGGCCATGGGCGCACGGGTCATTGTCGCGGATCATGGCGGCGCCCGCGAAGTCGTGCGCGAGGGTGAAACCGGCTGGCGCGCGGCGCCGGGCGACCCGGACGCCTGGGCGGAGGCGGTCAAAGCCGCCTTGTCACTGAACGCCGAAGGCGCCAACACTCTGGCGCAGGCGGCGCGCAAGAGGGTGCGGACGCATTTTTCCAAGACGCAACTGCAACAAGCCACCTTGCGGGTCTATCGGGAGCTTCTAGACTAAGCCCATGTCTGAAGACGATGCTGACAAAGAACAGGTTCTCGTGATCCATGAAGGCGACCTCACCGAGGTCGTCCGCATGCTCGCGCCCGCCAAGATGATCCGCAATCATCACCGCAAGGCGCGGATCACGCTGCTGTGCGGCGAGGAATATGAGGGCCTGCTCAAGCACTGCCCCTATTTCAATGCGGTCGAGACCAATCTCGAGGATACCGCCAAGCGCAGCTTCTTTGACCGCCTCAAGGCCGCCCGCAATTCCGGTTTCGACGTGATCTATGATCTGTGCGGCACCGAGGGCGCCAAGAAGATCGGCCGCGCTGTCCGCTTCTCGCGCACCCGCTGGGTCAGCGCCGCGCCGCGTTCGGATCGGCCCGGACACCCGCTTGAGCAGATGGCGGGCTATCTGGGCGAGGCGGGTCTGGGCCCGACCCATTATCGTCTGGGCGAGGCGACGCCGCCGGATCTGAGCTGGATTGATTTCGTCGCCAAGCGCTCGCGGACGCTCGAACCTGAATATTTTGGTCTTCTGGGCCGGTACGCCCTGTTTGCCCCGGCGGGCGATGATGTGGTTCCCGCGCAGCGCTGGCCCAAGGAGCGCTGGGCGTCCCTGGCGCACGAGCTTCTGGAAGCGGGCGTGGAGCCGGTGATTGTCGGCGGTCCCAACACCCGTGAGGTCGGGCGCTACGTGGCGCATGTCACACCCGGCGCGCGCGACCTGACCGGCCGGGCCAATCTGATCCAGCTGGCGGGGCTGGGCCGCAAGGCCAGCTGCGCCTTTGGTGAGGCCGCGGGACTGCTGCACCTGATGGCCGCTGCAGGTTCGCCCTCCGTGCTGTTCCATCCCGGTGAGAACGCGCCTCTGGAAAGCTCGCCGCGGGGCCAGTCTCCGACCTTGCTGATGCACGCGCCGACGCTGGCGCAGATCAACGCCAAGGAAGCGGTTCAGGCCATGCGCTGCGCTGGAGGCTTCTCAGACGCGTCAAACGCGGCCTGAGCACCTTGATTTTCGCGCCCTGATCGCGATATTCGCTACCGATCCCGCGCAAACTCGGTTAGCTTGCGCGCTTTACACGCAGTCGCCATGGAGAAGACGCATAGCTCGACGTCCGCATGCCGCGCCCCCGCCTAAGAAAGAAGGGCCGCGCATCAACAGAGAAATCCGCGTACCGCGGGTTCTGTTAATTGATGAATCTGGGGAAAAACAAGGTGAAATGCCGATCGACGCCGCGCTGGAAGCGGCGGCCGAGGTCGGGCTTGACCTTGTAGAGGTTTCGCCGAACGCCAATCCGCCGGTCTGCAAGATCGTTGATTACGGCAAGCTCAAATACCAAGAGCAAAAGAAGAAGGCCGAGGCCCGCAAGAAACAGAAGACCCAGGACGTCAAGGAAATCAAAATGCGTCCGAACATCGACATCCACGATTACCAGGTCAAAACCAAGGCGATGACCCGGTTCTTCGAGGATGGCGACAAGGTCAAGGTCACCCTGCGGTTCCGGGGGCGCGAAATGGCGCACCAGGAACGCGGCATGGATGTGATGAAGCGCGTCAAGGAAGACTTCGCCGAGCTGGCCAAGGTCGAGCTTGAGCCCAAGCTTGAAGGCCGCCAGATGATCATGGTGATGGCGCCGCGCTAAGCGCTCCAGAACCAGGGCTGATCTAAAAAAACCCTATCGCTCGTTGGCGGTAGGGTTTTTTCATGCGCCGTTCAGGTTTGTCCGGCCATCTTTCCCTCAACGCATTCGCGCAAAACGGTCGCAGGCGAAACGTTTCGTCTGGCCCTTTTAACCATCCCTGATTAGGGTGTGCAGATGAACCGCACAACTCAGCGGGGGACTATGGGGGACGTATCATGATGAAGACAATTGGCGCTCTGACGGCGGGAGTTCTCGCCGTGGCCGCACTGGCCGGCTCAGCTCTGGCGCAAGACTTTACCGAGGCGCCGTCCTTTGGCCGGGTCAGCCTGAGTGCAGGCTTCTCTCCGGATCCCTACGTGCGCAACCTGACGGCTGGCGGCTCGATCCGGGCTCAGGACCGGTTCTCCGATTGCCGCGGCTATATCGCCAACGCGCCGGACTTCTCGGTCAACTACACGTCCGGGTCCTTCCCGCTGATTTTCACAGTGGATTCCGATGCTGACACCACGCTGGTGATCAATGGTCCGGATGCGCGCTGGTATTGTGACGATGACGGCGCGGAAAGCCCGCTGAATCCGATGGTGCGTTTTTCCAATCCGCAATCGGGCCGCTATGACGTCTGGGTGGGCACCTATTCGCGTGGCGCAGGCGTGCCGGCGACACTGTTCGTGTCCGAGCTGGGCGAACACACCCGCGCCGGTCAGTCGGGCGGCGCCAATTATGGCGGCGGACTGGATATCACCCTGCCTTCGCGGTTCGCAGACATCACCCTGAATGGTGGTTTCCTGCCGGATCCGTATCAGCTGCGCCTGACGGCGGGCGGCACGGTCTCGGTCAGTGACGCTGTGCAATACGCTTCGGGGTCCTGCCGCGGATATGTCACGCGCGAACCCAGCGTCGAGCTTGATTACACCGGCTATGGCGACCTGTTCATCTATACCAATGGCGATGCCGACACCACGATGGCGATCAACGGTCCGGACGGCCAGTGGTATTGTTCTGATGACGAGATCGGCACGGACGCCGGGCTTGAATTCAACAATGCGACCCAGGGTGTCTATGACATTTATGTCGGGACGTATTCACGGGGCGATCGCCAGACGACGCTCATGATCTCCGAGATTGAAATGGGCTATCTGCCGTCTCGGAAATAAGGAGTTCGCGGGCGGGCAAGGGGCCCGTCCGCGATCATACAGACGGCGCGCCGTCTGGACGGCCCTGACAGCAAACGGGCCGAAGGGGACAGGAAAGGGACACGAATGTTTCGCACCATGCTTACTGCTGCCGTCGCCGTTAGTGCGCTGGCCGTCGCCGCCGAGGCTCAGAACTATTCACTGAGCCCCACCTACGGGACCGTCAGCCTGAACAGCGGCTTCTCGCCGGACCCGTATGTGGTCAACGTCCAGGCCGGCGGCTCGATCTCGGCCTCCAATGTGGGCTGCTCGGGCTATATCGCCAACGCACCGGATTTCCGCGTCAACTACAGCGCCGGCAGCTCTCTGCCGCTGATCATTTCGGTGAACTCCAATGCGGACACCACCCTGGTGATCAACACGCCGAGCGGCGGCTGGTCATGCAATGACGATGGCGGCAACGGCACCAACCCGTCGATCCGCTTCAACAGCCCGCAATCGGGTCAGTACGACATCTGGGTCGGCACCTATTCCAGCGGCGGCACCCAGCCGTCCCAGCTGCACATCTCCGAGCTCTACAGCCAGTAGACGTCGGAGCGCCGTCTTTCCGCCTGTGCAAGGGCGGCGCGCAAGATTGGCCGGCGGGTGATCCCGCCGGCCTTTTGCCAGGCGCAGGCGCGTATCGGTGGACAGGATTTCTCGCGATCGGCGCCAGACGGCCATCATCTGGCCCGCTTGTGCGAGATGATCAGGCAGATCAGACATTTAAATAAAGGGGGGCGCCATGACGCCATCATTGAAACTTACGGCTTCCGCTGCGGCTCTGGTTCTGGCGCTGAACGCGCCGGCGCTTGCCCAGTCGTTCAATGGCGAACCGGCCTATGGCATGATTTCGCTGCAGAACGGGGCCGCCGAAACCGGTGTCCGCGCAGGCGGCGCCTGGAGCGCAGACCTGCTCAGCCAGGGCTGCAACGGCTACATCACCGAAGTTCCGACCCTGTCGGTCAACTATCAGGGCGATGAGGATCTCTACCTGTCTGCAGGCGCGGATGAAGACACGACAATGGTCGTGCGCGCGCCGGACGGGTCCCTGCATTGCGATGATGACGGCGCCGGCGACTTCAATCCGGGTCTGGTCTTCGCCAAGGCAGACGCAGGCATTTACGAGATCTGGCTGGGCACCTATGCCGCGGGCATGGGCACGCCGCCGGTTCGTTTCCACGCCTCCACCTCCGGGTTCGACACCTCCAACCCCTACACCGTGAACCCGAACCCCGGCCTTCCGGCGGAGCAGACGGCGCGTCTGCGTGCGGGCTTCCGCAATGATCCGTTCGAGATCGAAGTCGTCGCCGGCGGCGAAGCCCGCCTCGAGACCCTGGGCGATATGTGCTATGGCTATGCCGGTGAAGCCGCGGATCTGGCGCTGACCTATCGCGCCGGCTCCCTGCCGCTCTATATCGCGATGGAGAGCGAGCGCGACGGCGTTCTGGCTGTGCAGACCCCCTCTGGCGAGATGCTGTGCAATGACGACGCCGTGGGTCTGAACCCGGGCATTCACATCGCCAGCCCCGAGCGCGGCGAATACCTGATCTGGGCGGGCCTTCTGGGTGATCGCGGCGCGACCGATGCCGGCATGCTGTCGATTTCCGAAGTTGGCTATCAGGGCGTTGACCGTCGTCTGGATCTGACGGCGCGGGCCCTGTTTGGCTCCCGCACCCTGCGTGCGGGCTTCCTGCCTGATCCGGTGGCGATCGAGGTCGAGGCCGGCGGCCCCATCGAAGCCAGCATGGCGGTTGATCAGGACGTGACGGCAATCGGCTGGTGTACGGGCGATGTCACCCGTGAGCCGACCTATGAGCTGACCTATGAAGGGGGCGAGAATGCGCCGCTCTTCATCTCAGCGGTCTCTGATGACGACACCACCCTGGTGGTGAACGGCCCGGACGGCGCCTGGATGTGCGATGATGATGGCGGCTCGGGCGTCAACCCGCTCCTGACCATCGAGGACGCGCCCAGCGGCGTCTATGACATCTATGTCGGCCGCTTCTTTGGCGACAGCGAAACCTCTGACGCCACGCTTTATATTTCCGAGATCGGCGGCGGCGCTGACCCGGTCAATTCCCGCGTGGACATCACCCTGCCGGCGATCTTCGGCGATCATGAGCTGGAAGCCGGCTTCGTGCCGGATCCCTATCGCATCATGGTCGAGGCGGGCGGTCCGATCGAGGCCGAGAGCTCGGGCATCAACTCGGATGCCGACTGGTGCAGCGGCAACTACACCATGGCGCCGTCCGCCCAGCTCGACTGGACGGGTCAGAACGGTCGTCTGTCGATCTATGTGGAAGGTGAGCGCGACACCACGCTGGCGATCAACATGCCCGACGGCAGCTGGCGCTGTAATGACGATGGCGGTCCGGGCCTGAGCCCGGCGCTGCAGTTCGATAACGCCATGAGCGGCGTCTATGACATCTATGTGGGTGTGTTCAGCGGCGAGCCGGCTTCGGCGGAACTCTTGATTTCGGAGTTCCCGGCGCCGGCCGACTAGGCTCGCGTCACACTGTAATAAAAGGCGCCTCGGCCCGTCCGGGGCGCCTTGCTTTTTGGGCGGGGACGCGTATAACCCCCGCTCTTACTCACCGGCCACCCCGGCCTTATCGACATGCCGGGCAGCCGAGAACGCTGGAATGACAGGCCTTCACAGGTCCGATTTCCCCGCAGGAATGGAGAGCGAAATGTCGAAACTGAAGACCAAGTCGAGCGCCAAAAAGCGTTTCAAGGTCACGGCCTCCGGCAAGGTTCTTGCTGGCGGTGCGGGCAAGCGCCACGGCATGATCAAACGCACCCCGAAGCAAATCCGTCAGAAGCGCGGCACGTCCGCCCTGGCCGCTCCGGACGCGAAAGTCGTCAAGCGCACCTATATGCCGTACAACCGCTAAGGCGGACGGCCCAGCCCACCTTGTAACGAGATTTAGGAGACAGCCCTATGGCTCGCGTGTCCTCCGGTCCGGCCCGTCACGCCCGGAAAAAGAAGATCATTTCCCAAGCGAAAGGCTATTATGGCCGTCGCAAGAACACCTTCCGCACCGCCAACCAGGCGGTGGAGAAGGCTGGTCAGTACGCCTATCGCGACCGCCGCGCGAAAAAGCGGACTTTCCGCGCGCTGTGGATCCAGCGGATCAACGCTGCTGCGCGTCTGAACGACTTTACCTACGCCCGCTTTATGGACGGGCTCAACAAGGCCGGTATCGAGCTGGACCGCAAGGTTCTCGCTGACATCGCTGTGCATGAGCCCGAAGCCTTCGCCTCTCTGGTCGCACAGGCCAAGCAGGCTCTGCAGGGCTAAGTCGAACCCTTTCGTTCGACAGCTTGTGACAAGCGCCCGTCTGCAGACTCTGCAGGCGGGCGTTTTCGCGTTTGAGATCAGGCGCGGGCCTCGCTAAACCCCTATCTGAATCACCGCTCGTCCGATCCCCGGAGTGACTAATGACCGCCTCTTCCGATCTTGATGCGCTGGAAGCGCGCCTGTCCGCTGATATTGAAGCGGCGTCCGACCTTGCCGCGCTCGACGCCCTGCGCGTGGGTGCGCTGGGCAAGAAGGGCGAGGTCTCCCTGAAAATGCGTGAGCTTGGCAAGATGAGCCCGGAGGAGCGCCAGGTGATGGGTCCGGCCCTCAATGGTCTCAAGGATCGCCTCAACACGCTGCTGGAAAGCCGCAAGACCCTTCTGGAAGACGCGGCGATGAACGCAGCGCTGGCCAGCGAGAGCGTGGACGTGACCCGCCCGGTCAAGCGCGAGGCGCAAGGATCGCTGCATCCGGTGGCGCAAGTGATGGAAGAGCTGGCGGTGATTTTCGCCGATATGGGCTTTGCGGTCGCTGAAGGCCCGGATGTGGAAGATGACTTCCATAACTTCACGGCCCTGAACTTCCCGCCCGACCACCCCGCGCGCGACACCCACGACACCTTCTTCATGAAGGCGGCCGAGGGCGAAACCGCGAAAGTCCTGCGCACCCATACGAGCCCGGTGCAGATCCGCACCATGCTCAAGAACAAGCCGCCGATCCGCATCATTGCGCCGGGCCGGGTCTATCGCTGTGACTGGGACCAGACCCACACGCCGATGTTCCACCAGGTCGAGGGCCTTGTGATCGACAAGGAGACCCATATGGGTCACCTCAAGGGCTGCCTGATGGATTTTGTGGCGGCCTTCTTCGAGACTGACACGGTCGAGGCGCGCTTCCGCCCCCACCACTTCCCCTTCACCGAGCCGAGCGCGGAGATGGATGTGCGCTATGAGCGCGTGGGCGATGCGGTGAAAGTCGGCTCGGGCGACAAATGGATGGAAATCCTGGGCTGCGGCATGGTCCATCCCAATGTGATCAAGTCCTGCGGTCTGGACCCGGACGAGTATCAGGGCTTCGCCTTCGGCATGGGCGTGGATCGCCTCGCCATGCTCAAATACGGCATGCCGGATCTGCGGCCCTTCTTCGAGCCGGACACCCGCTGGCTGTCGCACTACGGTTTCAGCCCGCTCCTGCAGGCGAACCTCGCCACCGGGCTGAGCTAGGACACACGCGATGCGGCTTGATTCCAATTACCTGCAGGCCATCGGCACCATGGCCGCCGCGATTGCGGCGCTGATTGCGCTGTTTGTCGCCTGGGATCAGGGCCGCGTCATGCGCCAGGAAATCCGCGCCTCGGTCTGGCCGGCCCTGCAGGTGGACGGGTTCTCGAGCCAGAGGGATGGCGACATCGTTCAGGGTTTGAATATCCAGAACGCCGGGGTGGGGCCTGCGCGGATCGACTCCATCGCCATTCGCTATCAGGGCGCGCTGGTGCCCGATCTTGAAGCGTTGTCCGAGCTGTTTCCGGGGCATACCGGACGCTCTGCGACCAGCTCGACCGGCCGGATCATCGGCGCAGGCGATACGGTGGAGGTTTTCGCCTTCCAGTCGCCGCGCGCTGAAGACGATGACGCGGTGGAAATGATGTACGACCTCGCCAGCAACTATACCGTGGACGTGTGCTATTGCTCGGTCCTGGACGAGTGCTGGATGGCGCATACCAGCGGGTCCGCCAACCCGAAACCTGAATCTGTGGACGCCTGCCCTGTCGAGGGCGTCAGCCAACTGTAATTCTCCGACCCTTTGGACCTGACCGATGAAATTCACCTATTCCTGGCTCAAAGAGCATCTGGACACCGATCTCACCCTCGCCGAGCTCGACGAGGCGATGACCATGGCAGGTCTGGAGATCGAGGAGATTGAAGATCCCGGCGCCAAGCTCGCCGAGTTCTCCACCGCCTATGTGAAGGACGCCCAGCCGCACCCGGATGCGGACAAGCTGCGCGTGTGCACGGTGGAGACCAGGGACGGCATCAAGCAGATCGTTTGCGGCGCACCCAATGCGCGTGCGGGCATGACCGCTATCTACGCCCCGCTGGGCGCGTACATCCCCGGTCTCGATTTCAGCCTCGACAAGAAGCCGCGCAAGATCCGCGGCATCGAAAGCTCGGGCATGATGTGCTCGACCAAGGAGATCGAGGCGGGCGAGGACCATGACGGCATCGCAGATCTTCAGGGCGACTGGCCGGTGGGCACCCCCGCCGCCGAGGCGCTGGGTCTGAACGATCCGGTCATCGACTTTGAAGTCACCCCCAACCGTCCCGACTGGCTGGGCGTTTACGGCATTGCGCGCGATCTCGCGGCGGCGGGCGCGGGCACGCTGAAAACCGGCCCGGTCAAAAAGATCCCCGGCAGCTTCCCCTGCCCGGTGACGGTCAAGCTCGACTGGCCTGAAGCCTGCCCGATCTTTGCCGGTCGGGTGATCAAGGGCGTCAGGAACGGCCCGTCGCCCGAATGGATGCAGAAGCGTCTGAACGCCATCGGCATCAAGCCGAAGAACCTGCTGGTGGATGTCACCAACTATATCTCGTTTGACTATGCGCGCCCGCTGCACGTCTACGATCTCGCGAAAATCGGCCCGGTGCTCTACGCCCGCAAGGGAAGGGGCGAGGCGGACCAGCATGTGGCGCTCGATGACAAGACCTACACCCCGTCTGAAACCCATTGCGTGATCGCCGATGATGAGCGGGCGCTGGGCCTCGGGGGCATTATGGGCGGCCAGTCTTCAGGCTGCTCGTCCGAGACCACGGACGTCTTCATCGAGAGCGCCTGGTTTGATCCGGCGATCATCCGCAAATCCGCGCGCGAGCTGGGCATTGATTCAGATGCCAAATATCGTTTCGAGCGCGGTGTGGACCCTGAAAGTCCGGTGGACGGCATTGAACTCGCCACGGCGCTGATCCTGGAATATGGCGGCGGTGAAGCCTCTGAAGTGACCGTGTCGGGGCAAGCTCCGGCGCGTCCGGACGACATCGCGTTCGACCCGTCCCGCATCAAGCGTCTTCTGGGCCTTGAGCTGTCAGAAGACCGGATCGAGGAGATCCTCGTCTCGCTGGGCTTTGGCGTCACCCGCGGCGAACGCTGGACGGTGAGCGTGCCCAGCTGGCGTCGTGACGCCACCCTGCAGGCCGACCTCATCGAGGATGTGGCGCGCATTGCGGGCTATGACAATCTGCCGGTCGTCTCCTTCCGCCGTCCCGAAGGTGAGCGATTTGAAGCCCCGGCGACCGAATTGCAGAACCGGGTGCGCGCGGCGCGTCGGGCGGCGGCCAATCGCGGCTATCGCGAAGCCATCACCTGGTCTTTCTGCCGGTCTGATCAGGCCGATCTGTTTGGCGGCGTCGGCGCAGGCCTGGTGCTGGAAAACCCGATCAGTTCCGAGCTTGATGTGATGCGTCCCACCGCGCTGATCCATCTTCTCACCAGTGTGCAGAAAAGCGCCGATCGCGGCTTTGACGATGCGCGCTTCTTTGAAGCCGGCCCGATCTACCTCAACGATGCGCCCGATGGTCAGGAAACCGTGGTGGCTGGCGTGCGCCGGGTCATTGCGGCGCGTGACTGGCGCGGCGCGGGCGCTCCGGACGTGTTCGACATCAAGGCGGACGCCATGGCGGCGCTGGAAGCAGCCGGCGCTCCTGTCGAGAAGCTGCAAGTGACCGCCGATGCGCGCGATCACTGGCATCCGGGCCGGTCCGGCGTGCTGCGTCTGGGTCCGAAAGTGCTGGCCGAGTTTGGCGAAATCCATCCCAGGACTCTCAAGGCGCTCGATGTGGATGGCCGCGTGCTGGCGTTTGAAGTGTTCCTGGACGCCATCCCGACGACCAAGAAGAAGCCGCTCAAGGCGCGTCCGCCGCTCGAACTGTCTGATCTGATGGCGGTCAAGCGCGACTACGCCTTCCTGATGGACGCGTCGGCTCCGTCGGCGGAGCTGATCAAGGCGGTCAAGGGCGCTGAGAAACAGCTCATCACCGATGTGGCGCTGTTTGATGTCTATCAGGGCCAGGGCGTGCCCGAAGGTCAGGTCTCTCTGGCGCTGGAAGTGACCATCCAGCCTAATGACAAGACCCTGACGGACAAGGAGATCGAGGCGATCAGCGCCAAGATCATCGCCAACGCCCAGAAGGCCGGCGCCACCCTGCGGGGATAGCGGACAAGAAAACGCCCCGGAGGCTTGAGGTCTCCGGGGCGCTCGCATCGCCCAGCCCCGTCCCTGAAATCCTAGACCCTCAGATTGAGACCGCTTTGGGCGATCTCCTGCGGGGTCACGGCGCTATCAAGATTGTTATCAAGCGGTTGGGTCACCTGCCTGACGCGCTGAGGCTCCTGAGCGGTCTCGCCCAGTCGATCCACGAGTGAGGGGAGAGGATCGGTCTGGCTGAGCCCGTTATCACGGGTGGAGAGCCCGCTGTCGGCGCGGTCGAACCGCGTATCAAACCGGGTATTGGGCGTTGTCACTTCAGTTTCGGCGTCACCAATGCTGGCGCCGTTTTCCGGACGCGTGACGGCGTCAGGCCCGGAGTCATCTGTATTTTCAGCATCATCGACTTGAAGCGCCGGTTCCGCGCGCAACGCCGCCGTCTCGTCAGGTGATTGCGCCTCTTCCAGCGCGGCGGTGGTCGGGTTCACCTCTTGTGCGGCGCGGGCGGCGGCGTTCAGGCCGTCATCGGCAGGGTTATCCGCCTCGCCCGCGGGCGCTTCGGGGCGGGCGTTCAGCTCGGGCTCTCGCTCTCGAGTGAAGGCGTCAGAGCGCGCCTGATTGTCCTCGATGCGCGTCTCGATCCGATCACTCTGACGGGCGCCGGCGTCATCGCGCTGGGTCTCGCGAAGCTGATCGGTCTGTTGTCGATCATCCTCGACCAGGGTGCTGATCTGGTCCGTGCGCTGTTCGCGCGCTTCAATCGCGTCAACGCGTGTCTGTTGGCGCGCGGCCTCTTGCGCCTGCGCCTCGCTCAGGCGTTCAGCAACGCTGGGCGCGTTTGCAGCGGGCTCCTCGGTCTCTCGTCGCGCGACGACGCTCGCTTCAGGCGCCTCACGGGTCGCTTGCGGCGGTTCGGGGCGGACGGCGAGGCGCTGCTCCTGGACTTCCAGAAGCGCGGAATTGGTCGAGGCGTTGAGCCGGTCCTGACTGACCTGGGCAAAGCCTTCCGCTGCGGCGGAGCGGTTCGGCGTTTCATCGCCGGAGTTGCGGTTCTGTGCGCTATTGCGGTCCTGACGATCCTGCGCCGCCTCGCTGCGGTCCACAGGCCGGATCGCCGCCGCATCACTGGCGCCGGTCGAGTTGATCAGAACGGGGTCAGACTCGCGGGGCGGTGTCCGGTAAAGATCAACCAGATAGCCTGCACTGCCTTGTATATCGGCGACCATCGCGCACCTCTGCACATCTCGCGTCTCACCAGACTATACAGATTCAGCGAAATCGAGTGGCCTGCGACCGTGCATGAGGGTTTCTGAAGGGTAAAGAAAAGGCCCCGACGCGGAACGCCGGGGCCTGAACGTTTGGAAGAGAGGGCGTTCTAGCCTTCGCTGGCGTCGGCCTCGTTCTCATCCATCAGCTCTTCCATCAGGAAGGTGTATTCGAGCGCCAGACGACGCGCGCTTTCCTGAAGGTTGGCGGCGGCGGAGTGACCGCCCTCCATGTTTTCATAATACAGCACGTCCTGATCCATCTCGTTGAGCAGATAGGCCAGTTTCCGGGCGTGGCCGGGGTGGACGCGGTCATCCTTGGTGGAGGTCAGAAGGAAGAGCGGCGGATAGTCGACGCCGGTCTCCACATTGTGGAAGGGCGAGATCGAACGCAGGAAGGCGCGCTCTTCAGGGTTCTCGTCCGGGAAGCCGTACTCGTCCTGCCAGCTGGCGCCCGCCAGAAGCGTGTGGAAGCGCAGCATGTCCAGCAGCGGCACCTGGCTGATCACCGCGCCCCACAGATCCGGACGCTGGGTGTACATCACGCCGGTCAGAAGGCCGCCGTTCGAACCGCCCTGAACCGCAAGCTGGTCAGAGGTGGTCACACCGTCATCAATCAGGTCTTCGGCGACCGCGATCAGGTCGTCATAGATACGCTGACGATTGGTGCGCAGACCCGCCTGGTGCCAGGCCGGGCCAAACTCGCCGCCGCCGCGGATGTTCGCCAGCACATAGGTGCCGCCGTTTTCCAGCCACATGCGGCCGCGGGTGCCCGAATAGGACGGAGTCAGGCTGACCTGAAAGCCGCCATAGGCATAGAGCAGCGTCGGCTGCGGGCCTTCAGCGCCTTCAGCATGGACGATGAAATAGGGGATCATCGTGCCGTCAGTGCTCTCGGCCTGACGCTGTTCGACCACAAGGCCCTCGGCCTCAAACCAGGACGGGGCGGATTTCGCCGGTTCCAGTTCGAGATCGGCGGTGAGGCGGTAGAGCGCTTCAGGCTCCAGGAAGCCTTCCACATTCACATAGGCGAGATCGGAATGATCATCGGCGGTGACGATGGAGAGCGAGGCGTTCTCCGGCGTCTCCACGCTTTCGCTGGTCCAGCCGGCATCGGTGCGGGTGAAGGCTTCAAGACCGCCCACCACATTGTCGTTGATCACCATCAGAAGGTGGTTCTGGGTGGTGGCGACGCCATCGATGGACTGACGCTCGTTCGGCGTGAACACCACTTCGACGCCCGGCAGTTCGCCGGTCTCGACGAACTCGCCCATATCAAAGCTCAGGATCGAGCCGGTGGCGTAGGTTTCACCGCCCTCGACCGGGGTCCACTCTTCCTCGATCGAGAAGACCAGCTGGCCGTCAAACAGGGTTTGCGGGCTCGATTTGCGCGGCAGCGGCATCTGCACCGGATCGCCGGTCGCACCGTCAGGCAGGTAGAAATAGACGCTTTCAAAGAAACTCGCGGCCTGAATGGCCATCATATAGGCGGTGCCGTCTGCCTGCTCGAAGCGGGCGGGCCAGACGCCCACATTGGTCACATCGCCGGTGACGACGACTTGCGCCTCTTCGATCGGCGTGCCGCGGGTCCAGCGTTTGACCACGAAGGGATAGCCCGACTGGGTGGCTTCGGCGGGATCAAGCGCGGTCGCGATCAGCAGCGTGTCCTCGTCGATCCAGGCGGTCGAACCCTTGGTCTCGTCGATGGTGAACCCGTCCTCGATAAACTCGCGGGTTTCCATGTTGAATTCACGGCGCACCGCGGCGTCAGACCCGCCATCCGACAGCGTGATCATGCAGCGGGTGTAATCGGGCGCCAGGCAATCGGCGCCGCGCCAGACCCAGTTATGGCCTTCCGCTTCGCCCAGGGCGTCCAGATCAAGCACCACATCCCATTCCGGCGCGTCGGTGGCGTAGCTTTCGACCGAGGTCTTGCGCCACAGGCCTTTGACGTGATCGGCGTCCTGCCAGAAGTTCCACAGCTCGCCATTGCGCACGCCCACATAGGGGATGCGGTCGGTCGATTGCAGCACTTCCAGCGCCTGATTGTACAGGGTGTCATAGCGCGGGTCGGAGGTGAGGCGGTCGAGCGATTGCGCGTTCATCTCGCTGGCGAAGGCGAGGGCGCGTTCGCCTTCCACCTCTTCCAGCCATTCCAGGCTTTCTTCTTCCGCCTGGATCGCAGCGTTCAGCTGTGCGCCGGGCAGGTTGGCGGTGTCGGTCACACCGGACTCCTCGGTTTCAGTCGATTGGGTTTGTTCGGACGGCGAACAGGCCGCAAGCGCCAGGACGGCGGCTGCGGCGGACAGGTGATAAGTCCAGCGGCGCATCATGCTCTCCCCTTGTTGAGCGTCTGGGCGCATTGAACAGGGCGTTGAGCTCTGGGTCAAAGTGATCCTGTATGAAAGCCGCGTTATCTTGCAGGGCGCAGTAGACAGGCGTATCGCTGGGCGCATGAGAGCTTACGCCATGAACGGGGCGGGCAACGCCTTTATCGTTCTCGACCGCCGCGACGCGTCCGGACCCGCCGCCTATACGCCGCAGGACATTGCGGCGATGGAGGTCGTGCACGCCTTTGACCAGCTCATCGTGCTGGACCCGTCGTCCGAGGCGGACGCCGATTTGCGGGTCTGGAATAATGATGGCGGTGAAGTCGGCGCCTGCGGCAATGGCACGAGGGCGGCGGCCTGGCTGTTGTTTGAAGGCGGGGCGAAGTCGCAGCTCAGCTTCACCTCCTCTGGCGGCCCCATGCGGGCGCAACGGCTTGGCGATGGCGCAGCGGAAGTGGATCTGGGACCGGCGCGGCTCGACTGGCGGGACATCCCGCTATCTCTGCCGATGGATACGGTCCGGCTCGATTTCGGCGTCACCCTGCCTGATGGTCGCCGGCTTGAAGGCCCCGGTGCGGTCAGCATGGGCAATCCCCATGTGGTGTTCGCGGTGGAGGATCTCGCCTCCATCCCCATTGCCGAGATCGGCCCGCGCATCGAGCATGACCCGCTCTTTCCCGAACGGGTCAATACCGGATTCGCGCAAGTGCGCGGCCGGAACGATATCCGGCTGAAGGTGTTTGAACGCGGCGCGGGTCTGACACTGGCGTGCGGCACCGGGGCCTGCGCGGCGCTCGTCGCCCTTCATCGTCAGGGACTTGTGGACCGTGAAGCGGTAATCGAGGCCGATGGCGGCAAGCTGCCCGTGCGCTGGGATGATCAGGGCCATGTGCACCTGTCCGGCCCGGTCGTGCTGGAGCGCGAGCTCGATCTGCGGGGCGTTTGACGCATACCCGCCTTGCAGACTCCCTTCCCCGCTTGACCGAAGGGCGTCTCAACCCCACTTTGCGCGGCCATGAGCACACCTGTGGAAAACCCGGCCCCGTCCCCTGAGACTTCAGAGGGGCGCGATGTGGAGATCGTCACCTTTGGCTGCCGGCTGAATGCCTGGGAGTCCGAGGTGATGCGCGATCATGCGCGCGCGGGCGGGCTGGAAGATGCGGTGATCATCAATACCTGCGCGGTGACTAATGAGGCCGTGCGTCAGGCGCGCCAGACCATTCGCCGGATGAAGCGCGAGCGGCCCGATGCGCGCATGATCGTCACCGGCTGCGCCGCCCAGATCGACCCCGAGCAATTCGCGAAAATGGCCGAGGTGGATCAGGTGATCGGCAATGCCGAGAAGCTGCGCCCGGAAACCTTTAAATCCACCGTCATTGGCGGCGGCGACAAGGTGAAGGTGGATGACATCATGGCGGTCAGCGAGATCGCCAGTCATCTGGTGGATGGCCTTGATGGCCGCGCCCGCGCCTATGTGCAGGTGCAAACCGGGTGCGATCACCGCTGCACCTTCTGCATCATCCCCTATGGCCGCGGCAATGCACGCTCCGCCCCTGCTGGCGAGGTGGTCGATCAGGTCAAACGCCTTGTGGAGACCGGCCATTCCGAAGTGGTGCTGACGGGCGTGGACATGACAAGCTGGGGGCAGGACCTGCCGGGTACGCCCAAGCTCGGCCGTTTGGTGCGCGCCATCCTCAAGCAGGTTCCCGATCTGCAGCGTTTGCGCCTGTCCTCGATTGACGCGATCGAGATTGACGAGGATTTGTTCCGCGCCATCGCCGAGGAAGAGCGGCTCTGCCCCTACATGCACCTGTCGCTTCAGGCGGGCGATGACATGATCCTCAAGCGCATGAAGCGTCGCCATTCCCGCGATGACGCGATTGCGCTGGCCAAACGCTTGCGCGCCGTGCGCCCGGACATCGCCTTTGGCGCGGACCTGATTGCAGGCTTCCCCACCGAGACCGAAGAGATGTTCGAGAACTCGCTGCGGCTGGTGGATGAGTGTGATCTCGCCTTCGTCCATGTCTTCCCCTACTCGCCCCGCCCCGGCACGCCCGCCGCGCGCATGCCGCAAGTGGACCGCGAAGTGGTGAAAGAGCGCGCCGCCCGTCTGCGCGCCAAATCGCATGAGGCGCTGCAACGCCATCTCGCCTCGCGCGTTGGCCATGAGATGACGGTGCTGGTCGAGAAGCCCGGCTTCGCCCGCGCCGATGACTTCACGCCTGTCCGGATGAAATCGGGCGCCCGTCCCGGCGCGCTTGTCCGGGCGATGATCACCGGGCATGACGAGAAAGCCCTGTTCGCAACACCGCTGGAGGCTGCCCGGTGAGCTGGTTCAAATTCGGTTTCGGCAAGAAAAAGCAAAAGGACGACGCCTCGTCCGAAGCTCCGGCGCTTGAGGCGCCCGAGGCTGAGATCGAATCTGAAGCGCCCGTTGAATCCGCGGTTATCGCCGAAGTCGAAAAAGCGCCCGAAAGCCTTGAGGCGCCGCGACCGGCCGAACCCGCTCCGGCCCCGGTTGACCCGGAACCGGAGCTGGAAGAGCAAGCGGAAGCGGTTGCCGAAGACGAAGCTCCGAACCCGGATGAAATTGCTGAAACGCCTGCTCAGGCAAGTGGTCTCGAGGCATTGGCGGAGACCCTCGCGACACCTGAACCCGTTGTTCCGTATACGGAAGAAGCCGAGCTTGCCACAGAAGCTGAGCCCGAACCGGTCTTGGAACCCGTGGAAGAGAAGAAGGGCTTCTTCGCCCGCCTCGCCGCGGGTCTGAAGAAATCCTCCTCAAAGCTCAGCGACGGGCTCAGCTCGCTCTTCACCCAACGCAAGCTCGATCAGGAGGCGCTGGACGAGCTTGAGGAATTGCTGATCGCCGCCGATATCGGCGCGCCCACCGCCGCCAAGGTCGTGGCGCGTCTTGCGAAAGACCGCTTTGACAAGGATGTCAGCGATCTTGAGATCCGCGAAGCGCTGGCCGATGTGGTGGCTGAAACCCTGCAGCCCTATGAGCAACCGCTCGATATGACCGGGGCGACGCCGAGTGTGGTGGTGTTTGTGGGCGTGAACGGCTCGGGCAAGACCACGACGCTGGGCAAGATCGCCGTGAAGATGACGCGCGAAGGCGCGGATGTGATTACGGCGGCGGGCGATACCTTCCGCGCCGCCGCCGTCGAGCAGCTTCAGGTCTGGTCCGAACGCGCGGGCGCGAAATTCCTGTCGCGGGAGCTGGGCGCGGATGCGGCGGGCCTTGCCTTTGACGCCATCCAGCAAGGGCGCAGCGAGCAATCTGATGCCGTGCTGATCGACACCGCCGGCCGGTTGCAGAACAAGGCCGAGCTGATGGATGAGCTTCGCAAGATCATCCGGGTGATCCGGAAGATCGACGACACCGCGCCGCATCATGTGCTGCTGGTGCTCGATGGCACGGTGGGCTCGAACGCGATTTCCCAGGCCGAGGCCTTCATGGAGACCGCCAATGTCACCGGCGTCATCATGACCAAGCTGGATGGCACGGCGAAAGGCGGCGCGCTGGTGCAGGTCGCTGAACGCTTCAAGCTGCCCATCCACTTCATCGGCGTGGGCGAAGGCGAAGCGGATTTGCAGGCCTTCAAGGCGAAAGAGTTCGCTCGCGCGCTGGCAGGGCTTGAGGGCTAACCCAGCGTCTTTACCCACTCCGGCACGACTTCGGTGGCCGGGCCGTAATGGTGCTCTTCAAACAGATCACTGATCTCGCCCGGCTCCAGTGTCAGCTCGGCCGTATGGGCGCCGCAGCGGCGGGCCTCGGAGACAAAACCCGCAGCAGGGTAGACCGTGCCTGAGGTGCCGATGGCGACGAAGAGATCACAACGTTCAAGGCTTTGGTAGATCTGATCGAGCCCCAGCGGCATTTCCCCGAACCAGACCACATGCGGGCGCAACCCGCCCGGCTTCCCGCACCCCGGACAGGGGCGGGTGCGGGTCATGTCCTCACGATCAAAGAACAGATGCCCGCACCGGGTGCAGCGGGTTTTGAGCAATTCGCCATGCATGTGCAGCAGGTTCACCGACCCCGCCTGTTCATGCAGATCGTCGATATTCTGGGTGACCAGCAGAGCGTTCGCCCGGCCATCGAGCAGCCAGTTCTGTTCCAGCTCGGCCAGGGCGAAATGGGCGGCATTCGCTTTGGCGTTCGACAGGTTCGCCCGGCGGGCGTTGTAGAACCCCAGCACGGTGTCGGGATCCGCCTCGAACGCTTCGGGCGTGGCGAGCTTCATGGGATCAAACTTCGCCCACAGCCCGCCTTCATCGCGGAAGGTGCCCAGCCCGGATTCCGCCGACACGCCCGCCCCGGTCAGAATGACGATGTTCTCATACCGCGCCATCGGGATCAGCCGTTGGGAAAGCGGGTCTGAAGCCATCCCAGCATCAGTTCGGACAGCTCGGCGGGCGCTTCATACTGGGTCCAATGGCCGATCTCCTCGATCACATTCATGTCGAGATCCTTGCACAGGATCGGCATCCAGCCCGCCAGCTTGGGCGGCAGCATGTAATCACACTCGGTGGAGATCATCTGGCACGGCATGGAGAGCCGGTGATCGACCCCGCCCAGCCGCTCCCAGTTCGCATCAAAATTGCGATACCAGTTCATCCCGGTGCGAAAGCCGGTCTTGGCATAGGTCTCGGCGTAGACCTTGCGGATTTCGGGTGGGACCACGCAATCATCCTCGCTCTTCAGCCCGCCGCGTTCGACGAATTTCTCAAAGCGCTTGGGCAGATGGGTGATGGAATCGGGCAGCTTGTCGAGGTCGGCGCTGGGCGGCGGACCCGCGAAGGTGAAGGCGAAGAAGTCCTCTTCCCGGCCCTTGTAGAAGTCATCCATCGCCTCGTCCTGAAAAGCGATGATGTAATGATCCTCGCCGCCGCGTTCGCGGAACACCTCGGTGGGCGGAACCGAGCCGCGCGGCAGGTGCGGGGTGTTCACCCCGATCGCGCCCAGAAAGCGCTCCGGAACCAGGCAGGCGGCGTGCCACATCAATATGCCGCCCCAGTCATGGCCGACCCAGACCGCTTTCTCGATGCCGAGCGCGTCGAGCAATCCGGTGAAGTCGCCCACCAGATGATCCACGCCATAGGCCTCGACCGGATAGGGCGCGTCCGAAGCGCCGAAGCCGCGATTGTCCGCCGCGATCACCCGGTAACCGGCGTTGGCCAGATCCTCGATCTGCTGCGCCCAGCTCAGCGCTAGCTCCGGCCAGCCATGCATCAAGAGCACAGGCACGCCGTCTTCAGGGCCAGCGAGATGCACCGACAGGCTCACCTCGCCCACATTGATCCTTTGAGCGGGCGGCATGGGCGGGTGAGTCATGGTGTCCTCCGAAGCGTCAGGCGGGTCGTTTGCCCGCCCGTTTTTGTTGTCGCTCGAAGTGTAGAAGCTCGACCACGAACACCGCCAGCCCTGACCAGATGAAAATGAAGGTGGCGAGGTACGCCAGGCTGAAGGGTTCGCCATAAGCCAGCCCGACGATGAACTGCAGGGTAGGGGCGACGAACTGCAACACGCCGATGATCGCAAAGCTCAACCCCCGCGCGCCGGAGAGGAAGAGCAGAAGCGGGACCACGGTCATGGGCCCTGTCATCATCAGCAGGAAGGCCTCGCTCGGACCATTGAAGAAATGGCCCGCCTGCTCACCGCCCTGAATTTCAAACACGGTGAGCACGACGATCGAGGGGATCGCCATGATCAGCGTCTCCCAGAACAGGCCGACACGGGCATCCACCTGAATGGTCTTGCGCACATAGCCATAGGCGGTGAAGGAGCCGGCCATGAACAGGGCCAGAATGGGCAGATGGCCCACGGTGACGATCTGGTTGATCACCCCCAGCACCGCGAGCCCAATGGCGATGGCGCGCAGCTTTGAGAAGCGCTCATGGGCGACGAATACGCCCACCGCCACATTCATCAGCGGGTTGATGTAATAGCCCAGCGAGGCTTCCAGCACGTGGCCTGAGTTGACCGAGAAGATATAGACCCACCAGTTCGCCCCGATCAGGAGCGAGGTGCAGACCAGCAATAACAGCGTCTTGCGGTCATTGAGCACGGCCAGCGCCGGGCCCAGCCGGCGGCTGAGATACAGGATCGCCAGCAAGATGGGCGCGGACCAGACCACCCGTTGCAGCACGATCTCGGTCGGGTTCGCGAACGCCAGGAACTTGTAGAAGATCGGCGACAGGCCCCAGATGAAATAGCCCGAAAAGGCGGCGAGCGCAGCCTGTTTGGGGTCAAGACGGTCGGAAACAGGCGGGGGGAGCTGGCTCATGCAGGCCATTTAGGCGCCGCCTGCCTCCGTGTCATCTCACACCGCTGCGCGTGTCATGATTTATTCGCGTGCGGGTGCTCTTGATGCGATGACCCGGCCCAGCCGCCAGGCCAGCCAGACCGCGCTCCAGACATTTCCAAGCACCGGCAGGGGCAGGATGAACACCAGCGCGATCAGCTTGCTCGGCTCAAACACCCAGATCAGGATCGCGAGCAGCACAAAGCCGAGATACAGATCAATCAGGCTGACCACGCCCCAGGGCTCGGAGACGAGCCAACCCACAGCCTCGCTCAGCGACTGCCCGGCGGTCATCCCCGCCCAGACAATGGCGAGTGCGAGGGCGATAGCGCCGAGGGCTGCGATGATCCGGAAACTCGCTGTCATGTCCCGCTCCTGTGAGGGCCTCACAAGGACATACGGGAGGATGGGCGGTTTGGATTACCCGTCCACTTCGCAGCTGTTCACGCGTTCGCGGTGGTTTTGCGGGAAGCGTCCGATCCAGCATTGGTCAAAGACCGAGCAATAGCAGACCTGCACTTCGGTTTCCCAGCGGGCGGCGTTGAGGCGCTCCCAATAGGCGCGATCAGGCGAGTCTTCAGCGGGCCGGGTGAAGTGGATGAAGCCAGCCTCATCATCGGGCGCCAGCAATTGCGGGGCGACGGTATTGGTCAGTACCTGATTGTCTTCAAAGATCTGTAGGAAAGCCTCTACCCGTCCCTCGGGATCGTCGTCATACCCTTCGACCAGGCTGGCAAAATAGGGGATGGGACCCCGATATGTCTCGCCCTCATGGATGAAGTGCACCCAGCGGATATCGACCGGACCAAGGCCGCGATTGCCGATGTAATAGCTCAGCCGGTGGACCTCTTCACCGCTGTCGTAATTGCCGTGGGAGACCGTGGGGATGGGCAGCACGCTGGCTTCCAGCTGACGCTGCATCACCACGCCCTGATAGACCGCCACAAACAGGGAGGCGACCGAGATGATCGTGACGGCGACCGCCACGATGATCTCGATCAGACGGATGCGGCTTGAGCGCATCCCGGCCTAGTCCCGGTCAGCGTCGGCCACGTCCGGCGTGGTTTTCGGCTCATAGGGCTGGTCGGCGGGATGGCGATAGCAGTCTTCATCCAGCTCGCCTTCCCATTTGGCCACGGCCGTCGCCACGGTGGCGTCGCCGGTGACGTTCAGCGCGGTGCGGGCCATGTCCATGATCCGGTCCACGGGCAGGATGACGCCGACAATGATCGCAACGTGTTCAGGGCTGACATCGAAGGTATTGAGCACGATGGCGAGCAGGAAGAGTGAGGCCGAAGGAATGCCGGCCGCGCCGATCGAGACGATGGCGGCGGTGAAGGCGATCAGGAAATAGTTCGCCAATGTCAGGTCATAGCCGAAGGCCTGAGCCGTGAAGAGCGCCAGAATGCCAAGGTAAAGCGCCGTGCCGTCCATGTTGATGGTGGCGCCCAGCGGCAGCACTGAACCGGCAATGGAGCGTTTGACGCCGAGGTTTTCGGTGGCGTTGGCGATGGTCACCGGCAAGGTGGCGCTGGAGGAGGCGGTGGAATAGGCCACAGCGATGGCGTCCAGCATACCGCGCAGGAAGTTCATCACCGGCAGGCCGAGTACGAAGCGGATAAAGACCCCGTAGACGACCACAGCATGGGTCAGAAGACCCAGATAGACCGCTACGATCAGCACGGCGATGGCGGCCAGGGCTTCTAGGCCCTGCATCGCGACCGTGAAGCTGATCAGCGCAAACACACCAAACGGCGCCACTTCCATCACCAGATGGGTGACTTTCAGGACCACATTGGCAGCCTGGGTGAAGAAATCCCCCACCAGCTTGCCGTCACGGCCCGCCATCAGGATGCCGACGCCCAGAAGCACGGCGAAGAAGATGATCGCGAGCACATCGCCGTCAGCTAAGGCCGCAACGGGATTTTCGGGTATGATCGCGACCAAACGTTCGGCGATTGATGGCGCATCCGTAGATGGCGGTACGGCGTTCGTTGGATTGAAGGTTTCAGCCATCCCTTCGCCGGGACGGAACACCAGGCCAAAAATGATGCCGATGATGTTTGCGAAGAATGTTGTCCCAAAATACAGGGCGAAAGTTTTTAGACCGATAGATCCGAGTTTCTTCGGGTCGCCCATCGCGACGACACCAGAGATGAGCGTCGTAAGGATCAGGGGAACGATCAGCATCTTGATGAGCTGAATGAACGATTTTCCGACCCAGCCAATGCTTTGTTGGATTCGGTAAGCGGCAGCTTTCGAACCTGTAAGCGGATAAACTGTAGCTTCAGGATAGTTGGCCCCGTTCCCGTCAACCCAAGGAGGGCCGTCGTTAACAGATAAGGGCTCGCCATCGCCGTCAATTATGAGTGTGGGGAGTTGCTCGCTCGTATAAGCGACCAGGACTTCACCAGACTCGTTCGTTACTGACCAATTCAAATGTGTGAAGACATTGGACAGTACAGCGCCGAAAATGACGCCGACCACGAGCGCGCCGAGCACGCGCTGCCACAGCGCGATCTTGAACCAACCTCTCATGAAGCCCCTCCCCGGTGGCTGTCATAACAATCGCGCCAGCCTAAGCCCGGATGCGAGGAGGTCAACGATCTGACGCCGTAGGGTTATCAGATATCAATCACGTTTCAGACTGGCGGGTCGCCTGACCGACGGCTTTGAGCACGCCCATGCGCACGCCATAGACCAGCCAGACTACGCCAATGATGAGCATCCAGGGCGCGGTGGGCAGGGCCGGATTGAGCCGCGACAGGATCACCAGCACGCTCGCCATGACCACATGTCCGGCCACGACACGCCAGCTGAGATCGCGATAGCTTTCCGCCATGCGGATCGTGGCTTCGGAAAACCAGCGCCAGGCCCGGTTCACCGAGCCTGAATCCCGCTCCCGGCGGGCCGTTTCGGATTGATCGGGCTGATAGGACATTTTTTCAGGATACGGACTTGTTGAAACCCTGTCAAAATGACGTTTCGTCAGGCCCTGCACAAAAAAACCCGCCTGAGCGGCCGTGTCTGACCGCCCGGCGGGCTCAGGAGAGATCGTGAGATCCGGGTTTAGCCGAGCGCGGCTTCGGCGCGGATCGTCGCGGCGGCCGCGTTCACCACGGAGGCGATGCGGACAGCGGCCTGGATCTGTTCGGTGGTCAGACCCGCCTTGCGCAGCTCGTGCTCATGGGAATCGATGCACATGCCGCAGCCATTGATGGCGGAGACGGCCAGGGACCACAGCTCGAAATCAGCCTTGTCCACGCCCGGATTGCCGATCACGTTCATGCGCAACTTGGCCGGCATGGTTTTGTAATCGCTGGCGGAAACCAGGTGATTGAAGCGGTAGTAGACATTGTTCATGCCCATGATCGAGGCGGCGGCCTTGGCGGCGTTCACCGCTTCGGGGGACAGCTTGTCCCCGACCTCGGCGACAATGTCGTTGAGCGTTTCGCGCTCGCCGACGGCGTAGGCGGAGGCGAGGAAGACGCCATATTTCTTCTGGTCGTCCAGAACGGTTTCGCGGGCCAGGGAGCTGAGGTTCAGCTTGATGTCCTTGGCGTGTTCGGGAAGGCGGTTCTTCAGGGCGTCAAGGCTCATGGCGCGTCCTTTCATTCTTCTGTCGGGTTTGGACCGGCCGTCCGGCAGGGCAGGATCGCCCGTCTCCAGATGGGGGGATGGGTGCGGGCGGGGGACATTGGGCGGCCGGTCCGGCTTTGCTCATGGCGGACCATGAACACAGCGGGGCGGGCCGTCGCCGGACGGCCCCGAAGGGCCGCCCGGTTCGGGTGCGTTCGACCTAGAGCGTGTCGCCGCCAGCCTGACGGTTGCACGGGCACAGTTCGTCGGTCTGAAGGGCGTCGAGGACGCGCAGGGTGTCTTCCGGGTTGCGGCCAACATTGAGGTTGGTCGCGTAGACGTGCTGGATGACGCCATCCGGATCGACGATGTAGGTGTAGCGGTAGGCCACGCCCTCGGGGGAGCGCACGCCCAGGCCATCGACCAGGGAGCCGGTGGTGTCAGCGAACTGCCACTGGTTCAGGCTCTTCAGGTCCGGGTGCTCGCGGCGCCAGGCCAGCTTGCAGAACTCGTTGTCCACAGAGCCGGTCATCACGACGGCGTCACGATCGGAGAACTCGTCTTCGAGGTTCGCGAAGGCCACGATCTCGGTCGGGCAGACGAAGGTGAAGTCCTTCGGATAGAAGACGATGACTTTCCATTTGCCCGCGAAGGACTCATGGGTCACCGGCTCGAAAGCGGACTCGCCGTTTTCTTCGTGCTGATTGAATTTCGGCTTGACGCCGACGACTTCAAATTCGGGGAGCTTGTCGCCAATACCCAGCATGTGTGTCTCTCCTGGCAGGTTTGAATGTTCTGGTGAGGGCGGTTGTTGAGGGGCCGCCCTTCGACGTCGATGGATATGCCCCCGAGCTATCGATAAATCCAATGGATTGTTCCTGTTGCTCCCATAGGATTTATCAATATGCCAATTTAAGGGATTAAAGCCGATATAAAACAGTAAGATGGATCATTGCCGCACCAGAAAAGCCGACTGCAACGGGGCCTTGATCCCCATCCGGGAGGCGCCAAATCCGGTGTATCGGCTCACTCTATGGGCGCCCCTGAATAAATCGATTTGATAAATGTATGGGCCTCGCGTCATCCTGATTGCCATCTAGACGTTCTGATCCGGGAGGACATGACCATGGACGGACACGATAAGACGGCTTCAGGCGGCTGCCCCTTTCACCACGGCGGCAATACCGCAATGGACAAGCCGGTCACCAAATGGTGGCCCAACGCGCTCAATCTCGACATTCTCCATCAGCGCGGCGCACGCACCAATCCGATGGACCCCGACTTTGATTACAAGGCGGCGGTGAAGTCCCTCGACTTCGAGGCGGTGAAAGCCGACGTCAAAGCCCTGCTGCATGACAGCCAGGACTGGTGGCCGGCGGATTGGGGCCATTATGGCGGCCTGATGATCCGGCTCGCCTGGCACTCGGCCGGTTCCTATCGCCTTGCGGATGGCCGCGGCGGCGGCGGTGCGGGCAATATCCGCTTCGCCCCGCTCAACTCCTGGCCCGATAACGCCAGCCTGGACAAGGCGCGTCGCCTGTTATGGCCGGTGAAGAAAAAGTACGGCAACAAGCTCAGCTGGGCCGATCTCATTATCCTGTCGGGCACTGTGGCCTATGAGGATATGGGGCTGGAGACCTTTGGCTTCGGCTTTGGCCGCGAGGATATCTGGGGTCCCGAGACCGATGTCTACTGGGGTTCGGAAGCGGAATGGCTGGCCAAGTCCGAAGAACGCTATGGCGATCTTGAGGACGCCTCCACGCTCGAAAACCCTCTGGCGGCGACCCATATGGGCCTGATCTATGTCAATCCCGAGGGCGTGAACGGCAATCCTGATCCGTTAAAGACCGCCGCCCAGGTGCGCGAAACCTTCAAGCGCATGGCGATGGATGACGAGGAAACCGCAGCCCTCACTTGCGGCGGCCACACTGTGGGCAAGGCCCATGGCAAGGGCGCCGTGGACAAGATCGGCGCGGAGCCGGAAGGCTGTGGTGTGGACTCCCAGGGCTTTGGCTGGGCCAATCCCGGTCATGAGGGCAAGGCGACCAACGCCTTCACCTCCGGCATTGAGGGGGCCTGGACCCAGCATCCCACCCAGTGGGACATGGGCTATTTTGACTATCTGTTCGGCTATGAGTGGGAGCTGAAGAAGTCCCCCGCCGGCGCCTGGCAGTGGGAGCCGGTCAACATGCCCGAGGACCACAAGCCGGTGGACGCCACCGATCCGTCCATTCGCCACAACCCCATCATGACCGATGCGGACATGGCGATGAAGATGGACCCGACCTACAACGCGATCTGCCAGAAATTCCGCAAGGACCCGCAATACTTTGCGGACACGTTCGCGCGGGCCTGGTTCAAGCTCACCCACCGCGATATGGGCCCCAAGGCCAATTATGTCGGCCCCTTCGTGCCGTCCGAGGATTTGATCTGGCAAGACCCGATCCCGGCAGGCCCGACCGGGTATGATGTGGATGCGGTGAAAGCGAAAATCCGCAACAGCGATCTGACCCCGGCCGAGCTGATCGCCACCGCCTGGGACAGCGCCCGCACCTATCGCGGCTCTGACAAGCGCGGCGGCGCCAATGGCGCGCGCATCCGGCTTGCGCCCCAGAAGGACTGGGAGGGCAATGAGCCGCTGCGTCTGCATCGCGTGCTGACCGTGCTCGAACCCATTGCCGAGGAGACCGGCGCGTCAGTCGCTGATGTCATCGTGCTGGGCGGCGTTGTGGGTCTGGAAGACGCCATCGCCAAAGCCGGCTCTGATGTGGCTGTGCCCTTCGCGCCCGGTCGCGGCGATGCAACCGCCGCGCAGACCGATGCGGACTCCTTTGAGCCGCTCGAACCGCTGGCGGATGGCTTCCGCAACTGGATGAAAGAGCGCTATGCGGTCAGCGCCGAGGAATTGATGCTTGATCGCGCCCAGCTTCTGGGCCTGACGGCGCATGAGATGACGGTGCTTGTGGGCGGCCTGCGCGTGCTGGGCGTCAATCACAACGGATCGTCCCATGGCGTCTTCACCGACCGCGTCGGACAGCTGACCACAGACTTCTTCGTCAATCTCACCGACATGGCCAATAGCTGGCATCCGGTTGAGAACGGGCTCTATGAAGTGCGTGACCGCAAGACCGGCGCCGTGAAGTGGAGTGCGACGAGCGCCGATCTGGTGTTCGGCTCGAACTCCATCCTGCGCGCCTATGCCGAGGTCTATGCCCAGGACGACAATAAAGAGAAGTTCGTCAAGGACTTCGTCGCCGCCTGGACCAAGGTCATGAATAATGACCGGTTCGATCTGAACTAGACCAGTAAGGGAGCGCTCCTGTTTCAGGGGCGCTCCTTCATGACTGACCCCAGCCGATCAGGACGCCGAATGAGCAGCCATCTGCCCACGCTTCGACAACTCACCTTTCTTCTGGCCCTGGCCGAGCACGGCTCGTTCTCTCGCGCCGCCGAAGCCGCCCATGTCACCCAGCCCACCCTGTCCGCCGGGATCAAGGAGCTGGAGACGATACTGGGCGCGACGCTGGTGGAGCGCGGCGCCCGGGGCGCCGCCCTGACGCCGGCTGGCGAAGCCGCCGTGTCGCGGGCGCGGATCGTGCTGACCGAGGCCGAGGATCTGGTGCATATGGCGCGGGCGGCGGGCGAGCCCTTGTCCGGCCCGTTCCGGTTGGGGGTCATCCCCACCATTGCGCCCTTCTTGCTGCCCAAAGCCCTGCCCAGCCTGCGCGAGCAGTATCCCAAGCTGGAATTGTTCCTGCGCGAGGATCTGACCCATCGCCTTGTGGAGGCGCTCAAGGATCGGCGTCTGGATGCGGCCCTGATCGCCCTTCCCTATGACGCGCCGGGGATCGAGACGACGGGGCTTCTGGAAGACGAGTTCCTGTTCGCGGCGACCCCGGACCATCCGCTCGCCAAGGTGGACAAGCTCAGTCCGGCCATGCTGGCCGATGAGCCGCTCTTGCTGCTCGAGGATGGTCATTGCCTGCGCGACCACGCCCTGTCGGTGTGTTCAGCCAGCAGGCCTGACACCAATGACGCCCGATCGGACTTCGCCGCCACCTCGCTGCACACGCTGGTGCAGATGGTGAAATCGGGGCTCGGCGCGACGCTGCTGCCCAAACTCGCCATTGATGCGGGGCTGGCGGACCGGCTTGATCTGGCCATCCGCCCGTTTGATCCGCCTGTGGCTGGCCGGGAAATCGGCGTCGCCTGGCGCAAGGGCAGCGCCCGCGAACACGAAGCGCGCATGCTGGCCGATGCGGTGCGAGAGGCGCTGAAGGGGTAGGGGGAGGCGCTGAATTCCCGGGCGAGCAAAGCGAAGACCCGGGACCTTGTTCCGCATAAAGCGCCTTATCCTGATGGAGGCCCCGGCTCGGCGCTGCGCTTGGCCGGGGTTTCACTCAAATCCAACAAAAAACCCCGGCGTTTCCGCCGGGGTTTTCGTTTGCGCCGGGCGCAGACCCTAGTCGGGGCGGCCCAGAATGATGGTGCCGTTGGTGCCGCCAAAGCCGAAGGAGTTCGACAGCACGGTGTTGAGCTCGGCCTGTTTCGTCTCGGTGACGATGGGCAGATCGGCCAGTTCAGGATCCATCTCGTCGATATTGATGGAGGGGGCGATGAAGCCCTCTTTCATCATCAGCAGCGAGTAGATCGCTTCCTGAACGCCCGCCGCGCCCAGCGAGTGGCCGGACATGGATTTGGTCGCCGACAGGGCCGGGACATCCTTGCCGAACACCGCGCGCAGGCCTTCAGATTCCTTCACATCGCCCACAGGCGTAGAGGTGGCGTGCGGGTTGATGTAGTCGATCTTGCGGCCCTTGGCTTCTTTGAGCGCAATCTGCATGCAGCGCGCTGCGCCTTCGCCGGACGGCTGGACCATGTCGTGGCCGTCAGACGTCGCGCCATAGCCGAGCACTTCGGCGTAGATAGTTGCGCCGCGCGCTTTCGCCCGCTCATACTCTTCGAGCACCACAATGCCGGCGCCGCCGGCGATGACGAAGCCGTCGCGGTTCTTGTCGAACGCGCGCGAGGCCACAGCCGGGGTGTCGTTATAGTTCGAACTCATGGCGCCCATGGCGTCAAACAGGTTCGAGAGCGCCCAGTGCAGCTCTTCGCCGCCGCCTGCGAACATCACGTCCTGCTTGCCCCACTGGATCTGCTCTGCGGCCGCGCCCATGCAGTGCAGGGACGTGGTGCAGGCCGAGCTGATCGAATAGTTCAGGCCCTTGATCTTGAACGGGGTGGCGAGCGTCGCCGAGCCCGTCGAGCACATGGCTTTGGGCACCGCGAACGGACCGATGCGCTTGGGCCCCTTTTCGCGGGTGATGTCGGCGGCTTTCACGATGGCTTCCACAGACGGACCGCCCGTGCCCACGATCAGGCCGGTGCGCTCGTTGGAGACATCGCTGTCTTCAAGCCCTGCATCGGCGATGGCCTGCTGCATGGACATGTACGCCCAGCCCGCGCCTTCGCCCATGAAGCGATAGGCGCGCTTGTCCACATGCTCGGACGGATCGGCCTTGGGACGCGCATGCACCTGGCATTTGAAGCCCAGCTCTGCGTATTCGGGTGCAGCGATGACGCCGGACTTGCCCGCTTTCAGACTGGCGGCGACTTCCTGCGCGTTATCGCCAATGGATGAAACAATGCCGATACCGGTGACGACGACACGCCTCATGCTTGCTCTCCGCCCTTGTTGGTTGCTTCAGGCTGGAACAGACCCACCCGCATATCCTTGGCGGTGTAGATCGTGGTTCCGTCCGCCTCTACGTGACCATCGGCAATGCCGAGCACAAGGCGACGATTGATCACACGCTTGAGATCAATGACATAGCGGACCTTTTTCACATGCGGTTCGATCTGGCCGGTGAATTTCACCTCGCCCACGCCGAGCGCGCGGCCTTTGCCCGGCGCGCCGGTCCAGCCCAGATAGAAGCCCACCAGTTGCCACATGGCGTCCAGGCCCAGACAGCCCGGCATCACCGGATCGCCTTTGAAGTGGCATTCGAAGAACCACAGATCCGGGTTCACATCGAGTTCGGCGATCAGATGGCCTTTGCCATAGGCGCCGCCATCGGAGCTGATCTCGGTGATGCGATCAAACATCAGCATGGGGGGCAGCGGCAATTGCGCATTGCCGGGACCAAACAGATCGCCTTTGCCGCAGGCGATCAGGTCATCGTAATCATAGCTGTTTTTCTGGTCTGTCATGGGGTCCGTCGAGCCGGTCCGGCCAAGTGAGCCGGGGTCGGAAGTTGCGGCGAACGCGCCAGCGCTGCACGGAGATCGCACCGCGCCAGGCTCTCATCCTGGGTTCAGATCCGTCAGTCGGCTGAAGCGGAGTTTTCCGGGCCCGCCCCGAGCGCGTCTGGTTCAGACGCAGAGCGGTAGCATGACGTTTGCCCCCCCTCAAGCGCGGGGGTCGGCTGGGTCTCTTCGGGATAGACGCCCCAGAAGGCGTCTGAACGGGCCCAACCGCGACGGTCATCAGCCTCCAGACGGCACCAGCCGGCGCGGCAGCGTTCCAGCCAGAGCACTGCGCCCGCTTCCACATCCGCGATCAGGGAGGCGGTTTCGTCCGGTCTCGACAACAGGCGTGTCGCCTCTGTCGCCCAGACCGACCGGCGACCGGTCAGGGTGCGACGATGCATCCACACCTCCTCGCCCTCGGGATCGCGCACCCGGCGCCAGTCAGGGGTCTCGGCGACCACCTCCATGGGCAGGCCCTTGCGCTGGTACAGCCAGGCGACGGGGTGGGTGAAAGAGGGTCCGGCCCGCCCCCGGGTCTCGTTGTATTTCAGCGAGACAAAACGGGGCACCGGCAGTCCGGAGAACGTGTCACAGGTTTGCGCGCTTGCGGGGTGAGAGGTCATCAGCCCCCCCAGCAGCAAGATCAGTGCAAACAGCGTCCGCATGGCGTTCCGTCATCTCCGGCCAGAGTGAATCACCGCACAAACGTGAAGGGGCATGATTAAGATTGTTTTTCGCTAGGGCTGGATATGCGGCCCGGACGCACCCATCTTGCGCCCAGATTGCAGCTTTCGGGGAAACCGTCATGATCCGCACCGCTCTTGTCGCCAGCCTGGCTCTGACCGCTACGGCGCACGCCCAGTCGGAGAACCAGGTCTATGTGGAGACCACCGATCTGGGTTCCGGGCTCTACATGCTCGCCACCAATCAGGCCGGTAATGTGGGCGTGAGTGTGGGCGAGGACGGGGTGTTCATGATCGACACCCAGATGGAGCGCTTTGCGCCCGCTATCGACGCGGCACAGCGCGCCGTGTCCGGCGACCGCGCCGTGGATCAGGTGCTCAACACCCACCTTCACGGCGACCACGTGCTGGGTAACGCCTATTTCGCCGAGCAGGGCGCGGTCATCATGGCCCATCCCAGCGTGCGCGACGGCCTGATGAACCCTGTCACGGCCCAGCTGACCGGCTCCACCCCTGAACCTCTGTCCGGCGGCTATCTGCCGACCGTGGACGTCAATGACGGGGATGTGGTCACGATTAATGGCCTGACCGCTCATCTGCACCATACCCCGGCGGCCCACACCAATGGTGATATCTTCGTCGTGTTTGAAGACGCCAATGTGATCCATGCCGGCGATCTGCTGTTCTCGGGCTGGTTCCCCTATATCGATCTCGACAATGGCGGCACGGTGGATGGCTATATCGCTGGCATGCAGGCCATTGTGGATGTGGCGGACGCCGACACGCAGATCATTCCCGGCCATGGTCCGCTCTCGACCGAAGCCGATCTGGAAGCCAGCATCATCATGCTGACCGAGGCGAAGGCCCGGGTTCAGGCGCTGGTCGATCAAGGCCTCAATCTGCAGCAGGTTCAGGACGCGGCGCCGCTGGCGGACTTCCATGACGACTGGAATTGGGGTTTCATCACCACCGAACGCATGGTCTGGACGCTGTATCGGGATATCACCGGTGAAACCGAATAAGATTCAAACCGTCTGGATGCCGGAACCGCGCATCCTGACCCTGATCATCATGATCGCTCTGGTGATGGGGCTGGTGTTTTCCAGCCTCCTCGGCAGCTGGGTGTATGGCGGCGCCGTGGGGCTGATGTTCGCCGGCGGCATCTATCTGTTCGTCGTGGTCAACGCCCGGCGCGCCGCCAGAACCCTGGCCCAGCATCATCACGGCAAGCATCGCGGCCGGATCTGACGCTTGCTGTCACAGTCCAGTTCGGGGTAGGGAAGGGACAAATTGTCCCAGGCTTTCCCTCGATGTTCGCCAACACCGCAACCTATCCGCGCCGCCGCGCCGATCTGACCCTTCTCAGCTTCATGGTGCTGGGAATGGCGGTGGCGCTTGTTGTCGGCGTGCTGGGGCGCAGCTTTACGCTGGCTGTGCTGCTGGGCCTTGCGCCCGGCCTGCTCCTGGGCGGGGTCGCCTGGTTCCGCATCAAGCGCGGGGGCTGCGGGGGCTGTCAGTTCTGCCCGATGCGCAAGCCGGGCAGCTGCGGGATGCCGGCAGACTGACCGTCCGCATCCGGCCGGACAATCCGTCATAAAAGCCGATCCGGCCCAGTAGCGGCTCGCCTGCGCACGAAATCAGCTTGATCGCCTCCATCGCCATCATCGAGCCAATGACGCCAGTCAGCGCCCCCACCACGCCCATGACGGCGCAGTCCTCGGCGTCCGGCGGGGTTTCCGGCACCCAGCACTGATAACAGGGGGCGCCCGGCTTCAAATGCGGCGCGAAGACGCCTACTTGCCCTTCCCAACGCCCCACGGCGCCCGACACCAGCGGGATGCGGGCCTTGATGGCGGCGCGGTTCACCGCAAAGCGGGTGTCAAAGTCATCACAGCCGTCGAGCACCAGGTCAGCATCGGACAGAAGGTCCGGCAGGGTCTCGTCCGTCGCCTTCAGGTTCACCGCCTCCACCTCGACGCCCGGATCGAGGGCGTTGAGCGCGGCTTTCGCCCGCTCCACCTTGCTGGCGTTTACATCGTCGGTCCGAAACAGGATCTGGCGCTGGAGATTGCTCAGCGACACCGTATCAGCATCAACAATGCGCACATGTCCGACGCCCGCCGCGGCGAGATAGAGCAAGGCCGGCGCGCCCAGCCCGCCGGCGCCAATCACGGTGATGCGGGCGCGGCTCAGTTTCTGCTGGCCGGGACCGCCCAGCTCTTTGAGCACGATGTGTCGGGCATGTCGTTTGACGTCAACGGCCATGTGGGTCAGACCTGATGCTTGCGGGACGGATGGGCAAAGCCTCTGCTCAGCCTGTGTTCATGAGGACCAGTCTAGCCTAGCCTGAACCGCCAACCATGGGGATGCACAGATGAAATACCTGATCACCGCCGCTCTGGGCCTGTTGGTCGCTGCCTGCGCGACCGCTGAAGGCTATCGCCAGCATATGAGCCAGCTGATCGGGCGCAGCCAGGATGTGGTGCTGGTCGAGTTCGGCTCCCCGGACCGTGTGGACGAGCTGAGCGATGGCGGCGAGGTCTGGAGCTATATGCGCGAGGAACAGCAGGTGATTCCGGGCGGCTATCGCACCATCCCCAATGAACGCCGGGTCACCTATGTGGATTCCAATGGCGAGCGGCACACCCGCATCGAGCGCTATGACGAGACGGTCTATGAGCCTGACGAGGCGCGCTGGGTGCAATGTGAGACCCGGATCGTGATCGACCCGGCAGGCATCGTGCGGGACTTCCGTTTTGTGGGCGATGGCTGCGTGGCTGAAGAGCTGTACTGACCCGGCCCGCTCACTGGCGGCAGGGCGCGAAACAGGCCAAGGTCGGGCTCTGTCAAAGGAGCCCGCACCGTGCTGACCCCTCGCCCCGCCTTCACCCTGTCGCCTGACCAGCAGGCGGTTGTCGATTACGCCATCAAGGGCGGCTCGCACCTGTTCCTGACCGGCCGGGCGGGAACGGGTAAAACCACGGTCACACGCGCCATTCTGGACCGATTGGGCCCGCAAGCGGCGGTGGTCGCGCCCACGGGCGTCGCCGCCATGAATGCAGGCGGGCAGACCCTGCACAGCTTTTTCCGCCTGCCGCCGCGCCTGATCACGCCGGGCGATATCCGCCGCTTGCGCAATGCGCGTACGGTGAAGGCGCTGACCACTTTGGTGATCGACGAGATCTCCATGGTCCGCTCGGACATGATGCAGGCGGTCGATTTCTCGCTGCGCCTCAACCGCGACAGCAATGAGCCCTTTGGCGGCGTGCGCATTATTCTGGTGGGGGATCTCGCCCAGCTGCCCCCGATTGCGCAGGGCGAGGAGGGCATGTTCCTGGAAGAGACTTATGGCGGTCCCTTCTTCTTTCATGCGCCCGCCTTCCGCGATGCCGGCTTCACCATGGTGGAGCTGACCGAGGTTCACCGTCAGGCCGATCCTGAATTTGTCGAAGTGCTGAACGCTGTGCGGGATGGCGAGCTCAACGATGATCTCGCTGAAATCCTCAATGCGCGCGTCACCGGCCGGATCGGGCTTGAAGCCTCAGGCACCCATGTGGTGCTGACCCCCACCAATGAAGCGGCCTCCTCCATCAACCGCGCCCGGCTTGAAGGCCTGCGCGGGGAGCCGCGCGGCTTTTCGGGCAAGGTGGAAGGCGAGTTTGACCCGCGGCTTTTCCCCACTGATGACCCGCTAATCCTCAAGGTGGGCGCGCGGGTGATGATGATCCGCAATGATCCGGGCGGGCGCTATGTGAACGGCTCGATCGGCGAGGTTCTGGGCTTCACCTCCGAAGGCGTGAAGGTTCATGTGAACGATCAGACCGTCACCATCGAGCCGGTCAGCTGGGAGCGTATCCGCTATGCGGCGGACGGCTCTTCGAGCAAACTCAAGCGCGAGACCATCGGCTCTTACGTGCAGTATCCGCTCCGGCTGGCCTGGGCGATGACCATTCACAAGGCGCAGGGCCTGACGCTGGACAAGGTCTATCTCGACGTGTCCCGCCGCCTGTTCGCCCATGGTCAGGCCTATGTGGCGCTGTCCCGCGCCCGCTCGCTGGAAGGGCTTGAGCTGTCGCGCGCCCTGCGTCCGTCCGACATCATCACCGATCAGCGCCTGTTTGATGTGAAAGCCTTCTGTGATCCCGCGCCACTGGGGATTGGCGGATGACGCCAGAGGCTGCGCAAACCGCGCTGGGGGTTGATGCGTACGGGCTCAACCGACTGGTCGCCCAGGGCGAATTCGCCGGGGCGCTGGAGGAGCGCAGCGTCAAACGCCTTGCCGAACAACGCCAGCGCGTGCGCGCTCAGGCGCTCAAGGAGCTTGCTGCAATCGATGGCCCGCATCTGGCGCCGTCGAGCTCTGACGCGCCGGTGATTGGCTTGCCTGATCCTGTGGCCCTGCCGGAAGACTTTGATCGCCCGGCGGTGTTTCTCGACGCCTGCGTGCTGGCGGGCGCCATCCGGCGGCATTTGGTGCTGGCGCTGGCCGATGCCGGGTTCTTCTATCCGCGCTGGTCCGAGAAAGTCCTGTTCGAGACCGGCCACGCCCATGCGCGCATTGTGGATGGCAAGCCGGATAGGGA
Organism: Oceanicaulis sp. LC35; assembly: GCF_052055585.1. Lineage (NCBI taxonomy): Bacteria > Pseudomonadati > Pseudomonadota > Alphaproteobacteria > Maricaulales > Maricaulaceae > Oceanicaulis > Oceanicaulis sp. LC35. The sequence continues at coordinate 3,094,437 of NZ_CP170485.1, forward strand.
CGGGCCCGGTGAGGCCTCCCATCTCGTGATGGCGCTTGAGCATGCCTATCCGGAGGCTCTCGTGCCGACCGAGGACGCGATGGCGATAAAGGTGACCGGCAAGCTGCCCGATCCGGACGACGCCCATGTGATGCAGGCCGCCAGCGCCGGTCAGGCGCGGGTGATCCTCACTGAAAACATGAAAGATTTTCCCCGCGCGACGCTGAAACCGCTCGGGCTCTATGCGCGCCCGTCCGGGGACTTTATCGCGTCCCGTCTGGGTCTTGCGCCTGACGCTGCGCGCGCCGCGCTTCTGTCCGCCGCACACAGGCTGGGTCTCAGCGCCCCGCGCTTTGCGCTGGCGCTACAACGCTCGCGCTTGGGGTCATTGGCGAAGAAGCTGCGTGTCTAGACGCCCGTCGAGCCGAAGCCGCCGGTTCCGCGTGCGGTTTCATCGAGCGCGTCGACCGGGTTCCAGCTGATCTGGGTGAACTGGCCGATCACCATCTGGGCGATGCGTTCGCCGCGCTGGACCACGAACGGCTCCTTGCCGTGATTGATCAGGTTCACATGCAATTCGCCGCGATAATCGGCGTCCACCGTGCCGGGCGTGTTCACACAGGAAATGCCCTTCTTGGCGGCAAGGCCCGAGCGGGGGCGGATCTGGGCTTCATAGCCCTGGGGCAGCGCAATGCAGATGCCGGTGGGGATGAGTTTCCATTCGCCCGGTTCGATCACCACGGGCGCATCGGCGGGCACGGCGGCGGGCAGGTCAAGACCGGCGGACCCCGCCGTCTGATAGGCCGGAAGCTCAAGGCCTTCGAAATGGTCGAGCGTTTTGACATTCAGCTTCATGACGTACCCCTTCCCGCCGTGTGATCAGACGGGAAGGGGTAACGTCAGTCGGCGTTGAAGTCAGCTGTCTTGTTCGGCTTCGGCCCTCAGCAGCGCATCCAGCGCCTGTTCGCTTTCAGCAAAGCCCTCAAGCGCGCCGATGATGCCGGTGCGTTCATCGTCACTCAGGCCGCCCTGGGCCATCTGGACGCGATATTGCGGCTCCATCATCTCGCCGTTCTCGTCTTCCATGGCCGGCTGGAAGCCGAGGATCAGCATCTGGGCGTCTTCGCCCTCGCCGGTCGAGATCAGAAGCGGGGTCGAGTGATAGCGCACCAGCTCGAAATCATTCGGGCGCGGCACGATGCTGTCACGCTCACACGCGATGGCGTTCGCGCCTTCGGCCAGCGGCGGTTCGTCCATAAGCCCGTCCAGATCCGCGGCTTCGGTGACGGTGTAGCCCACCATGGGGACCGGCTCCTGGCCGGAGCCTTGCGGGTAAATCGAATAGCAGTCCGCCTGTGCGGCGGTCGCGCCAAGGCCGGCAAGCGCGAGGGCAGTCAGTACGGTTTTCATGTCAGGTCCTGAGTTTGCTTAACCCCTCAAGCCTAACAAGCGAAAAGGGGCGATTTCAAACCCAGTGTGAAGTCTATGAAAGCGCTTGGCTTATACGGCTCGCGAGGTTTTTCGCCAGTTCCGACTTCGCCGCCCGCGCGAACGCTTCATCACCCTCGGGGGTGATCAGCAGAGCCGCATTTTCCGCTCCGCCCATCACATCGCCGGATACATCATTGGCGACGATCCAGTCGCATCCCTTGCGCAATCGCTTGGCGCGGGCGTGCTCGATGACGTCATGGGTTTCGGCTGCAAAGCCCACCACCAGACGCGGGCGCTGACCGGTAGCGTAGTGGGAGACGGTTTTGAGGATGTCCGGGTTCTCGGCAAGCGGCAGGCTCGCCATCGCGCCCTTGTCGAGCTTGAGCTTCTTGTCCGACGCTTCCGCCGGACGCCAGTCCGCGACGGCGGCGACAGAGACGAAGACATCGGCGGGCAGCTGGTCATTCACCGCTTCCAGCATCTGCCGCGCGGTCTCGATGCGCACGGTCTGAAGGCCCTGAGGGTCATTGAGCGCCACCGGGCCGGAAATCAGCACCACCTCGAATCCGAGATCGCGCAAGGCTTCTGCGATGGCGTAGCCCTGCTGGCCGGAGGAACGGTTGGACAGGAAGCGGACCGGGTCGATCGGCTCCAGCGTCGGGCCGGCGGTGACGATCGCCTTCATGATTTCAGCGCGGCCTCGATAGCGTCGGCAATACGCACAGGCTCAGGCAGGCGGCCGGGGCCAAACTCGCCGCAGGCCATCTCGCCTTCATCAGGGTCCATAACCGTAACGCCATAACTGCGCAGGGTCTTCACATTCGCCTGGGTGGCGGGATGGGTCCACATGCGCACATTCATCGCCGGGGCCATCAGCACGGCCTTGTCCGTGGCCAGAAGCGTAGTGGAGGCCAGATCATCCGCCAGCCCATGGGCGGCCTTGGCCATCAGGTTCGCCGTGGCGGGACAAACCACCACCAGATCGGCCGAGCGTGACAGCTCGATATGACCCATCTCGGCTTCATCGGTCAGGGAAAACAGCTCGGAATAGACCTTGTCGGCGGTCAGCGCGCCCACGCTCATCGGGGTGACGAACTGCTTGCCGGCCTCGGTCAGGATGGCGCGGGTCTTGATCGACCGTCGCGCCAGCTCCCGGATCAGCTCCAGCGATTTATAGGCCGCGATGCCGCCGCCGATGATCAGAAGAATGCGTTTGTCCGCCATGACATGCCCCGAAGGTTATTCAGCTCAGGCTTACCCCGAACGGGCTTTCACGTCACCTGAGGACCAATCACATCACCGCCAGCAGCACCGCGATGGCGGTTGAGGCGCCGGCGACCACGCCCAGCCCGGCGATCAGCCAGCGTGAGCCTGACGCGGTGGGTTCCTCGCGCTCACGCAGCACACGGGCGGTCTCGGTCAGCTCGTCCAGCGTGTCGGGCAGGCGCTTGATGGCGGACTTGGCGCGATCAAGGGATTCCATCAGATCCTCGATCCGGCCTTGCGGGCCCAGCTCACGGCGCATGAAGCGCTCAACGGCGGGACCGGACGCCTGCCACATATTGTGATCATCAGTCAGCAGGCGACACACGCCCTCGGCCTGCACCATGGTCTTTTGCAACAGCACCAGCTGGGGCTGAAGGTGCATGTCATAAAGGTCGGTGACCTCAAAGAGCTGCATCAGCACCCGGCTCATGGGCGTTTCGCCCGCGCTCTTGCCGAAGATGGGCTCGGCCACGGCGCGCAGGGCGCTCGCAAAATCGGCGCGCGAATGATGTTCTGGCACATAGCCCGCATCAAAATGGGCTTGCGCCGCGCCGTCATAATCGCGCGTCAGGAAGCCGTGAAGGATGCGCGCCAGATAGCGCCGCTCGCCCCGGCCCAAGCGCCCGATAATGCCGAAATCCACCGCCCACAGCAGGCCTTCCTTCGTTACGAACAGATTGCCCGCATGAAGGTCGGCATGGAACACGCCCTGTTCGAGTGCGGTGGACAGGAAAGCATCGGTCAGATCGCCCGCCAGTTTCACCGTATCCACACCGGCGGCGCGCACAGCGCCGAGATCGGTCAGGGGAATGGCGTCGATCCATTCCGTGGTCAGCACCTTCTTGGCGGTGAGCGGCCAGACCACTTCGGGGATGAAGAAGTTCTGCGCGGCGACAGCGGCTTCGCTCAGCTCATTGGCGGACGCTGCTTCAAGGCGCAGATCAAGCTCCAGCACCAGAGAGCGCGCCACGGTCTCGACAAAGGCGCGCGGCTCCATGCGTTTGGAGGCGGGAAACAGGCCCTCCGCCAGCCTTGAGCCCAGACGCATGGCGGCGATATCGCGCTTGATCCGCTCGGCCACATCGGGGCGCAGGATCTTCACCGCCACATCGCGACCATCCAGTGTTTTCGCCTTGTGCACCTGGGCGATGGAGGCGGCGGCGACCGGTTCGCCAAACTCGGAGAACAGCGCTTCCACCGGCTGGCCGAATTCGGCCTCCAGCGTGGCGCGCGCCTTCTGCATGCCGAACGGCTCCATCTTGTCCTGCAGACGCGACAGGCCGCGGGCGAAATCTGCGCCGATGACATCAGCACGGGTGGCCAGAACCTGACCGAATTTCACATAGGAGGGGCCGAGTTTTTCCAGCGCATGAGCCAGACGTTCGCCGGGATTTTTCGCCCGGTCCCGAATGGCGATCAGGCGCGCGAACTGGCCCAGCACCCGTGCGGGAGCCGGAAACGCCGACTGGTACTCAGCCGGGAAGATCGCGTCATGACGGGCCAGCGTCCAGGCGGCGCGCGTCAGGCGGAAGAAGTTCGAGATCGTTCCAAACACGGGTGAGAGGTTTAGGGCGATGAGACGGCTTTGGCGAGGGGGCGCGGCGCCTTGCGGGCTGCGTCATAGTGTTTGCGACTTTTCCGTCAGATAGGCGCGCACCGCCGGATCCGCGCTCAGCACGATGGCGCGCGCATAGGCGCGGGCGGCGGTCTCGCTGTGCCCGGCCGCTGCTGACCAGTGCGCCAGCGCCGCCCAATAGGGCTGATACTCCGCCGCCTGATCTTCAAGCTCCGCCAGATTGTCCAGCGCCCGCTCCGCTCCGAACGCCTCGCCATGCGCGCAGGCGCGGGCCGTCAGGGCGCCCAGGCTGGATGTGTGCCGGACCAGCGCGTCATAAAGCGCGGCGGCGGCCAGCCAGTTGGTCTGCGGCGTTAGTCGTCGTTCGGCGTGAACAGACTGGATCGAAGCCTCCAGCACGTAGCGTCCAGGCGGGGCCAGCTTGAGCGCGCGTCGCAGGGCGATTTCCCCTTGTTGGATCGTATCCGCGCTCCAGAGCGCAGGGTCCTGTTCAGACAGCGGGATGAAGCGGCCATCCGGGTCCCGTCGCGCGGGGGTGCGTGCTTCACAATGGGTGATCAGGGCGAAAAGCCCCCAGACTTCGGCGATTTCGGGCGCCAGCTCGGTCAAAAGCCGGCTCAGATAGAACGCTTCGCCCGCGAGCCCCCTCACCCGGCTCTCACTGGCGCCGATCTCGTCCCAGCCGGTGCCATAAGCGGCGTAGATGGCGTTCAGCACCGGGATGATGCGATCGGCCAGTTGGTCCTTGCCGGGGCGGTCAAATCTGGCGCTGCGTTCGCGCAGGCGGGCCTTGCCGCGGCTCAGGCGCTGGCCCATGGCGGCGGGACTGACCAGAAAGGCCGACCCGATCCGGGCCGCATCGAGGCCCAGAACCGCTTGCAGCATCAGGGGGGTATGCAGTGCCGGATCCAGATCGGGATGGGCGCAGGCCAGCATCAGGCCCAGACGGTCATCGGGCAGGGCTTCGGGGTCCGGGCGCTCTGACACTTCCTCAATCAGGCGCGCCAGCTCGGGTTCCGCCCGTTCCTGAACGCCCTTCTGCCGGGCGGCATCGATCAGGCGGCGATGGGCGGTTTTTAAAAGCCAGGCTTCGGGCTGGTCTGGCAGGCCGGTTTGAGGCCAGCTTTGCAGCGCGCGTTCGAAGGCGTCTGACAGGGCGTCCTCGGCGCGGGCGAGATCGCCCCAGCGTCGCGCCAGGCGCGCCACCAGCCGCCCATAGGATGTGCGCGCGACAGCCTCGGCCATCGCGCGCGTCTCGTCAGTCTTGTGCTCAGGCGTCGCCATAATCGGGGACAGGCCGGACCTCGATCTGGTCGCCGGGCAGGCGCGGGCATTTGCCCGCCCAGTCGAGCGCGGTGTCGATGCTGTCCGCCTCGATCACATAAAAGCCGCCCAATTGCTCCTTGGTGTCCGCATAGGGGCCGTCCTGTACGCCGTCATCGGTGACGCGTTTGGCGGTGGCGGCCACGTCCAGCGGTTCGCCCGCGACCAGAACACCGCTGGACATCAGGGCTTCGGTATAGGCGCCATGCTTTTCAAAGATGGCCATTTGCTCGGCTTCGCTCAGGGCGTTCCACTGGCTTTCCGCGCCATAGATCAGAAGGGCGTATTTCATATGATCGTCTCCACGCTGACATTGATGAATTGAAGGGGGCGCACCTCAATCGCGCCGTTCAGGGCCGCCGGGCAACGTTCCGCCCAGCTCAGCGCATCTTCGACACTGTCCATGTCGAGCATGATGACGCCGCCCAGCTGCTCAGGCGAGTCCGAATGCGGCCCGTCCGTGATCTGGCGGGTGTCTCCGGCGCGTCGCAGCACGACGCCGGTCTCGGGCGCCTGAAGACAGACGCCGAGCGGCGTGCGGCCTTCAAGCGCGCCCGAATACGCGGACCAGTTCGACCAGTAGGCGGCGGCGTCCGGCCCCTGCCTGCGGGCGAAATCGCCAGCGCTTTCATAGATGAGGAGTGCAAACTGCATCGCTCCCTCCCTGTTCCCCCTGCCGGCATGACAGGGATGAACCAAGGACGGTCGAGCGACGCCCGTTTCGACAGGGCGCGTGAAAAAAAGTCGGAAAAGTCCGCCTAGACCTTCCAGCCCATATGGATGGCCGCGATGCCGCCCGACAGATTGGTCACGCTGACGCGCGCAAAGCCCGCCTCTTCCAGCTCCGCCGCAAAGGCGTCCTGATGGGGGAATTTGCGGATGGATTCCACAAGGTACTGGTAGCTGTCGCGGTCTTTCGCCACCCATTCGCCGATCTGGGGGATCGCGCCGAAGGACCAGGCGTCATAGAGCTTTTCAAGCGGACGCGTGGTGGGGCGGGAAAACTCCAGACACACAAAGCGCCCGCCGGGTTTCAGCACCCGGCGCATGTCTTTGAGCGCCTTGATCCGGTCGGTCACGTTGCGGATGCCAAAGCCGATGGTGATGGCGTCGGCCACCCCGTCATCAAAGGGCAGGCATTCCGCGTTTGCCGTGCACCAGTCCAGCCGGTCGCGCTCGCCGCGCTTGAGGCCCGCCAGCAGCATCTGTTCGTTGATGTCGGCGACCACGGCTTCGGCATACTGGTTCGTACCGCGCCGCAGGGTCATCGCGTCGGCGCGATCGAGCCAGGCGCGGGCGATATCGCCCGTACCGCCCGCCACATCGATCAGTCGCGCGCCGGGGCGCGGACCCGCCTTGGTGACGGTGATGTCCTTCCAGACCCGGTGCACTCCGAGACTCATCAGGTCGTTCATCAGATCGTATTTGCGCGCCGAGCGGTCAAACACGTTGCGAACAAGGCCCTGCTTCTCGCCGCGGGCCACATCCTTGAAACCAAAGGAGACGGTATCTTGATCAGGGGTCTGGGTCATGGCGCTCAAGCTAGTGCGCGAATGCGGCGAACGCCAGCCTGAGATGCCGCGCCCAAACGCCTCAACCCTCAGAGGGCCTCAAGCCCCTGTTCGCCGGTGACATAGCGGAACATCGAAAACCCCGCTTCATCCCGCCACCCCCCTTCAGGGCCATAGAAGGCCAGCAACACCGGCTTGCCCGGCGGCGCATAGGCGCTGAGCCGGTAGGCGCAGGCGGTGACAAGGCTGAGCCCGTCTACATCCCGGTCCGGGTTCGCCTGGGTCGCCAGCACCCGCAACCCGGCCCGCGCCTGGGCCAGATCATCACAGGCCCGGCTGAGATGGGCCCACATGCCGCGCCATTGCGCGCTGATCACGGCCGGTTGCTCCAGCAGCGCGCTGTCGTCGGCCGCATAGACCCGCCAGCTGACAGGATAGGGCCCGCCCTCCGCCAGCCGGACGCTCATCTCGGGCAGGACGCGGTTGAGCGGTCCCATCTTGGCGGAGATTTCATGACGATGGGCGTCAGAAGCGGGAAGGACCCGATCAATCTCAAGCGCCAGCTCCACCGCCAGATCCCGGGTCCAGGGATTGCGGACCCGGCGGGCGTAATCGATGGGGCAATCCGCACCCGCGCGCCGCGCCGTCAGCGCCCATAGGGCGGCTGTCACGCACGCGCTCGCTTGCTGCGCATCAACAAGGCTCGCGCGGCTGGCGCTCATGGCCTATCTCCTCCCCCCAAGGATCCTTTTCTTCAAGGACAGTCTAGATGCCTGAATTGCCGGAAGTCGAGACGGTGCGGCGCGGTTTGACGCCCGCCATGGAAGGCCGTCGCATTCTCAGCGCCGAGGCGCGTCGTCCCGATTTGCGCTTTGCCTTCCCTGATCGCTTCGCCGAACGCCTGACCGGCACGGTCGTCGAGCGGCTGGATCGTCGCTCCAAATACCTGCTGGCGCGGCTGGGGTCGGGCGAGACCCTGCTGATGCATCTGGGGATGTCGGGGCGGTTCTCGGTGACGGCGGAGGATCTTAGTCGCCAGCCGGGTGATTTCGTCTATGCCGCCCCCGCCAATCCCGCCCATGACCATGTCGTCTTCCAGATGGAGGGCGGGGTGACGGTCACCTATAATGATCCGCGTCGCTTCGGCTTCATGACGCTTTATGAGACGGACGCCGAGGAGGCTCAGCCCTATCTCAAGGATCTGGGCCCAGAGCCGCTCTCGAACGGCTTTTCAGAAGACCTTCTGAACACAGCGTTCAAGGGGCGCCGCAGCCCGATCAAGACCGGGCTTCTGGATCAGCATGTCGTGGCGGGGCTGGGCAATATCTATGTCTGCGAGGCGCTGTGGCGGGCTCAGATCAGCCCGCGCCGTCTGTGCCATTCCATCCCCGGCGCGCGGGCGGCGAGACTGGCCCCGGCGGTCCGGTCCGTGATTTCCGAAGCCATCGAGGCGGGCGGCTCCACCCTGCGCGACTATGCCGGCGCGGATGGCGCCATGGGCTATTTCCAGCATCGCTTTGACGTGTACGGACGCGAGGGCGAGCCCTGCCATCGCTGCAAGGACAGCACGATTGAACGCATTGTGCAGTCGGGTCGGTCGAGCTTCTTCTGCCCGTCCTGTCAGCGATAGACGGACCTGTTCTTAACATGAACTTTCGTTAACCATACCGGTTTGGGTTGAACCCGGCCCGACGCTGTTTATCCCTTTCACCCAAGAGGTCACCTCAAAGGGGTTTTGAATGTTCAAGCCAATCCTGGGCGCGCTGACGGGTCTGATGCTCGCCATTTCGCCTGCGCTCGCACAATCTGACGAAGACGCGCCGGCTATCTGGGCGATGTCGGATGCCGACAACACGGTCTATCTCATCGGCACGGTTCATATCCTGCGTCCCGAAACCGAATGGCGGACGGCGTATCTGTCCGAGGTGCTCGACGAGGTCGAGCAAGTCTGGTTTGAGGCGGACACGGTCTCTGAAGAGGCGACCGCGCAGATGACCCGGCTGATCCCGCAGCTGGCCGCCAATACGTCCGGCACGCCGCTGACGGGCATGCTGAGCGAACAGGCGCACGCCAATCTCGCCATCGTGGCCCAGCGTCTGGGCCTGACCGCTGAGCAGCTGGCCGCAGGCCTTGATCCGCTCCAGCCCTGGTTCGCCAGCCTTCAGATTGCTGTCGCCCAGATGCAGGCGGCGGGCTATGACCCGGCGAGCGGCGTCGAGATCGCCCTGCGTCAGCAGGTCGAGGGCGAGGGCAAGACATTCCATTTCCTGGAAACCGCCGAGGAACAGCTGCGCTTCTTCGCGGACATGCCGATGCAGACCCAGCTGGCCAATTTCGAGCTGGGCCTTCAGGAAGCCGTGGACAATCCCGACATGCTCGATGACATCGTCACGGCCTGGCAGTCGGGCGACATGGATCGGCTCAACGCCATCCTGAACGAGGATATGCGCGAACAGACGCCCGAGCTGTATGAGGTGATCCTGGTGCAGCGCAATCGCAACTGGATCCCCGAAATCGCCGGTGCGCTGGACGGGGATGAGGATGTGCTGGTCGCTGTGGGCGCGGGGCATATGCCCGGCGAGGATGGCGTGATCGCGCTCCTGCAGGCGCAGGGTCTTGAGGTTCGCCGCGTCCAGTAGCACGCTGCGTCTGCGAAAAGCGGGGCTCGCCGGGGGTGACCATCGGGCGGGCTTCCGCTAAGACGGCGCCCGTTTTGCCGCATATCCCGCGCTGATAAGCGCGTAACTGCATCGGAGGGCCGCATGGCCTACAATACGATCCAAGTGAAAACCGAAGGCCGGGTGGGCGTGATTACGCTCGATCGCCCGTCCGCCCTCAACGCGCTGTGCGACGAGCTTACCAATGAGCTCAAGGACGCCCTCGTCGCGTTCGAGCGCGATGAGGACATCGGCTGCGTGATCCTGACGGGCTCCGCCAAGGCGTTCGCCGCCGGCGCCGACATCAAGGAGCTTCAGGAGAAGGACTTCGTGTCCCTCTACAAGCACGACCCGTTCGCGGAATCCTGGGAGAGCGTGGCGCGCTTCCGCAAGCCGATCATCGCGGCGGTGTCCGGCTATGCGCTGGGCGGCGGCTGCGAGATCGCCATGATGTGTGATTTCATTATCGCGTCGGAGACCGCCAAATTCGGCCAGCCCGAGATCAATCTCGGCGTCATGCCGGGCGCTGGCGGCACCCAGCGTCTGCCGCGCGCCGTGGGCAAGGGCAAGGCCATGGACATGTGCCTGACCGGCCGCATGATGCCGGCCGAGGAAGCCGAGCGCGCGGGCCTTGTCAGCCGCATCGTGCCAGCGGAAGAGCTGCTGGACGTCGCCATGGAAGCGGCGACCACGATCGCGTCCAAATCCCTGCCAATCGCCATGATGACCAAAGAGGCTATCAATATGGCGTTTGAAATGGGTCTGGCCGAGGGCGTGCGCTTTGAACGCCGCGTCTTCCAGTCGCAATTCGCCACCGAGGACCAGAGCGAAGGCATGGCCGCGTTTGCTGACAAACGCGCTGCGCATTTCAAGCATCGGTGATGAATCTCGGCGTATACCAGTTGACCGCCTCCGCGCGGAACGGTATACGCCGCGCCTCATAGTTTTACCCGGCGGCCGGCTTTTGGCCTGGCGCCCTTGATCATACGGATCTGGAGACCTCATGGCGAACACGTCATCCGCCAAGAAAATGGCGCGCAAGATTGAGCGCCGTACGGCCCTGAACAAAGCCCGTCGCACGCGCATGCGCACCTACGTCAAGAAAGTCGACGCGGCCATCGCGACCGGCGATCAGGATCAGGCCCGCGCCGCACTGCGCACCGCCGAGTCCGAACTGATGAAGGCCGTCAGCAAAGGCGTCATCCACAAGAACACCGGCGCACGTAAGGTGTCTCGCCTTTCGGCCCGCGTGAAGTCGATGACGGCTTCTTAAAAGCTGGTCCATACCCGGACGAAAAAAGAACGCCCGCACAGGATTGTGCGGGCGCTCTTTTTTGTTCTGCGTCAAATTGGTGCACTCAAATTAACCCAAGCAAATCAATCAGGTAATATATTTATATTACTATTCAGGGCCGGTTTCGCTAGATCAGAAAATTGCTGCGGTGCAAGCCCTGAAAACAGCAAAATTTTTTTTCAGATCGCAAACGCCCGACCTGCTTTAGGAATCATCCTGTCAAGCGCGGAATCCGAAAAATGCGTGGGTTAATCATGTTGATTCGCGCGCTCGCGGCGGTAACCTGACGACCTCGACGGAGTTGTCCCCACACGGACCGAAGCCAGTCCGCCGAGCACGATTTCATGCGTGCTGGGCGCGGGAGAACTGCGTTTAAAAATCAAGTCGCGACCGCGGGCACACCGGGGCGCGCAGAGTGAAGTGAAGGTTGGGGCAT